>OY969556.1:0-4466598 GCA_963701015.1 uncultured Bacteroidota bacterium | reverse complement strand
GAGGCAACCAAATGCCGTGTTAATTTTGTAGAAGTGGAACCGGGAAACCAGGCTTTCAGTTACCATTATCACGAAATGAACGAAGAAGTATTCTACATTATAAGTGGAACGGGAATTGTTCGTACTTCAAAAGGAGAAATTACACTAAATGCAGGTGATGTAATAACATTCCCTACAGGTATTGAAGGTGCCCATGTTATAAGAAATGGCTCCGACACTGAAAAACTAGTATATCTTGATTTTGACGCAATTAATATCCCTGAAATTGTGCATATGCCAGATACTAAAAAGGTAATGGTGATTAGCGCCAATTCAACTAACGTATATGACGAAAAATAAAATAAGTTTGAAATTCTCTTATTTTAAATATATAACTTTCAATTGTGAAATAATTATAATGAAATTTCCGGATTATTATAATTGTTGATTAGTTAATTTTCGATTTAATATATTATAGCCTAACACCAACAGCACATATAAAATGGGGTTATATCGTTTTTGCAAGTTCAGTGCATTTTAATAATATTTGTATAACTTGATTTAAAATTCAAGTAAATAAAACATTTATATTTTACCATGAAACTTTAGTTGCATCCTTCACAATCTACGCTCACAACAATTACTAAATTTTGTTGTTTATTTTCGATATAAATTTTAATTTATAATTTAAATGAGAAAGTTAATATTTTTCATGCATACATCGCTTGATGGCTTTGTGGCAGGACTTAATGGAGAAATGGACTGGATAAAAGTTGACGAAGAAATTTTTGACTTTGTTGCAACAATGACTGACCAGGCTGACACAGCATTATATGGACGTGTTACATATCAAATGATGGAGAGTTATTGGCCAACTGCAGGAGAAAAACCAAATGCTTCAAAACACGATATAGAACATTCTACATGGTACAATAAAGTTTCAAAAATTGTATTATCTAAAACTATTAAAGATACTGGATTAAAAAATACAAAAGTTATTAGCGAAAATCTTTCAGATAATATAAATAAAATAAAACAGCAGGATGGAAAAAATATATTAATTTTTGGAAGCCCATCAGCTTCAAATTCACTTTTAAATAAAGGTCTTGTTGATGAATTTTGGATATTTATAAATCCTATTTTATTAGGTCAGGGTATTCCATTATTCAAGAATATTTCTGAAAGTGTCAAATTGCGTCTTATTGAAACAATGAAATTTGAAAATGGTGTAATAGCACTTCATTATACAAAATTATAAATTTAATTTTTACTTATATATTATCAATATATGGCGGTCACTAACACTAATTCACTCAAAATTCGAGTCATAGATGGTTTGCAAGTCCACTGCTATTCAATTATATTTGTTTAACAGAATTTATTTTGCAATTAAATATCTTACTAATAATGTAGTCTGGAGACATTGGTGGTAATTTTAATAATGACGGATCATATATGGATGAAAGCAAAAAAACAAAAGAACCCGATAATACAGCAATAAGAACTGCTTTATGGAGAGCATTGCATGTACAAATCGACTCAAAACCTTATATTATAGAAGATGAAATTGGATTGAAATTAATAAACCCACCTAATGATTGGCAACAACGTCCTGATATGAAATTTACAAAACGACTTCGTGCTTCTGTTATAGCTCGTGCCCGTTTTATTGAGGATTTAATTATAGAGCAAAGTAAACAAGGAGTTAACCAATATGTTATTCTTGGTGCAGGACTTGATACATTTGCACAACGGCGTCCTGATATTGCTTCAAAACTTCAGATATATGAAATTGATCAAGCTGACACTCTGTATTGGAAACAACAGAAGTTAAGTGAAATTGGTTATAGCATTCCTAATTATTTGCATTTTGTGCCGGTTGATTTTGAAACTTCATCTTGGTGGAATCAGCTATTAAAATTAGGATTTGATATTAACAAACCTGCAGTTGTTACATGCACTGGAGTTAGTTTATATTTAACAAAAGATACAATTTCTGCGACTTTAAATCATATATCTACTCTTGCATTAGGTTCAAAGCTTGCTATGTCATTTTACTTACCAATGGAACTACTCGATGCAGAAGATAAACCTATGCAGGAAATAGCTGAGAAAGGTGCACGTGAAGCAGGAACTCCAATGGTTAGTTTTTTTACCCCAAATGAATTATTGACTTTAGCTAATAAAGCAGGATTTAAGGAAACAACAACAATATCAACAAAAGATATAGAACTACTTTATTTTGCAGACAGAACTGATAATCTTTTACCTGCAAGTGGAGAAGTATTTTTATTGGCAACAATATAGATAATAAATTTGACCAATATGTACTAGAAAAATGAAAACTTCTGCTAACTCCGGTTCTTAAACAATGAAGGTTATAGCATTTTCTAAAGTTAAATAAATTCTTGATATATTTAATTTACTAGATAAAATTGCAAGTAAATCTAACACTTTACATAGCTGATAATCGTTATGTCAAATTTTAAAATCACTGATGAATTTAAGTCATGAGTGTTTTGTAAATTTGAAATAAAGTATTTACTTTGGTCATTATAGAAGTAATTTTCCCCTCAATTGATATTTAATATTTACGAAGATGAAATATTTATTAGCTATTTTCAGTTTTATTGCGGTTTGTTGTACGGATGGTCATACACAGTCAACTAACTGGATTTTGCAGTCAAGTGGGACAACTAATGTATTAAATTCCGTTTTTTTTATTAATGCCAATACTGGTTATATTATTGGCCAGGGAGGTACAATTCTAAAAACAATTAATGCAGGAACAACTTGGACAAATCAAACGAGCGGAACGACTGTAGCACTTTTATCTATATATTTTGTAAATATAAATGTTGGATGGATCGTAGGTGAAAATGGAGTTGTACTAAAAACAATTAATGGCGGATCTTCTTGGTTTTCCCAAGCAAGTTTGTTAGGAGGTGACAATCTGAATTCTGTTTATTTCAGAAATATAGACTCCGGTTATATCGTTTCAACTAATGGTACAATTATTAAAACAATTGATGGGGGAACAAATTGGATGAAACAAAAAGTTGGCAATGGTTTATTTGGTTTTAATTCTGTCTTTTTTACTGATTCAAATACCGGATATGCTGTTGGAAGCACCTCATTTAATAAAATAGCTTATAAAACAATAAATGGAGGAACAACATGGAATACTATATCAATTGGTATAACCGAAGGTGAATTAGAATCAATTTATTTCACAGATGCAAATACGGGCTATGCAGTTGGTATTGATAATTTAGGAAATGCAACAATATCAAAAACCACAGATGGTGGAATCACTTGGGTTTCACAAAATACTGGGGCAAAAGGACTATTACGTTCAGTCAATTTTGTAGACACAAATATAGGTTTTGCCACTGGAGATGGTGGATTAACATTAAAAACTACAAATGGTGGAACAACTTGGTCAGATATATCAGATCAAATATATGGCCCATATGGTGGATCAAATAGTCCTGGTGGAAAAAGTAACTTAATGTTATCAATCTTCTTTCCAAATGCTAATACGGGTTGGGAAATTGGTGCATTTGGAACGATTCTAAAATATACTTTAAATAATCAAAATACAGTACTAGATATTGATGAAAATTCATATGCAACTGTTAATATTGGAACTCAAATATGGATGACCTAAAATTTGAGAGTCACAAAATTTAATGACGGAACAGCAATTTCAAAAGTAATTGATAAAACAGCCTGGGTTAATAGTACAACTCCAGCCTATTGTTGGTATAATAATGATTCTGTGACTTATTCAAATAATTATGGTGGTTTATACAATAATTATGCAGTAAGCACTGGTAAACTTTGTCCTATAGGTTGGCAAATGCCTACAGAATCAGATTGGTCAACATTAATAAATTTTCTGGGAGGTAGTAGTGTAGCAGGTGGTAAAATGAAAGAGTCTGGGACATCACACTGGTTATCTCCTAATTTCGGAAATAATAGTAGTGGGTTCAATGGGTTGCCAGCTGGAGTAGTAAACAATTTTGGAACAGTCCAGGCAGGAACATCTACTTATTTTTGGACAAACTCTGATTATTATAACTTGCAATTTGATGTAACCTATGGTAAGACAATTAGTTTAGTAAATAGTAATACCAATGCATATATATATGATAGCCAAGCTTTATATTTAGGTTCAAGCGTTAGATGTATTAAACAATAGCAGTATCTTTGTATATATAGGTTTAATCTGGCCTTCGTATTATAGCTATAAAAACGATAATATAATTTACAAATGAAATAAGAAATTTAAAACGACTAGGTATAACAAAATGATTAATTGTTTAAGAACAGACTCGAAAAATAAAGTCTTCCAAAAATTGGTAAAAGAACTTGATGCAGACCTAAAGATTCGCGACGGAAAGGATCATTCTTTTTATTCGCAATTCAATAATATTGATACAATAAAATATGTAATTGTGGCTTATGACAATGAAACTCCTGTTGGCTGCGGCGCAATTAAAGAGTATTCAAAAGACACAATGGAAATTAAGCGAATGTATGTAAATTTAAATATGCGGAGACAAGGAATTGCATCTAAAATTTTAAAGGAACTTGAGAATTGGGCAATTGAATTTAAATATATCCATTGTGTACTTGAAACTGGTAAAAAACAACCCGAAGCAATTCAATTGTATAAAAGAAATGGATATAGGATTATACCAAATTTTGGACAATATGAAAATATAGCCAATAGTGTATGTTTTCAAAAAGATTTGACATAGCAATGAGATAGAACATAACTATTTAAAAGTTGTACTATCATAGGTACTTATATAATACTTATTTAAGTAGGTCTACAAGTTTAATTCTTTCTAAATATAATTTTGTTGTAGGTTTTATAAAGTAAGTAAAACATGTGCAATACCCTATTACTACTGTTAGTATAAATTAAAACTACCAATAGATAGAATATTATTTTATAAACTATTCAATTAAATATTTTTGAATTCAAATCAAATCCAGTAAATTTATCATTATTTGGTTGAATTATAACCTTCAAATGAAAGAATTATGGGTATGATAAAATCTAAAATAATTAATGAAAAAGGGTTGTTGCTACAAGAATATTCAGGCGAATTAACAAAAAATGAACTTACGCAATATTTCACCGGATTATATGATAACCCTGAATATCTTGATGTATCAATTATCTTTAGTGATTTTACTAACGCAATTATAACTTTTTCCGTTGATGATATTGTTGAAGTTGCTAATTTTATTTTAACCCATGCTCCAAAAGTTCATTATGTTAGTAATTCTATTTTAGTATGTGAACCACTTGTTACGGCATATTCCATATTATACAAAGAAATAATGGATAAGATGTCACTTTATGAATGCAAAATTTTTTCAACCTTCGAAGAAGCATCGAAATTTATAAACTATGATATAAGCGAATTAAAAACTCTCATCAAAACTTCTTTGATAAATTAATTAGGTACTTAAAATACATTTAAGATAAATATAATGACAAAACCATGGAAGTATTAAAACGAATATTGGATAATACGGAGAAGAAAAAGAGTTACAAAAAAGTTGTATGGTTTTATGATTTTTGGAGTTGGCTTACCGAAAGTAAAGCTGCTAAAATAGTGATTGATTTAGCAGAGATAGAAAATGGAATGGAAATTATAGAAATTGCTTGTGGAACAGGTGTTGTTTTTGAACAAATAGTAATGAAAAATCCTGACGGTTTAAATATTGGGATAGATTTATCGCCAGATATGCTCAGTAAAGCAAGAAAAAGACTAAAAAATAATGCAGGAAAATACGAATTATATGAAGGGGATGTATTAAATCTTATATATCAAGACAATTCATTTGATATAATTATTAATAATTTTATGGTTGATTTAATGCCCTTAGAATTTTTTAATAATATTGCTCAAGAATTTTATAGAGTATTAAAGCCGAATGGAACTATTGTAATTTCAACATTTTCATTTGGTAAAAAGAAAATAAATAGAATTTGGTTCTGGATAGCAAAAAAAATCCCGGGCCTTTTGACTGGATGTCGTCCTGTTTCATTTAGAGAAAATTTAATAAATGCCGGATTTAATATTGAAAATGTTATATTGATAAGCCAAAATACATTTCCATCTGAAATCATAAAAGCAAAGAAATTTATTTAAATGAATATTCTGAAATACAAATTATTATAACTTGTTGCCAACATAAGTTAAATTCAATTCGGGTAACTCCATAAAGTCGTGTTAGAAGTTCAGGAGGATTGCTGCAAATGGAGCAGTAATTTGTATTTGTATTATCTAGGTTATAACTTTAAAATGCAAAACCCTTGCAATGTTAATTTATGCAAGAGTTTTCTGTTGTTATTTGTGACTCCAGAGGGATTCAAACCCACGACCTTCAGAACCGGAATCTGACGTTCTATTCAGCTGAACTATGGAGCCTTTATTTATTTTTACTTAAGCCTTGCAAAAATAGATTTTTTTATCTCTGATTTTATTCCTTCCTTATTGAATTTTCAAAATATTTTTATAAATTGTTACAAATTTGAAATACACATTATATTAAAATACACAATATGAAAAATAAAATTGAAAATAATGTAGCTTTAATTGCATTTTGCGGATTATATTGTGCAGCATGCAATTCATTTATTAAAGAAAAATGTCCCGGTTGTAGCAAGAATGCAAAAGCAACATGGTGCGCCGTGCGAACTTGCTGCTTAGAAAATAATTATAAAAGTTGTACTGATTGTAAAAAATTCGATAATCAAATGGAATGCAAAAAGTACAATAATTTTATGTCAAAAGTTTTTGGCTTCCTGTTTCGCTCTAATCGGAAAGCTTGCCTTGATATTATTAAAGAAAAAGGATACGATGGTTTTGCTGATTATATGAGCCAAAATAAATTGCAATCAATAAAGCGTTAAAGTTATAGTTTCCTAATCGAATTTTTGATTATTCGGATCAAGCGTATGATGCTTTTTATAAATAGCGGGAGTAATATTCATTTCTTGTTTAAATACTTTCGAAAAATGTTGTCTGTCAACAAATCCGCAATTTAATGAAATCAGATCGATTGAATCGGAGGTATGGTGCATAAAGTTACATGCTCTTTCAATTCGTTTTTTTCTAATATATTCCTGAAGTGTATAATTTGTGCTTTCATGGAATAACCTGGCAAATGAATTTGTAGCCATATTTACCATTTCGGCTAATTCCTCATTCGTTATTTTTCTATCTAAATGATTTTCAATAAAATTAAGTATCTGCATTACCCTGGTGTCGAACAATTTATTATCCCATGCAGTTGGTGACGTTTGACGTAAAAAATTAAATATCAAAGAATAGATTGCCAAACTTAATGATAAATCAATATTTACCTCATTTATAATAATAGATTGCTTTATTTCATTTATTCTATTCTTTATATGCTCATCAACCTTAAAAACATATAGTCCGGGAATTATGTGATCACCTTCTAGTCCCAGGTTAAAATGAACAAATAAATGATCGGCTTTACCATCTTGGTTAATTTTCCTTAATTCTTCATTACTTTCGATTTGTTTGCCAATTATACTTTCACTAAATTTAGAATTGGTTTTATTTTTCAGATTAGTTGAAAATGAAGTATTTGGAGGGATAAGAATAACTTTATCAGGCGTGAGGTAATGAGTAACTCCTTTAAAATGAACCGAAGCGTTTCCAAAAGTATTGTAATATAATCGCCAAAAAGGAAATGACATATTAAGACATTCCCACTCGTCCAACAACCAATATCTGCAACAATGAATTTTCACCTGGAGGTCAGAGAATGTTTGTTTATTATCTGCAGGATCAATCTTCCGTTTGTACATTAAATCATTTGGCATAAATCAAATGTTTATTTTCTACACAAATATGCATATTTTTAGTGAATTGACGTCAAATACATTTGGTTTTCATTAAGTATAATTTAAATAATAGCGAAATAAAAATTCAATGCCCAATGAAACAATAATAGCTGTTATTTTTGGTCTTTATTTTTTGACCACTCGTCAAAAAAATTAATTTTTAGGCAATTTTATTCCCATACTTAACCGTTTCTGAATTCAATTATTTATCTTGCCACCCAATAGTGTGAATAGTTTATGAGTAACAAAAAATTTCAAGTTCAAGATTTCATTTTTTTCCCAATTTCATTACTTTATGGAATGATCATTTGGATTCGAAACCGCTTGTTCGATTTTAAGATTTTAAAATCAACTGAATATTCATTGCCAATAATTTCAGTAGGGAATATTACAGTAGGAGGCACTGGGAAAACACCGCATGTTGAATACCTGATTAATTTATTAAATGATGAATTTAAAATAGCTGTGCTTAGCAGAGGTTATAAAAGAAAAACTTCAGGATTTTTCCTGGGAATGGAAACTTCAACAGCAAGCGACATTGGTGATGAACCTTTACAAATTAAGCAAAAATTTGCAAATGTAATTGTTGCCGCAGATGGCAACAGAAATAGAGGTATTCAGAAACTACTTAAAATTTCACACGATTTAAATGCTATAATCCTCGATGATGCTTTTCAGCATAGGTATGTTTTACCAGGCTTATCTATTTTAATTGTTGATTATAATAATTTAATTAAGACTGATTTTTTGTTGCCATATGGCAGATTACGTGAACCCGCTTCAGAACGCGTTAGGGCTGATATTATAATCATTTCAAAATGCCCGGTTGACATAAAACCCATTGATCAGCGATTACTTGAAATGGAACTTAAAATGTTTGCTTATCAAAAAGTGCATTACACTACAATAAAATATGGCGAACCGATTCCTGTTTTTAAAAAAGTGGCCAAAGAAACTTCAATTCAAACTTTGAAAAAACTTAACCCTGTAATATTTATGCTTACAGGAATTGCTAATCCTAAACCTTTAAAAGATTATTTAAATAATATTAGCGAAAATATTATTGAGTTAAATTATCCCGATCATTACAATTTTACTGCCAAAGATATGCATGGCTTAATAGAGAAATTCTCAGCTGATACCGAGAAAAATAAATATATTATTACAACTGAAAAAGATGCAATGCGTTTACAGCAATTTACCGATTTGGAAGAAGAAATTAAAGCCGCCATGTATTACATTCCTGTTCATGTTCAGTTTTTGGAAAACGACGAAAAAGCCTTCAATCATTATATAACCACTTATGTTAGAAATAATAAACCAGACAGTTTCTTACATCAGCCCAAGATTAAAAAACAAGCCTGAAATTGGAATTATTCTTGGTACAGGACTTTCAGGACTCGCAGATAAAATTGAAGCTGAAACCATTTTATCCTATATAGATATTCCGAATTTTCCGGTTTCAACTGTTGAAAGCCATAGAGGAAAACTTATTTTCGGAAAGCTTGGTGGGAAAAATGTAATGGCCATGCAAGGCCGTTTTCATTATTACGAAGGTTATACCATGCAACAAGTCACTTTCCCGGAAAGGGTAATGAAATTTTTGGGAATTGAAACGCTAATCATTTCAAATGCAAGCGGTGGAATAAATCCTGCTTTTGAGCCTGGCGACATGATGATTATAAGTGACCATATTAATTTTCTACCAAACCCTTTAATCGGGAAACATTATCCTGAATTTGGGCCACGCTTCCCCGATATGAGTAATGCCTACAATAAAAATTTAATTAAACTAGCCGAAGAAGTTGGGCTAAAGAATAACATAAAACTGCAAAAGGGAGTTTATGTTGGCGTTACCGGCCTTTCGCTTGAAACACCCAAAGAATATGAATTTTTCAGGAAAATCGGTGGAGATGCAGTTGGAATGTCAACTGTGCCTGAAATAATAGTTGCAAGACAAATGGAAATGAAATGTTTTGCAATTTCGGTAATTACAAACCTTGGAATTGAAGCTAAATTAATTGAAACCTCACTTGACGAAGTACTTGAAACAGCTCAAAAAACAGAACCTGAAATGACCCGGTTGATTATTAGAATGCTTGAAAATTTGTAAAAACAATTCTTGATTGCTTATAAATTGTTAAATTTTTATAAATATTGATTTATTTAAGTTTTAATTAATCAATATTTATAAGGCTTTTACTAGTAATGAATATATATTTCCGAAAATTTTAATGCTTATGTTTTTTCAATTCAAGTATAGAATAGTTAATTTTATAGAAAATTAGTACTGTAGCAATAATGATTATGAATAACGCAAAAGAAGAGATTGCTAAAGCAATTGAAGCTCATAAAAATTGGAAAATTAGATTGAGTGAAGCTGTTGAATCAGGTGAAATTGATACACCAGTTGAAGTTATTGAAAAAGATAATGAATGTGAGTTTGGGAAATGGCTATTTAATTCAGCCAATATTGATTATTTAAAATCAACTGAAACTTTTAATGAAATTGTATTGTTGCACGCTGAGTTTCATAAATTAGCTGCAGAAATATCAAAATTTGCCATAAATGGGAAAAAATCAAATGCTAAAAAGTTGATGACCGAAAATGGTGATTATACAGCTATATCAAAAAAACTCATCAATACTTTGAATAATTGGCAAGCATAATAAACGTGTCTTTTTAATTCACTCATTTAAACTGAATAACTAAATAGCTAACGTTGAAGTTATTTAAAGTAAATTATCAATTTGTTTGGGCAAAATCATCTTTGATGTAATAATATTTAATTTATTCGTTTGAATATATTATCATTTTTTAAATAATATAGTTTACAGAAATATAAATAATTTACTTCTTATATGGATCGTATTCCAAATCAACTGTAACATCAATACTGTCGGCAAATTTATCCTTTACAACGCTTGGAATTACTATATTATAATCACCAACTACTAGTTTAAAATTTGATTTTCCTATAATTTGATTGCCTTTTACTTCGAATGTACCTTTTTCGGTTATATGTTTAGTTACGCCATGAATAGTCATATCTCCTTCAATTTCCGCATTATATATTCCGGGTTTTTTGAAATCAATTGCAGCGAGGTTGGTTATTTTTCCTTTGAATGTACCTTTGGGATATTTATCTGATTCTACATAATTTTCATTAAAATGTTCTTCCATTAAAGCCCTGTCGAAGCGAAATGATTTCATTAAAAGGGATATAATTATTTCGCCATTTTCAGTATCAATAATACTTCCAACCTCTTTATTTTCGCCTTTAATATCTTCAAAAGGGGTATGGGAATAAAAACTAATATATCCATTTTTTGTAATATATTTAGTTTGTGAATTTGCCGAAAAACCCATCGTAGAAACCAACAGTATAAAAAGAAAAGTTCTCATAATTTTAAATTTTAGTTTATTTATTTTACTATATAAAAAGTATAAATTAATCTGACATAATATCTTCTGATTCTCTGTTCTTGTGTTTTTTTGTTCTTGACACCATGCTCTTTGTTCTTGTTTATAAAAATTTATATTCACAATTTATGCTAAAATTTTTTGTGATGGTTAACATCAAAAACCCTGGATATATTGAAACCAAAATGAATATCGCCTCGGCTCCATTTACCTGTTGTACGACCTATAAAATCTTTCTCTGTCATCCCATCGGAATTAGTGAGCAACAATTGAAAAACGTGCCCGCCTGTTTCAATGTCAATCCCAAATGAAAGCGGGTTAGTGATTGGAACAGACATATTTGGTGATTTATATACTACATAATACTCGCCATTAATTGCCACATGATTCGAAAGTTTAATCCTGCCACTTAGCCCCATGGCAAATAAATCGTGTGGGTCAAGCTCAGTTGGTGTTAAATTATAATGAATATGTGTAGGAGATAATTGAAATGAAAATGCATTGCTGAATTTTCGTGCTATCAGAAATTGATTGGTATAAGCAAATTTTACACTTGTTGGATATAGACTTCTTTCAGTTGGATAGGTGACCGGAGGATTTGTCATATCAGTTACCGAACTTAACCAGGAAATACTCACTGGCATATCAATTTTCCCGGTAGATTGACGCCAAATGCTGAATTTTAAAAACCCGTCATAAGCCTTATCAGTTGTACCAAACCCACGTCCAACACCAGTCATAACCCAATCTGTTATTCCATAATCTAAACCAATATGAGAAGTTGCCTGGTCCATTCCCCAAAAGTTAAATGCTTTTTCATTAATTGTTCCAAACCGGTGTCTAATTCTAAAATCAAGCTGACCTTGCGGCATTCGTTCAATTGATTGACCATTAACCACACGTGTGGCTTTAAAAGTTGCAGATGTATAATCGGTTTGCTCTCCAATTTCATTATTCAATATGTTTTCCAAGTCATCCTGCGCATATAATGCTAATGGACTAATTAATAAACTGATAATAATAATTTTTTGTAAAATTTTCATAAATATTTCATTAAGGTTTAATTATTGGGCATTCCGGCATCCATCCATTTTTTAAACTGTGTTATATAACAACTATTTAACCTGCTGGAATTTAATGGCATTTTACCACTAATTATATCGGAATTAATAGTATTCTCATTTGCAATTATATCGGCTAGTGAGTTTAATGTTGGTGCTTGGGTGCGATGGCAACCCATACAATAGGCATTAAGCATTGGCTGAATTGCCCCGCTAAAAGTATATTGTGTGGTATCGCAGCCTTTTAATGAAAGCTGTGGAAACAAAGCTTCATCAGTATCATAATAACATGAACTAAGTATTGTTAAAGATAAAGCCAATAAAATAAGTAATTTCCTCATATAAACCTGTTTTATAAATTAATTATTTTGGGCACCTGCATTCACCCACTTTTCAATTTTCACTAAATCGCAATTTGACAAAGCCCCGGATGGAGGCATAATTGGAAAATTATTTGATTGTGTTATAGCATTCATTAGTTTTCCGTTCAATGCAGCAGTTGCAATTGAATTGTAGTCACTCAAAAGAATCCCTCCATTCGGTGACGACCCACTATGACAACTTGCACAATTGGTTGCAATTATAGATGAAATTTGTCCGGAAAATGTAAATAAAGTAGTGTCACAAATGGTAGGACAATTATCATTTTTTGCACCATTTAAAATCCAATTATATATGCTGTCAATATTTGCCGTTGATAAATTACCCGATGGTGGCATATGATTTCTCCCACTGGTGGAAATTCTCTTGTATAAATTACTGGCCCCTGGATTACCTGGACTTACAAGACTAACAATTTGATTGTATGATGTAAATGTGTGACAGCTTGAACAATTCGATTTAATTACAGGCAAAATATCCCTGTTAAAACATACAGGATAACTTTCCGCTACCGGAGTAATAACCACCGGAGCTGTAACTACTGGCGTTTTTGAAGTTGTATCAGTAATAACAGTTGAATCAGGTTTTGTATTATTAAGTGCTCCTTCCAAAATCCACAAACGGATAATTGAACGTTGTGTTTCGGTCAATGGTTTATTGGGAGGCATTATACCTCCATAAGTGCTTGTAATTGCAGTATAAACTCTGCTCCCCTGGGGGTTACCTTTTTGCACTTCTTGAATAATATTATCATAACTATTTAATGCCATTAAATTACCGTCGCCATTTCCGCCGCTGCCATCATGGCAACTAGTAACTGAACAATTTGTTTGAAAAATAGGCAATACATCATTTGTAAAATATACAGTTGTATAGGCCCATCAACGGCAATAGAATCATGGCGGCATGAATTTACAGTGAATGCAAAAAACATAGCAATTAACACAATGACCCATGAAGCAATTAATATTTTATATTTTCTCATTATTGAATAATCCTTTTACATAACATTAAAAAGTAAACCCTCATTTAATTATTACGAGCACCTGCATTTACCCATTTCCTCACCAATGTAATATCACAATTAGATAATGATCCTGTTGTTATAGTAGAGTCGTGTACTGCTGTGTCCGGTTTAGAATTATTTAATGCGCCTTCCATTATCCATAAACGGATAATTGAACGTTGCGATTCGGTTAAGGGTTTATTGGGTGGCATTCCTCCACCATAAGTCGAGTTAAGAACAGTATAAATTTTACTCCCCTGTGGATTGCCTTTTTGAACATCCTTAATAATTTCATTATAGTTATTTAAAACCAACTTCCTGCTATTATTGCCTCCGTCATGACATCCAGTTACAGCACAATTAGTTTGAAAAATAGGTAAAACATCCGTTGTAAAAAAAATGACAGGGTTTGGCGTACTTTCTATTGATATTGATTCATGCCGACATGAATTAATTATAAAAATAATTGATATTGCAAATAACAATGATGTCCATGTACCTATAAATATTTTGTATTTTCTCATTGATGAAAAATATTCAATAAATAATTTCTAATATGTCTTTTAAAATTAATAAAAAATCAATCCAATAAATAATTTAAACTTCAAATACTCTATTAAATTGTATTCCTTTTTATCAGTTTTTTTAAAAAACTTCTCAACTTTTTGGGATGATATAAATAATTATTATGATATAATAATTCATAGTTTATATTTTTAATTGAATTCTATATGCATATTGCCTTTATATTACATTACGTAAATTTATTTTCAATGGTTGGGTAGAAAAAATATTTTTTTTGAATCGAACACCCCACGTTTTTAAATGTTATTTCGTAATACACATAAAAGAGCCCGAATGCATTTATTTAAAGGTAAGCCCTTTTTTGACCCAAATGATTTGAACAGTTTAATTAAAGCTTGTTTGGAATATAACCATGAAGCTCAGAAAACGCTTATTAAGCAATTTTATGGTTTTGCAAAAAGTATTAGTTTAAAGTATGTTTCGAATAATGAATTGGCTGAAGAAATAATAAACGACAGTTTTTTAAAGGTTTTTACAAATTTATATAAATATGACCCAATGCAACCTTTTAAAGCATGGTTAAGAACTATAATTGTAAATACCGCAATTGATTATTATAGAAAAAGTCAGAAGTATATTAAAAATGATGATCTCGAAAATGTTGAAATAGTTGATTTGGAGCCTGATGCTATAAGTAAATTATCGGCTGAAGATATTTTAAAGTTTATACAACAACTAACGCCGGCATATAGAATGGTATTTACCTTATATGTAATTGATGGCTATACCCATAAAGAAATTGCCGATATGTTGGGAATAAAAGAAGGAACTTCGAAATCGAACCTTCAGGATGCACGCAAAAAATTACAAACAATGATATTAAAAGCGAACCCAAATATGTATTTAGCTTATGAATTAAAAAATAGACTCAATAATGAAAACTGAAAATTTTGACGATGCCATTCGTGATAAAATAGAAGGGCTTCATCAAAACTACGAAGACGAGAATATAGATAAGGTTTACAGTTATGTGACACAAAATTTACATGTGCCCTTTTGGAAAAACTATGGTCAAACAATTCTATATACTTCCGGAGTGGCAGCTATGGGTGGACTTATAGTTTGGAATATATTTCAATTTCGTGAAAACAATCAATTACATCAAAAATTAGATAATTTGCAAAGCCGAATAGCTTTGGTTGAAAAGAATAATTTAGAATCCAAAGCTGAAATATATAATAAATCAAAATATATTGCTCAAAGTAATTCTACAAATCTTAATTATAATGAATCTGGGAATATATCAGAAACTTCTGAAGCCATAAAAAATAACAGTAGTTTTAATTCGTCTGAAAATAATAGTTCAGAAAAATACAGGTCGGGCAATAAGTTAATTAAACAACAAGCAGCTAATAATTACCAATCCGGGAATATAGTTTCAACCAATAAATTGCAAATTAATAGTAATTCTATTGATAATATAAATTATAATAATAGTAATAAACCTAACAATTTAAATAACTCTATAACTCCATCTGAATCAAATATGCAAACTATAGCAGATTCAATGGTTATAGCAAAAAATGATTCAACAAAAATTGAAGAGAAAACTGAAAAAAAAGGACAAAAACCTTTGCGTCAATCCTTCTTTGCTAATATTTTAGGGCATTTCAGTAATCCTTTCTCAGATGTATCTGCCGAAAATTATAATAGCCAAATATCAATTAAAAACCTGAGATTCCGTGGTGGAATTGAATCGGAAGCAGCATTTCGGCAATTGGGAATAGGTATAATTGGGGAAATGTTATTAAGCGCCCGTTGGAGTGTATCAACCGGATTAAGGTTTCTGGCCATTAATAATGAAAAATATAATAGCAGTAGGGAATTTCATCAATTAAAAGGAAGAAATTTTAATGCGGTTTATAACTGTGGACTTACTGATTCATCCGCTTCAAATATAGGAATTAATACCCTATTGACCCAGGTACCAATATCAATTAACTATCAACTTCCATTAAAAAATAATTATTCACTTATTGCTTCAGTTGGCACAGATATTGATATACATGCCAGGCAAATTGTAGATTATGACGATGGTGAAAGTTTACAAAATAATAAATTTACAACCAATTACCCTGTTATAGCTTTCAACAATATAGCCATTTCTGCTGGTTTGCAAAAACGCTGGAAGGGATTTGTATTTAGAGCCAGTCCATTCATTAGTCCTCAGTTTAAAAGTGTAATGTATAAAAAGGAAGATTTATATGCCGGTATAAAACTTAATATATTATTTACTAACGAAAGATAAAAGCTATTCAATTTATATAAGCAGGAATGAATTTGAATTAATTTCTGCAACGTACTACTTCATATAAAATTAATCCGGTTGCCACTGCAACATTCAACGACTCAACTTTGCCAAATAGCGGAATTTTAACAATCTGATCAGCTTTTCTAATGATTTCTGAAGCAACCCCTTCATCTTCAGCACCCATAACAATTGCAATTGGTCCGGAATAATCAGCATTGGAATAAATTTCATAACCTTTTTCGGAAGCAGCAATTACTTTCAAACCACTTTCGGCACAAAGTTGAACGGCTTTTGTCAGATTATTTGTTCGACATATAGGTATATTTAAAAGCGCACCTGACGATGTTTTAATAGCATCAGCATTTATTTGTGCAGCGCCTTTATCGGGGATAACAATTGCATGAACACCGGCGCATTCTGCAGTTCGGGCAATTGAACCAAAGTTTCGTACATCGGTTATATGATCAAGTATAAGAATAAACGGATCAATTCCCCTTTCAAATAATCCGGGCAATACATTTTCCAAAGGTTGATATTCTATTGGCGAAATATAAGCAATTACACCCTGATGATTTTTCGATGAAATCCTGTTCATCCTTTCAATTGGTACAAACTGGTAAGGAATATCCCTTTCCCGGGCTGCAATAAGAATCTCACGCAACACTTCTCCAGAAAGTTCTTTTTTCAATATAAGTCTTTCAATTTCTTTACCTGCCCTAATTGCTTCAATTACTGCGTGTGCCCCAAAAATTAAATTCATAATATACCAATGTGTTAATAATCCAATATGCTAATATGCCAATTACAAATTATCTTATAATTCAATTACAATTCCTTATTCTTAGCTTTTCCCAGATTTCAATGTTTCAAGCTCTTCATTCAACTGCGCCCATATATCCATTTCTTTTGCCAAATCGGCTTTCAATTTGTCGTACATTTTAAACAAAGCATCGTTATTGGTATTTTTCGCTAAAAACTCAGCATCGCTTAAATGTTTGTTCATTGATTTAACATCGCTTTCAAGCCGTTCAATTTTTTTTTCACATTCCTGAACTTTGTTTGTAGCACGTCTTATTATTTTGTCAAATTCCTTTTTATCCAGGTAGTTTTGCTTGTTCTCAGTAATTATTTTCGATTGGGAATCATCAATCTGTTGTGTTTTCTGACGTGTTTCAAGTTCACGCAGCGAATCCATTTTTTTCTTTTTCAGGAATTCGTAAATACCACCTAAATGTTCACGTATTTTCTTCTCTTTAAATTCATATACCTTATCAACCAAGCCGTTCAAGAAATCACGATCGTGTGATACCAGCAACAATGTGCCCTCGTAATTTAACAATGCTTTTTTAAGAATTTCTTTCGACCGCAAATCGAGGTGATTAGTGGGTTCATCAAGTACCAGCAAATTATATGGTTCAAGCAAAAGTTTTGCAATGGCCAATCTTGATCGTTCCCCACCTGAAAGCACTTTTACCTTTTTATATACATCGTCGCCACCAAAAAGAAATGCGCCAAGTATGTCCCTTATTTTAGTACGAATGTCGCCAACTGCGACTTTATCAATGGTATCATAAACTGTGGCATTCTCGTCCATCAGTTCATCCTGGTTCTGTGCAAAATAGCCTATTTTAACATTGTGGCCAACTTTTAAATGACCTGTATAATCCAAATCGCCAACTATAATTTTTGACAAGGTAGATTTTCCCTCACCGTTCTTACCAACGAATGCCATGTGCTGGCCACTTTCAACAATTAAATCAATGTCGTTAAGAATATTTTTTTCACCATAACTTTTGCCCAATCCTTTTATTTCGAGAACCAGTTTGCCTGATTTTATTGGGGTTGGAAATCTTATATTAATAGTTGAAGTATCTTCTTCGTCCACTTCAATCCTATCCAACCGGTTTAATTGTTTTATGCGCGATTGCACCTGCACAGATTTTGTGGCCTTATACCTAAATTTTTCAATAAAATCTTCGGTATCTTCAATCATTTTCTGTTGGTTCCTGAACGCTGCAAGTTGTTGTTCCCTTCTTTCTTTTCGCAGTTCAACATACCGGCTGTAAGGAACTTTATAATCGTATGATTTGCCCAGTAAAAGCTCAATAGTGCGGGTTGTAACATTATCCAAAAAAGCCCTGTCGTGCGAAATCAAAACAACTGCACCCTGAAAATTCTGCAAGTAATCTTCTAGCCATTGGATTGACTCAATATCAAGATGGTTGGTTGGTTCATCAAGCAATAAAACATCAGGTTTGCGTAAAAGAATTTTAGCCAATTCAATGCGCATACGCCAACCGCCGGAAAATTCCGATGTTTTCCTGGTAAATTCTTTCGATTCAAAACCCAATCCATTTAATGTTTTTTCAATATCAGCATGGATTGAAGCCCCTCCAATAATGGCAAAACGTTCATTTGTTTCAGCCAATCGTTGTATTAAATGATGATAAGCTTCTGATTCATAATCATCACGGGTTGCTAATTCAATATTAATTTGTTCAATTTCACGCTCCAATGAAAGAACTTCTGAGAACGCTTCGGTAGTTTCTTCCATAACCGTGCGGTTGCCACTAAAAACCATTTGCTGTGGCAAATAACCAATGGTAATGCCTTCGGGCGTTGCAACCACGCCTGAATCGGATTTCTGTTTTCCGGAAATTATCTTTATTAATGTTGATTTACCGGCACCGTTTTTACCCACCAAACCGATACGGTCTTTAGGATTGATCATAAAAGTTACATCGCTGAATAGTTCGAATGCCCCAAAACTAAGGCTAACCTGACTTATTGAAATCATTAATTTATTGAAGTTGAATTAGGCGCAAAGTTATTTTTTTTAAGCAGAACGAAAAAACAGTAAAATTAAATAGGTAAACTGTTGAGAAATTAAAAATACCTGTCTCCGGTTTCCAATTTCCGTTTTCCGTTCTTCGTTTTCCGTTCTCCGTTTTCCGTCTTCCAGTTTCCGTTTTTTAAATATTAATCATGAAAAATCCATCCATTTTAATTAAACTTTCTAACTTTAAGATTCGATTAAAAGAAAAGAAAAATGCTATTTTCAAATTCGCCAGAAAAGCGCAAAAAGGAGCTAATTCGTTGGGCTCACAGTTATAAAATTGATGCACTTTACGATGTAAATACAATTGATCAGATTACCCGGCTGGAATTAAATTCAAAACAAATTGATAAGTTGCCAAAGCAAATAGACTGTTTAGTTAACCTTGAAATACTGGATTTGGGAAATAACAATCTTTCAAACTTACCGTGGGAATTTGGGAACCTTAAAAATTTAAAATGGTTGAATTTGGGTTATAACAAACTTCAGGAAATTTCAGGGGTTGTTTGCCAACTTACTAACCTTGAATTTTTGAATTTTGAAGCTAATTTACTTAAGAAAGTAAATTTATCTATCAGTAATTTAAAATTGCTTAAAGAATTAAATTTATTTGCCAACCGGATTGTTGATTTACCTGACGAAATTGGTTCGCTTTCGCATCTTGTACGTTTCAATCTGGCGCTGAATCAATTGTGCGATTTACCTGCTTCTTTTAGCAAACTTTATAACATAACAACACTTGAACTTTGGTTAAATAAATTCGAGCTGGTCCCAGATGTAATTTCAAAACTTCCAAATTTAACCGATTTATATAGTGTAGTTGATCCTGAAAAATTGAACAAAACCCTTATTTGGTCAGTGATTGGCGATAATGTTTGTTTGGTTGAAAAGCTAATATTTTATGGTGCCGATGTAAATTTCGAACATGAAGAAATTGAAAACCATTTTTTTACAACTCCACTCTTTGAAGCCAAAAGTATTGACATGATAAACCTACTTTTGTCGAAGGGTGCTGATCCGAATTTAAAACGCGAAATTGTTAAACATGTAGCTTCTAAAAATGGAGAAGAACGCCGCCCAACCGGAAAATTTGAAACATTTCTGACTAAAAAACATCCAAAAGAAATACAAAAATTTATTAAATCGTACACTACCGGTGAAACTACCACTAATAACGGCCATGCAAAAGGTCATCATTAATTTTTCTAAAATGTCCTAAATTTACCGCTCAATTTTTATTATGGCAAAAAACATTAAAATTGGTTTAGTGCAAATGTCATGTTCATCAAACAAAACTGACAACATTGCAAAAGCGCTTGAAGGAATAAAAAAAGCAGCAGTACAGGGAGCTCAAATTGTTTGCTTGCAGGAACTATTTGCATCGCTTTACTTTTGCGAAACCGAAGATCATTCCAATTTTAATTATGCCGAACCCATTCCCGGGCCAACAACTGAAATAATCCAAAAAGCTGCCCTTGAAAACGGATGTGTTATAGTTGCATCGTTGTTCGAAAAGCGTACAAAAGGTTTATATCATAATACAGCAATTGTAGTTGATGCCGACGGCACATATTTAGGAATGTACCGCAAATCGCATATTCCTGACGATCCCGGATTTTATGAAAAATTTTATTTTGCACCAGGAGATACAGGATATAAAGTGTTTAAAACCAAATTCGCCACCATTGGTGTTTTAATATGTTGGGATCAGTGGTATCCTGAAGCAGCAAGGATTACTTCTCTGATGGGAGCTGAAATTTTGTTTTACCCAACTGCCATCGGATGGGAATTAGATACAAATGAAAAGTTAAATAATGAGCAATTTCAGGCATGGCTGACTATACAGCGTTCTCACGCTATTGCAAACGGGGTTCATGTTGTAGCGGTAAACCGCACTGGAAAAGAAGGAATAACAAATTTCTGGGGCGGCTCATTTATCTCAAACCCTTTTGGTTCTATAATTTATCAAGCCACTCAATTGAAAGAAGAGGTTGCCGTTTGTGAAACCGATCTGGAACTCACTGAAAAATACCGTTCTGTTTGGCCATTCTTACGCGACAGGAGAATTGATACGTATAGCACTATTTTGAAAAGGTTTATTGATTGAAAAAATAATGTACCAATTTGCCAATACTTATAGTTTATACAAAACAACTTTGATTTTTTTGATTATTATTTACCCTATAATTTGTCATTTGCATATCAGTAATTTGTAATTAAAAATGTATCCAAACCAACAAGGTTTTAAATTCCCTGCCGAATGGGAGAAACATGAAGCAACCTGGCTTACCTGGCCATATAAAGATGATTCATTTCCAGGGAAACTCGAAAGTGTCTATCCTTCCTACATGCGTTACATAAAGCAAATTTCTTTAGGTGAAAAAGTTAGAATAAATGTACCCGATGATAAACAAATTGACTTACTTCAATCATTTGTCGAAAAATTTGAAATTGATGAAAAACAAATTGAAATATTTTTGCATCCCAGTAACGATGTTTGGTGCCGCGATCATGGCCCAGCATTTATTGTAAACCCGAATTTATCAAAGAAGAAAGCAATTGTAAACTGGGGATTTAATGCCTGGGGCGGAAAATATCCATCAGAACTTGACAACGAAATTCCCGAGAAAATCTCGAAACATTTTAATTTGGATATATACAGGCCAGGAATAATAATGGAAGGCGGTTCGGTTGATTTTAACGACGCTGGCACATTGATAACAACTATGGCATGTTTATTGAATAAAAACAGGAACCCTCAATTGTCGGCTTCCGAAATTGAAGAATTCCTGCAAAGGTATTATTGTGTAGAACAAATTTTATGGCTTAATGATGGCATTGCAGGTGATGACACCGATGGGCATGTTGATGATATTGCCCGTTTTATAAATGCTGATACTGTTGTAACTGTTGTTGAACAAAATAAAAACGATGAAAATTACGAACCATTGCAAAAAAATCTGAAACTGTTGAATAATATGAGGCTTTTGAACGGTAAGCAATTGAATATAATAGAACTTCCAATGCCTGACCCGGTTTATTTTAACAACCAAAGGTTACCGGCATCTTTCGCCAATTTCTATTTTGCAAACAGTTCTTTAATTATGCCAACATTTCGGTGTAAAAACGATGAAATTGCAGTTCAAATCCTTCAGAATGAAATTAAAGACAGGCCTGTAGTTGCAATTGATTCCGTTGATATAGTTTGGGGCTTCGGAAGCTTCCATTGTTTAAGCCAGCAAGAACCTTATATAGGGTAAACGAAGAACGGAGAACGGGAAACGGTGGACAGTAAACGGAGAATAGATAATAGTAAAACGGTTTCCGGATTCCGGATTCCGGTTTCCTTTAAAAACAAAATATGAGTAGAAAAAAATCATTGCCTTTGCTGTTAAATGTTGAAATTATTGATATTGCTGCTGAAGGAAATGCTATGGCAAAAATTGACAATAAGGTTCTATTTATTCCACAGGGAATTCCCGGCGATATTGTTGATGTTCAGCTAACACGCAAACGCACAAGCTATATGGAAGGTTTTATTGTTGAATTAAAGAAACCTTCGGCATTGAGAATTGAACCCTTTTGTGAACATTTTGGCATTTGTGGCGGATGTAAATGGCAGCACCTTCCTTACCCCGAACAATTGAAATGGAAGCAAAAACAAGTGGTTGATAACATTCAACGTATTGGTAAAGTTGAAATTGGACAGTTAAATCCAATTCTTCCATCTGAAAAAATAAAATATTACAGAAACAAACTCGAATATACATTCTCCGATAATCGCTGGCTACCAAAAGAAATGCTGACTACTGATACTTTTATTAAAGAGCCTGGTGCAGGTTTCCATATTCCAGGGATGTTCGACAAGGTTTTAGATATACATTATTGCTACCACCAACCCGATCCATCAAATGAATTTCGTTTGGCATTAAAAAAATATGCCTTGGAAAATAATCTTAGCTTTTATAATTTAAGGGCAAAGGAAGGTTTTTTAAGAAACCTGGTTATACGAAATACAAGTATTGGAGAATGGATGCTCATTGTAGTTTTTGGAGAAGATAACCCGGAACAAATTAACAAAACACTTAAGTTCCTGGCTGAAAACTTTCCGGTAATTACTTCATTAATGTACGTTGTGAATACAAAAGTAAATGATACCATTCACGATTTGGATGTAAAACTTTTTAGCGGAAAAGACTATATTATTGAAGAAATGGAAAGTCTTCAGTTTAAAATAGGGCCAAAATCGTTTTACCAAACGAATAGTGAACAAGCCTATCAATTGTATAAGAAAACCCGGTCAATGGCAAGTTTATTAGGACATGAAATTGTATATGACCTTTATACAGGAACGGGAACAATAGCAAATTTTGTTGCCAAACAAGCAAAGAAAGTTATAGGAATTGAATATGTTGCCGATGCCATTGAAGATGCAAAGCAAAATTCAATTCTCAATAAAATAGTAAACACTTCATTCTTTGCCGGTGATATGAAAGATATTCTTACACAAAATTTTATTCATGAAAATGGAAACCCTGATGTTATTATAACTGACCCTCCCAGGGCAGGAATGCACCCTTCAGTTATCAATGCAATGCTTTACGCGAATCCGTCGAAAATTGTATATGTTAGTTGCAATCCGGCTACACAGGCGCGTGATATTCAATTATTATCGTCTAATTATAGCGTTGAGGCCATTCAACCAGTTGATATGTTTCCTAATACACATCATGTTGAAAATATTGCCTTGTTAACTAAAATATAATTAAAAAAAGCTTATTTAATTTTCATTTTAAAATGAGTAAAGCTCTTAAAATGAAATTAATATTTAATTAAATGGTATAATTTAGCAATATTCAATTCATTTTTTATATATCTTTGAGCGTTTTTTTAAAAAGATAAAATTCAGCAAATTGAGCGGCTTTAACAAATTTTACAAGATATTTGGTATAATAGTTGTGGTATTATTTATCATTTTAGGGTTTTCGATTATGTTTACGAAATACTTTAATAATATAGCTTTAAACATTAGAATAATTTTATCACTTTTTATAATTTCTTATGGTGCCTACCGTTTAGTAAATATATGGAACAAATCAAAAATTAAAGACAATGAAAAAGATTCCGACTAAACCTGTAGTTTTAATATGTGCATTTACATTATTAGTTTTAGGCGCTTGCCATTACAACCCAAATGCTGGTTTAAATGATGAATCGCCGACTCGTGGCAATATTAAAATCGGTGTTGATGAATCTTTTACATTAATAGCCGAAGCAGAGCTTTATACCTTTCAATCAATTTATACCGATGCTCATATTACGCCATTCTACAAGCCCGAGATGGATGTATTAAATGATTTCATGAACGATTCTATTCGTTTAATGATAACATCGCGTAATTTAACCAAGCAGGAAGTAGATTATCTCCATAGCAAACAAATTTATCCGGTTACAACAAAATTTGCCTACGATGGAATTGCCTTTATTGTTAACAATAAAAACAAAGATTCGCTTATCCGGTACAATACCATAAAGGATATATTTTTAGGCAAAATCAATTACTGGAATCAAATTACCAATTCAAATAATGCTGGTAAATTAAAAGTAGTGTTTGACAACAATAAATCTTCAAATGTTAGATATTTCAGAGAAAAATTTGGGATTAAGGATACTTTTCCGAAAAATTGTTATGCCGTTGAAAATAATAATGAAGTTATAAATTATGTCGAAAAAAATGCGAATTGTATTGGCGTAGTTGGTGTAAATTGGGTGAGTGATAAAAATGATAGTATTACGAGAGGATTTTTAAAAAGGGTAAAAGTTGTTGCAATTTCAGCCGAATTGAATTCTGATGGAGATGACTTCTACAGACCTTATCAAGGTTTTATTGCCGATAAATCCTATCCTTTTATACGTGATGTTTATTCTATCAGTCGCGAAACATTTCTTGGTTTAGGTTCTGGATTTAATCAATTTATTGCGGGCGAAAAAGGGCAAAGGATTGTACTTAAAATGGGAATGGTTCCAGCTACTATGCCTGTTAGAATGGTTAAAGTACGAGATAGTTATTAATGTTGATTTATATCATCAATAAAATAGTATTTTTATAATTTTGAAATATTACTTTTGGAATAATTTTTGATGTAAATTATTGATTTATAGTAATTAAAATAAAAATTTTAACGAGCATGTTCGTTAAACCTAAACAGAGATGAGAATTCACATGCAAATTCCATTTAACAATTATTTAAATTTTTATAGGATGAAAGTATTAATTAAAAGAACTTTACTGATTGGCATAATTGTTATAGGATTTATTGTCGAATCAGGAAAAACTTCGGCACAGGATTTAAGTAGTGCTTTAAAAATGACTAAAAGCGAAAAATACGAAGATGCTAACGCAGCGTTTGAAGCCTTGATTAAGCAAAATCCTAACAATTCCGATTTGTATTTCTATTACGGTGAAAATATGCTAAAGGATTACGATTCCGATCCATATTCAAATACTTTGGACGAAGTTTGCAAAAATGCCAAAACTGCCTTTGAGGATGGTTTAAAAGTTGATAGTTTGAACCCGCTGGATTTGGTTGGTATAGGTATGGTAATTTTATTACAGAATAACGACACAATTACAGCTGATGTTTACTTCAATAAAGCCGAAAAACAATTGCCACGCAGGGCTAAAAAATATACTGACAGGGACGTAAATACGCTTATTAAACTTGGGTTAGCCCAATTGTATGCAAAAAATCCACGTTACAAAAAGGCAATTGCTTATCTCGAAAAAATTAAAGAAATTAAACCTGATAATACAGATATATATATGGCTCTTGGCGATGTATATATAAATGAAAATGATGCTTCAGAAGCAATAAAAAATTACAACCAGGCTGTTTATAAAAATCCTAAACTAATCTCTCCATTAGTGAAAATTGGAACACTTTATATGCGCTCGAGAAATTTAAATGAAGCAAAAAACTATTTTGAACAGGCAAAAGAAATGGATTCTACATTTGCCCCGCTTTATAGAGGATTAGGTGAAATGTACAGCATGGGAGGTTTAGCCAATCTATCAAAACAAAATTTTAAAATATTCCTTGATCTATCAGGAAATAACATTCCTGCAAAAGTTCAATATGTAAATTCATTATTTAAAGCCAGGGAATATAAAGAAGCAATTGAAAATATTGAAGACATTTTAACTGTTGACAAATCACGTACATACTTATACAGGGTTGCTGCTTACTCATGTTATGAAATGAAGCCGCCAGATTATCCAAAAGCAAGAACTTATATCGAAACATTTTTCAAAAATTCACCACATGATAAAATTATTATTAAAGACTATGAATACTATGGAAGAATTTTATTGAGATTAAAAGATACTTCATTAATTGATAAGGCTTTTGAAGAATTAATGAAAGCATATAAGCTCGATTCAACAGATAATGATCTAATTGCAGATATATCCATCAATGCTTATTATTCAAAACGATTTAGTTTAGCAGCTCAAATGTTGAGTAGAAAAATTACTATAGGTAAAGCCAATAGCAATGATTACATCTATTTAGGTAAAACATATTACCAAATGGCCCAGGCTGAAAAGTCTGATTCAATTGCACAAAAGGAAGATTATATGAATGCTGATAAAGCTTTTACTGAATTAGCACAAAAAGAACCGAATAATATTCAGGCTTATTTATGGACAGCAAATACTTATGCAGCTATGGATCCAAATTCCAAACAGGGCTTAGCAAAACCAAAATACGAAACAGTAATTGAAAAAGCTATTTCCGATACAGTTAAAAATGCTCAGGAACTTTACGAAGCATATTCCTATTTAGCTTCATATTATTTAATTTCAAAGGATTTTCCAAATTCAATTGTATATTCGCAAAAAATTGTTAGCCTCGATCCAACTAAAACTGCATGGCAAATAAAAGGAAATTCGTTGCTAGC
The DNA here is from genome assembly GCA_963701015.1 of uncultured Bacteroidota bacterium. Lineage (GTDB taxonomy): Bacteria > Bacteroidota > Bacteroidia > Bacteroidales > DTGW01 > MFD09286-c1. The sequence goes on along the minus strand of OY969556.1, from coordinate 4,439,213 downwards.
TGGTATTTATCATACTAAAAAAGAATATCCAAAAGCTTTATATTATTACGAAAAGGTTTATGCATTGGATTCAAGGAACGAAGACATTAAGAAGACCATTGAGGCAATGAAGAAAACAATTAATGCAATGCGTGAACAATAGAATATTAGGGGTAAATAGTTAACAAGTTGTTAATTGTATATTAACTTGATTATTCTAACCTTATTTTTAGAAAATTTGCAAAATTATTTTTTAGATAAAATAAAAAAGGAATATTATTTTTGAGAATAAAAGAGAATGTGCTTTATTTGTGGTTTCAATTTTTAAATGAGAATTTATTAATAACAATAAAATTTTTTATATGAGAGCTTTAAAAGAGATATTCAGTTCGGTTTTTAACACTTTGGTAATTCTTATTTGCTTAGGCTTAGGAATACTTATTTATTTGAAAATTATGGGTAACCCTATTAACTTCATGGGCGGTAACCCAAAAGGCACTCCGGTTCCTGGAAATTATCTTGGTATAATTTACAAAGGTGGTCAAATCGTGCCTATTTTAATGACAGTTATCTTAGTTTTATTAACCTTTTCAATTGAAAGGTTTATTTCGCTTTCTCGTGCTAATGGCCGTGGTAGTTTAGGTAAATTCGTAAAAAGTATTCAAAACCTTTTGAACGAAAATAAAATTGAAGAAGCCAGAATTGCATGTGACAAACAAAGAGGTTCATTGGCTAATGTTGTAAAAGCTGGGTTAAACCGGTATCGTGATTTACAAGATGATAAACAATTACCTAATGATCAAAAAGTTCTTGCATTGCAGAAAGATTTAGAGGAAGCTACTGCACTTGAACTTCCTATGCTTTCAAAGAATCTTGTAATTCTATCAACCATAGCATCTATTTCAGTGTTAATAGGTCTTATTGGTACAGTACTTGGTATGATCCGTGCATTTGCCGCACTTGCTACTTCAGGAGCTCCTGATGCACTTCTTTTAGCTACCGGTATTTCAGAAGCTCTTATTAATACAGCTTTTGGTATTGCAGGTTCTACTATTGCTATTTTATTGTATAACTATTTTTCATCAAAAATTGATGGAATGACATTTAAAATTGACGAATCGAACTTCAGCCTTGCACAAACATTTGCTTCAACTTTGAAGAAATAATAAATTAACAGGTTTGAAGAATTTCGTTTATCAATTAAATGTAAAAAAATAAGTTATGTCAAAAATAAAATTACCGGTCAGGACTCCTCATATAGACATGACTCCTATGGTTGACTTGTTTAGCCTTTTGTTGACATTCTTTATGTTAACAGCAACGGCAAGGCCACAAGAAGCCGTACAAGTTGACACGCCAAGTTCTATTTCGGACAAAAAAACGCCTGATAATAATATTATTACTGTTTATATATCAAAAGACAATAAAGTTTACTTTAATGTTGATAATGGAAAGGATACTTCTCAGCATGTAAGAAGCAGGGTATTAACTGATGTAGGTAAACAATTACAGGTACATTTCACACCGGAACAAATTAAAAAATTTGGAGCTTTAGCATCATTTGGGATGCCTTTAAAAGACCTTCCACAATGGATTGACGCTGATAATCAAAAAGAACGCGATGCCTTAGAAACTGGCATTCCTATTGATTCAACAAATAATCAACTTGCAATGTGGGTTTTGTATGCTCGTAAAGCAAATCCAATTGCTGAAGCATGTATAAAAGGAGATAATCAGGCTGATTATAAGGTTGTAAAACGTGTCTTGGACATTATGCAAGATTATAAAATTAACAGGTTCAACCTTACTACTACACTTACCAATGTGGTTGTGAAATCAAGTGATATAAAATAATAAATAACATGGCAGAAATTATCCAGAACGAAGGTGGTGGAAAAAAAGGTGGGAAGCGCAGGCCTAAAAAGAGTTCTACTCATATAGATATGACTCCAATGGTGGATTTAATGTGTTTGCTACTTACATTTTTTATGCTCACCTCGGCATTAAATAAACCTAAAGTTATGGAAGTGGGTTTACCTGATAAGGATCAGAAAGAAAAAAATAAGGATAAGATACCAAAATGGAGAACCATAAATATTATTATGGATGCAAATGATAAAGTATATTATTATACCGGACTTGTTGAAAGACCTCCTTATCCAGATCTGATTGAAACTAATTATAGCAAAGACGGTATCCGTAAATTACTTTTAGCACGCAACAAAACATTATTCAAAAATATTGAAGATTTAAATACAGCTGTTGTGAAAGGCAAAAAAGTTATGCCGGTTGATACCTTGCGAAAACGTATCCTTCAGCTAAAACGTGATGATAAAATTGGCCCAATTGTACTAATAAAAGCTACAGATAAAGCCAAATATAAGAACATTGTTGATGTTATTGACGAAATGGCAATTTGTGATGTTGCTCACTATGCACTTGTTGACATGAATAAGCCAGAACAAAAAATGTTAGATGAGTATAAGAAAAGTCATGGTGAAACTGAGACTAAGAAAACTAAATAATAATTTTCAATACCAACTTGTATGAGTGAAGAAAATATAAATAAACAAGATAGGTTTGAAAGCTTGGATGATATTGTATTTAAAAAGCGTAATAAAGAATATGGCGCTTTTTATTTACGTTCGAAATACAAAAAATTTGCATTAATAGCTTTCCTTATTTCCTTTTTTGTTGTAGGTTCAATTGTTGCATATCCTGTTATTGAGGCCTATTACAATAAAAATAAACTTTCGAAAAAAATTGAAAAGAACGTGTTGATGGATATGGAAAAATTAAATAACGACGAACCACCACCACCACCACCTCCTCCTCCTCCTCCTGCTGCCATAGAACAACAGGTTAAGTTTAAAGCTCCCGTTGTTGTAGATACAGTTAAAGAAGAGGTTACTTTGGCCACCATGGAAGATTTAACACAATCGACTAATGAAGCTCCACCAGAAGAAATTGTGGTTGAAGAAAAAAAAGATGATGTTGTAGAAGCAGATGAACCAGCCTTTGTAATTGTTGAAGAAAATGCAACTTTTCAGGGTGGGGATATCAATTCATTCCGTATATGGGTGCAGCAAGATATGGTTTATCCTACTGCTGCTGCTGAAGCTGGAATTTCAGGAAAAGTTATTGTTCAATTTGCTGTAAATTCTAAAGGTCAGGTTTGCGATTGTAAAGTTTTACGTGGAGTTCACCCGGAATTGGATAAAGAAGCAGTTCGCTGTATTCTTAGCTCTCCGAAATGGATTCCCGGAAAACAAGGCGGAAAGCCGGTAAAACAACAATTTGTTATTCCAATTGTATTCCAGTTACAATAAAAGTATAAACTGAAACAGAAGAGGTGGCTAATGGGTCACCTTTTTTATTTATATTGATTAATATTTATATTATGTAATAGGTTCTCTTTCAAAGTATTTTATCCTCAAAACAATTCCATAAGTATTTTAATAATTCATTTTCTTTATTGAAAAATCCTCTATTCATTTTAAATTAAATATTCTTCATTGTGTTTATTAATAATATGAATTTTAATCTATAGGTATTCATCAATTTTTATTATTAGGTTTAAACTATTTTCTATTGATCGTTTTCAATTATATATCACTTCAATAATTTAGATAAGGGGAAAAATGAGCGTATTTCGTTTATATTTTGATTAATTGTAAATTTTTATTCTTAGCTATAATTATTAGGTCAACGATTATATCTTCATTCTAATTTTATTGTTATCTATTGGTAAACAGATTATTTTAGGAATTAACATTTTTTGAATTAATTTAATGCTGGAAGTTATTTTGAATAGTTTTGTATTTGTTAGTTAATATCAATAATCCCATTTATATAGTTAGATTAGTGCAATTCGATAAAAATACAATTGATTTATAAATATAAACCCCACAATATTTATAATTGCAGGGTTTATATTCTGGGTAATATTTAATTAACGGGTAAAAACTAATTTTTTCTGTACTATATTATTTCCATATTTCATTTCCATAATATATATACCTAATTTTAGGTTTAATGAAATAGGATCAATTATAGCAGAATACGTTCCTGTATTTTGCTTTTCGTTTATAAGTGTACCAACTAAATTACCATATGTATCATAAAGCTTTATAATAACCTGATTTCCCTTTCCCAGATAATATGTTACAGAAGCCTTGTTATTAAAAGGATTTGGATATACACTTAAATTTATTTCAGATGATTTTTTTGAAACAACATAAGTGGTTGAATCATATGAACGTAATCGGTTATCTTCCATATTTGAAACTGATTCAACTAACAATCCATCACCTGACTTTGTGTTTGAATTATACGGATTACAACCACCTGTCTTTTCTACTGCAATATAATAATTCAAAGTATCTTTTGGGCCAATTATGGTATCAAAGTCAGTCCAACTGCGAATTGAACTTGATATTTGATGTACAAGTTTAAATTGCTGCCTGTTAATTCCCCTGTAGATATAATACGTACCATAATTAAACCCTATATATTGATCCCAGTCTAATTGTATTCCTCCACTAACCCCGTATGTAGTTAATAAATGAATTGTTTTATGAATAGGACATAAATTTATATCTGTTTCATTATTATTTAAATCAACAGCAGTAATTTTATATAAGTAAGCTTGATCTCTTGGATTTACAAGGTTATCAACATATAATCCAGGGCTGGAATAAGGTACTGACCCGATTAAATCATAAAATCCAGAAGTGTTTGTTTCTCTATAAATATTATATTTTGCATACTTAACTTTTGATTCTTTATCCCATATAATTAAATTATGTGCATTCTTGTTACTTGCAGTTGTGTCAAGAACTGAAACCATACAAATTTCAGGCACTTCAGAAAGTGTAGCCGAAGTTGTGGATATTGAACCACAAATATTGCTTACTTTACAAATATAGTTGCCTTCGTTATTTCTCGTAAAGCTATCGATTGACAAAGTAGATGTTGAATCATTAATTATTTTGCCATCTAAAGTCCATTGAAAATTAAAAGGTTTTTGACCATCAATAGCAACTGTGTAAGCATAAGAACTGCCTTTTAAAACTAATTCACTCGGTGGTGCATTAATAATGCTAGGTGATGATTTTACTTCCAAAAAAACAGGATTGCTAAAGGTTGTACCATATGCATTTTTTGCAACACACAGGTAATTACCATTAATTGCATCTGTTACGTTTTGTAATGCAAATTTATTTTTTTTGGCACCATTAATCGGTACACCATCTTTTTGCCATTTGTATAAAGCTGTGTCAGAAGTTTCTACAGTAAGAGAGATAGAATCACCGTTGCATAATGACCTTCCACTTGGTTGTTTAATAAATATAAGTTTTCCGCCTTGGTTTTCAACAGCACCAATATCTATTTTATTATTATTTATACGAGGGTTGCCATAAAAATCTGTCGAAGGGAAATTTACTCCAGGTAAATTCATCATTCCATTATCAATATTTCCGGAAAATTGATTTATATGAAAATCGGAAATCAAACCATTAGTATCCAACTTAATAATATTTGGATCTGATGAAATTATCCCTGATGAATCTACCCAAGCCCATGAGAAATAGTCTCCCCAAACTGGATTGTTAAGATAATTTCTTATATTACAATTATAAAAACTTGCGTTTGAATTTAATATCTCTTTTGCTCCAGACTGTCCAGAAAGTGCTCCAACATTATTATTCCAAAAAACAGAGTTATAAATTGCCACTGGTGAGTTATATGCAATTAATCCACCACCTTGAAACTTTGCATAATTATTAATAACTGTATTATTTGAGAATATTGGATTTGTACTAAACATAGCAATACCACCACCTTGATGGATAGTATAATTATTGCAAATAATATTATTTATAAAAATGCTATTTTCGGAATTCAGATATACACCTCCTCCATCATTTAGGCTTTTATTATTTGTAAACAAATTATTTTCAATAATGGGCGCAGATTTAATATCAACTCCAAGACCTCCGCCATTCAATAAACTCAAATTATTATAAAATTTACAATACATTATAACCGGATTTGAAATATCTGTTATATACAATCCACCACCTTGAATACCTGTATTATACCTAAAATCGCAATATTTTATTGATACTTTTGAATAATAACTTATATTTACTGCACCTCCATAATAGGGATATAAATTAAAATCCCACCATGTATTTTTTGCAAATTCAAATATACAATTTTCAAATATACAAGAATCCTCTTTCGTCATAAGTCCATTTGCACCACCCTGATCATTGTCAATATGGATACCTTCCCAACCTCCATGATTGCTGGAATTATTAGAGAACCCTAAAGTATCCATTTTACTAAATAGAATTTTATTATCTTTTGTTCCTTTAGCTATTATTGCACCAAAATCTTTAATATAATATTGGCCATCAAATAAAATTTTGGTTCCGGGAGGAATAATTAAATCTACACCTTGGTTAATAACAACATTAGCAGTAACTTCAACTGTGTCTGCATTTAATGAGATCGATTTTTTAATTGTATCGTGCAAAGTAATTTTACCTATATATGCTTCAGTTGCACCAATATCAATAAATCCGTTCATAATACGGTTTTGATTATAAAAATCTTTAGAAATCAAAAGCTTTACATTTGCATTTTGAATTCCTTTATTGATAGCAGGAGATGTCAGTTTTAGATTCCAATTCGAAGAACTTACATTGGTTGTATAATTAGTATTTGCTGTTAGAGCTTTTATTAGAGGATCAGAGGCAATAGTATCCCTAAATACTGCATTATGACCTACTACAAATCCTGCCCCATAAACCGAATCCTTGTGAATTATACAATTTTCAAATATAGGATTTGTTGGAGCATTCCAAATAACCATTTGATTAGGGTCTACTCCATTTACTGTATTTCCCCAAATAATATTATTATAAAATTCTGATGCACTTGCTTGCCAAAATGCAATTCCGCCTCCATATAATGCATTATTGTTAACGATTGTATTATTTACAATTACAGGATTAGCATTTCTAAGAACTATTGCGCCTCCCTGCTCTGCTGCGTTATTATTTGCAAATACATTGTTCCCAAAAAAATCATTGGAATAATCAAATATTACTGCTCCGCCACTAGCAGCTGAAAAATTATTAGCAAATAAATTATTCTGAATATTTGATTTGTTAGTATACAAATATATAGCGCCAGCATAAGCACAACAATTATTAGATGACACAGTCTTGTTCCATTGAAAAACACAATTATTCAAATCTAAAATTGAAGTATAATCGGAATAAATTACACCTCCCTGATATGCTTGATTATGTTTGAAAATACAGTGACCAATATTCGCTCCACCATAAAAATACATAGCACCACCTCTATTTTTTGCTGAATTGTTTACAAACTCACAATGTGTAAAACGTACTCTGGGAAATGTACTATTTATAGCACCTCCATCATCATTTGGATAGTTGCCAAAAGCTTTCCCATATTGAAATTTGCAATATTCAATTACCGAACTGTCATTATCCCACATTTGCGAATTGCCCCAACTATCCCAAAATATACTTCCCCAACCCCCATCCATTATATTGGGATTTGAATATCCTATTGTATCCGTTTCATCACGTTTAAATACTATGGTATCCCCTAATATTCCTTTTGCATTTAAAACTCCCCAAACTTTAATGGTATAATTCCCCTCAAAAATAACATTTACGCCTGATTGAATATTTAAATGAGCACTATCTTCTATTTTAATATTACCCATAATAAAATATGGCGAATTTGCTTTTGTCCATGTTCCCCAAACATCTCCAGTATTCACAATTGTACCGGTGCTGGTTGATGCTGATAAGTTAATCGTATACGAACTGTAGTTCTTAGCATTGCTATTAATCTGAATACTACCTGAATTTATTCCTGCCGTTTTATTTTGATAAAAAACTTTTATGATAACCGTGTCATTTATTCCCAATGAAAATTTATCAGGCTGAATCAATGAAAACCCATTGCCTGAAATATTTATTGAAGAAATGTTTAAAGTTTGCTGTCCAATATTTTTGATTGTAAAATCAGACTCTTTGGCAATATTAATTGGAGTCCTGCCAAAATTATATGTAGATCCTGAAGATATATTTCCCATTTTGGAAGAAACACTTATAGTTGGTTTTGGATATGCCAAAGCTACAATGCCGGCACCATCCATATCAGACCAGTTGTTACCGCTGGCATTCATCCAAATGGCAGTCCTTGGTGTATCATTTAAGCTATCCCTGTCAATTACATCAACATCAAATCCAAATTTTCGTCCACCACTATCAGAAAATGCAGTTGAGTTTTTATCTTTTAATATACTCCAAGCAATTGAATATTCAAATACATAATTGGCACCTGTTAATTTATAAGAATAATTCAAATGGTTGTTATACCAATTACTTGTATATTTAGTTAAACTGGAATTAAAAGTCGGGTTAAAAATATAATGACCACTATTTGAGGTAGACGGTCCCATGCCATCTTTTAATACTGCGTTTACATCAAACCATAATTCGGGTTTGTCCGAAAAATAATCGGCTTGATGCGAACAGGAAGTATCACAATGAAAATCATCATTTACTGAAACCAGCACAAAAATAGAAGTATCGTTCCAAACTGCTTTCCAGTATGCCGTTACAGTAGGGACCGCGTAATAAGCTACCTTTGTGATTTGCTGTTTCTGAACAGTGTCCCACAAATTTTCAATAGTACCATCTATGATTGGTGCTATGCCATTTGGTAATTTTTTCAGGATAGCATCCTGTGCACTTACTTGCAAACTAAAAAATAGAAATAATAGAAATGGGTAAATTTTTTTCATGGTAATTGTTTGTTAAGTTAATTTTTAATTGGGTTAAATTAATTTTAAATTAAAATTATAAATAATATTTAGATTAAATGTATGTTAATTAATTAATAATGATTGTTATATTATAATAAAATGACTGAACATTTTAAACTAATTATAAATAAAAGAAATGTAGTTATATAACAAGACCAATTTTTGGAATTGAACAACGCCAAAAGGTATATATTATATAGTTACAATAAATGATATATACGATAAAATCAATATGTTCAATATTAACATTTGCCTAAGAAAGCACAATAAAAAATAGATTTTATATTTTCTGAAAATTCATCCTATTATTTCTCAGCATACCAACCCGCGTACATTAAATAATTGTTGGCAATTTTATTAATCATCTCTGAGGTTTGCTGTGGATCGACCTTTTTAAGGAATTTTCGTTTAAACCCAGGCATGCAATACTTTTAAGGAGAGGCAAACTTTCGGTATCAATTTTCATGCAATCCGACCGATTTAGTGTATTTTAGAGATAGTATGGGAGAAAGCGGAATAGAACTCTTATTTATCTATTCTATCAAACTCTGTGTCCAAAATCAAAAAAAACAAAATAGAACTTTCAGATACCACAGTTAAAGAAAGCAATATAACTTTTCAATTAGATACAAAACTGCCAAAAAATATCATTGATTTCAGTTATCAAATAGCATATACAGATAACATTATTCAATGCTAATCAAACTCAAGGATAAGTAAGCAATTATTGGACTTCTGAAAAGCTATTTTAGAATGATCCAAAATTATCTTCACAACTGAAACTCTCCGAGAATAAATGCAATGTTTGCAACAATTGAATGGAATTAAAAAAATAATGAATAAGTTGTAACAAGAACTTTTCCATTTTTATATTTTTCTATTTTTAGAAAAATTTATTTATATTATTGCTGAGCTTGTGAGTAGAAATTATATAAATATTTTTTTCAAAATGTTTGATGAGTATAATTCCACAAAATTCGTGAATTAGATAAAATCAATAAGAAGGTGTCTCAAAAGTCGAGGCACCTTTTTTTGTTAATAAAAAGTTCATAAAAAAGGCTCATTAATTTAATCATTTATCTTGTTTAGTTGTCTCATTATCAAAAGTATGAGACATGTATAACCAAAGATCAAAAGTAGTTTTTAAAGACTACAGTCCCAATCAAATCATGTTACTTCCCCCATCACTGGAGGAGTTCATAGATGCAAACCATCCAGTTCGGGTTGTAAACAAAGTCATTGACAGTATTAACGCTGATGCATTGCATAAACAATATAAAGGAGGTGGCACCTCAAGCTATCATCCTCGGATGTTGCTGAAGGTTCTTATATACAGTTACCTGAACAATGTATATAGTAGTCGTAAAATGGAAACAGCCTTAAAAGAGAACATTCATTTTATGTGGCTGAGTGCTATGAACCACCCTGATCATAATACACTTAATCGATTTAGAAGTGATAGGCTCAAAAATGTTTTAAAAGAAATATTTGCACAAGTAGTCATGTTATTAGTGGAATCGGGACATGTAAGCCTTCAGGAAATCTATGTTGATGGGACCAAAATAGAATCCAAGGCTAATCGTTATACTTTCGTTTGGGGCAATTCCATAAAGACCAATAAGGAGAAAATGGTGGCACAACTAAAAGAGTTATGGGATTATACCCAATCGTTAGCCAAAGAGGAATTACAAGATACAGATAATGTTGACTTTACCCAAATAGATGCAGAAAAAGTAAAACGGACTATTAATCAAATAGATCAAGCATTATCTGATAAAAAGGTTGACAAGAAAGTAAGACAGAAATTAAATTACGCTCGCCAACATTGGCCACAAAATCTCAACAAGTACAAGGAGCAAGAGCAGATATTAGGCAAACGGAACTCGTATAGTAAAACAGACCCTGGGGCAACCTTCATGCGAATGAAAGAAGATCACATGAAAAACGGTCAGTTGAAACCAGGATATAATGTTCAGATAAGCACTAATAATCAATATATTGTAAACTATAGCCATCACCCCAATCCAACCGATACAACCACATTAAGGCCTCATTTGGAACAGTTCCATACCCTGTATAACAATTATCCTAAAGTAGCTGTGGCAGATGCTGGTTATGGTTCAGAAGAAAATTACGCATTGTTAGAAAAGGCAAAAATAGACGCTTATATAAAGTTTAACTATTTTGACAAAGATCAACGCAAAATTAAGAACTCTCTCAATAGCAATTTATTCTACAACTCTGAAAAGAACTGCTACTATTGTCCAATGGGTCAACCGATGAATTACATTGGCTCAATCAAACGAGTTACAGAAAACGGTTTTGAGCAACAAATATCTCGTTACCAAGCTATTAATTGCAGTACATGCCCATTGCGTGGAGCTTGTCATAAAAGTAAGAAGAATAAAATAATAGAAATTAATCATAATCTAAACCGACTAAAGGCCCAAGCATCAGAACGCTTGAAGAGTGAGCAAGGGCTTTACTACCGAAGTAAAAGAGGGGTTGATGTTGAACCCGTTTTTGCCAATATCAAGTTTAATAAAGGATTTAAGCGTTTTGGACTTAAAGGAATGTTAAAAACAGAAATTGAAATGGGCTTACTAGCGTTGGCACACAATTTAGCAAAAAGAGCAGCATAGGCTGCTTTGCCATCCTCTTAGGAAGGCAACAAATGTCCTATATCGTAATTATTAAATTATTATCAAAAAAATCTAAATTGATCAAACAAAAAAATAATCTACCATAAAACATTTTGATCAGTTCAAAAAAATTCTACGTTTTTTAACCAAAAAAAGACCATCTCATTTTTACTTTTGAGACGGCCTCTTAATTTTAGGTAATTTTTCATTAGCGGGTATAAACTAATTTCTTTTGTATTATATTATTTCCATATTTCATTTCCATAATATATATGCCTAATTTTAGGTTTAATGAATTAGGATCGATTGTTGTAGAATGCATTCCAGTATTTTGTTTTTCGTTTATAAGTGTACGGACTAAATTACCATATGTGTCATAAAGGTTTATAATTATCTGATTTTCCTTTTCCAGATAATATGTTACAGAAGCCTTGTTATTATAAGGATTTGGATATACACTTAAATTTATTTCAGATGAATTATTTGTATTAACATTTGAGGTTGTATCGTACGAACGTAATCGGTTATCTTCCATATTCGAAACTGATTCAACTAACAAACCATCTCCAGATTTCAAAAGACTTGCAGAAGAACAACTATTGCTTAAAACACCTCCTATTCGGTAAAACATCCTGATTTTTAATGCTCTTGAATCTTCATCAGTAAATGCATTAAAATCAGGTGAAATTGAATCAAACTGAACCAGGTTTGTTGAATCGGTACTTTTATAAAGCCTGTACTTCACAAATTCAGTTATTCCATTTTCAATCTTATAGGGTTGCCATGTTAAATTTACACCTCCCTGGTTACTGCTCCACTGAAGGAAAGCAGGTTCATGATAATTACTTTTAATCGACTCGTTATTGCTTGAATCAACTGCCGTTATTTTATACATATATTGCTGTTTTCTCGGGTTTGAAGTTGAATCAATAAACAAGCCATTAACATTAAATGATCTAGAACCAATTAAATTGAAACTGGTAGAATTATCTTCGCGGTATATATTGTATTTCTTAATAGCCATACCAGTAGTACGTTCCCAAACAACTTCATCATGCCCAGATTTAACATCAACCGTAACCAAACAAATTTGTATCCTGGAATCACTTATTGTTAAAGTTCCCTGTTGATAGTTTATTGTATAGTTATTTGCTGAAGCGCCAGATATGATTATTGAATCGGTATAGACCCCAGGAAGTGCTACTTTACCTATATTGCAATGGATTTCTGGTTTTGCAATCAAAACCGATTCATCTTCTCCATTTACAAACCCATTATAATTATAAGTAAGAATTGAATTTTTTGAAGTAAAATAATCGCGTGTTACATTATTGGCAGTAATTGTCAGTATTGATGGTTTTACAACTATATTTCCATTTACGTAAGTAATTGAATAATTATCAGTATTCCCTGAACCAAATGCAGCGTCAGAAGGTTTAATTATATAAGTCCCGGTATCACTTATAGTGTTTACTAAAGATGTGAAATTAACATTAGTAATATTATCAGAACCTTTTAGCCCAACTTTTGAAAATGTAAATACCGGGATTGCACTTCCGTATATTTTACTTTTATTTTCTGCAGTAACTATTAATGAAGCAGGTTTTATAACCAAATTTCCTTTTTTATAGGTTATGGAATAATTTGCTGAACTCCCTAAACTAAATATTGCATCTTTAGGAATAATCTCATAATTACCAACATTGCTACCCGAATTTGCTAATGTTGTATATGAAACAATGCTAACATTATCATTATTTTGTAAGCCGGAAACTTTAAATGAATATGCAGGATTTGCATCACCATAAATTTTAGAAGTATCCGAAGCAGCAATTGTTAAAGTCGTAAAATTAACTGTAAGCGTACCAGCATTATAAGTTATTGAATAATTTGAAATATTCCCATATGAAAAAATTGCATTTGATATGGAAATTGGATAAGTATTTACACCACTGACAATATTAGCTGTTGAATTTAATGAAACATTTTTTAGTGAATCCCAACTGGCCATTCCCGACGCGGAATATGTAAATGTTGGATTTGCACTTCCATAAGTTTTACTCAAATCATTTGCTTTTAACGTAAGTGGTGCGGAAGTAATAGTAAGTATTCCCTGAATATAATTTACAGTATAATTACTATCGCAACCATTAATAAATATAGCATGTGAAGCGGTTATGGTATAATTGCCAATATCACTTGTATCATTTGCAATAGTAGTTAATATAACACTATCAATAGTATTGCCAAGTTTTAAGCCAGTAATTGTATCAGTAAATGCTGGATTGTTCGCAGCATATACCTTAGTTTTAGCATTTGCAATTACATTTACAATTGACTTGTTCACAGTTAAAATACCTTTGTTTAATATAGGAGTATTATAATTCGAAGTTAAAGTTCCCGATTTAAAATGAATACTATCAATAGTTATATCATAAGCCCCTACTTTACTTGCATTTTTGGCAGCACAATGAATATAAACCGTATCTAATGCATCGTTATTTTGTAAACCAGTTTTTAAATATGTAAATACAGGGTTTGCGTCGCCAAAGCTTTTTGTTTTATTGTCCGCATTTATTACCAGTGTAGCTTGGTTAACTACATATATTCCCTGTATATATGAAATAGCATAATTGTTTGAACTCGCAACCTCATAAAATACAGCAGCCGATGGTGTAATATTATAATTGCCAACGTTGCTAAATGCAGTTGCAGTACCTCCAGAATAAGTAACACCAATAATAGAATCGTTAAATTTTAAACCAGCTGTAGAAAATTTGTAAATTGGTGTACTTCCGTATATGCCGGAACCATAAGCTGTAATACTTAAAGGTGCCTTCTTTACAGTTAATGTGACATTTACTTGTGAAGCTGCGCTTACCGTATCATTTCCACTCTGATTTGCAGAAATTGTTGTATTGCCAGCCGCCACAATATGAATAATAGTATCATTTACAATTGTTGCTACGTTTGTATTTGAGCTTACATACTTTATTGGTTTTAATCCAAGACTTGAAATATTTTGCGGATTAAAGTCAGCATCACCAAAGTTTTTGCTTAATGAAACCGGAAGCGAAATAATTTGTGGCAATTTCGAAGTTGTAAAATTTACTGGATTTCCTGTAGTATCAATAGTATAATAATTTGTCGAATCGAACTCACAAACTTTGACCCTATAAGTTTTATTGGGTGATAAACTTAAAACATTTACTGACGATCCTGCCCCACTATAAACACAATACCAACCTGAGCCATTGTTGGATCCTTTCATAAATATATTGTTAGCTGTATAATTAATTGCAGATAATGTAGGCGTTCCGGTTGAGCCTAAGTTCATAAATACAATTCGCTTAGAAAAGCTTCCAGGGGTCCAGCTCAAACCAACACTATTCGACCCAATTGTGGAGGTTGTAAAATTAAATGCCTGACTTATATTTCGGAATTCATACGCCCCTATACATGAAGGGTTGGCGCGGTTTACTCCCCGTTCGTCTATTGTTGCCATAGTTATGCCGGCAATTGTTAATGGAACTGAATTTATAGTAATGGTAGAACTGGAAGTATTTAAAATTTGAAATACCTTTACTTTTATTATATTTGTATATCCACCATTGTTAGCAATATTGGCATTTGTAAAAAGCCTTTGAGAGGTTGTTGACGAGGAATTGTCGAGCAATAAATATAGTTGATTGGCGGCAATATAATTTGAATTTGCATTGAGGGTTAAATTAGTACCACCAGTTTCAAAAATATTGTAGCCATTATCGGTTGCACTGCTTCCTTCATTGTAAACATCATGTTCATTTGCAGTGCCGGAATTACCAGCAATAATATTGCCTTCAATATCACATGTTCCCACGTTGTCAATGCCGCCGGCATAACTTAAATTACCAGAATTGCCAACTATTGTGTTTTGTCCCAAATGAAGGGTACCTGCATTGTATATTGCCCCTGCACTTCTGGCAGCAGTATTTCCATAAAATGTACAGTTTGATACCGTAGTTGTAAAATAACTATTCAGCAATAATGCTCCTCCGTCATCAGCATTGGTGGTATTATTAGTAAAAGTACAATTCAAAATATTTAAAATCGAAGGGGTTGTTACACTTGAATAAGTAGAAATTGCACCTCCATAAGTTGCAGAATTGTTACTAAAATTACAATTGCTTATAGATATTGTACTTGCAGTAGTTAGATTGATATACATACCGCCACCTGCAGAAGCATTACACGAAGCTTTAGTAATAGAAAGTCTATCGAACGAAGCTGAACTATTAACAACAAAAACCGGGGTAGTTGAGGTTGTAGTTGCACTTATAATAGTTGGATAAGACGATCCTCGTTGCGTATATGTACTATTGTAACCACCCAAAATTGTTACATTTTTATTTATTGTATAGCTTGTGTTTAATCCAGGAGTATAATTCCCCTGTGCTACTAAAATTGTATCACCTCCAATAGCGCTTATTAATGCAGGAGCTAAACTATTATAAGGTGCGGTTATTGAGCCTGTGCCTCCGTTTGCAGCCGATGCATATACATAAGTGTACCTGCTTGCACCGCTTAATTCATAAGCCCCAACACAAGCTCCGTTTATTGAACGGAGTACTCCGCATTGGTCAATTGTAGGCATGGTAACAGAGCCGCCATTAACAGTTGTCGGTACTTCCCTCACAACCGTAATGGAATCGGAACCTGTTCCTGTAGTGTTCTTTAAATACTTACCAATAAGCTTGACAGTTGGGGTTTCACCACCATTGTTGACTAAGTTAGCGGCAAACAATCGTGTGTTAATTGTTTGGTAAGCAACTCCTGTTTTTGTATTGTCTAAAATGCGGTACAACTGGTTACCTGTTGATACCGAAACTGATTTTGAAGTACCATTTAAGGTAAAACCACTGGTACTTGCATCTCCAAAAATGTTATATCCATAATCATTTAAAGTACCTGACTGCACCCAAACATCATGCATTCCACTACCTCCACTATTACCCGCAATAATATTACCTGCCATATTGGTTGTAGCGGCAGGAGAACCATAATTTACCAGCCCAGCACAATTGTTCACAACAGTATTTCCTACAACCGTGTTGTTATAAAAATTCAATGTGCCACCCTGAATTTCAATAGTGCCATTGCTTCCACTACCAGTCCCTGAATTTTTATAAAATGTATTATTAGTTGCATTTACAATAAAATTACTTGAACCATAAGTGGAATTAATTGCACTTCCGTTCCCTATTGTATTATTATTTGTAAAAGTACATTTGCTAATATTTATGGTTGATGATGTGGTTGAACTTGAGTATAACCCAATACCGGCCCCGCCACTTGTACTAGCCGTATTTCCGGTAAACAAGCAATTGCTTACATTTAAGGAATAGCCTTTTGTGCCGGATATGTTGTAAGAAATTCCACCGCCCGCTGGGTTGCTGCCAGTAACATTACCTCCTGTTACAGTAAAACCATCAATAGTAAGGTTAATATTGGGCGCGTAAATTACAGCTACTACTGAACTTGCATTGCCCTGTAAAGTTGTCAAATTGCCTTTGGCATCGCGTGTTGTAAATGTGCTGTTGTATCCACCCAACAGGGTTAAATTTCTGACTATATTAAATGAGGATGTAGTTGCAGGTGTTGTATAAGTAGCACCGGCCACTTTAATAGTATCATTAGGGTTTGCCAATACGGATATAGCATAATTTAAATCATTAACAGGTGAAGAAGCAGTAAAACCAGTACCTCCAGAGGCTGCACCAGCATTTACATAAACTACATCATTCCATGCATTGAAGTCGTAGGCTCCATAACAGGCGGCTCCGCTAACCCTGCTGAAGCCGCGTTGATCGGTAACAGGTATTAAACTTGAACCTACTACAGAAGGTACTACATTAACATTAATATCTCCTGAACCTGCATTGAATTTTTTGCCAATCAACCGGATGGTTTTGGTTGGCCCGTAGTTATCAGCAAGGTTGCCTACAAACAAACGATAGGTACTTGATAACGAATCGGTTGGCGCAGTTGGGTTGCTACATTCAAGTATGCGGTATAACTGTGCAGTAGCAACCCTTTGTGATTTACTGCTTAGAGTAAACCAACTCGTAGCGTCAATCCCAAATATATTATAACCATTGTCGGTAATTGTCCCTATTTCTTTCCATAGATCGTATCCGGTAGTATTCTTAGAATTATTGCCTGCAATAATATTCCCCTGTAGCGATAAAATACCGCTTGCGCAATCAATAGCACCACCATTGCTAGCACTTGAATTATAGTTTCCTACAATGGTATTATTAATCAAAGTTGTGTGAGCAGACAAACCGCTCCAAATAGCGCCGCTATTGTTAGCGGCTGTATTGTTATAAAAAGTACAGTTTTGCACCAAATATGTACACCCACGTAAATCCAACGCTCCTGCATCTGTTGTGGCAGTATTACCGGTAAATGTACAATTGCTTATGGTTACCTGTGAAGTAGCCATATTAGAGTTAACATAAATACCCCCACCATATGTTGCACTATTACCTGAGAAAGTACAATTCGAGATGTTTAATTTTAAAAGTGAATTAGATTCAAAATCCATTCCACCGCCATTCCCTGTATTGCAAGCTTTCCCACCTGTTACTGTAAACCCGTTCATGGTAAACAAAGTAATTGCATACGAAGGACTTGTCCAAAAAACCGGGCCATTTACCGCGCCCAATTGATTTAAAGTAGTTGCATACAATCGTGGGTCACAGCTTGTAAAATTACTGTTATATCCACCTAACAAAGTAATATTTTCGGTAGTTATATTAAATGAACCTCCACCACTTGGTGTATTATAGGTGCCGGCAGCTACTTTAATGGTATCACCGGGCAAAGCTGCAACCAGTGCTGAAGTTAAGTCGTTATATGGATTGGAAATTGTACCAGTTCCCAAAGTTGTTCCGGAAATGCTTACATATATTGAACTTCCGCCATTTGTTGATGACTCAGTATATTCATATGCGCCAATGGTAGCGCTTCCCATTTTACGGGTTACACCACGCTGATCGTAAACTGGTGTTACTCCAAACTGAAAGCCCGGTATAGGAATACTGTTGATATTGACATAGCCATCGGAAGTGTTTGTAACCGACCTGCCAATAATTTTTATAGTTGGCGTTGCACCTCCATTGTTGGCAACTTTGGCTGGGAATAAATAGGCAGTTGTATTACTCTGATTGGTACTTTCGAGTATCCTATAAAGTTGACTGACAACTAGCGATGTACTATTTGGAAGGCTTAATGCTCCCACGCCATAGATAGTGCTGCCTCCATTTCCAATAATATTGTACCCATTATCAGTAAATGTGCAACTTGATGAAAGAAGTTGGATATCTGCAGGATATAACCCGCCCTGACTTTGATTGCCTGCAATTATATTGCCCTCAATAATAGTTGTAGTACTCGCTGAACAGCCCAAACCGCCTGAATATCCAGTACTGGTATTTGCGCTAGAATTTCCGGAGATTGTATTATTAATCAATGTTAAAGTCCCCAGATTGTGAATAGCCCCGCCACTATTTGTTGCCTGGTTATTAAAAAAAGTACAGTTTTTAACTACAGATGTTCCTCCTTGTACAAGTATCCCACCGGCATCTAAAGCTTTGTTGTTTATAAAAGTACAACTATTTACAATGGTTGTATTACTATTAAGAAACAATGCCCCGGCATCACCTGAAGCAGTATTTCCGTTGAATATACAATTGGTAATGTTTGTATTAAAATAAGCATTTGCAATTGCCCCGCCAGTGCTGGCTGTGGAATTTCCGATAAATGTACAACCGGTAATATTAGCCGTCCCATAATAGGTTGAGGTACCCAATAGATATAATGCCCCTCCATTTCCGGTACTCACATTTTTGTTATTTTTAAACAAGCAGTTATTTAAATTTAGGTTATAAACACTAGTTGTAGCATGAAAATGTATTGCACCACCCTCATAAGTTTCCGAACCGTTTGCATTTCCCGAACCATTACCATTGGCAACAGTAACCCCGTCGAGTGTTAAATTGCTATTAATAATCCAAAAGATTGGCGCAACGCCGCTACCGCCATTATAACCTTGTGCTGTGGTGCGGTAAAGTGCAGTATCACGGGTTGTGAAGTCCGATTTATAACTTCCATAAATAATGAGATTTTCACCAGCATAACTTGTAAATGCAAATCCGGCACCAGGTTGGTTGTACGTTCCGGCAGCAACTTTAATAGTATCGTTTAAAGATGCGTTAATTGCAGTTTGCAAGTTGTTATAAGCAGTAGCCGGGGTTAAACCATCACCGGCAGCCGAAAGGGTTCCATTTACATAAATAACACCTTGGTTTGTCTCTGTAAATTCATAAGCTCCAATTGATGCAGTACCAAAAGTACGGGCAACACCGCGCTGGTCGGTTGTAATATTATAAGTATTAGGCACCTCCCTTACCGTGAAACTGGTTCCACCTGTATTGCTGAGTACACGGCCAATTAATTTTATAGTAGGCGTATAACCTCCATTGCTGTTAACTTTTGCAGGGAACAAACCATTTGCCGGAACTGTGCCGGAAGCTTCGAGTATATTTGCCAATGCAGTATTGGTTACCCATTGCGAAGTTGAGACCATGGTAAAGCAGCAAGCGCCAGTATATCCATTGCTATAGCCAAAGAGGTTATAGCCCAAATCGTTTATGGTACCCGATTGGTTCCAAACATTGAATTCATTGCTGCCAGGAGCAGTACCACCTGTATTGCCGGCAATTATATTACCAAACATATTAGTTGTACTACTACCTCCGTTCGATAAACCGCCAGTATAATTTACACTGGTATTCCCAACTAAAGTATTGTGGAATAAATTTACTATGGCTCCACTAGATGACATTATTGTTCCTGTTCCAGCACTTACGGCATTATTATAAAATGTACAATTACTAATAGTGGTTTTTGAATTTAATATTTCAATAGCGCTGGCATCTTGAGTAGCAAAATTACCCACAAAAGTACAGTTAGTTATAAATGGCTGTGTATTGGTATTATCGGCAATTATTGCAATAGCACCCCCGTATGCGCCATATGAACCCGTAATAGCTTTATTATTATAAAAATAGCAGTTGTTTATCCTGGGTGTTTTTAAATAGCCCTCAGATGAGCCACACTGTGTTGCTATTAAAATTGCCCCGCCCAATATGTTTGAACCATAATTTTCACTTGAATTATAGGCGTTTTGTATGGTGAACCCATCAATTAATGGAGAACAACATGATTCATAAATCAAATATCCCGTATAACCTGATGCCGGTTGTATAATACTCGGGTACGATACTGGGTTACGTGTTGCAAAAGTACCATCACTCTTGTATCCTCCTAAAATAATCACGTCTGAGCTAAAACTCAGATTTGCAGTTAATGAATATGATCCGGCTGCTACTTTAACAGTATCATTATTATTTAAAACTATACCATTCAAACTTTGTATTGATTTAAACGGACTGGCTAAACTACCAGTTCCAGATGAAGCTGCACTGGCATCAACATAATATACATGCGCTGTATTTTGCGATGCAATAAAGTTCGAGGTACTGCCAGTTAAAGCAAAATTGGTAAGCGTTCCTGTATTTTTACCAGTTGCATCGTTTACTGTGGTAATGCTTGTATTGGTGCCAGCAGCTGTTCCCTGGTTAAAATTGTAGGCCAGTATCAGGCCATTTTCGTTTCCAACCACATCGTTGCCCATACCTGCCTGTATTTCGGCCTGGCTCAATGCACGTTCATAAACACGAAAATTGTCCATGCTTCCGTTGAAATATGTATCGGTACTCCAATTACTTCGTCCCAAATAACAATTGGTCCTTGCAATATTTACAGGAATTCCAATATTAGCAGAGCCTGCAACCTGTCCATTAATATATATTGTCCCTACACCGCTGCTGTTAATGGTGGCTGCCACATGTACCCACTGATTCATTAGTACTACAGCAGTTGTTATAAACTGATTTGCCGTGGCACCATTATAATTAGAGAAGATTAACTGTCCAGTTGTAGTATAATTTGCAATTACAATGTTATTTGAAGCTTGTCCCGTTCCAAAGTCTAATAAACGCGAATAGCTGTTAAATGAAGTCCAATTCACCCAACCCATATAAGTAAAGCCATTGCTAAAATTGCTGGTGGTTGATACTGTTCCGCAATTAACATAACTACTTGTACCATTAAAGTTTAAAGCATTTCCAAAGCCAACCATAAACGATTGAGGTATAGAATTGGTACTGGTACCGCTGGCGTTGGTATAACGCACCCTGTAATAATAATTTGTGCCGGCAGTTAAGCTTAGCCCGGTAACATTAAATGATGTACTTGTTCCGGCTGAAATATTTGAAGAGACAAAAGAACTGAATGTGCTGCTTGAAGATACATCAATAAAATAACCTGTTGCATTCGGGACTGTTTGCCAGTTGGCCGTGAACCCGGTAGTTGTAACATTGGTAGCATTGAATATTATCGGGCATTCTGCCCCGGATGAAACCCAGTTGGATGTAGTTCCAGAAAGGGTAAAATTAGAAAGCGTGCCATTATATGCACCTTTGACATCATTTAAAGTTGTTCCGCTTGCCTGGTCGAACTTGTAATACGACATCAACCCGGTTTCGGTACCTACCAAACCAGTAAACATATTGCTTTGTAGGGCCGATTGCGATAGGGTAGTATTCCAAATGCTCACTTCATCAATTGTTCCCATAAAAATGGAAGCAGTAACATTTACTGACCGCTGGCCTATTCTTAAGTTACCAGTTCCGGCAGCATACGATGACACAGCACCTGTTCCAACTAAAATACCATTTAAATAAAGCTTTACCGTAACGCCATCATAGGTCACAGCCGCGTGGTTCCAAGTATTAGGTAAAACAATCGAATTAGATTTTATATCCAACCATGCCGAACTTTTAATAGTAAAAACAAGCTGACCGATTGTGTTCAAATGCAACTCACAACCAGCAGGACTGCTCTCGTTTAAAGTAGAAACAATTGCCAGGTCGCGATTGGTTACAGTTGGGTTAAACCAAGCTTCCATAGTCAGAGTGGTGGGATTTTGCGCCCCGCAACTTACATTATCGTCTATTCCATCAAAATTGAGGCAATTGCCAACACCCACCATAAAAGGTTGAACATTAGAATTGGAACTTGCGCCAATGCCGTTTACACTGCGAACCCTATAGTAATATGATGTACCAGAACTTAAAAATAGGCCGGTAACTTTATATGAAGTCCCGGAACCAGCAGCAATACCAGTAGAAATAATGCTGGTGAAATCGCTACTCGATGCAACATCTAAAACATAGCTGGTAGCATTAGGAACTGCCTGCCAGTTAGCTGTAAAACCAGAAAGTGAAACATTACTTGCCGGTAATGCAATAGGGCAAAATGCACCTGACGCTACCCAGTTTGAAGAAGTTCCGCTTAACATAAAATTGTTTAACGCGCCATTTAAGGCATTAGACGAGACATCTGTTAACGTGGAATTGCTTGACGAATTGAAATTATAAGCAGCAATAAGACCTGGTTCTGAACCTGTAGGCGAAGTGTACATTAAATTATTGATGGCTGTACCTGATAATGCACTATTCCAAATGCCAACTTCATCTAGCATTTCACTTGCATAACCCATTAAAATGCCATTCCCGCCAACAGTAGTTACGCCTGTTGAAGCTGGTGCATTTAAATGGTTAGCGTCCAATGTACCTGTATTGTCAGCTTTTCCGTTTATATAAAAAGTAACTGTTCCGGCATTCATTGTAAAAGCAACATACGACCATTGATTGTTAGGCACGTTGGTAACAGAAGTAAATGTTTGCCATCCGTTTGCATTATACTGATCAAATCCTAAAAATAATTTAGAACTATTAACCGAAAAACTTATTTGCAGCCTACCGGCTGTTCCGTCTTGTTTTTTGGCAAATATAGCTGCATTGCCTGCAGTCGGATAAACCCAGGCGCCCACTGTAAGACTGCCTGAACCTGCAAAATTTAACAATGTACTTGTAGGTAGTTGCACATAATCGTTTGAGCCATCAAAGGCCAGCGCATTACCCGCTGTACCGGTAATTACAATAGGTACAGAGTTGGGACTAGTATAATTTCCATTGACATAGCGAACCCTGTAATAATAAGTATTACTGGCATTTGAAGTTAAGCCGGAAACAGCATAAGATAATACATTGCCAACATTTTGACTATTCACAAGCAAGTTGCTAAAATCGCTTTTATTTGATACATCTATAATATAACTATTCGCACCGCCGACAGCATACCAATTGGCTGTAAACCCACCGGAAGTAATATTATTGGCATTTAATGCAAGCGGAACAAATGCGTCAGAATTTTCCCAGTTTGAAGTGGTTCCTGCTAATGTAAAATTGATTAATGAGCCATAATCGCCATTGCCAGTAACATCGTTTAATGCTATCGTGTTCGGATTATTGCCAGCAGCCGTCCCCTGGTCAAAGTTATAATAGGCAAATAAACCTGTTTCATTTCCAACAGCTTCAGCATACATATCGCTTTGGATATTTGCCTTACTGCGGGCCAACTTCCAAATTTTCAGTTCATCTATCTGTCCCTGAAATGGTGCGGTAATAGTTCCATTATACAAACGTGCACCAATCATAGCTGTATTATAAACCGAGTTTAAATTGTTAATAGTTGGAAAACTTGCATTGTAAACCAATGAACCATTAGCATAAATTGTCAGGATATTTCCTGCGCGGGTAAGGGCAAAATGAGTCCAAACATTCAATGATGGATTGTACGATGTAGGTATCCATTGATAGTTACCCTGACCGTCATTTCCCATTTCTAATGTAAGAAAATTATTGTAAAATTCAAATGAGTACCAATTCCCGGCTGCTCCATTTCCGTCGGCATCTTTTCTATTCGAAATAATAATATTCCCTGTTAATGAAGTTGGCTTTACCCAAACTTCTATGGTAAAGTCGCTAGAACCCAGTTTCCAATCGTTCATTTTCACATAGTTGTTTGAACCATTGAAATCAAGACAATTGCCCGGTCCTTGTGCTTTAATAATAGAAGTGTAAAAAAATATTCCAAAAAGCAGTATTAGGGGTTTTACAAGTACTATTCTCATACAATATCTTAATTTAAGATTTATTATTCAAGACTATAAGTAAGATTGAATGTTCTTTTAACGAAAATTGATAATTATTCAACCCCCAAAGTAACCGTGGTTATAGGTAAAAACTGTGCGACTTTATAAAGTCGCACATGTATTTTTAGTTAAAAATTAGATTGAACCAATGTGTCGAAACTCGGAAGGTATTTGATTGGTAATTTCTTTAAACGCTTTATTGAAAGTTGTTTTTGAGCCAAATCCGCATTCAAATGCAATTGCTTCTATAGTAAATAGACTGTATTTTTTATCATGCAACATTTTTTTTGCCTCTTCTATTCTATATTCGTTTATAAAGTCAAAAAAATTTTTATTCAATCGATTATTTAATATGTTTGAAAGATGATGTATTGGTATTTTTGTTCCATCAGCTAAAACGTGTATTGTGCAACCTTTTTGTAAATATGGCCTTTCGTTTTGCATGAAATTTAATAGCAATTCAAAATAATTATCAGCAACATTTTCAGCAAGTTTCAATGATGGTTCAGTAAATCGGGGTAATTCGGGTTCAATAATTTTTTCTACTGAGAATACTCCTTTTTGCCAGTTTGCTTTAATAAATATATAAATAAACTGCACATTCATCACAACCTGGCCAATTATAGTGTTTGTTTGATCGTTATTAACTAAAAAACAAATTGGTGCAGTTGCCAGCATCATAATAATGTCAATTAAAAAGAAATTTTTAAGCCAATGAATATTAATTCTTACTGAATTAATTAAAACATATCTTGAAGCTCTTATCTGCCTGGAAATTATAAAGTAGCACACAAATAAATAGCTGGTCATTTGTAAATAAAAAAGACCATTTAATATATTGCCCTGCCAAATTGTTTCATAAAAGTTAGTCATTAATTTATCAACACGGGTGTTTACAGGCAATAACATAAAATAAACAATAAATATAAGAGGTGGAATTGCAGGGATAAAATGACTCCATGTTTTAAACAAACGAATTGAAACAGTTTTATTTAAAACAATTGTGACATAAAAATATATGCCTGGCGCCATTAACATGGCAAGCAAATAATCGAGCGGTACGTAAAAAGACAGTAGTAAATGTGATTTTCTTAAACAAGCCTGTTGCAAGTAAAACAAATCAAAGCAAAAAGCAGTCATCATTAAAAAAGTGATACCCAGGTACAGATTTGGTTTTTTTACAGGTGATTGCTTGAATATGAGAATAATAGCAAATAAAAGAAAGTTAAAACCTGAAACAAGTGTAACATATTTTAACAGCATAGTCTTAGCGATAGATTTTACTACTAATTAAGCATAAATAATTTAATTAATACTATTTTAAAATGAAAATTTAAATTATAGATTATTGTTTAAGCTCTGAAAAACCAATAGAATTATTCATTTTAAAAATGTATGTAATCCATATGCAATTTAGTAATGAACCAAATATAATAGACTATTTAAAAATGTAACTTATAGCTTAATTATATTTACTTTTTAAATAATAATTAAGACTGAAACTGGATTAAAATATACGTTTTCAAAATGTGCATAGGAACAATTAGGAAAATTAAATTACTTTTTCTCAGCATACCAACCCGCATACATTAAATAATTGTTTGCAATTTTATTAATCATCTCTGAGGTTTGCTGTGGATCGACCTTTTTAAGGAATTTTGCAGGAACACCAGCATAAATACTTCCCGGTTCAACAATGGTACCTTCCAAAACCAAAGCCCCTGCAGCAATAATTGAATTTTCGCCAATAACCGCATGGTCCATAACAATGGCGCCCATTCCAATAAGAACATTATCGCAAAGTTTAGCACCATGTACAATAACATTGTGGCCAATTGAAACATTGTTTCCAATCTCAATTACCGATTTTTGGTATAAACAATGCAAAACAGCACCATCCTGAATATTAACCTTGTTTCCTATTTTAATTGAATTAACATCTCCGCGCAAGACAGCATTAAACCAAATACTGCAATCGTCACCCATAATTACATCACCTACTATCGTAGCATTTTCTGCTAAAAAACAATTTTGCCCAATATTTGGCGTAAATCCTCTAACTTCCTTTACTAGTGCCATTAAATATATTCAACTAAATTTAAAAAAAATAATTTCTATGCTTTAAAAGTTCAAAGATATTATCTTTGTAAAATATAATAAATATTCATTATTGTTGTATATTTATTCATTTTAAATACTATTTAGAATTAATATTCATAACAAAATAAAATAACTTTTGTTTTTATACAAATATACCTGAAACATTTTATTTGGGGAAAAGAATATGGGAAAGACAACAAAAATTAAGGAACTTGAAAGTGTAGTGATAAAATTTGTAGGCGATTCTGGTGATGGCATGCAACTAACAGGTACTCTTTTTTCAGATAGTTCAGCAGTATTTGGAAACGACATTGCAACATTTCCAGATTATCCATCGGAAATCAGGGCACCACATAATACAGTTGCCGGAGTTTCAGGGTTTCAGGTACATATTGGAAATAGTAAAATTTATACTTATGGCGATTTTTGTGATATTCTGGTAGCAATGAATCCTGCCTCATTAAAAGCAAATTTAAAATGGGCAAATAAAGGTGCCACAATAATTATTGATAATGATGCTTTTGTTGATGATGCTATTGAAAAAGCAGGGTATAATTCCAATCCGGCGCTTGACGGAACTTTAGATGGATTTAACTTAGTTAAAGCTCCAATTTCAACTTTAACACGGGCTAGTGTGGCCAGTTTAAATCTTCCTGTAAAAATTGCCGATAAAAGCAAAAACATGTTTGCATTGGGAATAATTTATTTTCTTCTTAATCGCGATTTAAACCATACGCTGCATTATTTCGAAACAAAATTTGCTAAAACTCCCGATACTATTAAAGCAAATAAGGTTGTTTTACAAGCAGGATATGATTTTGCTGATACCATTGAAGCATTAGAATCTACCTATTATGTTGAGCCCGCTAAACTGGAAAAAGGTAAATACAGAAATATAACAGGGAATATAGCTACAGCATGGGGATTGTTGGCAGCAAGTGAACGATCGGGCAGACCATTATTTTTAGGTTCTTATCCTATTACCCCGGCTACAGATATAATGATTGAATTAGCCAAACAGAAACCTTTAGGAGCTAAAGTATTTCAGGCAGAAGACGAAATAGCCGGAATAACTTCAGCAATTGGAGCCAGCTTTGCTGGAGCTATGGCTGTAACTACCACTTCAGGCCCCGGATTGTCACTTAAAACTGAGGCGCTTGGTTTAGCTATAATGACAGAACTACCGCTCGTTATAGTTGATGTGCAACGTGGAGGCCCATCTACAGGTTTACCAACAAAATCGGAACAAAGTGATTTATACCAGGCACTGTTTGGCAGAAATGGCGAAGCTCCCTTAGTAGTAATAGCGGCGTCGAGCCCTGTAAATTGTTTCGATTATGCTTATATGGCTGCCAAGCTTGCAATGGAACATATGACGCCTGTTATTTTGCTTACTGATGGATTTCTCGGAAATGGTTCGCAATTGTTTAGAATTCCTAAAGTTGCAGATTTACCTGAGATTAAACCGCCTATTGCCAAAGCTAATGACAGTACCTATAAACCATATTTGCGGAATCCTGAAACACTGGCAAGGCAATGGGCATTGCCGGGAACTGAAGGCTTACGTCATAGAATTGGTGGTTTGGAAAAAGAAAATATTTCCGGATCAGTTACCACAGATGGCCAGAATCATCAACTAATGGTCAAATTACGTGCAGATAAGATTCAAAAAATTGCAAATTATATTCCTCAACAAAAAGTGACCGGAATTGATGAAGGCGAATTATTGATAGTAAGTTGGGGAAGTACTGAAGGCTCTGTAACTTCAGTTTTAAATAATTTAGAAAAAGAAGGAATAAAAGTTGGCCATGCCCATTTTCATTATATTATGCCATTACCAAAGAACACAGAAGAAGTTTTTAAGAAATTCAAAAAAATATTGGTTTGTGAATTAAATATGGGACAATTTGTAAACTATTTACGAATGACTTATCCTCAATTTAAATATGAACAATATAATAAAGTTCAGGGTTTGCCATTTACAATTTCCGAATTAGAACAAGCTATTAAACAGTTAATATAACCGTATTAAAAATAAAACAATGACAACATCAACAAACACAATTGAACGCTCCCCAGTTGAATTAGTTAAGGAAGATTTTGTAAGCGATCAAATGGTGAAATGGTGTCCAGGCTGTGGGGCTCATTCAATATTATCATCTGTGGCCAATTCATTTCCAAAAATTGGTTATAAAAAGGAAAATTTTACATTTATATCAGGTATTGGTTGTTCTTCTCGATTTCCCTATTACATGAATGTATATGGATTTCATGGGATTCACGGACGTGCTGCTGCAATAGCTTCAGGAGTAAAAATAACAAATCCCGGTTTAAGCGTTTGGGTAGCTACCGGCGACGGCGATTCTTTGGCCATTGGCGGAAACCACTTTATCCATGTCATTCGTAGGAATATAGACTTGAATATAATCTTATTCAACAACCAAATTTATGGACTTACCAAAGGTCAGTTCTCTCCCACTTCACCTTTGGGTTCGGTAACAAAAACTTCACCTTACGGAACTATTGAAAATGCATTTAATGTTGGCGAATTGGTATTGGGAGCACAGGGAACATTCTTTGCCCGTTCACTTGATATTACACCAAAACTAATGTCAGATATAATGGTAGAAGCTGCGGCACATGATGGAACTGCAATAATGGAAATTTTACAAAATTGTGTTATTTTCAACGATAAAGCCCATGAGCTTATTACTTCAAAAGAAACCCGTGACGATTACCAATTACATTTAGCTCATGGAGAACCCATGTTATTTGGGAAGAACAAAGAAAAAGGTATAGCTTTTAAAAATGGTCATCTTGAAATAGTTGAAATTGACAAAACAGGAATTAAAAAAGATGAAATTTTAATTCATAATGCCGAAAGCAATGATATAGAAATTCAAATGATGTTGGCACAAATGGCTCCTCCGAATTTCCCTATTGCATTAGGTGTAATACGAAAAGTAAAAAAGCCAACTTATGATGATATGGTAGTAGAACAAAGCGATTTTGCAAAAAGTAATTCTAAAATTAAGTGTGTAGACGATTTACTCAACAGTGGAACTGTTTTTGAGATAAATTAATGATTTTTTTATTTATCTTTTGATGAAGTATCTGAATTTTATTTAGTTTCCTGTAACATTTTTGTCAAATTCAATTGTTCTGTAGAAAATAAAAGTTCTTGCTATTACATTTCCTTTTAGTTCGTAGGAAGGTTTGCGACCTAATAAATTCCCTAGTAAACTAAATATTCCGGCTTCCGGATCTTTTACTTCTAAATAAAAATCAACTGAATAAGTTTCATTTGAATTGGCACTAATTTTTATTGGTTTTATAAGTTTTACCAAGCCAATATCGTTACCGT
Source organism: uncultured Bacteroidota bacterium (assembly GCA_963701015.1). Taxonomy (GTDB): domain Bacteria; phylum Bacteroidota; class Bacteroidia; order Bacteroidales; family DTGW01; genus MFD09286-c1. The sequence continues at coordinate 4,409,082 of OY969556.1, read as the reverse complement.
TTGCTAAGGCATGAATTTCTCCTGATTCAACTTTACAAGGCAACCAGCTAGTATTGATAATTTTCATTTCGGCATTACAATTAACCCTACTGCCATCAAGGCCTAAAACATGGAAATCTTTAACCTCGCCAATTTCAATCCTGTTTTCGCATGATGTTATTATTACTAGCAATAGTATTAGTTGAAGTAATCTTTGTAAAAATTTCATCATACCTAAATTATAAAAAATGCTGGCCATTTATAAATTATTTAGCCAGCATTATTCTATGCAATATTATAAATTATTTTCAATCGGTAATTATAATCTGTCATTTATTTGAGCCCATGGCAATTTTTTCAAGCATTTCGGTTGTAAGAGATTTAGGCCTTTCGAGTGGATAATATAGCGCCCTGTCCCAAACAAGATTGGCGCAAATGCCAATTGAACGCCCAATTCCAAATAAAACAGTATAAAAATCGTACTCACGAACACCATAATGCCACTGAATTGCGCCTGAATGTGAATCAACATTTGGCCATGGGTTTTTTGCTTTGCCTTGTTCCATTAAAATTGGCGGCACTACTTTAAAAAGTTTATCAACATAATGCATTATTGGGTCGTCAGACATATGCTTTAAAGCAAACTCCCGTTGTATTGAATATCTTGGGTCGGTTTTGCGCAAAACTGCATGTCCAAAACCTGGAATTACATGTCCAGAATTTAATGTATCCCATACAAATTGCTTCATTTCGTCTTCGGTAGGTAATTTATTGCCCATTTTTTTCATTACTTCCAATAGCCATTTCAGAACTTCCTGATTAGCTAAGCCATGCAGTGGACCAGCTAAACCATTAATCATAGCAGATATTGAAAGATAAATATCAGATAATGAACTGGCAACCAAATGACCGGTATGTGCGCTTACATTCCCACTTTCATGATCGGCATGTAGGATAAAATGCAAACGCGAAACATCGTCGTATGGTTTAGCAATGCCCATCATGTGAGCAAAATTTCCACCAAAATCGAGATTCGGATTAGATTGAAATCTTTTTCCGTCGCGATATAATTTTGAATAAATGTAAGTAGCAATTTCAGGTAATTTGGCTAAAAGATTTAATGAGTCTTCATACATTGGGTCCCAATAATCTTGTTTCTTAATTCCTGCTTCATATTTTTTTGCAAAGAATGACTCACGCGACATAGTAAGTATTGCAGATGAAAACATTGCCATTGGATGACTGATAGTTGGAAATGCATCAATTACATCATAGACGTATCGAGGCAATATTCTACGTTTAGCCAATTCGTCAACAACATCCGAAACCTCTTCTTCCGTGGGAATTTCTCCCGTAAGCAATAAGTACAAGCAACCTTCAACATAAGGATATTCAGCACCTGGTGGTCGGGGCAACCGATCAAATAACTCAGGCAATGTAAATCCTCTATAGCGTATTCCTTCTTCAGGATCCAGGTGCGAAATATCTGTTACCAAACATTGAATATCGCGCATACCGCCAATAATTTGACTAATTGTTACCTGATCAACTACCACATCGCCATATTCTTCTAATAACCTATGGGTTCGAGGCCGCCATTGTTCTATTTTTTCATGAAGTTTTTCTTTAAGTGTTGTCATACCTGAGATTCTTTAATTTTCTAATTTTAACAATGTCCAAACTAAAATGTTATCACATTAGTTCTTAAATTTATTAATTTATTTCTTTTATTACTAATAAAATTAAGCCAATATGTTCACGCTCTACAAAATAAATATTCAATTTAAGATATTAAAATATTTTTGTAATAATAATTCCATTTATTTAAAATTACACTTACTTCTTACGCATTTTTTAATTTAATTCTAATTTGCCAAATATATTTAAGCTATAATACGGCGAAACAATTTCATTGCTTAATACTTTGTTTTTAAATAACAAAGCATCTAATTATTCAAAAGAATGATTTCATGATTAATCAAATAACTAAAATGATTACTTAGAATTAAATTACTCTAATTAAAAATTCAAGCGGGTTAGAAATAAAAAATCCCCGAAATTTATTCCCGGGGACTTTTTATTTATTTATTAAAATTTATTGCCCACATTTCAAATTAGTCATTTGAGCTTTGGATGCTTGAACAAATGGTCCATACATAGAATTATGGAATGATTCACAAGCATTTTCTTTATCGCCTTTACCTGATTGGGCCACAGCTAAAGCATAATAATATTTTGCCTTTGCTTCAGGCGTGCCTATTTCCAAAGCTAAACCTTTTTGCGCATAAGCCAAGGCTTCGTCAAATTTCTTCAACTTATTATACACATCGGCATAATAATAATCAATTTCTTTATCAGTTCCGTATTTTTCAGCCTGTGAAAGCATGTTTAATGCATCATTTAACTTGTTACCCTGATCTGCCTTTCCAGCTTCACGGCTATAAAAATCAAATGCAATCTTTTTACCCTGGTTAACTTGTGCAGTTTCCTTTTCGGCATTAGCACTTTCAATAAAAACATCTATTGTTTTACCAAAGTTTGAAGTATCCCCCAAAGTCATATAAACCAATGATTTGTCAAACAAGGCGCTTGGAAACTTAGGATTAATATTTAATGCACTATCAAAAGATTTAATTGCTATATCGTAATTTTTTGCTTTAAAATAGTTCGCTCCCATACCAACATAAACGGTTAGCAATAACTTTCCTGTTCTGTCTTTTAACGTTGCATCTTTTGATTCATCTGCAATTCCCAGAGCTTTTTTTGCTACAGCAATAGCTTCAGGAAATTTCTTATCATGAGTATATAATTTTAGTGATTTTCTATAATATAAATCACCAAGGTAATTATTTGCCATTTCTTTAATTTGGTTTGCAGAATCACCAACTATTTTACAGGTCTTTATACATGATTCAATAGTATCAATAGCAACATCAACATCTGAAATTTTAATGCCATGATTATAACTATTTGCAGCATCATTTTTTGATTGGGCAAATCCATAACCACAAATAAATAAAGTAATTACAGCACCGACAATTAATTTTTTATTCAACATCATACATTTTCTGTTTTTAGAGTTATTAACACTTTATTAATTAACACTTGAATGACAATTTATGTTTTCAAAGGTTTTCAAATTTAAAACTTTTTAATACATAGAATAATTTATACTTAGAATTTTAATTAAGAATTAATATCCTGCAATTATTATAATTTAAATTTTTAATCCGGCATTTTAAACACTGATCACAATATACTTCCAAAAATTAATTAATTTTGCAAAATCAAATGGGGGTTTATGAAGAATTTTATATTTCTCATTATAATACTATTAAATCCAATCGCAATATTTGGTCAAAATCCAAATATTGGAAATAATCAACCTGATATTTTTAAAGAAGTCAGTCACACAGGCAACGGAAATTCAAAAATAACTATTTCGCAGGATGAAAGTATTAGACTTTTAATTAACCGATACATTGAAGTCCATCGCAAAGATAACCGGATTCAGGGTTACAAAATACGAATATTCTCTGATTCAGGACAATCAGCCAGAGGTAAGGCTCAAAGTGAAAAAGAAAGGTTCAATAACACTTTTCCTGATATGCCTTCGCCAACTGTTGAATATGAAACTCCTAATTTTAAAGTATATGTAGGAGGTTTCCGGACAAAAACTGAGGCTTTTAAGGCATACAAGCAAATTGTTAAAGAATTTCATTATGCTTTTCTGGTACCAGCAAGAATAAACCTACCAAAATTGTAATTAAATGAATGAAAGGTTGAAATGAGCGAAGAGATACAACATGAGTGCGGAATTGCATTGGTAAGGCTTTTAAAACCTTTAGAATATTATCAGTTAAAATATGGAACATGGCGATATGGTTTGCAAAAACTGTATTTGTTAATGGAAAAGCAACATAATCGCGGGCAAGATGGAGCCGGCGTTTTAAGTTTAAAACTCGATGCTGTTGCCGGTAACATTTATATAAATAGGCAAAGATCAATTGAACCATCAGCTATCAATGACGTTTTTAAAAAAATATACGATAATTTCTCTGCCGTTGAAGATAAAAATCCTGCTTTATTGTCCGATCCACATTGGGCTAAAGCAAACCTACCATTTGCAGCGGAACTTTATTTAGGACATTTAAGGTATGGAACATTTGGCAGCAATAACCTTGAACGGGTACATCCTGTTTTACGGGAAAATAACTGGAAAACCAGAAACCTTGCTCTTGCCGGAAATTTCAACCTTACCAATGTTGATGAAATATTCAATCATTTAATTGAACTGGGACAACATCCAATAGATTTTTCTGATACTGTTACAATACTTGAAAATGTTGGGCATTTCCTTGATGGTGAAGTACAGCGCAAATTTATATTGTTTAAAACCCAGGGTTATGAAAATAAAGAAATATCCGATTTAATTGCTGAACATCTTGATATTACAAGTATTTTAAGAGAATCGAGCAAGCGATGGGATGGCGGATATGTTATTGCCGGAATGGTTGGACATGGAGATTCATTCGTAATGCGCGATCCTAACGGAATTCGCCCTGCATTTTATTATTATGATGATGAAATAGCCGTGGTTGCTTCCGAAAGGCCTGTAATTCAAACTGTTTTAAATGCCAATATTAATGACGTTCATGAATTAAAACCAGGTAATGCAATAATTATTCGTAAAAACGGATTTATTACGCTTGAAGAAATAAGGGCTGCATCCGAAAGACGATCATGCTCGTTTGAACGTATTTATTTTTCAAGAGGAAGCGATAAAGATATCTATGAAGAGCGTAAAAAGCTGGGAGAACTTCTTACAACAAAAATTCTTGAAGCGGTTGATTACGATATTGAAAATACTGTTTTTTCATATATCCCCAATACTGCAGAATCGGCATTTTACGGAATGGTAAAAGGTGTTGAAGATTATATTTTTGAACTTAAAAAGAAAGAACTTCTTGAAAATAAGGATAATTTAAATACCGAAGTTCTGAATAAAATTATGTCAGTGAGGGCAAGAGTTGAAAAAGTTGCGCTTAAAGATATTAAACTTCGTACTTTCATTACCCAGGATAAAGGTCGCGACGATTTGGTCGGACATGTTTATGATATAACCTATGGAACAATTCGCAGAGGAGTTGATAACCTTGTTATTATTGACGATTCAATTGTACGTGGCACCACGTTAAAACAAAGTATCATTAAAATATTAGACCGGTTAGGCCCAAAACGAATTGTTGTTGTGTCATCGTCACCTCAAATCCGTTATCCTGACTGTTATGGTATTGACATGGCAAAACTAAATGATTTTATTGCATTTAAAGCAGCCATAGCTTTGTTGAAAGACAAAGGGAAAGAACAGATTATTAATGAAGTTTACAAAAAATCGAAAGCTCAGCAACCACTTCCAAAAGAGCAAATTGTAAACTTTGTAAAAAATATTTACAATTCATTTACCGACGAACAAATTTCAGATAAAATATCTGAAATGCTTTGTACTCCGGAAATTAAAGCCGAAGTGAAAATTGTTTTTCAAACGGTTGAAAATTTACATATTGCCTGTCCAAATCATTTAGGTGATTGGTATTTTACAGGTGATTACCCAACACCAGGAGGTAATAAGGTTGTAAATACTTCATTCATCAATTTTATTGAAGGACGCGACCAAAGGGCTTATTAGGCAATCATTAGAATATTGGTACTATTGACAAAACTTTACTCCAATAATTAATACATTAATTCGTTTTTGCATTTGTTGTAAACTTCAAAAACTTTATCTTTGAATAAACGCAAAATTTCATAGTACAATGAAAAATAATTTCCGTAAATTAAATAGCTTAATTGCTTTATTATTCATCTCATTTTGTGCTTTACAAAGCCAAACCAACGATTGGGAAAATCCTAAATTAACTAATATAAACCGAGAAGCGACTCATACCTTGCTTCATCCTTATATGGATTCAAAAGCTGCATTAGCAGGCGATTTAAAAAACTCGCCTTTCTATATTTCATTGGATGGGAATTGGAAGTTTAATTGGGTAAAAAGCCCTATTGACAGACCTATGGACTTTTATAAGGAATCATTCAATGCTACGGGTTGGAAAGATATAACTATCCCCGGCGATTGGCAGTTCGAAGGTTACGATGTACCTATTTATGTAAACATAACTTACCCGTTCCCAAAAAATCCTCCATTTATTTCACCTACTTATAACCCGGTTGGTTCTTATGTGAAGACTTTGCTAATTCCACGTGGATGGGGCGACCGTGAAGTATTCCTTTTTATAGGTGAAGCTAACTCATTTGTATATGCCTGGGTTAACGGTCAACTGGCAGGAATGAGCAAAGGCAGTAAGACTCCTGCCGAGTTCAATATTTCTAAATTAATTAAACCGGGAATGGAAAATAAAATTGCCCTTCAGGTATTCCGCTGGAATGATGGCAGTTATTTAGAAGATCAGGATATGTGGCGTTTAAGCGGTATTGAACGCGATGTATATTTGTATTCGCAACCCAAGACCCATATTCGCGATATTGAAATACTTACCGATTTAGATATTGATCCAAAAACAGGTAATATAACTGGTTTAATTACCATTAATGCAAAGCTGATTAATTATTTACCTAAAGAGGCAAAGGGCTTAACTATTGAAGCTAAACTTATCGATCCATCGAACAAAACCAATGTGTTTGTTGCCGTTTCTCAAAAAATTGATTTAAAAGATAAGGCTGAAACTTCAATTAGTCAAAAGGTAAAAAATGTTCAAAAATGGTCTGCTGAATATCCTCATTTATATGATGTTTTAATTTCCTTAAAAGATAAAAAAGGGGCTGAAATAGAAGCCTTTGCAACAAAAACCGGCTTCCGGAAAATTGAAATAAAAGATGGCAACCTTTTGGTTAATGGCGTTAGAACTTTTATTAAAGGAGTTAACCGTCACGAACATGATCCACTCACCGGCCATGTTGTTTCAGAAGAATCAATGATTCAGGATATAAAACTGATGAAACAATTTAACATCAATACTGTTAGGACGTGCCATTATCCTGACGATCCACGCTGGTACGATTTATGTGATAAATATGGATTATATGTAATTGATGAAGCCAATATTGAATCACACGGAATGGGTTTCGATGCCGATAAAACCCTTGCCAATAAACCGGAATGGGCCGATGCGCAGTTCGGACCGCACGCAACGAATGTTTGAGCGCGATAAAAACCACCCATCTATTATCATCTGGTCACTGGGAAATGAAGCAGGAGATGGCAAAAATTTCGAAGATGATTATGCCTGGCTTAAAGAACATGACAAAATGCGACCAGTGCAATACGAACCAGCTAAACTTACTAACCATACCGATATTTATTGCCCAATGTATATGTTTATTGATGATTTGAAAAATTATGCTTCAAAACCCGAAACCAAACCATTAATTATGTGTGAATATTCACATGCAATGGGCAACAGCAATGGCAATTTTAAAGATTACTGGGATGTTATTTACAATTCTCCCTATTTACAAGGTGGATGTATTTGGGATTGGGTTGACCAAAGTTTTGCTTCAGTAAAAAGTAAAAAGGATACCTGTTGGTTTTATGGTGGCGATTTTGGAACAGTTAATAATATACCAACCGATTCCGATTTTTGTTGTAATGGTTTGGTTTGTTCCGATCGAAAAGTGCACCCGGCAATATGGGAAGTGAAAAAAGTTTATCAGAATATAACTGTAAAACCTGTCGATATTAAAACCGGAAAATTTGAATTTTTTAATAATTACGATTTTACAGACCTAAACCAGTTTGATGCATTATGGACTATTTTGGAAAATGGCAAATCTGTTGCCAATGGTTCGGTGGCTAATCAGGAAATTCCACCACACAAAAGCAAAGTTATAAAAGTTACCTATCCGGGAATCAATCTGGCTGAAGGAGCAGAATATTCAATAGTTTTCAGTTTTAAAACCAAAGCAGTGTCAGAACTTATTCCCAAAGGATTTGAAGTAGCCTGGTACCAGTTCGACCTTCCAATGAGCAAAGCAGAAACTAAACCAGATATTTCAACATTACCCAGATTGAATTTGAAAAATAAAGGCACTGATAAACCTATCATCAGCGGTCCAAACTTTGAACTAACATTTGATGTAAAAAAGGGTAATATAACTTCCTATGCATATGATGCCACTGAATATATTTCAATGGTTCCTACCCCCGATTTTTGGCGTGCCCCAACAGATAATGATTATGGAAACAAAATGCCTGAACGTTTGGGGATTTGGAAAAATGCATTTTCAACTATGACACTTGATTCTTTTTCAATAATACAGGTAAATGCTTATCAAATAAATGTCCGGACTGTCTATAATGTTCCTACTGTTGACGCAAAATTTTCAATAAGTTATTCTGTTTGGGGAAATGGAGAAATCTTGGAGCGCAATCAGTTTATTCCAAAGAAATCAGGATTACCAGATATTCCACGTGTTGGGATGAAATTAGGAATTCCGGGGAAATTTGAAAACGTCACGTGGTTTGGACGTGAGCCACAGGAAAATTACCAGGACAGAAATTCAGGGGCAATGCTGGCTCAATTTACCCGCAATGTAAATGATTTCTTCTTTCCATATGTTCGTCCACAGGAATGTGGTAATTTAACCGATGTACGATGGATAGCGTTAAAAGATAACCTTGGTAATGGAATAATAGCCGTTGGTTTACCAACCTTATCAGTAAGTGCATTAAACATCAATACCGACGATTTAAATTGGTCGCCTCAACTTCATCATGCTTGTGATGTACGTAAAAACAATTTTATAACATTGCATTTGGACCTCATTCAAATGGGCATTGGTGGTGATAATAGCTGGGGAGCGCCAGTACATAGTGAATATTTAATTCCTGCTAAAGATTACAGCTATACATTCAGGATTAAGCCATTTTCAGTAAAAGAAGGAAATGAGGATAAGATTGTACATTTGATGTATTAAAGTTAATTTAATTTTATAATAACAGACTGTTTTATCAATTCAGTCTGTTATTTTTTTATTTCACTAACTATCTGTTAATTAAAAAATGTCCATTTAAAGTTGTACTACTATTTTCAAGTTCATAAATATATATACCATTATTCAAATTATCTAAATTTAAATCTACATTACCTTCAGTATTTTTAATGACCAAAAATTTTACAATTCTCCCATTTAAATCACAAATATTTAAAATCGAATTTTCATTTATATTAAAATATTTGAGCTTTGCCGATTTATTTATGGGATTAGGATATATTATTAATCTAGGTGAAGTTGAAGTACTTCCGATAGATAAAGGAGATGAAGCTTTGCCGGTAATATGACATTTTAAAGGATTTTGTAAATTTATTTGATTATGGTAAATTAAAATTGTATCATTTATACTAGCATAAATATGAGGTGTCCATTGTATAAAAACCGAATCTGCTTGAATTGGTCCTATTGTATCTGTTTTATTTGATATCAAATTTAAATAAGTTCCGCTAACAAATTTTATACTATCCACTATAATGCTATTAGAACTTTGATTTAATATAGCAATTCCTTTACTATATAATTGATCAAGCGTGTTTACTGTTCCGAAATCTAAAGTTTTAGTAATTTGAATATTTTCAAATTTAAATGGTGGAAAATTGTTAGAAAATGGCCCTCCATAAACTCCAAGATCATTTCTCAGGTTACCTTTTGATGGTAAAAGAGCATAACTATTATTTGCGGTATCTTCAATATCGTTATAAATACTATTTGTATCACCTGCATCAATGCATGGCGATTGTGTACCAAGATTTAAAGTACTATCTAAAAATAGAGGGTTCAATGTTATATTTCCAATTCCTGAAAATTTATTTTCAGTGCAATTATAATTGGCATTTATTAAATTCCCTGAAATTTGAGAACCAGATGATTGAACATTGCCCCAAATAATATTATTATATAATATTGCATCAGTAGCGTTAACATATATTCCTCCGCCCAAACCACTTGAGTAATTACCAACTATAGTATTGTTAACAAACAATCTTTTTCTAGCATAATTTTGAGAAATCCATATATTTCCACCACCATAATCAGCACCTGTAGTATTTCCAATAATTATATTATTATAGAAATTACATCCGGAATAATATAATGCAATAGCTCCGCCATAATTTCCTTTATTACCAATAATTATATTATTTATAAAATATGAATGACTGTGGTGAGCTCTAATTCCGCCTCCGCCAATATTATTTACCCCAATTTTGTTATCTACTATATTATTTATGATGATATTATTTTTAATTGTAGGTGATGAGTTATCAATAAGAATACCACCGCCTTCTCTGTATTTTCCACCATATTCCACATCTGGCCAAATAGTACCTTTGCCATTTGTAATAGTAAAACCTTGTATTAAAGTGGTTGAATCTTCTCCGGAATATATTAATATACAACTTGCCGTATCATTACTTATTGGCTTACTTCCATTAATAATTGTTCTACTTATAAAACTTGTGTCTTTATTTAAAACATAATAACTTGATAGAAATATATTTTGACCTTTTAATGAAATATTTTCAAAATATGTACCGGGTGCGACGAGAATTGTATCTCCGTTAACTGCATAGTTCACTCCCATTTGTATTGTTGAATAATCAACAGGGATATGCATTATTTTGGCAAAAATTGAATGATAAATTAAAATTGCCATGTAAAATAATATAAATGTCTTTTTCATCCTTACTAAATTTAAGTTTAAATGCCCAAATCTATTTCAGGTATGAAAATTAAACGACCTAATTCCGGTTTTAGGACTTAATTTTTAATCGATATTCTTTTGGAGTAGTTCCTGCAAATTTTTTAAATGCCTCATTAAACACTGATTTTGAGTTAAACCCAGAATCAAGAAGAATATGGTAGATGGTTTTTGAATTATTAATATCTGATTCCATTAAACATTTTGCTTCAGTTACCCTGTAACTATTTATAAAACTATTAAAATTTAAATTAAAGCAAGTATTTATTGTTTGCGATAGATATTTTTGAGGAATATTGGTTTTTGCAGATAATTCATCGATAGTTAAATTAGGCTCCAGGTGTGGTTTTTGTTTGGTCATAAAATCCAATAATTGCAATTTGTATTTTTCATAATCATCTATTTCTAATTTTGTTTGGCTATATTTTAAGTCTGAAATTATTGTTGACGGAATAATATTTTGTTGCATTCCTTTAAATATAAGACTTATACATAATATTAAATTTGTTATTAAAGATTGATATATCAAATAATTTGAAATTCTTGGAGTATTATAATTAAGTTCAAATAATAAAAAATTTAGTAAATCAGTAACCCACATAAGGATAAATAAATATAATAATATATTTACCCATACTAAATTTATTTTAATTAAACTTGAATACCTGTCCTTTAATCGATTACGATAATTAATCAAAACCCGAAATGAAATTATAATATATAAGATTATTTGAAGATGTAATAGTATATGATACCATAAATTAAATAATATCCACTCTCTGTTCAATTTTACATTATATTCATTACTATAATAGAGTAAACATGCGTAAATTGCGAATATTATATAAGGTAAAGCATGAAATAAATGTTTAAATCTAATTTTGAATTCATCTTTGCAAAGTGAAACTATATACAAAAAAAGTATGGGTGCTAACAATAAATAAGTTTGTCCAGCAAAATGATTTATTATTGGGAAAGTAGTTATATAAGAGCTGAATGATAAAAAAGCAAAAAAATTAAGAAGTAATAAACTATTAGAAAACATGAAAGTTGCCAGAATAATATTGCTGACTTTTTTACCATGCGGATAAAAAACAAATATTACACCTAATAATAATAACAAAAATCCTGAGAATAGCGAAATTAGATTAATTAAATTCAGGTTCATATAAATAAGATTAAAGTTATTAATCTTTATTGAACAGTATAAATTTATAATTCTAAAACTAGCTTAAATACCAGTTAATCAATAATTCGAAATTTTAAAAAGCAAATACTTTTATCTCATTATATAAGCACTTGATTTATTTTATAAATTTATTCCAAATAAGTATAGCCATATAACCCTGAACGATAATTGGATAGGAATTCTTTTCCTTCTTCCATAGTAATTATACCAGCTTTTACTGAAGTTGTAACCCAGGTTTCAACGGTACGTACAAGTTTTTTTGAATTATATTGTACATAATCCAATACTTCGGCTACAGTTTCACCATCTATAACCTGGTCAATTTTATATCCATCTTCGTTCACTTTTACATGAACTGCATTGGTATCGCCAAATAAATTATGTAAATCACCCAATATTTCCTGGTAAGCGCCTACCAGAAAAACCCCAATGTAATAGTTTTCCTTCGGGCTAAAGCTATGAACAGGTAAATTATATGAAACATTTCGGGTAGATATAAAATTGTCAATTTTACCATCCGAGTCACAGGTTATATCTTGTAAAGTTGCTGAAAAAGTCGGTTTCTCATCTAAACGATGAATTGGCATAATCGGGAAAATCTGGTCAATTGCCCAGGAGTCGGGCAAGCTTTGGAATAATGAAAAATTACAAAAATATTTGTCTGAAAGCATTTTAGAAAGTTGCCTAAATTCTTCAGGAATATGTTTTGTTTCATTCGACATTTGATATACTTCACGGGCTATAGACCAGAAAAGTCTTTCAACCAATGCCCTGGTCTTAAGATCAAGGAATCCTAAGCTAAAACGGTCCAGTGCTTCTTCACGGATTTGTTGTGCGTCGTGCCATGTTTCGAGTAAACGTGGTTGGTTCATAGTTTCCCATAATGCATACATATCCTTAACCAATTCATGATCGTTCTCAGTGATAGTTTGATCTTCGTCCCATGCAGGCAATGTGGCTGTTTCCAATACTTCAAAAATTAAAACCGAATGATGTGCTGCCAACGAACGTCCTGATTCTGTTATAATATTTGGATGGGGGATTTTATTTTTGTTGCTGGCATCAACAAAGGTGCTAATGGAGTCGTTAACATATTCCTGAATGGTATAATTTACGCTACTTTCACTATTTGCTGATCGGGTGCCATCATAATCAACACCCAATCCTCCGCCAATGTCAACAAATTCAACATTATAACCCATTTTGCAAAGTTCAACATAAAACTGTGAAGCTTCGCGCAAAGCATTCTTAATACGGCGTATTTTAGTAACCTGACTGCCAATATGAAAATGGATAAGTTTCAGACAATCCTTCATTTTGGTGCGTTCAAGAAAATCAAGCGCTTCGAGCAATTCACTCGATGTTAATCCAAATTTGCTCACGTCGCCGCCAGAATCTTCCCATTTACCGCTGCCCGAGCTAGCTAACTTTACACGAATGCCAACATTTGGGCGTATTTTAAGTCTTTTTGAGATTGTAGCAATAAGTTTGAGTTCATTTAATTTTTCAACAACAAGGTAAATACGTTTCCCCATTTTCTGGGCAAGCAAAGCCAATTCAATATAATTTTCATCCTTATATCCATTGCAAATAATCAACGATTCAGGGTCGGTATTAATAGCAATAACTGCATGTAATTCGGGTTTTGAACCAGCTTCAAGTCCAATATTGAATTTCTTACCATGACCAACTATTTCTTCAACAACAGGACGCATTTGGTTAACCTTGATTGGAAAAACAGTGAAATTTTGTCCCTTGTAACCATATTCATCAGCGGCAGATTTAAAGCAATTGGAAATAGTGATAATCCTATCGTCGAGAATATCGGGGAAGCGAACAAGTACAGGAGTCGAAACATCCATGAGTTGAAGTTCGTCAAGTAATTCCTTCAAATCGACTGAAGCTCCATTTTTCCTAGGAGTAACTATTACATTACCTTTATCATTGATGGTAAAATATTCAATTCCCCAGCCATTAATGTTGTATAACTCAGCTGAATCTTCAATTTGCCACTTTCTCATTTTAACCCAAATTTAAAACTTATTAAATAATTTGCGAAAATATGTAATGTTATGATATAAAAACAATTTTATGCGGAGGAAAAGTTAATTTTATATTCAATAAAAGTTAATAAATAGATGTTGTAATAAAACTTCACATAAGCATTTTCATAATTAAAAAATATAAGATATGTTCAAATAACACTTAATTTAAAAAATGTTACTATATTTCTGAATTAAAAGTTTATATCTAAAATTGATATAAGATGTTTTATAAAAAGTATCTGATTCTAATACTTATTTCATTTACTAATATTTGGGGATTTTCCCAGAAGAATCAGACATTATTTCATCAATTAACAACAGAAAATGGACTATCAAATAATTCAATAACCTGTGTTTTTAAAGATAGCAAAGGTTTTATATGGATAGGTACTATTGATGGGCTTAATCGTTACGATGGCTATAATTTCACAGTGTTCAAACATATTTCATCCGATTCATTATCAATCTCAGATAATTTTATAAGTACAGTTGTTGAAGATTCAAAAGGTAATCTTTGGATTGGAACCCAGGGTGGAGGATTAAACAAATATAATCCGGTTTTAAACCGATTCACTTCATTTTTCAATGATATAAATGATTCAACAAGTTTACCTTCAAATTTTATTTTTCATCATAATTCAATGCTTTTGGATAATGATACCCTATTGTGGATAGGAACCAATAATGGTCTATGTTGCCTAAATTTAAAAACAAATAAGTTTAAAAGGTTTGCTTTGAATTATCAAAATTTCCCTCAAAATACTTTTAGTGACGTAAGAATAATATTCGATGGATTGAACAATATTCTTTGGATTGGAACAAATAACGGACTTATAAAATTTAGTAAAACCAAAGGCATATTAAAAGTATATCAACATTATTTTAACACTTCTAATTCGTTAAGTAATAATATTATAACTTCAATTGCTGAAAGAAATGATAAAAAAGAAATATGGATTGGAACTGAAGAAGGATTAAATATATTTAATCCACAAACTGAAACATTTAAACACTATTTTTCTGATAAATTAAATAATGGTTCTATTAGTGATAATTCAATAACATCAATAACTAAAGATGAGTCAGGAGACTTTTGGATTGGAACCAAATCAGGCGGATTAGATAAATATGACCTTAAAGAAAGTATTTTTTATCACTGGGAAAATAATCCTAGCAACAGCAATAGTTTAAGTGATAATTACATAGACAATTTATTCTATGACAAAAAAGGACATTTATGGATTGGCACAGTGAATAATGGAATTAATCTTCTTGATATTAAGCCTAAAAAAATAGGCTTAATAAAGCATGAACCAGGCAACCCAAATAGTTTGTCAAGCAATACCATCCGTTCAATATATAAAGATAAAGAAGGAATATTATGGATTGGGACTTATGGAGGCGGACTAAATAAATATAATGGTAGAAATTTTGTTCATTATGTACATCAACCTGATAATCCTAATAGTTTAAGTCATAATATTGTTAGTTCAATATTTGAAGATTCAAAGGGAGAATTATGGGTTGGAACATGGGGTGGAGGATTAAATATATTGAATAAAATTAATGGTACTTTTTCGAGAATATATTCAGGATTACCAGATTTTATAAGTGATATATCGGAAGATAATTTTGGAAATATATGGTTAGGTTGCAATAGTGGATTATACATTTATAATACAAAAAAATCATATGCTTATAGGTTTGACAGTGAAACAAATGCCCATGATGAACTGACTGCATCATCAATTAATAAAATTATAAGAGATCATAATGGAAACCTTTGGGTAGCTACATTTGATGGATTGAATAAAATAATTTTAAAAAATAATGCAAAGCCTGAAATTGATTCAATTATACACTTTAAAAAAGATTTTAAAAATATAAATAGTATAAGCGAAAACAGGACATTTAGCCTTCATGAGGATGAAACTGGAGATATATGGATAGGTACTTATACCGGCGGGTTGAATAAACTATCTGTAATTAAAGATAATAAAGGAAATATACAATACCAATTTAAGTGTTATACCGAGAAGGAAGGTTTATCTGGAAATATTATTTATGGCATACTTGAAGATAAGCATAATAATTTATGGATGAGTACAAATAATGGAATATCTAAATTTAATTTCAAAAAAGAAACTTTCCAAAATTTTAATATTGATGATGGTTTGCAAAGCAACCAATTCTATTGGAATGCTTATTTCCACGATAAAACAGGGGAAATGTATTTTGGAGGTATCAATGGGTTAAATTATTTCCAACCAGATAGTATTATAATTAGTCGAAATTTTCCAGTCGTATATATAACCGATTTTCTGCTTTTCAATAAATCTGTTTTAGTTACCCAACAAAATGATGGTGAAAAAGTACTTACAAAATCAATTCTTTTTACAAAAAACATTGAATTATCACGAAGAGACTATCCATTTACATTTGAATTTGCAGCAGTAATATATAAATCACAAAATAAAATTAAGTATGCATATAAACTTGAGAACTTTGATATAGGCTGGTTATATACTGATGCTAAAAAACGATATGCGACTTATTCGCATTTGCGTCCAGGAAATTACACATTTAAAGTAAAATCAACTAATGAAGACGGCATTTGGAATGATAAAGTTACAAGTATAAATATTACTGTTTTGCCGGCAATTTGGGAAACGGGCTGGGCATTTATTATCTATGCATTTATTCTACTATTGTTGCTTTATTTTTTCAGAAGTCAAATTTTAACCAGGGCAAGATTTAAACATGAAATTCAATTGCAAAAACTCGATCGTCAAAGAATGGAAGAATATAACGATTTAAAGTTAAGATTTTTCACCAATATATCTCATGAATTCAGAACACCTTTAACACTGATTATAGGCCCTTTGGAAAAATTGTTGACATTTGAAAAAATTGAAAAGAAAGCAAAAGATCAATTGTTATTAATACAATCAGGAAGTAAACGATTATTACATTTGATAAACCAATTGCTCGAATTTAGAAAAATTGAAACAGGAAATTTTGAATTAAAAATCTCAAAAAATAATGTTATACATCTACTGCAAGATATTGCCAATTTATTTAATGCCAAAGCAAAAAGCAACAAACTGGCATATACAGTAAATTTAAAAATAAATTCTGCAATTATATGGTTTGACGAACATATTGTTGAAACCATTGTATATAATTTATTATCAAACGCCTTCAAATTTACACCTTCAGGTGGAAAAGTCAGTTTATCCGTTGTATTTTTAAATGAAAAAGAAGAAGAAATTATACCAGATAAGGATAATATTTCCTATATGGTAATTAAAGTTTCAGATACCGGAATAGGTATTTCACAAGATAAAATTAATGAAATATTTAAAAGTTTTTATCAGATCAACCAACCCGGAGGTCAAATGATAAGAGGAACCGGTATTGGATTGACATTGTGTAAAGATTTGGCAATAATGCATTTAGGAAATATTAATGTAAATAGCACGCCGAACCAAGGTTCAGAATTTACTGTAAAGTTATCTGTTCATCCATCATTTTTTGTTGAAAAAAATATCAAAATTGAGCCTGAATATTCTTCAAATAATCAAAATATAACACTCTTATATAAGGATGAACCTGACTTACAAATTAGTACTGAAAACATAGATTTAATAGAATTTGATGAGCCGACAGTTAAAAATGCACCTGTAATACTAATAATTGAAGATGATATTGAACTTATTAAATTTATTGGAAAATTATTAGAAGGAAGCTATAAAATATTATATGCAATGTCAGGCGAAACAGGTTTAAAAATTGCCATAAAAGAAGCACCCGATTTGATGATTTCAGATATTATGATGCCCGGAATGAGTGGATTTGAAGTTTGCGAAAGAATTAAAACAGATATTCATTTAAGCCATATTCCTATTATACTTCTAACTGCTTTGTCATCTTTGGAAGATAAATTAAAAGGAATATCAACTGGTGCTGATGATTATATATCAAAACCATTTGATCAAAAACTTCTTATAATAAGAGTTGAAAAGTTAATTGAACAAAGAAATAAATTAAGAAGATTTTTTCAAAAGGAATATACAATTATACCAAATACTCCAACACTTTCGTCACTCGATGAACAATTGCTTAATAAAGTTATTAATTATATTGAAAGCAAAATAGCTGAGCCAGAACTTGGTGTTGATGATATTAGCAATGAAGTAGGTATAAGTTCCACTCATTTATATCGAAAAATTAAATCACTTACTGATTTATCAACCAATGAATTAATTAGAAAATTGCGGTTAAAAAAAGCTGCAAATTTATTATCTACTCATCAGGGAAATGTTTCACAAGTTATGTACGATGTTGGGTTTACAAATACATCCTATTTCGCTAAATGCTTTCAAGAGGAATTTGGTGTAACACCAAAAGAATTTATGGCAAAGAAATAATTAATCAATATTTGATTTCATAGCCTCACAGTTTACTACTATTCTTATTTTATAGTTTGATTCATTAAAAATCATTCAAACTATTGTCCATATTTTCCCAAATTAAATTTTAAAATTTTACAACTTCTAATAATATCAATGTACGATTTCTGTCCTAATCTGTATGATTCATGTTCATTATGTATGAATTGTGTTGATTTTTGGTGGAATTGAATTCAATGTTAGCCTCATTATAGGGATATATTTGATGCCATTAACATCATAGTCGCAATAATGTAATTTCTCATTCACCATGAAACTACACCATAAAATTAAAACACATTTACACGAGTTACTTCTCATTTTTTTAATAGTCATAGTATTCATTACAATAATAGTATTACTTATTCGGGATTTATAAATTATACACTAACTAACAAAAAACAATTTTTATGAAAAGATTCTTATACTCATTAATTTTTCTAGTCTGCTCGTCATTTAGCTTGTATTCCCAACAAATCAGCGTTTCGGGAAAGGTTGTAGACGGATCGACAGGCGAAGCCATAATTGGTGCGAGTGTTGTTATTAAAGGATCAACAATCGGAACCATTACCGATGTAGAAGGTAATTATAAAATTACAATCTCAGATTCAAGTAAAACACTTAACTTTTCATTTTTGGGCTATAAAAATCAGGAAGTTGCAGTTGGATCAAAGTCCACCATTGATGTAAAACTTGAACCACAAACATCTGCTATTGATGAAGTAGTAGTTGTAGGTTATGGTACTACACGTAAAATTGACTTAACCGGCTCTGTATCCAGTGTTAAGACAAAAGATGTAAATTTAATTGCAACTACATCGGTTGATCAAATGCTGCAAGGAAGAGCTGCAGGCTTAACCTTAACTTCAGTAAGTGCCCAACCAGGCAGTCGTTTAAATGTCAATATTCGTGGAGGTTCAAATCCACTATATGTTATAGACGGTGTACCTATTTTGTCAAACCCAAATCCTAATGATGTAAATTCGAATAATCAAAATTCCGATCCGGGTTTAAATACTACATTGGTTGGATACAGTGGTGGTGTAGATAGAGATCCTCTTAACGGACTTAATCCAGATGATATTGAAACAGTTGACATTTTAAAAGATGCGAGTGCTGCAGCCATCTATGGATCAGCAGCTGCCGATGGAGTAATACTTATTACCACTAAAAAAGGCAAAGCAGGCAAAGTTAGTGTTGATTATCGGGGAAGCTATACCACTCAAACGCCAAAAAATTATTTTCAGTTAATGAATGCCCAGGAATTTATGACCCAGCACAATAGATTTCTTATGGACCAGGCAATGATTAATGATGGAAGTGGCGTTTATGGAACTAATACTACAACTCCAGACATTACAGGCATTTCAACATATTTTTCAGATGCTGCAATTAAAGCAGCCGGACAAGGAACCGATTGGTTAAATGAAATTATGAGAGATGGTATGTTAAACGAACATAACATTTCAATGTCGGGAGGTACCGAATACACTAAAGTTTATGCTTCATTTAATTATTATGGAAATAATGGTTTATTAAAAAACTCCACGTTCGACAGATATACAGGACGTATAAATGCTGAACAGCAAATAAACGACAGGGTAAAAGCCATAATAAATATGTCGGCAAGCCAAATAAATGCAAATAATTCATCAACAGGTTCAAGTGCCGGTGGTCCTGAAAAAGATAACATGCTCCAGGCTGCCTATGTTTTTAGTCCTACCGTTGGAATTAAAGATAGTTTAGGTAACTATTCAAAAACATTCGACAATAAAGTAACTAATCCTGCCGCATTTTTAATTATACAAGATTATACGAGAAGTAACAGGTTTATGGCCGATCCGAAAATTGAAATAAAACTATTAAATGATCTAAAACTCCATTTGGTTGGTGGTATGGACCGCAAAACTGATAACCGGTATTTTTATTTGCCAAAAGAGGTTCACAATGTCCAAGTTCCTGATGGTTGTGCTCAACTTTTGACTAAAAGAACAGATAATTATAGCTCTGAAGCTTATTTCGATTATAACCACACTTTTGGAAACAGCAGTTTAACAATTGTTGGTGGAACTGGGTATTATAAGACCATCATTGATGGGTTTGGCTTAGTTGCCTATAATTTTTTCACTGATGCATTCTCGTATAATAATGTAAGTATTGCAACCAATAAGGATGCAGAATATATTTCATCTTTTTCATCACAGCGAACAAAAATTTCAGAATTCTTTAGAGTAAATTATTCTCTTCAAGATAAGTATATGTTATCGTTTGTTGGACGAAATGATGCAAGCAGCATATTTGCTCAGAACAAAAAAAGCGGATTTTTCCCTGGCATTTCAGGTGCATGGAAAATTAATAAAGAAAGCTTTATGAGTGATCTTGTATTTATTTCAGAAACTAAATTACGATTAGGCTACGGTACTGCAGGAAATGAAGGCTATATTGGAAACAATCCATATACACTTTACAATTCAGGTTATCCTTTTCTTATTGGCTCAACACAATACCCTGGTGTAGCCTTGTCGCAAATTGACAATCCAAATCTGACATGGGAAACTGATGCTACCTTTAACATTGGACTTGATTTGGGCATATTGGCAAATCGTATTACCGCAACAATTGATTATTTTAATAAAACCAAACGTGATTTAATTAGTTATAATCTAATGCCATCTGATGCTCCAGTAGGAACAATAGCTGCAAATGTAGGTTCACAAAAAAGCAAAGGTTGGGAATTTGCGGTAACTACAAACAACTTCGTGAATAAGTTTAAATGGACTACAAATATTACACTTTCAACCTATAGTTTGAATTGGCTTACCAGAAACCCAAATGTGGCTTTAGCATCATGGATTAAGCCAAACGATCCGGTAAATGCAGTTTATGGTTGGAAAACCGCCGGCATTATTAAAACTAGCCAGGATACAGTTGGATATGCTGTAAATATGGGAAGTCGTAACCTAATTAAACCAGGTCAGTTAAAATATGTTGATATTAATAAAGATGGCAAACTGGATGATAAGGATGTGGTTATGCTTTGTGATGGTACTCCAAAATGGAGTTTTGGATTTAATAATACTTTCCGTTATTCAATATTCGATTTAAATATTTATATCTACGGATTATTGGGTCGTAAATTGCCAAACGGATATATGAACTTTTTAAGTCCTACAGCAATTTCAGACAAAACTATTCCTTACAATACAATTAAAGATATTAAGAATGTATATTCAAACGATAATCAAAACGGTATTTATCCTGGTTTGTCAAATAATACCAACCCTTATACCGGCTCTAATCCTTCGTCCAATACAACTGTAAGCTCAGGGATTTATGGTGGTATTACCAATGATTTTTGGTTGGTAGATGGAAGTTTTGCAAGAATAAAAAATATAACATTAGGTGTTAATCTTCCTGAAACATGGACAAAAAAGATAAATATAAAATCAGCAAGAATATATTTAGATCTTCAAAACTTGTATGTATTTACAAATTATAAAGGAGTTGACCCGGAAATAACCGAGGCTAATCCATACCCACAAACAAGATCTACAACATTTGGAGTCAATATTTCTTTTTAAAACAACTGATAAAAAATAGTAATATGAAATCAATAAAATATAAAATATACATTATCCTAATTTCAACATTCATTGTTGGACTATCCGGATGCGAAAAAGAACTTCAACCGGTAATTACTAGTTCGCTAACACCTGATAATTTTTATAAAACTGCGGATGATTTAAATAATGCAGTTGTTGGTCTCTATAATTGTTTCTCAACAAATTGGGGCACAACGGACCAAGGAGTAAATACCTGGTATGCAAGCCTATATAACATTGATATTAAAACATATGTCGTTCGAAGCATGTTGTTATCAGACGAGCTTAACTTCAATTCAGCATGGGATGCAAACCTCTATAGCTATACATGGGGATCATCAACATATCTTACTACAGGTGCAAACCCAACTGAGCCAACATATCCAAAAATAAGATACGTTGCCAGAGCCACTGAAATTATCAATAAAATACAAACTAATACTACAGTAGCAAGTGCCATTAAAGACCAATATCTGGCAGAAGCATATACATTAAGGGCATGGCTCATGTACACTTTGTACGATTTTTTCGGTCCGCTCAACGTAAGGCTGAATCCGGCAACACTTAATGATACTACTATTAAACCAAGAATGACAAAAGAAGCTTATTGTGACACCATTGAATCGGATTTGAAGAATGCTATTGCAATTAACACCTTCCCCGATCATTATAATGGTGATGCTTCGAATTGGGGCAGAGTATCAAAAGGAGTGGCAAAAATGTTACTGCTTAAACTTTATATGCATAACCGACAATGGGCTAAAGCCGAGGCAGCAGCTACAGATATTGTGAGTATGAATTACTATAAACTTCTTCCCAATTATTCCGATGTTTTTAATATTTCAGGCACAACAGGGTCAAATGATGAAGTTATATATGCTTTTCCATGCAATTCAGCCTCACCTTGTTATTGGTTTGCTCCAATTTTCCCGGGAGATTTTGCAACAGGTAATTTAGGTTATAGCTCAACAAAAGTTAGTGCCAATGTTAATGGTTGGTATGGCTATTGGATGCCGTGGTCGTTTTATGAAAAATTTGATTCTACAGATAACAGGACTAAAACTATTATAGCAACATATTACAATTCGAAAGGGAAAATACGAAACCAAAGTACTGGAATGAGTGGTGCAATTCCTATGAAATATACAAATGTTCAATATGCTTCGGGTTCAACACAAGGACCAATATTTGTGAATGATTGGGTAGTATTTCGCTATGCTGAAGTGCTACTTTCATTGGCTGAAGCAATAAACGAACAACGAGGTCCAACTGAGGCCTACCAATATGTGAACCAAGTTAGGGAAAGAGCCGGGGGTGTCGCATTCGATTGGAACAGCACAAATATTCCAACAAAAGAAGCTTTTCGTGATTCAATCTTAGATGAAAGAGGCCGTGAGTTATATTGCGAAGGAGCTCGTCGCCAGGACCTAATAAGGCATGGTAAATTTACTGAACAGGCGCTTCAAAGAGCAGCAGGTGTAACTGACAGGGATACTTTATTTCCTATACCTAGTTCAGTTATAATTGAAAGCCGCGGTATTGTTACCCAAAATCCTGGATATTAAAATGGTTTTGTATTGTTGCGATCAATAGTAATTATTTTTTGATTCATTATCGAATTGTTCTGAATAAGTTAATAGTT
Source organism: uncultured Bacteroidota bacterium (assembly GCA_963701015.1). Lineage (GTDB taxonomy): Bacteria > Bacteroidota > Bacteroidia > Bacteroidales > DTGW01 > MFD09286-c1. The sequence continues at coordinate 4,385,403 of OY969556.1, read as the reverse complement.
AAATTTTGGAATGGGGTGCGGGTTTAGGGTGCACCCCAACTTTCCAAACATGTATTTAAAGATATTTGTCAATTATAGCGTAATGGAGTTTCGAATTGAAATATTTGAATGTGGTATTTAAAAATTTAGAATGAAATATTTTTTCAAAATATATACACTTATTCTGGCTCAAAATATAGTAATGAATTTTGGCATTTTAAATGCTTCCGAATTAAATTTTAACGCCGATTGGGAATTTGTAAAGGATATAGATACAACGTTCCGCCCTGGTTTAATTCAAAAAGAAACGAAAAATATAAGATGGGAAACCGTAAGTTTACCACATACAGCAAATATAGAGCCTCTTGTTACCAAGCAAAAGCAATGGCAAGGGATATGTTTTTACCGAAAATTTTTCACTTTACCTGTTGAATATAAAGGCAAACATGTTGTTATTCAATTTGGCGCAGCCATGAACGATGCCGATATATATATCAATGGGGAATATTTTGCAAAACATTTAGGCGGCTATTTGCCTTTCAGTATTGATGTTTCAGATAAAATTTATTTTGGAAAAGAAAATTCAATTTTGGTAAAACTCAGCAATGAAGACAATCCGGTAATTCCACCCGGAAAACCATTAAAAGACTTAGATTTCAATTATTACAGCGGATTATACAGGGATGTAAAACTTTTAATCAGCGATAAACTTTATATCACCAATGCTGTAGCCGAAAATAAAGTAGCAAGTGGTGGTATAATGGTTTGGTTCGAAAATGTTACGAACGATTCAGCAACAATATTTGTAAAAACTGAAATAAAAAATGACAATCCAATTGCAGATACATTCTTGTTAAATTCCAAAATTGTTGCAAAAAACGGAAAATTAATAGCTTTCGAAAAAACAGATACTATAATTGGTTCAAATAGTTCAATTTCTATAATTCAGAAAACTAAAATACATCATCCAAACCTTTGGAGCCCTTCCAATCCTTATTTGTACAATTTAACAACAAGCATTTATTCAAAAGAAAAGGAAACCGATACGGCTTCATTAAAAATTGGCATTCGTACTTTTTCAATTGATGCTTCAAATGGATTGCTTTTAAACGGAAATAAAGTAAAGTTAAGGGGAACAAACCGTCATCAGGAATATCCATATATTGGTTATGCATTGTCCAATAATGCACAATACCGTGATGCTTATAAAATTAAACTGGCCGGTTTCAATTTTGTTCGATGTTCCCATTATCCTCCATCACCAGCATTTTTGGATGCCTGTGATGAATTGGGAATTATAGTAATGAATTCATTGCCGGGTTGGCAATATTTTGGTAACGAACAATTTCAGGCAAATAGTATTCAAAACTTGCGAGATATGATTCATCGTGATAGAAACCATGCCTGTATATTTCTTTGGGAAGCTGCTTTAAATGAAACTCAAATGAGCCATTCATTCATGAAGAAGGCCCAAAAAACCGTTCATGACGAATTGCCTTATAAAGATGTATATACCTGCGGTTGGATCGATGATGTTTACGATATATTTATACCAGCCCGACAACATGCTAAAGCCCCAGATTATTGGAAAAATTGTAATAAAAACAAACCATTAATTATTGCTGAATATGGCGATTGGGAATATTACGCACAAAACGCCGGTTTTAACCAGACTGAATTTAAAGATTTAAAAGAAACCGATCGTACATCGCGTCAATTTCGTGAAAATGGTCAAGAACGTTTAGCTCAGCAGTCGCTCAATTTTCAGGATGCCCATAACGACAACCTTAAAGGAAATATAGTTGGTGATGCTAATTGGTTAATGTTCGATTACAATCGCGGTTATTCTTCCGAAATTGAATCTTCCGGTATAATGGATATTACGCGGCTCCCTAAGCAATCGTTTTATTTTTATCAAAGCCAAATTGACCCATATAGCACGGCAGATACTACATTTAGCAGACCTATGGTTTATATAGCCAACAATTGGTCCGATTCAAGTTATAAAAATGTTACTGTATATAGTAATTGTGACGAAGTTGAACTTTTTTTAAATAATATAAGCTTAGGAAAACAAAAACCTACTATTAACCAATATTCCGATGCTCTAAACCATGCTCCATTTATATTTGAAATAAAAAATTATAAGCCTGGTGAAATTAAGGCAATCGGTTATATAAACAAACAATCTGTTGCATTCAACAAAAGAATTTCTGCGCAAAAACCTAATGGTTTAAAAATTAGTGTTGATGAAAGTGGTAAAAAAATACAGGCAGGCTGTAATGATGTAGTATTTATATATGCCTCAATTATCGACAAAAATGGCACTATAATTCCTAATGACACAAATATTGTAAAATTTTCAGTTGAAGGGGATTGTAAAATTATAGGCGAAAATCAAATAAAAGCAAAAGCTGGCATTGCCGCAGTACTTTTAAAAGTGGGAACACAAAAGGAAAAAATAAAAATTACAGCAGCAAGTTTGGGATTAAAAAGTGATTTAGCTAAGATTAATATTAAATAAATGTTCACAAATTAAATATTCTATTTATTAACTAAATTTTAAAATTATGAAAAAGAGCTACTTGTATTTAATGTTGTTTATTATTGTAATAGGGTTTACAACTAAAACAACCAAAGCCGCAACACAAGCTGATTCTATTGCAGTTACACTGTGGTGTGGGATCAACGATTCATTATACAATGCTTCTGCAGGAGGAGTTTGGGTTACTGGTGATTTTACAGCACCTATTAAACATGGTACCAGTGATTTTTGGTGGCATATGCCTTTAGATTCCGTCGGAAAATTAAGAGGCGATACAATTTGGTATAAAATTACTTTCCATTACAAACCGGGATCATTGGTAGATTCGTCGGCAAGTACACAAGGAAATTCTGAAATGGCACACGATTCAGCTTTTTGGTACTTTTCACTTGCCGGAAGTTGGGACTTAGGTGAAACTGTAGGCGCACCATGCAACATTGCCTGGGGTGTTAACAGGGCTATTAAATTTGGCACAACTGATATGAGCCTTGCATATTTTTGGGGAGAATGTCCTGCTTTAGATAATGGTAATCCATCTGTATATACAGGAATTAACCAAGTATCTAATAAAAATGAATTAAGCTTTTTCCCAAATCCAGCTGATAATATAATTAATCTTAAAAATGCTGCGCAAGTTAGTAATATCAAAATAGTTGATATTACCGGACAAATTGTAAAACAGCTTAAGGTTAATGGCCAATCAAGTATTGATATTTGTACCATATCAAACGGAATATATTTAATCCAAATTGAAGGAACGAATGGTAAAACTATCAATTCGAAATTGATTAAACGCTAATTAAATTACAATGACATTCCTGAAAATTCAAATATCGGGAATGTCATTTTTTTAAAACAATGCTGAAGCCTTATAAATAAAAATCAGGTTACAGTTTTTATAGATAATTTCACAAATAAATATTTCTATATTTAAAAAGATATATGTAATTTCTTCAATTTGTATTAAATTTTAAATGACAATGTATATTTGAAATTTAAATGAAATAATCATAATATATAAAAATATGAAAAATAAGAATGTCTTAAAGTATTATTTGCTGGCAATTATATCTACTGTTTCTATTTATGGATTTTGTCAAACTGATTCAACTGAATTTGCTAACGGTGCCGATATTGGTTGGTTATCACAAATGGAAGCTTCAGGATATAAGTTTTATAACGATTCCGGGGTACAGGAAAACTGTATGCAAATATTAAAAGAAAAAGGAATAAATGCTTTAAGATTCAGAGTATGGGTAAATCCTACATCAAAATGGTGCAGTAAAAAAGATGTGGCTACTATGGCACATCGTGCAGATAGCATGGGTTTCAAAATATTAATAGATTTTCATTATAGTGATACATGGGCCGATCCAAGTCATCAAACAAAACCAGCAGCGTGGGCAACCGATTCCATTTCAAAACTATATACAGATATATATAATCATACTTATAATGTGTTGGACACATTAAAGCAAATTGGTATAATACCAAAATGGGTACAAATAGGTAACGAAACCAATAATGGAATGTTATGGCCTGATGGTAATGCATCTAATCATATGAATTATTTTGCAAATATGATACTTAATGGATATAATGCTGTAAAGGCAATTGATAGTTCAATTTTGGTAATTGTTCATCTTTCCAATGGTTACGACAATAGTATGTTTCGTTGGATGTTCGATGGTTTAAAAAAGAACGGTGCAAAATGGGATATTATTGGGATGTCGCAATATCCCTATTGGGCAAATTTGCCCTGGGCAACTGATGATAATAAATGTCTTGCTAATATGAAAGACATGATTGCAAGATACAATAAAAAAGTAATGATAGTTGAAACAGGATATATATATAATCAAGCAATTGCAGCAAATAATTTCCTTTTAGACTTAATTGCCAAAACAAAATCGGTTAATGGCCTTGGTGTTTTTTATTGGGAACCTGAATGTTATAACTGGCAGGGATATAATTTAGGAGCATGGAATGCAAATGGCAGGCCATCTTTGGCAATGGACGCATTTTTAGGTATAAAGCATACCGATTCAACATCAATTATACCAAGTAGAAAAATATCAGATTTAAACATTTATCCAAATCCATTGGATAGCAATTTGCAATCTCTTAGTTTAAGTGGTGTTTATGGTAAATCAGCTATTAAAATATTAAATATTAATGGAAATGTCCTTTTTGAAAGAAATATTAATAATAATGAAAAATTTAGTAATCTAAATTTAAATTCCGGAGTATATTTTGTTCAAATTGACAATGCCTATCAAAAGGTAGTAAAAACATTGGTTGTAAGGTAATTTGCGGCAATTAATTATTTGCATATTCTTATTAAATAATTTTAATAAGAATATATTGAATCATTATAACAATATAAGTATATAATTAGAATAAAATTGTGAATATTAGCACCTTTTCTACACAGGCATTCTGGCTTATATGCAATTTGAGTATTATATGTAAAAAAGTAAGGGGAATTTATTTGAATATTTTTATAATGCTATCGTAATCTATTTGATCTTTGACCAAATATTTTGAAGCTCCGGCTTCTAGCATTTGCTTTAAGTATTCAAATTCGTTGTGAAATGAAACCGCTATAACTTTTGTTTTTTGGCGGTAATTATCCATATTAAACAGTTTTGTCATGTTCAATCCATCAATGCCAGGCATATCAATATCAACGAAAACGAAATCGTATATTTCTTCATTTAGTTTCAATAAGCCTTCTTCACCTGAATTTGCATATGAAATATTTTCAATACAATCGCTAACAGCATCACGTATAAGCCTAATAAATGAATTAATAAAGACCTGACTGTCGTCAACAATTAAAATATTATATTTCTCGCGAAGTAATTCCATTGTCAATTAATATATCGTTGCAAATGTAAATCAACAGTTTGCTCAAAAATATATAATTAGCACTTAGTTTTCTAAGGGAATACCGAACAATAGCCTAGTAGTTTTTCAATTAAAAATATAGTACAAATACGATATTATAATTCTACTAATCCATTTTTAATTGCGTATAAAACTAAACTAATAGAATTTGCAACACCCGTTTTTATAAGCATGTCGGACCTGTATTTTTCAACTGTTCGCATGCTTAAAAATAGTTTATCGGCAATTTCCTGTGTTGAAAGTCCGGAACATAATAATTTGAGAATTTCTTTTTCGCGCTTTGTTAAATTAATATTCGATTCTGGATTACGGTGAGTAAGTAAACCCATTAACAATTCCTGGGAATAAAATTTACCACCTGCAATAACAGCTTTAATTGCACGTGATAATTCTTCATAATCCGATTCCTTTAATAAATATCCATCAACGCCTAACTCATTAAAAGTATTATAATAGTCCTCGCTACTATGCATTGAAAGGATAATAATTTTAATATTGGGAAACTTTTGTTTTGCAATTTTCACAGTTTCACTGCCATTCATAACAGGCATATTAATATCAACAATAGCTAAATCGGGTTGAATATATTCCAGTTGTCTAATAAATTCATCACCGTTCGAAGCTTCAATAACAACATCTAAATTGCCCATATCAATAAGAATGCGTTTTAAACCTTCGCGTAGAATTTTATGGTCATCAACTATTGCTATTTTTATTTTCGACATTCTAGTTTTCAATTTTAAAAGTTACTTCAATTTGAAATCCCTTGCCTGGTGCTGAATTCAAATCATACCGTCCTCCAATGGTATTTACGCGGTTTATTATATTTAATAGGCCAAGACCCTTATTAGGTTTCAAAGATAGTTCAGAAGTATTAAATCCACGGCCATTATCACGAAAACTAAATTGAACATTATTATTGGCCAGAATATCGAGCTTCATATTTATTTCGGAAGCGTTGGCATATTTCAGAGTGTTATTTACTAATTCTTTTACAATTCTATATAACATTAACTCCTTCACTTCCATAAAACGTTTATTCCCTATACTATTTTCAAAGTTTATGGCAATTAATTTCTTTTTATCAGCAATAAAAGCATTAATGGCTGAAGCAAGCCCGTAAGTTGATAAAACCTGCGGACTTATGTTATGTGAAATTTCACGTACAGTTCCAATTGTATTTTTTAAAATAAATGTTATTTCATCTATCATTTCTTTGTTTTCATTTTCCTTTTGCTTTCGCGCCAGTAATGACAAATTCATATTCATGCTCGATAACAATGGACCAACTTCATCGTGCAAATCAGCAGCTAATTTACGTCGTTCACGCTCTTCAGCCTCAATAGTGGCAACCAGAATTTTCTGTTCCATTTTTTTCCTTTCAGCTATATCTCTTGCTAAAACCAATACAACTTTATCATTCCCATAACTAATTATTTTACTTTTCAATTCGAAATAATAACAAGCCCCCGATTTAGATACTATTTCAACTTCCAATATTGGAACTTCAATTCCCTTTTTCAGCAATTCAAATCTTTCATTTAATATGTTAAGATAATCAGGTTTCACAAAATCGAGATAACTGTTAGCATTTATTGCTTCATCTCGTGTATATCCAAGCGGTTCGTAAAAAGTAACATTGGTATCAATTATTCGCTTATTAAAATCTAATATTATAATTACATCGGCACTTGAATTGAATATATTTCGGAATTTTTCTTCACTTTCCTGCAAAGCAATTGAAACCTTCTTAAAATCGTCTATATCCCTGCTTGTGGTAAGTAAAGCTTTACGTGAATTTAGCATTATAACTTCGGTCGAAACCAGAAAGTGTTTGGGGATTTTCTGAGCCATCCATTGCAATTCAAAATTTTGAACCCTGTTATATTGCTTTAATAATTTATAATATTGGTTCATTTCATTTAAATTGTGCCACATGTTTAATTCTTCCCTAGTCTTCCCTATAATTTCATCTTTACTAAAACCTATGGCACTAAAATAGGCATTATTAACATCAATATATTTCTTTGTTTCATAATCAATCAGTGTTATTATATCTAAACTATTATTAAAAATATTTGAGAATTTATTTTCCGATTCCTGCAACTGGTTATATGCAAGTTTCCTATTTGTTACATCACGCGCAAATAAAGCCACCTGATCGGATAATTCGGAAATTGGTATAGCTGTTATATCTAAATATTTTATTTCATTGTTTTCAATAAATTCAATACTTTCTAAAAAGGAGGTTTGTTTTTTATTAAAAGAATCAATTACAAATATTTTGGCGATTGAGTTGCTGTTAAATATCTTCTCAACCGGTTTGCCAATTAATTCAGTAATTGTTGATCCTAATGATCTTGCCCAATTGGCATTGCAATTAGCTAAAATTATTTTATTATTTGAAATCTCAAAAATAGCTATATAGTCAGAAGCATTTTCAAATACATAACTCAAATGCTGGCTTAATACAAGGCTTTTTTCAGTCTGGCTCGCTAATAATCTTTCTAATTTTACCTGGTATTGTTCAAGTTCAGCTTCAATTTTTTTCTTATCAGTTATATCTTTTAATATTTGTCCATAAAATTTTTGATTGTTTGTTTTAATTAAGAATACTACACTTTCAATATATTTTAATTCATCTTTTCTTGTTTTAATCTGACCTGTGTTCAATGATATTGAATTTTCCTGAAGATGCTGATAATATTTATTTATACGTTTTTTAATTTCATCAATACTCAAACTAATTTGCATATTTTTATTAAGTTCGAACTCTATTTCCCAATTGTATTTGGTTAAAGCTTCTTCTCTGGGAATTCCTGTAATTTCCGAAATCCGTTCATTCCATATAATTATTTTTCCATTTTCATCGGTTATTGTAATACCTTCAATAGATTGATGAATAAAACTATTTAATATAATTTGGCTATTCTCAAATTCCTTTACCACCTTTTCAAGGTCACCAGATTTTTGAGAAACCATTTTTTCAAGGTTAGTTTTGAAGTTGTTCAGTTCGTCGTTTTGTTGATGTATAGTTTGTAACTGATAGTGTAATTGCTTTGTTTTAATTTTTACTTGCCTGCGCAGTAAATATGCCCAAAGAAATATGAGTATAATTATTAATGCTAAAACTATAAAAGCAACTTTAATGTCAATTGGGCTCAACATACATTATTCTGTATTTATTTAAAACTATAAATTTAGAAATTACAAGGTAACTATAATTTTCAAAATTTTATTACCCGGAATTAATACATTATATGTTTCAGACAATTTAGAGCTTGTCAATAAATTCATTAAAAATGAAAAGTAAACCTAACTAATTTAACTATAACCCATATTGTCAGGCAATTAGTGGTTCTTGAAAAATGAATAAGCATAAACCTGCTATGTTTTGTCAACATTAATAATTGTTCCAAATTAACTGTATGAAATATAATAAAGTAAATGATCATTTATATTCATGTTAGATAAAAAATAATTATTTCATCTTATTAAATTTATTAAATTTGCTTAAAATAAACTCTAATACCCATTAATTGTTAATTTTATTTAAAACCTAAAAACAATGAAAAGAAATGCATTTACCCTGATTGCTATTTTACTTTTAACTTTAATTATAGATACAAATATTGTTGCTCAAATTTACAAAGCCACAAATGGCACAAAAAAATATACCATTTGTAATGGCACATTCACTGATTCAGGTGGAATTAATGGTAATTATAATGATAATGAAAACGATACTGTAGTTTTTTATCCGGCCACTGTTGGTGCAAAATTAGCTTTTGATTTTACACAATTTTCTGTTGAAAACAGTTATGATTTTCTTTATATTTATGATGGAGATAGCGTAAATGCTGGGGAAATTGGTATTTATAGCGGTACAAATAATCCCGGATTAATAACTTCAACTAACGCAACTGGGGCACTAACTTTAGTTTTCCAAAGTGATGGAAGCGTCACATATGGAGGTTGGTCGGCTAATACTGGTTGTTTTAAACCTTTAGAAAATGATACATTGTTATATCCGGCACAATATACAGAGGGAATTACAAATGCAACAACCTTAAAATGGACATCACAACCCAATGCTACAAGTTATATTGTAAGTTATACTGATCAGAATTATTCTATTACTTATACTGATACGGTGACAGTTGATTCTCTTCAAATATCGGGGCTTTCACCAAATGACACTTATAATTGGCATGTAAAAGCTAAAAACATTGGAGATTCTACCACAACAGCTGATTTCACTTTTTATACTGGTAATTTTAGCTTTCTGGCTTTTGAATATCCTTCTCAAAATGATTACTTCGATATTACCTCAACTGTTAATATATTATTAGATGAAAATTTAGTTGATTCCGTTAAACTCTTTTATAGCTTAGATAATGGATTATCATGGAATTTTGTGAGGACAGTAAAAGACAGTTCCTCATTTTATTGGATTGTGCCAAATACAATTTCAAATGTAAACTCTAAAAGTTTATTAAAGGTTGTGAATGCTAACGATCCTTCAGTTATTGGGATTAGTAAAAATTTTACATTAGCAAACAGCCCACAATTTAAAATAACTTCTCCGAAAAAAGGTTCTGCTAATGGTGGCGGACAATCTATTGCGGTTTCATTTTATAATCAGGGACTTGATTTTAATCAAGGTATGCTATATTATTCACCCAATAATGGTTTGAGTTATACAGATAGTTTAGATATTGTAACAACCGAAACAACTCTAAATGGATTGGATACAACCGATATTAATTTCACACTTCCATTTGATAGTTCATACCAATGCAAATTCAAATATGTATATACAAATCACAATTTAGAACAAATAGCGTATTCTGATAGCCTTTTTGCTGTTATACCTTTGCCTGGTTGTATAACAATTGATTCGCCACAGGTAAGCGAAACAAATATTCCAAAAAACTATACCTTTCATTGGGAACCCGAAATTCATTCCACTAATTACCAAATATCTCTGAGTGACCAGTTTGAAAATAATTACCCAACAAATTATTCAAATACGGACTCTTTCCAAATGAAAAATTTATTGCCCAACTATACATATTATTTGTATATAAATGGTGAAAATTCAGCCGGCTTTGGTAATGGAGAATGCAGTAATTTCACCTTTTCTACTGCTGATTTCCCGAATTTAAAAATAGCAAATTTGAAAGCATCTAATACACCTTTAAACCCAGGTGATTATATAAGTTTTACTATCAATGCAAACAAAACTTCTGGATATTATAATTATTACTACAGTTCTGATAGTGGCCAAAATTGGAATAGTTTTACCCCAATAATTTCGTATAGTGAAGGAACTATATATAATTGGAATATTCCAAAAAATAACATTAGCCAATCTACAAAATATTTACTTAAAATAGTTGATTCTAATGATTCATCCATATATGGCATTAGTAATGTATTTAGTATTATTGTTCCACCAATAAGTATTATTTCTCCTTTAAAGAACCAAATATTTTTTGCAGGAGACACTATTCAAATTGTTGTTCATAATTCAGGTGATACATTGTATAACCTAAGTATTGAATTTGGAGGTGAAAATGAAACTTTATCATATTTAGATCAGGATAATGTTACCATACCAACAGGTAATAGTACATACTATTTGCCTGTGTCAAATCAACTATCAACCGGAGGCTTAGATTATATTTATTTTGAATATTCCACAGATAGTTGGAATACATATTCCGATGCATACTCAGATAGTATTAGAATAATTGGTAATAATCCTAACTGTTATTTCTTCTATCCTACGAAAGGAGAGCAAATAAAATATAACAGTTCATTCCTAATAAAATGGAATAGTAATGATATTGACATGGCAAAACTTGAATATTTTGATAGTATTGCCAATTCCTGGAAACCTATTATAGATAGTTTATCGGTAGGTGCTTCTAGTTCATCAACTTATTATTGGAATACACCAACAGGTACTACTGCTACTTATAGCTACAAATTAAGATTAACGAATGAATCAGATAACAATTCTACAGTATTCATTTCCGATACTTTTTCAATGCATTCACCGGTAATCTCGATTTTGCATCCAACCGGCGGAGAAGATTATAAAACCGGCGATACTATTCAAGTTGTTTACAATGTAAATCAATCACCTGGTTCAACCTTATATTTATATAGTAAGCTGAATAATTACTGGATACAAAACCAGGATACTCTTTCGAGTTCATTGGGTATTCATACAATTACATTTCAAGTTGATTCATCTTATTCAGCAAATAATAATTGCCACTTTGCAATATCTACTTCATCATATGATACTTCATCTTTTGACAATGCCTATAGCGATTATAATAAAACACCTTTTACAATTTGTAATTCGTTTCCTGCAGTTCCAATAGTTTCGAATGATTCTATTTGCGGTTCAGGTTCTGTTGCAATAAAAGCAACTACCAAATCTGGCACAATTAACTGGTTTGCTACAACTTCAAGTACTATTGTCTTAGGTACAGATAGTATTTATAATACTCCGGTTATTTCTACAACAACTCAATATTATGCTGAATCAAAATCAGGTTTCTGCCCTTCACAACGTGTTTCAGTGAGTGCTATTGTTAATCCAAATCCAGTATTAAATATCAACAATCCAAGCCCTATTTGTTCTCCTGGAACAGTTAATTTGACTGATACAACAATTAAAGCTGGCTCTACCTCAGGCTTAACTTATACTTATTGGAATGATACCACTGCATCAAATTCATATGCAGCACCTGCATCTGCAGGAAATGGAAAGTATTTTATTAAAGGCACTACTTCAAAAGGTTGTTTTGCTATTAAACCGGTAACTGCAACTGTTAACCCGACTCCCACTCTCATTATTACAAACCCTGCTGCAGTTTGTTCCCCTGGAACCATTAATTTAACAGATACAACAATTAAATCTGGCTCAACCACCGGATTAATTTATACCTATTGGACTGATAGTGCAACAACTAGTTCATATGCAACACCTGCAACTGCCGGAAATGGAAAGTACTTTATAAAAGGTACTACTGCTAAGGGTTGTTTTGCGATTGAACCAGTCATAGCAACTATTAACCCGACGCCCACTCTCATTATTACAAACCCTGCTGCAGTTTGTTCCCCTGGAACCATTAATTTAACGGATACAACAATTAAAGCTGGTTCTACCAATGGCTTAGTTTATACATATTGGACTGATACTGCAATAACAAATTCATATACAACACCTGCAACTGCCGGAAATGGAAAGTACTTTATAAAAGGGACTACTGCTAAGGGTTGTTTAGCGATTGAACCAGTCATAGCAACTATTAATCCAACGCCTGCTCTTAATATTACAAACCCGGCAGCAGTTTGTTCGCCTGGAACCGTCAATTTAACTGATACAGCAATAAAATCCGGCTCAACCACAGGTTTAACCTATACCTATTGGACTGATACTGCAACAACAAATTCGTTTGCAACACCTGCATCTGCAGGAATTGGAAAGTATTTTGTAAAAGGTACCACTGCTAAAGGTTGTTTTGCAATTGAACCAGTCACAGCAACTATTGACCCAACGCCTAATCTAGTAATCAACAGTCCTGCCGCTGTTTGTTCGCCTACATTTGTTGACTTAACTGCTGCAAATGTTACTTCTGGATCAACCGCCGGATTAACTTACACATATTGGACTGATACATCTGCAACAACTTCATATGCAAATCCATCAACTGCCAGCAATGGAAAGTATTTTGTAAAAGGTACTACTGCTAAAGGTTGTTTTGCTATTGAACCAGTCACAGCAACTATTAACAGTACACCTTCTATTTTAAGCACAACTTCCGATTCTGTTTGTGGAAGTGGTTCTCTTACATTAAAAGCAAAATCAGATACGGGTACAATCAATTGGTATAATACTTCAACCGGAGGTACATTATTAAGCTCGGGAAATACATATAATACTTCGGTAATCTCTTCTTCTGCCAATTATTTTGTCGAAGCAAAATCAGGTAATTGCAGTTCTGCCAGGGATACTGTTAAAGCTTTAGTTAACCCTATTCCAGTTTTTTCACTTACGGCAAATAAATTGACAATTTTTGCGGGAGATACAGCTATGCTAACAATATCTTCAGGTAATGCAACTACTTATACATGGAATAATTCATTGAATACAGGAACATCAAAAAATGTTTCACCTATAAACACTACTCAATATGTTGTTACTGGTTCAACGGTCAAAAATTGTTCTTCTTCCGATACTCTTTTATTAACAGTAAAGCCTTTAATACCTTCAATTGCAGCTAATTTTAACATATCCTCAAATACTACTTTATCAAAATCGTTTTACTTTTCCGGTACACGTAATACACCTATAACCAAGTGGTATTGGACATTTGGCGATGGATCATATAGTACAACTAAAGATTCAATATCGCATATATATACAACTTCCGGATTATATAATGTTTGTTTGAATGTTTTTTCAGGCTCATCAGGGCTGGCCTCTGACACCTGTAAATCAATCATCATTGGAGTTCCAAAGTGCCAGCTTTCTGCAATGTTCAATGTTGATACAACTAACCTTATTAATAATCTTGCAAAATTTACCAATTTATCTTCAGGCAGTTATAAGCTTAGTTCATGGGACTTTGGCGATGGCAACACATCATTGGTTGTAAATCCAAAACATTTATATTCTTCTGCTGGTTATTATTTGGTTAAGCTTAGTATTAAAGCCGATAGTTGTATTGACGAATATGACCAATTAATAAAAGTCGGAAACCCAACTTGTCATGCCGATTTCTCCTATGTGGTAGATCCAGTAACATTAAGTGTTACATTTACGAATGCCTCAAATAATGCTGCTAATTACTTTTGGTTGTTCGGCGACGGAAACCAATCGAAATTGCAGAACCCTTCTCATACCTTTACTTCGCCCGGAACCTATACAATTTCATTAACAACGTCAAACAATAATGGGAGTTGTTATGATAATGTTGTTAGAACTATACAGGTTGGTACAGTAGTATGTAGTGCTCAATTTAATTGGTATATTGACTCTACCTCATCTACCGGTTATTTTGCAAGCCGGGCTTTGAACAATACCACCCATTTCTATTGGATTTTTGGCGATGGAAAAACATCAACAAATGCGAACCCTCTTCATACATTTGCTGCTCCCGGATATTATAATGTTCAGCTTACCGTTTATGACTCAATTGCAAAATGTATGGATAATAAACAACAAAGAGTACTTATAGGTAAGCTTGCCAGGGATTGTAGTGCCGATTTTATTTATATTGCAGATTCTACAACTAAAAACGTGAATTTCATAGACAATTCAATTGGTTTAATCAATAAAAGGATATGGAACTTTGGCGACGGAAGTGTTCCTTCAGTTCAAAAAAGCCCATCGCATATCTATAACACTTCTGGATATTTTAATGTTTGCTTAACCGTAGGCAATAATTTCGGTATAATAAACCAAAGTTGCAAGAAAATTGAAGTTGCAGCTAATGCAGAAGTTAATTGCTTTTCAGATTTTCAATATAATATCAATCCTATATCACAAAATGTTAATTTCGTCAGTACATCGCAAGGTATAATTAAAACATATATTTGGAATTTTGGAGACGGCGATACTTTAAATATTCAGAACACAAGCCATTTATATAAAGTCCCAAAATTATATCTTGTTTCATTACAAGTTAAAAATTCAGCTACTGGTTGTAATAACAAACATTACAATTTATTAAATGTAAATAAGAAAGACACTTTTGCAGTTTCCTTTGGTTATGATCCGAAAGACGTTAATTCAAAAGCCGATGGCTATCCTGTTGATTTCACAGGTGCGGGAGTTGGCGATCATGCCCGTTTGCGTTGGGATTTTGGCGATTCCACTGCTACCGATACTACAAGTACATCTCCGACTCATATATATCAATATGCAGGATATTATGAAGTTTGCCTAACAGACTCCGATCAAATTACTGGTAAGGTTGCCCAAGGTTGTGAGATAATTTCGACTACTTCGCTTTGTACTTCGGATAATATAAAACCTGTTGCTTCATGTAAAAATGTAACCATTACTTTAAATTCATCCGGAAGAGCTTCTATTATGCCTGATACTATTAATAATGGAAGTACGGACAATTGTGGATTAAGTACAATGATTATAAATAATTCGAGTTTTACCACGGCTAATATTGGGAAAAACAATGTAAAACTTGTAGTTACAGACTATTCTGGAAACAGCGACACTTGTGTTGCTACAGTAACTGTTCAAAAAGGAGCTTCATTAATTACAGAAAATAAAGTAGTTGATTTAAATGTTTATCCTAATCCATTTGAAGCCAAGTTTGAAATAACCTATCAATTGTTGGATAACACCGGTATAAGTATTCGTATTTATGACCTAGTAGGCAAACCGGTTATGAATATTTTTGAAGGGAATTTATCTTCGGGTCAAAAGAGCTATATACTTGATGCTACATCGTTACAGAGTGGTGCATATATATTGCAATTAAAAACTTCCAACGGATATACCTATAAACAAATGATAATTAAAAAATAGACATTACAAAGTTCTTATAAATGAAACCTTTCGGAATTAATACTCCGAAAGGTTTTTTTATTTTGTCTATAAGAAAAATAATAGAATAATATTTACTGATATAATAATTGAAAACATAATAATTATCGGAATCCAATATTTTTTCCCAGAGAAAAAACATGCATAAGCAGCTTTTGCAGCATTGTTACTTATAATAGCTTGAAAAGATGCTAATGCCAAAAAATGTAATGAAACATCAAATTTTCCCTGGAATATATTCAACAAAAACGGATCAATATCCACTACCCCAACAATTAATGACAGTCCATTTAATCCCGAATGTCCATATCGGTTCAGTGAATACTGGGTTAGAAATGAAAATAATACGAATATAAGTGTAAATATAATGGCTGCCTTAAACTCCAGTGGGTTTTTATCGGCATCCATTTCAACCGTAGTATCAAATTTTTCATTTTTTGATTTAAATATCAGAACTCCAGCTGTTAGAGCACTAACAGCTATTAAAATTAAAAATACTGGCAATGTATAACTAAAAAGCGTTTTGCTGAAAACAAAAACAAGAATCAAAACCCGAAAATACATCATGCAGGTAGCCAAAATAATGGCTGCCAAATATTGCTTTTTACCCTTATTATCATCTCTAAGTTTACGTGACAATACTACAGTGGTTGCAGTACTTGAATATAATCCGCCAAGAATACCCGATATAACTATTCCGGCATCTTTAAATACAAATTTTTTAAGTAAATAACTTATATAACTTACGGAAGAAATTACAACTACTGCCAACCATATATGAAACGGAGTTACAGGTATTGCAGAAACTATAACTTTATCAGGAACAATTGGCAGTATAAGTCCTGCCATTATAAGGAATTTTGCCAGGGTAACAAACTCGCGCCGGTCAATTTTCTCGGAAACCGATGTAAAAGTTTCCTTCATTTCAGTAAAAATTAGAACAGTTACCAAAACCAAAAGGAATAACCAGAATGGCTGTGTAATTAATAACAACGAAATGCAATAAGTAATTAAGGCTATTAAAATTGTTGTTAACCCATAACCTGATGACTTTTGTATTTTAAAAAAATAGTAAACCAATAAAAATGCTGCTATAACTGCGCCACCACCAAGGAATAAGCGTTTACCAACCGGGTCGGCAATGAGCAATATATAGCCCAAAATGCCAATAAAAGTGAAAGTGCGGTCGGTTCCAATTAACTGATGCTCTTCAGTAGTTTGATGAATTTTACGTTGCGACAACCCAATAATCAAGGAAAAAACAGTGACCAGAACAAAGTTGATAAACTCTTTCGGAACATTGTTAAATATTTCCTGAATATTAAATTGCATTTTTAGTTATATTTATTTCTTGCCAAACAGTTGGTGAAATTTTTGCACCAATAGTTTCAACTACTTTTCCTGCCGTTAAAGCACCTAACTTAGCACATTTTTCAAGTGACCAACCTTGTATTAAACCATATATAAACCCCGATGCGAATAAATCGCCAGCACCAGTTGTATCAATAGCATTGGCTTTTATAGCATCAACTTTTACCATTTCATTTCCACGTTTAACCATTGAGCCTTTCGAACCAATCTTAACCACAGCTATTTCGCACATTTCGGCAATTATATCCAATGATTTTTCAGGCAATTCACCCGTTAAGGCTTTTGATTCTTCTTCATTTGCAAAAACAATGTCAACGGACGATATAATAATTCCCTTTAAAAAATCCAAATTAGCTTCCACTATATTAAAACTGGCCAAATCCATTGAAACTTTAAGGCCATTGCGTTTTGCGACAAGTATAGCTTTTTCAACCAAACTATGATTAAAAACCAGATAGCCTTCTAAATGAAGAATATCAAAACCTTTGAAAATTGAATCTGTTATATCATCGGCACTTAATTCAACCGCAGCTCCTAAATAAGTCGCAAAGTGCACTTTCAGAATCGTTGCTAATAAAAGTCAACGCCCTTCCGGTTTCCGTATTACTTTTAAATAAAAACGGCTGTATTGAATTGTTTTGCAAATCGGTTGAAAAAATGTTCCCAAAATCATCTTCTCCAATTTTGCCAACATAGGCTGATGATGCACCTAATTTAGCTAAGCCATGTATTGTATTGGCTGCTGAACCTCCTGAAGCTAATTGGGTTTTAATGCTCCCCAACGATTTTAACAATAGCCCGGCAACATCCTTGTCAACCAATTGCATGGAGCCTTTCGGCAAATTATTCTGAGCTAAAAACGACTCATTTTCAAGCTTCACTAAAACGTCAACAAGAGCATTTCCAATTCCAATAACCTTTTTCATTCTAAACAATTTAATTTCTTAGTATATCAGTTAATTTAATTCAAATTTATTGAAAAAATATTTCGAATTATGTTTAATTTTCTGGTTCCAACCAATCCCCATTCTCTTTTATTATTTGAATAAGTTCATCAACAGCATTTCCTGAAGGAATCTCACGTTTAATAACCTGTTTGCTTTTATATAAAGTAATTTTGCCGGCACCTGCACCAACAAAACCATAATCAGCATCGGCCATTTCGCCAGGCCATTCACTATACAGCCCATTATACCAATTTTAAGATGCCGTAAATGATTGGTTTTTTCTTTAATTAGTGCAGTTGTTGTTTGTAAGTCGAACAAAGTCCTTCCACATGAAGGGCATGATATATATTCGGTTTTTGACATCCGAACCCTGCTTGCCTGTAAAATACCAAAACTTGTATTAATAATTTCAAGGCTTTCGATTTGCCCGGCATTTCTTAGCCAGATACCATCGCTAAACCCATCAACAAAGAAAATACCTAAATCTGATGACGATTTTAATTGTAACGTTTCCAAATCATCTTCGCTATAATTGCGATTGGTGATTATCGGTAACTTTATATTTCGAATAAGCAACTGATACAGGAATGCGCGTTGGTCGGCAATTCCATTTGAATTAAATGTTTCTAATATAATTACAACATTAGTTTTGTTTTCAATCGACTCAAAGAATTTATCGGTTGCATCGGAATTTGAAACAATAACAAAATTTAAAATTTTGTGCTTTGGTCCATAAAAAATGAATTGGGCATCGGTATAAACGGGAAAGATATTGGGCGATTCCTTGGCTTTTTTAAACCAATCATGAAGATTTAAAATATAATAATATTTTTCTGGAAGTAGATTTAACGGGATATTCGGGTTTAAATAGAAATAATCAGGAACCGTACTTTGATGTAAATTTTCATCTTTTATATTTTCATCCCAGTCAACGATAACTTGTGGAAGATTTTTTCCACCAAGTTTATCCACTGCGATTGTTTCCCTCTTTTGGTATTCAAATGGGTTTTTAACTTGAATATCAAATCCATCAATTTTTTCGTTTTCTTTTCTGTTTGAAAAATAATCGATCAAGGTTTTTGCAACTGGCACTTCAGCTTCAGGCTTTTCAGTTAACGAAACACGAATAGTATCGCCAATTCCATCAGCTAACAACGATCCAATACCAACAGCAGATTTAATGCGGCCATCTTCGCCATCACCAGCTTCTGTGACTCCTAAATGCAATGGATAATTCATGTTCTCGGAAATCATCGAATTCACGAGCAATCGATATGCCTGCACCATTACCCTTGTGTTACTCGATTTTAATGAGATAACCAAATTGTGAAAATTTTCGGCACTGCAAATTCTAAGAAATTCCATAGCCGACTCAACCATACCTATTGGGTTATCACCATATCGGCTCATAAGCCTGTCACTCAACGAACCATGATTAACCCCGATGCGAATAACTGTGCCATGTATTTGGCAAATTTTTAATAATGGCAATAACTTTTCATGAACCTTTTCAAGTTCCAATTTATATTCTAGGTCTGTAAAATCAAGCTTCTCAAACTTCTTTTTGTCAGTATAATTTCCAGGGTTTATCCTTACTTTTTCAACAATTTTAGCTGCAACTTCAGCTGCTTTAGGATTATAGTGAATATCAGCAATTAAAGGTGTATTATAACCTTTTTTAAGTAACAGCGATTTGATATTAGCTAAGTTTTCAGCTTCACGTAAGCCGGGAGCTGTTATACGCACCAAATCGGCACCTGCATTAATAATTCGAATACATTGCTCAACAGTGGCTTGAGTATCCATGGTAGGAGTATTTGTCATGCTTTGGATTCTGACAGGTTGATTCCCACCCAACTTTACACCTCCAATATTGACTTCTCTAGTTAAGAACCTTGAATAGGCTAAAAGGTTATTGCAGTATTTATAATCCATTCTTTCCATAAAAGATTCTCAAAACTAAATATAAACTTTAATTCTGCCGAATAAATTTCTAGATATAACAACAAAATATTTTTTGATAGGATTAATAACCTGAAAAAAACCTTTTAACTTTCAACACAAAATTATGGTGATATGTTTTCCGATGAATTCTTTATGAAAGAAGCCTTAAAGGAAGCGAACAAAGCTTTCGAGAAGGATGAAGTACCCGTAGGCGCAGTAATTGTAAGCAACAATAAAATAATTGCACGTGCGCATAATTTAACTGAAACGCTAAACGATGTTACAGCCCATGCTGAAATGCAAGCATTTACTGCTGCAACCAACGATATTGGTGGAAAATATTTAACCAATTGCACTTTGTATGTTACTGTTGAACCTTGTATAATGTGTGCCGGGGCATCATTTTGGGTACAAATATCGAGAATTGTTGTTGGAACTATTGATCCAAAACGTGGATTTACGTTAATAAACCAACCACTTCTTCATCCTAAAACACAGGTTGTATTTGGTGTCCTTGAAAATGAATGCGCTGCTTTGATGCGCGAATTTTTTAAAAAGAAACGGTGAAAAAATGTATAGGCATAGTTGGTTTCGCTTTGTTAATCATTCAAAATAAATTGATTTTTAACTTATTATAAAAATATATTTTTGCTGTAACCTTTGTTTTTTAATATAGAATTAACACAAAAAACTAATTATCTTGTCCAAAGACATCAGGACAAATATTAATGATTTGCAATTATCCGTGTAAATTGGGCAGGTTAATTTTAAATAATAATACATTTTTTATGACTAAAGATACTGCGATTAAGATTTTTGAGCAAAAGAAAATCAGATCTATTTGGAAAGATGAAGAAGAAAAATGGTTTTTTTCTATTGTAGATGTTATAGGTGTTTTAACTGAAAGCCCAAATCCTAATAATTATTGGAAAGTGTTAAAGCACAGGTTGACAAAGGAAGGAAGCGAGTTGGTTACAAATTGTAACCAACTGAAAATGCAGTCGACAGATGGAAAATTTTACAAAACTGATGTAGCTGATACAGAGCAATTGTTTAGGTTAATCCAAAGCATTCCTTCACCAAAAGCCGAACCTTTTAAGATGTGGTTGGCACAAGTAGGACGTGAGCGTATTGATGAGATTGAAGACCCTGAATTAGGTATTGAACGATTAATGGAAACATACCATCGCAAAGGATATAGCAAAGAATGGATAAACCAGCGGCTGAAAAGTATTGAGGTTCGTAAAGAATTAACTGATGAATGGGAAAAACGAGGAGTACAAAAAGGACAAGAATTTGCAATACTGACTGATGAAATTACAAATGCATGGAGTGGATATAATACTAAGCAATATAAGGCCCTAAAGAATTTGAAAAAGGAAAGCCTTCGCGACCACATGACAAATATTGAACTTGTGCTTAATATGCTTGCCGAAGCCACAACAACCGAAATTTCAAAAGAAAAAAAACCTAAAACGTTTAATGACAATAAAAGAATAGCCCTACAAGGTGGAACCATTGCCGGAAATACCAGACGTGAAATTGAAGAAAAAACAGGAAAAGGTGTTGTAACTAACAAAAATGCAAAACGGCTTGATAAAAACAAGAATAAAGAAATTGAAGGTAAATAAAGTAATATTAACATAAGTTGATTCCTATAGTGAATCAAAATTAATTAGAATATTTCCAATTGTGATTTTGATATTTAATAAGGTTTTAATTTTAAAGTTTGGAAATTACGGCGGCTATAAGTAACATTGTCATCTTTTAATAAATTGTATAAATGATAATTCCTAAGATACCTTTAGAAGATTTTTTCAGAAACCCTGAAAAAGCAGCTTTTCAAATTTCACCCGACGGAAATTATTTTTCGTTTAAAGCACCTTACAAAGACAGGATGAACCTATTCATTCAAATTGCGGGTTCTGATGGCGTTAAACAAATTACATTCGAAACCGACCGCGACATAAGCGGTTATTTTTGGGCAAATAACAACCGGATTTTATATTTGAAAGATGACGGCGGCGATGAAAATTTTAAGTTATATGGTGTAAATATTGATGGTTCAAATTCAAAGTGTTTAACCGGGTTTGAAGGTGTCCGTACCCAAATTATTGACGATCTAGAAGATATTGACGATGAAGTAATAATTGGATTGAACAAACGCAATCGTGAAGTTTTTGATCCATACCGGTTAAATATTGTAACCGGTGATATGACAATGCTGGCTGAAAATCCGGGAAATGTACATGACTGGATGACCGACCACGAAGGGAAACTGCGGATTGCTGTAACTGTTGATGGAACTGATACAAGTATCCTTTACCGTAAAACCGAAGATGAACCTTTTCATTCTATCATTACAACAAATTATAAAGAATCAATCGATCCCTTGTTTTTCACTTTCGACAATAAAAATCTTTATGCATCGTCAAATCTAAGCCGTGATAAAAAAGCCATTGTAGTATTTGATGTTGAAAAAGCCAAAGAAATTGAAGTTTTATATACCGATCCCGATTATGACGTGCATGGACTTTATTATTCAAGAAAATACAAAAAACTTACTACAATTGCCTATACTACCTGGAAACGAAAACTGGTGTTTTTGGATGAAGAAGTAAAAGGTATATATTCGAAGCTTGAAAAACATTTAGGCAATAATGTCGAAATTTCATTGTCCGATTCAAACAAAGCTGAAGATAAATTTATTATACGTACACACAGCGACAGGACACTTGGCTCCTATTACTTTTATAATTCCTCAACGGATGCCATTGAAAAAATCACTGATTTAAGTCCCTGGTTAAACGAGGAACATTTAGCCCAAATGAAACCTATTCAATACACATCGCGCGACGGGCTTACAATTCATGGTTATTTGACTTTACCGTTAAATGTAATTCCTAAAAATTTACCGGTTATTATAAATCCTCATGGAGGCCCATGGAGCCGTGATTCATGGGGATACGATTCGGAAGTGCAGTTTCTGGTCAATCGAGGTTATGCCGTATTGCAAATGAATTTTCGTGGATCTACCGGATTTGGGCGTAAGTTTTGGGAAGCCTCGTTCAAACAATGGGGCAAAACCATGCAGGATGATATTACCGATGGTGTAAATTGGTTAATTGAACAAGGAATTGCCGATAAAAATAAGATTGCTATTTATGGAGGTAGTTATGGCGGATATGCTGTTCTTGCAGGTCTTTGCTTTACACCCGATATTTATTGCTGCGGCATCGATTATGTAGGAGTTTCAAACTTATTTACACTTTTAAAAACCATTCCACCTTATTGGAAACCACTTATTGAAATGATGCACGAAGAAGTAGGGCATCCTGAAAAAGATGAAGCCTTGTACCGAGAAGTGTCACCTGTTTTTCATGCCGATAAAATAAAAGCGCCACTTTTTATAGCACAAGGAGCAAATGACCCTCGCGTAAATAAAAACGAAAGCGATCAAATGGTTGAAGCGATGCGAAAACGTGGTATTGAAGTTGAATATATGGTAAAAGACAATGAAGGACATGGTTTTCATAACGAAGAAAACCGATTTGACTTTTATCGCGCTATGGAAAAATTCTTGCAAAAACACTTGAATACAAATACCCAAATTAATTAATATCACATTAGCAAATTAGCACATTGAAAAATTAGCACATTGAAAATGGAAATTAATATCCGAAATGTATTTGCTGAAAAGAACCCGAAGCTGGCCAGACTTTTGCCAGGATTTGTTTATTGGTATATTGAACATGTAATTCATCAACGTGAATTGAATGCATTTTTGGCTTTACATGGTAAAAAAATGAATTTGCCTTTTCTTGAAGAAGTTATCAAATATTTTAATGTTACTATTAGTTCTAATGGGTTTGAAAATTTAGCACAAAACGAAAGATATTTATTTGTATCAAATCATCCTTTGGGCGGTTTCGATGGAATAATGCTAATGAAAGCCATATCTGATAATTGTGGCAGTGTTAAAGTTTTGGTTAACGATATTTTAATGAATATTAAAAATCTCGAAGATTTTTTTCTTCCCATAAATAAGCATGGAAGCCAGGATAAATCTGCCGCTTTAGCAATTGATGAAATATTCAATTCCCATACTCCGCTCCTCACCTTTCCCGCCGGATTATGTTCACGTAAAATAAACGGTAAAATAGTTGACCTTGAATGGAAAAAAAATTTCATTCAAAAAGCTATAAGTTCCAAACGACAAATTGTTCCTATATATTTTAAAGGAAGAAATTCAAACTTCTTTTATAGCCTTTCAAATATAAGAAAGCGAATAGGCATAAAAGCCAATATCGAAATGTTTTATTTGGTTGACGAATTGTTCAAACACCGAAATGGATTTTTTACCATCACCATTGGTAAACCAATAGATTACAAGATTTTTGAAGATAAAAAAATTAATCCAAGAATTTGGGCTGAACGTGTAAAAAGCCATGTATATGAACTTTCGGAAAACCCTGATGCTAAATTTAAACCGTAAATAAATTTTTTTACCTTTGTATTTCAGCGTGATATAATGACAGCGAAAGAAATTATCCCACCGGTTAATACTGAGCTTTTAGAGCAAGAGCTCACTGAAGATAAGTTTGTTCGTAAAACCAATTACGGCGGAAATCTTCTTTTTATCTTAAGTCATAAAGATTCGCCCAATCTGATGCGCGAAATTGGGCGGCTGCGTGAGTTGTCCTTTCGTCATGGAGGTGGAGGAACAGGGCTTGAAGTTGATATTGACGAGTTTGATATTTCTGACGATCCTTATCACCAGCTTATCGTTTGGGATCCGCAACATCGTGAAATTTTAGGAGGTTATAGATTTTACATTCCAAATCCCGGCGCTAAAGGTGATGATATTGCCAAAAGGCTTTCCACTTCGCATTTATTTCACTTTTCCGATAAATTTAAAAACGAATATATGCCCCACATGATAGAATTAGGGCGTTCGTTTGTTCAGCCGGCATATCAAAGCACAAACCGCGCCCGAAAAGGAATTTATGCGCTCGATAATTTATGGGACGGACTTGGTGCATTAGTGGTACATAATCCCGATAAAAAATATTTTTTCGGAAAAGTGACTATGTACACGCATTTTAATAAATCAGCGCGAAACCTGATTCTTTATTTTCTGAAAAAACAATTTGGTGATAAGGAAAAATTATTATATCCTATTGAACCGCTCGATTTAAATTGGAACGAAGCAGAATTGGATGCTGAATTTGACGGGAAGGATTATAAAGAAAACTACAAAATACTTTCGAAGAAAGTAAGATCGCACCATGAAAATATTCCTCCGTTGATTAATGCATATATGAACCTTTCTCCATCCATGAAAGTTTTTGGGACTATTGTTAATAAGGAATTTGGGGATGTTGAAGAAACCGGTATTTTAATAACTGTAGCTGATTTATACGAGGAAAAACTTGAACGGCACGTTTCAACCTATAAACGAGTTCGCTATTTTCTTCGAAAAGATAAGATGTTCTAAATTTAGAACAAGAAACAAAGAATAAGGACAAGAGAAGTTATGGCTTTACCCAAAAATGGTTTTGTAAAATCGCATGGACTAGGCAATGAATATGTTGTTTTGGATAGTGCTACAATTTCTTTCCCAATAAATGAAAAATCAATCAAAACACTTTGCAATATTCATTTTGGAATTGGTTCCGATGGGATTTTGTTGTTAACACAATCACAAAAAGCCGATTTTGGATTTCGTATTTTTAATCCTGATGCTTCTGAGGCTGAAAAAAGCGGCAATGGGTTAAGAATTTTTGCCAAATTTTTATTCGATTATGGCTATACTTTAAAAAAATCGTTTACCATTGAAACAATGGCCGGTGTTGTTAAAGCAATAATTGAAAAAGAACTTAACGGAAAAGCAACAATGGTTACAATTGAAATGGGCAAAGCAACTTTCAAAAGCGATGAAATTCCTGTAAAATCTAATTCACCGGAATGTATTGACTTCCTATTAATAATTGACGGACAGACTTTTTTAATCAATTGTGTTTCGGTCGGAAACCCGCATTGTGTAATTTTTAAGGAACAACTTTCCGAAGATGAAATTAAATTTTATGGCCCGAAAATTGAAAGCCATCCAATGTTCCCTAACCATATAAATGTTCAATTTGTAAAGCCAGTAACTAGAAATGAAGCTGAAATTTTAATATTTGAACGTGGCGCGGGGTTCACGCTTGCTTCCGGAAGTTCGTCAAGTGCCGTTGCTTGTGTTCTGCGTAAAAAAAATTATATTGATAATGATGTTACAATAAAAATGCCAGGCGGACAATTAAAACTTACTATTGACAACAATTATAATATTATATTGACCGGAGAAGTAAAACAAATAGCTGAGGGTGTTCTCAGCTATGAATTAATAAATGAGTTTGTCTAAGTCTTAACGGTCCTTTACTTCTTCATCTTTTTCTTTAATTACAACTTTATCGTCTGTTCCTCCCGGAATTTTAATTTCGGCATCAAGTACAGCGCCATCAGGTCTTCCTCGTCCATATTCCCTTTCATTATCATGAAAATCCATATCCCTGTCAACTTCGCCTTTATTAGCCCTGATTGCAATAATTGCAAGTTCACGTGCCCTGTATGAATGATGAATGGCTTGCCTGAATTTCCCTTCATGGAATAAATCCCTTGCATAACGTTGATGATAAACAGCCCTGGTTAAATCGCCAGTATAAACTTTGCCCCTGGCAACAGATTCTTTGGCAAATTCAATTACCCGGTGTGTCCGATGCAAAAATTCCCTGGTTTGCAGCCTGTTTTGACTGAAGCTTTTACTTGTTCCGGCTACAAATAATGCAAATACCAATACAACTATTGAATTAATAATTTTCTTCATGTTTAAATGTTTTTGTTAAATTGAAAGTAACTCAATTTGTTTGGCTATATCTTCCATTAACCATCGTGGTGTGGAAGTTGCTCCGCAAACTCCTGCAAATTGAATGCCACTTAACCATTGTTTTTGAATATCTTTTGCAGATGTTACAAAAAATGTTTTTGGATTAACCGATTTGCAAACCTCGTAAAGTACTTTACCATTCGAGCTTTCTTTGCCACTCACAAAAATTATAATATCATTTTTCAGTGCAAATTCTTTTAAATGTGGGGCACGGTTCGAAACCTGCCGACATATTGTATCATTGATATGTAATGGAATATTCTTTGTGCCTAAAGCACTCTCCATCCGGCACTTAATTTCGCTGGCAATTATTCCCAAATCGTCAATGTCCATAGTTGTTTGCGAAAACAAATCAATTGGCTTTGTAAAATCCAGTTTTTCTATATCTTCGAGGTGCTTAATTACAATTGCAGTATTGCTAGTCTGACCCACCAATCCATTCACTTCAGCATGTCCATCTTTACCAAATATTACAACCTGCCCTTTTTCTGAAATTTCATTATAACTTTTGAAAATGCGCTTTTGCAACTTTTGAACTACTTTACATGAAGCGTCAATCAGTTCAATATTATTTTCTTCAGCTATTTTGTATGTTTCGGGAGGTTCGCCATGAGCACGGATAAGGACTTTGCAATTTTTAAGATTGCGAAACTGATCGTGGTTAATAGTTTCTAAACCTTTTAATTTTAATCGTTCAACCTCGGCATTGTTATGCACAATATCGCCGAGGCAATATAAAAAACCGGATTCATTTAATTCTTCTTCTGCCTTTTGAATGGCATTAACAACTCCAAAACAGAAGCCTGATTTATCATCTATTGTAATTTTCATTGTACCAAATTAACATACAATTCAACTGATAGTTGAAAACTTATCTTTTACTAAATCTAAAAACCAGGTAATTTGTTCATCGGGAGTCATATAACTGTTGTCAAGCAAAAATGCATCATCAGCTTTTCTGAGCGGACTTTCTGTACGCTTTGTATCATTTTCGTCGCGCAATAGTATATTTTTCTTTATTTCTGAAATTGAAACAATGTTACCTTTAGCTATAAGTTCATCATACCTGCGTTTTGCACGAACATCAGCATCAGCAGTCATAAATAACTTTATATCAGCATTTGGAAAAACTACGGTGCCAATATCCCGGCCATCTAAAACCACGCCTTTCTCTTCTCCCATTTTGCGTTGCAATTCAACCATTCTTTCCCTAACAAATTTAACCTGGCTAACAATACTAACAGAATTCGAAACCTCCAAACCACGAATTTGTTCTTCAACATTCTCTCCATTCAGAAAGGTTTCGTTCTTTCCGGTTTCAGAATTTTTTTTAAGTTCTATTTCAATTCTATTAAGACTCTGAAATAATGCAGGTTCATTAATTTTATTATCTGAAATTAAACTATTTCGCAAGGCAAACAAAGCAACAGCACGATACATTGCACCTGTATCAATGTAAATATATCCGAGCTTTTGGGCAATAGCTTTAGCAAATGTACTTTTACCACATGATGAGTATCCATCAATGGCTATAATAAGTTTTTGGGTGAAAGTCATGTAAAATCAATTATGGTAAATTTTTGACAAGTTTACTGTAAAAGAAAAATGATTCGAACCTCCGGCAGCAGTATAATTGGCATAACCGTATCCAAAGCTAAACCTGCTTAACCGTATCCCGCAACCAAATGAAAAACCTGAGGTACCCGGTGCGTCTTGTATTGCCAATTCCTTTCGTCGTTGATAATTGTATGCACCTGAAATATAAAAGCTTTTCGAAGGTAAAAACTCAACTCCAATAATAATATGCCTGAATAAATTATCAGCAAAGGCATTTTTACTGCCCGATGAGGATGATTGGTCAATTGATTGGCCCAAATTTGGGTCAACCGGTAAAGTATAGCTCATTTGATACCTTTGTATATTTTGCGCGGTTAATGACAGCCTAAATGGTGCATATTGCAATTTTTTGGTAATACCAAGTAATATTTCAAAAG
Source organism: uncultured Bacteroidota bacterium (assembly GCA_963701015.1). Taxonomy (GTDB): domain Bacteria; phylum Bacteroidota; class Bacteroidia; order Bacteroidales; family DTGW01; genus MFD09286-c1. The sequence goes on along the minus strand of OY969556.1, from coordinate 4,356,191 downwards.
GCAATGGCTCACGACCACTGCCAGAATAAGCTTTAATCTGTGCTCCAATATTACGAAATACTGCACCAACAGATATTAAACCATCGTCAGATAAATAAGTGGCGCCAACATCAGCAGCAATTCCATATGAAGTATAACTTTCAAGAACACTATAAATAGGTTTTAAAGTAAACCCAATCCTAAATGATGAATCAATTTGTCTGGAATAAAACATATTAAATGCATACTCGGCAGCATAAAATGTTCCGGTAATGGTACCATCATCTTCTGCTTTTATAAATTGGCCATAGTCAATATAATGCATACCAACAGCAAAAGTGCCTAATTTTCCTTCATCCAAAGCATAGGCTGCATATCCAAAATTAATATTTGCGAAATATGAAACATAATTAAAAACCGCATTTTCACTCATTACTGGATTTAATAATGCCGGATTATGATACGCCAGATTAATATCATTATCATTCAATGAAACATTTTTACCGCCAAGTGCTGCAACCCTGGCCGAATTGGTAAGATTTAAAAAATCGTAGGTACTTGTACCTCCAATTTGTGAAAAAACGTTCATTTCGTAACACAAAAACAAAAGCAAAAAAAAGTTTCGAAATTTTACCACTACCAATTCATTTAAAAATTTAAACTAAATATTAAGCTTACAATATTATTCACATTCTTGAAACTATTCAAAAAAACGTTAAAAGAATTAATTTATTATAAATGACTTTTTAACAAATTCCAAAATGTAGTACCTTTATACTTGAAGAGTTTGATTATACTTTTTAATTTTTACCCTGAAAATTATTAATTCATAAATTTAAAAAAAATAAACAATGTACAAAATTGTATTGCTCCGTCATGGCGAAAGTATCTGGAATAAAGAAAATCGTTTTACCGGCTGGACAGATGTTGATTTATCAGAAAAAGGAAAAGTTGAGGCAAAAAATGCAGGTGTGGTATTAAAATCTGAAGGATATACTTTCGATTTAGCTTTTACTTCAACTCTTAAAAGGGCTATTCGAACCTTATGGCTTGCAACTGACGAAATGGATTTACTGTGGATACCGGTAATTAAAAGTTGGACATTAAATGAACGTCACTATGGCGCCCTTCAAGGATTGGACAAGGCTGAAACAGCTGCCAAACATGGTGAAGAACAAGTAAAAATATGGCGTAGAAGTTACGATGTTCCACCTCCCCCACTTGAAGATAATGACCCAAGACATCCAAAATTTGATGCACGTTACAAAGATATTGACCCGAAAAAATTGCCTGCAACTGAATCTTTGAAGGAAACTGTAGCTCGTGTTGTGCCATTTTGGGAAAGTTCAATTGTTCCTGAAATTAAAAAAGGCAAAAAAATAGTAATTGCAGCACATGGGAATAGTCTTCGAGCATTGGTGAAATACTTAGACAATGTTTCGGAAAAGGATATTCTTGAATTAAATATCCCAACCGGAACGCCTTTGGTTTATGAACTTGATGCAAATTTAAAGCCAATTAAACATTATTATTTAGGCGATCAGGAAGCCATTAAAAAGGCAATGGAATCGGTTGCCAACCAAGGAAAATCAAAATAATAATTTAATCATTATATAAGTTGTAAAAACCTTTCATTTTATACCCAAAGTGAAAGGTTTGATTTTTGTATAACTAAAATAAAAAAAACATGGTAAAACATATTGTAAGTTGGAAATTAAAGGACACTGCCGAAGGTCGTGATAAAGCTGCCAATATTTTATATATGAAAGAATTGCTATTATCCTTAAAAGAAAAAATCAGGTATATTAAAAGTATTGAAGTTGGCATTAATTCTATCCATGCCGATGCTTCAAATTCAGACATTATACTCATCACCACGCATAAATCATTTAACGAATTAGAAGCTTACCAAAAACATCCTGAACATGTTAAAGTGGCTGAAATAATTGGGAAACTCAGAGAATCACGCTCATGTATTGATTTTGAGTTTTAAAATATGATAACAATTGTTATATCAATATTAGTGGTTGTTTGTTGTTATGCTGCCTATCATTTTATTGGCCATTCAAAAAAAATAAATAATTATTTTAAATTACAATTTGATGAAATTGAAAGACAAGTTCGTATAGTCATCTTCAATAGAATTGCCGGTGCATTTCTATTTGGTATAATACCTCTTTTTATTCAAATTTTATTATTCTCAAAATTAAATCAATTCAAATATCTGGCTATTTCATTTCAATATAAAACATTTTATTATCTAATTCCTATTGGAATTATATTGATAATAATAAATTTTTTTGCAGCCAAAACAGTTGATAACTTAAAGGTCTATCCTCAAATTAGAAAAAACAATTGGAACGTTTCGCTATTAATAGTAAGCGCTTTATCATGGATGCTTTATTTGTTAGGCTATGAAATTATGATGCGCGGGTTTCTTTTATTTACAATTTTGCCAATTACCGGAATTTGGATTGCTATTGCCATTAACACAATTGTTTATGCACTAATTCATATTCCAAAAGGGTTTAAAGAAATGGCAGGTGCAGTGCCAATGGGAATTGTATTATGTATGCTTACTTTACACACAGGTACAATTTGGATTGCATTTTGGCTACATTGTATTATGGCATTATCAAACGAATGGTTTTCGCTAAAATATCATCCTGAGATTACGTATAAAAAATGAAAATATTTGTTACCGGCGCTACCGGATTTATAGGAAAACGATTAGTAGAAATATTATTGGAACACGGTAATGATGTTCATGCCATATACCGTTCAAAATCAAAATCGCTGACCTTTGAGCATGAGCATTTAAAATGGTTCCAGGGTGACATACTTGATATCCCAAGTATTGAAACAGCAATGGAAGGTTGTGGCCAAGTTTACCATATTGCAGCATTCGCAGCAGTTTGGGAAAATAATCATGGCGATTTTAGCAAGTATAATGTTCAGGGAACAATTAATATAATTGAAACAGCCAAAAAACTTGGTATAAATAACATTGTGACTACTTCAACTGCAGGTGTTTTTGGCCCATCATTGAATGGAATTATAACAGAAAAAACAATTTCTCAAATCCCCTATTTTACAGGTTATGAACGTTCGAAAGCTGAAAGTGAACGCATTATTTCCGATTATGTAAAAAAAGGTTTGAGGATAATTATTGTAAATCCTACCAGGGTATATGGCCCGGGAGCATTGAACGAAAGCAATAGTGTAACCAAAATGATTAAAAGTTATATAACTGGAAAATGGCATATAATTCCAGGTAATGGAACTTCAATTGGAAATTATGTTTTTGTTGATGATGTAGCAAATGGGCATATTTTAGCAATGGAAAAAGGCAAGCCAGGTGAACGTTATATTTTAGGCGGAGAAAATGTTTCATACAATAATTTCTTTGAAACAATTTCAAAAATTTCAGGTCGAAAATATTTGTTAATAAAAATGCCACTTTGGGCTATGTTAAGCATAGGATATTTTATGTTATTTTTAAATAAAAGATTAAAAATCCGACCTCGTATAACACCACAACACGTTCGAAAATTTAATTATAATTGGGAAGTTTCTTCACAAAAATCAAAAACAGATCTCGGCTATTCTTCAATTTCACTGGAAACTGGTATTACTAAGACAATTCAGTGGTTAAATACCATTTTATAAAAATCCGAGTATTTAAAAAAACGTATTAGTACAAATTATACCGATGAAGATTCCTTTGAATTTAAGGCCTTAAAAGACGTTTCAACAGGTTTATAAATTATTTGAGGGACTTTAACATGTGCCCAGTTTTCTCCATTTTTTATTCGGCTAATTTGGGTATGGGTAACACCGAACTCTTTTGCCAGAATATCTAAGCGGTTATTGTTTCTCTGCAGTTTTAATTTCAATCGAATAACTTCTGTTTCGGTAAGTTTTGCATTACTTACTATTCCACGTTTATAATTTGGATTAACTTTTTGATGGGCAAACATTGTTTGTTTTGTAACCCAGCGCAAATTCGAAGCCTTATTGTTGTTTTTGTCAAAATCCATATGGATTACATATCTCTGCAATTCATAATCCTTTTCAATGAAGTGTTCAGCAACCAATTTATGTACATAGCATGTGGTGCTTTTATTCGATTTTAACTTTACCACAATGGCATGATAACCTCTAACATTCGAAGCTTTTATAATAAAACCTTTCGGTCCGGTTTTCAGGCTTTTTATACGGCCAAAATTTGATATTTCAAATTGTTCATTTTTATTTAAATCAGGAATAATGAGTTTTTTCCAGATTTCCATAGAAAAATTTGTATCCATATAAATTGTGTATGATTGTTTTCAACCATTTATAAAAGATACTGATTAAAAGTAACCCAAACAATTAGAAAATATTTTAATTTATTTTATATAGTATTAATTATGAACGTTTTAATTATACAGGTTATATAAAATAAGAAGTTAAACGTTAAGGTGTAAAGGGTGAAGTTTGAATTCAATTTTTAAGAAAAAAATACTATAAATTTAAATTAATTATCCTTGTTCAAATAATTCATCCGGAGTATTAATTTCCTTTGTAGTTTTATAAAATATTGATCCCATAAGCATAATTAAACTCGTTGCCAATACAACAAAAAACAAAATACCCATATTAAATTCAGAAAGTTGAAGTTTGGAAGGAATTTTATAAAATAGTAAAATTGTAATTAACCCTCTTGGCATAAAAAACAATTCAGGAAATATATTTTCTTTAACGAATAATTTTAAATAAAAATACCTGACCAATAACATGGCAACAACAAGAGAACTTCCAATTACCAGAACTTCAAGATTTAAAAGTAATTTTAAATTTAATGAATAGCCAAAAAGAATAAAAAAGAATGTGCGGATTAAAAATGAGGACTCGGCTGTAATACTATGCAATAGTTCATGTGTACTTTCAATTTGCGAATGTGGAAAATATTTGGTTAGCGATTTATATTTAATTTTTTCCCAATTCGAAACCATTAACCCAAATACTAAAATAATTATAAGTGAAGGAAGGTTAATCATTTCACCTGTTATATATAATAGAACAAGAATTGAGAAAGCAAGAAAAAATTTAACATTAACTTTTGAATGAGTAAGCAAGTAAAACAATGAAAATGAAATTACTAAAGCAATTATTATTGCCAATAACATATTAAAAAAGAATATGCCAAAATTGAATAAACTAAACGCATGCTCAGTTATTATATAATTAAAAATTAGAATACCAAATATATCGGAAAAACTTGCTTCATATATTAAAAAATCCCGTTTCAGAAAAGTTAAATGTCCCAGGCTTGGTATAACAATAGCACCGCTAATTATAGAAAGAGGAATAGAATAAACAATACTATTTAAAATCGGTTGGTTAAGCCAATATTTTATAATTATTGAAACTAATACAACAGATAATAACATAACAATTAATGCCGAAAGTGCAGAATTACGTATTAATTTTATTCTTTTTCGGCTAATTTTTAAATCCAATCCAGCCTCCAAAAGAATCATAATAAGACCAACGGTTCCGAATAACTCAATTACAGTAGTTGGAAAATTATAATCTATTCCTAAGTCAGAAACAATAAATTTTATGACAATTCCGGTAACCAATAGTAAAATTACAGATGGAATACGGGTTTTAAGGCTTAACAATGAAAAAAAGTAGGATAATATAACAATGCCGCAAAGTATAATAATAATTACCGAGGAGTCGAATATTTTCATATATTAGTTTAAAATCGTTTTAAACGAATTCTAAATAACAACTTACTTATTTTCATTTTGCTTAACCTTAAAAGAAGGCGAAATATAATCACCGGGCAAATAATCAGATGGTATAGTGGTTTGATTTCCGTCACGAATTGAACTATAATGTGATGACATTATTTCAACACCTGCTTCGTTAAATTTATCTTGTATATTCTGATGTAATTGTGAATATATAGTTGCTTGTTTATTAGGTTCATTGGTATACGCATTAATCTGATAGCTGACAAAAAAATCATCAAGACTTGTTTGTAATACAAATGGTTGTGGTTCTTTTAAAATAAATTCAGTCGATTTAGCTGCATCAATAAGCAATTGATGAACCTGGCGCCAGGGAGCATCATAACCAATTGTGACAGTTGTATTCAATATTAAACCCGATTTTTGTGATGACGAACTATAATTTATAGTATGACTATTTAAAATAGTTGAATTAGGAATAGTAATATCTTCGTTTTTAATAGTTCTTATACGCGTGACCAATAATGACTTTTCAATAATATCACCAGTAACTTCACCAATTTTAACCCTATCGCCAATTTTAAATGATCGCATATAGGTTAGTACTAATCCGGCAATTACATTTGATAATGAACCTGAGGAACCAAAAGTAAGAAGAAAACCTAAAAATACCGAAACACCTTGAAATACAGGTGAATTTGAACCTGGCAAATATGGGAAAATTAATATAAGCATAAAAGCAAATATTAATACCCGTATAATTTGATAGGTTGGGTTAGCCCAATCAGGATAAAATCCTGGAATATGCAATGCTTCCCGTTCAATTTCTTTTTTAAGAAACTGCAATCCTTTTAAAACATAACGAAAAACAAATAATATAACAATAATGGTGAAAAGGTTAGGTAAATAATGCCATAAGGCAAGGAACATTTTTTTTAATGGATCGAAAATAAAACCAAGTAATGTATCTGAAAATCCTTTTGTCCAGGGCAGAATATTAAATATTAATGGCAATGATAAATAAATGAGCAGTATTAATATCACCCAGTGGATTATATTATTAAATATAACTAAAGCCCTGACTTCATTTCTGGCAGTAAACAACTCATAATCCCTTATTTTAATGCCTTTAATGTATTTACCTTTCCATTCAACTATTTTTAAACGCGAGAATCTGAAAAACTTATTTATATATTTAATAACCCAATATAAAGCAATTAATATAATAAAAATAAGGCCAAAATCAATAATTATACTTTTCAGTCCGGTTGAATTTCTATATTTACTTATAACGTTGTTGATGTGCAATTTATAATTGGTTGCAAGTTGCTTTGGTTCCATTTTTTCAATTTTAGCATCATCACTATTGATGCTAATAATAATGGATTTGCCATAAATTATATCATATGTATTTTCATCAGGGACAACTAAAAGGGAATCAGTAGAATAATTGAAATCATTTGCAAGTTTATCAATGCGTAACTTTATTGCCTTTGCTCTTTCAACTGCAGAAAAACTACCTGATTTATTATAAATATAAAAAAGAGTATCTAAAGAAAATATAACCGGTGAACCTATAGGTTTTTGATCGATTGAATCAATTCCAATTATTTTTGAATTATTATTACTCTGCGAAAAAGTATTCAAACATGAAAATGAGATAATGATGCAGGCAATAAATACTCTACTATTTTTAAAATATTTGAATAGCATAACATGCAAATTTATAATTGCAATTTACATCAAACTGTTGAATAAAATTTAATTTCTTTTGATATAGTAATATTAAAATTGACAAATAATGCAATATTATAATGGTTTATTATTCAAAATATAAGTTAAAATATATCGAATTATAAGCAAATTAAACCCAAATATCTTCGAAAAATCTAATAAATTCATTAACTTTATATATGGTAGTAAATTGATATTAAAATCTTATAAATTTGAAAGAATATGAAAAAAATTGAAGCAATTATCCGCAAAGAAAAATTTGAAGATGTTAAAAAAGCTTTACACGATGTTGATATTGAATTTTTTACTTATTGGGATGTTAGGGGACATGGAACAGAAAGACAGGAACGTATCTTTCGTGGAAGGGTATATGATGTGAGTACAATTGATAGAATAAATCTTTCATTTGTTGTTCGTGATATAAATGAAGAAAAAGCTGTTGAAGCTATATTAAAAAATGCATATACGGGTGAAAGCGGCGATGGACGTATATTTATATCAACAATTGATGAGTCAATAAGAATTAGGACAAGGGAAAGAGGAAGCGAATCATTATATGACAAAAAATAGTTTTATGTTACTAAATTTTTAAATTATTTCACTTCGGAATTATTTGATAACTCATATTTAGCCCTTAAGTCATCAAGTTTTTGTTTTCCATAAGTTAGTCGGATGATTAAAATAAACAAAACGGGAATTATGAAAACACCAAAAGCTGTTGCAACTAACATCCCGCCCAGTACCGACCAACCAATAGTTTGACGTGCAACAGCGCCTGCACCCGTCGCTAATACCAATGGAGACACTCCAAACATAAATGCAAACGATGTCATTAATATTGGGCGTAAACGCAATCGAACAGCTTCAATAGTGGCTGAAACAATTTCCATTCCCTTGTCAACACGTTCTTTAGCAAATTCAACTATCAGGATTGAATTTTTAGCAGCAAGTCCAATAAGTGTGATTAGCCCAATTTGTGCGTATATATTATTTGACAAACTCGGATTCAGTGTAAGCGCTAATATAGCACCAAATGCTGCAAGAGGAACTCCAAGCAGAATTGTAAATGGCACCGTCCAGCTTTCATATAATGCTGAAAGAAAAAGGAATACAAAAAGCAAGGATAATATAAAAATATAAGTAGATGTATTCCCTGATTTCATTTCTTCACGGCTTAAACCGGAAAATTCAAAGCCATATCCTTTTGGCAATACTTGTTTTGCAGTTTCTTCCAATGCTTTTAAGGCTTGTCCTGAGCTATATCCTTCTTTTGCATTTCCAACGAATTCAGCCGTACGATATAAATTATAATGTGATATCATTGACGCTCCTTCGTTAACCTTATAGGACATAACAGAACTTAAGGGTAACATTGTTCCGGCTGAATTACGGACATAGTATTTATCTAAATCTACAATATCTTTTCTATAAAGCGTATCAGCTTGCGCTATAACATGGAAATTTCGGTTATATATTGTGAAGTCGTTAATATAATTGCTTCCTAAATAAGTTTGAATGGTATTAAAAACTTCAGTAAGACTAACACCCATTTTTTTACATTTATCCCTATCAACAGTAAGCTGATAATTTGGTGTACGCGCATTAAAAAATGTAAATGCTCGACTAATTTCAGGTCGTTTATTGGCAGTCGCCATAAATGCATACACATTGCGTTCGAAAGTTTTAATATCGTCATTACTTTCGCGTTGCTGTAACTCGAAAGTAAAGCCACCAGTAGCTCCAAGCCCGGGAATTGCGGGTGGAGGTATAACAATAATATTTGCTTCCTTTATTGCAACAAATTTTGCCTGCATTTGTGCTATTATTGCAAAAAGCTGCTCCGATTTACTTGTTCGTTCATCCCAGGGTTTTAACTGGCAAAAAACAGTTCCGCTATTTGATTTACTGGCTCCTGAAACAACATTAAATCCAGCTATTGCAGCATAATGGCTTACGCCATTAATTTGGCTCAGTGAATTCATTATTTTTTTAAGGACATCAACAGTTCGTGATGTTGATGATGCTTCGGGCAATTCAAAAGTAATAAAAATCCTTCCTTCATCTTCCAAAGGAATAAAGCCAGTTGGTTTATTTAAAATTAACAAATAAGCACCAAAGATAACTACCACAAGAAGAATAACTATATAGCGTGAATTTCGTATAGCAATCTGAACATTATTGGTATAACCTTTTGTCCGTCTGTTAAACCATTTATTAAAATGAAAAAATACATAATTCAACCCTTTGGAAGATTTATCAATATGATGTGGTTTTAAAAATAATGAACATAATGCAGGTGTTAATGATAATGCTACAAAAGCAGATATAAGTACTGAAATTGCAATAGTTATAGCAAATTGCTGGTATAACCTTCCAACTATGCCGGGAAGAAATCCGGCAGGTATAAAGACTGCAGCTAAAACAAGTGCAATAGCAACTACTGGCCCTGAAATATCTGCCATTGCCCTATGGGCAGCTTCCTTTGGCGGAAGGTGAAACTCTTCCATATAACGCTGTACAGCTTCAACCACAATAATTGCATCATCAACAACGATTCCAATTGCCAATACAAATCCAAAAAGTGTTAGTGTATTAATAGTAAATCCGAGAGGTATAAAAAATATAAATGTTCCAATAATTGAAACAGGAATTGCAAGCACAGGTATAATTGTAGAACGCCAGTCCTGCAGGAATACAAAAACTACTAATACCACAAGTGCCAAGGCTTCGAGCAATGTTTTAACAACTTCGCTGATTGATACTTTTACTACTGAAACTGATTCAAAAGGAACATTATACGCAACATCATTCGGGAAAGACTTACTGAGTTGCGCCATAGTATTATTTACTCCTTTAGCAACGTCAAGTGCATTGCTTCCTGGAGTTTGAAATATTAATAAAAATGAAGAAGGGCGTTTGTCAACAAACGAAACCCCGGAATAATTAAATTTACCCAACTCAACTCTGGCAATATCTTTTAAATATACAATTGAGCCATCAGTTGGGTTTGCCCTTACAATAATATTATTAAAATCATTAACACTGCTTAATCGTCCATTAGCTATAACAGTATATTCAAATGGCTGACCTGATATTTGAGGTGGAGTGCCAATTGATCCGGCTGCAACCTGAACATTTTGTTCCTGTACAGCAGAAAGAACATCATTTACAGTTAATCCAAAGCTTGCAATTTTATCTGGTTTTAACCATATACGCATACTAAAATCGTCGGCTCTTGTGAAAATGTCTCCAACGCCTTTTACTCTCAACAAAGCATCCCTAACAAATATATTGGTATAATTATCTAGAAATTCTATATTATGCGTACTTTTTGGAGAATATATAGCCACTAGCATAAGTATGCTTGGATTGCGCTTACGGACTGTCATTCCTAATCGTTTAACCTCATCGGGTAAAATTGGGGTGGCAATATTCACCCTGTTCTGAACTTCAGTAGTTGCAATATCCACATTCGTTCCAATATCGAAATATACATTCATTGAAGAACGGCCGTCACTTGTACTGTTGCTTTGAATATAGCTCATACCTGGAACACCGTTTACCTGGATTTCAGTTGGAGTTGTAACAGTTTGTTCAACTGTTGTAGCATCAGCGCCAACATATTGACCAGATACCTGAACCACTGGTGGCGTTATATCTGGATATTGGCTAACAGGTAAATTAAGTATAGCCAATGTTCCAATAACTACCAATACAATTGAAATAACAATTGCAGTAATCGGGCGTTTTATAAAGGTATCTGCTATCATGAAATCTATATCAGGTTATATTAATTTATAAATTATTTATGTTGCATTTTTTGAGGAACTTTTAAAGTAACCATAGAGCCTTCATGTAATCGTTGAATTCCATCAACAATAATAGTTTCTCCTGCATTAAGCCCACTCATAATTACTACATTGGTATTAACCCTCGGTCCTAAAGCAACCTTTACCTGATTAACGGTTGAATCATTTTTTATAAATACGAAGTATTCACCCAGTTGCTCTAAGACAGCTTTAAACGGAATAACAATCTGCTTCCCGGCATTGGCATTCAAAACCATTACTTTACAACTCATTCCGGGCTTTAGCATTCGTTCACGGTTAGGAATTGTAATTCTAACTTTTATTGACCCGGTTTGAGGATCCACAGCTCTGTCAATAACACTTATTTTTCCAAAATATGGATATATTGAATTATCAGGTAGAGTAATTCTAAAAGTACTGTCTGTTTTTATTGATTTTTGATTTTCAAGTTTTTCGAACCTGCTGAGTTCAGTTTCACTAATTTCAAAATCAGCAGCAATAGGATTATCAGATGAAACGGAGTTAAGCAAGGTTTGCCCTGAAGTAATAAGAGAACCTAGTTTAACATTTGAGAAACCAATTGTACCATCAAAAGGTGCATAAATTAATGAATAGTCAAAATCGGTTTTATCTTTTATCAATTCTGCATTTGCAGCATCTACCTGTTGTTTGGCATTTTTCAAATCAGTCATCGCATTGTCATACAATTGTTTTGCCACGGCATCTTGTTTAGCAAGATCAGCATATCTGTCAGCATCGCGCTGCACTTTTTCAAGGTTACTTTCAGCAATTTTAACATTGGCCTGGGCTACATCATATGTTGCCTGATATTTTCGACGATCAATTTCATATAATTTTTCGCCTGCATGGACTTCTTTACCTTCGGTAAAAAATATCCCTGTTAAATAGCCTGTAACCTGACCACGTAATTCAACTTCTTTTAAAGCAACAATATTTGCAGGATATGAATTATAAAAAACTGCATTGGCAAATTTAGCAGTAGTCACTGTTACCGGAATTACAGCTTCGTCCTTCTTTAAATTTGCACTTTTCCCTTTGCAGGAAAATATTCCTAAAACTATTGCAAAATATAGTATTATATGAGATATTTTATACATAGTAAAACTTTTATTTTTCTATAAACATCCTGATATTTTATTTTAATTTACTGGTATAATTCCCAAAGCTTTTTCCAAATCCATTTTACTGTTTAGCACTTTAAATAAGGTATTTAAATAATTTAGCTCAGCCGTCCGTAAATCAGTTTCAGATACAATAACTTCCAAATATGCTTTAATTCCTTTATCATACTGAAGTTTAACCGTATTGAAAATATTTGTTGCAACTTTAATGTTATTTTTATCAATGTTAAGTTCATTCATATTACTCACATATGATGCAAGAGCCAAAGTATATTCACTGTTTATCTCACTTTTCAAATAATCCATGCCATACTGCAACCTTTGATATTGAAGCTTAGATTTACTAATGTTTTCTAAACGACTCATTCCTTGAAATAGCGGAAGAGTAAGTTTCAATCCAAACATTGAACTTGGATTATTTTTATTATATAAATCTGAAAATTGGTTATTCTGAAACATTGGGTCATAGTCATAAAATGCTGTAATTGTGGGTAAAAATGACCACCTATAATAGCTAGTTTGAGTGCTTTGCAACTGTAATGCACTTTGTAAAAGTTTATATTCAATACGGTTGTTAAAATCTAAACTTTTTGTTGTATCAATTATAATTTCGCTTTCATATTTTGATGAATCATATAATACGGTAAATTGTTTATCAGGAGAAATGCCCATAACTTGTTTTAGAACAGAATATTTAGCCTTTATAGCTTCCTCTGTTGATTTTTTTTCAGCCTGAGTATTATTTAATGCTATCTCAGCACGCTGATAGTCGATATTATCAGTAAGACCGTTTTTATAATAATTATAGGCATCTTTATAATTTTTTTGCAAACGTAAAATATCTTCGTTTAGCACATTAAGTTGTTCCTCGGTTAGTAATACATCAAAAAATGCCTTAGTAACATTTATATAAGTTTCAATTTTTGAATTTTCAGTATTTTCAGTAGATTGAATGCGAAGTTCTTTTGAGGCTTTGGCTGCAAATAACAAATTGCTGTTATATAGTGTTTGATTTGCCGAAAAGATGCTAGATGACACATACTTTGATGTTGATGGAAATGTAAGATATTTTAATGGGTCGTTAAAATTATTATAATTTGCCACAGGGAAATTAGCCATTGGAGTTTGCAGATAATGTTGAATATTGGCATCAAGTTCAACTTGCGGATACCATCCTGATAAGGAAATTCTTATTTCACGTTTTGTAATTTCTTCATCAAGCAATGATTGTTTTACTATTGATTGATTTGCCAATGCATACGATATACATTGTGGTAAACTAATATTTAAAGGCAGGGAATCTGGAACTGTTTGTGCATTTAATAAATAATTAATCACAAGCAGAAAATAAATGAAAGTGAAACTAAATTTAGAAATTTTAAAAAATAATTTATTAAGCATGTTAATGACTCTGTAAACAATTGTTGAAAATATGATGCTTTGAAATTAAAATGTTTCCAATACTAAAATGTTCAAAATTAGACCAAATAATAATTGGCTTACATGACCATTATGTTAAAAAAAATAAATTCGCATTAAAAAATCTGATTTATATAACACAATCAAATTAATATGAGAAATATAAAACTTAAAGTGGAAATTGCATTAAATTTAAAATAAAGAATATGAATAATTATATAAGCGCAGCAAAATACTGCGCTTTATATAATATAATAATGCTTATAATTTACTTTAAGCGGTTTTGTCTGTTTCTTTTGTTTCACAACATTTATCATTACAACAACAGCAACAATTTTTCGAAATCATAAATAATGATATTGCCAGTAGAAAAAAGCCAAAAGAAAAACTCAATAAATTAGGCTGATAAGGTTTTTGCCAACACATATTGTTATTTCCGCCATTCATGCAAGCCTGACTTTGATTACAACATGCTGAATTATCTTTTTGGGCACCACAACATTTAGGATGTGACTTGCACATTGCAGAGTCATTTTTAGCAGTTTTTGAATTACAAACCTGTTGTTTTTTACAACTGGCAGAATCTTTCATATTACTTGAAGCCATTGCTGGTTGGTGTTTACAAACACAAGCAGCTTTAGAATTATGTGATGTTGAACAATTGTTATGGCAGGCTGCACCAAAACATGCCCAAATAAGTAAAATTGCTCCAAAAAGAGTTGAAGCATAACCAACCCAACGTAAGAATTTATTCATAATAGTTAATTTTAAAGTGTTTTGAATTCATAGTAAATTTATAATTAATTATATCGTAGTTGCAACAGTATTTTTGGCTTTTATAGTTAAGATTTATGAAAATATATTTGTATTATTTAATATATTAAATAATTAAATTCTATTCAAATTATATATATATCAGGCAAGCAATAATTGTTTTATATTTAATTTATTCATTTTCAATAGAGCATTCGTTACTCTTTCTGCTTTATCTGCATCACCAATTAAATCAGGCAATATTGATGGGACAATTTGCCATGAAATTCCATATTTATCTTTTAACCAACCACATTGCCCTTCGTTTCCGTCTTCAGTAAGTTTGTTCCAATATAAATCAATTTCGTCCTGTGTTTCACAATATACCTGAAACGAAATTGCTTCATTAAACTTAAAAAGTGGCCTTCCATTTAAAGCAGTAAATAATTGTCCATTAATTTTGAAACTCACTACCATCACTGTACCCGCATTTTGATGATGAATTTCAAAACCCTCTTTTGAGTAGTAATTAATTTTTTCAATTGAAGAGTCTTTAAAAATTGAAGTATAAAACTTTGCAGCTTCTTCAGCTTCTTTTTCAAACCACAAGCAAGGGACAATTTGATTTGTCATAGCATTAATCAGATTAAATTATTAATTTTCATTCTCGGCATATTTCTTAAAGTTATTTAATATATTTTGCCATCCACTTCGCTGTTGTTCAATAGGGAAAATATTTTCAGCATCAAAGACCTCAACTATTTTTGTTTCATTTTCATTTCCAGTAAATTCCAAAAAAACTTTTCTACCATCAGCAATTGTATATTTTATTAGGCTATTTAAAATTACACTTTCGTATTTGCCTTCAAAATCAAAACCCATAGAACCATCTTTCGCTTCCATTCTATAGTTAAAGTTACCCCCAACACGTAGGTTATTTATTGCTTTTGTTGTAATTTGAAATATTAAATTAAAGCTTAAACAATATTTGTTTGCTTTTGTTTGCAATTTTGGAATGCTTATCAAATCAACTATCTATGATATAAAGCAAAATTTTAGGAGGATGTTAGAATTCGAAAAATGATTTTAATGATTTGAAAATAGTATATTTTAACAAAAGGATATGCTATACTATTTTCTGATTCAAACTTATTGTTTAGCTTATATTAAATGCTAATTTTATTCCTTGAATTAACATATTTGCTCCTATAACACCTAATATAAGGCCCATTATTTTTCCAATGATTACAAAGTTTTTTTCTCCTACAATTTTAACTATATAGGTACTATACAAAAATGCAAAATATGTTAGTAATACAATGAAGGCAAAGATTATTATAGTTAATAAAACATGAAAAATATTTGCTTTAACAACAAAGTTCATTGCTGTAACAATAGTTCCAGGACCAGCCAATATAGGAATAGCTAATGGGGATATTGTAATGCCTTCGTCGTAAGTTTTTTTTTCTTCAAGTTGAATGCTTGATTTTTTTGATTGAAGCATCTCAAAACCAATAATGAAAATTAAAACTCCACCAAATATTTTAAATGCAGGAATGGTTAGACCGAATATTTCGAAAATATATTTGCCTATTAAAATAAAAGCCAGAACTATAATAAAGGCAACTATATTAGCTGTTTTTGAAATTTCCTTCTTTTTCTTTTTGTCAAGACCTTCAGTTAACTTAACAAATATTGGAATATTAACAATAGGGTTCATTATAGCAAAAAATGCCAAAAATACTGTTAATGAATAACTCCATATATTTCCCATATTATTTATTTGGTTCATAAACACAAAGTTTTTTATTCAGCATTTTGAGTTTCAATATTAGCTTTAAATTCCCCTATCCCTTCATTCCAATAACAATTCATTGCCTTTTTTATAAGTTTTCCAGGAAATATATAAACTTAAAAATAAGTTTCACCTGTTGTTAATAGTTTACACAATTAATTCTATGAATTGCTTAATTCATATTATATAAATTAATTGTTCAAATTTATGCTATTTTCACAAATTAAATTTAATTCACTCTTTAATTATCATTGGCTTATATAAATCCTAAATATATCATTAGTGTTATTTTCTGATAATAATTTGTAAAAAAATTCTTTAATCAATAATTGTGTGAATTATGCAAATTTCAATTATAATTTTGTAATATTTACGGATACATATTATTGTTAATTTAACAAGTGTATTAGTAAACAATATTTAAACAAATATATTTATGGAATCATTAAAACCTAAAATTGCTATTGTAGGAGCAGGCCGGGTTGGCAGCACTTTTGCATTTTCTTTAATGATTAGTGGTTTAGCCCGTGAAATTGTTTTAATTGATAAAAACGATCAGCTGGCTAAAGGCGAGTGCATGGATTTAAATCATGGCGCTAGTCTTTCACATCCAACTAAAATTTATGCAGCAGGTTTTGAGAGCTGTGAAGATGCCGATATTGTTGTAATTACGGCTGGTGCTAACCAAAAGCCGGGACAGACCAGAATAGATTTAGTTCGAACTAATGTAGAAATTTTTAAAGATATAATACCTGCCATTTCAAAACATGCGGGAAATGCAATTCTATTGGTAGTTACGAACCCGGTAGATATTCTAACTTATGCAACGCTCAAATTATCTGGTTTACCAGCAAACAGGGTAATAGGCTCAGGAACAGTTTTGGATACAGCAAGATTAAAGTACATGATTAGCGAATATTGTAAAGTGGACCCTTCCAATATACACGCATATATTATTGGCGAACATGGCGATACTGAACTGCCCTTATGGAGTAACGCAACTATTGGAGGCCTGGCAATTGAAAAGTATTGTTCTGACTATGCTGGGCTTGGTAACGCAAAAAATGAGCTGGCAGAAATATTCCTTAATGTTAAAAATGCTGCTTACCATATTATTCAAGCTAAAGGAGCTACAAATTACTCAATTGCACTGGCATTGGTCAAAATATCCAGGTCCATTTTACGTAATGAAAGTTCCATTTTGCCGGTTTCTACGCTAATTACTGATTATTATGGACTAAACGATGTATGTATCAGTATTCCATCAGTAGTTAATATTAAGGGTGTCGATCAATACCTTAAACTCGAATTATCGGATCAAGAGATGGAGTTATTT
The DNA here is from genome assembly GCA_963701015.1 of uncultured Bacteroidota bacterium. Classification (GTDB taxonomy): domain Bacteria; phylum Bacteroidota; class Bacteroidia; order Bacteroidales; family DTGW01; genus MFD09286-c1. Next base: position 4,338,480 of record OY969556.1, on the reverse strand, counting down.
ATGCATTCGGCTAATACTTTGAAAAATATCATCAAATCTGTTGGTTTGTAATATTAAACTCTTTTCACTTATATTTTTGAAATTTGAAGGAAAATCACAACCAGAAAGTGTTGTGCACTGTATTCATATTAATATTTAGAAATAACAATTTTCCCCCAACTTCTTTTTTGAGCTTTTAAACAGGTCAGTTTATAAATGAAAGTACCTGAATTAAATTGTTGAGAATCAATAATCACTTTGGAATCTTTTATTCCATCTTTACTATAAATTAATCTACTATGCAAATCGTATATTGATAATTGAAATGTCTCAAATAATGGATTAGCAAACGCTATTGTAAAAAGTCCATTATTTGGATTAGGATATAATTGTGATATCATAGGTTTGAAATGGGTATCTGAAACACCTTCAACGAAATCGTCAAAACATATACCCTTGAACATTAGTCCACCTAAGTTGTCAAATATGCTATCGCTTATGAATGTAAATCTAAATAAGAGCGTATCTCCTAATTTAATATTAAAAACCGATCGATTATCAGCTAATGAAAAATCAAAATATTTCCAACCAAAAGACCTACCTGTCAATACAGGTTTAGAAGAATACCAGCTGAAACTTGAATTATACAATGTATCATTTATTATATCTATCCAAGACAATCCATTATTTGGTGAAAATTCAATTTTTCCATAATCATGTAATGAATCTGTTTGAACATAATAACCACCTGAAATCATTTTAAGCCCATAAATATCGCCCATTGATGCGAGATTTTTTATTGTAAAAACTGATTTATTTTTTATTGGATATGGATTAATTGTATCAGTTATTAGAACAGGATTATTAGTTAGTGTGTCTTTAAATAAAGGCTTTTGAGATCGACCAATCTGCCATATATTATTTATAGCTGTATCAATAATTAAATGATTAGAACAAAGTGTATCCTTAAAATTTAAACAATAATAATCACATCTATTTTGACTGTATAGAAAATGAACATTCAAGACAAGTATAAATGAAATCAATGTTTTCATAATTATATATTTTAATTAAAATTGAAATATTTTCAAATATATTGCATAACGTTCGAGGATAATCGCAGTGTTTGATTTACTTGCAATATAAATACAGTTACACAAATATAATTAAAAAGTACCGAACTTGCAAACCGCTATAGCCCGCATTGAGTGTGAAACAGTGTTATGCACATGGTAATTATTTCTATTCTCTTTTATAAAATCAAACAAAAATGTTTATTTAAATAAGTTGGTTCCTAAATCAGAAAATAATTTTGGAACAAACTTGGGTATCCTCTTTATTATATATGAACTTGCATATGTTGAAAAAGAGGTGAATGAAAGATCAGTCTTTGCTTTTTCATTATAATCATTAATTAACATTTCAAGTTGAATGCTTCTATTCTGAAAACGTTCATGAAATAAAATAAATGTATTAATATCAATAATTACTAGATTTCGTACTTTTTCAATATTAACTCCTTCTTCATTTAATTTTTTAAGTGCATCCAGAAACCATGTATTGATTATATAATTTAATCCGAATGTATTATAAATATTATAATGTAATAAAAGTATGGGATAAATGTAAGTCAAACTCGAATCAATCTTATCCCATTTAGAATTATTTTGTAATAGACATTTTATATTTGATATTAATTGCATTATACCTACTTCTCGACTTTTTCCATCATCATCGTAGTAATAGAATTTTGTTTTTAATGCTGACTCTATTTTTCTAAAATCGTTTGATTGCTTTGTCTGTTTTTCAATCAGGACATCTTTTGATTCAAAAAGAAATACCTTATTCCCATTTCTCACATAGTAGTCAGGTTCTGCAGATATTTCTTGTACTTTTTCTTTTATTTCCTGACCGGATAGTTTAACAAACTTTTTTGGGAAGCTTTTATTTAAAATTTCATAAACTAAATGTTTTTCAGAAAAATTATTACAATAAAAACTTCTGAAATTTTTAATTTTGTTGTCATTTGACAAAGTTTCATTGATGTTTTTTAAAACAAAAAATAATCCATTAAACATTTTTTCAATAGTAAAAAGAGGAACTATTATTCTATATTCACCTTCAGCCATTTTGTAAAAAGGTTTGCTTCGTGTCGTCAAAAAATCATAATCATCTATGTCAAACTGATTATTAGATATTAGATGATCTAGAAACTTACAAGAATCATTATATCTTTCATTTTTTGTAACTGTCAAAATAATTGGCTTAGATTTGTCAGATTTCAATATTGTATCGAAAAGAGGCATATATTTTTTTAAATAATCTTTCCAGTTTTTGACTTCCTCATTTATGCAAAATTTTTCAAGTAAAAATTTAGTTTTTTCATTATAATTTTCCAAAAAATCAAACAATAGAGATGCTTTAATAAATTGCGTAATTGCTAATTCAGCGATATTATAGATTTCCAAATCATAATAACAAAATGCTCCAGTCAGAATCAAATACGGCAACTCTTTTTCTGAAGGTATATTTTTTAAACTCTCAGAAATAATTTTATCACGATTATTAAACTCTTGATTTAAAGAAAGCAAAGCTTTAAATAATTGAACTTCAGATGTGGCATTTGAAATTTCAGTATCAGATTTGTCAAGTTTAAGAATGTATTCAAATATTTTTAAAATATTGTAAGTATGAATAAAGCTGATTTGTTTGTATTTCAAATTACTAATTTTCTTTAAGATATCATTTGCTAATACAGAATTTGGGACAGAAAACCAATTAATTAAAACATCATTAATGTCATTGAAAGATTTGTCATAAATAGTTGCTGACACAAAATGACTGCAAAATTTTACCATTAAATTTTTTCCTATTCCATTAAGATAATTTGAAAAGTGTTTTACCTCATCATCAAATATGTCTCTGTATTCTAAAAGATAATGCATATTGATTTTAGGCATATAGTGATTAATTTAAATTATTATTAATTTCGAATCGGATTTTTACTTGTGCATAACGTTTGGCGCTATGAGCATGTGGCGGGTTTCGGAGAACTGTTTTGTCAAAATAGTTACAAATTTTAATTATATGAACTAACTTCGAAAACCGTATAAGCCCCGCCATTGCTTATGATCGCGTGTTGGCTACCGTTATTTTATTTTCTAATTCATCAGACAAAATTTTATCTACAATATCCATTTTTTCAATTATCTGAACAGAAAATTCTTTTATATTATTATCCCAAGCATCGATATAATTATCAATATCAAATGACTCCCACTTTTGAATAGAAATGTATTTATTACCCCAATTATTCCAACTTAATGTATTATTATAATCAATGCCGAACAACTCTTTTGATTTGTTTTTTATCAAATTAATAAACTCATTTTTATTAGGAAATACCAATGATATATGAAAGTTTTTCGAATCATCAAAATAATTATATTCCAATCGAATTTTCGAATATTTTGATGACTCTTTTAATTTAGAATCATCCATCCATTTTTTTGGACTTATCGTTAGCCAATCTTTACCAGAATGTGCAAAATATACAGTATTTTTTTTGTTTATTTGATTAGCAATATCCTTCACATATGAGGTTATAGTTGGTGCATAATCCATTATTGTTTTAATCTCTCCTTTGTACTTTCTATATATGCTTTGGCATAACTTTTTAAGTTCATCATCTGTCATATTTAGTTCCTCCATCCATTTAGAAAAATGCTTAAATAAAAATCTGTTGTCATTATTTAATAATTCCTCAATTGTTTTATTTTTAAATATTGGAATTATATCATTTATTGAAACAGAAATAAATTTTTCTGATTCAGCCTGTCTTCCATCAGGAGTTAAGTAACAGAAAAGTAAATGATTATAATGTTGTTTAATCTCTTTATGAGCCCAAGTTTCGTAACGTTTAGTCTGTTCAACACCTTCATCTGAATACAATTTATTTTCAATAATAAGAGCAAATTCTTTATTGAGTTCGATAAAAATATCAATCCTACCATAACTCTTAATTGGAAACTCCCGAGATACATTGCACTTTGATAAATCAATAGAATCAAAATAAAGTCTGCTAATATTTGTTTTTTTATCTGCAAGAGCTATCTTGTATAGAAATTCTCGTAGAAAATAATCATTTAAATTATGACTTTCATTTGGATCAAGAAAATACTTTAAAGTTCTGGAAAAAGTTAATTCGTCAGAATCTTTAACTATTATATTAAATATAGTTCTTTGTTTGCCTTGAATTCTATTTTTTAGCTCAATGAATAAATCACTCTCATAAAGCATTTCCTCTAATTTAACAATATCCATTTTGAAAATTGTAATGTTTTTTATAATGGTAGCCAACTAGTATATAAATGCCATAACATGGTGTTTATCTTTCCAATTATATACAGATAATTGCCATGGCATGGCGCATTATTTAGTTTAACCAATGAATCCAATACTTTCATAAAATAAAGTTTATTTTATTTTACACTTAAAATAGCCCTGCCCACAAATTCCCTGATTTTCACTTTAAAAGTAAAAACATTTTTGATATAATAACCATAGAATGAATACAAATAACGGATGGATGAGGTATTATTTACTTTTTCTTTTCAGCAGGGTCTTCTTCGGGAGACCCTGTCTGGAAAAAGGCTAATAGCCTCGACACAGTAGCTAATAGCTTCGACGGAGCAGCTAATAGTAACATCTTAAAATATCAATTATAAATGCTGATTAAAGAGGCACTCGTTACAAAAGCGCTCCAGCGGTAAACCCCGCCATTACTTATGAGTGCATGTTAACGGATGGGCTTTATATTATCTTTTTTTATTGTAATCATCTTGTCAGTTTTAGAACAAACTTAACTGAGATATGTGTTTTGGATGAAATGTGCCAATTATTAAAAAAGGATTTTTACCTGTAAAATGATGCACTTGCGAAGTTCCAAGAAAGAAATATAAATCCTTGGTTTTGGAAAAATCATCGAAATATTTTTTTCTTACATCGCTGCAAGCTTTTTGTTCATCGCCACCACTTCTATTATAACAATTCCAATATAATTCACCAGTTTCCCAATCTTCAATCATAGTTGTACTTTGTTTCCCTTGATCATCCTCAAATTTGAAGGAAAATTTATATGGTAACTTTTTCACAACCTCAAATTTCTTATCATCAATTTTTTGGAACAGGTTTAATTGTTGAAATTGAGCTAATTTATCTTCTGGCCATTCCCTTTCAACTTCTTCCCAAATAAAATCGAGAACTTTTGTAGGTTTGAAAACTGCTAAGGATGTGCAAATATCTTTGTTTTTAGCTTCAGCAATTAATGATGTCAAGTTTGTATAAACCTTATTTAAAACAAATTTTCTGCGTTCAGTCCAAGCATTACCATCAGGAGCAATTTTACCAATAACTTTAATTGGTGTCTCATGTGATACAGGTCTATAACTCTCCGGACGAGTATCGCTTGTATTTTTAACCAAGTCTAATTCAATCCATTCGTACTTGGAATATTGTTCTTGATATGATTTTTTACGAAATTGAATAGGATAAATTCGAATCCATTTACCATCTTCACTAAATCCTGCAGTGCAAACAAGCTCTTCATATTTTTTTGAAATTGCAGGATACGTTTTTACAGTAATAAGAACTTTTGTTAAAGGCATGTCAAATATGTTTCAGTTGGTAATTGAAGCCAGGCAGTTTGACAATGGCATCAGCTAAATGTCTTCTATGGCATTGACATATATTTGCCTCAAAGCATGTCAAAGCTATACGTTTATGTTCCTTTAATAATCTTAACAATTTATCTTGTGCATCTATTGTTTGCGATAATATATCAGAACGATATATTGCAAACAATTTATCGTAATCTTTTTGAGTATTTAAATCCTGACGTTTGTCTGAATCAATGCCTAATTCAGGAATGTGAACATAATTAATACCAACACCCTCACAAGCTTTTTGCAATTGAGATTTACTAAAACCATATTTCATACTCACAGAGTTCTTTCGCACATCACAAAGCACTTTAATATCGTTTATAATTAGTTTATTCAAGTATTCCTCCAGACTCACTCCTTCATATCCGATTGTATACAGGATAGTTTTATCTGATTTTGGTCGGGATTCGATTACCTTTTGGTATTCTTCTTGACTTAATCTTTCTTTCGCTATAGTACTATTTACAGCAAAATATGGGAACTTTATATAGGTATATTTTATTAACTCATCAGCATTTTTATTTCCATATTGTAATTTAATATATCGAATAGCTTGACGGTCTCTTTCCTTGAGACTTAATAAATATTTTTCAGAATCAGTTTTAACCCAGTATTTGTCTTCAGTACTTACTTGATTGTATTTAGTCATTGTTACAAGGTCTGCATTTGCTTGGAACGAAAAACAACCAAACTTGTAAGGCACAAAATAAAAATCAGGTTTTAGTTGTTGCTTAGTTACAAGCATTAATAATTTTTGCAGACTAATTTTATCAAGCCTGTTATCAAAAGTCTCTAAAAGAGCCAATAATATCTTTCGTCTATAGTACATGCAACAAAAATACGAAAATGTCAGAATCTTGCCCTAAATTTTAACTATTTTTCAAACTCAGGAATTACTGTCGGAGTGCTGTTTCAGCCTTGTCTCTGACGTTTTGCGCTATAAGAAGTGGCGGTTTTCGAAGAACTGTTTTGTCAAAATATTGCAAATTTTAATTATATGAATTAACTTCTAAAACCATATAAGCCCCGCCATTGCTTTCTTCTCAGCATGGTCTTCTTCGAGAGACCCTGCTTGGAATTAACGTTATAGTTTTATTATTTTATCATTAAATACATTGCCGTTCTTAGTTTCAACTCTTATTAAATATAAACCCTTCGAAATTGGCAAATCTAAAGTAGCTATTTTATTTGTGGAATATTTATTCTTATAAACTAATTGTCCGTTTAAATTAAAAACTGAAAGTTCAAAATTAACAGCCTCTCCGAAATCAATACTAATTATACCTGTTGTTGAATTAGGTGTGATTAAACATTTAGTGAGCTTATTTTGATTAATAGAAGAGACTTGGGTTATAGAATAGCAAGATGATGTATCTATACAATCGTTTTTTGAAATAAGTACAGAAAAATTGCCATTCTTGGTGGAAAGAAAATCTTTATTTGTAGCACCACTTATAGGAACATAATTATTATCACAATCAAGCCATTGATATGTAGCATAAAGTTCATTGCTTGACAATGTATTCCCATACTGTACAACAGAAGTATCAATTTTATTTATTGTCAAATCTATAGTCATTATACTATCATACCCATATATATTTTTTATTGTATCAATATATTTCCCTGTAGTTAACCATGAATGCTTTTTACTATACGAAACAAATGAATCACAAGCATTTATTGTAACTTTAGAATAAGAAAACAAATCTTCTGGAAATTTGAATAGATAATATTCATAATTGGGATAACCCCATTTGAGTGTCTTTCCATTTAACAGTTTTACAACAGGCATATTTACATTTGCTCCCATATCAGGTATTTCACATTTAAAAATACCTTCTCCAAGATAAATAGTATCAGTAAAACCACTTCCTATTTTAACAGCGGCAATACTATCATACTTTATTGCATTTGAAATACTATCCAATATCTTTATATGTATCCACTCATCATTAAATTTGCAGTAATGTAGACAGGAATAGTGTCTTGACTGAATATCTTTATATTAATTGAACAAATAACTAAAATTATTAATAAGTTTTTCATATCTATCAATTTAAATGTTATTTTAAACTTTTTTAAGATGCAACTAAATGTTTGCCAACTAGCAAATAAGTGCCATGATATAAGGCATTATTTATTTTATCCAATGAATTGTTTTCTTTCATAAAATAAAATTTATTTCATTTTACAATTAAAATATCCCTGCCCACAAATTCCCTGATTTTCACTTTAAAAGTAAAAACATTTTTGGTATAATAACCATAGAATGAATACAAATAACAGATGGGGGAGGTATTATTTACTTTTTCTTTTCAGCAGGGTCTTCTTCGAGAGAACCTGCTTGGAAAATAAAAGCATATGGAATTTAGTCGATTTTAGAGGTTTGTAGTCTTTAGCAATTTTAGTCGTATCAATCCTCTATTGCCTCAATACCAAGTTCCTTTCCACGTTGAAGACCATATTGCATTGCTTTCATTTGTTCTGGTGAATCTCAACGCCAAATAGTAATTTCACCAACAACTATAAATGGATGTGAATTAATCTGTTTGAGAAAAAATAAAAAAACGCCTAAATAGTGAAATTTAAGCGTCATTGATTTTGTTTTGAATGTAAATGGCGGAGAGTTAGGGATTCGAACCCTAGAAGCCCTTTTGAAGCTTACACACTTTCCAGGCGTGCGCCTTCGACCACTCGGCCAACTCTCCTTTATTATTTTGATTGCAAAGAAAAACAATATTTTAATTATTTAATCAAGAATTTATAATTCAATAAAATAAAAATAATAGTACCAATTTTGTAACTGTTTTGAAGTAATATCGTGTAATTTTAAGTTTTAATTTATTTTTAAAATTTATAAAAAAATTATTAAAAACGATAAGCATATTTGTTTTTAAAGATATTTTTTTAAATTTAGGCATTATTTGAAAAAATGGAAACCCTATACATTGAAGGTACAAAAAAAACTCCTGAAATAGATTTCAAGGCTGATGGACATCTTAAATTGAAAGGTCGTTCTATCCCTGAGGATCCATCAAAATTTTATGATATTTTAAGTAATTGGATTTTAGATTATTGCAAAAATCCCGTAATTAATACTTATGTTACAATTGAGCTCGAATATTTCAACAGCGGTACTTCAAAGGCACTTCTGCACTTGTTAAGAATACTTGTAAACCTTAAAAATGTCGGCAACGATTTAAAAATAATTTGGTGTTATGAATCGGGCGATGATGATATTTTTGAACGTGGTGAATATTATTCCAATATTTTGGATACGCAATTCGAATTTATTGAAATAGCGTCGGAATAACTAACTCTCATTTATTTTTTGAATCAAAGCCACAGCATATACCGCTATACCTTCTTCACGGCCTGCAAATCCTAACTTTTCAGTTGTAGTTGCTTTTATTGAAATTACATCTTCAGGTACCAAAATTGTTTCGGCAAGTATTTTTTTCATTTCCGGTATGTAATCCTTTACTTTAGGAGTTTGAAGACAAATTGTAGAATCAATGTTGCCCAATGCATAATTATTATTAGTGAGAAGCTCCATTACTTTTTTTAAAAGTTCCTTGCTGTCAATACCCTTAAATTTATCAGAAGTATCGGGAAAATGATAACCAATATCGCGCAAATTTGCAGCGCCCAATAAAGCATCGCATATTGCATGAATAAGTGCATCGCCATCGGAATGTCCCAATGATCCTTTGTAATGGTTAATTTTTATGCCTCCGAGCCAAAAATCACAACCTTCGACCAATTGGTGAACATCATATCCAAAACCAATCCTAAACATTATTGAATTGCTTCTTTCTGTTTTTTGGGTTTGCCCATATTAAAGGAAAACGTAAACCGCATTGTATTGGCTAATGGGCTTGAAGAACCTGCCGTTGGAACAAGGTATGAAAAATCAAATGTCATTACAGTCATTTTTAAGCCAATGCCTAAAGTCATATATTTTCTGTTCCCAAACTCGGCACTTTCATTAAAATAGCCACCACGAATAGCAAACTGGTTACGATACCAATATTCAAGACCACCTGCAATACTTATTTCTTTCATTTGTTCGCTAAACCCATTAGGAGCATCATAAAACGAGTGAATTATACCAACCGGAACAGAAACATTTGGATTCATTCCCTTATAAATAATATATTCTCCTGTGGTAGGATCTTGCAGTGGAGTACCTGCGGAATCACTAGCATATTCAGGTGGTGTTGGTACCAGAAGTTTATTTGCATCGAGTGATATTGTTAATTTATTGTATGAATCAAGTTCCATTGTAACTGAAGTACCCAATCGCAGGTTGGCTGGCAATAGTTCTTTGTAGCTACCTTCGGAATAGGATATTTTTGAACCCAGGTTTGAGATATTTATTCCAAAAGCTAATTCACCCGGCAGGTTATTAATGGTTAAAGGTCGGTGGTAATACGATGAAACGTCAACTGCAAATGCATTACCTGCAGTAGCAGCTGTTCCACCGGTTGCAGCAACAGAACCTGCGGCCAAATCTGATCTAATATACCTAAAAGCAATACCTCCGGAAATCCTATCAGAAAATTGTCTGCTAAAAGCTCCATCCAAACTAAATTCATTAGGGTTTTTAGAGCCATAAACAGTACCCTGATCGTTTGTAAATGTAATGTTTCCTAAAGAAAAATATCTGACTCCAAAAGCAAATACACTTTGCTTATCATATCTATCAACTAAAGTTAAATAAGCCAAATTAATATCGGTTGAAATATTAGCCAACCAGGGACAATAAGATGCTGAAAAGCCCAAATCGTCATCAATAAAGGCATATTTTGCGGTATTGAAATTTAATGAATTCATATCAGGAGAAGTTGCTGCTCCAACATCGCCCATTCCTCCAGCCCTTGAATCAGGATTGATATTTAAAAAAGGAACAGGGGTTTGTATTACATGGGAACCATTTTCTCCATTATAATACAATTTACCGCTAAATTGACAATGTAAAATATTTAAATTAGCCAACACCGAGCTTACCAACAGCACAATTAAAATTCTTTTAATCATTTTCTCTAAAATTTAAATGCAACAAATATATACTTTAATTTTAATCGTTAAAAAAAATTTAAATTAAGGATTTAATTCAAAATTCAATTCATGCATAAGTCTTTTATTCATTTTAATATAACTAATAAATTCCATAGTATAACTCAAACTCATTATTAATATTATCTTACAATAACAACTTTCCCAAAAGCATTTGCATGCTGGCCATCACTACTTGTTACACTGAGCCTGTATAAATAAATACCGGGGTTCAATTTTTGGCCTGAATTATTTGTTCCATTCCAGGTAATCGGATCTATTCTAAAGCCTGTTGGAACACCGCCGGTTTTAAGTATTGCTTCCAACTGGCCTGACAATGAAAATATTCTTATTTCAATATTCAGGTTTTGGTTTGGCCAATTGAAATCAAAAACAAAGTTGGTCTCTGCTGAGAACGGATTTGGATAATTAAGTAAATTGGTCAAAATCATTTTGCTGCTATCTGCAACATTGAATAGTATTGAAGCCGTTGAATAATTATCGTATATATCCCAGGCAGTAACTGAAATTGTATGTTGCCCTAATCTTAAACCGGTATAAGGATAAATAGCTGTACCACTTTGATAATTACCAACATCTGATAAATATGAATCGTTCATGTAAACCGCATTGGAAATATCATTATCCAAAACCGCCGAAATATTGTGACCAATTCCATTTCCGGTAGCATTAATGCCGTATGTGTCGGATAATCTTACAAGCAGATTTGGGTTTGTATTTGTAATCCCGCCATTGATAAAATTAGTATCGTTCATGTACAATTTAATCTTTGGTCCAATTGAATCATTAATTGTGTTTAATGAATTTACCCCACCTACGCAAAAGCTTGTTGTATATCCTGCCATATCGGTAACCGAATCAGTTGCATAATATATAATTTTCCCTTTGCCAATATTGTACTGAATATCTTTTGGAATTGGAAATTTATATTGGAAACGTCCATTATTTGCTTTGGCCTGACCTTTAAAAATTAAATTGTCCTGAACAGTAAAGTTGAAAAGCTCGTTTCCTAAATTTCCTAAGGTTGTACGTTTATAAACTTTATCGTAAACAGAAACATTCACAATTCCATTAAACTTGGTATTATTTTCGATATGACCCGTAACATTTGCAAACCCAAGTGCATTTAAAGTATCTAATTCATTAATTGGTTTGTTATTAATGGAATCGGTAATTATATTGGTATCTTTTGGATATGCAAGAATCATTGACGGATCGCCTAAAAGTGCAAAATTTAACCTGTTAGTGTTCCAAGACGCGCTTAAAATTTGATTCTTTGAAAGCATATTTACATCACCCAAACGATAAAAATTATTATTAGAATCTTTTGTAAATATATAGTTATAAAACGCCTCATTCAAATCTGAATTTCCTCCTTCATCAACAACTCTGGTGGTAGAAAATAAACCTATTCCACCTGCCTCCTCACGTAAAAGAATATTTTCACCTGAAGATGATACATTATTCCAATCCTGGACATCAGAATTATCGAACGAAGCATTTGTCCCATTCTGCAAATCGTCGAAACGGCTATATTCACACGAGGCTGTAAAAAATAAGAAATACCTGTTTTTATTTTGCCAGCTTTGTATATCGGTTTGGCTGCTGATGGCCGCATGTGACAATTGGTTTTCGTTGCTATGCCCGGTATAATTAATAAGTAAAGTACCCAAATTAATTGCTTTATCATAATTTGTATTTACGTCAGGATAAGTTATTCCTAAAGCAGACTCCACTATAGGAAAAGCGTCAAGATAAATCTTATTTAAAATAAAAGTTGGATTATACGCTGCTACTATATTACTCTGTTTTTCAGCTTCTTCTTCAAAATATTTATCACCATTATTTGAACTGCCATCATCGGCTACCATTGTTATTTTATTTCTCCAGTCGCCAAAGCCTGCTTTTGAATCGTAATTGATTAACTTATCCACCACAATTCTGGCTTCGGAACTATCCTGAGCAGGAATTCTTCCAATTCCAATTTCAAGCATATTATCTCCATCATTGGAATTATCAGTCATCCATCCAAAATAATCATCTGTAACATATGAATTCCCTGCATTAAGAGATTCTGCGGATTCATAAGTAGGTATTAAATTCCCATTTCCGGTATGTTCGTCTTTATTGTCAAATGTGCCATCACCAAATAACAACAAATATTTTAATTCATTCCCTAATCCTGTTGAGCGATCGTAAAACATTTTCACCATATCGCGAATTGCAGTTACATCTTTTCTTCCACCAGAAAATTCGTTATACACCTGGTTGATATTTACAACCATAACTTTTAACCCGTCTTGTTGCTCTCTCCAATTAGCAAGGCGTTGCGCCTGCGATTGAATACCTGTATCTGTTGGTGCCACTATAATCATGTCAGGTACCGAACTTCCATGAATATCCTGGTTCTGAATAAAGCCTGTTCCTTCACCTTTTATATCTACTGTATAAGGAAATGCAGAATTATTAAAAACAATATATTGTTTAAGTGAATCGGACTTTGTTTTGAATGAAATTGTAGTTCCGTTTAACACAGTGGTCATTTTTTGTGGATTGCAAACATTTGTAATATCCCATACTTCAAAATTAGAATTGGCATTGGTAATATTAAACTCAGCAACCTGCCCTGCTTTAACTGATTGTAAATCGCGAAACAACAATTGTTGACTATTTATCACCAATTTACAACGTAAATTAATACCAAAATAGTTGATATATCCAAGTGCCAAACCATCTGAAGAAAGACTGTTGTTAAATGTAGCGTTGACCGATGTATTGTCACTTTGTGGAGTAAAACTAATTATTCCATTAACATCACTTGCAACAGGTCCATCAGTATTTCCATAACTGCCTATTGACGAAATATTTTTTGAATTAAAACTTTTACCTGCAACAACAAATGAGAAATAGGAAGTATTAACTGAACCACCAATTACATCGTAATAAAATTTTGCAGAACTTGAAATATCAGTATTTGGGAAATTAAAGTTATATAGATAACTATTCCCATTTGAAATGGGTTCACTATACCATTCAGCTCCGGAACGAAGCAAATTAACAATATCAGGTTCATTATACTGATAAGCATCAAATGTATTAACCTCAACCTGAGAACCATTTTCCGGTGTTGCAATAGTATTAATAGTCTTCAACGTGCCTTTTAAATCGGTAATATAATAATAGGTATAATTTGAAAATTTATTTTGTTGATGTTTAAAAATTTTGTTAATACTGTCGTAAGTCCAAACATTTGGACCTTGTCCATAAAATATAAGATGGTCACTAAAGTATTCCACAGACACCTCACTAAGATCATCAATGCGAGGCATAGCGGCATTTTTCGCCAGCATACCACCACCATTCCCAAAAATTCTGACAGTTGAAGGGGAACTAAAACCCATTGCTTTTATATCAGTATAATTTAATTTGTAAATTCCATCTTTGCTAACTACGCCATCCTGGCTTAATTTAAATTTATACCATTTCCCACTTGCCAAAATTGAATGTGCAGCATAAGTTGTAGAAGTTAAAGTTTCCGATTTGGCTAAAGACAAAGGCTTTTTATTAATTAAAAATTTAAACGATTTAATTTTTAAAACCTTATGCTGTAAAGTATCATAATACAATGGTATAAGAGAAACAAATAATTCAAATCTTTTTCTAAATGGACGTATTATTTGTTTTAGAACTATTGAATCAGGAATTAATTCTTTTCTTCCAATATTAATCAATTCAATAGAGTCGAAAGGTTCTGTTTGAACGTCAGAAATAGAAACATTTATCATGCCTCCATTTTCAATAATTTCTTGATAATAAGGTAATTTAGTTGCTGAATCGGGATAATAAGCTCCGGCAAAGTACAATTTTTCAATACTGTTTGATATTTTTATATTACTTTTCCACAAAACAGTTCTTTGGTAAACATTATCCTGTCCAGAAAGCCTCAAAATAAACAAATTCAAAAAGCATATTAATATTAATATTCGCATTAATTCTATTTTAGTTCCGCAAAATAATAATTTAATTGGTTATAATTTTGATCCAAATAACAAAAAAACGGACAACTCAAGATATTATTGTTAACACATTTTATAATTTCGTTTTATTATTATCGTTTTATGATGCGTCAGTATTTGATATTCACATATTTGAAAAAATGTTACAATTGGAACCTAACATCAATATCTATTTATTAAGTAGAAAAGGATGAAATATTTAAGCATAATTATTATTTTAAATATACTGGTTTTGATGCAAATCAAAGCCCAAGATCAGGTTTTTTCGCATTTTTTTTTAAACACCATAGCCATGAACCCAGCAAATACAGGTTCAGCAAACGATCCAAGATTGTGTTTGCATTATCGGAATCAATGGCCTGCTTTAGGAAATGCATTTATTACCTACCAGGGAAGTTACGATCAGTTTTATGATAAAATACACAGCGGGCTCGGCCTCAACTTTACACGCGATAATATGGCAAGTGGGACAATTACCTCTACAAATGTAGATTTCATGTACAGTTATCGCTTTAAAGTTATGCGAAATTTAACAGTTCAAACAGGACTTCAAGCTTCATTGCAATCGTATGGGACAAATTTCAGGCAATTTAATTCTGCGACCAATAATGAACTGCTAACTTCAACATCTGCTATTAATCCCGATTTTGGTGCTGGTATTTTAGGAATTTCCAGATTTTCAGAAATCGGATTTTCAATCTATCATTTAAATTCAGGTTTTATTAAATTAAGCAACAATTTTGTGTCTACTCCATTTTTATTCTCATTTTATTATTCACGTGATTTTAAATTAACAAATGATAGAATAAATAGTAATGGTGGATTAACTGCTTCTCCTGCAATTATGGCTGTTTCACAGGGATTGTCAACTTTTGTAGATATTGGAACAAATTTTGAAAAAGATAATTTATCAGTTGGCATTTGGCTAAGAAATAATTTGCCAATTCAACTCAATTCAATAATATTTTCGGCTGGAATTTCGTTAGCTAATATAAATTTTTATTACAGCTATGACTATCAGGTACCATCATTGAATAATTATCAGCCATTTACCGGAGCACATGAGATAACTATTATTAAATTTTTGCGTAAAAATCCAAAAAGTAAAAGATTTGCTCCAATAAAATGTCCGGATAATATTCCAAATGTTCAATAAGATGTTTTTATTTTTTATAGATTTGCAAACGTGTTCAAAATTTTATTATATTTGAATTTAAAATTATCAAACAGCATATGAAAATCAAATATGTTATTTCGTTAATGATTGTGTGCGGGTTAGTTTTGGTATCATGCAGTAATAATGATATCTCAAAGACAGGAAACACATCATCTACCACAGGTTGGGACTATAATAGCGCTACTAATGGCGGTTTTGAAGTTGTAACAGATTACCAGCAACAGACCGGTCCGGGATTGGTTTTTATTGAAGGTGGTACATTTACAATGGGGCGTGTTGAACAAGATGTTACCTGGGATTGGAACAACCAACCAAGAAGGGTTACGGTTCCTTCATTTTATATGGATGAAACCGAAGTCAGAAATGTTGATTACCGTGAATATCTATTCTGGATTAACAGAGTTTTTTCTGAATTCCCAGCTGTTTACAGAAAAGCTTTACCTGACACATTGGTCTGGCGTGAAAAAATGGCTTACAACGAACCTTACGTTGAATATTATTTCAGGCATCCAGCCTATAATGAATATCCTGTAGTTGGAGTAAACTGGTTGCAGGCAAATGACTATTGTGCTTGGAGAACCGACCGTGTAAACGAAATGATTTTGGTAAATAATGGTTACCTTAAAATGGACCCAAATCAGGCTGGTGCTGAAAACTTTAACACAGATGCTTATTTAGCAGGTCAATACACTGGAACTCCTGATAAAAATAAAACTACCCCAATGGGTACCGATAGAACGATAAAATTAGAAGATGGTTTATTGCTTCCAAAATACAGACTTCCAACTGAAGCTGAATGGGAATTTGCAGCATTTTCTTTAATAGGTAACAGCTTTGACGAAAGAATTTATGAACGCCGCTTATATCCTTGGAGTGGGCACACATTGCGTAATAGCGAATCAAAATACCGCGGTAAAATGCGTGCAAATTTTGTTAGAGGCCGTGGCGACTATATGGGTACTGCAGGCGACTTAAATGATAATGCTGATGTTACTGCTCCGGTAAAATCGTATTGGCCAAATGATTATGGATTGTATTGTATGGCAGGTAATGTAAGCGAATGGGTAATGGATGTTTACAGGCCATTAACTAGTGAAGATGAAGATGAATTTAGCCCATTTCGTGGTAATGTTTTTCAAGAACCTGTAAAAGATGAAGAAGGAAATTTGGCTCCAAAAGATAGTTTAGGAAGAATTAAATTTCAGGATGTAACCCCTGAACATACTGCTGGTCGTAGAAATTATACAAAGGCAGATTACAGAAATTATGATGATGGAGATGATAAATCAGTTTTAGATTATTCTGATACTGAAAAGAAAGGTGGAACTTCCCGTATGTATGCCGAAGGACAAAATGATATGTCATCATTAATTACTGATCATGTAAGAGTATATAAAGGTGGTTCTTGGAGAGATAGAGCTTATTGGTTAAGCCCTGGAACCAGAAGGTTTTTAGATGAAAGCGGAACACGCGACGATTTAGGCTTCCGTTGTGCTATGACACGTGTTGGCAGTCCTAAAGGAAATTGATATTTGTGTAAATTATAATATAAAGAACCTCATTTTTAAATGGGGTTTTTTTATTTTTAAATTTATTAATAAGTGAAAGTACAAGATATTTATGAAATCTTTGTAAAGCATCCCGTAATCTGTACGGATAGCAGGAATATTTCGGAAGATTGTTTATTCTTTGCTTTAAAAGGTGATAAATTTAATGGTAATGAATATGCAAGTTCAGCAATTCTACAAGGTGCCGCATTTGCCATTATTGATGAAGAGGAGTTTAAAAAAGGTGATAATTATATATTAGTTCATAATGTATTAGAAACTTTACAAAAATTGGCCAATTACCACAGGAAACAAACTAAAGCTAAAATAATTGCAATAACCGGTACTAATGGTAAAACTACAACAAAAGAGTTGCTTGCTGCAGTGCTTAGCAAAAAATTTAATATTATAGCTACTCCAGGTAATTTAAACAATCACATCGGAGTTCCTCTTACACTTCTTTCTATGAACAATTCTACTGAAATTGGGATAATAGAAATGGGTGCGAATCATATTGGTGAAATTGGCTTTTTATGTGAAATTGCGGAACCAGATTTTGGTTTAATAACCAATATTGGAAAAGCTCATTTGGAGGGCTTTGGATCTTTTGAAGGTGTAATTAAAGCTAAAACTGAATTGTATAAATATCTTGATAAAACGAATGGTACTATATTTTATAATTCAGATAATTCAATTTTAATAAATGAAACTGAAAATGCCAAATGTTTTAAATTGGATTTTGGAAAAGGAAAATATTGCGTATGTCAGGGTAAAATACTAGATTCAAATTTATATTTAAAATTCAGTTTTAAAAGTAGTTCCCTAAAAAGTCATGAAGTTTCTACAAAACTTGTTGGTGATTATAATTTCGAAAATACACTTGCAGCATGTTGTATTGGATTACATTTTAATATCTCACCAGAAAAAATTGCCGATGCAATAGCAAATTACCAACCTTCAAACAATAGATCACAATTTATTAAATCAGGCAACAATAATATTATTTTTGATTTTTATAATGCAAATCCATCGAGTATGGAAGTTGCATTGATGAATTTTAATCAAAATAAATCTGATTTAAAAAAAGTAATAATTTTAGGTGAAATGTTTGAACTTGGTGATCAATCATTTGTTGAACATTCAAAATTAATTGAATTGATTAAAAGCTTAAGTTTCGATATTGTTTATCTGGTCGGAAAAGATTTTCAAATTATAAATAATCCGTATAAAACTTTTAATAGTGCAGATTTACTTAAAGAATATTTATTGAAATTTCCAATACAAAATTCTTCAATCTTGATTAAAGGATCGAGAGGTGTAAAACTTGAGAAAGTAGCGGAAATTTTTAGTCAAAATAAGATTTAATATTAATGATCGTATCTCCAAACAATAGTGAATTGAAGAAAAAGTCTGTTCTAAAATTTATTTTTATTGTTACTATTCTCTATTTCATTCAATTAAATAATTTATTAAAAGGTCAATACCAGGCTGTTTCATTTTCGAAAGACGCTCCAATCTGTGATGGAATGGGTTGTTGGAAACAATTTATTATTGATGCACCGGGTAAAATGGGTCCAAATGCCTTACCCGTTCCCGAAGCCAATGAAGGACATGTTGACGAGGTTAGTAATTTTGAAACCCGTTTAATTGGTAATAATGCAAGTGGAGAAAATGATCAGACCATATATATGCGCTTAAATTCAGTAATTGTACCTGATTTTGTTTCACTTGAAATGAATAATGCAATTATTGAGCATTATCATATGGGCATCGAGAGACGAACGGAAGATGCAGCCTGGCATGAGCCAGGGAAAGGAACCTCTGCAGGCGATATTAATGTGAATTCAACAATTCAGATTATACGCGATAATCAGTATCTGCCCGATATTGCAATTCGATTCAATATAAAAACAACTACCGGGAAAAACGATTGGGATGCACGTCATATTGATGCGCCAGGTTATTTTTTCGATATGTCATTTGGAAAAGATTTCAAATTAAATTCCTGGATACGAATGAGACTATTTTTTGCCGGAGGTTTTTATTGCTGGCAAACCAATCAATTAATGCTCCGCCAGAATGATGCAGTTATGGGAAATGCAGGAGCAAGTTTCATTGCCGGAAATTTTAAAATGAAATTTGAAACCGGAGGTTACTATGGATACAAAAATAATGGCGACCGTCCGTTATTAATCCGAGATTATTTAGACTACAAATCAAAAGCTTTAACTTATAGGATAGGCATTGAACAAGGTTTTCATGACTTCCCATTCCTTAATATTTTTGTTGGCTTTATTATGAATTTTGATATTGCCCATCATCTACTTAAAATGAATAATACCCAAAATATTTCTAAATTGAATCAAGAAACTAATCAAATTTTTCAGAATTAGCAGGTTACTTTCTCTTTTCATCATTTCCTTAATCTACTTTATTTGAAAATCAAAGCAATTGTTTAACTTTTCTTACTTTTGCCACTTTGATATTTAAAACATGGAATACAACTTTAAGGAAATTGAGCCAAAGTGGCAGGAATATTGGGAAAAGAATAAAACTTTTAAGACATCGACAGACTTTTCGAAGCCAAAATATTATGTACTTGATATGTTCCCCTACCCTTCCGGTTCAGGCTTGCATGTTGGACATCCTGAAGGCTATACGGCAACTGATATTGTAAGTCGATACAAAAGGATGAAAGGTTTTAATGTATTGCATCCTATGGGTTGGGATGCATTCGGATTACCAGCGGAACAGTATGCAATCCAAACCGGTACACACCCTGCCATCACTACCAATAAAAATTGTGATAATTTCCGTCGGCAAATTAAAATGCTTGGGTTAAGCTACGATTGGGATAGAGAAATTAACACAACTGATCCTGGCTATTTTAAATGGACACAATGGATATTTGCAAAATTATTCAACACCTGGTTTGATAAAGACTTACAAAAAGGCCGACCAATTGCTGAACTTCAAATTCCTGAAGATATTAAAGCAAAAGGTAAAAGCGCAATAAAAGAATATATTAACAATCAACGCCTGGCTTATTATGCCAATGCACAAGTTTGGTATTGCAATCATTGCAAAATAGTTTGTGCCAATGAAGAAGTATTAATGGATGGGAGCCATGAAAAATGTGGCAATCAGGTTGTACGCAAAAATCTTAAGCAATGGTTGTTGAGAATTCCACATTATGCTGAACGATTAATTCAGGGTCTTGAAAATGTAGATTGGCCGGAAGGTGTGAAAGATATGCAGCGTAATTGGATTGGACGTTCAACCGGTGCTGAAGTTGACTTTAAAATTGACGGACTGAATGAAACTATCAGGGTTTTTACTACTCGTCCCGACACCTTATTCGGCGCAACTTATATGGTTATTGCGCCTGAACATGCAATGGTAAAAAAAATTACTACCATTGAAAACCTTTCATTAGTTAATGATTATATTCAAAAAGCAGCTAAAAAATCAGAGCTGGACAGAACGGAGCTTTCAAAAGAAAAAACAGGTGTCTTCACAGGTTCATTCGCCATAAACCCTGTAAATGGAAATAAAATTCCGGTATATATTGCCGATTATGTTCTTACCGGTTATGGTACAGGTGCAATTATGGCTGTTCCGGCGCATGATACACGCGATTTTGAATTTGCAGTAAAATTTGAAATACCAGTTATTTGCATCCTCGATCCGAAAAATGCTGAAGTTGATTTACGAAATAAAATATTAACAGGTAATGCTTGCTGGACAGATGATGGCGAATACATTAACTCGGCAAACCCTGAAAAAGGGATTAATTTAAACGGCCTGAATAAAGAAAAGGGAATACAAACCATGATTGCATGGTTAGAAGAAACTGGACAGGGAACAGAAAAAATTAACTATAAAATGCGGGATTGGCTTTTCAGCCGTCAGCGTTATTGGGGCGAGCCATTTCCATTAATTCATTGGGAAGATGGAGAAATTTCAGTTATACCCGATGATCAACTTCCTCTCGAACTTCCTGTATTAGAAAAATATGAACCGGGAGCGAATGGTGAGTCTCCTTTGGCAAACTCAAACGAATGGCTCAATGTAACTGATGCAAATGGACGCAAAGGCAGAAGGGAAACAAACACAATGCCGCAATGGGCTGGTTCATGCTGGTATTTTTTGCGTTACATCGACCCGAAAAATGAAAACGAACCATTTGCAAAAGTGCTTGAAAATTATTGGATGCCTGTTGATTTATATATAGGCGGAGCTGAGCACGCTGTTCTACACCTTTTGTACAGTCGTTTTTGGCACAAAGTAATGTTCGATCTGGGAATTGTTTCAACCGATGAGCCTTTTCAAAAATTATACAACCAGGGAATGATACTGGCTTATGCTTACGAAACTGAAGCTGGTGCAAAAGTTCCTTCGGATTTGGTTGAGGAAAAAGAGAATAAATTTTTTCATAAAAATACCGGTGAAGAACTAAGGCAAATAGTTGCAAAAATGTCAAAATCGCTGAAGAATGTGGTGAACCCTGATGATGTGGTAAATCAATATGGTGCCGATTCGTTGCGATTATATGAAATGTTTCTCGGACCTTTAGATGCTACAAAGCCCTGGGCAGAAAGTGGAGTTAAAGGTGTTTTCGGATTTCTTTCCCGCGCCTGTAAACTATTTAATGATATAGCCAATTATTATACAGGTGAAGAAGATATTGAGGTTTTGAAACTTCTTCATAAAACTATCGAAAAAGTAAGTTCGGATATTGAAAATTTAAGGTTCAACACCGGGATTTCGCAAATGATGATTTTTACAAACCTTTGTGTTAAAAAACAAAAAATTACAAAAGAAACCGGTGAAGCTTTTGCAAAAATACTTGCACCTTATGCACCACATCTGGCTGAAGAAATATGGGAAACTCTGGGGCATCACAATACATTAGCTTATGAAGAATTTCCAGAAGTAAATCAGAAATATTTAATCGAAGATACAGTTGTTTATGCAGTTTCAGTGAATGGTAAACGACGTTTTGAAATGGAATTGCCAAAAGAATTAGATGCGAAAGCTGTTGAATCAGAAGCATTGTCGCACAGAGATGCTACAAAATGGTTGGAAGGCAAGGCTCCTAAAAAAGTAATTGTAGTTCCTGGAAAAATTGTAAATATTGTGCTAATGTGACAATTTGTTAATGATATAATATTTTATAAATACAATTTATTCCCTTAAAAGCATTTCAAAAAATTTATTAAACTCAGTATATTGACACATTAGCATATTAGCACATCAAGAAATTAGCATATTGATAAATGAAAAAATATTTCCCTTATATTAAATCTCATGCAACCATCACATTTGGGTTAATACTAACTGCCGTAGGCTGGATGGGTTTTCTTATTCCGGCACAAATTACCGGTGGTGGACTCAGCGGGGTTTGTTCATTAATTTATTATGCAGTTAAATTTCCAATAGGTGTCAGCTTTTTTGTTTTCAATGTAATACTCATTTTACTTTCAATTCGTGTACTTGGAACAAAATTCGGAGTTCAAACTATTTACGGTGTTATAGGATTATCATTTTTCTTTTCCATATTACAGCCATTTTTCCATACACCAATTGTTAAAGATGCATTTATGGCATCAGTAATTGGTGGTATATTGTCGGGTGCAGGAGTTGGTATAGTATTCAGCCAGGGTGGCAGCACCGGCGGTACTGATATTATTGCCATGATGATTAATAAATATTACAATATCAGCCTGGGAAGGTTAATATTATATATGGACGTAATTATCATTGCATCTTCATACATTTTATTTCATTCTATTGAAAAGATAGTTTATGGATATGTATCAATGGCTCTGACATCCTATGTAATTGACCTGGTACTTGAAGGCTCGAACCAAAGTTACCAGATTTTTGTTATTTCGAAAAAATATGAGGAAATTGCTATGCGTATTTCCTCTGAAGTTGGCCGTGGTATAACACTCTTAGATGGCGAAGGCTGGTATATGAAAGAAAAAACGAAAATACTTTTAATTATGGTAAAGAAGTATGAATCTGGCCAGGTTTTACGAATTATTAAAGAAGTAGATCAACGTGCATTTATATCATTGGGAAGTATTATGGGCGTATATGGTGAAGGTTTTGACAGAATAAAAATTTAAATTCCAAGTTCTTTCATAGGATCCCAGTAAACTTTCTCAAAATCGATTATTTTATCATCTTCAACTTTTACGCCTTCACTTTCAAGAAGTTGTTTCATTACATTTTCACCACCAAAATGATGTTTACCCGATAATATCCCATTTCTGTTTACAACCCTGTGTGCAGGAATAAATCCTGGCAATCCATGACAATTGTTCAATGCCCAACCCACCATACGTGACGAGCCGGCTGTTCCAATGCATTTTGCTATAGCTCCATATGAAGTTACCCTTCCAAAAGGAATAAGCTTGGTAATTTCGTAAACCTGTTCAAAAAAATTATTATTTTTCTTCTGGCTCATGAAAAGTTGCTATATTATTTAGTGAAAACTGGATATAATGAATTGGCTTACCTTCAGCCAGAAACATACTTTCGTAATACGTTTTTATACCATGCGTTTCATCGGCAAATGCTGAATTATACAGGTTGAAAGTACTGATTTTAACATCTAAATTATTGATTTCGCATAATCTCTGTGTAAAATCGAATAACTTATCATTATCGGTTTTTAAGTGTATAATAGCTTTGGGTTTTAAAAAGCATTTATATTTGCTTAAAAATACAGGTGAGGTCAACCTTTTCCTTCTTCGGTTGCGGTTCTCCTGAGGATCGGGAAATGTAATCCATATTTCATCCACTTCATTTTGAGCAAAAAATGCATCGATAAATTCAATACGCGTTCTTAGAAACATAACATTGTTCATTTCGCTGTCAAGTGCCCGTTTAGCACCCACCCAAATCCTGTTGCCTTTTATGTCAACACCAATGAAATTCTTTTCAGGATATTTTTCTGCAAGATTTACCGTATATTCCCCTTTCCCACAGCCTAGTTCAAGTACAATTGGATTGTTATTTTTGAATTTTGTCTGCAACCAATTTCCCTGAACAGGATGATTATTTTTGAAAACCTCATCGAATCCAGCCTCTATAACATTTGAAAAATTATGCAAATCGTTAAAACGTGCTAATTTATTCTGCCCCATGATATAAAAAAACGATTTTCCCGTTATTACAGATGTAATGAAATTTTCAATTGCAAATTCCGAAGTTCATTTAGCAAATTTTTTGCAGTATTTATTTGCTGTTTTGAATATGTATTCCCACATCTACAATTTCATCCAGTTTTTTATCACGCATGCCATGCTGTACATAAAAAACGTATTTACCTACCTGACCAAATTTTACATTATGCTTGTAAACCAACCGAACATCACTAATATCGCCAATACCTGAGCCAAACCATTTACCACTGTTGTTTGCCAGGATAAATTCAGTTGTATCTTTAATGCTTTCGCCATTCGGGGCGAGCGTGGTGACAAATAAAAATATATTGTTGTATTTGTACAAACCGGTATGTCGAAGATTTACAAATATATCCTTTCCATTTAATGTGTCCTTTGAATTGTATTCAAACCGTAATACCTTATCAATTGCCCATGATGAATTGTCAATTGAAATATTTTGGTCAAAATCGTTCAGGTTTGAGCAATGCGTTGTAATTAATGCTATTGCAATAAAAAGTAAACCTTTAATTTTCATTTCTTCGTTGTAGTTTGTGGTGCCTGCTTTTTTGTTGCCTATTTTTATTTGTATCAAAGCGAGTAATGCTTTCCTGGCCAACTACATTTTTAAAATCGAGTTGTTCTTTATTAATTTTTTGATTCTCTTTATTTTCGGAAACTTCAAGTTTAACTTTCTTTCCTGATTTATTTTCTTCAATTATTTCCTTTACTCTATCAACAGATAATGGAATAAAATTAGTGCCTTCCCCATCATTGTATGTCGCATACCACATTGTTCGCCTGAATACATCTGTTTTTTGATGATAAACAGTTCCATCTGCGGTTTCCAATGGAATATTTATATCCGGGAAATCCTTTCTGGCATCCAAATAAGTATCCATTTCGTAGTTAAGACAGCATTTTAATTTTCCACACTGCCCGGCTAATTTCTGAGGATTAAGCGAAACTTCCTGGTAACGTGCGGCGCTTGTTGATACAGATGCAAAGCTGTTCATCCAGGTTGAACAACACAATTCACGGCCACAAGCACCAATTCCACCAATTCGACCGGCTTCCTGCCTGGCACCAATTTGGCGCATTTCTATACGCACTTTAAATTCTTCCGCTAAAACTTTTATTAATTCGCGAAAATCGACCCGTTCATCAGCTATATAATAGAAAATTGCTTTTGTCCTGTCGCCCTGATATTCAACATCTCCAATTTTCATGTTCAATTTCAGGTTTTCGCTTATTTTACGCGCCCTAAGCATTGTAGGTTCTTCTAAATCAATTGCTTCGCGCCATTTGTCAATATCCAAACCTTTTGCTTTGCGATAGACTTTTTTAAATTCGCCGTTATCAGTACGTATCTTATATCTTTTTAATTGCTCCAAAACCAATTCGCCAACTAATGATACGGTTCCTATATCATGTCCTGGAGATGCCTCAACAGCAACAATATCTCCAATTCGTAATGGCAAACCATTGACATTTACAAAATATGATTTACGTGTATTTTTAAATCGTACCTCAACAAAATCAGACAAAGAAATTCCGGTCGGTATATCTTCGAGCCAATTATAAACATTGAGTTTTGAACATCCTGATGGTTTTGTGCTATAAGTTTCAGTTGCATCACTTGCCACCTGAAAACAACCGCGGGATATCAGTCCATTACTACCCATTCGTTAATTTAATTTAAACTGACAAATGTATGCAATTTTCGGAAATGTGGGATTGAAATTTGTGAATAGCTATTGCTTAGCAACTACTTCAGCTATTCTAATGAGTTTTACCAACTTTAACGCAAGGTCAAGAAAAATAATTTTTGCATTCCCATTTGCCTCAATATGATAAATTGCTTTGTTCAATTGCTCCGAAATTAATTGTATATTTTCTTCATTGATGTAAGGATGAAATTTGTCGGAAAATTGCGATTCATTATTATTTAAATAAACAATATCGGGGCTTGCAACATTCATTGCAAAATTTTCACGTACCAACCTAAGACTGATAAGTAAAAATTTCTTTTGTTTTTCCCTACCAATTGATGCCACATCTTCAGCCCATTTAATAAGCTCCAGAACTTTTTTCGAATAGCAATTCCGCATTAAACTCACAAAATAATTAAAGTAAAACTGGTCATCATCTTCTGAATTTATCAGTTCCAGGGCCTTTAAATAATTACCATTTGCAACCCTGGTTATTTCATTCACTTTTGACGGTTCTGGAATTTGAGTAGAAATGGCTTCGCTCATCTCAGTCCTGTCAATTGGGGGGACTTTTATAAGTTGACAACGCGATAAAATTGTTGCCAAAAGTTGCCCGGGATTCTCTGAAACCAATATGAATAATGTTTTCTGAGGTGGTTCTTCAATTAATTTTAAAAGTTTGTTAGAGGCCACAGTGTGCATTTTTTCTGGCATCCAGATAATCATTATTTTGTATTCCGACTCGTAAGTCTTAAGGCTCAGTTTCCTTATTATTTCACCACTTTCTTTTTCAAATATCCCTCCTTGTTTATTTTCTTTGGCAATAATTTCAATCCAATGATTCAAATTAAGATATGCATTTTCAAGCAATGCAGAACGCCATTCCGTTATAAAATCATCACTTACAGCTTTATTTGAACCCGTATTTACCACCGGAAATACAAAATGCAAATCGGGATGAACCAGTTTTTCATATTTTAAGCATGATCTGCAAACTCCGCAAGAATCATTATCTGTAGTATTTTCGCAACAAATATATTGTGCATAGGCCAATGCCAATGCCAAGCCTCCCGTTCCTTCATTGCCAGCAAAAAGTTGCGCATGACTAACTCTGTTTTCTTTTACTGTTTGAATTAGTTGTTGTTTAAGAACTTTTTGACCAATTACATTTGAAAATTTCATTTTTAAAAGGTTAAATAATGTTGGGTTAATTTAACTTAAAATATTTATTAAAATTTATTCCAGTTCTACTACGAATCCCTATTGTAGCATTCAATTTATATTCTTACCAGACGACAAAAATAATGAAATTGTTTTTTTATCTTTGTGCGTTAATTTTATAACAATAATAATCATGCAAACAATAGAAAAATACAATTTTAAAGGAAAACGTGCAATTATCAGGGTCGATTTTAATGTACCCTTGAACAAACAAACTTTTGAAGTGACTGATGATACACGAATTCGTGGCGCTTTGAAAACTATCAAAAAAGTTTTAAGCGATGGCGGTTCTGTTATTTTAATGTCGCATCTCGGTCGTCCGGATGGTAAAGTACAGGAAAAATTTTCATTAAAACATATTGTTTCGGTTGTTGAAAAAAATATTGGCACAACTGTTAAATTTGCCGACGACTGTGTTGGCGAAAATGCAAAGGCAATGGCAGCTTCATTGAAACCAGGAGAAGTAATGTTACTCGAAAATCTTCGTTTTTATGAAGAAGAAGAAGGCAAACCTTACCATTTAGGCGAAAATCCTACAGATGAAGAAAAGAAAGCCGGAAAAGCAAAAGTTAAGGAAAGTCAAAAAGCCTTTGTTAAAACGTTGGCAAGTTTTGCTGATTGTTATGTAAACGATGCATTTGGAACAGCCCACCGTGCACATGCTTCAACTGCATTAATAGCTGAATATTTCCCAAATGATAGTATGTTTGGATATCTTATCGAAAGTGAATTAAACGCAATGGATAAGGTGATGAAAGCACCTGTAAAACCATTTACTGCTATTATGGGTGGCGCAAAAGTGTCGGATAAAATTTTAATTATCGAAAACTTGCTCGACCGTGTTGACAACCTCATCATTGCTGGCGGTATGACTTATACATTTATCAAAGCACAAGGTGGAAAAATTGGCAAATCGCTTTGCGAAGAAGACAAATTGGAACTAGCATTAGAAATATTGAAGAAAGCCAAAGAAAAAAATGTAAAAGTTTATCTGCCTGTTGATGCTGTAAACGCTGATGCTTTTGATGCAAATGCAAATACCGGTATTTCTAAAATTGACCAAACCCCAGATGGTTGGATGGGCTTAGATATTGCCGATGAAACCATTAAAATTTTCAGCGATGTAATATCAAAATCAAAAACAATTTTGTGGAATGGTTCAGCCGGAGTTTTTGAAATGGAAAAATTTTCCAAAGGAACATCCGCTATTGCCCATGCAATTGCTGATGCCACAGCAAAAGGTGCTTTTAGTTTAATTGGTGGAGGCGATTCAGTGGCAGCAATAAACAAAAACAAATTGGCCGATAAGGTAAGTTATGTTTCAACTGGCGGTGGTGCAATGCTTGAATATATGGAAGGCAAAGCACTCCCAGGAATTACTGCTATACGTAAATCGTAAATAAAATATTACCGAATATTATAATAAAGAGGCCGTCTCAAAAGTAAAAATGAGATGGTCTTTTTTTGGTTAAAAAACGTAGAATTTTTTTGAACTGATCAAAATGTTTTATGGTAGATTATTTTTTTGTTTGATCAATTTAGATTTTTTTGATAATAATTTAATAATTACGATATAGGACATTTGTTGCCTTCCTAAGAGGATGGCAAAGCAGCCTATGCTGCTCTTTTTGCTAAATTGTGTGCCAACGCTAGTAAGCCCATTTCAATTTCTGTTTTTAACATTCCTTTAAGTCCAAAACGCTTAAATCCTTTATTAAACTTGATATTGGCAAAAACGGGTTCAACATCAACCCCTCTTTTACTTCGGTAGTAAAGCCCTTGCTCACTCTTCAAGCGTTCTGATGCTTAGGCCTTTAGTCGGTTTAGATTATGATTAATTTCTATTATTTTATTCTTCTTACTTTTATGACAAGCTCCACGCAATGGGCATGTACTGCAATTAATAGCTTGGTAACGAGATATTTGTTGCTCAAAACCGTTTTCTGTAACTCGTTTGATTGAGCCAATGTAATTCATCGGTTGACCCATTGGACAATAGTAGCAGTTCTTTTCAGAGTTGTAGAATAAATTGCTATTGAGAGAGTTCTTAATTTTGCGTTGATCTTTGTCAAAATAGTTAAACTTTATATAAGCGTCTATTTTTGCCTTTTCTAACAATGCGTAATTTTCTTCTGAACCATAACCAGCATCTGCCACAGCTACTTTAGGATAATTGTTATACAGGGTGTGGAACTGTTCCAAATGAGGCCTTAATGTGGTTGTATCGGTTGGATTGGGGTGATGGCTATAGTTTACAATATATTGATTATTAGTGCTTATCTGAACATTATATCCTGGTTTCAACTGACCGTTTTTCATGTGATCTTCTTTCATTCGCATGAAGGTTGCCCCAGGGTCTGTTTTACTATACGAGTTCCGTTTGCCTAATATCTGCTCTTGCTCCTTGTACTTGTTGAGATTTTGTGGCCAATGTTGGCGAGCGTAATTTAATTTCTGTCTTACTTTCTTGTCAACCTTTTTATCAGATAATGCTTGATCTATTTGATTAATAGTCCGTTTTACTTTTTCTGCATCTATTTGGGTAAAGTCAACATTATCTGTATCTTGTAATTCCTCTTTGGCTAACGATTGGGTATAATCCCATAACTCTTTTAGTTGTGCCACCATTTTCTCCTTATTGGTCTTTATGGAATTGCCCCAAACGAAAGTATAACGATTAGCCTTGGATTCTATTTTGGTCCCATCAACATAGATTTCCTGAAGGCTTACATGTCCCGATTCCACTAATAACATGACTACTTGTGCAAATATTTCTTTTAAAACATTTTTGAGCCTATCACTTCTAAATCGATTAAGTGTATTATGATCAGGGTGGTTCATAGCACTCAGCCACATAAAATGAATGTTCTCTTTTAAGGCTGTTTCCATTTTACGACTACTATATACATTGTTCAGGTAACTGTATATAAGAACCTTCAGCAACATCCGAGGATGATAGCTTGAGGTGCCACCTCCTTTATATTGTTTATGCAATGCATCAGCGTTAATACTGTCAATGACTTTGTTTACAACCCGAACTGGATGGTTTGCATCTATGAACTCCTCCAGTGATGGGGGAAGTAACATGATTTGATTGGGACTGTAGTCTTTAAAAACTACTTTTGATCTTTGGTTATACATGTCTCATACTTTTGATAATGAGACAACTAAACAAGATAAATGATTAAATTAATGAGCCTTTTTTATGAACTTTTTATTAACAAAAAAAGGTGCCTCGACTTTTGAGACACCTTCATTTTTGACCTCAAAATTTGACAATAGAAACAAATTTATATTGCTTTATTTATTTTTAGGTTCACAGGATTTGATAATTTATCTTTCAACATTCTCATATCATCACTTACTTTCTGCTCAATTACTTTAGCATAAATCTGAGTTGTTTTAATACTGGTGTGTCCCAATAGTTTTGAAACTGTTTCTATAGGGACACCATTTGTAAGTGTTACGGTGGTTGCGAATGTATGCCTTGCAATGTGAAAAGTTAAAGGTTTTTCAATCCCACAAAAATCAGCAATTTCTTTGAGGTACGCATTTAGATTTTGATTGGAATAAACGGGTAAAAGCTTTTCACTTGCCAATACTCTTGGATTGTTTTTGTACTTTTCAATGATTGCCAATGGTTTTGGTAACAAGGGAATTCTAACAGGAATATCGGTTTTATGTCGACATGTGTTAATCCAATAACCGCCATCAATTCCTAAACTAAGGTTTTGAGGTGTCAGTTCGTAAACATCAATGTAGGCTAAACCAGTATAACAACTGAACACAAACATATCTTTGGCATGTTGCAACCGAATTATCTTAAATTCTTTTTGCTCGATGGCGGTAAGCTCATCAATAGTTAGATATTGGCGATTGCTTTTAATAAATGTTGGTTGGAATTTCTGGAACGGGTCGCGGTCGAGCCAGTCGTTTTTGATAGCCATGTTTACAACCTTTCTCATGCGCTCTATGTGCTTCATAATGGTATTTTGACCACAAGGTAGTTTTTGGTCTTTGGGTATATAGGCTTTCATAAAACGTTCAAAATCGGTAAGAAACTTATAATTTAATTGCGACAGGTATACATCGGAAGTTCTCAAATGAGCTTTCAAATATTCCTCAACATAACGCCTGGTTGTGAAATAATTTTTGAGGGTTCCCCATTCCAATGTAGTTTTCATTTCAATATTGTGATAATCGAAAAGTGAAATGAGGGAATGTTCTTTTTCTTCAAAACCGCAAAATTTATTCTTAACAGCTTCTGCAGTTACTAATTTCTTTTTTATTTGTATCTCCTGGTAACATTCTGTTAAACGGCTGCGAACTTGTTCAAGGTAAGTGTTTAAAATTCTTATTTCTTCGGATTTACCTTTTGCCATTCCTTTAGCGCTATTCCAGTTGTTTTCCATATCAATGTCCCTTTTAAGGGCAATATCCGTTCGTTGGCCATCAACAGTAATTCTAGCATAGATTGGGGCTTTGCCATCCCTGGCTTTGTATTTTCTCAGGTAAAATACAACACCAAAGGTGTTTGTTGTTTTCATACAATTTCGTTTTAAAGTGAATAATCTATTTTGACTTTGTGATTTGTGCCTTTGTCAAAAAACTATATCAAAAACCTCTAAAAGAAACCAAATAATATGACGTATAAAATTCTATGTCAACTACTTACAACGGTTTCAGTGCCCAAATATAAAATAAAAAATGGGGCACCGAATAGGGCACATTTAGGTTGAAATTGTATGATTTAATTTGATAGAAGAAAAATAAAAAAGCCCTAAAATCCTAAGATTTAAGAGCTTTTGTTATGAGATGATTGTCATAATGTCGGGGTGATGTGACTCGAACACACGACCCCCACGTCCCGAACGTGGTACGCTACCAACTGCGCTACACCCCGATAAAAATCTTTAGGCCACAAAAATATAAAAAATATTTACTTACTTATTCTATTCAGCGAGATAATAATAAACTTAATTACTTAGCAGTTAAATGAAAATCAAAATATTAAACACAATTTTCTTTATTATGTAATTTAAAACTTATTATATTTATGTTATCAATTTTCAAATTATGAAGTACGTAATAATCTTAGTTTTTTTGACTTTTATTCTTTTTAGTTGCGAGTTTAAAAATGAAGAAGATATGGAAATTAGTCAATGCGATACTTTAAATGTTACTTATGCTACAGTTGAACCAATTTTTCAAAACAATTGTGTACGTTGTCATAATGAAACTACCAATTATGTTGATATAAAATTAAATTCTTATGAAAATGCAAAAAAAGCAGCTGAAACGGGATTGCTAGTTTTAGCTGTGAACCATTTACCTCCTGTAGTTCCTATGCCATTTCAACTGCCAATGCTTGAATATTGTAATGTTCGCAAAATTACAATTTGGATAAACAAAGGCACTCCAAATTAATTAATACATTAACCATGCGTAATATATTTACCATTTTTTATATTTTAAGTTTAAGTTGTATCCAGTTATATAGCCAATCATTGCTAGATCAATTGAATTCTGATATTGCAAAGAAATCAGATACTATTTTGGTTGATGCCACATTTAAATCTACAAGAATAATTAGCGGTCAAAGTATCGAAAATGTTGGTAAAGGTGGCATGAACCTGATAATATCACACAGGTTTGGTAATATAAATAGTGGAGTACACCAATTTTATGGATTAGACCAAAGTGCAATCAGAATAGGACTTGAATTTGGAATTTTCGAAAGGCTTGATATTGGTTTTGGCAGAAGTCGCGACGAAGAACTAATTGATAGCTATTTTAAATATAAAATACTTAGACAGTCCGAAGGTGCTTTTGTAATGCCTATTTCCATGGCCTTATATTCATCAATGTCAATTACTCCTCAAGTTTTCCCAAACCACAATATAAGTTATACAATTATTGACAGGATGAGTTATGTAAATGAATTACTGATTGCCAGAAAATTTTCAGAAAAAATTTCATTGCAAATTACGCCGGGCTTTGTTCATCGCAACTTAGTCGATTCAATAAAAGACAAAAATTTTGTACCTTATTTAGGAATTGGCGGGCGTTATAAATTATCGAATAGAATTGCATTAAGTGCAGAATATTATTTGGTTAAACCTAATGTTACCTATCAAAAAGTATATAACCCGCTTTCAATTGGTATTGATATTGAAACAGGCGGGCATGTTTTTCAACTGCATTTTACCAATTCACGAGGAATGAATGAGAAGTTAATGATACCGGACAATTATAACAATTGGCTTAAAGGTGGTTTTGGTTTTGGATTTAATATTGTACGCCATTTCAACCTTAAACATTAAAATTTGTTCTATAAATAAATTAAAGGAATGAAGTTAAAACTTGTTTTATTTTTAGGTTGTCTTTCAACTATTACTTCTGGACAAATATACAAGACTATTAAAGGATCAGTTAAATTTATTTCTGACGCACCATTAGAACTTATTCAGGCACAATCAGATAAATTAGTTGGATTAATAAATACTTCCGACAGATCATTTGCTTTTAGTATTCCAATGCGCTCTTTTGAAGGATTTAATAGTGAATTACAACGAACTCATTTTAATGAAAATTATGTTGAATCGTCCAAATTTCCAAATGCGACATTTGAAGGTAAAATTATTGAAGAAATTGATTTTAATAAACCGGGAGAATATGAAGTGAGAGGTAAAGGAAAGTTCAACATTCACGGAGTTGAACAAATTCGTATTATTAAGTGTCATTTAACTATCGAAAAAAACACAATAATTATACAATCAAAATTTTCGATTTTATTAGCCGATCATAATATTAAAATACCAAGCGTTGTAAGCAAAAAAATTACTGAAGAAGTTGTTGTTGAATTAAACTCAACTCTTATTCCAAAATAAGTTTTAGATTTTATGATACGATTTTCTAAAATAATAGCATTATTTTTTGTCTTCACGTTGTATATATTTTATAACGTAACCGCCCAAAGTCCCTATTTTAAAACTATTCAATTATTAAAAAGCAAACAGATCATTTCTATAAAATGTATTTTCCAAGATTTTAAGGGTAATTTGTGGTTGTCAACTTCGCAAGGATTAATACGATACGATGGAGTTGAAACATATACTTTTGGACAAAAAGATAGTTTGGAAAATTCTCCGGTTACAGCAATTGGCGAAGATACTTCACACCATGTTTGGCTCGGTCATAAAGATGGTTCAATTGAATTTGAAACAAACAATTACTTTAAAAAATTTAAACCTGAAGAAGGATTAGGACATTCAGAAATATCGTTTTTAAAATTTGATTCAGACAACGTATTATGGTTTGGCACTTTAGGAGAAGGTGTTTATTATTTCAGCGGTAAAAACCGAAAACGAATATATAATTTAAATAGTGATGATGGATTAAATGATAATTATGTATATACTATAGCATTTGGCAATAATAAAACTAAATATATTGGAACAGATAATGGCATTAACATAATTAATAGCAAAAATAAAGTTGTTTCCTATATTTCAATGAAAAATGGCTTGCCAGATAATATTGTTAAACATTTAGAAATAAATGATGATGTATTATGGATTGGAATGGATGAGGCGGGAGTATGCACCTATAATATAAATATAAAAAAGTTTACTTTTTTAACCGATTGGAAATTTGGAACACTAAATAATTTTACTTTAAATTCCTCAATAGAATGTTGGGCATGTACTGAAAATAAAGGTATAATAAAAATTATATTTAAAAATAATAATTTAAATATAATAAAACAATATTCTACTAATAATGGATTACCCGATGATAATGCTCAAGTTATATTTTCTGATAGGGAAAAAAATATTTGGATAGGATATTCAAAAAGCTTAGTTCTGTCGGCTAGCAGTCCAATTGAAATTATAGATAAAAATAGCGATGGTTTTAATTATGGGAGTGTTTTCTGTTTTATAACAGATAGCAAAGGTTGTTATTGGGCTGCTACTCAAAATGGTTTAATTTGCATTCACAAAGATAATAGTGGGCAATTAATTCATACCCGTTTCCTTGCAGAAAATAAGGATATCCAAAATGCATTTATTTCTCTTTACTGCGATAACAAAGGCTTTATATGGGCTGGGACATACGGTTATGGTGTTTTTAGAATTAATCCTGACAATTTAAATTTTACCAAATTCGATATACAAAATGGATTACCGGATAATAATATATTATATATAACAGGAAAAGATGATTCTGTTTGGTTAGCTACAGCAGGTGGAGGAGCTTCGTTATATAATTTAAAGAGTAAAATTTTTAAAAATTATAATGCTACATTAGGTCTTGGAAGTAATTATTTATATTCCATTTTTATCGATTCGAAAAACTATGTTTGGTTTTCGCTCGACGGTATGGGTACATCAGTTTTAAAAAATGGCAAATTGTATGACCATATATTACCCGATAGTTTAAATATTAATACTATATATTCAATAACGGAAGACAAATCTGGCACCATGTGGTTTCTAACAGCCAATAAAGGTTTATTGAGTTATAATAATGTAAAATATAATTTTTATAATGAGAATAATGGTTTAATTTCCAATAATATTAGAAGCATTATATCAGATAAAACAGGCAATTTAGTAATTGCCAGTAATGAAGGCATACAAATATTTAATCCTAATGCAAAAGGTTTTGAAACTTACAAAGAAGATAAAGGCGTAGCTAACCTGGAGCCAAACCTAAACGGAATTTCCGAAGATAATGAAGGTAATATATGGATTTCAGAGAGTAAAGGGATTGTAAAATATAATCCATTTTATTTTAAACAACTGAGTATTCAACCCAAAGTTTCAATAAATAAAATTCTTCTTTTCTTTAATCCTATTGATCTTAAAAATAGTAATTTCAATTACAAGCAAAATCATTTTATATTCGAATACAGTGGCATATGGTTTCAATCGGTTGAAAATCTCATTTATCGGTATAAATTAAAAAATTATGATTTCGATTGGAGTTTGCCGACTAACTCAAGAAGTGTTACTTATTCAAATTTACCACCCGGAAATTATACTTTTATTGTAGAAGTTTCTTATAAACCAGGAATATGGGTTAGTAGTGAAGATGCAAAATATAAATTCAGGATTAGGCCTCCATTTTTCAAAACATGGTGGTTTTTGACTCTAAGTATTATATTAATCCTGATTTTAATATTTACATATATTCGTTCTCGAACAGCCAAATTGCTGAAGGCGAAGGAAGAGCTTGAACTTGAAGTAACAAAACGAACGAAAACTATTTTACAGCAAAAAGAAGAAATTGAAACACAACGAGATGAAATTGAAGCGCAACGTGATTTTGTGACCAAACATCGAGATCAGATTGCTTTACAACATGAACATATAACATCGAACATTCAATATGCAAGCCGTATTCAAAATGCGACCCTTCCTCCGCTTGAAGATTTTGATTTACGATTAATAGATTATTTTATTTTAAACCGGCCAATGGATATTGTCAGTGGCGATTTTTACTGGCTGGCATCTAAAAACAATAGAATATTTGTCGCAGCAGCTGATTGTACTGGTCATGGGGTTTCTGGTGCTTTTATGAGCGTACTTGGAATTTCGTTATTGTATAAAATTATAAATTCAAACCAGGATATTAATGCTGCAGAAATTTTAAACATTTTACGTGATGAAATAAAATATGCACTTCGTCAGACTGGTAAAATGGGCGAAACACAAGATGGTATGGACATTTCACTCATAATACTTGAAAATAATAAACAAAATTACCAGTTTGCAGGAGCCAATAATTCGGGATATATTGTTCGAAATAATAAACTTATACAATTGGTACCTGACAAAATGCCAATTGGAATTTTTATACACGAAATACCTTTCACGAACCAAACAGGATTATTATATAAAAATGATATTATTTACTTAAGTTCAGATGGATATCAGGACCAATTGGGAGGCCCAAGAGATAATAAATTTAAGTCAAAAACATTTCAGGAACTACTTTTAAAAATTTCTTCCAATACGTTAGAAGAGCAACGTGAAATATTGAATTCAACAATGGATGAATGGAAAGGAGAATACCACCAAAACGATGATATTTTGGTTATAGGGTTTAAAATTATTTAGAAAATATCTCTTCAAAATTATTTTCAAGTTCATTGAGGAATTGTTCTTTATTGATAGGAACAACTCCAACTTTTTCACAAACCAAACCTCCTGAAAGGTTAGAAATTGCAGCTAATTCATAAGGCTCAATTCCAGACGCAAGGCATAAACTCGCAACACTTATAACAGTATCACCAGCACCTGATACATCGGCAATATCGCGAATATGGGCAGGAATGCTAAAATGTTTTTCACGGCTACTTATAAATACACCTTTTTCGGAAAGTGTAAGTAACAATAAATCAATATTGAGTTTTGATTGAAAAGTTTTAGCTGTTTCATGTATTCCGGTACGATCGTCTTTAGCTAATTCAACTTTTAAGCCTTCACAGAATTCTTTAAAATTTGGCTTAAATAATGTTGCTCCCGAATAATTCAGGAAGTTTCTCTTTTTAGGATCAACAAGTGTCGGTATTCCTTTTGATTTTGCTAAAACAATTAATTCCTTAATTCCATTTAAAGTAAGCACACCTTTATCATAATCCTGAAAAATTATTGCATCAATTTTTTCAGTTGTTATTATTTTCGAAACATGATTTATAAAGTGTAGTTCAGCTTCCCCTTCCAACAATTTGTCCGTCTCTTCATCTATCCTTATAAGTTGCTGGTTTCCGCCAATTACTCTTGTTTTAACTGTTGTTGGCCTGTCTTTTAATATGTCAATTCCTGAATTGGTAAGATGGTTTTCCTGCAAAAGTTTTAAAAATAATGTGCCATTATCATCATTGCCAATTACACCGCATAGTATTGGGAGTGCACCTAAAGCCTCAATATTCAGTGCCACATTCGCCGCTCCTCCCAATCGTGATTCACGTTTTGAACAAGCTACAACAGGAACTGGCGCTTCCGGCGATATTCGTTCTACTTTCCCCCATAAATAGGAGTCGATCATTACATCGCCGATAATCATTATCTTTTTTGAAGTAAATGATTCAAAAAGTTTTTTAATATCTTCCTTTTTCACTATATTTTAATTTTAAACTTCAAACATAAATGAATTTTATAAAAAAACAAATGCTCTTGTCAATATCATGCCGGATCCACATCAATAGAAAATTGCACCATTTTATTCTGTTGGCTCAATAACTGAACACATTCAGTAATTCTTTCTTTTGCTTTGGCAATATTAGCTTCCCTTTCGATTTTTATCATGATTTGACGAATATGCAATTGCTGAATCTTACTAACGATAGGCATATCAGGGCCAAAAACCCGTTGGCCAAAAATATGTTTTAACTTTTCGAATAATTGTTGTGCAACAATCTCGGTAAGTTCACTATTTTTATGTTTAACTGATAATTTTATCAATCTCACAAATGGCGGATATTTGAATTGCTTTCGCTCTTCAATTTGTTCGGTGTACATACCAATGTAATTGTTTTTTAAAACAAACTGAATAATTGGATGTCCGGGAGTTGAAGTTTGAATCAAAACCAAACCTTGTTCGTCCTTTCGTCCCGCACGACCGCCAACCTGTGTCATTAGTTGAAAGCCGCGTTCAAATGCCCTGAAATCGGGATAATTTAAAATGCTATCGGCATCGAGTATTCCAACCAAACCAACTTTAGCAAAATCTAATCCTTTGGTTACCATTTGGGTGCCAACCAGAATGTCAGTTTGATGCTGTTCAAATTGAGCAATAATTTTTTCATGTGCATGTTTCTGACGCGTTGCATCTAAATCCATTCTGGCTATTCGTACTGTTGGAAAATGAATAGCCAATTCTTCTTCTATTTTTTCGGTTCCAAAACCGTGGGTCTGAATATTGGTACTTTTACAAGTACTGCAAGTCTTGGGTAATTCATTAGAATATCCGCAATAGTGGCAAACCAGTTGATTCTGGAACTTGTGATACGTTAATGTAACATCGCAATGCTTACAACGTGGAATCCATCCACATTCAAGACATTCTATATAAGGAGAAAAACCACGGCGGTTCTGAAACAGTATTATTTGCTTTTCCTTCTCAAGACATATTGAAATATTATTCAACAGTTCCCGAGTAAAATGAGTATGTAAATGGCCACTTTTTTTTGCTGCACGTACATTTGCAATCTTTATTTCAGGCATTTTCATATCCTTGTATCGATCATTCAAATTTACGAGTCCATATTTGCCTGATTGGGCATTAAAATACGATTCAACAGATGGTGTTGCAGTACCTAAAAGCACTTTCGCATTATGATATTTTGCAAGCACAATTACTGAATCGCGCGCATGATAGCGAGGTGCAGGATCGAACTGTTTGAATGAACTCTCATGTTCTTCGTCAACAATCACCAAGCCAAGGTTTGTAAAAGGTAAAAACACCGAGGAACGAACCCCCAGTATAATCTGATAGCGGTCATTGCCTTGTAAATTAAGCTTGTTCCACGTTTCAACCCTTTCGTTATCCGAAAATTTTGAATGATAAATCCCTACTTTATTGCCAAAGTGGTTTTTCAACCGGTTGATAATTTGCGCCGTAATAGCAATTTCGGGCAACAGGTAAAGCACTTGTTTACCTTTCTCAAGCATTTCATGTATTAAATGAATATAAATTTCGGTTTTACCGCTTCCGGTCACTCCATGAAGCAGAACAACATCATATGTTTCAAGACTATTTATAATATTATCTTTGGCCTCGGTTTGTTTGTCATTTAATTCGAATGGGACTATCAATGAATTGGTATAATTTCCCAAACGACTTACATCAGTTTTCACCAATTGAAAAATATTTTTTTCGCATAATTGCTTTAATGCAGAAGAACCTGAACCTGAGATTTCGAGTAATGCCCTTTTCGATACTTCAGCAATGGGACCATCAGAGAAAATCCCTGAAAGCTGAATATAATTTAGAATAAGTTCCTGTTGCTTTTTAGCCCTTTTTAATGATTCAAGAAATTGGGTAAGATATATTTCATCTGAGGCTTCTACTGTAAGTTTAATATAAGTTTCGGTTTTAGCAGAATATCCTGATTTTAGTGACTCTTCCAAAAATATAGCTTCTTTTAAAAGCAAATTGTTTATAATACCAACTACATTTAATTTTAATCCGGTGATTTTTATTTCATGAATACCTATATGTTTTTTATTTTGAATAAAAGTCAAAACCAATTCTTCCGAGCTACTTAAATCATCAATATTTTCGAATGCCGGGTTAAAAAATACCTGTGTTTCACTTTCAAGCTTCAACCCGGCAGGAAGCGCCGCTTTCATTACTTCTCCAAGTGTACACATGTAATATTTCGATATCCATTCCCAAAACTTAAATTGAATAGGATTAACAACAGGTTTTTCGTCAAGGATCGAAAGGATTTCCTTGGTTTCGTAGCCAACAGGTTTCAGGTTATGAATTTTAGCAATAATAGAAGTGTAAAACCGCTTTTTACCAAATTGTACAACAGCTCTTTTCCCAATGGCAAGGCTGGTATGTAAACTTTCGGGAACAGCATATGTAAATAGTTGTGGAAGTGCAAAGGGCAAAATTACATCGGCATATAATTCTTGCTCGTTCATTTTTTTTGATAAATACAAAAATCGTAAACCAATTCATCATTCTGGGTTTCTTGCTGATTAATTTTTTCAACCAATTTCCATACTTTTTCATCCACTTTAGGGAAAAAAGTATCAGCCTCATATGATTTGTGAACCCATGTAATATAAAGTTTCTGAACAATTGGAAAAAATTGCTTGTAAATAGATGCGCCACCCATGATAAAATTTTCACTGTAATTATCAGCCAATGAAACAGCATCTTCTATACTATAAGCCATGTCGCAACCTTGAATCAATTCGTCTTTAACATCCGAAATTACAATATTCCTTCTTTTGGGCAAAGGTTGAAACGGTAAGGAATAATACGTGTTCTTACCCATAATTACTGTATGTCCGGAAGTATTTTTTTTAAACCATTTCAAATCTTCGGAAATGTGCCATAAAAGCTGGTTATTTTTACCAATGGCATAATTTTCGGCCACTGCAACTATTATAGATAAAGGCTTTGTAGTTTGAAGCATTTTTAAACAATTATTCAGAAATAAATTAATAGTAGTTTTTACCTGAAAAGAACAAGAAACCCAATGCGTTTAGCTTGTCCTTCGGCATTCTCAACAGGTTCAATAACATAATAATATGTTCCGGAAACCACAGGAGATCCACTGTTGCTCATGCCGTCCCATAAAATGGATTTCGATTTGGAGTCAAAAATTAATAAGCCGGTTTGGGTAAATATTTTAAGGGAATAAACTGTCCGTCCATTCGTTTGTACCTGGAAATAGTCATTTTGCCCATCTCCATTTGGAGTAAAGGCATTCGGTATTTTTAGTTTCTGCGAAACATAAAACATTGAATTATAACTATCGGTACAACCAAAATAATCATTCACTTTTAAATGCATATTATACCTGCCTTCAGTTGTAAAATTATACAATAATGTATCCCGATAAGGAACACGATATTTGGATGTGTCTGATTTATGGCTGCCAGGTTTATAAATTGAGTTTATATCGGCACTATCTAATAAATTCCAATTGTACCAGTAATAAATGCTGTCAATTCTGACATTGCTTATTTTTGATGCAGAA
Source organism: uncultured Bacteroidota bacterium (assembly GCA_963701015.1). GTDB lineage: Bacteria > Bacteroidota > Bacteroidia > Bacteroidales > DTGW01 > MFD09286-c1. Next base: position 4,296,120 of record OY969556.1, on the reverse strand, counting down.
CTTTGTTTATATAAAATTGAATCAGGAGCTTTCCCACTTCTAAATATATAATCTAAATTTTTTCCACTAATTATTGTATCAGCAACCGTAAAATAAGCATTTGGGTGAGGTCTGATATATAAAGTAAGCATATCATTAATTAAAATTGTCGGATTTGTTTTAACAGTTTTTGTTAGGATAACCTTATAAATGCCACTTCTATAAACAACATGGGCAGGCACTCCTGTGGACGAAGAATCATTACCAAAATTCCATTTGTAAGTTGTGTCATTTTGAATTTGATAACTTGAAGTTAAAGTAATTAAAACGCTGTCATCGGCAGGAGCGCAAAAAATAGAACCAGTAATTTTATTCGCGGTAAATGTAAATTGTCCAAAAGTTAACCCATTGGTAAAAACTAACAAAAAAACAGATATGCTAAAATAATGCTTCATACGCTTAAAGATTGTCAAATATATGAAACTCACATGATTTTGCCAAATAACAAATTTATGTGATTGAATTTACTTGTTAATAAACCAAGCATTGAATTTACTAAAACCTTTGTGAGGTTGCATATTATCAATATTAACCAATTGTAAATATTCGCTTTTTGTTAATAAATTATGATGTATGATTCTAAATTTTATTAGTTGATTTGTAAATTGATTTTTATAAAATGAAGGGTGACGGTTTTGCCATTAGAATTTTTAGTTGTTTCCGAAATTCTTACAAAAAGGCTTTAAGTACTGCCTGGTGGATAATTCGAATTATGTTGCCTATTTCACTGGCAGTTATGGTTTTGCAATACTTTGGAATACTCCAGTATATATCCTATTTCTTAAGTCCTGTTTTTAAGCATATTGGACTTCATGGAGAATCGGCTTTGGTATATATTACCTGTGTTTTATTAAATATTTATGCTGCAATTGCAGTAATTGGTACATTGGCGCTGAACATGCGCGAAATAACCATTTTAGCAGTTATGTGTCTTATTGCTCATAATATGATTGTTGAAACAACCATTCAAAAGCGAACAGGGTCAAATGTATTGCGAATAATCCTGCTTCGGATAATTAGCAGTTTTATTGCAGCGGCAGCGTTAAACTGGTTGTTGCCTAAAACTTTGCATACTTCATCGTTTTCATCACACAATGTTTACTATGGAAGTATTACTGAAGTTTTTCATTCATGGTTTTCAATTTCATTTTGGCTAAGTTTGAAATTGATTTTAATAGTTACCGGACTAATGTTCCTTCAAAAAATTTTGGATGAATTTGGGGTAATGGATATTTTATCAAGAATATTCCGACCTTTGATGGCACCTTTGGGATTATCATCGAAAATTTCATTTCACTGGATAATTGCCAATACAATAGGATTGACTTATGGTTCGGCTATTATGTTTGAACAGGTTGAAAATGGTAAAATATCTTTGCACGATGCAAATATGTTGAACCAACATATTGCTGTTAGCCATTCACTTTTAGAAGACACATTATTGTTTTTTTCTATAGGTGTAGCAATTTCATGGTTATTGTTTCCTCGTATTATTATTGCTATTGCTGTTGTTTGGCTTTACAGGCTTGAAAAATATATTTTCAAAAAAACTAATTTATAAGTAAAATGAACCAATATCTCGATTTACTAAGGTATGTGCAAAAAAACGGCACAAAAAAAAGCGACCGTACTGGAACCGGAACCATTAGTGTTTTCGGATACCAAATGCGGTTTAATCTCGAAGATGGGTTTCCCTTATTGACAACGAAAAAATTACATACACGTTCAATAATTCATGAATTGCTTTGGTTTTTAAAGGGCGACACCAACATAAAATATTTAAAAGATAACAATGTGTCCATATGGAATGAATGGGCCGATAAAAATGGAAACCTCGGTCCTGTTTATGGTTACCAATGGCGTTCGTGGCCAACTACAGATGGAAGGCACATTGACCAGATTACGGAACTAATTGAATTGATTAAGAATAAACCCGACTCACGCAGGATGATTGTTAGTGCCTGGAATGTAGGCGAAATAGAAAAAATGGCTTTGCCACCCTGCCATACAATGTTTCAATTTTATGTTGCCGACGGAAAACTTTCGTGCCAGTTATATCAACGCAGCGCTGATATTTTTCTTGGAGTGCCATTTAATATTGCTTCGTATGCTTTATTAACTTTAATGATTGCACAAGTAACCGGGTTAAAGCCCGGCGATTTTGTGCATACTTTGGGCGATGCCCATATTTATCTTAACCATATTGAACAGGTAAACCTGCAATTAACGCGTGAACCGCGGAAACTACCAGAAATGAAAATTAACCCGCAAGTAAAAAATATTTTTGATTTTAAATTTGAAGATTTTGAACTGATTGGTTATGACCCACATCCGCATATAAAAGGAGAAGTTGCGATTTGATAAATAGAACCAAGAGACAAAAACAAAGTATAAATTGATAATTAAGGATTACAAATTGTGGATTAAAGGAGAAAATATAATAAACAAATCCGATTTCCGGTTTCCTTTTTTCCTGTTTCGGTAAACAATAAAATTACATAAATTATAACGACGAGCTTAATTATAAATATCAAAGCTTAATCTAACTAAAATTGAATATACAGCGAAAACCCGAATGGCTAAAAATACGACTTGCTGCAAATGGCGAGTATCAAAATGTCCGAAATATAGTACGCGAAAATAGTTTGCATACAATTTGTCAAAGCGGCGATTGCCCGAATATGCCCGAATGTTGGGCAAATGGAACAGCTACCTTTATGATTTTAGGCAACATTTGCACACGGGCATGCAAATTTTGTAATGTTACTTCCGGGAAACCTTTGCCGGTTGATATGAATGAGCCTTCGAGAGTTGCCCGTTCAATTCGGTTAATGAAATTAAAACATGCAGTTATTACTTCGGTTGACCGAGATGATTTGCCAGATTTTGGTGCAGGGTTCTGGGCAAAAACAATCCAAACCGTTAAAGAAGTTAATGCGGCAACAACATTGGAAGTTTTAATTCCTGATTTTCAGGGCAATTTAAAATTCTTAGAAAAGGTTATTGAGGCAAATCCTGAAATTATTTCTCATAACCTTGAAACTTCGCGCAGGTTAACACCTCAAATTCGCACCAAAGCTCAGTACAATACCAGCTTAGCAATAATTAAGCATATTTCGGAAATGGGAAAAGTTTCGAAAAGTGGAATAATGCTGGGTTTAGGAGAAACTGAAAATGAAATCGTCGAAACGATGGATGATTTATTGGAAGTAAATTGCAAAATAATGACCATTGGCCAATATCTTCAACCGACAAAAGAAAACCACCCGGTTGTGGAATATATTCACCCCGATAAATTTGAGGAATATAAATTTATTGGTCTAAAGAAAGGTTTTCAAATGGTAGAAAGCGCACCATTGGTTCGCTCATCATACCATGCCGAAAAACATTTGAAGTGATAATTAGAAAATCCTATTCGAAATATCCACGCATGCGTTCAAAGATATTTTTGTCATCTTTGTCGGGCTTGGGAATAAAATTTGGCGATTCGTTCATTTTTTCAATAACCTTTCGTTCTTCCTTCGACATAGTTTTGGGAACCCAAACATTAACATGAACCAGTAAATCACCTTTGCCATAACTATTCACTTCGGGCAAGCCTTTCCCTTTAAGTCTTAAAAGCTTTCCAGGCTGTGTACCTGGTTCAAGTTTTATTTTAACTTTCCCGTCCAAAGTAGGGATTTCAATTGGTGCTCCTAATGCGGCATCTGGGAAACTAACAAAAAGACTGAAATATAAGTCGTTCCCATCACGAACCAATTCAGGATGTTTATCTTCGGAAAAAATGACTACTAAATCGCCATTCACACCGCCTCGCCTTGCTGCATTACCTTTACCAGAAACTGTCATTTGCATGCCTTCCGCAACACCGGCAGGAATATTTACAGTAATAATTTCATCATCTTTAACAATGCCTTCGCCATAACATTTCGAACACTTTTGTGTAATCACTTTGCCTTCGCCACCGCAATTCGGACAAGTGGTTGAAGTTTGCATCTGGCCTAAAAAAGTATTGGTAACACGTGTTACAACTCCACGTCCATGGCAGGTTGAACAGGTTGAATGTGATGAACCTGCTGCTGCACCTGTGCCACTGCATGATGTGCATGAAACATATTTATTTACCTTTATCTTCTTTTCAACACCAGTAGCAATTTCTTCGAGGGTAAGTTTAACTTTTACCCGCAGGTTTTGGCCTTTCGAAACTCGTTGTCCACGGCTATTGCCTTCGTCACCAAATCCAAAACCACCAAAATGTCCGCCAAAAATGTCGCCAAAGTGTGAGAATATATCTTCCATTGACATTCCGCCACCACTAAAACCTCCACCACTTGCTGCACTTCCTACACCTGCATGTCCATATCTGTCGTAACGTGCACGTTTTTCGTCGTCGCCAAGCACTTCATATGCTTCAGCTGCTTCTTTGAATTTTTCTTCTGAGGCTTTATCTCCGGGATTTTTATCGGGATGATATTTTATAGCCATTTGGCGATAGGCTTTTTTTAATTCTTCTTTCGAAGCACCTTTCTGAACCCCAAGTATTTCGTAATAATCACGCTTTGCAGACATCTTTTTTATTTATATGTGTACTGTCCGGTTATTTTGACAGAAAATTTCATAATTAACTTATTAAAACAATAAAGGTTTTTTAGTATTTAGAAAAAAGCTCTAAACTTGGTAAACTATTATAAAATTCCGCTTTTAACTAATTGTCAAAAATCTTTAAACCTTCATTATTTATTCACCAACGACCACTTTTGAATGTCGAATTATTTTTTCATCAAGCATATAACCTTTTTGAACAACATCAACAATTTTTCCGCTTAACGATTTATCTTCAACAGGAATTTTTGTGATGGCTTCATGAAAATCGGTATTAAATTCACTATCCTTTGTTTCAATTTCTTTTATGCCTTTTTGTTTCAGAAACTCGCTAAATTTATTGTAAATTAAAAGTATTCCCTCTTTCACTGCCTCCATGTCTTTTGACTGATCAATAGTTTTAAGCCCACGCTCAAAATCGTCAACTACAGGTAAAATACTTTTCAATAAATCTTCACCGGCATATTTTGTCAAATCAATTTTTTCTTTTAAAGTACGTTTCCGGTAATTATCGAACTCTGCCGACAATCGTATATATTTATCTTTCCATTCAGCCACTAAAAATTCATAATTAGGTTCATCCTTTTGTTCCTGTGTTTCCTGCATTTCATTTACAGGTTCTTGTTTATTGTCTTCAACAACCAATTCTTCTACTGTCGAATTTTCCGATTGTGGAATTTGTTCTTCATTTTGTGAAGTTAAATTGTCAGTATTTTCCTGTTTCATTTCATTTTCCTCGTTCTTGTCTTTACCTTTTTTCATACTTCATTAACACTTTAAAGTATTCTAAGCCGCAAATGAACAAAATTTTTGCCAATTTTAATATTCCGACATTTTGACACCCTAAACCCAATATTTTAAGTTTTACCGATTTAGTTTGGCAGTTTGCCGGAATTTATATGGAATAAAGATTGTTACAGCTTTATTTTTGTATCAAATATTAATAATTAAATTGTTATGAAAATGGGTTCAGGATTATTTTGGGGGATTATATTAATCGTGATAGGATTAAGCCTCATCGTTAAAATTGTTTTCAATGTCGATTTTCCCATATTTAAAGTATTGGTAGCAGTAGTATTTATTTATTTGGGAATAAAGATATTGGTTGGTGGAAGTTTCCGGTTTTTTGGTGAAAGAAAAACCGATTCAGATGTTGTGTTTGGTGAGTCACATTTCTCAAAAGCCGAAAGTGGCAAGGAATACAACGTTGTATTTAGCAAAGGTAATTTCGACTTCAGAGATATAATTTTAAACCCTACCGGACCAACGTATATAAAAATTAATACAGTTTTTGGCGGTTCTGAAGTTAGAATTAGAAAAGATATGCCTGTAAAAATTAGTGTTGATGCAGCTTTTTCTGGTGCCCATTTGCCAAATGGAAATACAGCGGCTTTTGGCTCTACTATATACTCTTCCGATAGTTTGGATACCTCAAAACCCTACCTTGATATAAAAGCTGATATTGCATTCGGCGGTTTACAAGTTATAACCTATTAATGAAATAAGTTAAAAAAAGCAAAATTCTGAACTTCGATAAAATAGAATTGATAAAATTTAGTTTTATAAATATAAATTAGGTTTTTTAAGGTTTAGTTTTAATTGGTTAGTGATAAAAGAGTCCCATAAAAGTTGGGGCTCTTTTATTTTTTACATGTGTTGTTTTGTTTATAAAATATAAATTCCCCAACAAAATTGCATAACAATAATTAAGAATTCTACACGATTGACATTAACAAAACATCAATTGATAGTGATAAATTTTAGTATTTTTGTAATTCAATAAAAAAGAAAGGATTTTATGTTCTTCAGAATGCCTCCTGCAATAAAGAACCTGATAATTATAAATGTACTTATGTGGCTTGCTACATGGGCAATCAGTAGCTATTACGGAATTGATTTGGATAATTATTTAGGCTTATTTTATTTTCAATCACCTAAGTTTCATATATATCAGTATATCACATACATGTTTATGCATGGTGGTTTTTTCCACATTTTAATGAATATGTATGCATTATTTTTATTTGGTTCTGCTCTTGAACAAGTTTGGGGAAGCAAACGGTTCCTTATTTTTTACTTTGTCACAGGTGTAGGAGCTGCCTTGTTCTACACATTTGTGAATTATCTCGAATTTAAACCCATGATTACCGCTGCTCATGCGTTTATTAATACACCTTCGCCAGAACTTTTACAAGGGTTTATTAAGCATTATGTAACTTCACCAAATCGTGAGGTTTATGACTTCATAAACCAATGGTCGCAAGCACCAAAGGATCCACAATTTATTAATTCGGCTATTGATATGGTGAACAACCATATTCAGGAAATGTACAATATTCCAACAATTGGAGCATCAGGAGCTGTGTTTGGCGTATTGCTTGGTTTTGGCATGCTATTCCCAAATACCCAATTAATGTTGCTAATACCACCTATTCCTATTAAAGCAAAATACGTTGTGTTAATTTACGGCGGTATTGAATTATATTTCTCTATTTCACAACCTGGAGATGCAGTTGCTCATGTTGCTCACATTGGTGGAATGATTTTTGGTTTTATTATGATTAAAATGTGGCAAAAGGACAGGAGACATTTTTATTAAAATTAAATTCTGAATAAATAAAACTATGGGAATTTTTGATGACTTAAAACAAAACTTCCGACAGGGAAATTATGTTATAAGGCTTATTTACATTAATGTTGCTGTATTTCTTGTTGTTGGCATTGCTAATCTTTTAAGCTTTTTAATTACCCGCGTTTCATTAGATGCTGAATTTGACTATTGGTTAGCTTATCCTTCAAATTTTGGCTCATTAATTTTCAGGCCATGGACTATAATCACCTACATGTTCATGCATGCAAGTATTTGGCATATTCTTTTTAATTTACTTTGGCTGTATTGGTTTGGGCAAATTTTTCTTCAATTTCTTGATGAGAAAAAATTATTAAGTGTTTATTTATTGGGAGGTTTTGCCGGTGCAATATTGTATTCGGTTACTTATAATATTTTCCCGGTTTTCGAATATGTCAAATTTGGTTCATCAATGGTTGGGGCTTCGGCAGCAATTATGGCTATTGTTATTGCTATTTCAACTATTATGCCCGGTTATACAATTAACCTGTTTTTATTTGGACCGGTAAAACTAAAATATATTGCAATTGTTACAATAATCCTCGATTTATTGAGTGTTCAATCGAGCAATGCCGGTGGGCATATTGCACATTTGGGAGGAGCTGCTTTTGGCTATTTTTATGGCATACGTTATCTAAAAGGGAAGGATATTACAAAAGGGTTTACAAAATTTTTAAATACTTTTTTTGGATTTTTTAAACGTCGTGAAAAGCTTAAAGTCAACTATAGACGTACTTCCGATGACATGGAATACAATAAAATGAAGGTCGATAAACAAAAAGAAATTGACCGGATATTAGACAAGATCAGCAAAGGTGGTTACGAGAGTTTGTCAAAAGAAGAAAAAGACTTCTTATTTCATTCGAGTAAGTAATATGAATAATTATTAACTTACGGCTCAATTTAATTTTAAAAAAAGCAATGAGGAAGATAGTTGTTATTGGTTGTATAATGTTTTTTGGCTTAAGGTTAAATAGCCAGAACACTGATGCAACAGCAGTTATTAAAGCAGCAAATGAAAAAATGGCTGTTCAGGATTACGCCGGTGCAATTCCATTGTTTAATAAAGCGTTACGGTTAAGTCCCGGGCTAGCTGAAGCATATTGTGGCCGTGCTGACGCAAAATATAACCTTGCGCAGTATGATGAGGCACTTAAAGATGCCAATAAAGCTATTGAAGCGAATAAGGATTATCCAAATGCTTTTTTAGTACGTGGAAAAATTTATGTTGCAACTAAAAAGAATTCCGATGCAATTGCCGATTTTAACCATGCTTTGGAAATTAAAAGCAACTTTTTTATTGCGGTAGTTCAAAAGGCATTGGTGCTTTACCAATCAGGGCAGGAAAAAGATGCTTTTGAATTGCTTAACAAGTCTATAGATGTCAACGGAAATGCTGCTGACCTTTATTATGGACGCGGAGTACTTTACAATAATGTGAAAAAATACGAAAAGGCTTTAGCCGATTTGAACAAATGCCTTTTATTACAGCCCAAATATGATCCCTATTCTGTTTATCTTGCCAGGGGAATGGCAAATTTACTTTTGCAGGAATACAAGAGTGCAGAAGAAGATTTTGATAAAGTTATTGATGCCGCTCCAAATAACTTAGTAGGATTTAGCAGCCGTGGCAGGGTAAACTATGAACAAGGTCGTTTTCAGGAAGCCTTAGATGATTATAAAAAAGCAACTGAATTGGCGCCGGATAATGCCGCAACATTCTTCAACCTGGGTATGGCTTACTATAAATTAGATAATTCCAGAGATGCCTGCGATCAATTTCATAAATCATGTTCAATGGGTAATACAAATGCCTGTAAAATGGTTGTAATCAACTGTACCGGTAATAAATAAGATGAAGCTTTCCGTAGTAATTGTCAATTACAATGTAAAGCACTTTATTGAACAGTGCCTACACTCGGTATATAAAGCTTTAAAAGATGTTGATTCCGAAGTTTTTGTAGTGGACAATAATTCTGTAGATGGTTCATGTGCCATGATTCGTGAAAAATTCCCGCAAGTTAAACTAATTGAAAATAAATCCAATACTGGTTTTGCAGTAGCCAATAACCAGGCAATTAAACAGGCACAGGGTGAATACATAGTATTATTAAATCCAGATACTGTTGTTCAGGAAGATACATTTATGAAATGTATTGGTTTTATGGATTCTCATACTGATGCCGGGGCTTTAGGCGTAAAAATGATTGATGGTAAAGGGAAATTTTTGCCTGAATCGAAAAGAGCTTTGCCAACGCCGGCCGTTGCTTTTTATAAAATGTTTGGTTTTTCTACACTTTTCCCTAAATCAAAAATATTCGGCCGCTATCATTTAAGTTTCCTTGATAAAGATAAAATACATCAGGTTGAAATACTTGCTGGCGCTTATATGTTTTTACGCCGCAGTGTTCTTGATAAAATTGGTTTTCTTGACGAAACATTTTTTATGTATGGCGAAGATATTGACCTTTCATATAGGATTATAAAAGCAGGATATACGAATTATTATTTTCCCGAAACGACTATAATTCATTATAAAGGAGAAAGCACAAAAAAAGGTAGTTTGAATTATGTGCTTGTTTTCTATAAGGCAATGCAAATTTTTGCCCAAAAACATTTTGCTAATAACCAGCTGAAAGTTTTTACTTTAATGCTTCAATTGGCAATTTATTTTAGGGCAGTATTATCGTTAGGAAAACGATTCGTTAAAAATATTTACCTGCCTTTGTTGGACGGTTTAATCATTTATGGTGGTTTTTTAGAAATTAAAAGATTATGGGAACCTATTCAATTATATAACAACCATTATCCCAAAACATTTTTGTTGTATATAATGCCCACTTACGTATTTGTTTGGTTAGCAAGTCTAGTTTTTTCAGGCACATATATAAAACCAATAAAACTAGGAAATATAATAAAAGGTATATTAATCGGAACCTTGATTATACTCGCTATTTATGGTCTTTTACCACTAGATTTGCGATTTTCAAGATTTCTGATAATTATGGGCTCTATTTGGAGCATCATTGGTTTAATTGTTTCTCGATATATTCTCAGCTTCTTTAAATTTAAGGACTTTAAAATCAACGATTTTAAGAAAAAACGTATTATTATTGTTGGCAATATTGACGAGTATTTAAGGGTGAAACAATTGCTATTACAAACTCACCTAAACCCGGAAATTTTGGGATTTATATACGATTCCAACAGTAATTCAACTGAATATTTAGGTCGCATTAATCAAATTGAAGATATAATTGCTATTTATAAAGCTGAAGAGATTATTTTCAGTGGAAAAGATATTGCAGCACAGGAAATTATAAACCAAATGCTTGTACTTTCACGAATTGATATAGAATACAAAATTGCCCCACCCGAAAGTTTGTCGGTTATAGGAAGTAATTCTATCAACACCGCAGGCGATTTGTATTTAATTAATATAAATTCAATTGGTAAAGCTTCGAACTTAAGGCAAAAGAGAATATTTGATATTTTAGCTGCAATCTTTTTAATTATTACGTATCCACTAACTTTTCTTTTCATCAGAAATAAATTAAAAGCATTTACAAATATTATAAAGGTATTGTTTGGTTATCGTTCAATTGTTGGCTATTCAAATAATATGAATAGCAATAATGATCTGCCACCAATTAAAAAGGGCATATTAACCCCTGCCGATGGCCTCACAAAAAAGGAAATACCTTTGGAACTAAGGCTCAGACTCGATTTTTTATATGCAAAAGATTATAAATTTATAAACGATTTTAACATTCTTTTGAGAGGGCTGTTATACATTGGTCGTTAAAATTATCAAAGTTGATGCAACTTAAAGAAATTATATTGCCCGCAATGGGCGAAGGCATAACAGATGCAACTATTATAAGGTGGCTTGTAAATGAAGGTGAACAGGTAAAATCCGACCAGCCTTTGGTTGAAATTGCAACTGATAAAGTTGATTCGGAAGTACATTCACCTTCCGAAGGAATACTTAAAAAAATAATGGCAGCATCGGGTGATATTGCTAAAGTTGGAGAAACTATTGCAGTTATTGCCATTGGAGTTGGTGAAATAGATGAAGATTCCCTTCTTTTAATAACAGGTAAAAAAGCTCAGGCAAATATTTTTGATCCTAATAAATCGTCAGCCACATTCAAGAAAAAAAGAAGACTTGTAAAAAATACCATTTCTGAAACGGGAATCGATTATAACGATCTTCCTTTTATTTCGCCTTTTGCACGACTTATGATTTCGAAATTGAATATTGATGTTGCTGATTTGTTTAGTAAAATAAGTATAGGTAAAAATGATACTCTTCAAAAAAGACACATTGAAGAATATTTGAGCAGTAGAAATGAATTATTTGATATACCTGAAGAAACAATAAATGAAGCAGCAACGGTTAATACAGAAATTAAAAACCAAGCTATACCACCAGAACAATTTCCCGCAAATATTGAGGTTTATGAAATGAACCGAATGCGGAAAATAATTGCTGATAATTTGACTATATCATCAAAAACAGTTCCACATGTAACTTCGTTTATTGAAGCCGATGTTACAAATTTAGTGACATGGCGCGAAAAAGTTAAAAATGAATTTGCACAAACTTATAAAGTAAAGTTAACGCTGACACCAATTATAATTGAAGCAATTGCAGCTGGTATTAAAAAGTTTCCTGAAGTTAATGTTTCCTTAAGCGGAAATAATATTTTACTGAAAAAGGATATAAATATTGGTATGGCAACTATTTTGCCTGATAGAAATTTAATTGTACCGGTAATAAAAAATGCCGATCAACTGAGTCTAAACGGATTGGCCCAGGCTGTGAGTAATTTGTCTGACAGGGCAAGAAAAAACGAACTCTTGTCAAATGAAATAACCGGTGGAACATTTACATTCACAAATATAGGAGTTTTTGGTACCTTAACCGGAACACCTTTGGTCAATTTACCTGAATCGGCCATATTATCAATTGGCGCAATTGTAAAAAAACCAATGGCAATATTGGTAAATGGTAATTACACAATTGGCATCCGTGATTCGGTTATGCTTTCACTGTCGTATGACCATAGAATTATTGATGGTGGCTTGGGAGGATATTTTCTTAAATCCGTTTCAGAATATTTATCTAATTTCAATCCTAACCGCCCTATTTAAATTATACATTTATTTGAATGAATATAGAATATGTTTAAGGTTCTGAAATGCAATTGCTTCTAAAGTTTAAGAATTTAAAGTTGACTAAACAATATATTTATTTCAAAATATTATTTTGCTTAACTTTCAGCCCCACAGATATATTTATTACATTTGATTTTCAAATTTTCCAAGTGATTTATTATATTTGTTAGTTTGTAATATTGTAAAACAAAGGCTTTGTTTAAAAATGTCATTTTAATAATAGTCAAACGATATATTGCATTGTTTTTAAGTGTTACATGCGAGTCAAATAAAATATAAAACCTGAAATATTAACTAAACCTGTTGTTGTGAGAAGAGTTCTCTTGATATTGTTAATTTCCTTTTCAATAATAAAATTATACGGACAAGATAAAATCCAAACGCCAAAGGAAATTCTTTTAGAAGCAGAATCGTATTTTTTATATGAGGAATATAGCGATGCCCTACCCGATTATTTAAAGCTTTTAAAAGCCGACCCTACCAATGACAATTTTAATTTCAAGATTGGTGTTTGTTATCAGAATATTCCTTATGAAAAAGATAAATCAATTCCTTATTTAGAGAAAGCTGTAAAAGATATTAATCCCGATTACCGACCTTCCAATATTAAAGAAACAAAAGCACCGATTGATGCTCTGTTCTATCTTGGAAATGCTTATAGAATTAATAACCAACTCGATAAAGCCTTAGCAACATATATTGAATTCAGGAAGAAATGTAATCCCGATATATTTGATATTAGTCTTGTAGATGATCAGATAAAAACTATTAGCCGTGCAAAAAAATTAGAAAGCAATCCTATATATTTTGTTGCAAAAAATCTTGGAGAAACCATTAATTCAAGGTTTGCAGAAACAAATGCTGTAGTTTCGGCTGACGAAAGTATTTTAATATATAATGTGAAGTTGCAATTTTACGATGCAATGTACTTTTCAGTTAAGGAAAACGGTAAATGGCAGGAACCTGTAAATATTATTCCTGACCTTGGGGTAGATGGCGATGTTTATGCAACATGTCTTTCGCACGATGGAAAAGAATTATTTATTTACCGCAGTGATAATTACGATGGGAATATTTATACGAGCCGTTTCACTGATGGACATTGGAATCCTATTAAACGGTTAAACGATAATATAAACACTAAATATTGGGAGTCGCATGCTAGCGTGTCATCCGATGGTAAAACATTATATTTTACTTCAAACAGAAAAGGTGGGTACGGCGGTTTAGATATATATACATCTACTAGGACTGATATAACTAAAGAAGATTGGGGGCCGGCTGTAAATATGGGACCGGAAATCAATACACCATTCAACGAAGAAACTCCTTTTATTTCGGAAGATGGAAAGACTTTGTTCTTTAGTTCTTACGGCCATTACAACATGGGCGGATACGATATATTTTATTCTTCACTTTTAGACAATGGGAAATGGTCATCACCGCTCAACATGGGATACCCAATGAATACTTCCGATGATGATTTATTTTTTCAACCTGTAAAAGATGGCAATTTTGCCTATGTATGCCGCTATTATCCAGATGAAAATTATGGTAAAACTGATATTTACAGGGTTGAAATGTTTTCGAGCCAACATCCCAGAAAGTTTTTATTAAAAGGATTGGTTAATATTCCTAATGAACTGAAGGATGAGAAATTTAATTTAACCATTAAACTTGTAAATAGTAATAACCATGATACTATTCAACGTTTGGTAATTGAATCGAGCTTGCCTAGTTTTAAAACAAACCTTATTGCCGGGAACTATCAGTTAATTGTTGAAGGTTCAGGAATTCAAAAATTAATAGATCAATTTAATATTAAGCCAAATCAGTCAGAAGACGAATTCATAATTAATCCAAAAGTTAGGCCATTACTTGTTGAAAAACCTAAACCTGAAAGTGCTTTGGTTAAAATAATAATGTTTGATAAAGGCGCATACAAGGTATTTTATTCTGACAATATTAAAATTAATTTGCCTTTAGAGCCAGGGTCGAGCGTTACCGTTGATATTTCAATAAATAATACACATGTTAGGACGGATGAATTTATTATGACCAGTAAAAATCAACACTATAATTATATTCCACAACCTGGTCGTAATGTATTATATTTTAGGGTAATAAGTCCTGATAAAGAAAAAAGCGAAGGGAAAGTTGTAATTAATTATGAAGATCAATCGGAATCAATTGCAAATGCACAAAAAGCAAAAGAACTAGCTGAGAATCAGGCAAAACTAAATATTGCTAAAAACTTTATGACGGCATTTGCTACCGGAAATTTAAAGAACACTCTAGAGCAACTCGATTTAGCTAAGGAAAATATTTCAACCTTAGATGATTTAATCTATTATTTAAAACAAAATACCAATAAATTCGGCTATTCAATTGATGATGTAGATAATTTATTAAAATTATTCAATCAAAATCAACCATTAGCAGCAGGATTACTTATTAACGCTATTGATTATCTGGCCGATAGCAATTTAAAACCTATTGTTCACCTTGCAGAAAAAAGTAAATTTGATAAAATTTCAGACGAGATTAATTTCTTAATCATTAAAACAGATAGCAATTCATCACAAAGAAATATGCTATTATCAGTAACATCACATTTGGCAGATGCAGGTAATGTTTACTATTATTTAAAGGCATTGCAAAAGGTTTCCACCGGAAATTTAAAGCGCTCGCTCGATACGCTTGATATAAATTCTGAACATATCAATACGCCTGAATCATTGCTTGATTATTTAATTCAAAAATCGAATGAAAATGGTTATTCAAAGGCAGAAGTAGAAATGGCATTTTTAACTATACCTGCCTATACAACTTCACCGGCAATATTGTTAAGTTCAATTTTAGCATTATCTGGTGATGGAATACATAACCTTCTTTCAACTATTGTAATAAATTCAGCAATTACAAATACAACTTCTGAATTAGGTACTATTTTATATAATAAGGCAACAAATGCAAATATTTCGGTTGAAGATATAGTTAAACTAATAATACAAGCCAATAATCAGGCCAGTCTAAAACAAATAATTGAAACAACAAAATTATATTCAAAAACAGGAATTCTTTCTAAAATTGATAGTTTAAACTTTGAAAATATTAATTCAACCAATGAGCTAGTGAATTATATTTTAAGTAGGGACAGTGATAAAGAGGTGCAAACAGAACTTACAAAAATATTTGCCCAAATTGCATCAATTAATTTAGTTAAAGCCAATGCATTTGAATATAAGCAAAAACATAACCATCATTTCTCACCAACGGAAATAGGTATTTTTAGCGTATTTGTAATTCTTCTTATAATTATTTTAGTTTGGTTAAAACGTAAGAAAAAGGAATAGTATTATAAGGAACTAGTTATGCTGATGAATATATTGACACAATAAGATTAACTTTAGATTAAAGAATATCTAAAGCATTAATTTCAATTGCTTCTGAATAATAAGAAAATATTTTGGATTTACCGAACAACCCTTCCTGAACCATCACCTTTCATAAGCTGCTCAACTTCGGCAGCAGTAACTAAATTGTAATCGCCTTGAATGGTATGTTTTAAACATGAAGCCGCAACTGCAAAATTTAATGCTTTTTGATCATCATTTGGAAATTGAATTAATCCGTAAATTAACCCGCCCATAAATGAATCGCCACCGCCAACACGGTCTACAATATGGGTAATTTGATAGGTCTGAGCCTGGAATAATTGTTTACCATCCCAAAGCACGCCGGACCAACTATTATGGTCAGCGCTTACTGAGCCGCGTAAGGTTATAATAATTTTTTTTGATTTAGGAAATTTCTGCATTAATTGTTTCCCTACCGATTCATAAGCCGAACCTTCTACATGACCTTTTGAAACATCAATACCTTCAGGCTTAATACCAAATACCTTTTCGGCATCTTCTTCGTTTCCTAAAATAATATCGCAACCATTTACAAGTTCGGGCATAACTTCATTTGCCTTTTTCCCGTATTTCCAAAGATTTTTTCGATAGTTTAAATCACACGAAACTGTAATACCTTTTTTGTTGGCTATTTCAATTGCTTCTCTACAAACAAGGGCAGCTCCTTCAGAAATTGCTGGAGTTATGCCTGTCCAATGAAACCATTCTACATTTTCGAAAATATTTTCCCAATTAATCATTCCTGTCTGAATATCAGCAATTGAAGAATGTGCACGATCGTAAATTACTTTGCTTGGACGAGCTACGGCACCGGTTTCGAGAAAATATATGCCTAATCTTTCACCGCCTTTGATAATATTATCAGTACTTACACTATGTTTTTTCAAATCCATAATTACACTTTCACCTAAATCGTTATCCGGCAAACGAGTAATAAATTCGGCATTCAATCCAAAATTTGCAAGTGAAACAGCAACATTAGCTTCACCACCTCCAAACGAAACATTTAAAGATGAAACTTGTGAAAATCGCTGATGTCCGGGAGTTGCAAGTCTTAACATTATTTCTCCAAAAGTCACAATCTTTTTATTCATAGCATTTATACATTAATTTCTGAAATAATTTGGGTTCAAAATTTCTTTCTACAATTGCATTAAAATTTTGCCAAAAATACAAATCAAATTATTCATGTATTCAGGATATCCAAAAATTTAAAAAATATTTAATAATATCCAGATATAAAAAATATTAATGAACCAAAATAAACTTTTAAACTATATTTGTTTTTTTACAAATTATACTACGTTGTGTATATAGCATTTGGTTGATGATTAAATTTTTTCGCCATATTAGTATCCGTTCCAAGTTGTTTTTATCACTTTTAATTATTTTCCTTTTAATTTCTTTGGGATTTTTCTTTTTGTACCTTTTACGACATGATATTAAGCATATTGACAGATTTGTATTCCTCTTTATTATTATTTTAGTCCTTATTTTTTTAATAATAGTATCAGCATATAATCGTTATGTATTAAGGCCATTAAGAAAAATTATACATGCTTTAAACCATAATTCAACTGAAAAAATTCAAAATCTATTGCTTAGGTATAATGAATTTGGAAAAATTTCAAAATTAATTTTTGATTTCTTTGAGCAAAAAAAATTACTTGAAAAGCAATTTATTGATTTAAATAAATCGCATGAAGAACTCACAAATTTGAGTTTTGAATTATTGGCACAGAAGGAAGAATTTGAAGCACTTAATGAAACCATAATGGATGCCAATGACGAAATTTCAGCCAAAAATGCTGAAATTTCGTGGCAGCGCGATGAACTTGAAATTCAAAACAATGAACTCACAGAAAGTATAAAATATGCCAGTATTATTCAGAAGGCTGTCTTAGAGGTTCCAATGTCGTTTTGTAGTATTTTCCCCGATCATTTTTTTCTTTTACTGCCAAGAAATATTTTAAGTGGAGATTTTTACTGGATACAGGAACATGACAATAAGTATTATATTGCTGGCGCCGATTGTACAGGTCATAGCCTGGCAGGTGCGCTATTAAGTATGATGGGCGTTTCATTTTTAAATGACATGCTTCACCGTAAGGAAAAGCTTAATGCTGCTGAAATGCTCAACAAATTGAGAAATTATATGGTGAATGCTTTGCATCAAACAGGTGAATTTGGTGAAGCTCATGGAGGTATGGATATAGCTTTAACAATAATTGACAGCCAAAATGCCAAGCTCGATTTTGCTGGCGCTTTTAATTCAATTTATATCTCAAAATTTAATAAAGAAATTAATAATCGTGAATTAATTGAAATTAAAGGTGATAAAATGCCTGTAGGCATTTATGTTAAAGAATCGCCATTTCACAATCAAGAAATATATTTAAATGAAGGTGATGAAATATTTTTAGCTTCTGACGGTATAGTTGATCAATTTGGCGGGCCGAAAAACAAAAAATTAAATTCGCGAAATTTTAAACACCTTTTACTCGAAACATCCAAACTTCCTATCGACAATCAGCGAGCATATGTAGTAAAAGAATATAATGACTGGCGTGCTGATAATGAACAAACTGACGATATAATGCTTCTGGGCATCGTTTACACAAAACCAATTTTATAATTTCATAGCTTGGTTTTCACTTATATTTTACTTAATTTCAATTTAAATTTTATTTAATAGGATAATGAAGACCTTTGTAAAGAGTTTTTTAATAGTTGTATTATTATTGTCGGCATGCTCCAAAAAGCAGCAATTACCAAATGGATATTTTTTTAATGAACAGCTAAGCAAATCTGAACAACAAGCTAAAAAGCTTACGCCTGAAGTTTTATGGAAATTTGGACGGATCGGTGAATCTGATCTCTCGAATGACGGTAAATGGATTGTTTATACCGTTCGAAGATATAATCTAGCAGAAAATAAAGGGAATACTGAAGTATTTAAAATACCCTCAAACGGTGGTGAAGCTATTCAACTTACTGAAACAAATGAATCGGAATCGAACCCGAAATGGTCGCCGAAAAATTTGAAAATAGGCTATTTATCTCCGATTGATGGTGTTCAGCAAATTTTTGAAATGAACCCAGATGGTTCTGATAAAATACAAATCAGCCATTTTTTAAATGATATTGAAAGCTTTAAATATTCGCCCGATGGCAAAAAAATATTATTTACCTCAAGGGTAAAGACTGACACATCTATTGAAGACCAGTATCCTGAATTACCTAAAACAACAGCAATGGCATTTACCGATTTAATGTACCGTCACTGGGATTCATGGACTGACTACAAGCATAGTCATATATTTGTTGCAGATTATTCAATTGGAAAAGTTGAAAATGCAAAAGATATAATGACTGATGAACCCTACGATTCACCAATGGCACCTTATTATGAACCAGATGAAATTTCATGGTCGCCCGATGGTAAAACTATTGCCTATACGTGTAAAAAGCTAACCGGTAAAAAATATGCAATAAGTACAAATTCCGATATTTATCTCTATTCTGTTGTGAGCGGAAAAACTGTTGACATTACTGAAGGAATGCCAGGATACGACAGATTTCCTGTTTTTTCTCCCGATGGTAAGAAAATCGCCTGGCAAAGTATGGCTACGGCAGGTTATGAATCGGATAAAGACCGATTAATGTTAATGGATTTAGCTACAGGTAAAAAAGTTGATTTAACGTCAGATTTTGATCAGAGTGTTTCGAATATTGTTTGGGATGAAAATAGTTCAGAACTTAATTTTATAAGTGGTATTAATGCTACTTACCAGGTGTATAAAGCCGACTTGAATAACAGAAAAATTACACAATTAACAAAAGGTTGGCATGATTACACTTCACTATGTCGAAAGTCGGGAATATTAATTGGCGAAAGAATGTCAATTTCAAAAGCTACAGAAATATTTTCTATTGATAATTCAGGCAAAGAACAAGAACTTACTTTTACGAATAAAAATATTTACGATTCCATTCAATTGGGAGAAGTTAAAGAACGTTGGATAAAAACTACGGATGGCAAACAAATGCAAACCTGGTTAATTTATCCGCCAAATTTCGATTCAACAAAAAAATATCCGGCATTATTATACTGCGAAGGTGGGCCACAGGAAGCAGTAAGTCAATTTTTTTCATACCGTTGGAATTTGGAAATAATGGCTTGTAGCGGTTATATTGTAATTGCTCCCAATCGAAGAGGTTTGCCAACTTTTGGACAGGCTTGGAATGATGAAATTGCCGGCGATTATGGTGGTCAAAATATGAATGACTATTTAAGTGCTGTTGATGAAATGAAAAAAGAATCCTATATTGATAAAGATCATATTGGTGCTGTTGGTGCAAGCTATGGTGGTTATTCAGTTTTTTACCTTGCCGGGATTCATCAAAAACGGTTTAAAGCATTTATTGCCCATTGCGGAATTTTTAATCTTGAAAGTCAATATGGAGGAACTGAAGAAGTATTTTTTACCAATCACGATTTAGGCGGTGCATATTGGCAAACCCCAAAACCGCATAGTTATGATTTTTCACCACATAAATTGGTACAGAATTGGGACACACCAATTTTAATAATTACAAGTGGAAATGATTTCCGAATTCCTTATACCGAAGGCCTTCAGGCTTTTGATGCAGCTCAACTGAGAGGAATACCAAGTAAACTACTCTTTTTCCCTGATGAAAGCCACTGGGTTTTAAAACCTCAAAACAGTGTATTATGGCAACACGAATTTTTCAAATGGCTTGATAAATGGCTAAAATAATAATGAAATGAATACATTTTTCAGGTTTGTATTTTTAATAAGTTTTATCTTTATTTTCATTTTGGCAATAGTTCTTACAAAACCATTACATTACCATTCAAAACGAAAATATTCTACAGCTTTTTTGAAATTGTCTTATTTGGGATATTTGGCAATGTTTTTAATATTTACCTATATTTTTATTTTCAATAATAGTATAACTACATTTAACCTTGAAAATCCTAAAGATACAAAAGGTGTAATTTATTTTAGTTTTATACTGGTGTCCTTTTTTGTACCTAATGTTGCAATTGTGTTAAGACGAAAAATAAAACGAAGAATGGAATACAATATTGGCTTTGGTATTGCCAATCTTATTTTTGTAGCTTATTTATGGTTTTTAATTGAAAAAACTTTGGGTATTTAAGTTGAACTAATTGACAATTCTGTTAATATCAGGTTTACATTATGTTCAATTGATGAATTTCCGTTTAACCAATGAATTTTAGACCCTTCACGTTCCATTTTCCTAAACCAGGTCATTTGTCTTTTTGAAAATTGATGAATTGCAATATTCAATAAATTAAACATTTCGTCGTATTTCAAAGTTCCTTTTAAATATTGGGTTACAAATTTATATTCCAAACCATAATAAATTAAATCATCTTCCTGAATTCCACATTCGAGCAAACTATTGACCTCGTCTATCATCCCATTGGCAAGCCTTTCTTTTAAACGCTTGGTAATTCTCAATTTTTGTTCTTCACGTTCAAAATTTAAACCAAAAATTATGCTGTTAATTTTAGGAAATATTGAATTTTCGGATTCATGTTGTTGTTGGTAAATTTCTATTTCAATTGCTCTTATCAATCTTTTTCGTATTGAAGTATCAGTTGTATTATGTAACTTTTTATACGATCCTAAAAGTTGAATTAATTCATCATCTGTTTTTTCGTTCAATTGATCTCTAAGCACATCGTTGATGGGAACAGCAGTTAATTTATAATCCTTTAAAACAGCTTCAATATAAAGTCCTGAACCACCACACAATATTGGAATCTTAGCTTTTTCAGTTATTTGATGGAAAACGCGCATAAAATCTTTCTGAAAACTAAATACATTATATTTTTCACTTGCATTGCAAATATCAATCAGGTGATGTGGCACTTCTACACCTTTCACATTATAATCGTCCAAATCTTTACCTGTTCCAATATCCATTCCTTTATATACCTGGCGTGAATCGGCGCTTATAATTTCAGTATTTAACCGATAAGCCAGATTTGCTGCCAATGAAGTTTTACCGCTGGCTGTTCGGACCAAGAATTGTTATTAGATTGTAACCCATTTATATATTTTGTATTAAACAATATTAAAAAAATATTGGGTGCTAAAAAAATTTTACTTTTGTCCTAAAGAGGAAAACGGAACACGAAAACGGGGAAACTATCAAAATAATAAATAATATTTAATGCTGAAGAAACTTTTTAAACAAATACGAAGCAGGATTTATAATATAAATTCAAATCCTTATAGCGAATGGGAGGCAATAAATGTTGAACCTAATGAGGTTTCATGGCATTTGAAAAATTTTATTTTTCCTTTAACCATAACAATAAGCATAGCTACATTTTTAGGCTATTTGCTCGCTTTAAACATCTATAATTATTCAATTATTTATGTGGCAATTAAATCTTTATCTGCATTTTGTGAAACATTTTTTACACTTTGGGTATCAGCTTTAATTATTAAGGAATTGGCTATAAAAATTAAAATCGAAGTTCAGTTCTCAAAATTATTCAAACTTTTAACCTATTCATTTTCTGCATTTTTTACCGCCTATATAATTGCTGGAATTTTAGCAAACTATAAAACACTGGGAAGTTTTCTAATATTTTTAGGAATTTTTGGAATTTTCCCCTTTTGGATTGGATGTGATTTGGTTTTGAATATTTCATCGATACAACGAAATAGGTTATTACTTGTATCTTTGGCAGTAATATTGATAATATATTTTCTTATTAGCTGGTCGTTTGGTTTTGCATTACGCACTGCCCATATTGCCGGCATGTTAAATGAACAATAATAAAATGTCGCAACAACCTCAACAACATATAGAAATTAAGAATAAAAAAGCTTCATTCGAATATGAATTTCTGGAAAAATATACGGCAGGAATTAAACTAACAGGAACAGAAATAAAATCAATTCGTAAAGGGAAAGCCAATTTGGTCGATGCCTATGGCTTTTTTGTGAATGGTGAATTGTACGTGAGAGGAATGCATGTATCGGAATATGAATGGGGAACATACAGCAATCATGATCCGAAGCGCGATCGTAAATTATTGTTGCATAAAAAAGAACTCGATAAACTATTCCGCAATTCAAAAGAAAAGGGATTAACTATTGTAGCTTATAAAATATTTGTAAACGAAAAAGGGCTCGCCAAACTCGACATTGCCCTTGCTCGTGGTAAAAAACAGTACGATAAACGCGAAGACCTTAAAAAGAAAGATGCTAATCGCGAAATGGATCGGATGCGTAAACGTTAATCCTGCAAGCCTAATCTTCCTTTTAATTGCTTCGATTCTAATTCAAATCCGGGTTTATCGAGTAATGCAAACATGTTTTTCTTATATGCTTCAACACCGGGTTGGTCAAATGGATTAACATTTAAAATATATCCACTTATTCCACAGGCTTTTTCGAAGAAATAGAACAATTGTCCTAAATAATATTCATTTAATTTTGGAATTTCAATTTGAATATTCGGTACACCGCCATCAATATGAGCAAGCAATGTGCCTAATTCAGCCATTTTATTTACTTCATCAATCCTTTTATAAGCCAGGAAATTTAATCCATCGAGGTTTTCTTTTTCAAAAGGAATAGCAATTTTACTGTTTGCTTCTTTAACTGTTACAACAGTTTCAAAAAGAGTACGTTCGCCTTCCTGAATATATTGTCCCATTGAATGTAAATCGGTTGTGAAATTTACGCTGGCCGGGAAAATACCTTTATTTTCCTTTCCTTCACTTTCGCCGTATAATTGTTTCCACCATTCCGACACATAGGCCAATTTATGATTAAAATTGGTCAGGATTTCTATTTTTTTCCCTTTACGGTAAAGTGTATTTCGAACGGCAGCATAAATAGCCGCAGGATTGTGTTCAAATTCTTTACCGGGAGCAGTAGCTTCTTCCATATGACGTGCGCCATGAATCAATTCTTTTATATCGAAACCGGCAATTGCAATTGGTAATAGGCCAACAGGAGTTAATACAGAGAAACGTCCGCCAACATCATCAGGAATTATAAATGTTTTATAACCTTCCTGTACAGCGAGTGTGCGTAAAGCACCTTTACGGGCATCGGTTATTGCAACAATAAGACTTTTAGATTCCTTTTTGCCAACTTTTCTTTCCAAATGTTCTTTTAAAATACGAAATGCAATAGCTGGCTCAGTAGTAGTTCCCGATTTGGAAATACAAACAATTCCATACTTTTTGTTTTCGAGCAATTCAATTAATTCCGAAGTATAATCTTCACCAATATTATGGCCGGCAAATAAAATAATTGGATTTTTCTTATCATTTTTAATTTGGTAAAACGAATTTGAAAGGGCTTCAATTACAGCCTTTGCACCTAAATACGAACCACCAATGCCAATTACAACAACTATTTCGCATTTTTCACGCAATGATTTTGCTACATTATTTATATCTTTAATATCACCTTCGGTAATTGATGAAGGTAAATTCACCCATCCTAAGAAATCGTTTCCTTTGCCTGATTTTTCGTGTAATGCCTTGTTGTGTTTTTTAATTTCATCGGCAAAACCATATACCGCTTCCTTCTTCACAAAATCATAAACTTTATCGATCTTTATTTTAAGTGTTTCCATTTATATTTTTTATATTTAAATTTACTATAAGTTAAAGTATTATTTAAGTTTTTTAGCCAATAATTTAATTTCTTCAGCAGGATTTACCTTTTCGTACAATATTTTGTAAACTGCTTCAGCAATAGGCATTCGCACCTTGTATTTTTGATTTACTTCAAATATCGATTTGCTTGCATAATATCCCTCAGCTACCATTTTCAAATCAATCATAGCTGACTGAACTGAATAACCTTTACCAATCATATTCCCAAAAGTTCGGTTACGGCTGAATTGCGAATAAGCGGTAACCAATAAATCACCTAAATATACCGAATGGAACAAATGACGTTCTTTTTCAAATACCTTGGCTAAAAAACGTTCCATTTCCCTAATTGCATTTGAAACATAAACTGCCTGAAAATTATCGCCATAACCTAATCCATGATTTATTCCTGCTCCCAATGCATATACATTTTTTAATACTGCTCCAAACTCAATTCCATAAACATCATCAGAAAGAACAGTATTTATAAAGGGCGCAGCAATAAGCTTTTCAATTCGTTTTGCATCAGTTTCAAATTCAGTTGCAACTGTAAGATAGGATAACCTTTCCAAAGCAATTTCTTCAGCATGGCAAGGCCCTGAAACGACACCAACACGGCTGTATGGAATACTGAATTGTTCTTGGAAATATTCAGTAACTGTAACATTATCTTCGGGAACCAAACCTTTTACTGCATTAACGAAAAAACGACCGGTAAAATCTATTTCGGCTGTGCCAATTAAACTTTTAACATAGGCAGAAGGAACAACAAAAATTATAATTTGCGAACTTTCAATCGCTTCCTTTACATTACTATGGAAGGTAATTTTTGAAGGGTCGAATTCAATAGAACTAATATATTGCGGATTATGTTTGTGCTTTTTTATATGCTCAATGATATCTTTTTCGTAAATGTACCAATGAAGATGCGAAACATTGCGTGAAACAATTTTTGCCAGTGCGGTTGCCCAACTACCTCCTCCAATGATTGATACTGTTGATTCCAACATTTTTATAAATTTTAATTCATTCCCAAATTGGGCTTGCAAAATAATCGAAAGGATGGAAATGAACTAATAAAAGTGAATTTTTTTAATAAAATGTTTGTTAAAATTGATTTTCAGGTATTTAATATTTTGGTAAATTAAAATTTAAGCAATAAATTTCTGGTTATTAAATTCCCAATTGTTTTAAATCTGGTTCGCGATTATAAACAAAAAATAACTTTTTTAGGAGTTGAGCATAAATTGCAAATACTAAAGGGTTTTAACCATTAACGTCAGTGAACATTCCCTCGTTAATATTGTATATTTGTTTTTAAATTCTAAATTATATAGAATTTAATTTTTGAATTAGAACAAAAGTATATTCATTAAATTTTAAATGCTATGATACAAAGAATTGCAAATATATTTTTCAATCTATTGTTTTTCTTATGTTTACCGGTAATCATTAATGCAGCGATAACTCTACCATCTATCCCAGTTACTCAGTTTATTATTACCTCTTATGGTGCAAGTTCGAGTAGTACAGATAATTCAACTGCAATAAATGCTGCCATTGTTGCTGCTAATAATGCTGGAGGTGGAACTGTTGTAATTCCTGCAGATACTTTTTATAGTGGCCCAATTACTATGATGAGTAATGTTAATCTTTATCTTTCATCTGGATCAGTTTTGATAATGCTCCCTTATGGAAAAGGCAACGGATCACCGGCAGGAAGTTACCCGAATAATGGCAACACCGATCAATACACTCCTTTTATATATGGAAAGGGATTAAACAATATCGCTGTAACTGGTACGGGCACAATTGAAGGCCAGGGTTCTGCCTGGTGGACTGCTTATAATGCAAATAATAATATGAAAAGACCTTACCTTATTCGTTTTGCTGCATGTAATAACGTTTTGGTTGACAGTATTACACTTAAAAACTCACCAAATGTTCATGTATGTTTAGGTCAAAGCAGTAGTATGGGTTCTAATGGAACTATTTCAAATATTAATGTTTATGCACCATCTAATTCTCCCAATACTGATGCCATTGATACATGGTACTGGAACGGTATTAATATAACTCATTGTCATTTATCTGAAGGTGATGATAATGTAGCAATGGACAGCTACAGTACTAATGTAAATATTACAGATTGTACATTTGGCAATGGACATGGAGTATCAGTAGGCAGTTATGCTTTAGGAGTGGAAAACATAAATGTGGATAGCTGTAGTTTTGATTCAACTACTAATGGAATTCGATTAAAATCGGAACGAGGAAGAGGTAGTGCAGATTCTTCATTTACCTATTCAAATATAACAATGAACAATGTGAAATATCCAATTTATATAACAAGTTTTTATCCTACTGAACCTTACCCTGCTTCAGATCAAAAAGCTCAAACCATTACAAGTACCACCCCATCATGGAATAAAATATATTTCAAAAACATTACAATTACTAATTCAACATATGGAGGTATTATTTATGGATTACCTGAAATGCCGGTAAATAATCTAGTATTTGATAATGTTCAATTATCAGCCTCATCTGGTTTAGTTACTAATTTTGTTAAAGGTTTAGTTTTTAATTGTTCCAATATCACAGTACCAAGCAGTAATGGAAATGCTATAGTGCCTTTTAGTGCTACAATTAATGGAATTGATACTATATCTGGAGTTTCAACAACTTGTTCAGATTCGGCTATTATGTTTAAATCAGGTTCTACGGTTGAATCCGTTCCCCAAGGTACTGCAATTACTAATATTGTGTACAAATATGGAGGAATGGCAACCGGTGCAATTGCCGTTGGACTTCCAACAGGTGTAATAGCTAATGTTGATTCAATTGCACAAACAATTACATTATCCGGAACACCATCTACTATTGGAATTTATAATTATACCATAGTTGCAATGGATTCAACTGTAAATCTGGCAACTATATCAGGAAAAATTATTGTTGCAGCACCAACAGCAAAAAAATTAGCTTATATAACTTATCCCAATAATGCTGCCGATACTTTAATTTTAAATAAGTTAGAATCAAATCAGGATTTTGCACTAACACTTGAAAATGCTGATGTTGCAAATAATTATAGCAATTTTGATTTAATTATTTTAGGTCCGGTTCCTCCATCTGGTATTGGAGGATTACTTAATTTAAGAGGTTACAATAAGCCCGAATTGGTTTTAGAACCATTTGTTTTAAAAGGAGGTGACTGGGGTTGGGGTACAGCCGTAAATACTTCAACAAATTCAGTTATTGTTTCAGATACTTCAAAGGGAATATTTTCTAACCTTACATTTATAGGAGCTAATAACGACCAACTTCAATTATATAACACAGTTACTGGAAATGGAGTTACCGGAATTGTTTCGACTTCCTGGCTTGGTTCTCCAAAAGTTGATCCGCTTGCTTTGGCTTATGGAACATTATCAACACAAAGTATTGTAGAAATACCGATTGGAACAAATATGAATGGTACTAAGACAAAACAACGTTTTCTTTTGATAGGTTTAAGTAAATCGTCATCTGCCGATTTAACTTCAAATGCTACACAATTAATTGAAAACGCATGTAATTATTTGTTAAGTGACACTTCTACAACTTCAAATGCAAAACTGATTTCAAAAAATAATGATATTTTTAAGTTAATTCAAACAAATAATAGCATTGAAATTATTACTAAAAACAATATTAAAGGTTTAGAACTTTATAATTTATCCGGGGAAAAAATCTCGGTGAACTGTGGAAATACCATTTCAATTTCAAATTTAGTACAAGGTGTATATTTGGTTCGAATAATCGGACAAAACGAAAATAGTGTTATTAAGTTTTTTAAACAATAAGGTTTTGACTAATTGCAGACTTCATTTATTTCACTTTGGATAAAAGTACCCGTCAGAATTCCCATATGAGTTCGGCAAAGTTTTTTCAAAATCCCGTAAAGTTTTTTTATCTAAAGCCATAATTAATATATTTATCCTCTTTCAAGTTTTTTCTTTTTGATTAACTCCTTTTTTAGAATATATATATTGTAATTATTATAAGAATTGAAAATAATTAAAATGTAAAAGAAATTATTGTAATCAATTTTTTCCATTAATTTAATGACTTATAAACATTACTAAAAATCAAATCCAAAGGTTAAATTGGCATCAGGAATAATACCGGAATAGCCCGTGCTAAATATATTTGAATTATATGTATTTTTTGGCTTGTTATCAGTTATATCAGAAAATTTTGGACCACCCCCAAAGTTAATATCTAAAATAAATCTATCCATATATGATATTTTAACACCTACCAAAAATGTTAAACTAAAATTATTTATATAATCATTGTCTGTTATGTTTTGATTGTAATCTTTATTGGCAATATCCCAATGAGTGAAGGTGAATGAAGGGCAAACATAAGCTGCTTTTATACCTATTCCGTTGTAAAAATTACTTTTATCTTTTACTAAATAATATCTGTATTGAGATTCAATTCGCACTGATTTGACATCGGTAGTCGATTTATTATTATAATAATACATTCCACCAATTAGGAAACCTGCATTTTTACTAATCTCTCGTTCATAATCTATTTGCATTCCACCATCAAATAATTGGAAAATTCCCATTCGGATTTCATTTTTATAATTTGGTAAAGTGTCATTTTGAGATTTTGCAATAATTGATATGCAAATACAAAGCATGATAAAAACTACTTTTTTCATAATTTTACGTATTAAATGTTAAGTTTAAATAAGTGAAAATGTCTCTGTTCAATTCATTTATACCTATTACAAAAAAGACAGACCACACCCTAGTAAATTGATAATAATTATATCGAAATTGTTTATTTAATTTTTGAAATAGCTATTTTATGGAGTAGTTAATCCCTGCTGAAATCAGTAAATAACTTTGGAAACGCGAAATATAAAATTCATTCGAAAATATTGAACGTATAGGAATTTGAACAGTTGAATGTGAGAAAATATCAATATTTTTAGACACTTTAAAATTCACTCCAGCTCCAGCTAACCAGGAATATATAACCAATGAATAATCGCTGTGCGGAGCATAAGCAACCTCATATGTAGCATCTTTCAATTGAAACAACTTGCTATTTTCCCAAATTAGCAAATTTAAGCTCAAACCGCCCAATATATCAGCTGAGAAATTTTTCCCTTTACCAAACTTATATCCGAATAAAAATGGAATATTTACAAATACATAATTGTTGATACTATAATTTTCAACTTTGTTATAATACTTAAGTTGTTCATTTATTGAAGCAAACGACAATTCTGTATAAATTGAATAATTTTCATAAATGTATATATAACCTAATCCGATGTTATAGCTAAATTTTTTACTCGTATTTTTTAATAATGAATCAGAAATGAAACGATATTGCGGAGCACTTGAAAATAATACATTCGATATTGGAAAATAACTTCCTGTATAAAATTCTAATTTCTTTTCCTTTTTAAGTAGTAGTTTGTTTTTCTTGTTTTTAAATGAATAAACCAGCGTATCAAATTGTCTTATGTAAATTGTATCATGTAGTTGTAATGTATCGTAAACAGGTAGTTTAAGTGTGTCGTATATTGTTGTAATAACAGTATCATAAAGAATTACCTTCTGAGAACTTAGTTTATTATTTGACTTTTTATCATCTGTAATTGAAATTTCAGGTTCGCTATCTTTAACAATTGATTTATTTGAATTGAAAATAACCACCTGTCCATTTATAATTTTATAATTAAGGTTTACTGATTTCAATAAAGCATTAAGTAATTTTTCTAAACTTACACCTTTGGTTCGCAAGGTAATATTCTTATCAAGTGGAATATCATCGCTGTTATAACAAAATTTGATCTGGGTTTTCTTTTCAATTATTTCCAGAATCTTTGTGAATTTCTCATCATGCACATCAATAGTAATTTTTTTATTAAAAAAAAATTCCTGAGAACGCATTGATGAAATAGTAATAAAATTCATTACTATAATGAGACTTATATTTAGAATAAGATTTTTACTGGAATTATAATTCATTGATTTTTGCAAAAGCATTCTGATGGTAAATCTATAAAAAAGAGTGAAATTCAGAAATGAATTCTTCAACAACCTTTACCGTCAATTATTATTATTCCATTTTCTTGTATAATACTCACATTGAGTATGGTACGAAGCATTTCAAGTATTGCTTGCAGGCTTTGATTTTCGAAATGGGCTGTAATTTTGCAATCATCTATTGCATGATTTGCAATTTCGATTCGAACATTGTAAGTTTTACTAATAACAATAACAACATCAATCAATTTTGTTTTTTCAAATCGAATATTCTTTGATTCCTTTGAATTTGAATCAGGATTGTTGCTATAAAATCTGTGAACATTCTTTGACCAAACACCGCTATCACCAGCAAACAAAAGCATTGAATCCTTAACAATTTTCGGATCAATATTTTTTTGTAATAAAAGTACTTTCCCAGTTTTTACTTTAACCGATGTATAGTTCTCATTAAGGCTTGAATATACCCAAAATGAAGTTCCAACAACTTTAATATTTAACTCTTTAGTAGAAATTACAAAGGGTTTATGGGAATTTCTTTGAACTTCGAAAAAGGCCGTTCCTTGAAGTTTTACATTTCTAATTTTATCAGTAAACTTATTTTGAAATGAAATTTTGGAATGTGGATATAGCCTGACAACTGAATTATCTGGTAAAACAATTCCATCTTTTGTACTATTTTCTGATATAATTTCAATATTGTTAGATTTATCGAACCACCTCCAAACGATTAAAATAATTGTAATAGATGCTGCAATACTTATAATTGTCCATAATATTTTTTTTGAAGCTTTATTTTCAATTTTAAGTAATGGAGTTTCATTTGTTTTATTTAAAAAATCATTTATAGCTTTATCTACATCAATCATATTATCAATATATGCAGAATTTGTAGCATCAAATATTTTACGGCTTTTCAAATAAATATCGTTCCATTCTTTATCAGTGTTAATTTTATTCATAATATACTCAGTCTCCTCTCGATTAGTTTCTCCAGAAAGAAATTTGACAATAAGTTCTTCAGGTATATTTGAGTTTTCGTTCATGTGCATTTTAAGTTATTACAATTCAAATTCAAAACATCCTAGTATTTAACATTAATAATTTGAATAAAATAAAAGTAAAAACAAAATAAGGTAATCTTTCAAATTGTTTGAAAGCTGTCGTAATGCATTACTCATATGAAATTCGACACCTTTCACAGTCATTTCAGTTTTAACTGCTATTTCTGCATAAGTTAAACCTTCAAACCTGTTCATTTTAAATATCCGACCACTTTTCTCAGGCAACAATTCAATGGCTTTCGTTATATTTTCTTCTAATTCCTTAATTACAATATAATCGCTATATTCATTAGTTGCGGTATTATTATGTAATATAAGTTCTTTCAAATTAGATTCATCATTTGATTTTTTCTTCAGGTAATTAATACAATTATTGAAAACAGCTTTATATAAATATTCTTTTAAATATTCCGGAATATTTAAAGTTTCTCTTTTTTCCCAAATTTTGCAAATAACATCCTGAACCATTTCTTCTGCTACCTCAATGTTTTTCACTAAGTTATACGCGTATTTGCTCAATTGTTTATAGTAAAGCCTATAAAGCTGTATATAAGCATCCTTATCGCCTTGCTTTAATTTTATATGTAAATTTTGTTCCAATTATTCTAAAAAGGGTAAATGATGGCGAAATAAATTTAACAATTATTGGTAAAAGAGAATGTAAATTACAAAAATATTTTAAAGCAACTTTCGATTATTTAAAAGAGAGTAAAATGTTTTACTATAGCTTTCGCCAATTGGTATAAGTTTATCGATGATTTTAATTCTATTGTGTTCAATGCTTTCAATTTTATCTAATGCAACTATATATGATTTGTGAACTCTTACAAAATTATCAGATGCAAGCATTTCTTCCATTTTTATAAAGCTTTGCAATGTTATAATTTTGCCGTGAAGCGTATAAATTAAAAGATATTCTTTTAAACCTTCAATATATAATATATCTTTAAAATCGACACGCTGCATACGATATTCGGTTTTTACGAAAATATAATTTCGTCCAGAATTTTCATTCTTTAATATATTATCAGAATTAGTTGATGTTATAGGTTCAGTAATTTTTTCAACCGATTGTAAAAAACGTTCAAATGAAATTGGTTTTAACAAATAATCAGTAACATCCAAATCAAATGCTTTTATAGCATATTGATCATATGCTGTTGTGAAAACAATTTTAGGTTTAAGTTTAAGTACATTCAATAATTGAATGCCCGACAATCCTTCCATTTCAATATCAAGAAAGATAACATCAACTTTATGTGAGTTTAAAAATTGGATTGTATCTATTGCATTGTCGAAAGTTCCAACAAGATTTAAAAAAGGAACCCGAGAAATATAGTTCTTCATTTGCATTAAAGCAGGAGGCTCATCATCAACCGCAATGCATTTTATAGTCATTTCTTAAATATTATAAATTTGAAGTTGAACTATGTAATTTTCATCATTCTCTTTGATGTCTAATTTATAATTTTTTGGGTAAATTAATTCCAAACGTCGTTTAATATTTTTTAAACCTAGACCAGCATTTTCATTTTCATCTGAATCGTTTTGTTTAATGTAGTTTACAACTTTAAAATTCAGAATCTTATTTTCAATAGTCAAGTTAATACTAATTCCAGGATTTTGAGTGTTTTTTCGTCCATGTTTAAAAGCATTTTCAATGAATGTAATCAAAAGCAAGGGCGCTATTTTTTTACATGTAATATCACCTTCAACTTTAAATTCAATATATTTTGGATCTTTTAATCTCAAACGTTGAAGTTCAATATAATTTTCAATATACTTAATTTCCTTTTCAAGTAAAACAAAATCTGAATTTGTATCATATAACATATACCGCATAATCTCTGCAAGTTTAATGATGCCAAATGCCGTTTTATCTTGGTCGTTTTGCGCAAATGAATGAAGATTATTAAGTGTATTGAATAAAAAATGTGGATTAATTTGTGAGCGTAATAGTGCCAATTCATTATGAATATTTTGTTTTTCCAGCTCTTCCTGGTGACGAATATTACTAAACCAGCTAATTGTATAACGAAATAATGTACCGGTAAGCGCATATATTGATTGTGATGTAACTACTGACAAATAATCTTTGAAAAAGTCATTCGCGTCTGAATTTGGCATTTTTATTCCAAAATGAGGAAGTATGCTTACACAATAATTAAATAATAAAGTTATAGGATAGGAATATAATCCCAGAAAAACAACATAAAAGACAGCAAAGAGCCAAATTTGTTTGGTTAATAATATTTTGGCAAAAACAAAATAAAATAAATAAAATATAATGGAATGCAGCATGAAACTTAACAGTAAAATGCTCATATAGTAACTCTGATCTTCAACTTTGATAAGCATGGGAAGCCGAATGGCAATTACTATAATCCAAAAAGTGATATGTGTTATAACAACTGATTGCTTTTTCATTTAGAATATTTTTGTAAAGTAACGTCTTGATCTATAATAATAAAAGAATCTTCAACCAACGGGTTAAATTCCTCAACCAAATGTTATTGTAAATTTACAATTATATATTTAAAATCCATAAAATCAAATAAATAGAAAATAGCAATTATTTATATTTACCAGATATTTGATTAATTTATTTCATAAAATAATCTGAAGCCCAAATTCCATTTCTTTTTCAGAATTTATTTAAAGTTCAAAATATTTTCTTCATATAGTAATAATCGTCATTGGTTGAATTTATTTCTTTTTCGGGTTGGGTTGCTATTAATTTTGATCCAGAAATTAAACTAATAAACTAAATGAAAAATAAGAAAATATTTAAAACCCTATTAAACAGTATAAATGAATATAGCAAATTCATATAGAATTCAAATAATAAAAATTAAATAACTTTTTTAAGTATCAATTCGTCACATAGCTAAAATAGAATTTTAAACCTTTAATAATTTAAAAAATGAAAACAAAATTGTTCTTTTCAAGCGTCTTATTAATTGTTTGTATAATGATAAATGCAAAAAGCAGACCTGAAAATAGTTACGTAGTAGCAGGTAGTGATACAATTGCTTGTAAAAATTTGGCATTTACTGTTTCAAATGCCGAAATTACCCTTCCAAATGGGGACAAAACTCAAATAAATAAAGATAATGTTTCTGCCTATTCAGTGAAAGGTAAAAAATTTGAAAACCGACCAGTTTATGTAGATGGAAAACCAAATGGAAATTTTGCATATCTTGAATTACTCGGCGAACGCGATGGTTTGAAATTATTTAAATATTCATATTATGAAACTGCCGGTTGGGACAAAAGCAAATCGATAAATGATATGAAAAAAGTAAATGTTTATACTGTTTTTAAAGGCGACAAATACTATGTACAGATGGATGAAAAAAATTCAAAAACACTGCTTAACTATTTCAATCTTGACGAATATGCAATAGAATAAAAATCTTCTCAGGTTTATAATTGGTTAGAACAAACCGGGTAAAATAACAACTTATTGTCCAAGCCATTTTTTAATGTCGTCGGTCGATGGGTTTGTAAGTCCCAGTTTGTTCTTTTTATTATATCCGCATAAATCGTTGAACAACTTTCCGGCACTAGCTTGTTTAAAATTTTCAACTTTAGCATATCCGATTTTTTGAATTACTGAAACCCATTCAGATGGAATTCCAAGTGCAATATATGATTCGTCATTATCTTTCTGATCCTTTTTTTGGCCGCATTTGTGGAAAAAATAACACATCCTGAATAGAAGGTTGGTTGGTCATTATCATCGTCAACCGATCAATTCCGATTCCCATACCTGAAGTTGGCGGCATTCCGTATTCCAATGCACGTATAAAATCATAATCGATATACATGGCTTCATCATCTCCTTTTTCTGAAAGCCTTAATTGTTCCTGGAAACGATCCAATTGATCAATTGGATCGTTCAATTCAGTATAAGCATTGCAAAGTTCTTTGCCGTTTACCATTAATTCAAATCGCTCTGTAAGATCCGGATTGCTGCGGTGTTTTTTACAAAGTGGTGACATTTCAATCGGATAATCTGTAATAAATGTAGGTTGAATCATATGTGATTCACACTTTTCACCAAATATAGAATCTATAAGCTTTCCTTTGCCCATTGTTTCATCAATCTCAATATGTAACGATTTGCATATTTCCTTCAGTTCAATTTCTGATTTTCCGGAAATGTCAACTCCTGCATATTCTTTAATGGCATCGATCATACTAAGCCTGCGGAAAGGACGCTTAAAGTCAATTATATTTTCACCAACCTGCACTTTTGTGGTTCCATGAATTTCAAGGGCAACTTTTTCAAGCATTTCCTCGGTAAAATCCATCATCCAGAAATAATCTTTATAGGCAACGTATATTTCCATTACTGTAAACTCAGGATTATGGGAACGATCCATACCTTCGTTCCGGAAATCTTTTGAGAATTCATATACACCTTCGAAACCGCCAACAATAAGACGTTTCAAGTAAAGTTCATTTGCAATTCGCAAATACAATGGAATATCAAGCGCGTTGTGATGTGTTTTAAAAGGTTTGGCAGCTGCACCACCTGGAATTGGTTGAAGAATAGGTGTTTCAACTTCCAGGTATCCTTTTGAATTAAAGAAATTGCGCATGGTATTGAGAATCTTCGTGCGCTTGATAAAAATATCTTTCACTTTTGGGTTTACTACCAAATCGACATATCGTTGACGATAGCGTTGTTCAGGATCGGTAAATGCGTCAAAAACCTGGCCATCCTTTTCTTTCACAATGGGTAATGGACGAATTGATTTGCTAAGAATTGTAAATTCTTTAATATGTATACTTGTTTCACCCATTTGTGTAACAAAAACAAATCCTTTAACACCAATAAAATCACCTATATCCAGCAATTTCTTAAATACAGTGTTATACAAATCTTTATTTTCGTCAGGACAAATATCATCGCGTTTTAAATATATCTGAATCCTGCCCGTTGCATCCTGAATTTCGGCAAAAGATGCACTGCCCATAATTCGGCGTGTCATTAACCGACCGGCAATAATTACATCTTGGAAATTCACTTTATCAATTGAAAAGTTCTCAAGAATTTCTTGTGAATTAGTATTTACAGGATATAAAGCGGCAGGATAAGGTTCAATTCCCAATTTTTTCAGATCGGACAATGCATTGCGCCTAAATTGTTCTTGTTCGCTTATTTCAGTGAAACTCATTGTTATCAGCTTTTTCAGATTTAAAAAACAGGTGCAAAGATAATCAATTCAATATTTTATTAATTTAATGGCTGAATTAGATTATGAATTTAAGTTTGAATGAATAACCCAATTTGGGTTGACTTATTGATTGTTCAAAGGAATAAATAGTTCGAGCTGAAAGCCAGAGTCTTTTGCGCTAGATATTTTGTACTTCCCATTTACTGATTTTATACGGCTCATTATATTCAAAAGTCCAATACTTCCTTTTGCATTTTCAACTGCCGAATCAATATTAAATCCTATGCCATTATCGAAATAAATGAGTTTAATTGTACTTTCTTCTTCAAATAATTTAATATTTATTTCAGTTGCCTCGGCATGTTTAATAGTATTATTCACCAATTCTTTAACAATTCGGTAAAGCATTATTTCAATATTTGATTCGAACCTTCTATTCTCAAGATTCTGGCTGAATAATATTGGGATAAAATCACGTTTTAACACCAAAAATGCATTAATAGCTGAAACACAACCATAGTTATTCAATACATGTGGGCTTAAATCATTTGATATTTCACGAACTGCAGTAATAGATTCTTTAATCAATAATTGAATTTGAGGAATTATATAATCTTTCTTTTTTTTATCTTCGGTTTCAGCTAATAACGAAACATACATTTTTAAACTTGATAATATTGGGCCAACCTCATCGTGTAAATTACCGGCAAACTTTTCCCTTTCTTTTTCTTCAGTGATGATTATGGTTTCGAAAAGTTTCTTTTCCATCAACCTTCGTTCGGTTATATCGCGTATAATGCTAAGTACAGCCATTTTATTACCGTACGAAATAGCTTTACTATTAATATCAACTGCAACTAAGTTGCCTTGTTTATTAATTAATTCAATATCAATATTTGGAACTTTTTCATAATTTATAATCCGTTGAAACCTATCAAGTATTATTTCGTGATATTCGGGCGATATTAAATCAATTGGTCTTTTAATACTAAGTTCATTTAAATCATATCCAACAATATTTATAATTCCCTGGTTTATTTCCAAAGCATTTAAATTAAAATCAGATATCAAAATTCCATCGCTACTGCTGTTGAATATATTAAAGAATTTTTGTTCATTTTCTTTAATTAATTGTTCTGACTGTTTTTGTTCTGATATATCACGGTCAACTCCCAAAATATATAAATGATCGCCAAGACTTATAATACTCGAAGTTACTTCAACCGGAACAGGTATATCATTCTTATTGTAAAAATTTGTTTCATAAGTTATAGTTTCTCCCGCCATTAGTTTTGCAAATTGTTCTTTCTTTTTTTCTAAGGTTAAATCGCGTAAAATTTCGTCGGAAGGTTTTCCAATAAGTTCTTCGAAATTATAACCCAGCATTTCCTGTACTTTGGGATTTACTGAAACTATTTTTCCTGCATTTTCTGCACGTATATCTATAAGATGGATTCCATTCGGCGATTTTTCAAAAAGAGCTTTATATCGTTCTTCATTTTCACGTAATGCTTTTTCATCTCTTTTTTTATCAGTTATATCTTCAAACAATATACATACGCAATTTGTAGGAACTTTAAATGCTTTGAATGAATAGAAAAATGTTTTCCCTTCAGTGGTGAAAAAACGAAACTCTTCATTTTCATATGATAAATCGTTAATTATAACCGAAATCAATTGCTTCTCCAGTTCATAACCAACGAGCATTGGATAAATATCTGAAAATTTTTTACCAATTATTTCATGTTCTTCAACCCCAAAGAGACTTGCTGCTGCCGGATTTGCTTTCAATAATGTTAGGTAAGGTGTTTTCGTATTTTTTTCAAGATAAAATACATTTAATCCTACTTGCATATTTTGAGCTATATAGGAATATTGTTGAATAGCTTCTTCTGTTTCCTTTCTTTTTGTAATATCTGTTGCAGTAGATAATAATGCCGGTTCGCCATTTATAATTACCTGCTCAATTGACAATAATATATAATGAATTTGTCCTGATTTGCTTAACCAATATGTTTCAATATTTTTGGCCTTAATTTCGCCCTTATAATATTTAATTAGCGATTTCTTTTCATGATCATCAATTATACCAAGATCAAAAATGGTTTTATTTAATATTTCCTTAATTGTAAAACCTGACATGGTCAATAATGCTGAATTTACTTCAATTATAGAGCCGTCGGGTTTTGAAATTATCATTAAATTAGGAGTAATTTCAAACAATTTCCTGAAACGTTCTTCACGTTCCTTTAATCCGGACTCAGCCTTTATACGCTCAATTTCAGCGCCTACGCGTGATGAAAATATATTCAGCAATTGATTCGCAAGCATGAGATTTTCAATTGGATTGGAGCTCATTACTACCATTGCCCCAATTATATTCAATTGCGAATCGTATAATGGAACTCCAATTAAACCTTCAATTTTGAATTGTTTTAATAATTTATTATCGGGATATATTGTATTTACTCCACTGGCAATATTTATTTGAACGTTTTTAATTAAATTTTTAAATGGCGCTGCATTTATTTTAATAGTTATATTATCAATTATTTTATTATTCGAACAAAAACATAATGTTCGTAAAACAGATGGCTCATTTTCAGATAATTCGGCAATAAAAATATGCTGTACTTTCAATGTTTCGGAAAGTTTTAATGAAATAGTTTCGAAAAGCTTTTCACCTGTTTTTGATGAAATGCCATCCTGAATATTATTTATCAGTGTATCGCGCTCAAAAGCAGATTCCTCAGCCTTTTTTCGATTTGTAATATCAATTGCATATCCATCCCACCATACCAATCCATCATCATTTCTTTTATACATTATTCTCAAATGTATCCAAACCAAATCGTTGACATGGCGTAAAAATCTGACTTCAACATCCATTAATTCCAAATAATCCAGACCTTTTCTGCGGGCTTCGAAAAATTTAATAGCATCATCCGTATGTATTTTCGAAAAAAACGGATCTAAATTATTCAATAATAATTCTAATGGCATACCCGACAATTCACTTAATTGTGCACTGGCATAGAATAAATGATCATGCTCTTTTTCATCGGTATAACCCCTGAAAATTGCCCCGCCTGGTAAATTGTCACTTAAAGTGCGCAACCTTTGTTCACTTTCAATGAGTTGTGTAGTGCGTTCCCTAACTAATTCCTCAAGTTCTTCCTTATATAACCTTAATTGTTCTTCACTTTTTTTCGATTCCGTAAAATCACTAAATATGCGTCCTATAAATTTTCCTTTGGGAGTGATAACCGGGAAAAAAACACTATTTATATATTTAATTTTTCCTGATACCGTTTCACAATAACTTTCAATCGTTTTACTTTCACCATTGCTAATTTCTTTAATGAATGAACCTATTTGATTTTTCAACAATTTTAATTTGTGATCATTTCTATCATTACTTGGCAATATACGTGAATCGAAACTGAACAAAGAATTGTCAATAATTTCCTGAACACTCATTTCAGTAATAACTTCTACTGCTTTATTACAATCTATAATAATTCCTTTTGAATCAATAAGTATTATACCTTCGGAAGATTGTTCAATTAAGCCCCTGAATTTATTTTCGCTTTCGGCTAATAATTCCTGTGCATTACTGCGGGCATGCATTTCTTGGTTTAACTGACTATTAGCAACTTCAAGTTCTTCATTTATTGTAAAAAGCCGTTCATTTTTGCTCACCAACTCTTCATTAAGTTTGGCAAGTTCAATATTCGCGGCTTCAATTTCACAGGTCCGTTGTACTATTAGTTTCTCAAGATTATCCCTATGGTTTGCGAGCTCTTCTTCAGCCTTTGATCGTTCAGCCACTTCAATCATTAGCTTAAAGCTTAAATCTTCAAGTTCCTTATTTTTTGAAGTTAAATTATCAAACAGCGCAAGATTCTCATGTTTAAGGTCATATGCGTCTAAAGCATTATCGAGAGTGTTTTTGAGCTCATTTTTATTCCAGGGCTTAGCAATAAATTTATAAACTTTCCCTTTATTAAGGGCTTCCATTACTGCCTCGGTATCAGCATAAGCTGTTACCAGAATACGAATAATTTCAGGATGAGATTCTGCAAGCATTTCAAAAAACTCTGTTCCCTGCATATCAGGCATCCGATTATCGGATAAAACAATTTTTATTTTATTTTTTCTGATTATTTCATAGGCGTCCTTTGATCGTTTGGCTAAAAAAATGTTATAGTCTTTTCGGAAGTTGAACATAAAACCATCTAGGTTTGCCTGTTCATCATCAATATATAATATGGTTTTATTCAGTTTATCAATTGTTATAGCCATTGGCAAAAGCAATTAATTTAAATAGGTTGTAATCAAAGAAAATAATTCTTCCATTCTGAATGGTTTTGAAATATAATTATCACAACCCGCCATCAAACATTCATTTTTATCAGCTTCCATTGCGAACGCTG
Source organism: uncultured Bacteroidota bacterium (assembly GCA_963701015.1). GTDB lineage: Bacteria > Bacteroidota > Bacteroidia > Bacteroidales > DTGW01 > MFD09286-c1. The sequence goes on along the minus strand of OY969556.1, from coordinate 4,254,816 downwards.
TAACTGCAATTATTGGCATTTCGGGTTTAAGTTTCTTAATTCGCCTTGTTGCTTCAAAACCATCCATTTTAGGAAGCTTAATATCCATTAAAATTAAATCTATTTGGGTATCTTTTGTTATTTTAACTGCATCGGCACCATTACTTACCCATAAAATATGAATTCGGTTGCGTAAAAGTGCTTCAAGATACTTATAATTTGAGGTTTCATCTTCAACTACCAGGATTGTTTTTCCGGGCCAGCTAATATTGGCAAATTGGAATGATCCTTTTATAATTTTTTCTTCGGGAACCGGCTTAATTACATAAGGAATTGTAAAATAAAAAGTTGAGCCTTTTCCTCTGGTTGAATTCACCGTAATATTGCCATCGAGCATTTGGGCAAGCTTTCTTGCAATATACAACCCAAGTCCATTTCCCCGGTATAATTTATTTTCGTCAATTTCAATTTTATGAAAACGTTCAAAAATAAAGTCGATCTTATCCTTAGGAATACCTACACCGGTATCTTTAATATAGAATTGTAATTGAGGGTTCTCAGCGTTTTCAATAATTGTAATCCCCATTTCAATCTCGCCTTTTTCAGTAAACTTAATTGCATTATTTAATAAATTTGAAAGAATTTGTTTTAACCTTAAAGAATCGGTATAGACTGAAACTTTTTCGTAAACCTGTGGATATTTATAATTTAGGGTTACCGGTTTTTCTTTTAAATGAATATGATTTTGAAAAATGAGCAATAAATCGCTCATAAGTTTATGTATATCAACAATAGAATGATTTAAAGCCACAACACCTGATTCAATTCGTGAAGTATCTAATATATCTTCAATTATATTTAGTAAATCATTCGAGCTGGTTTCAATAATATTTACAAATTGTTTACTCATTTCCTGATCAACCGGATTGTTTATTAATAGGTTCGAAAACCCAACAATTGCGTTTAAAGGTGTGCGTATTTCATGTGAAATATTTGCTAAAAAAGAAGTTTTTAACCTGTCCGATTCTTCTGCTTTTTCTTTGGCCTCAGCAAGTTCAAGATTTGCCTTTTGCAAAAAATTTACCAACTGTAATTTATCTCGTTTCAAATTATATGTTTCAACTGCCCTTCGTAACACAATTTTTAGCTCATTATTATTCCAGGGTTTTATAATGAAATGGTAAATTTTTCCAAAATTTATAGATTGTAAAATTGTTTCAGCATCACTATAAGCAGTAACAATAATTCGAATAATATCAGGAAAGTCATCAATAACCTTCTCAAGAAGCTCTATTCCAGTTGTTTCTGGCATTCGTTGATCGCTTAAAATCACTTTAATAGTATTGTTCCGCAGTATATCAATAGCTTGTGTTGCTGATGATGCCAAATATACCTGAAACTCACGACGCATTAAATAGTTGAAACCCTGAAGGTTTTCAGGTTCATCGTCAACGTAAAGTATGGGTTCTTTTTCCAGCGTTTCCATTTGAAATGATTTAGTTTTGGTTAAATTTTGGTCAGTTACTTCAAATTTGCGGGGATTCGTATTATAAATTCAGCTCCTTTTCCTACAATACTTTTCAGTTCAATATATCCATTGTGTTGTTGAATAATGCCATATGTTATTGATAACCCTAAGCCGGTACCTTTCCCGGCATCTTTAGTTGTAAAAAATGGTTCAAATATTTTTTCTTTAATTGAGTCGGGAATTCCAGTACCAGTATCTTTAATTGAAATTACTATTTCATTATTTTGTTTATCAAATTGAGTTTTAATCGTAATTGTACCGGTTTTATGAATTGCCTGTATTGCATTTGATAATATATTCATAAACACCTGGCTTAATTTTCCGGGATAGCAATTGAAATCATTTATTTTACCATAATTTTTTATAATTTCAATTTTGTCTTTATATTGATTATGAAGCATTATTAAAGTTGTATCTATTAACTCATGTACATCTGCAGGTTTTAATTCGTTTTCATCAATTCGTGCAAATGTTCTAAGGCTGCGAACAATTTCGGCTATTCGTTGTATACCAATTTGCATGTTGTTAAGCAATAAATCAACACCTTTTTGCAGAAGATGGTAGTCAAGTGATGCTTTCAAATGGTTCGCTTCAACAATTATTTCAGCTATATTATTTTCATTAATTTCATCGTATTTGTGAAAAATTAAAAGTAAATCGGATAGCGTAATTTTAAGTCCTTCAAGTGCTGTATTGATATAATTTATTGGGTTATTAATTTCATGAGCAACTCCGGCAGTTAAAACGCCAAGTGAAGCAAGTTTTTCCGATTGAATAAGTTGGGCTTGCGTTCTTTTTAATTCATCAAGTGTATTTTCAAGTATGCTTTTTTGTTGTTCTAAATTTTCATTAATAGATTGAAGCTCCTCTGATTGTTTTTTAATTTCTTCCTGAGCCCTTCTAATTACCGATACATCGCGGACTATTCTGCCAACATATTTTTGCTTTGGAGTAATAACGGGGAAAATGGTAACATTTAAAATTTTTTGTTTTAATTCCATTGTAAGGTAGGTGCCTTCAACTGTCATTACATTGTTTTGGTTAATATTTGAAAGATAATCGAGAATTGAACTTTTTAATTCTTCAAATATTTGAGGTGATTTTCTTTTCTCTGGCATAAATCGATAATCGAATTCCCAAACCAGAGTATTAATAATTTCTTCACGTTTTATCCTGTATATCGATTCCATTCCTTTGTTCCAATCAACAATATGGCCGGTTTCATCAATCAATGTAATCCCTTCAGTTGATTGTTCAATAAAACTCCTGAACTTATTTTCACTTTCTTCAAGTTGAAGTTGAGCGTCAATACGCTTAATAATTTCATTATTTAATTTTATATTTTTATCTTCGAGTTCCTCATTGATTGATTTGAGTTTATAGTTTGTTTTAATGAGTTCTGAATTTATTTTTTCTATTTCTTCAGTCCTGGTTTTTACCATTTGTTCAAGATGGTTCCTATATTGCTTTAATTGCAATTCGCTGTTTTTCCGTTCCGTAATATCCCTGGCAGTAATAAGTAAACCATTCACTTCAGGATGGTCGAGTAAATTGTCTGCTAGGACTTCCAAATATATCCAATCACCATTTCTGTGCCTGATACGTATTTCAGTTGGTTTAAAATCGTTTGATTTGTTAAGTACAAGTATAATTTCCTTTTTCACCTGCTCTAAATCATCAGCATGAACAAAATCTAAACAATTTTTTTCTATAAAATAATCTGTAACATAACCAAATGATTTTGAAACAGATGGCGATTCATATTTTACAATATAATTAATATCGAGAATTAAAATTAAATCGGATAAATGCTGAACAATAGCTTTAAATTTTTCTTCAGCATTTTTTCGACGTGAAATATCTATAAACATTCCTATAAACCTCGAAGGCGTTTTGGCATCATTACCATAAAATACTTTACCTCGCGTTAAAACCCATTTCCATCCTTCAGTTTTTGTTTTTATCCGGCATTCAACTTCATAAAATGGAATATCACCTTTGTAATGACGTTTTAATTCATCTGTTAAAATTGGCAAATCATCAGGATGTGCAAGATTTTTCCATGTTTCGCTGTTAATTTCCAAATCACCGGGTTCGTAACCAAAAAGTTTACCAAAATTATTGCCGTAAATACTATTCTCATTGGTTAAATCAATATCCCAAATGACCGATTCATTCGCTTCAATAGCAAATTCAAGTCTTTCACGAGCTGCTGTCACTTCTAGTTCTTTAACCTTTTCATTGGTTAAATCAGTTGTTATAATCATCCAACGCCCTTCTTCACTTAGCTTTACATATTGGTCGCGAATATATTTTTTATTGCCATTGTTTGAATTTACCCAGAATTCTATTTCTCCATTATTTTTCCCGGCAAAAAAATCATCCCTAAAATTCTTTATTCGTTCTTTTTCAGCAGGCAATGCAAAATCAATAGAAGATTTTCCTTCAAATTCGGCTCTTGAAATATTAAATATATTGGAAATAATTTTATTGGAATACTCAATTTCATTATTATACAAAACCATTAAACCCAATGGAATATTATCAACAATTGATTTATTCCATGATTCACTTAATGATAGTTGTTTGTTTACTTCAACAAGCTCATCGAGCGTTGCCCTTAATTCTTCATTTAAACTTTCGCGTTCTTCACTTAGCGATTCAATTTGCTTATTTTTTTCACGTATTTTCTTTTGGGCTAACTGTTTAGAAATATTTTCTTGTACCTCAATTTGCTGAAAAATTTCTTTCCCAAACCTCACAGAAGTAATTTTACAATCGCATGAGACTTCTTGAGAATTATTATTATAGAAATTCCAGTTGTATAATTCTATTGTATTTGCATATGAATTTGTAAACGAATCTTCTATTTTTTCAATAGATTTAACACCATTTGGCTGACGATCGGGCAATATTATAGATATAGGGCTATTTACAATATCTTCGTTAGTAAAGCCCAATAATTCAACAATTTTATTATTGATAGAATAAATTATTCCTTCTTTAAGTGTAATAATTCCCAAAGAAAGCTTCTCGGCTAATGCTTTATATACCTCTTCATTTTTTCGGAATAAAGCAAGTTCCTTTTCAAGTTGGGTAACCGGAAGATTAGAATTTGATAAAGCCATAAAAATGGATAATAATATTTACAAGAAGTTTCCCCGCCTATTGTAAATTTAAAAATATTTTACTGGTTCTGGTAATGTTTAATAAACAAAGCTTAAAACATTTTCGATTTTAACAAAAAAATCCCGGCTATGAAACCGGGATTAAACCAAAAAACTAAACCTAATTATTAACTAAAACTACTACTATCTTTTAATTCTTTTTCCGTAAATTACCATAATATCAATTAAATCGTCAACAGAAAGAATTCTTTCAAAATCAACAATCATAATACTGTTTTTTTCATGAACATGAATCCCTTTAATACATCCTGAATTAAGGTATTTGTCAATATTTGGAGCTACCATTATGCTTTTTTCAGGAATTTCAAAAGCATCCCCTAAAATGTCATAAAACATTCCAAATTTGAGCTTTGTTGAATACATTTCTGTCTCAATAATTACAATTCTTCCGGTATTTTCCAATGGTTTCGCAATCATGCCCATTTTGGTTTTTAAATCAATTATCGGAATATTTTCATTGTTAAAATTTACGATTCCTGAAATAAATGGAACATTGCCTAAATATTTTTCAAACCTGTATTCCTTTGAAAAACCCGCAACCATTGGAAAATTGGCTGCAAAACAATCTTCATCAATATGAAAAGCCAAATAATATTCATTACTTTTCTGAATATTTCTAGAACTAAACTGTATAAAGGGTCGCATTGTGTTTTACTTTTAAATTCTATACAAAAATAGCTTGGATAAAACACATAAAAGACAGCAATTCTACTGATTTTAAAATAAAAAACCCCTAATTTGTTATACGCTATTTACTTATCAGAAATGACGGAAAATACTCAATAAAAAAGCCGTCCAACTTGAACGGCTTTAATTTATTAATATTCAGAAATGATTATTCTTTTTCAATTCTCATTTTATAGAATGAACGCCATACAAAAATTAAAGCTACAAATAAGAAAACGATTCCAGCATAAGGAGCAGCATCGCGGAAATTTGCACTTATAGCAATTTCCATGGCTAATAGACCAAATAAAGTGGTAAACTTAATAATTGGGTTCAAAGCAACCGAAGAAGTATCTTTGAATGGATCACCAACGGTATCACCAACAATGGTAGCATCGTGAAGCGGAGTACCTTTCATTTTCAGGTCAACTTCAACCACTTTCTTTGCATTGTCCCAGCAACCACCTGCATTAGCCATAAATACAGCCTGAAATAAACCAATTACAGCAATTGCAATCAGGTAACTTACGAACAAAGCAACTGCATTATTGCCACCAATTCCCGAAGGAGATGATAAACAAGCAAATGCCAAGGCAAAGAAAAATATGGCAATAAAGATATTGAACATACCTTTTTGTGCATATTGGGTACAAATTTTAACCACTTCAATAGATGATTTCTCATCAGCCTTTTTAGGCGCATTTGGGTCGAGGTTAATATTGTTCTTAATGTATTCAACAGCACGGTAAGCACCGGTTGTAACTGCCTGAGTTGATGCTCCGGTAAACCAATAAATGACAGCACCACCAAGAATAAATCCAAGAATTGAATATGGATTTAACAAGTTCAAAATTGTTTCTGGTTGAACACCTAATGTTTTTTGAATCATCAGGATTAACGAGAAAATCATGGTAGTGGCACCTACAACTGCTGTACCAATTAACACAGGTTTAGCGGTAGCTTTAAATGTATTACCAGCGCCATCGTTAGCTTCGAGATAGTGTTTCGATTTTTCGAAGTCGGGTTTGAAACCAAAATCTTTTTCAATTTCAGTGCTAACATTAGGGATTTCTTCAATTAAAGATAATTCATAAACCGATTGAGCATTATCTGTTACAGGGCCGTAACTATCAACCGCAATTGTTACAGGACCCATACCAAGTAGACCAAATGCAACCAAGCCAAAAGCAAAAATGGAAGGATAGAGCATTATACTGTTTAAACCAAAAGTACTCATGAAATAAGCAGTAAACATTAGAGCGAAGAATACCAAACCCATCCAAAAAGCAGAAAAGTTACCAGCAACAAAACCAGAAAGAATGGTAAGCGAAGCTCCACCTTCCCTACCAGCACTAACAACTTCCTGAACGTGAGCTGATTTAGGCGAAGTAAATACTTTTACAATTTCAGGAATAACAGCGCCACCAAGAGTACCGCAGCTTATAATGGCTGAAAGAATCCACCACATGTTAGTATTGCCATTGAGGTCAGGAATCAAAATATAACTGGCAGCAAAAGTAACCAAGATAGAAAGGATAGATGTTATCCAAACCAAACTTGTAAGTGGTTTTTCAAAATCCAAATCATCACTTTTTGAGTATTTGGCCGAAGTAAGAGCTGCATTAATATAATAAGCTACTACAGAAGTAATAATCATAAGGATACGCATAACGAATATCCACACCAATAATTCTACAGCTAAACTACTTCTAATTGCTTCACCTAAATCAACAACTTTTCCATCAACAAGCGTAAAACCAACCGCCAAAAGAATAAATGAAATAAGAGCAACACCGGTTACACCATAAGTTTCGAAACCATCAGCAGTAGGGCCAACGCTATCACCGGCATTGTCGCCAGTACAGTCGGCAATAACGCCAGGGTTACGAGGATCGTCTTCACCAATTTTGAATACAACCTTCATTAAGTCAGAACCGATGTCGGCAATTTTTGTAAAAATACCACCTGCAATACGAAGGGCGGAGGCTCCAAGAGATTCACCAATGGCAAATCCGATAAAGCAAGCGCCAGCTAATTTGCCAGGCATTAATAATAATATGATAAGCATCATGATAAGCTCAATACATACAAGCATAACACCAATGCTCATCCCAGCTCTTAATGGAATATTAAGAAGTTTAAGAGGTTTTTTCTCTAAAGAAGCAAAAGCCATACGTGAATTGGCCAGGGTATTCATACGGATACCGAATGCAGCTACCGAGTATGAACCTAAAATTCCAACTATAGTCCAAGCCAAGATCAATAAAACACCGCCAACGCCGAAAAGTGATTCGCCATCGTGGCCTTTGGCTAAAAAGCCAAAATACCCAGCTACAGCTGCACCAATAAAGATGAACAGGATAGCAATAAATTTACCTTGTTGTTTAAGATAAGCTCCACAAGTTTTATAAATTACTTCAGACACATCGAGCATCGCTTTGTGGGCAGGTAATTTTTTAACTTTCATGAATTGGTAAAGTCCAAATAGTAAACCTAGTGCACAAACCAAAAATCCCAAGTACAAGATACTCTGATGTTGGATTGCATCAGGTACCCTCAAATCAGCTTCACTAGCCATTGCCAACATGGGGACAAGTAGAGCAGTGATAAATGCAAGAACTTTTTTCATATTATAATTGTTTTTATCGTGTAAAAAATTGTTTAAAAAAGAAGTCGCTAATTTACTAATAGTTGTTAAAAAACAAGATTTATTTTCAGAACATTTCCATAAAAAATCTTTAGTATCAGCTATTCAAAATGAATAAAAATGAATATTTTAGGAATTATTAATGTTATAACAATTTAATATCATTCTAAATTAGCTTGCCCAACCTTCACGGTCCAAACTTCGATATTGTATTGCCTCAGCCAGGTGAGTTGCAGAAATGTTTGTTGAATTGTCTAAATCAGCAATTGTTCGCGATACTTTTAAAATTCTATCGTATGCCCTTGCCGAAAGTCCAAGCCTTTCCATAGCATTTTTAATTAAATTCTGGCATGATACATCAAGTTCACAATATTTCCGTAATTGCTTCGAACTCATTTGCGAATTACTGTGTGTTCCGTTCTGATCTTTAAATCGCTCTTCCTGTATTTCACGGGCTTTATTTACCCTAACCCTAATATCAGCGCTTGTTTCACTTGTGCGTTTATCTGAAAGTTTATCAAATGGAACCGGTATAACTTCTAAATGAATATCAATGCGATCGAGAAGTGGGCCTGAAATTCGGTTTAAATATTTTTGGACTATCCCGGGTGAACACATACATTCTTTTTCTGGGTGATTGTAATAACCACATGGACAAGGGTTCATTGAAGCCACCAACATAAAGCTAGCAGGATATTCCACACTGAATTTTGCACGTGAAACACTTACAATTCTATCTTCCAAAGGTTGACGCATGACTTCAAGCACAGTACGTTTAAATTCAGGCAATTCGTCAAGAAACAACACACCATTATGGGCCAAAGAAATTTCTCCGGGTTGAGGAAAAGTACCTCCGCCAACAAGCGCTACATCAGATATTGTATGATGCGGGCTGCGGTAAGGCCTTGTAGTCATAAGCGAGGTATTCTTATCTATTCTACCGGCAACTGAATGAATTTTTGTTGTTTCAAGCGCTTCATGAAGGGTTAATGGTGGAAGAATTGTTGGAATACGCTTGGCAAGCATAGTTTTCCCTGCTCCCGGAGGACCAATCATAATTATATTGTGACCTCCCGCAGCTGCCACTTCCAAAGCACGCTTCACATTTTCCTGACCTTTTACATCACTAAAATCGGTATCATAATTGGCAACATTGGCATAAAATTCATCCCTGGTATTCACCAAAACTTGCTCAAATGTTTCAGATTCAGCTATAAAATGAATAACCTGCAATAGATTTTCAAGTCCATAAACCTCTATATTATTAACAACAGCAGCTTCGCGTGCATTTTGTTTTGGCAAAACAATTCCTTTAAAACCTTCTTCCCGTGCTTTAATTGCAATTGGCAATACACCTTTAATTGGCTGTAAACCTCCGTCAAGGCTCAACTCGCCCATCAATAAATATTTATCTAAAATTTTGGTGGAAATTTGTTCCGATGCAGCCAGAATTCCTATTGCTAATGGAAGATCGTAAGCAGAACCTTCTTTTCTAATATCGGCAGGTGCCATATTAATGGTAACTTTTCGGCCTGGCATTTTATACCCATTCGTTCGAAGTGCTGAATCTATTCTTTGCTGGCTTTCTTTTACAGCACTGTCGGGCAAGCCAACAATACAAAAATTAATTCCTTGCGAAACATCTACTTCTATGGTAATTGTTGTTGCATTAATTCCATGAACAGCGCTACCAAAGGTTTTAACCAACATAGTTTTAAGGTTTAGTTAAATGTAAATTTTATTTATATTGAAAACTCTGCTTTGAAAACTGTTATGGCTTGTCCGGCAATTTCAACTCTATTATCACTAACTTCAATTTTTAAAGTTCCTCCTCTTTTAGATAATTGTTTACAAACAAACTTTGATTTACTGGTTTTTATTTTCCAATATGGACCAAGTCCGCATTGTGCTGATCCGGTAACCGGATCTTCAATAATACCGACATCAGGAACAAAACATCTGTCAACATAATCAATTCCAGATTTTTTTGAAGCTGCAGTTACCATTATATGGCCTAACCCGTTTTGTTTTAAAAGTTCTGTATTCGGATTTAAAGAAGCAACTTCTTCTTCCGATTTAACAAGAACTATTTTCCAACCCCTGTTGCATTCAATCATTTCAATTGCTTCAACGCCTGTAATTTCTTGAAATGCTTTTGATATTTCAATATTCTTCAGGTAGAATTGAGGGAAATCCATTACCAACCAATCATCGTTTTTCCGCACAAATAAATCGGAAGCTTTTGCTTTAAAAATTATATTCTGATGATTTGAAATTACATTGGTTTCATATAAAATATGCGAACTTGAAAGTGTAGCATGTCCACAAAGCTCAACTTCAACTTCAGGAGTAAAAAACCTTATTTCAAAAAAATCACCTGAGTTTTTTACAAATGCGGTTTCTGATAAATTCATTTCTAAAGCAATATTCTGCATTACCTCAGTTGATATTTCTTTATTCGTAATACATACTCCTGCCGGATTGCCTTTAAAAAGCTCATTTGTAAAAGCATCAACCTGATATACTGTTAGTCTTTCAGCCATTTTTAATTCTGGTTTTAGTTTTTGAATTCAATACTTTAATCTTTGTAACAATATTAATTGTCCTAAAATAAAAAATTATTACCAGAAAGAAAAATTTTGATAATGAATGGAATGTGTTAATGATAAATAAAACTTTAATCACTAAATTATTTTTTAAAATTTATCGCCATATTTGTGGGATTTTTTTTGAACAAAAAAAATACAGTAAACTACATTTAATCAATTATTTAAAAATATAAGAATGGAAAAAGCAGTTGCAATTTTATGCGCAGGAGGTCCGGCACCCGGAATTAATACAGTTATTGGTTCGGTAACTAAGGTTTTTTTAAAAAACGGTTATAAGGTAATTGGTATTAACGAAGGATACAAGACCTTATTTAAAGGAGAACCTAATGTTGAATTCTTAGATTTTGAACATGCCGATGATATTTACAGTCGTGGTGGTTCCGCATTACGAATGAGCCGTTATAAACCGAAAGACGAAGAGTTTAAACCCGATTTTTTCGAAAAATTCAATGTAAAACTTTTGGTTACCATAGGTGGCGATGATACTGCTTCAACAGCTGCTAGATTAACAAAATATTTGCAAACGAAAAATCTGGATGTTAAAAACATTCATGTTCCAAAAACAATTGACAATGACTTGCCACTTCCTGAAGGAATACCAACATTTGGATACCATTCCGCAAAAGAAGAAGGCGTTCGTTTGGCCACTACAATTTATGAAGATGGCAGAACAAGCGGAACATGGTTTGTTGTTGCAGCAATGGGCCGTGAAGCCGGACATCTTGCTTTTGGAATTGGAACCGCTTGTCATTATCCAATGATTATAATCCCCGAAATGTTTAACAAAGCCAAAGTAAGTTTTGAGAAAATTACAAATTTGGTTATATCATCCATTATTAAAAGGGCAATTTTAGAATTAGATTATGGTTGTGCAATTATAAGCGAAGGAGTCTTCCATTTTATGAGCGATGAGGAAATTATTGGTTCCGGCATCCAGCTTACTTATGACGAACACGGTCATCCGGAATTAGGGAATGTAAGTAAATCGCATATCTTTAATTATCTTCTTCAAAATAAATTAAAAGAATTGGGGCTTAAAGTAAAAAGCCGTCCGAATGAAATGGGATACGAACTACGTTGTTGCCGCCCGGTAGCTTATGACTTGGTTTATGCAACTCAACTTGGTTTAGGTGTTTACCAATTGTTTGAAGAAGGTAAAAGCGGTTGTATGGTTACAGTTGATAGAAACAATGATATCGCACCTCTTTATTTGAAAGATGTTTCGGATGAAAAAGGAAAAGTAATCCCTCGTTTGGTGAATGTAAACTCATCGAAAGTGAAACTAGTTTTCGAAAATAATTTACACTTTTTAACTACGGCGGATTACGAAGCTGCTAAAAAGTTCGTAAAAAATCCTGAAGAATATGATTTTCACAAAATACTTAACTGGTAATAAATTTGAAAAGGCTGCCTCAACGGTGGCCTTTTTAATTTATGAATATTCTAATTATGAAGGATTTTAATCAAAACACTACTAAGTTTGTTCAATACATTATTTTATAGCAAATGCTGAAAGTTGAATTTCATTCAATAGGACTTAAAGATTATAAAGAAACCTGGGATTATCAGGAGCAGCTTTTTAATAAGGTTGTGGAATTAAAAAATTCTGGAACTCCCGAACTTATTCATCATTTAATTTTCTGCGAACATCCTCACGTTTATACGCTGGGCAAAAGCGGTGACGAACAAAACCTTTTGCTTAACTATATTCAACTGCAAGCAAAACATGCTCAATTTTATAAAATAAACCGTGGTGGCGATATTACTTATCATGGTCCGGGGCAATTGGTTGGTTATCCCATTTTAAGCCTCGAGCAATTAAAAATTGGATTGAAAGAATATATTAACAAACTGGAACAGGTAATTATTGATACAATTGATGAATTTGGTATTGTAGGTGAAAGATTAGAAGGGGCAACTGGTGTTTGGCTCGGTGTTACTTCAAAAAAAAATATCCGAAAAATTTGTGCAATTGGCGTACGCAGCAGTCATTGGGTAACTATGCACGGCTTTGCCTTAAATGTAAACACCGACCTGAGTTATTTCAGTCATATTAATCCATGTGGATATACTGATAAAGCAGTAACATCAATTGAAAAGGAAATTGGAAAACAAGCCAATTTTGAAGAAGTTTCCGAAATTGCATTAAAAAATTTATTGAAAATATTCAGCTTAGAACAAATTTAATCTTCAACTCATAGCTTTATTAGAATCTAATTTGACAGCTTAACTACCTTGAATAACTTAAAATACAAGGATTGATATCGAGGTATAACCATTTGACCATATGAATTTACCAACCCCCATTCATAAGCCATATTATATGGAACAACAAGATCTGTGCTGCTATTATTTTTCATATTTAAAACTGCAAGTTCCAAGCCACTAATTACCCGATTTTGACCTATAGTAAATGTTACACTATCAATAATAGATGCTGAATCGGTAAAATAGTAATTGCCGTCTAAGATTTTCCCTTGATAAAGTACTTTTACCTGATCATTTAAGGCAAAATCACTTGTAGAAGTATCAGAGTTTAGGAACACTTTTCCCAAATCATTTGAAACTTTAATTAATTTAAGTGAATCAACCATTTTATAAATAAATGTTGAATTATAGGCAATTGGGTCTTTTACGATATTAGTCAATTGTATATCGTAAATCAAAGTTGAATAAGCTGGTATGGCATTATTGGTATAGTATTGCAGTGCTCCATAAGCCCCACACGCCAATGGAGAAGGGATAATAAACTTATAAGTTGAACCTAATTTCATTTGTGGAATACATTCGATAAGGCCAGCAATTGGGAGTGAATCGATATGAATATAAAGAGGTTTTGAAAAATAATTAGATGGGTATATATTATGCGATGCTGCCAAAGTATGATTGTTCGTTTCAATGATTGTTCCATCAGTTAGCGAACAGGTAATGTTAACATAAACGAAATCGTGAGGTGAAGGCTTTTGAATAATTTTGCTTACACCTGAATCAATTCTTACATAATAAAAATAATAGTTGTTCGATTTGTAAAACGAAAATGTATCTTTTACCAAATAAATGGTTGTATCAAGGCGGGGAAAGGCAGCATTTCCAATCGAATTTCTCAATGTTCTCCTTAATGAAGATAAATAATTATTAAGTGTAGTATTTTCCTGGGCTATTTGGTTTACATTATTGTCCTTAAAGCAGCCTGTCAAAAAAACAGTCAAACCAAATAACATAAAAAACAATATCTTTTTCATCTTAATAAATTAATGCTTAGTTTTATTCGTTCAATATATATTTTGTGCTATAAATTTCTTATTTAATGTGCACGATTTTTGATAATTCAAAATAAAGTGAATGATATTCAGGAATAACTGTCTGACCATATGAATTATATGAGCCCCACGGATAAGCCATACTATATGGTACAACAATTTCAGCTTTACAACTGTCCCTTAAATTATGTAAAGCCAATTCCCAACCTTTAATCACCTGGTTTTGTCCTAACATAAAGGTTACACTGTCATATTTTGTAGAATCAGTGAAGTATCTGTTTCCATCTAGCATTTTGCCTTTATATAAAACCTTTACCTGATCGCCATCTTTTAATGTATCGCCAACCGAAGTACTATCTACCTTAATATAAACTTTACCACTGGAATTACTAACCATATTTAATTGCAATGAATCAACCCATTTTGATACAAACATTGAATCATATGCAATTGGATCATGAATAATTTGAAGCAATTGGATATCGTAAATTAAAGTCGAGTACGATGGAATATAAGTTTCTGAAGCGGAACCATAAGCCAATGGTGACGGAATTACAAATTTATAAATTGAGCCAACATTCATTTTTGGCATACCTTCCTTTAAACCAATTATTTTAATAGAATCCATACGAATATATATGGGGCCTTTAAATACGTTTGATGGGTGTAAGCCATTTTGTGCAGCAATTAGTTGATCAGATGTTTCGAAAATTGCTCCATTTATAAGCGATCCTGTAACATTTGCATATACAAAGTCATTTACTGTTGGGCGTTCAGATATCTTGCTTGTGCCAGTATCTAAACGGACATAATAATAATAATATTTTTTACCATTATTAATCGAAAGTGTGTCTTTAACTAAATATATTGTGGTATCAAGCCTTGGAAATACAGTAGTATCAATTCGTGGATAACTTGGATTGTTAATTAACGATTTCAAGTAAATTCTTAAATCGGCAAGATAATTAGATTGATCACCACTTTCACGCGATTGTGCAGTTTGGTCAGTGCTGTTTAAGACAACCTGAAAATCCAATGGAAAACATTAATAATACAAAAAGAAAAACTTTGTTTATTTTATTCATAGTGTAAGCAATAATTCATTAAAACGTATTATAAAATAGTAAATTTTATGGTTTGATAATTTTTTTCAATTCTAACTCAAATATAAGTGAAGTAAATGGTGGTATAATCCCGGTAGATGATCCGTTTTCACCAAAGGCCAATTCCGAAGGTAAAATAACCAATGCTTTTTCTCCTTCTTCCATTTTGCCAAAGGCTTCTTCCAGACCTTTTACAACCTGCCACTCGGTGCCATAAACAAATGAAAATGCTTCGTGACGTTTTATAGTTGAATCAAAAAATTTCCCATCTAAAAACCTGCCTTCATAATCAACAATTAATGTATCACCTTTTTCAACTTTTATACCATCACCTTCTTTAAGTTTTATAAAGTACATACCAGAGGGTGTTGGTTGAATGGACAGCTTTTGTTCTTTCATATATTGCGAAAGAATTTCCTGTTCATATTCACCAAAATCTTCAATCCATTTTAAAAATGCACTTTTCTCATTTTCATATTCCTTTGCTGTTTGAATATCATTCATTTCTATTACAACCTTCATATCGTCATCAGCATTAATAAATGATGGCATATTGGTCTGCAAAGTGCGTTTAAAAAAATTACCGGCATTAATTATAAATTCAGCTTTTTCACCTTTCGCAAGCATTGTAAAACATTCATCCACCGAACCTTTAAAGTCGGGATTGGTAACTTGAAAACGCCTTCGGCCGGTAAAAAATATCGAATCTTTGATTGTTTTATATTTAATGGATATGGTAATATAATCACCGGGAACAGCATGTCGATTGTCTTCTCCAATTGTAAGAAGCTTATAATAAATACCGTTCCAGTTCTTTTTATATCCCGGATATTTCGAGAAATAATTGCATGAAACTATTAAAATGAATAACCCTATAAAACCTACGAAAAATTTTCGCATTTTCTTAAATGGATAATTATTTATTACACTGAACTGAAATTTATTCTAAATTATTTTTAATAAAAACCGTTCGTTTTTCAGTCCCCAAAATTCCGTTTTTATTTGATAAAAAACAACTATCAATTATTTTACGTCAACAATTTCTAAAGTATAAATAATTGTTGCCCGAGGAGGAATCCTTTTATTATCGCCCAGCATACCAAAAGCAAGGTGAGGGAATAAAATTAAACATGCCTTGTCACCTTTTTTAAGTAACTGAACTCCTTCGTCCAAACCAGTTTCAATTCGTCCGGATCCAATTATAAAAGTTTTATTCCCAGTGGAATCAGAAGAATAGCATAATGTACCATCAGGTAATTCTACTTTGTATTTAATAGTTACTTCGTTCCCAATTTTAATTGCCTTTCCATTGAAGCTTTTAAAAATCTGGTAATATAATCCTGATTCGGTTTGCTTCATATTGTACCCATGCCGTTTAATATATTCTTTAACAACTACCTCATCATTTTTCAGCATGTATCTGTTAACCTCAATAAGTTTTTGCGTAGTAGAGTCAGTAACAGTTTTTTTTTGTTCAAGGGTAGCTGTATTGCAACCTTGTAAAATAAGTATAAAACATAGTAAAAATGAGTAACTAATCGAACCAATTAACGTTTTTAATTTCATTACGGTATTGTTCTAGAATTTGTTCAAATTGTTTGATTGTCTCCGATAATGTAAGTTTTGATTCTCCACCTGCTGCATTTTTATGCCCGCCACCTTCAAAATATTTTTCACATATCGTATTTACAGCAAAGCCACCTCTCGATCGTAATGAAATCCTCACATTTTCTTTCTTTTCGGTAAATAAAGCTGCAATATGGATTCCTTTAATTGAAAATGGCAGGTTTACAAAACCTTCAGAATCACCAGTATTAAAATGAAACTTTGCCATATCGTCTTTGGTAAGCACAATATATGCAGCATGTAAATCGGGCAATACTTTCATTTTTTCGTTCAAACAATAACCCATATATTTCATCCGGTATTCTGAAAAATTATTGTAAACCAAATTAAATACCTTGTCTTTGTTGAAACCGGTGGTTAATAAATTAGCAACAATATGAAAAGTTTCTGGTTTCGAAGAATTAAAATTGAAACATCCGGTATCAGTCATTATACCCATATAGATGCACTCTGCAATTGTTGAATCAACAATTGACTTGTCGCCCGAACTTTCAATAAATTTATAAACCAGTTCTGCTGTTGACGATGAACCCGTATCATGTATTTTATAAAGATACGCATCATCAGGTGCAGGATGATGATCAATTAAAATTTTTATAGCCTTCGAACTTTCAATTTTTGGTCCAATATTTTTTAATCTTCTGAAATCATTAAAATCAGCACATATAATAATTTCAGCATCTTCAATTGATTTTATACCAATATTTTCCTGCTTTTGATATACAATTATTTTTTCCGTATCTTTTAGCCATGTCAAAAAATCGGGAAACTCATTGGGGACAAGTGCCGTTACATCATGTCCTTTTTTATTCAGATAATGATATAGACCCATTAATGAACCTATTGCATCACCATCGGGGTTGTAATGTGTAATAACCAGTATCTTTTTTTTAGTACTGAGAAGACTTTTAACTCCTTCAATTGCATTAATCAGAATATTATTTTCTATTTCCATATGTGTCCAAAGATAAAGAAATTAATGTATTGAATGCTTAATCATGTACTTTGTAATTGTTTAATTTTATTAATTTTACAGCCAAAATTAAATATTGAATATGTCTGGAAACTTAACATTTACAATGGTTAAACCCGATGCAACGGGTAAAAACTTTACTGGTGAAATTTTAGCCATGATAACAAAAGCTGGATTTAAAATTTCGGCTGTTAAAATGGTTCATTTGACTCGAAAACAAGCTGAAGGATTTTATGCTGTACATCGCGAAAGGCCATTTTTTAATGATTTATGCGACTTTATGTCATCAGGGCCTGTTGTTGCAGCAATTCTTCAAAAGGAAAATGCAGTTGAAGATTTCCGTAAATTAATTGGTGCTACAAACCCTGCAAATGCTGAAGAAGGTACTGTACGTAAAAAATATGCTTCAAGTATGCAGAATAATGCAGTTCACGGATCGGATAGTGATGAAAACGCAATTATTGAAAGTGATTATTTTTTCTCGAAACTTGAACGTTTTTAAAAACAAATTGATAAGAAGCCGGTCAAACCGGCTTTTTTAATCCTTTTCCTAATTAGATTTAATATCAAATGGTTGTTACATTTTTGGGAACCGGGACGTCGCAAGGAGTGCCAATGATTGGATGCAAATGCAAGGTTTGTAAATCAGACGACCTGCGCGATAAACGGCTGCGTTCATCGGTAATGATAAATATTAACAACAAAATATTTGTGATTGATACCGGACCAGATTTCAGACAGCAAATGTTGCGCGAAAATGTTGAACGATTAGACGCAATTTTATTTACCCACGAACATAAGGATCATACTGCCGGGCTTGATGACATAAGGGCTTTCAATTATTTTCAGAAGCAGGCTATGAATGTTTTTGCTGAAGAAAGGGTTCAACAATCACTTAAACAGGAATATTCCTATGTATTTGCATCAGAAAAGTACCCGGGAATACCTCAAATTAAATTTCGTTCTATTTCAACAAAACCTTTTATTGCTGAAGGAATACAAATAATTCCAATTCGCGTAATGCATCATAAATTGCCAATTTTGGGATTCAGGATTCAGGATTTTACCTATTTAACTGACATAAATCAAATTGCTACCGAAGAAATCATTAAAATTAAAGGCTCAAAACATATTGTAATAAGCGGACTTAGAAAAGAACCACACATCTCTCACTTTTCATTATCAGAATCGTTGGAACTTTTAAAGGAATTAGAACCTGAACGTGCATATATAACTCATTGCAGCCACCAACTTGGATTGTATAATGATGTTCAAAAAGAATTGCCTAAAAATGTTATTCTTGCTTACGATACTTTAAAAATTACTATTTAAGTCTGCTAGAAAATTTCCAATACATTAAAATAAATGGAAGCGAAAATATAAAATAAGTTGAACCAGCCATTAATAAGGCTGCCTGTAAACTTATTTTGTCAGTAAGCCATCCAAATATAGGCGCCATCATTGAAAACAGTCCGCGAATAATTAAGTTCCTTAATGATAAAACAGTTGCACGTGTTTCAGATGCAATTTGCTTATTGATATAATCTTTTAATACAGGAGTCGCTATCCCACGTATTAAATAGAAAAATAAAATGATGCTGATTGCCCATACCGAATGTGAAAAAGCAAGCGAAATATATCCAAGCATTAAGCAAATTACAATAAATACAGAAGTTTTAGCTTCACCAAATTTCCTTTCAATCCGATATGCAGCAAGGGCAGCTAATCCAACAGATGCATTCAAAATTGTCCATAAAATGCCATACAATGAAATTGGCACTGAAACCGTTTTAAAATAGGGCTGAACAAACCATGCCATTGTTAAAGTTGATGCGCCTACAACTGAAGACAGCATCATATTTCGCATTAATTTTTTATTTTTAAATAGCGCATCATAATATGATGCTATTACATCACTCACCGTTGGTTTTTTAAACTGTTTATGAAAAACCGGCTCACTTATAGCAATAGCAGCCGGAATAGCAATTAAAGCTGCAATAGCCTGGCAAATGAAAGGTAAACGTAAACTTATTGCTGCCAGGAATCCACTTGCAACACCAGAAATGGCTTCAGCAAAATTTCCAACTGAAGTCATTCGTCCTTCAATTTTAATATATTGGTTTTCTAAATCATTCGAAAGTAACGTATCGTAAAGTAAGGCTGTGTCAGTTCCTGAAATAAAACTACTTCCAATGCCCAAAATAATTTCAGCAAACATAAAATACCAAAATCCGGAAGAAACTGAATAAATGAAATATCCAATGAATCCGAGAACAGCGCCAATTATTATTGTGTTTTTCCTTCCCCAAACATCGGCCATATAACCCGAAGGAATTTCTAGAATTACTATTGCCAATGAATATACTGCCTGAATAGTAAACAAGTGCTTTACTGTTAAATGATTGGCATTATAAAAAATAAGCATCACCGGCATTGTTAAAAGCAGCCATTGCGATACTTTTAGTACGTACAGACTATATATGTTCTTCTTTAAATTCATTGATAACTTTTAATCCTATTAACGTTAATCATATTCAACGTTTTAATTATCAGGTATTTTTTTGCAATTACTCTTTATATTCTTTATAAATATTTTAGAATGTAAATATGTTAGTTTAAAATCAATTTTACAATTTATGGCATAAACTACCAGTTAAATCGAATATTTTGTAACAATTTTAACATAAATTAAAAAATATTGTATTACCATTGTAATATAAATAGTAATGTGTTATAATTGCATTACCAGCAAATGTTTAGAGAACATCAAATAATGAGTTAGTTTATTTGGGATATTTAATTGTCTTTGTTATAGATTAATAATTCGGTTTATTATGCCTTATAAAGAAAAAAAAATTGAGAAGGTTTATTATACCATAGGTGAAGTTGCTGAAATGTTTGGAGTTAATACTTCGCTCATTCGTTTTTGGGAAAAGGAATTTGATGTAATAAAGCCGAAAAAGAATAAAAAGGGAAACCGTTTATTTACCAAATTAGATATCGATAATTTTCATATAATTTTCCATCTTGTCAAAGAACGTGGAATGACTTTAAAAGGCGCACAAAAGAAACTCAAAGACAACCACGATGATACGCTTAATAATTTTGAAGTTGTAAAATCACTCAAGAATATTAGGGAGATTTTAATTGAAATAAAAGAAAACCTTTAATTGCTGAATGAAGGTAAAAGATATTACAGAAATTTTCGAACAATTCGCTCCTCTCCTACTTCAGGAATCATATGATAATTCAGGTTTATGCATTGGAAATAAGGAGAATGATGTTAAAGCTATATTGCTTACCCTTGATATAACTGAAGAAGTTATAAACGAAGCAATAGAAAAGGATTGTAATTTGATTGTTTCACATCATCCCTTAATTTTTTCAGGTCTAAAAAGCATTACCGGAAAAAATATGGTTGAAAGGTGTACTATCAAAGCTATTCAAAATAATATTAATATTTATAGCGCTCATACCAATGCCGATTCAGTTACAGAAGGAGTAAGCAAAATGATTTGCAACAAACTGAATTTGAACAATTGCAAAATTCTTTCACCCATTAAATCAATGTTGCAAAAGCTTGTAGTATATGTTCCAATTGAGTTTGCTGACAAAGTGCGTGAAGCCATTTTGAATGCCGGTGCCGGAAATATTGGAAATTACGATTTTTGTAGTTTCAATACAAATGGTATTGGAACATTTCGTGCCAATGAAAATGCAAAGCCTTTTGTTGGTAAGCCCAATGAAATTCATGAAGAAAATGAAACCCGAATTGAAACAATATTTCCAAAATATTTACAATCCCGGATAATTAAAGCATTAAAAGATTCACATCCGTATGAAGAACCTGCATATGATATCTACCCGCTTGAAAATACGTTGAATAATGCTGGTTTGGGAATGGTTGGCGAATTATCAATTCCACAGGATGAAATGCAATTCTTAAAATTAATTAAAGAAACTTTCAAGGCCAATGGCATTAGATATACTAAATTAAGAAATAAACATGTAAAAACGGTAGCTGTATGCGGCGGAAGTGGCAGCAGTTTGCTAAATGATGCTATAAATTCAGGAGCCGATTTTTTTATTACAGCTGACTTTAAATACCATCAATTTTTTGATGCTGAAGGTAAAATTGTAATTGCCGATATTGGACATTATGAAAGTGAGCAATTTACAAAAGAAATATTTTATCATTTGCTAATAAAAAAATTTCCTAACTTTGCGGTTCATTTTTCGAAATTAAATACAAATCCAATAAATTATTTATAAGCTATGGCAAATGTCAAAAGTAAAGTAGCCGAAGTAACTGAAATCTCAAACGAAGAAAAACTAAAAGCACTTTACGAACTACAAAGTATTGATTCAGAAGTTGACAAAATAAAAATCCTCAGAGGTGAATTACCTTTGGAAGTTCAGGACTTGGAAGACGAAATTGAAGGTTTGGAAACTCGAATGAAAAACTTGGAAGAAGAAGTAAAAAGCCTTGATACTGCTGTTGCAGCGAAGAAAAATGAAATTACAAATTCAAATTCGCTGATTAAAAAATACAAAGAACAACAGGACAATGTTAGAAATAATCGTGAGTTTGATTCACTTTCAAAAGAAATTGAATTTCAAACTTTAGAAATTGAATTATGCGAAAAAAGAATCCGTGAATTTTCAGCCCAAATAAAGTTGAAAAAGGAAGTTATGGATAGTTCAAAAGCTCATTATAATGAAAGGTTAGCCGATCTTAAAAATAAGAAAAAAGAACTTGATGATATTATTGCCGACACACAAAAGGAAGAAGAAACATTAAACAGAAAATCGAAAGAATTCGAATCAATTATTGAAGCCAGGCTTATTGCTGCTTATAAACGAATCAGGAGTAATGCCCGTAATGGTTTAGCCGTAGTTAAAGTTGAACGCGATGCCTGCGGTGGTTGTTTTAATAAAATTCCACCACAACGCCAACTTGAAATTCGTTCACGTAAAAAAATTATTGTTTGTGAATATTGTGGTCGAATATTGGTCGATAATGGTTTTATTGAAGAAGCTTAAATTTTAGAATTGGACTTATATTAATTAAGTTTTTAATTCGAATCAGCATGTGAAAGTACAATTGGAAAAATCAATTGTACTTTTTTTATATTAAGTGGTAACTTATATATTTCCCAATTTTCAAACTCAACTATTTAGAATTAATTTAGACAGTGGCAATTTAATATTACTATAGTTATAAAGTAACTTTGCTAAATAAATTCTTAAAGAAAGGAGTAAAACAATGCAGAATAAAGTCGTTTTTGATGGCGATGGCTGTGGTTGCGGCAGTGGCTGTGGTTGCGGTGGATCGCAGTAATATTTAAAAATTTAAAGTACCGCTATATTTTTAGCGGTATTTTTTTTGCTTAGTAAAAAATCATTCTTGTAGTTATTTCACAATTAACTAAAAAATTAAAGTGTATTATACAATTTAATTGCTTTTATTAATTGGTCCTCGTTTTTAATTCTATTTCGCTGTTTACGTAGCTGCGGTTTAAAAATACCTTTCTTTTCAGGAAAAAGGCTTGCAATATACCTTCTGGAATAAATCAGAAAATGAATTGTAGTTCCATCTTCTTTAACAATAATATAACTATAATATTTTTCAAGTTGATTGGTTGCTCCTACATGCTGTAATCGTCTTGAAGCATAAAGTGAAGTTTTACCCGATACTAATACTTGTGCATAACCGTCTTCATAATCATTTGAAAATATTGCCTGAAAAGATAACTTTTTATAATGAAGTACGCTGTCTGTATTGAATTTCAAAATATCAAAACCTGTAATAGTGCTTTTTTCAACTGCTAATTTTACGTTTTCCGATACTGAACTTACAATTAATTGATCGCCAATGCCATCGTATCTCATTATTCTATTGGTAATTTTTTCACCATTATTTAATAATATATCACCCCGGCTCCATTGATTATAAATTTCACCTTCAGGTAATTTCAAATTTTCATCACTAAGAGTAATACCTGTAATTTTATCTTCCAATACTTCTTCGCTAACAGGATAATAATTGCAATGACATTGCGATAGTGCTTGCGCATAAGTAAAGGCAGTACAAATTATAAGGATGAGAATTAATTGTCTCATAAAATATTTTATTAGTTATTTAACGTCAATTGATGAATTTGAATAAATTATATCTCCTTTCGATGAAATTCCATCCACTTCAATAGTGTAATTCCCTTTCAAATCTGAAGTATAAAATTCTATTGTAGCTTTTCCATTATCATCCAATTTTAGTTCAGGATTCCAGTAAAGTGTCTGTCTTAAATCAGGTACAGATTTTGGTGTTGTTAAATTTGAATAATCTGGACCTTGTAATTGAACCTGAACATTACGTACAATATTTGGAATTGTAATATTTGCATAGGCAGGGTTTAATGCATAAACATTTTTTTGATTCGTAGTAATGGATAATATTCCATATAAATCAACATTACCATATATAACGTGGTTTTTCTTTAAATCAATTTTTTTAATTTGTTTTGTACCTAGTTTAGCAACAAAGGCCGGGTCGGGGAATGGAATATTATTTAATAATACCAAGGCTTCATTAGGCCAAAGCGTTTGGGTTCCACGATCAATTACTCTAACTTTATTTTCGGAACGATTATAATATACTCCGGGTAAAATATTTCTGACAACTTCTTTAAAGTCTTCCAGTTCGTCATAATCTTCTAAGTATATTGTAACATCTGTAATTCCAAAAAAATTATGATTATACATTTTTTCATCAATCATATGCCCTGAAATAAGACTCAATAACCCGGGCTTAAAAATTTTATTTGTTAAAGCAATATTTTGAGTCGATTTTAAATAATTTCTTAAATCTTCAGGAATATAAACAAATCCAGTATTTTTTATAGGCTCTCCATTATATTTATCTTCAATATCAATTTTCAAAACTTCACTAACATTATTAGATTTAGACTGAAATATTAGATTTTTGTTATCATAAAATCTATTCAATCTGAAGAAAAATCTACCTGAAGTATCGGTATAACAATATTTAAAACTGGCAAATGAGTCTGCTACCGACAAATATACAGGAACATTTGCAACAGTTTTGCCATCTTTTGTATCAACAAAACCTGATAAAATACAACCCCTGTTTTCATGTAAATATTGGCATATAGGTGAAATTGTTTTTGGAAAATCAAAAACCGGTAAAATATTATTAATTTGTTGTTCTGTAACTGAATCGGATTCAATTAAACGGGAACTTGTTTTACCTAAATTTGATTTAAGATTCAAATAGTTTTTTAAAGAACTGGTATAACATTTTGCACCATGAATGCCTTTTTGCGATATGTTAATTGATAAAGATAAACCGTCATTAATCAGGTTTTTATTTTGTAAATCAATTGATATTTTGACTTTTTCCCTGGTTGAATATGATGCCTTATCACTTGATATTTTAACTTGTGATGAGTCAACAGGTGAATATATAGCACTTTTACATAATAATTCATTATTTGAATTTAATAGTGCAAATATTGTAAACCCTTTTTTTTGCTTTTCAGAAGGAATTGAAAATGTTGCAAACCCATTTGATAATGTAAAGTCTTTTTCGAAAATATTCTTCCCATTATTATATGCCTTGAATTTAAGCATATTTGACATTTCATGTGAATTTGAAAGAATATTTACATTAATATTACTTGCAATTTGTTCTGTTTGAATAATATATCCATCAGCAACTTGCTTTGGTAATTCATATTTATTTTTATGCCAAAAAGCCCAATATTTTGATTTTTTATCCGGAATCAGACTAAAAGAACATATCCCTTTATTATTAGGAATCAAAGTTTCAACAATTTTATCTGAATCGTTCACAATATTGATAGTTTGTTTATCCCAATCTTCGTTGAAATCAGTGATCTTTAAAACTATATTATTGTCTATACCACTAATTAAATTTTCATTTTGTGTATAAAATATAATTTTGGATGAGTCAATATTATAATAATTATCTGTTACTAATTTCTCAAGTCTGTCATCAGCTTGGTTTGCAATTAATATTTTGGTACTAAAATTGAAATCGTGGTCAAAATTTCGCATATTATTTGTAAATGCCTTTATAAAATAATAACCTGTAGTTAATGTATCGGGTAATGTAAAATAGCTATTTCCTTCTCCATTAAAAAGATTTACAGAGAAACCCATTATTTTTTGATTACTTGAATTTGCCAACTCAATATATAATAATTTGCATAAGGTATCGGGAACATTGGCTGAATTTACTAAAAAGCCATTAAACAAGACATCTTCACCTGTAGCATAAACATCTTTATTTAACTGCAAATAAACTTTTTGCATGTTGGTATAAAAGCATTCAACAGGATCACTATTGCTATATTTTTTATTCGCTGCAATTATTGTGCTGCTTAATAAAAGAAACAGCAAAATTGAAACTCCATTTTTAATGGTTTTCATGTAATAAACTTTTAAATAATATTTGTTTTGTCTTTTCATTAATTCATTCCATAAGAGTTAACCCAAAAATATGGAACACCAGTTGAATCAACTCCAAAAGATGGAATATTAGCAGGAATTGTATCAATATTAAAAGAACCAATATTTTTCTCTCCTTTTACCCATAAAAAGAAATGATAATTATGTTTTACTGAAGCTGCGCTAAAATATCCTAGTACATTTTGACCAGAATCACTTGTACATTTAATATTTGTTTCAAGCTGTGTTGGTGTTGGATCAAATAAAGTATTATCAGGAGCAGTTTGGCTATTTTCTTCAGTATATATTTGATATATAATTTTAGAAACTGAATAAATATCTATCGTAGTAACTGCTCCGGCTGAAGTTGGTGCATCAACAAATGAATCGCTTACTGAAGAAACGAATTGAGGTATAAATCCTGCGTAAAAGCTATTAATAGGAATATAAGGACTTACTGCACCTGATTTCAGATTTTTTGCAGGAGTTGAAATGCTTGTACTCCAACCATACAATACCGTTGGTGGATTAGCAGGTTGAGAATATCTTCCTGTAGAACCTGTATAGAAATTTTGATTAAATTGCTGCCTAAATGACGATTTAAATTTATAGTAGTAATCTTGGTTTTTTGGTGGAGTAGCATTTACAAATACATTAAGTCCATAGATAGTGTTTGTTAAATATGAACCGTCAGATTCTTCCAATAATGACTCAACCTGACCTGTTTGAGCGTATATCGAATCAACAACCGGTGACTCATTTAACCGTTCCCAACCTGATTCATATTTGCTGGTAACAACGCCTTTAGTCGTCGTAAGTGCAATAAATAATTTATAACTTCTACCAATTTCACCTCGCATTCCGGTTGCCGATGTTAAATAATTTCCTGATCCCGCAGGTGATTCTATAACATTTTCTAAATTACCTAAATCATCTTCGATATAAATTTTAGCATTTGGAACCCTAGGAGGATAAGTAGTTGAATTATATCCCACTGATTTTGTTAGCGATAATGTATAGGGTGGAGGATCATTTGTTATAGTACAATCAACAACCAAATTTGAAATTCCACTTTGTACAGGTGGGTCGTCATACGGTTTTTTGCAGGCCTGAATGAAAATTATAAATATTGCACAATATATAATAAGTGATTTCATGTTAGAAAATAAAATTATAAGTTAATGTAGGCAATGGCTGATTAATAATGAGTAATTTAGATAGTCCCGATGAATTATATATTACAGAATAAATATTCTGATTACTTAGGACATTTATAACTGAAACGGTCCAGCTTCCTTTCCACTTACGCTTATGATAAAGTGTTTCATCTATACTAAGGGATAGGTCTAACCGCTTATAGTCTGGCAAACGATATTTATTTCTGTTGGAATATTGCACATAATTCTGTCCATCCAACGAAAAAATTTGTTCAGGTAAGGTGACCGGTCGGCCTGTTGAATAATTATAATTAAATGACAACCTAATTCTTTTATTATAATGATATGTTCCCATAATTACCAAATCATTTGGCCTGTCGTAGGATGATGAATAAACTTTATTGCCGTTTATTTGATCCTCAGTAAAACTACTGTAGGTTTGCTTAAGCGATCGTGAATATGTATAACTGATCCATCCATCAATCTGTCCTTTATTTTTCTTCACCAAAATCTCAACACCATAATTTGTTCCATTGGCATTTGTAAGACCAGTTTCAAGCAAATTGTTCATACTAATTGAAACTCCATTTTTATAGTCTATTAAATTCGATAATTTTTTATAATAACATTCTATGGAAGTTTCATAATTATTATTATCAAAATTCTGAAAATAGCCTAAAGCAACCTGGTCACATTTAATAGGTTGAATAAATGGGCTGCTAAGTTTCCAAACATCATCAGGTGAAGGTATGGAAGTATAACTTACCAGATTTAAATATTGAACATTACGGTTATAACTTAATTTAATAGAATTGGTTTGGGTAAGTAAAAATTTCAATGCAATTCTTGGTTCAATATTTAAATATGATTTTATTGGTTTTCCAGAACCATAATTTAATGTATCGATTATAGAATTAACTGATAATGCTACACCTGGTTGATATTTGTTAATTTGGTTTGCCCCCAGGTATGAATATGCTGAAAATCTTAAACCTCCCTGAATGCTTATATTTTCAGTAATATCATATTTATCACCTAAAAATAAAGCCGCTTCAACTGCTTGTTCCCGATTTACTTTTGATGGTAAAATGGTTGATGAATCAATAGGTGTAAGTACTCCGGGATTATTGGAATAATAAATAAGTTGAGTTCCGAAATTTATGGTATTTGCTGTTATTTCACTATTATTAAAGTCAATTTTAACACTGTTGTAATTTATTCCTGTATTTACCCTGTTTTCCTGATTTTTCGATCCAACATTATCAATATTATCCTTATTTATTGAATAATTGCTTGTAGCCAATGTAATTTTTGAGTTGAAATTATTATTGTATTTATGATCCCATGCAACACTTCCAAGATAATTTGTATAACCATATCTTAACTGATTGGAATATTTAAAATTATCACTACTGGCGTAACCGAATATTGTGATTTTATTTTTGGTATTAGCAATAATACTAATAGTGCTGCTAAAATCATAAAATCCTGCTGAACTATTACGCAAATCAATATCAGGCATTTGTCGTAATAACCAATCGGAATAGCTTGATCGGGCACTTATTATAATAGATGCTTTATCTTCAACAATAGGACTTTCAACCATTAACCTGCTATCTAATAAACCTATTCCACCACTGGCATGAACTTTTTTAAAATTTCCTTCTTTTAACTGAATATCCATAACTGATGAAACTCGTTCACCATAATTTTGAGGAATATATCCTTTGAATAATGCTACATTATTAACATCGTCAGGATTAACAACAGAAATTAAACCAAAAACGTGAGATGAATTAAAAATTGGCGTTCCCTCCATTAAAAATAAGTTCTGGTCACTACTTCCTCCACGAACATTAATACCTGCGCCAAATTCACCAACAGAGCTAACTCCTGGCATCATGGTTAAACTTTTTATAACATCTTTTTCGCCAAATAGAGAAGGTAGCTGCTTAATAGTTTTTTTATCAAGCTCAATTATACTCATTTGGTTACTTTTTACGTTTTTATCCGCTCTTTGTGCCGAAACAATAACTTCATCTAATTTTATTGATTGATCGAAAAGTTCAACATTTAAAACACCATTACCTATCAATTTAATTGCATATGTTTTAGGCTCGTATCCAATGCTTGAAATTACAAGGTTATAAACTCCCGGAGAAAGTGAAACTGAATAATTTCCTCTTACATCTGAAGCACCACCCATTGTAGTATTTTGAACTAATATTGTAGCACCAATTATGGCCTCTCCTGTTTTACCATCAGTAACTGTTCCATGCACTTCAGGTCTTTTAACCTTTCCTATATCTTCGAGTTTGCCAATTACCTGAATGTTGTTATCTGTTTCGTTGGTCTGAAATGACGATTTGCTTAAAACATTTAACACATCATCCTTTGGGAGAAATACAATAATGTTAGGTTGTATGGAATAGAATTTATATGGTAAATCGTGCAATAAATCACTTAATATTATAGCAAGTGGAGCGCCATCATAAGTTTTATTTACTATTTTAGAACTAAACCACTCAGGTTGATAGAAGAAACTCAAATTATTGGCTTTGCCAATTTCATTTAAAAAGTCAACAAAACTTTCATTAAATGTACCTGTTATTTTTATGTTATCTTCCGGTTTTGAAAATGAATTGACAAAATAAAAAAGGGAAAAACTTAATAATAACATTCTTAAAAAATGCACCCTGTATAATTTCATTAGTTCAAAAAACAAATTGTTGTTAGTAGTTAATCGTAATAAAATTGCCTAAAATATATCATTTATAAATAAATGACGAAAGATCTAATCAAAACACCTAATTCTAATTAGTCTTTTTTATAAAAATTTTAAATATGCCATTAAAACTTTTATTTTTGTGCGCCTAAAAGTAAAAAAAAAACAATTAGAAGATTAGTCAATTGATAGGAATCTTCGTGAATGTGATTTATTTAACATATAATTTACAGTGTTAATATTATGAATTACCATTTAAATTGAACCTATATTGCTGATTTTCAATTTACAATTTTGCAGATTAAAGGTTGATTAAAAATAGGGGAAATTCATAGAATTTCATAAATACCGATTAAAGCATGTTTTTTTAATTTAAATTGCAAATTTAACACAAATTACTACTTAAATCAATCATAATACAATTTTCATTTTTTACATTTGTCCCAAATAATAGCTTTAAAAATATGGTGTTATCATTTATTACATGGAGCGTAAATCCCGAAATTGTTCATTTAGGCCCACTTTCCTTACGTTGGTATGGTTTATTATTTGCAACCGGTTTTGTATTAGGTTATTTCATTTTAAAGAAAATATTTTTAAAAGAAGGTTATACAGTTGAACTACTAGATCAATTGACAATGTATATGGTAGTTGGAACTGTAATTGGAGCCAGATTGGGGCATGTTTTATTTTACGATCCGGCTTATTATTTTGCAAATCCCTGGAAAATAATTGCTGTATGGGAAGGTGGCTTGGCAAGTCATGGCGCTGCAATTGGTATTTTAACGGCATTATTTATTTTTGTACGAAAGAATAAACTCAATTACTTATGGCTTCTCGATAGGATTGGAATGCTGGTCGCTTTGGGCGGAGTTTTTATCAGGCTTGGAAATTTAATGAACTCTGAAATTTATGGTATTCAAACTACTTTACCCTGGGGATTTATTTTTACACGCGAACATGAAACATTGCCAAAACACCCTACACAAATTTACGAATCGCTTGCATATCTTATAATTTTTCTTGTTTTGTACATTCTTTATAATAAAAATATTTTTGTTAAGCTAAAAGGAACATTGTTTGGCATTTTTCTTATTTTGCTTTTTGGTGCCAGATTTTTAATCGAATATATTAAAAATCCTCAATCCGATTTTGAAAATGGCCTTCCTTTAAATATGGGACAATTATTAAGTATTCCATTTATTATTATCGGAATAATATTAATTGTTGCCGCATACCGTAAATCACAAAAGCAGCCTGCAGTCTGATATTATTAATACAATCTGGCATTTGTAAATATTATTTTATCGATTTTGATAGAAATCGGTTCTATCAATATTACATTATTTCTTAAATCGCTTAATTTTGTTCCTTAAACAATTATTAATATGGCTTTTTTGAATGAAAATTACCTGAAATTGAAAGCAGGTTATTTATTTCCCGAGATTGGTCGTCGTGTTCGTGAATACCAGGCTGCCAACCCCGATAAAAAAATTATTCGCATGGGAATTGGCGATGTTACACAACCATTAACTTCATCTGTAATTAAGGCTTTTCACGAAGCAGTTGAAGAAATGGGCAATATTGATACGTTTAAAGGGTATGGTCCTGAACAAGGTTATGATTTTCTTCGTCAGGCTATTCTTGATAATGAATATAAAACACGAGGAGTTCAGTTAAATATTGATGAGATTTTTATTTCAGATGGTTCAAAATGTGATACCGGTAACATTCTGGATATTTTTGGACGAAATAATAAAATTGCCATTAGCGATCCGGTTTACCCGGTTTATGCCGATACCAATGTAATGGATGGCAGAACTGGAGATATGCTGGAAAATGGATATTACCAGGGATTAATTTATATGCCCTGTTTGGAAGAAAATAATTTTGTTCCGCAATTACCAAATGAAAAAGCTGATTTAATTTATTTGTGTTTCCCGAATAATCCTACGGGAATGACAATTGCAAAACCCGAACTGAAAAAATGGGTTGAATATGCTATGGCAAACAATGCAATAATTTTATACGACAGCGCTTACGAAGCTTATATATCCGATTCTTCAATTCCACATTCCATTTACGAAATTGAAGGAGCAAAAAAAGTTGCAATAGAATTCCGTAGTTTTTCAAAAACCGCCGGATTTACTGGCACACGTTGTGCATATACTATTATTCCTAAAGAACTGGAAGCAAAAGATCAACATGGGAAATCGTTCCCGTTGAACCCATTATGGCTTCGCAGGCAAACGACAAAATTCAACGGAGTTTCCTACCCGGTTCAAAAAGCAGCAGCAGCAATTTATACTGAAGTAGGTAAAAAAGAAACCAAAGCAGTTATTCAATATTACATGGAAAATGCTTCCATTATGCGAAAAAGTTTTACTGCTTTAGGTTACAAAGTATTTGGTGGAACAAATGCTCCATACGTTTGGATTAAGACGAAAAATAACATGAAGTCATGGGATTTTTTCGATAAGTTATTATCCGAAGTACATATTGTTGGAACCCCAGGTTCGGGTTTTGGTCCATCCGGTGAAGGATACTTCCGTTTTTCATCTTTTGCAAGTCGCGAAAACGTGCTGGAAGCTATGGAACGTGTGAAAATTTTAAAATAAATGCACATTGGATTCGATGCAAAACGGGCTTTCTTTAATCAAAGCGGTTTTGGTAATTACAGTCGCGATACCGTTGGAATACTTGCAGCGTATTTCCCAATGAACGAATATGTTTTGTATTCTCCAAAACCTGAAAAATCAATAGCATTTAATAAATCCGATAATTTAATAACAAGTGGGCCAAAAACTTTTATTGAAAAATCATTTCCTTCATTCTGGCGATTCTATGGGCTAGCCGAACAATTGATAGTTGAAAAAATTCAACTATATCATGGATTGAGCAACG
Organism: uncultured Bacteroidota bacterium; assembly: GCA_963701015.1. Taxonomy (GTDB): domain Bacteria; phylum Bacteroidota; class Bacteroidia; order Bacteroidales; family DTGW01; genus MFD09286-c1. Next base: position 4,221,961 of record OY969556.1, on the reverse strand, counting down.
AATTGCCTAAAAGCATAGAAAAAACAGCTATTCCAACTGTGGTTACTTTTCACGACCTTATATTTCTGCGTTATCCGCAATTTTATAATTCTATTGACAGGGAAATTTATAAAATGAAGTACAAGTATGCTGCAAAAAATTCTACCCGAATTATTGCAGTAAGTAAGCAAACAAAAGAAGATTTAATGGAGTTTTTTAAAACACCTGAAAATAAAATTGATGTGGTTTACCAGGGTTGTAACCCAATTTTTTGGGAAAAGGTTGAAAATGAAAAGAAAAATGAAATCCAGATGCAATATATGGTTCCTGAAAAATTCATTTTGTATGTCGGGAATATTGAAGAGCGAAAAAATATTTTGAATGTTATTAAAGCTATTCAGAAAGGGAAAATTAATTATCCAATGGTAATTATTGGGAAACCAACTCCATATCTCGAAAAGGTTAAAGCATATATTGATCATCATCAAATACGGAATATTTATTTTTTACATAATGTTCCAACTGAAGACTTACCTGCTTTTTACCAAATGGCACGGGTATTTGTTTATCCTTCACTTTTCGAAGGGTTTGGCATTCCAATATTGGAAGCACTAACATCCAAAACACCTGTAATTACTTCCATTGGCGGTTGTTTCGCTGAAGCTGGGGGAAAATCTTCAATATATATTGACCCTGAAAATATAGATGAAATTGAAGATGCCATTAAATCAGTTTTAAACAATCCGGTTTTGCACGATAATATGATGTTCGATGGCTTTGAACATGCACAGGAATTCAGGCACGAATCTATTGCCCGAAATATTATGGATGTTTATGAAAAGGTAATATGACAAATGACAAATGACAAATGACAAATGACAAATGACAAATGACAAATGAATTACTATTTTCTTTTTCATAAATAATTAAAATTTAATTTGAGATGCAGGAAGATATTGATATTGCATTAAAAACATTAAAAACTGGTGGGATAATTCTTTATCCTACGGATACTATTTGGGGAATTGGATGTGATGCAACCAATGAAGATGCTGTAAAGCGTATATATGATATAAAAAAACGATCGGATACAAAAAGTATGCTTTTGCTTTTAGACAAAGCGAGTGAACTGATTTGGTATGTTGATGAAATTCCTGAATTAGCAAATGATTTGATTAAATTGACGAATAAACCTTTGACAATTATTTATCCACGGGCAAAAAGTCTTGCAAAAAATCTCATCGCTAATGATGGCACAATTGGTATTAGAATAGTTAAAGATGAGTTTTGTGAAAAGCTCATTTCAAAATTCGGGAAGCCAATTGTATCTACATCAGCCAATATAAGTGGAGAAGCTTCTCCATCCAATTTTTCCGAAATTAATGAAAACATAATTAACGCCGTTGATTATATTGTAAAATGGAAACAAAATGACAATTCCCGAAAAGTTCCTTCGGGAATCATTAAATTGGGCATTAATGGTGAAGTTGTAGTTATTCGCGAATAATTTTATCTTTTCTTTGGTTTAGAAAAATACATCATTTTTCCAAAAGGTATAAGATCTTTTGAATCGGCAAAAAAATTAAATTCATTGCCTTTTACTGATTTTTTTACCAATGATCCTCTTAAATAAGAAATTGCTGAATTTAATAATGGTTCGTTGGTATTTCCTAAGCTTTGCATATTTGAGGGATTTTCAGGTAAAAAGTAATTTGCTGGTAAGCCATCAGCATATTCACTAAACCCGGCTATATTTGAAAATTTATATATAACAGGAACCATGGCATAAAAGTGATTTGGGTTTACAACTCCTTGTGCTGAATAATCTTTTATTTCAATTGAACCTACAAGATTACCATATGTATTTGTCCCAATTGTATAAACATTCATATAAGGTCTTAGTCCATAAATCAACAATTCGCTTGCAAATGCTGTACTATTTGACGTAAGGATCACAATATTTTTTAATCCAAGCGAATTCAAGGGTATTGAAGGAGTTTGTTCAATATGGTCAGCAAAATTGATATGAAAATATGTAGCGCCATATTCTTTTTGCAAATAACTTTCATAGTTATCGTTAAATTTTGTATTCAGTAAAACTTTAGTTGAATCTGTACCATAAATCATGCTTGCAAGATAAACAGCAGATTGTACAGAGCCTCCTGAATTATACCGCAAATCAAGCACTAAATCTTGGATTCCCTGATCTTTAAAATTTTTGAAAATATTGTTCAAGTCATTATCATAATTTGGGACAAAGTAATTCAATATTAAATAACCAATTCTTTTATTATTGATTTGATATATAGTATCCAAAAAAATAGGGTTTTCATGCAATTCTTCGGCTACTACCGTCACTTCTTTATTAAGAGAATGTTCCATATAGTCCGAAGTAATATACCCTAACATAAAAGTTAAACTATCTCCACTAAATAAAGTCTGATAATTTTTTGGAGTAATAATCTGGTGGTTGACTGACAAAATAGCATTACCTCTGGTTAAACCGGCTTTATCAGCAGGGCTTCCTTTAGTAACATAATCAACAATACCGGTAATCTCATTGGCATTATCAATGTATAAGCTCATAAAATATCCCATCGACTTAGTTGTTCCTTGAAGTTGATTATCAAGTTTACGATAATCATCTGTTATAAATGAAAACTTATCTACAGTATTAATACCATATAAAAGTGAAGTGAAAAAGCTTTTATGATCGGGATTTTGACTTAGGAATTGGTTGTATTGTGAATTGGAGCTAAACTTATCAGTGGCTAAATCTGGCACGAAATCGGCCCAAAAGTAGTATTTATTAAGATTTGACCAAATGAAATCATTAATTTCAAGGTCAACAGGGTCCATTTGATCAGATTTAGGAGTATCTTTTTTGCACGATGACTGATTGAGGATTAAACATACTGAGATGAACAACTGGTATTTTGAAAATAGGTCTTTCATATGAGTAATTGATTAATAGTAAATTTATTCAGATTTTGTGATTTGAATTTTTAATTCCTTCAATTGTTCTGGACTAATAGCAGAAGGCGAATCCATCATCACATCGCGGCCTGAATTGTTTTTTGGGAATGCTATAATATCGCGAATGCTATCCAATCCTGCAAACATTGAACAAAGCCTGTCAAGCCCAAATGCAATTCCGGCGTGCGGTGGTGCTCCATATTTAAATGCGTTCATTAAAAATCCAAACTGATATTCGGCTTGTTCAGCAGTAAAACCAAGTGTATCGAACATTTTTGCCTGCAAAGATTTGTTATGAATTCGAACAGAACCTCCACCTATTTCAACGCCATTAATTACCAAATCATAGGCTTTTGCACGAATTTTCCCGGGATTGGTATTGAACAACGGAACATCATCGTCAGCAGGTGCCGTAAATGGATGGTGCATTGCAAAATATCGTTTGCTTTCTTCGTCCCATTCTAATAATGGAAAATCAACCACCCAAAGCGGTACAAATACATTTGGATTCCGAAGTCCTAACTTATTGCCCATTTCAAGTCGCAATTCACACAAAGCTTTTAATGTTTTTACCCTGTCGCCTGACAAAATCAAAATTAAATCACCGGCTTTCGCATTTACTTGTTTTGCAATTGAAGCAAGGTCTTCCGGTGCATAAAATTTATCTACAGACGATTTAAAGGTTCCATCAATATTGTATTTAATAAAAACCATTCCGGAAGCCCCAATTTGTGGACGTTTAACAAAATCGGTAAGCGCATCAAGTTCTTTTCGGGTATATTCTGAACATCCGGTAGCACAAATTGCCCCAATATATTCAGCATTATCAAATACTCCAAATCCTTTGCCTTTTACTAGGTTTGAAATTTCAACAAAACGCATATCAAACCGCAAATCGGGTTTGTCACAACCGTAATATGTCATGGCTTCTTCATAGGCCATTTTTATGAATGGTTCAGTAAAATCAATTCCTTTAACAAATTTGAATAAATGCTTGGTAAGCCCTTCAAATGTGTCTAGCACATCATCACGGTCAACAAATGACATTTCACAGTCAATTTGTGTAAATTCAGGCTGACGGTCGGCACGAAGGTCTTCGTCACGGAAACATTTTACTATTTGGAAATAGCGGTCGTATCCTGCAACCATTAATATTTGTTTAAATGTTTGCGGAGATTGCGGTAATGCATAAAACTGTCCCGGATTCATGCGCGAAGGCACAACAAAATCCCTTGCCCCTTCGGGTGTCGATTTCATTAAAACAGGCGTTTCAATTTCGATAAAACTTTTCGAATCGAGATATTTCCTGGTTTCCTGCGCAATCCTGTGGCGCAATAAAAGATTTTGCTTTAACGGATTTCTGCGTAAATCCAAATAACGGTATTTCATGCGCAAATCATCACCTCCGTCCGAAATGTCTTCAATGGTAAATGGAGGAGTTTCTGAGCTATTCAATATTTCGAAATGATCAACAAATATTTCAATTTCGCCGGTAGGCATTTTCGCGTTTTTGCTTTCACGCTCCATCACTTTCCCTGTAGCTGAGATAACAAATTCACGGCCTAATTTGCGGGCTTCCATGCAAAGTGAAACGTTTTTGTCGAGGTTAAAAGCCAATTGCGTAATTCCATATCGGTCGCGCAAATCAATAAAAGTCATCCCTCCCAGGTCGCGTGAACGTTGCACCCAACCTGTAAGAGTTACTATTTCATTTGCATTTTTAAGGGTTAATTCGCCACAGGAATGTGTCCTGAATTTTGTTTTGTACATGATTGCATAATTTTGAATGTTGCGAAAATACGAAGAAATTAGAAATTTTTGAGATTTTTGGCAAAAGCAGTTATTCACTTACCATTTGACTGAATAACCACAATTTAAAATTCGATTCGCCTGAGGTAAGTTTTATATATTCATCTACAGCCTTTTGCCTGTTGGTATAGGAAATAATTGAGATACGAAAAATACTATCGCCAACTGATAAAATTTCAGGTTTAAACCCTTTTTCAATAAATTCCTTTTGATGTTTTTCTGCTGAAGCTTCATTTCTAAAACTTCCGGCAATAAGATAATATTTTAAAACCTTTTTTACATTGCTATTTTGGCTTGTTGTATCAACAGCTTGTGGTGTTTTTTCTTTGTATATTAAAGCCTTACGTTTTAATGAATCTGCATCCATTTTGCCTTTTAAGGTATCGTTGGTTGCCAACTGGCGATGATACGCTTTTTTTTGTGCAGTTATAAAATTTTCGGCTTTTGTTATAACCATATCTATGTATCCCATCTGGTACAAAACAAATCCAGTCATACAAATAACCAAAATTGCAATTATAGAAACAACCCTGTTTAAAACATTTGATTTTTTTGTTTTTGCAGGAATAACTGGTTTGGGAGAGGTAGCAACTGGATTTTCTTTTTCTATTTCAAATAATGGGATTTGGGTGGTTTCAAGGCCATAATTTTCTGCAAAGAGAATGCTATTTTTATCAGCTTCAAAATGAATTTTATCCTCAACTTTTCTTAATATTCCAAGTCCTTCAATAGAATAGCTATTACCATTATTTAAAGTTATAAATATTGATTCTACAAACTTTTCAACTGTTTCTTTCGCTAAATCATAAGCTGTATCGTATTCCTGCGATAGAACAAAAAGAAGTTTATGGTCATCAACATCAAATGTTTCAGAAAATTGAATCTGTCTCGAAGGAGGTGTTACACGATTAGTAAATTTATAAATTTCAGCCGGATGATAATTTAGTGAAAAAACTCCTAATCCGGGAACGGTAACTTTTTCAGCAGAAATGAGCAAATCAGTAATTACTCTTATAATATCCATCAATAACAATTTTCGAAAACAAACCTACACGAAATTTACAAAATTCACAATAAAAATAAGCAAAACATCTAATATTTGCAGTTTAACTTTCTTCTTAGTTTCTTTGTATCGCATTTTTAATTGGCATATCAAAAATTTAAAATATATGAAACCTTCATAGTTGTGTTAATTTTAATAAAGGTGCAAACGCCAAAAGATATGAATGTTACAACGAAGCTGGACTTTTGCACCTTGAAGGTTCGCCGGATAGGTTTGCGGGTTGTATTGCGGGCGAGACCGGCAACAAAAAAATAGCGACTTGATTTGTTACAAGTATTTTAAATTTAAATGTTTAACTTAATCATATTCTAATGAAAAAACAAGTTCTGGTTACTGGTGGAACAGGATATATTGGTTCACATACTTCTGTAGAATTAATTAATAAAGGGTTTGAAGTAATAATAATCGACGACTTATCAAATTCGAAAATTGAAGTGCTGGATGGGATTGAAAAAATTACGGGAGTTCGACCTCATTTCGAACAATTTAACCTTTGTGATAAAGCTAAAGTGGAACAATTTTTTGAAAAATATTCGAAACTTGAGGCTATAATACATTTTGCTGCATCCAAAGCAGTTGGCGAATCGGTTGAAAAACCATTGAAATATTACAGGAACAATTTAACATCTTTGATTAATTTGCTTGAATCGATGATTAAATACAAGGTTGCAAATATTGTATTTTCATCTTCTTGTACGGTTTACGGTCAACCCGATATATTACCGGTTACAGAGCAGGCACCCATTCAAATTGCATTATCTCCTTATGGTAACACAAAACAAATTTGCGAAGAAATTCTAAAAGATACGCTGGTTGCAGAAAAGGGACTTAAAGCTATTTCATTGCGCTATTTTAACCCTATTGGAGCACATAACTCCGCTTTAATTGGCGAATTGCCACTTGGCATCCCTGCTAACCTGGTTCCATTTATAACCCAAACCGCTATCGGGTTGCGAGGCGAATTAAAAGTTTTTGGCTCAGATTATGATACTCCTGATGGTTCATGTATCCGCGATTATATCAATGTTGTTGATTTGGCTCAGGCACATGTTGTTGCTATTAACAGGCTAATTGAAAACAAAAACAAATCGGTATTCGAAGTATTTAATATTGGCACTGGAAAAGGCACTTCGGTATTTGAAATAATTAATTCTTTTGAAAAAGTAACAGGTATTAAGCTCAATTACAAAGTTGTTGACCGCAGGGCAGGCGATATTGAAAAAGTTTGGGCCGATACAAATTATGCAAACAACGAACTAGGCTGGAAATCGGAGAAAACTTTGGACGAAACCTTGCTATCGGCTTGGAAATGGGAACAAAATATAAGGAAAGGATAACTTTTAATTTATACCGGTAAATAAACTCTAAAACATTCTATTCTGGCAGAAGATTATTTTGTAATTAAAGTGCTTACATATTTAGTTGCAAATTTTAATAAACGTACATTTCAATTTAAGATTCTATTCTTATATGGCATTGTATTTGATTTAAAGGAAGAATGAACAATAAAAATAAAAAAAATACAAACCCAAAATCAGCTTCGACAATTGAAAAATCTGCACAGAGCAATATTAAAATTGTATTGCTAATTATTTCAGTTATTGTAATATCAACAATAATTACTTACTCAACTGTTTCAAAAAATCAATTTTTAAAGTGGGATGATGGAGCTTATGTTGTGGAAAACCAAAATATTCAAAATTTAAATTTTGAGAACTTAAAAATATTTTTTTCGAAATCTTTTGTAAGCACATACCTTCCTCTTACAATGATTTCATATGCAATTGATTATCAAATTGGAGGGCTAAACCCAGAAATATATACTGCCACAAATCTAATTTTCCACATTTTGAATGCCTTACTGGTTTTCTGGCTGATTTTCCTCATTCTTCATAATTATACAATTCAAAGAAATAAACCTGAATCAAAAATTATATATATATCAAATGATGAAATAATAACAAAAAGTAATAAATATATAATTGCAGGAATAACAGCTTTGCTTTTTGCAATACATCCTATAAATGTTGAATCCGTTGCTTGGGTTGCAGAACGCAAAAATGTATTATTCTCATTTTTTTTCTTGTTTTCATTGATATGCTATATTCAATATATTGTAAAAAAGAATAACTTATTTTTTTACTTATCAATTCTTCTTTATATATTTTCATTATTATCAAAAGGTGTAGCAGTTTCTTTAACATTATCGGTCATTGCAATTGATTTTGTAATGTATAGAAATCTGTTTTCAAAAAAAGTGATATATGAAAAAGTCCCATTCCTATTATTATCTATTATATTTGGCATTATTGCTTTTAATTCACAGGGAAAAGAAAATATTACGGCTTTCAGACCATTATACGAACAAATTTTATTTGCTTCCTATGGATTTTTGACGTACATATATAATCTAATATTTCCAGTACATTTATTGGCATTTTATCCATATCCGCATTCTACTAATATATATTACTGGATTTGTTTAATTCTTTCAATAATATTTATAATTATTGTAGTGAAATTTCGTCAAAGGATTTCACGTCTTCTATTATATTCAATTATATTTTTTATAGCCAATATTTTATTTGTTATTCAAATTATTCCTGTTGGAAAGGCTTTAATGGCTGATCGTTATATTTATATTTCATCTATTGGATTTTTCCTTATCCTATCCTATATTATTACTTTACTGGCTCAGAAACAAAAGTTTGCATATTTAATTGTAACAATAATTTTATTCATCTATGGATATACGGCATATAAACGGGTTGAAATTTGGAATAATAATTATACCTTATGGAACGATGTTATAAAAAAAACTAACAATGTGGCTATTGCCTGGAACAACAGAGGGTTAGTTAAAAGGGATAGCGGAAATATTGTTGGGGCATATAATGATTTTACGAATGCAATAAATGCTGATCCAAAATATAAACAAGCTTATAATAATTTAGGTATTGTAGCTTATCAATTAGGAAAAGTTAAACAATCTGACTCGTGTTTCTCAAAGGCTATTGATATAGATTCAACATTCATTGAAGCATATTATGACAGAGGAAAATTACGGAAGCTTGTTAAAAATTTTCAAGGCGCATTAGCTGATTTGAACAGGGCTATATTGCTTGATAATAATAATATTAATGCTTTTACGATTAGGGCAAAGGTAAAAATTATTCTAAATGATTTCACAGGCGCAATTAATGATTGTGATATTGCTCTTGGCATTGACCCTTTAAACAGTAATGCCTTTATTGTAAAGTCATGTGCTTATGCAAAAATGGGAGATTATAGGAATGCTATTTCAATTATAAATAATTTAATCAATTTAAATAAATCAAGCGCAATTGAGTATTATATCAGGGCGTATTTGAATAATAAAATTGGAAATATACAACAATTTAAAAGCGATTCTCAATTATATAAGAAACTTGGTTTTATTCCTGAAAAAAGTGAAATTGTAAACGACTTTGCACTCAATTTAACGCAATAGTTTAATTTTTTATTTTGTTTTTTTTGACTATTTGTGATATTTTTTGTTTGAAAATTTCTGTCCATACATCGCTGTCTTTATTTCTAAAATTATTTTGCAATCAAGTATAATAATTTATTAATAATTGTAAAAATTACACTTAAATTTACGATAATTGCATAAATATATTATTCAATAATCAAAACATTCTCATACCAATGGATACAAATGTGATTATAAAAAAGTTTAAAGAGATTTATAATACCGAACCAATAATCGCCAGGGCACCCGGACGTGTAAATTTAATAGGCGAACATACTGACTATAATGATGGGTTTGTATTACCTGCTGCTGTTGATAAAGAGATTATTTTCGCTATACAAAAAAACAATACAGGTATAGTTCGGGCATATTCTTTGGATATGAATGAATCAGCCGAATTTCAGATTTCAGATTTTAAAGTTCAGCAAGGCTGGATAAACTATATCATTGGCGTTTTTGCTGAAATATCTGCAAAAGGTGTAAAAATAGCAGGAACGGATATTGTTTTTGGTGGTGATGTACCTTTGGGTGCCGGAATGTCTTCTTCTGCAGCACTTGAATGTGCACTTGCAACCGGGTTAAATTCGATATACAATGGCAATCTCGATACTTTGCAACTTGCATTGGTTGCACAAAAAGCCGAGCACAATTTTGCTGGTGTAAAATGTGGATTGATGGATCAATATGCCAGTATGTTTGGCAAAACTGATAGTGTAATTAAATTAGATTGCCGTTCACAAAAACATGAATATTTTCATTTTGATTTTTCGGAATTCAATCTTGTTCTTTGCGATACCAATGTTAAGCATTCATTAGCATCTTCGGAATACAATACACGTAGGGAACAGTGCGAAAAAGGAATATTGGAAATTAAAAAACAATTTCCACAGGTTAAAAACCTTCGTGATGTTAGCATTGAATTGATTGAACAGTTTAAAAATAAACTTGAACCTGTTATTTATAGCAGGTGTAGTTACGTGGTTGAGGAAGATATCCGGGTTGAAAAGGCATGTCAATCATTATTGAAAAATGATTTCAAAACTTTCGGACAACATATGTACCAATCACATGAAGGATTGCAACACAAATACGAAGTAAGCTGCAAAGAACTTGACTTTTTGGTTGATTGCACCAGAAACAATCCAAATGTGCTTGGATCGCGCATGATGGGTGGCGGATTTGGTGGTTGCACCATAAACCTTGTAAAAAAGTCAAGTGTTGATGAGTTTATCACTAATATTTCTCATGAATATTTCAAAGCATATAAGCTTGAAATGAAGGCTTATGTTGTAAAAATTGGCAACGGTGCAAGAATAGGCAATTAATCCCAATTTTATTACTCTGCCAGATTAATAATGATATTTTTAATCTGTTCTTATAATTAGGTTTATCGATATAATTTATCTTTTGGCATATTGTGCCTGGTAATATTTTTCATATTCACCTGAAACAATATTGTTCATCCATTTTTCATTTGCCAGGTACCAATCAACTGTTTTATCTAAACCTTCGGCAAATTGTAAAGATGGTTTCCATCCTAGTTCTTTTTGAATTTTTGATGAATCAATAGCATACCGTAAATCGTGTCCGGCACGGTCTGTAACATAAGTAATCAGTTTTTCCGATTCACCTTTTCCACGGTTTAATTTTCGGTCCATTATATTGCAAAGCAATTTAATTAAATCTATATTGGTCCATTCGTTATGTCCACCAATATTATAAGTTTCTCCAATTTTCCCATTGTGAAAAATGTCGTCAATTGCCCTTGCATGGTCAATAACAAAAAGCCAATCACGTATATTTTCGCCCTTGCCATAAATTGGGATTGCTTTATTGTTTTTTATATTATTGATAGAAAGTGGAATTAACTTTTCAGGAAATTGATTTGGCCCATAATTATTTGAGCAATTTGATACTACAACAGGAAGTTTATAAGTATGAAAATAAGCCCTTACCAGATGGTCGGAACTTGCTTTTGATGCGGAATAAGGACTGCGTGGATCGTAGGATGTGGTTTCAGTGAAAATACCTTCTTTTCCTAGCGATCCATATACTTCATCCGTTGAAATATGATAAAAACGTTTTCCTTCACTGTTGTCTTTCCAAATTAACCGCGCTGCATTTAATAAATTTACTGTTCCAATAATATTGGTATTTATAAACGACATTGGATCTGAGATTGAACGGTCAACATGCGATTCCGCGGCTAAATGGATTACACCATCGAATTTATATTTTAAAAATAACGTATTAATTTGTTCTGCATTTGTAATATCAGCTTTTTCGAAATGATAATTGCTCTTTGATTCTATATCATTTAAGTTTTCTAAATTACCTGCATAAGTAAGTTTATCAAGATTAATAATTGAATACTCTGGATATTTGTTAACAAATAATCTTACTACATGTGAGCCAATAAAACCAGCTCCTCCGGTAATTAAAAGAGTCTTTTTCATTCTAATTTTTTTTGCAAATGTAATTAATTATAATAAATAGAATTTTCGAAATTAAATATAATCGGCTAATTTATGTTCAATCATATAGTTTTTAAATGTCAATGTCATATCGTAAGTTAAGTTATTAAAGAAACATTGGTTGAAATTGCAAACTTTCTTATCCATCGGGCATTCAGTTGCAATCACTTTGCCTTCAATTGCTTCATAAATCTCAAGCAATGTAATTTCTTCCGGTTTTTTCGACAGAAAGAAACCTCCATTCGGCCCGCGGTACGATCCAACATAGTTTTCTTTTGCAAGTCGCTGCATTACTTTGGCAACATGATGCCTGCTCGATTCAGTTATTTTAGCAATTTCATCTACATTAACTGAATTGCCCTGTGATCTGCCTACAAAAATCATAGCATGTAACGCTATTGATGCAGCTTCGGAAAGAGAAACAATTTTAGCCATCTTTAAAGTATTTAAATACTCAAATCTATTAATTATAATTCATAAATCGTAGCCCTACTTCAAATTTGTAATAATGAAAGTATAAATACCATCAAAAACAAAGTAAAAATACTTTTAAAACAAAGTATTTTATGATTGAAATTGAGGTATTTCGCCTAATAATTTTCATACCTGGCTGTATTATTTTTACATCGTGAAAGGATAAATGTTTGAGTTATGAAAACGACAAAAACAAGTTATGTATATGATGAGGTGATAATGCAGGGAATGTTTTATTGTCCGTTTGGCAAAGAAAATTACACTTGTTTCTTTCAATGGTTACAAAAAAAATCAACTTCTGACAAAGTTGCATGGTATAATTCACTTACAGTTCGCGATAAACAGGATTTAATGTATTGTCATTTAAAATGCTCATGCAAAACGATGGCGAATCCAAAAAAAGTGAAATACTATCAGAATAATTAAAGATTAAGAACAAATATAGTAATTGGGTTTGTTTTCGTAGTTAGTAGTTTTAGGTTAGTAGTTAGTTTTGTTGGTAGGTTTAGTGGAAAAGGGGCTGATTGGAGAAGAAAAACGGACGTTTTCGTTGTGTAAGAAATGGATACCAGCCCCTTTATTTTTTAAAATGCAAACTTGGAAATTGAGCTTTGAATTAAATTTCTTTAAATGAGAAAAGAATCGCAGGATAAACTTAATATAAAAGTGTATTTGACTTTTCGTATTGGAAATGAGTTATATGCTACTGATGTTAAAAGTGTAATTAATATAGTTGAACTTTCGAAAATTATTAAAGTTTCTCATGCACCTGATTATGTGCTTGGCATTGTTAATTTAAGGGGAACAATTCTGCCGGTAATTGATACACGTAAAAAATTTGGAATTGAAAATACAGATTTTACAATAAATAGTTGCATTCTGATTTTGGAACTTATTATAAATAACAAAAATATACAAATAGGGGCTTTGGTTGATGGAGTTAAAGAAGTAATTGAAATTGACAAAAGTGAAATAAATGTTACTTCTACATTCGAAATTAACAATTCTGAGATATTTATTACCGGAGTTTATAAAAATACCAATGATGAAAATTATATTAAGCTTTTGGATATGAATAGCCTATTTTCTTATGAGGAAATTAATTCATTAACTAATAACAGCACAGGTCAACAGGTTGAATTAATTCAATAAAAATATAGAATAAACCTTTATTTTATTTTTTGGACGTTAAAAAGCAGGTCAATATTCGGCCTGTTTTTTATTTTTGTATTGTAAATGTTTTCATATGATTAATCGGGTATGCGTATATTGTGCATCAAGCACTAAAATTGCAAAACAATTTCTTGAAAGTGCCAGAACATTAGGGAAAATATTTGCAGAAAATGAAATTACCACAGTTTATGGTGGAGGTTCAGTAGGATCAATGGGAGCTTTAGCTGAAGGAGTTCTCCAAAACGGGGGAAAAATTATTGGTGTAATTCCTAAGTTTATGATGGAACTGGAGTGGGGAAACCCTTTAATTACTTCCATGATTGTAGTTAATACAATGGCAGATCGAAAACTCAAATTTATTGAAAATGTTGATGCAGTTGTTGCATTACCCGGTGGAACAGGAACTTTAGAAGAGCTGGCTGAAATAATTTCGCTTAAGAAATTGGGATTGTTTACGAAACCTATTATTATACTTAATACAAATGGTTTTTATAATGCCCTTCTTACATTTTTTGGGATGATGGCGAATGAAAATTTCATTCGTAATGAGCATTTGCAATTATACAATGTAGTTGAAAATCCGGAAGATATTATTAATACTATCAATTCAACTCCTTTGTGGAGTTCTTCGGCCATTGATTTTGCAGCCTTGTAAAGAAAAATTTAATCTTTTTTCTTTTTCTTTTCGGTTCTTGCCCTGCTTCGTTCAATCATTTTTTGGATTGCCTTGTTAACAGATGCAGTATCAGCAGGAGGGGTGTCAGTATAAGCAATTCCTTCTAAATCCCAACCCGGAACTTCACCATATCCGCCTTTCATTTCTGAATTGGTAATCAAAACCATTAAACATCCAAGATTAGCTGCTTTCTTCTGCAAACGTATTGTAGCGCTTAATTTGGCAGCCTTTGGACTCCTGCTCCCCGATGCTGCATTGGATTTAATAAATTCCTTTTTATAAAGCCCCTCAACATCTTCGGCTTTATCTGTAACTACAACTGATTGCCATTGGGATTGATCAATCATTGAGAAAATAGGCTTATTAATAAACTCTTTTCTGCCACTTCTGAAAATAACACGTTCAACTTCCTTTCGTGGTATCTCAAGCTGGATAGTTTGGCTGGGTAAAATATAATCAATAGTCGTCATACTAATTTTCTGAACAGTACATAATATTCTTTTACCACCTAGTTTAACAATAGTGTCCAGTTTATCAGTCCTGGTTTCAGCGTTTGTATTTTGTGTTGGTTTATTTTCATTTACAGAAGGAGGTTGGGTTTTACTTGAAACTCCCTGTTGCTGACCGGTATTTGTTTCTGTTTTAGGTTTTCTTTTATAGGTCACAGTTGCCGGTTCTGATACAATACTTTTTGTTCCGGAGGAATTACCTTCCTGAGCAAATGTATTAAGGCAAAAAACTGAAATAATAAAAAAGAAAATAATAAAATGTCTCATTAAAATAAATCAGATAATGTTATTGATTCCCGGCACAAGCAAAATAAAAACCTACCGACAAAATTACCAAGAAACTAACAATAATTGTATCTATTGAACCTGAGAAAAGTATTAAAATTTTATAAATTGATAGTGCTGTTATTACAAAGCCTGAGATCACTGTTAGTGCTGGTTTTGACATAAACCCGCCAATAAACAATAATACTGCAAATACAATAAAGCCAATTCCAATATAATATTCCATGTTCGAAAATTCAAATGACTTTATTAGTCCGAAAAATCGGATGACAATAAACATTAATATAGTTACACGCAGCAACCAATTCGAAAACACAAGGCCTGATTTTAAAGGTTTCATAGTTAATTAATTTTAAATAGTTGATTTATAAAACTCCCATTTGACTTTTTCGCATCGTTCAATGAGCAAAGTTTATAATACTGTGCTTTTATTCGTTTGATGTTCATTTTAAAGTTTTGTTATATTATAGAACATGCTCTATTCATAAATATTAATTGATTTAAAGAATAATAAATAAAAGGAAGATTTATATTTTATATCAAGACTTTAATATTTTAAAAATCAAGCTGTTTTATGAAATATAAAGCTTTAAATAATCGTGCTAAATTAAAAAATCTTTCTTATGCAATATTTATTTTTAAGAATATCTTTGTCAACTAATGTAAATTATAGTTCAAAAAGCACCGATATATTAAGCCTGTAGAGCATTAATAAAAGTTAGATAATCATTTAAAAATGAAAATAAAAGGTATTTTGGTTTCAACAATTGTTTGGTTAGTATTGGTAATCACACTTTTTTCAATTTTCATCATTTTTGGAATACTTTGGTTGGTATCGTTTCCATTTGACAAGAACCACTATTTTACTCAAAAATTAACACAATACTGGTGTACATTCTATCTTAGAATTTATCCTTTCTGGGATATTGAACTGATTGACAGTCATAAATTGATGAAAAAAAAGGCTGCTATTGCAGTTTCAAACCACCAATCGATGTTAGATATTGCTGTTCTTTTTCATTTATATGCCTATTTTATTTGGGTTTCGAAAATTGAAAATTTCAGGATGCCTGTACTTGGCTGGGTAATGTACATTAACCGCTATATTAGTTTAAAGCGCGAAGACCCTAAAACATTTGTAAAAATGTTTGAAAGAATAGCAATTGCCCTTAAACGTAACCGCACTATAATGATTTTTCCTGAAGGGACACGATCTCTAACAAATGAATTGGGCCGGTTTAAAGAAGGTGCTTTTAAGGCTGCTATTGAAAACAAAGTACCTATTATTCCTATTGTTCTAGATGGAACGGGTAGGGTTGTGCCAAAAGAAGGTATGATAATTAAAGATAAAACAAAAATTACTGTTAAAGTGCTGGATGAAATTCCTTATGAAAGCTTTCCTTCGCATGATCCGAAAGTGTTAAAAGAATTTGTTAAAGATATTATTGCTAAAGAACTGGCAGCAATTCAGGCTAATAAACTCTAAGCTTTAAATATTATTTGAATTTATTTGATAGTTTTATATAAAGGTAAAACCGAAGCGTTTAATTTTCATACTAAAGGACTAACAACTAAAGTATTAAATCTAAATGTCATATAAAAATTTAGTTAAAGGCATTTCGAAACTATAACTTGGTTAATTATATCTAAAATCGAAATAAAATTTAAAAAGAAATGTTTTTCAACGGAAAATACCGAATGCTTAAAAAGATGCATTATTTGTCCGATCAGCAGGGAATTATAGAACGTTATCTTAAGGAAGCTGAAAGTTGGGCTTTACATCTTGAAAATACAAAAAATGCAATAATCAAAAATGCCGGGAATAAGAAAAACGGAACTTGTGCAATTCTTGGAAGTGGCTGGTTACTTGATGTTCCCATTGATTATTTAATTCAACATTTCAATAAAGTCTATTTGTTTGATGTTGTGCATCCAACTCAAATTAAGCATAAAATGGCTAAATATAAAAATGTTGTACTTATTGAACAGGATATTACTGGCGGAGCCATTAACGAATTTTTTAATTCGGTTCAAACTTTTAAAAGTTTTAAAAAAAGAAAAGAACCTGCTGATTTTAAATTTAACGGGTTTAACTTTGATATTGATTTTGATTATGTTGTTTCCTTGAATATCCTCAACCAACTAGATATATTGCTGATTGATTATATTAAAACTTATAATTTGTATTCACAGGATGAATTACTGAATTTAAGGAAATCAATTCAACAAAAACATATTGATTCTCTTCCGAAAGGAAAAACTTGTTTAATCACCGATTTTGAAGAATTAGTATTTGATGGAAATTCTAGTCTTGAGAAAACGAATCCTCTTGTGTATGTGCATTTGCCAATGGATAAAGTTACAGATCAGTGGAAATGGCAGTTTGATCATCAGGATTATATCCCCGGCAAAAATGTTGTATTCAATGTACTGGCATTAAATTTGTAGCGTTCAACATATTCAGAAATTTTATAGCAATTTAGATATGAAACATCTGGTTGTACTTACCGGTGCAGGAATGAGCGAAGAGAGCGGTTTAAAAACTTTTCGCGACCAAGGTGGGTTATGGGAAAACTATGATGTTATGGAAGTTGCCAGTTACGATGGTTGGTTAAAAAATAAAGAACTGGTGCTACAGTTTTATAATGAACGGCGTCGCCAATTAAAAGGAGCAAACCCAAATGCCGGTCATATTGGGCTTGCTAAACTTGAAAAGTTTTTTAAAGTCAGCATAATAACCCAAAATGTTGACAATTTGCACGAAAAAGCTGGCAGTTCAAGTGTTTTACATTTACATGGTGAGCTTACAAAAGCGCATAGTACAAAAGATCAAAACTATATTAAAGATATTGGCTATAACGACATAAATCTTGGTGATTTATGTCCAAAAGGTGGACAAATGCGCCCGCATATCGTTTGGTTCGGCGAAGCAGTTCCGGCAATTGAGGATGCAATTGAAATTACTGCAAGAGCTGATATTTTAGTTGTAATTGGTACCTCATTGAATGTTTATCCGGCAGCAGGTTTGATAGATTATGCACCCCAAAAAGCACCGGTTTATTTAATTGATCCTAATCCGGTAACTTCAGTAATCAGGCAAAAGTTTGAATTTATACAGGAAAAAGCAGGCAGAGGAGTTGAATTGCTTTCTGAAATACTATTAAAAATGCAATAATATGCGATTCTTCAAAATCACATTAGTAATTAGTCTGTTGATTGGCAATATTTCCACTTACTCTCAAACTACCGATAAAGGTTTATTGCTTGGGCTTTCAGGTTCACAGATAACCGGAATTCAATTATCATCAACAGGTATTGGTGTTTATAATAAATTAGGACTCGATTTAGGTGGTTTTGTTAAGCACCACATTAATGAAAACTGGAGTATTGAGGGAGAATTAAAATATATTCAAAAAGGCTATACTGATGAAATTGATAATTCAAGAATTAATTTGCAATACCTTGAAGTTCCGATATATTTTACTCGTAACATTTCAACAAATTTTGAAGCAGAATTTGGAATTGCAGCCGCTTATTTAATAGCATCAAATTCTTATTCCGTAGCTTATGGTTCTCAGCCTTTAACAAATCCTCCGGGAAATTATGATTATTCTGCAGTCGCCGGATTTACATATATTTATAATGAACATTTTAGCTTTAACTTAAAATTATCTTATTCAATTGTGCCAATAGATTATTATGCAACATATATAACATGGCAAAACAATTATGGCCGTTATAACAATGTGGCCGAGCTAGCTGTATATTATAAGCTATAATTAAGTATTTCAGAAACTTTTCAATCCAATTATTTCCCTGACATCTTTTAAAGTTTTTGAGGCACTTGCACGTGCTTTGTCTTTTCCCATATTTACAACTTTTCGCAATAAATCAGGGTTTGATGAAAATTCCAGTATCCTTTTTCTTATTGGTTCAATAGTTTTATTAATGTCCTGGGCCAACTGCTTTTTCATATCACCATAACGAATTTCGCAATTGTTGTATTTTTCTTTAAAAAATTCTAAAGTATCAGGTTCTGAAACTACTTCCATAATGGTAAATAAATTTTTAATAGGTTCAGCCATTTTTTCATGTTTATTTGTTGGTCCGCTATCCGTAACAGCCCTCATTACCTTCTTTTCAACTGTTTTAGCATCGTCCGCCAAATAAATTCCATTTCCATCTGATTTTCCCATTTTACCAGTACCGTCTAATCCAGGAATTTTTATCAGGTTATTCCCAAAATTAAAGGCATTGGGAAGAGGAAAATAATCAACCCCATACAAATTGTTAAAACGTTGTGCAAAATTGCGTGCCATTTCCAAATGTTGCTCCTGGTCTTTGCCAACAGGTACTTTATTCGACCTGTGAATTAAAATATCAGCAGCCATTAAAACCGGGTAAGTAAGTAGTCCGGCATTAATATTATCAGGTTGTAAACGGGCTTTATCTTTGAAAGTTGTAGTACGTTCCAATTCACCTTTATAAGCCAGCATATTCAAAATAAGGTAAAGCTCAGATATTTCAGGAATATCACTTTGAATATATATTGTAGCAATATCCGGGTCAATACCGGCTGCCAAATATTCGCATAAAACTTGTTTTACATTGGCCATCCAATCGCCAGGTTTAGGATGTGTGGTAAGCGAATGCAAATCGGCAATAAAAAAATAACAATTATAATCATGCTGCATCCTTATAAAATTGCGCACTGCACCATAATAATTTCCTAAATGCAAGTTGCCTGTTGAACGGATACCACTTAAAACAATTTCCATAATAAATTCGTTTTGTAGAAATGCAAAACTAAAAAAAAATTGAAGGCTCACAACGATGAATAATTTTTTACTCCTGAAGTTTTAAGTATTTTTGTAAGCTTAGTCCTAAATCATAATTGAATAGGACATAAATTTTTAAAAATGGAATCGACAAGGTTACAAAAGGTAGCGCGATTGTTGCAGAAAGAACTTGGAAATTATTTTCAACGCGAGAGCCTTACAGTTTGCGCCGGACAAATGGTATCTGTCACAACTGTCAGGGTTAGTCCGGATTTGGGAATTGCAAAAGTTTATATCAGCATTTTCCCTTCTGAAAAATCGAAAGAAACATTGACTTTAATAAAAACCCAGACAAGATCAATTCGTTACCATCTGGGACAACTTGTACATAATCAGTTAAGGGTAGTTCCCGATTTGGAATTTTTTGTAGATGATAGTCTGGATTATATTGAAAAAATAGAAAATTTGCTAAAAAAATAAAATGAGCCTGATCGTTAAACAAAAGCAAGGATGAATGTTTACATGCATATTACATCAATCAATAATTAAAAATTAAATTCGAATGAAATACGAACCAATAAAAAAGAGCCTTGGCAATGTTTTTAATAAAAGCCCTTATTTACGGATATTATTTTATAAGTTGTTAGATTTATTGCTATTACGTTCATGGCATATTAAAAAAGAATTAAAGCAGGCACGAAAAGCACTTGGCGAAAATGTTAAAGCCTTGGATGCTGGTTCCGGTTTTGGTCAATATACCCATTTTTTATCAACACTTTCAAGAACATGGAAAATTAAAGGTGTTGATGTGAAAGAAGATCAAATGGAAGATTGTAACCAGTTTTTTAAAAAAATTGGTCGAGGTGAACAGGTTAACTTTTCAGTTGCTGATTTAACCCAATTTCAAATGCCTGATGAATTTGACCTGATACTTTCGGTAGATGTGATGGAACATATTTTGGATGACGTAATGGTGTTTAAAAACTTTTATCAATCGTTAAAAAAAGGTAGAATTTTACTAATTTCAACTCCTTCCGATCAAGGAGGTTCAGATGTTCATGATCACGATCATGATTCATTTATTGAAGAACATGTACGCGATGGCTATAATATTTTGGATATACAGGAAAAGCTTAGGTTTGCAGGATTTTCAAAAATGGAAGCAAAATTCAGTTATGGAACTCCTGGTAAAATTTCGTGGAAACTTTCAATGAAATACCCAATTTCATTGTTAAATGTGAGCAAACTTTTTTTCATACTATTGCCATTTTATTACATTATCACATATCCTTTTTGCCTGATATTAAATTTTGCTGATGTTTACAGTAGTCATAAAACAGGTACTGGCCTAATTGTGAAAGCCTGGAAATAGGTTAATGTGCAAATATGCAAATGTGTTATTAATTTTAAATGAATTAATATACTATAAGCATTTTAATGAGAATAATTGGCGCATTAACACATTGATTACAAAATATCAGTACATTGGCAAATTAGCATATTAAAAAATTAGCACATTAAAAAAATGAATTTTCCATTTTTTATATCTAAGCGCTATTTATTTTCACGAAAATCGCATTCAGCCATCAATACTATTTCTTTGATTTCTGTGGTGGGTGTTGCTATTGGCACCATGGCGCTGGTCGTAATTTTATCAGTTTTTAATGGATTTGATAGTTTGATTAAAACATTATTCAATTCATTCGATCCGGATATAAAAGTTTCCTTGGTTGAGGGAAAATCGTTTACCCTTGATACTGAGAAATATATTCAATTAAATTCTATTCCGGGTGTTGAAGCTATTGCAAAGGTAGTTGAGGAGAATGCACTTGTTAAATATGGCGAAAAACAAATAGTTGCCACAATTAAAGGCGTTTCAGATAATTACTTAGAAGTTTCAGCCATAAACAAAAAAATTGTTGAAGGAAAATTCCAGTTACATCAAAGTTCGGTTCCTTTTGCAGTTGTAGGTCAGGGTGTTGCTTATTTTCTATCCTTAAATTTAAATTTGGGCGATCCTCTTATTATTTTTGTTCCAAGGCGAGGCCAGGGAATATCATTGATTCCTGAAGAAATGTTTAATAAAAAGGAAATTACTGTAACCGGAATATTTTCAATCCAACAGGAATTTGATGAAAAGTATGTTTTCCTGCCTATCAATTATGCCAGAAAATTATTGGAATATACCAACCAAATAACTTCATTGGAATTAAAAGTGAAGGATAGTAAAAATGTTGATGAAGTACAGGAAAAAGTACAATCATTGTTAGGTCCGAAGTTCTCGGTTAAAAACCGCTACCAGCAACAAGAGCTTTTTTATAAAATTATGAAAAGCGAAAAATGGGCTATCTTTTTCATTTTAAGTTTTATTCTTATTGTTGCATCATTAAATATAATCGGTTCGCTTACCATGCTAATTATTGATAAGAAAAAAGATATTAAAACTTTAAGCAATTTAGGTGCCGACTGGAAAACAATACGAAAAGTATTTCTTTTTCATGGTTGGATAAATTCTTTTATCGGCGCAATTGCCGGGATTATTTTAGGTTTATTTATTTGTTGGCTGCAAATAAGGTTTGGTTTTGTTAAGTTAGAAGGAACCGGTACTTTTGTTGTTGATACTTATCCGGTCAGAATTGTTATATCCGATTTATTCATAATTCTGGTAACGGTAATTGCAATTGGCATTATTACTTCATGGATTCCGGTTAGGGTTGTTTCCAGAAAATATTTTGAAAATTAAAAGAACATAGGTTAATTTTTAATAATGAAAAAATTTACAAACAGGTTAATTTTCTTTATGGTTTTGATGTTACCAGGTTTAATAATTTATTCTCAAATAAAATTACCTGAAGGTTATGCTGCAACAGAAATTACTGGTGGTATTGGCAAAGAATTGCCTTTTTGGATGATCTCGAATAATTATGGAGTTTATTCTACCAATAAAGATAATGTTTTAGCCCGTGTGGCGGTTTCAACACACTTGGACAAAAATAAGAACTTCGATTACTCCTACGGATTAGATGTATTAGGAAGATCGAGTGAAAGGAATTCTAATTCAAAGGAATTCTACACTTATGGTGCAATTCAGCAAGCATACCTTCAGTATAAAGTTTATTTTATAACATTACAAGCCGGTAAAAAGGAAGAACATTTTGGTGATCAGGATAGCACATTATCATGCGGAGGATTTGCATGGTCGGGCAATGCTCCACCAATTCCTTCTATTGCAATATATGTAAATAATTATACACCAGTGCCCTATACACATGGGTATTTGGAATTTAAAGGAGGTTTGGTGCATGGTTGGTATGGCAACCAATATATGTGTAAAAACGCGTATATGCACCATAAATATATTGCACTTCAGGCAGGTGGCGATTTGCCAATACACGCCCATTTTGAATTACATGATTTTGCACAATGGGGAGGTGATTGTTATTATAACGGATTCAATAACGGGGCATATTTTTGGAAAAAGCAAGCTGGTGATCTGAAAGCATTTTACGATGTTTTTTTGGGTAGGAGCACAGAAATTGATTCTGTATTTGGTAAGCCAGTTTTAAATAATTTAGGAAATCATTTAGGGGAGCAAAATATTGGAGTCGATTATAAAGGGCAACAATACTCCTTAAATGTTTATTGGCATCATTATTTTGAAACATTTGATGGGTTTCGCTGGCGAGGTGGATTGCAGGATGGTCTTTGGGGTATTGTCATAAAAAGTAATCAACCGGCTATAATTTCAAAAGTTCTATATGAATTTTTCCATTCAACCAATCAATATGGGCCTCCAAGAAGTTTTTGGCAACTTAATGGAAAAAGATATCAGGATTCAATACCTGGTTCTACCTTTAATATTATGGTACCAGAAAATTATTTTAATCACGGTGTTTACAGGTTTGGCTGGACATATAATAATTATACCATAGGAAATCCGTTTATGACTTCACCAATTATAAGTGGAAATAATATTTGGGAAAATATTAGAAACAACAGGGTAATTGCCCATCATTTTGGCATAGAGGGTATTGTGAAAAATTTAAATTATAAATTTTTATATACTTTATCTTTAAATTATGGAACTTATGATATTCCATATAATCCTGTGCGAATACAAAATTCTATGATATTGAAAGTTTTTTATCCTAATATAACGACCTATCATGTAGAATTGGGAATTACAGTCGGTGCTGATTGGGGTGCAATGTATGGAAATAACCTGGCCTTGAGTTTAAATGTAAAAAAGCAATTTTAGTTGGAATGATAAGGAAAAGGCTTTTTCTTGTCAATAAATTTTAAAACTAAATACAATAGTATTATATCAAATGCAAAAAAGAGCAAAGAATATTTATTCCATATTAGGGCTAAAGTAACAAATCCAAATCCAATAATATTTAACAATAGCGACCAAAGAACTGTCTTCTGATGACTGAAACCCGCCTGTACTATTCTTTGAAAAGCATGATTTCGGTGTGCCTGCCCAAGATTTTCTTTGTTTTTTATTCTGCGGAATAAGGTAATTGTAGCATCAAACCAAAAGACAGATGTCAGGATAAGCCATATTACTATTGATGCTTTACCGGTATTCTGATAATATATGGCAAATATTGCAACCGTATATCCAAGCATAGTGCTGGAAACATCGCCCATAAATATTTTTGCTTTTTGCCAGTTCCAAAACAAAAATCCCAGAACCGAAAACACCAACAATAAAGTTATAGAATCATTAAAAATAGCAAAAACAGCAAGGCCAATAAATATTATTTCTGTACTAATATAACCATCAATTCCATCTAAGAAATTGAATAAATTAATTGCCCAAACTATTCCAAATACAGCTAAGGCAGAGAAAATCCATTGGTTATTCAAAGTTGTAAACCCTATATCTATTCCTTTTAAACCCGATAGAAAAAACAAACCCGCTCCGGCACATGTAAATTGTACTATAAATCTCACTCCAGGTTTTAGATTTATTACATCATCCAAAAAGCCAGTTAAGGCTAGTGGGAATCCGCATACTAAAGACCAAAACAAATGAGGATCGATTTGCTTTTCTATTTTAAAATAAATTAAACCCAAAAACCAGGTTAAAACTATGGCAATTCCTCCGCCTCGTGGAGTTGGAATTGTATGTAAACTCCTGTCGTTCGGATGATCTAAAATAGATTTATGAATAGCCCACTTTCTAACTAAAAAGGTCAGACCAAAGGATAAACTGAAAACTATAATGAACAGAATACTAGTATTCATCCTGAATTCCTAATTTTATTAATAGTCCTTTATTAAAATTTTGTGCATTTGGGTCACCTTCTTTAGGTGCCCATGAAGCAAAATCTTTGTCGGTTACTTTAACATAAGGTCCATCTTTTGATTCAAAAACCACACATGGCGTTAGAGCAATTATGGTATGCCAGCTACCGGGAAGAATATCAACGCCATAATTTCCTTTTGAAGAATCAAGCAATATATAATCAGTAACAATGCCATTGTCATCGAATTCAAGCACAACAGCTTTTCCTTTTAAAATAATAAACGATTCACTTTTTGGAGGATTTTGATGCCTGTGAGGCTGGCAATAGGTTTCCGGCAGTAAACAATTCAGCATCCTTTGGTAATTTGCCTCTAAAGTTGGATGAAAATTGTGATTTATCCTTTGCCTTTTCGATTCTGAAGCCTTCGTCAATGTATGTTTTAAAAGCTCCTCAGTTATTTTTTGCATAAATTGTTTAATCTGCCAATTATTTAATTTGTTAAAATGCTAATTGAGAAATATTGAAATTTTAAATCTAAGTTTAATCAAATATTTCAGCATTTTTTAACAAAACACCTTCTAAATCTTTTGCCGACATTTTTATATCACTTGCAACCAAACCCCAATTTATTCCTAAAGCAGGATCGTTAAAAATAATACATTTTTCATGTTGAGGGGCATAATCATTATCCACTTTATATACAAAAGTTGCTTCGGGACTTGTAACTATAAAACCATGCGCAAAACCTCTGGGAACAAATAATTGACGTTTATTTTCACCTGTAAGTTCCACTGCCACATGTTTGCCAAACGTAGGGGATGATTTGCGAATATCCACGGCTACATCAATTACTGAGCCTTGAATAACGCGAACCAATTTTGCCTGCGCAAACTCGCCCAATTGGTAATGCAAGCCACGCAAAACCCCAAAAGATGATTTTGATTCGTTGTCCTGAATAAAATTCACCTTCCCAACTTTTTCATCAAATACTTTCTGTTTAAAAGTCTCAACAAAATACCCACGTGAATCGCCCCAAACTTTTGGTTCAATAATCCAAACCCCGGGAATGGCAGTTTCAATAAAATTCATTAGTATTAAAATTATAAAATATAAAATTGATTAAAATTACTCGTGAATTGAAAGTAAATATTTCCCATATTCGGTTTTTGACATGCTTTCCCCAATTTTATGTAATTGCTGTTTGCTTATCCAACCATTATGAAAAGCAATTTCTTCGATACATGATACATATAATCCCTGACGTTTCTGGATAGTTTCAACAAAACTGGCTGCTTCCAACATGCTATCGGCATTGCCGGTATCGAGCCAGGCAAAACCACGACCCATAAGTTCCACATTCAAAGCGCCTTCTTCTAAATAAACCCTGTTCAAGTCAGTTATTTCATATTCGCCCCTTGCGGAAGGCTTTAAAACTTTTGCTTTTTCAACAACAGTATTATCATAGAAGTATAAACCCGGAACAGCATAATTTGATTTAGGTTGCTGTGGCTTTTCTTCCAACGAAATTACCTTGCCTGAATCATTAAATTCAACAACCCCATAAGCTCGTGGATCGGAAACATAATAGCCAAAAATACAAGCGCCACTTTTTAAAGCTGAAGCTCTTTTCAGAATGCCAGAAAAACCAGTACCATAAAAAATATTATCCCCTAAAATAAGACATGAAGGCTCATCGCCAATGTGTTCCTCACCCAAAACAAAAGCCTGGGCAAGTCCATTAGGGTTTTCCTGTATTTTATACGAGAACTTCATCCCCAATTCTTCACCGGTTCCCAATAATTCTCTGAACATGGGTAAGTCACGTGGAGTAGAAATAATGAAAACATCTTTGATACCAGCCAACATTAAAGTTGACAAAGGGTAATATATCATCGGTTTGTCGTAAACCGGCATAATTTGTTTCGATATGGCTTTAGAGCTTGGGTATAAGCGGGTGGCAGATCCACCGGCAAGAATAAGTCCTTTCATATTTTCAATTCAATAAATTGTTTGCGAAAATAAACTATTTTAAGCTAATTTTATTTTGATATTTGAATGCCTATTATAATTTTTCTGTCATTTATCCTGATATTGAATATTTAAAATAATGTAAAACTGGTTGTTTTAAATTAATAGTTTCTACAAACAGAAATCCAGTATCCGACAAAATTGTAGAAATATGTTGGTTTAAATCTAACAAATTTCTATATAGTATTGAAAATATGTCAGAGCAATTGCAGCGAAAGTTATTGCAACAGATTATCTCGTACCTTGATAATGAAGAAAAACTTGTCATTACCGGGATGAGAAGGGCTGGGAAATCGGCGTTGCTGCAATTGAAGTATCGCGTTTGAAATCTTTTTCAGTTAAAAATGGCTTTGAACAATCACGAGTATGCACATCAAAACTTTCCGAAAATAAAGGCACAATTGCTGGATGTTATATTTGAGCCATTAACTTACTGGTATTTGAAAAGATTTTGAAAAGAAATAATTTGAAAAGTATCTTCTAAAACAGAAGTTTGTATTATTAATATAAAATATCTTGTATTATAAATACAAATTATTTTATATTTGTAAAAAAAAATGCACAATGATAACTGAAAATTCAATTGAGCAAATTGTTAGTAACCAAGAGAATTCATTAAAACATGATGGGCTTGTAATCAGGAACACGCAGGTTAATTTAAGTACTAACAGGATAATCGTTGTTTCAGGTATCAGAAGATGTGGTAAAAGCACCTATTTGCAACAAATTAATAGAAACAACAGGGTATTTTCAATAAATTTTGAGGATCCTCGTATTGAAGGATTTGAAATTGGTGATTTTATAAAAATTGAAAAAATTGCCGGGCGAAATAATAAAGAAATAATCATACTGGATGAAGTACAAAACATTAGTGGATGGGAAAAATATGCACGGTCTGCAAATGATCGTGGAATAAAGCTTCAAATTACCGGATCGAATGCAAGTATGTTAAGCCGCGAATTAGGAACTCATTTAACAGGGAGATATCAACAAATTGAACTATTCCCATTTGACTTCCTGGAGTTTTTAGAATTTACTGACCAAACTACCAGTTTAGAATCATTTCGAAAATTTATAGAAATGGGTGGTTTTCCTGAATATTTAAATGAGCAAAACCCTGAGTATTTAAGAACCTTAATGAGAGATATTGTTATTCGCGATATTGCAGTAAGAAAGGGTATCAGGAATGAACATTTTTTAATCCGATTGGCATTACATATTATAAGTAATGTAGGCAAAGAATTCAGTTATAATAAAATATCGAAAACCCTTGAAATTAAGTCAGTGCGCACTACAATTGATTATTGCGATTATTTACAGGAAAGTTATCTGGTTGCGTTAATTCCACGTTTTTCCTTTTCAATACATCAACAATTGGCGAATGCAAAAAAGGCATATTGTATTGACACCGGTATGATTATAGCAAACAGCCTTTCCCTTAACAAAGATGAGGGAAGATTACTGGAAAATGCTGTATTTATCCAGTTAAGGCGAAGTTTTAAAGATATTTATTTTTTTAAAAATGAAAAAGCTGAGTGTGATTTCCTGATAAAAATAAATGATCAAATTGTAATGGCAGTACAAGTTTGTCTGAAAATTACTGATGATAATTTGAAAAGAGAAGTCATGGGAATTAAAGAAGCTCTCAAGGAAACTAATTGTAGCAAAGGATTGATTGTTACTCTTGATCAGGAAGACGAACTTGACGGCATCCCATTAATACCGGCATGGAAATGGATGAGCAGTCTCACCTGAATTGTACTTTTGAATTTAATTTTTTCAAACATTACTTACTTATTGTCCAGTAAACCGAACGTGAAAAAACTTTTTCATCTGTTGAAGCCCAAAAAATAAAGCCCTCCTTAACATTCTTAAAAGAATCATTTAAAGTTAATTCAGCCTTTTCATCGCTGCGATTAAATCGGGTTTCTATTATCTCTAAATTAGTTCTTTCAATCAATAAGGCAACGGTTAATTTGTCATAGCTGCTTGCATAGTTGCCAAAGGTGTTGTGTTTCCATGATAGGCTAAGGATGTTATTATCAAAGCTAACATTTAACTTATCAACCTGGAGCAGCTTACCTGTACTTAAATTCATAAATTGAGGAAATTCAATATGGGTTGTTTTACCGAAAGACTCACGGTTGCATTTAATGAAATAATTGTAAGGATTCAGGCCAGGCGGGATTGTTTCCTGGCTCCAAACCCTGTCTATAATACTGTCTTTGACCTTCCTTGCAAAAACATGCTGGGCTTTAAATGAATCGAGATGCAATAGCTGCATCAGGGTTGGTTTCCTTTTTTTGTTCCAATTGGGGCGCATTCTTACTAGGGAAAGACCGTTTGAAACATATAAAACTGCATCTCCAAGTTTTCCAGACATTCCAGTCATTGGACTATTAGGTGAAATTCGTGCCATAATGTAGTTAAATTTAAATGTTCAAATATAGTAAAAATAATATTAAAATAGTAATAATATACTTTAAAATATATTAACTGTAAATTAAGGGTATATTAATGATATACTTAATTATAAATTTGCTATGAATATTAACTATTTGAAATAGCAAGGAAAAAATTAGCATAAAGAGAATTTTTCAACAAATACCCGTGTGACGCAAGTGTAAAAATATAAGTCTGTGAGTTATACTTTTTTTAGCTTGTTTATTGAGGATAAAATACTGATATTAAATTATTTGCTCATGCTATTACGTTTAAACGGTCATAATAAGAGATTTGTTTCGTGAATTTGATAATTATATAGATAGTTTTAAAAAAGTAATAAATAATTGTTAATACCCACTGTTTAAAATAAAATAATTTTCTATTAGATAAGCGTACGTTAATATTTATATTATACGTACTTTTTATTATATTTGCATAAACAATTAAATCATGGTAGTAACAACAACAGAATTAAGGCAAAACCTTTACAACTTACTTGACCAATTAATCCAGACCGGACAACCTATTGAGATTAAGAGAAAAAATAAAGTCTTAAAAATTATTATTGAACCACCTAAATCAAAGCTTGACAACCTTAAAAAGAGGGATGTTCTGAATTGCAAACCAGATGAGATAATTAATAACTATTGGGAAAGTGAATGGAAAGCGTAATTCATCTTGATACGCATGCAGCAATATGGTTGTATTCAGGACAACTTAACCTGTTTAAACCCCAAGGATTAAAGCTAATTAATGAAAACCAGGTGTGTGTATCACATATAGTCAGGCTTGAAATGAAATATTTATATGAAATTGGAAGAATAAAACAAATGCCTGATGTGATTATTAGTACCCTGATTGATGAAATAGGGCTTGTTTATAGTGTCAACAGCATTGAAAGAATAGTTGACCTTGCTATTTATTTAAATTTCACACGTGACCCATTTGATAGAATTATTGTTGCCGATGCCAGCATTAATAATTCAACTCTTATTAGTAAAGACAAATTTATTAAACAACACTATAAAAATACAATTTGGTAAATCTTTAAACGCAAGTCTTTGACTCTGCAAACATTGAAAAATTTGAAAGTATCCATTATATGGATAAAATTTTCTCCTTTGAAATAATGAAAATATTTTGGCAAATTAACATCAACAAGAAACCTGAACATGATTAAGAGGCTAATTTTAAAGAAAAGGTTTCGAAGCCATAATCTGCTAATTTTGATGCAAATTCCAAACAAGCTGAAATATCCTCTTTCTCTAATACAGGGTAAGCATTCAGTATATTTTCGCTAGTTTCCCCGGCAGCCAAATATTCCAAAATAGTTTTTACTGTAATTCTCATGCCCCTCACGGTAGGCTTGCCATTACAAATATCTGGGTTAATAGTTATTCTATTCATAATAGATACTTAATATTTAACAAAATTAGCTTAATTCTACTTTAACAGATTCGAAAACCAAACTGTTTTTACCCTTAATCCCTAAAGGGAACAGTTTGATTTTCAGCTTTCCCCCTTTAGGGTTTGGGGTAAATAAAGCTGAAAATAATTGAAGACAGTTAATGTGTTAAAGTAGGATTAATATCAGTTGAAAATCAAGTAGTATTTTTAAGAGTATGCAAATAAAAACAGAGATTATCTTTGGAACTTTTAACTTTTATAAAAATCATTTATTGGCTTTATACCAGCTTACCATTTCGTCAATGCCTTATACAACGGTAAATGGAGGTTCAAAACTTAGTTTTTTGTTTGTATATGAATTATCTAATTCCAGAGAGCCAAAAAGCCGCTCAAATATTGAAGGTTTAATATTATGAATGGTGATTGTATACAAATTTTGTAATCTTCAATTACATACTTTATATTTGCACATAAAACCTCATACAATGAGCATTAAGGAACAAACAGAGATAAAAACAAAGTATTACAATGAAGCGCTGCGTTATATGGATAACGCCAAAGAAACCTTGAAGAAGGCAGGTAAAGATGTAGATTTCTATGAAGATGATAAATATGTAAAAACTGCTTGTGGAACTGCATACAATGGAATATTAAAAGCATTGGATGGTTATTTTATTATTAAAGAAATAAAACCTCCGAAAGGCAAAAAATCAATTGAATATTACCGTAACCATGTTGCTAAAATTGACCGTAAACTTATGAATTATCTTAACAACGCTTATGAAGTATTGCATATTAGTGGATATTATGAAGGGGTTACAAGCGTGAAAGTAATACAAACGGGCTTTGAATATGCCTACGAAATCATTAACAGAATAAAACCTTCTGCTGCATAGTTTTTTGTATTTATAGCTATTCTATTCCCATCGCAATCCAAATATCCTTTAATCTGTTATTATTAAACCCAGATAGACTATGCTTTTATTTGTTTGTACCAGCTTACCATTTCGGCAATGCCTTGTTCAAGGAGAAACTTAATTTTTAATATGAACGATAAAATTGTATTAAAATCATGGATTAACCGACTAGTTCTCAAATATCTCTCTAATCCATCCTTCCAAAGAATATCTATTTAAAATATTTGAATCTATTTCTTCATATTTTAAATTTATAAACTCTTCTAATAAGACAGGATATTCTCTATCAACTACCAATATATTGTTTTTATTGAAAAAATCATATTGTTCAATTGTTTTATTTGTAGTAATTAATTTTTTCTTCATTCCTAAAATCTCAATTGCCCTCATCGTTAACCCTGTTTGATTTGGATGCTGAATGTCAATAATAATCTTTGAATTAAGAATATAGTTTGCTGTTTTTTCTTTAGATAGTGGGTGGAACTTTACATCATTAAAAGGTAAACTCATAAGCTTTTTATCAAATATTTTTCTTAGAATAAATATTAATGGGCTTTGAATAAAAGGATAGTAGAAAAATTTCAATTTTAGTTTTTCAGACTGTTCTAATATTTTTGAAATAAATATCCATCTATCGCTATGAACCGTGCCTATAAACAAAAGATCGTTTTGTTCATTATGGATGTTTTGTGAATATCTTGCAGAATCAAAAGTATCTATAAAAAATAATGGCCTGAATTTAAATTCAGAATAATGGACAGCATCATTTTTATCAAAAGTAAATGCATAGTCATATAATGGTAATGCTTCTTTTGTGCTGTTATAATTTTTAATTGAATCCCACATATAAAGTATAAATGAAGCTTGCTTATAATGCTTTTTAAACAGAATTAATATTTCCTTATTAATAACTTCACCTTTAATGACAAAAACATAATCAAAATCTTCATTAGAGTGTTTTTTTATTATTCTTATGAAATATCGTTTACTATAAAATTTTATCAAGTCTTTTTTTAGTCTAATAATGGCTTTAATAAAAACATTACTTGATGGTCTTTCATTATATAAAAATACAATTGCCCCTAATGATTCTAATTTTTCTTTGATTGCTAAATCATATCCAAAAAAATCTGGTGCGAAAAGAAGTATCTTTTTATCTTTTAAGTTCATTATTTATACAACCCCTTTTTCTTCATTTCATCAATAGACTGCTGATAATTATCTTTTTGTATATCTTGAGTATTTACCCAATCCACAAAATTTGATATTCCTTTTTTAAAATCAATTTTGGCTTTATATCCCAAAAGTTTTCCAATTTTAGAATTGTCTGCATAATTATCGCGTATATCGCCTAATCGATAATTTCCGGTAATCTTAACATCAACATTCGAACTATATTTTTCCTTTAAAGTATTGGCAACTTCTAAAACATTTATTCTTTCTCCAGTGCCTACATTGAAGCTTTCATAATTTGCTTCATCTTTTTCTAAGCCAAGAATAGTAGCATTTACAACATCATCTATATATACAAAATCACGACTCTCTTTTCCATCTTCAAAAATTGAAATTTCATTCCCATTTTTTATACGAGTTGAAAAAATTGATAATATTCCAGTATATGGATTAGAAAGTGACTGCCCTGGTTCATATACATTCTGATATCGAAATGCAACTACAGGAATCTTTAATGATTTACCTGCAATCATACTCATTTCTTCCTGGGCTTGTTTAGTGAAACCATAAATGGAAGTTGGATGAATTTTCGAATCTTCTGTTGTTGCAACAAGCTTTACATTTGCTCTGCAAAACGGGCATTTCACATTAAAATCACCTTTACTCATATCTTCCTCAATTCGCGAAAGTGGGTAAACATTTCCATGATTCTTGCATAAATATTTACCTTCGCCATATATTGCACGAGAAGAGGCAATAACTACTTTCTTAATTGAATGTTTTTGATTAGCTAGAATATCCCAAAGTAGGGCTGTTCCCATAATATTAACAGAATTATACTTCTCAATCTCATACATAGATTGACCGGTACCTGTTTCTGCGGCCAAATGAATAATTGCATCCTGATTTTGTATTGCTTTTTCTAAATCATATCTATTTGCAACATTCCCTTTAATAAAATATACTTTATTTTTAATGCTTAGAAATAATGGAGAATTTTCAGGGTTTTCTCCATGAATTTGAATAGATAAATTATCTACAATAGTTATTTTGTATCCTTTTTCAATAAGTTTTAAAGATAGATTACTGCCAATAAAACCAGCTCCACCGGTTATTAAAATATTTTTCATACTATATTTTTTCCCATTGTAATGTTTCGAAATTGAATTTTTTTACAACTTTTGCAGGTACGCCTACCGCAATAGAATATTCAGGAATATCTTTTGATACCACACTATTTGCTCCAATGATTGAGCCCTTTCCAATTGTTACACCGGGCAAAATAGAAACTGATTCGCCAATCCAAACATTATCTTTAATATCTACAGGCTTTATACTATATTCTCTTTCCATTGGGGGGATATTTGGATGGCTATGTACCATCCCTGAATAAAACCCATGAGTACAGTCTGAAATATATATTTTACTAGCCATTAATACATTGTTGCCTATTCGAACACTTTTCATTGCTGTAATGTGAACATAATCATTCAATTGAACATCTTTTCCAAAAAATAAGGTCGGACAACTATCTTCAGGATATGCTTCAAATCTACATCCAATGCCTGTTGTAAGCCCTTTTCCTAAATTAACAAATTTTTTACCTCGAATATCAAAAGGAAACCTTATTAGTCTAGCCTTTCTGAAAAGCAATTTAGTTCTGATTACCGATACTATTAAAATTAGTAAACCAACAAATGTATATCGTCTATAAAAAGGTTGAAACCTATTTTCCATATCTTAAGAGTAAATTCATTAGACAATAAAATCTTGTATAAATTTTTTGAAATAAAGAGTTTGTGCTTCTGAGACCCCCAGTAAGTGCATTTGATGAATGTCTTCTATATAAAATTAGACCTTCATTAATTGTATCGGTAGAATAATACAATTCTGCTACTAATGTCAGCCAATAATCGTGTGCACAATATTTTTGATTCTTAGGAAATGGTAGCGCTTTTTGCAACACTTCTTTCTTAAATGCTATACAGGCGCCTATGTAACGAGTTCTAATAAAATTTTCTAAAAATCCGTTTCTTACGTTATACAGCTTAAAATGAGAAGAATTTAATATCGCTAAATTCTCATCAACAATTATCGCATCTGATACAACAAAAGAACAAGCATAAAGTCTCTCAATATTTTTTGAAACTTTGGATTCAAGCCAAATATCATCTTGATCCGAAAGAAATATAATGTCACCTTTAGTGTGTTTTAATGCATTTTCAAAATTTTTTGTATACCCTTTTTCATTTGGATTTAAAAATATTTTTATTCTATCATCTCTTAAATCATTTATTATTTGTAATGTAGTATCCGTTGAATGATCGTCAGATATGATAATTTCATCATTTTCTGATATTTGCCTGATTATTGAAAGAAGTTGCTGCTTTATGAACCTCTGACCGTTATAAGTTGCAATACAAACAGAGACCATATTACAAATATTTAAAAAAACAAAGCAAGAATTCAAAGTCCTTAAAGGTATAAGATAATTTAACTCCTCTCAAGAACAACCAAATCATAATAATAATTTTCATGCCAATAGAATTAGCATAAGAAAAGGCCCCATTGCAATAATACTTATATCTAATTAAACTCTGATCTTTAGTATTTACAAAACCCGAAAATGAATGTTCAATTTCAACGGGCAATAAAAAAAATGTTTTATGATTTCTTTTAAATTTTTTGATAAACGCATGATCGGAAAAATCAAGTTTAATTTTTTCGTCATATCCTCCTAGTTCCTCAAAAATCTTTCTTTCTATAAAAAGACCACTATTCAATAGTGATTTACCAACTAATGAATTAATACCAATATTTATATTGTTTAAAGAAAATCCTCTTCCTAAAAAAAAATTGCAAGGGGAAATTATTTTATTATTAGCAATTAATTTGGGGACAAATAAAATCTGATTCGGATTATCTTTAATGGCCTTTAATAATGTTGAAAAATAATTTTCGGGAAAAAAAGAATCTTGATCGCAAAATAGTAACCACTTTTTGTTTAATTTTTTCGCAAAACTAGCTCCTTGATTATATGCTTTCCCTATGCCAGGATTAGAAGAATCATAAAAAAAATGAAAATTTCTATTAGTATATGTACCTACTTGTTCCTTATTAGGACTATTGTCATAAATAAAAAAGTTCATTTTGTCAATACGATTAGACAATGACATAAATGTAAGACTTTCTTCAAGTTTAATTTTATACAGAACAATAATTACTAATATTTGATCATATATTTCCACAGAAGGTTTTTGATATATCATATATTTTCGTCTTATTTCTTAATATTTTATTTTTTACAAATTTGAAAATACCTAAAAATTTAAAAACAGAAATACTATTCTTTCGTACCTCAAAATATAACCAATAACTTACACCCAAATATTCACATATAATGCGACTAACTTCTTTCATTGCAACCCAATCAGGCTTTCTATAACTAAAGCCCTTTAATTCATAGTTGCTTACCTCATAATTAAGATATGCAAATTCAAATTTACCAAAAGCCTTAATATTAAAAATCCAATCTGAAAGAACTTTATATCGTAAATCAAACTGCATGGATTTGTATAATATTTTAGGATAGAAAATAGCTTGATGGCAAATATTCTCATGAGTTATACGCTTTTTTGAGAATTTTCCACCATATCTTCCAACTTCCATATTATTATCTATTATAATGGCATCTCCATAATAAACGGTTTTGATATCTAACTTAGAATTACAAAAATTTTGTACTAAATCCGAGGAATAAAAAGTATCTCCAGCATTTATAAAAATAAGAAATTCACCAGTTGCTAAGCTAAATGATTTGTTCATGGCATCATAAATTCCCAAATCAGGTTCAACAATCATCACTTGTATATTTTTTTTATACTTTTCTAAAATGTCTAACGTTCCATCCGTTGAGCCTCCATCAATAATAAGATATTCTATATTGTTATAATTTTGAGAAACTACTGAAAAAATAGTTTTTTCAATCGAATCTACAGAATTAAAAACAACTGTAACAATTGAGATTTTATGAAACATTACTTTTACTAATAAAGAGTGAAACAATAAAGATTGTAAAAAAAAGAAAAACACAATTAAACAATATGTTAAATAAATTTGACATTCCACTTACTGCATCACCACTCATGCTAAAAATCAACATATAGATGTATGAAAATATAATTGTAGAAAAAATACCTTTTGGAAAGAAAGAGGCAATTTTAAACGAAATAATTGATAAAAAAAGTCCATTTAAAAATGAAAAAATTAGCCCTCCCCAACCAAAATAAATATATCCAAGTACAGGCAACCTAGAATTTGGACCGGCTGAGAATCCTTTCAAATATGGATAAATAATCCATTCAATCTGATATCCAAGTATTGTGCCAGCTTTAGAGTAATCAATTAGTCTCATAGGTCCAAAAAAACCTTGAAAAAAGTTTGCAAACCAATCATTTATGATAACTTTTTTGTATGCCTGATTTGGGTATGACATCCAATAAATGTCTCCATCACTAATAAATCGAGTACAAAAACTTAAAATTCCATCGGTAACATTGGAATGTGTTTGTATAACTATTACTATTATACCAACAACAAAAGCTGGAATAAAATATTTATAATATTTCTTCCCATCAATATTTCTATTTTTGTAAAATTTATTGTACCCCCAAAAAGAATATAATAAATATAAGAAGTTACTCTTACTTCCTGAGAGAATTGAGGTAAGAATAAAAAGGCAAACTGAGAATAAAACTATAACCTTATTTATCCGTTCATTTGTAATTGACCATAAATAAAATCCATAAATTAAACAATAAATTTGAAAAAAAAATGATACTCTTCCTAAAATTGCTAGTCCTCCAGAATCTTTAAAAAGATCAAGACGACTTTTCATCAACAACGGTATTCCTCTCAAATAATATATTAAGCCAGTAAATATTAAATATAAGACCAAGAAAATTAGGAATACTATATAAGCCAATTTCCTTTCATTCACAAACCTTTTTTCAGCAAATACAACATTTTTTTTTGAAAATAATAAAAACCCTATCCAAAAAGATGTTTCAGCAAAAAAGAAATAGATGAAATCATTAAATGCGATTTTGTTAATAAGAAAAAGAAAAACAGGAACAGCATTAGCAAATGCAACAAATACAAATCCAATTCGGAAAGGATCAAACCAACTATTAGTTACCCTTCTGGCAACAAGAAAAGTAAGTAAACCAGTTATACTTATCGAAAATAAATATACTGGTGAATTAATTAATAGTAATCTAAAGAATTCCCAATGCGACATAATAAAAATATTATTACTTTAATATATCTATGACACTATCCCAAACCTTTTTAATGGAAATAGAATGAATACAAGGGAATGCTTTATTTTTTTCAATTTTGTAAACACATTGCCAATTACAACCAAAGCAATCCATTTGATTAAAGATTGAAATATTGTCATTGACATCAAAAATATAAGAATAAGGAGCAAACCTACCAAAATGCCCACCACCTAAGATACAAATAGTTGGAATATTAAAAGCAGTTGAGATATGTATACCACTGGATTCATTGGATATAAGCAAGCAACAATCTTTAATTATGTTAACAAATTCAATCAAATTTGTTTTTCCAATCTTATTATAAAATCTTGGATTTTCAAAAACCTCAAGAAAGCTATTAGAAATATATTTTTCTTTTAAATCACCAACCAAAACCACTGATATATTCTCATAGTTGTCTAATATCTTTTTCGATATTGAATAAAAATTATTTGCATCCCATCTTCTTTGAAATAAGCCCGCACCAGGAAAAATAACAACATATTTTTCCTTAATAATACTTTCTGTTTGATAAAATCGAATATAAGGTTTTTGAAATACAACTTTAGAATTTGTAATCGTTTCAAAAAAGTATTTGTTCCTATCAAACTCATTTTTAATTATAGCTGGAACCTCAATTAATTTGGTATAAAACCGATTAAACAAACGAATCGAAAATAATTTTCTTCTGCCAATTTCATCTAATCCACCATAAATTATTTTTGCATTTGTGGCGATTGCAATAGAATCAGATAGTTCAGTTCTAGTAAAAGAAAAATTTATTGTTTTTTCAAAATGTATTCTTCGTAATTCCAAATATAATAAAAACCTCTTTATTAAGCTATTTTTTAAAGCATTAGGATCAATCCAAATAAAATTTTCAACAAATTCAGAGTCTAAATAAAGTGATATTTCCTTCCATAGAGAATTTCCTAATAATGTGATTTTAGAATTACGAAAAGCATTCTCTTTCAAATGTTCCAAATAATTTCTAAACAAAATATAGTCTCCAATTGCTTCAATACAAATAATAATTAAAGTATCCTTTTTGTATCTATTTTTAAAAAAAAAACGAAAGAAAAAAAATAGGCTTACAATTAATACATAATTTAATCGTGCTATAAATATATTTTTTAAATTTTTGAACAAATACATTATTTTAAGTTAAAAAAACTATTATTTTTTTGCAATTATTCGTAATTCAAAACTATATACAATTGGGCTTGAAGCATGATAGCTACTATTTGTAACTTTATTCCAAAATTTCCTATTAAAGCTATAAATATTTAATAAAAATTGTTTAATGATTTTCATTATTATTGATAACCCTTCTAATGAATATGAATCAAGTATTTCAATCTGCTTAAATCCAGCAGCATTTAATACATAAAATAGACTGCCCGTTGTGAATAATGTTGTATGTGTAAAATCTTCGTACATCCAATAACAATCAGTATTTGACTGGGCATTAGGTACTGTAATATATAATTGTCCATTAATGCCCAATAAATGGTCATTAATAGCATTTAAAGTATCAATTATTTTATCTTTCTCAAGGTGCTCAATAACATGCGTTAATATA
This sequence comes from uncultured Bacteroidota bacterium, assembly GCA_963701015.1. Classification (GTDB taxonomy): domain Bacteria; phylum Bacteroidota; class Bacteroidia; order Bacteroidales; family DTGW01; genus MFD09286-c1. Next base: position 4,182,126 of record OY969556.1, on the reverse strand, counting down.
ATAAAATCATACTTCTGCTCTGAACTTTTCGCAAAATCAATAATACTTTCAATTTTCAATACAGGGATATTGATTTTCTTTCCATTCTCCACTGCTTCATTTGAAATATCTATCCCAAAAACATTGGGATACCCAAAATATCTAAAATTTTGAAGCATATGACAGTACCCACAACCAATATCCAATATTTTTAAATCCTTATTTGAAGGAAGGTTTTTAATTAAAAACTTTGGAATACCCGAAGGCTCAAAGTCTGACTTTACATTACGTAACGTAAAATATGAACTAGTCTTTATGCTATCAACTATTGTACTCATTAAATTTGTATTAAATTATTAGTATAAAATCATTTTCCCCATATCCCCCGTAAATTTCCCTGAATAATTTTATTATATTGAATAGGTGACCAAATTGAACTTATTAATAAACAAATACACGAACTTAAAACCACTCCTTCAATACCTATTAACTTACCAAAATAAATTGCAAGTGGTATATTCATTATTCCTGAAAAAATTCCTGAAAATAATGAAAGTCTAATTTTGCCAACACCATTTATGAAGTTAGCAAAAATGTTATTCCAATTATTAATAATGACATATAACCCCATTAAGGAAGTCAATAGAAAAGAAATTTTTATATCCTTTCCTATCCAAATTTTATAAACAAATTTAGCACTGAAAATCATAATTATCGTCAATATAACAAAATAAATCCAGATTTGAATAATCTTATTTGTGGATTTTTTAATCCAATTAAAATCTGATTTATAATAAGCATCAGTATAAGCTGACCAAAAAGGAGATATAATAATATTAAATATCATTATTAAAATGTAAAAATATTTTGAGGCAATATTATATGGTGTTACCTGAGCAGGGCCAAACAATTGTGCAATTATTATGTTAGATGAAGCAAAAACCAATAGGCATGCCATTTGAATTATAAAAAATTGAATTCCTAATCCCATTAAATCTTTTGAATATTGAAATTTTATTGCGAAAAAAGATGGTTTAAAATCCTTATAAACACCATTAAAAAGAAAAAAATAAGTGCCTATTAAAATAAGTACTGGCATTGCAGAAAAAGTAATGCCCACATAAAGTAAGGAGCCTTTAGTCAATTTCATTAATATATATATAGCAAATAACGAAAAAATGCTACTTAAAACATTAATAAAATCGCTTGCAGATGGTCTCTGATCAGCAATTAAAATAGTATTTACAACTCTAAATATAAACTGTAAACAAAAAAATACAAATACAAATAAAACAGTTAAACTTAACTCATTCCCAAAAGAAGGTTTTGTGTTTAGAATCTTTGTCCAATCTAAAAAAGGATTAATAATTATAAAGAGAAGAAAAATTACACTTACAATAACTATTATAAGAGCAAAGGTAGTGCTTACATATATCTTTGTTAGCGTCATATCATTTTTAGCTCTTGCCTCTGCAAATTTATTTCTCAGTCCATTCCCCAACCCCATATCAAAAAAATTAACCCATCCTAAAATTGAACTTAGTGTGAGCCAAATTCCATAATCAGTTTGGTTGAGGTAATGCAATGTCATAGGGACCAGCAATAAACTTATTCCAATGCTAGTTCCCTTCATTAAAAAAGAAAAGGCTATGTTTTTTTTTGCTTTAATGCTCCTTTCAATACCAGAATTTAAATATTTTTTAAAAATTGATAACGGATTCATAAAAGTCCTAATAGTTTGCCAAAGTATTTTCAACAATTTCACAAATTATATGTATAATTAAAATATGACTTTCCTGAATTCTTGGAGTTATGAAAGAGGGAATTATGAAAGAATAATCAGATATTTCAATAAGTTCTCCCCCGTTATTCCCAGTAAGTACAATGGTTTTTAAATGTTTCCTTTTGCTTTCATAAACTGCTTCAATAATGTTTTTAGAATTTCCACTTGTTGAAATTCCAATAAAAATATCACCTTCCTGTCCTAAAGCATCTATTTGACGGGCAAATATATTGTCATAGGAATAATCATTTGCAATTGCTGTTAAAATGGAACTATCAACAGTTAGGGCAATTGCTGCATATCCTCTACGTTCTTTATAAAACCTGCCAACCAGTTCAGCAGCCATGTGCTGTGCATCAGCAGCACTTCCTCCGTTTCCGGCAATAAGCAATTTGTGGCCGGATTTTAATGCTTCTATTATCGTATCACTTATTCTTATAATTCCATCAATTAACTCATCATTTAATAATAGCTTTTTTGCATTAATACTTTCTTCTATTAAATTTTTAATTGGCTCTCTTTTATTCATAATTCTTGAAAATTGATAAGTACAATTCTTCTATTTCATTAATATTAGTTGTCGCTGTTCCCAGTTTCCCAACAACTATCCCAGCAGCAATATTTGCTATATTTGCGGCCTCAATCCAACTTGCTCCTGCAAGAAAAGAAGATAGATATGCAGAAATAACAGTATCGCCAGCGCCAGAAACATCATAAACTTCTCGTGCATAGGTATGAATATGGGTAATATCTTCAGAGAATAATGTCATTCCTTCCTGACTTCGTGTAAGAAGCAAGTTATTTAGATTTAATTTTTCCTTTAATAATTTTCCAACTTCAGTTATTTCATTGGAATCAAAATTTATATCTATTTTCCTCAAACCATCAATAGCTTCTTTTCTATTTGGAGTCATAGATGTTGCTCCATAATAACTTTTAATATTGATTGGTTTTGGATCAACAACCACTGGTTTATTATTTCGATTAGCCAATTTTATAATTTCTTTTGCAACAAATGGAGTAATTAAACCTTTATCGTAATCGGATAATATTACTCCATCAATATCAGAAATTATTTTTTGAAAAGAATTTACAATTTCACTTTCAAATTCAGCTTCGATAGGTGTTTTAACTTCCCAGTCAAGTCTAACTATTTGTTGATGGTTCGCAACTATTCTCTTTTTTACAATTGTTGGTCTTTTTTTATCAAATAGAATACCATTTAAAAAGACTGTCTTATTTATTAATTCGTTTTTTAACAACTCTCCGTTTAAATCTTCACCAATAATTCCCAAAGGGTAAACGCGGACTCCCAATGAATGTAAATTATTTACTACATTAGCAGCTCCACCCAAAACATAGAACTCTTCTTTTACATCAACAATTGGAACTGGTGCTTCTGGTGAAAGACGCAAAGCGTCTCCTTTAATGTAGAAATCTAACATCAAATCACCAATTACTGCAATTTTGATATTTTGATATTGATTTAAAACATTCTTTAACTTAAGAGATGAAATCATTTTCTGTAACTTACTATAAGATTCCTTCCTAAAATAATTCCAATACCCATTATTCCTCCAATAAAAATCATTGCAATAATTATTAATGATCTTCTCGGTTTATTTTTTTTTAAAGATTCCCATGCAAGTTCAATAGCTTAATAACCCATGTAGTTTCATGCACTTTATAATACATTGAAAATTATAATAAAATAACAGCATTTAGAACCCTTTCACAATTTCTCATATTTATAAAATAATAATTACCTGAGAGATTTTATTTAAATTTCATTAAAAAGCCATATTTACAAAATATCAAATAAAATATAATTGTACAAATCTAAATAATTATCAGTAAACATCGAAAAATTCCGGTTTTTACTTTGTCTAAAGATTAATCCTTTTTAAAATATAATCATATTACTTTACTTTTCAGTTCCAGAAAGGAACTATATATTACTTTGTAATGATCCATTAATTCGTTTGCAATTAATTCGAAAGTCTCTGTTTTATAGATGTGGCTCAATAAATTTCTACTTTCAATGCAATTCATTAATTCGAGATATTGTTCTTCACCAACAATATTCTGCAAAAACAAAGCTTTAATATTTTGTTTTGGGGTTAATAATGTTTCCCCTTCCATTTCGAAATATGATTTGGCGGTTTTCCATAACAATTCTATACAAAATTCGAATTTTTGGACCTGTGCATTTTTTATCCAGTTTTGTTCAAGATCATCGTATTTACCCATGTCAGCACCTAAAGCTTTTTTGAAATCACCTAAAGCATTTTCCAAAGCTATCAACTGTTGTGCGTATTTTTCTTTTAGGTCCATTCAACTATTTTTTCTAAAGCAAACTTTTTAAATATATCATCCACCAAACTAAAGTCCACTATATCAACATTAAAAGGCACTACACTTTCTTCAAGGGCTTCTTCAATAGCTAATTTTAACTTAACAGGTACCCGGACTGAGCCCCATAGTCCTATATCAATATCGCTGTTGAACCGGGAATTGCCATATGCCCTGCTCCCAAACAAAAATACTTTAAATTGGGTAGTATCTATTTGTTTTAGCACAATCTCTTTAGCAATGCCTATATAGTCGTTTTTTAAAACCATATCTAACAATAAAATATTCCTGGTTGCTTATAAGTATCTTGTACCATATTAATTACCCAAATAATTCTTTTTTAAAAGTTTCCCAAAAATAATCCCAACCCCAATGATTCCACCGATAAAAATCATTGCAACCATAATTATAGCCCTTTTTGGCTTACTTTTATTCAAAGGTTCCCTTGCAGGTTCAATCACTTTTATAACCGGCGTTGTTTCCTGTACTTTAATTTTAGCCTGTTCGTATTGTTGCGAAAGGCCATTATAAACATTAAAGGCCAAATTATATTCATTTTGCAACCTTTCACCTTCGCTGCGTGCTGAAGCTAAAGCTATTCCTCTATTAGCATCCTGGTAATCGGCCAGTTTTTGCTGGGCGGCTTCATATCGTATTTCTGCCTGTTTATGTTGTTCGGCTATAAAATCTAAATCGGCCTTGGCTTTTTGGATACGATAGTTGATTGTATATTGGGTCAATAATTTAACTACTATTGCACAAAGCTCGGAAGATGCTTTACTATCGGGCAATTCTACAGAAATAGACACAACACCAGCCGTTTCTCCTTTTGTAACTTTAATGCTTCCTTTTATAGCATTGGCAATATCTTCCTGCTCTTTAGTAAGGATTAATGGCTGATTTAGATTTTTAATGGAGTCGGGTAAATTTTCTATTTCCTTATTTTTGGTCTTAAACCAACCAATGATAGTAAAAGGAAGACCAATGGAATATTTCTTTATAACATCAAGTCCCGATGGCGGGTTAAGTTTTGAAAGAAAATCATATACAGTTGCAATAGTATCAAGCTTTTTGATATGGATTTTCTGGTTGAGTATATTTAAAAGAAAAGGCGTACTTTCAATAATATCAGGGTATAAATCGGGTGATAGCATTTCATCGGAATTTGCTGAAGCCCCAAAATTTAAACCAGCTAATCCACCAAATTGTGCTAACATACCAGAAACGCCGGAGGTGCCTTTTTCCATCACCAGAAGCTTGACTTCTGATTTGTATTCTTTTTGGCTTCCAAAAGCAACAATAAGTCCTAATACAAAAAAAACAGCAACTGTTCTATAAATGATTTTACGCCCGTCCCAGATTTTCTTGAAAACTTCAATGAGGTCGATTTCGTCGGGATTTTTAGTATCTTTTTCTATTTCTTTCATATATTTTATTAGAATTCGGAAATCGGAATTTGATGTCGGAAATCGGAAAGAATTAGAAATTATTCCTAATCTGATTCCCAAATGCCGTTTTTCCTCTAATTCCTGTTTTCTTTTACATTATTGTAATTTTGCTATTAATTTATTTATCATTTGCCTAATGCGCTGACAATCATCTTTAAGTTTTAGAAAATTATCATTATCAATATACAATAAATCTTTTGACAATCTAATAAAATATTCTGTTTCATTAAGCGAACCTCTCGCAATTGACAAAAAATGAGCGTAATCTGCTTTACCCTTTCTTCCATTTCCTTCAGCAATATTAGCAGGGACGGAAATGACAGACCTTAATATTTGCTGTCGTAATATATAATTTTCTTCTTTTGGCAAGGTATTAGTTAATGAATATATTTTTAAAACTAATTCATGTGAAAGTTTCCATACATCCAGTTGTTCATATCCGTATATTTCACTACTCATTACGAATTATTTCTTTCAGAAAGCGATAAATAAGATTCAATAAAATCGCAAGCGATTTTATTTTCCGAATTCCGTTTTCCGATATTAAACTTTTCTTTGTTCCTCATTGGTTAATCAAGATTCCATCATATTTTGTCTTATAGACAACAGTTTCCTTAATGGTTTTTATTTCGTAAACGCTTAAACGCATTGTTAATTTGAATATATAAAATATTTTACTTTATAGTATGTATTAAATAAATAGTTGAGCTTATCATGGAAGCCATGCCAACTACCGAAGCTGCTATACTTATGGTTTCCTGTGTTGACCCTTTTCTTTCGGGCTTTTGTGGGACGATAATTTCAGCACCGGGTTCTATTGCAGGGTAGAATTTAAAAAATAAAAAATGTTTTGTACTCTTAACTGCTCCATTTGCATAAATTACAAACGTTTTGGAAGGTTTGGCAACATCAGCAAATCCACCTGACATTGAAATATAATTTTTCAAACCGTTTGATTTATCAAATCTTACAGTTATAGGATAAAGCAAGGCTCCGGTCATTTTCACTGTTTGTAATTCCTTTGGGATTTTTAAAACGTCACCTTCCTGTAAAATCAAGTCGTAATTTGAATGAGGGGTTTTCAATATTTTTACCAAATCAATTCCAATCCGCTGTTCAATATATTTTTGGGTTGTATCGAGCATTGAAACTGTGTCTTTAGATATTTCTTCAACCTGCAAATTTGTTTTTGAATTGGCTTTCAAAGCATGTATCAATTGATCTCTTTGTTTTACATCAATAGGAATTTTACGGTATAAACAAGCTCCTTTGGGATAAGCATCGTTGTTTAATCCACCGGCACGGTTAACTAAATCAGAAATTCTTTCGTCCTTATTCTGAATACTATATTTGCCCGGATACAAAACTTCTCCTGAAATTTCAGCCAGTATTTGAATTTCATAGCCCGGAGATCTACGGACAAATACTTCGTCATAGGGTTGCAAATGAAATAAGGATGCAGAATCGGATATACTCAGGTCTTTCGAAATATCAAATAAATAAACATCCGCTACATTTTGAGATTTGCTTAAAGGATCGGCATTCTTAATACGCCTTGCAATTTCAATTTTTGAAAGTGAGGCTGATTCTTTTAATCCTCCGGCCAAAGCAATTAAATCTTCCAAAGTCATATCCTTTACATAAGGAAATTTCCCAGGCTTTGATACTTCTCCGTCAATTGAAAGACTAAATTCTTCCTGCAATTCCGATATAGAAAAAACCCTCACCAAGTCTTCACGTTGCAATTTAATATCGGCAATTTTATTATTCATCAGGTCGCTTAAGCTAATCGCAAATGAAGATATTGAAAGGTCTTTATTGGTCCGGTAAACCAAAGCCCGCGACATAAATGCATCACCACGTAATCCTTCAGCCTTTTCAATCAGTTGTTTTAAGGTCATTGTGCTATCAAGCTCGAATTGTCCTGGCCTGTAAACAGCTCCCATAATAGCAACCCTATTTTGAAAACGATCGAGAATTGAATCAACTTCAACTATATCGCCACTTTTGAGGGAAAATTTTCCAAAATCTTTTTTGTCAATATCTTCAATCTCATGTTCACGATCGGTATTCCGTATTACTTTTAATCTGAATGTGTATGCTTTATCTGTAAATCCACCACTGTAACTGATCAAATCACTTAAATATTCATTGTCTTTCATTTCAAACAATGCAGGAGTTTTAACTTCTCCTTTAATCTCAATCCTACTAAGGTAAGGCTTAACAATTACAACATCCTGGTCCTGCAAACGGATATTATTTTTCTGGTCGCCTTTTAAAATAAAATCATAGGCATCAAGTGTGCTAACCAATTTGCTTTCGCGATAAACTTCAATTTTGCGTAGTGATCCATTTGTATTTGGACCTCCACAAACATATAAAGCATTAAAAACAGTTGCAAGTGAAGGTAATGTGTAAGTTCCCGGGGTTTTAACTTCTCCCAAAATAGAAACTTTTATACTTCTTAAATTACCCAAACTAACTTGAGCAAAGGTATTCGGACTATTTCCCAAAAGTCCCGAATATATGGATGATAAACGGCTGATTATTTTTTTACTTGCATTCTCTATGGTTAATCCATTAACATTTACAGGACCAACATTTTCAATGTAAATACTTCCTTCGGGACTAACTTCAAGTTTGTAGTTTGCCTGTGATGCTCCCCAAATATCAATCATTAATTGATCACCAGGGCCAACCTGGTAATTTTGAGGCGTAGGCATATTAAAGCTTGGGGCAAAAGTAAGAGCCTTGGAACGAAATATATTATATCCAAATATTTTACTTTCAAGTCCTATTTCAGGATTTGTTGTTTCTTTGTTTAGAACATCACTAAAAATATCATTATTGCCATTATATGTGCGGGTTCTGTCTGTTGGTGATGAAGTTAATGTATTTCCATTGTTCAAGCCCAATTTTGCAATTCTATCCTTCAATTTTTGAACTTCGGCTGGCTTCATTCCTTTAGCAATTGCCATTGACTCAATCTGATCCTGTGAAAAACCACTTGCCTGGGATTTAGCTACGATCTGTTTTACCTGATCGTCGCTTAAATTATCAACCTGAATGGCACTATAATTTGTTTGTGCAAATCCATTCAATGCAAAAAGTAAAAAGAAAACGATTAAACTAAATTTGTTCAGGATATGATACATTAACTAAAATTTAAATTTAAGTGGCGCAAAATTATAAAATTATTTTAATTAATAAGAAATTGGTTTCATATTCAAACCTATTTTACTACAAACTCCAATAGATGAATTCCTGAGAATATTTTTTCATGGTTCCTTTAACATCAATTATTACTGCATTGGGCTTGGTTATACTTTTGAGTTTTTCCAAATTGAATGATTTGAAAATTTTATGGGCCACTGCAAAAATTACAATGTTATATGAGTTTTCAATAGCATTAATTAATTTAATCCCATATTCTTCTTCTACTTCATTTTTATCTGCATTCGGATCATATACATCAATTTCCTGAATTCCGTATGATTTCAATTCTTTATAAATATCTACAACTTTTGAATTACGGATATCGCTTACATTTTCTTTAAAAGTGATTCCTAAAATCAGTACCCGGGCTGTTTTAATTTCTTTATCGGCCGAGATAAGCTTTTTTATAGCTTGCTTAGCAATATATCCTCCCATGGAATCATTTACATACCTGCCAGAATTAATGATTTGGGCATGATAGCCTATACGGGCAGCTTTATGGGTAAGGTAATAAGGATCAACTCCAATGCAATGACCACCTACAAGACCGGGTGAAAATTTCAGGAAATTCCATTTTGTTCCAGCAGCTTCAATAACATCAAAAGTATTAATCCCCATTTTATTGAAAATGATGGAAAGCTCGTTCATTAATCCAATATTCACATCGCGTTGTGTATTTTCAATAATTTTTGCGGCTTCGGCAACTTTTATGGATGAAGCTTTGTGTAATCCAGCATTGACTATTGAACCATATACTTCTGCTATAGTCGAAAGGGCTTCGCTGTCGCAACCAGAAACAATTTTAAGTGTATTAATTAAGGTATGTTCTTTGTCGCCGGGGTTTATTCTTTCCGGTGAATATCCGACCTTAAAATCGGTTTGAAATTTCAATCCTGATATTTCTTCCAACACCGGGACACAATCTTCTTCGGTACAGCCCGGATAAACAGTAGATTCGTAAATGATATAATCGCCTTTTTGAATGACAGAAGCAACAGCTTTTGTGGCACCCAAAAGAGGCCTTAAATCAGGCCGGTTATATTCGTCAATTGGCGTTGGAACTGCAATGATAAAAAAAGCAGCTTGTTTTAAATCTTCAATTTTTGAAGAAAAAAGAATATCCGTATTTTCGAAATTATCAACTGATAATTCCTGACTTGGATCTATTTTCATTTTCATTAAAGAAATTTTTTCTTCTTTAATATCGAAGCCAATTACACTGAACTTTTTTGCAAATTCAAGTGCAAGTGGTAGGCCTACATATCCAAGGCCAATTACAGCTATTTTTTTCTTTTTTGATTTTAGTAATTCAATCATTATTTTTTATAAAAGGGTGAAATTCTATTTTTTTATTGACAAATGGATGATATTCGCCAACCATTCCAATGGGTTTAGCATGTCGGATATCATAAACTGTTTGAATACTCATCCTGGCATCTTCAAGCGTGAACCCTTTTCCATTAAAGATTTCTGCGTACGAAAGTGTATGCAAATCAGTAAAACCTTCACTAAATTCAAGTTCGGCACCTTCAATAGTAATTGACCTGTAAGTTCTTTGGCCTTTTGTTTTTATATCTTCAGGTAATGCTTCGAAATCGACACATAAGAACCAACGAACGCGGGCTTTTTCAAGCTCAAGATAGCCTGCAGCTCTTTTAGGCTCAGTAATATGGACAATATTTTTCTGCACTTTCCCAAAAATCCAGGTTAACATATCAAAGAAGTGAACACCAATATTGGTCGCAATACCACCCGATTTATCATCCTGAGCCTTCCAACTTGCGAAATACCAATGTCCCCGTGAAGTGATGTAAGTTAAATCGATATCATAAATTTTACCTGATTTGTCATTTTCAATTTTCTTCTTTAATTCAATAATTGCAGGATGTAACCTGAGTTGAAAAATTGTATTCACTTTCGTAGCGGTCTGTTTTTCAACATCAATTAAAGCATCGATATTCCAGGGATTTAGTACTAATGGTTTTTCGCAAATTGCTTGGGCTCCATTCCTTAATGAGAAACGTATATGCGAATCGTGCAAATAATTTGGTGTGCAAATGCTTACATAATCTACAGGAGTGTTGTTACGTTTCAGTTTATCAATATGCCGGTCGAAACGTTCAAATTCAGTAAAGAAATCTGCATTAGGGAAATAGCTGTCCATTATACCTACACTATCACTTTTGTCTAATGCAGCTACAAGCTTATTTCCTGTTTCTTTAATTGCCTTTAAATGACGAACAGCAACAAATCCAGCAACACCTATTAATGCGAAATTTTTCATCAATTTAGTTTATTAACTTTATTGTCTTTTAATGTATAAAATTCCTTGCTTTCAGGGCAAATGGCTGTTCCTTTTTCGTCAAAAATAAGTTTGTGTCCAAATTCACTTACCCAACCTTTTTGTTTTGCTGGATTTCCCATAACCAATGCATAAGGTTCAACATTTTTAGTAACCACGGCTCCCGCTCCAATAAATGCATAACTTCCAATAGTAATTCCACAAATTATGGTTGCATTTGCCCCAATTGTTGCGCCTTTATGGACTAATGTGTTTTGAAAATTATTTTTTCTATTTATAGCACTTCTTGGGTTTATAACATTTGTAAAAACCATAGAAGGCCCCAAAAAAACATCATCCTCGCATATAACGCCGGTATAGATAGAAACATTGTTCTGCACCTTTACATTATTGCCAAGGATTACTTGAGGAGAAACAACTACATTCTGACCAATAGTGCAGTTTTTACCAATTTTGCAATTGCTCATAATATGAGAAAAATGCCAGATTTTAGTTCCAACGCCAATTTGGCAGTTATCATCAATAATTGCAGAAGGATGTGAATAAAATAAATTTTCCATTTTATTTTTGAAAACAGACAAAGGTAAAAAAACATTTTACCCATAATATGTGAAAATAAATATTTCATTACCTTTGCCGACACAAAATTGTCCTGTGGTGTAATTGGCAACACGTCTGTCTCTGGATCAGAAGAGCCCAGGTTCGACCCCTGGCAGGACAACTTTCTATCCCATTAATTACTTGATTATAATAAAATCAATAGTTAACTTAAAATTATTAATTTCAAAAAAAATACATCCAACAAGTTTAGGATAAAAAGAGGTATAAATATTTCATTATAGTTAGTATTATATTTCATTTAATCCTACTTTAACACATTAACTGTCTTTTAAGATTTTCAGCTTTATTTACCCCAAACCCTAAAGGGTGAAAGCTGAAAATCAAACTGTTCCCTTTAGGGATTAAGGGTAAAAACAGTTTGGTTTTCGAATCTGTTAAAGTAGAATTAAATTGAACCAACTTATTATTTTTGAGTATCAATATAAATCTTCATAAGTATTCATATCTATTCAGCAAAATTCAATCTATTTCATCGTTCATAATTCTTAAAGATCTTACCATCAACAATATTGTATGCTTTTAAGAATTAAACTTAATTATTTACATTTGCGAACTTGTGAGATCTTTTTTTGTTTCAGCTATTAAATTTTATATTTCTGAAATTATTTAAATATGGGAAAGGCATTTGAGAAATTTACGGAAAGACAACAATTACTTAAAAAACAATATAACCAGGAATATTTTCAAAAACAACACAATCGTGGGAAATTAACAGCCCGTGAACGTATTCAGTTACTATTCGACGAAGGAACTTTTGAAGAATTAGATATGTTTTCACCTCCGGCGAGCGTTTCGTTCGGAAAATCGTCGACCGCTTATGGCGATGGTGTAATTACCGGATTCGGCACAGTTAATGGCAAACAGGTTTATGCTTTTTCGCAGGATTTCAATGTTCTTGGAGGGTCATTGGGTTCGGTACATGCTTCTAAAATTGTGAAAATTCAGGATATGGCGCTTAAAACCGGGTCACCGGTTGTGGGACTTATTGATTCTGGTGGAGCTCGTATCCAGGAAGGTGTAGGTAGCCTTACAGGATATGCCAATATTTTTCGTAGAAATGTATTAGCCTCTGGGGTAATTCCACAAATATCTGCCATTATGGGTCCGGCTGCTGGTGGTGCTGTTTATTCTCCCGCACTTACCGATTTTATTTTTATGACGGCTTCAACAAGTTATATGTTCGTGACTGGCCCAGATGTTGTAAAAGAAGTTCTCAATGAATCTGTTACACCAGAAGAATTGGGCGGAGCATCAGTTCATGCAGTAAAATCAGGTGTTGCCGATTTTGTATTTAACGATGATGAAAATGCAATTTTGGGAATTAAAATGTTACTTTCGTACTTACCATCGAATAATATTGAAAATCCGCCTTTTGTTACTACTGAAGATCCTGTAGAAAGAATTGAGGAAGCTTTGCGTGATATAGTTCCCGATGACCCAGATAAACCCTATGATGTACGTGATATAATTAAATTAATTACTGATAAGGGTAAATTTCTTGAAATTGCTGAGAACCATGCCCCAAACATTATTACAGGCCTTGCTCGTTTTGGTGGTTATGTGGTTGGAATTGTAGCCAACCAGCCAAAAGTAATGGCAGGAACACTTGATATTGACTCATCGGTTAAAGCAGCCCGTTTCATCAACTTTTGTGACTGTTTTAATATTCCTATTGTTACACTCGAAGATGTTCCGGGATTCCTGCCTGGTACCGATCAGGAACATGCAGGTATTATTCGTCATGGGGCAAAATTACTATATGCCTATACTTATGCAACAGTACCAAAAATTACGGTTATCCTTCGCAAATCATATGGAGGTGCATATATTGTAATGAACAGTAAAGGAATTGGTGGCGATTTTAACTTTGCCTGGCCTACAGCAGAGATTGCTGTTATGGGACCAGAAGGCGCTATTGCTATTTTATACCGTAAGGAACTTGCTGAATCTAAAAGCCCGGCAGCATTGAAAAAAGAACTGGCACAAAAATACCGAAATGAGATAGCCAATCCTTACATCGCTGATGAAAAGGGATTTATTGATGAGGTTATTGACCCGGCTCATACGCGTGGAAAAATTATTCTGGCATTAAAAAGCTTAGATAAAAAATCAGTAAGCATTCCGCGTCGTAAACATGGAAATACACCATTGTAAAATTAATTTTCAAAAGAATGATTAAATCTGTACTTATAGCAAACAGGGGTGAGATTGCCATCCGTATTGCCCGAACAGCAAAGCGAATGGGAATAAAAACCTATGCGATCCTGGACCAGGAAAGAACCCAATGCTGTTTACCTATCAGCTGTGGATTCAATAATTGATTTCCCTGAAGTTGAAGCTAAAACTCCCGAATTTCTTGATATTGAAAATTTAGTCAGAATTGCTAAATTATATAGTATCCAGTCTGTTCATCCCGGTTATGGTTATTTGTCGGAAAATGCAATGTTTGCGCAACGTTGCCAAGAGGAAGGTATAATCTTTATAGGCCCTTCACCAGAAGTAATCAGGGCAATGGGCGATAAAATTACTGCCAAAGAATATGCCGCCAAAAGTGGGGTTCCAATGCTTGGAGGTAGTAAAGGCTCAGTAAAAACGGTTGAAGAAGCCTTGAAAATAGCAAAAACAACCGGTTATCCAATAATAATTAAAGCAGCAGCAGGTGGTGGTGGCCGCGGAATGCGAATAGTACGTGAAAGTTCCGAAATGGCTCAAATGTTTAAAACTGCCTCATCTGAAGCACTAAACGCTTTTAACGATCCATCAGTTTTTATTGAAAAATACCTTGAAAATCCAAAACATATTGAGTTCCAAATTGCAGCCGATAATTTTGGAAATGTAATTCATCTGGGTGAACGTGAATGTTCAGTTCAACGAAAACATCAGAAATTATTGGAAGAAGCTCCATCATCGGCATTAGATAATAAACTTCGCACTAAAATGGCCAATGCAGCAATTTCATTGGCAAAGGCTGTAAAATACCAAAGTCTTGGAACGGTCGAATTTTTGCTTGGCAAAAATGGTGAGTTTTATTTCATGGAAATGAATACCCGCATTCAGGTTGAGCATCCGGTAACTGAAATGATAACAGGTATTGATTTAGTTGAATTACAAATAAAAATTGCTGCCGGTGAAACATTGCCAGTTGAACAAAAAGATATTAAACTTAACGGCTGGTCAATTGAATGCCGCATTAATGCTGAAGATGTTCAATCAGGTTTTACACCAAGTATGGGAATTATTCGTAACCTTAGGCTTCCTCAGGGAAATAATATTCGTATTGATACAGGCATTGTTCCGGGTTCAGAAATAACTCCCTGGTTTGATTCAATGGTTGCAAAACTTATTGTTCATGGCAAAAACCGAGCTGAAGCCATAGAACTTTCTTTATCTTCATTACAACAATTTCATGTAAAAGGGATTAAAACAACCATTCCATTTTGCAAAGCAGTATTGCATAATAAAGATTTCTGTTCCGGAAATTTTGATACTTCATTTATTGAAACTAAATTAGAATCAACCGTTTACAGGGAAGAAAATGAAGAAATGCTTGCTGCTTTAATGGCTGTATATACACATACACATGAAACCACACCTGTTACAGGACCTGAAACCGGAATTGATCCGTGGGTACTTAATAAAAGAATAAGACATTTATAAAATTAAATTTTGAAAATTATTGGGCTTTACCTGCATTTCAGAATAATTAACGAACAAAAAGAATGAAAGAAAATACTTCGGAACCTCAGACAAAACTTATTGCATTTGGGAATGAAAATGCTGAGTATGAATTTGCGGTGAAAAATAATTACGAATACAGTTATAAAAAGCATAAAATAAAAGTTGAAATAATTGAAGAAGCTGATGGTTTTACACTTATTTCAGCAAATGGGATTCGGTATCCTGTTGAAATTGTATCACGTCAGCAAAATGCATATGAAATACTTTTGAATGGTGTAAGCTATTCTTTCACAGTTGAAACGCCTTTCTCCCTTAAACGAAAAAAAATACTTTCAACGTTAAGCCCTGGCAACAAAATTGAAAAAATTAAAGCTCCTATGCCAGGCAAAATTTTGGATATAATGGTCGAGCCCGGGCAAACAGTGAATATTGGCGAAGCATTACTGGTACTCGAAGCTATGAAAATGCAAAATACTTTAACTTCTACATTAAAAGGAACGATCAGTAAAATTTTAGTTATTTCCGGTGATAATGTTGGGAAGGATGATTTATTGGTTGAAATTGAACGTGGCTAATATTTTAATCTCTTAGGGTAAATTCCCCGCCGCTTGCGGCGAAATATTAATTTTGTGTATGGCACAAAGCAAATATATACACAAATCACATAATGTTTCAGTACTACTGTATCATTATGTATGTCCAGCTAAATATAGGAAAGTTGTTTTTAGCGATTCAGTTGACAATTTACTAAAAGAAACATGTATTGAAATATCAAAAAGATACCAGATACATTTTCTTGAAATAGGAACAGATGACAATCATGTTCATTTTTTGGTTCAAGCAGTTCCAATGTATAGTCCGACTAAAATAATTACAGTAATAAAGAGTATAACGGCAAGAGAAATATTTCGTCAGTGTCCAGAAGTAAAGGAAAAATTATGGGGAGGAGAATTTTGGACAGACGGTTATTATGTGAATACAGTCAGTAAATTTGGAGATGAGCGGGTAATTTCAAAATACGTTAGAGAACAAGGAATAGAAAAGGAATATAAAACCTTGCACAAGGTAATCCAATTAGCCCTCTTTTAGAGGGCTGCTGATACCCCGCTGCTTGCGGCGGGGTAGTTCATTACTTTAGAAATACTATAACATTCTTATTATATATGGAATTTGTCTTGCAGGTTAAAGTCTAATTTAAATTGATTCTTAATTTACTTCTTATTAATATTGTGCTACGAATTTTAAAATTGTAACACAATGTCTTTAGCACGATTTGGTGTTAGCCTTGATGAAGATATTCTAAAAGCGCTCGATACATACGTTATTGAAAATAACTTCCCCAACCGGTCACAGGCAATCAAACATTTAGTTGAGAAAAACCTTGTTGAAAAAAAATGGCAATGTAATAACATTGTAGCCGGAGCAGTAATTATGCTTTATGATCATCATAAAAGCGATGTATCTACAAAATCAAATGATGTTCAACATCAGTATTTCGATGTAATCTTATCATCACAGCATTTCCATTTAAGTCATAATAATTGCCTTGAAATTATTGCTGTAAAAGGTGTTGCTAGCAGATTGACAGAATTATCAGATAAATTAATAGGAATTAAAGGCATCATTCATGGTAAATTGGTAATGAGCCGGGCTGAATAATTATTTTTTTATATCAACAGTAACACGAATTTATAATACGTAACATATTTCACAAAATGAAAAAAATATTTTTGACAATTTTTATAATTTCAGGTTATACTGTCTTTGCCCATGATGCAGTCTCAGTCATTGGAAAAGTAATGGAAACAAAATCTGGCACCACAATCACAGGAGCTGTAATAAGAATCCAAAACACATTAATTGGAACAACTTCAAATATTAATGGAAATTATGAACTTCGAAATATACAAATTGGCAGTTATACTTTAACCTGCTCATTAATTGGCTATAAACCACAAAATATTGAAATTAAAGTTAATGAAGACAAAACTGACACAGTAGATTTTAACCTTGAAGAATCAGTGGTTGGAATAGATGAAGTTACAGTTCAAGGGACACGACCAGTTTCAGCTGCTTCATCACAGGAAATTAGTGCTATTGACATGCAGTTAAAACCGGTCCGTTCCACCCAGGATATGTTGCTCATGGTGCCAGGGCTATTTATTGCCCAACATCAGGGTGGAGGAAAAGCTGAACAAATCTTTCTACGAGGGTTCGATTGCGACCATGGTACCGATGTTTCAATTAACGTGGACAATATGCCGGTTAACCTGCCAACCCATGCACATGGCCAGGGTTATGCCGATTTGCATTTCCTGATTGCTGAAACTGTTGATAAAATGGAAGTAAATAAAGGCCCCTATTTGCCCGATTTTGGCGATTTCTACACAGCAGGGGCAGTTTCGTTTAAAACCAAAGATGTTTTGGACAACAACCTTTTTAAAATTGAAGGAGGCCAATTCAACACACAAAAATATACTTTCATATACCAGCCCGATAACGGTGGAAAAGAGCAAAACGGATATCTGTCCACACAATTTTTTCATTCCGACGGACCATTCAAGAACCCTGAAAATTTTCAACGGATGAATTTCTTCGGAAAATATTTCTTCCAACTTACCCATGACAGTAAATTAACATTTTCGTTCAGTGGCTATACAACTGGTTGGAATGCTTCGGGTCAAATCCCTGAACGTGCAGTAAATGAAGGATTAATTGGACGTTTTGGATATCTTGATCCGAACGAAGGCGGAAGTACTGACAGGGAAAATATAAATATTGCCTACAATTTTTTAACCAATGCCGGAAATGAATTTGAAACCCATGCTTTTATGAGCAATTATAATTTTAAACTTTTTACAGATTTTACTTACTTTTTGGTCGATACCGTTAACGGCGATATGATTGAACAAACTGAGCACCGTTCAATCATGGGTGTTAATTCAACTTATAAGTTTGCATCGGACTTTATGGGAATAAAAATTATCAACAAAGTCAGTTGTGGTTATCGTGGCGACGACATTGCCTTACAGCTTTGGCACAGTCCTAACCGGATAAGGATGAATGTTTTTACAAATGATGTGGTTGATGAACAAAACCTGTTTACCTGGGCAGAACAGGAATATGTTTTTAGTCCACGGATACGAATGGTTTGGGGAATAAGGCAGGATTTGTTTACATTTTCAAAAAACGATTTGGTGAACAATGCACTCGATTCAATAAACAATGGATTGCCACATGCCTCCGGAACAGCTTATAAATCAGTTTTCAGTCCAAAAATTAATTTTATTTTTTCACCTTCACGAAATTTAGATTTATTCCTAAATTTTGGTCAGGGATTCCATTCCAATGATGCCCGTGATGTGGTTATCGGTCAAACAGTAAGCAATCTCACTTCTACTTGGAAACAGGATGGAATGAACAATAGCCAGGTTGATGCCAAGCTTCAAAAATATAATTTCGACCCATCGATGAATGGTATTACAACATTGCCAAAAGCAACAGCAGTTGAAATAGGTTTGCAAACCAAACTTTTTGACAAATTGCATTTAAGCCTGGCATACTGGTATCTTTACCTGCAAAAAGAATTCGTGTATAGCGGTGACGGAGGAACAACAGAACTGAGTAACCCAACACAGCGCATTGGGTTTGATGCCGAAGCTCGCTATTCCATTTTATCGTGGCTGTGGTTTGATGCAGATGTATCATATGCTTATGCCACTGAATTAAACCTTCCGAAAGATTCCAATTTTGTACCACTTGCCCCAAGGTTAGTTGCATCGGGTGGTTTAAGTGTTTTACGTAATAGCTGTTTTAGTGGAGCTGTCCGCTTCCGCTCAATCAGCGATCGCCCAGGAGATGAGGCAAATACACATACTGCTTATGGATACACAATATTAAATGCCAATTTAAACTATAAATTCAAACAATTTACTTTTACAGTGAATTGTGAAAATATTTTTAATGTCGATTGGAACGAAGCACAGTTCGAAACAACTACCCGATTGAAAGGTGAAAAAGTCCCTTTAACTGATATTTGTTTTACTCCCGGAAACCCAAGAAATTTTCAATTTGGAATAAGTTATTCATTTTAAAAATGAAAATATTAAATGGAACATAAAATAAGAGAAAATGAATTATTGGTTCTTATATTTGACAATATTTATAGGCATAATGAAAAGTGCTTACTTCGAATAAATAAAAATTAACAACTAAGTTTATGCACATTCCTGATGGATATTTAAGCCCACAAACTTATGTGCCTTTTTATGTGGTATCAATTGCAATAATTACCGTGGCTGTGCGCAAAGTAAAAAAAGAACTGACTATTAAACTCGTTCCGTTTTTGGGCATGTCTGCTGCATTTGCATTTCTAATTATGATGTTTAATATTCCCGTTCCGGGTGGAACTACAGGTCATGCTGTAGGTGCGGCATTAATTGCCTTACTTTTCGGGCCATGGGTTTCCATTGTTTCGGTTTCAGTAGCATTACTTATTCAGGCATTTGTTTTTGGCGATGGCGGAATTACAGCCTTAGGGGCAAATTGCTTTAACATGGCTATTGTTATGAGTTTTGTTTCATATTGGGTATTCAAATTGGTAAACGGGAAACGAGAGAATTCAAAACGAATGAATTTCGCTGCTTTTCTGGCAGGATATATAAGTATTTGCACATCGGCTGTATTTACTGGAATTGAGTTTGGTATCCAACCTATAATTGCATCAACAAAAAGCGGTGTACCCTTATATTCGCCATATCCTTTAAAAGTTGCAGTTCCTGCAATGGCCCTGGAACATTTATTAATCTTCGGCTTTGTTGAAGGAATTATTACTGCGTTGTTATTCAGGTATTTCTATAAACATCACAGGGAAATGATTAAAGTTCTTGAAACTAAAGATATATATTAAATGAAATATTTCAATAAGAAATTAATCATTGGTTTAGTAATTATGGCATGCCTCACTCCCATTGGTATCTATTTCCCAAAATTATTCCATGCCGGAAGTGCCTGGGGTGAATGGTCGTTAGAGACTGTTAAAAAGAAAACCGGATTTATACCCTCAGGAATGAAAAAAGAAGTTGTTATTTGGAAAGCACCAATAGCAGATTATGGTAATAAAGGTGAGAAACAATCGAATCAATCAAAAATATTAACTTATATATTGTCGGGTTTTGCTGGTATTGCAATTATTTCAATAGTTACCATTGTTTTACTAAAAGTTACTACCAAAAATGATTGAACCTTTGCCAAAGTTTTTGCATACCAACGAACATAGCTTAAAACAATTATCATCAAAGCATAATCGTAATTTGTCATTTATTGACAGAACAATTCGAAATATAGCAGTAGTAATAAAATCGGTTTACAGCCAAAATGAAACTGCTTCAAAAGATGGTTTACTGCAAAAAATTAATGCACGGGCAAAAATTATTTTCCTTTTCGGATTTATTATTCTCATAAGTTTCATCAGGCAAATCCAGGTACAATTGATTATTGCAGCATTTCTTCTTATATTATTTATATTTTCGAAAGTTAATCTGGCTTCTATATATAAAAAAATATTTTTTCTCGGTTTCTTTTTCGGTTTCCTTATTATTGCCCCGGCGTCATTGAATATTGTTTCCGAAGGAAAAATAATTTTTAACCTGATTCATTTCAAATCGGCACATCATTTTTTGTTATATAATATTCCGAAAAATATTGGTATTACTTACGAAGGCTGTTTAGTGGTTTTAAAATTTTCACTTCGTATAATTAACTCTATTGCTATTACAATGCTTGTTATATATACAACTTCGTTTGCCGAAATTATTAAATCATTGAAAATATTTTTTGTGCCCGATTTATTTCTACTTGTAATAACACTGAGCTATAAATTCATATTTATATTATCGCATACCACCGAAGAAACTTACTTCGCACTAAAATCACGTTGGTGGAAAAATTCGAAAGAAATTTCAGCCAACAGGTTTATAGCCGAACGTATCACTTTTATATTCCGCAAATCGTGGATTAGGTATGAAGAAATTTATAAATCAATGGTTGCAAGAGGGTTCAACGGCAGTGTAAACTTATGTTATATACAAAAATTTAAAAGCATAGATATTGCTTTTCTTATCTTTGTTATAGCTTTTGGTACTTTATGTATATACATTTAATATGGGTAATATAATTCAAATCGATGATCTATCATATAATTACAACAATAATCATTGTGCATTATCTGATATAAATTTTGCAGTTAATAAAGGGGAAATATTTTCCATTATAGGGTCGAATGGTAGTGGCAAATCGACTTTATTACACCTGATTAATGGTTTGATTTTCCCGAATAGTGGAAAAATATATTACAAAGACATTTTAATTACTGAGCAAAAGTTGAAAGATAATAGCTATAACAGCTTTTTTAGAAGTAGTATGGGCTATATTTTTCAAAATTCCGATAATCAGCTTTTTTGTCCGACTGTTTTTGATGAATTGTTATTTGCTCCTTTACAAATGGGAAAAAATAAAGATGAAGCTTTCGAGCGTGCTGAATCAGTTATGAAAATGTTGAACATTGAAACACTTCGAAACCGGCCTACTTATATGCTTTCAGGAGGTGAGAAAAAAAGGGTTGCCATTGGGGCAATCCTAACTTCAAACCCCGATGTTTTATTAATTGACGAACCCATGAGCGGACTGGACCCAAAATCACGTTCATATTTAATAGAACTTATTTTTCAATTAAATGAGGCTGGAAAAACAATAATAATTACAACACATACGCTTGAACTGGTTGATCACTTTCAATCTCGGGTTGCAGTTTTATCAGAAGAACATAGACTTGAGAAAATAGGTTCTTCGGAAGAAATACTTTCTGATACCGAATTGCTTATTAAAACAAACCTAATTCATGAGCATTTACATCGACACGGGAACATAAGTCACAAACATATTTCAACAAACTTCCTGTTTCATAAGCATTCATAATCCAATACTTCGGTATAGACTTATACTAACCTATATTGAACAAGTTGAAAAATAAAAGGTATAATGAATTATTGTAGTTAATATGTTTAATAAATATCCAATTCAAACGGTAATCTTGCCTGTACTCCTTTAACTTTTAAAAGGTTTTGATATTGTTTAAAATAGCTGTACGTATCACCAAGTTCGGCTTTAAGCAATGAAATTTTAGTTTCGCCCATTATATTTTTCACCAATTTGTCAAATGGATCTTCTATTTTTGGGAGGTTCATTAACCTGTAAGTTTTTACTTTTGCCATACTGGCGGCTAATGCAATAGCATCATTAAGGCCACCTAAAGTATCAACAAGTCCAATTTTTTTGGCATCAATTCCTGACCATACCCTACCTTGTCCAATATCGTCAACTTTACTTTTATCCATTTTGCGACCTTCGGCAACATGACTTACAAAAGTTCCATAAATTTTATCTATTTCAAATTGCATAAATTCCCTTTCCTGCCCATCCATTGCCCTTGTTACAGTAGGAAAATCGGAATGTTCGTTTGTTCTTACAACATCAGTTGTAATTCCAAGCTTTTGATTCATCATTTGTTTAGCATTAAACAGAACTCCAAAAACCCCAATAGAACCTGTTATTGTATTTGGTTGTGCCATAATAGTATCAGCAGCACATGCAATATAATAACCGCCTGAAGCAGCCAAATCTCCCATTGAGGCAACAACAGGTTTTACTTTTGCCGCTAATTTAACTTCCCTCCAAATAATTTCAGAAGCTAAGGCACTTCCACCGGGAGAATTAATCCTAAATACAATTGCTTTAACCGAAGAATCAGTCCTAGCCTGGCGTAAAGCTTTTGAAATACGATCTGCAGCAACAGAACCTTCACCTTCATCGCCCATAACCACATCACCTTGTGCATAAACAACTGCAATCCTGTCCTTTGCAAATCCTTTAACAACAGGTTTTTTAGGAACTTTTTCGTATTTACTTAAAGTTACAAACTCAGGCTCCTCACCAGAACTTCCTGAATTTTTCACTAAATAAGAATAAACCCCATCCGTATATAGTAAACTATCAACAATTTTTCGTGACAAACAAGTATCAGCATCGGAAAGGGACCATTTTGTCTGCCAGAATATTTAATGTTTTAATTGAAATTTTGCGCTGACTTGCAATGCTATCTACTTCATTATCCCAGATTGATTTCAGCAATTGGCTGATTTGACTGCGGTTAGCATCACTCATTTTATCGGCAATAAATGGCTCAATAGCACTTTTAAACTTACCATGCCTAATAATTTCAGGTTCAATTCCTAGTTTTTCCAAACTTCCCTTAAAAAACATCAATTCGCTATGCAAGCCAGTAAACTCAATGCTCCCTTGAGGGTTAAGAAATATTTTATCGGCAACCGAAGCTAAATAATATGCACTTTGTGAATAACCATTTCCATAAGCAATAATAAACTTATGTGATTTTTTAAAATCAATTAATGCATTGCGAATTTCTTCAATAGTAGCAATATGGGCTGGAATCATTGATAATTCAAGGTAAATGCCTTTAATATTGTCGTCGTCTTCAGCCTTTTTAATATTATTAATAATTTCAGTTAATCCATCTTCCTTTTCTTTACCAATACCAGCAAAATCTATTCCTGCCAAAGGATTTTGTGGAGAACGGTCGTAAATTGTATTATCCAATGTTAATTTGAGAATAGTATTTGATTTTATTTCAATTGGAGAATCGCTTGAAGAAATAACAGCACTTATAATCCCAATAAATATAAAAATCAGAATAAATAATGAAATAATTACTCCTAAAATTGAAGCCAATAACATTTTAAAAAAGCTTTTCATACTCAAAAATTTATAGGTTTTGTAAAAAGATTATAAGACTAATTCAATTAATTTAATTTTGGGAATAAAAATAATTAAAAATGGCATTAGTCTATCTACTTTTAGGAAGTAATATTGGCGATAAGAAAAAATTTATTGAAACAGCTGAGAATGAAGTACTAAAAAAAATTGGTGTCATTGAAATGCAATCTTCACTGTATAAAACACAAGCTTGGGGAAATACGGAATTGCCAGAATTCATTAACAAGTTAATAATTATCAATACTGAAAAATCACCATTTGAAATTTTAGAAATTATTCATAAAATTGAGAATAATTTAGGACGAAAACGAGAAATAAATCAATATAATTCCAGAACCATAGATATTGATATTTTGTTTTACGACAATGTTATTATCAATAACAATATTTTAACTATTCCACATCCATTATTACACGAAAGAAAATTTGTTTTAACAACTCTAATTGAAGTTTGTCCATATTTTATACATCCTGTCCTTTTAAAAAATATGACCGACTTATACAATTTGTGTAAGGATAACTTAAAAGTTGAAATAATTAATTATTAATATGTTATGTTATTTATCTCTAAAAATCAAAGATTAACTAATATTAATCTTTGATAATACATATATCGTTAATTGTCCGGTTATCAAACAATTCACTAATTACTTTAAAGTAATTGCAAAGTATCTATTTTCAACGGTTTCAGGATATCTTAAATATTATTGCTGTATAATAATTAAATTATTATTGAGTTATAATATTAAGCGCTATAGAAATAAATCTATTTTTTTATAATAAATATTTATATTTTTGTACATTTGAATTAGAAACCAAAAAAACGACAAAACCAAAACAACAAACAATGAATTATACTATATTTTATAAAATGTTTCAGGTAAAAGAGCGGTTATCTAACCGTTTAGTACCGTCTTGGATTATCTTAAATGGAGATATTGCCATTGGAGCTTTCTCAATATTACTCGCATATCTTTTACGTTTTAATTTCAGAATCCCTATTGAATATGAATTACATTTAGTACCTTCTATTTTAATAGTATTAGGCGTAAAATGTATCTTCTTTTATTTTAGCCGAACTCATACAAATATTGTTCGTTACACTTCCATTAGTGATTTAATTAAACTTATTATTGTAATTTTTGCAAGTACTTTAACTCTAATAGGAACAGATATTGCCTATTATTTTATAAAAAGTATTTTGTTTGTACCAGTTTCTATTTTGCTGATTGATTTCTTTATTTCAGCTTACATAATGGTATTTGTCAGAATGTTAATTAAAACTTTTTTTGCTGAACTAAAAAATACCACATCGCATAATATTAATGCTATAGTTTTTGGAACTGAAGAATTGGCTGTTTCAGTTAAAAGAGCTTTGGATTTGGATCCTGAATCGGCATATAAATTTGTTGCATTTGTAGATAATGGCAAAGATTTAAATAAAAAACGTTTGGAAGGTGTTGAAATTTATGATTATCGAAAAATTGAGAGCCTAATTAAAAAACATGCGGTTAAATCTCTTATCATTGCAAAACCTGACATGTCACCTACACTAAAAAATTCAATTGTAGAAAAATGTTTAAAACTTAACGTAAAGGTAATGTCAGTGCAAAACGTTAAGAGCTGGATCAAAGGAAATATTGATGTTAAGCAAATTAAAAATATTAAAATTGAAGATTTATTAGAACGTGATCCTATAAATCTTGATACAACCGAAATAAAGAAACAACTTGGAAATAAAACTATTTTAGTAACCGGAGCGGCCGGTTCTATTGGAAGTGAAATAGTTAGGCAAATTTCTGAATTCAATCCCTATAAAGTTATTTTACTTGATCAGGGCGAAACTCCTTTACATAATATTGAACTTGAATTAGCTGCAAAAACATACAATTTTAAATTAGATCTTGTACTAGCAGATATAACAAACCCAAAAATATTAAAACATCTTTTTGATTCTCACAGAATAGATATTATTTATCATGCTGCTGCATATAAACATGTTCCAATGATGGAACGTCATCCATCTGAAGCAGTTAAAAATAATGTTCTGGGGACGAAACTGTTGGCCGATTTCGCTGTTCGCTATAATGTTCCGAAGTTTATTATGATTTCGACTGATAAGGCTGTAAATCCAACAAATGTTATGGGAGCTTCAAAACGAATTGCTGAAATATATACCCAATCACTTAATGAAATTGGGAATACAAGTTTTATTACAACCCGTTTTGGGAATGTTCTTGGTTCGAATGGTTCTGTAATTCCTTTATTCAGAGAACAAATTGCTAAAGGAGGTCCGGTAACAGTTACTGATCCTGAAGTATGTAGATATTTTATGACTATACCTGAAGCATGCCAACTTGTATTGGAAGCAAGCGTAATGGGCAAAGGTGGTGAAATATTCATTTTTGACATGGGAAAATCAATTAAAATAGTTGATTTAGCTAAGAATATGATTCGATTAGCGGGCTTAATACCTGGGAAAGATGTTGAAATTAAATATGTTGGCTTACGACCCGGTGAAAAACTTTACGAAGAATTATTAAATAAAGAAGAAAACACTATTCCTACATATCATCCTAAGATTATGATTGCTAAGGTGAAAAGATACAATTATGAGGAAGTTTCCAATAAAATTAATAATCTGATTACCAAGGCTGACGAAAACGAAAGTTTGCCAGTTGTTGCTTTAATGAAGGAATTAGTTCCTGAATATAAAAGTCATAATTCAATTTTTAAATCACTTGATGTTGTAGAAAAAAAGTTACTTCAATCAATTAAGATAAATTAAATTTTATTTTAATTCTTCTTCAACGAAAAGTGTTCGAATAATTTCCTTTATGTTGATTAATTTTAACAGAAATGCCATTATTATTCCTGTTAAAGAAATTACAATCAGGCCTAATTGCCAACTTGGAATGAATGTTTTGGAAATAAATAAAACCGAGTAAAATAAAACAATCCAGGTAATTAATCTTGCAATTTCAATTTTACTTACAACAATTTCAATGATTTTATAAGCTAGTATTATTTGTATAATTGCTGCTACGGATTGTGAAACAAAACTTGAAATTGCTGCTCCTTGTGCTTTAAAATGTGGAATTAATATCATATTAAGGCTGAAATTCAAAACAACCGTAATTATTGCCATAATATTAAGCTGTTTGAGACTTCCATTGGCTGTCAACAAAGTTCCATATAAATAGGTAAATGTTATTCCAATAAAACCAATTATCAACAAACTAAAAATTTTCCCACTCGAAGGCTGATGATATAATAAATTCATTATCTCGTTTCCATATACCGAACAAACTGACGCAATTATAATTGCCGGAATTATCATTAATGGACCGGCTAAATTTATCAAATTACTAATTTCACTCCTGTTATGTTTTAATATTTTGGAAAAAAGAGGTAAAAGAAGAACCGGGAAAAGTAAAATAAAATTTGACAAAACATCCATAATACGATATCCCTGTGCATAAATTCCGGCTTGTGTTTTCCCATCGGGTAATAATCTTTCAAGTAAAATTGGTTCCATTCTGTTATATAAAAACATTAGCATGGCTAAAACAGAGAATGGAATGCTTTTCTTGAGCATTAAATAAAGGTAATTGTAGTTTAGTCCCGGTAAAAAATAAGCAGATTTTTTAATTACAATAATCAATGCAATAGTTGCCGTTATGATGTATGAAACAGTTTGAGAATAAATAAACCATTCAATTTTGAACTGTAATTTTGTAATTGAAGTCCATAACAAAATACTTAAAAAAATAATCATTAACGTTTTATCCAAAACAGAAATAATGCTGTCAGTTACAAACATCAGTAACCCATTAATATTTGAACGTAAATACAAGATAAACGAAGCCAGAAACTGGTTTACTGCTAATATTAACAGTATTGTCATTTGCGCCCAGGTGTAACCAAAAGCAAAACCAGCACTAAGACAAATAATAAGATATATTATACCCAACAATAGTTTAAGAATAAAAATATTTGAAAAATATTTACTGAGCATATTGCCATTCCTGGCTATTTCGCGATTGTTAAAATTTGTAATGCCAAAATCAAGTAGAATATTAAAAATCATTGAAAAGCTTAGCAATGAAAAGTAATTACCATAAACAGCATTGCTCACATGGTTCTGGACTGAAACTTCAATTCCTAAAAACCAAAATGGCTTTATTATAAGGTTAAGCAGAATTACAAATGCAATATTTGAAAGAAATTTTTTTCCCACGGTTTCATAAATAATTCTTACAAAACTAACAATTGCGTAATTATTTCGTGCTTTTATGTTTTTAAATTATTTCACACATTTGGTTTTCAAAATGAAACTACATTACTTTGACTAATATTCAGTATTATCAGAGAAATTGAACAATATTGCTTTACTTGATTTTTATAGCAAAAACCTGTTTGAAGCAGGATGCGATGAAGCTGGCCGAGGTTGTCTGGCAGGACCTGTTTTTGCAGCAGCAGTTATTCTGCCAAAATCATTTAATCATCCTCTACTCAACGATTCTAAAAAGGTTTCTGCGTTAAACCGCGAAAAATTAAGAATAATAATCGAACAGGAAGCCGTTTCATTTTCAGTTGGTTCTTGTACACATGACGAAATTGATAAAATAAACATATTAAATGCTTCCATTTTAGCAATGCATAAGGCTTTGGGTACAATGGCGCAAAAACCAGAATATATAATAATTGATGGAAACAGGTTTAAACCATTTTCAGATATTCCATATACTTGCATTATAAAAGGAGATAGTAAATATAAATCTATAGCTGCTGCATCAATTCTTGCAAAAACCTATCGAGATGAATTTATGCAGCAACTTCACGATGAATTTCCGTATTATAATTGGAAAGTAAATAAAGGCTATCCTACACTTGAACATCGACAAGCAATTGAAAAATATGGATTATGCAAATACCATCGAAAAACTTTTAATAAAAATTTTTATCAATACCATTTGTTTGACAAACAACTAAATAACAATGATTAGGCATATTTTTCTGATAATAATTGCATTTACATTTCTACAATATTCTAACGCAGATGAAGGAATGTGGCTTTTGCCTGAAATTCACAAATCTGTGATTGACTCAATGCACAAAATGGGTTTCAAACTTAATGCCGAAGAAATATATTCTGCAACAAATCCAAGCATTAAAGACGCTATCGTAATTTTCGACGGAGGCTGCACAGGTGAAGTAGTTTCGAAAAACGGGCTGGTTTTCACCAATCATCATTGTGGCTTAAACGCAATTCAATCACTTAGTTCTGTTAAAAATGATTATATAAATAATGGCTTTTGGGCAAAATCGAAGGCTGAAGAATTGCCCTGTAAAAATGTGACAGTTACCTTTTTGGTAAAAATGGAAAATATTACCGATTCTATTATACCGTTTATCAATGATTCAATGGATGAAAATTTTAACAAAAAAATTATTGAAAAAATTAAATCACGAATTATAGATAAAGCAAAAGAAAATGGCAAATATGAAGCTGAAATTAAAGGTTTTTACAATGATAATGAATATTACTTACTGGTAAAACAAGTATTTTCAGACATTAGATTAGTTGGCACACCTCCAAATTCAATTGGGAAATTTGGAGGAAATACCGACAATTGGATGTGGCCAAGACATACCGGTGATTTTAGCGTTTTCAGAATTTATAGCGATTCATCAGGAAATCCGGCACAATTCAGCATAAATAATATCCCACTTAAACCTAAAAAATATTTACCTATAACCTTAAATGGAATTGAAAAAGATTCATTTACAACAATTATAGGATATCCCGGACGAACTGAAAGATATATGACTTCAAAAGAAATTGAAGAAATTATTCAAAGTGTGAACCTTCCCAGGATCAAAATTCGTGGCAAACGTCAGGAAATAATGCTTGAAGCTATGAAAAACGATCCTAAAATTAATATTCAATATTACACAAAGTATTCCCGATCGAGTAATTATTATAAATTTTCAATAGGACAAAATAAAGCATTAAAATATCAGAACATTGTTGTTACAAAGAAAAATGAGGAAGATGAATTTATACAAAAAATAAATTCTGATTCGCTTTTAAATTTGAATTATGGCAATTGCATTACTCTTATTGATTCAGCAATTGAAGATAGAAAAACTGCATTTCTGGCGCAACAATATTATTATGAAGCATTGTTTCGGGGAATAGAAGTTTTTGGCTTTGTGAAAGATTTAATGCCATTAATAAATGAAATATTTTTAGAAGAAAAATCATCGGCAAAGTATAAAACCAATATTGATGAAATAATAAAATTGAAAAATAAATTTTACAAAGATTATAATGCCAATTTAGATAAAAAAGTTGCTATAGAAATGTTGGAATTGGTTTCGTCGGATATTGACAATACCTATAAATTTGATGAATTAAAGAAAATTGAAAATCGCTATCATTCAAATATTCAAAAAATTATAAAAAGAATTTATAAAAAGTCGATATTAACTGATTCTGTCAGGTTTTTAAAATATTTGCAAAACCCAAGCCGAAATAAACTTTTCAATGATCAATTATTCAGTCTTGCTTATAGTGCAATACTTAAATTAAAATTTATTAATCAGGAACTTACATTCGATAAAAATTTGCTTGCCAATGGACAAAAAAAATTGATGCAGGCAAAGCTAATTTTAACGAATGAAGCTATTTACCCAGATGCAAATTTTACCATGCGCCTAACCTATGGTTCAGTTAAAGGTTATTCGCCAACAGATGCTATAAAATTTAACTATTTCACCACTTTAACCGGTGTAATGGAAAAAGAAGATTCTACAATCACTGAATTTATTGTTCCCAAAAAATTAAAAGAACTTTATTTAAAAAATGATTATAAGCCATATTCAAATACAAATCAAATGCCAGTTTGCTTTATAACCAATAATGATATTACAGGTGGAAATTCAGGAAGCCCGGTTTTAAACAATAAAGGCGAACTCATTGGTTTAGCTTTCGACGGAAATTGGGAATCATTGGCTGGTGATTTTACTTATAATCCAATGCTAAAGCGAACAATTTGTGTTGATATCAGGTATGTTTTATTTATAATTGATAAATTCGCCGGAGCAGGTTATCTGCTTAATGAATTGGACATAAATAAATAACACAAGTTCCATTGGATACAAAACCTGCAATTATAATTTATACCGATGGTGCGGCGCGAGGTAATCCAGGTCCTGGAGGATATGGAGTTGTACTTTTATCAGGGAAACACAGAAGAGAATTATCGGATGGTTATGAATTCACAACAAATAACCGTATGGAATTGTTAGCTGTAATAATTGGGCTTGAATCTTTAAAATTTGAAGGATCAAAAGTGACCATTTACACTGATTCAAAGTATGTTGCGGAGTCGGTTGAAAAAGGTTGGGTATTTGGCTGGGAAAAAACTAGTTATAAAAACAAAAAAAATTCTGACCTTTGGATTAGATTTTTAAAAATTTACAGAAAACACATTGTAGAATTTGTTTGGATTAAAGGACATGCCAGTAACAAAGAAAATGAAAGATGTGATCAATTGGCAGTTCAAGCATCTAACGGCATTACGTTAAAAAAAGACTATGGCTACTTAAATGAAATAAACATTTAGACTAAAATGTTTATTAATTTATAACCATTTTACATTAAAATTTGTTATTTTGGCTAATTATATGAACAATTGTTAATGCCGGAGCGGGAGAAAATATTAAGTTATCAGGGATTATTTAATTTTGAGATTATTGGTCATTTGCTCAACAGCCTTAAAGATGAGACCGAGGCTAGAAGCATTTCCATTATAAACTATAAAAAAATATTATCTGTAATGATTGAAGCGCTTGAAAATGTTTTCAAGTATAGCGAATCATTTGAAAGAGAAGCAAGTTTATTCCCAACCCATTATCCGCGGTTTGAATTGGAAAAGGAAAATTCAAATTTTATAATAACTACTGGTAATCCAATTCAAATAAAAGATATTGATAAACTGACCGAACATATTAACACCATAAATAATTTAGACAGGGATGGTTTACGCCAGTTGTTCAGGTCAACTCTAACAAATGGTAAGTTTTCTGCCAAAGGTGGTGCCGGGTTAGGTTTTATTGAAATGGCCAAAGTGTCAGGTGAAAAAATAAACTTTAAATTTGAAGCAATTAGCGAAAAATATTCGTATTATATCTGTAAAGTATTAATTACCAATAATTCAATAATTTCTGAAGCATGAACAATTATTATCTTGAAGAAACGGAATTTACTCCAGAAATTTCATTTGATATTGAAGGACGAAAATTCTCTTTTAAAGGAGTTTCCAGACCGGAGGATGTATTTAAATTCTATCATCCTGCAATTGATTGGTTAAAGGAGTTTGACCTTGAAATTCAGACCCATTCTGATACAAAATATTTAATTTCTACATTACAAATTGACTTCCACTTATCGTATTTCAACTCATCTTCCTCGAAAATGCTTTTGCAGGTTCTTGAAATTATCAAAAAAATTCAGGAAAAAGGTATTGAAATAAATGTCGATTGGTACTATGATGCCAGCGATGAACAAATGTACGATGATGGTTTGGATTTATCAGAAACTGTTGATATTCCATTTAATTATAAACCTCTCTAATTTTTCACCAGGTTTCATAAGGGTTTTTCGAAAGATAAGCATTATAATAACTTTTGTCTGAAGTAACTTCGTCACCAATCCATCCCGGGAAATCAAAAATTTCGTTTTCACTTTGCAATTCAATTTCTGCAATAATTAAACCCTTGTTTCTGCCTTCAAAAACATCAACTTCCCATAATTTTTCTTGGTGTAAAATTTCAAAACGAGACTTTTCAATTTTGTTTCCAGTCATTTCGTTTAAAATTAACAAGGCTTCATCTAAAGGTATTTCGTATTCAAATTCAGGGCGGGAGAACCCAATAGTTTTTCCTTTAATTGTAAGAAACGCATTATATCCATTAATTCGAACCCGAATTGTTTTATCTTCATCAGAGAACAAATAACCTTGTATTATTTTTGTTCCTTCTGGCTTAGCAACTTTTTCCCATAAATCTTTTTTTACGAGAAATTTACGTTCAATTTCTAAATTTGACATTTAATAATTAAAAATATATTTCAAATTTCAACATTTATTGACCAATTAAAAATTATTCTGTCAATTTATATTACTTTGCAACGAAATGAAAATTGCAGTTAATACCCGATTGCTTATTGATAACCGACTTGAAGGTATTGGTTGGTTTGCATATGAAACCTTAATTAGGATGACAAGAAATCATCCGGAACATCAATTTTATTTCTTATTTGATAGGCCTTATTCAAAGAAATTTATATTCTCTGAAAATATTATTCCAATTATTATTAATCCTCCAGCGCGACATCCAATTCTATGGTTCATTTGGTTTGAGTATTCAGTTCGAAAAATTCTGAAGAAATATAACATCGATGTTTTTATCTCTCCTGATGGTTATATAAGCCTATTTGCCAAAACCAAACAAATTTCGGTAATACATGATATTAATTTTGAATACTATCCAAAACAATTCAGATTATCACATAGAATTTATCTTTTATATTATTTCAAACGATTTGCAAAACGAGCCAATAGGATAATAACTGTTTCAGAATTTTCAAAACAAGATATAATTAAGAATTATAAAGTAAATTCAACTAAAATTGATGTAGCCTATAATGGTGCCAATGAAATTTATCATGCACTTTCAAATGAAGAAAAAAAATTGGCAAAGCAAAAATTTGCAAACGGCCACGTTTACTTTGTTTATATAGGTGCACTTTCACCAAGAAAAAATGTAGCAAGATTATTGGAAGCATTTGATAAATTTAAATTATCCAATAACGATGCTAAATTTCTGATTGTTGGGGCAAAACTTTTTAATACAAAAGATATTGAAAGAGCTTATAAACAAATGAAGTATCGAAACGATGTTATATTTGCTGGCAGGTTAGCGCCAGGTGATATAGAATTAGCACTTGGCGGTGCAATTGCATTAATACTTGTTTCTTATTTTGAAGGGTTCGGAATTCCTATTATAGAAGCAATGAATTCCGATGTTCCGGTTATAACATCCAATGTAACATCAATGCCAGAAATAGCAGGAAATGCAGCTTTATTCGTTGATCCATTTTCAGTAGAAAATATATGTGATGCCATGAAGAGTATTTACTTTAATGAACCATTGCGAAATAGTTTAATTGAAAAAGGACGAATAAGAAAACAAATATTCAATTGGGATTATACTGCCCAAAAAGTGTGGGAAAGTATTGAAAAGTGTATACAGGAAAACTAAAATAATATGATACAATTTATAAAGAAAATAATTAAAGCAATTTTGTATGTCATACATATTGATATAACTAAAAATCAGAAATATGACAGGCAAACTCATCAAATAATGAAAAGACAAATACATGAAAATGCTAATTGCATTGATGTTGGTTGTCATAAAGGTGAAATGCTGGAAATAATGAAAAAACTTTCGCCTCTTGGAAAACACATGGCATTTGAACCTATTCCAATTATGTATAATAATCTTAAAAATACTTTTACTAATAGTAATATTGAAATATATAACATTGCCCTTAGCAATGAAAAAGGTTATACCACATTTAATTATGTAAAAAACGCCCCGGCATATAGCGGATTAAAACAAAGAAAATATGACAATAAGCACCCGGATATTGAAATAATAAAGGTTGAAACTGATTTACTTGATAATATAATTTCAGAAAATGATACAATTGATTTTATTAAAATTGATGTTGAAGGCGCTGAAATGTTAGTTATGACGGGTGCTATAAAAACAATTAATCGTTGTAAACCATCAATATTATTTGAGTTTGGAATTGGAGGTTCCGATTTTTATGGCGCTACTCCGCAAAAACTTTATGATTTGTTGGTAAACGATTGCGGTTTAAGTATTTTTACTTTAAAAGGCTGGCTAAAAGGAAGTACACCTTTAGAATTAGCTGAATTACAAACTTATTTCAATAATAACAAAGAGTATTATTTTATTGCATCCAAATAAAAAATTTATTTAAAACTAAAAAACCGGAAATATTATATTATTATGGAACAACGAAGAGTTCGGGTGCGATTTGCACCAAGTCCAACAGGACCATTGCATATAGGTGGTGTGCGTACGGCATTATACAATTATTTATTTGCAAAAAAACATAGTGGCGATTTCATCCTTCGAATCGAAGATACCGACTCCAATCGTTTTGTTCCGGGAGCAGAAGAATATATTATTAAATCGCTTAACTGGTGCGGGATTAAATTTGACGAAGGTATTTCTGAAGGTGGTCCGCATAAACCTTATCGCCAAAGTGAAAGAAAGGAATTTTATTTTAAATATGCAGAACAACTTATATATTCAGGAAATGCTTATTATGCCTTCGATTCACAAACGGAATTGGACACTTTACGAAAAGAACATGAAGCACGGAAACAGAATTTTACCTACAATTTTGAGGTACGTACCAAGCTTCAAACATCATTAAACACTTCCGTAAATTTTCAGGAGAAAATTAAAAATGGCGAACAATATGTAATCCGCTTTAAAACGCCTGAAAATGAAGAAATAAAAATGAATGATTTAATTCGAGGCGAAGTAGTTGTGAATTCCTCAACGATCGATGATAAAGTGCTTTTTAAATCGGTTGATGGCTTACCAACTTATCACCTGGCAAATATTGTGGACGATTATATGATGCAAATTTCGCATGTTATCCGCGGTGAAGAATGGTTGCCTTCATTGCCTTTGCATGTCCAGTTATACAAAGCCTTGGGTTGGGAAATAGAAATGCCCAAATTCGCACATTTACCACTTTTGCTAAAACCAGACGGAAAAGGCAAATTAAGCAAACGCGATGGCGACCGCTTAGGTTTTCCGGTTTTCCCTATGCACTGGGAAGACTCCACAACAAAAGAAATTTCTACCGGATATGACGATTTTGGATTTTTGCCTGAAGCTTTTGTAAATTTCCTTGCTTTGTTAGGATGGAACCCCGGAACTACGCAGGAAATTTTCAATATCAATGAACTAACTGAAGCATTTTCATTGGAAAAAGTTAGCAAATCAGGAGCAAAATTCGATTTTGAAAAAGCAAAATGGTTTAACCAGCAATACATAAAAAATAAATCGAACATTGAAGTTGCTGAATTATTAAGACCAATATTGGAAAGTAAAGGGTTAAATCCTGACAAAGCATATCTTGAAAAAGTTTGCGGACTCATCAAGGATCGTGCAGTTTTTATCAACGATCTTTGGGCGCAGTCTTCATTCTTTTTCGTTGCTCCTGAAAGCTATGATAGCGAAGTTATTAAAAAGCGCTGGAAAGAAGACATTCCAGGTTTGCTTAACGAACTAAAAGGTGAAATACAAAATATAAATTTGTTTACTGCTGAAAATAGTAATGAAACTATTCATCACTTTATTGAACGAAAACAAGCTAACATGGGCTCTGTGATGAATTGCTTAAGACTTTCGTTAGTGGGTGGTTCATTTGGCCGATTTGCCCGTTATAATTGAGATGTTGGGAAAAAATGAAGTTGTTATAAGAATTGAAAAAGCACTTTTTAAAATAAGTGTAGTTTAAAGCAAATTTTAAAAATTAAAAAAGGCTGACCGTAAAAAGTCAGCCTTAATATTTTCTTATATTTTAAACTAAAATTTTAAACTAACCCCAACAAGGTACAATCCGCCTACTTTATCTAAGTAAGCAAATTCGCGGCTTTTGCTATTAAGTAAGTTTCTGGCATTCACAAATACTGAATTTTCCTTCCAAAATTTATACGAAACTTTAAGGTTCATAAGTATTTTAGGTTGAATTGTATATGCACTGGTATATTTTCCATTATTTTTATAAACATAATTGCCATAAGCATCATAATTTGCAGTATTGTTCGTATTTTCAGATAATCCAATGCCAATTTCATCTGTTCTATTGATAAGCATAGTCTGTTCAGTATAAAAATAAAAACTCGAATTAATATTCCATTTATCAGCAGGTGAATAATTTACAGTTAAACCTCCAAAAAAGGTTGGTGTATTTTTATTTATCATGGAATTATTGCTGCTATCTTTATACATTGCATTACTTGCACTATATGATCTTATAGGATTTGCAAATGGACTCAAGTCCCCTTTTCTTAATTTTGAAAAAATATCTGTAGTATCCATTACAAACTTGAACCCACTTACGTTTTTCAAATATGTTAGATCATCAAAAATGGAACGATTATATACATTTGTTAATTTTGATTGTTGAAATGTTCCAAAAATTTTAAAATTCAATTTGCTTGATACAACATAACTTACATTTATTGTAATGCCATTTTGAGTAGATTTCATTGCTAAATTTTCATATTGACCATGACCAACTACTGAAACATTGGGAGCTTTTGCGCCAGTTTCTAATGGAGTTAAATCCATATTGATAGTCATTGAGTCTGGATTCCAAAATGTCAAGTCATTTAAAACGGTATGAAATGCTTCAATTTCTATCATCATGTTTTTTGAAATTAAACTCCTATAGCCCAATTCAAACATATTCATGGTTGGCAGTTTTAGGTTTTGGTTGCCTTCATATTTTATTATTGTTGGAGGGGTTTTAGATACAGGCCAATAATAATCAGCATAAGTATCTGAAATAAATGGTCCGCGGTTGGCTTGTGAATATCCGGCACGGATCATGTTATTTTCATTTATATCATAAGTTGAAATAAACTGGTAGGTTATTTTATTTACATTAGGCGCATTGTATTTGTCACCCCGCAAAGCTGCTATAAGTCTAAGTTTATCGAATGCTTTGTAATCAGCCCGCATATAGTATGCAAATGACGAAAGTGTTTTAGGCCCGTTTAAAAATCCTCCATTTGGGGTATTAACCCATTTACTGTCATCATAAGTGGTGCTTTGCATACTAACTCCAGGACGTAATATAAGTGTGCCAAAAGTCTTTTCATATTCTAACGATGAATTAAACACACTTGGTGCAATATGCCATCCAGGATAATTATGCTGAATATCCTGGTCGCCATTCATATAATTTGCCTGTGCCTGAAAACCAAAAACTTTTGCACGGAAATCGATATACTTTGTGTTCGACGTCCTTGGAACAATTGGTATATTGTTATTGCCCAAAGTGCTGGAAATAACATCCGAATTTTGCGCGCCAAAAGTTAAATTGAATCCGATTTTTTTTGAGAAATCATAGGTTAAAAATGTATTGGCAGCATACTTTTCATTTGCAAGTGAAGGGTTTGAAAAGGTAGTATTGAAATTATCTTCAACATTAAGTCCAGTTGGCATCTTCAAATTAGACATTTGACTGGGACTATAATTTTGATTATAATCGAATACATAGAAATCATCTTCAAATCGGTTGAAATGTGTATAATTTCCCGAAACCCTTACTTTAAGCTCATCGACTCCAAATGTTACTGCTGCATTTGCCAATCTGGAATTATTATTCCCTACTTGTGCCTGGGCATCGGCATGAAGATTTTTACTATCTACGGTGCGTGTTATAATATTTATAGCACCCGAAACTGCATTTGGACCATATAAAGCGCTTGAAGGACCGCGAATTACCTC
Organism: uncultured Bacteroidota bacterium; assembly: GCA_963701015.1. Classification (GTDB taxonomy): domain Bacteria; phylum Bacteroidota; class Bacteroidia; order Bacteroidales; family DTGW01; genus MFD09286-c1. The sequence goes on along the minus strand of OY969556.1, from coordinate 4,143,254 downwards.
AATACGATCAATGTCATTTAATTCAACCGGCAAAGTTTCCCAAAAAGTACCTCCGAAAGCATAATTGTAAACCGGTCGGCTATCAATCATAACCAAAGTCATTGAGTTTTCGGTATAAACAAACATTCCATTCGGTGGTAAATTGTCGTTTCCGCGAATTTGTACATCATAGTTACCCGGGGTTTTTTCGCGAACAATAAGTCCGGGAACTAATCGTAAAGCTTCAGGTATACTCGTTGCGCCAGAATTTTCTATTTCATCTCGCGAAAGTACAGTTGATGACAATGGTGAATCAAAACTCTTTTCAACATGCTTTGAAGCTGATGTTACATCCTTGTTCAAAAAATAATCCATTAATTCATCGGCTGTCATTCCAAATTTATTCGAAACGGTGATTAAATCTTCAAAAGACATTTTTAATAAATCGTCATAAGTAAGCGACATTAATTCGTCCTTTGACATATCCGATATTTTTTTCTGGTTCTGTTGAACCGGGGCTTCCTGTCCAATAATAATCGAAGCTGAAGCAAATGCAATAAAAGTTAGAAATATCAATAATTTAAATGTTTTCATAATTCAAAATTTTTCTGATTGTAACTGTTAAGTTGACTTAATAAAAGAATTTAGTTCGAAACGGAAATGCCCAAAGCTAAAAGTGCATTGCTTACAACTAATCCTTTTTTTTCGATATTGGTGCGATTGACTTCATATTTAAGCCTGTCGCCATCCATAATGTAGTTAATACATCCGCCTTGTAGCGCCATTCCTTCCTTATCGGTAATAATTAAGGTATTTTTACCCGTCAGTTTATCAAGAACACTATTTATTAAATTACTTTTTGTTCGTCCTAAATAGATAATCTGACAATTTTCAATTTCATCAACTGAATTAAAAGTTTTAACTACCATGGTTTGTGTGCCAACTTTTTGCTTACTTGCAATAGTATTTAATTCCATTGCCAATAATGGATTTCCAATGACTCCAATAACAAAATTACCTTGCCTTTGACTGGCAGGCCATTCAATATATTTGGTGAAATTGTACATAAATAATGCCTTGAATTTTTCGTCCTGAGCGTTAGCTGAATGCCAGACGTAAAGGCATAGAAAGAGTGATAGAATGTGAATTTTTTTCATAGAGTTTTATTTATATTGTCCTTAAAAAATAATTATGAAGATAACATAATATTATCAACCAAACAAAACCAATTTCCAATTAATTTAGATTTTTTTGCCTGATGAAAACAAGAAGCTGTTACACTATAATTTTTTAATGCTTGTCTTTGGGGTAATCAACATTAAAATGCAAACCAACACTTTCCTTGCGTTGTTTAGCGCTTTTAATAATCAGATAACTTACTTCAATTAAATTTCGTAGTTCACAAAGCATTTTCGAAAGTTTCGACTTTTTATAAAGTTGTTCCGTTTCTTCATAAATTATATTTATCCGTTTGTCTGCACGGTCGAGACGAATATCGCTGCGAACTATGGCAACATAATTACTCATAATTTGCTGCATTTCCTTCATACTTTGGGTTATAAGAACCATTTCTTCAGTGTTTGATGTACCTTCATCGTTCCATGGCGGAATATTTTCAGGAATATGATAATTTTTAAAATTTGCCAAAGCGTGTATGGATGCTTTATCAGCATATACAATACCTTCCAGAAGTGAATTAGAAGCTAACCTGTTGGCGCCGTGTAAACCAGTCCGAGAAGTTTCGCCAGCAGCATATAAACGGTTGATCCACGAACATCCGTTTTTATCAACTTTTATGCCTCCACAGGAATAATGAGCTGCCGGAGTCACAGGAATCATATCTTTTGAAATATCAATACCTATTGATAAACACTTATTATAAATATTAGGGAAATGTTTAATAAGTTCATTTTTGTCTAAATGCCGACAATCGAGATAAACAAATTCAGTTCCTGTTATTTTCATTTCATGGTCAATAGCCCGAGCTACAACATCACGTGTAGCCAACGATCCGCGAACATCGTATTTGTAAATTAATTCTTTCCCATCCTGACCTTTAATAACAGCGCCAAAACCGCGAAGTGCTTCACTTATTAAAAAAAACGGACGTTCACCCGGATTGTATAACGAAGTTGGGTGAAACTGAACAAATTCCATATCTTCAATAATACCTTTGGCACGATACACCATTGCAACGCCATCGCCTGTTGCAACTGGCGGGTTGGTTGTTCCATAATAAATATTCCCTAAACCACCGGTAGCCATTAAAGTTACATTGGCAAGTATTGTTTTTACATTATGGCTGTTCAAATCAAGAATATAAGCTCCATAACATTCGATATTTGAATAATAGCGCTTTACTAAAATTCCCAAATGATGTTGAGTTATAATATCAATTGCAAAATGATTTTCGTAAATAACAATATTTTTATGCACTTTAACTTTTTGAATTAATGCACGTTGAATTTCAGCGCCTGTAATATCTTTATAATGAAGTACACGATTTTCGGAATGACCTCCTTCACGGCCTAAATCGAATTCTCCGTTAGAATTTTTATCAAAGTTTGTTCCCCATTTAATTAATTGTTCAATTGACTTTGGTGCATCTGTAATAACCATGCGGACAACTTCTTCATCACAAAGCCCGTCGCCACTTATAAGCGTATCCTTAATATGTTTATCGAAATTATCGGTTTCATATGTAACAGAAGCAATTCCGCCTTGAGCATAACTTGTGTTTGTTTCACCCAATTCAGATTTTGTAACCACACAAACTTTTCCATAATCGGCTACTTTTAATGCAAAACTTAATCCAGCAACTCCAGAACCAATAACCAAAAAATCGAATCTTTCATTCATTTTATATAATTTTTTGAATTAGCAAAGTTATGATTTTATAAAGTTTTGAAAAAAGAAACCGAAGAATGTTAGAAAAAACAATCTCCGGTTTTATTGATTTTTTTAATTGAATATAGACCTATAATTAAGATAAATTCCCTGTCATAATAAACAAAGGCTGGAATTCAAAGCTTTTGTAATGCGGGCGATAACGCTCAATATTGTAATAGCGTTTAACATCTACTGTTTTCTTTTGGCTTGTAACTACATCAAGTGGTGCATTATCATATCTACCGTTGCGCAAAACTACCAGACGTCCATGAATTCCTTTTAATATCAAATCAAGCGCCAGATTTCCAAATGCCATTGGAACAATAGAATCAATTGAATCAGGATCGCCTCCACGAACCAAATATCCAAGGCTTTGTTCAATAACATTTACTGTTTTCCCATTATTATATTTTGGTGATAAATCTTTTATCTTACGCGAAACAATATCTCCAATGCTGCCAATTTTTTCATGCACATGAACTTCACTTTCTTTCGAAGGTAGTATAATTTCAGGTGCGCCTTCCATTGTTGCACCTTCCGAAACTAATAAAACTGAATATCGGCTTGGGTTGCGATTTCTATCCTCAACCATCAGTTCAGTAAGTTTTTCAATATTGAATTTACATTCAGGGATAACACAACGACTGGCAGCTCCTGCCATTGTTGGTAGCATTGCTGTAAAACCGGCATAACGCCCGAAAATTTCAACTACTAAAATTCGTTCATGCGAACCGGCCGAAGTTCTTAATGTATTTATCATTGAAATAGTACGGGTAATGCAAGTACTAAACCCAATACAATAATCGGTTCCGGGAACGTCATTATCCATGGTTTTTGGCATAGCAATAATCTTTACACCTTCCTGGTACATCCTTACAGCATAACTCAAAGTGTCGTCACCGCCAATCGGAATTAAATAATCAACTCCCAAATAATCGAGGTTCTTAACAACTTCAGGTGTTAAATCATTCACTTCTTTATTATACTTGCTCTGCAAATGCACCGGAACATGATCTTTTGGAACATGGCTTGGACGAGTGCGGGAAGTATGTAAAAATGAACCACCAGTTCTCCCAGTTTTATTCACTATTTCTTCTGTTAAAACCTGGTAATTATCACTGTTATCAACATTTTTGTCACGAACGAGTTCCATAATACCGAGCCAGCCTCGACGTAACCCAATAACCTGGTAACCTTCTTCAAGAGCACGTATTGTTATTGCCCTAATTGCCGGATTTAATCCTGGCACATCACCGCCACCAGTAAGGATAGCAATTGTTCCTCTTTTTTTTACAAATTCGGCCATGATTTTATTTTTTTAAATGATATTCGATTTCTCGGATTAAATTTAAATTAATTTTTTAGAATAACAATTAGAAGTATTACAAATTGCACGTTTTTTGATTCGCTATAATGAATAATCTAATCTTTTCGGGTTGCCAAAATTACCTTTACTTTAAGTTTATTGCCCAAATCAATTACATCAACTACCGGCTGAAGTGTTATACTATTATCAGCCCTAAGAATAATTGTGGTTTCTTTTGCCCTGAACATTAATGATTTTACTTTTTTTTCGAGCATGTCGGGTGCAATTTCCTGATCGTTTAAATAATATTTCAAATCCTTTGTAATGGAAAGATTAATATTTTGCTTCGATAAAGTTTGCTCAGCATTCGAAGCTTTAGGCAATAATAGCTTAATAACCGAAGGGTTTACCATGGTTGAAATAATAAGAAAGAACAACAATAAAAAAAACATTATGTCGTTTAGTGAAGCGGTATAAACTTCAGATGTTTTGCTTCGTCTACGTTCAATCTTCATAATTATAACTTTGTATCTTTAATTGCATTAGCAACAGGGGTCAACGAGCGTTCCATTTTATGGATAAATTTATCAATCATAGTATTTAAATAATAGAATCCGGCATAGGATATTATACCAACTGTTAAACCGGCTGCCGAGCTTACCATTTTCTGATATAAGCCACCAGATATAATTCCAATACTTATATTATCGGCAAGTGAAATATTATAAAATATTTTTATTACGCCAAAGATTGTTCCCAAAAAGCCAAACATAGGCGCAATTGAAGCAATAGCACCAATATATCCCAAATTCTTTTCTAAATTAAAAGCTTCACTTTTAGCCTCATCAGCCATAATTTGTTCAATGTCTTTCACATCGCGTTTAGGGTTTTCGAGCCCGGCTGAAATTATCCGGCCAACTGGATGTTGATACTTCATACTTATTGCTTGGGCTGCTACAAAATCTTTGTTTTTTATCCGAATAATAATTTCATTAATAATTCTCTGGTCAAAATTCGAATAGGAACTTATTAATGTAAACCTTTCAATAATAAAATAAACAGCAATTAATGAAAGTAAAAGTATAGGAATAAGTATCCATCCACCTTTTAACAAAATATCTATAATACTTTCAGCTTTTGTAACTTGTATAGTTGTTGCCTGAAGAAACACCATATTCTAATTTTTTCGAATTAATAATTGCTAAAATTAATAAAATTTAGAATTAACGCGTAATTGGTTTTTGTAAATAAAACACCCGTTTAATAATTGTTATTGTAATAATTTTATATTTTCACGCTTATTTATTTTTTTCCTTTAATTTGTATAATATGGGAATTATCAGGGCAATTGATGTTAGTAAAACTTTTGGTACACATGTTGCTTTAAGCAATGTCAATATTGATGTTCCCGAAGGTTGTATTTATGGACTTTTGGGACCAAATGGAGCTGGGAAAACAACATTGATAAGAATTATTAATCAAATTTTGGCCCCTGATTCCGGAGAAGTTTTATTTAATGGAAAGAAACTGCAAACAAATGATATAGCTAAAATTGGATATTTGCCTGAAGAACGAGGACTTTATAAGAAAATGAAAGTTGGTGAACAAGCATTGTACCTTGCCAGGCTTAAAGGATTGTCGAAACACGACACGATTACACGATTGAAATATTGGTTTGAGAAATTTGAAATTCAGGCATGGTGGGACAAGAAAATTGAAGAACTTTCAAAAGGTATGCAACAAAAAGTGCAATTTATTATAACTATATTACATGAACCTCAATTGCTCATTTTTGATGAGCCATTTAGTGGTTTCGACCCAATCAATGCAAATATGTTAAAAAATGAAATCTTAGAACTGAAAGCAAAAGGTTGTACACTCATTTTTTCAACTCATAATATGGCTTCAGTTGAAGAATTATGCGATTATATTGCATTAATAAATAAATCGAGATGCATACTCGAAGGGCAGGTCGATCAAATTCGTTCGGGTTATAAATCGAATATATTTGAAGTTCAGTTCTCAGGAAATGCTGAAGAATTGAAAGTTATATTACCAAAAAATTATGAACTAATTGAATTAAAATCAAATCATACTAGTCACACTGCAACTATTAAAAATGCAAATAGCTTTAACGACAATGAATTGCTGCAGTTCCTTATAAGCAAAGTACATATTTTGTCATATAAAGAATTATTACCAAGTATGAATGAAGTATTTATAAAAGTTGTAAGTGGATCAAATTAATTTTCAGAAGATGAACAATAAAATATTCATAATTATACAACGTGAGTTTATAACCCGCATTCGTAAACGATCATTTATAGTGATGAGCATTCTTGGGCCGTTTTTATTTGCTGCCATAGCTATATTGCCCATGTATTTTGCAACATTGAATGACAATGAAGTTAAGGTAATTGCAGTTGCTGATAGTTCGCATATATTCACCGGACGGATACCTGAAACCCAAACCTTGAAATTTAAATATTTGAAATATGCCGATATATCCGATTTAAAGAAAAATTTCAGGGCAAAAGGTTATTGGGGAATTTTATTTATATCGCACACAATAACCTATTCGCCTGATGCCGCCGAACTTATATCATATTCTCAACCAGGGATTTCAGTAAAGATGCATATTCAAAATGCAATTGAAAAAGAAATTGAACATCAAAAATTATTGGCCCATAATATTGCAAATATCGACGATATATTACAATCTATTAGAACAACTATAAACCTTCGTACCATAAAACTTGAAGAAGGCGGCAAGTCGAAAGAAAGTTATACAGAACTTTATATGATTGTTGGATATATTAGCGGATTTCTTATCTATTTATTTATATTCCTTTTTGGTTCACAAGTAATGCGCGGCGTAATTGAAGAAAAAACCAACCGAATAGTTGAAGTGATAGTTTCATCCGTAAAGCCTTTTGAATTAATGATGGGGAAAATTATAGGAATTGCGGGAGTTGGACTATTGCAATTTGTTATATGGGTTACCTTAACTCTAGGTTTAATAGCTTCTGCGCAACAAGTATTAGCACCACAGTTAAGCAAATCAGTCACCGAAAAAGCGCTTTCACAGGATATTATGAGTAAATCGAACATATCCGTAAACACTATGAAGGCGGTTCAAGTGACCAGCGATAATACAGCAAAATATGAGGATTTATTTAAATCAATCAAAAGCGTGAATTTTGGTATAATGATAGGCTCATTTTTATTCTATTTTATAGGAGGATACTTATTATATGCTTCATTATTTGCAGCTATAGGTTCAGCTGTGGATAATGAATCAGATACCCAGCAATTTATGTTACCCGTTACCATTCCTTTAATATTGGCAATGGTAATAATGGTAAATACAATAAACAACCCTGATAGTTCATTATCGTTTTGGTTTTCAATAATACCGTTTACATCGCCGATTATTATGATGGTGCGTATCCCATTCGGGGTTCCATATTGGCAAATAGAACTTTCAGCAGGAATATTAATAGCATCATTTATATTTACAACCTGGTTGGCTGGCAAAATATACAGGACGGGAATATTAATGTATGGCAAAAAAGTGAGCTATACAGAATTGTGGAAATGGATAAGGTATAAAGGGTAAATTTATCGTTTATAGAATTTATTAATTTTATATAGATCGATAATTACTTTAAAAAAATAGCTGAACGGAAGCTTTGAGCCTTTTTTCTCCGACCAAGCAGATAAAGGTATCTCAAAAAAGCCAAACCTATCATTTATATCAATTAATTTCCTTGCCCGAAATAATATTTCAATATCAAATATCCATTTGCTAATAAATGGTTTATTAAATATACTGTTTACTAAATGTATATCAAAAAGCTTTGCACCACACTGTGTATCATAAGTTCCCATTTTGAGCATCAAACTTGCCAGAGTTGCAAAGAATCGCCCAAGATAATGTCTAAAATTGCTTCGCTTAATATTGGAGCCAAGCCTTTTTACCCTAGAACCTAATATAACCTTATAGCTTTTTTCAGCATAGGATTTAAAATATTCTAATTCTGATAATGGAGTAGCCAAATCAGCATCAAAAAAACCAATATAACTAAATGTTTCCCATTCAGAAGCAAGTATCATTCCCATCCTCACAGCCTCTGCTTTACCTCTGTTCGGTTGTTGATCAAATACATTAATTTTGGCTTTGAATTTATTTTTTAAATCATTAAGTATATCAAGTGTATTATCCTTACTTCCATCATTTACAAAGCAAAAATATGTATCTGGATTAAGTTCAATATACTTTTCAAACTTATCTACTGGCAAGCGATTGGCCTCATTATAACATGGAATTACAATACAGATTTTTTGCATATTGCATAGTTTGATAAGCCCGGGAGTTTAATCCCAATTTTATTTAAATAATAACAAAATAAAAAATCGAAATATAAAACCTGAATTAAAACATTAGATATAATTTTATTACCTTTCCACTCACCAATTCCTTTTTGTTCAATTTGTTTATTAGGATTCAAAACTTCAATCATTTTTATTATAAACCTTGGATATAAAAGCAAGTTAAAAAAATAACCGGTTTTTACAACTGTCAATCCAGCTTCCTTAAGTGATATTTTTAGACTTCTATTAGAATATCTCCTGTAATGCCCTAAAAAAGTATCATGTTTGCAAAAAAGGGATTGAAAAGCAGGGACAGTAATCAAAAAATAAGTTTCATCTGTTATCCATTCATTGGTTAATAGGTTTCTTATAAAATCTTTCTCATCAGCAATATGTTCAATAACATCAAGTATTAATATTATATCGGCCTTATCAATAGTGATTTCTGCAATAGATTGATTTAGTGTAATATCAGATTTATTATAAAGTTTGTCAAGATTTGATATATATTCATTTGTAAATGCTGTATCGATTCCAAAATATTTACCATTGTCAAATAATAGGCTAATTTTATTGAGTAAAAAAATATCGCCACAACCTATATCAATAATCTTTAAATTTCGCTTCAAAAGGAGTTCATTGAAGTTTATATTAATTAAAAATTTGATAACCTTCGCCCTGGCAAGTTCCCAAGGATGCCTTTTGCTTTCATCATATTTAAGATTTTTTGCTTCTACTAAATCCATTCTTTTAAATTATATTATTTTAACTAACAAAACTTTGAATTTATCAAACAATTACAAACTAAGTATTTACTCTGATAATAATTCAACTTTAATAGAATAAAGGTTTGTATTAGTTTCAAAAACTTATTCATATCACTATTATATATGCAGATCAAAAACATATTGATTTATTAAACGCAAAAATAGATATTTGTAAATTAGTTTATAGATGAAATTACAAAATAAATTGATAAAAGTGAGAAACAATTCAATAAATCAAAATAATACAATAATACAAATTTTATATTTATTAATAATTTCTATAAGCCTTTCCCCAATTTTAATTCATAATGGCTGGCCAATGAATCATGAATGGTGGTCATTTTTTGACAGGATTCAAATATATACCAGACACTTAAAACAATTTGACATTATTCCATTATGGTCAACAAACGATGGATTAGGCATGGGAAGCCCCCTTCCATTATTTTATCATAAACTTTTTTATTTCCCTGCCTCTATTTTTTATATTATTATAGGTAATATGAAAATATCTGTTTTACTAACAATAACAGTATTTTTGGAAATTGGATGTTTCGGAATTTACAAGATTTGCAGACTTGTTGATTTAGATAATATTTCTTCAATATTATTTTCATTATGTATAATTTTCTTAAATTATACAATTACAAATTGGTTTGTAAGAGGTGCCATGGCAGAGTTCTCTGCTTCAATGATTATACCATATATGATTCTTTGGTGCATAGATTTTATTATTACAAAAAAATTCAAACTTTATATTATTCCGGTTTTTGTATTAATTTATTTGGCACATTCAGTAATAGCATACTATACAATTTTTTCTATTATTATTGTAATTGGATATATCATTTTGAGAAATTATAAAATTTTCAATTATTCCCATTTTATTAAAAGAGCATTAATTTCAGGTTTCTATATTTTATTTATTTTGAGTATATATTTAATCCCAATGCTAATTTGTTCAAATAACTTCAATATTTCAAAAATTAAAGGTGGATATTGGGCACCAATCTACAATTTTCAGCCTTTTCATAAATATATTTTGGACAAATTTACTTGGCAACATGATTGGCAAAATATGACAATTCAGTTTGATTTACCTGTATCAATTCTGATTATTTTTACATTAACATTATTATTTTATTTAAAACATAAAAAGCAACCCGACATAATTTATAAAGAAATATTACCGATAAATCAAATTATCATTTTCACAATTGTACTAGATATATTTTATATATTATTGCAATTTAAATTTATGAATTTCTTTTATAAAATAGTTCCTGGCGCAGAATATATTCAATTTCCCTGGCGACTTTTAGCTTTTATTCAAATTTTGAACCTCCTGATTCTTATAATCCTTACCAAGAAACTATACCGTTATCTTAATTTAAAATATATTAGGATAATTCCTTTCATTTTGTTAGTAATATTACTAATCCATTATCCTATTTTCAGAAAGTCGAAATTTAATTGGTTCCAAAATAAATTTGTTGAAGAAAAACGAACGAACTATGGAACATTTGGCATTGGTGAATACATGCCAAATGTCGAGCAAATTCCTGCTAGTCCGAGTATTGGGATTAAGAAATATTATTCAGAAATAAATACTCAAACTGAAGTATTAAGAGGATCTTGTATATCAAAACTCATTAAACCAATAGCGTCTGAACAATTATCGGTTTTATATAAAATAAAAAGTAATGGAAAAAGTGTTGTAATTTTTCCGTATAACTTTTCAGGACTTGAATTGTTGCAAATTATTGGTCAACCTAAGAAAGTATTTTGGTATCGTACAAATATTGACCCAAGAATCCACGCAATTCTTCCCGATGGTAAATATACATTACAAATAATATTTCCTAAAGTTTCAAACTTGTTCCATACTCGAAATATATTAAGGCAAGTGAAAGAGCCTATTATACCAAAATTTCAAGATGTTTGCAATGCTGAAAATATTTCTTCTGATGAGACTAAGATCTTTTCTATCAAAGGGTATCCAAGTGGCAATTATCAATCTCTATCAAAAGAATTTGCTCTTTCTGGCTTCTATTCCGTAAAAGTTAATAATAGGAATCCAATAGGTTTTTATTATGAATTAAAGGATGCAATTCCAGGTGAAGTTTTCGATATTAGTGTATTTGAAAAAGTGGGATCAAATCATGGGTATTTGATTGTAGAAGATAGTACAAAGAAATACAAACTCGAAACTCACACATGGATTAATACAAACAAAGAAAGTTGGAAAAAATTAGATATTCGTTTTGTTATTCCAAGTGATATTCCAAAAACTAAATTTTTTACTTATGTTTGTGCTGACAAGGACTCTGTTTATTTTGACAATCTGCTTATTAAGAAATGGAATTAGCTTAAGCAAAGATTAAATATATAAAGTAAGTATTAATATGAAAATACTAAATAATGTAATTAAATATATTGAAAAAAATATATTAAATAAAAAAATTGAACCATACTTGTTTTATTCCTTATGCCTATTAGGTATTTTACCATTATTTTTTTCCAGATATTTTGTAACTCTTGATGGCCCATCACACTTATATAATGCAAACATTATTAAAGAACTTCTTTTCGGTAAAAATATTGAAATCCATAACTTATTCTCAATTAACACAATCCCAGTACCAAACTGGACAAGTCATTTTTTATTAGCATTGCTAAATTTATTTTTCCCTTCTTTTATTTCAGAAAAAATATTTCTTCTATTTTATTTCTTAGCAACTCCTTATTTTTTTAGAAAATTTATTTTACAATTATATCCAACAAATAGAATATTCAGTTATTTTATCATCCTATTCATACATAATCATTTATTATACTTCGGTTTCTTTAATTTCTCCATCGGATTCACTTTCCTTTTTTTAGCCTGTTATTACTTCTCAAAATATTGTATCCAATTTAAGATTAAGAATTTAATAATTCTTTCTATTATTCTTTTAATAATATATTTTTCTCATGTTTTTATATTTTTAATTTCGCTTCTAACTTTGGTATCTATTGTTTTCGTCTCGTTAAAAATTGAAAATGAAGGTTTATATAATAAAATAACAAATTTTCAAAAAATTGGTATTCGATTACTATTGCTAGCAATTAGTGCAATACCCGCCTTAATACTTTCAATTATATATTTTCTAAATGTCGATTCAATCGAAAATGCTCAGAGACCAGACTTATCATTATTATTTAAATGGATCTTAGATATACGCCCATTATTGACACTCTGTTATTGCGACAGCTGGAAAATTCTAACCCATATTTTATTTAGTCTTTTATTACTAATTATTATATCAAATCTTTATATATTATTAAAAGAAAATGTAAAATTAACTAAATATTCAGTGTACTGGCATTTCTCAAACAATACATCTAATTTATGGTTACTTATTTCTGCATTTTTTTTATTCCTTTTTTTGATTTTTCCAAATGCAATATTACTTACAGACAGATTAATTCTAATATTTTTTCTTTTTCTTATAATTTGGCTAGCTAGTTTAAGACATCATAAAATTATACATATAATCACCTTTATAATAATCGTTTTTGTTCATTTGGGATTTGTAAGTAAACACATAAAAGCCATGAAAGAACTAGCAAATGACATGACGAATTTGGAAGAAATAACTCAAAAGGTACCCAGAAATAACTTAATACTAACATTGAATTATAGCGATAATTGGTTATATCAACATATAACGGGCTATTTAGGCAGTAACCTAGATATTCCAGTTCTTGAAAATTATGAAGCTGGATTAAAATGGTTTCCAATTCAATGGTCTAATAAAAAATATCGGATTACAAAATTATGCCAATTAGGTTCAATTAACAAAAGCTTTGCTTGTGATTTTTATATTAATCAGCAAGACACAACTTGTTTTTCACTTTTAACAATAGATAATAAAGTTTGTCCAATCCCATATGTATTGAGAATTAGATTTAAAGACAATATTCCAGATCGTTGTTCTTTGAAATTAGAAAGTTTAATAAATAATTATTATATTAATATATGCGAAAACGATTTATGCACTTTATATAAATTACGAAGATAATAATATTAAGCATTTCAAAATATAATCCATTTCTCTTCGATTCAAATAGAAAAATTAATAATATTATTTACTAAAACTTAATATTTTATCCTATTTCCCATTATATATACCCTGTTATTTTTTACAATTCCATTATCAACAATTTTATATAAATCATCAACTAAAGGTTTTACAATAAGTTCATCTATCAAAAAATTACCAACTAATTTATTGCTGCTTTTTAATGTTAACCGCAGTTTATCACTACTATGTTTAAATTTTGCGTTAACCTCAATCAATGCCCAATTATTATCCAAAATCTTAAAACATGAGCCTATTCCAAACCAATCCTCGTGATAAGTTTTTCCAGTTGAATCAGCCAAAGTAACTATTAAAGTTGACCTCATAAATAAGTCTGTCAGAATATTCCCATACCAAAAAGAAATAACATATTGTTTTGAAGTATCACAATTTGGTATCCCTCCGTTGTAAATCTGCTGATAACCTTTCGTCTCCAAGCTTAAGCAACCATTTCCAAGATATGGATTTTCGTGACATTTATTATAATCAAAACTTAAATAAACAAAATCCTTTTCAGAATCTGTACTATAGATCTCATTAAATTTATTTAATTTTTTAGAACTAAACTCTTCCTTTGTTTTACTACATAACGAGTCGGACCAATGCAAAATAGAATTATATGAAATTTTATACAAACTGAATTTGTCATTCTTATATAAGAAATCCCCCAATGAAACAAGTTTATTTTCGTAATTGCTATAACTATCGCAATTTGACTTAACTATAAGGAAAGGTTTCTCGTTATGGCAATCCTCTAATAAATTTGCGTGTCTGTATGGCTCACCAGTTAATTGAATACTATTATATGATTGGCCAATTGATGTCCTGCTATAATATATATGAACTATTGGAATTCCTGTTTTTATAGATACCAACATGGAATTTGCAAGATTTTCACATTTGGGTGCAATCCAGATATTTTCAGAACCAAGATGAAATGGCGGTATTGAAATTATTGCCTGAAATTTCGTTGATGTGATTTTATGTACCCAATTATCCTGAGGCGACAAATTTTTAACATCTTCAATCTCTGGAAATTTATTATTTAAATAATTAGAACGGCCATTTGAATATATAAATGAATCATAACCTAAAATCAATAAAGCAATCCAAATTAAGAATTTATATCCCTTTTTTTCAGAATAAAGCCAAATTATATATATACCAATAATATTAATAATAAAATAAAACGGCCAGGTAAATCTTCCAATAGCTCTCATTTGCTTTAAAGGTCCAATATAATCAATAAGCCATTGCAATCCAAGAATAAATGGAATGCCAAATGAATATATTAATAATGCAAATGAACTCCAGAATAATAAATCAATAATTTTATTTTCGGAAGGAGAGAATATATCACTGAACCGTTTACGTCTAATTAAAACCGCCCAACGTTTTATAATGAACATAAAAGCAAAAAGGCCAATTAATCCAACATATGAAATTCCTTCCCAACTTATATAATTGGTAGATTTAAAAATATGGTATAAAAATTGACCATAAGGTTTACCAAAAGGTAAAAATACGCCTTCGGGATATGCCCTTGAATCCAAGAAGCCCCAAGGAGTATTAGTTCTGTCAATTACATTATCATTAAAAGCTCCTAATAATTGCATTATTATAAAAGGTAGAAGTAATTGAATAAATAGATAGATTAGTACCTTCAATAATTTCCTTTCAACTTTAATATAAAAATATAACCAATAAAATAATAGTATAGTGCCAAACATTGCACAGAAATACATATGGGTAGTAAATGCCCAAAATGAATATAATGAAATTATCCAACTAATAATAAATTTTTGTTTTTTATGAAAAAGGATAATTAGGTAAAAAAATACAGGTAAAACAAAAACATAGGCAAGCGAAAAATGTCCTCCAAATCGGTCAACCTGCGGAGCAAGAAACGCAATAAAAATTGCTGCAAATGAACCGGGTAACCAACTAATTCCTAATTCATAAAATATTAAAAATAAAAAAATAGCAGCAATAACAATTGAAATAAGCATAAAAACATTTTGAAAGCCAACATAATATGCAGATATATCAATAAAATGTTTTGAAACAAACTTGAAAATACTCGACGGTATTAGCTGCACACCTGTGAAATAAACCATTTCGCCATAAGGATAATTCATGGCTGAAGTTCTCATATAAGTTGAATCATATTTGATATGATATATATTTCCATAGTAATTTTGCAATCCATCGTAGTTATTTGCAAAATAGACTTTATTCGGATTTTTTAATAATGAGCCATAAAAATAAATTAACGTTATTGATCCAAGTACGATAGTAGCTAACAATCCTTTAATCAAATTATTTTTGATTGCCTTCATAAATAAATTTGTTTTATTTGATAAAAATAAAAAATCCTGTAAATGTAATAATTCATTTTACAGGATTTTGAAAGATATTAAATTTCAATTATTCAAACTTAACCGGTTTTGCTACTTTTTCTTTTAATAAGGCCAGTTTAAAAACATCAATTACTTCGTGGACAAAATGAAATTTCACACCCTTCAAGTATATTTCGTTTATTTCGTCAATATCCTTTTTGTTTTCTTCTGATATAATAATTTCTGTTATACCTGCTCTTTTAGCGGCTAATATTTTTTCTTTTATACCGCCAACAGGCAAAACTTTTCCCCGCAATGTAATTTCACCAGTCATTGCAAGATTTTTACGCACTTTTCGTTGCGTAAATGCTGATGCCAGCGATGTTGCCATAGTTATACCTGCAGATGGACCGTCCTTTGGAATAGCCCCTTCAGGAACATGAACATGTACATTCCAGTTTTCAAAAACTTCAGGTTTAATTTCTAAAATATCGGAATGAGCCTTTATATATTCCAAAGCAATTATAGCCGATTCTTTCATTACATCGCCCAAATTGCCTGTTATAGTGAGCTTATGTTCTTTGCCTTTACTTAAGCTGGTTTCAATATAAAGTATTTCGCCACCAACCGCCGTCCAGGCAAGACCGGTAACTACTCCGGCAAAATCATTCCCTTCGTACTTATCTTTTAAATAATGTGGCGCTCCTAGAATTTTAATTATATCTTCCTTAGTCAAGGCTTTTTCATACTCTTCTTCCATAGCAATTTTTTTGGCCGAATTACGAATAACCTTTGCCAACTTCTGATCCAATTCACGAACACCTGATTCTCGTGTATAATTTTCGACCAAAAATTCAATCACATCATTTTTAAGCGTAAACTGGTTCTTCTTGACCCCATGTGCATCGAGTTGTTTGGGAATAAGATGTTTCCTGGCAATTTCTATTTTTTCTTCAATTATATAACCGCTTACTTCTATTAGTTCCATTCGGTCGCGCAATGCCGGATGAATTGAACTTATGGTATTTGAAGTGGCTATAAACAGCACTTTCGATAAATCGAATTCAATTTCGAGAAAATTGTCATAAAATGCATTGTTCTGTTCCGGATCTAAAACTTCAAGCAGCGCTGATGAAGGATCGCCTTTAAAATCATTACCCACCTTATCAATTTCGTCCAAAACAAAAACAGGGTTTGCAGCTTTAACTTTCTTCAGGCTTTGCATAATTCGTCCGGGCATTGCACCAATATAGGTTTTTCGATGGCCACGAATTTCAGCTTCGTCGTGTAAGCCGCCCAATGACATGCGCACATATTTACGTTTTAAAGCTTTCGCAATTGATTTACCAAGTGAAGTTTTACCAACTCCCGGAGGTCCATACAAACAAATAATAGGCGCTTTCATATCGCCTTTAAGTTTTAAAACAGCCAGATGTTCTATAATGCGTTCTTTAACTTTTTCTAGCCCTGAATGATCATGATCTAAAACTTTTTGTGCATTTTTTAAATCAAAATTGTCTTTTGTAAATTCGTTCCAGGGCAGTTCGGTAAGTAGTTGCAAATAATTTAATTGAACTGAATATTCGGCTGCTGCAGGGTTCATCCTTTCCAATTTCTCAAGTTCCTTATTAAATGTAGCAGCAACCTGTTTGCTCCATTTTTTTCGTTTGCCTTTTTTTCTGAGTTCTTCAATTTCCTGGTCAATCGGATTGTCTCCCAATTCATCCTGAATTGTGCGCATTTGCTGGTGCAACATAAATTCACGTTGTTGCTGGTCCAAATCAAATTTTACCTTCGATTGAATATCGTTCTTCAATTCAAGCATTTGAACTTCCTTGCTCAAATGTTCCATTAATTTAAAAGCCCGAGGTTTTAAATTGTCCATTTCAAGCAATTTCTGCTTTTCTTCTGCATTAATATTGCTGTTGGAACTAATGAAGTTGATGAGGAAATTTGAACTATCTATATTTTTCACGGCAAATGAAGCTTCCGGAGGAATGTTTGTGGAAAGCTGAATAATTTTAATTGAAAGATCTTTTAATGAACCAATAATTGCTTCGAATTCTTTATCGCCTTTTTCCGGACGTAAATCTTTCAAAATTTCAATACGCGATTTAAAATAAGGTTTAGTGGCAACCAATTCCGATGCAACAAAACGGCTTCTTCCCTGAATTATAACAGATGTTGCCCCATCGGGCATTTCCAAAATTTTAAGAATTTGAGCAATAGTGCCAGTTGAATATAAATCTTTAAATTCTGGTTCTTCAACTTTTGAATCTTTTTGCGTAAGGATGCCAATAATTTTATCCCCATTATAAGCATCTTGTATGAGTTTCATTGATTTTTTGCGCCCTACAGTAATTGGTATTAATACACCCGGAAATAAAACAGTATTTTTTAATGGCAAAATAGGAATAACCTCAGGATATACAATATTATTCAAATTTTCATCATCCTCATCGGTAATAAGCGGTATAAAATCAATATCATCGTTCATTGGTTCTTCTCCCGACAAGTTATTGATGCGTATTTCGTAGTTCGATTCTTCACTCATAATTTTTGTTTTATGACAATTTGTCCGACATCAGGTCGAAAATCAAATTGCCTGAAATTATATTATACGTCCGATTGCAATATAAACAGCTATTTTTGAAATTTATTTAAAAGATGCTATTATTATATCAAGGTTTATGCCAGTTGGCTAATAGGAAATATTGTCAAGTTCATTTGTTTAAAAACGCCGGTATTTTGCAGTTTCAATAAAAATAAAGTTTAAAATATTCTTGTCAATTTCAGAAAGTCCAATTTTGCGCCGTTGTAAAACTTTTTCGGCAGTTTCAAATGCTTTATCTAAAGGATATACCGACATTCCCTGCGGGCCACCCCAGGTGAAGGAAGGAATAAAATTACGTGGATAGCCGGCGCCAAAAATATTTGCACTAATCCCAACAACAGTGCCGGAATTAAACATTGTATTTATTCCGCATTTGGAATGATCCCCCATAATCATGCCCAAAAATTGCTGCCCTGTTGGTTCAAATTTTCCTTTGGCATAACTCCATAATTTCATATCGGAATAGTTGTTCTTTAGATTCGATGTGTTTGTATCAGCTCCTAAATTGCACCATTCCCCCAAAACCGAATTGCCTAAAAATCCATCATGTGATTTATTTGAATATCCGAAAATGATACTATTGTTGATTTCTCCACCTACTTTTGAATGTGGCCCAATTGTAGTTGGTCCATATATTTTAGCTCCCATTTTCAAAGCTGAATGTTCGCATAAAGCCAAGCCACCTCGAATTACGCAACCTTCCATAATTTCAGCATCTTTACCAACATAAATAATCCCTGATGAAGCATTTAAAATTGAAAATTCAACTTTGGCCCCATCTTCAATAAATATTTTTTCAGAAGCTAAAACCTGATTGGTTTTACTAATAGTTGCTGATTTTCTACCTTTAGTAATTAACTCAAAATCGAGTTCAATTGCTTTTTGGTTAAACCTGAAAATGTCCCAAAGATGCTCTATTTGAAAAATTTCATCGTTGTATTGTACAGTATTTTCAGCTTTAGCAATATCGTTGGTAAAACAATTAGCTGTAACTTTATTACACGCATAGGCTATAATTATATTTGCTTTAACAAGAAACTGACCATGTTGAAGTGAAAGTATCTTCTTTACCAGATTTTCATCAGGAATAATTGTTCCATTGATAAATATATTTTCCTCACTTTTTACTATAGGATATTTTTCGGAAAGATATTGCTCAGTTTGCCATGATATTTTAGTTGCTAAATGTTTTTCCCATTTTTCACGAATGGTTAAAATACCTATTCTAAATTCAGCAACCGGACGAGTAAAAGAAAGTGGCAATAATTCAACACGATTATCATCAAATAAAATAAAGTTTTTCATTTCCTATAGTTTAAGAACAAAATTAAATAAAAAACTCCGGTTTTGGCCGGAGTTAATATATAGCTTTCTGTTAATTATTTAACTTTTCTTTTATCAAGATGATCTTTGTAACGGGTATTGAATTTATCAACACGACCGGCAGTATCAACAAGCTTCATCTTACCAGTATAAAATGGGTGCGATGTGTTCGAAATTTCAAGTTTTATTAGCGGGTATTCAACACCTTCAATGGATATAGTTTCTCTGGAAGCTGCGGTTGAACGTGTAATAAAAGTAAACTCGTTCGACATATCTTTAAAAGCTACTAACCTGTATGTCTTTGGATGAATATCTGCTCTCATAATTATTCAATTTTATTCTTCCCAATATTTTTTATAATGGGATTGCAAAGATATACTTTTTTGATAAAATTCAAAAAATGTTTCAAAATTTTCTTTTGTTTCAAATACTTAATTCTATTTCAATAACTTTCTTGCAATTTCAAAATTTTTGCCTTTTAAATTTTTATCAATTTGAAATTCAATAATACTTGGATGATTTTTGTCGCGTGCTGTAATTTTTTTCACCCTTGAAATAATATGACCTGTCCATTGACTTTCATTTCCAATGCGGGCAATGTTTTTATCCTCAATTTCAAATGGAATATTTTCAATAACACAAATTCCATTTATATCGAATAAATTAAATATTTCTGGGTCAATAGGTGTATTTGAAGTATTTACAATATAACTTTTATTCTTCTTTAATTGTGAAATTGCTTTTATTATTTGATTATTTGAATCAATTGAGGGCAATTGTTTGATCTCAGAAAAATTTGTTGAAATGTCATTTACAATTATAGCACTATCGTTAAATTTAACATTCCGGAACCCTATTTTTGAACCAACTACTTCAATAGTTTGATTATCCTTGTCTTTTAATTCTATTAACAATGAATATAAGTTCGGTTCACCTAAGTTCCATGCTTTTATTTGATTTACCAATTGGTCAATTTCAATTATACTATCTTCAGCTTTAGCCGGCTTGTAAATTTTCTCAATCGGGGTAAACATATCTTTTCCATCTTTGTCAAGCAAACTCAATTCAATCTTAAATTTTCCATCTATGCTTTGCAAGTATCTTTTGGGAACAATTGTTACATTTAATTTACCGTTTCCTGAGTTAATACTTGTTTCGGCAGTATAATCGAAAATACTTAAATTTGGAACAGCATAAATAAAAATATCACTGTAAATTCCGGTATTAGAAACTGAATCATTTTCATTTAACCAAGTATCGTCAGTAAATTCATAGGTTTGAACAGCCAGAACATTCATTCGTCCAAATTTTATAAATGGTGTAACATTGAACTCCGAGCCACAATTACCAGTTTCACTATAACCAACCCTTCTGCCGTTCAACCAAACGTAGAAACCAGAGCCGGCACCGCTAAAATGCAAAATTATTTGTTGCCCGTACCAATTTTCAGGAATCGGGAAAACTTTACGATATGAATTAACCTGGTTTCCATCATGTGGCACATATGGAAATGAAGTACTTATTCCGGTTTTTATATTTTTATGCATTGATGGGATGTGAACAATTGCCCATTTGCTTACATCGAATTCAGGAAGTGGAAAATCATGTGGGATATCGGATGCTTTCAGCGCACAATTATATTGCCAATTGCCATCTAATGTAAGCATCCATGTTAAGCCCCATTTATCAAATTTCGAAGCCACCTTCAAATTCGGATAATGATAAAAAGTAGAATGTGGCTTGATTTCATTTTCCTGTACAATTTGAGGATTATCCCATTCGGGAGTTTGAGCAAAAAGTTTTGAAGCCAATAATTGAATTAACAATGTAGTAATTAGGAATAATTTATTCATTTTTATAATTTAAGCCACAAATATAATAATGATAAATTGAATCAGAAATAAAACAACCCTCTCCCATCATAGAATTAACTAATCTGAAAGAGGGTTGACAAACTAAACCCCATGAAAAATTCAATTATAAAACAATGATAATAAAAAAATGTTTACTCGAAAGTAAAAATTTTTAATCGATGTTAATAGCCAATTGAAAATCCATTTGTTTTTTTAACAAATTCGTTCTCCATATCTTAATTCGAACGGCATCGCCCAACTGAAATTTACGCCCATGATGTCGACCGACCAGGCAATAATTTTCTTCATCAAAATAGTAAAAATCATCGTCGATCTCTCGAATTGGTATCATTCCTTCACATTTATTTTCATTTATTTCTACATAAATTCCCCATTCGGTTATTCCTGAAATAGTGCCATCATAAATATTACCAATTTTATCGCTCATAAATTCAACCTGTTTGTATTTTATTGAAGCTCTTTCGGCATCGGTTGCACGCTTTTCCATATCAGAGGCATGTTTGCACATTTTTTCATATTTTGTCTGATCTTTTGATTCACCTTTTTTCAGGTAATGGTCGAGCAAACGATGAACCATCATATCGGGATAGCGTCGGATTGGCGATGTGAAATGTGTATAATAATCAAACGCAAGGCCATAATGTCCAACATTTTTGGTTGAATATTCAGCCTTTGCCATTGCCCTTAATGCAAGGTTTTCGACAATATTTTCTTCGTTTTTCCCCTGAACGTTATCAAGTAACTTATTAATACTTTGTGCAGTTTGCTTTCCGCCAGAGGTATTGACTTTATAACCGAATTTTTTAACAAAATTTACGAATGACATTAATTTTTCCATGTTAGGCAAGTCATGAACACGGTATACAAATGTTTTGGCTTTGGCCTTATCTTTTTGTTTTCCGACAAATTCAGCGACCCTTCTGTTGGCCAAAAGCATAAATTCTTCAATCAGTTTATTCGAATCTTTATTTTCTTTAAAATAAGCCCTAATTGGCTTTCCATTTTCATCTATTTCGAATTTAACTTCAACCCTGTCGAATTCAATAGCGCCGTTTTTCATGCGTTGTTCGCGGATTAGTTTTGCTAATCTGTCCAATTCAACAATAATTTCGTTTAAATCGCCAATTCCGGTTTCAATTATTTGTTGGGCTTCATCGTAATTAAACCTTTTGTTTGAATTAATGACAGTTCGCCCAAACCATTCATTTATCACATTGGCATTTTTATCAAGCTCAAAAACAGCCGAATAACAAAGTTTGTCTTCATTTGGGCGAAGCGAACAAATATTGTTTGACAATCGTTCAGGCAACATGGCAATTACCCTGTCAACCAAATAAACTGATGTGCCGCGCTCATAAGCTTCGTCATCTAAAATAGTACGCGGATGAACATAATGCGTAACATCAGCAATATGAATACCAACTTCAATATTTCCATTCGCTAATTGCTGAAACGAAAGTGCATCATCAAAATCCTTGGCATCAGCCGGGTCAATAGTAAATGTTGTAATATTCCGGAAATCGCGCCTGCTTGTTATTTCATCTTTGGTTATTACATCAGAAATATGTTCGGCTTCCTGCTCAACTTCTTTCGTAAATTTATAAGGAAGTTCAAATTCTGCAAGAATAGAATGCATTTCAGTTTCATTCTTTCCGGGATCGCCAATAACTTCAATAATTTCGCCAAACGGATTTTTAACATTGTCGGGCCAATTTGTTATTCGTGCAATTGCCTTTTGCCCATTTTTTGCTTTATGCAATTTATCAAGCGGGATAAATATATCGTATGGAACATCTTTGCTATCGGAAACCAAAAAGGCAAATTTTTGGGTAACTTCCAAAATACCGACAAACTGTTTGCGTTTACTTTCAATAATTTCAACTATTTCGCCTTCGAGCTTACGACCCGACCTCTGGGCATACAAATAAACCCGCACAATATCGCCACCCAAAGCGTGATGCAAGTTTTTCTGTGCAATAAATACATCTTGTTCAATTTCTTCAGAAATAACAAAAGCATTGTTACTACTGGTTATTTGAACTTTGCCCTGGATATATTTTGTTTTCGAATTGAGTTTATATTTACCGGGTTGAATTTCAACCAAATCTTCATGAATAACCATTTCGGTTAGTGCTTTTACCACACGATCAATTTGTTTTGACTCTTTTGAGGTTAACCGTTTTGCAATTTGCTTATAATTATAGGCTTGGGTAGGATTGGCATTAAATATGCCCAGAATACTGTTTATCAGTATATTTCTATCAGGATTGTCCTGATTTTTTTTCTTTTTATGTGACATTGAATTGTGTTAATTTTTGTAAAATTAATCTAAGTCCACAGATTTATTGTAGATTTTTGCATTTGAACACATTAAAGTAATTTTTTAAAAAGTAAAACGATGCGATTTTTTAGTAAACTTATAATTGTATTAATCATAATTATTTATCAGACTGATTTATTTTCTCAGGGAAATAAACCTCAACCTGTCAAGCAAATTAAACATTCGATGCATGATTCGGCGGCACTTCAAAAAGCAATTCAAAAGTTATATACACCAGATTATATTGAATTTAAAAAGAGAATAATTGCTGATTTTCCAAATGCCAAACCGGGCAAATTTGGTCAATTTATTAAAGGAATAAATGAAAAATTAAACACCAATGATAAAGTTATTGCATTCACTTTTGATGGCTGTGGAGGCTATGGTAGTGGTTATAATGCAGCTTTAATAAATTATCTAAAAAAGGAACATGTGCCGGCAACACTTTTTATCACTGGACTTTGGATTGATGCAAATAAAAAAACATTTTTAAGATTGGCTGCCGACAGTTTATTTGAAATTGAAAATCACGGGTTAAATCATCGGCTTTGTTCGGTTGATGGAGCTTCAGCTTATGGTATAATTGGAACCCAAAATGTTGGTGAAGTAATTGACGAAATGGAATTGAATGCCCGGAAAATTGAAAAATTAACAGGCAGAAGGCCAAAGTTTTTCCGTTCAGCAACAGCTTATACCGATGAAACCTGCATTAAAATAGCATCACTACTTAATTTGAAATTAGTCAATTACTCTGATTTACCTGGTGATGCTGTCCCCTGCACACCAGCTAAAGTGTTAAGCGAAAATTTAATGAAACAAGTCAAACCGGGCTCCATTGTTTTAATGCACTTCAACCATCCGCAATGGGAGGAATTGCAAACCATGCAAATAGTTGTTCCAAAACTTAGGGAAATGGGATATAAGTTTGTATTACTAAAAGATTATTCTTTAAAAGGAATGAATGACAAATGACAAATGATTTTTTTCTATTTACACAGGGATTAAAATATGTTAAATATATTTCCAAAAATAACTTATAAACATTCAATTTGTTTTTATGATTTAATTTCAAAATAAAATCCTGGATATGAAATATATCACACTATTTATTGCATTGTTTTTCAATTGCATAATAGTATTGTCCAATCCGGTTTCAGTTGATTCAGCACAAAAAGTTGCAATAAATTTCTTTTTACATAAAAAAACACTTAAAGCATCTGGGGTTAACATAAAGAATTATTATGCATCAAAGATGGACTCAGTAACTACAACTTATACATTCAATTTAGCGGAAGGCGGATGGATTATTGTTTCGGCCAATGACGTTGCAAATCCAATTCTTGCATATTCAACTAAAGGTTCAATTAATGAAAACAATATCAATCCTTCAGCAAAATTTTGGTTACAGAAATATAATGACGAGATTTATTCTGCAATTACCAATAATATATCAAATAAATTAGCAAGTACCCAGTGGCAGTCAGCATTAAGCAGTAACTTAGATAACGTCAATACCGTTGTTTCTCCATTATTAAAATCAGCTTGGAACCAGACGCAATATTATAACGACTTATGTCCGGCTGATGCTGGAGCTCCATATGGTTATAACGGACATGATCCGGCAGGCTGTGTTGCTTTAGCAATATCGCAAATTATGTATTATTATGGTTTTCCAAATAAAGGCTTAGGATTTCATTCCTATTCTCTTCAAAAATACGGAACATTATCAACCAACTTTGGAAATACTGTGTATAATTGGAACAGCATTCCGGATACCGCAACATCTCCAAATACTGAACTTGCAAATTTAATTTATCAATGTGGTATAGCCGTAAATATGGACTATGATTCATCAGGTTCAGGTGCAGCTGATGAATCAGTTATAACTGCATTAGAGCAATATTTTAACTATTCTGATTCAATGCAACTCTATAATTTAGCTTCAGATAGTACAAGTTATGAATTGTGGATTGCACGGATAAAAAACGAATTAAACGCGAAACGACCAGTTTATTACTCAGGACAAGATGCAATCGAAGGCCATGCTTTCGTTTGCGATGGATATGACAATTCCTATCCTACCAAATTTCATTTTAACTGGGGATGGGGTGGTGAATATAATGGTTATTTTACAATTGGAGCCATTGATCCATATGTTTATCAATTCGATTATTACAATTCAATTATTACAGGAATAAAACCAAATTCCGACACAAGCCTGGTTTGCAGAATTTCAAGCCCACAGGCACCTTGCGGTAATTAGTACCGACACAACAATGCAGATTCCAATCAATGTTATAAGCGGAGACCCAACAAAAATTATTTTCTATGTTGGTAGTATTGCAACAGATTCGCTTACTTCAGTACCTTATGTATTTACTTTGAAACCCAATAACCTTATTGCCGGTAATCATAAATTAAAAATAGTTGCAACTGAAGGAAATCATACAAGTACCCATGAAATAACCATTCAGCTTAAATCGAATTTTTGGGAATTAAAACAATTAGTCCCTTCAAGCGAGCAATTGAGTATTGAATATATTTCGGTTGCAAATTCAAATAATATTTGGGCAACGTTGGGTGGTAAAAATAACTTGTACGTTAAATCTTCCGATGGAGGAAATACATGGGTTACCCGGAATATAACAAATGCTTCAAAAGGATTATCTCTATCCAATATATATGCTATAAGTTCAAATAAAGCATATGCTTGTTTAAATCCGCAAAATAGCAGTGGTGGAGCAATTATGGTTACTTCCGATAGTGGAAAAACATGGACTACGCAAACTTCAGCAAATTTCAGAGGAAGTTGGGCCGACTGGGTGTATTTTTTTGATAGCAACAATGGTGTTTGTATGGGTGATCCATCTTTGAACCGATTTTTTATTTATACAACCATTAATGGTGGAAGTATCTGGAACAGGGTTTCAACATCAAACCTGCCATCAGCATTAAGTGGAGAAGCTGGTATAATGGATGATTTTGATGCTTATGGCAATTCCATTTGGTTCGGTACAACCAATGGAAGAATTTATAAATCATCAAATAAAGGATTAACATGGACAGTAACAAATAATTTATCTGGGGCCAATGATGTTGTATATGTTAAACTTAAAAATGCTACCTCCGCAATAGCATTTGACGGTGGAAATTATTCAACTGATACATTTTATCTGACAAATGATACAGGCAAAACTTGGCATAAATTCAGCTTAACCGGATATCCATATTATAACAATACTGCCTTTGTGCATGGCACTTCATCTACATGGATAAACATAAATGGAAGTGAATCATCAGTGAGTTTCAATAACGATTCATCATCCACAATATTTGACCGAAGCGCAAATATTAATGACTTCAGATTTCTAACACCAACGGTTGGATGGGCTGGATCGAATTACGACCAATATTCCAATGGCGCCGGAATATATAAATGGATTGGATCATTTACTAATGTTAAGGATTATACAATTTCTTTTTTGGTAAAAGATGAAAATAATTTGCCCTTAAATAATGTTGAACTTTTAATGAATAATGGATTTTTAACTACTGATTTAAATGGGAAAGCATCATTTAAAGTAAACAATTACGGTAACCCATATCGGTTTCAAGCTACTAAGCCGGGTTTTGCGCCACAAACAAATTATTATTCTATAATAAGTGATACAACAATTTCAATTATTCTTTCACCTTCAAATACTGTAACATTTAATATTACAAACCAATTGAACAATCCGGTTCAAGGTATTGCAATTGCATTTAACGATTCATCAAAAATTTCAAACAGCCTTGGACAGGTTACATTTTCAAACCTGGTTGCAAATAATCAATATCCTTATTCAGTTGTAAGCAATAATGAATATCTGCAATATGGTTCGGTTTACACAACTGATTTAAACCAAATTGTCAACATCACAATTGGCTCTTTTACTGATATTAATAATAGTTTTGGAAACACAAATAGTATATATCCGAATCCAGCTTCCAGCATTGTACATATCATTTCTCAGGATAATATAAATTCTGTCCGGATATTTAACACTTCAGGATTATTACTTTTGGATGAAAAAGAAAACGGCAACACTCTTGATTTATCGGTTGAGGAATTGAAAAACGGATTGTATTTTTTGCAGGTAAATAATAAAAATTATAGTTATACCCAAAAATTAATTGTAACCCATAGATAAAGTTTAGTTGTATTAACTTTCCCTTTGTTCTGAAAATTCAAATTAAATAATTTTGTTTTGGCTTGAATTTACCAAAGCTTAAGTTCATCAAAAAATAACTAAAATTTATTGCTAATTTTGAGGCTTTAACAAATTGCCTCATGGACAATAATTTGCAGCTATACAATACTTTAACACGGCAGAAAGAAAAGTTTGTTCCAATTAATCCGCATCATGTAGGTTTATATGTTTGCGGTCCGACTGTATATGGCGATGCTCATTTGGGTCATGCGCGCCCTGCAATTACTTTCGATTTACTTTTCCGTTACCTTAAACATTTGGAATATACAGTCCGCTATGTAAGGAATATTACCGATGTTGGCCATTTAGAAAACGATGCCGATGAAGGAGAGGATAAAATTGAGAAAAAAGCCAGGCTCGAACAGCTCGAACCTATGGAAGTTGTTCAATTCTTCACCAACCGGTATCAGAAACAAATGGAATTGCTGAATGTGCTTCCGCCAAGCATTGAACCTCGTGCTTCAGGCCATATTATTGAACAACAGCAATTCATAAAAAAAATTATCGAAAAAGGATTTGCCTATAACTCCAATGGCAGTATTTATTTCGACGTTGAAAAATATAACCAGCTTTACAATTACGGAAAACTTTCGGGAAGGGTGCTTGACGATTTAAAATCGAATACACGCCAGCTGGAAGGCCAGGATGAGAAGAAAGGAGCTTTCGATTTTGCATTGTGGAAAAAAGCCACACCTGAACATATCATGCACTGGCCATCGGAATGGAGCGAAGGCTTTCCGGGATGGCACCTTGAATGCTCTGCTATGAGTTGTAAATATTTAGGCGAAACCTTTGATATTCACGGTGGTGGCATGGATTTAATGTTCCCACACCACGAGTGTGAAATTGCACAATCAGTTGCTGCAAATGGTTCCGACGCAGTTCATTATTGGATGCACAACAATATGATAACCATTAATGGACAGAAAATGGGTAAATCATTGGGTAATTTTATTACCCTTGAAGAACTTTTCTCCGGGAACCATAAAGCATTGGAACAAGCATACAGCCCAATGACCATAAGGTTTTTCATACTTCAGGCACATTACCGCAGTACACTCGATTTTTCAAACGAAGCTTTGCAAGCTGCCGGGAAAGGGTTGCAGAGATTAATGGCAGGTTATAAAACATTACAATCATTAAAAGCAACAGACAAATCAAGTATTGATGTCAATGCAATTGAAGCGCAATGTTATGAAGCTCTAAACGACGACCTCAATAGTGCAATTCTTATTTCTGTACTTATGGATAGTGTGCGGAGTATTAATTCTATTAATGATGGCAAAGATTTTATTAATAAGGAAGATTTGTATAAGTTAAAAAATATATTCAAAAATTTTATTGAATATATTTTAGGCTTAAAAGATGAATCGGCTAGTGGAAATAACTTTGGCATTATTTCAGGACTTGTTGAATTGTTACTTGAAATGCGCACAGAAGCCAAATCGAAAAAGGATTTCGCCACATCCGATAATATTCGCAATTCATTGGATAAAATTGGAATTGCAATTAAAGACCGCAAAGATGGCTTCGATTGGAGTTTAAAATAACGAAACCAAATGCTGAAAAGAATTTTAATATGTTTTGTTGTATTATTTCTTTTCAAAATCACTGAAACTTTTGGCCAGTTTTCCATTCAAACAGATTATGGCTACAGTTACCGGATAATTGTTCCTAATGGAGTTGATACTGGTAGTTATGCTTCGTATATTCAAAAAAAACGACAAGGTACAAATCTTAATATCGAAGCTATTTGGTATAATGCCGATGATGGCTTTGGATTTGGATACAACGAATTTTTTAATTCCTTTTCTGCTCAAAATATAGAAATTTCTCAGGGAGCAATTGAAAATATTTCAGGAAAAACAACGATTGATTACTTCAGCATTCAGTATCATCATCGCAAACATTACAATAATCCACGATTATCAGGTGAATTCACTGGTGGGTTCGGCTATATCTACTATTCTTATACAGGCAAACAGGATACAGCTAACTTTAATAATACCGGAAATACACTTGGGTTTAATTTAGGTTTACTTTTGGAATACAATGTTTACAAACAATTTTCTGTTTTTGGGTCAACAAAATTATTGGTTGCTACACTGAGCCAAATTAAAAACGATGGCGAAATAAAGGTATTAACACAAAAAGAAAGCCTCACTCATTTTGATTTAAATTTTGGAATAAGGTTTTATTTTTAATATTTAGAATTGACTATTAAATCAAATCGCAGGCTTCTGCGGGCATCCAATGTGCATCTTTACCATCCCATTTTACATTACAGCCAATAGGATTAGTTGTTTTAATTGATATTTCTTTTCCTTCGGTAAGTTCAGTCAAGGCTCTTTCCAAATCGTTTACTTTCATTTTTGAAGTATCCTTTGGGCTATCAATTCCACGACCGGTATATACCAACTCACGGTTTTTATTAAATACAAAAAAATGCGGGGTACGCAATGCACCATAAGCCAACGCAATATTCTGGCTCTCATCATGTAAATAAAACCAGGGAAATTTATTCTGAGCCATACGTTTAACCATGTTTTCAAAACTATCATCGGCATAAGTCCGTGAACTATTAGAGTTTATGGCTACAAACTGCACCCCTTTAGATTTAAACTTATCCGCTGTCTGTCGTGTAACCTCATCGGAACCCAATACATAAGGACAATGGTTACAAGTAAAAAACACAACCAGGTATTTTGAATCATAAAAATCATCCAAGCTATAGAACCTGTCATTTGTAGCTTTAAGCTTAAATTCAGGCGCTTTCATTCCTATTTCTAATGTAAAAGACATATTTTAAATTTATTTTAGAAACAGTTTGATTCATATAATTGTTTTCAATTCAATACTATTTTAACATCGTTTTCATATTTTTAACCATATTGATTGTTAACTTTAATTTTACATAGAATAAATTAGCACTTCAATAACCCCATTTTCTACTATAATGATTATTGCTTACTTTACCGATCAGTATTGGCCTTCAATTAGTGGTGTTTCTGTTTCAGTAGATGCATTTTCGAGAGAACTTACAAAAATGGGTCATCGTGTTTATTTGTTTGTTCCCGATTATCCGGGAGCAGCAGTACAGGATGAAATAAAGGATAGAAAAAATATTTTCCGTTTCCGATCGTATAAAGTCCCTTTTAATGACGAAAACCGACTGGTTTATAAATCTGAAAAGAAAAAAATTTACAAGGCTTTAGACGAAATAAACCCCGATATTATTCATATTCATACTGAATTTGCATTAAGCAAAATTGCTTGTAAATATGTGAAGAGAAATCATATCCCATTGGTTATGACTTGCCATACTAATTGGGAAGAACTAATAGGGCTTTATTTATCTTTTATTCCAGCATGGCTTTCACGTCCATATTGCAGGATATTTATGCGTTCGAACTATCGAAAAGCAGATATTATTATTGTTCCAACCTCTCTTATGGAAGTGCTTTTGAATTTATACTTTATATTCAAGCCCATTCGCGTAATCCCGACCGGAATTGACCAATCTGATTTTCAATATATAAAACATTGTGATGAAGTTGCTGTTTCAAATGTTTATCAATATTATCCAAAACTCGTTCATAAGAAATTTCTATTTTTTGTTGGCAGGTTAGGAAAAGAAAAAAATATTGAATTTTTAATAGATGTATTGAAAAAATTGTTGCCAAAATATCCTGAACTTTATTTGGTGATAACTGGTGATGAACCAGCCAGAAAGGATCTTGAAATATATGCACAGGAAAAAAGAATAAGTGATAAAATAATTTTTACAGGTTATATTGATCGTGATAAATTAAAAGATTTCTATTCAACAGCCAATGTTTTTGTATTTGCATCGAAAGTTGAAAGTCAGGGATTGGTTACATTAGAAGCTATGGCATGTGGAACTCCTGTAGTAGCCATAGGTAAAATGGGCACCCGCGAAGTTATGGGAGGCGATTCCGGTGGATTTATGGTTGATGATGATATGGATATGTTTGTTGAAAAAACTGATTTACTTTTAAGCGATATAAATATCTGTCAGGAAAAATCGGCTGAAGCACTTCGACATGTTGATCGTTGGACAATCCAGGCACAGGCTATAAAAATGGAAAAATTATATATTTCACTTCTACATAAATTTTCAAAGCAATAAAGTTTATAAAATCATTTACAAAAGAATAAATTTGTAGAAACGGTAAAGTTGTGGCTGATTATTACCAAATTCTTCAAATTCCTAAAGGAGCTTCAATAAATGATGTAAAAAAAGCTTATCGAAGGCTTGCGCATTTGTACCATCCTGATGTAAGTAAATTGGAAAATGCACGTGATAGATTTATTGAAATTAATGAAGCTTACCAATATTTATCCAATAAAATTGAACTTGAAGAAAAGTTCAATAAATGGGACCAGACAGATTTAAAAGACACTTCGCAAACCGTCATTGATGCCTGGATTGCAGCCGAGCGTGCCCGAATCCGTGAACAGGCAAGACGCCACGCGCAAATGAAATTCAATAATTTTAAGAAAACAGAGATATACCGCACAACCGAAAGGTTAACCAATACATTATATGTATTCATGCTCATGCTTGGCTTGGTTGTACTATTTGGCTCTATTTTTGGAACTTACACCGAAGTTAAAAAAAATCCTGTTCTTTTTAACGCCAGCTATATATTTAGTGGATTTATGATTTTTGTTATTGGGGTAATAATGACCAGTTATTCAATTTTTAAAATTATGCTGAGTTTTTGGCCAAAGAAAAAACTAGGCACTATAAATACAAGTCCAACAAGCCTTCAGGAATAGTAACATTAATTATTTTATCCTTATCATTGATTTGTTGAATTATTTCATCCCCAATAGGAATAAGTATTTCCTTATTATTAAAGATTACCTGCAAAACATAATTCTCGTTATAATTTATAACCTCTTCTACAAGTCCAATAAACCCTTTATTCAAATCAATAATTTGATATCCTTTAAGTGTCTCGGAATTTTTTGTTTCTTTTGAAAACTTCTGTTTTCGATTGTCTTCAACAAATACATCCATACCCAGAAATCGTTGCATACCGGATGATGAAGAAATATCCTGAAGTTTAATAATAGCTAATGATTCGGAACGAAGATAAATTTTTAAAACAAAAAACGGAACAGGTAATCCATCAATTTTGAGGAAAATCCATTCCGTTTTTACAATATTTTTTGCAAAAAAACCATCTGCTACTAAAATTGCTTCGCCTTCAAATCCATGAAGTTTCGACAGATGGCCTATTTGTCTGTAATTTTTACCCGTCATTTGGGTAAAATATTATTAATTAGCAGCTTCTTCGGTGTTTTCAGCAGGAACATCAGCTTCAACAACAACAGCCTTTTTAGCAATAGCAGCAGCCCTGGCTTCACGAATCTTACTTTCGGCTTCTAATTTTTGTTGTTTAATTTTTTCCTTGTTGCTTTTTGTAGCATCAATACTTTGCTGAATTTTACTTTCTTTTTGTTCAGTCCAGGCCTGGTATTTAGCTTCAGCTTGTTCGGTAGTAAAAGCACCTTTTTTTACACCACCCAAAAGATGATTTTTATATAAAACACCTTTATCCGAAAGTATATTCCGGCAAGTATCTGTAGGTTGTGCGCCAGTTTGCAGCCAATACAATGCTCTATCAAAATCAATTTCAATAGTGGCAGGATTTGATTTAGGGTTATACACGCCTAAACGTTCAATGTATTTGCCATCCCGTGGCGCCCTGCTATCAGCTACCACAATGTGGTAGTAAGGAATTCTTTTGCGTCCCTGACGCGATAGTCTGATTTTTGTGGGCATAACTTAACGCTTTAATTTATTAGAACTTAATTATTTTTTGAGCCTGCAAAGATAAAATATTCTTTGAATAATCCACATCTGGAAAAACTAATTTTATTCTTTAAATTTAGCTTAAATAATTCATCTTTAATAAAATTTGCAATTCTCATTTAAAATTCTATATCTTTGCGCTCGATTAGGTTTATTATGGTTTAGGGGACAAGAGTCCCCTATTTTATTACCCTTTAGCGACCATGATTACAAAAGAAAAAATTCGACAGGTTGTCGAAAACAAAATAGACTCGAATAACCAATTTATAGTTGAAATAGCTGTTAAACCTGGTAATAAAATAGTTGTTTCACTTGACAGTTTTTCAGGTATTGGCATTGATGATTGTGTTGCAGTAACACGCGCTATTGAAGCAAACTTTGACCGGGAAGTTGAAGATTATGAATTGGAAGTTTCATCGGCCGGGTTATCAGAACCATTCAGGGTAAAACAACAATATCAGAAGAATATTGGCCAAACTGTTGAAATACTTTTTAATAATGGTCAAAAAATAAAAGGTAAATTGGGTTCAATTACTGACGATGGCGTAAACATTGAATCTGAAAAAATAATCAAAATTGAAAAAACCAAAAAAAAACAAATAATTTACGAACAACAATTTGTGGAGTTCGAAAAAATTAAAAACACAAAACTTGTATTGAAATTTTAAAATTTTTAGATCAAAAAAATAAGATATGGAAAATCTGAACCTTATAGAAACCTTTTCAGAATTTAAAGAACTGAAAAATATCGACAGGGCAACAATGATGCGCGTTTTGGAGGATGTATTCAAATCGATGCTGCAAAAAGCGTATGGCGAAGCAAATAATTACGATGTAATTATTAATATTGATAAGGGCGACTTCGAAATATGGAGAAACCGTCAGGTCGTGAACGATGATGAATTGGAAGACCCGAATCGCCAAATTTCAATTACCGATGCTAAAAAAATTGATGATGATTATGAAGTTGGTGAAGATGTTACCGACGAAGTAAAATTAGCAAGTTTTGGACGCCGTATTATTTTGGCTTTACGTCAGAATTTGAGCGCCCGTATTATGGAACTTGAAAAAAATAACATTTATGCAAAATATAAGGACAGGATTGGTGAAATTATAACCGGGGAAGTTTATCAGGTTTGGAAAAAAGAAATTTTAATACTCGACGATGAAGGCAATGAATTAATAATGCCTAAAACCGAACAAATTCCATCTGATTATTTCCGGAAAGGAGATACTATTAGAGCGGTTGTTATAAAAGTTGATATGCGTAACAACAACCCATTAATTATTCTTTCACGTACATCACCAATTTTCCTTGAAAGGTTATTTGAACTCGAAGTGCCGGAAATATTCGATGGTTTAATTACAATTAAAAAAATAGTCAGGGTTCCAGGCGAACGTGCCAAAGTTGCAGTTGAATCGTATGACGACAGAATTGACCCGGTTGGTGCCTGCGTTGGAATGAAAGGATCACGTATTCACGGAATTGTTCGTGAGCTTCGCAACGAAAATATTGACGTTATTAACTTTACCAATAACACACAATTATATATAACAAGGGCTTTAAGTCCTGCAAAAGTAACTTCTATCAAATTAAATGAACAAGAAAGCAATGCTGCTGTATATTTGCACCCTAAAGAGGTTTCTCTTGCAATTGGTAAAGGTGGTTTGAATATTAAATTAGCCAGCCAGCTTACAGGTTATGAAATTGATGTTTATCGCGAATCAGAAGATGATGATGAAGATGTAAACCTCGACGAATTTGCCGATGAAATTGAAAGCTGGATTATTGACGAACTAAAAGCAATTGGTTGCGATACAGCAAAAAGTGTACTTGAATTAGGAGCCACTGACTTAGTTAAACGAACCGATTTAGAGGAAGAAACAGTAAAAGAAGTTATTAGAATTCTGAAAGCCGAATTTGAATAATTTATTTGCAGGTCAGAGAAAATTTAATAAATATTTGTAATATCGGGCTTTAAAATACTTGGAACATTAATATGAGTGATCAAAAAGGAGTACGACTTAGTAAATTAGCCAAGGAATTCAATGTTGGGATAACCACTATTGTGGATTTTCTGAAAAAGAAAGGACATGATGTTGAGAATAATCCGAACACCAAAATTTCTGAAGATTTGGTTAAAATTCTCGAAAAGGAATATAGTTCTGAAATTTCAGTAAAGAAAGAATCGGAAAAACTAAACTTAAGGGAATTTCGCGATAAGAAAGAAACCATTACTCTTCAGGATGTTAAAAAACGCCCAATTGATGAAGATGATCAGGATATTGAAGAAGAAACAATTAAAGATGTTAGGCTAAGGGCTATACTTCATGAAACTGAAGAACCCAAAGAAAAAATTGAAATAAAAGTTGTAGGAAAAATTGATATCAGTACTCCCAAAAAAACGCCAAAACCTGAACCTGTAAAAGAGGAAAAGATACAGGAACAAATTCCTGAACCAGCACCTGTAAAAAAGAAAACTAAAGAAGTACACGAAAAAGTTGAATTAAAAGCAGAACCAAAAGCTGTTCATAAAGCTGAGGTTATTGAACATATTGCTACCGAGAAACCGGAAGAAATTGAACAACCAAAGGTTGTAGGTAGAATTGATCTCGATTCAATGAACCTCCGTACCCGGCCTCCAAAACGTTCATACAAAGAACGTGAAGCCGAACGTAAACAATCGGAAAAAGATATTAAAAAGCGATTAGCAGCTGAACAACCTGCTGTTGAAGAAAACGAGGAAGCAATACCTGTAAAAGAAAAACAAAAAGCTGAGAAATCAGAAGACCATGTTATACGTGCAAAAGCTGGTAAATTGGCTGGTCCGAACAGTAGTTGGCAAAATTGACCTCCCAGGAGATAAAGAAAGCAAAAAATTGGTTGCATCGTCAAGCGATTTTGAAGCCGATCGTCATAAAAAGAAAAAACGGAAACGAATTTCAATTGAAGGGAAAAAAATAACTGTAACTGAAATCAATCGACCTCAGGGTGGACAGCAACATTCAACTGTAAATAAAGACAAAAAGAAGATAAAGAGAGTATTTCGACAGGAAGTTAATGAAGTAGATGTACAAAAACAGATCAAGGATACACTTGCCAGACTTACCTCTAAAGGATCAAAATCAAAGACATCAAAATACAGGCGTGAAAAACGTGATGCTGTAAGTCAGCGTCATCAAGATGAGCAGGAACGCACCGAAATGGAAAAATCAATCATTAAAGTAACTGAATTTGTTACTGTAAATGAGTTAGGTTCCATGATGAATGTTCCTCCAACACAGCTTATCGCAACATGTATGAGCCTTGGGCTTTTTGTTTCCATTAATCAAAGGCTCGATGCCGAAACTATCGTTTTATTGGCTGAAGAACACAATTTCAAAGTTGAATTTGTAAGTGTTGAAATTCAGGAAGCCATTGAAGAAGAAGATGATGAACCGGAAGATTTAATGCCTCGTCCGCCAATTGTAACTGTAATGGGTCACGTTGACCATGGTAAAACCAAGTTGCTCGACTTTATTCGTAATACAAATGTAATTGCCGGTGAAGCTGGAGGAATTACACAACATATAGGTGCTTATGGAGTTCAATTGGAAGGTGGCAAGCAAATTACGTTTCTTGATACTCCGGGTCACGAAGCTTTTACTGCAATGCGTGCCCGTGGTGCTAAAATTACAGATATTGCAATTATAGTTGTTGCAGCTGATGACGGTGTAATGCCGCAAACCCGCGAAGCAATCAACCATGCACAGGCAGCAGGTGTTCCAATTGTATTTGCAATTAATAAAATAGATAAACCAACGGCAAACCCTGATAAGATAAAGGAAGAATTGGCCAACATGAATTTGCTGGTTGAAGATTGGGGTGGAAAATATCAATCGCAGGAAGTATCAGCAAAATCGGGCTTAAATGTAGATAAGCTATTGGAAAAAGTTTTGCTCGAAGCCGAAATACTTGAATTAACTGCAAATCCGAATAGAAATGCCAAAGGAAATGTTGTTGAATCATCATTGGATAAAGGCCGTGGATATGTTGCCACCATTTTGGTTGAAACCGGAACATTACACATTGGAGATTTAGTATTAGCCGGAACTCATTTTGGTCGTGTAAAAGCTATGTATAATGAACGTGGAAAACGTGTTGACGAAGCGGGTCCATCAAGTCCCGTATTAGTTTTGGGTTTAAATGGCGCTCCCCAGGCTGGTGACGAATTTCATGTTTTGGATGATGAAAAAGAAGCAAAAGATATAGCATTAAAACGTGAACAATTACAGCGTGAACAGGGAATCCGTACCAAAAAGCATATCACGCTCGATGAAATTGGCCGACGAATAGCAATAGGCAGTTTTAAAGAACTTAATGTAATTGTAAAAGGTGATGTTGATGGTTCTGTTGAAGCTCTGTCCGATTCACTTATTAAACTTTCAACGCCTGAAATTCAGTTGAATATTATTCATAAAGCAGTTGGGCAAATTTCAGAATCGGATATTCTGTTGGCAGCTGCTTCAAACGCTATTATTATTGGTTTCCAGGTTCGTCCATCCATGAATGCACGTAAACTCGCTGAGAAAGAACAAATTGAAATCCGTTTGTATTCTATTATTTACGACGCAATTGAAGAATTAAAGGACGCTATGGAGGGTATGCTTTCTCCTGAAATTAAAGAAGAAATTGTTGCAACCCTTGAAATACGTGAAGTATTCAAAATTACAAAAGTTGGAACCGTTGCAGGTTGTATGTGTAAAGAAGGAAAAATTCAACGCAGCACAAAAGTCCGCATTATTCGTGACGGAATAGTTGTATATACCGGGAACCTGGCATCGTTAAAACGATTTAAAGACGATGTAAAAGAAGTAGTATCAGGTCAGGATTGCGGATTAAACATCGAAAACTTTAATGATATTAAAGTAGGTGATCTTGTAGAAGGATTTAAAGAAACTGAAGTAAAGAAAAAATTATAATAAAATTTTAGTTTAAATAAGTAAAGCCGGGCTTAACCCGGCTTTACTTATTTATATTTAATAATTATTTGCTGTTTTTTGCATTATATCCTAACGATAACCCAAATTCCAATCCATCTTTTGCAGGAATAAAATAGATATTCACAGGAAAATTCATTCGGCCAGATTTAAATGTTTTACCTACAGCTATTACGAATGAAGGAGAAAGTACTCCAAATCCCCGGCTATCTGCCTGGTTATAAAATTGAACTTTCGTACTATCAACAACTTTATCTGGCGAATAGTTGCTTTTAAGCTGCCAAATTCCATTTTTATCCATAAAAACATTTGCCCTTTTTGAAATGGCAAAATTTGGACCTACTGCAAATTCCCAACCTCCAATATTGTCTCTTATTCCATTCATTAAAGCAACTGAGGGTATTAACTTTCCCTGGTCAATTCCTGAAATCATGGGGATGCATTCAAAAAGCGCCTGGAAATTACCTTCATTCAGGTACATCTTTTCGAATTGGTAACCAAACTGATACATATAAGGATACATATCAAATCCACCATTTTCAGTCTTATCCCGTAAAATTCTACAAAACTGACCTGTAAAAGCAGCAACGCCCATTCGAGGCCCTGATAAATTTAATCTATCGGTTTGTGGTGTGCTTACCACATTTTCATAAGTGTTGGGTTTGGTTAACTGAGCTACAAAATTTGGATCGTTTGATAATCCAAACATTTCACGTAACGAAACCCTTATCATCGATTGCATTTCTTTTGGAAGGTTCAAATATTCCTTTACATAGCTTTTTTCTATCACGCTTTTATGCACATCAACCAAACGAAGAGTAAGGATTATCGTTTCGCCATACAATTCAATACTACCCGATAACATTTTGTCGGATTTAAGTGAATTGCCAACCTCCAGCAATCCAATTTTACCGTAACAGTTCGAAATATCAAGGCTGTTCTTCTTAACCAGGTAAACAACATCATACCTGTCCATTACTTCAAAAGTATCGAGCCTTTCCAATTCAATTCTAACAAGGTTTCCCAATTGTTCAGGAGTGTATTCCAAACCGTGCGTATCAATATTTAATACGGTTATAGTCGGCCTTTTCTGGGCAAATGAATTTGCAGTTAGAACAATAACTAAAAAGTAGAAAAGGACAAATTTTTTCGAAGAGTAAAATTTTGTTTTCATAACAATATTTTTTTTTGATTTCAGATCAAAAATATATTGTTATAAATCTGCTATAAAATTGATTTATACTAAGCCAATAAAGGGATTTGCAATATTTGCATAATAATATATAAACTGTATCAGAACTTCAATTGTATTTGCAAAAAATGCAATATTAGAAATCAATTATGCCATTTTGAAGCAATTAAAACGGAAGGAATGTCAAAAAGTGTTAAATTAAATTCAGCTTTGTTCCAAACTTAATGATTTTGTATAAAATCCAAATTTTGCATAAAAATGAATGGCTGATTCATTGCCAGCTGCTACTACAACTTTTTTAGTCGATACATTTTTTGCATCCATCCATTGTAAAGCATTTTGAACTAATGTGCGACCTATATTTAAACCTCGGTATTCCGGTTCAATATACAACGATTCAATTTCGCCTTCCTTCCCGGTTAAGTCTGTAAAGGAACTTATGCAATATCCAATATCCTTTTTTGTCAATTTATCCGAAGCAATTTCAATAAACAAATCACCATTCTTGCACTTTTTAAGTAAGGGTGCTATTCTTTCCTGAAAATTCATTGTTTGGTATCGCTCCTTAAAATGCAATGAGTTATTCATGTGATGCAACCGCAGCTTACTCCATAAAGTTTCAACTTTATCAAGCTTCGATTGATCAACAACAACAAAGGCAATGTTTTCAGCAATCATTTTGCCTGGTAATAGCAATTTTTGGGACTGATAATTTTTTCTTCTGCTTTTAAAGTTTTTATTGCTTTGTCCACATCCTTTTTGTCAATTCCTGTAGCTTCGGCAATTTCGGCTGATTTCATAGGTTTTCCTGATTTCTTCAATGCCTGTAAAACTTTTTCTGTGCTCATTGTTTAAATTTTTTATACCTTAATTTCTTGAAACTGAATATGGGATAAAATTATATATTTGCCCGGTTTTTGCAATATTTATGCGCAACATCTTTGTTAAAATATCTTATTGGCTAAAACGGATAATTATTGCGTTTTTTATTGGCAGTATATTATCTGTAATTTTTTTCAGATTTGTGCATCCGCCATTCACACCTTTAATGATTATTCGGTATATTGTACATGACAGTAAATATGGGAAAAGGCAATGTGATTATAAATGGGTTACAATTGACCAAATTTCGCCCAATATAATTCAGGCAGTAGTTGCAGCCGAAGACAATAATTTTCTCTTACATCATGGTGTGGATTGGGAAGCTGTTCAAAAAGCACGTGAAATAAACAAGTACAGTAAAATTAAACATGGTGCCAGTACAATTTCACAACAAACCGCCAAAAATTTATTTCTCTTCCCTTCCCGAACTTATTTCCGTAAAGGAGTTGAACTTTATTTTACCTATTTAATTGAAATATTTTGGACCAAGCAAAGAATTATGGAAATGTACCTGAATATTGTAGAATTAGGAAATGGGGTGTATGGTGTTGAAGCTGCCTCGGAAAAATATTTTCATAAACATGCCATTAAATTAACCAGGAATGAAGCTGCATTAATAACTTCAGTACTTCCAGCGCCTTTAAAACGAAATCTTGCACGACCAAATGGTTATATGTATTATTACCAGAACCGGGTTTTAAAATTAATGGATGAAGTTGGTAAAATTGAACTTTAAATATGACAACAGAAATTATTCAATGCGATTTTAAAAACAAAGAACACAGGCAAATGCTTGTTGAACTAACCGAAGCCTACATGGCTGACCCCATGGGTGGTGAAGAAATAATGAAAGACGAAATAAAAAACCAATTGGTTAATGGACTGAGCGAACATCCTGCTTGTATGGTTCTATTCGCGCTAGCAGATAAGCATTATGCAGGAATTATAACCAGCTATGTCAATTTTTCTACTTTTAAAGCCAAACCCTATTTTAATGTGCATGACATTGCTGTTAAAAAGGAATTCAGAGGAATGGGTATTGGCCGTAAATTGCTTGAGCGCGTAATTGAAATAGCCCAGGAAAGGGACTTCTGCAAAGTTACACTTGAAGTGCGTGACGATAACAATAACGCACAACATTTGTATAACAGTTTGGGCTTCAAAGAATGTGAGCCAAAAATGTTTTTCTGGACAAAAACATTATAAAAGGAACCAAAATTTCACCGATTAAATTGCTTCATTCAGTGATTTTAATTAATTCCTTTTATATTTACAGAGCTGTTTTTAGGCTTTAACTTACTGTTAGTTCAATGAAGACTGATTTTACCGAAAAAGAACATTTAAATTCAGGTTTAGCATTCTTGCTTTTATTGCTCATTATTGGGTTAGGCTGGCATTATACAATATTGCTTAAAATAGCTGTTGTTGCGGTTTTATTATTACTTACAAAACCTGTTATCTTCTATCCTTTTACTTTTATTTGGCTCAATTTATCGGATGGATTGGGGAAAATAATGTCGAAAATAATTCTAAGCCTTATCTTTTTTGTAATTGTATTCCCAACTGCATTAATCCGCAGAATAATTGGCAATGACACATTAATGCTTAAGCAATTTAAAAAATCAAATCAATCAGTTTTTGTTGAACGTAACCATGCTTACAGCAAAAATGACTTAATAAATCCTTTTTAATTTTTAAACATACCAAAATGGAATTTTTAAAAGAATTATGGCAGTTTCTAAAAGTACGGAAGAAATTTTGGCTTCTGCCACTAATTATAATATTGCTGATTTTTGCATTAATCATAGTTTTTACAGCAGGAACAGCTATTGCTCCTTTCATTTATACACTTTTTTAGGAATACATGCCATCAGCAATATTAGGGATATCGGCATTTTATCACGATAGTGCAGCAGCTTTGGTTGTTGATGGGAAAATTATTGCAGCTGCCCAGCAAGAACGGTTTACGCGTGTAAAACATGATGATTCGTTCCCTTCAAAAGCTGTTGCGTATGTACTAGAGGAATCTGGCATTGATCCGGCTAATTTAAAAGCAGTTGTTTTTTACGATAAGCCTTACATAAAGTTTGAGCGGTTGCTTGAAACTTATCATGGTTTTGCGCCAAAAGGTTTGATGAGTTTTATAACTGCAATCCCAGTGTGGATTAAGGAAAAACTTTTTATGAAAAGCCTTTTGAAAAAGGAGCTTATAAAAGCAGGTATTCCTAAAACTATTCCTTTGCTTTTCCCCGAGCATCACTTGTCACATGCAGCCAGTGCATTTTATCCATCACCTTATACCGAAGCAGCGATTTTAACCATTGATGGGGTTGGTGAATGGGCAACAACAACAATTTCACATGGAAAAGATAATGGAATATCAATTCTAAAGGAATTGCATTTCCCTCATTCTATAGGATTATTGTATTCCGCATTTACTTATTACTGCGGCTTTAAGGTAAATAGTGGCGAATACAAACTGATGGGACTGGCACCTTATGGTATTGCTGGTTCAGAACGGGTTCTGGATTATAAATCGAAAATTACCAATGAATTAATTGACATTCGCAGCGATAGTTCTGTTTTATTGAATATGCAATATTTCAATTTCGCCATTGGCCTTGAAATGTGCAATAACAAAAAATGGGAAAAGCTTTTTGGTATATCCAGGCGCACGGAAGAAACTGAACTTTCTCAGCCTTATATGGATTTAGCACTTGCCATTCAATTGGTAACCGACGAAATAGTATTAAAACTCGCAAAAACTGCCAAAGAGCTTACCGGATGTGCAAACTTGGTGATGGCTGGCGGAGTAGCTTTAAATTGCGTATCAAATGGTAAAATATTTGAAAGTGGTTTATTCGACAACATCTGGATACAACCAGCAGCAGGTGATGCAGGTGGATCATTGGGCGCTGCCCTGGCTGCTCATTATTTGTATTTCGAGGAAACTCGTATCCCAGAACCTGCTGATTCCATGAATGGTTCATATTTAGGACCTGCATATGACCATAATGCTATTGAAAAACTTATTACACGATTCGAACTAAATGCTTCACATTATGATTCATTTGATGAACTTGCCACTGATGTTGCTCAATTGATCAATAACGGGAAGGTTATTGGTTGGTTCCAGGGTCGCATGGAATTTGGACCCAGGGCATTAGGAAACCGCAGTATTTTGGGTGATGCCCGAAACCCGGAAATGCAAAAGAAAATGAACCTTAAAATTAAATTCAGGGAAAGTTTTAGGCCATTTGCTCCAGCAATACTCGAAGAGGATATCCAGGAATTCTGTAAATACAAAGCATTTTCACCATATATGTTATTTGTGATGCCGGTGAACGAAAAGCGCTGCATTGCTTTGCCTGAAAATTATAACCAATCTGATTTATATCAACGGCTATATTTTAAACGTTCCGATGTCCCTGCTATTACACATATTGATTATTCAGCCCGGGTGCAAACAGTTAATAAATCTACCAATGAGCGTTTCTGGAAATTGATAAATTCCTTTAAAAAGTTAACGGGTTATGGATTGGTTATTAATACCAGTTTTAACGTGCGCGGCGAGCCAATTGTTTGTACTCCAAATGATGCCATTCGCTGTTTTATGAATACCGAAATTGATTATCTGGTTATCAACAATTATCTTTTTGATAAAACCAAATTAGAACACTTAAAAGAAAAATTCTCGATAGATTACAGGTTTAA
Source organism: uncultured Bacteroidota bacterium (assembly GCA_963701015.1). Taxonomy (GTDB): domain Bacteria; phylum Bacteroidota; class Bacteroidia; order Bacteroidales; family DTGW01; genus MFD09286-c1. Next base: position 4,098,482 of record OY969556.1, on the reverse strand, counting down.
TGCCGATTAAAAGGAGTTTAGGGTTTTAGGCTGAAGATTTTTAGACAGTTTGAAATTATTATTAAATTTCTTTATAATTCTTAAATTTCAAAGTTGAAATTATACATTCAAAACCATGTCAACAAATACAGTTCAAATTGAAGAAAGCTGGAAACAATTATTAAGCGCCGAATTCGAAGCTGATTATTTTAAGACACTGAAAGATTTTATTGTTGAAGAGAAAAAGAAATACACAATTTATCCTCCTGGAAAATATATTTTTAGCGCTTTTGATAAAACACCGGTTGCAAAAGTAAAAGTCGTGATTTTAGGGCAAGACCCATACCATGGTGAAGGACAGGCTCATGGATTGTGTTTCTCTGTTCAAAAAGGAGTAAAACCTCCACCATCGCTTGTGAATATATTTAAAGAATTACAGTCGGATTTACAAATAGCAATTCCTAATAATGGGAACCTTGAAAAATGGGCTGAGCAAGGTGTGTTTCTTTTAAATGCAACACTTACTGTACGAGCAAATAATCCACGTTCACATTTTGGGAAAGGTTGGGAAAAATTTACCGATGTTGCCATAAAAAAATTAAGTGAATCGCGTACAAACCTCGTTTTTATGCTTTGGGGCAACGATGCCCGGTTAAAAGAAAAACTTATCAATCCTTCAAAACATTTGATTCTTAAAACAGTCCATCCTTCGCCTTTTTCAGTATATAATGGTTTTTTTGGTTGCAAACACTTTTCAAAAGCAAATCAGTATTTAACTGAAAAAGGATTGGAGCCTATTGACTGGCAATTGTAGAGCTAGTTTATAGTAACTTGGAGTTGAGAATTACATTTTTAGATATTGGTAATTGGTAACATTTAATTTTCTGCAATCTCATGTATTGTTAGTAATTTTGGTTTTTCAATAATTTCAAAGTTAATAATTACAATGCACGAGCTTTCAATTGCTAAATCAGTTATTCAAATAATTGAGAATTCTGTTGAATCTGATTTCAATAAAAAAATAACAAAGATGCCCATTTGAATATTGGAAAATTAAGCGGTATAGAAATTGATGCCCTTACTTTCAGCTTTTCAATCATCAAAAAAAATACAATCCTTGAAAATGCTGAAATGGAGATAAACCAAATAAATGGCATGGCTAAGTGCAGAAAATGTGGAATTAATTTTGAATTGAATAGTTTTGGCAATCCTTGTCCGAAATGTAATGATTATGCTATTGATATTCTTCAGGGCAAAGAGATGAAAGTGACACAAATTAGTGTAGAAGATGAGCAATGATGAACAATTTCAAAGAGAGCATTTGCTAAAACTGGCAAATTCCAAAATGCCATTTGGAAAATTTCAAGGACGCTATTTGGTTGATTTGCCTGAACCATATTTGGTATGGTTTAAACAAAAGGGTTTTCCAAAAGGAGAAATTGGCGGATTGTTAGAAGAAATGTTTGAAATAAAAGTGAATGGACTTGAAAAACTCATCAGACCTTTAATTTCGGGAAACGGAAAACGCTGAATGCTAAAAGGAAACCGGAGATCGGACTCAGGAAAATGGTGAATGGTTGATGAAAAACGATAAAAAAGTATACTATATTTAACAAATTTAAGCTAAACCCCAATCCCTAAAACCTAAAGCCAAATTTAACCAAACATAAATTGTCCAACCGAGGCAAAGTTCGAATGAGGGTTTACCACCATAACCGGTATTCGTGCACTATTTGCTAAAATGTATTGTTCACGTGAGCCAAAAATAAAATCGATAAACGTGGCATTTTTAGTAGTTACAATTAATATTAAGTCAGCATTAATTTCCTGTGCAAACTTAACCGTTTCCTTACCAAATTCGCCTTTAGGGGCAGAATGGATTTCGTAATCCAAACCATTTTGGATAAGAAAACGAATGGCAAAATTTAAATTTATATCAACCTTTTTCTTTAACGATGGGTCGTTTATTGGATATTTAAACAAATGCACTTTTGAATTGAAGTATTTGCCTAAATAAATTGCCCAATATAATTTTTCCTTATTTTCACCTCTAAAATCAATGGGGAAAACAATATTCGAAAGTTTTTCTTCAGTTCTCGGCCTATCCTGAACAATAATGAAAGGTACTTTTGAACCCAATAATACTTTTAATGCATAACTACCAGTAAATTTCTGAATCCCTTTAATGCCATGCGTTCCCATTATAACCATGTTGGCCTTTGTATCCGAAGCATAATTCGAAATGGTAGTAAAAATACTTCCTGCAATAACTTTTATAGTTGGTTTTACGCCAAATTTGCTAACAGCTTCTTCCGATACTCTTTCCAAAGCAATTTCTTTTGCGGCTATATTCTCTGATTTGGGGACAATGTGCAATAGTTCAATATTCTTGCCTAATGTCCTGGCTATTCGTTCAGCATGTTCAAGTGCATATTCTGCAAGTTCCGAAAAATCCCAGGGAACTATTATTTTTTTGCTATCCTTATCCATAGGTTTTAAAAATATATCGGGTTACTAAAACCTAAAGTTATAATATTTTAGTATGAAAAAAAACAACCATTTTAATTCATTATAATAGCATCATTGTACAGACAATTGCGAATCCAAGCAAAAAACCAGTATATATTTGGGCAGGCGTATGCATTCGTAAACGCAAACGTGCATAACCTAAAAATCCCGCGATTAAAATTAATGCAATAAGAAAATAAGCAATATCAGCATTCATTCGAATAAATAAACCAATGGCTAACCCTGTTAAACCGCCTATTCCTATTAAGTGTGAACTTATTTTCCATTTTATAATAATTATTGCATTTATTAAAATGCACATCATCGTTGACAATATGAATATATTTATAAACGGAACCGGCATTGCACGAAGCATATAGAATGTACAAAAATATATTACCCCTGTTAAAACCAAAGGAATAATTCTTTGACTTGCCGATTCAACTTCAACTTCGTTTATTATTTTGAAATAAATGAAAATAGGAATAAAACTTGCTGGAATAATGAATGTACCTGAAAAAATTACTAAAAATATTAATCTTTTCGCCTCAAACGGTAGATACGATAAATAGGTGCCTGAATTGAATATCATTAAAAGTCCAAGTGATGGCATTAACAAAGGGTTGAAAATATAAGATATTATTTTCGCAAATTTTTCTGTACGTTTTTCCATTTATGAATACAATAATATTTTCAATTCAATTCTTTTCTTAACCTGGCAACCGGAATTTCAAGCAATTCACGATATTTAGCAACTGTCCTACGTGCAATTGGATAACCCTTTTCTTTTAAAATAACTGCCAGCTCATCATCAGTAACAGGTGAATGTTTATCTTCATTCTCAACGCATTCCTGGAGTATTTTTTTTATTTCCCTTGTTGAGACTTCTTCACCTGATTCGTTTTGCATCGATTCGGAAAAGAAAAATTTCAGCGGTATAATCCCAAAATTAGTTTGAATGTACTTGCTATTTACAACCCTTGAGATTGTTGATATATCAAGACCCGTAACATCAGCAACATTTTTTAAAATCATTGGGCGGAGCTTCTTTTCATCGCCATCACGAAAATATTCCGATTGAAATTCAAGGATAGTTTGCATGGTGTGCATTAAAGTATTCTGCCTTTGCCTGATTGCCTCAATAAACCAACGTGCTGAATCAAGCTTTTGTTTTACAAAAGTTACTATTTCCTTCTGGTCTTTTTGTACATTTTCTTTGTTTACAGCAATATTTTCAAGCATATCGGAATACGAGCGACTAATCCTGAGTTCTGGGATATTTTTTGAATTCAATGAAAGTAAGGGTTGTCCATCTTTATATTCCAACAGAAAATCGGGAGTAATTTGCCCCATAACAGGGTTCATTGGGTCGCTAAATGAGCTGCCTGGTCTTGGATTTAGTTTAATTATTACATCAATGGCTTGCTTTAGATCATCTTCTGTAATTCCTAATTTAAGAATAATTTTATCGTAATGTTTTTTAGTAAATTCTTCAAAATTATTTTTTAAGATTTTGCGCGCTAATTGCACCGAAGGTTGTGATAAATCCTTTTGCTCAATTTGCAAAAGCAAACATTCCTGCAAATCACGGGCTCCAACTCCAACTGGTTCGAGTTCCTGAATCATTCGTAAAATTCCAATTAATTCAACTTCGGTAGTTTGAATATTTTGCAAAAAAGCAATATCATCTACAACTGCGCTTAACTTTCGGCGGATATATCCATCATCGTCAATATTTCCAATCAAAAACAATGCAAGTGATAGCTGCCTGTCATCAAGCTGTAATTCACCTAATTGGATTTCGAGCGATTCATGAAAAGTCGATCCAACTGAAAACGGAACTTCACTTCTTTTCTCGTCGGATGAATAATTATTTGAATTCAATTTATAGGATGGAATGTACTCGTCATCATTAACATAATCTTCCAAAGTGAATTCATCGCCATTATCTATCTCCGGTTCCTGTTCATTTTCGTTCTTATCATTGATATTGCTGTCTTCGGGTAGTCCTTCTTCTAAAACAGGATTTGATTCGATTTCCTCCTTAATACGCTGTTCAAGCTGCATAGCAGGAATCTCCAGCAATTTAATCATTTGAATTTGCTGAGGCGAAAGTTTTTGCTGAAGTTTTTGCTGAAGCCGTTGCTTGAGCATTTTTTATACAATTAAAATTAAAATGCTGCGTTTTTAGGCGTTCGTGGAAATGGAATTACATCGCGTATATTGCCCATTCCGGTTATAAATAACATTAAACGTTCGAAACCTAGCCCAAAACCACTGTGCGGTGCTGAACCAAATTTTCGGGTTTCAAGATACCACCACAAGTCTTTAATTGGTAGCTTTAGTTCCGTAATCCTATCATTTAGTTTATCATAATCTTCTTCGCGTTGTGAACCACCAATAATTTCGCCAATTTTAGGAAATAAAACATCCATAGCTCTTACAGTTTTCCCATCCTCATTTTGTTTCATGTAAAAGGCCTTTATTTCTTTCGGATAATTTGTTAATATAACTGGTTTTTTAAAGTGCTTTTCAACTAAATATCGCTCATGTTCCGACTGTAAATCAATTCCCCAACTAACAGGGAACTCAAACTTTTGGCCTGATTTCATTAGAATATCAACACCTTCGGTATAGCTTAACCTTACAAAACTATTATCAACAACAAATTTTAAACGATCGACCAGTTCCTTATCATACATTTCAGCCAAAAAGTCCAGATCGTCTTTACAATTTTCAAGTGCATAAGTAATGAGATATTTCAGAAAATCTTCAGCTAAATCCATATTTTCCTTAATCTCATTGAAAGCAACTTCTGGTTCAATCATCCAAAATTCGGCTAAATGTCTTGGAGTATTAGAATTTTCGGCCCTGAAAGTTGGCCTAAATGTATAAATTGCGCCAAGAGCCAGTGCTCCCAATTCACCTTCCAACTGGCCTGAAACAGTTAAACTAGTTTCTTTACCGAAAAAATCCTGTTCAAAATCAATTTTACCATCTGAATTTTTAGGTAGTTCATCAATATTTAAAGTTGTAACCCTGAACATTGCACCAGCACCTTCACAATCCGATCCGGTAATTATTGGTGTATGCATATAATAAAACCCATTATCGTTGAAATACTTGTGAATTGCGAAAGACATTGCATGTCGTAAACGCAGCACACAGCCAAAAGTATTTGTACGAGGTCGTAAGTGGGCTATTTCTCTCAAAAATTCCAAGGAATGTCCTTTCTTTTGTAAAGGATAAACTTCGGAATCAGCTGTACCGTATATTTCAATTGACTTTGCCTGAATTTCAACATTCTGGCCTTTCCCCATAGATTCAACAAGTGTTCCTGTAATACCAATGCAAGAACCTGTTGTAACTGGTTTAAGTATTTCTTCAGAAATTACATTCAAATCAAATACAATTTGAATACTGTTTACAGATGTGCCATCGTTAAGCGCAACAAACTGAACATTTTTATTTCCTCGACGAGTTCTCACCCACCCTTTGACCAAAACTTCTTTACCAAATTCCTTTGAACCGAAAAGCGCTTTTATTAAACTCCTCTTTTTTATTTCCATTGTATTAAAATCAAACCATTATCAATCTTGCAAAATTAACATTTTTACTCTATTTTCATTCCATGAAATTGAAAAGAACAATTATAAATATTGAAAAACCTCTTTTCATTTTAATAACACTTTAAAAGAAACGATAATTTAAATAGTTTATGATAAAAAAATTATTTTCAGGTTTATTAGACATTTTGTTTCCGCGTGTTTGTCCGGGTTGTTCAATGCTATTAGCTGAAAGAGAAAAAGTTATTTGTACAGAATGTATGTATTTGTTACCTCGAACTAATTACTGGAACGAAAATGACAACCCAATTGCAAGAATTTTCTGGGGCAGAATTCAAATTGAAAATGCAACTTCATTTTTATTTTTTAATAAAGGAAGTCGTTTGCAACAAATTATACATCATTTAAAATATAAAAATCAACAGGAAATTGGAATTGAACTTGGTAAAATGTTTGGTTTGGAATTGCAAAAAACCGCATTCTCAACAATTGATAGTATAGTTCCAGTTCCATTACATCCAAATAAATTAAAAAAACGAGGATATAACCAAAGTGAATTAATAACTAAAGGAATTGCTGAGGTTTTGAATAAACCATTAATTACCAATGCTGTAATACGAATTAGTGAAAAAGAAAGTCAGACCCATAAATCGCGTTTTGAACGATGGGAAAATGTGCAATCAATATTTAACTGTATAAAGCCAGAAGAATTTATAAATAAGCACATACTTTTAGTTGATGATGTTTTAACAACCGGAGCAACACTTGAATCATGTGCATCGGCAATTCTTGGAATTGAAGGTGCAAAGTTAAGTATAGCAACTTTAGCTTATGCCGTTAAATAGTTATTTATGCAAATCTCCTCTATTTCAGTTATAGTTTTTGGTATAGGTTTACCTAGTACACGACATCCATTTTCTGTAATTAAAATATCATCTTCTATACGGATACCACCAAAACCTTTAAATTTATTGACCTCGGAGTAATTTATAAATTCAATAAATTTCTTTTCACTTTGCCATTTCTCAATTAATGCCTGAATGAAGTAAATACCTGGTTCATCAGTTACTACAAATCCGGTTTCTAATTTACGCGCCATTCGTAAATTTGCAAGACCAAATTGTTGGTTTCGTTTTAGTTCATTTGTATATCCAACATTATCTTCGCCAAGACCCTCCATATCGTGGACATCTAATCCAAGCATATGTCCAAGTCCATGAGGGAAAAATAAAGCATGTGCTCCTGTATTTACAGCCTCATCAACATTACCTTTCATTAATCCTAATAATTTTAGGCCATTTGTTATATGTCGGGCAACTTTTAAGTGCACATCTTTATAATAAATGCCAGGTTTTGATAATTGAATTGCAGCTAAATTCGCTTCCAAAACAATTTGGTAAATATTTTTTTGAACTTCGCTAAATTTCCCATCAACAGGTGAAACCCTGGTTATATCACTTGCATAATGCATAAACGATTCAGAGCCTGCATCAGTTAAAAGCATTTGGCCTGCTTTAAGTGTATTGAAATAATTTGGATTATGCAAAATTTCACTTTGAATGCTGCAAATAATAGGAAAAGAAACAGAATATCCACCCGAAAGGCAAATGCCTTCAATTGTCCCTGCAATTTCCTGTTCCTTCATTCCAGGTTTTGCCATTTCCATTGCTTTTGTATGCATTAAGAATGCCAAATCAACCATTCTTTCTATTTCTTCAATTTCATAATTGTCCTTTTTGCTTCTTAAGTTTATAATAGCTTCAATAAGAATTTGTGAAGAATTTACCTTCAATTGTGCAATTGGGATATTTAATAATTCAGCCAATTGAATTTTTGTATCACCGCGGTATCCTGACAAATAATGAATTGGTAATTTATCTTTTTGTGCTTTTTCTATTGTTTCTTTTAGTTTTTTTAGTGGCAAAACAGTTGTAACCCCAACGCTCTCAGCAATATTTCCAATAGCTTCAGTAGATCCTGACCAAATAATATCATCTTCATTACCCACTTCTGAGAAAACAATTGCTTCATTTTTTTCAACAAAAATAATTGCTGCAAGTTCTGGCCTGTCAATTCCAAAAAAATAAAGAAAATTACTATCCTGCCTGAAACGATATATATTTGAAGGATAATTATAGGCAACATCGGAATTTCCTATAAATAGTATAAGTCCTGTTTTTAGAATCTCACAGAGCCTTTTTCGACGATTAATATAAACTTCTTTCGGAAACATAAAAATAATTTACTCTAAATTATGAATAGTTTTTGGGAATTCATAATAAAATTGATTTAGATAAATATAAAATATCACCTCAATTGCGAAGAGCAGAATTTCATTAATACACAACCCCATTCTTCATACAAAATTTTTAACAAATTTTTTATAATCAATTAATTTTCAATAAATAAAATTTAAATTTTTTTACGAATGGTTATGAATTTAGAACTTTATTTTTTACATTCGCAGAGACAGTATTAAGTTATTAACAGATTGTAAACAAAAAATTTAAAGCTATGCCATATCGTCGATTACCCAATACTGATACTGCCAGACTCAAGGCTTTAAAAACCGCTTGCGGTATAGCAAAAGAATTGCCACCTTTTAAGCTTGCATTTTCCCAAAGTACATTCCAAAAAGTTCAATCCTTTTTACCATTGTTTGAAAAAAATGTTGCAGAGAGCCGTTTTACTTATGCCAACCAGGTAAAACGAAGCAAGGATTATCAAATGCATTTGCGCCGTGCACGATTATATATTTCCCATTTTATTCAGGTAATGAATATGGCCATTCAAAGAGGAGAACAACCTGCTATAATCAGGACTTTTTATGGTTTAAAAGAATTGGATAAATGTTTACCATCATTGAACACTGAAGAATCTATACTATTATGGGGCGAGAATATTATCAATGGAGAACAGGAACGATTAAAAAAAGGAATGAGCCCTATAACCAATCCATCAATTGCTTTAGTTAAAGTTCGTTTTGAACAATTTAAAGATGCCTATCATGCGCATAAAACAATGCAGAAAAGCACTTCGCGTTATATTCATGAGTTAACTGAACTGCGTAAAACTGCAGATGATGTTGTAGCAAATTTATGGGATGAAATTGAATTGACTTACAAAAATTTACCAGAAGACTTGCGCCGTGAAAAATGCATTGAATATGGGTTGGTTTATGTTTATCGAAAGAACGAGTTAAACAGAATTAATGTGCCATTTCAGATGGCAATGCCGTCGCTATTTTAAAAGCACACCTTTATTATAAATATTTTTTTAGTAATTCCAGAAGCTGTTCTTCGCCGTATGGTTTTGAAATACAATCTGTAAATCCGATTTTAATAAATTTCTCACTGTCACCAATTAAGGCAAAAGCTGTCTGTGCAATTATTGGTTTTTTGTAATTTAATTCTCTAATTTGTTTTAATACCTCAGCACCAGAAATATCGGGCAATTTAATATCCATTAAAATTATATCAAATGAATATTTTTTAACAATTTCCAGTACTTCAGCACCAGTTTTTACAAAAGATAAATTTATATTAGTCGGTTCAAGATATTCATATAAAAGTGATATATTTTGTTCTTCATCTTCAACAATTAGTATTCTTTTAGAATCAAAATTTATTTTATTGTAAGCATAAGATTTTAAATTCATGTCTGAAATGTTTGAATCAACTGCAATAACAGGAATAAAAAAACAAAATTCAGAACCTTCCCCGATTGTTGAATCTACCCATATTTCTCCACCAAGTTTTTCAACAAGGTATTTTGAAATTGATAAACCTAATCCTGTACCACGATATAATTTATTATTTGAATGTTTATCTACTTTAACAAAGCGTTCAAATATTTTATCTTTATAACTAGCTTCGATCCCTATTCCGGTATCTTTAACTGAAAATAAAACCCTTTCCTTTTCAATTATACAATTTAGTTTGATAGTTCCGGTTTCGGTAAATTTTATAGCATTTACAATTAAATTATATAATATTTGTCTTAACCTGTTTGCATCTGTAAATAGCTCAAAATCAGGTTTTAATATCGAATATGAAAATAAAATATTTGACTTTTCATATTTTTGCAACAATTGATCAACAGTCAATTTCAATTCATTCAACAATATATGTATATCAGTATTTTTAATATTAAGTTCAACTACATTAGCTTCAATTTTAGAGTAATCAATTATATCGTTTATTAATTGAAGCAAATAAGTGCCACTATTATTAATTATCTCTATATAATTTTCACGTCGTTTTTCGTCCAAATTTTTTCTTCTTAATAATCCAGCGAATCCCATAATTGCATTCATTGGCGTTCGAATTTCATGGCTCATATTTTCTAAAAAAGCCGATTTCAACCTATCGGCATTTTCCGCCAATTCCTTTTCTTTTACATAAACATTTCGGGCAAACATAACCAAGGCTAAAATCATGCCCAAATAAAGAGTAAATCCTAAATAAAAATCAAGAAATCTGGTCTCTAAATTTGCATATGGAACAATAATATTTGGATAATGATATTCAATATAAAACAAACTATAAAAATTTAAGGCAAAAAATAACATAATTACTGCCAGTTTCCAACCTCTCCAAATAAATATAAAAGATATAAATACAATGACAAACAAATACGGAATTGGCCCAAATGAGCCATTATTCACAAACCACAGAAAATCAATATAAACGAAACCAATAAATGTTGCAAACCATTTATATATTTCATGATATTTCTGAAACCGTAATAAATAATATAAGCTCCCCAAAAGAATTATACCAGAAATAACAACAACTTGAATCCAAAAACCAAGTACTAAAAAGAAATTTATAATTATAGCTATAAATGACAATAATGCTCCTGATAAGCTTATTATAATTAGTAATCTCTTTTCAAGTGTTAGATTTAATTGATTTCCTAAAATATAATTTAACCATTTCATCCTATATAATGTAAAATGTGCAATTAAATAAGCCGATTTAAGCTTATTTGTAGATTAAATTTACGAAAAATAACTTTTATAAATTGATAAATTAGAAATATATTCCAATAATATTAACTAACAAACTCAATATTTTCATCTGAAATTATGGGTTCACCTTTAAACTTTAAAAATAATTGAACAACGGCCAAAACATCATTTTGACAATATCTGGAAATCCTTGACAAATCGTGGTCATTCCAATAGACCGATGCAACCTGACTTCCATCAATATCTGTTTTTGGTGAAGGAATATTGAACAAATACGATAATAAATTTAAAGAAGTATAATTCTTATAATCGCCAAATTTCCACATTTCCATTGTGTCTAAAAATTGGGTTTCCCATGGTTTTTTACCAGCAATATCCAGAATGGATGGCAATTTAATATTACTTATAAGCATTCGTCGTGATAAATAAGGGAAATCGAATTCTTTGCCATTATGTCCACATAAAATTAAATCCTTGCCAGAATTCATTTTGATCAACAATGAAGAAAACTCACTTAATAATTTGAATTCATCGTCCATGCAAATTGATTTAAGCCTAAGCATTCGTATATTATTTTTAGAATGAATTATACCAAATGAAATACAAATTATTTTGCCAAACTCGGCATAAATTCCAGCCCTATTATAAACATCTTCAGCCGATTGAGTTTCCTTTCTGAAATGTTGTGATTTTTTATCCCAAAATTCCTTAATATCATTTGAAAGTTCATTAAATGAAGGCAGAAATGGAACAGTTTCAATATCAAGAAATAATATTTTTTCGGGTTTAATTGTCTCCAGCATATAAATTTTAGAATTTTCAGATTTAAAATAAATATAGTAAAAATAAATTTAACCGTAAATACAATTCATTCAATAATATTCAATAATATTCAATAAAAATGGGTAAAATCGTCTGATTTTTTTTCAAACATTAATCAAATTGAATTACCTTAGATTTTGTTTTTTAATGAATATTATGATAGAAAAATTCAAAGAAATTGATGTCAAAGGCCTGAATGAGAATGTATTTAAGATATTAGATGATGAGTGGGCATTAATAACTGCCGGGAAAAAAGATTCATTTAACACTATGACAGTTAGTTGGGGTTCATTTGGAATTCTTTGGAACAAACCAGTTGCCATTATTTATATTCGTCCTCACCGGCATACACTTAAGTTTATTGAAGAAGCAACAAGTTTTACAGTATCTTTTTTTAATGAGGAGTTCAAACATATTTTAAACTATTGCGGTCAAAATTCCGGTAAAAAAGTTGATAAGATTAAAGAGACCGGGCTAATTCCTATATTTACTAAAGATGGTGGTATAAGTTTTGAACAATCCAGGCTTGTGATAGATTGTCATAAAATTTATTCAGATGTATTTAAACCAGAAAATTTTCATAATAAAGAATTGATTCACAGGTTGTATCCTGGGAAAGATTATCATCATATCTATATTGGTGAAATTATTAATTGTTACGTTTCAAAATAAAATTGAAATATTTATTATTGATAAAATAAATTTCGGGAACTTTTATTTTTTTCCTAAATGTTTTTTTACTGCTTCATATAGTTTTTGAGCATCAATAGGTTTTACAATAAATCCATCACAACCTATTTCCCTGCTTTTTTTCATGTACGATTCAAAAGCATAAGCAGTTTGAACCACAATTGGAATACTTTTGTTTATATTTTTTATACTTTGTGCAGCCTGTAAACCGGTCATGTCAGGCAGTTGAATATCCATCAAAATTAAATCGATGTGCGTATTTTTTGCAACTGTTTCAACAGCTTTGGCAGCAGTTAATGCATGTATAATTGTAGCTTCAGTGTCAGCCAAAAGCTCCCTGATTAACTGGGAGCAGACATAATCGTCTTCAACAATTAATATTGTTTTCCCTTTTAAATAAAGCCCTGAATTATATTTCATTATTATTTAATGTTAGTTATTTCAATAATTTCTATTTTAAAATTATGAAAATTTATGCACAATATAAAGTTAAATGATAGAAATAAATATGAATATCAATGTAAGTTAGATAATATTGTAAAATCAGACCTCTTATAAATTTAATAATAATTTTTATATTTGAAGTCTTTATTAGATAAAACCCTAGAATACTGAATCAAATTTTGAATGAATAACCCTGATTTTAGCAATAAGACTATCCTGATAGTTGAAGATGATGAAATGAGCGCCCGGTTTCTGATAGACTTATTTGAAGATACTAATGCTAAAACACTTCATGTTGTTAATGTTTCCGATGCTATTTATGCAGTTCATGAAAATAAATCTATTGATCTTATTTTAATGGACATTCAACTGCCTGACATGAACGGATGGCAAGCAACACGAATAATTAAGAAAGTAAAAAAAAACATGCCAATCATCATCCAATCGGCATATTCATTTGACTCGTATATTAAAAAAAGCATGGATGCCGGTTGTGACTTTTTTATAGCTAAGCCAATTAATCCAGACATTTTATTTAATAATATTGAACAAGCTTTTGAAAAATATCAATAACGTTATATTTTTATTCCAAAAATCAAAATATCATCAACTTGCTCATAATCACCTTGCCAATCTTCAAAAAATTTATCAATAAGCTCTTTTTGCTTCCTCATAGGATTTTCATTGACCTCCAATAATAAATTTCTTAGCCCTGGCGATTTTATACGTTTTTCATTCGGTCCACCAAGCTGGTCCCTGAATCCATCGGAAAACATAAACAATTGGTCGCCATGTTGAATGTCAATTTCATTATTGGTAAACGATTCTTTTTCAGCAATAAATGATCCAACAGGCATTTTATCAGCATTATATTCAATAATTTCTTTATTTCTTATAAGGTATAATGGATTGTTAGCTCCCGCATATTGAACCTTCATTTGCTTTTTATCAATAATTACCAGTGCAATATCCATCCCATCTTTGGTTTCATTTTGGTCATGACCTTCCTTAATTAAAGTACTTTTTAATCTAACCCTAAGCAGGTTCAAAATTTCATTAGCTTTAAAATCTTTATCTATTGCTGAAATTTCGTTTAACAACGAAACTCCTAACATACTCAGGAATCCACCGGGAACGCCATGACCTGTGCAATCAGCGGCAACTGCAATTACTTTATCGTTTTTAGATTTAACCCAGTAAAAATCACCAGACACAATATCCTTTGGTTTAAAAAGCACAAAATAGTCCGATAATAAACTGCTTATAATATCATTATCAGGTAAAACAGCTGTTTGAAGGCGTTTGGCATATCGGATACTATCCTTTATTTCACGATTCTGCAAAGCAATTTTATCACTCTGAATTATAATAGCCTCTTTTTGAATTAATATTTGTTCATTCTTTTCAGCCAAATTATCGCGCTGGGCTTCAATTTCTTCTTTTTGTTCTTCAATTTGCTTGGTTCGTTCTTTAACTTTTTGTTCCAGCACTTCTTTTTCGTGTAATAAATTCCTTTCTCTGAATTTAATGAACAAATAAATTAAATAAACCAATGCTATTACACAGAGTAAATAAAACCAAACGGTTTCGTAAAATGGCTTTTTAATTGAGAATCGTAATATTTTTTCTTCGCTAATTTTTCCAAATATATTTTTTGCCCTAACATGAATTTCGTATTTACCTGAATTAGCCAAATATATGCCGAAATATGGTTGAGAACTCCATTCTGACCATTCCTGATCGCCAATTTTATATTGAAATTGATTTGAATTAGGCCTTACATAAAACGGTGCACTGATATAAATTTTTACCTGATGGTTCTTTTTGTCAAGCTCTACACCATATAATGAAAAAGGGACATTGGATGCTCCTGAAAAATGTTTAATAAATGCATTAAAATCACTTGAATAATGTTCAATTCCCTTTTGGTCAACTTTATAAATTGTTGAATTATCGTTAATTAACCATAAATTCGAAGTATTATCTTTATAGATAGTATTTATTTTATCAAATAAATTCAAATATGTAGGCACTACAGAATCAATTCCATTTGATGCTGATAAACTAATCCAATCCTGCCCGTTACGAATGAAAGTATTGTCTTGCTGCGGAAAGAAATATTTAGTATTAGTTCCAACGTAATGCGATAGAGGCAGGTTCATTTGAACTGAATCATTGAATATTGAGTAAATGCCAGAGGAAAGGAAGAATGCAGGTTTTTTATTTATTATCCTAACTATAACCCTTTCGCGTGAATCAACATTAAATATAAAAGTTTTAGATTCCTTCAGGCTTCCATCTTTTTTCAATTTAATTCTATAGGTTTTACTTTCTGCCCCTATCCAATAATTATCGAAAATATCCCTTGCAAATGAATATACAGGTTCCTTCTTAAGACCAGGAAATTCTGTTTCGTCCCATTTACCTTTATTAATCGTTTCTTTTAAAACTCCAGTTTTTGTACATAAATACAATGTATTCGTCTGCGGCTCAGCATAAATATAATTAACCTCAACATTAGGTAATATAAGAGTAGCTTTTAATTCATTTATTTCATAAATTCCTGCAACACTAACTGCAATGAGTTTGCCATTAAACAACAACAATTGCTTGCACTTATGTTCGAAATTAGGAACTTTATTATAAACATGGGTAATAGATGATATTTTATATACTTTATGTTGTAAGTCCTGCCGTTCCGTTTGCGACTCTTTTGCTTTATTTACGCCCAATATATTCCAGATTGAAGTTTTAGGCGCTGCTTCCTCTTCTGAACCAGTTGATTTTTCTTCTTCTTTTGCAACTGTTTCATCATTTTTCGATTTTCGTGAAAATAATCTTCCGAAAAAACCACGCTTTTGTTCTTTTGGCTGAACTTGTTCAGATTTTGACGCTTCTTTTGATACATCAGTTTGTTCAGTCTTTTTAGCAGGCAAAGCAGAAGTTTCAGTTTTTTGTGCTTCTTTTACAGTATATTCAACGTAATCCTTTTTTTTATCGAGATAATATACGCCATTGCTAGAGCCTATAAAAAGCTTTCCATTTAAAAATTCAATTGATTGAAGGTTACCTGAAAGCCCTTTATAATACGAAAAGTTTTTAACAGGAATACCTGCATCAATTCTTGTAAGTCCATAAGAATGTGCAAGCCATACACCATGATTTTTATCAGTTGCCAAAGCAAAAATTTCATCATCAGGTAATCCGGTCTGGTAATTTGCTGTAAATACTGTTTTCCCGGTCTTTTTATCAAAAACCAAACAACCTGCACCTACGGTTGAAATAACAATTTTATCATTATCTAAATTTTTAGCATCAACAATTGACCCATCCGAAATATATTGTTGATCTTGTAGAATAAAAGGTTTTACTGTTACCCCATTAAATAAATAACATTTGTTATCGGTAGCTCCTAATAAAACTGAACTTTCATCGTAATTTAAAGCAAACAGTACCTTTCCTGATAAAGAAAAGTCTTTTAAAAATGGTTTCAAAACTTTATCATCGGTTGATTCCAGACCTATCCCAGCAACATCAACCAATACTTTATCTTTAAGTGGAATTAAAGTTTGTAAAGGTGTTTTTTCGGCAGATTTCCATTGCAAAATATCTTTAAAATTTTGTGTATTTATACGAGTTATATAAGTAGAACTCATAAAATAAACATAATTTCCTGCATAGGCAATTTGAACAACAGCTCCTACCTGATTATCTGAAAGTTTTATATATTCATAATCGCCAAAATAATTTTTATTCAAATAGCCTAAACTATTTCTACAACCTACAAAAACAATCTGGCTTTTTGGGTCAAATGAAACCACAATAGGCAATTCTGGCGTTTGAATTAGTTTCCAATCTTCGGCATCGAAGGTCAATATTCCCTTTCGATTAGCGATAATTAGTACACCGTCTTTATCGTTACAAATGCTATAATTCTCAGTTAATGATTCATCGTCTGGAATAAAATTTGTTTGAAATGGACTTCCTTCCTGAGCAATTGTAAATTGTGAAATTGTCAAAACTACAATGAAGCAAGTAATTTTTAGGATTTTAAGAATTTTCATAATAATTAAGGTTTGGGTGAAGGTTAATATTTTAAAATAATTTCATTTAATAAGCGTTTAGGCACATGATGTATTTGATTTTCATCGTGCCAATATTTAATATCGCCATTTTCGTAACATGGCTCAATAACAACAGTTTCTTTAGGTTTACCAAGTGCAATAATTTGCACAATTTCAAATTTTTCAGGGATATGCAAAATCGTTCTAAGCTTGTCACGGGCAATACTGGCAATTATGCAACCACCTAATCCCTTTTCAACTGCACCTAATAAAATACTTTGAGAAGCAATTCCATGGTCGCAAAAATAATTGGTTGATAAAGTGTTGTCGTTTAATATAATGATATAAGCAGATGGTTGCTCCCCTTCCACCGGACCATCCCAATCTTTTAAGTATGCAGCCCAAGCAAGTGTGGGAAAAATTAAATTATTCTTCTTTGTATCATTTGAGAGAATATATTTTAATGATTGCATATTTTTGGCAGAAGCTGATAACCTTGCCAGGTCAACCAATTCCAATAATATTTGCTTCGGAATAAGTTCTTCCTGAAAAAACCTTCTATAACTTCTGTTTCTTAATACTAAATCGTTAATCATAAGATTAATTTATAAGCTAAATTACAATTTTTTTAAAGAGTGCCAATCAGGTTGAAATAGATTTAACGTAACAATGACATTTCTTTTATATTTGCAAACGAAAAAAAATTAAATTACTATCATGAAATTTTTGAAAATCGTTCTATTACTGATATTTTCAATAATTATTTCTTGCTTTGCAATAAATTCGCAATCAACTGACGATGCTGTAAAGTTACTACAATCAATGATTGAAAATTCGGAAAAGGTAAATACTATTGAATATAATGCAGTAATGAGTGAACGTATTAAAGGTAAAATGGTTGTAAAAAAATCGTTTTTCAAAATTAATAATTCACCTGTTAAAATTTATGTACGACAATCATTTATTGGAATAAAACTTGATGCATTATATGTGGAAGGTACCAATAATAATAAATTGCTTATTGCAACTATTGGGTTTCCCTGGATACAAGTTTCCCTTGACCCGAAAGGGAAACGGGTGCGTGAAAACCATCACCATACAATTTTCGAAGCTGGATTTACATATTTTTCAAACGTAATTGAAGCTATTATAAAATCACATCCCGATGATATTAAAATTGAACTGGAAGGTTCTGAAATTAAAGATGGCAAGGATTGTTATAAAATTGTGTTATACAACAACAATTTTCAGTTTATTAATTACACTGTTCAGGCAAATGAAAACCTTACTACTATTGCAAAATGTATGTACACCAATGATTATATGATATTAGAAAATAATCCTAAAATAGAAAATTATAACGATGTTAAACCAGGCCAGGTAATTAAAATCCCAAATTCGTATGCCTCAAAAATGGTTTTATACCTTGATAAGTCTATTTTAATGCCAGTACAAATTGACATCT
The DNA here is from genome assembly GCA_963701015.1 of uncultured Bacteroidota bacterium. GTDB lineage: Bacteria > Bacteroidota > Bacteroidia > Bacteroidales > DTGW01 > MFD09286-c1. Next base: position 4,079,972 of record OY969556.1, on the reverse strand, counting down.
TCGACAATAAAGGACTTTATGGTTCGTATTCGTACAACAACCTTCAAATAAACAAGCAATTTGAATGGGATGAATTCAGCCCAACAAATAAAAATTATCATTTCAGATAAAACTTATCAAGTACTTAAACTACTGACATTCATAGCTTAAGAAAATATTTTGAATTAAATCCTTATTTTGGTCAAAATAGTTTCATTCTAAGAACATTTTTTTTAAACTTTGATTTGTTTTATACAAAAGCGTAATTTACTCGAACGGAAATTATAATTGACCTTATGGTTGCTGACTTGCAATATGTTTGTGAGGAACTTGAACGAAAAATTAAGTTACTTGAAGCTGAAAATAAAACCCTTAAAGAAAGGGAATTCTCGATTCTCAGGGATTTGCCCGAGATTGTTTTCCTGATAGACATGAACGAACGCTTTACTTTCCTTAATAATACCTGTATCGAAAAATTCAAGTTTACTGAAAATGAAATGGAAGATGGCATTTATTTAAAAGACATAATAACTGCTGAAAGTCTTATCCATATCAGAAAACTTTATTTAAAAGAACAAAACAGGGGAAATTTTCATGCCAAAGAACTAACCGCTATTCACAAGGATGGCAGCCAATTTCCGTTTACCGCTTACTTTTCAAAAATAATTAAAGATGGGATATTGTCTGGTTTTATTGGAATTGGATTTGATATTTCTGAACGAATTGATATTGAAAATAAACTTAAAGAATCGAACCTTGCTAAAATGAAGTTCCTTTCTATTATTGCACATGACTTGCGTAGCCCGTTTAATTCATTGGTTGGGTTTTCTACTCTTTTACTTACTAATTTTGAAAGATATAATGAACAAAAAATTAAGGAATATATTGAATATATGTCAAAAGCAGCCAACCATGGGCATCAACTATTGGAAAATTTATTAGATTGGGCTAGGGCAAATACACGTAAAATTGACATTAATCCTGTTATATTTAACTTAAACAATATAACCTTAGAGTCTGTGAATCTATTACAAGGAATTGCATCAAAGAAAGAAATTAAAATAAATCAAAAAATACCGACTGATATATATGTTTATGCTGACCAGAATATGATCCGCACTGTAATTCGAAACCTCATTTCAAACGCCATAAAATTTACTCCACGTAAAGGTGTTATTACAATTAAATCAGAGAACTCAAATGAAAATGTAATTTTAGAAGTTATTGACAATGGCGTTGGGATTGATCCTTTAAAACTTACGAATTTATTCAGCTTAAGCAATGATTATACTACACTCGGAACTGAAAAAGAAAGAGGAACAGGATTAGGATTGATTTTATGCAATGAGTTTATTCAACTCAACTATGGTAAAATTGAAGCTGAAAGCACAAAAGGCCAGGGAAGTATATTTAAAATCACAATTCCAAAATTTAAGCAAAATCATAGTAACCTGATACCTTCTTAAATCCTACTCACTTTCTTTAATAAATCGAATTTGCATATTTATTTTATTAACCCTAAAATTGCATTCAAAATTAATTAGCATTAAGTTAAATTTTGAATTGAATTTAAAATACAAATAGAATATGAAAATTTCAGATCAATTGGCTTCCACCAAAAAAACTCTTTTTTCTTTTGAATTACTTCCTCCATTAAAAGGTCGAAGCATTGACGATATTTACAAAGCCATTGATCCGTTAATAGAATTTAATCCTATCAACATTAACATTACGTACCACCAGCACGAAACAGTTTTTAATACAAATTTTGATGGAACAATAGAAAAAAAAGTTGTTCGTAAACGTCCAGGGAACGTGGCGCTTTCTGCTGCAATTAAATTCAGATATAATATAACCGTTGTGCCTCACTTAATTTGCGGAGGCCATACAAAAGATGATATTGAAGACCTTTTGATTGATTTCCATTTTCTTGGTCTTGATAATCTTTTATTGTTACGTGGCGATGCCCCGAAAGGCCAGAAGGTATTTATGCCTGAAAAAAATGGTCATGCCAATACAAGTGGAATGGTTCGCCAGATAATGGATATGAATAAAGGAATTTATCTCGACCCAACTTTAAAAAACCCTGTTCCAACCAATTTTAGCGTAGGTGTTGCCGGTTATCCCGAAAAACATATTGAAGCGCCAAACATGGATGTTGACTTAAAATATTTAAAAGAAAAAGTTGATGCCGGAGCTGATTATATTGTAACACAGTTATTTTTTGACAATAATAAGTTTTTTGAATTCGTAAAAAAATGTCGTGAAATTGGTATTACTGTTCCAATTGTTCCTGGTATTAAACCATTATCCACACTTAATGATATAAAACTAGTTCCACAGATTTTTAGTTGCGATATTCCCCAGGAGTTTTATAAAGAATTAGAAAAATGCAAAAACAACCAGGATGTTAAAGAAGTTGGGATAAAATGGGCCATTATACAATCGAAGGAATTAATTTCAAATGGCGCTCCGGCTATACATTTTTACACTTATGGCATTTCTGACAATGTTAAGCAAATTGCCCAGGCAATTTTTTAACATTTATTAAGGTTTTACTGGAAAAGGAACGGTTGTTCCAAATTGATAAAATAGTAGCTTTTGTGAAGCTAAAATATTGCCTTTCCATAAAACATTTACCATTGCATTATCGGGAATTCTATAAAATAAATGGTCTTTCTGAGGCTTATCGGCATTTTTCAACCAATCGTTTAATACTTTTGTATCGCCATCTTTCTCAAACATAATAACTACAGGGGTTACTTCAGCATTGGTTTTATCACCAATCCCACCTTTTGAAGAAAAACGGAACAATTCAAATTGATTTTCATTGGTTGTATTTGCTGACGGAGAAAAATAATAAATATCTAAATGTTGCTCCGCCATTCGTTTTCCAATAAATAAAGCAGTATATGAATCTTCCATTTCACGCAATTCATCCAGGTCGAGTTTGAATGAATTTGCTTCAGGCAACGCCACATCTTCTGACATAATTAAATCAAAACGACGTTGCCTTATTCTCATTATAATATCAGCTGCTTCTTTTGCTTTATCTTTTAATGTACGGACTTCGGTTCTTTGTCTGATTATCGGTACACGTATATACATTGAGTCTTTTAAAATTGTTTTATAAAATGTATCGGCAGTTGTAGTATATGAACCTTGCATAGTAAGTTCCTTAAATGCGTAGGGCAGTTTTTTATTTTGGTTGTGATCGGAAAAGTTTTCTGAGTTCAATTGGTCAGGAATGGACGGATCTATAATAAAATCAGCTTTGTTCAAATCAAAAAATGAACCTGGTCTAAAACCTTTTTCTGTTGTAATTGAATAAAATTCAGAAGGATCGGGTTCATTGAAAGGAAAAATACGAATACTATCAATATGCCATTCAACCATATTCTCAGCAGGAACGCCTTTAATTCCTAGCATTTCTTCAGCATAAGCAAAATAAGGGCCACACAATGTAATCTTTCTGCTTGAGTAAACCCTGATAGAGAGTGATGTGCGGGGCAGGCAATAAATAAACTGGTCTTCCTGAGATTTTATTGGTCTTTCCCCAACTTTTTGAACCAAATTGATCCCTTGCCCAAAATTAATAGTATATAAAAAACAACTTATCAATAAACTAACTACCAGTCTTTTCATTTTAAAAATCAATTTATAAAAGTGTATACAACGCTTATATTCCTAATTTCAAAGTATTGTTTGCAAAATCTTTGTGTTGTACTTTAATTTATTAAACGCTTTTGAAATTGCTCTTATTATATCAGATGCCACCATATACTCCTCTCCAAGTGATACTTTAGCTTCATCTCCTGCCAAACCATGCAAATATACTCCTGTAATTGCAGCTTGTTCAGGCTTATAACCTTGAGCAAGCAGCGAAACTATTATACCAGTCAGCACATCGCCACTTCCGGCAGTTGCCATTCCTGAATTCCCAGTTGAATTTATATAACAAGTTCCATTGGGTAAAGATATTGTAGTATATTTCCCCTTCAAAACAATTATAATTTTATGTTCAGCAGATGCATTTATTTGTTTTTGAAGCCTTTCAGAACTATTTGTTGAAACCCCAAATAATCTGTCAAATTCTCTAGGGTGAGGAGTTAAAATTGAATTATCCGGAATCATTTTTAACATCTCTTTCTCCGAAGCTATAATATTTAAGGCGTCAGCATCAATTACCAAAGGCTTTTTCCATTGATTTAAAAGTTGTCTGAGAATATTTTTGCTTTTTTCAGAAACTCCAATTCCAGGTCCAATTGCAATTGCAGTATATTTTGAGATATAAGGTAATTCGAATGGGAAATCAACACTTTTATCAATTGAAACCAAAGCTTCGGGGAATGATGTTTGTAAAATAGATGTAACATGCTTCGGAGCATGCAGTGTAACCAATCCGCAACCACTATGCAACGCAGCTTTCGATGATAATACAGCAGCGCCGGCCATTCCTTTACTTCCGGCAATTAGTAAACCATGACCAAATGTTCCTTTGTGGCCAAATTTCGACCTTTGATTATATGTTATATCATTTTGTTCAGATAATATAAATTCAGATTGCATGTTTTTAATTGCATCAGGATGCAAACCAATATCAAGAACATGATATTCACCTATATATTCAGTATTTTCAGCAAAAAAGAATGACAAAAATGGGAATTGAAAAGTTAAAGTATGATTTGCTTTAAAAACTGTTTCATGTATTGCAATTCCTTCTCCATTGAGGCCGGATGGGATGTCTATTGCAATTTTCTCACAATTTATTTTATTTAAATAATGGACTGTAGTTTCAAAAATTCCTTCCAATGGCCTGCTCAAGCCTGACCCAAATAATGCATCAATAATAATATCATCCCGGTCAATTTGTGGTAAATCAATTTCTTTATTAATTTCAAGAATCTGACTAAACCCTAATTTTTGCAAGGCTTCTAAATTCAACATACAATCAGTTGATAATTTTGAACCCGCTTGGATCAAATAAACTTCAACTTTATAATCGTTCATTAATAATATTCTTGCAATTGCTAATCCATCACCGCCATTGTTTCCAAACCCTGCAAAAATTTTAAAACAGATAGAACGACTATAGTTTGACATTATCCACGAAACACATTGAAATGCAGCCCGCTCCATCAATTCAATTGACTTAACAGGTTCATTCTTGATGGTGTAATCATCAATTAATTTAACTTGATTTGATTTGAAAATTTTCATGAACAAAGTATTAAATACAAAAATAGGTTTATATTTATAAACCATTATTAAGTTGAATGTTATAAAAATTTAATCCTACTTTAACACATTAACTGTCTTCTATGATTTTCAGCTTTATTTACCCCAAACCCTAAAGGGTGAAAGCTGAAAATCAAACTGTTCCCTTTAGGGACTAAGGGTAAAAACAGTTTGTTTTCGAATCTGTTAAAGTAGAATTAAGTAGTTTTTATTTTAAACAAAAAATGCTGCCGAAAAAATTTTATTAACTTTGATACATTTACTTAAACTGATATCAATTTAATAAAGTAACTTAAAAAATTTGTAGGTGTTGATTTTATTAGATTCTATAAAATTTAAAAAAATAAAGTTCTTATTGCTATGCAGTATAATTTTAGGTATTGTATATCCTGCAAAGGGAACAGAATATATTGATAGTTTGTTGAATGTTTTAAAGACCGCACCCGATTCTAGTAAAGCACATATTCTTAATGACTTAAGCTATGAAGAACTGAATTATTCAAATGATAAAGCTATAGAGTTTGCACAACAAGCCCTTGAATTAAGTAAAAAATATAATAATGAAAAGGAATTGGCTTATGCTTATAATGGGCTTGGAATGGGCTATTATCAAAAAGGAGATTTAACGAAAGCGCTTGATTATAATTTAAGTTCATTAAATATATCAAGGGAATTAAAATTAAAAAAACAAACTGCCTATGTTCTTAACTATCTTGGAGTAATATACAAACAACAAGGTAATTATCAAAAAGCTATCAAATGTTTTCAGGAAAGTCAAAGTATATATGAAGAACTGGGATATCCTCTGCAAACAGGTTTGGCTTTAAGCAATATTGGACTAATTTATGATTATATACTCCATGATAATGATAATGCTTTAAAAAGTTACCAGGAAGGCTTTAAGTTGTTTGAAAAAGCAGGTGATAAAAGTTATATGGGCATGGTTATGATTAACATTGGCCTGATTTATCAAAAGAAAAAAAATTATGCCAAATCATTAGATAACTTAAAAGGTGCTTTAAAATTATTTGAAGAAATAAAAATTCCGACCAATATAGCCAGGGTAGAAAATAATCTTTCAGTTGTATATTTAGAAATGGGCAGCAATGAACAAGCCCTCCGGTTTGCACAAAGTGCCTATAGTACATACAAACAAATGGGAGATATTGTAAATATGGCAAATTCACTTAAAGCAATAGGAACAGTACATTCATCTGATAAAAATTACCAAACTGCATTGAATTATTATTCTGAAGCCATTAAAATATTTAAAGCCCAAAAACTTAAAAAAGAAATCTCCGATACATATAAGCAAATAGCCAATGCACAATATGCATTGGGTAATTATAAAATGGCATATAATGACTACCAATCTTTTAGCACAATTAAAGATTCCCTAATGGGTGAAGATTACTTAAAACAAATGCAGGAACTTCAAACTAAATACGAATCGGACAAAAAAGATAAGGAAATATTATTGAATAAAAAGGATTTAGAAAAAAAGGATTTGGAAGCCAAACGGAAAAATATACTTTTATTGGGAGTTGCTTTGATAGCGCTTTTGGTAATAGGTTTTTCATTTGTCCTTTATAGGCAATTTGCAGAAAAGAAAAAGGCAAATATTTTGCTGGCGCAACAAAACGATGAAATTAAGCTCCAACGCGACCAAATATTCCAACAGAAAAAAGAAATTACTGATAGTATCCACTATGCAAGCCGAATTCAGCGTGCGGTATTGCCTTCTACCAAAATATTGGAAGATTATGGACTTCAGTATTTCATTTTATACAAGCCTCGAGATATAGTCAGTGGCGACTTTTATTGGATAAACCAAAAAGACAATAAAGTTATTATTGCAGCTGCCGACTGTACTGGTCACGGTGTGCCCGGAGCTTTTATGAGCATGTTGGGTATTACTATGTTGAATGAAATTGTTACAAAAGGCGATTTTTCCAATGCAGCTCATATGCTTGACCAATTACGCCATTTAATTGTAAATGCACTTCATCAGCGAGGCAAAACGGAAGAAACAAAAGATGGTATGGATGTAGCACTTTGTATGATTGATAAAGATGCTGCAACTGTTCAATTTGCAGGAGCTTTTAATCCATTAATATTAATCCGCAATTCGGAAATTATTGAAACCAATGCTGACCGTATGCCAGTTGGTTTCCACGATAAATTGAATATACCTTTTACAAATAATGAACTGCAATTGCAAAAAGGTGATTCGTTATATATATTTTCCGACGGATATATTGACCAATTTGGTGGCGAAAGTGGTAAAAAATTTATGAGTAAAAAATTCAAACAACTTTTAGCAGGTTTGCAAAATGAACCAATGGAAAATCAAAAAGAATTGCTCGATAAAACTATCACTGACTGGCGAGGCGAACTTGACCAGGTAGATGATATAATGGTAATTGGTGTTAGGGTATAAACCATATGTGCAGGGAACTCGTTTTAGCAATGTGCTAATTTAAAATCAATAAAAATTCTAATTCACAATAAAATACGTTGTAAAACAACAGACATGAACAGTTTTAATTTGAAAATATTAACTTTTATGACCTCTTGTATTTGGATGGCAAACAATTCTTCAGCACAAAGCAGTGCTGAACTACCAACCCACGATAAAATTGACCCGAAATATACTTGGAACCTTGCAGATATTTATGCAAGTGATGAATTATGGGAAAAAGATTTTGTATGGGTTAGCGAAAATTTTAAAAACTATAAAAATTTTGAAGGAAAGCTAGGTTCATCTGCAAATGAACTTTTAGCCGCTTTAAAATTCGATGAAGAAATTTCAATTAAAATTGGAAAACTGTATTTATATGCTTCAAGTTCAAAAAATCTCGATCTGTCTAACTCAACTAATTTAGGTCGCTTCGATAGGATAAACCAATTGAATTTAAAAGTAAGTACAACAGGTTCATTTCTTCAACCTGAGCTTTTAAGCATTCCTGAAGAAAGAATAGATTCATTCATGGTCGAAAATGTTGAATTAAAAATTTACAAACACGATTTCGAATCGCTGCAAAGGATGAAAGCCCATATTTTGCCAAAAGATCAGGAAGCTTTATTAGCAATGGCCGGGGAAGTTACCCAAATTCCTGAAAACACTTTTGAGGTATTTACTAATGCCGATTTCCCTTATCCTACTATTACCGGAACGGATGGAAAAGAGATACAACTTTCGCAAGGCCGATATTATGCTGCAATTTATAGCACCGACAGGGCTTATCGTGAAAAGGCATACAAGGCATTTTATAAACCGTACAAAGAATTCAGCAATACATTAGCATCTTTATATAGCGGTCAGGTTAAAACCACTATTTTTACTGCAAAAGCCCGAAAATACAGTTCTTCACTCGAAGCGGCCTTAAGTGTAAATAACATACCTGTTTCAGTTTATAACAACTTAATTTCAACTGTCGATAGCAATCTTGAACCGTTGCACCGTTGGATACGCTTGCGTAAGAAAATACTCGGGTTATCTGAAATTCATCCTTATGATTTTAATGTAACATTATTTCCCGATGTTAAAAAAGAATATAGTTATGATAAAAGTGTTGAAATTGTTCGAGAAGCATTAAAACCTTTGGGTGAAGATTATATTAAAAATCTCAATTTTGCTTTTGATAACCGTTGGATAGACGTTTATGAAACCAAAGGAAAAATGAATGGTGCCTATTCCTCTGGAACAACGTATGGAACTCATCCTTACGTTTTGCTCAATTGGAGCGGTCAATTGAGTGATGTTTTTACACTTGCCCATGAAATGGGACACAACATGCATTCGTTATATTCCGAAAAAACACAGCCATACATTTATTCCGATTATTCAATATTTGTTGCAGAAGTAGCATCCACTTGCAACGAAGCAATGTTACTTGATTATTTGATTAAAAATGCAAGTTCGAAAGATGAAAAACTAGCCTTGCTTGAAAAGTATATTTCAAATATCACATCTACTTTCTACCGACAGGTTATGTTTGCCGAATTCGAAAAAGATGCGCATGAAATGCTTGAAAAAGGAGAACCTTTAACTGCAGAATCGCTGACTGCATTATATAAAAATATTACTGATAAATATTTAGGTCCCGATATGGTTATTGATGAGGAAGAAACTTATACCTGGGCGCGAATTCCACATTTTTATTATAATTTTTATGTTTATCAGTATGCAACAAGTTTTGCGGCTTCGCAAGTATTGATTAAAAAAATAATTAATGAAAAACAGCCTGCAATTGATAAATATTTAAACTTCCTGAAGTCGGGCAGTTCCGATTATCCAATTGAAATTTTAAAAAAGGCCGGGGTTGATATGACATCGCCTGAGCCAATATTGCAAACCATTGCAAAAATGAATGAACTGTTGGATCAATTAGAAAAATTATTGGCTGAAAAATAATATCCAACACAAAACTGCTTAATAAGCCATTATTTTCATGTAGTGAAACTCGATGCAATTTGATTGTAATGGAAAACATATCTTTGTACAAAATTCTTTATATTTATAAATGATAGAAACAACGCCGGTTATAGAAACTGCTGTATTAGTAGGGATAATAAACCAGGAACAAAACGAGCAGTTGGAAGCCGAATATTTGGAAGAACTTGCATTTTTAGTTGATACAGCCGGAGCTATTGTTAAAAAACAATTTACACAACGACTCGAATTTCCAAATCCACGAACTTTTGTTGGCGAAGGAAAACTCGCTGAAATTGCAAAATATATTGAAGAAAACACTATTAACTTCATTGTTTTTGATGACGAACTTACGCCAAGTCAACTCCGTAATATTGAAAAATCATTGGGTTGTAAAGTACTTGACCGAACAAACCTGATTCTCGATATTTTTGCCAAGCGTGCACAGACTGCACACGCCAAAACCCAGGTTGAGCTTGCTCAGTTACAGTATCTGTTGCCACGGCTTGTTGGTATGTGGACACACCTCGAACGTCAGCAGGGAGGTATTGGTGTACGTGGACCGGGTGAAACTGAAATTGAAACAGACCGGCGTGTAATACGTGAACGCATTTCATGGTTGAAAGATCAATTGAAAAAAATTGACAAGCAAATGGCCACACAGCGAAAAAACAGGGGCAAGCTTGTGCGTGTAAGCCTTGTTGGTTACACCAATGTTGGCAAATCAACCATTATGAACCTTTTGAGCAAAAGTGATGTTTTTGCCGAAAACAAGCTTTTTGCCACACTCGACACTACAGTTCGTAAAGTAGTAGTAGAAAATTTGCCTTTTTTATTATCCGATACAGTTGGTTTTATACGCAAACTACCACATCATTTGGTAGAATCGTTTAAATCAACATTAGATGAAGTGCGCGAGGCAGATATATTATTGCACGTAGTGGATATTTCTCATCCATTATTTGAAGATCAAATTAATACAGTTAATGAAACTTTAAAAGATATTGATGCAGCCAATAAACCTATTTTTATGGTTTTTAATAAAATTGATGCTTTTAAATTTATCCAAAAAGATTTGGACGACCTCACTCCAGTAACCCGGGAAAATTGGACATTGGAAGAAATGAAAAACAGCTGGATTGCAAAATCGAACCAACCTTGTTTGTTTATATCGGCAATAGAAAAAACCAACCTGAATATTTTCCGTGAAATGCTTTACCAGAAAGTGAAAGAAGTGCATATCAAAAGATATCCTTACGATAACCTGTTGTATTGATTATCAATGAATTTAATTGCCCATTTCCGACAGAAACTTAATTCGCATTAACCGTAAATCTTCTTCGGAATATTCATCATCGCCTAATTCAGCTAAAGCATCGGCAACAGATTCCGATTCAGCTTCGCGAAAATAGTCGTAAACTTCCTGCTGGTGTTCTTCGTCTAAAATTTCATCAATATAATAATCGATATTCAGCTTCGTTCCACTGTTAACAATGGCTTCTATTTCGGTCAATAAGTCATTTAAAGTAATTCCTTTAGACGAAGCAATATCTTCGAGGTTCATTTTACGGTCGATGCTTTGAATAATAAACACTTTCATTCCCGATTTATTCACAACCGACCTAACCACCATATCCTGAGGCCTGATTATTTCTTTTTCCTCAACATAGGCTTTAATAATTTCAGTAAACTCCTTTCCATATCTTTGAGCTTTACCGGTACCTACGCCTACAATATTTTGCAGTTCTTCATTATTGATTGGGTATTGGATGGCCATATCTTCCAACGAAGGATCCTGAAAAATTACAAAAGGCGGCAGGTTCTTCTGTTTGGCAATTTTCTTTCGTAAATCTTTTAAAATGTGCAAAAGCTCTTCGTCAACCGTTGTTGTTTTTGAAAGGGCTACGGTTTGTTCTTCATCATTTTCAACTTCATAATCATCGGTCCTCCGAAAGCATGAGTGTTTCCGGGTTATCTAAATATTTAAGCCCGGCTTCTGACAATCTTAAAAGTCCGTAATTTTCAATATCTTTTAGCAACAATTGCGAAACCAGCATTTGCCTTATAACAGCATTCCAAAATTTCACATTCTTTTCGCCTCCAGCACCGAATATTTCGAGCTTGTTGTGTTTGTATGATTTAATTGCTGTATTAAGATTCCCCGCCAAAACGTTGGCAATATGTTCTGATTTAAATTTTTCTTTTACAGCAAGCACACATTCCAGCACCTGCAAAACATATTCCTTACCATCGAATTGTACTTTTGGGTGAACGCAATTGTCGCAACATTCGCAATTTTCACGGTCGTATATTTCTCCAAAGTAATGCAAGAGAAAACGTCTCCGGCAAAGAGATGTTTCAGCATACGAAACCGTTTCGAGCAGCAATTGTTTACCAATTTCCTGTTCAGCAACCGGTTTACCCTGCATAAATTTTTCAAGCTTTTGAATATCCTGATAACGGTAAAAAGTTATACACTGGCCTTCACCACCATCGCGACCGGCACGGCCTGTTTCCTGGTAATATCCTTCAAGGCTTTTTGGAATATCGTAATGAATAACAAATCTTACATCGGGTTTATCAATTCCCATTCCAAATGCAATAGTGGCAACAATAACTTCGGCTTCTTCCATCAGAAATTTATCCTGGTTAGTGGCACGTGTAGTTGCATCCATTCCCGCATGATAAGGCAAAGCCCTTATTCCATTCACTTGCAGCAATTCAGTAAGTTCCTCAACCTTTTTGCGGCTTAAGCAATAAACTATTCCTGATTTGTTGTGGTTATTTTTTATATATTTTATAATTTGTTTTGAAGCTTCAATTTTTGGCCTTATTTCATAGTATAAATTAGGTCTGTTAAACGAAGATTTAAACACTTTGGCATCAAGCATTTCAAGTGTTTTTTGAATATCGCTTTGTACCTTTGGCGTAGCTGTTGCAGTAAGCGCCATAATTGGAGCGTTAGCTATTTGATTAATAATTGGCCGAATACGCCTGTATTCAGGTCTGAAATCATGCCCCCATTCTGATATACAATGGGCCTCATCGACTGCATAAAAAGAAACAACAACTTGTTTTAAAAATTGAATATTTTCTTCTTTCGTTAACGACTCAGGCGCAACATACAATAGCTTGGTTTTTTTTGACAGAATATCTTCTTTAACCTTATTTATCTGGGCTTTAGTTAAAGACGAATTCATAAAATGTGCAATTCCATCTTCCTCGCTAAAGCTGCGCATAGCATCAACCTGATTTTTCATTAAGGCAATAAGTGGAGAAATAATTACAGCTGTACCTTCCAATAGTAAAGCCGGTAACTGATAACACAATGATTTCCCTCCGCCTGTTGGCATAAGTACAAAAGTATCATTCCCTTCTAGCACATTGTGAATAATTGCTTCCTGATTTCCTTTAAAACTGGAGAACCCAAAATATTTCTTCAAATATTCAAGCAGCGACTGATCTTCCTTAGTAACCATAATTTATTTCGTTCAACCTTTTCATTTTAAAATTTTCGGGTTTTTTAAAAAGGATTGCAAATTTAATATTTAAATTTCCCTATAATTAAACTTTTAATCCAAATTTAATGAATTTTAAATAAAAAACAGACTTGTTTGTATTCTTTTTAAATAAGTGATTGTTAATATGCTACTAAATAAACCTTTAAAAAAGTTTAAATTTTATAAAGAATTCTATTGCTGGAATTAATTTACCTGACTCATTCCTTAAATAATATAACGGAAATTTAGTGACAAAGTTGGAGATAATGATGAATATCACCAATTAGCCACTTTTTAAAAGTTGAAGAAAATTTACATATTTTTGCCAACGCTTAAAATAATCTAAAATGGCTGAAAAGGATACCCGTGAAATGTCATTTCTTCAACACCTGGAAGAACTGCGCTGGGTAATTATCCGATCGCTTATGGCAGTTATAATTGGAGCAACTCTCGCGTTTATTTATAAAAGTTATATATTCGATCATGTGTTACTTGGCCCACGTTATCCTGATTTTATTAGTAACCGTATTATATGCAAAATTGGTTTAGCTACGAGACATTTGTTACAGCGCTATTTTAGTATTCCTGATATGTGTATTAATCAGCATCCAATGCCTTTGCAAAATATAACCATGGGAGGGCAATTTAATATGCACATTTGGGTTTCATTGGTTGCCGGAGTTATAATGGTTTTTCCATATATCTTTTATCAATTTTGGAAATTTATTGCACCTGCTTTGAATTCAAAAGAAAGGAAAAACGCCCGTGGTGCTGTATTTTATAGTTCAAGTTTGTTTCTGGTAGGCATTTTTTTTGGCTATTTTGTGTTACTGCCCTTTTCAATTGATTTTCTAACGACCTATAGTGTTAGCGACCAGATTGAAAATAAAATTAATTTTGTTTCTTATGTTTCCAATGTTACTATGGTGGTACTAGCTTGTGGCATAGTATTTGAATTGCCAATTATAGTTTATTTCCTATCAGCAATTGGTCTTCTTACACCAGCCTTTATGATGAAATATTGGCGGCATGCCGTGGTTGTTATTTTAATTTTAGCAGCAATTATTACACCACCCGATGTTGTTAGCCAGACAATTGTTGCAATACCGCTAATTACTTTGTACTTTGCAAGTATTTTAATTTCGGGAATGGTTTTGAAAAGAAGATTAAAACAATAATTTTTTGTTATTTTGAAAGAAATATAATATGATACTTCGAACAGAACATTTAGTCAAAAAATACAAGAACCGTACTGTTGTAAAGGGCGTTTCATTTCATGTTGAACAAGGTGAAATAGTTGGTTTGCTTGGCCCAAATGGTGCTGGAAAAACAACTTCATTTTATATGATTGTTGGGCTTATTGTTCCTAATGAAGGCAAAATATTTTTAAATGACGAAAATATAACCAAAGAACCAATGTACCGAAGGGCTCAAAAAGGAATTGGTTACCTGGCCCAGGAGGCTTCAGTATTCCGCCAATTGAGTGTAGAAGACAATATTCATGCAGTGCTTGAAATGACTGAACTTCCGAAGGAAGAACAAAGGGCAAAAGTTGAAACCTTGTTGAATGAATTTGGTCTGCAAAAAATTCGAAAAAGTTTGGGCATACAGCTCTCTGGGGGTGAACGCCGAAGAACTGAAATTGCAAGGGCTTTGGCTATTGACCCAAAATTTATTTTACTCGACGAACCTTTTGCGGGAGTCGATCCTATTGCGGTTGAAGATATTCAGGAAATAGTAAAAAAACTCAAAACTAAAAATATTGGCGTTTTAATCACCGATCACAATGTACATGAAACACTATCTATTACTGACCGCGCCTATTTACTTTACGAAGGAGATATTTTGAAATACGGTACAGCACGTGAATTAGCCGAAGACGAACAAGTAAGAAAACTGTACCTGGGCAAAAATTTTGAATTAAGAAACTACGAACAATAGAAAATATACGCTTTGAAATTTTACAAAAAATAAATTTAAATTGCTTATGATATAAAAATAAACTACATCTTCATAATAACCTGATAGCCCAATTTAATTCATAAAACCATTTACTTACAATCATTTTCTGTTAAAAAATAAAATTACCTGCCTATTTGCTCGTGTCTTTTGATAACTTTGCCACACTTTTATTCTAAAATTAGCGAATTACTATTGTGAATTTTAGTTAAAATACCTTATTGGTTCAAGCGTTCATACTAATTAAGGGAATTATAAGTTATATGTTAAAATTGATTGATTTATGGTTAAACCAAATTTTAAAAAGTTACTGACTTGTATTCTTACAATTCTGGTTCTTTCATTAAGTTTTTTCAATAATTCAAAAGCCCAATCACTTTATACACCTTTATATTATGCTGATACTCTAACTGAAGTAAATCATACCAGTTTTCAATGGGGCGATTACTCAAACAGTGGATATTTAGGCTTTATTATTACGGGATACAACGATGGTAATTTAACGGAAGTTTACAAGCGCGATACTTTTGGTTTTTTGCAGAATCAAACAAACATTGAGGACACACTGTTATTCGTCACCAATGGTGCTGTTACCTGGGGTGATTATAATAACGACGGACGATTAGATATACTTACAGTTGGTAGTTCCGATTCAGGTTATGTTGCAAGAGTGTACAAGAATGTTGGCAATAATACTTTTAACAGGCAGCATAAAATATTTTTAAAAGGCGTTACGCAAGCAACTGCTTCATGGTGTGATTATAATAATGATGGCCGTCAGGATATTTTAATTACCGGTTATACTGCCAAAGGAAGATATATTTCAAAAATTTACAGAAACAATGGCAACAACAATTTCACCGAACAATTTAATATTGTACTTGATGGAGTTGATTTTGGTTCAGTTGCCTGGGGCGATTACAATAATGATGGATTTTCCGATATTTTATTAACAGGTTATGATAGTACAAGGTCTGTTACAAAAATTTATAAGAATAACGGCAATGGCAATTTTACAGAACAGACCAGTATAGTTCTTCCAGGCGTTGAATACAGTTCAGTTGCCTGGGGTGATTATGACAATGATGGTTATTTGGATATTCTTTTAACCGGCTATGCTGCGCCAAATATTATATCGAAAGTTTATAGAAATAATGGAAATGGTACATTCACTGAACAAACAGGAATTGTTTTGCCGGGAGTAGCTCATGGTTCAGCAGCCTGGGGTGATTTTAATAACGATGGCAAAACTGACATATTATTAACTGGCAGAACTTATAAAGGTGACAACAGAATGTCAGAGATATATAAAAATAATGGCGATGGAACTTTCACTATTGCCGACACTTTGCCTGGGGTGGAATATGGAACTGGCGTTTGGGGCGATTACAACAATAATGGAATTTTAGATATTTTCTTATCAGGTTACAATAACAAAGATTCGGTTTATAAAACAAGAATATTTAAAGCAAAGCCCAGGGACACTATAAATACTCCACCTATAGCGCCAACAAACTTACAGACAAGTACAAACAGAGATATTGTATCATTTTCATGGAACAAAACGACTGATAATGAAACACCTCAAAACGGATTAAGTTATAATATACGCATTGGAACAACTCCCGGAGGAATTGATATATTAAGCCCAATGGCTGATGCTAAAACAGGATTCAGAAGAATTGTAGCTGCAGGTAAAATTAATACAAACAGCTATTCCATAAACAGTCTTTCAGCCGGGAAATATTACTGGAGTGTACAGGCAATTGACAATGGTTTTATGGGTGGTGCATGGGCAACTGAAGGATCATTTACTATTTCGGCAGTTCAGGCTTCTAATATAACTTATAAAAGCTTATCGGTTCATAGTGCTTTATTAAATTGGACAAGAGGAAATGGTGATTCCTGTATCGTATTTATTGCTGAAGGGGCAAGACGCGATAGTATTTATTACCCAACAAATTTGCAGAATTACAAAGCCGATTCTATTTTCAAGCCAGCAAAGGGCTATGACAAAACTGGTACAGAACTTATGGACACTTCGGGTTGGTATTGTGCCTATAAAGGAAAAAATTCCAGGGTACTTATTGATAGTTTAAAAGATGGCTTTAATTATACAGTTTATGTTTTAGAATATTACAATAACGGCACTGGTGTTCATTATAACTTAAGTTTGGGTTACAAAAACGATACAACTTTTCAAGCCGAAAATATTTTTAAAGAACAGCCCAATTTATTTGTGGGGGTTAAATTAGGTTCGGTTGCCTGGGCCGATTATAATAATGACGGGAATTTAGATTTATTGATTACTGGTAAATCCAGTGGCGGAAATGTATTCAAGTTGTACAAAAATAATGGCGATGGCACATTTAGTGGAACAAATATTGATACCATTGGTTATAGCAATAGTTCCGTAGCCTGGGGTGATTTTAACAATGATAATTTAGCAGATATATTAGTTACCGGAAGTTCAACTTCTGCAACTACCACTAGGCTGCAAACATCAAAAGTTTACAAAAATAATGGCAATGGTACTTTTACCGAGCAAAAAAATATTGTTTTGGCAAATGTATCAAAAGGATCAGTTGCCTGGAGCGATTACAATAACGATGGGCATCAGGATATTTTACTTACCGGATGGAACGGTTCCGCTGCAATTTCAAAATTATACCAGAATAATGGCGACGGCACATTTAGCGAAAATACCAGTGCTAATTTAACCGGGGTTTATTACAGTTCCGTTGCTTGGGGCGATTTCAATAACGACGGATATCCCGATATTCTGCTAACTGGTTTCACCACTGATGATAGCGCTGTTTCATATTTGTATAAAAACAATGGCGATGGTACTTTTTCGCAAGTAAATATTAATTTACCAGGTGTAGGTTATAGTTCAGTAGCATGGGGTGATTATAACAACGATGGTAATTTAGATATTTTACTTTCCGGATTAAGTGAAAATGCAATTATTTCTCAAATATGGGAAAATAATGGCGATGGTACATTTACAGAACAAACCAATGTTCCACTGCCTGGCATTATTTCTGGCTCTGCTTTATGGGCCGATATTAATAATGATGGTTATCAGGATATTCTTTTAGTTGGCAATGGCTTTTCGAGATATTTCGAAAACAACCAGGATGGGACATTTCAGGAAATTGGCAGAAGTATCGATTCATTAACACAAGTATTTAATTGCTCTGCCGCTGTTGCCGATTTCGATAAAGATGGAAAAACAGATTTATTTATTTCAGGAGATGATGTTCTAAACTTGGCTTCGAAATTATATAAAAATAATGCACCGAGGATTTCGAATACTGTTCCAACAGCACCATCAAGTCTTGTGGCCTCATATAACAATAATACCGTTAATTTCCAATGGAACAAGTCTACTGATAATGAAACTCCTTCCAATGGATTAAGTTATAATATTAGAATTGGAACAACTCCGGGAGGTGCTGATATTATCAATCCTATGTCAGACCCGGTTAATGGGTTTAGGCGAATTGTAGCTTTGGGAAATGTTGGACAAAATAATAGCTATATTGTCAACAATCTTCCGAAAGGTAATTATTACTGGAGCGTACAAGCCATTGACAATTGCTATGCTGGTGGGAATTGGGCAACTGAACAATCATTTAATTCAAGTATTGTGAGTGTTGATCAATCTAAACTATCAGAAATCAGCATATTCCCTAATCCTGCAAAAGATTATCTTACTTTTTCACGCAAATCAGATAATCAGGCAACAATAATTATTACTGATTTAAATGGAAGAAATATTTTATCGGAACAAATTAATAATGCGCAAGAAAATATAAATATCCGGTTACTACAGACCGGCATATACATACTTCACTACAATGATAAGGATAACGCTCATATTTTTAAATTTGTAAAAGAATAAGAGCCCAAGAATAAAGCACTGAAAGTCCGGCAAAAAGTCGGATTTTTTGTTTTTACCAAAATCCAATTCAATTAATTATCATAAATATTTTTTTGGAAAATTAATTTTCATTTTATATTTTTATATTGAATGATTCGAAACAGTGCTGTCCGTTTTGTGTAATATCCTATAAATATAAGGATTCTGAGGAGTTTCGTTACAATTTTATAACGAATGGGAATTCAATTTTTAAAAAATGCAGTTTGCATTTTATTAATCATTTTTGAGAATTTTACAATTTATGCTTTTAACGATTATTATGTTGGAAGCCGTTCTATGTCATTATCGGGTTGTGGTGTAACAAATTCTGATGTCTGGTCGGTTTCTCATAATCAGGCAGGACTAGCCCAATTAAGTACAGATAATTTAGGCTTATATCATGAACAAAGGTTTTTAATGAAAGAATTGAGCCTAAGTTCGCTTGCATTTGCATGTCCTATAAAACCTGGAACTATGGGTTTGCAAATGAATTATTTCGGATATTCGTTATACCACGAAATGAAACTTGGAATGGCATTTTCGAGCAAGCTTGGAAAGAATATCATGGCAGGCGTACAACTCGATTATTTCAGTTCAACTATAGCAAATTCTACTCATCAGGATAAACGGATAACTTTTGAAGCAGGAATTATTTCATTACTTACTGAAAATATAAAAATAGGGTTTCATGTCTTTAATCCAATTCTTAAAAAAGAAAATACAAATACAGAAGTCTCACTTCCTTCGATTGTGCAATTTGGGGGAGCTTATACAATTAAGTCAGAAATTTGCATAATGGCCGAAGCAGAATATAATTATATTCAAAAACCATTTATAAAAATTGGAATTGAATATAATCCCATAAATTCATTGGCATTAAGAATTGGTATATCAACCGGAACAATTCCATATAGTTTCGGGATTGGGTATCATTGGAAAAAATATATTGCAGGTTTTGGTTTTGCCAATCATCCTGAACTTGGTACTACGCCTTCATTTGACTTGTTGGTTTCATTCTAATATATATGATCCCGATTAAACAATATATAATCCTCATTTCAATATTGTTTATTATTAAAAACAATTTAAAAGCACAGGATAATTCAAAATATAAAGATGAAACAATTGAAAATGCAGCCGAAAATGCTGAGAATTCTATTGATGCCAGTAGTTTTATTGAATCACTTGAATACTTGCATAACCATCCAATTGACTTAAATAAAGCAGTTGCGGATGATTTTGAAAAACTCGGAATGCTGACTCCATTTCAGATAAATAATATAATAGAATATAAAGAAAAACATGGTTCATTTCTGTCAGTATTTGAACTAAATGGTGTTGACGGTTTGCCTGTTGAAACAATCGAGGAAATTTTACCTTATATAACAGTTGATAATGAAAATTTAAATCTGGGAAATGTTCATAAAGGCTTAAATCAAATGTTTATGGCAGGCACATCACGTATAATTGAACTTCAAAATGGGTATAGAAATGTTTCGGATTCTATTAAGGCAAAAAGTCCAAATTCATACTATTTGGGTAATTCATATAAAGTTATGACCAAGTACCAACTTGAATATAATTCAAATATTCAGGCAGGTTTGACCACTGAAAAAGATCAGGGTGAAATTTGGTTTAGCAATAATAAAACTTTCGATTTTGCATCGGGGTATTTACAATATCGTTCAAAAAAATATATTAAGAATATAATTATTGGCGATTATAACGTAAAATTCGGCCAGGGTCTTGTATTTTGGAATGGATTTGCTCCTGGAAGAGGAACAATGACAATTAATATAAATAAGTTTTCGCAAGGTTTCGACCATTTTGCTTCGTATAACGAAAATGGGTTTATGCGCGGCATTGCAAGTACTGTAAAAGTTATAGGTTTAAATATTTCAACTTTTTTCAGTAATAAAAAAATTGACGCTAATATTACTTCAATTGATAGCACGGGTAAAGTTATATCTGTTTCAACTTTTCAAAACTCAGGAGTTCATGCCTTGCCAGGTGAAGTGGCAGATGAAAAATCATTAGGCGAAAGAGTTTTTGGAAGTAATATAAATTATTATTTTGGCAGACTGCGAATTGGAGCAACATTTTGTAATATTCATTATGATGCTCAAGTTGAGAAGACAAATGAGTTATACAATAAATATGCATTTTCAGGTAATGCTGTTTCAATAACATCCATAGATTATATATATAAATCAAAAATATTCGAAACTTTTGGTGAAGTTGCTAAAAATGATAAAAATGCTGTTGCTGCAATGAATGGGATAACCAGTCAACTGGCTTCGGAATTATCCATAGCTGCTGTTTACCGACATTACCAGCCGGCTTTTTGGTCACCTTTCGCCAATGCATTTGGTCAAACCGGACAGCCAACCAACGAAAATGGATTATATTATGCTTTAGAATATATACCTTCAACGAATTGGAAGATTAATGCATATGCTGATTTCTTTAAATATCCCTGGCTGAAATACCAGATTAGTCAGCCTTCTTCAGGTTCAAATTATTCCATTGCCTGTAATTATAATCAAAATGAGAATTTATCATTTTCAGTTCGTTATACCATAATAAACAAAATGATTGATACAACTTCAATTCCTCCAAATCCACCAATTACAGTAACCACAAATCTGCAACATTATCGTTTCCAGGAAAATTATAAAATTTCTGAGTCATTTGAAATTCGAAACAGAATTGAAATATCGGCTTATGCAAAAGCAGAATCACCATTTCAAAATGGATTCTTATTTTCTCAGGATATTCTGTGGAAGCCCAATAAAACCAAGTTATCAATCAATGCAAAATATATAGCTTTTTATACCGATAATTATAATTGCCGGATATATTCAATCGAAAGCGATTTAAAGTATTCATATAGCGTTCCGGCGTATAGTGGAAAAGGATCTGCAATTTGTTTTCTCCTGAATTGGCGACCTATATATAAACTTACAATTATTGCCAAATACAGTGAAATATTTTATTCCGACAGGAATTGTATAGGAACTGGCCCTGCACAAATAAATGGAAATTGCAAAACACAAATTGGCATTCAGGCTATATGTAAATTTTAATATCTTTTATCTGTTATTATTGCCGATTATTTTAATAATTTAAATTTTAAATCAAATTAGATAATATAGCTTATATTTGCCAAACCATTAATAATTAACATTATGGAGCCGTTATATATTGAGCCCACAAAATTAACACCAAAAGTTATTCTTGATAAGAATAAAGAAATATATCAAATTATTGGCCGGTCCTTGCCTGAAAATGCAGTTTCGTTTTATGTACCAATAATGGAATGGTTGAAAGATTATTTTAAAAACCCAAACAAATCAACTACAATAACCTTCGAATTAGAATATGCCAACTCAACTTCGTCAAAAAACATTTTTGAAATAATTTGCATGTTGCAGGAACCTTTAGACAAGGGTATAGAAGTGACTGTGAACTGGGTGTATAATGAAGAAGATGAAGACGCTTTAGAAACCGGTAAAGATTACGAAAAACTTTCAAATGTTCCATTTATATTTAGTGTACTTACAAATTAAGAACTATTTATTATTACCTTCTAAATTCCTTAAAGTCCGATTCTCATAATTATTCTATAATACTTAAATAATACAACACTTGTTAATTCAGATAATGTTTTTTTCAGATTTTCTGTAATTATTATGTTATCATAAACTTCAAACCTATTAATATCCAATTTGTGTTGTTTAAATCAGTCGTAATGTAAACACTAAAACCTAAAGGCCAAAAATCAATCGCATTTCTCCAAAAAATATTATTCATCCTACCATGAAAACTAGCAATTGATTTTTATCTTTGAATTCCAATGTGAAATTGCTATATTTATTGGCACAAAATAAACGTACTATGAGCAGTGTAAAGGAATTTTTATTGATAGGGTTAGTGGCTATTTTGTTAATTGCAACATCGTGCCATAACGAATCGTCTGACAATAAAGCAATTTATGATACCGACTCTACAAAAACCACTGTTGAAAGCGTACGAAAAGCCAAAAGCATTTTTTACCAAATGTATCTTCCAAGCGAGATGTACAAGATATTCGAAAAAGCTGGTGCAGTTTATAATCCTGACATTTTAAATCCGGTTGAAAATGTAAATCTTTACGAGACCAGTGCCAAAGCGGCTTTAAATATGGGTATTTATGGCGTTGACCTGAGTTACAACAAAATGTTCGGTCAGAATCAAAAAACATTGTTGTACTTTTCAGTCATTCATAAGCTATCGCAACAGCTTGGTATTCCAGATAATCAGTTTGCTATTGCCATTAAAAAAATGGAAAAAAATATTTCCAATCGCGATTCGCTCTCAAAATATGCCATGGACATTTATGTTTCGGCAAGTCATTTCCTAAACGAAAACGACCGTCAGGCTATATCAGCCATGATTATAGTGGGAGGATGGATTGAAGCGCTTTATATAGCTACAAAAGTTGCTGACGACAATGTATCAAACCAGGAAATAGTTGAACGTATTGCTTTCCAAAAATATTCATTGCGCACACTTATTTCACTTTTAAGCAATTACCAAAGCGACCCTAACATTACAAAATATATATTGATGTTAAAAGCACTTGACAAAACTTTTAGCAAATTTGAAATTTACTACGAAAAAGGTGATGTAAGTATTGATACGCTTAACAAACTTATCAATGCACACAAAATCGATTTTACTGTAGATCAAACCGACCTGAAGGGAATAAAATCAATAGTTGCCCAAATTAGAAAAGATATGGTTAATTAAACAATTTGCTAATGCACTAATTGTAAATTAAAATGATAACAGTAAGCGAATTTTCTATATCCTAATTCAATTACTACTTAATCATTGGCGCATTGTTTCATTGGCAAATCAGCACATTATTACTTATATTTACCATCCCCAAAATTAGTTATATGTTGCAACTTCATTGGTATGCAATTTATGTGCGGTCGCGAAGTGAGAAGGTTGCTTATGCCCGGTTATGTGAGCATGGCATTGAAGCCTATTTGCCATTACAAAAAACCCTTCGCCAGTGGCATGACAGAAAAAAAATGGTTGAAATGCCTTTATTCCGATCGTATGTTTTTGTTCGCACCAACTATAAGAAATATCATATTGTAAGAGCAATTGACGGTGTTGCGGGTTTTGTATCCTTCGAATTTCAACCGGCAAAAATACCCGACTATCAAATTGAATTCCTGAAAATGCTTTTAAAATCTACAGAGAAATTTGAAGTTAGCTATGATTTATTTGAATACGGGGAGATGGTAGAAGTCTATCGCGGTGCTTTAACCGGATTCTGTGGTACATTAGTAACTTACAAAGGAAAGAAAAGAGCATTATTGCAAATCGATGCAATTAATCAATCTTTGCTGGTAGAAATACACCCTTCAAGTTTAAGACGAATCCAGGAATCGAATTTTGTTGAGAATTCAGAAATACTTATCAATAAATAAATTACTTTCCCTGCCTTTCTATATATTACAGAAATATTGAATTTTTTGCCCTATTTTTTTATTGTATTAAACCTTTTACTATTCCACAAATTTTATAAAGACACTTTTTGTACCATACACTTTTTGTACCATACACTTTTTGTATTATATTTGTTGAAT
Source organism: uncultured Bacteroidota bacterium (assembly GCA_963701015.1). Taxonomy (GTDB): domain Bacteria; phylum Bacteroidota; class Bacteroidia; order Bacteroidales; family DTGW01; genus MFD09286-c1. Next base: position 4,055,291 of record OY969556.1, on the reverse strand, counting down.
AATAAATGAAACTATGACACATTCATTACAAGTAGGGAAACCGGTAACGGGTATTGATTTTATTGGGCGTACAAAAGAAATCGCTGAACTTTGCAATTTATTGAAAAATGGACAAAGTGTTGTTTTAATAGCGCCCAGACGTTTTGGTAAAACCTCACTGGTATTTAAAATATTGGACTTATTGAAGAATGAAGGGGAATTTACTGCATACCTTGATATTTTTACTACCCGCGACATTACGAGACTATCAGAACAATTAACTTCCAAGATTTTAGAAAATAAGAAACTCGAAAATATTATTCAATTGGTAAAAAAGAACTTAGGCGAACTGATTAAAAATGTTGAATTACGCAGTACTATTGAAGAATTTGATTTTGTACTGAAATATGCCAAACCCGAAAGTGATCCTTGGGAATTACTTGAAAACAGCATTGACTTTGCCGATAAGTTTTCATTAAAATACCAAAAACAATTAATTATAGGGCTTGATGAATTTGGGGACATTGAGAAACTTGGCGGAACGGACGTTGCAAAAATGCTGCGGGCTAAAATGCAAACCCAAAAAAATGTTAGTTATATTTTTTCAGGAAGCTACGAATCGGTGATGAACCAATTGTTTACCACTGCAAAATCGCCTTTTTATCGATTTGCCCGTATTGTTCACATAGGCTGTATTGACTCTAAAACCTATAAAAAATATTATACTTCAAAACTCAACCTATCGGGAATTAAGGTAAATAATCTGCTAATAGATAAATTACTCGATTTTACCGGAGGGCACCCATACTATTCATCACTTGTGCTACAGCATTTACTATTGGTTAATGAATTACCCAACGATACCCAAAAAGCTTATGATTTAATTCTGTCCTTACTTTTGGATTCAGAAAAAGGTTATCTCGAAAAATTATGGGAAGACATATCTGGCAGTCGTGAGCAACGGACAGTTTTATTGGCTTTGGCTGAAAGCTTAAAACCCTATTCGACTATTGATGTAAAATTGATTAATATTTCACGTACCATACATGCTCTATTGAATAAAGGTTTGATTTTGAAGACTAATAAAGGTTATGTTTTCTCTGATCCCCTTTTCCAAATATGGATTCGAAAAGAAGTATTAGATTTAGAACAACCACTACTCTAACCCTTCCCGGGAGTGGAAATTAATTTGCATTACGTACAAAGCATCAACTGATAGTAGCTGTGGTGACACTACTAGCGTGTGTTACAAAATAAAAAATAAATTCCATACCAATAAAGTATTAAAGCTTTTGCTAACATTCCTCTTCTTTTTGGCTTGAACCATTTGACGGATAAAAGAAAAACGGTGAACGGTAAATGGTTTTATATTGTAAGGCAAGGCTTTTCTCCCTTAGAACTTAGCGAAGCGTTTTACTCCCTTTGGTCGTGAGAACGCGTTGCTAAGTTACTCGTAAAACTCGTGAGAACGCTTCACTTAGTTCATGAGACGAAGTCGAGTAAAGTTAACAAATCAGTTTCCCCTCCTTTAAAAGGAGGGGCTAAGGGGTGGTTCTTAAGGCTCGCGCGGATGATCAGGCTCGCGCTCTTTCACACTTCGTGTGATACGAAAAATTATTTCCCCTCCCGGAAGCGGTTGAGGTGGGTTTCAAATTACACCCCTCTCACAAATCTTATTTCTTTTTCCCGTTCTCCGTTTTCCCTTCTCCGTCTTCCGTTTTCCAATTTGTCATCCGTAATTTGTAATTTGTCATTGATTTCCCTTATCCGTTTTCCCTTCTCCGTCTTCCGTCTTCCGTTTTCCGTTTTCCAATTTGTCATTCGTAATTTGTAATTGACTTCCCTTCTCTCTTTTCCGTCTTCCGTTTTCCGAACTCCCTTTTCCATTGTCAGATTTGGTTTAATTTCCTTAATTTTGCAATTTATCATTTGTTAACAATCATTTGTAATAGGTAATTTAAAATAGAATGCCCGAAGAAAAATTTAATACTACGGAAGAGCAATGGACTCAAATAATACAGCCTAAGAAACATCTTCTCGATATTAACCTGAAAGAAATTTGGCAGTATCGTGACTTACTTACCATGTTTGTTAAACGTGACATTGTTACGGTTTATAAACAAACCGTTCTTGGTCCAATTTGGTTTATACTTCAACCTATTTTAACCACGGCTATATATATTGTGGTTTTCGGTAATATTGCCAAAATGCCTACCGATGGTATTCCCATGATGCTATTCTATCTTGCAGGTATTATTGTTTGGAATTATTTTTCAGAATGCTTTAGTATAACATCTAAGACATTTACCGATAATGCCAATGTTTTTGGTAAGGTCTATTTCCCAAGGCTTGTTTCACCAATGTCAAAAGTTTTATCGGGATTAATAAAATTTGGCATCCAATTTGGTTTGTTTTTAGCTGTATTTATTTATTATTTATTAAAACACAATTTGTCAATTCATCCCAATATTTATATGTTGTTAACACCGTATCTTATTTTATTGATGGGTGGACTTGGCTTGGGATTCGGGATTATTTTCACTTCGCTAACAACTAAATACCGCGACCTGACATTTCTTATAACATTTGGAGTTCAATTACTTATGTATGCAACCCCTGTAATTTACCCTGTTTCTATGATTCATGGCAAATTACGCCCTTTCATTATGGCTAATCCTATGACACCAATTTTAGAAACATTTAAATACGGATTCCTGGGTTCAGGCACCCATAGTTCAACCGGGATAATATACACTACAGTTTTTACCCTGGTGGTTTTGTTTTTAGGTATAATTATCTTTAACCGTACTGAAAGAAGTTTTATTGATACCGTATAAAAGAGGTTGTAAGTTGCTTGTTGATAGATGTTAGTGATTTATACATAATGTCCAACTTGTACGAGTTTATACACTTCGTTCATGAAGATAGTTTAAACGCGTATTACAAAAGCTTTGCATTCCTCTACTTTTTGGCCTGAACCATTTGACGGATAAAAGGAAAACGGAGAAAGGTAAATGGTTTTATACTGTAAAGCAGGGCTTTCCCCCTTTGAAAAGGGGGCTGGGGGATTGAGAGCACAATTCTCCTAAATTTTATTCCTCTTCTTTTTGTCTTGAACCATTTGACAGATAAAAGGAAAACGGTGAATGGTAAATGGTTTTATACAGTTAAAAGTCTTGAGTATTGCGCGCTGTCGTCCACGGATAGTGCGATCTGAAAGCCAAAGTGCCTATCCCAAACCCCTTTACTCACTTCGGTCATGAGACCGTTTCGCTAAGTTCCAAAAGAAAGAAGTTTTATGAAATAATTTATTTTGCACCAAATTTTTTAATACTTTCCTACTCCCTCTCTTTAGGAGAGGGCTGGGGAGAGGCCAATTTCATTTATTCCTCTACTTTTTGGCCTGAACCAAAAAGAAGCAAAAATTCAAGATCATCCGAAACCCCTCGCTAAAAGCCAACGCTGGCTCGCGCGGATGATCCGGCCGCTGCTCTTTCACACTTCGTGTGATACGAAAAAATATTTCCCCTCCCGGGAGGGGTTGGGGCGGGTTTCAAATTACAACAATCTCACAAATATTATTTCTCTTCCCCGTTTTCCATTTTCCTTTTTCCTTTTTCCGTTCTCCGTCTTCCGTCTTCCGTTTTCCCTTCTCCGTCTTCCGTCTTCCGTTTTCCGTTCTCCGTTTACCATTCTCCATTCCCCGTTTTCCGTCTTCCGTCTTCCGTTTTCCGTTTTCCTTTCCCGTTTTCCTTTCTCCCTTCTCCCTTCTCCGTTTTCCCTTTTTCCTTACTGCGTTTCCCTTTTTCCGTTTTATTATAAATTCGCTAATTTTGAAAATTATCATTTATAATCAGTAATTAGTCATTGGCAATAAGTTATTTTATTCGCTAATTTTGAGTTTTGTCAAACAATATCTAAATTGTTATGCCAACAATATTAAATATTAATGGATACAGGTTTTTCTTTTATGTTAATGATCATTCTCCTGCACATATTCATATTGAAAAAGCAGAAGGTACCGCAAAATTTTTATTAAATCCTGTTGAAATTATTAAATCAAAACATTTTAATTCTTCAGAGATTCATGAAATAAGAAATTTAATAATTCAAAATTTAGACTTTCTTAATATTAAATGGAATGAATATCACAACAATTATTAAATCGGCTAATGCAACAAAAGTTTGGTTTTCAGACTTAATGATGCATATTTTACTTGACGATGGAAGAGAACTTTCAGTACCAATTGATTGGTTTCCCAGTTTGCGCGATGCTTCCAAAAAAGATAGGGAAAATTATAGGTTTATTGGTGGTGGCGAAGGGATTCATTGGGAAATTCTTGATGAAGATATTTTAGTTGAAGCATTGTTATATTAACAATAATGGGAAAATGGTTAAATTCAACTTCATTTCCTCGATAGGCGGTTAAAGCTGATTTTAATTTACAAATAAAGCTTTTTCCAGCATTCCTCTTATTTTTGGCTTGAACCATTTGACGGATAAAAGGAAAACGGTTAACGGTAAATGGTTGTAAACTGTAAAGAGTTTTGAGCTTTGCGCGTAGGGAGTCCACAGATGGTGCGGTCCGAAAGCCAAAAGGCCTATCCCCAACCCCTTTGCTCCCTTCGTTCATGAACTTAGCAACGCGTTCTCATGACCACAGTGAGTAAACCATATCGCTAAGTTTTGTTACCTTTTCTTTGCATGGCAAGCAAAGAAAAATAAATCGCTACTAGCCAACATTGCATATAATAAATACAACAGCAAATCTTTTGCATTCATTCCCCTTCTTTTTGGCATGAACCAAAAAGAAGCAAAACTTAGCGAAGCGTTCTCATGACCGAAGGGAGTAAAATTCAAGATCATCCGAAACCCCTCGCTCAATGCCCACGCTGGCTCGCGCGGATGATCTGGTTCACGCTCTTTCACACAAAGTGTGATAAAAAAAATACAATTTCAGCTGCGGGCTGTCTAAGCGAAGCGATTTATTCCCTTTGGTCGTGAGAACGCCAAAGGCTAAGCTACTCGTAAAACTCGTGAGAACGCTTCGCTTAGTTCATTAGACGAAGTCGAGTAAAGTTAACAAATCAGTTTCCCCTCCTTTTAAAGGAGGGGCTAATGGGTGGTTCTTAAGGCTCGCTCGGATGATCAAGCCATCGCTCTTTCACACTTTGTGTGATACGAAAAAATATTTCCCCTCCCGGGAGGGGCTAAAGGGTGGGTTTCAAATTACAACAATCTCACAAATATTATTTCTCTTCCCCGTTTTCCGTTTTCCTTTCTCCGTTTTCCGTTCTCCCTTCTCCGTTTACCATTCTCCGTCTTTCGTTTTCCGTTCTCCCTTCTCCGTTTACCATTCTCCCTTCTCCGTTTACCATTCTCCCTTCTCCGTTTACCATTCTCCCTTCTCCGTTTACCATTCTCCGTTTTCCGTTTTCCCTTCTCCGTTTTCCGTCCACCATCCTCCGTTTTCCATTCTCCGTTTTCCGTTTTCCGTCCACCTTTTTCCCTTCTCCGTCTTCCGACTACAATTTTCTGTTTTGTTATAAATTCACTAATTTTGCAAATTGTCATTTGACATTTGTGATAAGTAATTAGTAATTGTCTTCATGAGCCATACAGTAATTAAAGCCGAGAACCTGGGCAAAAGTTATATTATAGGCCACGAAAAGCACGAGCGTTATACCGCTTTGCGCGATGTTCTGGCCAATAAAGTCCGGCAAATAGCATCTAAAACCCGCCAAATATTTAAAGGCGGACAGCTTATTGCCAACGATGAAATGGAAGATTTTTGGGCTTTAAAGGATTTAAATTTTGAAATAAAACAAACGACCGTGTGGGCATAACTGGCCGTAACGGGGCAGGCAAAATTACCTTATATAAAATGTTTACAAGTATATTTTAGTAATTTTATATTTCTAATACTATCTAGATGCCTGAAAATACTGAAGAACTAAAAGCATTTATACGCCAAAACAGCTCCCTTTTTTGGTACACACCCGAAAAAGAAAAGGAGAATATAAGCCACGAATTATTGGTAGAACACATTTTAAATTATGGCTCATTAGATGCAGTGCATAAACTTTTTTCAATAATGGGTATTGAAAACGTGGCAAAAGTGTTTAATAATATGCAAGGTAGGAAGAAAATGAATTTCTTTCCTGAAATTTATAATTACTTTTTTATTCTTTTCTCACGATATGCATAAAGAAATTTTAAATACTGATCAATTAGAATTATTGCCATTGGTGAAATTGTTTAAAAGAGAATTTTATCTTGTTGGAGGAACTGCTATTGCATTACACATTGGCCATAGAAGATCTATTGATTTTGATTTGTTTAAACAAAATGAAATCCAACCTAAAAGGTTGCTTAAAAAGATTGATTCGTTACATAAAAAGTATATTGTTAACAGAAGGGTTTATGAACAGCTAAATGTAACTATTCAAGATGTAAAATTTACTTTTTTTCAGTACCCTTATCAAATAATTGCGTCGTGTGAATTTGAGGGGTATTTAAAAATGCCTGATTTATTAACATTAGCTGCTATGAAGGCATTTGCCATGAGCAGACGATCGAAATGGAAAGATTATGTTGATTTATATTTTATTTTAAGAAAATTTTATTCCATTAAACAAGTTTCAGAAAAGGCCTTAACTATATACAATGATTTATTTTCCGAGAAACAATTCAGTGCCAGTTAGCCTATTTTAATGACATTGATTACTCCGAGCCTGTTGAATATATTGTACCGGCTGTTAATGAAGAAGAGATAAAAGCCTATTTAATTGAAAAAGCTATAGATATTTTTAATTAAAGTAAATGATGACAAATACCTGTAAATAGTGTGGAATACGAATTTGCATAATTTTGAAATTTTGCCCTAATTTTTAAAAAATTATCCTCGTTTTCCTTTCTCCGTTTTCCCTTTTCCGTTTTTCGATTTCCCTTCTCCGTTTCCCTTTTTCCGTTCTCCCTTCTCCGTTTTCCATTCCCCGTTTTCCGTTTTCCGTTTTCCGTTCTCCCTTCTCCGTTTACCATTCTCCGTTTTTCGTTTTCCGTTTTCCGTTCTCCCTTCTCCGTTTACCATTCCTCGTTTTCCGTTTTCCCTTCTCCGTTTACCATTCTCCGTTTTTCGTTCTCCCTTCTCCGTTTTCCCTTCTCCGTTTACCGTCTTCCGTTTTATTATAAATTCACTAATTTTGTAATTGGTAAAGTGTTAAAAAAAATACTACCTAATGCTTGAAAACGAGCACATAGAATATAAATCAGGCTTTAACGATACTGTTATTGAAACTTTGGTTGCCTATGCCAATTGTAAAGGGGGTAAAGTATTTGTTGGCATTAACGATGACGGAAGTATTAATAAAAACTTCACGTATGGCAAAGAAACTTTTCAAAAATGGATAAACGAAATAAAAGTAAAAACACAACCCTCCATTATTCCTGATATTGAATTAATAAATTATAAAGGCAAAAAAACAGTTGCCTTAATTATTCATGAATTTCCGGTAAAGCCAATTTCGTTTAAAGGCCGTTATTATAAAAGGGTAAAAAACTCGAATCACCAGTTGACTGCACTTGAGATAGCCGATTTAAGCATGCAATCGCTGCAGGTTTCATGGGATTCATATCCTGCAAATAATATAAATTTAGTGGATATTGACCTCAAAAAGGTAGATAAATTTATACAGAAAGTAAATACTATCGGGCGTTTTAAATTTAGAAGGGACTACGATTGAAAATCTCGAAAAACTCAGGTTCATTTCAAATAATAAAATTACAAATGCAGCATACTTGCTTTTTGCAAAAACCGATATTTCGTATAATGTGCATTTAGGCCGTTTTAAAACCCCATCGCTTATTATTGACGATAAAATGTTGAGGTTACCCTTGTTTGAGGCTGTTGATGAAACCATGAAATATTTAATTTCGCAAATAAAAGTAGCTTTCGAAATTTCAGGTAGAACAACACAACGAACCGAAATATTTGAATACCCCTTGCCAGCGCTCAGGGAATTGGTATTAAACTCGCTAATCCATCGCGATTATTTAAGCCCTGTTGATATTCAAATTAAGATATTCGACAAAAGCATTACTTTTTTTAATCCCGGCACTTTGTTTGGCAATCTAACTATTGCCGATTTAAAAACCAATAATTATCAGGCCTATGCCCGAAATAAATTACTGGCCGAAGCATTTTATTTAACCGGCGATATTGAAAAATATGGCAGTGGGTTTAAACGGATACGTGATGAACTTAGGCAATACCCGACAATGAATTTCGATTACAACGAAATTCCAAACGGTTTTTTTGTTGAATTAAGTTATACCAAACAAAAGACGACTGCAAATATTGAAACATTCGATAAGGACACCGAAAATGTCGTAGAAAATGTCGTAGAAAATGAGATAGAAATAATTAAATTATTGAAAATAAACAATCAATTATCAGCTTCCGATTTGGCAAAAAGAATGACCCTTACAGAACGGTCTATTCAAAGATATTTAAAAATATTAAAAGACAGAAAAGCAATTAAACGCATTGGCCCCGATAAAGGGGGGCATTGGGAGGTGGTAAAATGAAAAAACATAATTCAATTTCCCCTCCCGGGAGGGGCTAAGGGGTGGGTTTCAATAACAAATAAGACAGTTTCATTTATCCTTCCTCCATTCCTCGTTTTCCTTCCTCCATTCTCCCTTCTCCGTTTACCGTCTTCCCTTCTCCGTTTACCGTTTTCCGTTTACCGTTTTCCGTCCTCCTTCCTCCATTCCCCGTTTTCCGTTTTCCTTTCCCCTTCTTCCGTTTTCCGCCAACCGTTTTCCGTTCTCCCTTCTCCGTTTACCCTTTTACCTTACTCCGTTTACCGTTTTCCGCCAACCATTTTCCGTTTTATTATAATTTCGCTAATTTTGTAAATTGTAATTTGTAATTAGTAATTAGTCATTTGTAATTAACACAATGTCAACCGTAATTAAAATTGAACTAAGCGAAGCGTTCTCACCGAAGGTAAAACCTCTCGAAACTATACCCCTCGCTCAAAGCCAACACTGGCTCGCGCGGATGATCTGGCTCACACTCTTTCATGCTTCGCATGATAAGAAGATAATTCATTAAATTGCTTTGCGCGTTGACGTCCACGGATAGTGCGATCCGAAAGCCAATCGGCACAAGTGGCGGTGGCATGTGCGAATAGATTGGCTTGGGGATGGTATCCGTAGTGATTTTTCTTTTGTTACCTTTTCTATGTATGGCAGGCAAAGAAAAGTAAATTCACAATTTTTTATCTTTCTCCCTCTCCTTAGGGGAGGGCTGGGGAGAGGCCAATTTCTTTTATTCCTCTTCTTTTTGTCTTGACACAAAAAGAAGCAAAACTTAGCGAAGCGTTCTCATGACCGAAGGGAGTAAAATTCAAGATCATCCGAAACCCCTCGCTCAAAGCCAACGCTGGCTTACGCGGATGATCTGGCCACCGCTCTTTAAAGTAGCCTATCCCCAACCCTTTCCTAAAGAAAGGGACTTTAAGAAATTATTTTTTATCTTTCTCCCTCTCCTTGGGAGAACTAAGCGCAGCGTTCTCACGACCGAAGGGAGTAGCGTTGGGGAGAGGCCTTTTCCCTTTTTCATTTTCCGTTTTGGTATAAATTCGCTAATTTTGCAAATTGTCCTTTGTAATTTGTAATTTACACAATGTCCACCGTAATTAAAATTGAAAACCTCTCGAAACTTTACCGCCTGGGGCAAATAGGCACCGGCACGCTTAGCCACGACCTTAACCGCTGGTGGCGCATGAACCTGCTTGGGCAACCCGACCCTTATACCAAAGTAGGGCAGACAAATATATTAGCCCCCCTCAATCCCCCCAAAGGGGGGAAGGCTAACTCCCCCTCTCATGGAGGGGGCAGGGGGGAGGCCGAATTAGTTTGGGCTTTAAAGGATATTAACCTTGAAGTTAAGCAGGGCGAAGTGCTGGGTATTATAGGCAAAAACGGTGCCGGTAAAAGCACCTTGCTAAAAATACTCTCCAAGGTAACCTCTCCCACCACGGGCAGTATAAAAGTAAAAGGCCGTATTGCCAGCCTACTGGAAGTTGGCACGGGCTTTCACCCCGAAATGACCGGCCGCGAAAACATTTACGTGAATGGAACCATAATGGGCATGCGCAAGTGGGAAATTGACAAGAAGCTGGACGAAATTGTTGATTTTGCCGGCGTAGCAAAATACATTGACACTCCCGTAAAACGTTACAGTAGCGGTATGACCGTGCGCCTGGGCTTTGCAGTGGCAGCCCATTTGGAGCCGGAAATATTGGTGGTTGATGAAGTATTGGCCGTGGGCGATGCCGAGTTCCAGAAAAAAGCCATTGGCAAAATGCAGGAAGTAAGCCAGGGACAAGGCCGAACTGTTATATTTGTGAGCCATAATATGACTGCTATTGCGAATTTATGCAATAATTTATATGTACTTCAAAACGGAACAACAGTTTATAATGGTAATGTTAATGAAGGTATTGAATATTATTTATCATCTGCCAATAATAATAAAGAAAGCAGAGATTCTTTGGCAGAAATAAATTTACCAGATGATGAATATTTTAAACTTAAAAAGTTAAATATATATCAGAAAGGATCAAATGCTAATGAGTTTTATACAAAAGATGAAATAATTATTGAATATGAATATTTTGTAAAGAAAAAAATAAGTGGGCTAAGAATAGGTTTTGATTTAATTGATTCTAAAAGTGGGCTTACACTTTTCAGAACTTTTCATGATGATATTATACGAACAGAGACTTTTGAAATTGGAAATTATAAATCAACTGCAATAATTCCTTCAAATTTTTTAAAACCTGGTTCCTATATTATTAATATTGCCATTGGAATACATAATGTAAAATGGATAAGCTTTGAAAAAGTTATATATCCCTTTTCTATTATTAACATTGATGGACTTAACAAACAATATGCCGACAACAGGCCTGGTGTAATAATGCCAAAAATTGATTGGATTAATTCAGAAACTATTTAAAAAATTTAAAATAAATGAATTTAGATTTAAGAATTGCATATGCAATTGCTAACCGAGCGAATAATTATATTAAAAAACAAAATATTAAAAAAAAGAAAATTGAAGAAGATAATTGGAATAACTTATTTGGAAATAACACAAGTTTTGTAGGTAAACTCAATGATAAATTACAAATTAACTTTTATAAAGACAGCATTTTATCAAATCTCATTTATACAGGTTTTGAACAAGATGAAATAATATTTTTGAGAAAATTTCTCAAGCCTGCAGATACTTTTATTGATATTGGCGCAAACATTGGACTTTTTTCTTTACATGCAGCCCAAATTATTTCCCCTAAGGGTAGAATATATGCCTTTGAACCTACACCCATAACATTTTCACGATTAAAAGAGAATATTGAATTAAATGAATTCCAAAATATAATAACCGCCTATAACATTGGCTTATCTTCAAATAAAGGAAAATTATTTTTAAATGTTTCAACTGATGGCCACGATGCCTGGAATACATTTGCTCAAAATTCTGAAATTAGTTTTGATAAAAAAATTGAAATTAATGTAACAACACTTGATAGTTACCTTGCTGAAAATAATATCTATTCAAAAGATATTGCACTTATTAAAATGGATGTTGAAGGTTGGGAAATGGAGGTTTTAAAAGGGGCTAAAGAACTTTTAAGTAAGCAGGATGCGCCTGTTTTTATGGTTGAATTTACTGAAAGTAATTTATTTGCAGCAGGTACAAATTGTTATGAACTTTATGATAATTTTGTTTCTTTTGGTTATAAATGGTACGTATATAATTCAAAAAATAATACATTAACCGAAGATACTAAACGGTTACATTATCCTTATGTAAATTTGATAGCTACAAAAAATGTTGAGCAAGTTCTTGAACGATTGAAATAATAATTATTTAATTTTGGCAAAACTTATATAACCATTTTGTTTACTTAAGTTGAAATTTTTGAACTCTTTTTTCTCTATATACATCTATTCTCTTTACTAGAAGTAAAATAATTAAATAGGAAAAAATAATTGACCCTACAACTGCAATTATACTTTTTAAAGAAGAATTATACCCAAAGAAATGAAAAAGAATTGGGATGCAAAAAGTAATTATGAAACTATGAGATAAATACACTGGATATGATAATTCGCCTATAAATCTATCAAATTTATAGTTTTTAGAATAATGAAAAATAAATGGAATTGCTAAAGTGAAAAATAAATAAAAAGCATATTGTTTAATGTAATATTTTACAGATATAAAATTGAAAAGAAATAGTAAAAGCAAAATAAATATGAGCATATCCATTCCAAATTCCTTTGGGAATTTTATTTCCTTTATATACTTATAAATCCTGTATGAAATATTCCCTAATAGAAAGAAAAACAACTCAATTGGGAAAAACCGATAAGTCCAAGGATCATAATACAATCCATTTTTATAAATAAATAGCCGTAATATGAATGATAAAATCATTATAACTAAAATAAAACGTAGGTCCTTTTTAACTAAAAATGGTGCAATTGCATAAAACATTAACTCTAAACTCAATGACCAAGCCTGAGGACAAATTAAAAATTTCCAAACCTGTGGATTTGAATTATGAAAATCTTTTATAAAATGTAACGATCCATTTAGGTTAAATCCAAGAAATAATGTAGTATCCTGGCCAACAATAAAAGTGTTTATAAAAATCAAATAAAACTTCGAAAAGAAATTTAAATTAGAAAACCCTGAAATTATAATTTGTTGTATTCCCAAATTGTTAAATATAGTTGCCACAATTAAAGTAATAATTATTATTAAAAAATAAGTTGGAAACAATCTTAACAATCTATTTGAAATAAAAAGTTTATATGATTTTACACCATTATATTTTTCATTCAAAATTAAAGACATATAAAACCCGGAAATTATAAAAAAGGATTGTACAGCCATTAAGCCGTCAATATAATTAAATCCATAAATTGGTCCTGAATGAGTCAATATTACAGCAATTGCTAATAATATTCTAATTATTCCCATAAATTAATTTAAAAATATCTTCAAAAAAATGTAACAGAGCTAATATATTCAAAATTACAATTATTTTTGCTCTAATAATCTTTATCACAATTTGCCATTATTAAAATATTTATAAAATTGCATATTAAATGCGGAATTTATTTAATTATACCTTAAATAGTACAATAATAATTGAAAAAGTAATTTAATGCCCAAACTCTCCATTATAACTATTAACCTTAATAATGCCACTGGTCTTCACAAAACTATTGAAAGCGTAGTTACTCAAACTTTTACCGATTACGAATATATTATAATTGATGGAGCCAGTACCGATGGAAGTATAGATATTATTAAAGAATATTTTGATAAAATAACTTACTGGGTAAGCGAACCCGACAAGGGAATTTATAATGCCATGAACAAAGGCATTGCAAAAGCAATTGGGGAATATTGCATTTTTTTAAATAGTGGCGATTATTTCGTTGACAATGAATCTTTATATAAACTTCTGAATAGAGGGAATGATAAAGATTTGATTTACGGAAATTTATTAGTTGACGATGGTACGAGAAAATGGATAAAATATTATCCCCCCTTAATTACTTTTGGTTATTTATTAAAAGATACATTACCCCATCCGGCTACCTTAATTAGAAGAGAATTGTTGAACAGAAACCCGTATAACGAGCAAAATAAAATTACATCAGACTGGGAATTTTTTATTTATACCGTATGTATATTAAATGCCAGTTATAAATATGTAAATACCGAAGTTACTGTTTTTAACCACACTGGGATAAGCTCATACCAATCAAATGATGAACTAATAAAAAATGAAAAGAAACTTTTTTTGCAGAAACAGTTCGGTACCTATTTGAAAGATTATGAAGAAATGGAAGAGTTGAAGATAAAATTAATGACAAACCCATTTTGGTATTATTCAAAAAAGTTTTTTAAGAAAATATTTCATAATTAATATTGACAATGATTGAACATTTAGTCTCGGTTATTATACCCTGTTATAAGCAAGCACAATATTTACCCGTTGCAATTGATTCAGTGTTGGCACAAAGCTATGAAAACTGGGAATGTATTATTGTTAATGATGGTTCGCCAGATGAAACTGAAGAAGTTGCTGGACAATATATTTTAAAAGATAAACGTATTAAATATGTAATTAAAACAAATGGTGGATTACCAAGTGCAAGAAATGAAGGGATTAAAAATGCAAAAGGTGAGTTGATACTTCCTTTGGATGCAGATGATAAAATTGGCAAAGATTATCTATTACTTGCCGTTCGTCATTTTGTAGAAAATAAGCAGACAAAATTGGTTTATTGTAAAGCTGAATACTTTGGAGGTAAATCAGGTGTGTGGAATCTGCCACCATTTGATTTTAAAACATTAGCATATACTAATTTGATTTTTTGTACAGCCTTCTTTAGAAAATCAGAATGGGAGAGAGTTGGAGGATATGATGGTGAAATGCGCGACGGGCATGAAGATTGGGAGTTTTGGATAAATATATTGAAAAATGAAAAAAATTCCAATGTAGTATATAGATTGGACTATGTTGGTTTTTTTTACCGGATAAAGGAAAGTTCAATGTTCGTTAATATTCCAAATGAATATACTATTAAAGCACAAAGTTATGCAAGTAAAAAACATGCCGACTTTATATATGAAATGCTTGGAGATCCAATCACTCTGTATAAAAAATTAGAATTTTACAAAGGACGGATATTACGGATTGAAAATTTATTTGTGTATAAATTTTTAAAAAAATTTAAGTTTTTTTTATGAAATGAATAATGTTGAGTTAGCCATAATTATACCTGCCTATAAAGCAAAATATTTTCGTGAGAGTATAGAATCATTAAGAAAACAAACGCGAAAGGATTTCAACATATACATTGGTGATGACAACAGCCCTGATAATCTTAAATCCATTATTGATGAATTTAATGATTTGCCAATAGTTTACCATAGGTATTCGGACAATTTAGGAAGTAAGGATTTAGTTGGTCAGTGGAATAGATGTGTGGAGTTATCAAAATCGGAAAAATGGATTTGGTTGTTTTCTGATGACGATATAATGGATTCAAATTGTGTTGAAAAATTTTATGAAATAAAAAAAATATGTCATGTCGATGTGTTTCGGTTCAATACAACAGTCATTGATGGAAATGGGAAGAGTGGCAAGCCTTCAGCTATTGGGCCAGATTATGAATCTTCGGAATCAATGGCATATCATATTCTAATTGGTAAAAGGGGAAACACAATGCCTGATCATATATTTTCGCGTAAAGTCTATGAATCAAATGGAGGGTTTGTAAATACCGATTTTGGACAATCAGCAGATTGGGCTACTTCTATCCTGTTTTCTAAAGAAAATGGTATTCAAATTATACCCGATGCTATTTTATATTGGAGAAGAAGTGATGTTAATATTACTAAGAATGCTTATAAAAACAGAGATAAAACTATAAAAGGTTATTTTCAATTTATTAAATGGTTAGTTAAACATTTTCAATATTTAAGATATAACAATAGTGAGATTTCATATGACCAAATGCTCAAGGCTCTTCGCGCAAATTTTTTAATGGTGGTAACAAACCATTACAGAGGTCTAAGTATGAAACACATTAATGAAACGATTTGGTTGATGAGAAGAGCCTTAGAATTATCATGGATACAATGTGCCTTGTATATATTTAAAATTTACTCAAAAACTGGCCCAATAATAACAATAGGTGTAAAGGTTAAGAAAATATTCAGGTTATTCATTTAAATTTTATGATGATATATGTAAAAATACATTACGGTTTGGGAAACCAAATGTTCCAGTATGCATTTGCAAAAAGCTTGTCGTTATATCTTAACAAACCTTTTAAATTAGATTTGTCTTTTTACAGTTATGAACCTGATGTGGATATTGCTAAACGAACGTATGCGCTTAATAATTTTAATATAAACGAAAACATAGCAACTGTTCAAGAGATATTGCGATATACACGCCCAAATTTTATTCTAAGAAGAATAAGGCAATTTGAAAAATATATTCTGCCACTTGTATACAGAAGTTTTATAACAGAAGTAGATAGAACCTTTGACGAGCGATTGTTTGGGTTAAAGAGAACTTGCTATCTCCATGGTTATTGGCAAAATGAATTGTATTTTCATGAATATGCCCAAATCATCAGAAATGATTTCTCTCATAAGAACCAACCCGATAATCACAATCAAAATCTATTGGATAAAATTCAATGCCAAGATAATGCAGTAGGTATGCATATTCGAAGAGGTGATTACTTAACCGATAAGCATGCAGTGACGAATTTAGAACTTTGCAATATAGATTATTACCATAAAGCGATTGATTACTTAAATGAACGCATAGAAAATCTTCATTTTTTTATTTTTTCAGATGATACGGAATGGGCTAAAAAAAATATAAAATTGGCCAATGCCACATATATAGATGATTATAATAATCAAACACCTCATGAAGATTTAAGATTAATGTCAGCATGTAAACATTTTATAATTGCCAATAGTAGTTTCAGCTGGTGGGGAGCTTGGTTGGGTGTTGGTAAAGATAAGATAGTAGTTGGTCCAAAAAAATGGTTCAAGAATGGAGATAATATTATGCCAGATAGCTGGGTAAAAATTTAGAAAATATTTTATTCATTTAGTCATGATTCAATTTTCCGTAGTCTTAATTATAATTGCTTTTTATAAAAGTGAGAAAACTCCTTAAAAACAATTTAATCCACTTTGCAACAAATTTACCCAAATAAAGCTATTTTTGTTTTAAATGATTGCTCTAAAGATTAAATCTATTACATTACTAAACGTTTTTAACCACCTATTGTTTAATTATATCAACAGTAAAATATTAAATATCGTCAAAAACCCTAGAAATGAATAAGCAAATAATTTTTTTATATTTTGGAATTTTTACAAATGAATTATTATGATTCTTATAAAATTGATAACTTACTATATTAAATTGCTTATGCGCAATTTATTTTGGTTATATAATGCATCTAAAATTGAAGGTATTAACCAAACAAAATTTAGTTTACCTATAATTGTTGAAGGGAAAGGGAAGATATATCTCGGCAAAAATACAATATTATCTCCTAAAGTAATTTTAAGAATATCTAAAAAAGCCACCCTTGAATTAGGTAATGGATCAAACTTAGATAAAGCAATTGAAATAAATATTAGTTCAAATGGGTCATTGCAAACACTCAAGGAATGTAGTTTTGGCTCACAAAGCAAATTATATATTAATAATAAATGGCAATTTGGAAATAATGTAAGTATTGCTACCAATTGTGCTATCTTTTCAAGAGAAAAAAATCACTACGGAAAACTTATAATAGGAAGTTGGTCAAATATTGGTGATAATACAATTATAGATGTTACTGACGATATAAGTATTGGCGATGAAGTTGCAATAGGGCCTAATTGCGTTATATATACACATGACCACGATTATACAACAGAAATTAATGCCCGATGGCAAGGTGGAGTAATATCAAAAGCAATAATAATTGGTAATGGCGCTTGGATTGGAAGTGGAGTCACAATATTACCTGGAGTAACAATTGGAGAAAGATCCGTAATTGCTGCAGGAAGTGTTTTAACAAAGTCAGTTCCTCCTAATACTTTATGGGGTGGAGTACCAGCCAAAATGATAAAATCAATTTAACTTTGAAATAGGAGCAATTATAGTTTGGCTTATAAAATGAAATTCAAAAGTTAGTAGGTAACCAGTTGGTATTGAAATGTTTTAAGTGCCTTAACCAACAAAATAACACTTAAACCGAATTTTGCGTGTTTATTTGCTGGTAAAGGAATATTTCAAAATATATAAAGCCCGGGGTTGCCGAGCTTAAATATGCAAACTATCTACCTTCAAATTAACGAAGCGTATTACTCCCTTTGGTATTGAGAAAGCATTGCTTAGTTCACAACTGAAAGTAGTATCTTGTCACCACATATACCATCCCAAAGCCAACCTTTCAGCATATGTCACCGCCGCTCGTGCAGATTGGCATTCGTATCGTACAATCCGTGGACAGCCTTCGTGCATTATTTCTATCCCTTTTCTGTTTACCAATTTCCATTTGTGCTTCGACTGGTCTAAGCCAAAATGATGAAGAATAAAAGCAAATGATTTGCTGTTGTTTTCATTATCAAATTGCTGGATAGTATATATTTGTTGTAATTAAACCGCAAGTAGCAGGAAGAAAAGTACGACGTAACTAAGAAATTACAACGAATCTTGAATTTTAAGACAATGTAATGGCAACATATCCGTGTCAGAATTAGCAAGTATTTTAATAAAAAATTACATTATGTGGGTAATCGGAAAAAGTCATTTTATTACCCAAATGATTTTTAAGTGATTCGAATAATTGTATATTTAGAGGTTTCTAATTTAAAATTATAATATAACGTATATTAAACATTAAAATTAATGATTAGTTTATGGATATAAGCAGTAAACACTATTATTGGATCGACTTATTAAGATTTATTTCAGCATTCCTTGTTATGGCAGCACATTACAGGGGTATGTTCTTTGTTGAATACGGTTTACTTCCTCAAACCCAGCATAATTTATACGTTCAAATCTTTTATTTACTTACAAGGTTTGGAGAAGAATCTGTTGTTGTATTTTTTATACTAAGTGGTTTTCTTGTTGGGGGCAATTCAATTGAAAAAATCTTAAACAATAAGGTAGATATAAAATCCTATTCAATAGATAGGGTAGTGCGTATTTTACTGCCTTTAGCTGCATCTACAATACTAGTGGTAATAATTGATATTATAATGAATAAATCTATTCCTTATATTGATATAATGGGCAGTTTCTTTGCTACTCAGGGTATAATTACAGGTTGTAATTATAATGTAGTTTTATGGTCATTGTCATACGAAGTATGGTTTTATGTATTAATGGGTTGCATTATGGTTATTTGCAGGAAAAATAATACCTATATACTTCTACCCTTCTTAATTCTTGCATTTTGTATATATATTTTTATCAGATTAAACCCATTATTTTTATTCATTTGGTTCATGGGGGCTTTTGCATTTTTATTACCTCGCAATAATATTTCATATAGGAAATTAAAAATAGTAATTCTAATTATCTTACTTTTCGCTTCCTTTGTGTTATCTCAGACTTTTTCAAAGTCAAGAAGCATTACAATTAATAATTTAAATGGCTTAAATCGTAATATTGCAATCATATTCATAGCTATATTTACTAGTTTTATAATATATAGTTTAATTACAACAATTCCAAAGAAAAAACTTTCAGTTGCAATTGACAAATTAGGCAGTAAATTAGCTAAATTTTCATATAGCTTATATTTGACTCATTATCCACTAATGGGATTAATGTCATACTTTGGATTCCCTAGGAGTAAGAATTTATGTATTAAATCTATTTCATATTATTTTGTTGAATTAATGATAGGTTTGATTATTGCATATTTAATTTATTTCATTTCCGAAAAACATACTTATAAAGTAAAATTACTTTTAAAAGAAAGCGTAAATTATATAAATAATAGGCAATCATTAAAAATAAAAAAATGATTATGTAGTTATTTAATTACTATACTATAGGTCCATATCATGAATAAAAATTTAATTATGAATAAAATTATAATTAAAAAAAGGCTATAACTATTGCAAAATTACCCCCGATGGCGCGGACATGCTGTCAGTGCCTTTGACTGCTCAACAAAATAGCTCTTAATTATTCAAATACAGAAATAATTTTCACAATAGCGAAAGTTATCCTATTTTACATATTTTTTAGTTATTATGTAGGAGAAGTACAAAATTCCAAGTGACGACAAACTATATTTTATTACAATTACTACAATTAATTGGATTGACGTATTTACAAGAAAAGAAATTAGACAAATTGTAGTAAATTCTTTAAAATATTGTCAGGGTTTTGTATAGTATGCTTGTCTAAATTTCTATTGAAACCCACCCCAATCCCCTCCCAGGAGGGGAAAAGATTCACTAAGTTTACCAATTTGTACTTTTATAACACTTTTTACAAATAATCAGTAACAATGATAATTTTTTTAAAACACATGCAACAACCCTTAGTTTCCATGCTTAAACACTTGTTTGCGAAGGGTTATTTATAGATTAGAAACATTGCAAACGTAAATTTATTAATTCAGTGAATGTTTTTTATCTTTGTTTGAAATATGCCTTTTACTATAAAACCTATGCGAATTAGCGCTAAAGAAAAAGAAATAATTGTACAGGAGGCCTGGAATGAATTTGGTAAAGAAGCCAGGGTAATACTTTTCGGTTCACGTGTTAACGACCAGGCCCGCGGAGGGGACATTGACCTTATGGTTATCCCAAGCTAAGCGTAGTTTGCAACTACGCTTTTTATAACTAGTGTGGCACAAATCTGCGACTAGTGCCTATATATTCTTGAAGTTTATAACTTAATATTATCCCTTTACTTGCGTGGACATTTTAGCCGGCGTTTATATTTTCCCTTCATGTAAATCCCAAATTGGGAAACACATTTCATAATCATTCCAAATTATATCTCCATAATTAATTGAATATGATTTGAACAATTGTTTATCAAGATATTTTTTTGTCATTGGATTCTTTGCTCCTTTTAAAAACTCAGAGAAATCAATTAATTTCTCAACTCCATCAGAGAATAAAAATTTAATTTTATATTCTCCTACATAATCAGCTATATCAATCGATATGACCATAATTATATTTTTTTTGTTATTTTTTCAGATGGAAACTCAATATTATAAACAAAAAAGTCAATCCATTTTCTAACTATATCATCACGGTACAATTCAATTACTTTTTTGAACTTTTTAAGATTTTGTGTATCTAATGGAGCTTTACCTGGAACATCTTTAATTACAATTTCCTTAAACTTCCCATTCTCAAAGATAATCTCAGCTTTACTTTCCTTATCTTGATATTTCCCATGAACATGAATCGGTTCATGCTCTTGAGAGTAAAATAGAAAAATCAATCCGAAATATTCATACAATTTAGGCATAAACTCTATCTTTATATACAAAGATAAATAAATTTCCTCGGTTTCTCAATTTGTAGTGTTAAATGCCAGTATGGCGCAAGTCTGCAACTAGTGCCTATATATTCCTGAAGTTTGTAACTTCATTATCCATTTGCTGGCGCGGACATATTGGCTATAATTAAAGCCAACAATTACTAGGCATTTTATAACTTCACCCTTGAAATTTTGCATCGCTTGCAAGCCAAAAATATTGGTAAGGAATAAAGGGAACCTGACCTCAACATGTTGTCCATACTACATATATAGCTACAAAAAAAGTAATATTGTATTTTACTAAATATTCAACTAAAAGTAAAATATGATTTTTATTTTAGTAAATTTGAAAATCAAAAACAGAATTACAGACTATGTTTTTTGAACGAAAAATACATGCAGCGCTTGTAGAACATGCCAAACAACCACAAGTTAGCATAATTACAGGTTTACGACGTACTGGTAAAACTACCCTGGTAAAAAAATTGCTGGACGAATATTTTCAAAACAACAGTGTTTATTTTGATTTAGAACGACTTGATAACCGCAATTTGTTTAATGACCCGAATTACGAAAACATAATATTGGCACTAAAACAGCGAGGCATAAATTTTGACTCTCAATTGGCAATTGCAATTGACGAGGCTCAATTATTACCAAACCTGCCGAGCGTTGTAAAATATTTGTACGACAATTATAGTATTAAATTCATCATTACAGGCTCGAGCTCTTACTATTTAAAAAACCTTTTTTCGGAATCATTAGCCGGTAGGAAAAAAATATTTGAGCTTTACCCACTCGACTTTGGTGAATTCCTGACTTTTAAATCAGTTGCGTGGACTCCGTTCAACTTTAGCAAACAGGTATTTCAGCAAAACGATTATGAAAGGCTACAAGGATATTATAATGAATATTTAAATTTCGGTGGTATGCCCGAAGTTGTACTAACAGATGCTATCAATCAAAAAACAGATATTCTTGAAGATTTAATAAGTTCGTACATTAACATAGATATAAAGTGGCTTTCTGATTTTAAGAATGCCAACAACATAAGAAATTTATTAATCATGTTGGCCTCTCGTACTGCTTCCAAACTCGATTTTGCGAAAATTTCTGCTCTTACAGGCTTGTCTAAGCCAACCGTAACAAATTATATTGAATTGTTTGAGAAAACTTATATTATTCAACGTATTGCGGTAACGTCAAAAAACCCTGACCGTGAAATTGTTAAGGCAAAAAAGGTGTTTTTTTGCGACAATGGAATATTGAATCGACTTGCAAAAGTTTCGGGTGGGGTATTATTTGAAAATGCTATTTACAACCAGTTGCATCATTTTGGTATATTAAATTATTATGCCTTGAAAACCGGGCATGAAATTGATTTTGTTTTAAACAATAGTCATGCTTTTGAGGTAAAAGAAACAGCTACTCCTGCTGATTTGCAACAATTAATTAAATTATCCAAAAACATCGGGTTAAATAATTATACAATAATAAGCAATCATCCACCCCGCAATGTCGAAAATGTTATATGGGGTGGATCAATAAAGTAAAAAATAATAGATGACAAATACACTTTCTAGCACGGATGTGTCGGCTGTGTCTTAGTTTTAGCCAAAAAAATTAAATTAATAAGATTCAGAAATAATTTTCACATCTGTTTAGCAACCAACTGGCACGAACATGTTGTCAGTACCTTTGACTGACCAACAAACTCGCACCATCCATGTATGCCAGAGCCTAATAATTTTAGATATTCTCATTGCCAGCTGCCCCAGCTGGCGTAGAGGGTTCCCTTTTGTACGAGCTGATTGGCTTTCAGATCGTACCAACCGTGAACGACAGCACTCAAATTTTTATTCCCTCTCCTTTTGGAGAGGGAGAAAGGGTGAGGTTAAATTGCCCGATCATCCGCGAGCCTTAAGAACCACCCCAACCCGTTATTCCCTTCGGTCATGAGGGCTTTGCCGTTCTTATAAAAGGAGGGGAAACTTGAAACTTGAACTTTACTCCCTTCGGTCATGAGAACGCTTCGCTAAGTTTTGCTTCTTTTTGGTTAACTTCGTTGAGCCCTTCGGGTTTCAAGCCAAAAAGAAGGAGAATAAATTCAAAAGTGGACATCCCTCGCTCATTATTTCAATCCTTTTTCCGTCCACCGTTTTCCTTTAATCCTCCAACTGGTTCAAGCCAAAAAGAAGAGGAATAAAAGAATTTGACCTCTCCCCAACCCTCTCCAAACGGAGAGGGAGAAAGAAATAAATTTGTTTCCTCCCCTTTACAAGACATGGATATACTCACATCTTGAATATTTCGTCCCCATGGGACTAGAATAACAGGATAATTGTTTATATCTATAAATATTTAACCCCTCTGGAGCCAATAAAATATTAAAAAACACTTAGTGATGATATGTTTAAAGAATAATATAAATGAATTTTAATAGCCCCATTGGGGCGAAATATATGGGATTTAGAGACATGTGCATAAACATAGCCAGGGCAAACGCATTAAAATTTGTTTGTTTTTTATTAACCCCAACCACTTTAAAAGGAGCTATAACTGGGCGATCATATTCGCAGTCCACAACTCAGTTTACCCTCCTTTTTAAGGAGGGCAGGGAGGTAAAAAAGTAAAACATGCCATAAGATGCTATTTATTAACCCTATACAGTCGTTTTTAATGCGTTTGCCCTGTAGACATAGACCCTCAATAGCGGGGAAGTGTTAACTTTTCCCAATGTTTTTCAATTGGTACATTTTTAATACTTTTTGACAATTAATCAGTATAAGAACAATTTTTTTTAAATACATGCAACAACCCTTAGTTTCCATACTTAAACACTTGTTTGCGAAGGGTTATTTATAGATTAGAAACATTGCAAACGTAAATTTATTAATTCAGTGAATGTTTTTTATCTTTGTTTGAAATATGACTTTTACTATAAAACCTATGCGAATTAGCGCTAAAGAAAAAGAAATAATTGTACAGGAGGCCTGGAATGAATTTGGTAAAGAAGCCAGGGTAATACTTTTCGGTTCACGTGTTAACGACCAGGCCTGCGGAGGGGACATTGACCTTATGGTTATCCCTTTACCGGATGAAGCAACTTTATTATACAGGAAAAAAATCAGATACCTGGTACATTTAAAAGAAAAACTGGAAGATCAGAAAATAGATGTACTAATAGGGCAACCAGACGATTGCAGGGGAATAATTAAAACCGCTTTAATGGAAGGGGTTACATTATGCTAAATAAAAATATAGAACAACTGCCTTAATTTTTAAATTTTAAAAGATGACTTGAAATTGCTTGAATTTAATACAGCTTTTTAAACTAATCGTACTTTGACAGATAGAAAATCTTCCTGTTTTTACCCTTAATCCCTAAAGGGAACAGTCTGATTTTCAGCTTTCACCCTTTAGGGGCTGGGGTAATAAAAGCTGAAAATCTTTGAAGCAGGTAAATCTGTCAAAGTTAAGCTAAGTAATTAGTTTAAGTAAGCCCCAAATTTATTTTTAAATTTTCCAAGAACTTCAACACATGCAACAACCCTTAGTTTCCATACTCATCCCACTTTACAATTCCGAAAAATATATTGCCGAAACTTTGCAATCAGCTTTAGGCCAATCCTGGCCAAATAAGGAAATTGTTGTAGTGGACGATGGCTCTACCGATAAAAGTTATGAAATTGCTAAAAGTTTTGAATCGGATGTAGTAAAAGTTTACAATCAGGAAAACAAAGGGGCTTGTGCTGCAAGGAATAAAGCTTTTGAACTTTCGAAAGGGGATTATATACAATATTTAGATGCCGATGATTTATTAAGCCCAAACAAAATTGAAAACCAATTAAAGTTATTTGATAAATTCGGTAACGATATAATAGTTTCATGCCAATGGGACAGGTTTTATATAAAACCTGAGGAAGCAAAATTTCCAAAGCGATTTCTCGATAAGGACTGGGCTAATGTCATGGATTGGTTGTTGGCTAGTTGGGAGGGAAAAGGAATGGCACAAACTTCGGTTTGGCTAACAAATAAAAACCTAATAGAAAAAGCCGGAAAATGGAATGAAAGCTTGGCTATTAATCAGGATGGGGAATTTTTTTGCAGGGTACTTTTGCAAGTTAAGGGAATAAAGTTTTGCCCTGAAGCAAAAGTGTATTACCGATCGGGACTTGAAGCGAGTGTAAGCCAGCAATTAAGTAAGAATAAAGTTGCATCGCGATTGTTAAGTTATAAATTATATGAAAAACATATATTACAGGTTGAAGATTCATTGCGGGTGCGACATGCCCTGATGATAAATTATGCGGGTTTTGTCTATAGCTTTTATTATAAATATCCAGAATTGGGCTTAAAAGCCAAGGAAAGAATAAAACAATTGGGTTTTAAAAATATTGAACCAGTTGGGGGACGTAATTTTAAACTATTTGCTAAAATTATAGGATTTGAAAATGCTTTAAAAATAAGGAAATATATACGATGAAAAAAATATATAGCTTGCAAAGCCATCCTATTCAATATTTTGCACCCCAATATAAAAAGTAAACCAAAAAATAAATTAAATGAACCACTTGAAATTAGCAATAATAATCAGCCATCCTATTCAATATAATGCACCAGTCTTTAAGGAAATTGCAAATAATCCATCTATTCAATTAAAAGTTTTTTATACATGGGGTGAAGAATGTTTGAGTAATAAATTTGATCCGGGTTTTGGAAAAGTAATAAAATGGGATATTCCTCTATTAGAAGGATATGAATATACCTTTGAAAAGAATATTTCAAAGAAACCAGGAACACATCATTTTTGGGGCATTAACAACCCAAGTTTATTAAAGGACATTGAAACATGGGAAGCCAATGCTATTTTAATATATGGTTGGTCATTTATAAGTCATTTAAGAGTTTTATTAAGTTTCAAAGGAAAAATACCTATCTTCTTCAGAGGTGATTCAAATTTATTAGACGAAAAGAAAAATATAAAAACAATTTTCCGTAGGATTTCACTTAAGTTTATATTCCGATATGTAAATTATGCATTTTATGTTGGTAGTGAAAATAAAAAATACTATTTAAAGCATGGTTTAAAGGAAAAACAATTGATTTGGGCGCCCCACTGTGTTGATAATAAGTTCTTTCAATTGAATAGAACTGAAGAATCAAACAAGTTAGCAAAAAATTTGGACATATCTGAAAATGATATAGTAATATTATTTGTTGGTAAATTAGAACCCAAGAAAAATCCAATTTTTTTATTAAAGGTATTTAACAAAAGTAATAACAAAAACTTACATTTAATATTTACCGGCAGCGGTAAATTAGAGACAGAGCTAAAACAAATGGCCAAAGAGAATAAAAATGTGCATTTTTTAGGCTTTCAGAACCAGTCCGTTATGCCCAGTATTTACTACGTTTGTGATGTATTGTGCTTGCCTTCAAAAGGACCCGGCGAAACATGGGGGCTTACTATTAATGAAGCTATGGCATGTGGCAAAGCTATTATTGCAAGCAATAAGGTTGGCTGCGCAAATGATTTAATTAAAAATAATTATAATGGTTATGTATTTGATATTAATGATGAAAATGCATTTAATAAAATTATTGAAAAAGAACTGAATAAAGAAAAATTGAAAATTATGGGACAAAACTCATTAAAAATAATTTCAGATTGGACAATACAGAAAACTGTAAATATTTTAACAACAACAATTTTAGAAAAATGCGAATTTTATTTATAGGATCCGATTATATACTGGTCCATTGAACGATATTATTTTAAATATATTCAGAAAATAAATTCAGATATAAAATTATTTGCTGCACAAAATATATATTTCGATTATTTAAACCAATCAATTCTTAACAAAGTTAAGAATCGTATAGGTATTAGTGACATATATCAAAAAATAAATAACGTACTTTGGCAAACCATTGAAGAATATAAACCTGAATGGATATGGGTTTTTAAAGGCATGCAGGTACTGCCAGAAACACTTATAAAAGCAAAACGATTGGGAATAAAACTCGCCAATTATAATCCAGATAATCCATTTATTTTCACGGGCAGGGGAAGCGGCAACAGCAATGTTACCGAGTCGATAGGGTTATACAACATCCATTTTACCTATAACCTTGAAATACAAAAGCAATTAATTAAGTTTACAAATAAACCTGTTGAATTTTTACCTTTTGGTTATGATTTAAGCCAAATAAACATTGATGAAATTTTGAAAGTACCAGAAATTGTGAAACCATGTTTTTTGGGAAACCCTGATAATGACAGAGCCAGTTTTATAAAAGAACTTAACAAATTAGGGATTAAACTTGATATATATGGTAATAATTGGGGGAAATTTGTTTCTTCGAAGCAAAATAATCTTTTTCCGGCAATATATGGAAACGATTTTTACAAAGTAATGCGGCAATACAGGGTGCAATTAAACATTATGCGTATTCACAATTTAGCATCACATAACATGCGTACATTTGAAATTCCGGCTGTTGGTGGTATTCAATTGGCCCCTGATACCCCTGAACATAGAATGTTTTTTGAAAATGGGAAAGAAATATTTCTTTATAATACTACTGAAGGATGTAGAGAAAAAGTTGTAGAATTATTAAGCCTTTCTACTGATGCCGTCAATAAATTGAGGGTTTTGGCATACAACAAAAGTATTAATTTTGATTATAGTTATAAAGCAAGGGCAATTCAAGCGTATGAAATCTTAAAAAATTATTTATGATTCAAAAAATAAATAGTCGTATTTCCAAATTTGGATTTCAATTAATAGGCAATGGTAGCTTAAAGAAGTTACAAAAAGGCGAATTTAAGAAAGATGCATTCGATACACAAAAATCAATTATTGGAAAGGGAAATATTACAATATTTGATGTTGGATCAAATAGAGGTGATATAACTCAAAAGTATAATTCATTATTTCCTAATTCAAAAATTTTTGCCTTCGAACCTTTTCCTGAAAATGCCGATATTTTTGATTTTCGTTTTTCATACCAAAAAAACATTCAACTTAATCGTATTGCTTTATCTGAAAAACAAGGCTCATTGAGTTTTTATGTTAATGAAAGTTCAGATACAAATTCACTTTTGAAGCCAACTATCATAGGAGCCTCATCCGATGCTCAATGCAAAAACAAGTCAATAATTGATGTTGAAGTAAATACACTTGACAATTTTTGCCAACAGCAGAAAATAGAGCGAATTGATATTCTCAAATTAGATGTTCAAGGTTCAGAGTTAAGTATATTGAGAGGAGCAACAGAATTACTAACTAAAGGGGCAATAAAGCTTATATATACTGAGGCATATTTTATAGAGCAATATGAGAACCAACCTTTGTTTTATAAAATCACAGAATTTTTACAAAATAATGGGTTTTATCTTGAGGATATTTATAATCCATATTATAATTTAACCCGAATTCTATGGTGTGATGCCATATTTGTAAAAGCAGATTAAGCTAAAACTTTACAAATTATTTATGCAAATATTATATGATTAGTATTTATAATAAAAACTCAATTATTTTAGCAAAACTCCCTAACGCTGGTTTAGCAAATAAGTTATTGGTATGGGCTCATGCCTTGGTATTTGCAAATGAAAGGGAAATGGAATTATATAGTTATGGCTGGATTGATTTTCATATTGGTCCCTATATTCGTCGCGAAAAATCAAAAAGGATATATTACAATTATTTTAAATCAAAATATATAATTAATTATTTACAATTACTACTATTATTAATTTTTAAACAAAAGCAGCAATTTAACATAGGGTTAAATGAATTAAAACCTAATTCCTTAATCGTTTACGATAAAATGCCCCATTGGTCTGATTATTTTTCTGGCATAAGGCCAATTCGTGATACTATTATTAAACAATTCTATAATATGATTAATCCTCTATTATTGGCTAAAATAAATATATTTAATGGGAATTGCATTGGTGTACATATACGCATGGGCGATTTCAGACTATTAAGAGATAATGAAGATTTTTCAAAAGTAGGAGTAGTACGTACACCTCTAAATTATTTTATTGACACTATTATAAAATTAAGAATAATAGCGAATAAAAACTTAAAAGTAATTATTTTTTCAGATGGTCATAAATTTGAGTTAGAAGAAATTTTAAAAATTAGTAATTGTTGTTTGACCGAATCAGATTCAGACATTGTTGACCTGTGCAAATTGAGTAAATGCAAGGTAATAATTACTTCTGCAGGTAGTTCATTTAGTTATTGGGCAGCATTTATTTCCGTTTCACCTGTAATTATCCATCCTCAGCATCCAATATCAATCCGTGGTAATGGGTTTTACGAAAAATATATTGACGAAAATGATAAAGAATTTATAAATTACGTAAGTTCATTAAATGAATGCTGATACTATATATATAATTCATTTTAAGCCATTGGATTGTTTTTACCAAATTCCATAATTTTAGATTTTATTTAAATTTATTAACTAAACAAATTTTTTTTATCTATATATGCTGCCAATATTTTTTTTAAATTTTGTAATTAATTTTATTTTTAACAATTAAAAATAATTCTATATATTATGAACATTGTTATATCTATATATGCACATCCCGAATCATATCCTCCGACAATAAATGCAATAACATTACTTTCTGAAAAAGTAAATAAAATTACTGTTGTAGGTAGGAATATTGCAAAAGGGGGGTGGAAATTTTCTGAAAATGTCTATTTGCGTTTTCCATCAAAATATATAGACTCTAGAAATTTTGTTAAAAAAAATCTAATTTATAAAATTTATTATTATCTCAAATTTTCATTATTATTAATTCGTTCAATATATATTAATAAACCGGAAATTGTATTAGCATATGATAATATTGGTCTTATGCCAGTAATATTATTAAAACCTATTTTTAAATATAAAATTTGGTATCATAACCATGATATAACTGTACCTGAAAACATTAAAAAATTTACAATTCAATGGTTTGCTTACAAGGTTGAACAAAGTAAATTTAATAAAATTAATTATTTTTCGTTACCTGCAAATGAACGGAGAAATTATTTCCCCTATGAAAATTTTAATGGGAAATACTATTTCCTTCCAAATTATCCATTAAAAAAAATATATAACAAATTTTATACTAAAAAAAATATCCAAAGTGAAGTTAATATAATTTTTCAGGGTAGTATTGACAAAGGACATTGTATTGAAGAAGTTATTAATTTGTTAAAAGAAGAAAACAACAATTATAGATTAATATTAAAAGGTTGGATTCCAAGCCTATATGAAAGTAAAATAAATGCTTTAAAGGAAAAGTACGATTTAATGAAAAAAGTTGAATTATTAGGCGAAACTTCCTATTTAAAATTAATTGAAATTACAATACAAGCTCATATCGGACTTGCCATTTATATTCCAAATTCAATAATGGTTAAAACTATTGCAACAGCTTCAAATAAAATATATGAATATGCGGCTTTGGGTTTACCTGTTATTCTTTTTGATACACCTTATTTCAGGGAATTCTTCGGTAAAAGGGAATGGGCATTTTTTTCGGACGGCTCATTGGAATCATTAAAAAAATGTATCGTTGAAATTATAGCAAATTATAAGGAAATTTCAGAATCAGCTCATCTCGACTTTATTAATGAATTGAATTTTGAAAATTATTTTATTCCAATAATGAACCAAATTATAGATTAATATAGTAATTTTTTCATTCCAAACAAAGCTATTTAATTTTGGCATGTCCAAACAAATAAGCAAAATAAATTAATACAAAATTTATATATCAATATACAATAAACAAAAATTATAATTATTGCCATATTATTTAATCAATATATTGTTTTAGCATATATTCTTTTGAACTGAAAATATTATTATTTTGGATATTATTAATATATGAAGTAAATATGCACATTTCAAATAATTCAGTTGAAAAGGTTCCGGATTATTGAATAATAGAATATAAAACCCATAATTATTTTTTATTTTTACCTGATGTTTCTAAACCATTAGAATGAGAAATAAAAGAAAATATTATACCCATATATTAACAGGCGCTATTATTGGATTTATCCTGGGGTATGTTTTTTGTCATAGCTTTTTAAATTCACTTGCATTTGCCATTACCGGGTTTTACCTAACTATGCTTATTTACGATTTAGGAGACACAATCCCCATAGAAAGTTTTATGTTGTCGCTGGCTTCCATTCAATGGTTGCTGGGCCCTGCACTGGCCTATAGCGGATATAGTAATCATCCCAAATACTATATGTATGTTCCTGAGGAAACCTATTATCCTTTTGCCATGGGCGGAGTAATTGTATTCCATTTGGGCATTGCTCTCATGACAAAAAGAAAAAGAAATTTCAATTTCGAAGCTTGTGAAAATAAAATTCGGGAACAATTGGAAGTTAGCCCATCGCTACCCTATTATTTAATTGGCCTGGGGCTATTTGCAAGCGCGCTGTCAAGAATTACACCTGATGCCCTGGCATTCCTGATGAATTTGTTGGGGAATGTTTCATTTATAGGCGTAATATACCTGCTTTATTCAAAAACAAAATTAAAGTGGGGTGGGGTAATAGGCATGACCGGGCTACTTTTCCTGGGTTCACTGGCAAATGGCTTGTTTCACGATCTGCTAATGTGGTTGTCATTTATGGTATTTTACCTGGCAAAAATTCACAAATTCAGTTTACGGTCAAAATTACTATTTGTTGTAACAGGTATTAGCTTTGCCCTTATCATACAATTGGTAAAAGCTGAATTCAGGACTTATGTCTGGTCGGGTTACGGGGGCAATAAAGTATCGCTTTTTATTAACCTCGCCAGTGATGAAATATCGGAAGATGATACCCCTGAAGAATATAACAGCAAAGTTGAAGCTGTGGTTGTACGTGTCAACCAGGGTTGGATAATAAGCCGTATTATGTACCATATACCGGATGAAGATGATTTTCTCCATGGAGAATCCATTAAAAAAGCCATATACGGTAGTATAGTACCAAGGTTTGCCGACCCGGATAAGGAAAAGGCAGGTGGCCAGGATTATTTCGAAAGGTTTACCGGTTATGGTTTAAAAAATACATCCATGGGTGCCAGCCTTTTAGGTGAAGGCTATGCCAATTTTGGTGTAGTTGGCGGTCTAGTATTTTTATTTATTTACGCTTTGTTTATAGGATGGGTACTAAACCTGATTTTTAAAATAGCCCAAAATAGTCCCACGCTTATTCTTTGGCTTCCCTTACTATTTCTTCAGGTAGTAAAAGCAGAATCGGATTTACTGCGGGTGCTCAATTCCATAACCAAGGCAGCGCTGGTAGTTTATTTGCTTTACTGGTTTTTAGGCAAACAATTGAAATGGAAAATTTAGCAAAACAACTACAGGTAAATTTATTATTTCGGAAACCATTCAAGGGCTCGCATAGTATTGAAGAATTGTTCTTTACCATTATAAAAAATCTTCCAAAAAATATAATTCCGGTTAAAAAAATAATGCCAATGGAAAGTAAAGGTCTAATTGGAAGGCTTGTGAATATATTCACCGCATTTACTATGCAAGGTGAAGTAACACATATAACGGGAGACATTCATTATATAGCATTTTTTCTCAGCAAAAAGAAAACTATACTAACTATACATGATCTTGAAATTATAAAAAGGAATCACTCATTTAATAAGGTTATTTTACTTTTGTTTTGGTTTTATATACCTTGTAAAAGAGTTGAAGTAATAACTGTAATTTCGGAATTTACAAAACAGGAATTATTAAAATATGTAAAGGTTAAACCTGAAAAAATAAAGGTAATTCCCAATTGTATATCGTCCAAACTAATTTTTGAACAAAAGTTTTTCAATGAAAACTATCCTGTATTATTGCAAATAGGAACAAAGCATAATAAAAATATTCCCAGCCTTATCCGATCATTAGAAAACATTCCGTGCAAATTGATTATTCTTGGAAGGTTGACAGAAGAACAATTAAATTTATTGATTCGCTTTAAAATTGATTATGAAAACGTTTATGAATTGCCTTATAATAAAGTAATTGAATTGTATCAAAAGGCAGATATGTTAACTTATGTTTCAACTTACGAAGGTTTTGGTTTGCCTATTTTGGAAGCGCAAGCTATAGGGAGGGTAGTAATAACGTCAAATGTTTCAAGCATGCCCGAAGTTTCAGCCGATAGTGCATTATGTGTTGATCCTTTTGATGTCCAATCCATCAGGCAAGGAATTTTAAAATTAATTCAAGATGCTGATTTTCGGGAAGCCTTAATTAAAAAGGGTTGTGAAAATGTGAAAAGATTTTCACCAGACATAATTGCAAAGCAATATGCCAATTTATATTGGAAAGTATATCAAAATAAATGAATCTTAATTAAGCAAAAAATTGGAAATTGATTTCATAAATGCCAAATAAAATAATACTCATATTTATCGATTGGTTCCTCCCTGGATATAAAGCAGGAGGCCCAATACAATCCGTAGCAAACCTGGTAAATCAATTTAAAACTGAGTTTGATATTTCCATTGTAACCTCCAATCACGATTTAGGTGAAAAGACATCCTACCCCGGAATAGCCTTAAATGAATGGATTGGGATGGATGGGTACAGAATAATTTACCTTGATAAAGTACATGAAAATATAAAATTTTACAGGCAACTTTTTAGTCAAACAAGTTTCGATATTTTATACTGCAACAGTTTTTTTTCAATACCATATACCCTTAAACCTATTTTAATTGCCCGCAGCTATGTAAAACAAATTGTACTTGCCCCAAGGGGAATGTTGGGAACAGGTGCATTACAAATTAAATGGTTTAAAAAGAAAGGGTTTATTGCACTTGCTAAAAGCCTGAGATTTTATAATAACATTACTTGGCACGCCACTGCCGAAAGTGAAAAAGAAGAAATAAAAAAAATATTCGGGCAAAAAGCGAAAGTGAAATTAGCACCGAATTTATTATCAGAAAGGCAATTAAATAATACCAAAAGGAGCAAGCAAAGAGGAGAAGTAAATTTGTTTTTTGTATCACGTATAGCACAAAAGAAAAACCTGTTGGAAGCCATAAAAATGTTGGCATTAACAAGCGCTCAATTTCAAATAAAATATACTATCATTGGCCCTATAGATGAACCACAATATTGGGAAAAGTGCAAAAACGAAATTGCAAATTTACCTGCACATGTGGTAATTGATTATATTGGAGCCATTAATAATAAAGAACTTACTGAACTACTTTCGAAATA
The DNA here is from genome assembly GCA_963701015.1 of uncultured Bacteroidota bacterium. GTDB lineage: Bacteria > Bacteroidota > Bacteroidia > Bacteroidales > DTGW01 > MFD09286-c1. The sequence continues at coordinate 4,020,889 of OY969556.1, read as the reverse complement.
TCATTTTTTATTGTTGCCCACACTGCACGAAAATTATGGCCATGTAATTATGGAATCGCTACAATGTGGTTGCCCTGTAATTATAAGCGACCGCACGCCCTGGCGAAACCTCCAAAATATTGAATTTAAACCAATCGATGCTGCACCAACTTCAACGATTAAAGTGGGCTGGGATTTGCCTTTGGAAAACCACAAGTTGTGGATTGAAACCATAGAAAAAAGCGCAGTAATGAACCAGGCTGAATACGATGAAATGAGCAATAATGCATTTAATTACGCGCAAAGTATAGTAAATAACAAAGAAATTCGTGAAGCCAATAGAAAATTATTTAATTAATTAATGTGCTGATTTGCTAATTAGTTAATTTGCTAATGTGCTAACAAAACTTTAAAAAAATACTTAATAAAGAATATCCTTCTCCTTGGACATGGCTATACTCACATCTTGAATATTTCGTCCCTATGGGACTAGAAAGACAGGGTGAAATTTTATTTCTATAAATATTCAGCTCCTCTGGAGCCAATAAAATATTAAAAATCACGTAGGGATGATATATTTATAGAATAATATAAATGAATTTTTTTCCATAAATAAAGTTCCAAAAGAAGGTGCTTAAAGAAATAATCTATATTGCGTCAAATTTATTCTTTCTTTCTCCCTCTCCTTAGGAGAACTAAGCGCAGCGTTCTCACGACCGAAGGGAGTAGCGCTGGGGAGAGGCATCTTTTTTTATTCCTCATCTTTTTGGCTTGAACCATAGGAGGATAAAAGGAAACCGATAAACGGTAAAAGGATAGAAATAATGCATGAAAGCCGTCCACGGATTGCGCGGATGATACGGCCAACGCTCCGTCATGCTTCGCATGATAAGTAGATTAATCATTAAATTGCAATGAGCGAAGGATGTCCACGGATTGTGCGATCCGAAAGCCAAAGTGCCTATCCCCAACCCCTTTCCAAAAGAAAGGGGCTTTAATAAATAATCTTTTATCTTTCTCCATCTCCTTAGGAGAACTAAGCGCAGTGTTTTATTCCCTTCGGTCGTGAGAACGCGTTGCTAAGTTCATGAGAGGAAGTCGATTAAATGAATAATATTTGAATTGTGAATTAAAATAAAACCAAAAGGATGCAAAAAGTTTACAAATCAGTTTCCCCTCCTGGGAGGGGTAGGGTTGGGTTTCAATAAAAATTAATAAAGAAATGTAAGACAATTTATTCCATATTTATTATACTTTAGTGTTCTTTCTACACTTATATTGGCGAGATATAGGAATTGTTCAAGATTATAAAAACTGAAAAAGAGACTTGACCAATATACCAAAATTTGGTACTTTTGAGAAAAATTTGATTTATGAACAGAAATACTTCAATATCCTTAGGATCTTATTTTGATAAATTTGTTCAAAACAGAGTAATCTCAGGGAGATATAATAATACAAGTGAAGTCATTCGTGCTGGATTAAGACTATTAGAAGAAGAAGAAAATAAAGTAATAGCATTAAAGAATGCTATTAATGAAGGTATTGAAAGTAGTATTTCGAAAGATTTCGACCCTGACAAGCATTTAAAATTGTTGAAATCAAAAAGAAATGTCTAAATATCATCTGACTAATAAGGCTGTTGATGATTTAGCAGGAATTTGGGAATACACATTTGATAATTGGTCAGAAAACCAAGCAGATAGGTATTACCTTATTTTAATTGAAAGTTTTAATGAAATTACAGGTAATCCAAAAATTGGGAGACCATATTTAGGGATAGTTGACAATCTTAAGGGTTACCAAGTTGGAAAACATATCGTTTTTTATCGTTTAATTGAGAAAAATAATGTTGAAATTATTAGGATACTTCACGAACGAATGGATTTAAAAAACAGAATAATAGAAAAATAACCAACTAACAATCTGCATATTTGCACATCAGCACATAAATACATTTGCACATTCGCATTCTCAAACCTTCTCAGCAGGCGGTAATCTCCGCTTAATAATCCTTTTGTAACTTTTATCAATCATCAAAGGCACTTTCTCAATAATTACACTGCTGGTATCGAGGCCAAATGCACGTGTTTCACTTATTCCCAAATGGTGTAAAAGCCTGTACAGTCCCATCATTAATTTATCGTGAGGTGAAAAATCGTAATCGTGATTAGGAATACGGTCGATAATTACAAATACGAAGTCACTATCAATATTGTATTTTCGTAGCGATTCGTACCTACTCGTTAAATCAATTTCGTTATTCATTTCCATATCGTCCAAGACCTGTTTAAAGTAAAGGTTTATACGAGGTTCAACTTTGAAGCCCAGGCGGAAATCGACTTTTATAATTGTACCCGGAACAATTTGGGTAACTTCATATTCAAAAGTATTGGGTTCATCTAAAATATCGGCATGGACAAACCAATAAACATCAGCCCTTTTAGGCTGTTTGTTCATAATGGAATAAATTATTTTTGATTCTATTTCATCGTGATAATTTGCACGGGTAATGTAAACAAGGTTAGTGGCATATTTCGGTACACTTTTATCTTTACTAAGTGCAGTAATAACTTCGGCATAATCAGATATTTTAACAAATACAAAAAAGCTGTTCCTAATTTTACGTGCATTATACCATCCGTACATTAAAAGAATAAATATGCTTGCCAGCATAATGGTAAACCATCCTCCATTTACAAACTTATGTAAATTAGCAAGAAGGAATGCTCCTTCTATTGCCACATAGGTAAAAACAAACAAGCCAATTAGATAAAAATTCACCTTTTTTAGCATCAGGTAGAACATAAGTAGCGTAGTAGTCATTAACATGGTGATTGTGATTGACAAACCATAAGCAGCCTGCATTTTTTCGGATTGCTGAAAAAACAGGATAACAAATACACAACCAATAAATAAAAACCAGTTAATAGCTGGCATATATACCTGACCTTTAATTTGGGTAGGATAAGATTTTTTCATTTTAGGCCAAAGGTTCAGTGACATGGCTTCACTGATTAAAGTAAACGAACCTGATATTAAGGCCTGACTTGCAATAATAGCAGCAGCAGTAGCTATAGTAATGCCTGGCATTAAAAACCATTTTGGCATGGTAGCAAAAAATGGATTTGAACCTGGCACATAATGTTTCGATAATATCCATGCTCCCTGGCCCAGGTAGTTTACAATTAAAGTAAATTTTACGTATATCCAGCTAATCCTTATATTTTTAATCCCACAATGGCCTAAATCGGAATATAATGCTTCGGCACCAGTTGTTGCCAGAAAAACTGCACCAAGCAATATAAAACCTCCAGGATACTTTGAAAGAAAAACATATACATAATAAGGATTGAACGCATTGAGTATAAATGGTGCTTTAACAATTTGAATCATTCCCAGGATACTCAGCATTAAGAACCAAAAAAACATAATAGGACCAAAAGAACTGCCAACAAACTTGGTCCCAAATTGTTGAACAACAAACAGGGCAGTTATAATAACCAAAACAATAGGAATAATACTTATTTGAGGATAAATTAATGTTAATCCTTCAACTGCTGAAACTACTGTAATAGCAGGAGTAATAATACCATCGGCAAGCAGGGCACCTCCCCCAACAATAGCCAGAATATATGCCCAGGGTAGTTTTCTCCTGATTAATGCAAATAACGAAAATATTCCACCTTCACCCTTATTATCAGCCCGAAGGGTAATAATAACATACTTAATCGTGGTTTGCATGGTTAGTGTCCAAATAATACATGACAAACCGCCTAAAATAAAATTTCTGTCAATATGTGCTATGCTACCTGCTATGGCACTCATAACGTATAAAGGCGAAGTACCAATATCGCCATAAACAATTCCAAGTGTAACTATTAATCCTGATAGACTAATACCGGCAATTTTACCGACTTCATTTTTTTTCATTCAAATAGAAATAAATTTAACTTACAGCGTTTTTCCCCAAATCCCCCTTTTAAAATTCATTTCATTTAATTAATATTTTATGGCATTAGCCAACGTAACAAAAGAAAAATTGCACCAGCCAGCACAATAGTTACCGGAAGTGTAATTAACCATGCAACCAGGATATTCTTAACCGTCTTCATTTTCAGGTTTTTAATACCTTTGGTAGCAACCATCGATCCGGCTACACCTGATGACAATACATGCGTTGTACTTACCGGAAGGCCAAAAAAAGTTGATAATCCAATAGTACCGGCAGCTACAAGGTTTGCCGTTGCCCCTTGTGCATAATTCAAAGGCGTTTTACCAATTTTTTCACCTACTGTAATAACAATTCTTTTCCAACCAATCATAGTTCCTAATCCAAGACAAACTGATATAAGCAGAATAACCCACCAGGGAGCATATTCATTATAGCCTTTAAAATAGTCAACACCATCTTTCAATATTCTATTATCGTCTTTTGACAATTGAATATCCGGCCTGTCTGATTTTGGTTCAAGCAAAGCTTTAATTTCCTTAGAAACACTGCTAATATCTTTGCGCAACAAAGCAACATCCTTACCGGGAATTGAATTAAACTCCTTATGGTTATCCAATATCATGCGCATTTCGGAGAACTTATCGCTAATTAGCTGGCAGCTTAATTTATCTTCAACTGCAATATTCGACGAATCTATCTTAACTATAGTATTATTCATTATTATAACCCTATCGGCAAGGGTTTCGGGTGATTTACCTGCATCAACCGAAAATTTGGCAGGAACCAGGGCTATTAGGATAATCATAATCAGTCCTACCCCTTTTTGACCGTCGTTGGAACCATGCACATAACTTAAAATTGTACTGGTTAAAATGAGAAAAATTCTAATTCCAAACGGTGGATGTTTACGTTTTGGATCCTCTTCATACAAAGCCGGTTGTTTGAAATATTTTTTAAAAAGAGCCATAACACCAATTGCAAGGCCAAAACCAATAACCGGGGAAATTAACAACGATAGACCTACATCTTTAACTTTTGCCCAGTTTAAAGCTACATCGCCAGCACCGGGAATAAGCATATAGGCTAAACCTACTCCAAAAATAGAACCAATTAAGGAATGTGAACTTGAGCAAGGCAAGCCAATGTACCATGTGCCCAAATTCCATATAATTGCAGTAATTACCAATGCTAGTATCATTGCTATAGAATGGTAAATATTGGAATCAACCAGTATTGTATTTGAAAGTAAACTAACAATGCCCATTGCAACAGCAATACCACCAATATAAACCCCAATGAAATTCCAAATTCCCGACCAAATTACAGCAATAGTTGGTTTCATTGACCTGGTATAAATTATTGTAGCCACAGCATTTGCCGTATCGTGAAACCCATTGATAAATTCAAAAGCACATGCGGCAACTAAGCATAGCAATAATAAAAGTGTCATTACAAGGTTTAAACCAAACATATATTTCTATTTTTATAATTGTTTATAATTGATCTGTTAAAATTGTAATTTAAATAAATAAGTAGTTTGGAGAATTGATTCAAATTATACCCTATTTCATTCAAGTAGCAGTTTAGGGCAATATAATAATTTGCTGCTCTCATTATTACAACTTAATTGTGAAATAACGAGTAGCAAAACAAAAGTTACAAAACCTGAATGAATTATGGAAATATATAACATTGGCAATAGCAGGCAAGAATAACATTTGAGTGAAAGGCGTAAACATAAATTTCAATTAATTACTTGTTTTTCAGTAGCTTATAGCTGTTTTTAGTTTCCGAAAAACTTAGCAAAGTTATATAAATATCAAATATTACCCTACGTTTTGTTAAGAATTGTTATAAAACTGCTAATCCTGCAAAATTGCCTGATTTAAATACTGGTTCAAAGGTTTCAAAATTGTAAATACTTCGGTAATCTCACTAAAAAATTTTTCGCTTCTGAAAATTTTTTCAGGAACAGCTTTGCTAACTGTATAATTTTTAAATTTTAAATATTCAATATGTTCAAAATCTTTTGGAAATCCCTTGGGAGGAGTTTTCAATTTCATTTCATCGTCAATATTCCCGAAATGCTTTTTAAACACAGTGTTATTTATAATAGATAAAAACTCATCACTATTTTCATAAATTTCTGTTCTTATTTTTTTAAGCACATCGGGCATTGGCATGTATATTCCACCTGCCAGAAAACATGAACCTGGTTCGATATGAAAATAATATCCGGCAAAATTTCCACTTTTACCACCTTTGGTAATATAGGCTCCCATATTGGTTTTATAAGGTACTTTATTATGTGAGAAACGAGTGTCCCTGTAAATCCTGAACAAACAATCTTTAGGTTCAAGATAAGCAACATCAGGATCAATTTTCCCAACAATAGCAATCATTTTAGCTGTAAATGCTTCAAATTCAGCCTTTACTTCGTTATACCAGGTTTTATTTGCATTAAACCATTCACGGTCATTGTTTTCCTTCAATGCTTCCAGAAAACTTGTCAATTTTGTACTAATCATATTTTGAACTATAAAATGAATTTAATTTTACGAAAAATTTAAACCAGTTTTGCAATATTGAATAAATAAATTTTAAAATAAACTTGTACCTTTTCACCAATGATTAAACCAAAAAATTTATGAACCGTTTTGCCATTATTGTTGCCGGTGGAAGAGGCCAGCGTTTCGGGTCAACTTTACCTAAACAATTTATGAACCTAAAAGGTTTGCCGGTTTTAATGCACACAATTCGTTCGTTTTTTGTTTACGACAGCAACATAAAATTAATTGTTACCCTACCCCAGGATTATATTGAAAGCTGGCAATCGCTCTGTAAAGAATATAATTTTACTATACCTCATAAAATAATTGCAGGTGGTGAAACCAGGTTTCATTCGGTATTGAATAGTTTAAATGTAATAGAAAGCAATGGACTTGTAGCTGTTCATGATGCTGTTCGGCCCTTAGTAAGTGTTGAAACCTTGCAACGATGTTTCGAAACTGCAGCCAGAATGGGAAATGCAATTCCCGTGGTTACACCTGTCGATTCTATACGGGAGTTGATAGAAAACGAAAGCCGGCAAGTAAACCGCGATTCATTTGCACTTGTTCAAACACCACAGATTTTTGATATAAAATTATTAAAAGAAGCCTATAAGCAACCTTATCATCCTGATTTTACTGATGATGCCAGCTTGGTTGAAAAAATAGGAACAAAAATAATACTGGTGGAAGGGAATCGCGAAAATATTAAAATTACAACCCAAACCGATTTACTTATTGCTGAAGCTTTAATGAATAAAAAATAATAGGCAAATGATAACAATTGCAGAAATTGCTAAAATGATCGACCATTCTATTCTTCATCCAACATTTACCGATGATGATCTTAGGAGAAATTGTGAAGTTGCTAAAAAATATGGTACCGCAACTGTTTGTGTGAAACCATATCATACGTCGATGGCCAAAGAACTTTTGAATAATTCAAACGTCGCGATTTGCGCTGTAATAGGTTTCCCTCATGGCAACAGCACCAGTTCAATAAAAGTAGCAGAAGCAATGCAAGTTATTGCCGACGGTGCAACTGAAGTGGATATGGTTATAAATATTGCCAAAGCATTGCAAGGCGACTGGGACTATATTGATAATGAATTGAAAATGGTTTCAGAAGTTTGTTTAAAAAGTAAAGTTATACTTAAGGTAATTTTTGAAACCGATTTTGTAGTGAAGGATGATGATAAAATAAGGCTTTGCCAGCTTTGCGAAAAAAATAAAGTAAATTTTGTAAAAACTTCAACCGGATATGGTTTTATAAAAGATGATAACGGGAAGTATTATTATAAAGGTGCCACGGAACATGATATTCAATTGCTTCGCAAGTACTGTCCGGAGCATATGCAGATAAAAGCCTCTGGCGGAGTGAGGACTTTAGATGAAGTATTGAAATTTCGGAAACTTGGGGCAACTCGTGTTGGAGCAACAGCAACTGAAAGTATAATGAAGGAAGCAAAAGAACGATTTAAAAATTGACTTTGAAATGGAAACTGAGATTGTCTTTTTTAAAAATCAAAATGAATTGCATGTATGGTTCGAAAAAAATTATACCAATTCAAAAGAATTATGGTTAGGCTATTATAAAAAAGGTTCAGAGATAACTAGCATTAACTGGGAACAATCGGTTGACGAAGCGCTTTGTTTTGGATGGATTGATGGTATTCGGAAAACAATAGATGAAAAAAGCTATAAAATCCGTTTTACACCGCGCAATCCAAAAAGTACCTGGAGCCAGGTAAATATTAACAAGATGAAAGAGTTTATAAAGCAAGGATTTGTGAAACCAGAAGCTATAAAAGCATTCGAAAATATAACAGAAAAACAGATTAACCAATATTCATTTGAACAGAAATCAATTTCACTCGCGGAAAATTATGAAGCAGAATTCAAGCTCAATAAAATTGCATGGGAATATTTTGAATCAATGCCGCCATCGTACAAAAAACCTGCAATATGGTGGGTTATGAGTGCCAAACAAGCTGAAACCCAAAGAAAAAGACTGTCGATATTAATTCATGATTCGGAACAAAAGCAAAAAATTGCACCATTACGGTTTGGCAAATCCTAATCGACAAGGTTATTTATAAAAGCCATTAAAAATAATAAATACTCTACATTCCTTGTTAATTTAGCAATGATAAGCAGTAAATTACTTGAATTGCTTATTCAGCAGTATTTTCAATAGTTCCTCCTAAAATTGTATGTTCCTTCTTTTTAGCCGGGTTTCCCCTGTAGATAACCTGACCTCCCATGGATGCAGAAGCATCCAGCATATTTACCGGATAAATTTTAGCCAAACCTCCGGTACTTGTTTTAGCGGTAATTGAATCGCACTTAAATTCAAAACCAACAAAAATACCACCTGTTGTTGTTTCGCAATTCAAATTGTTTGCTTTGCCTTCAAGCGATATTGTAGCTCCTTCAACAGCGTTTGTCTTTATACTTTTGCATTCGGCTTTAATATCAACCCTTGAACCGCCGGCAGCTTCAATGGCAAGCGTATCTGATTGTATTGCTTTAGTGCTGTTTATTTCAGCTCCACTGCGTGTTTTTAGATTATCCAACTTGTTATAAAATACAGTTGCCATTACATTTTTATGTTTGCTGAATATTCTATCGGTAGCACTTATTGTCAGCAAACCATTTTCAACCTCAACAGATACTTTTCCCAGAATTTCATTATCACCCATTAATTTAACACTATCGGCATTTCCCTTAACAAGTGTAATTTCAATACTTCCAAAAACTTCAATTTTGTTAAATTTCCCTGTTTTCTTATAAAGAAAATCCTGAGCATTTATTGTAATAGCCAGAAATATAACAGCTGTAATAATTATAAACTTTTTCATATCATTTATTTATTTATTTCAGTTCAAAAATTGCACTCTATAAGTTCATTAAAATATTTGTCAATGCCATAGTAATGGTTGACTTCGAATACATAAATTCAGTTTTACGTTTTTCAGGGCTCAAATTTTCGAAACCATTGGTTAACCTCCCTGATAAATCCTTTCGTATTTCTTCAATACCCATTGTTAACCAGGCATCGAGCATAGGGTTTTTTTCTTCCTGTTGCAAAGCCAGCAATTTTTCAGCACACAACTTTACCAATGAAATATATGCTTTAATATTTTCGACAGTCGAAGAATCGGTTGCATTCACCTGGTTTAATAAAATTTGAAGTTCGGCTTTGGTCATAATTTCAAAATTTAACTCAAAAATAGTTTAAGAAAATGAATAAATTAATCAATGTGACAATTAGTTAATGCACAAATTTATTGGATTTGATTAATTATTTAATGTACTAAATATTAAATAATTGTAATTAACAAATAAGGAAACGAAAAATATATTGGAAACATTTATTGTATTTTTTGTTTCCTATGTGAAAAATGTTTTTTACTTTTACACCCATGAACGACGAACTTAATAATATATTGGACAAAGTGCTTGCATTATACCAAAAATATGGTATAAAAAGCATAACCATGGATGATGTTTCGCGCGAATTAGGTATTTCGAAAAAAACGCTCTACCAGTATGTAACCGATAAAACCGACCTGGTAGCCAAAGTGTTGGAGCATGAAATGAACTTTAGAAAGTGCGAGTTTGAAAAAATAAATTGTTGCGGGATGAATGCAATTGAGGAATTAATTGCAGTACATAAATTTGTGAATGATAAAGTTAAAGAATATAACCCTTCAACAGAATATGATTTGAAAAAATATTATCCGGAGCTTTATCATAAATCACATAACGAAAAGTTCCAAAGGATGTATGAAAGCATATTATTAAACATTAAAAAAGGAAAAGAACAAGGCTTGTACCGACAGGAACTAAATGAAGAAATTATAGCAAAACTCACAGCAATGCGAACGGAACAATTGACAGGCGCTGAAGTTTCAATGGTAAATGAATTTACATCTATGCACTTTTTTGCCGAAGTAATAATTTACCATATAAGGGGAATAGCAAATGAAAAAGGCATTAAATTCCTTGAAGAGAACATCCATAAGATTGAAAAAAATAATAATGTATTAAATAACTTGTAAATTATGAGAATTAAGAATGTTTTATTGGGATTGGCGGGTTTATCAGTACCGTTGTTATTACAGGCCCAGGAAAAGAAAGATTCTGTTCTGCACTTTTCTTTGGCTGAAGCAAAAGCTTATGCGCAGGAAAACAGCCCGGTAATAAAGAACAGTACCTTGGATTTGGAATCGGCAAAGAAAAAAATTTGGGAAACTACAGCAATTGGTCTTCCTCAGGTGAGTGGTAAATTGGCGTATAGTTATATGATTACTATTCCTGCACTATATAAAGAATTTATTCCTCCCACTACCAACATTAATGACATAAAATGGTCGTCAACTTTAGATTTAACAGTATCCCAGATTATTTTTAGTGGTTCTTATATAGTTGGTTTGCAAACTGCTAAAATATATAAAGGATTTTCGGAATTATCCTTAACAAAATCAAAGAATGACCTGGATGAATCTGTTACAAATGCCTATCTATTGGTATTGGTGGCAAATGAAAATAAACTTTTGCTTGATTCAACTTATCAGAATACTGAACAGATTTTAAGTGATATGAAGAAAATGTTGCAACAAGGTATGGTTGATGAAACTGATGTTGAACAATTGCAACTTACAACAAACACACTTAAAAATTCAGCAGATTTAATGCATCGTCAATCAGAAATTGCTGAAAGGATGTTGAAATTTCAGTTAGGAGCTGATTTAGATTCCAAATTGATTTTAACTGATAGCATTCATGGTCTAATTAGTAATTTCAACAACAATATAAACTTAGCTACGCAAAATTTTATACTGGAAAATAATGTTGATTATAAACTTTTAGATACACAGGCAAAATTGATGAAGATGAACCTTCTTTTAAATAAATCGGCATTTTTACCTGAAATTTCTTCTTATTATCAACATGAGAACCTTTTAAATAAAACTGCAATATCATTAAATCCACCTGATGTTGTAGGAATAAGTCTATCCATTCCTATTTTTACGAGTGGTCAACGTTTAGCAAGAATTAGCCAGGCAAAATATTCGTACCAAAAAGCGCTATTTACAAAACAGCAAATGGCTGACGGATTAAAATTAAGCTTTAGTGAATCGCAATCTTCTTATATCTCATCTGTTGATAAATACAATACATCAAAGGAAAATCTGGCACTTGCTGAAAAAATTTACAACCGGACATTATTGAAGTATAAACAAGGCATGGTTTCCAGTATTGAATTAACACAAACACAAAACCAATATATTCAGAACCAATCAAATTATTACAGTGCTATAGTTGATATGGTTTCGGCAAAAGAAAAATTGGAAAAGATTTTAATACAAGCAAAATAAACAGAAAACAATAAAAATAAATTATATATGAAAACAAAAATTATAAGTTTAGCTTTAATAATACTAATGGTTGCTTGCCATCAGGACAAACAGGCCGAATTGGTGAAAATGAAAAAAGATCGTGATGCCCTGAACGAAAAAATTAAAACTATTGAAGACGAACTTGCTAAATCAGATTCTTCAAATTTAATCCTGGGCACAAGGGTTGCTGTTACTGAACTTAAACCCAGCCTGTTTAACCACTATATCGAAGTACAAGGCAGGGTTGATGGCGACGAAAATGTAAACGTAAGTACACAAATGGGTGGAATTGTTAATCAAATATTTGTAAAAGAAGGCGACCATGTTTCGAAAGGACAGGTTTTGGCAAAACTTGATGATAAAGTTTTACAGAAAAATTTGGTTGAACTGCAAACCGGATACGATTTTGCCAATAGCATGTACGAAAAACAAAAAGCTTTATGGGATCAAAAAATTGGCAGCGAAGTGCAATACTTAACTGCAAAAAATAATAAAGAAGGCTTGGAAAGAAGAATTGCCACATTAAAGGATCAAATTGCACAAATGTCAATTACATCGCCTGTTGATGGCAATGTAGAAGATATTCCTTTGAAAGTGGGACAGATGATGAACCCGGGACTTATAGCTTTCAGGGTTGTAAACTTTTCAACCATTAAAGTTATGGCCGATATTGCTGAAGCTTATACATCGCAGGTAAATAATGGCGATATTGTAAAAGTATTTTTCCCTGACCTTAAAAAAGAAGTAGTTGGTAAAATAAATTTCAGCAGTAAATTTATTAATCCTACCAACCGTACATTCTCAGTAACCGTGAGACTTGCTGATGTTGACCCGAATTTAAAGGCCAACATGATTGCTGTTTTGAAAATTAACGATTATCAGGATAAGAACGCTTTAGTTGTACCAATTAATGAAGTTCAAACTGACAAATTGGGCAACTATGTGCTAATTGCAGAAAAAACTGGAAATAGAGATATTGCCAAAAGGATACCTATTGTTTGTGGGGTGACTTATCAAGGACTTACAGAAATAAAATCAGGGCTTAAAACTGGTGATTTAGTTATTTCAGACGGTTACCTTGATATAGAAAACGGACAAATTATTAATTTTTAAAGAATTAGAAATACCAATAAAATTGTAATGATCAAAGAATAAAGATTTATATCCAATAAGTCAATTTGTTTTTATTCTTTGTTCCTTATTCTTTATTCAAAAAAAATTAAAAATGAAAGAAAAATTTAAAGAATTTAGACCAACTAGCTGGAGTATAGATAATAAAACAAGTGTATATGTACTTGCAATTATTATCGCAATTTTTGGGCTAATCAATTATAATCAAATAGCTAAGGAACAATTTCCGGAAATTGTTATCCCACAAATTTTTGTAACTACAATTTACCCTGGCACATCGCCAGAAGATATGGAAAATTTGATAACACGCCCACTTGAAAAAAATATTAAAGCTGCCAGTGGTGTTAAAAAAATCAGCAGCAAAAGTGTTCAGGATTTTTCCATGATAATTGTAGAATTTAATACAGGTATCCCAATTCCGGAAGCTAAACAGCGTATCAAAGATGCAGTAGATAAAACGAAAAACGACTTACCAAGCGACTTAAAACAGGAACCATCTGTTAAAGAAGTTGATTTTTCTGAAATACCTATTATGAATATAAACCTCTCGGGAAATTACGATTTACCAAAGCTCAAAAAATATGCAAAAATATTACAGGATAAAATTGAAAGTTTTCCTGAAATAACAAGGGTTGATATAGTTGGAGCGTTAGATAGGGAAATAAAAGTTGACGTTGATATGTTTCGTATGCAAGCTGCCAGTGTTAGCTTTAATGATATTGACAGAGCTATATCATCTGAAAATCTTACAATTTCAGCTGGTAATATCGACATGCAGAATATGACCCGCAGTGTACATATTGTTGGTGAATTCACAAACATGGACCAAATTCGCAATATCACGCTTACTTCGGGTAGTGGTGCTTTAGTAAAACTTAAAGATATAGCAACTATTACAGACGGTTATAGAGATCAGGAAACCTTTGCTCGTTTCGATGGAAAAAATGTTGTAACACTCAATGTAATTAAAAAAAGCGGAAAAAATCTTTTAGATGCTGCTGATAATATTGACAAAGCCATAAAAGAACTCCAAAAGGACAAATTCCCAAAAGAACTAAAAATTGGAATTACAGGTGACCAGAGCCAACGTACACGTAGCTTGCTTAAAGAACTTAATAATACTATAATTATAGGTTTTATACTGGTTACCATTGTACTTATGTTTTTCATGGGACTAACAAATGCACTTTTCGTTGGACTTTCGGTACCTCTTAGTATGGCAATTGCTTATATTGTTTTGCCGGGTATCGGATTTACAATGAATATGTTAGTAATGTTTTCTTTTATATTTGCACTTGGTATTGTGGTTGATGATGCTATTGTAGTAATAGAAAATACGCACCGCATATTTAAAAAATCACATGTTGACATAAAAACTGCCGCAAAAATGGCCGCAGGGGAAGTGTTTAAGCCAATTTTATCGGGCACTCTTACAACTCTTGCTCCATTCTTTCCACTTGCTTTTTGGCCAGGAGTAATTGGTCAATTCATGTTTTACATACCAATTACACTTATCATAACGCTTTTTGCCTCATTAATTGTTGCGTATATATTTAATCCGGTATTTGCTGTTGATTTTATGACTCATGACGATGATGATACGGTAGTTTATCACCGTAAAAAAGTTTTCAAAGTTGGAGGAATTATTTTAGCCTTTGCTTTATTCATTTTCATTTTGGCCAAATTCAAGATGGGTACAATTACATTTGGATTAGCCTCTTTTGTTTTGTTTATTGGAATAAGCTATATCGGCCATAATCTGTATATCTATAAGGTGTTGGAATATTTTCAGAAAAAAGTTATTCCAGGTATTATGAATAAATATGATGAACTCGTTCGTTGGGCAATAAAGGGGAAAAATCCATATCGATTACTTTGGGGAACATTTATTGCTTTAGTCCTAACTTTCATTTTAACTGGTTCATTCGGACCAAAAGTTGAACTATTCCCAAGTAACCAGCCTCAAAATATTTATGTTTACGCAACCTTCCCAATTGGAACACAAGTTAACTATACTGATAGCATTGCTCAAATAATAGAAAAACGAGTTACCCATGCTATTGGTGAAAATAACTCAGATGTTGAATCTATTGTTGCAAATGTTGCATTAGGTGCATCAAGTAATCCATTTGATGGAGGTCAAATTACCTCTAACAAAGCAAAAATAAGCGTAAACTTTTTAGAATGGGCAAAACGCAAAATTCCAAATACATTGCATTATATGGATACTATGCGTGAATGCTTAAAAGATATACCGGGTGTTCAAATATCGGTAGATAAAGCTGCAATGGGGCCACCAACAGGGAAACCTATTAATATAGAAATTTCTGGTGACGATCTTGATCAATTAATAGAAACATCATACGGATTTATTAGATATTTAGATTCATTGAAAATACCTGGAGCTGAAAAATTTAAAACAGACTTCGAACGTACAAAACCAGAAATAGTTGTTAATATTGATCGTGTTCGGGCAAATAATGAAGGTATTTCAACCGGTCAGGCTGGTACAGAGTTAAGAACAGCTATTTTTGGAAAAGAATCGAGCAAATTCCGTGAAAATGAAGATCAATATCCGATTATGCTGCGTTACCAAAAAGATCAACGAGAGGATATTGACAAACTAATGAACCTCAGGGTTACCTATCGCGATATGAATTCTGGACTGCTAAGACAAATCCCACTTTCATCAGTTGCTAAAATTGGGTATAGTCAAACAGTTGGTGGAATTGACCGTACCAATTTAAAGCGTGTTATCACTGTATATTCGAATACAACAAAAGGATATACAGCAAACGAAGTTATAGCAAAGGTAAAGAAGTCGATTAAAAACTTCCAATTACCAGAAGGAATGGATATTAAAATTACCGGAGAACAAGAAGACCAAAAGGAAACATCAGCTTTTCTTGGAAAGGCCATGTTGCTGAGTTTATTTCTAATTTTATTTATTCTTATTACACAATTCAATTCCCTGGGCCGAACAGCTATTATACTTTCTGAAGTATTATTTAGCATCATTGGTGTATTACTTGGATATATAATATTTAGAATGAATTTTTCTATTATAATGTCAGGTATGGGTATTGTAGCACTTGCAGGCATTGTAGTAAGGAATGGAATTTTGCTTGTTGAGTTTATTGATGTAATGAAGAATAAGGGACTTCGAACACGTGATGCCATAGTCCAAGGAGGGAAGACACGTATTACACCAGTTTTATTAACAGCAACTGCAACTATACTAGGACTTATTCCTCTTGCAATAGGTTTTAATATTGATTTTGGAAACTTGTTGTGTAATTGGAACCCTCATATTCATTTTGGTGGTGATAACCAATTATTCTTTGGTCCACTTTCATGGACAATAATATTTGGATTAAGTTTCGCGACATTTTTAACTTTGGTATTAATTCCAGCAATGTATTTTATTACATACACTGGTAAATTAAAATTTTTAAAATCGAGACACAAATCAAAAATTGAAACACGTCGTGAACTATTTGAAGAAGACGAACTAAACGAATATTAAAATTTGAATTGTTAAAAATTTATCTTGTATTATGAAACATATGTATTAAGACAAATAAGAATTCCGATCAATTTTTACTATTCTTTGATTGAAAACTAAAAGCCCTCCTTCGAGGGCTTTTATATTTTTGCATACTTTTTAATTTAATTTTAAAAAACAAGTGATAGAACCTGATGAAATAAGCAAATATAAAAATAGAAAATACCTTAGGGTTTTAATACTTGAAATTATTTTGATGATTGTAATTTGCGCAGCGATAATTTTAATAACAAAATTTATCTTTTAATTTTATTAAAATTTAATAATAAATCTTATGAGACAAATTTTAGCAGTTATTATAATTTTTCTTTTCTTATTCAACAACATATATGGTCAGAAAAGACCAGACGAACAACAATTGCCAAAAAGAATTATTTCTGCTGATTACAACAATGTACGAGGAAATTTCTCACAGGTTTTTAGGGAATGTATTGGCGCCGGTCGTGCAAATGAAGGATTACGTGCTGATTGGCAGCAACAACTTGCAATTGTTCAAAACGAAATTGGGTTTAAATATATCCGCATGCACGGTTTGTTATGTGATGATATGGGCGTTTACAAAGAAGACAAAAAAGGAAACCCGATCTATAACTTTCAATATATTGACCAACTATACGATTTCTTGCTAAGTATCCATTTAAAACCTTTTGTTGAATTAGCTTTTATGCCCAATGAACTCGCAAGTGAAAATTCATATGTATTCTGGTGGAAAGGAAATATTTCTCCTCCAAAATCGTACGATAAATGGGCTGATTTAATAAAGCATTTGGTATTGCATTTTAAGGACAGATATGGTTTTGATGAAGTAAAAACATGGTATTTCGAAGTTTGGAATGAACCTGATATTAAACCTTTTTATAACCATCCAATTGAAGAGTATTTTAAACTATACAAAACCACGGCTGAAGCAATAAAAAGCATTTCAAAAGAATATAGGGTTGGTGGACCTGCATCAGCTATTCCTTATGAATATGAAGAAAAATTTGAGAATTATTGTGTAAAAAACAATATACCAGTTGATTTTATTTCAACACATGCTTATGGCGTAAAACAAGGGTTCTTTGATGAAAACGGAACACAGGGTACCATTTTAGATACTGACAGAAAAGCAGTAACTAGTCGAATGATCCACTCTCGTGAAATATTAAATAAATCGCCACTTTCAAAACTTGAATTACATTTTACTGAATGGAGTTCATCCTATACCCCAACTGATTATATTCATGACACCTATCAACAGGCTCCATTTATTCTGGATAAAATTAAAGGTGCACAGGAATATGTGAATTCAATGTCGTACTGGGTGTTTACCGATATATTTGAAGAAAATGGCCCAAGAATGACACCTTTTCACGGTGGTTTTGGGCTTATTAATTACCAAGGTATTAAAAAGCCAGCATATTATGCATTTCAATATGTTGGTATGCTGGGTAAAACCGAACTTGTAAATTCCGATTCATCGTCATGGGTTTGCAAAAACAATAATGGCGATATCCAATGTCTCTTCTGGCAATTCGATCCAATTGCACCTGAAGATTCTACCAATGATCAGGTTTTTTATAAAAAAGAGCAACCGGCAATTACTAAAGGACAAGTAGATTATCAGTTAATGAATGTTCCGGACGGAAAATACCTTGTGCAAATATATAAAACCGGTTATAGGGTTAATGATGCTTATACAACTTATTTAGATTTAGGAGCACCTTCACAACTTTCAAAAAGACAAGCTGAAACGATTAAATCGGTTTGTAATGGAGAGTTGCCTATAGGCCAAAAAATTACTGAAATAACAAATGGAAAGTTTCAAAAAATATTTGATATCAACGATAATGATGTAGTTCTGGTTATACTTAAAAAAATTTAATGTTTCATATTTAGTTTTTTGTTAGGTAAGTGTTTTTTAATGGTTTTAGCAAGTTGTTAGCCAGGATAAGCGAAATCTTATTCTGGCTTTTTTTAATTTAAAATTCTTATTTCAATACAAGAAGAAATCCTTTAAGATATAAGCTTTTTTCTGAATTTTCGATAATGTACCAATAAGTACCAGTTTCAAGAATTCTTCCATTTCCATCGGTTCCATTCCAACAATCCGAATCATTATATGGCGATGCAGAATAAACCATTATACCATTTTTTGAAAATATCTTTACTGTTGAATTTTCCGGCAAGCCTGTAATCCTGAAACAATCATTAAACCCATCTCCATTTGGGGTTATAACATTCGGAACAAATAATTCAAAATTTATATTAAACTTTTCATAATGAATACATCCATATTTATCAATGAGTTTTATTTTATAATTAATTGCGTTATAAGGGTCGGAAAATGGTTCAAGACAATCAATGCAACTAAGCCATGTTGATGGAGTCCAACTGCTATCCACTTCACCATACGAAGGCCTTAATAAAATATGTGGATGCTTTTCTACTGTTGTATCTAATGTTATTATTGATTTGTTAGTCACTATAGTATCGCAATTGATTAATAGTTTGAATAATTCATTATAAGGACAATTATTTTCATCCCATATTTTTGCAACAAAATATTTGTTATATGATTCTATTACAGGGCAGCATGTAATGGAATCAGATAGAAAGTATCCGGGCGTCCATAAATATTTTGTGCCCAATGGTGAATGTAAATATTCAATCCTATGTGGATTATAATATAATTCGGAAGAATCTTTATAAAAAGTAGGATATAAACTATCACAATTTAAAATAATATTGAAAGCTTCTATAATTGAGCAAGTAGATAATGAACCTTCAGCAACATAATATTTTGAGGTATAAGCATACATGGTTGGAGATTTAATATTATAGGCAGAAAGATTTTCATGTGGAAGCCAGGTATAGGATGTCCCATAATTTGCATTCAAAGTGGTTTTGCCAGCTCCATTATAATATATATTAAATGTATTTATTGGATTTCCTATACCTGGAAGTTTTATTATGCTGAGAGAGTCCAACAAAATCATACCATTATATGATTCATGTTTACTATTCATTGTCATGGAATCCCAGTTTGTTGTTACACGTATATAGGAATATGAAGTATCATTCAAAATAAAAGTGCAATGACGTTCAGTCCATACAGTATCTTGCAAAGGTTCTGTTTGCATTAAAAGCTTTTCATTTGCACAAGAGTCATGTCCGACCCAAAGTTCTAATCGTACTGGAAATGCAATATTCGGAGTATATAAATCTTCATAGAGCAAATGACTGTTAAAACAATAAAAAAAGTCGAACATGTACGTTGAATCTTTTACCAAAGGTTGCTTCAACTTTTCAGTTATATATTCATAGGTATATGGTCCGGGATCATTGATATGATATTTTCCACGAGTTCGCATAAATAAGAATGTTGAACCGTTTACCGGGAAAATAGTATCGCCAAAACCCTCAGGATAAGGAACATAGAATGAATACATATCAGGATTGCTAAATGCATCACAGGCTGTCCAGCCTATGGGAAAAATCATTTGTCCTATAGATTTACTATAAAGTGTACCATTATTAAAGTAATTAAATTGTGCTGTTGAGTTAATACTATTTACAAATAAAAAGCATGTACCAAAAATTAAATACCTTATAAATGTTTTCCAGTACTGCATTAATTTAAAATCTAATGATTCTATTTATTTGTAACACAAACTTGATAGTAATATAATAAACAAACAAGGTATTTCGTCAAACTACTAAAAATTAATATAGTTACGATGAAAATAAATAGATAAAATCTATAGTTTAAAATATCTTAATCAAATTTATAAAATATTTGATATAAAATTTATGATTACCAGTAAATATAAAATTATATAACATAGGTAATTAGTTATATGTATTTTAGAAAATTTGGTTTAGAAATAAATGATTTATTTCATTTTTATTTTTATTCAAAAATGAATACTTTTCAGGGTTCAACAATAAATGAATTATAACTAGTAATTTATTCACTATAAACTATGACAACAAATCTTAAATTCAAATTCATTTTTATATTAGGTATAATTTTAAACTTAAGTGCAATGTTTTCAACTGCAAAAGCTGAAATAAAACTTCCCACAGTTATTAACAGCAATATGGTATTGCAACGTGAAATTCCAATAAATATATGGGGTTGGGCTAAACCAGGCGAAAAAGTTTCAATACAATTCAATGGTCAAAATATTAAAACTAAAGCCTCACAGGATAGTACATGGAAAATTGTTTTAAAACCCATGGCAGCTGGTGGCCCTTATGAAATGGTTATTTCAGGCAATAATTCAATTACATTAATTAACATTTTAATTGGCGATGTATGGCTTTGCGGCGGACAATCGAACATGGAGTTCTCCATGAACCAATTGAATAATAGTGCTGATGAAATTGCTGCTGCTAATCAGCCAAAAATCAGGCTTTTTGTAGTACCAAAACGTATTAGTGAAAAGCCTCTTAATAATACTTTGCCTTCGCAATGGACAACTTGCACTCCTAAAACCGTTGCAACATTTTCGGCAGTTGGCTACTTTTTTGCTACCAACCTTCAAAAAAAGATTGATGTTCCAATTGGTCTTATAAACTGCAATTGGGGCGGAACCGATGTTGAAACCTGGACAGATATACAGACTATGTATGGCTTTCCAGAATACCGGAAAAATTTGGAAGAACTAAAGACCAAAAACTTTTCGGAACAGCTGAAAGACATGGATAAGTTGCAGGAAGAATGGAACCACAAAATAAATACTGAAGATATTGGAACAAAAGAATCGTGGTTTAAACTTGAAACCAACTTCACCGAATGGAAAGAAATGAAAATCCCGGGATATTGGGAAACTCAGGGTTTAAAAGATGTTGATGGAGTAGTATGGTTTAAAACCGAGTTTGACCTTACTGCCGATGAAGTTAAAGCAGGTATAACTTTGAATTTGGGTAGAATAGACGATGGCGATAAGACATTTGTAAATGGCCAATTTGTTGGAGAAACCCCGAACCAATATGATAAAATAAGGAGTTACCATGTAGCTCCATCTGTTTTGGTTCCTGGTAAAAATTTATTGGTTGTTAAAGTAATCGATTTTGGCTGGGGTGGTGGTTTCTACGGACCTGACGATGATTTATATTTTTCAGCAAATAATTTAAAAAAAACATTGGCCGGCAATTGGCAGTATAAAGTTGGTATTTCGCTTCCTTCTCCTTTCACGGCTAATAATCCAAATTTGTATCCTTCGTTATTGTTTAATGGTATGGTAAATCCAATATTACAGTTTGGAATAAAAGGCGCAATTTGGTACCAGGGCGAAAATAATGTTTCGAATGCATTTAAATACAGGGATTTATTATCTGCGATGATAGGCTGTTGGCGCAAAAATTGGGATGAAGGGAACTTCCCGTTTTTAATTGTACAATTAGCAAACTTTGATTCAAAAGGATCAAGCAACGAAGGCGACTGGGCAATGTTAAGGGAATCACAATCAGTTGTGGCTTCAACAGTTCCAAATTGTGGTATGGCAACAATTGTAGATATTGGTGAATCACACAATATTCATCCCAAAAACAAAAAGGAAGTTGGCGAACGCTTATCACTTGCTGCTTTGAAAGTTGCTTACAAACAAAATATCGAATGTTCAGGACCGGTGTATAAATCAATGACAATTGATAAAAATAAAATTATCGTTGATTTTACTCATGCCGATTCAGGTTTTGTTATAAAAAATAAATATGGTTATATTAATGCATTTGCTGTTGCCGGTACTGATAAAAAATTCTATCCAGCACGTGCATATCTTGAGAATAATAAAATTATTGTTGAATGTGATTCAGTTGCAAATCCGGTTGCAGTGCGATATGCATGGCAAAGTGACCCCAACGATGTTAATTTGTATAATAAGGAAGGCTTACCGGCTGTACCTTTCAGAACAGATACCTGGTAATTTTTTAATTTCAGAATTTTAATTATTCAACAAATTGCCAAATTGCTGGTTAAAATATACACTTTATTAAAATTTGAGAAATTATAATTTCAACACATTATTAAACTAATAGAATAAATATGACCTCGGTTCTTGAGGAAAAAATAGCTTATACCGAATTTCAGAAAGAAATCCTTGACGATTATTACCTGGCTCATTTAAGCAGGCAATTGAGTATTATAGCACGAAAAGAAGTGTTGAACGGAAAAGCTAAATTCGGAATTTTTGGCGATGGAAAAGAAATAGCGCAAATTGCCTTTGCCAAATGCTTCAAAAATGGCGATTGGCGTTCAGGATATTACCGCGACCAAACCTTTATGTTTGCAACCGGGATGTCAACACCCGATGAATTTTTTTCCCTACTTTATGGCCATAGTGATATTAAATTCAACCCTAACAATGGTGGCCGAAATTTTAACAATCACTTTGGAACACGTAGCTTAAATGCTGATGGTTCGTGGAAAGCAATTTCGAAGATGAAAAACTCTTCCGCCGATGTTTCTCCAACTGCTGGCCAAATGCCGCGTTCATTAGGATTGGCTTTTGCTTCAAAATATTTCAGAAATGTTCCTTCATTTAAAAATTATCCAGAATTATCAAATAATGGTAACGAAGTAACATTTTGTACCATTGGCGATGCCAGTACTTCCGAAGGTCATTTTTGGGAAATACTAAATGCTGCAGGTGTAGCACAGGTTCCTCTTGCCATAGCCATTTGGGACGACGGTTATGGCATTTCTGTTCCGAAAGAAATTCAAACTGTAAAAGCAAGTATTTCAGAAGCTATTAAAGGATTTGTTAAAGAAAATAATACGAATGGCATTTTGTTGTATAAAGCCAAAGGTTGGGATTATCCAGGTTTATGCAAAATGTTTTCGGAAGGAATTGAACGTTGCCGTAAAGAACATGTACCTGTAGTTTTTCACGTTGAAGAAATGGTTCAACCTTTAGGTCATTCAACATCAGGATCGCACGAACGCTATAAAAGCGCTGAGCGCCTGGCTTGGGAAAATGAATTTGACCCATTGGTAAAAATGCGTGAATGGGTTATTGAGAAAGGAATTGCACCGGTATCAGAACTTGATGGATTAGAAATATGTGCCGAAAATGAAGCAATAGCTTCACGTAATCGAGCTTTTAATGCTTATACTGAGGCAATAGACAAAGAACGTAAAGAATTACTTAAAATTATCGGGAACAGTTCATGTATTTGTGCCAACGAAAATGTCGATAAAATTGGCATAATTGTAAAGGATTTGGAAAAGTTACAAAGCCCTATACGTAAAGATATTTTAAGTTCAGCCAAGAAAATATTGCGGTCAATTTGTAACGATTGTCCTACCCGAAAAGAAATACAAAGCACATTATCAAAATGGATTTCATTACAAGAGCTTAATGATTTTGAGCGTTATAGTAGTTATTTATATATCGAAAATGAAAAATCAGCATTAAATATAAAGGAAATAAAACCTATTTATGCCGAGAATCCTTCAATAGTAAACGGACGTGAAATTATACGTGATAATTTTGATAAACTTTTTTCAAAATATCCTTTACTAATTGCGTTTGGTGAAGATGTTGGAAAAATTGGAGGAGTTAATCAAACCTACGAAGGATTGCAAGAGAAATATGGCGAATTTCGTATAACTGATACCGGCATTCGTGAAACAGCCATAATTGGCCAGGGAATAGGAATGGCTATGCGTGGAATTAGGCCAATTGCTGAAATTCAATATTTCGATTACCTTTTATTTGCTTTGCAAACCTTAAGCGATGACCTTGCCACATTGCATTGGAGAACATGTGGCGGACAATCAGCACCACTAATAATAAGCACACGCGGACACAGGCTTGAAGGAGTTTGGCATTCGGGCTCTCCATTAAGTATGGTAATTAACTCTATCAGGGGAATTTATGTTTGCGTGCCCAGGAATATGACGCAGGCAGCGGGTTTTTATAATACATTGCTCGAAGGTCAGGATACTGCTTTGGTTATTGAATCGTTAAATGGTTATCGTTTAAAGGAGCCAATGCCTGAAAATATTGGTGAATTCAGGGTTCCCCTGGGAATTCCCGAAATAATAACAGAAGGTACTGATGTTACTTTAGTCACTTATGGCTCATGCGTCAGAATTGCTCAGGAAGCTGTCGAACAACTTGCTAATTTTGGTATAAGTGTTGAATTAATTGATGTTCAGACCCTATTGCCATTCGATTTGTACCAATCAATTCTAAAATCCGTTCAGAAAACACACAAGGTTGTATTCTTCGATGAAGACGTCCCGGGCGGTGCCACTGCTTATATGATGCAAAAAGTAATTGAAGAACAGGATGCATGGAAATATTTAGACTGCAAACCTATTACTATTACAGCAATGGAGCATCGTCCTGCATATACCACCGATGGCGATTATTTTTCAAACCCTAATACCGAAGATGTTTTTGATGCTATTTATAAATTAATGTCAGAAGCTGAACCCGACAGGCTATAAAACTTAAATCAATTTCAATTGTTTTCTAATCCTGAAATAAAAATTGCCTACCAAATGTCCTTTATAACAATATTCTAGATTTTGGGTATTAGGTATTGGGTTTTAGCTTTTGGTTCTTGATTCTTTGTTCTTAATTCTTAATTTAATATTATCATTATTTTTGCAAAAATTACGGAGGATAAAATGTTTGATGTTGAAAGTTTACGTATAAATAAAAATATTATTTCTGAAAGTTCACCAAAACTTTATATTGAGACCTATGGTTGCCAAATGAATGTAAATGATAGCGAAGTAGTTGTTTCAATTCTACAAAAGAACGGTTATCAACGAACTGAAAACAGTAACGAAGCTGATTTAATCCTGGTAAATACATGCTCAATACGTGAAAACGCTGAAACAAAAGTAAGGGCCAGATTATTTGAATTTAAGAAACTAAAAAAAAGTAAACCATCAATAATTGTTGGTGTTATAGGTTGTATGGCTGAGCGTTTAAAAGAAACTTTGCTTGAAGAAGAAAAAACAGTTGATTTAATTGCCGGACCCGATGCTTATCGCGATTTGCCAAGATTAATAGAACATGCAGGAAATGGACAAAAAGCAGCGAATGTTTTACTATCCTATGAAGAAACTTATGCCGATATAAGTCCGGTTAGGCTTGATGAAAATAAGGTTTCAGCATTTATATCCATTATGCGTGGATGTGACAATATGTGTACATATTGTGTTGTGCCTTTTACTCGTGGAGCCGAACGTAGCCGTGACCCAAAAAGCATTATACGCGAAGCTGAAGAAATATTTAATAACGGCTATCACGAAGTAACTTTATTAGGTCAAAATGTAAATTCATATTACTGGAACAACCCAAACGGAGGATCGGTAAATTTTGCCGGACTAATGGAAATGGTTGCTCATATAAGCCCACTATTACGTGTGCGTTTTTCCACTTCACATCCAAAAGATATAAGTGATGAACTCATTTATACCATTGCAAAATATCCGAATATTTGCAAAAGTATTCATTTGCCAGTTCAATCGGGCAGCACCAGAGTGCTTGGTTTAATGAAACGTCGCTATAACCGTGAATTATATCTCGATAGGATTAGAATGATAAAACAATTAATTCCGGAATGTTCTTTATCCACCGACATTATAGCAGGTTTTTGTAATGAAACTGACGAAGATCATAGAGAAACTCTAACATTGATGGAAGAAGTAGGTTATGATTTTGCTTTTATGTTCAAATATTCAGTCCGCCCGGGAACATTTGCTGAGAAAAATCTGGTTGATGATGTATCGGAGGAAATTAAATCGCATCGGTTAACTGAGATCATTTCACTTCAAAATAAATTATCGGAAATAAGCAAAAAAAACGATATAGGAAAAACCTATGAAGTATTAGTGGAAGGTGTTTCAAAAAAATCGAAAGACGAACTGTTTGGCAGAACTTCACAAAATAAAGTTGCCATTTTTCCTCGAGGTGACTTTAAAGCAGGAAATTATGTGAATGTTGAAATTACAGGATGTTCATCGGCAACGTTGATAGGAAAAGTTGTTTAAAATATTACTTATTACTCAATAATAATTGATGTATAACAATTATTTATTTTATGACGAGTGTATATAAATTACTTCCAAATAATTTAGCTCACTTATAATTATATATTTCAATTCTATTCAATTCCTGAAATCAACTATTAAAACATATTATTTATTCTTTTCAAAAAAGAATAAGTTAAATAATTTTTCATCTTTAAATATTATAAAATTTTATAAAACGAAATTCAATAGAAAAAAATTTTTGATAAATTGAATTTATTTACAAAATATTTAACATTTTATCAAAAATATCCTATCAAAATGATGCTTTTGAATTACAAATGTTTTTTAATATTAAATATTACTTATCTTCACAAACTTAAAATATTAAGCCAAACTTTGATTTCGAAATTTGAGTTATTGAATATGCTTTTGCAATAAATATATCAATAAGAAAATTCCTATATAAACAAAATTTATTTTTAGGTATATTGTTCATATAATGATATTTGACAAAATTTAAATATAATTCTATCAATGAAAAAAATTATAATTTTAGTAATAGTTATAGTAACAACATTATCATCTAAGTCAATTGCAGCAGTAAATTGGACTCCCTTTACGAGACTTAATATTTCTATAAGTGATAATCATGTAAATGGTATTGCTATTGATGCAGAAGGGGCACAATGGTTTGCAACTAATGGAGGAGTTTCAAAATTTAATGGTATTTGGACAAATTATATTAGAATAAATGGATTAGCCAGTGATACAGTTTATACTGTAACAATTGATTCATTGGGGAACAAATGGTTTGGAACAAAAAATGGAATTTCAAAATTTGATGGTACTACATGGACAACTTATACTACTGCTGATGGTCTAATTAGTGATACGGTATATTCAATTGTTATAGATTCAAAAGGTGTTAAATGGATTGGTACAAAATCGGGTCTATCTAAATTTGACGAAATAGCATGGACAAGTTATACAAATGTGGGCTTGACGAAAGGGGTATTTTCTATTGCTATTGATTCATCAGGTAACAAATGGCTTGCTACAAAAAATGGTGTATTTGAATATGATGGTACCAATTGGATTAATTATACCCGAAAAGATGGCCTTTTAAGCGATACTGTTAATTCAATAGCAATTGACAACAATGGGAATAAGTGGTTCGGCACTAATAACGGAGCATCGGAATTCAATCCAAATGGAGTTGAATTTGACACAACTCGTACATTCGATTCAATTCAAAATATATTTGTGGTTTCTGATACTGTTTTATATTGGAAAATGTTTAACGATACTATTGGATTAGTGAATAACCGTGTAAACGTCATAAAAGTTGACCAGCAAGGGAATATATGGGCGGGCACTAATCGGGGAATGTCGGTAATTACTATGTTTGGTAAAAGCGGATTTTTTAATTCAAATTCATTTCCATTTGTTAATATAGGAAATGACACAATTTTATCAATTGCTTGTGCTAAAAATGGAGATATTTGGTTTGGGTCGCAATATGAAGGTGCAGCAAAATATATAGGTAATAATTGGAAAACTTATTCTGTTGACAGAAGGGTAAATACTATTACAACAGATGGTTATGGCAACAAATGGTTTGGAACATACCACGGAGTGCTCAAATTTGATGGAACCTATTGGACAACCTATAATGCAACAACAGGAATGACAAATGAAAACATTTTAGCAATTGTTGCCGATGCTCAAAATAATATTTGGGCCGGAACTCCAAATGGATTGCTTGAATTTAATGGCTCAACCTGGTCAACTTTTACAACACAAGATGGCTTGGCAAATAATTATATTCAGGCATTATCCGTTGATAATGAAAATAATATCTGGATTGGTACACAAGGTGGAGGGTTACAAAAATACGATGGAACTAATTGGACAACTTATACCTGGGACAATGGATTAGCTGATAATTCGGTATTGGCAATTGCAAATACTTCATCAAATAATATTTGGCTGGCTACTGCAAATGGCGTTTCAAATTTTAATGGTACAAGTTTCGAAACATATATCCCTGCCATAAACCCTTTGGCGTTCTACTTCGTTGATGCTGTTGCTATTGACAAAAATAATGCTGTTTGGTTTGGCACCAGTACAGCAGGTATATCAAAATTTGATGGCACGTACTGGACAACTTATAATGGTGCAAGTCACCTTGTAAATATAAATATCCAAACTATAGCCGTTGATGAAAATAATAATATTTTGGCTGGTACACAAGGTGGTGTGGCCAAATTTGATGGCAAATCTTGGGGTTCATATACAACTTCTGCCACTAAATACGGTTTAGTTAGTAATATAATCAATTCTATTTTAATAGATAAACAAAATAACTATTGGTTTGCAACAGCAGGTGGCATAAGTGTTTATGGCTCATTTGTTACAGGTATTTCAACCCGTAATATAGAAAAAACAATAGGAGTAATTTCAACATATCCTAATCCTTCAGTTACTGAAACTACACTTAAATTACCTGAGCCAGGAACATATAGTTTAACTATTACGGACATTACCGGTAAATTTATTTCTCAATATAATAATATTAAAGACTCTCAAACAATAATTAATACCTCAAATTTGAACCAGGGAATCTATTTCATATCATTATCGAATAGTACGAATGGTAAGTTATATATGGGTAAAATTATTGTTGCAAAATAATATTTATTGAAGAAAATATATGAATTAGAATGAGTTTACCGTAAATCTATTATCATATTTTACGGTAATTTTATTATTTTTCTATATTTTGAAGCTTTTTTATGCTATCCCAATAAAACCAAAACATTAATAACATTAAAACTGTAAGTGATAGAATAACTATAACAATATCATTTGTTCCAGTACCAACTGTTTCTATCTTATTGCCAACATTTCTGCGGTATTTGAAATAATAATATATAACACCTATTCCATTATTTACAAAATGGGCAATTATTGGAACCCATATACTTCCTGACCATACAAGCAAATACCCAAATATCACTCCCAATAACATGCGTGGAATAAATCCGAAAAATTGCATGTGCATGGCACTAAATAAGGCAGCTGAAATTATTATACCCCAGTGAACATTCTTACAAAGCTCACTAAACAAACGCTGAAAAATTCCCCTAAAGACTAATTCTTCGCCAATTGCTGGTAAAATAGCCATCATTAACAAGTTAAAGAATAAACCTCTCAAATTATTAACTTTTAAAAAGCTTTCACTAATTAAAGCAGCATTCTTTTCACTTTCTTTCATCCATTGCTCAATGCCGTTTAAAGCATTAGGCAATTGCATTTTTGAATTGATAAATTCTAAATAATTTATAAAAGGAATAGCGGTAATAATAATCAGAATAACGATAATTATTTGAATGTTTCCCGGGGTTTTTACAAGTTGAAGATATTGTAAAGGCTTTAAACTAAACAATTTTGAAACAATAAATGTTGGAATAACAAATAAAGCAAAAGATTGAACCGTTTGCATATATTTCAAAATATTAATATTTGCAGGGTTATTTATATCTGAAATCATATGAAACAAAGTCTGTATATTTTCATGTAAGATTGGAATTGCCGCCAATACTGCAATAAAAGAAACAACAAACAAACAACATACCATCATAACAAGCATTATTAAAATTTTTGCCAGTGGTGATGATTTTTCAAACCAATTATAATGCATAATTTGAATCAGTATTTAATTTTATTTTAAGCAGAAATAAGCTTTATTTTTGCTACCCAAAGTTAATTATTTTGTCACAAAGTGAGAATTGAAAACATTGATTTAGGAGAGAAACCAGTATTTCTGTCACCGATGGAAGATGTTACCGATCCGTCGTTTCGGTATTTTTGCAAGCAATATGGTGCCGATATGATGTTTACAGAATTTGTTTCATCAGATGGATTAATTCGAAATGCCGGAAAATCATTAAAAAAATTGGAAATCTTTGATTACGAGAGACCTATTGGAATCCAGATATATGGGCATTTAATAGAAGCTATGGTTGAGGCAGCTAAAATAGCCGAAGCGGTGAAACCAGAATTAATTGATATAAATTTTGGTTGTCCAATGAAAAAAAT
This sequence comes from uncultured Bacteroidota bacterium, assembly GCA_963701015.1. Classification (GTDB taxonomy): domain Bacteria; phylum Bacteroidota; class Bacteroidia; order Bacteroidales; family DTGW01; genus MFD09286-c1. The sequence continues at coordinate 3,990,222 of OY969556.1, read as the reverse complement.
TGCACGCCGTGGAGCAGGTTCTGGAATGATGAACAATGTCCCTTTAATGGTAGAAATGACCAAAGCTATTGTAAATGCAGTTAGCTTACCGGTAACTGTTAAAACGAGGCTTGGATATGATGACGAAAACAAAAACATAGTTGACATAGCCGAACGTTTGCAGGATGTTGGAATTAAAGCAATTACAATTCATGGTCGTACCCGAAATCAATTGTATAAAGGAAATGCTGACTGGACATTAATTGGTGAAGTTAAAAATAACCCACGCATGAAAATTCCAGTAATCGGTAATGGCGATATAACTTCAGTTATAGATGCAAAAAAGGCATTTGATAAATTTGGGGTTGATGCTATTATGATTGGTCGTGCTTCCATTGGCCAACCCTGGATATTTAAGGAAATAAAGCATTATTTGCAAACCGGGAGCGAAATGAAACCATTTCAATTAAATGAAATAATTGCAATTTCAAAAGAACATCTTTTAAAATCAACTGAATTTAAGGGCGAAAGAGGTGGAATTTTAGAAATGCGCAGGCATTTTGCACATTATTTTAAAGGATTATCAAACTTTCGTGAAACACGTACTAAGTTGCTTACTTCACTTGATGTAAATGAAATTATTGAAATATTAGATGAAATAAATGTAAAATATGCTGGGTTCGTAACGGGAATATAGATAATATGAAATTAATTTCAAGTTTTGGCTTCTACCTGTCAGAATTATAAGATCTAACAATGAATAACTAAAAATATCCAGTTAGATTGCATGCTTTCGTCTTACAAATGAATAAACGTTATTTTTACTATTTTGTTAGCAATCAATTAAAACAAATGTATATGATTGATTATAAGTATTATATTATCAATTTTGGCAAAACCCTCAATTTACTTCTATTTGGAGTAAAAAGCAACTTTTAATGATTTTGATCAACATTTTTTATAAGTTCATGGAAATTAAATTTTTACATAAAATTACCTAAACTAATTGATTTTTCAGGTGTTTTCATCAACAACACCTTTGTAACACAGTGGTGGCTGGCATTTTTTTTATGCAACAAATTTGTATAGTTCACGTAAAAAATGTTAATTTTCGACCGTGTTTTGTTCATAAGTTTTCACTTATTTCAAAACGGTTTAAAAGATATTTAATTAAATAGAAACCATAAAACACTAAAATATATGCAACGCGTTGTATTACTTTCTATTATATCGGCTTTCTTTTTATTTTGCTCCATTTCCAAAACACAGGCTCAGGAACAAAAAGTTGATTTTACTGCCAACTGGAAAGCTGATTCAACCAAAAACGTGGTGATTATAAATATTATAAAAGGGCAATTACCTGTTGATTGTTATATTTATAATAATTCTCCCTTTAAAGGAGGACATTTAATAAGCAGTACAGAAAATATTTCTAAATCATCAATAGAAATAGTCTTAGAAGTTAAGCAACAAGTATATATATGCTTATATAAGGATGATACAAACATATGTGGAAAATGGCTTAAAATAACTGAATAAAAAGTAAATAAAATAATAATATGAAAAAGAGTCTTAAAATCTTTATAATATTTGTAATTATTACTTTTTCAATTGCAAAAGCATTTGGAGGGATTGTTGGAACAAATCCAACATGTAATGGAGGGACTAATGGTCAAATAGCAATTTCTGGTGTTATAGGTACTCCAAATTTTTTATATGTATTATATAATCAGAATCCTATACCGGGACCAGCAACACCTATTGATCAAAATGGTCCAACGGCTTCAACATCATATACATTTACAACTGTTAGCGCCGGCACATATTGGGTTTATGTAATAGATGAGGACGGTTCAGGTACTCCTGTAATGTCGGGAAAGGTCATATTAACTGCTCCAACTGCTTTAAATTTAAGCGCAGTTCCAACTAATCCAACATGTAATGGATCAACTAATGGTTCTGTAAGTTTAACCGGAAGTGGCGGAACTAGTCCATATTCATTTAGTAATGATGGCAGTATTTATACTGCAGGAACTCCAGGAATTGTATATTCAGGATTAGGAGCCGGATTTAAGGCATATTATATTAAAGATGCAAATAGTTGCACTGCAATTACTAATTTAACACTCAATGCTCCTGATCCAATAGCATTGCCATCTCCTACTGTAGTTAATGTAACTATTTGCAGTACAAATAATAATGGTTCAATTACTGTGACTGGAACTGGAGGAACTGATCCATTGACGTATACGCTTACAGGAACTTCATCTGGTTCGCAATCTGGTAATGGTGGTACACCTGTGACTTTCTCAAATCTTGTAATAGGAACTTATAACATTTCAGTTACTGATATTAATAGTTGTACACCTGCAACTCAAAATAATATTGCAGTAACAGGACCTGCGCCGCTTGCTGCAACTTTAACATCTGCAAATCCTTCACCATGCCATTATTCTACAAATGGTAGTATAACAATTTCAAGTCCAACTGGTGGATCTGGCACTTTTGAATATACTATTAATGGAGGAACTTCGTGGCAATCATCCGGAAGTTTCACGAATAAAGCTGGAGGTACTTACAACGTACAAATGAGGGATAAAGTCAATCCAAGTTGCATAAATATATTAAATCCAGCATTAATATTAACATCTCCGGCAGCTGCAACTGCTACTGTTACTCCTACAGCAGTCACTTGTTATGGAGGTAATAATGGCACTATTGTATTTACAAATGTTCTTCCTGTTGCTCCACATTTTTTTAATATACTGGGTGCAGTTTTTCAAGCGTCTACCTCATTTAATAGTTTGACCGCTGGAACTTATATACCAAAAATAAAAACTATAAGTAATAGTTGTGTTGATACATTAGCTTCGGTTATTGTTACTCAACCTACTCAGGTTACTATATCAAGCGTTGCAAAAGTTAACGTTCTTTGTAAAGGTGCTAACAATGGTTCTATTACAGTTACTGCTTCCGGGGGTACTGGTGTTCTCCAGTATTCAAAAGACAATGGCACTACTTACCAGGCTTCCAATATTTTCTCCCCACTTGCTCCGGGTAGTTATAACATTATGGTTAAAGATGCCAACGGTTGTACCGCTTCTTATGCTTCAAACCCTGTGGTGATTACCGAACCTGCCACTGCTGTTTCTATTTCAAGCGTGGCCAGTGTTAATGTACTTTGTAAAGGGGCTAATAATGGTTCTATCACCGTTACTGCTTCAGGTGGTACCGGGGCTATTCAATATTCAAAAGACAATGGTACTACATACCAGGCTTCTAATATTTTCTCCTCGCTTGCTCCGGGCAGTTATACTATCATGGTGAAGGATGCCAACGGTTGTACCGCTTCTTATGCTTCAAACCCTGTGGTGATTACCGAACCTGCTACTGCCGTTTCTATTTCAAGCGTAGCCAGTGTTAATGTGCTTTGTAAGGGTTCATCTACCGGTAGTATTACAGTTACTGCTTCTGGTGGTACCGGGGCTATTCAATATTCAAAAGACAATGGGACTACTTACCAGGCTTCTAATATATTTTCTAATATTCCAGCCGGTTCTTATACCATCAAAGTTAAAGATGCTAATGGGTGTACTGCTTCTTATGCTTCAAACCCTGTGGTAATTACTGAACCTGCAACAGCTATTTCTATTTCAAGTGTTGCAAAAATTAACGTTCTTTGTAAAGGCGCTAACAATGGTTCTATTACCGTTACTGCTTCAGGGGGTACTGGTGTTCTCCAGTATTCAAAAGACAATGGCACTACTTACCAGGCTTCCAATATTTTCTCCCCACTTGCTCCGGGTAGTTATAACATTATGGTTAAAGATGCCAACGGTTGTACCGCTTCTTATGCTTCAAACCCTGTGGTGATTACCGAACCTGCCACTGCTGTTTCTATTTCAAGCGTGGCCAGTGTTAATGTACTTTGTAAAGGGGCTAATAATGGTTCTATCACCGTTACTGCTTCAGGTGGTACCGGGGCTATTCAATATTCAAAAGACAATGGTACTACATACCAGGCTTCTAATATTTTCTCCTCGCTTGCTCCGGGCAGTTATACTATCATGGTGAAGGATGCCAACGGTTGTACCGCTTCTTATGCTTCAAACCCTGTGGTGATTACCGAACCTGCTACTGCCGTTTCTATTTCAAGTGTAGCCAGTGTTAATGTGCTTTGTAAGGGTTCATCTACCGGTAGTATTACAGTTACTGCTTCTGGTGGTACCGGGGCTATTCAATATTCAAAAGACAATGGGACTACTTACCAGGCTTCTAATATATTTTCTAATATTCCAGCCGGTTCTTATACCATCAAAGTTAAAGATGCTAATGGGTGTACTGCTTCTTATGCTTCAAACCCTGTGGTAATTACTGAACCTGCAACAGCTATTTCTATTTCAAGTGTTGCAAAAGTTAACGTTCTTTGTAAAGGCGCTAACAATGGTTCTATTACCGTTACTGCTTCAGGGGGTACTGGTGTACTCCAGTATTCTAAAGACAATGGTACTACATACCAGGCTTCCAATATTTTCTCCCCGCTTGCTCCGGGTAGTTATAACATTATGGTTAAAGATGCCAACGGTTGTACCGCTTCTTATGCTTCAAACCCTGTGGTGATTACCGAACCTGCCACTGCTGTTTCTATTTCAAGCGTGGCCAGTGTTAATGTACTTTGTAAAGGGGCTAATAATGGTTCTATCACCGTTACTGCTTCAGGTGGTACCGGGGCTATTCAATATTCAAAAGACAATGGTACTACATACCAGGCTTCTAATATTTTCTCCTCGCTTGCTCCGGGCAGTTATACTATCATGGTGAAGGATGCCAACGGTTGTACCGCTTCTTATGCTTCAAACCCTGTGGTGATTACCGAACCTGCTACTGCCGTTTCTATTTCAAGCGTAGCCAGTGTTAATGTGCTTTGTAAGGGTTCATCTACCGGTAGTATTACAGTTACTGCTTCTGGTGGTACCGGGGCTATTCAATATTCAAAAGACAATGGGACTACTTACCAGGCTTCTAATATATTTTCTAATATTCCAGCCGGTTCTTATACCATCAAAGTTAAAGATGCTAATGGGTGTACTGCTTCTTATGCTTCAAACCCTGTGGTAATTACTGAACCTGCAACAGCTATTTCTATTTCAAGTGTTGCAAAAGTTAACGTTCTTTGTAAAGGCGCTAACAATGGTTCTATTACCGTTACTGCTTCAGGGGGTACTGGTGTTCTCCAGTATTCAAAAGACAATGGAACTACGTACCAGGCTTCCAATATTTTCTCCCCGCTTGCTCCGGGTAGTTATAACATTATGGTTAAAGATGCCAACGGTTGTACCGCTTCTTATGCTTCAAACCCTGTGGTGATTACCGAACCTGCCACTGCTGTTTCTATTTCAAGCGTGGCCAGTGTTAATGTACTTTGTAAAGGGGCTAATAATGGTTCTATCACCGTTACTGCTTCAGGTGGTACCGGGGCTATTCAATATTCAAAAGACAATGGTACTACATACCAGGCTTCTAATATTTTCTCCTCGCTTGCTCCGGGCAGTTATACTATCATGGTGAAGGATGCCAACGGTTGTACCGCTTCTTATGCTTCAAACCCTGTGGTGATTACCGAACCTGCTACTGCCGTTTCTATTTCAAGCGTAGCCAGTGTTAATGTGCTTTGTAAGGGTTCATCTACCGGTAGTATTACAGTTACTGCTTCTGGTGGTACCGGGGCTATTCAATATTCAAAAGACAATGGGACTACTTACCAGGCTTCTAATATATTTTCTAATATTCCAGCCGGTTCTTATACCATCAAAGTTAAAGATGCTAATGGGTGTACTGCTTCTTATGCTTCAAACCCTGTGGTAATTACTGAACCTGCAACAGCTATTTCTATTTCAAGTGTTGCAAAAGTTAACGTTCTTTGTAAAGGCGCTAACAATGGTTCTATTACCGTTACTGCTTCAGGGGGTACTGGTGTACTCCAGTATTCAAAAGACAATGGTACTACATACCAGGCTTCCAATATTTTCTCCCCGCTTGCTCCGGGTAGTTATAACATTATGGTTAAAGATGCCAACGGTTGTACCGCTTCTTATGCTTCAAACCCTGTGGTGATTACCGAACCTGCCACTGCTGTTTCTATTTCAAGCGTGGCCAGTGTTAATGTACTTTGTAAAGGGGCTAATAATGGTTCTATCACCGTTACTGCTTCAGGTGGTACCGGGGCTATTCAATATTCAAAAGACAATGGTACTACATACCAGGCTTCTAATATTTTCTCCTCGCTTGCTCCGGGCAGTTATACTATCATGGTGAAGGATGCCAACGGTTGTACCGCTTCTTATGCTTCAAACCCTGTGGTGATTACCGAACCTGCTACTGCCGTTTCTATTTCAAGCGTAGCCAGTGTTAATGTGCTTTGTAAGGGTTCATCTACCGGTAGTATTACAGTTACTGCTTCTGGTGGTACCGGGGCTATTCAATATTCAAAAGACAATGGGACTACTTACCAGGCTTCTAATATATTTTCTAATATTCCAGCCGGTTCTTATACCATCAAAGTTAAAGATGCTAATGGGTGTACTGCTTCTTATGCTTCAAACCCTGTGGTAATTACTGAACCTGCAACAGCTATTTCTATTTCAAGTGTTGCAAAAATTAACGTTCTTTGTAAAGGCGCTAACAATGGTTCTATTACCGTTACTGCTTCAGGGGGTACTGGTGTTCTCCAGTATTCAAAAGACAATGGTACTACATACCAGGCTTCCAATATTTTCTCCCCACTTGCTCCGGGTAGTTATAACATTATGGTTAAAGATGCCAACGGTTGTACCGCTTCTTATGCTTCAAACCCTGTGGTGATTACCGAACCTGCCACTGCTGTTTCTATTTCAAGCGTGGCCAGTGTTAATGTACTTTGTAAAGGGGCTAATAATGGTTCTATCACCGTTACTGCTTCAGGTGGTACCGGGGCTATTCAATATTCAAAAGACAATGGTACTACATACCAGGCTTCTAATATTTTCTCCTCGCTTGCTCCGGGCAGTTATACTATCATGGTGAAGGATGCCAACGGTTGTACCGCTTCTTATGCTTCAAACCCTGTGGTGATTACCGAACCTGCTACTGCCGTTTCTATTTCAAGCGTAGCCAGTGTTAATGTGCTTTGTAAGGGTTCATCTACCGGTAGTATTACAGTTACTGCTTCTGGTGGTACCGGGGCTATTCAATATTCAAAAGACAATGGGACTACTTACCAGGCTTCTAATATATTTTCTAATATTCCAGCCGGTTCTTATACCATCAAAGTTAAAGATGCTAATGGGTGTACTGCTTCTTATGCTTCAAACCCTGTGGTAATTACTGAACCTGCAACAGCTATTTCTATTTCAAGTGTTGCAAAAGTTAACGTTCTTTGTAAAGGCGCTAACAATGGTTCTATTACCGTTACTGCTTCAGGGGGTACTGGTGTACTCCAGTATTCTAAAGACAATGGTACTACATACCAGGCTTCCAATATTTTCTCCCCGCTTGCTCCGGGTAGTTATAACATTATGGTTAAAGATGCCAACGGTTGTACCGCTTCTTATGCTTCTAACCCTGTGGTGATTACCGAACCTGCAGCTTTAGTAATGGGATCAATAACAACAGATAGCACAACTTGTAATGGGTATAGCGATGGAGCAATTAAGGTTTCCGGCACAAACGGCGGAACTCTTGCTTATACATATGTTTTAAAAGAATCGGGCTCCATTCTATCAACAAATGGCACTGGTAACTTTTTAAATATTGCAGGCGCAAATGATTATACTGTAGTATTATCCGATGCAAATGGTTGTTCTGATAGTGTTCAAAATATTATTGTTGGAGATCCTAGTCTCATAAATTTCGATAATATTATTGCCAATGATATAACATGTCATGGTGGCAATGATGGTGCAATTGAGATATTGGCTTCCGGAGGAGTTTCACCTTACACATATTCAAAAGATAGTGGAAAAACTTTTCAACCACAAAATTTATTCTCAAACTTATCAATTGGTTCATATTATCTAGTTATAAAAGATAAAAATAATTGTGAAGAACGAAGAGATTTTTATCCATTTGTTTTTCCTATACCTATTGATGAACCAAATGCAATAACACCAACAATTACATTAACAGATGTAACTTGCTTTAATGCAAAAAATGGTTCTATAGTTGTTTCTGCAACTGGTGGTCGTGGTCCAAAATCATATAGTATTGATAACTGGGCAACTTACAATACAACAGGAATTTTTAATACATTAAGTGGAGGAAACTATATTATTTCAATTAAAGATACTAGTTCGTGTGAGCTGGATTCAACTATTAAAATTAATGAGCCCGATTCACTAAAAATTACTTCACAAACTTCAACTGATATAACTTGTGCAAGTGGACCGGCTGATGGTAAAGTTACAATTATAACTTCTGGTGGCAATCCAGGATTGACCTATACATTGGATTCATTGCCCTTACATTTGGTAACAACAAACGGTACTGGTTTATTTACCGGCTTAAAAGTTGCAAAATATTATGTAACAATTACAGATCCTAAAGGATGTACTCCTGCAAAATCGGATACTTTTACAATTTCAGAACCTGCAACTTTAGTTATTAAATCGGTTGATTCTACAAACCTGGTTTGTAATGGCGATTCAATTGGAAGTATTACTATTCATGTAAAAGGTGGGGCAACCCCAATATTATTCAGTATTCATGGTGATGTTGCTGGAAAATATCAAACCGATTCAGTATTCACTGGTTTAAAAGCAGGAAGTTATGATGTGTATGTGAAAGATGCCGGATGTCAGAAAATACATTATGGTATAGTTAAAATAAAACAACCTGTTGCAATTAAAACTACATTGGCAATTACTAATGTTAACGGATGTAATGGCGATTTAAGCGGTAAAATTGTAATTCATTCTTCAGGTGGAACCGGAACTAAAAACTTTTCACTCGATGGAGGCGCTGTCACAACAGATAGCATTTTTATTGGTCTTGCTGCAAAAGTAGGATATGCAATAGCAATTAAAGACTCATTAGGCTGCGAATTGGACACAACGGCAACTATTACCCAGCCAACTAAAGTTTCTATAGCCGCAATTTTGAAAACAAAAGTTGATGGCATTATTAAAGGAACCGCAACTATTATTGCATCGGGAGGAACTGGCTCGTTAATGTATTGGTTAACTGATAGTTTGCCAAAACTGAACAATAAATTTACTAACCTCTCAGCCGGTTTATATATGTCGCATGTAAAGGATGGTATGAATTGTCAGGATTCATTGCAGTTTAGTATTATTGATACTGCTGGAGTAAGCCTTACTGCTACTAAAGTTAATGTAACATGTAACGGTGGGAAAAATGGCCAAATTCATACGTCTGTTTCGGGAGGAACTGCTCCATATACTTTAACAATTACCAAATGGGGTGTTAATATTCCATTAGCTGATACAATGGCTCTGGATACAGGGTCTTATGTAGTTAAAGTTGTAGATGCACATTTTACTTCAGATTTAAGTATTTTGACAATTAGTGAACCCACTGCTATACTTCCAGTTTATACGGTAACCAATGCAAGTAATGGCAGTTCCACAGATGGGAGCATTACAGTTACAGCTACCGGAGGTACTGGCGTATTATTGGTTGATACAGGATCTGGTGCCGGGTATATTCCGCTACCACATACATATAGTTTACTTAAAGCTGCTGATTATTTGGTCAAAGTTAAAGATGGAAATGGGTGTAATGCACCTGATTCTATAATTACTGTTTATAATAATTCTTTATTGAAAATTGACAATTCTACACCTGTAAACGTTGCATGCTTTAATGATACAACAGGTTCTGTTACTGCAATAGTATTGTCAGGAATAGGTCCTTATTTTTACGAATTAACGGGTGCTACTTATATGTCATTTACTACCAGCAAAACATCACACATATTTAGCTCTTTGAAGGTTGGTTTATATAGGATAAGGGTGACCGATAAATTTGGCAATATCAAGCAAACTCCAATATTTAATATTACTCAACCGGCTTCAGCTTTGAAAATTGATACTATAATTGCCACAAATCAAACGAATGTTATACCTAACGGAAGTTTAACAATTAATGCCTCAGGCGGTTATACCGGTATTTCTTATGTTTATTCAATTTCAAACGGAACTTATTATTCTAATCAAAATATAGTATTTGGATTAATTGGTGACTCAACTTATCAGGTTGCTGTTAAAGATGTTGGAGGTTGCATTGTAAAAAAGAATGCATTTATATTGGCTAAATTGCCTTTAATATTACATATTGATTCAACTGCAGAATCATGTTATGGGAACAATGATGGGAAGCTAAGAATTTCAATAGTATCTGGTAATAAACCTTATATTTATTCCATTGATAATTTAATAACCAAGACTATTGCAGATACTATTACAACTAAAACTTATTCTGGACTTACACCTGGTGTATACAAAATTGTTGTTATTGATAAATTCGACACTGTACACCAAAATGTTACAATTGAAGCTGCTACTAAATTAGTTATCGACAGCATCAATACTACTCATGCAAGTAGTGGTCCTACAGGAACAATGACTATATATGCCGAAGGAGGAACAGGTGCATACACATATAGCTATGTTTCAAATGGCGGTTTAATTGGGTCTTCTGCAAGTAATGTAATTACTGGTCTTAAAGCTGATACTTTTAATGTTACAGTTACTGACGCAAATTCCTGTACAACCAATAGTACTGCAATTGTAAAACAAGATACTGTATTAAAGGTGACAATTAATATAACTGATATTACATGTTTGGGTAATCCTGGAATTATAAAGTTTGGAACTTTAAATGCTGTTCTACCGGTTATTTATAAAATTTCGAATCCAACTTATGGTTACAATCAAATTCAAACTGATTCATTATTTAAAAATATTCCAGATTCAGGTACATATCATATAGTAGTAAAAGATGCAGAAGGTAAAATTTTCAGAAAAGATACTGTTGTTAAAACTATTGTAAAACCTATTTCTGTAGCATTTACAGAAGATGAGCCCGCTTGCACAGATACAGCCAAAGGTAATATATTTTCTAATGCTTCCGGAGGCAAAAAACCTTATAGCTATGGTTGGGTAAACTTAAAAAATACTTTAGATACTTTAAGTTATACTGCTAATTTAATAAATGTTCCTGCTGGAAATTATAGAGTATTGGTCACTGACACTTTTAATTGTTCATATCAATTTGAAGATAGCCTAACTTATACTCCAATGAAAATTTTAGGTACAAAAAGTTCTATGTCATTATGTAATACAGGTTTAGGAACCGGTTCTATTCAAATAAGCGTAACTGGCAAAAATCCAATTCATTATATATGGTCGCAATCTTCTATTCCAGACACTTCTTATGCATTAAATTTATTATCTGGGAATTATAGCGTTATTGTAAAGGATGCTGATAATTGTATTGATAGTATAACAAATATCCATATTGCTGCCCTTGATACTTTCACTATTAGCAAATGGTCCAGAACAAATGCAACTTGTACCAAAGATGGAATATTCAGTGCTAAAATTGCCAGTGGTATTCCGGGTTATAGGTTTGTATTTGATTCATTAGGAACAAATACTTCAATTTATACAAAAGATTCAATAATTACAGCCCATTTATTACCTGGCAACTATAAACTTCAATTGATCGATTCGCTGGGTTGTTATATTGATACTTCAATAAATATTGGAGGCGATACAACTATAACTGCAAAATTCGATCTCTTGCAAATGCCTTCGTGCCAAAATACAAATGATGGAATTTTACAGGCCGAAATTACTTCAGGAACCGCCCCTTATAAAATAGAATGGTTTAAAGGTGATTCAGCCGCATTGGTAAAACCCTATAATGTCCTTACAAATTCATATATTTATGATACACTTTCGAATGTTTCACTTGGCACATATTCAATATATATAAAGGACAGTGCAAATTGCAACAATAAATTATTGTATAATGTTCCTTCTAAAGATACTGTTACAATAAATAATTCCATTCTCACGTTGGCTAAATGCACTATAAGTGGGGTTGATTCCATATACTTTACCGGGAAACCAGGGTTTACCTATTTTTGGATAAATAATCCGGCCAATGAAGAAATAAACACAATTTATGATAATCATTTTATCGACTCAACACTTGTAACAGGATTATTTACATTAAGTGTTACTGATAGCGCCAATTGCCATGCAACACAAATTATTACAATGAATTCTTCCGATAGTGTAAAATTTGATACTACAGTTACTCCTGCATCATGCGACACATTGGGGAATATTGAACTTTCCAAAATTCACGGTAGTTACCCGATTATATTTAACTGGTCCGACCCTAAATATAATTCAACATTAACAGATTCCTCCATTAAAACGATTTCATGGAAACTGGATTCTGGAGCTTATCAAATTTCTGTGACTGATAAAAATGGTTGTATTAACAATAAATATATCCAAATTCCTATGCCTGATAAACTTATTGTAAATGCGGGACCAGATACAATTATTTGTCGTGACAGGACAACCAACGAAGGAGGTTATATAATGCGTGGGTCAGCCAAAACCATATCAAATGAAATTGATCCAATGTTTATGTATACCTGGACACCTGTCAATGATTTTGTTTATGGCACTAGTACAACTCTAAATGCTATTGTTATAGACACTTTGCCTGACAGATACCTTGTAATCTCACACACTTTTATATTAACTGTTAATTATAAAGGGCGTTGTCATGCAAGTGATACTGTTGTAATTGCATATCACCCTTCAAATGGGGTTTCATTACCTTCATACGATACCATTTCGCATGGCGGACATATTATTGTCCCATTAATTGGCGGTACAGGAGTTTATAGCAAATATTACTGGCATTGGTACGGAAATACAAATATAATTGTTGGAGACACTTCATCAAGAACAGTAGAAATAAACATACCAGAGAATTTAACTGGTGATATTGGCTACTTATATTTCCAGGGAACAACAGCTGACAACTGTACTGAATGGGATACTACAATATTACATGTTGAAAATCCGGTAGTTCCCTTTAATGTATTCACACCAAACGGTGATGGCAGAAATGATTACTGGTATATCCCTCACGCCGAATTCTATCCGGATATGCTTGTAGAAGTATTTAATCGTTGGGGAGAAAAGGTATTTTCACAGAAAGGTTATGTTAACTCAGACGCACAAGGATGGCATGGTGTATATAACAGAAAAACATTGCCAACCGGAACTTATTACTATATAATTACTATACCAAGTGAAAAGCCCTTGTATGGAACAATTACTATTATGAAATAATTTGCAATAATTTGAAAATATAATTCATTTATGCAGAAAATTTAAAAACGATGAAAAGACTAATACTAATATTTGCGATAATTATTGGAGTTAAAATGGGAATGATTGCACAGGAATCACCATTATATACTCAATATATGCAAAACCCGTTTGTTTTAAACCCTGCTGTTGCAGGAACTTACAATTATTATCAGATTGCTACCGATCACCGTTTTCAATGGATAGGATTTCCTGATGCACCTGTCACCAATTCAATCAGTTTTTTTGGTCCTTTTAGTTCAACTTCAAAAAATATGGGGCTTGGGTTTACTTTGTATGACGATATTACTAATCCTACAAGTCAACTAGGTTTACGAGGTTCATACGCATATAACACTGCTATAACAAGCCTTATAAGAGTTTCATTTGGTGCAACAATTGGTGCTTTACAATATAAATATGATGGCTCCCAAAGTAATGTTCCTTACTATGACCCTGCAGCACCCAAAACAGTAATTAATAAATTTTTACCTGATGGTGCCGCTGGTATTATTGTATATTCAACTAATTTTTTTGGGGGCATTTCTGCTGATAATCTTTTTAATGGTTCGGTTTCACCTGACCAAAATTCACCTTTATTAGGTCACTTACAAAGGCATTTTTATTTGCTGGGTTCCTATACCGAAATATTTAGCCGAAAATGGTCGGGCGAAGCCAGTGGAATTGTAAAAATGGTAAGTTCTGTGGCTCAAGTTGAATTTGATGCAAAAATGTTTTATCAAAAAATGCTGTGGTTTGGATTGTCGTATCGTCAGCAAGATGCTATTTCAGTTTTACTCGGGTATTATTTTACAAAGAAAATATACGTAGGTTATTCTTACGATTACAATATTTCAGCCATTAGAAATTATAGCTTTGGCAGCCATGAATTAATGATTGGTTATAAATTCGATAAGCTAAAATAATATCAAATACTACCAACATTCTTAAAAGACGCGGGTAATTTTAAACTTGCGTCTTTTTATTTTAATCCCTTCATTTAAAAAATAATTACTTTTGAAAGATAAAATATATGTCATGCGTAAATTAATTTACATACTTTGTTGCCTCTCACTTATTGCTTGTCAAGTTCATAAAAAGAATGCCAATAAAATAATACCCGAAGGCAGGTTTATTCAATTACTAGTTGAATATCATTTAGCTGAAGGAATACAGATAACCCCATATTTTATGCAACATACCAAACAATTTGCAGCAATTAGTTTATGTGATACACTTTTTAAAAATAACCGGGTAACAAAAGCAATGTTTGATAGCACTGTTGCATTTTATACCAGAGATCCTGAAAAATACGATCAGGTATATGAAAAAGTTATAACCGAATTGAACAAAAGAAAAGCTGCATTGGAGAACAACCCTAAAAAGAAAGCAGATAAAAAAGTTGAAAAGAAAATTAAATAGGTCAATTGTATATGAGAAAAATTGCAGCTTCTTACATCTTTCCAATTTTATCGAAACCTATAAAGCAAGGAACTATAATTTTATCTGATGATGGTGAAATATTAGATATACTTGAAACCAACGAAAATTTACACGAAACCGCATCAACAGAATATTACAATGGTATATTGGTACCAGGATTTATTAACGCCCACTGTCATTTAGAATTAAGTTATTTGAAAGGACTAATGTCAAGTGCATCAGGCCTTCCTGACTTTATTCGTCAAATTATGACTAAACGTTTTTCATTGCCCGTAAACCTAAATGAAATTATCCAAAATGCTAATGATGAAATGAAATCTAATGGTATTGTTGCTGTGGGAGATATTTCAAATGATAATTTCTCTTTCGAAGTAAAGAAAAATAGTAAAATATATTACCATACTTTTGTTGAAGTTTTCAATCCTGATACTAAAGTAGCAACGTCACATTTTAAAAAGGGTTTGGAATTATATACCCAACTAAATCAAAATAATTTAAGCGCATCTATTGTGCCACATGCTCCCTATTCTATGTCTGGGGAATTACTTCAGCTTATCAAACAACATGCACACGAAAATAACTGTGTATATTCCATTCATAATCAGGAAACCGTTTCGGAGGATGAATTATTTTTAAACGGGACCGGTGAAATTCGGCAATTGTTCTCAGAACTTGGATTTAATATGGACTATTTTAATAGCCCCACCGGTAAATCATCCTTACAATCCATGGCCAATTATATGCCCGAGAATAATACTATTTTACTCATCCATAACGTTCACACAAAACAACAGGATATTGATATTGCAAAATCGGTATTAAAGTCTCCATACTGGATAAGTTGTCCAAAATCAAATAGAATTATAGAAAATAAACTTCCCGATTTAAATTTATTTATACAAAATAATTTAGATATAGCTATTGGCACGGATAGTTATTCATCAAATACAAGTTTGTCAATTATTGAGGAATTACAGACCATTCAAAAATTTTATCCTGATATTTCATTGGCTACACTGCTGCAATGGGCAACTTTGAATGGCGCTAAAGCATTACAAATTGCTAATAAATATGGAAGCTTTGAAAAAGGCAAAAAGCCAGGCTTAAACCTGATAACTGGTATTGATTTTGAAAACATGAAACTAACTGAAAACAGTAAAGTTAAGGTATTGGTTTAAATGATTAAAGGATAAATGGTAAACGATAAACTGTTTCCGATTTAAAATCTTATAAACTTAAAATATTAAAACCATTAGCAAATTGAATCATTAGCATATTGGCATATTAAAACATTAGCAAATTAAAATAAATGTCAACATTTTTATTTGAGAAAACGATATTTGGCCCGGTAAAAAGCAGGAGATTAGGCAATTCATTAGGAATTAATTTGCTACCCAACACAAGTAAAGTTTGCAATTTTAATTGCATTTACTGCGAATGTGGCTGGAACCCCGAAGTTAAGGAAACTGAAAAACTTCCATCTGTTGAAAAGGTTTCGTTATTACTCGAACAGCGTTTGAAAGAAATGAAAGCCAATAACGAACCCATTGATGTAATAACCTTTGCAGGAAACGGAGAGCCAACAATGCACCCAGCTTTTCCCGAAATAATAAATGCTACAATTGCAATACGTAATAAATATTTCCCTGAAATAAAAATTGCAGTACTTTCGAACTCTACATTATTACATAAACCCAAAGTATTTGAAGCATTGATGAAAATTGATCAGAATATATTAAAAATTGATTCAGTTTTCGAAAAAACTTGTATGTTGCTTAATAACCCTGTAGGACACTTCGATATAAATGAAATTATTCAAAACCTTTTGAAATTCAAAGGCAATTTAATTATTCAAACAATGTTTGTAAAGGGCAACTATAATGGAATACAATTCGATAATAGTAGTGAAAATGAAGTGAATGCCTGGTTGCAGGTATTAAAAAAAGTTTCTCCTTCATTAGTAATGATATATACAATTGCAAGGAACACTCCAGCAAATGGACTTGAAAAAGTTTCAACACAAAAGTTAAAGGAAATATTAGCATTAGTTGAAAAAACTGGTTTAAAAGGTTCAATTTCCGATTAACAATTTATTTCTGTTTTATATAATTACTTTTTAACAGCCGAAATAACACCAAAATTATAATACTTATAATAAATGTCTGCATCTGAAAAGCCTGCATCTTCGAGCCATTTCAAATTATTATCCACAGTTGCCGGTTTGTCAAATAACATTCGTTGATAAGCTCCTTTTTTTTCATCTTCCGATAAATCGGAATTCTCAATTTTTTCTTTCCAAGCCTTTTGATAATTATATTCACCATTTAAACTTCTTGAAAGAAACTGATCGCCGTTTATAAATATACCTCCGTGACTTAACAAGGAATATATTTTGTTATATAACGCTTTCTTTTCATAGTCTTCAAGATGATGAATTGAAAGTCCGGAAACAATTATGTCATAACTTTCAGTAAATTGAAATTTAAAATAATCTGCAATAATATATTTAAAGTTTGAATGTTCTTTAAAACGAAGCTTTGCAATTGACAACATTTCATCAGATAAATCAATTAGTGTAAATTTTGATAAAGGGAATTTTTTAATTAAAAATTCAGAAACTAATACTGTACCCGCTCCAATATCAAGTATTTCCGGATTACCATCAGTTGAAATTGCTAATTTTTGAATTGTTCCATAAAAATCATCAAAGCAAGGAATCAAAGAACGTCTCTGCATATCGTAATATTCAGCAACTTTATTAAATGCATTTTTAATGTTTTCCATATTCGAAAATTTAAAAAAATGAATTCTAAACTTATTTTAATCGGACAAAAATGCAAATATATATGCTAAATCAATGTGTCAAAATAATTAAATTAAACTTTTCTGAATAGCTTATTTTATAAAAATTGTATATCTTAGAGCATAATATCCTCAAAACCGTGAAACTAAAACAAAACTTCAAAAAGTTTAATTGGGTAGTTTATACTTCAATGGGAATTTCAATAATATTTGTAATACTTCTTTTATATTTAAATCTTATTTTAAAACAGCAAGCTAAAAAACAATCGCAGGAATTAGCGAAAAATATATCTGAGGAAATATATCAAAATATTGAAGGATATTTTCGAGATGCTTTAACAATAAATCGAATTTATTCTGAAGATATTCTTCAGTTTAAAATGAATAAAATTCCACGTTTAAAAGTTTATAGTTTACTCAGGAACGCCCTTAAAAATAATAAAAATTTATTATCAATATGGACTATGTGGGAACCAAATGCATATGACAAATTGGATAAATATTATGCAAATGACAGCTTACATGATATAAAGGGAAGTTTTTCAATTGGTTATTATTACGAAAACAATAGTATAAAAACTGAAATAAATGATGCATCTGATTATTCATCAAGTTTATATGTAATACCAAAAAAAACGAAACATAATATAATTAGCGATCCGCATTATTACCATTATCATAGAAATAAGCATGTATTTTTTGAAACATCAGTTGTAAGCCCAATAATGGATTCAAATAATAATTTTTTAGGAGTTATTGGAATTGATGTTGATTTGGTGGAATTACAAAAAAAATTAAATACAATTCATTTATATAAAAGTGGATTTGTTTCTTTATTATCAAATTCAGGAACCATTGTAACCCATCCGAATTCAACACTTATTAACAAAAATATTTATACTATCCTCGATAAAAATATTAAGTCAACCCTTGATTCACTTAAATTAAATAAAAGTTTCAGTACAATATGCAATTTTAAAAATTTACACACAAAATCAATTCGGTTTTTTTATCCTATTAACCTTAATTATATGGTTGATCCATGGTATATTATGGTTGAGATTCCTTTAAATGAAATAAACTATTTTACAAATAAACTTCAATTTATAACATTCAGTCTGATATTTATATTTATAATTCTTATTTCATATTTTATTTACGACTATTTAAAATATCGCAAAAATGAAGATAAACTTATTGTTGCGCTTGAAAATACAAAAGTCAAAACTGAAGCTTTAGAATTAAGTGAGCAAAAATTTAATATAATGTTTCATCAATCGCCCATTGCAATAGTTTTAAGTCAACTAAATACAGGAATTATTGAAAATGTTAATATTGCTTTTGAAAAAATTTTCGGATTTACACGTGACGAAGTTATTGGAAAAACATCAATTGAACTTAATATTATTTCGAAAGAAAATAGAGAAAAAGCACGAATTGCTTTATTAAAAGATAATAAAACAAGTGATGTAGTTATTATATATAACAATAAATTCGGAATTCCATTGCATTGTATTGGTAGTGCTGAAATTATAGAAATTAATAAAAGTAAATTTGTTCTTCAATCTATTACAGATATAACCCGATTGGTTAAAACAACCGAGAAACTTATTGAAAGTGAAAAAAAATACAGACAATTATTCGAGAATTCAGGAGATGCAATAATTTTAATAAAAGAAAATAAGATTATTGACTTTAATAAAAAAACATTAACCTTATTTGAATTAAAACATGAAGAATTGTTGGATAAAGGGCTAATTAATTTATGCCCGGAATTTCAACCCGATTGCAATTCATCTGAGGTTGAAATTCAGAAAATAATTAATAATACCGATGATGAAATTTCTCAATTCTTTGAATGGCAATTTCAAAAAAGAAATAGAAAACATTTTTACGCCGAGGTTTTATTAAGTAAGATTCAATTACAAGATTCTACCTATTATCTTGCCGCTATACGAGATATTTCGGAAAGAAAAATAATTGAAAAGGAACTCAATATATATCGTCAGGATTTAGAATTTAAGGTTAAAGAACGAACAGAGGAGATTACTACCCTTAATGAAGAATTAAGTTCTGCAAATGAAGAACTAACAAGTACTATAGAGGAGCTTCATTCTCAAAAAGAAGAACTCGAAAAAATAGTTGACATATTGCAAAAAACGCAATCACAACTTATACAGTCAGAGAAGATGGCTGCATTGGGAATTATGGTTGCAGGTGTTGCTCATGAAATTAATAATCCAATTAATTTTATTGCATCCAGTATATCTGGTCTTGACCAGATAATTAAGCCTATAATTGATTTGCTTCATAAATTCATGAATAGTAAAGATTATAACAATGTTATAGAAATTAAAAATTCTAAAGAAAGTTTAAAACTTGAGCATTACCTACAAAATATTTCTAAACTTTCGGGTTATATGGAAGAAGGAATTAAACGCGCAACACAAATAATCCGCAATTTATCAGCATATTCAAGTTCAGGTAACGTTAAAATGGAGCAAAATATAAATGCGTTAATTGATCTTAATATTGAAATTATTCAACACCAAATAAAAAATAAAATTACTATTGAAAAACATTATGGACAATTACCACTTATTTCGTGTATTAGCGGCCAAATAAACCAGGTAATTCTGAATATTCTTTCTAATGCAATTCAATCAATTGAAGGGAAAGGGATTATTTCTATTGAAACTAAAATTGTAAATAATGATGCCATAATTTCAATAAGTGATTCGGGGAAAGGGATTGCAAATGAAATTGTGGACAAAATATTTGATCCTTTTTTTACTACAAAAGATGTTGGAAAAGGCACCGGTTTGGGTTTATATATTTCGTATGAAATTATTAAACGGCACAATGGGAGTATAAAAGTTAAATCGGCTGAAGGAAAAGGCAGCACGTTTTCTATTTTTCTTCCAATTAAATAAATTGAATTTGCATAGTAAAAGATTTACTTCAAAAATTATCATTTTCTAATATTGATAATAACTTCCCTACATTTTAAGTTTTAACTTTGGAAAATCAAAAATTAAACCATGAAGCCTATTCAAATGGTCGATTTGTACGACCAGTATATTCGGTTAAAATCTGAAATTGACTCAGCGATTGCTGAGGTACTAAATTCTACTTTATTTATAAAAGGGCCACAGGTTCTGCAATTTGAGAAATCATTAGCCGAATATTTAAATGTGAAACATGTTATTTCGTGCGCAAATGGTACTGATGCGCTGACAATTGCATTAATGTCGCTTGGTTTAAACCCGGGTGATGAAATTATTACCACAACTTTTAGCTTTATTGCAACGGCTGAATCAATCACATTTTTAGGCTTAAAGCCTGTTTTTGCAGATGTAGATGACAGAACGTTCAATATTGATTGCAGTTCATTAAAAAAACTTCTTACTTCAAAAACAAAGGCAATAATACCGGTTCATTTATTCGGTCAATGCGGAAATTTGGTTGAAATTAAAAGGTTTGCAGAAAAGTACAATTTGTTTATTATTGAAGATGCTGCCCAGGCATTAGGAAGCGATTTTTTCTATCCATGTGGAACACCTCATAAAGCAGGAACACTAAGTAATATTGGTTGTACATCATTTTTCCCTTCGAAGAATTTAGCTTGCTTTGGTGATGGTGGTGCATTATTTACTAATGATGATTTGTTGGTAGATAAAATCAGAAGCATTGCAAATCACGGAATGCGTGAAAAATATGTTTACGAAATTCAAGGAATGAATTCAAGGCTTGATTCTATACAGGCTGCTGTTTTGAATGTTAAACTTAAATATCTCGATGAATTTAATTTAGCTCGAAATAAGGTAGCAGATTTCTATGATAACAATTTTCAAAAACTAAAAGGAATTGATATTCCTGAAAGATCGAAATTTTCAACCCATATATTTCATCAATATACCTTGAAAGTTAAAAATGGAAAAAGGAATGAATTGAAAACTCATTTAGAAAAATCAGGGATTCCAACTATGGTTTATTATCCAAAACCTTTACACTTGCAAAAATCTCTTCAAAATTTGGGTTATAAACCAGGCGATTTCAAAGTTTCAGAAAAACTATCAGAAGAAGTTTTATCATTGCCCATGCACACAGAATTGAATGAAGAACAATTGCAATATATTATAAAAGCTGTTATGGTATTTTTCAATTAATTTGTGTATTTATTAATTTCGTCAAAACTATTATATTTATCTTTACAACCTTTTTTAAAAATAAAATACGATGTCGAAAACAGCTCTTATAACAGGAATTACAGGTCAGGATGGTTCATACCTGGCTGAATTATTATTAGATAAAGGATATGAAGTACATGGAATTATTCGTCGTGCCTCATCATTTAATACCGGACGAATTGATCATTTGTATAAAGACCGTCACAACAAAGATTTGAAATTTTTTCTTCATTATGGTGATGTTACGGATTCGAGCAATTTAAACCGGTTATTGGAAAAAATTCATCCTGATGAAATATATAACCTTGCAGCGCAAAGCCATGTAAAGGTTTCATTTGATGTTCCTGAATATACAGCTGAAGTTGATGCGATTGGCACGTTGCGTTTTTTGGATGCTATTAAGGAAACTGGAATAAAAACTAAATTCTACCAGGCATCAACCAGTGAATTATATGGCAAAGTACAAGAAATTCCACAAACGGAAAAAACTCCTTTCTATCCCAGGAGCCCTTATGCCGTTGCAAAACTTTATGGTTATTGGATTATTATAAACTATCGCGAAGCGTATAACATTTTTGCCTGTAACGGAATTTTATTTAATCACGAATCACCACGCCGTGGCGAAACCTTTGTAACACGTAAAATAACCATTGCTGCTGCAAAAATTAAAGGAGGCAAGCAAGATAAACTTTTTCTAGGAAACCTTGATTCAAAGCGCGACTGGGGTTTTGCACCTGAATATGTTGAAGGCATGTGGCGGATTTTACAGCACAACAAGGCAGAAGATTTCGTGTTGGCTACCAATGAAATGCATACCGTTCGTGAATTTGTTCAATTGACATTCGAAGAAATTGGTATTAATCTTAAATGGGAAGGAACTGGTGTAAACGAGAAAGGTATAGATACCAAAACCGGGAAAGTATTAGTTGAAGTGGACAAGGAATATTTTCGGCCAACAGAAGTTGAACTGTTAATAGGCGATTATGCAAAAGCTAAAAATTTATTGGGTTGGGAACCCAAAGTAACTTTCAAGGAATTGGTTAAAATTATGGCTAAAGCCGATTGGGAAAAATACGGAAAATAACATGGATAAAAATTCGAAGATATATGTAGCCGGTCATTTAGGATTGGTTGGTAGTGCATTAGTAAGAAAATTAAAGGAAAAAGGATACAACAATATTATTGGTAAATCGCTGAATGAACTGGATTTGTTAAATCAGTCCGATACTTTAAAATTCTTTCAGATCGAAAAGCCTGAATATGTATTACTTGCTGCCGCCAAAGTTGGGGGAATTGTTGCCAATAATACTTATCGTGGACAGTTCATTTACGAGAACTTACAAATTCAGAATAATATTATTCATAGTTCCTATTTAACCGGGGTAAAAAAGTTATTATTCCTGGGAAGTTCCTGTATTTATCCTGCCAATGCACCTCAACCTTTGAAAGAAGACTATCTACTGACTTCTGAGCTTGAATATACCAACGAACCTTATGCTATTGCTAAAATTGCCGGGATAAAAATTATTGAATCATACAATATCCAGTATGGTACCAATTATATTTCGGTAATGCCAACTAATTTATACGGGCCTAATGATAATTACGACCTTGAAAAATCGCATGTATTGCCTGCATTAATTCGAAAAATGCATCTGGCGAAATGCCTTGAATCAAATAATTGGGAATCTATTCGCAAAGACTTTTCTAAAAAACCATTGGAAGGGTTTGATGGCCAATCATCTCAAAACGATTTACTTAACTTGATGGCTAAATATGGAATTACTGTTAAACAAAATAATGAAGTTTCAATTGCCCTGTGGGGAACAGGTACACCACGAAGGGAATTTTTAAATTCCAACGATATGGCTGATGCTTGTGTATTTTTAATGGAAAATATTGATTTTAAAGATGTTTCACAAAAAAAACCAATCATAAATACACATATTAATATTGGAACCGGACGCGATTTAACTATTAAAGAACTAGCTGAATTAGTAAAAACAATTGTCGGTTTTTCCGGCAAGTTAACCTGGGATACATCTAAACCAGATGGTACAAAACAGAAACTTTTGGATGTATCAAAATTGAACAGTTTAGGCTGGAAAGAAAAAATTTCATTGGATGAAGGCATTGCAGATGTTTACAAACAATATAGCGAGTAATTTTATTCAAACGAAGCCGTTTTTAGAATGTTTTAACAAAATACTAATGCTTAAATTATTTTAATATTCCTTAATTTAGCATAAAATTCGGTTCAAATAAACATGAGAAATTTATTTCTACTCATAGTTTTAATATATAGTAATATTCTGTTTGGTCAGGAATCAAAATTTCATTCATTTTATGTGCCTGATTATAAAAAAATGGCACCTTATTTACCTCCGAATGATTTCGCTCCGGCAAAGCAGCTTCCAAATAATTTCGAAATTATTGAAATTAAACCCGAACCTTATGATTCATCAAAATTTTCAAGGGAAGAATATATTCGTTTGGCTAATATTTTAGGCAATTACACAGTTTTCAAATGGAACTTTCTTGAAATAAGGCTAAATAACGAAGTGCCGGATATTGGGTTGCCAAAAGCCAGACCAGGAATTCCTCAATTATTAGACGATAAATATTTAAGCAGCCCATTATTTGCGATATTTAACCCTATCGACTTTTTTTATTTCAATTTTAACAGACATGAAATATCAAAGCGAAAAGCATATCGGCTAGAGGCCTATGCTCCCATTCAAAGAAAAATTGATGCCAAATATAATCGTCAGAATATTGAAAAATGGACAGGTTTAAAAAATGATAAACTTACCAAATTTGTATTGTTCTGTAACTTCGATAATAACTTTCTTTCACAAGTTAATGAATATGACTTAATGGTTACCATTAATCAAAAATTGCAGGAATTTATTTCGTTAAGTGATTCCTGTAACGAAAAATATTAATCATTTCTTTTTTCTTTTTAAGAATTCCCAAAGTATATTTTTAAATAAATAACCCGCAATTCTTAAAAGTTTTTTATTTTGCAGATATAATTTAATGAGCAATAAAAAAATTTAATGCTTTATTAGCATTGGCTTTTAATAAATCAAAAAATATTTACTTCGATGAAAATTGGCCTCACTTACGATTTACGTTCAGAATACCTGAATGAAGGATATTCAGAAGAAGAAACAGCCGAGTTCGACCGCGACGATACTGTTGAATCTATTGAAAAAACTTTGCAGGAAATTGGATACGAAACTGACAGAATTGGGCATATACGCGATTTAGCTAAACGTTTGATAAATGGTGACCGCTGGGATATGGTTTTTAATATTGCAGAAGGAATGTATGGAATAGCGCGTGAAGCACAGGTTCCTGCTTTACTCGATGCTTATAATATCCCTTATGTTTTTTCTGATACTTTGGTATTGGCATTAACCCTACACAAAGGAATGTGCAAACATGTAGTACGCGATTGTAAAATTCCAACTCCAGATTTTGCTGTTATTCATAACATAATGGATTGTGAAAATATTAAATTGTCTTTCCCTTTATTTGCTAAACCAGTGGCCGAAGGTACAGGTAAAGGAATTGATAGCAAATCGAAAATCAACAATAAAAAGGAATTAAAGGAAATTTGTGCCAATTTACTCGAACGTTTTAAACAGCCAGTTTTAGTTGAGACTTATTTACCTGGTCGGGAATTTACGGTTGGTATTGTTGGTACCGGAAATGAAGCTAAGTCTGTTGGCGTTTTGGAAGTGATTTTACGCGACGATGCTGAACCTGATGCTTATTCGTATGTTAATAAGGAACAATGCGAAGAATTGGTTGAATATGTTTTGGTGAAAGATAAAGTTGGAAAAGCCTGCGAAAAAGTTGCTTTAGACAGTTGGAAAGCAATTGGATGCCGCGATGGAGGCAGGGTTGATTTAAGAGTTGATGAAAACGGAATCCCGAATTTTCTTGAAGTGAACCCATTAGCCGGATTGCATCCAAAACATTCCGACTTGCCCATACTTACTTCAATGAATGGAATTGTTTATAAAGATTTAATTAAAATGATTATGGATTCAGCAGTTAAAAGAATTTTATAATTTCAAATTTACATTATACTTAATCTCATGAATAAAAAAGTTGTAGTGCTTTATAACCAATTATCTTTTATGCCAACACCTGATGAACAGGATGTGCTTGATCAGGTGAACCTCGTAAAAGATACTTTAATTGAACTGGGATATGAGCCATACGAAATTTCCATGGGATATAATATGACCAGAGCTGTTGAATCGTTAAAAGAAATTAAACCAATATTTGCTGTAAATTTATTTGAATCCATCGAGAATAAATGTGAATTCCTATATTTCGGACCTGCAATTTTAAATTCATTACATATTCCTTATACTGGTTTTCCTCTGGAAGCTTTATTTCTAACCACTAATAAAGTACTTACAAAAAGGCAGTTACGGTCAATTGGAATTAATACTCCTGACTGGTTTACACATGATACACTACATCTACTCGATAAAAACAAAACTTATATAGTTAAAACAATTTGGGAAGAAGGCTCCACCGGACTTGACGAAGACTGTGTATTTGCTGGAAATGATGTAACTTATATTGAAAAAATAAAAAAGGAAAGAGAAAAAAAATCATACTTTATTGAAGAATATATTGAGGGACGCGAATTAAATATATCAGTAATTGGAACCGAAAACGGACCTGAAGTTCTGCCAATAGCCGAAATTTTATTTACAAATTTTCCTGAAGGCAAAAGACAAATGGTTGGATATAAAGCCAAGTGGGTTGAAGATTCTTTTGAATATAACAACACACCGCGAACCTTTGATATAAATAATATGAATTCCCAAATACAAGAAGAAATTCGCGAAATATGCCGTAAATGCTGGATTCATTTTGAAGGCAGAGGTTATGCAAGAATTGACATGCGACTTTCAAATGAAAATGTGCCGTTTGTACTTGAAATAAATGGCAATCCATGTATTACACCATTTGGAGGGTTTTATTCAGCTGTAGAAAAAGCCGGATATACCTTCAACCAGGTATTTGAGAAAATTATAGCCGATGCCTTCAGGTAATTTTAAATCTTCAAAAAACTATAATCCATAAATATATGAGCGACTTGAAAATTGTTTATCGTGAAAATGTTGTGCCTGGTGATGTTAAAATTATAGGCGAAATAATAAAATCGACCCAGTTTTTTAATCATGAGGAAGAAGAAATTGCTGTTGAATTGGTTGAAGAAAGATTAGCCAAAGGAGATTCAAGTGGGTATCATTTTTTATTTGCCGAAGTTAACGGCAGAACAGTAGCCTATTCCTGCTATGGTCCGAATTCACGGCACACATAGCAGTTATGATATTTTCTGGATTGCAACCCATAATGATATGCGAGGCCAGGGTATCGGAAAAATTCTTTTGTTAGAAACTGAAAAACGTATAGCATCCATTGGTGGTCATAATATATATTTAGAAACGGCTTCGAAGCCACAATATACGCCAACCCGGAAATTTTATGAAAACAATGGCTATTTTCTTGAAGCCCAATTAAAACAATTTTATGCCGATGATGACGATAAATGTATTTATGTTAAAAGAGTTTAGTTAAAAGCATAAAATTTTTCATCTTCAATGATTAATTTTGAGATGACTTGTTTGTTAAACATTTTAAAATTTCGCTATGAGAAAATTATTTTTATTGTTGACTATAGCACTATATATTTCAAATAATCTTTTTGGGAGCATTATTAAATCCGATTCCACTAAAATTGATACTTCAAAAACCATTAAAAAAGATTCTGTTAGTATTTTAAATAAAGCTTCATCGCCTGAAAAACAAAAAGATTCAGTTATCACAACTATATCATCAATTCCTTTGCAGTCTTCAGATTCACTAAAATTTGATAAAATTATCAGAAAAAATGGGGAAATAATTTCATGTAAGGTTGTAAATACCAATATTTACGAAATCGAATATACTTTATCTGGCGAAACTAAATCGAAGAAAATTAATAAAGAAAATGTGAAAGAAATCAGATACGCTTCAGGTAAAGTTGAAAATTTAGTAGATAATCCTGAGAAACGTCAGAAAGATTGGGCTGTAACCTCAACTGTTCAGGATTGGTCGAAAGTTAAAGTTGCTAAAGATGCATCAGAGGTTTCCGGTTTAATTGATAAAGGCAATATTGATTCTGAATTTGAAGCCAACCGTATTAATACCGATGATGGTACTTTGGAACGGACCGCAATTGTAGTATTAAAGAAAAAAGCTTATGCTTTGAATGCTACAACAATTCTGATTCTTACAAAAGATTTTACCCGTGAATATGGTGAAATGCCTGGTGTTAAAATTACGGCTAAAGCTTATGGAGCTGATTAATCTTTTCATTTTCCCGATTTAAAAATTGTTATTTTATTTTTGCTAAGTTTTTAGCTTGATTACTTTTCATTAAACCATAAAATGATGCGTTATAACACGATTGAAGTTACCGATAAAAGATCAGCAAAAGAATTTCTGCTTTTCCCAGTAAGGTTATATAAGGGTGATAAAGGTTATATCAGGCCATTGGACCAGGATGTTGAAAAGGTTTTCGACCCAAAACAAAACAAACTTTTCAGAAATGGTGAATGCAAAAGATGGTTGTTGAAAAACGAAAAAAATGAAACCGTTGGCCGGGTTGCGGCTTTTATTGATTTTAAAAGTGCTTCGAAGAATGACCAACCTACAGGTGGAATGGGTTTTTTTGATTGCATCAATGATAATGAAGCCGCCTTTCAACTATTTGATATTTGCCAAAACTGGCTTAAAAGCAAAGGCATGGAAGCCATGGACGGGCCAATTAATTTTGGTGAACGCGACCGCTGGTGGGGTTGTTTATTAGAAGGGTTTACCTATCCAAATTATTGTAATAATTATAACTTCCCATATTATCACGAATTATTCGAAGCATATGGTTTTCAGGATTATTTCAGGCAAATAACTTATCACACACCAATCAATGACGAACGCCTGAACCCGAATGTTCGTGAAAAAGGAATGCGCCTGATGGCAAATCCTGATTATCTTTTTAAACATATCGAAAAAGGCAATAACGATAAATATGCACACGACTTTATGGTTATTTACAACAAAGGCTGGGCAAAATTTCCCGGAGTAAAACCATTGGCCGAAGGTCATGTAAAAGCAATGTTTAAATCATTAAAGCCCATTATGGATGAAAAACTTTTATGGTTTGGCTATTATAAAGATGAACCCATTGCCTGTTTCATTATGATTCCTGAAATTAATGAGATAATACGAAGATTAAACGGTAGTTTCAATATCATTGGGAAATTGAAATTTTTGTATTATAAATGGCGTAAAGTATGTTTCAAGTCATTTGGTTTTGTATTTGGCATTGTTCCTGAGCAACAACGAAAAGGAACCGAAGCTGCATTGGTAATGGCTTATGCAAAAGTTGCCCTTGCCCCCGATTTCCCCTATAGTGAATTGGAAATGAACTGGATTGGAGATTTTAACCCAGCCATGATGCATTTGGTTGAAGATGTTGGCGGACGACCTGCTAAAATTCATGTTACTTACCGCTATTTATTCGATCGCACAAAAGAATTTAAGCGTTGCGCAAAAGTGAGCTAGGATTCCAATTCAAAAGTATTTTCTCTTGATTCATTTAAAAAACCTTCCAGTTTTTGTATGCTTCGTTATTTATATTAAATTTGACTTTACAGAACTAGATTAAGCCAAATTTATGCCCCTGATTAATAAATTTTTCAATCTTTTTAATTCAAACAGGTTAAAGGATATTGAATTTTTTTCAAACCATCCTTTGGAAGTTCAAAAGAAACAATTTGATTCATTAATTCATACTGCTAAAAATACATGGTGGGGCAAGGAATACGATTATATTTCTATTAAAAGTATTGAAGATTTTCAAAAAAGGGTACCATTACAGAAATACGAAAGCTTTTATAAAAATGTCGACCGTATCCGAAAAGGGGAAGAAAATGTTCTTTGGCCCGGTAAAATAACATGGTTTGCAAAATCCTCCGGCACAACCAATGATAAAAGCAAATTTATACCGGTAACACATGAATCATTGCACAAATGCCATTTTAGGGGTGGTCGTGATTCTATGGCAATTTATATCCGCAATAATCCTTCTTCGAAATTGCTTTTAGGCAAAACACTTACTCTTGGCGGAAGCCACCAAATAGATTATTTTGATAAACATGCACGAAGTGGCGACCTTTCAGCCATTATGCTCCAGAATATTCCTAAATGGGCCGATATTTTACGTTCACCTCCGAAGAAAATAGCCTTAATATCGAAATGGGAAGAAAAGCTTGAAAAGTTTACACAATATGCTTTGCATAAAGATATTAGGGGATTTGCTGGTGTTCCGTCATGGAACCTTGTGATGTTAAAGCATATTTTGGATGCAACCGGCAAAAATAATTTGTTGGAGGTTTGGCCGAATTTGGAATTATTTCTGCATGGCGGTGTAAACTTTGCGCCTTATCGTGAACAATATCAGCAATTAATCCCATCTGAAAATATGCATTATATGGAAACCTATAATGCTTCAGAAGGATTTTTTGCTATACAAAATATACCCGGCGATGAAAGTATGCTTTTGATGCTCGATTATGGTATTTTTTATGAATTCATTCCTATGGATGAATATTATACCGAAAATTTCAAGGCAATTCATTTAGCTGAAGTTCAATCCGGAATAAATTATGCAGTTGTTATTTCAACAAATGGAGGACTTTGGCGTTATGTTTTGGGTGATACAGTGATATTCACTTCAATAAGACCTTATAAAATTTTGATTACCGGACGAACGCGACATTTTATTAACGCGTTTGGAGAAGAAGTAATTATAGACAATGCTGAAAAAGCATTAATGGAAGCCTGCCAGAAAACTGGAGCAATTGTGCATGAATATACTGTTGCCCCGGTATTTATGGATAAAAGTGCAAAAGGCCGGCACGAATGGCTGATTGAATTTGAAAAAATGCCGGAATCACTTGAATTATTTACTGATATATTAGATAAGAGTTTAATGTCGATCAATTCCGATTACGAGGCAAAACGATATAACAACATCACATTAGAAATACCATTAATTCGCAGTATGAAGAAAGGATCATTTTATAAATGGTTCCAGCAAAAAAACAAGCTGGGTGGGCAAAACAAGATTCCCCGATTATCAAACGACAGAAAATATGTTGATGAACTTTTAAAAATTGAAGAATTTTAAATACATTTAATGTTTAGTATTTAGTGTTAGGTTTATTAGTGATTGAAAATTTCATTCTTTAAAAATATTAATTCCATTAATCATTCATCAAACCTATTTGTAAAATACTAAAATCTTAAAACTTTAAACTATACACTAAAAAATGCACATAGCAATTGCAGGAAATATAGGATCGGGAAAAACGTCCCTGGTAGAACTACTTTCCAAAAACTACAACTGGCAACCTCATTATGAAAATGTTGATGACAACCCATACCTGATAGATTTTTACGACGAAATGCAACGTTGGTCATTTAACTTGCAGGTTTATTTTGTTAAGAACCGTTTTGAACAGATTCTTAAAATCCGTCAATCGGGTGAAACAGTTATACAGGACCGGACTATTTATGAAGATGCCTATATATTTGCGCCCAACCTCCACGCAATGGGATTAATGTCAACCCGTGATTTTGAGACATATTCAAGCCTCTTCACACTCATGTCATCCTTAATTAATCCGCCCGATTTACTTATTTATTTACGTGCAACCGTTCCAACATTGGTGCATCAGATTCAAAAAAGAGGCAGAAAATACGAAGCCTCTATAAGGCTCGATTATTTGCAACGCTTAAATGAACGTTATGAAGCCTGGGCTGAACATTATAAAATGGGAAAAATGTTGATTATAGATGTGGATACTTACAACTTTGTTGACAACCCTGAAGATTTAAGCCATGTGATTGACAGGATTAATGCTGAATTTCACGGTTTGTTTTAAGCAAGAATTTTAGGTTATTTGACTAAATGCTGAAGGAAAATTTTGCAATAATGATTTTAAAAATATGAAAATTTCAACATCCTATAAGCAAAATTGACTTATCTCCTCACACCACAAAAATCTAGTTCAATTTTTGAACTGTTTTTTGGCAATAATTTAAATTCTTTATGCGCTACCAGGAATATGACCAAATCAGCTTCATTATAAGCTTCTTCATAATTTGAAAGTTTAAAATTGCCATATGCTTTAACATTAGGTTCAACAACTAAAATGTTGTCGGTATTTTTAAAATGTTGAACAACTTCAATAGCAGGTGATTCGCGCAAATCATCAATATCTGGTTTAAAGGCCAGACCCATAAAAGCAATTTTTGAAGAACTTTTCAGACCTTCAATTGCAGTTTCAATCTTTTCAATAACCCATTCGGTTTTATATAAATTTCTTTCACGTGAAGAACGGATCATTTTGGCTTCTTCCTGAAAATTGGAAACAATAAACCACGGATCAACAGCTATGCAATGCCCACCAACACCGGTTCCCGGTTGAAGAATTTTTACACGCGGATGCTTATTTGCAAGCGTAATAAGTTCCCAAACATTTATACCTGCCTTATCGCAAATAATTGATAGTTCATTGGCAAAAGCAATATTTAAGTCACGAAATGAATTCTCGGTAAGTTTGCACATTTCCGCAGTTTTCGCATTTGTTGGATGTAATTCACCTTTTACAAATTGACTATAAAATTCTATTGCCCTTTGCGTTGAATTATTGTCAATTCCACCAATAACTCTGTCATTATTAACCAACTCATGGATTACATTTCCGGGTAAAACCCTTTCAGGACAATAGGCTATAGAAATTTTTCCCATTAACTCCGGCCGATGTTTAAATATAAGTTCGGCCATTTTATCTGTAGTACCAATAGGACTGGTAGATTCTAAAATATATAAATCATTTGCTTTTAATACAGGTGTTATTGAAAGCGTTGCCTTTTCAACAAAACTAATATCTGGCTTATGGTCTCCAACAAAAGGGGTTGGAACAGCAATAACAAAAACATCCGCTTCTACAGGCTTTGAGGTGGCAGTAAGAAATTTATTTTCAACTACCAACTTAACTAAACTATCCAATGCCGGTTCAACAATATGAATTTTGCCCTGGTTAATTGTATTAATAATATTTTCATTAATATCAACACCTGTAACTTTGATATTATTTTTTGCAATAATTGCAGCCGTCGGCAGTCCAATGTAACCTAAACCAACAACTATAACATGATTGGATGAATTCATTTAAAGCTTATTTTAAAAATATTCGACAAAGATATAATTGCTTCGGTAAATCGTTACAATATTAATAATTTTATGTCCTTTCAAATTGAATAAGGTTTAATATAAAATGAATGATAAATCATATTGGTGAATTAGCCGCTTTAGGCGTTGCTATTGTTTGGACAATTACAGCTTTATCTTTTGAATTTGCTTCCACAAAAGTTGGCTCCTTGAATGTAAATTTAATCCGTTTGCCTTTAGCGCTCATGTATTTGTGTATATTCTGCTATTTTTTCAGAGGACATGGATTACCTACTGATGCAGGCAGGCATCAATGGGTTTGGCTTACAATATCAGGTTTGGTTGGGTTTACATTTGGCGATTTGTTTCTTTTTAAGTCATATACCTACATCGGTTCGCGATTTGCCATGCTTATCATGACAATGGCACCCTTAATGACTTCGGTTATGGGTTATTTTGTATTTGGAGAAAAGCTAACAATTTTAAGTTTGATAGGCATGCTTTTGACCATTGGAGGAATTACTATGGTTATAAACTCACATAAAGATAAAACTACCCGAAAATTTTCACAACTCTCGGTAAAAGGAATCATGTTTGCATTTCTGGGATCAGTAGGTCAAGCCGGAGGCTTAATTTTAAGCAAAGTAGGGATGCAAAACTATAATGCATTTGCTTCAACCCAAATACGAATAATTGCCGGATCAACCGGATTTATTATAATTATGCTACTTATGGGACGAATGAAAAATATTAAAGAAGCATTTAAAAATAAAGAAGGAATGAAAGGAATAATTATCGGCTCTGTTTTTGGCCCATTTATTGGTGTTTCACTTTCATTATATTCTATTCAACATGCAAATACAGGAATTGCCTCCACTATCATGTCTATTGTACCTATTTTGATTATTCCACCTTCAATTCTGATGTTTAAGCAAAAAATCAAACTTGCAGAAATTATTGGAGCAATATTAAGCGTTATAGGAGTTTCTCTATTTTTTATTTAAGTTGAATGACCTTGATTTTATAAACCAATTAATATAAGGGTTTCATTGTTTTTACTTCTGGCATGATAATTGTAAATCATAAAATATCCGGATATTAATTTCATACTTTTATAATTATTAATACTGTTTTTGTGATTACCAATCGCAATATTTATAGTATTATGTATTTTGAAAAAAGAATTAACTTAATAATCACTAATTTAAAATCCATGAAAAATTTATTAATTATTTCAGTATTGGCAATGTTAGTAAACATTGAATCGAAAACACAAATCCAGAATTTCGATCTTACCACTTATAAACTCCCTTATTTAGAAAAACAGTTGCTTGATGTAAATTTTAATTTTGGTCAGAACGCTAATAATTACTATTATACTGACAATACTAATAAAAATTCAAGCATTAACGGATATGGGTTTTTAAACTATAATTTCTATTTAAATTCCCCTGCATTTCAATGTGATGAAACAGCTTCATTACAATTAAATGGTAACACCTCCAATTCAAAAGTTACAAGTACATATAACCCATCAGTTACAAATAAAACGTATGGGTTTTCTGGAATTATGAATATTTCTGCCCAAAATCGCATATATAATACTAAAAAGCAATTTATTGAATTTGATTGTAATGCAAGGTCCAGTTCATCAAACAATAAACAAGATTCAACCGATAAATATACCTCCTCATTTAATAATTTTGTAATACCCATTAAAATCGGATTTGGCCGAATTGAGCGAGTTGAAGATGCCAGGCTTGCAGTTTATATCTTGAATGATCTTTCCATTAACAATAAACTATCGCATCAACCATCGGATGATGAAATATTGTCATTTTCAAAATTAATATCCGAACTTATGACACAGCGATTTTTTGATGCACGTATAAAGAAAATATATGAACTTACAAAAGTAGATTCATTTCTAAGGTCGAACAACTTAGTAAAAGAAAACGATATGAAAAGCTTTGCTTTAATCAATGACAATTGGGATTATGCAGCAGGTCCGGCACGTTCTTCTGGTTTTAGGTTTGATATTGGTGTTAGTCCTAATTTAGAACAAAATGTTAACTGGACAAAAAATACCGGATTGAATGCATATAATTCTAGGAACTTAAACCTCCAGTTGACAGGAGATATTTTTGCAGAATATGTATATGAAAAACCTATAAATTTATATTGGCAAGAATCATTTTCAATTAAAGGAGGTTATGAAATGGGTAATTATAAAAACTATGTGAATTCTGTAAATCCTGAAATTACTAAAGAAAATGCTGCCTTTATAAATTTTACTGCAAGAACTGGGTTTTATCCTAATTCGAGGACATATATAATCTTTAATATAAATGGAATGTGGGAACATCAAATATTTAAAACAACTTCAACTAATATTAATAATTTAAGTTATAACTCACCACAAAATAATATTAACATATATCCTTCAATAGTAGGATATTATTATTTTTCTCCTCAGTTAAGGTTTACTTTAAATGAATCTTTAAGTATTTATAGTAATAAAAATAATATTGATAATTATAAATATTTATATAATAATTTTAATGTAGGCTTGGTCTATAGCTTCTTATAATAAAACAAAAACAGCAGGTAAATAGAATGCCTGCTGTTTTATAAAATTATCAATTTAATTTCTTATACCCTAATCCCAACAATTAAAATATCATCGGTTTGTTCTTCGGTTCCACGCCAATTATTATGAACCTGTTTAAGTATTTCGGGTTGTTTTTCAATCGGTTCAGAGGATAAATTAATTAGCATTTCATTAAAATTATCGGCCTTAAATTTCTTATTTATTTCATATCCAATTTGATCGCGAAACCCATCAGAGAAAAGATATATCATATCTCCCTTTTCAATATTTAATGATTTACTTGAAAACGGTTTTAAAACCGGATGTATTCCTATAGGCATACGATCGGATTTTAAATTAATTAATTGTTTATTCCTGATAATATAACAAGGGTTATTGGCACCAGAATATTCAAGATTCATTGTATTTGTATCAACTACACATAAAGCGATATCCATTCCATCTTTAGCTTCATCATCGCGCCCGGTTTGATGGAGAGCTTTCATTAAGGCATCGCGCAACTCGTTCAAAATTTCATTGGCCGAAAGTGATTTATCCTGACTTAATACTTCTTTGATAAGTGAAATTCCCAGCATACTCATAAATGCTCCAGGCACACCATGACCTGTGCAATCGGCAACTGCAACATAAATTTTATCATCATGTGTGGCCATATAAAAATAATCGCCCGAAACAACATCTTTTGGGAGATTAAATATAAAACTTTCGGGGAAAACCATTTTCATTTGATCGGATGGTATAAATACTGCCTTTTGAATGCGACTGGCATACGTTATACTATCGGTAATTTGTTGTTTCTGAAAACCTATAACTTCGCTATAATGCTTTTTCTGCTTATACCTTAAATAATATTGCAAAGCCAAAAATCCAGTTATAATCAAGGTAAGTATTGAAAATATAAGCAATACTTTCTGAGTTAAAGCTTTTGCTTTTTGGTTTTTTATTTCTATGTCTTTAATCTGAATTTCCTTTTGTTTTTGAACATTTTGGAGCCTTTCATAATTGACTAGAAATTTTTGATTTTCCAAATCATGTCTTAATGTTTTTATAAGTTTACTTTCTCTTTCATAAATTTGGCTCATTTCTGAATACTGACCTTCAGAAGCCATACCGGGAACTATAACTGAAACATACGATTTATATGACTTTGCTTCATTTTTAAAATCATTTGTAAGTTCATATAAGTGTGATAATGCTTTATAACTTAATTGCAACACTTCATTAAATTTTATTTTCTGTGCTAAATCGGCTCCTGCAATAAGAAACTCTTTAGCTTTTATATATTGCTTCATCTCCAGATATGAGTTGCCAATATTATACATTGATGCAGCCATTCCTTGTTCAAAATTTAATTGCTTTTTAATAGTAAGCGAACGTTTGTAAAAATCTATTGCTTCTTCATATTTGTTCCAGTTAAAATTTACATTACCTATGTTATTGTAGGTTATAGAAAGATTCCTTTTATTATCGGTCTGCTTATTTAGTTCAATTGATTTATTATAAAACCGAATAGCTTCTTCATATTTCCCCATTTTATAATAAACAACTCCAAGGCTGTTTAAAAGGTTTTCCTGTAAATTTTTATCGTTTGATGAATTTGCAATCGCAAGTGAATTATTAAAATATTTGATGGAATTTTGATAATCGCCCTGATTATAATAAATTCCACCTAACTTATTGCATATTGAAGATATAGAACTTTTATTATTCAATTTTTGCTGTATTTTTAGCGCATCAAGTAAATTTGCAGTTGCCCCTTCATACTGATATATATTTTCCATCACTTCTCCAATTTCGGAAAGCACCTCAGCCTGACCGCCAACATCCCCAATTTCTTTTTTTAGCGAAAGCGCTTCTTTATACGATGAAATAGTTTGGTTATATTCTCCTGAATCATAATAAACAGAAGCTATATCGGCCAATGTATTTGATTCTGCAGATTTATTACCGGATTGCTTTAATAATGCCAATGCTTTTTTCAAAAATTTAAGTGCCTTTTCAAATTGGGCCACAAAATGAAATTTATTACCAATGTTGCTATAAATTTTGGAAGCCTCTTCTTTTTTGCCATTTTTTTCTAAATCTTCAGCCTTTAATTGTAATGAATTTATTTCCTGAATATTATTAATGTTAATCTGATGAAGGGAATCGCTATTTATATTTAGAGAAGTACTGGAAGATTTATTTTCTTCAATAGAATTTTGAATTTTTGTAATTTCATCCAGTTGATTTGTAGGATAAGCCTCAGTAGGTTTTATTTTATGTGCAGCTTTATAATAAAAAGTTGCCTTTTTATAGTCTTTAATTTGAAAAGCATTGTCTGCCAACTTTATAGTGTCGGAAAAATTTAATTCAATTTGTTTTTTAATTCGTTCATTATTTGCCTCAACAATTAATTTTTTAGTCTTTTCAATTTGACCGTTTGAATAATTATCGTTGGGTTTAACTGCCAATGCCTGGTTATACGCATCTAAAGCATTTGTATAATCAGTCTTTGAAAGCAAGTCATCGGCCTTTTTTATTAACCCGTTATATTTGGCTTCAATTGCAGCAAGTTCATCTTCTTTTTTCTTTTTCTCCGCTGCAAGTTTTGTTTTAATTGCATCAATCTTTTGCTGAGGATATTTTAAATCAATTTGTAAAGCAATCGCCTTTTCATATTGTTTTTGAGCTTCCTCAAGTTTATTATCCTTAAAATTCTGATCGGCTAAGGCAATTATTTTATCGTATTCCTTTTTATTTAGCGTAAAATTTACAGAAATTAATGAATCAATTAGCATAATTTGATTTGACGGATAATGTTCTTCAGGCTTTAAATCATTTGCCTTTTTATAGTTTTCCTTTGCATCGTTATAAGCCTTTGTTTTAAAAGATTCATCGGCTTTTACAATTAAATCTTTATAATTTTTTTCAAATTCGGGCTGTAATTTTAGAAGCTTTTTGGTTGCTTTTAATTTATCATTAATAACAGAATTTTCTGGAGTAAGCTCGAATACACGATTATAAGATATAAATGCATCTTGATAATCTTTCTTTTTAAAATAATTATCACCGTTTTTTAATTCCTTGGTTGCTAGTTTTGTCTTTGCTTGTGTAATGCTGGTTTTTACTGAATTTATTTTATTGGTTTGTGATTTTTTTAAATCTTCATCAAAAAATAATGATTTTGGATTGAAAGTAAAAAACCTAACAGGTTTATCAAATAAGGTAGTTTTTACTCCGTCAAAATATTCAAGTATTTCATAATCGTTTTGATAAGCTGTGCCAATACCTCCTTCCTTTAAAATTTTATCCGGAATAGTAGTATTAATCTGAAATTTCTCGGTAATAAATCCGGGTTTGCTAAATTCAAACACGTAAGTTTTATTATGTTGAATATTAACAAAAAAATTACCATACCGATTTGTCAATGCACATGTAACCTTTATATTATTTAGATAGACATTTACCGAAACTCCAATTTCATTGTTATCTCCATTAAACATATGACCTTCGAACCGAAATGAATCAGATGGGGCATTATATGATGATATGGCAAAAGAAGAAAATTCGCAGATAAAAATCATTACCAAAATGAAGTCAATTTTTTTATGTCGGATTAATGCTTGCATATTTTATAAATTTTAAGGAATACATTCAAAGCTAGTGAATTAAACTGAAATAATTAAAAAAATTGCCCAAAAATAGTTCTAATTAAATATAGGAAACTATTTGGGCAAATAAATATGAAAGCAATTGTTTAAACCAATATCAGTTAATCCAGCTTATAAGATAAAGTTGCAATAGGAAACATTGACTGTATATAAGGATTATCACTCTTAACAGAACGAGATAAGAAAATATTTTCGGGATGAAATTTGAAATCAAATTTATTCAAAGCTTCAGACTTTAAAGATTTTATATCCATTTTATATAATCCATAAAAAGCTAGCTGTGCACCTAAATAACTGCCAATTAATAAAGCGCTTGAATTATCCTGTGCGATCATATATGATAATCCCAAGCCCATTAAACCTCCTGCATAAGTCCCAATTCGTGTCAAATATCCTTGTGAAAAGCTGAAATCGTAATCCTTTATTAATTGATGCCCAATATATAGTCCCGCAATACCACAAATTAGAGAAGGGGTTGTATATGCCCATGATTTTTTTGGATCAAAAAGTTTAACAAAACCTAAGGGTAAATAAGCTCCCAAATAAGCAGATGTACCAATGATCTCAGCATCACCTTCAGATATAGAATTGTCTTTATCAAAATAATACCCCAACGCAATTCCACTTATTCCGCCTGCCAAGGCAAGACTCGTAAATGGTCTTCCATTATTAGGCTCAAATTGGTTTGCTAGTTCTACTCCCGCGATGAGACCAAAATTGTCATAAATTTTGATTAAGTTAGCGGTTCCATTGCTTATATTTAAGTTTTTAACAACATTATAACTCGCAATTGCCTCAGATAATCCGAATAATGTGCCAAAGGCCATGTATCTCCTTGAATTTGATTCATTATTTGTAAATAAGTCAAATGATTCATTTGATAAAGCACCCCAAAACAATAATCCGTGCAAATAACCATATGATAGACCATGTCTCACCAAATTTGCCTGGCCATAGCTTACTGGTGTATTCTCAGTTAATAAGTATGGGATAAAAAAACTACCCCCCGCTGTTAGCAGATATAAACCAGTACCGGTATATGGGTCAGAAGGATTTGCAATTGATACAATTGATAAAGCATATAAAGACAATCCATAACCTAAACATGAACCTAATAAAAGCGATCGACCTTCCATTGCATCTGAAGATTCTGGAATTTTTACAATTACACCTTCAAGTTTTTTGCTTATTGCTTCTTTTTCATCCAATGATAAAGGCTTTCTGTCGCGGTATTGTTTATTATCCAAAGTATAATGAATTTCAAGTATATAAGTACTATCACTTTCTTTATACAATTCGGCATCATTAAACTTTCCATTACCGGAATACAACTTCAAGTTTTGTTCGAGATCAGGAGTCACTTTAAAAATTTTACCTTTGCTATCAAATGGGATTCCTTCTTCTTGTGCGTTCAGTATCATGCATAAATTGAATATTAATAATATGGTAAGAAGTGTTTTAAATGTTTTCGATGTTTTCATAATTTTTGGTTTATTGGTTTCTTTGTTCAAAGTAACAGAAACAATTTACTGAATCAAAATTGATTCATGCCTGAGTAAAATATTCATTTGCATTTTATACGTTAATTTAAATTAAAAATAATCCTTTGAATTTGAATTATGAATAAATAATTGTTGAAATAACTATTTTAGCATTTATTGCAATAATTAAATTTCGATTTGCATTATTTGCAAATTATTATAATAAATGAGCATGCATAAATTACTTGTTTTTATATTTCTGGTAATAATTACAAATTCAATAATAGCACAAAATTTGGATGTTAGGATACTTCATTCAATTAATTCTTCAAGCTCTCCAACGGCAGATAACATTTTTC
The DNA here is from genome assembly GCA_963701015.1 of uncultured Bacteroidota bacterium. Lineage (GTDB taxonomy): Bacteria > Bacteroidota > Bacteroidia > Bacteroidales > DTGW01 > MFD09286-c1. The sequence goes on along the minus strand of OY969556.1, from coordinate 3,948,990 downwards.
ATTTTATATCAAATACCAATACCGAAATGAATTTGGCAATTCCCGCAGGTATTGGTATTACTGCAATTGTGCGAAAGGATACCAACATGTTTAAAAATGCCTGTGTAATGGTTGCTGCAAGCGCATTTAATGCCGGATTTACTTTTGCATTAAAATATGCCATAAATCGTGAACGTCCTTTCAACGCTTATCCTTCACTTGTCATTAAAAAAACTGATGCTGGCGATCCTTCTTTTCCTTCGGGACATACATCAAGCGCCTTTGCAACGGCCACTTCATTTAGTTTGGCTTATCCAAAATGGTATGTAATAGTTCCTTCATATCTTTGGGCTGGTTCCGTTGCCTATTCACGATTATATCTCGGAGCACATTATCCTAGTGATGTATTAGGCGGAATAATTGTTGGTTCAGGATGTGCTTATTTAACATATAAAGCTAATCAATGGTTGAATAAAAAGTATTTTAAACATCATGATGAAGAATAAGTTTGATTTAATAAAATGTTTGAAAAGTTTTAAATATGCATTGACGGGAATTTTTGAATTATTTAAAACCGAAAACAATGCAAAAATTCACTTGATTGCTGCACTTGTTGCAATTGGTGCTGGTTTTATTTTAAAAATTTCATCTACTGAATGGTGTTTTATTATTTTTGCAATTGCCCTTGTATTTGCTGCTGAAGGGTTCAACACTGTAATAGAAAAAATTGCCGACCATTTGTTCCCTGAAAAAAACGAAATAGCACGTTCAATTAAAGATGTTTCGGCTGGCGCTGTATTAATATGTGCTATAGCAGCATTTATTGTTGGATTAATTATTTTCCTTCCTAAATTGTTTTCTTACTTTTACTGAGGTTAATTTTTGATAATTTCTTTGGTATGAGAAAATTCATTTGGATTTGCTTGTTAAATAGTATCATTATGAGCGCAATTGCACAAAAAACAATCAGTTTCCCGTCGCTCGACGGACTTCCGGTTACTGCCGATTTTTACGAATCAAAAAAATCTGATCCATATTTGCTTTTATTCCATCAAGCCCGTTTTAGCCGTGGCGAGTATAAGGAAACTGCCGACAAATTTGTTAAATTGGGATATAATTGTCTTGCAGTTGACTTACGTTCGGGCGACGAAGTGAATTTTGTAAAAAATAAAACAGCCGAGGCTGCCCGCGAAAAGGGTTTACCAACCGATTATATGGATTCAAAACAAGATATGCAAGCCGCTATTGAATATGCTTATAAAATAAGTAATCAGCAGGTTGTGATTTTAGGAAGTTCATATTCAGCCTCGCTCAGTTTATTGCTTGCCAAAGAAAACCCTCATGTAAAAGCTGTTATAGTATTCAGCCCGGGAGAATATTTCGATAAACAAAACTTTATACGCGATACAATTGCCGGTTTATCAAAACCAATCTTTGCAACGTCATCGGCACAGGAATTCCCATATATGAAAGAATTATTTACGAAAATAGCGCCTGTAAACCTCAACTTATATAAACCTTCAAAAAAAGGCGACCATGGTTCAAAAGTGTTATGGGAGAATAATCCGGATAACAAAGAATATTGGTTAGCGTTAATGATGTTTTTTAGCCAAATAAAAGATTAGTTTTTCAGGAATATTTTACCCATGATTGTAAAGTTTTTAATTATACGGTTCAGTTCTATAGGTGATATAGTTCTTACAACACCTATTATCCGTTGCCTAAAGCAACAAATTGAAGGCGCCGAAATTCATTTCACTACAAAAAAACAATTTCAAAATGTAATAGCTTCAAACCCATATATTGATAAAATTCATCAATTAGATGGAAGTTTAAACTCATTGGTAAAGGAATTAAAAAAAGAAAACTTCGATTATATAATTGACCTACATCATAACTTACGAAGCTTTATTGTTAAAGCCCAATTGCAAACACTTTCATTTTCGTTCAACAAATTAAATTTTCAAAAATGGATAATGGTAAAATTTAAAAAGAACTATTTACCAAAAAAACATATAGTTGACAGATACTTTGAAACCTGCAAAATATTTGACGTTAAGAATGATGAAAACGGCCTTGATTTTTATATAAATCCGGAAAATGAAGTTGATATAAAATCACTTCCTTCAAGTTTTAATAATGGTTATATTGCCTTGGTTATAGGAGCAAAACATGTAACTAAACAAATGACAAACGAACAATTGGCTGAAATATGCAATAAAATTGAACGTCCCGTAATTATATTAGGAGGAATGGATGAAAAAGAAAAAGCTGAAAAAATTATATGGCATTCAGAAAATAAAAATATATATAACGCTTGCGGAAGCTATAATATCCAACAGTCTGCATCTTTAGTAAGGCAAGCAAGGGTTGTGATTACGCATGATACAGGATTAATGCATATTGCCTCAGCCTTTCATCAAAATATTATATCTATTTGGGGAAATACAATTCCTGAATTTGGGATGTCCCCCTATATGCCGGGAAAATTACATTTTATTTCGGAAGTTAAAGGATTAGGCTGTCGTCCGTGTTCGAAAATTGGTTATTCAAAATGTCCGAAAGGACATTTTAATTGTATGATGAAACAGGATTTGAACCAAATAGCGATCAAGTGCAATGAAATGTTTAGTTAATATTTCCTGTTTCTTAGGCTGAATAGAAAACTTTTTAATTCATTTTTCCTTTCTTCAGGTAAATCAATTTTTTTAATATCGTCAAGTGCTTTTACAAAATAGTTTTCAATAATTTTTAAAGTCACTTCTTTAATTCCCAAACCCAGGTACAAAACCTGAATTGCTTTAATTTTTTCTTCATTATTAAATTTTTTGGCAATTATCCAGTTTTTTAATGATTCCAAACTTGCCCCTTTAGCAGTTTCCAATGCTTTTATCAATAGAAATGTTTTTTTGTTTGAAATTATATCTTTCCCAATTTCTTTACCTAAGGTTGATTCATCACCAAAAACATCCAATAAATCGTCCTGAAGCTGAAAGGCCATACCCATGTTCAACCCAAAATTATATAGCAATTGTGCATCAATTTCTGAAGCCCCTCCCGTTATTGCACCAATTTTTAAACTTCCGGCCAAAAGAACTGAAGTTTTTAGTTCAATCATTTTCAAATATTCAGCTACTGAAACCACTTGCCTGTTTTCGAAATTCATATCGTATTGTTGGCCTTCACATACTTTAAGTGCTGTTTCGTTAAATATTTTAAAAACCTGTTTCAAATATCTAACATCGCAATCCGAAAGTTTTTCATAAGCGCGCACGCACATTGCATCGCCCGAAAGAATGCCAATATTATTATCCCAGCGTGTATGCACGGTTTGTTTCCCACGTCTTAAATTAGCGTTGTCCATAATATCATCATGCACCAGGGTAAAATTGTGAAATATTTCAAGCGCCAGAGCAGGACTTACTGACTGAGAAATTTCATCGGTAAAAAGATTGCAGCCTAAAATTGCCAATGCTGGTCTTATCCGTTTACCTCCCAAACCTATAACATAATCAATAGGAGCATAAAGTTCTTTTGGTTCGGCACCGGAATTTAGTTTTCGTAATTCGTCATTTATCAACTTTTGTGCCTGTTGCAGAGTAATCATTATTTTTAAAATTTTGGATGTGAATTTATAAGAAAATTTCAATAAGGCAAGACACAATGAATTTTTTAAAACCTATTTTAAAGTAAGAAATATAAATGTCAACATATTCAATTACTTACAAAAAATGTCAATAAAAAGTTTAATGAACTATTATTCAAAATTGATGTTGTTTAGTTAGTTTTGTGCCTACGAATTAGTATTTTAAAAGTATTTAACAACAGTAAATTCAGTTATTATTTAAATTTATAAATTTGAATTTAAGTATAAAAGGTTAAGTTGTATGAAAAATTTTATTTTGTCTATTGTAATTGCTCTTGCATTTCAAACTGCTTTTTGCGAAAATGGGTTCGAAATAAAAGTAAAAATTCACGGTTTAAAGGACACCAGTATTATTTTAGGTCATCACTTTGCAACCATGATGAACGCTGACGATACTATCAAACTTGATAAAAATGGCAGCGGGGTTTTTAAAGGTAAAAAAGAATTGCCCAAAGGAATGTATATTATTTTCCTGCCCTCTAAAACATACTTTGATTTTCTTGTAGGTGATAATCAGAAATTTAGTGTTGAAAATGATACCTCCGATTTATTCAAAAAAATAAAATTTTCAGGTTCAAAGGAAAACCAGATATTCTATGATTATCAATATTTGCTTAGCAGTAAGCGCGATGAAATGAAGAAACTTCAGGAACAACGCAAGAATGCTTCTACTGATGAAGGAAAGAAAATTGCTGAACAAATGAAAGCGATTGATAAGGACGTGAAAGCCTATAAAGAAAAAGTGCTAAAGGACAACCCGAATACTTTTGTTGTGAAGTTTATTAAAGCTACCCAGGATATTGAAGTGCCTGATGCACCAAAAGATGTCAATGGCAAAATAACAGATTCAACCTTTCAGTATCGTTATTACCGCGCTCATTATTTTGATAATTTTGACATTTCAGATCCGGCAATGCTGCGGACTCCGTTATATGAAGAAAAAATTCTTACTTTTATTGATAAAGTAATTCCTCAGGAACCTGATTCTATTGATGCAGCTGTTGATTTTCTCATTGCAAAATCGCGTACCAGTCCTGAATTATTCCGTTATATGTTGGTAACATTATTTAATCATTATGCACAAAGTCAAATAATGGGCTTTGATGCCGTTACTGTTTATATAGCCAATAAATATTATTTAAAAGAAGCAACATGGAGCGATACTGCTTATATTACTAAACTTAAAAGTCAGGTAGCAAGTATTGAACCATTATTGCTGGGAAAGACGGCCCCGGATATAAAACTGGTTTATGTCCCAGCCGATCATTTCAAAGCTGCGGCAGATAGCTTGCCAATGAAAAAGAACCCATATGTTGGCGATTTCTTTATGCTTTCGAGTATAAAAGCAAATTATATCATCCTATATTTTTGGGAAGCTGATTGCAGTCACTGTAAAAAGGAAACTCCAATTATGTACGATGTATATGAAAAAATGAAAAACAAAGGAGTGGCTGTAATTTCAATAAACTTATTGTTTGGGGAAGATGGCAAGGTTAAATGGATTGACTTTGTTAATGAACATAAATTATACGACTGGATTAATGCCTGGAATCCTTATGATTACAAGTTTAAAGAACAATATGATGTTAAAAGTACACCGACAATCTATATTTTAGATAAGGATTTGAAAATACTTGCCAAGCGTATTGGGCCTGAACAATGCGAAGAAATTATCAATCATTACATTGAAATGGACAAAAGAAAACAATCGAACAAAAAATAAAGAATCAAAGAATGAGTCAAACTTATAAGCCAATAAAATTAGTACTTGAAGATGGAACGGAGTTAACAGGAAAATCATTCGGAAGTGAAACTTCAATTTCAGGAGAAGTTGTTTTTAATACAGCTATGACAGGTTATACCGAAAGCCTTACCGATCCATCCTATAAAGGTCAGATATTAAATTTAACTTATCCATTGATTGGTAATTACGGTATTCCGGGAGATGAAAAAGCCGATAAAATGGCAAAATTCTTTGAATCCGATAAAATTCATATTTCAGGTTTAATTGTTTCAGATTATTCAACCGAATTCAACCATTGGAATGCCAAACTAAGTCTTGGTGATTGGTTGAAAAAATATAACATTCCGGGCATTTTTGGAATTGATACACGGGCATTAACAAAACGTTTGCGTGAAAAAGGGACTATGCTCGGCAAAATTATTTTTGACAACAAGGACATTCCACTTTATAATCCCGATCTGGATAACTTAGTTGACCAGGTAAGTATTAAAAATAAAGAAGTATATGGCAATGGAAAATATACTGTTGTTTTGGTAGATTGTGGAGTAAAGCACAATATAATTAGAAATTTACTGAAACGTGATACTACAGTCATTCGGGTACCCTGGGATTACGACTTCTCCAAAGAAAATTATGATGGACTGTTTATTTCAAACGGCCCTGGTGATCCAAAATTATGTAAAGAAACAATTTCAAATTTAAGCAAAGCAATAAATAACAATAAGCCCATAATGGGGATTTGCCTTGGGAATCAATTGCTGGCTTTAGCATCAGGTGCCGATACTTATAAATTGAAATATGGACACAGGAGCCATAATCAACCAGTGTTGAAAGTTGGAACAAATAAAGCATATATAACATCGCAAAATCATGGGTTTGCAATTAATAACAACACTTTAAATTCCGATTGGGAACCTTTGTTTGTAAACTTAAACGACAATACCAACGAAGGAATGCGCCATAAAACCAAACCATTTTTCTCCTCACAATTTCACCCTGAAGCTACCGGTGGCCCGGTTGATACTGAATTTCTGTTTGATGATTTTATAAAGAATATAATGGATTATAAGAAGAATTAAGTAAAAAAATTTAATAAATTTATTACTAATTAATTTAATAAATTGTAATTTTCCTAAAATGATTTTTATAACTAAAATTAAATTAAAATGAAAAAACTAAATTTTTTAACATGTGTCCTTATCTTGATTTCTTTTGCAGCATGTAAGAAATCTAATACGAACAATTCTGATTTGAACAATCTTACTTATTCATCTAATTCTCCGGCTCAATCAAAATCTGATATTGAAAACACAGGTGCAAATATGGTTACTCAAATGAGTAATTTGAATAAAGAAGCAGGGACACAAGCAACAGTGAACCTTATCTCATTATTATCAAATTCTTCTTCGACTTCAATTTCAGCAATAACACCTGCTTTCAGTACCTTAAAAGCAGCTGCATTACTTGGAAATGGCACATCAGGTACGTCTGAAGTTTTTGCTTCGTTAAGACAAACAGCTGATGATATTGGATTGCTTCAAGTTTACGATTCTATTGCAGGAATTTACACTTATAACTTTAATACTGGTAATTTTGACAAAACAGCTTCAAGTACTTTTAGTATTATATTTCCAGCAACTCTTGCAGATAAAAAATCAAAAAGCAACACTGGTATTTTTGAGATTGCCAAACCTACAGTTCAAACCGGGCCATTCAACCTAAATGGAGCCACTATAAATGAGTTGCCGACTAATATCCAATTTGATATTAAAGTTAATAATACCGTTTCGTTAAATTATCAATTTACTGCATCATATAATACTGATGGAATGCCAACCTCAGTTTCCAGTGATTTAACAATTGGCACTTTTTTATTTAGTACTTCATGGGGCTATCAGACTTCTGATGTAAAACTGAATTACTCTATTAAGAACTCATCAACCACAATGGTTGATATGGGTTGGGAAATGACAGGAAATTTTGATAAGACAAATATTCAGAATTACACTAACAGTACCAGTGAAAATCCTGATCCAACTGCTATTCTAACGAATGCTAACGCTCATTTTCAATTTTATAATATTAAAATTGCTGGACAAATTAATTTCAAAGACTTTTATAATGGTTTGTTAACTATTGAAAAGGAAACAAAAGCTGATACATTAATTCAACAAGAAGAATTAGACCTTATAAATAAAAACATTGCTTTAGTGGTTGTTTATGCAGATAATAACCAAATGATTGCAAGAGCTGAAGCATATTTAAAACCTTATCAATATACCGATTGGGTTTATAATCCTTCAACTGAATATTATGAACCAGAAACGGTAACTAGTGATGAAATTGACATGCGAATGGTATTTTCTGATAAATCAAAAAGCGATTTAAATACATATTTTCAAAGTGGATTTAGTAGCTTAACAGGCGATTTCAATACATTCATAGGTGAATTAAATTCTACCTATGGTTGGAATATTCAATCTTCAAATTAAAGTTAATAAAATACTATTCTAAAATGAGGCCGTCTCAAAAGTAAAAATGAGATGGTCTTTTTTTGGTTAAAAAACGTAGAATTTTTTTGAACTGATCAAAATGTTTTATGGTAGATTATTTTTTTGTTTGATCGATTTAGATTTTTTTGATAATAATTTAATAATTACGATATAGGACATTTGTTGCCTTCCTAAGAGGATGGCAAAGCAGCCTATGCTGCTCTTTTTGCTAAATTGTGTGCCAACGCTAGTAAGCCCATTTCAATTTCTGTTTTTAACATTCCTTTAAGTCCAAAACGCTTAAATCCTTTATTAAACTTGATATTGGCAAAAACGGGTTCAACATCAACCCCTCTTTTACTTCGGTAGTAAAGCCCTTGCTCACTCTTCAAGCGTTCTGATGCTTGGGCCTTTAGTCGGTTTAGATTATGATTAATTTCTATTATTTTATTCTTCTTACTTTTATGACAAGCTCCACGCAATGGGCATGTACTGCAATTAATAGCTTGGTAACGAGATATTTGTTGCTCAAAACCGTTTTCTGTAACTCGTTTGATTGAGCCAATGTAATTCATCGGTTGACCCATTGGACAATAGTAGCAGTTCTTTTCAGAGTTGTAGAATAAATTGCTATTGAGAGAGTTCTTAATTTTGCGTTGATCTTTGTCAAAATAGTTAAACTTTATATAAGCGTCTATTTTTGCCTTTTCTAACAATGCGTAATTTTCTTCTGAACCATAACCAGCATCTGCCACAGCTACTTTAGGATAATTGTTATACAGGGTGTGGAACTGTTCCAAATGAGGCCTTAATGTGGTTGTATCGGTTGGATTGGGGTGATGGCTATAGTTTACAATATATTGATTATTAGTGCTTATCTGAACATTATATCCTGGTTTCAACTGACCGTTTTTCATGTGATCTTCTTTCATTCGCATGAAGGTTGCCCCAGGGTCTGTTTTACTATACGAGTTCCGTTTGCCTAATATCTGCTCTTGCTCCTTGTACTTGTTGAGATTTTGTGGCCAATGTTGGCGAGCGTAATTTAATTTCTGTCTTACTTTCTTGTCAACCTTTTTATCAGATAATGCTTGATCTATTTGATTAATAGTCCGTTTTACTTTTTCTGCATCTATTTGGGTAAAGTCAACATTATCTGTATCTTGTAATTCCTCTTTGGCTAACGATTGGGTATAATCCCATAACTCTTTTAGTTGTGCCACCATTTTCTCCTTATTGGTCTTTATGGAATTGCCCCAAACGAAAGTATAACGATTAGCCTTGGATTCTATTTTGGTCCCATCAACATAGATTTCCTGAAGGCTTACATGTCCCGATTCCACTAATAACATGACTACTTGTGCAAATATTTCTTTTAAAACATTTTTGAGCCTATCACTTCTAAATCGATTAAGTGTATTATGATCAGGGTGGTTCATAGCACTCAGCCACATAAAATGAATGTTCTCTTTTAAGGCTGTTTCCATTTTACGACTACTATATACATTGTTCAGGTAACTGTATATAAGAACCTTCAGCAACATCCGAGGATGATAGCTTGAGGTGCCACCTCCTTTATATTGTTTATGCAATGCATCAGCGTTAATACTGTCAATGACTTTGTTTACAACCCGAACTGGATGGTTTGCATCTATGAACTCCTCCAGTGATGGGGGAAGTAACATGATTTGATTGGGACTGTAGTCTTTAAAAACTACTTTTGATCTTTGGTTATACATGTCTCATACTTTTGATAATGAGACAACTAAACAAGATAAATGATTAAATTAATGAGCCTTTTTTATGAACTTTTTATTAACAAAAAAAGGTGCCTCGACTTTTGAGACACCTTCTTATTGAAAAGAATCAATACGTATAAACCTCTAGTTTCAATGTCTCTTAATTTTTATTAATCAAATTGTATTTTTGAAATACTATTACGTTTTGTTTTATCTTATATTTGTGTATCATTAATTTGAATTAAATGGGTTTAGTTTATACAAAAATTTTATTAAGAAATCCTCGTTTACCGGATTTAGAATCTGTAACAGTAGATTCTCTGGTTGATACTGGCGCTGTACACCTTTGTATTCCTGAACATATAATGTTGCAATTAAAATTAACTGAACTCAATAAAAAAGAAGTAATATTGGCCGATGGTGGAAAAAAATTAATACCTTATGTTGGTCCAATTGAAATTAGGTTTAAAAACAGGATTGGTTTTGCCGGAGCACTTGTTATGGGAAATCAGGTACTATTAGGTGCAATTCCAATGGAGGACATGGATTTGGTTGTTATACCAAATACACGAACCATAGATGTTAACCCAAACAGTCCAAATATTGCAACTTCAATAGTTATGTGATAAAATTGCCAACCAATCAATACGTATAAACCTCTAGTTCCAAAGCCTTTTGGTTATAATTATTTAAAGTTTCGAGGTATTCAAGGCGAATTTTATAAGAAGTTTCTATACAATCAGCAAATTTTTCTATACCAATAGTTTTATTTTTAAATTGTTTTATTGCCAACGATTCTATCACATCAGCCTGCTGGAGGCCAAAATCGTAGTAATAATTTAAGCGCTCGAACAGTTTGTTCATTTCTGTAATCAAATTTGCTGTTTTAGCTGCAATTGCCGATTGTTGGAACACGTATTCATTTTCAGCAATTTGTCTGTTTAATTTCATTTCCTGTATTGCCGCTTTTTGTGGCACAAACCAAAGTGGAATGCTCAAACCTGCCTGCCAACCAGTAAAACCATGTGTTCCATTTATGGATTGGTTAAAATATCCGGCATAAATTTCTGGTACAAATTTTAGTTTTTCCAATTTAACCTTTTCGTCAGCCAATTCAATTTGTTTATGATAAAAATTCATAAATAATGTAGCCGGAGCTCTTGTTAAAGTGTCTTTTGGAGGATCAATGGCAACCATTTCAAGGCTTGTATCAGCAGGTTCAGTTTCATTACTTAAAAATGCAGCCTGCACCAGTTTATTATCGGCAACCAAACAATCGTTATAGGCTTCGTCGGCCTGGCTTTCTATATTGGCAAATTTATTTTCAGCCATAACTGTTTCAATTGAAATACTATCGCCCGGTTTCAATTGAAACAAGGTATCGGGTTGCATGCTTTCAAGCGCTATTTTTTGTTTCGAAAGCAGCAACATTTTTCTATATTCAAACACACTATTATAATAGGCTGATTTTATAGTACAAATAATTTGTTTTTCTTTCAGTAAATTTTCAACATCAGAAAGTTCAGTCTTCTTTTTATTAACATTTGAATTACCAACCCAGCTTGCAGGGGAACCAAAATTCTGTCTAATATCAAATTCAAAATCGTTGTAAGAACTGTACAATTGTCCATTTCGAAATGTAAATTCTGTAGGTTGAATATTGATAGCCTGATTTTTCCTGCCTTTTTCAATTTCAACTTTTAATTTTGAATTTTTTAATAAAGGATGGGAAACCAATGCTGAATCAATTATTTGAGTTAGAGTAAGTCTTTGAGCAGTTTCTGATAATTGGGCGTTTAAACCTAATGGAAATAGTAAAAACAGAAATAAGAATTTGGATAAATTCAAGATTCGCTGGCTTTCCTGTTCTATGATTTTTTTCAGCTTAAATAACATTTGATAATTCATTATTAAAAATAAATGGAAAATAGAAAACTTACATATGGAATTATTTAAATTTTCACTAAATTTATTATTCTCTTTTGTTTTTAATTGAAAACTTGAAATAAATCTTTTTAACACTTAAATTTTAATGATGTAGTTTTCTGAATTTCAAAAGAATAATTTTTTTTTTGAAAAAATATTGGTCAATATATTATTAAACCTGAACCAAATTAATGTATTAATGTTTATCAAAGCAAAATTGTTATTATTTTAGCAGTTTAATAATATTTAGTGTTATTTTTATAACAAATATGATTGCGCTTCAAATATCAAATTTAGTTGCCTTTTTAATTTACGGAATTGCCGCAATTGGCGTTGTTGCTTTTATGATTGGCTTTTCACATGTTTTAGGTGAAAGGCACGAAGCACGCTTCCGTAACGAACCTTTTGAAGCCGGTATGCCATTAACAGGAGATGCACGCATCAGGTATTCATCACATTTTTATATGGTAGCCATGTTTTTTGTAATATTCGATTTGGATGCTGCATTTATTCTCACTTATGCCATTGCTTTCAGGGAATTAGGCTGGAGTGGTTATTTAGGAGTTTCGGTATTTATTGGAATTTTAGTCGCTGTTTTGGTTTATGAATGGCGCATAGGCGCTTTGGATTTTGGACCAAACGGTAAAAAAATACTTCAGGCAATGCCTGAAAATAAAATTACAAAGGAGAGTTTAGAATAATATGAAATTTACACTCAACCCGGCAGAACGAATAGGTTCAGGTGATTTTACGAAATTATCAATGGAACAGGTTGTTCAAAAATCAGTATTTCTGAGCACACTTGACGATTTAATTGGTTGGGGACGTAAAAACTCTATCTTCCCTTTCGGTTTTGGACTTTCGTGCTGTTTTGTTGAATTTGCAACTGCATGGACAAGCCGTTTTGATATAGCGCGCTTTGGTGCAGAAGTATTGCGTGGTTCTCCTCGTGAAGCCGATTTAATGATTGTTGCCGGAACGCCGTTTATTAAAATGGCCCTTATTATTAAAAGGTTACACGACCAGTTGATGGAGCCGAAATGGGTTATTTCCATGGGTTCATGCGCCAACTCTGGCGGAATGTTCGATATTTACAGTGTTATGCAGGGTATTGATAAAATGATGCCTGTTGATTTATATGTACCCGGATGCCCTCCCAGGCCTGAGTCATTCTTACATGGTTTACTTTTGTTAAAAGAATCTATTGGTAAAGAAAGTCGTCCTTTAAGCTGGACAATTGGCGACCAGGGAATTTATAAAGCTGAAAAACCAATAATACGTGATTTGATGAATGATAGGAGGATGGCAGCCGATAAGCTGAAATCGCCTGATGAAATATGATATGACGGTGAACGGAAATAAGGGAACCGGAATTCGGAAAAAAGGATTTAAAAATCAATTGTCCGATATTCGTATTCTGTATTCCATAAATTACTAAAGATGCCTGATTACGCGATTATAAATGAACTGAAATTAAAATTTGGCGAAGGACAAATCAGCCAACAACTTACTGTTGATGAAATTCCAACAATTTGGGTCTCGACTGCTGAAATTAAAAATGTTCTTTCATTCTTAAAGAACGATATTACAAGACCATACAAAATGCTCTATGACCTCACTGCCGTTGATGAACGGATGAGGCAACACAAAAGCGATATTCCTGATTGCGATTTTTCAATTGTTTATCATCTTACTTCATTTGGACGAAACGAAGATATAAGGGTTAAGGTACCTTTAAAAGGAGAATATCCATCTACACCAAGCATTACAAACCTTTGGGAAAATGCCAATTGGTATGAGCGTGAAGCATTTGATATGTTTGGTATTAAATTCGATGGTCATCCTCATTTACGAAGAATTTTAATGCCAACTACGTGGCAAGGGCATCCATTGCGTAAAGAATATCCGGCAAGGGGAACAGAAGCAGGACCTTTTACATTTACTGAAGAAGACCGCACACGCGAAGAAGAAGCCTTGAAATTTGTTCCTGAAGAATGGGGAATGAAACGCGAAAGCGAAGATGCGGAATTCATGTTCCTTAACCTTGGTCCCGATCATCCTGGTACACATGGACTTTTACGATTGATATTGCAATTGGATGGCGAAGAAATTATAGGAATGGTGCCTGATATTGGTTACCACCACCGTGGGGCAGAAAAAATGGGTGAACGCCAAACCTGGCACAAATATATTCCCTATACCGATAGGGTTGATTATACATCAGGTGTTTTGAATAACTTGGCCTATCTTCTAACTTTGGAGAAAATGGCTGGTATTAAAATCCCCGACCGTGCGCAGATGATTCGCGTGATGACAACCGAACTTTTCCGTATAATAAGCCATTTGGTTTGGTACGGAACTTTTGCGCAGGACTTGGGTCAAATTTCACCTGTATTCTACACATTCAACGACCGTGAAAGGGCTTTTGATATAATATCATCTATTACCGGGGGCAGGATGCACCCTAACTGGTTCCGCATTGGTGGAGTAGCACAGGATTTGCCAGAAGGCTGGAAACCAATGGTTCAGGATTTTGTAAAACATTTCCGTAAAAGCCTCAACGAATGGGATAAGGTGATTATGCAAAACCGCATCATTAAAGCCCGCACAATTGGTATTGGTGCATTTAATACCGATGAAGCCATTGAATGGGGAATTACTGGTCCGGCCTTGCGGGCAACTGGTTTTGAATGGGATTTACGCAAAAAACGTCCATACAGTGGTTTCGAACAATTTGAATTTGACATTCCAACAGGTAAAAATGGTGATTGTTACGACAGAGCCCGCGTACGTGTTGAAGAAATGCGCCAAAGCCTCATAATTATTGAACAATGTGTGAAACTTATGCCAGATGGCTATTATAAGTCGGATCATCCGCTGACAACACCACCAAGAAAAGAAAAAACTTTAAAAGATATTGAAACCCTTATCACACACTTTTTGGGTGTTACATGGGGTCCGGTAATCCCTGCCGGTGAAGGGATGATACAAATAGAATCGTCAAAAGGAAGTTACGGCTATTATTTAATAAGCGACCATAACACATCAGCTTATCGTTCACGTATCCGTACTCCAAGTTTTCCGCATATACAAATGGTACCCTACATAAGCAAAGGATACACTGTAGCGGATTTATTGGCAATTTTGGGTGCGGTTGATTTTGTTTTGGCCGATTTAGACAGATAATTAATTTACTAATTTAACAATGAAACAATATGCTAATGAATTAATTAAACAAAGTGCTAATTAAACAATTTAATAGGAATAATATTTATATAAAAACAAAAGCATATAACCCGATTGGATAAAATTTCACCAATGCATTGGTAAATAAATTGTTTCATTGGCATATTAGCACATTAAAAAATTGAATAATTGGTTTTATGTTAACAGAAAAGGAAATACACGAAATAGAATATGAAATAGGGCTTTATCCTGTTCGAAGCGCTGCTTGTATTGAAGCATTGAAAATTGTACAGGAACATAGAGGCTGGGTTTCGGATGAAAATATAAAAGACATTGCCACATTTCTGCAAATGCCTGCTGAAGAAGTAGATGGTGTGGCCACTTTTTATAGTATGATTTTCAGAAAACCTGTCGGAAGAAATATTATTTTAATTTGCGATTCAGTTAGTTGCTATATGTTGGGATTTGAATCAATTTACAATTATATCTCAAAAAAAATAGGGATTAAATTTGGAGAAACCACGCCCGACCAGCGTTTTACCTTGTTACCTAATCCTTGCTTAGGCGATTGCGACCATGCACCGGCAATGATGGTTAATAAAGACCATTATAACCGGTTGAAACCTGAAATGATAGATGAAATATTAGAAAAATATAAATAAACAGCCCCACCCCTACCCTCCCCAAAGTGGGAGGGAGGCAAAGGCAAGACAATTTAAAATGAAATTAAGATTTAAGACTGTTTATATTTATCTCCCCTCCTTTGGAGGGGTTGGGGGAGGCATATGGAAACGCCGTTAACACAGAATATTAAAAAAGATGGAACAACCTGTTACCTGAAAGACTATGAAAAATCAGGAGGATATCAGGGTGCACGCAAGGCTTTAAAAGAACTTGCCCCGGCAGATATTACCAATACAGTAAAGGAATCGAATCTTTTGGGGCGAGGTGGTGCAGGTTTCAATACCGGGATGAAATGGTCATTTGTGAAAACGGATACCCAGGAACAACGCTATATTATTGCCAATGGTGATGAAATGGAACCCGGAACATTCAAAGACAGGCTTCTTTTGGAAGGTGATCCGCATCAATTAATTGAAGGCATGTTAATTACTGCCCGTGCCATGAATGCTACAAAAGGCTTCATTTTCATTCGTTGGGCGTATAAAAAAGCACACGAAATTATAGCAAAAGCCTTGTCTGAAGCATATGAAGCCGGTTATTTAGGAAATAATATTTTAGGAACAGGATTTAATTTCGAACTACATTTACACACCTCTGTTGGTCGCTATATTTGCGGAGAAGAAACAGCCTTAATAACATCTCTCGAAGGGAAACGTGCCAATCCACGTGCAAAACCACCATTCCCACAATTCAGTGGTTTATTTGGAAAACCTACCGTTGTAAACAATGTTGAGACATTTTGTAACATTCCGCATATTATAAAAAATGGACCGGCCTGGTTCAAAAGTTTAAGTAAATCGGGTGAAGGCGGCACAAAACTTTATGGTGCAAGTGGCAGGGTTAAAAACCCTGGTGTTTGGGAACTTCCATTAGGGACAACTATTCGGGAATTACTCGAAGTTCATGCCGGTGGAATGGCTGATGGCTATAAATTTCGTGGATTATTGCCCGGAGGCGCCTCAACTGATTTTCTTGTTGAGGAACATCTTGATATTCCAATGGATTTTTCATCAGTATCAAAAGCTGGTAGCCGCATGGGTACAGGTTTAATGATTGTTATGGATGATAAGGTTTGCCCGGTATCATTTATATTAAACCTTGAACATTTTTTCGCAAAGGAATCGTGTGGGTTTTGCACTCCTTGTCGTGATGGACTTCCTTGGGTTGAAAAAACACTTCAGAAAATCGAAAATGGCGAAGGAACAGAAAAAGATATAGAAATTTTAAAATTTCATACAAAATATTTAGGCCCAGGAAATACATTTTGTGCACATGCACCAGGAGCTATGGAACCATTGCAAAGTGGCCTCAAATATTTTGCCGAAGATTTTGAAAGACATATAAAAGATAAAAAGTGTTCTTATAAATAAATGCCCCTCCTAACCTCCCCTATAGGGAGGAATAAAGATGGCAAATTTGAAAAAAGAATGTGTATTTTTTTATAAACATTAATTGACCCTAACTTCCCCTCTTTTGGAGGGGGTTGGGGGGAGGCTAATAAATGGTGACCATTAACATAGACGGCAAAGCATATCAGGTAGAACCCAAAGGCAATCTTTTGGAAACCTGCCTATCATTAGGCATTGACATTCCCTATTTTTGCTTTCATCCTGCATTGGGTTCTGTAGGTTCATGCAGACTCTGTGCTGTAAAGCGCTATCGTGATGCAAGTGATACACGTGGACGAATAACTATGAGTTGTATGGAGCCTGTTGCTGATGGTATGATTATTTCAGTTGAGGATAAAGAGGTAAAGGAATTTCGTTCAAATATCATCGAAGGCTTAATGACCAACCATCCTCACGATTGTCCTATTTGTGACGAAGGCGGTGAATGTCATTTACAGGATATGGTTGTAATGACAGGCCATAATTATCGTCGTTACGAATTCAAAAAACGTACTTATAAAAATCAATATCTAGGTCCGAATATCAACCACGAAATGAACAGGTGCATCCAGTGCTACCGATGCGTGCGCTATTATAAGGACTATGCCGGTGGAACTGATTTTGGCGTTTTTGGTACAAATAATCATTTGTACTTTGGTCGTTTTGAAGATGGCGCACTTGAAAGCGAATTTAGTGGCAATTTGGTTGAAGTCTGTCCAACCGGTGTTTTTACTGATAAAACATTAAAAAAGCATTATACCCGTAAATGGGATCTTACCAATGCTCCAAGCATTTGTACACACTGTGCAGTAGGTTGTAACACCATTATTGGCGAACGATACGGTAAAATTCGCCGTACTTTAAACCGCTATAACAATGAAGTAAATGGTTATTTCCTATGCGACCGCGGACGTTTTGGTTACGAATTCGTTAATGACGAAACTCGTATTTTATCTTCATTCTATAAAAAAGAAAAGAATTCAGCTTTAACGAATCTGACAAAAGACGAAGCTCTTGAAAAAGCAGTAGCTTTATTATCATCCGGAAAAAATATAGGCATAGGCTCACCATTGGCTTCCATTGAAGCTAATTTTGAATTGCAAAAACTGGTGGGCAAGGAAAATTTCTATGCAGGAATAAATTCCTCAGAATTTTCTTCCATTAAAAATATTTTAAAAATTTATCAAAGCGGAAATGTTCATGTACCGCATTTAAGAGAAATTGAACAGACTGAAGGTGTTATAATTTTAGGTGAAGATATTTTAAAAACTGCCCCACGGCTTGCTTTAGCTGTTCGCCAATCGGTTAAAAACAAACCAATGGATATTGCCAAAAAGCTAAATATCCCAGGTTGGAATGCAGCAGCAGTTAAATCGGCATTAGGGACTAATAAAGGACCATTATTCATAGCCACACCGGAAGCTACAAAAATTGACGATATTGCAACTTCAACTTACAATAATAATGCTGAAAGTATTGCTAAAATTGCCAATGCAATTATTTCCCTTTTGGAAAACAAGCCTTTAAGCAACATTTCAGCAGAAGAAAAGGAATTTGCAAGTCAGATTATCGAATATACCAAAGATTGCAAATCGGTAATAATAATTACCGGAACACAATTAAATAATAACGAAATTATTGACGCTTCGGCTAGAATCGCAGAATTGTTATCTTCACCCGAAAGGAAAACAGGCTTGTATTGTGTAGTACCTGAAGCCAATAGTCTCGGGTTGGGTATAATTGCTGATAAAAATATCAATCAAGCTATTGAATCGCTTGAAAAAGGAGAAGTAGAAAACCTAATTGTGCTTGAAAACGAATTTTTTAATAGAATTGAAAAATCCAAAGCAGAATCAGCACTTTCAAAAATTAAAAATACAATTGTTCTACATCACAACCAATCTGAATTAACTGCAAATGCTAATTTGGTTTTGGCTTCCGGAACATTTGCCGAATCGGAAGGTACCATGATAAACAATGAAGGACGTATGCAACGCTATTTTAGTGCACTTCCTTCAAAAGAAAATATACTGCAAAGCTGGAAATGGCTCAATGAAATTGCTTCAAAATTGAATAATAAACAAACATCAAACTTTGATGCCATTGTTAAAACAATTGCAGCTGAATATCCATTACTTAATGCCATTATTGAAGTAGCGCCATCGGCTTCTTTCCGTGAAAACGGCATGAAAATTCCAAGACAAACACCTCGGTTCAGTGGACGGACATCTATTTTGGCCAATGTAAATGTAAGTGAACCAAAGCCTAATCAGGATGAAAATTCTGCCTTAGCATATTCAATGGAAGGCAGTCATGAAATGCCCCCTGCAGAATTAACATCGTATTACTGGTCGCCGGGTTGGAACTCAGTACAATCGAGCAATAAGTATTTAAAAGAATTGAACAGCGCATTAAAGGGAAAGGGCCAGGAATTAGGATTTTTAAGTAATTAGAAAATTTGAATTATGGCCATAGGTTTTATCATAGGCGGAGTATTATTGATGGTAATTACCATTGCTGCAGCAAATATTTTTGTTGAACGCAGGTTATTAGCGCTTTGGCAGGACAGGCATGGGCCAAACCGTACTGGATGGCATGGTATTTTGCAAGTTCCGGCAGATATGATTAAAATATTTTTGAAAGAAGACTGGATTCCTCCATTTGCTGATAAGCCAGTATTTATTTTGGCACCTGCTATTATTATGACAACTATTCTTTTCAGTTTTGCATTAGTACCATTTGCACCAGGTTTTTTGGTTGCCGATTCCAATATAGCTCTTTTGTTTTTCTTAGGAAATTCATCACTTGGCGCATACAGTATCGCTTTGGCAGGATGGGCCTCGAACAATAAATATACCTTAATTGGTGGAATGCGCGGCGCTGCCCAAATGATATCCTACGAAGTTTTTATGGGACTATCATTACTTGGTGTAGTGATGATTTCCGGTACATTTAGTTTGAAAGGTATTGTTGAAGCTCAAAGGCATATGTGGTTTGTTATTCCTCAGTTTCTAGGATTCTGTATTTTTCTTATTGCTGCGGTTGCTGAATCACACCGTGCCCCATTTGATATGCCTGAAGCCGAAGGTGAATTGATAGCAGGTTTTCACTCTGAATATTCAGGAATAAAATTCGGAATGTTTTTCGTTGGTGAATATCTTGGTATAACATTAGTTTCAGCAATTATTGTAACTTTATTCTTTGGAGGGTGGTTAGGCCCAGCATTTTTGCCACCGGTTTTCTGGTTTTTGTTTAAGACATTTTGTTTTATTGCATTCATTATTTTGCTCAGAGCCTCATTGCCTCGCCCGCGTTATGACCAGTTTATGGAAGTAGGATGGAAGATATTACTGCCACTTACTTTATTAAATATATTGATAACAGCAGCGGTTTTATTAGCAAAATGATATAAGTATTTTTCCATGAAATTGGAATATACTTTAAAGTTCTTTGATTTATGTACTTTTTGTCTTGACACAAAAAGTACCAAAAAAGTCAAGAAAATCTGAATCCCAGCGCACGATCCCAACGCTGGCTCAACAGATTTTCAGGCCACCGCTCTTTCCCGCTTTGCGGGATTAAAAAACTCCATTTCGATGGCGTGCTGTTTGAGCGAAGTCGAAAACGGAGCGAGTTTATGCCGTTAAGCCTTTTTCTTTGGTTCGTTTCTTTTTTGGCAAAAAAGAACTTTTCTCATGACCAAAGGGAATAAATGAACAATTATTATAAAATCATATAAATTAACAGTTTTGCTTTATATGAAGTACAAATTAATAAAATAAGATGTTAAGCATATTACGAAGTATAGGAATTACATTCACACACGCTTTCCGTAAAAGGGAAACCAAAGGCTACCCTGAAAAGCTACCATTCTTACCTGCGCGTTACAGGGCAAGAATAATACTCACACGCGATCCTGATGGGAAAGAACGTTGTGTAGCTTGTAACCTCTGTGCTGCTGCTTGCCCAACGGACTGTATATCATTGCAAGCCACTGAGGATGAAACCGGCAGAAGGTATCCTGAATTTTTTCGAATCAATTTCTCACGTTGTATATTTTGCGGATATTGTGAAGAAGCTTGTCCCACCAATGCAATTCAGCTTACGCCCGATTTTGAAATGGCTGAATATAAAAGGCAAAATCTGGTTTATGAAAAGGAAAATCTGTTAATAAGTGAGCCAGGAAAATATCACGATTATAATTTTTATAGTCAGGCAGGAATTGAAATTGGTGGAAAAAAGAAAGGTGAAGGAGTTCAGGAAGAACCTCCCACAGATGTAAGAGATTTACTTGCATAAGCAAGTTATTAAATGTTAGAAGATAGATAGATTATATTTAATATAGAATGAATTCATTATTTTTAGTAGCAGGAGCGATAGCAATTTTTGCAACAATTATGGTTGTTACAGGCAGGAATGCAGTGCATTCACTTCTATATTTGATTTTGTCATTGTTGTCAATAGCTGTTGTATTTTATACATCAGGCGCTCCTTATGCTGCCGCACTCGAAATAATTGTTTATGCCGGAGCAATAATGATATTGTTCATCTTTGTAATCATGATGCTTAATTTACATAAAAGTCCTGAAGACGAAAAATCAAGAACAAAAGCAATTGTTTGGATACTTCCTGTATTACTGAGTTTAGTGCTAATTTCAGAATTTGTTTACGCATTTGTTGTGAAGAATCCATTACAACAACCTATCGAAGTAATTGGGATAAAACAGGTAGCCATCTCGGTTTATACAAGTTATTTACTTGGAGTTGAATTATTAGGGATGCTTTTAATGGCAGGCATTGTTGGCGCCTACCATTTAGGCCGGACACCTAAAAGAAATTTGCACAGGTATCTTAAATAATGTGCCAATTTTTCAATATGCTAATGTGATGATGATTTTAAAAATTTGAGTTTATTAAAAATATTGAATGAATAATTTAATTTTCATCGGAGTTTTTCTTAAAGTTCCCCTTTGGGTGATTTAGGGGGCTTCTTATTTTTTTTAATATGAATATATCATTTGAAATGCAACTTTTATTAGCAGGAATACTCTTCACAATTGGAATTGTAGGTCTTTTGGTGCGAAGGAATATTTTGTACGTTCTAATGAGCCTTGAAATAATGATGAATAGTGCCGGATTGGCGTTTATAGCAGCCGGATCGAGGTGGGCTCAACCCGACGGACAAGTTATGTTTATTACCATTCTGGCTGTTGCCGCTGCTGAAGTTTCAGTAGCTCTAGCATTGATAATACTAATGTATAAGCATTTTAAAAGTTTGGATACAAAGAATTTAGATACATTGAAATAAAAAAGAAGCCTCATCCCCTAACCCCTTCTCCAAAAGAAAAGGGGAACTCCCACTCCTTTGGAGAGGGCTGGTGTGAGGCCAATACTAATAAATTGAATTTATGCTTCACTTACTTTGGATAGTACCGGTTTTGCCTTTTATTGGATTTTTAATCCTTGCCATATTTGGAAAATATTTACCAAAAAATGTTCAAGCCATTATCGGTTCAGGAACAGTTGGAATTTCAGCATTACTGGTATTTATCATAGGCTTCCAATTTTTACAACTTCCATCAGATAAGCAAATTTTTACACAGGAATTATATACCTGGTTTCAGGTTGGAACCCTTTCCCCTGAAATTTCATTTCACCTCGATAGCCTTTCTCTTGTTTTTATTTTTGTAATCACTTTTGTTGGCTTCCTTATTCATATTTATTCAGCTGAATATATGAAGAATGAAGAAGGCTATGCCCGATTTTTTGCCTATATGAATCTATTTGTCGGGTCAATGCTCACACTGGTTTTGGCCGATAATTTATTACTGATGTATCTGGGTTGGGAAGGTGTAGGTTTGTGTTCATATTTGCTTATTGGTTTCTTTTATAAAGACCCCGCCAATAATTATGCAGCCCGGAAAGCTTTTATTGTTACCCGAGTTGGTGATACGGCAATGCTTATTGGCTTGTTTCTTATTATAGTAAAATTCGGAACATTAAATATTCAGGACATATTAAATTCTGCTCCATCTGTAATTATTGCCGGCTCAACATTGGCATTAACAATAGCGCTGCTATTACTTGGAGGGGCTGTTGGCAAATCGGCGCAATTGCCTTTGCAAGTTTGGTTGCCTGATGCAATGGCAGGTCTCATCACCTGTGAGTGCATTAATACATGCTGCAACAATGGTTACTGCCGGAGTATATTTAATAGCTCGCACCCATGTATTGTTCGCATTATCACCGCTTGCAATGACAATAGTTGCTGTAATTGGTTCTATAACATTGCTCCTTGCCGGGATTAGCGCTTTATTCCAATACGATTTAAAAAGGGTTTTGGCATATTCAACCATTAGCCAGATTGGCTATATGTTCCTAGCTTTGGGAGTTGGAGCATGGTCTGCCGGAATATTTCATTTCATGGTACATGCCTTTTTCAAAGCATTACTTTTCCTTGCTGCCGGCGCAGTGATATTAGCTTTGCACCACGAACAGGATATGTTTAAAATGGGTGGGCTTCGAAAAAAATTACCGGTTGTTTTCTGGACATTTCTTATTGGTTCAGCATCATTATCAGCCTTGCCTTTGGTAACTGCCGGATTTTACAGTAAAGATTCTATTTTATGGTTCGCCTGGTCGGCCAATAATGGAAGCCCATGGCTTTGGACAGCCGGATTTACTGGTGCTTTTCTTACTTCAATTTATACTTTCAGAATGGTGTTTATTACATTTTTTGGGGAAGAAAAAACTCATGTTCATTACCATCCCGGCAAACTGATGACTGTTCCACTGGTTATATTGGCGATACTTACCACAGTTGCAGGATTTATTCAATTGCCTGAAAATTTTGGCCATTTTACTTTATTTTCCGATTTGGTAAACAGAACCCTACCACCGGTAATAGTAAAAGTAGCTGAATCAAAAGAACTTATTTTTCAGTTGCTTTCAGTATTTATTTCTTTATTGGGCGTTTATATTGCCTATGCAATGTATTTAAAAAAGACGGTTGTGGAATATAAAACTTCCCCAGTTCAAAAATTTTTCCTTGCAGGCTGGCAGTTTGATAAATTGTATGATAAGGTATTTGTGCAACCTTTTGTTTGGATTGCCAATGCAAATAAAACCGACGCCATTGACGAAGTTTTTGATAGTATCGGAAATATAGTTAAACGTGCCGGAAATACTGTTGCTTCAATTCAAAATGGCAGAATAAGCTGGTATATTACCGGAATTGTAACAGGACTTATTTTAATATTGACATTAATGCTATTCTTATGATATTAGCGCTACTCATATTGATTTTATTAGCCGGGGCAATTGTAACACCAATTGCAGCGAAAATAAACAAAGCTCTTCCGAAAATTATCGCACTTGCCGTGTTGGCAATTGAAGCAATCATCATTTTAGGTTCGTGGAATTTAAGCTCCTTCCCTACCCTATTCAAGAATAATGCAGGATGGATGCTCGAATTTAAAATGAATTGGATACCAGCAATGGGTATTTCTATCCATTTTGCAATTGATGGCTTGAGTTATTTAATGATTTTACTGACCATAATTATGGGTTTTATTTCCGTTTTGGCATCACCAAAAACCGAAAATGAAGGTTTCTATTATTTCAATACCTTATTAATGATTTCAGGCGTTATAGGAATATTCCTTTCGGTTGATTTATTTCTATTCTTCTTTTTTTGGGAAATGATGTTGCTCCCACTCTACCTTTTAATGGTAATGTTTGGAAGATCAAAAAGCCAGAAAACCTCACTCAAGTTTTTCATTTATACGCAGTTTAGCGGATTAATATTATTAATTTCCATACTATCGCTATATTTTATTCATTATAAAGAAACCGGAATTTATTCATTCGATTACGCTGATTTAATGAATATTTCGTTGCCAATAAAAACAGCATCATTATTAATGCTTGGCTTTTTGGTAGCTTTTCTGGTAAAGCTTCCGGTTGTTCCATTTCACGGATGGTTACCGGCATCATTTACCGATGCCCCAATAACTGCGGTGGTCACGGGTTTAATGATTAAGACAGCCGCATATGGAATTATCAGGTTTGCAGTTCCGTTGTTTTATGAATCCTCAAAATATTTTGCCAGTACTGCAATGGTAATTGGTATAATTACTATACTTTATGGCGCCTTTATGGCATATGCCAAAGAAGATTTGAGGGAAATTGCAGCATATAGTGGAATAAGCCACATGGGATTTATCCTGTTAGGAATTTATGCTTTTAATAGCATTGGTTGGCAAGGAGTTGTTATTCAAATGATAGCAAGTGCAGTAAGTACAAGTGCTTTGGTTATTATTGCCGCATCACTTCTCAAGCGGACCGGCACCTGTAACATTAACCAACTAGGTGGAATTTGGGAAAAAGTTCCTGTTTTATCTGGCATTGGGACATTTATTGCCATGGCTTCATTAGGATTACCTGGTACAGGAAATTTTATAGCTGAATTTTTAATTCTTACCGGAACATTTAAAGTTAGTATTGTAATAACAGTATTGGCATCATTGGGTTTAGTTGCAGCTGCAGCATATTCCTTACGGATAATCCAAAAGATTTTCGTAGGGAATAAAAACCAGGAATACGCAATGTCAGATTTTTCATGGATTGAAAAAGTCAGCCTTGGCGCTTTAATTGTTATGATTGTTTGGATTGGTTTGAAACCTCAACCGATATTAAACAGATCGAAAGCAGCCGTTGAAAAAATATTGAATATGGAAATCCCACAAAGGGACGTTCCGATAAAGACAAATGCAAATGAAGCATCGGTAAAGTTAATTGAGCCTTAAATTTAAATTATAAATTATGTCGCAATTTTATTCTCTTTCACCTTTTATTATAATTTCAGCATCTTCCATATTGCTGATGCTTATTGCTTCATTTTTTCGTAATCATAAATTAATTTCAGGATTATCATTGCTTGGATTAGTTCTTGCTTTTGTTTCATTATTCAATATATCGCAAAATTTACCTGTTTGGGCTGAAAAATTAATTGTAATTGACCAATTTGCTATATTCTTTATGGCAATTGCTTTAGCTGCTGCAATACTTATAAACATTATCAGCTATAACTATTTCAGCAAATTTCAGGAACAAAAAGAAGAATTCTATGTACTTTTCAATATTGCAGTTCTCGGAACACTTGTAATGATTTCGGCACATCATTTTATTGCATTTTTCATCGGGTTGGAATTGCTAAGTATTCCATTATATGTGTTGATTGCTTATACAAGATCCAATAAAGGTAGTGTTGAAGCAGCAATTAAATATCTTACGCTTGCTGCAGCATCTTCTGCAATTTTACTTTTTGGAATGGCCATGTTATATGGAATTTGTGGCAGCATGGATACTACAGTTGTCTCACTATATTTCAGGATTACGCACCCTTTGCCACCTTTAGCGCTTGCAGGTTTATCTTTAATAATTGTTGCACTTGGTTTTAAATTAGGCTTAGCCCCATTCCACATGTGGACGCCTGATGTTTACCAGGGTGCACCTTCGCCTGTAACCGCTTTTCTGGCATCGGCTTCAAAAGGTGCAGCTTTTGCATTTGCTTTAAGGTTAATTGCAGGAACAGGAATACAATCATCAGGCATTTTATATGTTGTGCTTGCCATTATTTCTGTTCTTTCCATGTTTACAGGTAATTTACTGGCTTTGAAACAAACAAGTATTAAACGGATTTTAGCTAGTTCTTCCATTGCAAATCTGGGTTATTTGCTTATTGCCTTAATTGTTGGAGGATCTATGGGATTAAAATCAGCATCATTTTATCTGGCAGCTTACTTTTTAACCACAGTTGGAGCATTTGCTGTGATAGGAATTTTATCCAATGAAGAAAAAGAAGCTGATTCCCTTGATAATTATAAAGGTTTATATTTCCGTAATAAATGGCTGGCAATTATTTTGGCAGCAACATTTTTCTCTTTAGCCGGGATGCCCTTAACGGCAGGTTTTATATCAAAATTTTATTTAGCTGCCGGAGCGGCAAGTGCAAGTAAATGGCTACTTATATGGCTTTTAATTATTAATAGCGCAATTAGCTTATATTACTATTTAAAAGTAGTTTACACAATATTCAAACCATCTGAATCAGAACAATCACAAGGTAAAATTTTTGTTCCAATTGCTAGCAGCATGGTTTTAGCTATATCTTTTATTTCCATTATATGGTTGGGAGTTGCTCCGGCCGGGTTAATGAAAATAATTGAAATGGTAGTAAAATAGGAATAAATTAGGAATCATCTGGTTTTAAATCTTTAAATTTTTTTAAAGCATCATCAAATCTATCTTTTTCAGATAGATGTAAAACTTCTTTTATTGTTTTTTTAATTCTTCCGCTATTGACGAGTTTCAATAATTTATTCAAACATTTAATGGCATTTACCTTATCATTTTGTTGCAAATATACCAGAGTAAGATGATGCCAAACGGCTAAATATCTTCTATTTTCTTTGGCAATATCGCGCATTTGTTCTATCGCTAAAAGAGTATCACCAGAGTTTAAAATTTTTAATGCATTATTCAGTCGCAAATCCGCATCATTTTCTGAAACAGTCATAATTTCGTTCGATTGCAATAAATTATGTTTCTCAGGTTCATTATCCTTAATATTCAATGAGCTTTCATTATTATTAGTATTTTCGCTTGTTTTTGGTTTATTTTCAATTAAATTGAATTTTTTAGATTGGGGAGATTCGTTTGAATGGCCATCAATAAGACCAACATTTTTTATTTGATTTTTTGAAACAGGTAAAGCTTTTCGAGAAATTTTTTCTGAAGTATTAATATCAATATTTTTTCTTGAAACCATTTCCCGGGAAGTAAAAATCAATAATGTTTCTGAATCTAAAACTGCTGCAATTGTAGGTTTGACATTAATTTGGTGGAAGTAAAAATTTATGACTAAAAACCAAATTATTATAAAAATAGGTACTGCAAATATTAAATTTCGGATTAATTTTTTCTTCATTTCAATTGTTCAATTTTTCTATTTTATTCGGTTTGTTAAAACAGATTTAAAATATTTTTCTGTATTCAAACTATTTTTAAGGAATTTTTCTAATAAAGTTAAAAATTAAAATAAAATCAGTTAGCTTAAGGCTAACTAAATTGCATTTTTCCAAAAAAACAAGTAAGTTTGATTTTAATAAAATGCACTTTATGATATTTCTGCATGGTAAATATTTTCTAACTAAGGTTTTCATTTTATCTTTTCTATTTGCAATTTATTTTTATCCAAACCTTCAAGCTAAAATTAGTATTGATAGTTTATCGACAATTATAAAAAAAGCTAAAGAAAATGATAAGCCAATCTTGTACTTAAAATTTGCAAATGAAATATTAGCAGATAATTCCCTCACCCAAACAGAATATTCTGTAGCCTTAGAATACTGCCAGAAAGCCCTAGAATTAAATATCAGGAGTGGCAATACTTTAGATGCAGCAGCAGATAAAATTACTATTGGCCAATTTTATTATTATCAGCATGATTTTAAACAATCGAATCAATGGACTGAACAAGCTTTGAAAATTTACCAGGCTTTTAAAGATAAGGAAGGGGTAGCTACATGTTTTAATTTAATTGGAATAAATTATTTTTATTCCTCTGATATTAATGATGCTTCAGATTTTTTTGAACAATCTTTAAAATATTCAAAAGGAAAATATGCTCTGGAAGAAGGTAAAAGTTATTTTTTTCAAGGTTTAATTTCACGTAAACAGGGAAAACCTGATAATGCAATTGAAAAATTAAAAAATTCAATAAAACCACTAAAAACATCAAATGACTTTAAACAACTTTCTAAAACTTATTTATTTTTAGGATTATTAAATTATGAAAAAAGTCAATTCCCTCAAGCTATTGAATATTATAAAACTGCCGATAGTTTAAGAATTTCGAATGGTGATTTGGAAGGTTCAGCAATTACTAAAAATAATATTGGAAACGTATATTGGAGTTGGGGAAAGTATGAAAATGCCATAGCTGCCTATCAGGATGCATTGAGAATATTTCAAAAACTTGGATATAAAGAAGGTATTTCAAGCTGTTTAAATAATCTTGGGCTTCTTTATAACAAAATGGGCAATCAATCAATGTCACTGGAATCACATAAGCAGGCCCTTGCAATTAGAAAACAGACTGGTGACCAATCAAAAGTTGCGGAATCACTTAATAATATTGCTTCTGTTCAATACGCCATTATTGAAAAAGAAATTGAAAAAAAATATGGCAAAGATTGGAAAGACAACTTATATAATAAATTATCAAGTAAAAAAATACTTTCATTTTATAATGAATGCTTGACTAATTATAATGAAGCACTTCGAATTCAAGACTCTTTGAATAACAAGACTAAGATTGCTCAATTGTATACAAATTTAGGCACAATCGATCAATCTGCAGGAAACTTCGATTTAGCTGTTTCATATTATAAAAAAGCTGATGAAATATATAGAAATCATAATAATATAGCAGAAGAAACTTCGAATAAAATTAATTTAGGTATAGTTTATTTAAAAATCGGAAATTATGCACTTTCTCAGAAATTTTTACAGGATGCTTTAACTGTGGCCAAAGATCACAAATTAAACGATTTAATTAAAGAGTCATATAAAAACCTGTCAGATTTATATAATAAGCAAGGAGACCCGGCTAATGCTCTTGAAAGTTATAAGTTATATACCGAAATTAAAGATACTTTGCTAAATGCCGAAAATTATAAACAAATGGCAGAGTTACAAACCCAGTATGAAACAGAATCGCAAAAACAAAAAATTCAAATTCTAAATAAAGATAAAGCCTTGCAGGATACTCAAATTAAGCAACAAAAATATACCATATTCTTTTTCATTTTAGTAATTCTATTGGTTAGTATAATGGTAGTTTTTATTTATCGTCAAAGCAAACAACGAAAATTAGCCAATATTGAGCTTGCAAAGAAAAATGATTTGATCACAGAACAGAAAAAAGAAATTACTGATAGTATTCAATATGCAAGTCGTTTGCAACATGCTATTCTGCCTCCTAATGAATTATTTGAACAGTTATTGCCACAACATTTTGTTTTTTTCAAACCTCGCGATATTGTGAGTGGCGATTTTTATTATTTAACCGAAAAAGACGGAAAGATAATTTTGGTAACAGCCGATTGTACTGGTCATGGAGTTCCCGGCGCCTTTATGAGTATGCTTGGAACAGCTTTATTGAACGATATTATTAATAAATATCAAGAAATTACGCCCGGTGAAATTCTTGATGATATGCGAATTCATATTATCAAGTCATTACATCAATCAAACAGAGTTGGGGAACATCGCGATGGTATGGATGTTGCCTTATTTATTCTTGATAATGTTAATAATAAAATTCATTTTTCCGGAGCAAATAATCCTCTCATAATTATTAGAGATGGTCAGCTAACAGAATTAAAACCGGATAAAATGC
Organism: uncultured Bacteroidota bacterium; assembly: GCA_963701015.1. GTDB lineage: Bacteria > Bacteroidota > Bacteroidia > Bacteroidales > DTGW01 > MFD09286-c1. The sequence continues at coordinate 3,918,741 of OY969556.1, read as the reverse complement.
CTGTTGGAATTTATGAAAAAGGATCAACACCTTTTACTTCACAAACATTTGATATTCAAAAGGGAGATATGCTTTATACTTTCTCCGATGGAATTCTTGATCAGTTTGGTGGTCCAGATGGAAAGAAATTTATGATTAAACGATTCCGGGAATTATTGCTCAATATTAATCAACTTGATTTAAAAACTCAGAAAGAAAAACTACACAAATCATTTACTGAATGGAAGAACAATTATGAACAGGTTGATGATGTTACAGTAATTGGAGTTAGAGTTTAAAAATTAAATAAATCCTTTTTGAATTGCAATTTTTATAAGTGATGCTGTATTTTTTGCATCTAATTTAATAATCAAATTTTTCCTGTGACTATCAACTGTTAATGGACTAATAAAAAGCTTTTCGGCAATTTCAGTATTTGTAAAGCCATCAGCAATGTGTTTTAAAACTTCAAGTTCACGCCTTGTCAAAATTGGATTATTATTTTCTTTTCCCTTAAGAATTTCTATTATTTCCGATCCTAAGTATTGCTTACCTGATAATACAGTTTGAATTGCCTCAATTATCTCATTTTCCGAAGCATTTTTTAAAACAAAACCAAGTGCACCATTGTCAACCATGCGTTTTACAAGACTTTGCTCCCGAAATGAACTTATAGCTAATATTTTTGACTTTGGATATTTGGCTAAAATAATTTTGCACAAATCAATACCATTTCCATCGGGTAAACTATAATCTAACAAAACCAAATCGGGTTCAAATGAGTTGATTGCCTTTAAGCATTCTTTTGCGCTATAAGCCACAATGCATTTTAATGCTATTTTCTTATCTGCCAGTAGCTTTTGCAGACCTTCTACTACAACCGGATGATCTTCAACAATCAGGATGTTTGACATTTTTGTATAAATTCATAAACAAAACAAACCTAATTGATTATTATTATATTTCAAAAAATTAAATGGAAAATTCTATAGTAAATTCTGAACCTATTCCTAATTGTGAATTAATATCAATTGTTCCATGCAGGTTTTCGACCAATGATTTTATTTTTTTCAAACCTAATCCATGAATATTTTCTGAGGCGTGAAGGTTAAAACAATTGCCATTATCTTGCATAATTAAACTTAACCGGCTAGGTTCCTGCAAAATTTGCACTAATATTTCAGATGGATTAGCATAATTTAAAGAATTATCAATAATTTCTTTAAAAATCAGAAATGTATTTATTTCTATTTCTTTTTTTATCCTTTTAAATTCCCCAATAAATTGAAAATTAATTCTTGTTAATTGTGATTGATTTAATTCACAATATTCGAAAATTGCATCCTTTACACCATTAACAATTAGAGTTTCTGGAATAATATCCCTGGTTATTTGCCGAAGTTCATTTAATGAAGCTTCAATTAAATGAATAGCATGATAGAAATTTCTTACCTCCTTATCGGGCATAATTTTATTTCCTTTCATGTTATGTGTATTTGTTAAAATTTTGACAATTCAATCTAAGCCTCATTTTGATGGAACTTAATTTATTAATAACAAATATAATTTTTTGGATGGTTGTAAAAATCCATTATTTCGTGGATAAATTTAATTTTCCCCCAACTTAATTTTGGTTTTACAAATAAACCTTTAAACACAAATTAATATGAAAAGAAAAATTCAAATTATTTTATTCATTGCATTAAGTCTTTTACTAATTACAAATTGTAGTAAAAAAGATGATACAACCGAACCTTCAACCAATAATAACAATTCTGGAAATACGAAGGAAATTAAATTAAATGTATCAGGTACCGTAAGTTACACGTACAATTCAACGAATTATTCATTAAATGTTGATTCTGTAACATGGACTAATAGTAATAAAACGTATATTACAATTTATTCACATAATGCTGATCCTTATAGCAGTATGCTAATAAATGCATACGATTTAGATGGTGTTAAAAGTTCAAAAGATTATACAGCTTCTTCATCAAATCCTTTTGCAATAATTACTGCTTATATTAATGATGGAATTTACCAGGCAGCAAATATTTATTCAAATTCAAGTTGTACTGTTAATTTCTCTGAAATTAGTTCAACAGCGATTAAAGGTACATTTTCAGGAACATTAGCATTGGCTTCCACAAATAGCAACAGCAGTGTAACAATCACATTGGGTACAATTAATATTACTGTTAAATAAATTAGTTTAAAAAATAGTTAGTTTTTAATTTTTCCCTTAACCCGCCTTATTACCCAGTTTTAAAACCTCTTTGCCTATAATGGTAAAGGGGTTTTTAATTTAGAAGTTTATAAATTTGCACTTCAAACTAATTATTATGTCAAACAAAAAGGATAAAAAAAGGGTAAATATTGTCTATTCAACAAATCCTGATTTTGAATATGAGAAATACAAGGTTGATGAAGTTGACACATTACCTAATAATCAGCAAAACCTTAGAATTACTCTTGATAAAAAGCAACGCGCCGGAAAAGCAGTAACACTTATTAATGGATTTATTGGTAAAAAAGATGATTTGGAAAATCTTGGAAAACTATTAAAATCAAAATGCGGGGTTGGAGGTACTGTCAAAGATTCTCAAATTTTAATACAGGGCGATTTCTGTGATAAAATAATTCAAATACTTTTGTCGGATGGTTATAAAGTGAAACGAAGCGGAGGTTAAATTATGAAAATTTTAAATGTTCTGATAATTGGTTTATGTTTTTCACTTATATCGTGCAAACCAGCGGATAATGCTAAAAAGGATTTTCTTCAATGGGCTGAAAAAGGAAAAATTGTTGATAAAGTAATTTGTAAAGATGACCAGTCGTTTAGCTATTGCCTTTATTTACCATCAGGTTATGACCTTGTCCACTTTTGGCCAATAATTTATTGCTTCGATCCAAAAGGAGATGGTAAATTACCAGTATCCTTATTCAAAGATATTGCCGAAAAAAGAGGTTACATTGTTGTAGGTTCAAATGATTCAAAGAATGGAACCGACGCCGGATATTTGAATCATATAATAAATTCGCTATTTTCAGATACCAAAGCTAAACTATCAATTGACGATAAAAGAATTTATGTTGCTGGCTTCTCAGGCGGATCACGAGTTGCATCGGCTTGTGCATTATCTTATCCCAATGTTGCAGGTGTAATTGGCTGTTCTGCCGGATATCAGCCTACGGAAGGTCAGCCAAATTTCTATTTTATAGGTATGGCAGGCGATTCAGATATGAATTATTTAGAAATGAAAATGCTTGATTTACAACTCGAAAAAATGTCGAAGCCTCATGAATTTCATGTTTTTGAAGGAAAGCACCATTGGCCACCAAAACAATATCTTGCAAATGCAGTCCTTTCATTTGATTTACAGGCAATGAAAATGCAAAATATACCAATTGACAAACCATTTATAATTTCATTATTCAAATTGAAACTATCAACTATTGAAAGGCTTGAAAAATCAAATAAAATTGATAGTTTGTTAAAAGCGCATGAAATAGCAAAAAATGCAATTACAGAATTTAATGGCTTAACGGACGTTTCAGAATTAATGAAAAATTTAAATAGTTTGGATAATAATTCTGAACTTACCCAATATATTGACAAACAAAATTCCATTGTATCAGAAGAAGGTAAAATGCAACAAATATTCATTGATGCATTTAAAAGTGAAAACATAAGCTGGTGGAAATCAGAAATTAAAAAGTTAACAGCTGTTTCAAAAACTGGTAAGTCAAGTCTTGAAAGACTTTCTGCAATCCGGCAAATGGCATTTATAAGCCTGGTTTCATATAGTTATGTGAGTTCTGCTATTTCTCAGGCCAATTGGAATGCAGCCGAAAATTTTCTTGTAATATATGGTTTATCCGATCCTGAAAACCCCGATTATCATTATTTTAATGCTTGTGCTTTTGCTAACAGGGGTAAAATAAATGAAGCCATTGCTGAAATTGAAAGTTCAATAAAATATGGTTTTACTGATAAGCAAAAACTATTAAGCGACAATAAATTGCTTGCACTGCATGATAACCCTAAATTTAATGAAGTTGTAAATCGATTAAAATAAAATTTTAAACAATTTCAGTAAGAATTTTATCCATGATAAACCAGCCTGAAAGGCTGAATTTTAAATGATTTTCTTCAATTTTAAGCTGGTTTAAAGAAATATATTTTTGTGCTTTTTCCAAAAGTTTAACTTTTGAACTTAATCCGAATTTATTTTCAAAAGATTCAATATTCAAACCATTGTTAGTCCTTAACGAGGTCATTATAAATTCGGTCAAATGATTTTCGGCTGTTAGTATTTCTTCTTCCCAGAATACTGAATTATTGTTGTTTGCAATAATATATTTTTCTAAATCCGAAACATTCCAACTTCTGGTATTATTATTATATGAATGTGCCGAAGGTCCAAGTCCTAAATAAGGAATCCCCTGCCAATAGGATGAATTATGCTTTGAATATTTTTGAGGTTGTGCAAAATTTGAAATTTCATAATGTTCAAAACCTTTATTTTCAGCCATTTCATGAAGCATTTCAAATTGTCGCCAACTTAAATCTTCGTCCATTTCTTTTAAAATTCCATTTTTTAGCCAGTTATAAAAAACTGTCCCGGTTTCATAAGTTAAATGATAAGCCGATAAATGCTGTACCGGAAGTGTTAATGCCATTTCAAGTGTCGATTTCCATTGCTTTTCATTTAAATTGGGCAAGCCATAAATTAAGTCGATTGATATATTTTCAATTCCTGACTTTACTGAATTTTCAACAGCAGCAAATGCTTGTTCAACAGTATGCCTGCGGTTCATCAACTGCAAAAATTCATTATCAAACGACTGTATTCCAATGCTTACGCGGTTAACGCCAATTTGAAATAATGATATCATATAGTCAAGGGAAATATCGTCAGGGTTAAGTTCTAAAGTAATTTCGGCATTACTTTGAATTGTAAAATTCTTATGAAGTGCTGTAAAAATGTTGTTTAATGCATTAATTGTCAAAATTGATGGTGTTCCACCACCAAAATAAATTGTTTCAATAGGTGTTTTAGGTAAAAAAAAATTGGCTTTCAATTCTATTTCTTTTAAAAGAGAAGAAATAAAATCATCAACATTTTTTAGATTAACTGTTTTGTAGAAATCGCAATAATGGCAACGTTTTTTACAATAAGGAATATGAATATAAATTCCGGCCAATTGTTTTTTTCAGGGAAATTAAATAACTATCGAATCATGTCCTTTTCTGATATGATCGGCCATTTCTTCAATGGTTTGATTGCCAAACATTGATTTAATTTCTTCACGAATTTTATAGTAATTTTCGTGAACTGCACAATGTTTTTCTTCAGCAGTACAACTTGCAAGACTAATTATACATGTGTCAAATGGATCATTACCATCAATTATCTTCACAATATCCATAAGTGAAATTTTATCCGCTGGTTTTCCCAGGCTAAAACCACCATTTGGACCTTTGGTCGATGCCAGGATTTTGTTTTTAGCCAAAACCTGCATAATCTTTCCTAAAAAAGGGGAAGGGATTTTTAAATCATCCGAAATTTTTTTAATGCCTATTTTTTCGCTCTGTTGATTGTTAAGAGCAAGATAGATACATGCTCTTATAGCATATTTGCAAGTGTTGGATAACATAGCTTAACAATTTATAATTGGAATTTTATTAATTCTTATTAAGTGCCGGCCTCCATCAAATGGAGTTTCTAAAAAAATTTTTACAATAGAATAAGCCTCTTCTTCAGTTATAAACCTTGCAGGCAACGAACAAATATTTGCATCGTTATGCGCACGTGCCAATTTCGATATTTCACTATTCCAACAAAGCGCTGCACGTATTCCTTTATGTTTATTCACCGTCATGCTAATTCCATTACCACTTCCACAAATCGAAATTCCAAATTCAGATTCGCCATTTTCAACAAAATTAGCCAATGGATGCGCAAAATCGGCATAATCACAACTTGCATTTGAATTTGTTCCAAAATCTATTACTTCGTAATTTTTTGCAGCAAGCCATTTTTTTAATTTCTCCTTCAATTCAAATCCGGCATGATCGCTCGCTATTCCAATTTTTGCCATTAATTTAATTACCAAATTATATTATTATTACCTTCAAAAGTATATATATTTAAAAAATAACTACAGATATTTATATCTAAAACGTTTACTTGTTAATAACATTTATAAAAATGTGCTATTTTTTGTTCAAAAATTTTAAATAAATCTGATAAGAATATTCTCTTTTTAAAAATTACTACTTCTATATACAATCATATTCATTCTGCAACAAAATTTATTATTTATTAACCCAAAATTCTGACCTGTTTATTAACTAAATTTACCTGTTCAAAAATTGGTATTTTTTACCATTGATCCATATTAACAATTGTTAGTATGTTTTTGGTAAATACTGATAAACATAAACATAATAAATTTGAAGTTGTTAATTTCATGTTGTTAAAACCTTATAAAAGCTTTTTGCAATAGTTTTGCCAAATATTTTCTAACACAATTAACAGCCTAACATCATCATCATTTATTATTTTTAAAATTTTAAAAAATATAATAATGAATAAAGAAGTGTTGATAACTGAAATCAACAAATTAAGAAAAGAAAAAAATGCGATAATTTTAGCTCATTATTATCAGGAAGCTGAAATTCAGGATATAGCTGATTTTATTGGTGATAGTTTGGCTTTGGCACAGGAAGCTCAAAAAACTAAGGCTGATATAATTGTTTTAGCCGGTGTTCATTTTATGGCCGAGACTGCAAAAATTATTAACCCTGCGAAAAAGGTTTTAATTCCTGATTTAAATGCTGGTTGTTCTTTAGCAGATTCTTGTAAAGAAGACGATTTTAAATTATTTAAGGATAAATATCCGGATGCAGTTGTTGTTTCATATGTTAATACAACTGTTGAAATTAAAGCTATGACTGATATTGCATGCACATCCTCTAATGCTTTACAAATTGTAAAAAGTATACCTGAAAACAAAAGAATTATTTTTGCACCAGATAGAAATTTGGGAAATTATATTAAAAATATTACCGGGCGAGATTTAATAATTTGGGATGGTGCTTGTCATGTTCATGAAGATTTTTCATTGGAAAGGATTCTTGAAATTAAAAGTAAAAATAAAGATGCTAAAATTATTGCTCATCCCGAATGTAAAAAACCTGTTTTAATTGTTGCTGATCATATTGGCTCTACTGCTTCACTTTTGAATTTTATTAAAAAAGATAATGCGAAAAAATATATTGTTGCTACTGAATCCGGTATTCTTCATCAAATGAAATTGGCTGAACCAGGTAAAGAATTTATAGCAGCTCCGCCTACTGATTCTACTTGTGGTTGCAACGATTGTAAATTTATGAAAATGATTACTTTGCAAAAAATATATAATTGCTTATTAACTGAACAACCTGAAATTATTATTGAAGAAGGTTTAAGAAAACGTGCTGAAGGTTCAATTTTAAGAATGCTTGAAATTTCTGAAAAGATTGCTGTTTAATGGCTGAAGAATTTGATATAAGGGATGAAAAGTTAAAAAGCGATTTTGACTATGAAAATCGAATTCGTCCAATTGAATTTGATCAATTTAAAGGTCAGGATAAGATAATTGAAAATTTACGTGTTTTTGTGCAAGCTGCGTTACTTCGTGGTGATTCTTTAGATCATGTTTTGTTGCACGGGCCACCCGGTTTGGGAAAAACTACCTTGGCTGGTATTATTGCAAAGGAATTAAATGTAAATTTAAAAATTACATCTGGTCCTGTTTTAGATAAAGCTGGAGATTTAGCTGGTATTTTAACTAGTTTGGAAAAAGGCGATGTTTTGTTTATTGATGAAATTCATCGTTTGTCCCCTGTTGTTGAAGAATATCTTTATTCTGCAATGGAAGATTTTGTTATTGATATAATGCTTGATAAAGGTGCTAGTGCTCGTTCGGTGCAAATTACATTAAATCCATTTACATTAATTGGTGCAACAACGCGTGCTGGTTTATTAACTAGTCCATTGCGAGCAAGGTTTGGTATTTCATCGCATTTAGATTATTATAATGCTGAAATATTATATGGAATAGTAAAGCGTAGTTCAAAAATTTTAAATATTGGAATTGATAATTTATCTGCAAAAGAAATTGCTTCAAGAAGTCGTGGAACACCCAGAATTGCAAATGCTTTGTTACGACGTGTACGTGATTTTGCCCAAATTAAAGGAACAGGCGTAATTGAAATTGAAATAACGAAATATGCTTTAAATGCTTTGAATATTGATAAAAATGGTTTAGATGATATTGATACAAAGCTTATTAAATGTATTATTGAAAAGTTTCATGGTGGTCCAGTTGGATTAAGTACTATGGCGACTGCTATTGGTGAGGATCCCGGAACAATTGAAGAAGTATATGAACCTTTTTTAATTAAAGAAGGTTTTATACATCGCACTCCTCGTGGTCGTGAAGTTACTGAAAGGGCTTATGAGGCTGTTGGAATGTTGAACAATTTTAATTCACAACAAAAATTATTTTAAAATGAAAAATACAATTAATGTACAGTGGACAAATGGAATGTCATTTGAATCTATTATTGATGGGCATAAAATTACTATAGATGCTTCTGAAGAATTTGGAGGAAAAAATTTAGGCCCTCGACCAAAGGCTTTAATAATGATGTCATTAGCTGGTTGTACCGGAATGGATATTGTATCATTAATGGATAAAATGCGTGTGGATTATAATAGTTTTAATATTAAAGTGGAAGGTGATTTAGCTGAGGAGCATCCTAAAAAGTACAATGCCATTAATATAGTATTTGAAGTATCTGGAAAAAATCCTGAATATGACAAAATCGAAAAAGCTGTAAAACTTTCTGAAGAAAAATATTGTGGAGTTTGGGCTACTTTAAAACCTGGTGTAAATATTAGTTATGAAATTAAAATAAATTTAGTTCAATAACTTTTACGCAAACTGATTTAAAAACCTGACATCATTTTCGAAATACATGCGCAAATCTTTAACTGAAAATTTAAGCATAGACAAGCGTTCTATTCCCATACCAAAAGCAAAACCTGAAAATTCTTTTGAATTAATGCCGCAATTTTCCAATACATTTGGATGAACCATTCCACAACCTAAAACTTCGAGCCAACCACTGTATTTGCATACATTACAGCCTTTTCCTTTGCAAATTTTGCAAGATACATCCATTTCAGCTGATGGTTCAGTAAATGGGAAGTAGGAGGGACGTAACCTGATTTTTGTTTCTTCTCCAAACATTTCTTTGGCAAAAAACAGAAGGGTTTGTTTTAAATCGGTAAATGAAACATTCTTATCAATATAAAGTCCTTCAACCTGATGGAAAATACAATGAGCTCTTGCTGAGATTGCTTCGTTCCTAAAAACCCTGCCAGGCATTATTATTCGCAAAGGAGGTTTAGTTTTTTCCATTGCCCTAATTTGAACTGATGAAGTATGGGTTCGCAATAAAATATCAGGTGTTTTTTCAAAGAAAAATGTATCCTGCATATCACGGGCGGGATGTTCCGGAGGAAAATTAAGAGCAGAGAATACATGCCAGTCGTCTTCAATTTCAGGTCCTTCGCTGATTGAAAAACCTAGTTTTCCAAAAATATTGCATATTTCATTTTTTACTATGGAAATTGGATGTCTGCTTCCAATTGAAGTGGATTTACTTGGTAATGAAAAATCAAAATTGGTAATATCGTTTGTTGAATTATCGAATCTTTCCTGATTTTTCAACAATATTTCTTCTACAGCTTTTTTAAAGTCATTGATTAATTTTCCTGCATCTTTTTTTTCTTCGTTTGGAATCAACTTAAACTCTTCGAAAAGTGTTGATATAATTCCTTTTTTACTTAAATATTTTAAACGAAAAGCTTCATGTTGTTCTTTGCTTTCTGGTATAAAATTTTGTATTTCAGCTAAATATGTTGTAATTTTTTCTTTCATATTATAAGAATTTCAAGTTTGTAAAATTAATTATTTAATTCAAATTACTATGGTAATTGGTATTGCTGGGCACAATGGATTTCTTGGAAGTTTAACGAAAAAGTTTTTTATCAACTTAGGAAATCAAATAATTGAGATTGACAGGATTGATTTTACAAGTTTAAATATACTGAAAAACAAAATTTCTGGCTGTAATGTTGTCATTAATTTTATTGGTTTTTCTATTAATAAACGTTGGAATGAATCGAATCAGAGTTTAATTATTGACAGTAGGATTAATTCAACCATGCTTATTGTAAAGTCAATTAATGAATCTGGTAAAGATATTTTTCTTATTAATACTTCTGCAATTGGTATTTATGATTTGAAAAATATACATGATGAAAATAGCGTAAATTATGAAAATGATTTTTTAAGTAAGGTCGTTGAAAATTGGGAAAATGAAGTTTTAAAATTGAATAGCATAAATAAATTTGCAATTATTCGTCTTGGTATTGTTATTGATACCAATGGAGGATATTTAAAAAAAATGTCGATGCCTTTTAAGTACAAATTTGGTGTTTATTTTGGAAATGAAAACGGTTCTTTTTCATTTATTGATTCATATGACTTTTTATATGCATTAAATTTTATTTTAAAAAATAATTTACAAGGATTTTTTAATTTGGTTACACCTGAATATACTACTAATATTAATATTTCATCAATATTAAGAAATATTGACAAAACTTGGTTTGTATTTCATATCCCAGATTTTATTTTAAAAGTTATTTTTGGGAAAGGATATTATGTTTTGAAGGAAACGCCTAAAGTATTACCCAATAGATTGTTAGATGTTGGTTTTATATTTAAATATCCTACTATTGAACTTTCATTGAAACACCAATTGTTAAGAAATTGAACCCGATAAAAAAATTAGCCGGTCAAACAGTTATATACGGCTTAAGTAGTATAGTTCCTCGTTTTTTAAGTTATTTTCTTGTTCCATTGTATTGTCATGTTTTTGCTCCTGCCCAATATGGTGTTGTTGCTGATTTATATGGTTTGGTAGTATTGTTAAATATTATTTTGACTTATGGAATGGAAACAACTTATTTTTGGTTTAGCAAAAACGAAAAAGATGCAAATAAAGTTTATAGTACTTCATTAATTTCATTAGTCGTAACATCTTCTATTTTTATATTAATTACTATTTTATTTGCTCAAAAAATTGCCAACTCACTTGAATATCCTTTTCATCCAGAATATATCTGGTGGTTTGGTTTAATTATTGGTATTGATTGTATTTGTGCTATTCCTTTTGTAAAACTTAGAAAGGAAAACAAGGCTTATAAATTTGCTGCTATTAAATTGTCAAGTGTTGGATTAAATGTACTATTAAACCTTATTTTTATTTTAGGATTACCTTTTCTTGAAAGTCATGGTCTAAATCTTCCGTATTTCTTAAGCTTTAAGAAAATTGGTGTTGGATATATTTTTATTGCAAATATTATTTCAAGCTTACTTACATTTATTTTACTTATTAGTGATTTTCATATACGTTTTCAGTTTGACAAGTTGTTGATGAAACGAATGTTGAAATATGCTTTACCTCTTTTAATTGCTGGTTTAGCCGGAGGTGTGAATGATGCAATTGATCGCCAGTTTTTAAAATATATGTTACCTGCCGGGGTTAATCATATGGCTCAATTGGGAATTTATTTTGCTAATATTAAAATTGCTGTAATTTTAATTGTATTTATTCAAACGTTTCGGTTTGCGGCGGAACCTTTTTTCTTTAATTACGAAAAGGAAAAAGATTCAAAGACTGTTTTTGCGGATATAATGAAATATTTTACAATTTTTAGTTTATTTATTTTTTTGGGAACTTTAGGTAATTTGGCTATTATAAAACATTTTATTGGCCATGCTTATTGGTCAGGTTTAAAGGCAGTACCGATTATATTATTATCAAATGTTTTTGTTGGTATTTATCTTAATTTATCAATTTGGTATAAGCTTTCTGGTAAAACAATGTATGGCGCTTATATTATTGTTATTGGTTCATCTGTTACTATTCTTATTAACTTTCTTTTTGTGGCTAAATTTGGATATATGGCTTCGGCCTATGCCCGATTAATTTGTTATGTTTTAATGACGATAATTTGTTTTTATTTGGGGCAAAAATATTATCGAATACCTTATAATTTACTTGTTATAGCAAAGTATTTTTTCTTTACTTTATTAATTTTTATTCCTATTCATTATTTACAACACAATAGTTCAATTATTCAATTGCTAATTAATAATATTTTAATTTTAGTTTTTCTGATTTATATTATTAAGCAAGAAAAATTGATGCCCATAATTGTTAAAACGTTAAAATTTAAAAAATGATAGTTCGTGTAATCAATAAATCGAAACATATTTTACCTGAATACCAAACTGAATATAGCGCGGGTCTTGATTTAAAAGCAAATATTGATATTCCTGTTTTATTGAAACCTTTGGAAAGGGCTTTAATTCCAACTGGTTTGTTTATTGAACTACCAACAGGTTACGAAGCACAAATTAGGCCAAGAAGTGGTTTAGCTGCAAAGCATGGAATTTCTGTTTTAAACAGTCCGGGTACTATTGATGCTGATTATCGTGGTGAAATTAAAGTGATTTTGGTTAATTTATCAAATGAAGAATTCTTAATTTCTGATGGCGAAAGAATTTGCCAAATGATAATTGCTGCACATCAAAAAATTGAATGGGTTGAAACTGATGAGTTGAATAATACTTCGAGAGGTGAAGGTGGTTTCGGTCATACCGGAAAATAGCCGCATTTTGATTTTATTTAACTAGTTTAAATGAAATATTATGTTCAATTTACTGGTTATTTTCCTTTTATAAATTAATATATTATATAATGAAGAAATTTAAATTTTTTGTTTTACTTGTTGTTGTAAACTTATTTTTTGTGAATATATATTCTCAATCAAAACAATATAATAAGAATGATATAACCTATGCATTTATTGAAGCTTTAAAAAGTGAAACATTTGGTAATTATGGACAGGCTATTTATTTATTTCAAAATTGTTTACAAAATGACACCACTTGTGCTGCTTGTTATTACGAAGTTTCAAAATTATATTTAGCTGCCGGCGAAAAAAAATCGTCATTATATTTTGCTCAAAAAGCTGCTAGTATTGATGACAAAAATTATTGGTATCTAAAAAATCTAGGTGATATTCAGGTTTTAAATGAGTTATATTCTGCTGCTGACAGTACTTATAAAAAACTTTTCTGGACTGGAAAAATTAAACTCGATGACCGTTTTGCTTATGCCAATATTTTATTTCACTTAAATAAAGGAAACGAGGCTCTAAAAATTCTTGATGATATTGTAAAAGAAAATGGTTTTTCTGAAATGGTTTCTAATGCTAAGTATAACTATTATTTAAATATTAAAAAGTACGATTTAGCTGAAAATGAAATTAAATTAAAATTGAAATATTATCCGGAAAAATGGAATTATTACGGCATGTTAGCTGAAATTGAAGCTATAAAGCATCATAAAAAGGAAGCTTTGGAATATTATCAATTATTACTTAAAAATGATCCCAAAAACATTGCCGGTTTAGTATCTTTTGGAAGATTTTATGTATATCAACGTGATACGGTGGATGCAAATATATATTTTAATAGAATATTTAATGATACTTCAATTTCAATAACTAATAAAATTGATGCAATTCATTTATTTGAAAATGAGGCTAAGGATTCATATTCTGTTTATTACTTAAGTAAAAAATTAGTTAATTTAATTAATTCAAATAACTCTAATATTGCTTTATTGGAAGCGGCAAGTGATTTTTTTGATAAAGAACAAAATTATAAACAGGCTGAAGTTTTAAGTGAATATTTAATTAAGGCTAATGAAAATAATTCAATTTATTGGGAACGCTATTTTTACTACAATAATATTTTAGGAAATTACAAGCAAATTGCTGAAAATACTGATATGGTGCTTAATAAATTTCAAGATCGCCCCTTATTATATTTAATTGGCGGTATTGCAAAATATCAAATGAATGATTATAAAACTGCTATCAATTTTTTAAAAGACGGATTTGTAATTGCATCAAAAAATGAATTAGTACAAAATGAATTTATAAATTATTTATCCGAAGCATATTATAAAATTGGTATGAAGGATTCGGCTTATTATTATTTTGAAAAAGGAATAAATTTTAATAATCCTGATATTATTCTAATCAACAATTATGCTTATTATTTGGCCGATAATGGTGATAGGTTAGAAAAAGCTAATGCAATGTCATATCAAACAATAAGGGCTGAACCTAAAAATTCTACTTTTCTTGATACTTATGCATGGACTTTTTATAAGCTGAAAGATTATAAAAATGCTTATAAATATATAAAGTTGGCAAAAAAATACGATAGGGAACATAATCCTGATATTCTTGAGCATTACGGTGATATTTCATTTTGTTATGGAAAAATTTCTGCAGCAAAAAAATATTGGTCTGAAAGTATGAAGTATGGCGGAAATATCGAAAAAATATCAAAAAAATTGAATGGATTTAAATGCAATTAAATTGAAATATTTTATATATATATTTGTTTTTTCGTTTATTACAATTTGCTGTAATTCATGTATCAGCTACAAGTCTATATCTATTAATGATACTTTTTATCACGGTAGTTTTAAGAAAATAGGTGAAAACAGTATATTGGTTAAATTTAGAGTAGATATTGATAGTCTTAAAGACGTTAGATTTCGTTTATATTCTGAAGGTGGAATTAAACTTACGGATATGACTTTAAATTCTGATACTATAAAAATTTCATATATTATTGACAATTCCTATAAAGATGAAATTTTGAGTATGTTTTATAATATGAATAAAAGTACTTGTTTATCGCAAGTCGTAATAGATTTTTTAAATGGAAGGCTATTTGATACCCAGCAAAAATCAATATGTTTTAATATTTCCAATCATTCTGATGGTAATTTTGTTGTTTCCTCAATGGATTATCATGAATTATTTGAAATTGAATCCCCAAAATTTTATCATTGGAAGGATAATAATATTTTAAAAAATTGTACAATTCATATTAATCATGATAATTATCTTTTGTATTTAGAAAAATGAAATTATTCAAATTTTTATTTTTTTCAATTCTTATTTTGTTCACATATACTTATGTCTCATTTGGGCAAAAGAAATCGGAACTTGAGCAAAAGCGAAATGAAAAACTTAAGGAAATTGATAATATTGAAAATTTGATTTCGAAAACTAAAAATGAAAAAACACTTAGTTTAGCTAAAATTTCATTAATAAGTAGAAAGATAAGTATTAGAAATGAAATTATTGATAATTATTCGAATGAAATTGACGAAATTGATAGCCGTATAAATATTTTAAGTGGCGATATTAATGATAAATTTAATGAAGTCATAAAACTAAAAGATGAATATTCTAAAATTTTATATAATAGCTATTTTCGTTTTCGAAGTTTTAATAATTTTCAATTCTTACTTTCTTCTAATTCTATAAATCAAGCATATCGTAGGTTATATTTTTTACGTGAATATACCGAACATCGTAAAGCTGTTTTAAGTGAAATCAATGAAGAAATTGCAATGATCCAATCCAGCATTTCAATTTTGAATAGTGAAAAGGATAAAAAAAAGAATTTGATAGCTGATCGTGAGGTTGAAAAACAAAAATTATCTGATGAGAATGATGATCAAAAGCGAATGATTAATAATAATTCAAAAAAGGAAACTTTACTTTTAAAACAACTTAAAGAATTGCAAGTTGCGGAAAAGAGGATTGAAAATGAAATCGAGAATTTAATCAGGGAAGAAGCTTTAGCAAGAGCTAAAAAATCATCAAAAATTAAAAATTCAGAAACTGTATTAACGAAAAATTTTAAAGATAATAAAGGAAAATTGCCTTGGCCTGTTTCCAATGGAACTATTATTTCATATTTTGGGCAACATCCACATCCGGTTTTTAAAGGGGTTATAATCGATAATCATGGTATTGATATATCTACTTCCTGTAATTCGTCTGTTCGATGTATTTTTAATGGAACTATTTCAAAAATATTCGCAATAAAGGGTTCAAATTTTGTTATAATTATACGTCATGGCGATTTTTTAACTGTATATCAAAATATTCAAAATGTTGTTGTAAAGGTTGGTGAAAATGTAAAAACTGGTCAAAATATTGGTTCATCTTTTTGTGATAATGATAATAATATTGCAACAGTTCATCTTGAAATTTGGCAAGAACTGAATAAACTTAATCCCACCGAGTGGTTATCGAATTGATAATTATTTATTTTAATTTTGATTATAATTATATTAAATATGATAATTTTGGTAACAAATTTTAAAAAATTGAAGTATAAAAGCAAACCCATATTTTTAACAGCTATAATTAATGGAAAAAGAACTATCAATTGCCTCTAAAGTTGAGAATTTACGTAAAATTGAAAAGTTTGTGGATGAAATTTCTACTACTTGTAAATTAAATTCTGAATTATATGGTAATATTTTAATTGCTACATTGGAGGCTGCAAATAATGCTATTGTTCATGGCAATAAGTTAAAAGAAGAACTTGAGGTTAAGCTTAAAGCAAGTTGTCAGGATAATGTTTTGTCAATTTGTATTGAAGATGCTGGTCCGGGTTTCGATTATAAACATATTCCTGATCCTACTGCTCCTGAAAATATTGAAAATGTTAGTGGAAGAGGAGTTTTTTTAATGGAAAAGCTTTCTGATAAAATCGAATTCAAAAACAATGGTAGCATTGTTGAATTATATTTTAATATAAAATAATTGGAAATTAATTTTATTAATCATTATAAAAGCAATTTTATATTTGATTTTAAGAATACAGTTAAGCGATTTGAAAAAATCGCTTTTTTTGAATCCGTAAGTATTGATTTATTAAATTTTACTTTTGTATCCGATAGGGAAATTATTTTGATAAATACTAGATTTCTTCGTCATAATTATCCTACTGATATTATAACTTTTGATTATTCATTACTGAATATAATTTCAGGTGATATTTTTATTAGTTTAGATACTATTTTGCAAAACTCAGTAAAGTATAATACTACAATGAAAAATGAATTGAATAGAGTTATGATTCATGGAATATTGCATTTAATTGGTTATAATGATAAAAAAGTGAATGAAAAAAAATTAATGCGTTCAAAAGAGGATTTTTATTTAAGATTGTTTAGTTAGTATGGAAAATATTTTTGATACATATGATATAATTGTTGTTGGCGGAGGTCATGCAGGCTGTGAGGCTGCTTCTGCTGCTGCTACAATGGGTTCAAAGGTTTTACTTATAACCATGGATATGACCAAGTTTGCACAAATGTCATGCAATCCTGCAATTGGTGGCATTGCTAAGGGACAAATTGTTCGCGAAATTGATGCTTTAGGTGGTTATACTGGAATTGTTACCGACCGAACTATGATCCAATTTAGGATGTTAAATAAATCAAAAGGCCCTGCAATGTGGAGTCCTCGAGCACAGTGTGACCGTTCAAAATTTACATTAGAGTGGAGGAAGGTACTTGAAGAAAATAAAAACATTTCATTTTGGCAGGATAGTGTTGTATCTCTTATACTCGAAAACGATAGTGTAATTGGAGTAAAAACTAAAATGGGGATTGATTTTTTTTCAAAAACTGTTATTTTAACAAGTGGGACTTTTCAAAAAGGATTGATACATGTTGGACGAAATCAAATTTCAGGAGGTAGAATTTCTGAGCCTTCCGGAGACGGAATATCCGATCAGTTACGTGAATTTGGTTTTGAGGTAGGCAGAATGAAAACTGGAACACCTGCGAGACTGGATGGTCGTACAATTGATTTTTCTGTATTGGGCGAACAAAAAAGTGACGATGATGGCAAATTTAGTTTTATAGGAAGTGATCATCTTAATAATCCTAAATTATGTTGCTTTATTACTTATACCAATACTACAGTTCATCGGATTTTAGAAACCGGCTTTAAGGATTCTCCCTTGTATGCAGGAATTATACAGGGCATTGGTCCAAGATATTGTCCGAGTATCGAAGATAAAATTGTAACATTTCACGAAAAAGATAGTCATCAATTATTTTTAGAACCAGAAGGAATTGATACGAATGAATATTATTTGAATGGATTTTCATCGTCATTACCATGGAATATTCAATATACTGCTTTACGTAAAATAAAAGGTCTTGAAAATGTGAAAATTTTTAGGCCAGGTTATGCAATTGAATATGATTTTTATCAACCAACGCAATTATTGCATACACTTGAAACAAAAAAGATTAAAAATCTCTATTTTGCTGGGCAGATTAATGGAACAACTGGTTATGAAGAAGCTGCAGGACAAGGATTAATTGCCGGAATGAATGCGCATTTAAAAGTTGTTGGAAATCCTCCATTTATTTTAAAACGAGATGAAGCTTATATTGGTGTTTTAATTGATGATTTAGTTACAAAAGGCGTGGATGAACCCTATAGGATGTTTACCTCCAGAGCTGAATTTCGAATTTTATTACGTCAGGATAATGCTGACGAGCGTTTGACTTTAAAATCATATAATTTAGGTTTGGCAAAAAGTGAAAGGGTTGAAAAGCTAAATTATAAGATTAATCAAAAGAAGATTGTTTTGGATTATTTTTCAAAAACCAGTATTAAGCCCGATGATATAAATAGTTTTTTAGAAGAAGTTGGTTCTTCTGAAATTAACCAATCTGTGAAACTTCGCGATTTAATAATTCGCCCTCAAATTGATTTATTAAAGTTTTCAAAATTTATTGATTTAGAATCAAAATTGAATGATTTGCAATTATCAAATGAACTTTTAGAATCAATTGAAATTAATATTAAATACAATGGTTATATTGATAGAGAAAAGCAAGTTGCTGATAAAATAAAACGTTTAGAAGATATTTTAATTCCAGACAACTATAACTTTTCTAAAATTAATTCATTATCAACCGAAGCTAGGTTTAAATTAAAAAAAATAAAACCTTCAAGCATTGGGCAGGCAGCTCGAATTCCTGGTATTTCACCTTCTGATATAAATGTATTGCTTATTCATATTGGTCGATAATGTTCCACGTGGAACAAATACTTTAAGTAAATAAAAAACTGTTCCACGTGGAACATAGTCTTATTGGATTTCAGCGATGTATTTATGAAAAATAATTGTTAATTCTTAATTTGTTTTGATTTATATGGGCTCGAATGATAAATCGACTGTAAGATTAAAATTAGATTCTATTGTGGCAAATATACCTCATAATCCGGGTGTGTATCAATATTTCAATGAGGATGGGAAAATTATTTATATTGGTAAGGCAAAGGATTTAAAAAAACGCGTTTCGTCCTATTTTAATCATGATGTACATGAAAATGGTAAGGTCAGAATTTTAGTTAGCCATATCCGTGAAATAAAATACATAATTGTTGAGTCAGAATCTGATGCACTATTGCTTGAAAATAATTTAATAAAAAAATATCAACCACGCTATAACATTTTACTTAAGGACGACAAAACTTTTCCCTGGATTTGTATTAAAAATGAGACCTTCCCTCGATTGTTTTATACACGTCACATTACAAAAGACAATTCAGAATTTTTTCGGACCATATACATCTGTTTTAATGGTTAAAACGTTACTTAACTTAATTAAAAAGTTGTATCCATTACGTAATTGTAATCTCGATTTGTCTTCCAATAAAATTAATGCTCATAAATATAAAGTTTGTCTTGAATTTCATGTTGGAAATTGCAAAGCTCCTTGTATTGGATTGCAAAGTGAAGCTGATTATATTTATAATATTAAAAATATTCGTGAAATATTGAAGGGTAATATCAATGATATTTCAAATTATCTTGAAAACTTAATGAAAAAATATTCAAAGGAATTAGACTTTGAATCAGCTGAGTTAATTAAATCGAAAATTGAAATATTAAATAATTACCAAAGTAAATCTACGATTGTGAATCCTGCAATTCATAATGTTGATGTATTTAGTTTTGTTGAAGAGGATAGTACTATTTGTATTAATTTTTTAAGGGTAGCTAATGGTGCTATCATTCAGGTTCATTCGGTAGATATTAAAAATAAATTGGATGAACCGAAAGAAGAAATTTTATCAATAGCAATTGTTGATATTCGTGAAAAAATGATGAGCAATTCAAAGGAAATTATCGTTCCATTTATGCCTGATACTACTTTAAGTTCTATAAAATATACTATACCTAAAGCGGGAGATAAATTTAAACTTCTTGAACTTTCTGAACGAAATGCAAGATTGTTTTTAAAAGACCGTTTAAAATTAAGCAGTCTTAAGTCGGAAAAATTTAAAAATAGAGGTAATGTCATTCTTGATAAAATGAAAGAAGAATTTCATTTACCAAAATTGCCTGTTCATATTGAATGTTTTGATAATTCAAATATTCAGGGCACTAATCCGGTTGCTGCCTGTGTTGTTTTTAAAAATGGAAAGCCATCTAATAAAGATTACCGCCATTTCAATGTAAAAACTGTAATTGGACCTGACGATTTTGCAACTATGCGCGAAATTGTTTACCGTCGATATAAACGCTTGTTGGATGAAGATGGTGAATTGCCTGATTTGATTGTAGTGGATGGGGGTAAAGGTCAATTAAGTGCTGCCGTAGATAGTTTGGAAGAATTAAAATTGATGGATAAAATACCAGTTATTGGCATTGCAAAAAGGCTTGAAGAAATATTTAGTCCAGGAGACCCTGTTCCACTTTATATTGATAAAAATTCGCCATCGTTAAAAATAATACAACATATCCGGAACGAAGCGCATAGGTTTGGGATTACATTTCATCGTTTGAAACGTTCAGGAAATATGATTGATTCGGAACTTGACAAAATTGTTGGGATTGGGGGAAAGGCCAAAAGTAATTTATTTGCCGACTTTAAATCAATCGAAAATATTAAAATTGCTTCAATTGAAGAATTGGGAAAATCTGTTGGTAAAGCTAAAGCTAAAATTGTTTTTAATTTTTTTAATTCTTAAAGTGTTTATAATTCGTTATTTATTCCAATTACTTAATTTAATTGTATTAAACAAAATTTTGTTTAATACAATTTTAAATTGAAAAATCAATTAATATTTTACTTTGAATTACTCATTAATTCATGACAATGGTTGGGAAAATGATAAATGTAATTGGATAATCGCCTTTTTTAATTTTTTGCAGTTCCTATTTTTGCAAATTTCAGGAGTTATAATCTAATTTTTAAAGTCAGAATTTAGCCAAATGTATGCGGTGGATTACTATAATATAAGGTTTTATTAAACTGTTAAGATTTTTAAACCATGCTTATACAGTGATTTTCTACCTGTTTTCTTATCTTTAAAACTTAAATACTAATCATGAATTCATGATAGTTACACTTATCATACTTTTTGCTGGTGCTTTAATTGCAGGTTTTTTAGGTTCACTTACTGGACTTGGGGGTGGTGTGGTAATTGTCCCTTTACTAACTTTAGGTTTTGGGGTTGATATTCGATATGCTATTGGTACTTCATTAATTTCTGTTATTGCTACCTCATCTGGTGCCGCATCGGCATATGTTAAAGAAGGGCTTCTTAATATTCGGGCTGGTATGTTTCTTGAAATTGCTACCACTATAGGTGCTGTTATAGGTGCTGCCATTGCTATTTTTGCCCCAACCCATGCCATAGCTGTTATCTTTGGTTTTGTACTTCTTTACTCTGCATTTATGTCATTTAAGAATAAAAATAGCAGTACTGTTACTGATAATATTTCAAATAAAAAACCCGGAAAGTTTGCACTAATTCTTAAAGCAAAAGGGACATACGAATCATCGTCAGGAATAAAGGAATATACTATGCAAAATTTGGGTGGTGGTTTTGCCGTTATGTCTGTTGCAGGAGCTCTTTCAGGTTTGCTTGGTATTGGTTCCGGGGCGCTTAAAGTTATTGCTATGGATTCAGTTATGAAAATGCCATTTAAAGTTTCTACTTCTACCAGTAACTTTATGATTGGCGTTACAGCTGCGGCAAGTGCTGGAATTTATCTTAGCCGTGGATATATCGACCCGGTTTTATCAATGCCCGTAATGCTTGGTGTTTTAATTGGTTCGCTTATAGGTGCAAAGTTTTTGATAAAATCACGATCACATTCTATTCGCATGGTTTTTGCAATTGTAATTACATTACTTGCCTTGGAAATGATTTATAACGGTTTTGCTAAAAATATTTGAGATGCAAAAAATTGTAACAAGCTGGAACGACGACAAAATGCGTAATATTATGGGCAACCTTTTAAGAGTTGGCGTTGTATCAGCTGCTGCTTTGGTTTTAATTGGGGCAATACTATTTTTTCTACAGCATAATGTAATAGTTTCAAACTATCACATATTTAAAAGCGAACCTGAAAAATTAAGGAAATTGCACCTTATCCTTATTCAGGCATTACATTTCAGGGGAAGTGAAATCATCCAACTCGGGTTAATCATTTTAATTGCAACACCTATTGCAAGGGTATTTTTTTCATTGATAGGTTTCCTTTTCGAAAAAGATTGGGTATATGTTGTAATAACAACTATTGTATTTATTGTTCTTATATTCAGTTTGTTTAATCCTTACTTTTGGTTTTAATTTAAAAGGATGTATCTTTTATGTTATTCTAAACCTTATTTATCTCTCGAAATAACATAATCTACCAATCCGATTAATGATTTTTTTACTTCGTTTTCAGGGAATTGTTCAAGCATTTGAATTGCTTTTGATTTGTAATCTTCTAAATAAGCCTGGGCTAATTGAATTCCATTGTTTTTAATTACAAATTCAACTACTTCGGCAACCTTTTTTGTTGAATTATCGTTGTTGTTAACCAGGCGTATGATGTGTTTACTTTCATTGTTTTGCGAATTCTGTAAAGCCAAAATTAATGGCAAAGTAAATTTCTTTTCTTTAATATCATTTCCTGTTGGTTTCCCAATAAGGCCTTTTGCCTGGTAATCGAATAAATCATCTTTAATTTGAAATGCTATACCAACATAAGTTCCAAATTGATGCATGATTTTATGTATTTCTTCATTGGAAGTTGTGGATTGTGCTCCGCACTTGGTACATGCAGCTATTAATGATGCTGTTTTTTTTTGAATAACATTAAAGTAATTATCAATATCAATTACAGCTTTTTTGGCTGTCTGAATTTGTAACAATTCGCCTTCAATCATTTCTTTTACAGCTACAGAAACTGTTTCCAATAAATCATAACGTTTGTTGGCAACGGCTACTAATAATCCACGCGAAAGAAAATAATCGCCAACAAGCACTGCAATTTTACTTTTCCAAATGGCATTAATTGAGAAATGATTCCTGCGCTCGTACGATTCATCTACAACGTCATCGTGTATAAGTGTTGAAGTATGTAATAATTCAATCAGGGTTGCTGCAGTATATGACGATTCATTGGTTTCACCATTTAACTTTGCCGATAAAAAAACGAATAATGGTCTTATTTGTTTGCCTTTACGACGGATTATATAATTGTTGATGATATCAAGCAATGGAACATCACTATTAACATTAGCACGGAAATGCTTTTCAAAATTTTTAATTTCAGTTTCAACGGGTTTTTTAATGCTGTCCAAATTGTCCATACTAATTGTTTATATTGGCAAAGATAAACATTTATTCTTTTTAGGTAAGACATGTATTTAATTGCAAAACACTAGGTATCAATTGAGATATATGCTGTTTTACGTATTTAATAGAGATTAATCGGAAAAGCTGGGGAGTGGAAATACCTGGAAGAATTCATAATTTACCCCGACCCCTTAAAAAGGTGCTATAACTGAACAATCCTATTTGCAGGCTGCAACTCTGTTTACCCTCCTTTTTAAGGAGGGCAGGGAGGTAAAAAGATATAATATACCATAAGATGCTATTTATTAGTACTATGCTTTGTTTTTAATGCTTTTGCCTTGATTATACTACAAATACTAATGTCTTAGCAACTTAAAAAATATAACTGAAATCGTAGGAAGGACAAGGGTAAACTTTAATAGCGCTTTGTTTGCGTGGTTTATGCCGGTATAATTGATATTTACCATAGGTATAATATTTTTTATCGCTTGGGACATGGATTTTAATTTTATCCTGTTTAATATACTTTCCACGGTTAAATTTGGTGATATATAGTGCTTTACCCTTGCAATAACAAATATTATTTGAAAAAATAATAGTTAAACTACAAATTGCCAGAATTCTCAGAATCTTCATTGGATTAATTTTTAAACCCTTATGATAATGGTATTACATGAAATTGCTTGCACGTAACCAAATCATAAGCTATTAAAAAATTATTTCAAATGTAAACTCAAACTTAAATGTATAATTAATAATGAGTTAAAAGTTATGAGTTAAATTTCAACAGGAGTATATAAGTTATTATATATTAATCACAATTTTACCATATAACATTGATATTTAACCACATGTAATTTGAATTGAAATTTATATTTCCATTCTTATCTATTTAAAATTTAATAATTTAGATTGATTTGTCATTGTACAACTATTCAAATTATACTTTTGTGTAAATTGCAACAAAATATTTTAACATGGCTTTAGACATCAAAGGTTTTGTAACCTACGTTGACAAACATATCAAAGGCGATGAAAAAGGAGAGGCTCAGATTTTCTTAGACCATCTTTTTCAGGCTTTGGGATATGTTGATGGACTAAAGGGTGCCGGGGCCAATTGTGAATTCAGGATTAAAGACGAGGATAAAAATTCAACCAAGTTTGCCGATTTGGTTTGGAAACCTATTGTTTTAATCGAAATGAAAAAGAAAGGTGAAGATC
Source organism: uncultured Bacteroidota bacterium (assembly GCA_963701015.1). Lineage (GTDB taxonomy): Bacteria > Bacteroidota > Bacteroidia > Bacteroidales > DTGW01 > MFD09286-c1. The sequence continues at coordinate 3,893,845 of OY969556.1, read as the reverse complement.
TTTCAATCCATTTGCAACAAGCTTTCTCATATTGGACCAAGCTCGTCCCTGATAGGCCGCAATACGTTATATTATGCAACTTCGACGAATTCTGGATTTTCGATTTTAATAAAGATATATACCGTCCGCAGGACAAGATTTTAACCCACGATTTACCCGATAAAGTATCGGCTTTAGCTTTTCTTTTTCCAAAACCTCAAACACCTCTCTTCGGATATAACAAAGAAGATGTTACCGAAAAAGCGGCTTATTACGTTTCGCATGTATATAAATCGCTCCTCAAAAGAAAAGTTGACCCCGAAGTTTCTTTAAAATATTGTTTACAGCTTATCCTATCAATGTTTGCAGAGCATATCGAACTATTGCCAAACCAAATATTCTCCCACATTGTTTCAGAGTTATATAACGAACCCGGTTCCGGCCCCGACACCGTTACAAAATCGTACGATTTAATTGGCGGCTTGTTTCAGGCTATGAATACACATGGTATTACGTCTGGAGGATATTATAAAGGCGTTGATTATTTTAATGGTGGCTTGTTTGATAAAATTTACCCCATTGAACTTACCAAATGGGAAATTGAGCAGGTGAAAGTTGCTTCGTCATTTAACTGGCGCAATGTAAACCCTGCTATATTTGGTTCCATATTCGAAACCGCTTTGGAAACAAACGAACGCCATAAACTTGGGGCGCATTATACGCATGAGATTGATATTAAAAAAATTGTGGATCCGGTAATTGTGCAACCGTGGAACGATAAAATTGAACAGGCCCAAACGTTAGGTGATTATTTCAATTTGCTTACCGAGCTTGCTCAATTTCAAGTTCTCGACCCTGCTTGCGGGAGCGGCAATTTCCTTTTCATTGCATTTAAAGAAATGAAATCGCTCGAAAAGCGATTGCTGTCCGAAATGCGTTCAAAGTTCAGCAAACCAGCCGATGCAAAGCGAATTGTCCCGTTCCTGATGGATTACAAATATGTTACCACCAACCAGTTTCATGGGTTGGACATAAAACCTTTTGCCGTTGAACTGGCCAAAGTAACCCTGATGATTGCAAAAGAACTTACCTGGCTCGAAGCAAAGGAAGACCACGACAACAAATACAAACCGCTTCCCCTCGATAATCTCGACAGCAACATTCTTTGCGTTGATTCTTTATTGAACAATGACGGCACACAACGCCAATGGCCAAATGCCGATGCCATCATTGGCAACCCGCCATACCAGAGCAAAAACAAGATGCAAAAAGAGTTTGGTGCTGCTTATGTCGATAAATTGCATAAGGCATACCCCGATGTCCCCGGACGTGCCGACTTTTGCGTGTATTGGTTTTACAAAGCGCATCAAAACCTGAAACCAAATCATTTCGCTGGCTTGGTTGGCACTAATACTATAAGGCAAAACTATAGTCGCGAAGGAAGTTTAGATTATATTGTCAAGAATGGCGGCACAATTATCAATGCCGTTTCTTCCGAAGAATGGATGGGTGATGCAGCAGTATTTGTTTCTATTGTATGTTGGTCAAAAGGAGAGTTTTCTAAAGAAAAAATGTTATATTATTATGATACTAAAGGGCAATTATATAGTGCAATTATGCCTGTTATTAGCAGTAGCCTGAGTTTAAAAACAGATGTTACAACTGCAAAGACATTACAATGTAATAAAGAGCCTAAAAAAGTATTTCAGGGCCAAACACACGGTCATGAAGGTTTTTTAATTTCCGATTCAATTGCAAAATCATTGTTAAAAGAGCATCCTGATTATTCTGAAGTATTAAAGCCATTTTTGATAGGTGATGAATTGGTATCAAATTTCAAGGCTCAGCCAGAAAGATTTGTTATTGATTTTACATTTAAGGATATAAATCAGGCATCTATTTATAAAGAATTATTTAAAAAGATTGAAAAAGAAGTATTGCCCGATATTACTCAAAAAGCAAAAGACGAAGAATTGGGCATTACAAAAGCGAATGGCCGTATAGCCCAATTAAATATGTGGTGGAAAATGTGGCGTAGACGTGAAGACATGTTACATTCAATTTCGAAATTGAAAAGATTTATTGCATGTGCCCGAGTAACCCAAAGGCCAATATTTGAATTTATATCTTCAAGCATTAACCCAAACGATAAAGTCATGTGTTTTGCTTTTGACGATGATTATTCATTTGGCATTATACAATCGGGGCTTCATTGGTTATGGTTTACTGAGAAATGGACTACTTTAGCTGAAACACCTAATTATAATTCAGCTTCTATCTGGGATACTTTTCCGTGGCCACAAAGCCCTACCAAAAAGCAAATAGAAAACATTGCCAAGGCCTCAAAAGCCTTGCGTGATGAACGTAATAAAGTAATGGAAGCAGGCAAATTAAGCCTACGTGATGTTTACCGTAACCTCGAAAAGCCCGGTAAGAATAGCATCCGTGATTTGCAGTATGCATTGGACAAAGCTGTTTTAGAAGCGTATAGTTTCGATGCCTCTGCCGATTTATTAACCCAGCTTTTAGTGCTTAATTACCAGGTTGCAGCCAAAGAAGAAAAAGGCGAAGAAGTTCAATCGCCCGGTTTACCAGCTTCATACAAAGATAAAGACAAGCTCGTTTCCGATGATTGCGTTCTATTTATTGGATATTAAAATGAAATAAGGAAAACTGTTTGATTAAATCATGCCCCAATGGCCAAAAGAAAAAACATACAAACAATTATACTAATAATTCTTATGCTGTTGCTTGCAGCTATTATAATTTATATGCGTATTGCACGTCAAATACGAATAAGATAGAAAACTAATAAATAATGGAAAAAATAAACCGATTTGAAACTTTAGGTTATAAGATAACTGATGATTCAAAAGTAATTGATGATATTTTTGGAATTGATTCTGTTGTACAAACACTTTTTCAATCGATGGCGGATAAAGTTGCACGAAAAAAAAATAGTGCAATTAAAGAACTTAATGATTTAATTAAAAAGTACCCACAAGTTCCGCAATTTAAAAATCTATTGTCGGTTTTATATCATAATCAGGGTAATAGCTCTATGGCGAATAAAATTAACCATGACATTGTTATAAAACATCCGGCGTATTTATTTGGGAAACTTAACCTTGCTAATGAATATGTAACAAAAAAACAATTTGAGAAAGTTCCCGAAATTCTTGGTGAATATATGGAAATTAAGAAATTATACCCTTCACGCGATGAGTTTCATGTTAACGAAGTGGTGGCATTCAACCGTACTGCTTTAAGTTATTTTTTAGCTATTGAAGATATTGATGCCGCTGAAATACGTTTAGATATTTTAAAAAAACTGGATGAACAATTCTCTCTCAATTTAAATGATTCTCTTGAAAATTTTGAATATTCACTTCGTTTACTTTATTTAAAAATAGGTAACGATAATTATATTAAGCAAAGGGAAAATGCCAGAACTGTTAAAGCCATTGCTGTAAAAGTTGTTGAACCTACGAATGAAAAGCCTGTTTTCGCAAATGATATTGTTGAACAATTGTATAGCAACAGTATGCGTATCGATCCTGAATTATTAAAGCAAATACTTTTGTTACCACGTAATACATTACTCACTGATTTACATAAAGTTATTTACGATAGCATTGCCCGGTTTAAATATTTTTATGAAGAAACTGAATGGGAACAAACGACGCATGAGTTTTTAAGCCATGCTTTACATTTATTAACTGAACTAAATTCTGAAGAGAGTTTAGAGGTAATTTTCAATATATTACGTCAGGACGAAGAATATTTTGAATATTGGTTTAGCGACACACTTAGCGAACAATTGTGGGAATGTTTATTCGTTTTAGGGCAAAATAAACTAGAAAAACTACAAAGCTTTTTATTTGAACCAAACCATTATTGTTACGCCAGAATAATCATATCTGAAGCCGTTGCTCAAATTGCATTATATCATCCTGAACGAAGGGATGAAGTTATTAATTGGTACAAAGGGCTTATTGAAAAAATATTTGAAAATGAAAACGACGAAACCGTTATTGATACTGATTGGATAGCATTTGTATTATGTGATTTGGCAGATATTGGAGCAAAAGAATTATTACCAATCGTTAAAGAATTGTTCGATCATGGATTAGTATCAGAGGATGTTTGTGGCGATTTTGGTGAAATTGTTGCAGATTTTCAAAATGGTGGGGGCGAAGACAAGAAAAAGGAGATTTATGATAATATTTTTTCGAAATATGAAGCAATTGTAAATTTTAGATTTGATTATAAAGAAACTACTAATGGTGAATATATTCATAACGAACAGGCTGGTACTTTTAACATTCAAAACGAAGAAAATGAAATATTGTCTTTAAGTAACCCTCTTAAAATAGTTGGCAGGAATGACCCATGCCCTTGTGGCAGTGGTAAAAAATTTAAAAAGTGCTGCCTTGAAAAAATGAGTAATTGAAAGAAAAATGTAAAATTATTGAATTTTCAATTTGAAATAAATATTCCCAAATTGTTTTAAAATTTAAATCTTATCTTCCTTCGATGTTGTTCCGAGGTTACTCCGAGGATGTTCCAACTATACTATATAAAAACAAAAAGGTACATATTTTAAGTAATTTCCCATTTTTGGTTAATTTTATTAAGTCAATATTATGATTAATTTTAAATTCCATTTTAAGCAAATCTTTTATAATTAAATTGCTTATCCATAAATGACCTTCAGATATTTCTTAAATTTGTAAAAAAAAAAAAATGTCTGAAAAAAGATTGTTCCTTTTAGATGCCTATTCATTGATCTACCGATCGTATTTTGCTTTTATGAATTCGCCTATGCGAAGTTCAAGTGGCTTAAATACTTCAACTATATTTGGTTTTGTACTGGCTTTGGAAGATATTTTAAAAAAGCAGCATCCAACGCATTTGGCTGTTGCTTTTGATTTATCAAAGCCAACTTTCAGGCACAAAATGTACCCGGCCTATAAAGCTCAACGTCAGGCAACTCCTGAAGAAATCAAAAGTTCTGTTCCGGTTATCCGACAACTTTTAGCTTTGATGAACATAAAAGTAGTTGAATGTGAAGGATTTGAAGCCGATGATGTAATTGGAACTTTAGCTGTAAAAGCTGCAAATGAAGGATTTAAGGTGTTTATGGTTACTCCTGATAAAGATTATTGTCAATTGGTAAGTGATAATATTTTTATTTTGAAACCAGGAAAATCAGGTAAAGAAGCTGAATTACATGGAGTTAAAGAGGTACAGGAAATTTTTATGGTGAAGGACACATCGCAGGTAATTGATATTTTGGCTTTATGGGGCGATGCTTCCGACAATGTGCCTGGCGTTCCCGGTGTAGGTGAAAAAACTTCCAAAAAATTAATTGCTGAATTTGGTTCGGTTGAAAATATATTGGAAAACCTTGATACACTCTCTCCCAAACAAAAGGATGCTTTTTTGAACAATAAGGAACAGCTTTTTCTGTCGAAAAAACTGGTAACCATAAGCATTGATGTTCCTGTTGATTTTAGTGAACTTGATTTTGAAATGAAGTCACCAAATGAAACTGAGCTGAAAAATCTATTTAATGAATTGAATTTTAGGACGCTGAGTAATCGTTTTTTTCCTTCAGGTTCGCAACAAGTTGTTGCTGCAAAAACGGAACAATATGCACAAGGCAATTTGTTCGAACAACAATTACAGGATGAAACTGCAATTCAAAGCTCAAATTTTAAAACATATCTTTCTGTTGAGCATAAGTATTCTATGTTAACTAATGATGATGAAATTAAGGCTTTAAACGAAAAATTGCTTGGGGAAAGACAATTTTGTTTTGATACAGAGACAACAGGCCTCAATCCTCACAGTGATGCATTGGTTGGAATTTCAATATCATTTGCAGCTCATAAAGCATTTTATATTCCAATTCCTGAAAATAGGGAAGAGGCTTTACATAAACTACAATTACTAAAACCTTCACTCGAAAATGAAACTATAATTAAGATTGGGCATAATTTAAAATTTGATATTTTGTTTCTCCACTATTATAATATTGATGTGCAGGGCGATCTATTCGATACCATGTTGGCGCATTACTTGCTAAAACCTGAAATGAGCCATAAAATGGATGCCCTTTCTGCATATTATTTGCAATACGAACCAATTCACATCGAAGAGTTAATCGGGCATAAAGGCACAGGTCAATTGAACATGAAAAATGTTTCTTTTGATAAAATTACCGAATATGCTGCAGAAGATGCTGATATTACTTTTCAATTAATGGAATGTCTGAAACCTATAATTGAATCATCAGGACTTAATAATTTGTTTTATAATATAGAATGTAAATTATTAAAAGTTTTAATTGAGATAGAAATTAATGGAGTAATTATTGATAAAGAATTCTTAAAAAATTATAGTATCGATTTAGCCAGCGATATTAAAACCATTGAAAATGAAATTTTTAATTTAGCCGGACAAACATTTAACATTGCTTCGCCAAAACAAATGGGTGAAATATTGTTTGAAAAAATGAAAATACCTTATGCTGGTAAATTAACAAAGACAAAGCAATATTCAACCAATGAGGAAGTTTTGCAATTGCTTGTGAACAACCATCCAATTATTTCAAAAATCTTGGAATATCGCGGGCTTACCAAATTATTATCTACTTATGTTGATGCGCTTCCAAAACTTATAAATCCCAGTACCGGAAAAGTTCATACTTCGTTTAACCAGTCGTTGGCTGTAACTGGTAGATTAAGTTCGTTAAACCCAAACTTACAGAATATTCCAATTCGTGATGAACGTGGGCGTGAAATACGTAAAGCATTTATTCCGGTATCTGATGAAAATATCATTTTATCAGCTGATTATTCTCAAATTGAATTACGTTTGATAGCCCATATGAGCAAAGACGAAAATATGATTGAGGCATTTAAAAATAATGCTGATATTCATACTTCAACGGCTTCGAAAGTATTTAAAATTCAGGTTGAAGAAGTAACAAAAGATCAAAGAAGTAAGGCCAAAACAGCAAATTTCGGAATTATCTATGGAATTTCAGCTTTTGGCTTAAGTCAAAGAATGAATATACCACGAAAGGAAGCAAACGAGCTTATTGAAGAATATTTTAAAACTTTTCCCGGAGTAAAAAAATATATGCTTGATATTATTTCCTTTGCAAAGGAAAAAGGATATGTTGAAACTTTGATGAAACGTAAAAGATATTTGCCTGATATTAATTCTCAAAATGCAACTGTAAGAGGAATGGCTGAAAGAAATGCTATTAATAGTCCTATTCAGGGAACTGCAGCTGATGTAATTAAATTGGCTATGATAAATATTTCAAATGAATTTAAAAGCTTGAATTTAAAATCAAAAATGATTTTGCAGGTACATGACGAATTGGTCTTTGATGTTTATAAACCTGAATTGGAAAAGGTTTCAGCAATTATAAAAGATAAAATGGAAAATGCAATGTATCTTTTGGTTCCCTTAACTATTGAAATTGGAACCGGTAATAACTGGCTTGAAGCGCACTAAATTTATAAGTTTTACTTCATAAAAGAGAAACCCCCTTCAATGGAAGAGGGTTCCTTAGTTAAACCTAATTGTTCTTTTTACCATTTTCTTTATCCTTATCCAATGGTTTATTATCAATGGAATTTGCTAAATCACCTGCTTTTCCGGTTAAAATGTTAGTGTAAAGTGATTTAGTGTTGAATATATCAATGGCTTTATTTACTTCTTTATCGTTATCAATAATGGATGATTCAATTTTCCCTTTTTGATAAAAGTATCTGGGAATAATTTCATCTGTAATTAATTCTGAAATTTCATTTCTGAAAGTAACCAGGTCTTTATTTTTATCATGTGAAAATTTTTCTTTTAATTGATTTAATTCTGGTTCGGCTAAACTGTAATATTTTTCTTTTTTAGCTACATCAATCAAATCATTAAGGCTCTCCTCAGTTTTGGTTTTATACTCAAATTTCTTATCCTTTACAAAATTTGTAAAGTCGTTGTAAATTGAATCATTAATTGTAAAATGCTTGGGATCCTTAATCGTTTTGTGATTTTCAACAAATAAAGTAGCATAATCGAAAATTATATTCTTGATATACAGGTTATATGCAAGGTCGCTTAAACGTTCATCAGTAATTTTAGCATCGGGTTGAACACCACCACCATCATAAACTTTTCTTCCGTATTTGGTTTTGTATTCTTTAATTAATGAGTCTGGAACATAACCTACACTGCCATCTTCGTTGCGATGTGAATAATCAAGCGCCTGAATGCAGCGGCCACTTGGGATGTAATATTTTGCTACAGTAACTTTTAATTGGGCATTGTAACTTAATGGTTTTGTTTGTTGAACCAGGCCTTTACCAAAAGTTCTTTGTCCAATAATTACTGCCCTATCCAAATCCTGTAAAGAACCAGATACAATTTCAGAAGCTGAAGCTGAACCGTGATTGACCAAAACAGCCAGTGGAATTACGGTATCAATAGGATCAGAAAACGTAAAATATTTTTTATTTGCATCATTTACTTTTCCTTTGGTAAACACTATTAACTGGTCTTTAGGAAGGAAATTGTTAGCAACACTAACGGCTTCAATTAAAAGTCCTCCGGGATTATTCCGTAAATCTAAAATTATTGCTTTGGCATGTTGCTTTTTAAGCTCGGTTAAAGCATTTCCTACATCTATGCCGGCATCGGGTGTAAAATTTGTTAATCGGATGTACCCGATTGAATCTCTCACAATCCCGTAATAGGGAACATTTGGAATTGTTATTTTTTCCCGGGTTATTTTTTTCATTAAAGGTTTATCTACACCAGGTCTTAAAATTTCAACATTTACATCAGTTCCCGGTTCACCTTTCAACATTTCACTTACATCTGAAACAGCTTTATTATCAACAGTTTTACCATCTACTTTTGAAATAATATCGCCAGCTTTCAGGCCAAATTTTTGTGCGGGAAATCCTTCGTATGGTTCTGCAATTACTACCGAATCACCAATTTTTCGAATCAATGCTCCAATTCCTCCATATTGACCAGATACCTGAAATTTAAAATCATCAGCATCTGATTCAGGAATATAGGTTGTATATGGGTCCAATGATTCAAGCATTCCATCAATACTTGTTTTAATCAGCTTTTCCGGGTCAAAATTATCTACATAATTATAATTAAGTTCCTTAAAAAGCGTAATATAAATATCTAAACTTTTAGCAATTTTAAAATCATTGTCAACAAATGACCAAAGTGTAATTGAACCAATAGCCAAACAAACAATTATAATTACTTTTCTAAATTTTTTTGTCATATTAAATTAATTTATGTTGAGAGCAAAGAGCAAATATACTATATTCGATGAGCAGTAAATGAACAAAACTTTTATAAAACGTTAAATATGAACGAATGTTTTGCCAATTGGTTTATACAGAATAATAAAATTTTGTCAAAAGAAGAATTTGTACTACCTGTGAATTTTGATTTTTCGGTTTATGAAGTTATCAGGATTATTAATGGAATTCCTTTATTTCTAGAAGATCACTTAGAAAGGTTAAATGATTCATTAAAATTAAAAGGAATAAGTAAACGAATTAAATTTGAAGAACTTAGAAACGATTTGAATAACTTAATAGATAAAAATAATATTGATTTTGGAAATATCCGTATTGCTCTGTTTGCTGAAAAATCAGGCTGGAATAAATACGTATATTTTGTAAAACATAATTATCCTTCTGAAGATACCTATGAACGAGGAGTTAAATTAGCTTCGTTAAATGTTGTTAGAAATTTGCCAAACGCTAAAATTGTACATTTACATATTAAGGATGAAGTAGATAAAATACTATTAAATAATGAAATATACGAAGTACTATTAATCGATAATGATAGTTTTGTTACAGAAGGTAGCCGTTCAAATATCTTTTTTATTAAAAATAATTGTCTATATACTGCTCCTGATGATATGGTATTAAAAGGAATTACAAGAAAAATCATTATTAATATTGCGAAATTTTACACAATAAGTTTACTACAATCTCCAATAAAATATACTGATTTAAACAGTTTTGAAAGTGCATTTTTATGCGGAACATCGCCAAAAGTTATGCCAATTTCTGAAATTGATTCATTACAGTTTCAAGTAAAAAATAATTTAATAACTTCAATTATTGATAAATATAACAGGTTTACTGAAGAATACATTACACTCAACACCCACAATAATTTATGAATAATGGATTAGTAATAAAGGCTGTTGGCAGTACTTATTCTGTAAAAACAGAATTAAATGAAATAATTGAATGCACTATTAAAGGCAAACTTAGGATAAAAGGACTTAAAAGTACTAATCCTGTGACAGTTGGCGACAAAGTTATTTTCGAGAAAGATACCAATGCTATTGGCAGGATAATTGAAATCCAGGAACGTAAGAATTATATTATCCGGAAATCGACAAATCTTTCAAAACAATACCAGATTATTGCAGCAAATGTTGATCAGGCATTATTAATAATTACAATCATTGACCCTGAAACACAAACTGATTTTATCGATCGTTACCTAGTTTCAGCTGAAGCGTTTAGAATTCCTGTTTTTTTAATCTTCAATAAATTTGATTTGTATATTAATGACGTTTATGATAAATATTTAAATCTGAAAATAATTTATGAGAATATTGGTTATAAATGTATTGAAACCTCAGTGCCATTCAATAAAAATATTGAAGAATTAAAGAAGTTGTGTTCGAATAAAATTACAGTTTTCAACGGCAATTCTGGTGTAGGAAAATCATCATTAATAAGAAGCGTAGATAGTACTATTAATTCAAAAGTTGGCGCAATTTCTGAATATCACAAATCGGGAATGCATACAACATCTAATTCCGAAATGTATCAGGTAAATGGCGATGGTTATATTATTGATACTCCTGGCATTCGTGGATTTGGGCTTTCGGAATTTGATAAAAATGAATTATATCATTTTTTCCCAGAAATATTCAAATTTTCATCGGGTTGTAAGTTTTACAATTGTTCACATACCCATGAACCCGATTGCGCCGTTATTGAAAATGTTAAAAATGATAATATTGCTTTGTCAAGATATACCAGTTATGTAAACTTGTATCATGATGACAATAAAAAATACAGATAATAAATTTTATTGTGTTAATTTTATTTTCTGTTAGACTAATTGAAAATATATAATGAAACCTTCATACTTTGAGAAATTTAATTTAAATATGAAAGTTTAAAAAGTCATGAATTTAAGTAGGATAAAGAAATTCCCTTCTTGAAGGTTTGCCCGAAAGGATTGTGTGTTGATTTGTTTGTAAAACTGGCAACTAAAAAATAAACGATTTATTATGTTGCAAGTAATTGAAATTTAAAAGATTAACAAAATAATATTCGAATGAAGAATATAAAATTTATTGTCACTTCAATATTAGTAAGTTCTATACTTTTTAATTTATTCATTTATCTGAATATGTATTTCGAACATGTTAATCAACAAAAAGAAATATTCAGATGGCAATTGGATGAATTGTCGAGTACTGCAGAAAAAATTGGGTTAAGTTTCGAAAATGATATTAATTATATTCTTTATTCCGATGACATTTTAAAAATATTTAAACAGGATAAAAGCCAGGAAATTATTTCCAAACTGAAGGTGTTTTATTCAAAATATCCCCAACTAATTACCAATATTACTATTTATGACAATAAAAAAGAAGTTTTCAGTCTATATAAAGATAAAAAAGATGATTTTTTAATTGATAACTATCTTTCTCAGGAGCAAACAGATTTGTACAGTAAGGATAACATGTATTCGAGAGATGGATCTAAAATATTTGTTGTACCTACATTTAACGCTAATAATCTTACTGGTAATATACTTATTAGCATTGATTTAGTTAATTTATTTAAAACAGAACTTCAAAGATACACTATTAAGGATATGTTATGGACATGCGGAATGGATTCTAAAGGTAATATGCTGTATTCATCTGTAAAACACATAAAATATTCAACTGATGATAGCATTAAGCTATCAGAAAATATTAAGAACTTACTGCAATTTGAATCACATGGGAAAGCCTATTTGGGCAATGAGCTAAACAAATACCTGATTATTTCATATCCATTTATATTTTTAAAAAACCGATATGCGTATGTATATAATTATAATACAAGTAAATTAGTGTTAAGTTCTATATATAAAAGTATTATAGCAATTGTTCTGAATATTATTTTAATAATTATACTTGTAATATTTTATTTTAAGTTAGTTAAACGTAAAAATATTGAAGAATTACAGCTTCGAGAGTCCGAAGAAGCATTAAAACAAATTCTTGAACTGTTGCCTATCGGTATAATATTGATTAATAGTAATAATAGAATAATTAGCATAAATAAAGCTGCAACTAAAATACTATTAATTGATGAAAATGAAAATCTTATTGGTGAAGATATTAGTCATCGTTTTTTTCTTGGTAAAACTTTAACCCTTGATACAGATATATCTGAGGCTTTTGAATCAAACCATTTTTTACATTATGAAAAGGATGGACACGAAGTTGTAATTTATAAAAAGGATATTCCTCTAAAACTAAAAGGTGAAGATATTATAGTTCAATCATTTATTGACGTTACGCCGTTAGAGTTATCACGTAAACGTGAAATTTCTGCCAACATGGCTAAAAGTGAATTTTTGGCTAAAATGAGCCATGAAATTCGTACTCCAATGAATGGAATAATTGGTATGGCCGATGTGCTTTCACAGCAAATGCTTTTACCTGAACAAAATGACCAGGTTAATGTGATTAAAAGATCTGCTGATCTCTTGCTGAACATTTTAAATGATATTCTCGATTTATCGAAAATTGAAGCTGGCAAAATGCTCATCGAAGAAATACCTTTTAAAATTAGCGAAGAATTAAAATTAGCAGTTGAACTTTTTAAACCATCAGCTGATGAAAAGGGAATAAAAATTTATTCAAAAATTTCCGAAAATGTTCCAAATAATGTAATTGGAGATCCATTTCGTATTCGTCAGGTACTAATTAACCTTATTGGAAATGCTGTTAAGTTTACCCAAATAGGTGAAATAGTTGTTATTGTTGAAAAAATAGAAGAATATAACAGTAATTTAACTTTAAAATTTTCTGTTTGTGATACTGGTATTGGTATTCCGAAAGATAAAATTTTGAATATATTTAATTCATTTACACAGGCTGATAACAGCACTACTAGAAAATATGGTGGAACTGGTTTGGGAACTGCAATATCTAAGCAGTTGGTTGAACTTATGAATGGTGAAATATATGCTGAAAGTCCTTCAAATATTTCTAATGATCCAAAATTTCCCGGATCAAGGTTTATTTTTACCATTGAACTGTATTCTTATGAAAAATTAAATAAATCATTTGATGTTAAAACAATAAAAGAGTTAAATCAAATAAACACTTTAATAATTGGGGAAAATAAGGTTGAAGAAAAGGCGGTTGAAGAAGCACTAAAGTTATTTAATGTTCCATTTGAACAGCATATTTATTCGAAAAGTACGATTGATTTAATAAAAAATAATGCTCAACTTGATTATAGTAAACGTTATAAATTATTGATTATTAAAGATTCACAATCATTTGACGGTTTTAAATTTATTAATCGGATTAAGGAATTGAAATTTGATGAATTTTTCACTATTATGGTTATTAGTTCGAATGATAGAACTGGCAATTTTGTGAAAAGTAAGCGATTGGGAGTTGATTTTTATTTATTGTATCCTTTTGAAACCTCTGAAATTTATAATTTCCTTTGTGAAACATTTTCTGAAATAAATTCAATTGAAGAAAAGTTGCATTTTAAAATGCAAATGTTACGACCTGGCCTTAAAATTCTTATTGCGGAAGATAATTCTATTAATCAAAAAGTTGCTAAAACACTTTTCAAAAATATTGGTTATGAAGTTGAATTTGCTAAGAATGGATTTGAAGTTCTTGAAAAAATTCATTCAAATATTTTTGATATAATATTTATGGATATTATGATGCCTGATATGGATGGAATTCAGGCAACTGTTGAATTACGTAAAGCCGGATATCAGCTGCCCATTATTGCTATGACTGCCAATATTTCGAAAGATGAAAAAAGTTTGGCCATAAATTCCGGAATGAATGATTATGTTACCAAGCCGGTAAAAATTGATGTAATTAAAAAAATTCTGATTAAACTTTTTTCCGAAGAAATTACTGAATAATTTTCTCAAAATTAGGTCAAAATAAATTTTTTAAATTTCCGTGTTCGAACACGGAAAAAAATTATTAATATTGTACAATTAATTCTGAATACATTAATAAAAAAATTATTTAAAAATAAATTATACGCATATGGCCAAATACTCACGGATAGAAGTTTTTCTAAAAATGAAGGAAACTGGTGTCGTTCCGGTATATTACAATGCAAATACTGAAAAGGTTAAAAATGTATTAAAAGCTTCATATGAAGGTGGAATTAGGGTTTTTGAATTTTTGAACCGTGGTGATGGTGCATATGATGTTTTTTCAGAACTAATTAAATATGCAAGGCTCGAATTGCCCGGATTAATGTTAGGTGCAGGTAGTATTGTTGATGCTCCAACTGCCGCAATGTATATTCAGGCAGGTGCCGATCTTATTGTTTCTCCTTTGTTAAATCCTGAAATAGGTAAAATTTGTAATCGTCGTAACATTTTATGGGTTCCCGGATGTGCTACTTTATCAGAAATTAATTATGCCGAAGAATTAGGTGCAGAAATATGTAAAATTTTTCCGGCAGGTCAGGTTGGAGGTTCCGAATTTGTTAAAAATGCAAAAGGACCATGCCCTTGGATAAATGTTATGCCTACTGGAGGAGTTGAACCAAATGAAGATAATCTTAAAAAATGGTTTAATGCAGGTGTTGTTTGTGTTGGAATGGGCTCACAGCTTTTTAAGGCTGAATATATTGAAAATAATGATTTTGAAAGTTTAAAGAATAAAATTATAGAATTAGTTGAAACAATTAAAAAATTAAAATAGAATGAGTTACGTTGAAAACCTTTTTAGTGTAAAAGACAAAGTTGCTGTTTTGACTGGTGGAGGGGGTGTGTTGGCTGGTGCAATTGCTGAAGCTTTAGCTCTTTCCGGAGCACAAGTTGTGTTGCTTGATATACGTGAAGAAAATGCATTGAATGCAGCTAAAAAAATACAGGAAAAAGGCGGTAAAGCAATTGGAATGGCATGTAATGTTTTGAACTTTGATATTCTCGAAAAGGTAAGAGATTCAATTGTTTCAGAATTTGGTAAAGTTGACATTCTTGTTAATTTGGCTGGTGGAAATATGCCCGGAGCTACTATTTCGCCCAATCAAACTATATTCGACCTGAAAATGGAAGATTTTAAAATTGTTACCGATTTAAATTTAAATGGTACAGTAATGCCTTCTGTAGTTTTCGGTAAAAATATGGCTTTAAATAAAAAAGGAAGTATTATAAATATTGCTTCTATGGCAGCTCTTCGGTCAATTACTCGTGTTGTAGGATATTCTGCTGCTAAGGCAGCTGTTGCAAATTTTACAATGTGGATGGCTATGGAAATGGCTCAAAAATTTGGTGACGGAATTCATGTAAATGCTTTAGCCCCTGGTTTTTTTGTTGGCGACCAAAACAGGGCTTTGTTATTAAATAACGACGGATCCTATACCGAACGAGGCAAAAGTGTAATAAAGCAAACCCCAATGCAACGCTTTGGCGAACCTGAAGAACTATGTGGCACAGTTATTTATTTATCGAGTGATGCTTCAAAATTTGTTACAGGTATTGTTATTCCTATTGATGGTGGATTTAGTACATTTTCAGGTGTTTAAATAATTTAATTTAAAATTATTATGGCCTTAGAAAATACGTGGCGTTGGTTCGGACCCAATGATCCAATTAAACTGGAAGAAATCAGGCAAACTGGTGCTACGGGAATAGTAACTGCTTTACATCAAATTGCTGTTGGAACAACCTGGACCAAAGAGGATATTTTACATCGAAAAACTATAATTGAAAATGCAGGTTTAAAATGGTCGGTAGTTGAAAGTGTTCCGGTACACGAGGATATTAAAAAACATACTGGTAATTATGTTCAGTATATTGAAAATTATAAAAGTACTCTGGTTAATCTTGGAGAATGCGGTATTAATACTGTTTGCTATAATTTCATGCCTGTATTGGATTGGTCGCGTACTGAATTAGGGATATATTTTGAAGATGGATCATTAGCTTCAGGTTTTAAATATCATGAATTTGCTGCATTTGATTTATTTATTTTAAAACGTCCGGGATCTGAAAAAGATTATCCCGAAAGCGTTGTTGAAAAAGCAAAAGTGTTTTTTAATTCGTTGACGATAGAAAACAAAGAAAAATTAAAAAATACTATCCTACTTGGTTTACCAGGAAGCTTGGAAGCTTTTACTCTTCAGGAACTTCAACATAATATTAATCAATATAAAAATATCGATCGGGAAAAATTGAAAGAAAATCTTCAGTTTTTTTTAAAGGAAATTGTTCCGGTAGCAATAGAATCGAAAGTTCGATTGGCAATTCATCCTGACGATCCACCCTGGCCTTTATTTGGATTACCAAGAATTGTTAGTAACAGTGATGATATTTTTGATATAATAAATATTGTTGATTCTCCAAATAATGGAATTACGCTTTGTTCGGGTTCATTAGGTGCTGGCTTTTTTAACAATGTTGCAGAAATGGCCGAGAAGTTTGCCCATCGAATCAACTTTGCACATCCACGAAATGTAATTCGCGATAGTGAATACAATTTTCATGAGGATTATTTATTTCAAGGTGATGTTGATATTTATAGGTTGATGAAAGCTTTGGTAATGGAGGAAGAAAGACGTAAAAAGGAAGGTAGAAGCGATTGGCAAATACCCATGAGACCTGATCATGGTAATAAAATTTTAGACGATTCATTACGGAATACATATCCTGGATATACATTATACGGCAGGTTAAAAAATCTCGCTGAATTAAGGGGTTTAGAAGTTGGTATCAGAAGTTCATTATTTCTGGATACAAATTGATTTCTATTTTAGAATCTGTATTCCAGTTAATTTTCGAATTTTATGCATAAAAATGCCATTATTGACAAAAAAATTCGTATTAAAGATATTGCTTCTTTAGTAGGTGTTTCACATGGAACTGTTGACAGGGTAATTCATAACCGGGGCGATGTTTCAGAAACCACCCGAAAAAAAATACTTAATGCATTAAATGATAGAGGATATAAGCCAAATATAATTGCAAGGGCCTTGACATCTAAAAAGCATTATATTTTTGCCTCATTATTACCATTGGCCGATTCGGAATACATGTACTGGCAATTACCGTTAGAAGGCATATTAAGGGCCGAGAACGAATTATCTTCTTATCATATTAGTATTCAACAGTTTTTTTACAGTGTCAATAATGAAGAAAGTTTTGAAAATGAAGCAAAAAAAATTTATGATTTAATGCCCGACGGAGTTATCTTGGCTCCTTGCTTAATAAAACAAGCAAATAATTTTATTAATGTTTTGAATAACTTTTCAATTCCCTATATACTAATTGATACATCCATAACAGTTCCAAATGCTGCATTTGTAGGTGAAAATGCTTTTCAAAGTGGTAGGATAGGAGCGCACCTTATTGACAGAATGACTGATGAATCGGATAAAATTGCAATAGTAAATATTGTTCCTGATTTAATTAATATTGGTCATATTCATCAGCGTAATTTGGGTTTTAGAAATTATTTTGAGCATAAGAATTCTTCACGTGAAATCATTACAATTGAAATAAATTCAATAAATATTATTCCCGAAAAATTGCAATATTATTTTATTCCGGAATCAAGGATAAAAGCGGTTTTTGTTGCCAATTCAAAAACATTTATGATGGCTGATTATTTTCATAAAAATAATATTCAAAATATCAGAATTGTTGGATATGACTTAATAGAACGAAATATTAAATTTTTACAAAGTGGAATGATTGATTTTCTATTGTCGCAGCAGCCAAATCAACAGGGATATTTGGCAGTAACAACATTATACCATCAAATAGTATTGGGTCAGAAACCAATAAGCATTCAATATACTCCAATTGATATTATTTCAATCGAAAATCTTGATTTTTATAAAAATTCAATTTAGTCCTTGTAAATTTTCTTTTTATAAGGAAATAGAATTGAAGCCAGTATACTTACGGTTAAAGTAGCCAAAATAAAGTACAACGAATAAATATTGCTGAAACCAATTTTAATTAAGTAAGTGTGAAAAAGTAATTTAAATCCAACAAAAGCAAGTAATACAGAAATCCCGATTTTTAAATAATGGAAATAATCAACAACTTTAATTAACAGAAAGAATAGTGATCTTAACCCGATAATTGCAAATATGTTTGAAAAGAAAACAAGATACGGGTCTTTTGTTATTGAAAATATTGCAGGTATTGAATCGAAAGCGAAAATTAAATCGGTAAATTCAACAAGTATTAGAACAATAAAAAGCGGGGTAATAAATAATTTCCCATCTATCTTTTTCCAGAAATGATAATCAATAAAATCAGGATAAATCCTAAATCTTTTCGATAAGTTTTTTACCAGCCAGTTATCTTTGACTTCAATTTTTTCTTCCTCATTTCTTTCTATAAACATTTTTATTCCTGAATATACAAGGAATACGCCAAAAATTAATAAAATCCAATCGAAACGCTTAATTAAAGCAGCTCCTAAAAATATAAAAAGAAACCTTAGAAAAATAGCGCCAAACACACCCCAGAACAAAACAGTTTTATAATATTTGGGATTAACAGAAAACCCTAATAAAATCATTAAAATAACAAATACGTTATCAATAGATAAAGAATATTCTAAAAAATAACCGGTAATGAAATCGGTTGATATTGATTTACGATATACATGCAAAGCATCGCTAAATGATAAATTGCTTACTTTTAGCTGGGGATAATATATATTTAAATATTTTTGAAGTTCTGGCCGTGAAGTAATTCCGTGAATTTTTTGACCATAAAAATAAATCAGGAAATAAAATATAAATGCCATCAATACCCAGAAAGTAGTCCATAACAATGACTCTTTCAATGAAATTTGATGTCGGTTTTTACCTACAAATACAAGGTCGATTGTAAGTCCAATCCCAATTATTAAAGCAAAAAACAGAACAAAAATATTCATCATTCATCTAAATCATCTCAATTCGGAAATCGCTTTTTAAGCCATCAAACAGTAGTAATTTATGAATTAAAGTATCCCCGTTTTGGAGCAATAGTTTAATTACTTCACTTGCTTGCAAGCTACCAATTATTCCTGAAATTATACCAAATGCACCTGCTCCATTTTTAATAAATGAATACTTTTTTTCTTCCCAATTAAATTTATAATCCTGGAAAACGCTTAAATACCCGTTAAATTCATTTACAGCACCCCAAACCAATGGTTTATTTAATTTGCAGCATGCTTCATTCAATATTTCGCTAACATCAATACTATTTGTACAATCAACAATTATATCATATTCTGTTAATACATTATTCACATTTTCAGATGAAATAAAAATATTAACGATATTAAACGCTGTGAACGGGTTTAATAAGGATAGCTTTTCTTTAGCAACTATTGTCTTTAGTTTTCCCAAATCACTAGCCCCATACATTATTTGCCTGTAAAAATTTGATTCATTCACATATTCGGTATCACAAATTCCTATATTTCCAATTCCAGCCGCTGCAATATACTGTAAAACTGGAGTTCCCAAACCACCAGCGCCAATGACCAATACTTTTGATTTTTTTAATAATAATTGTCCATTTTCGCCAATAATAGGTAAGTCAATTTGATTTTTATAACGTCGAAGCTCAACATCGGTTAAAAAGGTAGTTTCCATATTTAGGTTTATGAAATTATTTTAATATGTCAACAGGTTTAAAAGCTTTTTGTTTACAAAAAGAAAAACCCCCGGGAGACCGAGGGTTTTATAAAAAACCAACCACTAACTAGAAACTAACCAAAGTTAAACCTACTTCTATTGGATATAATTCCGGACCTTTATCTTTTTCGAACAAACCAGTAGGATAATAAGTTGCAAACAAATTTACAAAGCTAAATCCTGCCCTTGCTTGCAAACCATACCTGAAAGGCGCTAAATTTAAATCACTGTGATTAATTGTTGTTACTTCCTTCCCATTCATTTGATAAATTTCTTTTGTACTTGAACTTATTTTTATTCCACCAATTATTCCGAATGAAAAATATAATGGTTTTTTGTGTCCTGAAGGGAATTGAAATTCATACAACAATGGAATATTGATATAGGTATCACGAAATTTTGTTTTATCATAACTTGCTCCGGTTGGTAATGGCTTAATTTCAATTATCCCTGAAGTATCATTTTTTTGAATATTGTTTGAATTATTGAAATAATAACTATTGAAACAAATTCCCAAACCTGTCACAAATCCCATTCTGTTTGTAATAGGAATTCCGTATTCAAAATTTACATTAACACCCATTGACCTGGAAGTATTTAAATCCATGTATTTATTTTTATCCTGAAGTGTCAGCGAATTATTTGAAGTTACATAATTGTTTAGGAAAAGTTCAACACCACCATAATGAGGCTCAAAATGTTTTTTTGGCTTTTCATCTTTTGAAGAGTTATCGTTATAATCTGGTTTGTCTTGCTCGAAGCTATCAAAATTATCGGCATTTTCTTCATTTTTTGAACTATCAGGTTTATCAATTTTAACGGTAGTTTTCCCGTTTTTTTCAACTATAATGATTCCTTTATTACCCAACCTGATGCGGGTAGTATCCCCGTCCTTTTTTACATCAGGCTTATCTCCCAAAACTTCGTGTTTAATGGTATCATTGTATAGATTATCAGTAGTATCGGTATTTACAGTAACTGAATTTTGGCCTTTTGCTATACTTACCATCCAAACACATGCCACAAGTACTAAAATTTTATTTTTCATACCACAATTATTTTTCATTTCAACAATCTGTTTTTCGATTGTATGACGTTTAGTAATTTTAAAATGTTACAATGATTATTTATTTATCTTTTGAACTATAGAAGCTCAATAGTTTGGAATCAAATGTATAGATAGTCCTGTTATTTTTGGGATTGGTTTTATAATGGATTCCTGCCATATTTGCAAGACTTTTTACTCCTGAACCAATATACCCAAAAAGGTTGGCCTTATTTTCACCTATTACATTGCTGTAATATGCCTTAAATGTTTGGAAAACAATATTAGTTTTATCTGTTGAAGGTTCATTAATATTTTCAGCAATTATGGTTTCACTTACCAAGTTGGTTCCAACTTTTTCTGATTCAATTGGAATGAAATTTTCACCTGGTATTTGGATATCTTCAATTTTGGTTTGCAATGCAATTAATTCGGGAGACCTATCAACTATGGAATCTTTTTTAAGTGATGATTCAATTGTTTTTGATACAATAGTATTATGAATTATTGGTTGTAATGATTCCTGTGTTTTTGATTTATATTCAATTGGTTGAATATATGCAATTTCTATGCTTCCTGACATTTTGTTAACAACTGGTTTTTCCGAAGCCATATTTTTATAAACAAGAAAAATTAAACTAATTGATGCAGCAACTGATATTGTGTAAATTAATGGTCGTGCAAGTCGAATCTTTCTATGTTTTAATTTCGATTTACTATTAAATAAAATATCAGACTCAGGTGTTACAAATGTTTTAGAGTATATATTGAATACTTTTCTTTCATTAGGATGAAGATAAAGATATTCATGTAATTTATTTTCAGTATTATTATCTAAATCCTTTTCATAATGGGCAATGCAAAATTCTTCGAAATTATTTTCGTTAATATTTTTGACAACATTTACATTTTTATAAAGACTTTCTTTATGCTGGAATTTTATTGTTTCGTTGGTAATTTTTGTAAAACTAAATTCATGTAACTCAGCTTCTAAATCGGGATTTAACTCTAAAAAAGTTTTAAGTTTTGCAATATCATTAGCATTCAATTTTCCATCGAGAAAATCGATAAAATAGGATTCATAATTATTTCTTGTAATATTCATCTTCAAAACTTATATAACCGATTCCATACTGCCAATATATTCTTTCAAAAACATTCGTCCACGATAGATATAAACTTTAACCTGTGATTCATTTAAGCCAGTGATTTCTGAAATTTCTTCATACGAATAACCTTCATAATCTCTTAATAAAATAACCGAACGTTGTGCATCGGGAAGCCTATTAATAGCTTCATGTAAAATTTCGTTAAGGTCGGAGTATTGTTCATTATGGGCATAATTATCAGGCTTAACAGTATTGAAGTCACCTTGCTTTTTTTCACGTCTTAAAATATCTATCATGGTATGATAAGCCGTAGTGAACAAATATGACTTTACTTTTTCATAAGAAACAGTTTCAACTTTAAGCCATAATTTTTCATAGGTTTCCTGAACAATATCTTTGGCTTTATCAGAATCGTGAATATTCTTTAAAATAAACCTATAAATATTGTCTGAAAAATCTTCAACACTAATGTTAAATTCATCAGTAGTCATAACTTTCCGCTCTCAGTATGATAGACGAATGAAACAGGAAGTAAGTTACAGACAAAAATTAAATTTTTTATAAAAATGAAATATACTTAAAGTTTATAAGCTAATATTCTATTATTTAAACCGTATTGAAGCTTTCTTTAACAGCTTCGATAAGTGAATCAACAAAAAAGGAATCTTTGTTAATAAATTTAGTAACACCTAGTTTTAAATAATTTGAAATGATATTTTGGTTATGTTCTCCTGATAAAATTATGACGGGAACAGTTTTATTTTGTTCTCTTATTTTTTCAAGTATTTCAAAACCATTGGAATAAGCTGAGTTTTCAACATCAAAACTATGGTCAAGAACTATTAAATCAGGTTTCTCTCCAATTATTTCAAGTAAATTTTCACCTGTGCGAAAAGTTTTTACGGTATATCCGTCCCTGTTGTTAAATGTATAGTCTAACAGATTCAGTATCATTTTATCATCATCAACAAAAAATATCAATTTTCCCATTGGTATTGAATAGAAAATTTAATTTAAATTAGTTTGCCTAAATGTATTGATAATTTGTAAATATTAATTAATCTAATTATCAAATAACCAACTATATATAGTTTATATTTTTAGAGAAATAAATATACGCAAACGAATTTAAATATTTGGCAATTAATTTTGATTTGGGATAAGTTTATAAAGTTTATCAGATCGTCTAATTTGAGTAGATACTGGAATAGAAAATTTTTCGCCTTTATTAGTTATATTAACGGGAATTAAATTAATACGAATTTCACTAATTGTTGTTTCAATTACTCCAGTTGTTGGTCCAATTATTAATATTTCATCGTTCAATTGCAGACTTCCGGTTTCAACAATAAATTCAGCAACATTAATATTCGAAAAATAGTTGAGGTTTTTCCCGATATAAACTTTCTTTTTTGTGGCTTTTGAACCATAAATGTTGCTCCATTCACCCAATTTTTGACCTAAATAATACCCTTCCCAAAAACCTCTGTTATATACTGTTGAAAGCTTTTCTTTTAGTTTTTGAATTATTACCTCATCATAAGTATTTGAAAAATAGGCTTGAAATGCTTCATTGTAACTTTCTATTACTGTTTTTACATATTCGGCTGAACGTGCTCGTCCTTCAATTTTAAAAACCCTTACCCCACTGTCAATCATTTTATTTATAAAACCTATGGTTGAAAGGTCTTTTGGTGACATAATATATTCATTATCAACTTCAAGTTGGGCATTTGTTTCATTATCAGTGACGGTGTATGATCTTCGGCAAATTTGAAAACATTCGCCTCTGTTAGCTGAATGGTTATATTCATGGAGACTTAAATAACATTTGCCTGAAATAGCCATGCACAATGCTCCATGTGCAAACATTTCAATTTTAATAGGTTTTCCAGAAGGTTCAACTATGTTATTTTCAATAATTTTTTTAAATATTGCATCTACTTGTGTTAAATTTAGTTCGCGTGCCAAAACTATAACATCAGCATATTGTGAAAAGAATTTTACTGCTTCGAAATTTGAAACATTTTGTTGGGTTGAAATATGAATTTCAATATTTATTGATTTGGCATAATTTAAAACAGCTAAATCTGATGCAATAATGGCATTTACACCTTTCTTTTTACAGAATTCAATAGTCCGCTTCATTTCATCAATATCATTATCATAAATTACCGTATTTAAGGTAACATATGATTTTGTATTGTTTGTACTGCATATTTCAACTATTTTTTCAAGATCATTGGCATCAAAATTATTGGTTGATTTTGAGCGCATATTTAAACTCCCAATTCCAAAATAAACAGAATCAGCTTTTGCCTGAATTGCTGCGGCCAATGTTTCATATGAACCAACAGGCGCTAATAACTCAATATCTTTTCTACTAACGTTCATTTTTTAATAATATTCTGAAAGTTGTACCTTTATTGAGTTCCGATGATAATACAAAAATTTTCCCATTATGATAATTTTCAATAATTCTTTTTGCTAAAGATAACCCTAGCCCCCAACCACGTGCTTTAGTTGTAAAACCTGGCTTAAAAACTGTTTTGTATTTCGATTTAGGAATACCTTTACCGGTATCGTTAATATCAATAACAACTTTATTTTTAATATGTTTTATTGAAATTGATATGATCCCATGGTCCTGAATAGCATCTACGGCATTTTTACATAAATTTTCAATTACCCATTCAAAAAGCGACTGGCTAAGCGGAATATTTATTGATGACGCATCAGATTCAATTTTAAATTCAATTTTTTCACTTGTCCTGCTTTTTAAATATTTTATTGCTGAATTTATAACTGCAATCAATTCAACATTTTTTAATGTCGGTTTTGAACCAATTTTTGAAAATCTGTCAGTAATTATTTCAAGTCGGTTTACGTCCTTTTCAAGTTCATAAACCAATTCCTTTTCAGGTACTTTTTCTTTTAGAAGTTCAGTCCATGCCAATAATGAAGAAGTAGGCGTGCCCAGTTGATGGGCAGTTTCTTTTGTCAAACCAACCCAAACTTTGTTCTGTTCAGCTTTTCGTGATGAACTGAAAGCCAAATATGCAACAAATATAAAAAGCAGAATTACGCCAAGTTGAATATAAGGATAATAAGTCAACTGTTGAAGTAGGTATGAATCAGTATAATAAATATAATTGCAATTATTATCAGCAATATCAATTTTAATAAATTTTCCACCTTTTTTCATCAAAGCAAGTTGCGCTTTCACATAATTTTTATCTAAAGCTTTAATTGAATCGAGGTTTCGCTGTGAAATGACATTTCCACCTGAATCGGTTAATATTACAGGTACAGTAGTATTGTTTTGAATAACAGCTAATAAAAAACCAAAATCCTTACCTGATAATGATGCATCACCTAATTCTTTAGTTGCATTTGCCCATAATTCAACCTTCTTTTTTTCTTCAAAAGATAATTTTTTTACCAATAAGTTTGTGTAATAGAGTGATGAAATTCCAATTATAATCGCAATCAATAACAAGATAATTTTCCACCATTGTTTTTTGTTATAAAGTCCCATTATTTATAATTTTATTGATCTTTCCATTCAATTTTTTGCTTCTGTGTTTTCTTCTTTACTTTTTTATTTTCGATTTGTTGTGGATAAATAGAATCATCGGAATATTCAATTTGAAGTTTTGAGTTTTTTTTCTCTTTGTTAATTTTTAGTGTGGTATCTTTTTTATATAAACCGAATTCCTCCTTAAAAATTTTCTTTAACTCAATTTTTTCATTTTTCATTTTTTGTGAAAATGATTTCATTGCAAATTTAGTATCGTAACTATAATGATAATCTTCATCATGTCCTATTAGTTTAAGATATAAACTTGTTCTGCCGATAGTATCTTCTTCAATTTTACCAAATTCTGTGTTCTCTTTTCTTTTTTTAGCAGATTTTCTGAACAAAAAATCAGAAAGTAATACTTTAAAATGATACTCATAAACATTATCCAATGAATGAATTCCGGAAACAGTAAGATCAAAGGCAGAAGTTTTAATAACCATAGTTGGAATAACAATTAAATTATTATTAATTGTAATGGTATTATTAAGTTTATCAAATCTTAAATTGCTTAATTCATCAACTGAAATAAACTTTGATAGGCTGTAAAGAGGCTTAAAATTAGTTAATTTACCATTTGAAATACTTAATGAAGTATTAATTTCAGATTTATATTTATCAAATTTGTTCTCAGCATCAAAATATAAATTGGCATTTATCTTTGAATTTAAATTTCCGTCAAAATTTTCGAAAGTAATTTCATTTTGTCCAAAATTATCAAATGTTCTAAATAGTTCTGAAATACTTATATTATTGCAATACAAGGATGTACGAACTTCTGTTATTTTATGAGTATTTCCAATTTTTATAAACCCTTCTTCAATTTTTCCATTCAATAATGATGTTCTTAGTTTATCAATATTAATTAAAGTATTATCATAAGATACATTACATTTTGTATTGAATAATAATAATTTATCATATTGAATTGTATCCGATTCAAAATTCAGGTAGGAATGAATAATTACTTTATTATTTTTAACATCTTTTTTAGGATTAAATAAAGTTTTTAAATTCAATTTATTTGTCTTGATATTTCCATTAAGATAAATATACTTAATTGAATCATTTACAATACTATTAATATTTTCAATATTACCATTCATTTGAAGATCAACATTATTAATATTACTCTTTAATGTCGAAAAATATAATGTATTATCTTTTAATTGCATTTTAGTATTTAACTTGCTAATCTTTAAATCATTTATTGAGTCAATTAAATTTAAATTTTCAATGTTGCAATCTACATTTAAAACATAACAATTTAGGTTTTGGGTTTCAGAATTATAAATGGTGCTTCCTCTTTTATTTAATTCAATATTTAATTTAGCAATACCCGAATATATTTTTAGCTTTTCATTGGGGAAAATTGAAGATAAGTCCGTCATATTAATAATAACTCTGGAATTAATTACCTCGAATTGATTTTTAGATATGTTATATTTAGTATTTAATGAAAATTCTGAAGCATTAAAATAACCTTTGGTTAATTCTATTTCGATAGATTGATCGGAATTAATTTTTGAAAATTTTAAAAAACATTGTTTTAATTTGAATAAATTATTATTATATTTTACTTTAGATTTATTAATTGAAGCATTAATTTCAACATTACTATTATTAATTGAATTGAAATTTCCGTTTATTTTAGAAGAAAATGTGCAATTACCTTCTATAATTTTAAAATTAGATGGAATTTTAATTTCGGGGAAATTATTTAACAATTGTAAATTTAGATTTTCAGCCCTTAATTCTAATGTGAAATTATAAGGGAAATGTTTTGATACCTTGCCATTTAGGTAAAGTTTGTTTTTATCAATTTTAAGAATTGACCACTTTTGAATACCAAATCTTAAACTATCATTTTCAATTGTCGCTTCGAAGTATATCGGACGTTTAATTGAATATTCTTTTTTAAATCCAAAATAATTTATTGTATCAATTTTACATTGAAGATTTGCCATGAATTCATTTGTATTCAAAATACCATTTAATGTAAAATTTTCAAATTTTGAATTTATGTAAATACTGTCCTTATAATAATTGATTTTCAAATTTATTAATGAAATTTTTCGAATATTTAAATTGATATTTCCTTCACGTTTATTACTCCAAAATTTATAATTCTCCTTATTATTTTTATCGTAAATAATATTTAAATAACCATCTTTAACTATTATACCTTTAATGATATATATATTTTTAAATAGTTTAAAAAAGTTTAGCTTCAATGATATTTCCCTAACAAATAATACATTTTTAGAATTTGAAATTTCATGTGGCTGAAAATTGAATTCTTTATTAGGTTTTATTGTAACATTTGATAATCGGATTGAAGCGTCTGGGAAATAATGAAATAATTCAAATTTTGTCTTTTCTACCGTTATTTGTGTAGTTATATTTTTATTTATTTCGTTAATAACATATGAACATATTTTATCTCCATAAAAATATGAAATAATGAATAAAGAAAGAATTACAAAAGAAATTAGACTCAAAATGAAAATAAGAAATCTTTTAATCACTTTGATTAGTTTAAAATTCATATGTTTTATCTTTGTCATATTCAAGCAGCCTAGTTGCAATATTAGACAAATTGTTTAAAAATGAGAATAGTAATTCAACGAGTTTTAAATGCAAGTGTTATTATTAATAAATTAATTTACAATGAAATTGGCGCTGGGTTATTAATTTTTGTGGGAATTGAGGAACTTGATTATGATGATGATATTAATTGGCTAATCAAAAAAATTACTAACCTTCGCATTTTTAATGATGAAAATGGAATTATGAACTTAAGCATAACTGATATTTATGGTGAAATATTAGTAATTAGTCAATTTACTTTACATGCAAGTACTAAAAAAGGAAATAGGCCTTCATATAGCAGGGCATTAAAACCTGAAAAAGCCGTAAATATTTATAATACTTTTATTTCTGAATTAAAAAATATTTTTTCAGATAAGCTAAAGACAGGAGAGTTTGGTGCAGATATGCAAGTTAAACTTTTAAATGACGGACCAGTTACAATATTGATGGATTCAAAAAATAAAGAATGACAATACAAGAATTACAAACAGATGTTGATAATTGGATTAAAGAATATGGAGTAAGGTATTTTAACGAACTTACAAATATGGCAATCCTTACCGAAGAAGTAGGAGAAGTTGCTAGGATTATAGCCAGGGTTTATGGAGAACAATCATCTAAAAATAGTGATTTGGCTAAAAATTTAGGTGATGAATTGGCTGATGTTATTTTTGTTGTTACCTGTATTGCCAATCAAACTGGCATTGATTTAACTACTGCAATTCAGGAAAATATTGAAAAAAAAACCAAACGTGATTTGGATAGGCATAAACAAAACCCAAAACTAAACCGTAATATTTAATTCATTTTATGCAGGATACTATATTTAAAGATACTGTAATTAAGACGCATGATAGCAGTTCTATTAATAGAAACGTTAATGTTCCGGTAAATAATTCTGTTCAAATAATTGCACCACAAAAAGTTTTATATTTTGTTAATTCTCATGTAATTGTAAAAAGATGGGAAACAAATCCTGAAGTAAATTATGATAAGTTTTATATACAAACAAATTGGAGTGATTTTCTAAAAACAAAAAATATTATTGATATCGCACATTTAAAAAATAAACTTATTTATTCTACTGCTGAAGTTGATAGTTTTAAGCTAACCAACAATAACTTAATTTCTAATAATTTGCATCAATTTGGGTTTTCAATTGGATTTCAAAATTTTTTACTTTTTATATTACTTTTTACTTTTTCATTATTAGCTTGGATAAAAATATCTTTTGGTAAATATTTAAATCAATTACTTGAATCCGTAATTTATTATACTGAAGCACTAAAACTTTTTAGGGATCATAATTCATTAATTGCCAGGCTTTTCTATGCTTGTAATTTAATTTTTGTTTTATCAGGTGGAATTTTTTGTTATTTTCTTCTTCAGTATTTTAAGCCAGAATTTATGGTGAATAATCAATTCCTATTAATATTTTATTGCTTTTTGTTTATTATTGGGATTTTCTTTTTTAAATATGTTGTTAATAAAATAATTGGATTTATTTTAAATCATATTTCTGCATTTAATGAATATATTCATAATATATTTTCATATTATAAAGCAATTGGGTTGTTTATTTTACCCATTGTATCTATTGTTCCGTTTATTTCTGATCAATATCGACCCATATGCCTATTAATAGGGATTATAATAATTTTTTCATTCTATATTCTTAGTATTTTCAGGACTACCAAAATAATGTTGCAAAAAGATATTTTATTATTTTATTGGATTTTATACCTTTGCGTAGTCGAATTTTTACCAATAATGTTGCTGTACAAGTTATTCAACAAAGTTGTATAAGCTTGTATATCAAGTTATAAAATTAAAAATTTACAAAATTGAAAATCAAGAAAATTCTTGTATCACAGCCGGAGCCAGAAAACGAAAAGTCACCTTATCGTGAGCTTGCTACAAAAAATAATGTTAAGATTGACTTTAGGCCATTTAGCCATGTTGAAGGTTTATCAGCAAAGGATTTTAGGCAATCACGAATTGACATCCTTGAACATTCTGCAATAGTATTTTCTAGTAAAACTGCAATCGATCATTTTTTCAGAATTTGTGAAGAATTAAGGATTACAGTGCCAGATACTATGAAGTATTTTTGTACTTCTGAATCGGTTGCATTTTATCTTCAGAAATATATTGTTTACCGAAAGCGTAAAATATTTCATGGCAAAAGTTCTTTAGTTGATATTGAAGACGTACTATTAAAGAATAAGGAAGAATCATACCTTATACCCTTATCTGATAATCATAAGCCTGAAATACCTATGTTGTTTGATAGGCTTAAAATGAAATATACGAAAGCCGTTTTGTATAGAACAGTTTCGAGTGATTTAACTGATTTATCAAAAATCGATTATGATATTTTAGTATTTTATAATCCTGCCGGAATTAAATCATTATTTCATAATTTCCCGAACTTTGAGCAAAACGATATTAAAATTGCTTCGTTTGGAGATGCAACTGCTAAAGCTGCTAAGGAAGCCGGACTCAAACTCGATATCCATGCTCCAATTCCTGAAGCCCCTTCTATGACAATGGCGTTAGATATATTTATTAAGGAATTTAATAAAAATTGCAAGAGCAAATAGGTTAATAAATAATTATTCTAAAAATAGATTGGGAGATATAATTCTCCCTTTTTTATTTAGATTAATAGATAATATTTTTTATAATTTTAAATTCTTCATCAATTTAAAATAGTTATCTATGAATTCATTTAAAAAAGCTGAAAGGCTTTGCAGTAGGATATTGATTGATAAACTATTTAAAGATGGAAGTTCATTTATTGCTTATCCTTTACGATTAACTTTTTGTTTGATAAAAGCAGATGACGATAAACTGCAAATATTGTTTAACGTAACTAAACGAAGGTTTAAAAAAGCTGTTGATAGAAACTTGTTAAAGCGCCGAATGCGTGAATCATATAGAACTAATAAAACATTATTCGATTCTTTAAATTTAGGAGAATATAAATTACTAATTGCCTTTAATTTTATTGGAAATGAATTAGTTGAATATGATCAAATAAATAATTCATTAAAGAAAAGTATTTTAAATTTAAAGAAATTAATTGATGACCAGCTGAAAAATACAATAAATGAATAGTTTATGAAGATTATAAAAAAAATATTTTACTTTATTTCATTGCTCTTGATTATCCCAATAAAAATCTATCAATATTTGTTATCACCAATTTTGCCAAATTCATGTCGTTATACACCAACTTGTTCGGTGTATGCAATTGAAGCTTTAAAAAAATATGGGCCTATAAAAGGCTTATGGTTGGCAACTAAACGAATTGTTTCATGTAATCCTTGGGGTGGTAGTGGTTATGATCCTGTACCTTAATTATTTCGATTG
Source organism: uncultured Bacteroidota bacterium (assembly GCA_963701015.1). Lineage (GTDB taxonomy): Bacteria > Bacteroidota > Bacteroidia > Bacteroidales > DTGW01 > MFD09286-c1. The sequence continues at coordinate 3,862,153 of OY969556.1, read as the reverse complement.
TCTTTTCCTTTCGTTTTCATCCAATAAAATTTTACGCAAACGAATTGACTTTGGCGTGACTTCAACATATTCATCTTCCTGAATATATTCCAGTGCTTCTTCCAAACTAAAACGTATTGGAGGGGCAATTTTGGCTTTATCGTCAGTACCTGAAGCCCTCATATTTGTTAGCTTTTTAGTTTTAGTAACATTTATGCCTAAATCATCCCCTCTATTATTTTCACCAATAACCTGACCAGCATATATTTCTTCACCTGGGAATATAAAAAATTTACCCCTATCCTGAAGTTTATCAAGTGAAAAAGCTATTGCCATGCCAGTTTCAATGGCAATTAATGAACCATTGTTCCTGCGTTCAATTATCCCTTTCCATGGTTCAAAAGCTTTAAAACGGTGCGCCATGATTGCCTCACCTGCCGTTGCTGTAAGCAAATTACTACGAAGACCTATTATGCCACGTGAAGGAATTTCAAATTCCAAATGTATTCGTTCCGATCGGCGTTCCATATTTAACATGGTGCCTTTTCTCCGAGTAATCATATCAATTGCAGTTCCAGAATATTCTTCAGGCAAATCAATTGTTAAAAATTCAATAGGTTCACATTTTTCACCGCCAACTTCTTTAATTATTACTTGTGGTTGACCAACTTGCAGTTCATGCCCTTCACGTCGCATTGTTTCTATTAAAATTGACAAGTGAAGAACACCTCTTCCGTAAACCAAAAATGCATCTGCTGAATTAGTGGTTTCAACGCGTAAGGCTAGATTTTTTTCAAGTTCTTTGTCAAGCCGATCTTTTATATGTCGTGAAGTAACTAATTTACCTTCTTTTCCAAAGAAAGGAGAATTGTTAATTGTAAACAACATATTCATTGTTGGTTCATCAACTGCAATCGGATCTAAAGCTTCTGGATTTTCAATATCAGCAATTGTATCACCGATTTCAAAACCATCTATACCAACAATTGCACAAATTTCACCTGCTTCAACAGTCGTAACTTTACGTTTACCCATTCCTTCAAAAACGTATAGTTCTTTAATACGGGTACGTACAATTGATTGATTACGCTTGACCAGACTTACTTGCATGTTTTCGTTAAGTGTTCCCCTATGTAGGTTACCAACAGCAATACGTCCAACATATGATGAGTAATCAAGAGAAGTAATTAGAAGTTGAGGAGTACCTTTCAATTGTTTGGGTGGAGGAATGAACTCAACAATTGCATCAAGCAATGGCGTAATATCTGTTGACGGATTTTTCCAATCGGTATTCATCCAGCCTTGTTTACTTGAACCGTAAACTGTTGGAAAGTTGAGCTGATCTTCTGTTGCATCAAGATTATACATCAAATCAAAAACCTGCTCATGAACTTCATCTGGTCTGCAATTGGGTTTATCAACCTTATTAATTACTACTATTGGTTTTAAACCTAATACAAGTGCTTTTTGTAAAACAAAACGCGTTTGCGGCATTGTCCCTTCAAATGCATCTACTAATAATAGTACACCATCTGCCATATTTAATACCCGTTCAACTTCTCCACCAAAATCAGAGTGGCCGGGAGTATCTATAATGTTTATTTTAGTATTTTTATATACTACCGAAACATTTTTTGCAAGGATTGTAATCCCACGTTCTCTCTCCAGTTCGTTACTATCCATGATTAATTCACCAGGATTTTCATGCTCCTTAAAAAGCTTTCCCTGCATAATCATTTTATCAACCAAGGTTGTTTTGCCATGGTCGACATGCGCAATAATTGCTATATTTCTTATATCCTGCATAAAATTAAAAAAGTGTGCAAAGGTAAGAAAACAAAACTAGATTCACACATATGAATATTTTACTACTAACGATTAATTATCAATTCAGTTTACCAGAATCAAATTAATATTCATATTTATCTCATAATCTAATTTTATTGACATTTCCTAATATCTTATCAACCACCAGCTAAATTTTTTTGTTTTTTATCTGGATAGAATTTTTACCTTTGCCGTTTATAAAATTTCAAGTAATTGAATACCAGCGAGCGGCTGATAGTTCCTTTCAAAGGATTGAAAGAAGGTTGGCATGATTTTAATTTCATTCTTACCGATAATTACTTTCAATCAATTGAATATTCCGAATTTGAAAAAGGAAATTTGGAAGTTAAAATTCAAATGGAAAGAAAGGCAACACATTTGGTATTTGAAATTGAAATTGAAGGTACTGTTAATGTTTTATGTGATCGTTGCCTTGAGTTTTTTGATATGGAGATTAAATTTTCAGGAAATTTGTTTGTTAAATTTTCACATGAAAATGATGAGGATAATTTTAATGACGAATTGATAGTATTATTACCTGAAGAAAATGAAGTTGATTTAACACATTACATTTATGAATCAATTTGTTTAAGTTTGCCGGTTCAAAAAATACATCCTAATAATGAAAAGGGGAAAAGTACTTGCAGCAAGTCGATGATTAAAAAATTGAAAGAGCTTGAATCTTTTCATAATGAAGAAATTGATCCCAGATGGGATAAACTAAAAAATATAAGTAAAAATTAAAATTTAAGAAAATGCCAAATCCGAAGCACAGACATTCCAAACAGAGAAGAAACAAAAGAAGGACTCATGATAAAGCTTTAGCACCAACTACTGCTTCATGTTCGAATTGTGGAACTACTGTACAATATCATAGAGTTTGCCCTGAATGCGGATATTACAGAGGAAAGTTAGCAATCGAAAAGGATGTTGCTGCATAATTTGCAGTTTCACGGTTTGAATTGTTATGAGGAAAATCGGTGTTGATATTTTAGGGGGAGATTATGCCCCTGAAGCTACCGTAAAGGGGGCAATTCTTGCACAAAAAGAATTACCTCAGGATACGCAATTGGTATTAATTGGTGATAAATCAAAAATTACTGAAATTGCAAAAACATTTGACTTTGATGCTTCTGTATGGAATATTGTTCATTCTTCCGAGTATATTGGCATGGGAGAACATCCTGCAAAAGCTTACCAACAAAAACCCAATGCAACAATTCCAATAGGATTCGCATTATTAAACGCAGGTGAAATAGATGGTTTTGCAAGTGCTGGTAGCACAGGAGCCATGATGGTAGGAGCCATGATGGTTACTAAAGTAATTGAAGGGGTAATTCGGCCAAGTATTGCAACATTAATTCCCAGTGGTCATGATATCCCTACTGTTATTCTTGATGTTGGCATTAACCCAGATACCAGACCTGATGTTTTATATCAATATGGCATATTAGGATCATTATATGCTGAACATGTTTTAAATATAAAGAAACCAAGAGTTGCATTATTAAATATTGGTTCAGAAGAAGAAAAAGGAAATTTACTTACTAAAGCAGCTTTTCCTGTATTTAAAGAATCAAAAGACTTTAGTTTTATAGGAAATATTGAAGGGAACGATTTATTTTCAAATGAGAAAACAGATGTAATTGTTTGTGATGGATTTGTTGGAAATGTAGTATTAAAAGAAGCTGAAGCTTTTTACCATTTGATTAAAAAAAGAAATATACACGATCCATATTTTGAAAGATTCAATTATGAAAATTATGGAGGTACTCCAATTCTTGGAGTAAAATCTGTAGCTATTATTGGTCATGGTATTTCAAATGATATAGCAATTAAAAATATGATTCTTCAAACTTGCCATGTTGTTGAGGTAGGTTTGATTGATAAAATAAAAGAAGCATTCAAGTAATGACGAAAATTCGAGCAGCTATCACCGGTATTGGAGCTTACGTTCCTGAATATATTCTTGATAATGAAGAACTCAGCCAAATGGTTGATACTTCCGATGAATGGATAATGCAAAGAATCGGTATAAAGGAACGCCGAATTCTGAAAGGTGAAGGTAAAGGAGCATCGGATCTGGGTGCTGAAGCGGTTAAAGATTTATTTCAAAAAACCGGGTTAAAACCTGAAGATGTTGAGTTAGTAATCTGTGCAACAATTACCGGTGATCATATTTTTCCAGCAACTTCGAATATTATAAGTGATAAGGTAGGAATTAAAAATGCATGGGGATTTGATATTTCTGCTGCTTGTTCCGGTTTCCTTTTTGCATTTGAAACTGCTGCAAAATTTATAGAATCTGGACAATATAAAAAAGTACTATTGGTAACTGCCGAAAAAATGTCTGCTATTACTGATTACGCTGATAGAACTACATGTCCATTATTTGGCGACGCTGCTACTGCTGCTTTATTGGAGCCTACAACTGAAGAGTTTGGTTTAATGGATTATATACTCAAAGTTGATGGTATTGGTAGGCATCATTTGCATATGAAAGCTGGAGGTTCTGTTAGACCACCTTCACATGATACTATTGATAATAAAGAACACTTTGTGTATCAGGAAGGTCAAACTGTCTTTAAATGGGCAGTATCAAAAATGGCTGATGTTTCAGTGGAAATAATGGAACGTAATAATTTAAATGCTGATGATATTGCATTTTTAGTTCCTCATCAGGCAAATTTACGAATTATTGATGCTACGGGTCGCAGAATGGGTTTACCTGTTGATAAGATAATGGTAAATATTCAAAAATATGGCAATACTACGGCTTCTACAATACCACTTTGTTTATATGAGTGGGAAAAAAAGCTAAAAAAGGGCGACAATCTGGTTCTAGCTGCATTTGGAGGAGGTTTTACCTGGGGAGCAATTTACTTAAAATGGGGCTATAACTCAAATAATTAAAATATATGACCTGCTTCGGCGGGTTTTTTTATTTTTAATAGAAATGAGAGTACCTATTTTATAAACATTTTCTATATTTGTTGATTAACAAAACTAGATTTGATTTTCCTTAAATAATTTATCATGGCAAAAGTTACAGAAGAATTTGATTCAGCAGCTATTAATTTATTAGGCGCAGGTACTACAATTACAGGCGATATAAATTCAAATGGTGATATTAGGATTAACGGTCAACTTACCGGAAATTTATCTACAAAAGGCAGAGTAATTATTGGTGAAACTGGTAAAATAAAAGGTGAAATAAATTGTAAAAATGCTGATATATTAGGTTTAGTTGATGGGAAACTTACCGTTTTGGAATTACTTACACTTAAATCATCAGCTACTGTTACCGGGGAAGTTACTCTAGGTAGAATTGCTATTGAACCTGGATGCAAATTTAATGGTACTTGCGTTATGGTTGAATCTGGCCTAAATGGAGATAATAAGTTCGATAAAAAATCAGATGTCAAATGATAATAATCCTCTGAAAAACTATGTTCGCTATTCATCAATGGCTTTTCAAATGATGATTATAGTGCTTGGGGGAGTATATTTAGGCTATAAAATTGACTTTTGGTTTCATATTCACAACCATATCTTTTTAATTATTCTCAGTTTTTTTTCCTGCTTTTTAGCATTATATATTACTTTCAAAGATTTAATGAAATTTAAATAATACGGATAATTTACGAAAACATATTATAAATTATTTAGTGGGAATTGTTATTCTCACTTTGTTTTTTACAGCCTCTGTATTTTTATTTTATCATTTTTATCCTAATTATATTAACCTTAAAAGATTTTTCTTTTTATTATTGATGTTTATACTTGTAAATAGCTCAATTCATTTGATTTTGGTTCAAATCCTAGAAAAGAGGCCCAAACAATTTAATCATATTTATCTTATCCTTATAACGATTAAAATATTATTATATCTGTTATTCCTAATTATATTTATATTCAAATTAAAAACCGGAATAAAAAGTTTTTTGATTTCATTTCTAGTCCTTTACGCTGGATATACAATATTTGAAACAATATTTTTAAGTAAATATGTAAAAAACAACGGGGTAAAATTATCTTGAATTGAAATTATTTTTACCTTTGAACTTCATTTTTTAATAGGTGATAAAAGGCCGAAATTGCAGTTAATATGAGGACTTTACGTTGGTTTATTTTAGGAGCGCTTTTAACAGCTATTTGCCCAATTACATTCGGACAAGAAAGCAAATTATCCACTTCAGATTCTTCTAAAACACAAACAGAACAAGAAAAGAAAGGTAAATTTGAACCTGGAGATTTTATGCTCGATCATGTTACGGATAATCATGAATGGCATATTGTAACGATTAATCATTATCCTGTATCTATTCCTTTACCAGTAATATTATATAGTAAAATTTCGGGATGGCATTGTTTTATGTCCTATAAGTTTCATGGAGTAGATTCATACCATAGTTTTAAAATTGCTAAAGAAGGAACAAACAAAGGGAAAATAGTTGAAATTATAAATAATGCTGAAGTAAAGCCACTTGATTTATCATTAACAAAAGTTGCCTTTTCAGTTTTATTAAGTTGCCTTTTTATTTTATGGCTATTTATATCTATAGGTAAAAAATACGAAAAGAACCCAAATAAGGCGCCAAGTGGATTGCAATCTGCTTTAGAACCATTTATTCTATTTGTAAGGGACGATATTGCAATTCCATCTTTAGGAGTAAAAAATTATGAAAGGTTTATGCCTTATTTGCTTTCAATTTTCTTTTTTATATGGTTCAATAATATGCTTGGGATTATTCCAATATTTCCAGGTGGTGCAAATGTAACCGGCAATATTGCAATTACCGGAGTAATGGCTTTATTTACTTTAATAATTACAATATCTGTTTCTAATCGTCATTACTGGCTGGAAATTATTAATACACCAGGTGTTCCATGGTGGTTAAAGTTCCCCTTTCCATTAATGCCTTTAATTGAAATTTTAACATTTATCATTCGTCCAACAGTACTTATGATTCGACTATTTGCCAATATTTTGGCTGGTCACTTAGTTGCTGCTTGTTTTGTTGCCCTTATATTTATATTTGCCGCCATTCATCCTGCATTAGGTTATGGGGTTTCAGTTTTATCGGCAGTTTTTTATATATTTATGGGGTTGCTTGAAATATTGGTTGCATTAATTCAGGCATACGTTTTTGCATTGCTTTCTGCATTATATTTTTCATTAGCAATGCCAAGCGTACATCATGAAAAATAGAAGTTTTTTAATTTTTAAATAAATAAGTTATGGTATCATTATTAGTCTTATTAGCAGCAGAAGTTGCAAAAATGGGAGCAGGGATTGGAGCCGGTCTAGCCGCTATTGGTGCTGGTATAGGTATTGGCTTGATAGGTAGTGGCTTTATGGAAGCAATTGCTCGTCAACCTGAAGCATTAGGCGATCTTCGTTCAAACATGCTTATTGCAGCAGCCCTTGTTGAAGGGGTTGTGTTTTTTGCAATTGTTGTTTGTTTGCTTGTGCTATTTCTGTAAAAAATTTACCGGCATGATGCGGTTGGCTGATTGCCGGTTATTTTTAAAATTCATTTCAAAATAAAAAATTATGGAACTTATTAAACCGGATATTGGTACCTTGTTTTGGATGTTGCTTTTCTTTGGTATGATATTATTCATATTAGGGAAATTTGCATGGAAACCTATTTTAAATACGCTAAAAAACAGGGAGAAAACAATTGAGGAAGCATTACAAAGTGCCGACCGTGTAAAAGAAGAAATGGCAAAATTAAAGTCAGATAATGAGAAAATTTTAGCTGAAGCAAGACAGGAACGCGATAAATTGATGAAGGAAGCCCGGACAATGAAAGAAAAAATAATCCAGGATGCTCAGGAAATGGCTCAATTGGAAGGTAAAAAAATAATCGAAAGCGCTAAACAAAGTATTGAAAACGAAAAGAAAAGTGCAATAAATGAAATTAAATCACAAATTGCTGTATTATCGGTTTCAATTGCAGAAAAAATAATCCGCGAAAAACTTGATTCAACTAAGCAATCGGACTTAATTGATCATTTTTTAAATGATATTAAACTGAGCTAGATTTCAAATAAATGAACGAAAGTATTATTTCCGTTAGATATACAAAAGCACTATTTAACCTTGCCAGGGAAAAGGATTTACTTGACTTGGTTAAAGCTGATATGGAATATGTTTTTAACTTAATGGGTAAAAGCAAAGATCTTCAAATGGTCTTTCAAAATCCTGTTTTAAAACCATCACATAAAAAAGAAATTATTCAGCAAATATTTGGTTCATTTAATAAAGTAACCATTTCGTTTATCAATATTTTAATTGAAAATAGGAGAGAAGAATTTTTACATGATATTTCACGTAATTTTCTTTCGCGATACAAGCAATTTAAAGGAATTGAACAAGGCACCTTTATTACTGCCTTTGCTGTTGATAAAAAGGTTTTAGATAAAGTTAAAACCACCATTCAACAGGTTTTAAAAACTGATTCAGAAATTACAAATGAAGTTAACCCCAATATTATTGGAGGTTTTATATTGCGTGTTGGAGATAAACAATTCGATGCTAGTATTGAATCGAATCTAAATAAAATAAAAAGAAAATTATTAAATACCACGGTCAATTAATTTTAGGGAAGTATGGCATATATTAAACCGTCGGAAATATCGGGCATTTTGCAGAAAGCCATTGAAGGCGTTACCACAGTTGCTGAATTTGAAGAAGTTGGTACTGTTTTACAAGTTGGTGATGGCATAGCCCGTATATACGGACTTTCAAAAGTTCAATCGAATGAATTGATTGAATTCCAGAACGGAGTTACTGGAATTGTTTTAAACCTTGAAGAAGACAATGTAGGAGCAGTTTTACTTGGTTCATCGGATCAAATTAGTGAAGGTGACACAGTAAAAAGAACCGGAAAAATTGCTTCTATTCAGGTTGGAGAAGGAATGTTAGGTAGAATTATTAATACTATGGGTCAACCTATTGATGGAAAAGGCCCAATTACTGGTGTTACATTCGACATGCCTTTGGAAAGAAAAGCTCCTGGGGTAATTTTTCGCCAACCAGTGAAAGAACCATTGCAAACGGGTATAAAAGCTATTGATGCAATGATCCCTGTTGGCCGCGGACAACGTGAGTTGATTATTGGCGACCGCCAAACCGGGAAAACTTCTATTGCAATTGATACTATCCTGAACCAAAAGGAATTTTACGACAAAGGAACTCCAGTATTTTGTATTTATGTGGCTATAGGACAAAAAGGTTCAACTGTTGCTAATATTGCAAAAACCTTGGAACAGTTTGGAGCATCGAAATATACTGTAATTGTTGCTGCAACTGCTTCAGATGCGGCTGCAATGCAATTTTATGCTCCTTTTGCAGGATGTGCAATTGGTGAATTTTTCCGCGATACAGGTCGTTCTGCTTTAATTATTTATGATGATTTATCGAAACAGGCAGTTTCATATCGTGAAGTTTCATTGTTGCTTCGTCGCCCACCAGGACGTGAAGCTTATCCAGGAGATGTTTTTTACTTGCATTCAAGGTTATTGGAACGTGCTGCAAAAGTTATTGAATCAGATGAAATTGCTGCACAAATGAATGACTTACCGGCAAGTTTGAAACCAATCGTTAAAGGTGGAGGATCTTTAACAGCTTTACCAATTATCGAAACCCAGGCAGGTGACGTTTCAGCGTATATTCCGACAAACGTAATTTCAATTACCGATGGACAGATATTTTTGGAAACCAACTTATTCAATGCCGGTGTAAGACCTGCGATAAATGTTGGTATTTCAGTTTCCCGTGTAGGAGGAAATGCCCAAATTAAATCAATGAAAAAAGTTGCAGGAACATTGAAACTCGATCAGGCTCAATTCCGCGAACTCGAAGCTTTTTCAAAATTTGGTTCCGATTTGGATGCTGCAACTTTAGCAGTTATTGATAAAGGTTCGAAAAACGTTGAAATTCTAAAACAAGGACTTCATTCACCGGTTAGTGTTGAAAAGCAAGTTGCAATTCTATATTGTGGAACAAAAGGATTATTAAAAGATATTCCACTTGGAAAAATAAAAGAATTTGAAATTGATTTTTTGCAGTATGTTGAGGTTAAACAACCAGAAGTTCTTAAAAAACTTCGCGAGGGTGTGATAAATGATGAAATCACTTCAACTCTTGAAAGACTTGCTGGAGAAGTAATGGAAAAATATATTGTAAAATAAATTTTGATGGTTGTTAAATAACAACTTGAATCAATAAGTAATGGCAAATTTAAAAGAAATAAGGGTACGTATTGCATCTGTTACAACCACCAGGCAAATAACCAGTGCAATGAAAATGGTGTCTGCTGCCAAACTAAAAAAAGCACAGGATTCAATTATTCAATTGCGACCTTATGCTCAAAAATTGAGTGAAATTCTTAAAAATATTTCAGGAAGCCTCAGCTCTGGAGATGACAATGTTTATGGAAAAGAAAGACAGGTTAAAGGTGTTCTTTTTATTTTAATTACATCCAATCGTGGTTTATGTGGCGCATTTAATTCAAATATTATTAAGCAAGCAATTGGTTCGGTTTTTAGCAATTATGAAAATATTTTAAAACAAGACAAGGTTAAGTTTATTTGTATTGGTAAAAAGGGAGGTGACTTTTTAAGATCAAAGAAGTTTCCTGTTTTAAGTAGTTTTAATGAACTTTTGGATAAACCTTCGTTTGATAAAGTTTCACCAGTTGCAGATAAAATTATGGAATTTTATGCAATGGGGCAATTTGATAAGGTAATATTGGTTTACAATAAATTTAAAAATGCTGCTGTTCAGCAAATTATGGAAGAACAATTTTTACCTATTCCTAAAGCTGAAAAAAGTATAAGCAAAGAACCAATTACCGATTATATTTTTGAACCTTCAAAGGAATTTATTTTAAAAGAATTGATCCCTAAAAGTTTAAAAGTTGAATTTTATAAAGCAATTTTAGATTCGCATGCATCAGAACATGGTGCACGAATGACAGCAATGCATAAGGCAACTGATAATGCAACTGAAATGATAAAACAATTAACATTAAATTATAACAAAGCCCGTCAAGCTGCAATTACAGGTGAAATACTTGAAATTGTTGGAGGTGCAGAAGCTTTGAAAGGTTAATTATTTAAGAAAATTTATAGAATAAAAAAAGCCATCAATTGATGGCTTTTTTTATTCTATTTCTATTGTCAGTTTAAATTTCAGCCAAAACAACAACGTTATTATTTTTAACTTCAATAACACCTCCCTGAATGTCAAAATAGGTTTTCTCGCCTTCAGGTGAAACTACTTTAATTTTTCCTGCCGAAAGAGTAGAAATAATGGCAGCGTGGTTTCTTAAAACTTCAAACTGGCCTTTACTTCCGGGAACTTGTATTAGCTTAATATTTCCTGAAAAAACCTTTTTATCGGGTGTTACAATTTCTAAAAGCATTTTAAGATATTTTAAAATTAAACTTATTTAGCCGCAGCTAAAAGTTTTTCTCCTTTTTCTATTGCCTCTTCAATAGTTCCAACAAAGTTGAAAGCTGCTTCAGGATATCTATCCACTTCACCATTCATAATCATATTGAAACCTTTAATAGTATCTTCAATTGATACCAAAACACCTTTTATACCAGTGAATTGTTCTGCTACAAAGAATGGTTGTGATAAGAATCTTTGAACACGACGGGCACGATGAACTGTTAATTTATCTTCTTCCGAAAGTTCATCCATACCTAAAATAGCAATAATGTCTTGCAATTCTTTATAGCGTTGCAATATCATTTTCACATTTTGGGCAGTTTGGTAATGTTCTTTTCCAACAATCTCAGGTGCTAGAATCCTTGAAGTTGAATCAAGTGGGTTTACAGCCGGATAAATTCCTAATTCAGAAATTTTACGGTCCAAAACAGTTGTTGCATCTAAGTGTGCAAATGTGGTTGCAGGAGCAGGGTCGGTTAAGTCATCAGCAGGTACATAAATAGCCTGAACTGAAGTAATTGAACCTCGTTTGGTTGAAGTAATACGTTCCTGCATATGACCCATTTCAGTGGCCAATGTTGGCTGGTATCCTACAGCAGAAGGCATACGGCCAAGTAATGCTGATACTTCGGAACCTGCTTGGGTAAAACGGAAAATATTATCAACGAAAAACAAAATATCACGTCCACCGGTTTTTTCATCTCCATCGCGGAACGATTCGGCAACAGTTAAGCCTGAAAGGGCAACAGTTGCACGAGCTCCTGGTGGTTCATTCATCTGACCGAAAACTAAAGTAGCTTGAGATTTGAGCATTTCTTCATGGTCAATTTTTGATAAATCCCAACCACCTTTTTCCATGCTTTTCTTAAATTCTTCACCATATCGGATTACACCGGATTCAATCATGTCACGAAGTAAGTCGTTTCCTTCACGGGTACGTTCTCCAACTCCGGCAAAAACTGAAAGTCCAGAATATTTTTTTGCAATATTGTTGATGAGTTCCATAATAACAACAGTTTTTCCAACACCGGCACCACCAAATAAGCCAATTTTTCCACCTTTTGCATAAGGAATCAACAAATCAATAACTTTTATCCCGGTAAAAAGAACTTCTCCTTCGGTCTTTAATTGATCAAACTTGGGTGGTTCAGCATGAATTGGATAACCATTTTTCTTGTCAACTTTTCCAATTCCATCAATAGCATCACCTACAACATTCAGTAATCGTCCTTTAATCTGGTCACCAATTGGCATTGTAATTTGATTGCCGGTCGATTTTACTTTAATTCCACGACGTAAACCATCTGTAGAATCCATTGCAATAGTTCTAACAGTATTTTCACCAATGTGCTGTTGCACTTCAATGATAAGCATTTGTCCGTTGCCTTTATCAATTACCAATGCATCATGAATTTTAGGCAATTCGGTTCCTTTTGCTTCAAATATTACGTCAACTACAGGACCAATTACCTGTATGACTTCTCCAATAACTTCGGCCATTCGATGTAAAATTTGTGTTAAAAAAAAGAAAAACAAAATTAATATTATTTCAATATACTTAATATTTCCTGTCCAGAAATTTAAAGACTTTTCATTAAAAAATTAAAAATAATTTCTAAATAATTTTTAACCACAAGTTTAACAAAAAATTTACGTCTTACTGCTTAAATACGTTTTAAGTTTGTAAGTTTAAATTAAATGTTAAAATATGAAAAAATTTCTCGTTTTATTCTTTTTATCACTTCCAGTTTTCTTTAGTTTCAAAGTTTTTTCTCAAAAACAACAATATTTAGGTGGAAATTTTACAGGTTCTGTTTCAGGTATAATTGTGGACGGGGCAACAATGTCTCCCTTAGAATATGTTAGCGTAGCTTTACTTAAACGGAAAGATTCTACAATTGTTAATGGTGTACTTAGTGATAGCAAAGGTTCATTTAATATTACTACTTCAACTCCCGGGATGTTTGTCTTAAAATATAGTTTTGTTGGGTACAAAAGTGGTTTTGTTGATTCAATTTTAGTAACTCCACGTAAACCTAATATAAATCTTGGCAATGTTGTTATAAAAACAACAGCACAAAATATTGCAGCTGTTGTGGTCAGAGGTAATGCTCCGGCTATAGAGTATAAAATTGACAAGCAAGTAGTTGATGTAAGTTCCAATGTTGTTGCTGCCGGAGGAACTGTTGTGGATGCACTGCAAAATACTCCTTCAGTACAAACCGATGTAGAAGGAAATGTTACTTTGCGCGGGAACTCAAATTTTACAGTATTGATAGATGGTAAACCTTCACCTGTTGATGGTAGTGAAGCATTACAACAAATACCGGCAAGTTTGGTGCAAAGTGTTGAAATTATAACTAACCCATCAGCTAAATATGATGCGGAAGGAACGGCAGGTATTATAAACGTGATTATGAAGAAACAAAAAGTTTCTGGTATGAATGGCATTTTAAATGTTACAGCTGGCACAAATGAAAAATATAGCGGAAACGTTAATGTAAATTATAAAGTAAATAAGTTCAACTTTTCTTTGGGAACAGATTTAATGGATATGAAATATGCGGCAAAGCTTTTTTCAAATAGTGTTGATTCTTTAAGTTATAAGACTTTGAAAAATGAAGTTTATAATGGTAATGGAGGTTTTCATAGAAAGGGAGTAGGTATTAAAGGTGGAATTGAATATGATTTTAATGATAACAATTCTTTATCTTTAACTGGGAATATTGGTAAAAGAGATATGACAAGGGGCTTCAATTCAAATTATAGCGATAATTATTCAAATCAAACTAATGATATTTATTATATTAGTAATAATAATACTCAATCTAATCGCAACTATTTTGATGTAAATCTTAATTACTTTTTAAAACTTTCTCCTGATGGTCATCAATTCTCGGCCACTGTATATTATTCGGCAGGCCCTGAAAATCAAATATCCAATTTATTGCAAGATACAACAACAATTAACTGGGCATCTAAGGGAAATAAACCATTTACTTTAAATACCAATCAGGACTATAATAAAAAGGAATTACGGACAAAAGCTGATTATTCGCTACCAATTAGTGAGAATGGTAAATTAGGCGTTGGATATGAAGGTACTTATAGAAATAATAATGATAATTATACTGTAATTAGAAATGACAGTTTAATTAATAATCTTGGTGATGTGGTAATTTATAAAGAACAAGTACAGGCTGGATATATTACTTATTCAAATTCATTATGGGGTATTGATTATTTATTAGGCTTACGTGGCGAATATGAAAACAGAGACTTTACACTTACACAAAGAGATACTTCATACAAATTAAACCAGTTTGAATTATTCCCTAGTTTTCATTCTTCAAAACAATTACCTTGGGGACTGCAGGTTCAGGCAAGTTATTCGAGAAGAATTGACCGTCCACGTGATTGGAATTTATATCCTATCCCAATGTATGTTTCTCAACAAAGCATTCGGGTTGGCAATCCAAATTTACCACCAGATTTATCAGATTCTTATGAATTAAACCTTGAAAAGAAAATTAATGATGCTTCATTTATCTCAGTACAAGGTTTTTATAAAACCTCCAAGAATTTAATGCAGTGGGTCAATAATTATGATTCAATATCGAAAGTTACTACCACCACTTTTCAAAATATTGACCATGACCGGTCTATCGGGGTTGAATTTATGCTAAACCTAGCCCCTGTAAAATGGTTTAACTTCAATGCTTCTTCTGACATTTACAACTATAGTATTTATGATGAAAGATTTGTAAAAGGTGGATCGAACAATACAAATACCTGGAATTTTAGGATAAATCCCACATTTCGTTTTCCATGGGGTACAACTTTGCAATTGTTTTATAATTATAATGGACCTTCTATATCTGCACAGGGTACACGATCAAGCTTTTATAGTTCAAACATAGGGTTAAGGCAGGATTTTTTGAAGCATAAGGGAAGCCTGACTTTGAATATTCAAAACCCAATAGGTATAACACGTTATAATTCAACCAGTTCAAGTATTTTAAATTATAGTACCGGTTATTTCCAACGCGAATCACACGTATATATGCTAACTTTCAGTTATAAAATAAACAATTATAAAACTAAGCAATTCAAACAAACTGGACCTGAAGATACAAATAATAGCAACAACAGTGATGCTGACATGAATGGTGGGATGTAAATTCTATTAAAATAAATTTCAAAATAAATTATCGGGGCATAATGTAAATTTTCACATCATGCTCCGATTTGTTTTTGGGAAAATTCTTTATATTTATACTTTTACATAAATATTAAACTTGGTGTAAACCAGTTCGACCAAAAACATAAATTTATGATAAACTTTAAATTCTTATTTGGACTATTTCCTAACGCTGAAGCTATTGAAGCTAATGAAGCTTCATTATTGAAGGAATATAATGAACTGGAAATTTACAAAACTTCGGATGAACTTAAACAGTTTTTCGAGTTAAAGGCTTTTGTTGAAGCTTCTGAATTTAAAGCTAAAGAGCTTGAAATTAAATCGCTCGATTATAAAAAGTCCGAATCTTTTCGGACAGAAACCGAATACTTACGATTGAAAAAATCAATGAGGATTAAAAATTACTATAATGTCCTCAACTCTCCAATGTTCAAAAATTATTCCGAATTAAAAGAAAGCAAAGAGATGGAAGAATTTTTGGAATTAAAATCAATTGTTAATTCCGAAAGCTTTAAACAAAAAGAATCTGCCATAAAAGCCTTAATTTATAAAGGAAGTGATGATTTTAAGAAAGAACAGGATTATTTAAAACTTCAAAAATCTGCAGGGATAAAAAATTATTACAAAGTTCTTGAATCAGAAAATTATAGACTTTTCAAACAACTTCAGGATTCCGCTGACCTTGAAAATTATTTGGGTTTAAAAAACAATGCTGAATCAGAAAAGATAATTCAAATTCAAAAATCTATTAAACTTGAAAAGTTTGCCAATTCAAAAGAATTTGAAAAGCAAAAACAATTTGAAGCATTTCAAAAATCAGCTCAATTAAAAAACTATAATAAAATCCTTGCATCGGTAGAATATAAAAATTTTAAAGAATTATCCGGTAGCAAAGAAATTTCTGAATTAGAAGAACTTGAAAAGCTTATAAATTCTGCAGAATTTATTGAAGCCAAAAAAAATAAAAATGAATTTGAAGGAAGCGATTTTCAAATAAAGGAAAAGGAATATCTGAGATTAAGTTCCGATAGTAAAATCAAATCGTTTTTGACCTTTTCAATATCAAAAGGATATTCTGATTTCAAAGCATTTGAAGCAACAGGCGAAATTGAAAAATTTGAAGAACTAAAAAAAATAATTGAATCTGATGAATTTATTAAAATTCGCGATTATTATAAACTATCTCCCGATAAACGCTGGCAACAACATGAAGAATATACAAAAGTTGCTGAATTTGAAACATTGAAAAAAGATGCAAAGTTTGTTACTTATTTTAAGTTCATCAATTCCAAAGAATTTAAATTATTTAATGAAACACATAATTCTGGTGATGTTGAAAAATTTGAAGAACTAAAAAATATTATTCAGGAAGAAGCTTTCATTAAAAATAAAGAATATTTGCTATTACCTTTTGCTAAAAAATGGGAACAAACTGAAGAATTTAAGCAAAAGACAGATTTTGTAAAATTAGCCAGCCAACAAAATATAAAGGATTTTTTAAAATTTGAACCATCCAAAGAACATTCTCCTTTTCGAAGAAGTTTTAAAATCGGGAGAAATTGAAACTTACGAAAGTATTGAAAAGGAAGTGAATAGCGAAGAATTTAAACAAAAAAAGACTTATTTACTATTGCCATTTCAAAAAAAGTGGGAGCAAACTGAAGAGTTTTCTAAAGCACAAGAATTTAATAAATTGAAAGCCTCCGAAAAAGTTAAATGGTATTTCAGTGTTGTAGATTCGAAAAAGTTTGAAGAAGTTTTAAATTGGAAATTGACTTTTGCTGATGATTTTGAAACAGGTAATTTGGATAAAAACACTTGGTTAACGCGTTTTTATTATGGTGATACTGTTTTGAACGAGGCATATTCGCTTTCGGAAGACAAACAATTTACAACAGATGGTGAAAATATTAAAATTGAAAACAGTATCCTTAAAATTGAAACCAAGGAAGAAAAAATAACTGGTAAAGCGTGGAACCCAATGATAGGTTTTGTTCCAAAAGAATTTGATTATACTTCCGGAACTATTAATACTGGTAAAAGTTTTAGGCAGAAATACGGAAAATTCAGGGCCAAAATTAAAATGTCATCAAATAAAAAAATTACACAGGCATTTTGGATGGTAGGAAGCCAAATAATCCCTCATATTGATGTGGTTAAGTTTACAAATAATTCCTGTAATTTTGGAAATTTTTGGAAAACTGATAATAATATTGAACATCATTCTGATAAGGTTTCAGGTTCGAAACTCCATAACAAATTTTTTATTTATGAACTGGAATGGAATGCAAATGAATTGATTTGGAGAATTAATAATCTTGAAATTAAAAGAACAAAAAATGGTGTGCCTGATGAAGAATTATATCTGCAATTTAGTTCAGGCATATTTGGTAAATTAAATGGTGAACAATTTCCTGCTTCAATGGAAATTGACTGGGTGAAATGCTATTCACTTGTATAATTAAAAAAATTGAACTTTGGTTGTAAATAAATGAGTCACAATTTAACTTTGTTAAAGAAATTTAAAATTGTAGATAGAAATTCAAAAAGTAATAAACCCATTAAATTCTAAACCATGAAAAAATATGTTTTAGTTATAATGCAAATGATTTTCTCTTTTGCATTATTCGGACAGGAACTTAGACTGGAAAAAGCAATCCCAAAATTAGCTTATGAAATACAAGCCAATTGTAAAGAACAAGGTAGTCAAAGTGTTGTTATTATTGGATTTTATACAAAAGATGGAAGAAACACCAAATTCAATACTTTTTTAAAAGAAAAAATTGCTGAAAATTTTAAACCCGATTATTTTAAAGTCGTTGACCAAAATGTAGTTGATGCTTTTATCGAAGACCATCCATTTAGCTTAAACAAATCACACGATCATGATTTATTAAATAGCTATAGCAATTATTTATTCGATAAAACAGATCAATCTGTAACAATTTTTTTATATGGCATTATAACTGATGAAGACGATAATATTAAAGTTTCTGCATATCTTGTTTCTGATGCAATGTTTGATGATGAAGGAACTGCCTCAGTGAAGATTATTGCTTCAGATGTTACGGATAAATTACTTGGGAGAATTGTAACCCATAAACCTTATGATGAACCGCAGGCTGCGGCAACAAATACTACACAAAATAATACTAATGCGGCTCAAGTTCAGCCAAACCCGCCTTCAACAGTTACTACTCAACCTGTAATGGCTGCACAAACTGATCCATCAAAAGTTACTGAACAATCTAAACCTGTAGTTGATACTGCTGCCAAACCATCTGGACAAAAAGTACTTTATCGAGGAGGTGCCGATCCTTTAAAGGGATTAAATATTGCAGAAGAAAAAAAAGCATTGCAAATTGGTCAATATTATGCTTTAATTATTGGAATTGATAAATATTCTGGAATTTGGCCACGATTGACAAATGCTGTAAATGATGCTAAAGCACTAGAAGCCTTGTTAAAATCGAAATACCGATTTGATGATTTTCGTACTTTATATGATGAACAGGCTACGCGTGAAAATATCATAAAACAATTGGAATGGTTAACAAGTACTGTGAAAGTAAATGACAATGTTTTAATATATTATTCGGGTCATGGCGAATTTAAGCAGGAATTAAATAAAGGATATTGGGTTCCGGTTAATGCTACTACCAATTCAACTGCAGATTATATTTCAAATAATGATATTCAAACATTTTTAGGCGGTATAAAATCAAAACACACATTATTGGTTTCAGATGCTTGTTTTAGCGGAGATATTTTCAGGGGAAAAACGGTTACAATTCCTTTTGAAGAATCGGAAAAATATTATTCAAAAATTTACAATTTGATTTCCCGTAAAGCAATTACCTCAGGAGGTATTGAACCTGTAATGGATGGTGGTAAAGATGGACATTCAATTTTTGCTTATTATCTTCTTAAAGGTCTGACAAATAATAATAATAATTATTATGATGCAAGCCAGTTATACGATGCAATTCGTATTCCAGTAATAAATAATTCAACTCAAACTCCAAATTTTCAACCTATTAAAGATACTGGTGATGAAGGAGGACAATTTATTTTTATTAAAAAATAAAACGTTTGCTGGTGTTTAAAAAATCTTTGTTAATTTCTCGAAAATGTTTAAAATTTAAAATTACATTTTGGTGTATTCTTTTATTTTATTGCAATTCATTTTCACAATACAAGGATTTTACCACGTATTCACTTGAAAGTGGACTTCCTCAGTCAAATGTTTATTCTATTTTTAATGATTCCCGAGGTTATTTGTGGATTGGTACCGAAGTAGGATTATGCCAATTCAATGGAGTTGTTTTTAAAAATTTTAGTAAAAAAAATGGTTTAGCTGGCAATGTTGTACGTTGTATAACCGAAGATAAATTTGGGAACATCTGGCGGCGCTGATGAAGGGATTAGTATTTTTGATGGCAAAAATTTTAACAATGTTGATACACTTTTAGGTATAAAATCCGATCCAGTTTATACTTTTTATAGCGATTCGAAAAATAATATCTGGGCCGGGATTCCTGGCGGCGGGGCAATTAAAGTTGTTATTAATGGAATTAATAAATTTTCTGTTACAAAATATTCTGTAAAGTCAGGGTTAAGTTCAAATCAGGTATTTGCTATTTGCGAGGACAACGCTGACCGAATAATTATTGGAACCTTTGGCGGAGGTGTAAATATTTTATATCCTACCGGGAAAATTGAAATACTTCAAAAACCACTAATTCCAAGTAATCATATTTTATCAATAACCAAAACCAATAATGGAAATATTTGGCTTGGTAGTTACGAAAATGGAGCTTTTATTTTTGATAAAGGTTTTGAATTCAAGAACATTATAAAGAAGTTAGAAATTATAAAACCAGTATTAGTCGATAATCCAATCTGGAATATTTTTGAAGACAATAAAAGTGATATTTGGCTTGCGACTGAAAAGTCAGGTACATATAGAATTTCAAAATCCGGGACTTTTAATTTTAATGAAAAATCGGGGTTACCCGGAAACCAGGTTTACAAAATTTACCAGGATAAAGATGGAAATATTTGGCTTGCCGTGCTTGGAAATGGCTTATGTAAGTTTAATGGGGACAAGTTTTCACATTTTGATGTAAGTGATGGCCTAGATAATAAAATATATGGAATAGCCCAGGATAAAGAAAAGAACTTTTGGTTTGCTTCAAATGGTGCAGGACTAATTAAATTCAATGTCCAAAATGGTTTACCAAAAGCGGTTTCATTGGCTGATACAAGAAGGTTCCCGGAAATGCTATTAAATTCGGTGGTAGTTGACCATGATAATATTTTATGGCTGGCTTCTGCTCATGATGGAATATTCCGATTTGATGGACACAAGTTTATCAATTTCACAACTGAAAATGGATTAATAATTAATGATATTAACCGCCTATTTGTTGATTCGAGAAATAATCTTTGGATTGGAACAATTGGGGGTATTAGCATTTTTAAAAATAATAGCTTTTTTAATATTGATAGTAAAACGTATGGCTTACCAAATGACGAAATTCAGGCATTTGCTGAAGATAAGTTAGGTAATATTTGGGTTGGAACATTAGATGGACTTGCCAGGTTTAATTTTGATAAACGTCAAATGACAACTTTCGATAAAGCTGAAGGATTAAACGAAAAAAAAATAACATGTTTGGTTTCAGATAATAAAAATAATATTTGGATAGGCACTTCCGGTAGTGGGCTTTATTTTTACGACAGCCGACGCGATACAATGCCAATACGATTATTTGCTGATGATAATGTTCTTAGTTCAGATATTATAAATTCCTTAGCCTATTCGTCAAATAACCTGTATATTGGAACCGATAAAGGATTTGATAAGCTTAAAATAAACGAATCGAATTATAAAATTGAAAGTATTCTTCATTTCGATAAAACAAATGGATTCACGGGCGTTGAAAATAATCCAAATTCAATTTATATTGATGCTGATAAAGATGTTTGGTTTGGCACTGTAAATGGAATTACCCGTTATTCAGGAGTAAATGATGTTAAGGATACAACCGTTCCTATTGTTCACATTACAGGAATTAAATTATTTTTTAAAGATGTTGATTGGAGCCAAAAATCTACTGATTTGGTAAAATGGTACAATTATCCTAAATCATTGGTTTTAAAATATAATGAAAATCACATAACAATTGAATTCGAAGGGATTTCTTATAAAAATCCTGAAAGGGTTTATTATAAGTATAGGCTTGAAGGTCTTGAGGACGAATGGTCTCCTGCAAGGAAGGATCGTGAAGTTGTTTATTCAGGCTTAAAGCATGGGAAATATACATTTGAATTAATAGCAAAAGGTGAAAATGATATTTGGAGCAAACCTTTAAAATATTCAATTGAAATTAAACCACCATTTTGGGCAACCTGGTGGTTTATTGTAATAATTGTAATTATTTCAGGGGCTATTATATTTAGTTACATTTCCTATCGTGAAAGAAAATTAAAAATTGATAAAGCAAAACTTGAGAAACTGGTAAATGAAAGAACTGCTGAAGTTGTTCGTCAAAAGGAGAAAATTCAAATTCAGAATGAAGTTTTAGAGGAACAAAAAGAAGTTTTGGAAGAACAAAAAAAAGAGATACATGACAGTATAAATTATGCAAGTCGCATACAAATGGCTATTTTGCCTAACCAATCTTGTCTTTGCAATTATTTTAACGGACATTTTATTTTATTTAAACCTCGCGATATTGTAAGTGGCGATTTTTATTGGTTTGCTGAAAAAAATGATACACTAGTTGTTGCTCTAGCTGATTGTACCGGTCATGGTGTTCCGGGCGCATTTATGAGCATGCTGGGCATAAGTTTTTTAAGTGAAATTGTAGTTGATAAAGGCATTATAAGTCCTGCAAAAATTTTAGACAGTTTGCGAAGGCGCATCATTAAGTCACTTCAGCAGGAAGATACCACAAATGCTTCACTGACAAAAGATGGAATGGATATTGTTGTTTTGACCTATTCAAAAAGTAATAACAAACTTACTTATGCAGCTGCTAATTCAACTTTTTATCAAATATCAAACAATATTTTAATAGAGCATAAGCCCGATAAAATGCCGGTTGCCGTATATAGCAAAATGGATCCTTTTAATGATCATGAAATTTCTGCATTGCCCGGTGATATATTTTATTTATTTTCAGATGGGTACCAAGATCAATTTGGAGGACCGGATGGAAAAAAATTCCTTTCGCGAAGGATGAAAGAATTATTTCTCGAAATTTACACTTATGATACAATTACTCAATATAAACATCTTGAAAAAGTTTTAACTGATTGGATGAAAGAAAGTAACCAAAGTCAGGTTGATGATATTTCACTTTTTGGGTTTAAAATCTAATAAATATTTAATATTTCCAGCACTTCATTTTTTTTCAAATTTATAATTTGCTTAAAAATTAAAATTCCATTTTTCGAAAGTTGAATTTGAATAATTATTTTTAATAATACCCATTTTTGGGCATTATTTCGATGCTTTTTTATTATATAACAAATTTGTGCTTTTGTAAATTATTGTTATATAATGAATTAAAATTTATTTAAAATTAAAATTTAATATTTAAAATTAATATATTTGTCAAGGTATCCCTTAATAGATTAAAATTAAAAATATGCAACGTCGTCTGCGAAAATTGGAAGATGAGGTATGGAAAGAAATAAATTTTACCGATTTTCTATATGAAGTAAGCAATTATGGCAGAGTTCGAAGCTTTTGCCAGGATGCTGAAAATGGTAAAATTCTAAATCCCTCACAAATTGGTGGCTTTAAAGTTGTAAGCCTGAAAATTAATAACAAATCCCGACATTATTTGGTACATAAGTTAGTCGCGGAAATGTTTATCCTAAAGGAATCACCTGAACAAACTGTTGTAATTCATTTAGATTGGAATAAATCAAACAATTTTTATTCTAATTTACAATGGGCTACAAAAAGTGAAAGTTACAAACGAATGCACAAAAGGCTTCAGGAAGAACGAAAGAAAAAAGGTAAAGTTGTAACATACTCAAAGCTAAAGCATGATGAAGTAGCTTTAATTAAGTCAATGCTTGAGAGAGGTGTAAAACAAAAATTAATAGCTAAAATGTTCTGTGTAAGCGAGATGCAAATTACCAGAATTAAAAGAGGTGAAAATTGGAATGAAATTTCGTCTTCGGAAAATGCCGTTAAAATTGATGAAAAAGTCTTTTAGTAAGCATACCTAATTCTTAAACGTTCGGAAATAAACAAAAAAAAAGGAGTGAATTTCACTCCTTGTTTTTTTCTGTTCTACCGTGAATTACTTCTTTTTGCCTTTTTTAGCATCTTTAGCTTCTTCAGCTTTTTTTGCGCTATCGGCAGCAGCAGCAGCAGCGATAGAGTCAGCTACTTTCTGTTGTGCGGCTTGTACTTTTGCAAGTGAGTCAGCCAATCTGGTAGAGTCAGCAATTCTTTGTGCTTCAATTTCTTCAGCACTTGGTCCACATGCAGTAATAATTAAACCTGCAATAACTGATAACAATAATAACTTTTTCATTTGTTTTTTAGAATTAATAACGTTGCAAAAATAAGTCATAAAATAATTTGTTGTACAAAAATCCTATTTTTTTTTTAACTGACAAAATATTATGACCATAAAATGCAGTATAAATGATAAATAATCACATAATTTTTATGAATGCCTTTTATTCATTGGGAAATATGGAATTTAACCGATAATTTCTTAGTTTTTTAGCCTTAATTTTAGCATTTGGGCATATTTTCTCAAGATAATTCCAAAATTGCTGTTGGTGATTTTTGTGCTTAATGTGCGCTAGTTCGTGCAACATAACATAATCTGATAATTCTTCGGGGAGCATTATTAATGAAGCATTTAAATTAATATTATTTTTAAATGAACAGCTTCCCCAGCGGGTTCTGGCCATATTAATTCTTACACTGGTCACATTTAGTCCAATATTTTCAGATAATTCCTTTATTCTTACTGGAAGATATTCTGATGCTTCAAATCGCATACATTTTTTTATTATCCTTGAAATAATTAATTTATTATTACTTAATCCTAAATCAATATTTTCGGGACAAATTATAGCGTAGCTTTCGGGTTTGACAAGTAATTTAAAATTATTTCTATTTTCTTTTAAAATTTCAAATTTTCTTGAACGGGTTGATAAATTTAAATTTTCATTGTATTGAATATTATTTTTTGAAGTTATTGAATCAATTTTAATTATATTTTGTTTTATCCAGGGAAGTTTTTCAAGTAAAAATTTTTCTCCTTCACTAAAACTTACTCTAAGAGGAATGCTAATACTAACTCTTTTTTGCATATTTACCGAAATGCAAAGTCGTCGGCATTGTTTCCGTCGGGTAATTTTTATTTCACCAACTTCAGGTATTAATACTATTTTTGAATGTTCCTGCATATTCAATTTTGCCGAAAATTATAAACTATTTTAAAGATTGAGTAAATTGTTAGGGTTTTAATATGAACAATTTTTTAATATTTGTAACGAATTTAATTTTCATTTTGAATTTAATTTTTTTATTAAAAAATAAATATGGCTTATATTTTGTCAATTGATACTTCCGATAAAATCTGCAGTGTAGCACTAAGTTCTGGTTATGAACTTATCGGTTCGCTCGAACTTACTGACAACCGCTCACATGCAGCGGGGCTGACTGTTATAATTGAAAAGTTATTAAAGCAAAAGGAATTTGATATAAATAAATTGAATGCTTTATGTATAAGTATGGGACCTGGATCATACACGGGTTTGAGAATTGGGGTTTCTGTCGCTAAAGGGATCAATTATGCTTTAAATATTCCGCTTTTAGCAATTAATACACTTGAAATTTTAACAATAGGCTTATTGCTTTCTGGTGAATTACGCAATTTTAATTTCGAAAATTCTGATTTTCTTTTATGCCCTATGATAGACGCCAGAAGGATGGAGGTTTATTGTGGATTTTATAATTCAAAGGCCGAACTTACAAATGAAATTTCGGCTAAAATTATTGATGAAAATTCATTTACTGATGTTTTAAAAAATAAAAAGATTGTCTTTTTTGGAGGAGGTAGCGAAAAATGTAGAGAAGTAATTCAAAACCCGAATGCAATTTTTATTGACAATTTCAATCCTCATGCAAGTTATATGGTTAGCCGGGCTACTGATTTATATAATAATAAGAAATTTGAAAATCTTGCCTATTTTGAGCCTTTTTACCTAAAAGATTTTGTTGCCACAATTTCAAAAAAGAGCGTCTTCTCAAGTTAAAATTGCAATATGAGAAAGTTAGTTTTTACTTTTCTTTATTTTTCATTTGCTTGTAATTGTATTTATTCACAATTAAATATTTTACCAAATACATTTTTTAAAGGAGGAGAAATATTAAACTATCAGCTACGCTATGGCCCAATCATTGGAGGTGGAGTTAAACTTGAACTAAAGGAACAGGGAGAAAATGCAACCTATCATTTAATCGGAACAGCTTATACAATAGGTTTGGCTGATAAATTATTTCGCGTTAAAGATATTTACGAAAGTTATTTTGATAAAACTTCCGGGCTTCCGGTTTTTGCTATTCAAAATGTTCACGAAGGCAAAACTTACACTTACTATAATGAATATCAGTTTAACCAGCGAAATTTAATTGTAACTTCTTCAAAAAGCGGCGAGCATAAAGTCCCTGAAGGAATTTTAGATATGATGTCAGTATTCTATTATGTAAGAAGAATTGATTTATCAAAAGCAAAGGAAGGTGATGATTATAAATTGAATACTTTTTTTTCAGATAAAGTATTTCCACTTGAAATGCGGTATAGGGGAAAAGAAGTAATAGAAACCAAATGGGGAAAAATCAAGTGTATGAAATTCGCTCCTATCGTAGAACCTGGAAGGGTATTCAAATCAAAGGACGATATGTATATTTGGTACACCGATGATGAAAACCGCATTCCTATATTAATTTCAATGGAAATGTTAGTTGGGCATGTTTATGTTGAAATGACAAGCTATTCGGATTTAAATTCGTCACCTGTTTTTACAAAATAAGAATTTATTGATTTAAAATAATTCTATAAAAGGCTATAAATCAAAACTAAAAAAACTTGATATTACCTAAAAGATTTTTTACTAACGTCTTCGCTATTTAGAGTTTTAATTTATTTTTGCACAAATTTTTAAATATAAATTATTTACAATCATGGCTACTACGGCAGATTTTAAAAACGGATTTTGTATTGAATACAATAATGACATTTATACCATTGTTCAATTTCAACATGTAAAACCTGGGAAAGGCGGCGCCTTTGTACGTACAAAATTAAAAAGTTTAACTTCAGGTAAGGTTATTGAAAATACTTTTACAGCTGGTGAAAAGATTGATGTAGCAAAAGTTGAACGCAGACCACATTCATTTTTATATAAGGATGATACAGGTTATCATTTTATGCATAATGAAACATACGAGCAAATATCACTGGAAAAGGATTTAATCACAAGTCCTGAATTGATGAAAGAAGGTCAATATGTTGAAATTGTTGTTCATGCTGATACAGAAAACCCGCTTAGTTGTGAACTTCCTCCTTTTGTTACACTTGAAGTTACTTATACCGAACCTGGTTTAAAAGGTGATACTGCATCATCAACTGCGCAAAAACCAGCTACTGTTGAAACAGGCGCAAAAATATATGTACCACTTTTTGTGAACCAGGGCGATAAAATTAAAATTGACACACGTGACAATAGTTATAGTGAAAGAGTAAAATAATAATAGCTTAATATTCAGCAAACCCGGATTTCAATTTTCCGGGTTTTTTATTTTCAATTTTCAAATTTTTTCATTTTTGCCCAATCAAAATAGGTTTTGTTGCCCACAAAATGGAATGCATTTTGCAAATCGAATATTAATTCTCTAAATTAGCCATATTATAATATCCAAAATCTGATTTTACCAATGGCCAGTGGAAATATTCCGGAACGTCTAAAAATTTCGGCATTCAAATTGAATGCATTATTATCTATAACCCAGGTAATTAATGAAAATTTACCTCAGGATGAATTATTAAAACGTTATGAGAAACTGCTGAAAGAAGATTTAAATATTGGTAAAGCCGTTATTTTGAAATTCAATAGTGTTTCATGGGAATGTTTATTAAGTTCGGGTACAGAACCGTTAAACATAAATGTTGAAACTGATTTAATGAAATATACCGAAATAACTTTTGTTACTTCAAAGTCTATTCCCGGAGCTGAATCATTTGACATTGTAATACCTGTTTATAACAACAATAAGCCACTTGCATATGTATTAATTGGTGATATTGAAGAAGAAGGCGAAGGAATTAGCCCTACTATCAAACATCTTCATTTTATTCAAACATTATCGAATATAATTATTGTTGCTATTGAAAATATGCGACTTTTTCAGGAAAGTTTGCGTCAAATTGCAATTAAAAAGGAACTTGAATTGGCTTCGCGCATGCAATCAATGCTAATTCCCAATAATAATGAACTTCCGCAGAACGATAAGATTTTAATAACAGCATTTTATCATCCACATCTTGATGTTGGTGGTGATTATTACGATTTTATTAATTTAAGTCCTTCGGAAGTAGGCTTTTGTATTGCCGATGTTTCAGGCAAAGGTATCTCGGCAGCTTTATTAATGTCAAATTTTCAGGCTAATTTAAGGGCGTTATTTACAAGTGAAATTGCTCTTCCATTATTGGTTGAACGACTAAATGACCGCGTAATGAAAAGCGCCAACGGAGAAAAGTTTATTACCCTTTTTGTAGCAAAATATAATTATTTAAATCACGAATTGGAATTTATTAATGCCGGTCACAATCACCCGATATTATACGAAACTGAAAGTAAAAATCTGAAATTTTTGAAAGAAGGCTGCGTTGGTATGGGAATGCTTGAAGAAATTCCGGTTATAAGAAAAGGGGTTTTAAAAATTAAAGAAAAAACAAAACTATTGTGTTATACCGATGGTTTGGTTGAATTGATGGACGACAAAGAAGTAGAATTTGGAACAAGTGTTATTGAACATCACATATCCAATACATTATCGATTAAAGAAACAATTGATAATATAATCGAAGACCAACATATTTTATCGGGAAATAAAGCAATTTTTGATGATATAACTATGCTTGGAGTGGAGTTTTATTAAATAATATTCTTAGCTAAACTTTCAGTTTAAAGCAAATTGGTCTAAAAATAAATTCCTGATTCACTAATAACCTAAAGACTAATAGCCTTCAATTTAATTCTACTTTAACAGATTCGAAAACCAAACTGTTTTTACCCTTAACCCCTAAAGGGAACAGTTTGATTTTCAGATTTCACCCTTTAGGGTTTGGGGTAAATAAAGCTGAAAATCATTAAAGACAGTTAATGTGTTAAAGTAGGATTAGTAATAAAATATCGAATGGTTCTCATCCTTTGTTTTGTTATGGTAAATATCCAAAGCAACAATCATTGCTGTAAATCCCCAAAAAAGACAGCTAAGTTTATCTAAATCGAGAAAATCGTTCATTCCTCCATGAATATCGTATGAGATTAAACCTACCAATAAAGCTAAAGCCAGTAGCTTAACTTTTTTCCTTTTTGATGTGAAAAATATTTTTGATGCGGTAAATAAAGTGGTAAGTACAATAC
The DNA here is from genome assembly GCA_963701015.1 of uncultured Bacteroidota bacterium. Taxonomy (GTDB): domain Bacteria; phylum Bacteroidota; class Bacteroidia; order Bacteroidales; family DTGW01; genus MFD09286-c1. The sequence continues at coordinate 3,832,982 of OY969556.1, read as the reverse complement.
CTAGAAAACTTAGCATCCCAAATAATCCAGATTCAGAAAGAGGTCCGAGATACTCACTATGGGCATTTCCCAGGTTGCCAAAATTGGTACTTATAATAGTTCTATCGGAAGTTGCCTGAAAAGGGGCATATTGAAAAGAATAAGTTCCGGTCCAAACCCGAAAACAGGCTTTTCTTTAAACATTTTTATTGCCGAATGCCATCGGTTTATCCTTTCAAGGTTCGATGCATCGGAAGATACATTTGATGCAGATTCAATATGTTTAACTATATTGGTGGATGACTGCTGGCGATTTTCCTGCAACGAAATTTGAATTTGTGTCCAGGTTAAATATAAACCTAGAATTATTACAAAAAGAGAAAGTAAGGAATACTTTAGTTTTATTTTCATGAAAAAAGGAACTATAAAACCACAAGCAATAATTAAGCTAAACCATGCAGCACGCGTATATGACATAATTAAGCCATAAAAGAATATTACAAAAATTGCCAGATAAAATAATCTTAGAAGATTGTTCGACTTTCGTAAAATATAAAGCGCAAAGCCTAAAACGGGCAATAACATTGAAATTGCTGCAGCATACGAAGTATGGTCGGGAAAATAAGGTTTTGTAACCCAGTTTGCTGTCCGCATTTCGTTTACAACCCCGTAAATTGAAAGGCGATGGATGAAATAGAAAATTACAAAAACGAAAGGAATTGTATAACACCAAATAAAAGTGTAAAACTTTTTATACTTTCTAAAAATTAAAAGAAATATAAAATAGAAAATAAATACGAACCATATACGCGAAGCCAAAAATTTAAATGATACTAATGGCAATGTGCTGGTTACTGAAGTTATTAATATCCAGGTAAGGTTTATAAAAATAGCTATAGAAACCGGGTGACCCAGAATTTTTTTATTAAAAGTATTTTCTAATAAAAATTTAAAGCTTAAAAATAGTGTACCAATAACAATAAATATTTCAGCAGGTATTGACAAATCAAAAGGCAGTCCCTTAATTAATGAATCTAAAGGAACAGATATGGGTAAAAATGCAATTAGAATGAATATATAGACTTCGAGCTGAAAAAAGAGCAAATACACAAACAACAGGAACAAAGGCATTAAATTTAGCCAGAAAAACCCGTTTACAGTTAAAATAGCGTTGAGGGTGATATATAAAACAGAAAATATAATTACATTCTGCTTTATTGAATTATCTAATTCCACTAAATAACTTTCTTTAAATTTTCAATTACTATAAAAGCAAACAATGCAACAAAGAATGTTGATATACCGGCAACCAACACAATAAGCATTCGTTTTGGATAAGATTTATAATCGGGTATCCCCGGTTTTGTAACAACATATTTTGGCGATATTTTACTTTTCATTGCCACTTTTGCAATAGTCAATTTGCCGCTTAGGTCGCCCAGGTTCTTTTCGGTATAGGATATTTCATCACGTAATGTCATGGTACGTGAACCGTAATTTTCCATCAGTTTAATTTGTTTTTCAATTTTATTGGCCAAGTCAGTTCTTCCTGCCATTAGGGCTTTATAATAGGCTTTGGTGACTTCCTGGGTTTGATACTGATAATCTAATAAACCCATTTTATTTAATTTGGTCAACGAGTCCTGTACCATTCCAATATGCTTGTATAAACTGTCGTAAGCGCATTGAGCCAGATTATATGCTTTAACTATCCTATCCTTTTGCATCCGGTTAAAAACAGTATCTACCAAATCCATAATTTCATTCGACATATCGTAACTCAATTTTGGATCTTCGTCCCAAACTTCTACACTTACCGAGGTGTATTCCGTTTTATTTATCTTTACATTCGAACTAACTGCTTTGTATAACTTGGTATAAGCTCCTTTCTTATTAAGATCAATTTTGTAATGTTTGGCTAAATTGAATTTCGAAATTAACTCTACAATTATATCGCTCGAATTTAATACCTGCATTAGTTCGTCAACTTCTTCATCGGAACCAACACTCAAAAAATCGCCCTTTACATAGCCGTAATTAATATCGGTAATAGAACGGGCAACATTTACGGGAGATGCAGGGAATAGTATAAACGACGATTTATACTGGTTGTGAATGAATAAGGTAATAATAGCCGTAACAAAGGCTCCCAGAATTGAAATTTTAAGAAGCGTTTTAAATCTTTTAGCCACATATGCTATAAGGTTATTCGCGCTAAAATCGTATTTTTCTTTATTTTTTCCCATTGTGTTGCAGTTTATTTTACAATTATTAAGTTATAATTTTTCTTTCCTTTTTGAACCAGTAAATATTTATTGTTCAACAGAAAACTTTCATCAATATTGTATTCCAATGAATCAATTTTTACTTTATTTATACTTAACCCGCCTCCTTCAATTAACCTGCGTAGTTCTCCTTTACTTTGGAATACACCGGTTTCAGTTGTTAGCAAATCTACAATTGAAGGCTTTTTAACAACAAGTTCGCTATTTATTTGAAATTGTGGAACACCTTCGAAGATTGATAAAAAATCTGATTCCTTCAATTTTTTAAGCGAATCGGTTGTTCCTTTTCCAAATAATATTTCCGAAGCTTCAACGGATGAATTGTAATCATCTTCGGAATGGACCATAATTGTTACTTCTTTTGCCAATATTTTTTGCAGATGGCGCAAATGAGGTTCGGTCTTATGTTTTTCAATAGCAGTTTCTATATCCGATGGTGAAAGAAAAGTAAATATTTTAATATATTTTTCAGCATCAGCATCCGATACATTTAACCAAAACTGGTAGAATTGATAGGGCGATGTATATTCAGATGAAAGCCAAACATTCCCTTTTTCAGTTTTACCGAATTTCCCGCCATCGGCTTTGGTAATCAGTGGACACGTGAGTGCAAAAGCTTCACCGCCGGTTTTACGCCTGATAAGTTCGGTACCGGTAGTAATATTTCCCCATTGGTCCGAACCGCCCATTTGTAATTTGCAATTTTTGTTTTCGTATAAATACAGAAAGTCATAACCCTGAACCAGCTGATAAGTAAATTCGGTAAACGACATTCCTTCGCGGCTTTCGCCTGTAATACGCTTTTTAACCGAATCTTTCGCCATCATGTAATTGATTGAAATGTGCTTGCCAACATCGCGGATAAAATCGAGAAAGGTAAATTCACTCATCCAGTCGTAATTGTTCACCAATTCAGCTTCATTGGGTTTCCCTGATGTAAAATCGAGAAATTTACTTAACTGCTTTTTAATACTTTCCTGGTTATGGCGAAGTGTTTCCAACGAAAGCAAGTTCCGTTCTTCCGATTTTCCCGAAGGATCACCGATCATTCCGGTAGCGCCGCCAACTAATGCAATAGGTTTATGGCCGGCCCTTTGCAAATGTTTCAAAAGCATAACCGAAACCAAATGCCCGATATGCAATGAATCTGCCGTTGGGTCAATCCCAACATAAGCCGTAGTCATTTCTTTTTTAAGTTGTTCTTCAAGGCCGGGCATGTAATCATGTACCATTCCGCGCCATTTCATCTCTTCAAAAAAATCCATGCTTTGTTCTGTGAAAAAATTGAGCCAAATATAATAAAATGTTCTTTGGTAGTAAGATTAATTTTTTTGGTTGATATTTCAATATCACTTTTTGAATAACTTTTACTTTGTAATATTTTGACTGTGTTAATTTCTAATATTAATTTTTTCAAGAAAATACTTTGTGTATTCTTTGTGTGTTTTGTGAAACAGCTATGTTATTAAAAGTAAATTTGTAACTACAATCGTGCTTTATTATAAAAATTGTGTAATTTACAGAACCAGTTCAAAATACAGGCTATATTTTCAATTGATTAAGCAACTATATTGACTGAGATTACACCATATACTAAAATGATTGATATGAAAAATAAGATTTTATTATTTTCTATAATAGCAATGATTCTAATTTCGTGCGAGAAGAAGCCAAATTCGGATAATTCGATTCTGATTCAAAAGGTTAATTATTCAGGATGTTTTTCTTCACAGACTAAATCGCTTCAATCTTCTCAAGTTGATTTGACTGATTCTTTATATTACACAACAAATAGTACTGCATTGACGCTTATCATTGATAAAGTTTATCCTTGTTGTGGATTATTAAAGGATTCTGTAATAAATAAGGATAATGTTATAAGCGTATATCTAAATGATAAACATCAAAATAGTTTTGCATGTAATTGTATTTGCCTTTTTACGATTGAATATTCCATCATTAATTACCAGCAAAAAAATGTAGATTTTAAGGTTTATATAAAAAATATTGAAGATAGCAATTTTTCATTATGGAAAGAGACTAAATTTATTAATGGATTAGATTAAAAAAAAGCAGCGCATAGCACTAACACATAAGAAATAGCGGGGTTTATATGGTTTTAGAAGTTAGTTTATATAATTCAAATTTGCAAGTATTCTGATAGAGAAGTTCATTGAAATCCGCCACTATTAATAGAGCAAAACGTTAGGCGCAAAAATAATTAACACTCCAAATTATTCATAATGAGTTTATTTGTTACTGAATGTTTTGATTTGTATATTTGCATAGTAAAGATAGAATATGCCAACATTATCAATGTTTTTCGGAATTATTATTCGAATGTATTATGCTCCAAAAGGATATAATCCTCCGCATATTCACGTTTATTATCAAAACTTTGTTTCAGTTATAGATATTCACTTATGAATTAATGGAAGGGGATTTACCACCAAAACAATTAAGACTTGTTTTTGCATGGATAGAGATTCATAAAGATGAATTGATTGCAGATTGGGAATTATGCCAAAATGGAGAAAAACCCTTTTCAATTGAACCATTAAAATAAAACAATTATGTATTTAGCTGTAAAAGGAGTAATACCAACAAATAATTATAATCTCATATTGACTTTTTCAAATGGAGAAAAACGACAATTTGATATGAACCCATATTTAGATAAAGGGATTTTTAAGGAACTTCGTGACATATCAAAATTTAATTCCGTTAGATTGAGCTTTGACACTGTTGAATGGGATAATGAAGCCGATTTTGATCCTGAAATTCTTTATAAATATAGTGTAATAATAAAAGAATAAATTTCTGTAGCTAACACCGGTTGTACCCAATGCGGGTTATAGTAGTTTTCCTAGTTCATTAAGTTTTTACTATATTTGAGCAATTTGACAAATATTGCAATTAAAACCCGTACTGGACGGTTTGCCTCGAAAGTTAAGCACTATAATGAAGAACTGAGCAACGCATTGATTATATGCGCATAGATTTATTGAAAACCATTAAATTATGAGAAAACAATTAATGCTTGCAATATCGGCACTTTTGATACTGCTAAATTGTAAAAAGACTGATTCTGACCAAACTGTTAATTCTAACTTAGTTATAAAGGCCGGATTCATTTGTGGATGGGGTTCAGGTGAAGACTCGATTGAAATATCCAAAACTTCAATAAAATATGTTTACTATGTTCCCAGTAAATCGCAGCAACCTCAAATTAGAAAAACTAGAACTGTTTCAAGTACTGAGTGGACTGATATATCGAATGATGTAAATATGGATAACTTTATTAAGTTAAATTATCAAACATGCAATGTTTGTGTTGATGGTTGTGATGAATGGATATTTATACAAAAGAATAATTTATCACATGGAATTAGATTTAGTAAAGGAGCAACGATTGATACAATTAGTAAATTGCAGATTAAGTTAAGCCAACTCAGGACTGAATTTAATTCAAAATAATAAACTACAGTACCCAACATCGGCTCAAATTGCATGAGGGTTTCAGTGGGTTTTCAAATGCAATGCTTTTTAATTATATTTGGTTATATAGTGACAAATATTGCAAGAAAATACCTTACTGGCGGTTATCCTCGAACGTTAGGCACTACAATAAAACACGATTTTTAATTTTTTGATATGAAAAAATATTTAATTTATTTTATAATTTCACTTATATCAAATGTTATTAGTGGTCAATCATATCAACCATTACTTGTTGATGGAAATAGATGGAACGTTCTAAATAAACCGTTTTATACAACACTAAAGTGTGGAAAAGATAATTCATCATCTGATTCTATTGGAACAGAAATATTAAGTTTAACAGCTGATACAATTATGATTAATGGTGTAATATTTCGAAATCTGGTTTCATCATTTAATACTATTTCTGTTGGATATCTAAGTGAAGACACTGTAAAACACAAAGTATATTTTGGAGCGAGTTATCTTCATCAAGGAACTATATTGCTTTATGATTTTGATGCTAAAATTCATGATACTATATATACAAATACGATAAACATTGTTGATACTATTGATTCAATAAAAATTGGAAATCAAATGCATAAAAGGATTAGATTTAACAATGCACACGATGGATCATATGGATTATATAGCAGAATAGATTGGATTGAAGGTATTGGAGCTTCAAATGGCCTTATAACAAATATATTACCTATTCTTATGTGCGGCACCAATTATCAACGTACTCTATTATGTTTATATAATCACGATTCATTAATTTATCAAACAGATAGTTTAAAATATATGAATTGTTTTTATCAAAAAACATATGTTGGAATAAATAAAATAAATCCGAAATTAAATTATAGAATATATCCTAATCCTGCAGAAGATTATATTATTATTAGTTCCGACGATAATCAGAAAAGTATTGTTGAAATTTCTAATATTCAAGGTCAAATATTGATTAAGCAGGCATTAATAAATGATAATCAGATTAATTTGCATAAAGTTAAATCAGGAATTTATTTTGTTAAAATTATAAGCGATAAAAATATATTGACATATAAAATAATAAAAGAATAATTGCAGTGCCCAACTCGCATTCATAAGCAATATAAGTGTCTTAACCTTTATTTACTTATCCATCTTTTGCTTTAAAAATGTTCTTTAATTTGCTTTACAAACTACTAAAAATTAAATAATATATCCTCCATCCGTTATTTGTATTCATTCTATGGTTATTATACCAAAAATGTTTTTACTTTTAAAGTGAAAATCAGGGATTTTGTGGGCAGGGCTATTTTAAGTATAAAATGAAATAAATTATATTTTATGAAAGTATTGGATTCATTGGAAAAAATAAATAATACGCCATGCCATGGTGCTTATATACTAGTTGGGCACAATATTTAAAAATAGACATTGCTTTAATTTTTTTTAAATTATTCAATTATGAGGCTAATTTTAATTTTTATGATTTTAGTATTATATTCAGATATTTCATTTTCCCAATATAATAAGATGCTTGGTAATAAAAGTAAATGGAATATTTTCTTTTTCTTTGAAGGTAGTTTTAATGAAAGCTATCAAATTGATGGTGATACTATTATTAATAATAAAACATATAAGAAGCTATATCAGTATGCTGAAAGTACGACACCAAGATTATATGCTTTTTATAGAGAAGATACTATTTTAAAAAAGGTATATAGATTAAATTATAGTGATTTTGATGTTAATGAAATTTTAATCTTTGATTTTAGTTTATCAGTAGGTCAAACATTTTTTTATGATTCTTATTCAATTGTTCTTGACAGTATCTCAAATAAGATTATTCTTAATAGTAGAAATGATCCTGAATCAGTATTTCTTTCTATTAAAAACCCTAATATTTTTTATTTTAATAATGGAATAATTTGGATTGAGGGCATAGGTTCTCCTGGAGCTATTCTTAGTCCTTTTGGAACTATATGCTACAGTTGTCAAGATAATAATTTATTATGTCATTTTGATAGCTCAGGTAATTTGGATTATCACCTTAAAACTCAATATGAGATTAATAATTGTTATGGTCCAAATATTAATGATATATCTCAAATTAATGACAATAATATTAATATTTACCCAAACCCATCAAATAATGGTATATTTAATATAAGTGGTGCTAATCTTATTGGTTATCAAATTTTTGATATGCATGGTCAATTAGTAAAAATGCAAAGTAAGCAATCAAGAATAATTATTTTAGATATTTCAAATTTTACAAATGGATTATATATTATTAAGTTAGAGTCAAATAATAATAGTATATATAAAAAATTAATAAAAAAATAAATACTGTGCCCTACACCGGTTCACACCCAATGCGGGTTATAGCAGGTTGTAAAGTAAGTTTTTGTTATATTTGTGCAACCTCTCAAATATTGCAAGCAAATCAAGCACTGCGGTGTAGTCGGGAAACGTTGGGCGACATAATGAGTCGTCCTAAAAAATAACATAAAAATTATGAAAAGGAACTTTATTTTATTATTTAGTTTATTTGTAGGTATAAATTTATCTTCTGAAAATTATCCAACAAAACAAGATTATGAACTAATCGACTTTGAAAATTCATATAAATATTTAAGGATTGATACCTCAGATCAAAATATTTGGGAAATTGGGATTCCACACAAAATATATTTTGATTCTGCATTTTCTAAATTTAAAGCAATAACCACAAATACATTAAATTATTATCCAACTAATAACGTATCATCATTTAGTATTTATATAGGCCAGTTCAATTATTATTATGATTTTCCACAAGATATTTTTATTGAGTTTGAGCATAAATTTGATACAGATACTTTAAAAGATGGTGGTTATATTACTGTATCATATAATAACGGCAAAACATGGTTAAATGTAATTAATGACTCTGTTTATACTGGAGTTAGTCCTTATTATCGTAATTATGACTTTGTCAATAATATGTATTCTACAAATAACCTTCTTTGGAATGGACAATTTGGTTTTTCAGGTAAATCGAATGGTTGGGTTAAGACAAACTTATGTTGGTTTGTGCCTCCAGTTAAAAGTGCTGAAATAGCACAATACGACACTATGATTTTAAGGTTTAACTTTACTTCTGATTCTATTCCATCAAAAAAAGAAGGATGGTTAATAGATAATATTAGGTTATATTCTGCAAGATTACCAGGTGCTATAAGTGCAATTAATAATTCAGATTTGATAAAATTATATCCTAACCCCGCAGGTAATTATTTGTATATTGATTTAGGGATTAATCATAAATTTGTAAAAATTGAGATTTCAGATGTACAAGGAAGAATACAATTATTAAATAGTTATTATAATATTGACCATGTTAAATTGAAAAAGTTAGATTTAAAAAGTGGGTTTTATAATGTTAATATTTATTTAGATAATTATACTTTAATATCAAAGAAATTGGAAATAAAATAATTATGTCGCCCAACAACAAGGATATTGAATGCTATCGGGTACAACTAATCAGGTTGATGAAGCGCACATACTTTGGTTCGCAAGTTGCAAGGCCGCAGGGCAACGACTAAAATTATACCTCTGATAAGTGTAGAATCTACCCAGAAGTGTTCGGCGAAGCATTTGCTTCGTCGCCTTATGTATTTAGCATTTGCTATAATTAAAAACAGAATTTTCCCACGCTCGGCGTAGTTTAGTGCAGCGTAACTACGTCGTATTTTAATTGGCAGTTTTTAACTGCCATTGCCTGCAAGGCAATAAAAAGGCTCAGATAAGCGTAGAATGTAACCATAAGTGTTCGGCGAAGCATTTGCTTCGTCATATTATGTTTTTAGCATTTGCTATATTTAAAAAACAGAATTTTCCCTACGAACACTTATATAAAGCGTGCGAAATTTTACTTAACCAATTCACTTCTTTAATTCCCGTTATTTTATAGTTTCTATGAAACATGTGACCGAGGATATCATATATTTCATTAGTGAGATGAAAGATGTAACAGTGAAGGTTATATGTCGGGAAACAATATCGTAACAAATGTTACAAAAATAAATGAAGGTGTCTCAAAAGTCGAGGCACCTTTTTTTGTTAATAAAAAGTTCATAAAAAAGGCTCATTAATTTAATCATTTATCTTGTTTAGTTGTCTCATTATCAAAAGTATGAGACATGTATAACCAAAGATCAAAAGTAGTTTTTAAAGACTACAGTCCCAATCAAATCATGTTACTTCCCCCATCACTGGAGGAGTTCATAGATGCAAACCATCCAGTTCGGGTTGTAAACAAAGTCATTGACAGTATTAACGCTGATGCATTGCATAAACAATATAAAGGAGGTGGCACCTCAAGCTATCATCCTCGGATGTTGCTGAAGGTTCTTATATACAGTTACCTGAACAATGTATATAGTAGTCGTAAAATGGAAACAGCCTTAAAAGAGAACATTCATTTTATGTGGCTGAGTGCTATGAACCACCCTGATCATAATACACTTAATCGATTTAGAAGTGATAGGCTCAAAAATGTTTTAAAAGAAATATTTGCACAAGTAGTCATGTTATTAGTGGAATCGGGACATGTAAGCCTTCAGGAAATCTATGTTGATGGGACCAAAATAGAATCCAAGGCTAATCGTTATACTTTCGTTTGGGGCAATTCCATAAAGACCAATAAGGAGAAAATGGTGGCACAACTAAAAGAGTTATGGGATTATACCCAATCGTTAGCCAAAGAGGAATTACAAGATACAGATAATGTTGACTTTACCCAAATAGATGCAGAAAAAGTAAAACGGACTATTAATCAAATAGATCAAGCATTATCTGATAAAAAGGTTGACAAGAAAGTAAGACAGAAATTAAATTACGCTCGCCAACATTGGCCACAAAATCTCAACAAGTACAAGGAGCAAGAGCAGATATTAGGCAAACGGAACTCGTATAGTAAAACAGACCCTGGGGCAACCTTCATGCGAATGAAAGAAGATCACATGAAAAACGGTCAGTTGAAACCAGGATATAATGTTCAGATAAGCACTAATAATCAATATATTGTAAACTATAGCCATCACCCCAATCCAACCGATACAACCACATTAAGGCCTCATTTGGAACAGTTCCATACCCTGTATAACAATTATCCTAAAGTAGCTGTGGCAGATGCTGGTTATGGTTCAGAAGAAAATTACGCATTGTTAGAAAAGGCAAAAATAGACGCTTATATAAAGTTTAACTATTTTGACAAAGATCAACGCAAAATTAAGAACTCTCTCAATAGCAATTTATTCTACAACTCTGAAAAGAACTGCTACTATTGTCCAATGGGTCAACCGATGAATTACATTGGCTCAATCAAACGAGTTACAGAAAACGGTTTTGAGCAACAAATATCTCGTTACCAAGCTATTAATTGCAGTACATGCCCATTGCGTGGAGCTTGTCATAAAAGTAAGAAGAATAAAATAATAGAAATTAATCATAATCTAAACCGACTAAAGGCCCAAGCATCAGAACGCTTGAAGAGTGAGCAAGGGCTTTACTACCGAAGTAAAAGAGGGGTTGATGTTGAACCCGTTTTTGCCAATATCAAGTTTAATAAAGGATTTAAGCGTTTTGGACTTAAAGGAATGTTAAAAACAGAAATTGAAATGGGCTTACTAGCGTTGGCACACAATTTAGCAAAAAGAGCAGCATAGGCTGCTTTGCCATCCTCTTAGGAAGGCAACAAATGTCCTATATCGTAATTATTAAATTATTATCAAAAAAATCTAAATTGATCAAACAAAAAAATAATCTACCATAAAACATTTTGATCAGTTCAAAAAAATTCTACGTTTTTTAACCAAAAAAAGACCATCTCATTTTTACTTTTGAGACGGCCTCAACTTAGAAAAGCATTTGCTTCGTCGTGTTATATTTTTAGCATTTGCTATAATTAAAAAACAGAATTGCTATATTTGTTAAAATCGGCAAAATGTCACAAGGTTATCAAATCAACAACCAGTCAGGACTTTATTATCTGACATTACAGATAGTTCAATGGGCAGATATATTTACACGCAAGATTTATAGAGATATTGTTATTGATAGTTTCAAATATTGCCAACAAAATAAAGGGTTAGAAATATATGCTTATGTTATCATGAGTAATCATATTCATTTATTGGCCCGAAGCAATAATGACAACCTGAGTGATGTTGTTCGGGATATGAAACGCCATACGAGTAAACAAATTATAGAAGCAATAAACCAAGGAAATGAAAGCAGAAAAGATTGGTTGCTGTTAATATTCAGATATGCGGCTAAAGGTCACAGGCGAAACAACGAATATCAGGTTTGGACACACGAAAACCATGCAGAAGATATATTTTCAAATATATTTATTGAGCAAAAAATTGATTATATTCATAAAAATCCAGTGCGAGCAGGTTGGGTAACTAAACCCTGAAGACTATTTATATTCGAGCGCGAGGAATTATGCCGATTTGAAAAGTATCATAGAAATACAAAAGGCTGATATGTGTTGGAAAACTATATCGTAACGAATGTTACAAAAATAAAAAATCGAAGCAAATGCTTCGATTAACTTAGAAAAGGAACATTGCAGAAAATATTACTCAGATAAGCGCAGAATCTAACCATAAGAGTTCGGCGAAGCATTTGCTTCGTCGTGTTATATTTTTAGCATTTGCTATAATTAAAAAACAGAATTTTCATAGGGCGCTCTTTATAAAATCACGCAATTAATCTAATATTATTTTTACTGAAGTGGTACTGTAAAGTAATCCTTATCCAATATTTTTAACTTTCGGGTTAAGTAAAAAAAGCTAAATTCGCCTGATTAAAAAATGATTAGGATGAAGCAATATCGTTTTTATAATAATTTATTGGGTTGGTTGGTATTTGCGGTGGCTGCAATAACCTATATTTTAACCTCCGAAGCAACCGCAAGTCTTTGGGATTGCAGCGAATTTATAGCAACGGCTTTTAAACTTGAAGTAGGTCATCCACCGGGGGCGCCTTTATTTGTTTTAATGGCAAGGTTTGCGAGCTTATTTGCCGGTACTAATGTTGCACTCGTTGCCCGTATGGTGAATACCCTTTCGGCATTAATGAGTGCTTTTACTATATTGTTTCTTTTTTGGACTATTACTCATATTGCCAAAAAATTGACAGTTAAGGATAATGAATATTCAAAAACTGCAATGGCTATTATTTTGGGTAGTGGATTGGTTGGAGCGCTTGCCTACACCTTTTCCGATACATTTTGGTTTTCTGCCGTTGAGGGTGAGGTATATGCTTCATCATCGTTTTTTACAGCCATTGTATTTTGGGCCATGTTAAAATGGGAAAGTGTTGCCGATGATAAATATGCGAACCGCTGGATTATTCTTATTGCCTATTTAATGGGTCTTTCCATTGGCGTACATTTGCTTAATCTGTTAACCATTCCGGCCATTGTACTGGTATTTTATTTCAGAAAATATACTTTCAGTTGGAAGGGTTTGGCTATTGCACTGGCTGTTTCTTTTGCTCTTTTAGGAATTGTAATGTATGGTATCATACAGGGTTTAATTGTAGTAGCTTCCTGGTTCGAATTGTTATTTGTCAATTCTTTTGATCTGCCTTTTAATTCGGGAGTTCTATTTTATGCTATTTTAATTATTGCTTTGCTTGTATTTGGTTTATATTATTCCTACAAACATCATAAGGCTATATTGAATACTGCCATTTTAGCGGTTGCAGTTGTATTAATAGGTTATACTTCGTATGCAATTATTGTTATACGTTCAAATGCAGGTACGCCAATTAATGAAAACCAGCCTGATAATGTATTTTCGTTACTATCCTATCTTAACAGGGAACAATATGGCGACAGGCCTTTGTTTTACGGGCAATATTATAATGCCCCTGTTGAGGATTATAAGGAAACTTCGCCCATGTATGCCCCGGTGAATGGACATTATGAAGTTGTGGGGCATCAGTACGATGTCAAATACGATTCCCGCTTCATGACATTTTTCCCCAGGATGTATAGTTCCGATCCTAATCATGCTGAAGTATATAAGGATTGGGCTGATATTAAAGGTACCCCGGTTGATGTTACTGACAATGGAAAAACCCACACGGTGTTTGTACCTACATTTGGTGAAAATCTCAAGTTCTTTTTTAAATACCAGGTAGGTTATATGTATATGCGCTATTTCCTTTGGAATTTTGCCGGCCGTCAAAATGATATGCAAGGCAATGGAGGTATTTTAAAAGGAAATTGGATTACCGGAATAAGGTTTGTTGATGAAAGGCTTATTGGTAACCAGGAACATATTCCCCCAAGTTATAAAAATGTTCCTTCACGAAATGTGTATTTTTTCCTTCCTTTATTATTGGGAATTATTGGACTTTTGTACGTTTTTGATAAAAGCAGAAGGTATTTCCTTATTACTGTTTTGCTGTTTTTCATGACTGGTTTAGCCATTGTATTATATTTAAATCAAACTCCCCTTCAACCACGCGAGCGTGATTATGCTTATGCAGGTTCGTTTTATGCATTTGCAATATGGATTGGGCTAGGAGTGCTTGCTATAACAACTTATTTTAAACAAAAGAAAGGGACTTTTGCAAGGGCAATATTGATCACTGCCGGCTGTCTTTTATTGGTGCCCGGAATTATGGCGAAAGAAAACTGGCACGATCATGACAGGTCGGGTCGTTACACTACAAGGTCGTTTGCTTATAATTACCTGAACTCTTGTGCACCCAATGCTATCCTTTTTACATTTGGCGATAATGATACTTTTCCGTTGTGGTATTTGCAGGAAGTCGAAGGAATAAGGACTGATGTACGTGTTGTAAATACTATGTTGTTAAGTGCCGACTGGTATATCGATCAAATGAAACGAAAATGTTACTTGTCCGATACATTGCCCATAACATTTAAATCAGCAAAATATTTAGGTGATAAACTTTCGAGGGTTTATCTTATTGATAGGATACAAGACAGTATTCCATTATCTGATGCTATTGATTTTGTTGAAAGTGATAGTCCTCAAACCAAAACAATTGAGGGATATAGCGAAAGATTAGATTATATTCCGGGCAGAAAATTCTATATACCGGTTAATAAAAAAGAAGTTTTAAGCAATGGAACCGTATTGAAAAAAGATGCCAAATTAATAGAAAAAGATGTTCGGTTTAAATTGAAAGGAAATGGTATTGATAAAAGCGAACTCATTACTATGGATATCCTTGCCCATAACAATTGGAAACGTCCTGTTTATTTTATAGCCAGCAATATGGAAGGTACATTGGGGCTCGATGATTATTTTCAGTTAGAAGGTTTTGCTTTTCGTTTGGTACCCATTAAAACCAAATTTAACGGCATGTTAAATTGTGGAAGGATAAATACGGATTTAATGTACCACAATTTGATGGAAAAATTCGATTATGGAAGGATGAATGCCCCAGATGTTTATTTAGATTACTTTCATTTGAATACATTGCAGGTGATGCGGTTCCGAAATAATTTTGCAAGGTTGGGCGAAGCATTAATTAAAGAAAACAGGCGTGATTCAGCAATTAAGGTATTGGATAAATGCGTAAGCTTGGCATCACCTCCGCAGGTTCCTGACGATTTAAATACAATTTCAATTGCAAAAGCTTATTTTGCTGCTGGCGATTCTGTTAAAGGATTAAATATTTCGCGGGTTTACAGTACAACACTAATTAATGAAATGGATTATTTTATGTCTCTTCGTCCGGGTTTGAGAATGTTGATTGATTGGGATATCCGGTATAATTTCGAAGGCCTACGTGAACTTGACAAATTAATGATACAGTATAAGCAAATTTATAGAAATACTATTGAAGACAAGATGAATGAGTATGAGTTTACTTATAAACTGAAAGATTCTGATTAGTGATGGTAAATTAACTTTTTAAAAAATGAACCAATCCGGCAAAATCAGAATTCTTCTAATTTTGTTTTTGTGCCTGGCAGGCGGAATTGCATTTAGTCAATTTACCGAAACCGGTCAAGATCCTTCAGGAATTCATTGGCGTCAGATTAATACCTCCAATTTTAAGTTGGTTTACGATAGTACGTATGAAAAAGAAGCGCAGCGAATGGCCGCTATTTTAGATTATACATCTGGCTTCGACGGAAATACTTTACACCAGAAATTTAAAAGAATCCCGATATTAATCCATAATTATTCATCACAATCCAATGGATTTGTTACCTGGGTGCCAAAACGTATGGAATTGTTCCCTGTTGCACCACAGGATATTTATGCCCAGGGTTGGTTCGAACAATTGGCTTTGCATGAAAGCCGGCATGTAAATCAAATAAACAGGATAAATATATCAGAAACACATCTCTCAACATATTTATTTGGGGAATTTGGAATTGCATTACGAATTGCTCAGGTTCCCCGCTGGTTTTTAGAGGGCGATGCAGTTGTTACTGAAACAGCGCTTTGCAATGCAGGTCGCGGGCGTCAACCTTCTTTCGAAATGCCTTACAGGGCTATTACCCTGGAAAAGAACAAACTTTATAATTTCCGTAAAGTTGTCTTTGGTTCCTACAAAGATTATATACCTAATTTTTATAGTTTAGGTTATTTAATGGTTGCCTATAACCGAATACGGTTTGGTCCGTAAATTTTGGGAAAATACTTTAGAATATACAGGTGAAAACTTTTTAAGTCCCACCCCATTTTTAAGTTCTATAAAGGATCAGGTATATATGAACAGGAAGGATTTGTACCGGAATACTTTTATCGGGTTGGATAGTTTATGGAGAAAGAAAAGCCTGGAAATTGATTATACTAATTTTAGTAAGGTTAATTCATTGAATAAGAAATTCTATACCACTTATCATAGTCCTTGCGATTATGGAGATAAAATAATTGCCATTAAAGAAGGAATGGACGATGTTCCCAGAATAGTTAGTATTGAAAAAAGTTCGGGGAAAGAAGAAATTTTATTTACACCGGGAATGTTAAATACCGATAGAATTACTTGTGCGAATGGTAAAATAGTTTGGGATGAATACTTACCGGATATTCGTTGGACGAACCGGGATTATTCGGCTATCAGGTTGTTTGATATAAAAACAGGAAAAGCTTCATATCTTACAAAACATTCAAAATATTATGCTCCTGCAATAGCACCATCTAAAAATTTAATTGCGGTTGTATCTACTGACAATGTTGGGAACAATGCAATAATTCTTTTGAATGCTGACAATGGTTCTATCATTCAGAAATTCCCAATTCCTGAAAATGCTGCTGTTCAATATCCATCGTGGGACGATAGTTCAAAATTTTTGGTAATGACTCTTTTGAATGAGCAAGGAAAAGGACTGGTAACACTTAATACCCAGACAGGGAAATGGGATGTTTTAATAAAACCTGCAACTAATGATATGTCACAACCCAGGTTTGCTAATAATTTTATAATATTTCTTGGCGACTATTCTGGTATCGATAATGTTTATGCTTTCAATTTAAACAATAATAAAATATTTCAGATAACATCCTCAAAATTTGGTGCGAATAGTCCAATATTTAATTCGAAGCATGATACATTAATTTACACCAACTATACTTCGCAAGGATACGATGTAGTTTTTTCAAAAATTGATAAAAAAAACTGGATTCCTTTGGATAGCGTTAAAAATATTTCTTTAAATTTTCCGGAACAATTAGCCGCCCAGGAACCTGAAAAATTCAACCCTGCAGAAGTTAAGTATATTCATTACGATTCGAGACCTTATTATAGGTTTTCGCATTTAATTAATGTTCATAGCTGGACTCCGTTTTATTTTTATCAGAATCCGTTAAGTACCATTGATTATAAGCTTATGCCCGGTTATATGATTGCTTCACAGGATTTACACAGTACGCTTATGGCAACAGCCGGACAGGGTTATTATAACCGAAGGCTTTATTCCGATGCCAATATTACTTATAAAGAATTCTTTCCTGTTCTGCAATTTTCAGTAATCCATGGCGATAAAATTGGCTGGATTGATAAATCTTCTGATTCATTTTCAGGCAAATCATTGCAAATAACCGGAAGTGTTTCATTGCCTTTTAACTTCTCGCAGGGAAATGAAGTTACCAGTTTTATTCCAGTGCTTACACTGAACAGGACAAATGCATATTTCACTGGTTATGATTCTTCATCGTTATACCAATGGGTTAATATGATGGAATATTCAGCAAAATTTTTAACGTATAAGTCAATGTCGTTTAAAGATATTCTACCCCGGATTGGAATATCTTTAAATGCTTTATACAATAATGTCCCCGGAGAAGAAAATTTTTTTTCACAACAATTTGCATCGCGTGTAAACTTCTATTTACCTGGAATTATACATCATCAAACGATTAAATTATCCTATGGTTTTGAAAACCAAAATCAAAAACAATATTTTGAAGTAAACCAACTTTTACCGCCACGTGGTTATTTTTGGGACGGAAATGCGCAGAAAATTAATACTTATTCAATCGATTATGTTATGCCATTAGTTTATCCTGATAAAGCAATTTTTGACGTGTTTTATTTAAAAAGAATTTATTCTTCCTTTTATTTTGAAAATTCAGTTTACAAAGTTTTTAATAATTTTGATAATCAGTATTATAATAAATATTTTACCTCGTTTGGAATTGAACTTTACTTCGACTATAATTTGTTTTTCTTTCCCATTGATGGTTATCCTTTTTTTAATAACTTCGGGATTCGCGAATCGTATATTCCCGGTACACATTCATTCTATTTTGAATTAATGACAAATGTTAACCTTTTGAATTTTTAAGAGTATTCAATTTGAGTGAATAGTTTAATTTTGTTTTTCTGATTTCAAATTATGAGAATTTCACAAGTAGGCATATTAAATGGATTTTTGGGAACAATTATTCTTCATTTGCTTATTGGGATAATATTTTTCAGTGCAAAAATTTCCGGCATGTACAGCCAGATTGTGCAAGTTCAGGTCGAAACTCCTACAACTATTCATGAAGAAGAGGTTGAAAAAGAAAAACAACAACATAAGAAAATGTCGGTCGATCAAATGGCCGATGCATTTATCGCTTCTCATAATCGTAGAAATATTGGGGTAAATGTGTCAGATAAAAGTTCGCCAGTTAGTGATAAGGAAATTCAACAGGCAAATGAAGATATTGATGCAGCAAATAAACAAATTGCCGATATACAAAAAAATTTAGATAACCAGGATAAAATTATTCAATCACAAACAGACGAAGGCCAACCTGTAGCTTCTCCAAAAAAATCAAAAAAAATTCAGGGAAAATTAGCTGTTTATAAAGGGCACGAACCAATATTTATTACGATTTATCTAACCGGCGCGATTTAAACCTTTATGTTCCGGTTTATAAATGTCAGGGCAATGGTAAAGTGGTTGTTTTCATTGAAGTGGACAAAGCAGGAGAAGTAGCTGATGCTTCAATTGATAAATCGCAAAGCGAAACGGATGATTGTTTGTTAGATGCTGCTATTGATGCAGCAAAGCGCTCAACATTCAACGCTGATTTTACAAAAGCTCCACCAAAGCAAAAGGGAACAATAACTTATCTTTTTGTGGCACAATAATTCAGAATGAATTTCCAATTGTGGATTTTATCAAAAAGAATCTATTATTAAAGAATTAATTTCCTGAAGATTTAATAGCTTTTTGAAGAATATTATCAAGGCTGATTATGAATTCGAGTGACCGTTGTTCTCCAAAAACTGGCACAAATTCCCTGTTGATGAAATTTTTAATATCGGTTTGCCAATCGAGATAAGATAATGTTGTAATCCTGCCTTCCTGACGGCGTTCAAAAAGCCTGTTCACAATATTTACTTTTGAAAGATAAGCCAGATAAGCTTTTATTGAAATATTCAATTCGTTAGATAGTAAGTTCTCAATCAATTTCTGTTCTTCAGGCATATTTTCAGCCATGGCGGCATATAAACTACTGAATGAATTTTCCCAGTTTAAATAATTGATAAAGAAGTTAACGGTCTTAAATACTTCGCGATTATTATCCTGATCTATCGATTTTAGGAATAAATTTCTTAATTCAGATAAATATGAACTTTTAATATCGGTATCGAATATTTTTGTTATTTCAGTTGTATGTACCTGATATTCCCAACCAAAATTAAACAATGTAAAATTTTCGTTATCAAATGGGCGTTGATGTATAATTATTCTTTTCAGAACAGCAATTTCATCTAAAAAAAGCTGGTATAATGGGAATAACTTCTTTCTTTCAATATTTTCTAAAAACTTTTCGGAAAAATACCCATCTAAAATTAATTCATAAAACTCCGGGTTATTTTGGGTAATACGTTCAATATCACTTTTGTATATTTTCAAAAATTCATGGATGCGGCTCTTAATCTGGGCTTTTTTGCCATTTACAATAATCTGTATGTACAAAGGGAAAAATTTTTCACGTTGAAAAATCTTTTCTTTTGCCCTGAAATTCAGATAATGTTTTACAGTTACTTTCCTTCGTTCCATTGAATTTTTAGCATGTAAAAAAGCAAATATAATGAAAAATAACAATTAATATATTTTCAATAAATAATCCTAATAATTATTTGAATTAATTTAACCAAGCAAAATCTTAAAACCCGATAAATTAATTATTTTTGTCTTGATCAAAATTTTCGGAATTACTATGGTTACACAGGAAGAACTTTTTAAAAAATTAATCGGGCATTGCAAGGAATATGGTTTTATATTCCCTTCAAGTGAAATTTATGATGGATTAAGCGCCGTTTATGATTATGGACAATATGGTTCGGAATTAAAAAATAATATCAAAAAATATTGGTGGGATTCAATGGTTTTGATGAACGACAATATTGTGGGCATTGATGCTGCTATTTTTATGCACCCCCGTACATGGGAAGCATCCGGGCATGTTGGTGCTTTTAACGATCCGTTAATTGATAATCGTGATTCTAAAAAACGTTACAGGGCCGATGTTCTTATTGAAGAACATATGGCAAAAATTCAAGATAAAATTAGTAAAGAAACTGAGAAAGCAAGAAAAAAATTTACTGACTTTGACGAAAATAAGTTTTTGACTACAAACCCACAAACAAAAAAATATCTAGAACAGGCTGCTGAAATCCTGAAAAGATTTCAGGATGCTCTTAATTCCAATAATTTAGATGGACTTAGACAAATTATAATCGATTATGGGATCGTTTGTCCTGTAAGTGGCACTACCAATTGGACAGAAGTTCGCCAGTTCAATTTAATGTTTGAAACAAAAATAGGATCTGTAAGCGATGATTCACAAACAATTTATTTACGACCTGAAACGGCTCAAGGGATTTTTGTAAATTTTTTGAATGTGCAAAAGTCGGGAAGGATGAAAATTCCTTTTGGTATTGCTCAAATAGGGAAAGCATTTCGCAATGAAATTGTTGCCAGGCAGTTTATTTTCCGCATGCGTGAATTTGAACAAATGGAAATGCAATTCTTCGTTCCGCCCGGAACAGAATTGGATTGGTTTGATAAATGGAAAGAAAAACGGATGCGCTGGCATTTGGCAATGGGCAATAATCCTGCAAAATATCGCTTTCATAAACATGATAAACTGGCGCATTATGCAAATGCTGCGTATGATATTGAATTTCAATTCCCGTTTGGGTTTAAGGAAGTTGAGGGTATCCATTCCAGAACAAATTACGATTTGAGTCGGCATGCTGAGTTTTCTGGTAAAAAAATTACCTACTTCGATCCTGAATTAAACCAAAGTTATATTCCTTATGTCATTGAAACTTCAATAGGAGTAGATAGAATGATATTGCTTACTTTGGCGAATGGTTATACCGAGGAAAAAGTTGCCAAAGAAGATGGCACAAGTGACGAACGCACTGTTTTAAAAATACCTGCTCCGCTTGCACCAGTTAAACTGGCAGTTTTACCTTTGGTAAGAAAAGACGGGTTAGATGAAAAAGCGCAAAATATTGTAAAAGCATTAAGGTTTGAATTTAACTGTCAATATGATGAAAAAGATTCAATCGGAAGACGCTATCGCCGTCAGGATGCTATAGGAACACCATTTTGTATTACAATTGATCATCAAACTATGCAGGATGATACCGTAACCATTCGTGATCGTGATACCATGTTGCAGGAAAGGATACCGGTAAGTGGTTTGCAAAGATACATGGGCGACAAAGTTAGCATTCGGTCAATGTTAGAGAAATTGTAAATCGGAGTACGGAATTCATGGACACTGGAATTAGTAGAAATATTAGAATATAATAATAGCGGTTTCCATTATACTGATTCTGGTTTTAAGAAGAAAACAGAAAAACATTAATTTTAATAAATCCGGTATCCGGTCAACATTTCACCGGTTTCCGATAAAATAAAAAGTATGGATATAAAATCAATTTTTGGTCGAATAATACCGCATTTGGGTGTAGTATTGTTATTTGTAGCAATTAGCTTTGCTTATTTTAGTCCAATTATAACCGGGAAAGATCTGCCACAATCTGATAATTCTCAATCTTTAGGAATGTCGCAAGAAATTGTTCAGTATGAAAAAGATCATCCTGGAGAGCATCCTTATTGGACGAATTCTATGTTTTGTGGAATGCCAACTTATTTAATTATTGGTGGTCCCACTTATAACATATTTCATGGACTGTTAAAATATATTCGATTGGAATTGCCATATACAACTGTTGGTATATTATTTATTCTATTATTGGGGTTCTATTTGTTATTGATTTCATTGAATCTAAATAAAATTTTGAGTATAGCGGGTGCATTTGGATTTGCATTTGCATCTTTTAATTTTATGATTATTGCAGCCGGACACATAACAGAAGCCTATGCAATTTCATTTATGCCAATTATTTTAGCAGGATTCATGCTTCTATTTAACAAAAAATACTTGGTTGGGGGAATTATGACAATATTTTCAGTAGGTTTTGAAATTGCCTTTAATCATCCACAAATTGCTTATTATATTTTTCTAATTGTTCTGGTAATGTTCATAGTTAAGTTTATATATACTTTAAAAGAAAAGGAATATAAACATTTTTTGATAGTAAGTGGAATTTCAATAATTTCGGTTGTTCTTGGAGTGTTGCCAAATATGTCAAATTTGCTTCCAATTAATGAATACGGAAAATATAGTATGCGTGGCCCAACTGAGATTACAAAAAAGGGAGAATCGCAAAAATCAAGCGGACTGGACAGGGATTATGCAATGCAGTGGAGTGTTGGTAAAGCTGAATCATTTTCTGTTTTGGTACCAAATTTAATGGGTGCAGGCGTGAACGGCTACAAAGACGATTCAAAAACTGTTGAGGAATTGCAAAAAGGAGGAGTACAGGATGCCGAAAGGGTAGCTTCGTCATTGCCTGTATATTGGGGTGATTTACCTTTTACTTCAGCTCCTGCATATTTTGGGGCAATCATTTGTTTTTTGTTCATTTTTGGTCTTTTTATTGTGAAAGGCCCTGAAAAATGGTGGTTGTTAGCTGCTGCATTTTTTTCCATTACATTGGCAATGGGTAAACATTTTAGTTTAATCAGTGACTTTTTCTTTTATTATTTTCCGGGATACAGTAAATTCCGTACTCCTGATATGATAAGGATTGTAGCGAATTTCGCTTTTGTTTTACTTGGATTTCTTGCTATTAAAGAAATTATTCAAGGGAAAGTAAAAAAGGAAGATGCAATAAAAGCTTTGAAATATAGTGGTGGAATTGTTGGCGGATTGTTGTTCATATTTATGTTAATACCTGGTTGGTTTTTCGATTTTAGTAGTTTCTCCGACAATCAGATTGTTGGACAATTGAAAAATGCAAAATGGCCAACAGAATTAATAAATAATGTAATGGCTGCAATGCGTGATGACCGTGAATCATTGCTTAGAATGGATTCATTGCGTTCCTTTGTTTTTGTAGCATTAGCTTTTGGCCTAATGTGGGGATTAATTGCAGGAAAAATTAAACCCTTATATTTCTCAATTGGTCTGGGTGTTTTAATTCTACTTGATCTTTGGAATGTTGACCGCCGTTATTTGAACAACGATAATTTTGTTTCAAAAACCGAATATCAAAACCAATTTGTAAAAACCCCGGCCGATGAATTTATTTTGAAAGATCCAGATCGGGATTACAGGGTATTGAATCTTTCAAAAAGTGTGTTTAATGATGCTTATACTTCGTATTTTCATAAATCAATTGGAGGCTATCATGGTGCTAAAATGCGCCGTTACCAGGATATGATAGATGGTCCAATTTCAGTTGATTTACAGAAAATTCAACAAATTTTCAGTGGAAAACCCACCATGGAAAGTATTAATGAAGGATTAAAGAGTTTGGTCACATTAGATATGTTAAATACAAAATATATCATTTATAATCCTGAAGCAGCACCAATTGTTAATAATGCTGCATATGGCAATGCCTGGTTTGTAAAGGAAATTAAATGGGTTAACAATCCCGATGAGGAATATGCTGCTGTTGCTGATTTTAATCCTTTAAAAACAGCAATTATAGATAATAAATGGACTGATGCCATAAATGTTCAAACAGTTCAGTTTGACTCAACTGCACAAATAAAACTAACTTCCTATAAGCCCGACGAATTGGAGTATAGTTCTAAAACAAATTCAGAACAATTGGCGGTATTTTCTGAAATATTTTATGACAAAGGATGGAATGCCTATATTGACGGAAACCCTGTAAAAATTGGAAGGGCTGATTATATTCTTCGTACAATTATGGTTCCTTCGGGTAATCACAAAATAGTTTTTAAATTTGAACCTAAAACAGTTTATTTTTCTCAACATTTAGCATTGATAAGTTCAATAGTAGTGATTATTATTACTTTAATTGGCTTGTTTTTTATATTCAGGAAAAAGGAAGAGGTTTAATAATAAATTATCAAATGGAAAGATTTCAGGAGAAAAGTTTTGAATCACAAAAAATAAATGTTGAAAAAATACTGCAAAATAGTAAAAATGACGAATTTGTTTTTGCATTTAAAAATAAAGATTGTTTCCTGTATAATATTCGTCAGAGGACTTTAAATGGTGCTTTAAAACCTTTTATAACAAATAAAAGCAACTGGCTTACAGTTGGTGATTATAATGGGGTTGAAGCCAATTTTCTTATTGAAAACGGTCAAAATACTACAGCATCCGATTTATCAGATGCTGTTTTAGCGGAAGTTTCAAAACAAAAATATATATCGGCATATAAAGCTATAAATGTTGAAAATATTACGTTTGACGATAATAATTTTAATTATGTATTTTGTAAAGAAGCATTTCATCATTTTCCACGGCCTTATATCGGTTTGTATGAAATGCTGAGGGTTGCTGATAAAGCTGTTGTTTTACTTGAACCAATTGATATATTGGCAAAAATGCCGGTATTATTATTCTTAAAAAATGTACTCGACAGGATTAACCCTAATTTGATAAATAAAATTTGGAAAAACCGCTTTTCATTCGAATCGGTTGGCAATTATGTGTATAAGGTTTCGGAACGTGAAATTGAAAAAATTGCTATGGGCATTAATTTACCTTGTATTGCATTTAAAAGTATGAATGTATTTTTCAGCCATAAGCAATTGCCTGAATCTACTGAGGTGCCAATGAATAAAAAGCTTTGGAATAAAGTAATAAGAAAGCTTAAATTTTTGGATATTTTAAGCTTTTTCACTTTAATTCCGCCAAACTCATTGAGCTGTGTAATTTTTAAACAAATGCCTGATGGCGAATTATTGAGCCGTATGAAAAAGGATGGTTATAAGATAATTCAACTTCCTAAGAATCCATATTTGAGTTGAGTTTAAAACCGTTTTTCTTTATATAGGAATTTAAAAAATTTACGACCAATTTTTAAGTGTCTGAATAATGTACTAAAAAATCCATAATATTTTGACATTATAATAAAGCGCTCGTACAAACCACGCGGAATATTTTTCTTATTTAAACCACCATCAAGAAATCTCGTTAATACAAGTTGCGAATTATGAATTTTATTTGCTTTTGTTAAAGCATTCAATACCCAATCAAAATCTGATGCTATTCGATATTTTAAATTATATGGCGAAGTAATTTCTTTTTTAATATAGATGGATTGATGGCAAACCAACATACCATCTTTGAAAGATTTCCATGTTAGACTTTCAGGTGCTTTTAATCTCCTAAGTCCTAAATCATTACCATCTTCATCTACTATCATTGTTTCACCGTAAACAATATCGGGCAAATAAGTTAAATGCCCAAAAGTCTTTTCGAGAATATCAACTGAAAACAATATATCGCCTGAATTTAAAAAGCAAACATATTCGCCCGTAACCTTCATTAATCCTTTGTTCATAGCATCATATAAACCTTTATCGGGCTCACTTATCCAATAAGCGATTTTTTTTTCAAACTTTTTTATAATTACGGTGGTCTTGTCTTTTGAACCACCATCAATTAAAATATATTCAATATTTGGGTAGGTTTGATAAAGCACACTCTGTATAGTTCTTTCCAGAAGGTTTTCACTATTATATACTACTGTAACTATACTTATTTTTGGATTGATGAAGGTTGTTTCCATTGGGTTAGGATTGTTTGGTATAATTCTGTATAACTTTTGGCAATTATGTCTTCTGAATATTCAGTACTTACTTTTTCACGGGCGTTATTTTGGATTTCAATATAATTTGGCGTAGATAAAATATAATCCATTCCCTTTGCCAAATCTTCGGCATCTTTTAATTTAGCCAAATAACCTGTTTTTAAATGCGAAACCATTTCAGGAATTCCACCGGTATTGAATGCTACAACAGGTGTTCCACATGATAAGGATTCCATAATCGTATTTGGAAGGTTATCTTCCAATGAAGGAACAACCAATAAATCTGCAGCATTATACAATGCAACAATTGAGCTTTCATCAGTGATATAATTAATATTTCTGATTTCAACAGGAAGATTTTCTTCAAGTGGACTTTTACCGAAAGTTACCAAAATAAAATCATTACCCCTGAGTGTATATAAATGCTTAATGGCTTCAACCAGATAAATCATTCCTTTTCGGGTATCAGATAGTTTTGCAGCGCCAAAGAGTATAATTTTTTTATTTACTGGGAATGAGAATCTTTCTTTACAGACTAATTTATCTAGAGGTTTATAAATATTTGTATCGATAGGATTGGGAATATTTATTGCATTGGCATTTTTAAGCATTCCTCCACCTTTTAATTCATTTACCATCCATTGACTGCAACCAACCCAAGTTATTTGTTCGGTATTAGAAATCTTTTTTTTCTTTTCAAAAAGTGAATTTGAGAGGTCATTATCACTTTTCTTTTTAATCATCGGGCAATTTCCACAACTTGTTAAATAATGATTGCAATTGCCAGGATAATGGCAACCACCAGTAAATGGCCAAAGGTCATGCAAAGTCCACACAATTGGTTTTCCTAAAGCAAGAATTTTTTTTAATTGGTGTAATGAAATAAATCCATGGTTAATCCAGTGTAAGTGAATTATATCAGCTTCTTTAATTATTTTATTTGATATTATTGAGTCTCCAATCCATCCGGCAGTAAAAGAAAACCGGATATTTCTTGAAGCTTCATAAAACCAAAATATTCCTTTCTCAAGAGCAAGGTTAAACAAAGTTCTAAATTTCCCATATTTCCCTTGATAAATTGAATGAACATTTTCAATTGGGGATTTCATATTTTGCACAAGCATTGAAACCTCAATGTCTGAATTATTTTTTAAAGCGTATAATAATCTTCTACAGGCAGTCGCAGCACCTCCACCAAAAAATTCTTTATTTATAATGGCAACTTTCACTTTAATTTTTTATAAAGGTATATTCTTCACCTGTTTTTTGATTAATATAAACCAATTTATAACCCGCATTTTCTAACTTTTTAACTACTAGCTTGGTTTTATTAACTCCAATTTCTTTAAAACGATGATGGAATTCAATCAGAAACTGCGTAATTTCAATATTTGATTGTAATATATTATCTATTACATCATATTCAGCGCCTTCAATATCTATCTTTAAAAGATCGATTTTGGAATGATCATTAATTTTCATGATGGAGCTTAATCGCTTTGCTTCAGCAGAAAATGTTTTTTTACTTGTATTTGCTAGAATATTTGAAGCTGAAACAAATTCAGGATTATCGGGTAAATTAAAACTTATACTACCATCTTGGTGAGAAAGTGCAAATGGAAAAAATTTAAAATTTACTGGTAATTGCTGATTATTTAACCATTCAATACATTTTGGGGTTGGGTCATATGCAAAAATATCAACATTTAGTTTATTAATCAATTCCAAATCAAATGAAATATCATTTCCGACTCCGACAGAATATACTATACTTTTTAAAGATAACAATTCAGGACATATTGTCCATGAACCTCCTTCATTTCCTAAAGTTATTAGTTTATAATTTGTTCTTTTTGGCAGATACAAAACATCTTTGCCTAAACTAATTTTCCTTAATCGAAGAAGAATATAAATTAAGTTTTTAATCATCTTATAAGGGTTCAATTATTTGGTCGAAAGCAATTATAAAATTAGCGACAACTGTATTAATATTAATTTCTTCACGAATAATCTGTTCGCTTTTTTCACCCATATTTTCTAGTTTATTAGGACTATTAAATAATTCTTTAATTTTTAATGCCAAATCTTCGGAATTCCCGTTTTCAAAATATAAGCCATTTTCACCTTCACGTACTAATGTTTTTTCAGTTCCATCGCAAATCGAGCAAATAATAGGTTTGCCAAATGCCATGGCTTCATTTATTGATAGACCTCCCATTCCTGCAAGAACATATATTTCACTTGATAAAAGTAATTTCCCAATAGTTGGATAATCATAAACTCCACCAGCCCATTCAATATTTTCTGCTATATTTAGAATTTCAGCATATTTTTTCAATGAGTCTGTTTCTGGCCCATTGCCTACTATCACTAAATTAATATCCAGATATTCAGTTTTCAGTTTTGCAACAGCTTCGAGTAACAAGTCAACACGTTTCCATTTAACCAACCGCCCGATATGAATTATACGATGATTTACTTTCTGAATATTTAATTGCTTTAATTCAGCCTTCACTTTAAATAATTCATCAGTATCTGGTGAATTATGGGTAATGTAAATATTTTCTTTTTTTATTCCATACGATGGTTGAATTTCATAGGCTAATGTGGTATAATTGATTGTAGCATCTGTAAAGGAATAAAATATTTTTCTGAGAATGGTTACAAATAAAATATTGACATAAAACAAAAACCCTGATGTTTTCTGATAAATCATATTTTCATCAAAGATTGGGTTAGTTTTATAATATTTAAAAGGATAGTTGAAAGGTGCTGTATTAAAAGGAATTTCCCTGAAAACGAATTTAATATTTCTTTTTTTAATAGCAAATAAAAGACTGGGATAAAATATAAATCCGAGAACATATGGCCAAAGTGTAATAATTATCTCGGGTTTCTCAGTCTTTATTATTTGCTTCAAATTTTTTAAAAACGGCTTCTTATAATAAGTAGAATATTCAGATGTTTGAATTAATTTAAACTTAATATTTTTGAATTCTTGTTTTACCCCTTCCCCAATTGTTTTACCTTGTTTTTCAGGAATTACCGCGATAACTTCATACTTAACCGAATCATTAATTTTATTCAACAATGCTATAAGATAATGTGGCATTCCGCCAAAAGTAAAAAGGACTTTCATGAATATGTTTTAATTCTGAAAAATTTCTGATAAAAGTGCTTTATTACCGGGGCTATTAGAATTATCCCTATTAAAATAAATGGATATTTATATCTGGGTGTTCCAACTGATATAACAAATGTCATGACATATCCCAATAAAAATATGATATATAATAATATTACATTTATATTTATATTGTTGTTTTTATAGTAAAATAAGAACTGATATAAAACTAAAAGTAATATAGACATATAAAATAATTGGTTGAAAATATTTATAGTAATAAAAAATATTCGAAAACCTATTGGTTCATTTTTAAATTCAATTCTCAGTTTTTCATTTCTGAATGATTTGATAAACTTATCAAAGTTCCAATATTCTGTATGGGTCAATTGGCTGACTGTCCAATCGTCCGATATAAATGTTGAATAAACTTTTCTTGGAATAGTGGTGAAATATTTAAAAGGATGTTTTTTTATCCACTTCATTGATTTATTTAACAAGTAGCTATTTTTTTCAACGAATGTCTTTTTTGAGTTATAAATTGAATCGTTTTTAAAAATTGAATCATTGTATATTCCATTGGCTGAATTGTTAGACGATAATGCCAGGTTTATCTGTCCTGTTCCTGCAGTCGAGATGAAATAACCAATATTTTTTTTACTTATGGAACCCATAATTGTTATATATAGCAATGTACCTATTAAAATATAAAACAACTTTTTTAAATTGGGATTATTTTTTCTATATAATTCAATAAAAAATATTATTATATATGCCAATATAACTGCTAAAGCAATTGGCCTCACCCCAAATGCCAATCCAATGATTATTCCATTGAACAAGCTGTAATAAAAGTTGTCTTTTGATAAATAGAGTAATATACTTGAAAAAATAAGGACACCAAATAATAGTTCAGATAAGTTTTCTAAAACTAATCCTAAATTAGTCAGATATAGCATATATATTACGCAGGCAATAAATGCCGATTTCTTTTCAAATATTTTTTCTGTTATTTTATAAATAAGAAATAATTGTAAGGTATTGAGAAGAATGTTAAAGCAAAGAATTATAAATGGTGAATTAATAATAGAAAGAAGAAAATAATTATAGTTAACATAAACTGGGGAAACAATATAATCGGCATTTAGCATAGCTATATTAGGATATAATCTTCCTATAGCTATTGATTGTTGAGCAAAATTAAAAAACATGAGGGAATCACTTTTAAATGGCAAATGAAAAAATGTTACATAAATTGTTTGCACAATAATGTAAGCCAATATAATATAAAATAATGCCCTATTTTGAATTTTCATGTACTAGGAATTATTATAGAAATCCGAATTAATCAGAATATTTTTTAAAAATAAATTCAACGGTAGCTCCATTCTTTAACAAACCACTGAATAAATCGGTTAGTATAAAAATTGGGAATGAAATTATAAAAAATATATTTTGGAAAAACATATTCATTTTTGAAACATCCCGAATATAAATCTTGTTACTTTTAAAAGATTCAAATAAAATTTCACGTTTTTTATTAAAAATATTGAGCATACTTTGTATCATTCCGTAAGGATTTTGCTCTGTAGATATATAGTTAATTTTTACCAATTTGAAATTATACTTTTCCATTAAGGAAGAGAAATCATTGGGGTCAAAAAATAATAAATGTCGTGGGGGATCCAAATGGAACCATTTACCTTTAAAAATTTTACTTTGAAGGCTTGAAATATTTGGGAATGAAACTACAAATATGCCATTATTTTTTAATTTCTTTTGGATTGTTTCAAGCATTTGTTTGGGTTCTGTTAGATGTTCAAATACCTGGTACATTGTTATTGCATCAAAATAAGTGCCATCAAAATCATTTTCTGATAAAGAACCAATTTTTAGATGAATGTCATTAATCCGCATTGCTCTTTTTGCAGAATTTCCATCCATTTCTGTACCATATAATTCAAAGTTTCCAAACTTTAGCAATGAACTAAGAAAACGCCCATTTCCACATCCAATATCAAGAATTTTAGAACCATTTTTTAAATACCTACTCACTCTTTTAGCTCTTCTCCAACGAAAATAGTCTAAAACATTTTCTATTATTGGCAGAAATTTTTCATCTTTTTCCCCATAATATGTTGAATCATAAGCCTTATCTAGAATTGCCTTTGTAGGATGTGAACCAAGAAAATAAGCTCTGCAAATACTGCAATTATGAATTTCAAAGTTATTCCCAAATATATCGAATGTCGGATAAAGAGCTTTAGTATCATTTGAAGCACAAAATCGACAAGGTACATTGTTTATCATATAATTAAATCAGGTATAACAATAACAAAATGAGAACTTATTAAATAAATAGCAATTTATACACTCTTAAATAGTTTTGATTTATAAATGCCTTTTTTAGCTATAAAATATAAAATTGATGTTTTCAATACGCCTAAACCATATTTTACACTTCTTTTAAAATTTATAGATGAGCCTTCGGTAAAATATTTAGTAGGGCATGTAATTTCAGCAATTTCAAATCCTGCATAAAAAATTTGGGCAATCATTTCGTTGTCAAATACAAAATCGTCATTATCAATTTTGTAATTGATTTTTTGTAGAACATTTTTGGTAAATGCTCTATAACCAGTATGATATTCGGATAGTTTCTGGTTCATTAAAATATTTTGTGTATATGTCAAAATACGGTTAAATATATATTTATATATTGGCATACCACCTCTAAGTGCACCTTTACCAAGAATCCTTGAACCTAATACTACTTCATATAATTCATTTGCAATCAGGTAAGCCATTGAATGAATAAGTTTTGGTGTGTATTGATAATCAGGATGCACCATGATAATGATATCACTATTTAATTCTAAAGCTTTCGCATAACACGATTTTTGATTACCTCCATAACCTTTATTCTGTTCATGACTAATTATATGTTTAATACCAATTTTTTTGGCAACTTCTAATGTCCCATCCTTACTTTTATCATCTACTAAAACAACATTATCAACTATGTCAAAGGGGATTTCATTATAAGTAGCTTCTAATGTTTTTTCAGCATTATAGGCAGGAAATACTACTGTAACAATTTTATTATTAATCATTTAAAAATATTTTTTATAGATTTTGAAAATTTAAAGATAAATAAATTTAAAAACTAAATTTTATTTTATTGATTTTTTAATGTTTTCAGAAGTATAGTTTTATAAATATTTATTTTTAAAACTTATTATTGCTGAATTAATATCTAAAGAAACTTTTGACTTAAAAATTAAAATCGAGAATAATACAATAATTAATAGACTTCTAATAACTGTATCTAAATATGGGTTATTTATATGAGGGATAATAATATTGACGGCAAACATTAATATAAAAATAATTAATACTATTATGGTTTTTAATGAAAAAGGTTGGGTTTTAAGCTTAATTTTTACGAAAATGACCAGAATAGTATTGTATAAAAATATTGATACAGCAGTTGCAATTGCAGCACCAGTAATTCCATAAGTTCGAATAAAAATTATATTATTGAAAATTGCTAACCCTGCTAGTACAAAAATAAAATATAAGGTATAATAAAAATATTTAGAATATGTTAATATTATAGCGTTAATGCCAGTAGCTGCATCAAAAACTTTGCTTAGTCCAATAAAAAATATTACATATTTACCTTTCGAATACAATTCTCCATTTGGCATAACTTTATACAAATTATCAACACTAAACCAAATCAATAGAAATAAGAACCCACCAATTAACAATTGGTTAAGCGCTACCCTTTTGTACAAAAAATCTAATTTATTTAGCTCTTTATTTTTTAGCGCCTCAATGGCAATAGGAGTAGAGATTTGAAAAATTGAACGGGTTGGTACTTCAATGAAAGTAGCAATAAAAAAAGCAATACTGTATATGCCAGTTCCCGATAAGCTTACTTTAGATGTAATCATCCCGATATCAATTTTATTGGCTATACTGGCTCCCGCTCCAGCAATTATCATAAAAGCCATAAATATTCCCATTTCTTTTACCAGTGGCTTTTTTAAAAAGGAAAAATCGGGCTTAAGACTTATAGGTTGAATTTTATTGATATAAAAAATATTTGTAAGCATTGCAAATCCATAACCTATTACAAAAAGGACTACATATTCTTTTATATCTAAGACTTTCAAAAAAAATAGTATTGTTATAATTATTGTGAATAATCTGATAAATACTTCTTTTATTATTTTAGGCACTACAATCCTATAAAGCATTGATGAGTATGCTTCACAAATTGCAGTATACATGCTAAAAAATGTCAGTGGTATTATAAATAAATAATAATCTGTTAATAGTTTTGATTTTTCAATAAATGGTTGGGTTAGTGTAGTGCGGAATAATATAAAAACTATCGAAAAGATAATAAAACCTATTAATGGTAGAAGCGTTATTATAAATAAAAAACCATTGTGATTTTTTGTTAAATTTTTAAAATGTGGGAAAAACTTTATTACAATATTGGACATACCTAGCTGGGCAAAAAATGAGAAAAATAATGAAGCTTCCAGAAGAACACGTGTTAATCCAATTTGCTCAGGAGTTAGGCATTTTGGCAATAAATATAAAACAGAGAAAGCGCCAATTGCAGCACCAAAATAACTTACAATAGAAGCTTTAAAACTTTGCCTTATAACTACTCCCATTTTTGTTTACAATGAATTTAAAATCTTAGCAGGTTCAAAATTTTGAGAATTTTTAATTGCTTGTTCCGTTATATGTTCAAGTAATTCAGGTTCCAATATTAATTTTTTTAAAATTAAGGCTAACTCATCATATGTATTATAAGTTAATGTTGATGTTTTTAATTCATCAATTAAGGCATAATTTCCTGGAAGTATACCTGGTTTACCATATTTTATCATTATAAATATTGCTCCTGTATCTTTAGTTTTACCGTATATTGAATACTTATTCAGAACAACATTCAAATTTCCCAAAATTATATCAGATTTATTTATTTGCACATTATATTCTTGCATTGGGATATATGAAGATTTATAATAGACGACATTAAATCCCTTTTTGACTAATTGATTTGCTTCATTAATTATTTTGTAACTCCCACTATTAATACCACCCAACAATTCCAAAACAAATTTGTCTTTCAAATCTTCAAGATTGTTTTCAATACATCTGAAAACGTTTAAATAATCTCGTCTGAAATTATCTAATATTCCCGGAATACATATATTGATCTTTCTATTATTATCAATAATATGATTCAATAATGAAGGGATATAAACAGAAAATGGAATTACTTCAATTCTATCTTCATTTAAGAACATTGATAATTCCTTTTTAAGAATATTGTTTAATACCACAAACTTTCCCCCGGAATTATATATAATTTTTTTAATATTATTTTTTAATATAGGATGAATAAAGCATACTTTAAAATTATAAACGAATTGCCTAAAAATAAATAAATGGTGAAAAAATCTATATAAAAGTATATTTGGTGAAAGTTTAAACCAATCTTCAATATTATGAACAAAAAGAAATAATGGAGAATTGTTTTTTAAGGAAATAAAATTTAAAAAGTATTTTTCTAAAGTAACAATATATAATTTTTCAAATTTCTGATTATTTATCCTATGAAAGAATGACTTAATTTTCTCATCATTTCTTTTGCAAACTATAGTAACATTTTTATTGGAACCTTTAATCATAGGTTCAATAATATTATTACCCTGGCTATTTGTATAAACAAATACTTCATTTAAAGGATCCGAGCAATATATTTCAATTAAAGATTCAACAAGTGTATAATGTCCTTTCGGCATTATTTCAATTATTCCAATCTTCATAATATTTCTTGTTAACGTATATTGAGTCCCACTCCTTTAGTCTCCCATTATCTCTTGTTGAAGGGCATAAATCGTATATAATAAATCCTGATTCCCGTAATATTAAATCAATGTCAAAATATTTGGGGCTTCCCAAATAGCCGTTGTGGTTATTCACTTCTAGCAAAACAATAAATGTCCTTTCTAAGGTTAATTTCGAACCCTTAAGTACTTCAAGTTCCAGCCCCTGAACATCTATTTTCATAATACCAATATTTTTATCAATTGCGACTTCATCGTCAATTTTGCATATTGTAATATCTTCAATACTAACTGCTTCAAGGTTTTCAGCAAATAATTTACTTGATTTATCAGCCTTTAATTCAAGCAATGAGGATGAACTGATTCTTTTGGCAACATTAATTTTTTCAATACCAGACTTATTGCCCACGGCTTTGTTTATGGCTACTATATTTTTATTATTTATTATATTTTTTGATAATATAGTAAATGTTTCTTTTATAGGTTCAAAAACAAAAACTTTATGTAATGGAAAAGCTTCGCTATATAATCTGGCTGTGTGGCCATTTGATCCACCAATATCAAGAATTATAAAATCATCAAAAAATTTATTTTTATTTAAAATTGAAATAGACCTTTTAATATGCTCGTATTCGGCATAATAATTGTTTTCAATATAATCAATTACTTCATTTCTAAGGGCTACCGAAAAAACATATTTCTTAATGTCTTTATTTTTTTTTATAATTGAGCAAAAAATAGAAATAAAAAACTTAATTATTGTGCCGAAAATTTTCATTAATTATAACATTTAAATTAAATATTTATTTTTGGAATGAAGAAATAATTATATTCACTGTCCAGATGTGAAATAAATGGATTCAGTTTCCCTTTGCTTAATACAAATGCGCTATATCCCAATTCGATTAAATAATTAATTGTTTTTAAAGGATCATCGTTTGAATTAGTTCCTTTATATATTTCGCAAAAAATTACAGGCTTATTTAATTTAATTGTATTTTCGAAACTTTCGAGAACATCAGTTTCAAGTCCTTCAACATCAATTTTTATAAAGTCAACCTTATTTATATTAAAAAGTTCGCAAAAAACATCACCTTTAATTGTTAATGTTTTAGTTTTACTGCGAATTGGAGCTCTATTGGTATTTTTTAGACCTGAAAGTGCATCATTTTCACTTTCGTAAAAATCAGAAATGCTATTTTGTTTAGCAATTGCGAAATTACTTGTAATAATATTATCAAATTGCTCAGAATTCTTTTGAAGTATTTGATAAGTATATTTTGATGGCTCAAATGCATAAACAACGCCTTGTTTTGCTAAACTTGCATAATGTACAGTGTGTAAGCCAATATTGGCGCCAATATCAAAAATTACACTTGAATTATTTATAAAGTTTTTACAACATTCCAACTCGTCTTTTTCAAAAGAACCAGTAAAATATATTGGCCATCCAATACCATCGTACACTGGATTATATTCTATGGAATAGTTCTCAGTTCTAAATGCGAACTTAATTCTAAAGACTTTTTTCAAGATACTAAACCACTTAGAGTAGTAATAAGTATAATCCTTTTTTTTACCAACTATTGAATTTAATTTTTTAAATAAAAAGACAAAAATGTCGAATAGTAGTTTGCGTACTTTAAATTTAAACATTGTTAGTTTTGATTTGATAAATTTTTTAATTTGCAATATTACTAATAACTTTAAATTAACCGGTAATATTTATTATTTTTTGAGATAAACAAAACCTTTAAATTCTGTAGGAAAGCCTTGTAAAGTAAATACATACCAATAGGTTTCGGTGGGTAAACTCTTCCCTTTGTTGTCATTCCCATCCCAATCGTTTTGGTAATTATCTGATTCGTAAACTTTTCTTCCAAACCTATCAAAAATCAGCAATTTTGAATTTTCTGTTAAACCACGGATTACGAAAAAATCATTTATTCCATCATTGTTTGGTGAGAATGAATTTGGAATATTTAAGTTCCCTGAATAGCCTTGGTTGCATGAATCAACTGTTATTGAAAACTCAAGAGATTTGATTCCTATTCCACACAAATTAATTCCCCAGACATTCAAATTTCCTTTGGTCGCACTTGGACCAAAGTTTATATTTATATTATTGGAATTGCCAATAATTGTTGCACCACTTCCATTAAAGTCCCATATATAGCTTGAAGCATTCTCTATCGGTGAAATATAATAACTCAATCCACTTTGGTTGAGGCAAACTTTATTATCACCAGTTATTTCACCTGCTTCGAAGGGCAATGAATTAACAACTATTGGAAGTATTGTTGTGTCTGTTCCAATTCCACTTATCTTATTCCCAAGTACAATTAAATTTCCACTAGTTGCATTATTGGAGAAATCCATCGATATACTATCTGAATTTCCAGCTATTGTGGCTCCTGTACCACTGTAACCCCAAACATAACTTTTAATGCTGTCCATCCCGGTCACTTTATAACCAACTTTCTTTTGACCCTGACAAACCAATTTGCTGCCATTTATTTTACCATGGTCAGAAATGTTGTTGCTGCAGCTTGTATAATATAAAGAATCAATTTCACATGAATTTAATACACGCTTATAGATTCTGACATCGTCAATAACACCATTAGCCAATTCCAAACCATTATACCTTGAACCTAATATGAATAATGATGAATTATCTACAGCATAAAATGGCAATGTATTTTGAGTTGAGTTATATGAAGATAAAATGCTATTGATATATAATTTTATTGAATCATCTGATCTGGTAATTATTAAATTATACCATTTGTTCAATTCTGGTAAAGACCCAATACTTGTTATAGCAATATATGTTTCACTAATTCCATTAGAAGAGCTATAGCCCCCAAAGGTAAATCCAGTTGTGTAGCTACTTAAAGAATTATTGAGTCCTAAAACTTGGTCGCCACCGCTTCCCCCGATATCAATTATAACAGTTCCTGAATTTAATGAAGGCGTTTGCATTGATTTAAACCAGGCTGAATAAGTAAAATTTTTAAAATAAAAAGAATCAGGGTTAATTGTAATATTATTATTAGATATCCCATCAAAATAATAAGCGCTGTTTAATTTTCCACATCGGTCTGATGTTAGGGTAGCCCCATTAACTTTTCCGTTATGGCCGTTACCGCTTTCATCGTTGGCATTTCCATTAAATGGGTAGTAAGCTACAAGTCCATTTTGGAGGTTAATATCACAATTCGTATTGCATGAATTTACAGTGATTGAAAGAATAGCTGAATCTATTCCATTTTCATTTATCTTATTCCCAATTACTATTAAACTTCCGTTGGTCGCGTTATTGGAGAAATCCATCGATATACTATCTGAATTTCCAGCTATTGTGGCTCCTGTACCACTGTAACCCCAAACATAACTTTTAATGCTGTCCATCCCGGTTACTTTATATCCAACTTTCTTTTGCCCCTGACAAACTATTTTGCTGCCATTTATTTCACCTAAGTCTTGATGAGAACAATTGGAAAAGTATAAACTATCAATTTCTGCAATACTTAAAACACGATTATAAATTCTTACCTCGTCAATTTTACCATTGAAAGGTAAAGTTAAATCAAAACGAGACCCTATAATTGTTTGAGGTTCTCCTGTCCCATAATAAGGAAGAATTGGAGTATATGTACTATCAGATTTAACTAAAATTCCATTAATGTAAAATTTTACTTTATTTTCACTTCTTGTGACAGATAATAAATACCATTGATTAAGATCAGGTAAATATCCTTGATTTAAGTCATATGAATTTGAATTTGTATTATATCCTCCAAAAAACCATCCTATAAATCCAGCATAATTATTATTATATTGAATATGCTGATCGCCTCCTGAACTTCCAGTTGATAATAAAATTGAAGTTCCTCCATCTAAAAGTAAAGAACTTAAAGATGCCCATAAGGAATAAGTAAATTCTGGAAATGTAATACTTGGATTATTAATTTGAATATATGATATATTGCCATTAAAATAATATGCACTATTAGGGATTCCACATCTGTCAGTCGTTAGAGTTGCACCAAGAACAGTTCCATTATGGTTGTTTCCGCTTTCATCATTTGCATTTCCATTGAATGGGTAATAACCAACAAGCCCAGAGTCAAGTTTTACTGAAATTTGGCCATTAAGATTATAACCAGTTAAAAGACAACATAAAACCACCAATTTGTGAAAGTTGCTCATATACTTAGTAATAAAATATTAAGTTAAATTTAAAATCGGAATTTAATTTCATTTAACAAAGTTTTTTTTTAATTTGAATAACATTTTGAAGGCTCTCAGCTAGTCGAAGCATTTCCGTAAGTAAAATATAATAAATATAAATTCTTTTTTCAAAGTATTTTTAAGATCAATCTTTGTTTTATTCAATTACCAACTCTTTCTCTTATACCTTCCACACCAAAAAGTCCCAAATTTATTCCAAGTGATATTTCTTGTGTGCCATAGTTATATGGGGCAATATTAGTTAAAGTATATCCATAATTATATCCAAAATATAGCATTTTATATAAATTTATCGCGAATTGGATGTTCATTTGTTGTGAAGTACTATAGGAGAAAGCAATCCAATTAAGTCTTTTTATGTAAAGTTTTGCATGAATATCAATCATTACGTTTTCACCAGTTAACTTTTTAAATTCAAATGAGGGTTCAAAATTAAATGTAATATTATTTTTACTAAATTTATAACCTCCCAAAACAAAATAACTCGGAAGTTCTTTTGTAGTTTCATTTACGTTTGATATTCCTGGTAAAAATTTATTAATTGATGCTCCTACAAAATAACTGTTGCTATGAAAGTAAACACCAGTACTCATGTTAGCTTTAAAAGTATTATTGTTTCCTGAAAGCAAATAACTGTCGTTACTTTGATCAGGCTTTAATATGGAATTGTTTATTGCATAATCTATTAAATTTATGGATAAGCCAAATGATAGCCTTGAATCATTGTTAACAGGCATATGATAAGCATAAGATAAAATACCGCCAGTATTTGACAACGGCCCGTTATTATCCTGAAAAATTGCTGCGCCAAGCCCAATTCGGTCTTCCAATTTTAATGGACACTTTATTTACAAATCCTTTTGGATCGTAAAAATCATAATTACCAATTCGATAATTACCTGAAAGTAAAAATGTGCTTGGAGAACCTGTAAAACCCAGCCATTGTTTTTCAGCAGACAGACGTGCTACAGGATAATATTCTGCTCCAGTACAGCCAGGATTGGTAATAAACGGATCAAGATAATCATTGTTGAATATTGATTTTTCCTGCGAAAATAAATTTAAAGTACAAAAAAATAATAAAAAGGAAACACTGATTTTCTTCATGTTGGTTAGAACCTTTCTATTTTTGAATTACCTTAAAAGTAACCCTTTTGTTTATTTTTCTTCTTTCCTCAGTTTGGTTTGAAGCTAAAAGGAACAAGTAACCATAACCTGAATATTCAATCTTATCAGGGCTTATACCTTTATTTATCAAATAAACAGCTACTGATTCCACCTTTTTTACAGATAATTGTAAGTTAAAATAGTATCCACCAATATTATCATACCCTTCAAGCTTAATTCGGATTGTTGAATTTGGATATCATTAATTGGTAAATTTTATTAATCTCATTAAATGATTGAAGCAATAAGTCACTTTTATTAAAATCAAAAATAATATTTTTAAGAATAATAGTTGAGTCAATTTGAATTTTATTTATATTATATAAAGATACAGTTTGTTTGAAATTATAATCTTTTATGTCTATCGAAGGATTCTGAATTATAGTTAATTTTTGAACAAGGACGTCATCAATATAATAATAAGCAGCTTTTTCTTTTTTTACCAGATTCCATTTTTAATTTTTGGACTTATTTTTTAAAGGTCTTATACTTTTGATTGAAGTGAATTTATCAGACATAAAATTTTCTAAAACAATATACATCTCATTTCCATTGGCTTTGAATAGCGATTGTAATGTTATCCAACATATTTTACTGTCAAGGTATGAGGAGTTAAATTCTACCTGAGATTTTGTAGTAAATGAATTAAATTCAATGTTATGCTGACAGGAAGTTATATAAAAATATTCGCCAAAATTCTTAACCGCAGTGCTCGATTCAGCTTCAAGGCATAATGATACTACAACTTTATAAAGGCTGTCTTTTTCAAGAGAATTTAAAAATTGAGTTTCAATATATTCTCTTATATTTTTAATATTTCTATTTAGATTTATCTTGCAACAAAATATACCAACAAAACAACTCCCACTTTTATGCTTAATTTTTCCAATAAATTTATTAAATATGTTATAATATGGATTACTATTGCTCAAATTGAAATAATCAGGAGTATCAGAATCCTGTACTTCATGCCAACAATTGGTTTTTGCCGCATCAAAATTTATAAATTCTTCAAACGAACTGTTGGAACAATATTTTGTGATTTTAATTGAATTACAACTAAAATAAAATAGATAAATTAATCGCTAATTTTATTAATGTTTTAATTCTATTTATTTTTAGGCACATAAAATATTTTTGATTTTTTTTATCGAAATTTGGCATAAATGTATAAATATCGATTTTTTTATACATTTTCAATAATATAAACCAATTTATGACCGATAGCGATCTGGTAAAAGGAATAATACAAAAGGATGAAAATTCGTTCAAATATTTGGTTGAGAATTATAAAAACCTGGTCTTCAGAACATGTTTTGCATATATAAAAAATCGCGAAGATGCTGAAGATGTAACTCAAAATGTATTTATCCAGGTTTATCGTAATATTGATAAATTTAGAGGAGAATCAAGTTTGTCAACCTGGTTGTACAGAATAGCTGTAAACCAAAGCATTAATTTTTTAAGGCAAATAAAATGGAAAAAGCTTGTTAGCCAGATTGAAAATGTGTTCGGAAACGAAAAAATGATAGTTATTCCTGACGGCATTGATCCTGAAAAAAAATTGGTTGAACAACAAAAAATTGAAATATTAAACCGTGCAATTGATTTGCTTCCTTCGACACAGAAAACGGCTTTCATATTGCATAAATACGACGACTTACCGCACGAACAAATTGCTGAGATTATGGGAATAAGCATTTCAGCAGTTGAATCGCTTATATTCCGAGCTAAAGCAAATTTGCAAAAAAGATTACTGAAATTACATAATGAATTTTTTTAAAGAGCAAGTTTTTATGATATTAATTGTCTAACAGTAAATAGTTTAAAAATGGACTGTAATCTAATAAATTTGAAACTTTTTGCCTATGCTGAAAATATATTAAGCATTGATGAAAAATCTATGGTTGAAGAGCATTTAAACTTTTGCCCTAATTGCATGAAAATTGCAAATATATTAACCGATAGCATTAAAATTATTGACAGACAAAAAAGTGTTGAGGCAAATCCTTTTATTTATACTCGCATTGCCCAAAAATTAAAATCAAGCGAAACAGAAAATTATTACTCACGGATTTTAAAGCCTGTACTTGTAAGCATAATAATTTTGATTTCACTATACGGTGGCATCCG
The DNA here is from genome assembly GCA_963701015.1 of uncultured Bacteroidota bacterium. Lineage (GTDB taxonomy): Bacteria > Bacteroidota > Bacteroidia > Bacteroidales > DTGW01 > MFD09286-c1. Next base: position 3,790,032 of record OY969556.1, on the reverse strand, counting down.
TATTGGGAATATTTACATGGATTCAAATTCAACCAATCAATATTCAATTAACGCTGTAAATAATTGTTGGAATGATATTAACCAGGAATCAATGGAAGTAAGTTTATTGGCTGGGAATCAAAAATAGAATTAAACTTTAAGTTATGGGAAAATTAGTGACTAAAACGAACATCTTGATATTAATAATAATAGGATTGACTGTTTTAAATATTTCAATTGTTTCTAGTATTGTTTGGCACAAATATCATGGATTTCATGACAGGTGGCAACATGAAATGCCTTTTAGGCATGGGAGAATGGATATGATAATTCCTCAGAAATTAAATTTTAATGCCGACCAAAAAGTAAAATTTATTCATGTAGATACCTTGTTTCGGAAATCTTCATTAAACATTATCATTCAACTTCATCAATTAAGGTTTAACATTTTAAATGAACTAAAGAAACATGATTCGGATACAACTAAATTATTTGAATATTCTAAACAAGTGGGTAATTTACATGCTGCTTTAAAAATGAATACAATTAATTTTTATCTCGATTTAAAAAAAATATGCACTCCTGTCCAGCAGGATTCCCTTGCGTCATTTTTCTTAAACCTTATTGAATTTGACGATATGCCACCACTTCCACCTCATCATCTCCATTTAGGAAAAAATTTAGACAAGCATCAAATAAATTAACATATTCTTATTGCTATTTTTGTAACAGAATTATGGAATTGTAAGTATAAGGCTCTATTGAACGAGCCTTATTTTATTTTAAATTGTATCTTTAATTTAAATATAGAATTTGTAAACTTGTGGTTAAATTTCTGTAACAATTAATTTTAAGAGCTGAAAAAAGTTATTTATGGGGAATAAACTCCTTATTGCTGATGATTCAAAAATGGTAATTTCTCTGGTACGAAGTATATTCGAAAATCAGAATGAAGGTTATTCAGTAATTGCTGCAAATGATGGTTCCGAGGCCATTAAATTAGCTTTAAAAGAATCGCCCAATTTAATTTTAATGGATTGGCAAATGCCTGAAATGTCTGGTATTGAGGCATTAAAAAAGTTAAAAAAAAGTGATAAAACAAAAGAAATACCAGTAATTATGTTAACTGCTACCGAGTCATCTGCTGAGGCATTTGAGGCTGGAGCATGTGATTTAATCCCAAAGCCTTTTAATAAAAACGAATTAGTGGCAAGGGTTAAAAATATTATTGAGTTGGTTAATTACAAAGCCGAACTCAAAAAGAAGACTATAGAAGTTGAAATACAATCTGATAAGCTTAAATTACAAAAGGAAATATTAATTCGCCAAAAAAAGGAAATTTCTGAAGAACTAAACTTATCATCAAGAGCTTATACAATTGTTAACTCTGACGGAAGTAAGATAAATTCTGTTATAAAAAATTCATTTTTACTTTCATTGCAAATAACAACTATTCCTTCGAACTTTTTATGGGAATGGATTGACGGAAATAATCTGTTTTTTTGTATTGGATTCTTACCAAAGGAAAATGTAGCATCATTTATTTATACTTCAGCAATAAATGCTTGTTTAACACAATTTATTATCGAAAATTCAAATATTGATAAATTACAACCTTCTTCATTTATTGATTATCTGCAAAAGAAGCTTTTAAATATTTTGGACAATTCAAATGACAATTCAAAGAAATTACTCGATATTGTTTTTTGTCAAATTGATTTGAAAAAGAAAACATTGTTTTATTCTGGAATAAACTTACCTGTATTTGTTATAAAAAATGACAAGTTGGTTGAACTTAAGACTGATAAATCGGTACAGGGATTTATTTCAAAAAATGCAGAATTTACCAATCACAAAGTTCAGCTTTCAGATGGTGATTTGCTTTACATTTTAAATGATGGATTTAATGAAAATCGATTTGAAAATCATGAAAAAAGCTTTATTTCAGAAGAAATATCAAGTTTGCTAATGAAAATTTATAAAAAGGAATTTTCAAAACACAAACACCTTTTTGAAAAAACTTTCGAAAGTTGGAAAAATGATTTAAAGCAACAAAGTGATATTCTTGTATTTGGAATGCAGCTTTAATTATTCGCAATAAGCTGGCAACATTGGATTATTATACCGTTCAATTAAAATTTCTAACTGCCCTTTTGTTAATCTTTCCGATGAAAGTTCTGGAATATTATCTAAATCAAAAAATTGGGCATCTAAAGTTTCATTTCCTGCACTTAAATTGCCCCCGATAATTTCACATAAAATAAATATTTTATAGGAATAAAAAGGAGACGCCGGATGTGGATGACATTTTTTGTCCATAACTGCCAGTAACCTGACTGGTTTCACATTTAATCCGGCTTCTTCACTGGTTTCTTTTACAGCTATTTCATAGGGTGTATAACCAATATCGGCCCATCCTCCAGGAATTGTCCAGTTATTATCTGCTTTTTCCTGGACCATTAATATTTTTGGCCCCTCAAAAACTACCGCCCTAACATCAGTTTTTGGAGTAATATATCCGGTATCACCTGAAAAAAATTGACCTATTTCTTCAACTGTATGATTTGAATATTGCACTAATTGTTCATCGCATATTTTAATAATTTGCTCGTACCTTTCTATTTCATATGCGCCGGGTTTATAAAAAATACCAGTTTGTGCTAAGGCATGAATTTGTTTAACGGCTTCGAGCCACGATGTTTTCATTGTTTCATTTTTGAAGTTATAGGGCGTATGGGCATTTATTAAATAGGGCTTCAATTCTTGACTTCAAGATACTAAAGTTTTGCTTAAGTCTGATAGTCTATAGTCTAAATACCTGATTTTATTTATATTCGTCCCAGCTTTTAATTGAAATGTCGTCGATATTTTTTTTGCAAATGGCGTTTATAAAAGCATTTGCTAAACGTGCATTTGTAATTAATGGAATATTGAAATCAATAGCGCCACGGCGGATTTCATAATCATTGTTCAATTCTGTTTTTGAAAGGTTTTTAGGGACATTGATAACCAAATCGAATACTTTGGTCTTCACATAATCCATTACATTTGGTTTCTGGTTTTCGTCAGGCCAGTAAACAACCTGGGCATCAATTCCATTGAGTTTTAAAAATTCAGCTGTTCCACGAGTTGCATAAAGGTTGAAACCACGTTCAACAAGCTGACGGACGCCATTCAACAATTCAACTTTCGATTTCATTTCTCCAGTTGAAAGCATTATGTTTTTCTTGGGAATTCTGTATCCAACTGAAAGCATCGATTTCAACAAAGTTTCGTAATAATCTTCGCCAATGCAACCAACTTCACCTGTTGAGGCCATATCTACGCCCAAAACCGGGTCAGCTTTTGCAAGTCGTGAAAATGAAAACTGGCTGGCTTTGATGCCGATATAATCAAGCTCGAAAGTCGATTTATCGAGCTTTTGAACGGGTTCATCAAGCATTATTTTTGTAGCAATTTCAATAAAGTTCGATTTTAAAACTTTTGAAACAAATGGAAAGCTTCGCGAAGCACGGAGATTACATTCTATTACTTTAATATCATTGTCTTTAGCAAGAAACTGCATATTAAACGGACCAGAAATATTCAATTCTTTTGCAATTTCACGAGCAATTTTTTTGATCCGTTTTATGGTTTCGAAATATAATTTTTGGGCAGGGAAAACCAAAGTCGCATCACCTGAGTGTACACCTGCAAATTCAATATGTTCTGAAATTGCATAAGCAAATAATTCGCCTTCTTTAGCAACGGCATCTATTTCAATTTCCTTAGCGTTCTGAATAAATTCTGAAACTACCACCGGATATTGTTTGGAGACTTTGGCGGCCAGTTTTAGGAAATGTTCCATTTCTTCGCGGTTCGAACAAACATTCATGGCTGCGCCTGAAAGAACATAGGAAGGACGAATCAAAACCGGGAAACCGACTTTTGCAATAAAATCATCAATTTCATCAAAACTCGTAAGTTCTTGCCAACGGGGTTGGTCAATTTTTAATTTATCAAGCATGGATGAAAACTTGTGGCGATTTTCAGCCCTGTCAATATTTATTGGTGATGTACCCAAAATTGGGACTTTTTGTTCATGCAAACGCATGGCAAGGTTATTTGGAATTTGACCTCCCATTGAAAGAATTACGCCTTTTGGACTTTCCAAATCAATAACATCCATTACCCTTTCGAACGATAATTCATCAAAAAACAACCTGTCGCACATATCATAATCGGTACTTACGGTTTCAGGGTTATAATTTATCATTACCGAACGGTAATTATGTTTATGTGCTGTTAAAACAGCATTTACAGAACACCAGTCAAATTCCACCGAACTGCCAATACGGTATGCCCCTGAACCCAAAACAATGACAGACTTTTTATCGTTATAAAATTCAATATCATGTTCAATTCCATGATAGGTCATATACAAATAATTGGTTTGAGCCGGATATTCTGCTGCCAGTGTATCTATTTGCTTAACAAATGGTACAATACCTTTGCTTTTCCTGTATTTTCTTACATCGAGCATGGCGGCTTCCATTTTGTCATTCCCATTCTTCACAATGCTACGGGCTATCTGAAAATCAGAGAACCCCATCTTTTTCGCATCAAGTAAAAGTTCATCAGGTAATTTTTCAAGATTATCATAAGTTTCTAATGAATTTTTCAGTTCGAAAATATTCTTCAACTTATATAAAAACCATTTATCAATTTTTGTGAGTAAATGAATTTTATCAACCGAATATCCCTTTTCAAAAGCTTTTTCGATAACGAAAATTCGCATATCGGTAGGCTCCGAAAGTTCTTTGTCAATATCATCAAATTCAAGGTCTCGGTTGCCTACAAAGCCGTGCATTCCCTGACCAATCATGCGTAAGCCTTTTTGAATTACTTCTTCGAAAGAACGACCAATTGCCATAACCTCACCTACGCTTTTCATGGATGAACCTATTTGCTTGGAAACGCCGATGAATTTATTCAAATCCCAACGGGGAATTTTGCAAACAATATAATCCAGGGCAGGTTCGAAAAATGCTGATGTAGTTTTTGTTACAGAATTTTTCAGTTCATGCAAGCCATAACCTAATGCCAATTTTGCAGCAACAAAAGCAAGCGGATAACCTGTTGCCTTAGACGCCAATGCTGAAGATCGCGATAAACGGGCATTTACTTCAATAACCCTGTAATCTTCAGAATTTGGATCAAGTGCATATTGTATGTTACATTCGCCCACAATTCCAATGTGCCGAATGGTGCGGATTGAAATTTCACGGAGTTTATGATATTCACTATTTGTAAGTGTTTGAGATGGTGCAACTACAATACTTTCTCCGGTATGGATTCCCAAAGGGTCAAAATTTTCCATATTACAAACCGTAATACAGTTATCGTAACAATCGCGCACAACTTCATATTCAACTTCTTTCCAACCTTTTAATGATTCTTCAACCAAAATTTGATTTGAATAGGAAAATGCTTTTTCAGCCATTTTTCGCAAATCCTCAACATTGTATGCAAATCCACTTCCCTGTCCTCCCAATGTATAAGCTGCTCTTATGATAATTGGAAAGCCTAGACGTTCGGCGGCTTTAACAGCATTTTCAACAGTTGTAACGGCTTCGCTCCTGCATGATTTAACCTCAATTTCGTTTAGTTTGTCAACAAAAAGCTGGCGATCTTCAGTATCCATTATTGCTCTCACGGGCGTTCCCAAAACGCGAACATTGTTATTTTCCAAAACTCCAGTTTTGAAAAGTTCAGTTCCGCAATTCAATGCCGTTTGCCCACCAAATGAAAGTAAAATACCATCAGGTTTTTCCTTTTTTATTACCTTCTCAACAAAATAGGGTGTAACTGGTAGAAAATATATTTTATCGGCAATTCCTTCTGAAGTTTGCACTGTTGCAATATTTGGATTGATAAGCACAGTAAAAATTCCTTCTTCTTTCAAAGCTTTTAATGCCTGGGAACCTGAATAATCAAATTCACCTGCTTCTCCAATTTTTAGTGCTCCAGAGCCGAGCAATACTATTTTCTTAATATTTTTATCCATTGAGAAATATATTTTTTTCTGTTAGTTTCAATTTATACACAAAAAAAATCCCCTTGAAAGGGGATTAAATAAATTTATACTTATTTCGTTAAATGTCTTTTCTGAAAAATTAACCATTTGCATTAAATTAGCCTGTTAATCAGGAAATTATTAAGTTATAACCAATAGAACTAAAATTCTATGCAAAAGTATAAATTAATTTTTAAAAAACGATTTTTTATTTAGAAATATGTATAAATTTGCAATCAATTTGTATATATATTCGTAATGAGCTCGAAAACAAAGAGGCTTTTAGCCATAAGGAAAATAGTGGGTACTATGAAGATAAGTACTCAGGAAGAATTGTTAACAGTATTGGCCGAGAAGGGTTTTGCACTGACACAGGCAACACTTTCACGCGATTTAAAATTCCTGAAAGTTGGTAAAATTGCCGATCCGGAAAAAGGCTATATTTACTTTTTACCTGAAGGGCAGGAAGGATTACAAATTAAACATGCTATAAATAGAGATAATTTCCCGGTAAATGGATTTATATCCATTAAATTTTCGAATAATTTAGGAGTAATTCGTACCAAATCGGGCTATGCAAGTAGCATTGCTTCACTTATTGATAGCAACGCCCCCTACGAAGTACTCGGAACCATTGCTGGCGATGATACAATTTTAGTAATTCCTGTTGAAGGGGTTGCCCCTCAAGATGTTAAAAATGCTATGATAATGATTATGCCTGAGCTTGAAGGTAAAATTTAAATTTATTTATATCGGGTTTTAAAGTATAAAGGTTTTAGTATTTTTGCAGGCTTCATTTAAAGAATACAATTCGCATTAAAATGAAAAGTACAATGGCAGTAAATTCAAAGAAAATAGCAGTACTTGGAGGAGGTAATATCGGCCTGGCAATCACACAAGGTTTTATTAAATCAGGTGTTTTTAAAAAGGAAAATATAACTATCACCAGGGCAGCGTCGCAATCTCTTGCAGATTTGAAAGAATTTGGGGTTAAAGCCACACATGACAATGAATTGGCAATTAATGATGCCGATTTTATTTTATTGGCTGTTCAACCTCGTCAGGCAATGGATTTACTTAAAGGTTTAAAAGTAAAGCTTAATAATAAAAAGCAAATAATAATTTCGGTTGTTTCGGCTTTAAGTTTTGATGAAGTTGAAAAAGTAATTGGACCCGGATTTGTAGTAGTGCGCATAATGCCAAATATTGCAATTTCCATTTGCGAGTCAATGACATGTTTGGCTTCAAATAAACCCACAAGCAATGAGTTTCTGTCGGTAAAGGCAATTTTTGATAAACTTGGCTCAACGCTTGTAATTGAAGAAAAAATGATGGCAGCAGCAACTGTTCTTGGTTCTTGCGGAACTGCTTATATGATGAGGTTTATGAGGGCTGCTTCGCAAGGTGGAATACAAGTTGGCTTCCATGCAGATGAAGCACAATTAATTGTTGCCCAGGTTGCAAAAGGTGCAGCTTCATTATTGTTGCAAAACGGCTTGCATCCTGAGCAGGAAATTGACAAGGTTACAACACCTATGGGCTTGACTATTAAAGGTCTGAATGAAATGGAACACAATGGTTTGAGTTCAGCAGTTATTAAAGGAATAGTCCATTCATTTAACGAAATTGATAAAATAAAATAAATAAAGAAGGCTTTCTCCTCCCCTTTGGGGAGGAATAAGGAGGGGCAATGAAACTTTGGGATAAAGGGACTGCAGTTAATAATTTGGTGGAACAATTTACGGTTGGCAAGGACAGGGAATTAGATGTCTATATTGCCGAAGCTGATATTTTGGGAACCATCGCACATATAACCATGCTTGAATCGGTTGGCCTTTTGGAGACTAGTGAACTAAAAGTGTTGGTTAAAGAACTGGTTGCTATTTATCATTCAATAAAAACTGAAGGCTTTAAAATAGAAGATGGTATTGAAGATGTTCATTCCCAAATAGAATTGCAACTTACCCGAAAACTTGGCGACATTGGTAAAAAAGTTCATAGCGGACGTTCGCGAAACGACCAGGTTTTAGTCGATGTTAAGCTTTATGCACGTGAACAAATTAAAGCAATAGTTGAAAGTACAAAAACACTTTTTGACACGCTAATTTCTTTAAGCGAAAAATATAAGGAATATTTATTGCCGGGTTATACGCATTTGCAATTGGCAATGCCTTCATCCTTTGGACTGTGGTTTGGTGCTTATGCCGAAAGTCTGGTTGACGATATGATTATGTTTCAGGCAGCTTATAAAATAACTAACCAAAACCCCTTAGGCTCTGCAGCAGGATATGGTTCTTCATTTCCTTTAAACAGAACACTTACAACTCAATTACTTGGATTCGACTCTTTAAGCTATAATGTAGTTTATGCCCAAATGGGACGGGGAAAAACTGAAAAAGCTATTGCTGCTGCATTGGCTTCCTTGGGTTCAACTTTAGCCAAAATGGCAATGGATATTTGTTTGTTTATGAACCAGAATTTTGGTTTTGTAAAGTTTCCCGATGAACTTACAACCGGGTCAAGCATTATGCCTCATAAAAAAAATCCCGATGTTTTTGAATTAATTCGTGCTAAAGGCAACAAATTGCAATCGCTTCCGAATGAACTTGCATTATTGACAACCAATTTGCCATCGGGCTATCATCGCGATTTGCAATTATTGAAAGAAAGCCTTTTCCCAGCTTTTGAAGATATTCAGGCTTGTTTAATACTTGCCAATATGATGCTTGAAAACATAATTATTCAAAAGGACATTTTAAATGATGAAAAATATAAATATCTTTTTAGTGTTGAGGAGGTTAACCGACAGGTTTTGGAAGGAATTCCCTTTCGCGATGCGTATAAAAATATAGCAAATGAAATTAAAGATGGACGTTACAAACCAAATACAGAAGTAAATCATACACACGAAGGAAGCATTGGTAACCTTTGCAATGATATGATAACTTTAAAAATGCAAAAAGTAATTGCTGATACAGGTTTTGAAAAGGCTGAATTAGCTTTGAAAAAATTAGTATTGATTGTTGAATAAAATTTTTATAAAACCTGATTTCTCCTGGTTCCATCAGGAAGCGGACAATAGAAAATTATGGATGACAGAAAAAGGTTAAAGGATAAAAGCAAAATTGTAATTAAAATAGGAACATCCTCGCTAACAATGGCCGATGGAAAAATAAATTTCCAAAGGATTGAAAAGCTGTCAAAAGTGATGTCTGAATTAATGTTGCAAGGACGAAAGACTATGCTGGTTTCATCGGGGGCAATTGCTGTTGGGGCCGGTAAAATTGGCCTAATGCAAAAACCTACAAAATTATCGGAAAAACAAGCATTAGCTTCAATTGGTCAGGCTGAACTGATTAAAATTTACGACCAGGCTTTTTCGAATTATAACCAGATTACGGCGCAGGTTTTGCTTACGAAAGATGGAGTTTTGAATCCAATTCGCAGATTCAACGCAAAAAATACACTGAACACTTTGATGAATATGTATATCATTCCAATCATAAATGAAAATGATACAGTTTCAACGGATGAAATTGAATTTGGAGATAATGATACACTTTCAGCGCATGTGGCATCTATGGTTGAAGCTGATTTGCTTATAATACTATCCGATATTGACGGACTTTATAATGGGGATCCACGAAAGGAGGAAAATGCGCAAATTATTTCAAAGGTTTTTGATATTGCTGATGTAAAAGAATATGCAGGATCTTCAAATTCTGAATTTGCTAAAGGTGGAATGGTTACCAAAATTGCCGCTGCAAATTTATGCAACAAGGCTGGAATTGACATGGTAATTGCCAATGGCGAAGATCCTCAAATTATTTTCGATATAATTGAAGGAAAAGATGTTGGAACATTTTTCATAGGTAAGACCGAGCATGATTTATATGATTCAAAAGTTCAGTTACAGAATTTTAGAGAAAAATTAGGATAAAAATGGCAATGACCAAAGAATTGGCTATGGAAGCAAAACAAGCTTCAATTTTACTTTCAGCTAAAAGTAAGGATGAGAAAAATAATGCACTATTAGCAATTGCTCATGCATTAAAATCAAAATTACCTGAAATTATTGCTGCGAATAAAGCCGATTTGGAACTTGCCCAAAAGTCGAATTTAGCATTGCCGCTGCTTAAACGATTAATATTTGATGAAAGTAAAATAGACGAAGTAATTAAAGGAATTGAAAGTCTGATTAATTTACCTGAACCAGTTGGTGAAACATTAACTGCAACAGAATTGGATAAAGGCCTTGAACTTTATAAAGTGAGCTGCCCGATTGGTGTTATTGGAGTAATTTTTGAATCACGCCCTGATGCTTTGGTTCAAATTTCAACACTTTGTTTAAAAAGTGGAAACGCATTGCTATTAAAAGGTGGTAGCGAGGCTGTAAATACTAACAGGATTTTAGCAACCATTATTGCTGAAGCAACAATTAATTCTGGTATTCCAAAAGGATGGATACAATTACTTGAAACCCGGTCAGATGTTAATGAAATGTTGACCATGGATGATTCTATCGATTTAATTATTCCACGCGGTTCAAATGAATTTGTAAAATATATCATGGATAATTCAAATATTCCTGTCCTTGGTCATGCCGATGGAATTTGTCATGTTTATATTAATAAGGATGCTGATTTGAATATGGCAGTTAATGTGGCTGTTGACTCAAAAATACAGTATTGTGCAGTTTGCAATGCTGCTGAAACATTTTTGGTTCATGAATCCATAGCTCCAAGTTTTCTTCCAAAATTAAAAACTGAGTTGGATAAGCATAATGTTGAAATACGTGGATGTGAAATCACGCAAAAAATTATTCAAACAATTCCGGCAAATGAAACTGACTGGGGAACTGAATATTTAGATTATATTGTTTCAATTAAGGTAGTTTCCTCGACTGATGCTGCCATTGAACATATTAACAAATTTGGTTCAGGCCATACCGAAAGTATTATAACCAAAAGTAAAGATGAAGCAAAAAAATTTATGGATTTAGTTGATGCCGGAAATGTATTTTGGAATGCAAGTACACGATTCAGTGATGGTTTTCGCTATGGACTTGGTGCTGAAGTAGGTATAAGTACCAATAAAATTCATGCACGCGGACCTGTTGGATTGGAAGGCTTGTTAATTTATAAATGGAAGCTAATAGGAAATGGTGAAATAGTTGCAGATTATGCTTCCGGCAAAAAAAAGTTTACTCATAAAAAACTGGATAAAAAATTTTCACTTTAATAATAGCTTGATTTAATATATTTAATAGAATTGTAATAATGTTCGTTGAAATTTAAGACAATTGAATGATTTGCTTTCAAATTAGAATTAAATATTTAGAATCAGTATAAATATTTTATAAATTATAATGAAGTATTTAATAAAATATAGTTTTTGTTGTATCTTTGTCACGAAAATAAAATTTGGACATGATAAAAAAATCCCATATTTCGAGGAAGGACAATAAGAAGGTTATTCAACGTGTGTGAGAATAATATGGCATTGATAGAATATAAAAATCAGCCGTTCTCACACCAGGGAACGGCTGATTTGTTTTTGCCTCCCCAACCCCTCCAAAGGAGTGGCTTAAAAAATGGGAAATGCAAAAGTTTCTAAAATATTAGGTTTCAACTCAACTTTACTCCTTTTTTGGAAATGAAAAGAGTTTTATAAAATGAATATTAACTGCTACCTCTTCTCCCTCCCTCTTGGGGAGGGCTTGGGAGGGGCTCATTTAAATATTATAAAATTATGCGAACAGGTTTGCCAAAGGCCCAGGGGATGTATCGCCCTGAAAACGAACACGATGCTTGCGGGATAGGATTTGTGGCCCATATTAAAGGCCAGAAATCACACGAGATTGTTCGTCGTGGCTTGGATGTTTTAATCAACATGACTCATCGTGGTGCCGAAAGCGCCGATAATGTTACGGGTGATGGTGCTGGAATTCAAATTCAAATGCCCCATGATTTCTTTATTAGTAAGGGTATTAAACTTCCTGCTCCAGGTCAATATGGTGCTGGAATTATTTTTCTTCCTAAAAAACAAAAGGAAGCTGAAAAATGCCTTAAAATTTTTGAAGAAGTTGTGAAGCAGGAAGGATTATCCATTATTACTTATCGCGAACTGCCTGTTAATACATTGTGTCTGGGAGAAATTGCACGAAGTAATGAACCTGCAATGAAACAGGTTTTCCTTACCGGAAAATTTGAACAGGATGAATTGGAACGTAAACTTTTTATTGTTCGCAAATTAAGTGAAAATCAAGTCAGGAATTCAACCATTGATAATAAGGATGCTTTCTATTTCCCAAGCTTATCATCAAAAGTGCTTATTTATAAAGGTATGTTAACTCCAATTCAGGTGCGTGAATATTTCCCTGATTTGAGCGATACAAATATGACAAGTGCTATATCAATGATACATTCACGATTTAGTACGAATACATTTCCTACCTGGGATTTAGCTCAGCCTTTCCGCTATCTTTCGCACAATGGTGAAATAAATACTGTGAAAGGAAACCGTAACTGGATGAAAGCCCGTGAAGGTTTATTAAAAACTGATTTATTCGGAGACGATATTCAAAAACTTTTTCCAATCATTGAACCCGGGAAAAGCGATTCAGCTTCTTTAGATAATGCTTTGGAATTTATTCACCTAGCAGGGCGAAGTTTGCCACATGCTTTGGCAATGCTTATACCGGAATCATGGAATGCGAAAAACCCTATTCCTGATAGTTTAAAAGCCTTTTACGAGTTTTATTCCACTATTATGGAACCATGGGATGGTCCGGCATCAATTGTATTTTCCGATGGTCGTTTTGTAGGTGGAACTTTAGATAGAAACGGGCTTCGTCCTTCGCGATATGTGATTACTAAAAATGACATTATTGCTATGGGTTCCGAAGTAGGTTGTCAGGTATTTCCACCCGAAGATATTAAAGAAAAAGGACGCCAACGCCCAGGCAAAATATTGCTGGTTGATACGAAATTGGGAATAATAATTCCTGATGTTGAATTGAAAGCACAATTGGCAAAAATGAACCCGTATCAGCAATGGTTGAAAGATAGCCGGTTAGAACTTCATAATTTGGAAGCCAAAGAACGTGTATTATCTGAATTGGATGCTGAACTTCCAAAATATATGAAAGTTTTTGGTTATTCAAAAGAAGACCTGGAATCAATAATGATACCAATGGCAAGTGAAGGTTACGAACCAACTGGTTCTATGGGTAATGATACACCATTGGCTGTTCTTTCGCAACGTCCGTATAGGTTATTTAATTATTTCCGCCAATTATTTGCACAGGTTACCAATCCGCCAATTGACCCAATTCGTGAAGGGCTTGTAATGTCACTTTCAAATTATATTGGTTCAGTTTCACAAAATGTATTGGTTGATTCTCCTTCGCACTGCAAATCTATTCGTTTTGATTCTCCAATTTTAACCAATACCGATTTGGCTAAATTGAAGAATTTAAAGGAAGATGGTTTTCATCATAGAACATTGTCCATAGTTTTCCCTGTAAATGGCGGAAAGAATGCTTTAGAAAAAGCGTTAGCACAGATATGTTCCGATGCGGAAAAGGCAGTTGATGAAGGTGTAAATTATTTAATATTAAGTGATAGGGGAATTGATGCCGAACATGCACCAATTTCATCATTGCTTGCAACTTCTGCAGTTCATCATCATTTAATTGATGCTAAAAAAAGAATGCAGGTTGGTTTGGTTATTGAAACAGCAGAACCACGTGAAGTTCATCACTTCGCCTGTTTAATTGGTTTTGGCGCAAGTATAGTGAATCCTTATGGTGCTTATGCAGTATTGAGCGATTTATGCCAACAAGGCAAAATAAAAATTGATTATGTAAAAGCACGTGAAAATTACTTAAAGGCAATTGATGCAGGATTATTGAAAATCCTTTCAAAAATGGGAATTTCAACTTTACGGAGTTATCATGGCGCTGAAATATTTGAAGCTGTTGGTATTGGAGATAAAGTTATTAATAAATATTTCCCAAGTACCTCATCACGCATTGGTGGTATAGGTTTTGAAGAAATTCAAATGGAAGCTGCAATTCCCCATCAGCAATTTTTTGCAGAAGGATTAAACGGAATGCCTAAAACATTTGGGTTTTATCAATATCGTCGTGATGGCGAAATTCATGGTTGGGATCCGCAGGCAATTGCATTATTGCAATGGGCTACAAAAACCAACAATTATAACAAGTTTAAAGAATTTACTTCATTTGTTGATAAACACAATCAAACGCCAATATATTTAAGAGGATTTTTTGATTATAAGAAAAATCCAATTCCAATTGAAAAAGTTGAACCCGTATCAGAAATAACCAAAAGGTTTATAACTGGCGCAATGAGTTATGGCTCAATAAGCAAGGAAGCGCATGAAGCTTTGGCTGAAGCTATGAATCAAATTGGAGGTAAATCAAATACCGGTGAAGGTGGAGAAGATAGTGAACGTTTCAAACCTAAACCTGATGGGCGTTGGCACAGAAGTGCAGTAAAACAGGTAGCATCCGGACGATTTGGTGTAACTGCAAATTATCTTGTAAATGCCGATGAAATTCAGATTAAGATGGCCCAGGGTGCAAAACCCGGTGAAGGAGGTCAATTACCAGGATTAAAAGTAAATAAAATAATTGCTAAATTAAGGCACTCAACACCCGGTATTACACTAATTTCTCCTCCGCCACATCATGATATTTATTCAATTGAAGATTTAAAACAACTTATTTTCGATTTGAAATGTATTAACCCGAAAGCGAAAATTAGTGTAAAACTTGTTTCGGAAGATGGTGTGGGTACGGTTGCTGCAGGCGTAGCCAAAGCAAAAGCCGATGTGATAATCATCTCGGGTTGCGAAGGCGGAACCGGGGCATCGCCGGTTAGTTCTATTAAACATGCAGGTTTGCCAATGGAAATGGGAATTTCTGAAGCACATCAAACGCTTGTTATGAACGACCTCCGTGGACGTGTTCGTTTACAAACAGATGGCCAGTTTAAAACAGGTCGCGATGTTGTTATTGGTGCAATGTTGGGAGCAGAAGAATTTGCATTTGCAACTACAGCATTAATTGTTTTGGGTTGTATAATGATGCGTAAATGCCATTTAAATACTTGTCCTGTTGGAGTTGCAACACAGGAGGAAGAACTTAGAAAAAGATTTGTGGGTAAGTCCGAATATGTTGTAAATTATTTTAGTTTCCTTGCCCAGGAAATACGCGAACATATGGCTGAATTGGGAATTGCTAAGTTTGATGACTTAGTAGGGCGTGCCGATTTAATTATTACCAGAAATTATCCCGATCATTGGAAAGCAAAAACTGTTAATTTGTCGAAATTGACTTTTGTACCTGAAGAAGCAAAAAAATATCCTCTCCATTGTACAACAGCTCAACATCATGACATTGATGATCATATGGATCATGAATTAATTAAATTGTCAAATTCAGCTATTAAAAACAAAGAAAAAGTATGGATTGCAAAACCAATAACAAATGTTGACAGAACAATAGGTGCGATGCTGTCGGGTGAAATTGCCAAAGTCTATGGTGATGAGGGTTTACCCGATGATACAATAAATGCTCGTTTCTTTGGTTCAGCAGGTCAAACTTTTGGTGGTTTTCTCTCAAAAGGTATTACTTTCAGGTTGGAAGGTGACTCAAATGACTATTTAGGGAAAGGTATATGTGGAGGCAAAATTATTGTGGTGCCTTCTGCTGCTTCTACTTTTAAACCCGAAGAAAATATAATTGTTGGAAATACATTGTTATATGGTGCAACAAGTGGTGAAGTTTATATCCGAGGTATTGCCGGAGAACGCTTTTGTGTTCGTAATTCGGGTGCAAATGCTGTTGTTGAAGGCGTTGGCGACCACTGTTGTGAATATATGACCGGAGGTAGAACTGTTGTTTTGGGTAAAACTGGCAGGAATTTTGCAGCTGGTATGAGTGGCGGTATTGCCTATGTTCTTGATATGGAAGGTAATTTTGAATATTTCTGTAATAAAGGGCTTGTTGATATTTCACCTCTTGAAAGTACTGATGATATAAAGGAAGTTCAAAAATTAATCAGCAACCATTTATATTATACAAATAGTACCGTGGCTGAAAAAATTCTTACCAATTGGGATGAATATGGACCAAGGTTTAAGAAAGTTATTCCACTTGAATATAAGAAAGTACTGGAACAATTAAAGTTACAGGCTTTGGAAGAAAAACTTGAGCTTACAGAGGATGAACCTCATCGTAGATATTAAAAAAGAGGATCAATTTCTCTAAATCCCTCAAAAGGATTGAAACAAAAAGTTCATTTAAATAATTAATGTTAAACAATGAGCCTGCTACTCCTCCCCTATGGGGGAGGATGGGAGGGGGCCTTTTATATTTTTATTATTATGGGAAACCCAAAAGGATTTATGACTGTTCCCCGCCGGGATGCCGGTAACAGACCAATACATGAAAGAGTAACTGATTTCGGTGAAGTTGAACAAACATTGAATGATGAGGAACGACAATTGCAGGCATCAAGGTGCATGGATTGCGGAATTCCGTTTTGTCAGTGGTCATGCCCGGTTTCAAATTCAATGCCCGAATGGCAGGACGCAATTTATAAGGGTAACTGGAAAGAAGGAATTGAAATTTTACATTCAACTAATAACTTTCCAGAGTTTACAGGCAGAATTTGCCCAGCTCCATGCGAAAAAGGTTGTGTCCTGAATATCCATGAAGAACCAGTTACGATTCGCGAAAACGAGTGTGCAACAATTGAAAATGCTTTCAATTTAGGATTAGTTAAGCCTCAACCACCTAAAAAACGAACAGGTAAAAAAATTGCCGTGATTGGTTCAGGTCCTGCTGGAATGGCTGCTGCTGATTTGCTCAACAAATGGGGTCATTCAGTTACTTTATTTGAAAAGGATGAGGCTGTTGGGGGACTCCTTCGTTTTGGTATCCCTGACTTTAAATTAAACAAATCTGTGATCGACAGAAGGCTTGACATCCTATCTCAGGAAGGATTAATTATTAAGACCAATACTCATGTTGGGGTTGATATTAAAGCACAAGAATTGATGAAAGATTTTGATGCTGTTTGCATTACTGTGGGAGCAATGAAACCTCGCGATTTAAATGTTGAAGGGCGTGAATTGAAGGGCATTCATTATGCCATGGATTTTTTAACCCAACAAAACAGGGTTAATGCAGGACAGAAAGTTTCAGACAATGATAGGATATTAGCAAAAGACAAACAGGTTTTGGTAATTGGTGGTGGTGATACTGGTTCCGATTGTGTAGGAACTTCAAACAGGCATAAAGCAAAACATGTTACCCAAATTGAAATTATGCCCAAACCTTCAGTTAAAAGAGATTTAGATAATCCATGGCCAAATTGGCCTTATACACTTAAAACTTCCTCAAGCCATGAAGAAGGTTGTGAAAGGATGTGGAATCTTGCAACCAAGCGTTTTATTGGCGAAAATGGCCATTTAAAACAAGTTGAGGTAATTGAAGTGAAATGGGAAAAAGATCCAAGTGGCCGTCAAATAATGACTGAAGTTTCAGGTAGTAATAAAATTATCAATGCCGATTTAGTATTATTGGCAATGGGATTTGTTCATCCTATTCAGGAAGGATTATTAAAAGACCTTGGGGTTGAGTTTGACCAACGCGGCAATGTTAAAGCAAACGATGAAAAAATTACTTCGGTAAAAAAAGTATTTGCTGCCGGCGATGCTGTCCGTGGCCCATCATTAGTTGTGCATGCTATTGCAGAAGGAAGAAAAATGGCCGAAAATGTGCATAAATTTTTAATGTAAAAATAAATTTTATATAAGTAATAATTTCATTTTGCAGAACATCATTTTAACAAAATGATGTTCTGCTTTTTTATACAAAAAATATAATTCAATATCAATTTTATTTCTAAAGTATGGTATATATAAAATGCTAATTGTAATTTCATGGAATTATTAACATTACTGAATATTTAAAGGTTTTTACCTAATGAAAGCTTTGTTTTGTATTTGTGGTTCTTTATTTCTAATAATTTGCCACGCCCAACAAAGGATTTCTGGAACATTATTTGATAATTCCCAAAAACCACTCTCAGGGGTTATTTTATCAGACAGTTACCATAAGTTTTTATGCAACACAAATGATTCAGGTCATTTTTCAATCATCCAAACACCTGAAAAAAAATTATGTTTTAGATTGATAGGATTTAATGATACCTGTATAGACACGCATAATATAAAGAATAGTTTAGTAGTTGTGATGAAAGAAAAGATTGTTACTTCAAACGAAATAATAATCAATTCCAATAAAAGTTATAATTATTTGTCTAATGCACAATCTGGACTTTTTCAAATAAAACCAGATAGTTTACGGAGTTTGCCAAGTATTGTAGGTGAAGCTGACCCATTGCGGATGTTGCAACTTTCTCCAGGTGTTTCTAAAAGCGAAATAAATATGGGAATTAACGTAAGAGGTAGCAGTTCCGACCAAAATCTTATATTATTTGACGATGCAATCGTTTATAACCCTACTCACCTAATGGGATTTCTTTCAATATTTAATTCAGAAATCATTGATAAAGTAACACTTATTAAATCGGGTCTACCATCCTATTATGGGGGAAGACTTTCTTCAGTAACAGTTATTGAATCGAATAAAAATATTCCGGAAAATCCAAAGTTCTCAGCAAATATAGGATTATTGCTTTCAAGTTTAATGTACAAAATACCCATTATTAAAAATAGACTAAGTGTAATGGTTGCAGTACGCAAATCATATATTGATTACACAGTAAAGCCTGCAAGTAAATTTTTATTAAGCAGCAGTCCAACTATGTTCAATTATACTAGCTATGGTTTTTATGATCTAAATATTGTTTTGGTATATAAACCAACAATCTATGATGGAATATATATATCAACTTATTCGGGTAATGATGATTTTAATATCAACAAAATAGCATTTGATATTAAAAATGAAGTTCATTGGTCGAATAATACTCTTTCAATAAAATGGTTGCATAATAAAAATTCAATACATACCGTAAAAACCGTTGTGGGATTCTCAGGCAATAGTTTTAATTTTAGTTTACAACAGGCAAGCAGTGGATATTGGCTTTCAACAAATTTGAAAAATTATTATTTTACACATGAACATAGTTTTTATTTAAAAAATACAATTCTAAAATTAGGTCTAAATCAGGAAATTTATTCAGTGTTACCTTCTAAAAATGAAGCTAATATAAATGCTCAAGGTTCTGAAATAGGTATTGTTAATACTTACCATACAAGTATTAGTAACATATATATTCATTCTGAAACCAAATTTTCCAAAAGACTTATAATTGCCATGGGAATTAGGGGTAATTATTATATGCATCTTGGCCCGTATACAAGCTTTATTAATGATTTTTCAGGTGCTACTGTTGATACAATTTCATTCAAAAAAAATACAGTAGTGAAAAGATTCTCAGGACTTGAGCCTAGAATGAGTTTAAATTATACTATAGATTCGGTTTCGTGGATTAAACTTTCAGCTACCAGGAATATCCAATATTTACAACAAGTAAATGTTACATCAGTAGCTCTACCTACAGATTTTTGGTTACCTGCTACTAATAATGTACCACCCGCACAAGGATATCAATTTTCGGTAGGATATTTTAGAAAACTTACGAATGGCTTTAATGGATCAATAGATTTATATTATAAAGGAATGAACAATATTTTAGAGTTTAATTCTGGTATTTTAACGTCGCTCACAAAATCGACTATTGAAGAGAATATAATTACTGGTAAAGGTCGGTCGTATGGCGCCGAATTATTTATTGAGAAGACAACTGGAAAATTGACGGGTTGGTTTAGTTATACCTTATCACATTCAATTAGAAATTTTGCTATGATTGATAGTGGAAGGCCATATCCAGCGAAATATGATCACACACATGATTTGTCGTTGGTTCTTCAATTGCCGATAAGTAAAAAGTGGAAAGCTTCGGCTATATTTGTTTATAATACTGGAAATGCAATAACAATGCCTGTTGGACGATATTTAATACAAGGACAAATAGTTAATCAAATGGGTAGATATAATTCATTTCGGTTGCCATCATACAACCGATTAGATATTTCTTTTACTCAGAACATTAAAAAATCAGCGCATTCTGAACAAAACTTAAACATTAGTATTTACAATGTTTACAATAGGCCAAATCCATATTTTATGTATTTTGATGTTACAGGTGATTTAAAAAAAAATGAACTGAATGTACAATTAAAATCAGTTTCCATTTTCCCAATTATGCCTTCTGTATCATATGAAATAAGATTTTGAAATGAAGAATATATTTTTATTTGCAATTATATTATTTATTTGTTGGGCTTGCAATACTAATATAAATATTACAATGCCTACTTTGAAAAAGCAATTAGTGATTGATGGATGGATTGAAAATGGTGGGTATCCTATGGTGATTTTAACTTATAATACTCCTTTCTTTAGTAACCTCGATTCAGCATCATTAAGAAATCTTGTTGCTTCAAGGGCAAAAGTTACAGTTTCAGATGGTATCAATTCTGAAGTTCTCACACTTATGCACGATACGAATTATTTCCCGCCTTATATATATGAAGGAAATGTGTTGAAGGGTTCAGAAAGAAACACCTATTACCTAACAGTTGAAGACGAAATAGGGACTGTGCATGCAACGACTACCATTCCAGATTTTCCACCAGTAATCGATTCACTTTGGATGAGCTTTATAAATAACAATGATACATTAGGTATATTGAAAGGTAGGCTTTCTGATGACCCGAATGAAAAAAATTATTATCGGACTTTTACTAAAAACGGTAAATCAAATTATATCCCAACCTTATTTTCATGTTTTAGCGATAAGGATTTTAATGGACAATCTGTAGTAATTGGCTTAAACAAAGGGAATACAAATCAATTAAAACCCATTTCAAATATATATTTTCGTAAGGGTGATTCTATTATTCTAAAAGTGAGTGCGATAGATGAACCGAGTTATAATTTTTGGGTAGCTTACCAGGAAGCCGTTTTAAGTACAGCTAGTCCTTTTTCATCAGACCACAATCAATTAATTTCAAATATTGACAATGGCTTGGGTATTTGGTGCGGATATAATTCCATTTATAAAGGGTTGATAGCAAAATGAAGGTGTCTCAAAAGTCGAGGCACCTTTTTTTGTTAATAAAAAGTTCATAAAAAAGGCTCATTAATTTAATCATTTATCTTGTTTAGTTGTCTCATTATCAAAAGTATGAGACATGTATAACCAAAGATCAAAAGTAGTTTTTAAAGACTACAGTCCCAATCAAATCATGTTACTTCCCCCATCACTGGAGGAGTTCATAGATGCAAACCATCCAGTTCGGGTTGTAAACAAAGTCATTGACAGTATTAACGCTGATGCATTGCATAAACAATATAAAGGAGGTGGCACCTCAAGCTATCATCCTCGGATGTTGCTGAAGGTTCTTATATACAGTTACCTGAACAATGTATATAGTAGTCGTAAAATGGAAACAGCCTTAAAAGAGAACATTCATTTTATGTGGCTGAGTGCTATGAACCACCCTGATCATAATACACTTAATCGATTTAGAAGTGATAGGCTCAAAAATGTTTTAAAAGAAATATTTGCACAAGTAGTCATGTTATTAGTGGAATCGGGACATGTAAGCCTTCAGGAAATCTATGTTGATGGGACCAAAATAGAATCCAAGGCTAATCGTTATACTTTCGTTTGGGGCAATTCCATAAAGACCAATAAGGAGAAAATGGTGGCACAACTAAAAGAGTTATGGGATTATACCCAATCGTTAGCCAAAGAGGAATTACAAGATACAGATAATGTTGACTTTACCCAAATAGATGCAGAAAAAGTAAAACGGACTATTAATCAAATAGATCAAGCATTATCTGATAAAAAGGTTGACAAGAAAGTAAGACAGAAATTAAATTACGCTCGCCAACATTGGCCACAAAATCTCAACAAGTACAAGGAGCAAGAGCAGATATTAGGCAAACGGAACTCGTATAGTAAAACAGACCCTGGGGCAACCTTCATGCGAATGAAAGAAGATCACATGAAAAACGGTCAGTTGAAACCAGGATATAATGTTCAGATAAGCACTAATAATCAATATATTGTAAACTATAGCCATCACCCCAATCCAACCGATACAACCACATTAAGGCCTCATTTGGAACAGTTCCACACCCTGTATAACAATTATCCTAAAGTAGCTGTGGCAGATGCTGGTTATGGTTCAGAAGAAAATTACGCATTGTTAGAAAAGGCAAAAATAGACGCTTATATAAAGTTTAACTATTTTGACAAAGATCAACGCAAAATTAAGAACTCTCTCAATAGCAATTTATTCTACAACTCTGAAAAGAACTGCTACTATTGTCCAATGGGTCAACCGATGAATTACATTGGCTCAATCAAACGAGTTACAGAAAACGGTTTTGAGCAACAAATATCTCGTTACCAAGCTATTAATTGCAGTACATGCCCATTGCGTGGAGCTTGTCATAAAAGTAAGAAGAATAAAATAATAGAAATTAATCATAATCTAAACCGACTAAAGGCCCAAGCATCAGAACGCTTGAAGAGTGAGCAAGGGCTTTACTACCGAAGTAAAAGAGGGGTTGATGTTGAACCCGTTTTTGCCAATATCAAGTTTAATAAAGGATTTAAGCGTTTTGGACTTAAAGGAATGTTAAAAACAGAAATTGAAATGGGCTTACTAGCGTTGGCACACAATTTAGCAAAAAGAGCAGCATAGGCTGCTTTGCCATCCTCTTAGGAAGGCAACAAATGTCCTATATCGTAATTATTAAATTATTATCAAAAAAATCTAAATCGATCAAACAAAAAAATAATCTACCATAAAACATTTTGATCAGTTCAAAAAAATTCTACGTTTTTTAACCAAAAAAAGACCATCTCATTTTTACTTTTGAGACGGCCTCTTTCTCCTTTTTCAATTTATTTCAACAACCTAACATAAATGATGTTTCCAAGTTATCCAATGGATTTGGGGCACGCAATATATCTACATTTTGGGTATGTAAATATACCAGTGTGGCTTCTAAATGTTCGTGGCCTAAAATACGTTGCAATACCAAAATATTACATCCTTGTTCAATCATGTGGGTTGCAAAAGTATGCCTGAAACAATGTGTATGTACGCGTTTTTTCAATTGTAATTCATTTCGAGCCTTAGTCAATATATGCCTGAAAATGCTGGCGCTATAATGTTTATTGGGAGAATTAGTTTCGAACAAATACTTCGTGGGATTATACCTTTCTATATATTCCATTAACTGTTCACCCATAACAGGCGATATTGCCACATATCTGTCTTTTTTACCTTTACTTTGGACTATACGGATAGTTTTTCTCTCAAAATCAACACAATCTAATGTTAATTGCTGAACTTCCCCAAGCCTCATCCCGGTTGAATATAATAATTTTATAATAGTATTATGTTTAAAATTCGTTATTTGTTGCAATATTAATCGTACTTCATTATACGATAAAACAACAGGCAATAACTTTTGTCGTTTCGGGTATTTTACATATTTTTTATACTCCCGATTATTCAGGAAAACACGAAAAAAGAAACTTAACCCGCCATGAATTGCATGTATAGAATTCCAGCAAAGATTTGTTTCATATACCAAATGTTCAAAAAAAGCCTTAAAATCGAACTCATTTAGCTGTTGAGGTTCTTTTCGGCAATAGTTGCAAATTCTTTCTACAGTAATAGTATAGCTTGTAATTGTACGGATACTGTAATTGTTCACACGCATGTAATTTTTGATGTCCTGGATAGTGATTTTCATATACTTTAAGTTTAAAATTAAGTAGATGAAAATAGTGGACTTTTAAAATATAATTTTTGCTAAATGAAATGCGTTAAATATTTTTGAATATGTTGTTTATACGAATATCTTTATCACTGCTACTTTTCATTTTATGACCCAATTGCTGGACAACTTTTATAATGCATTGCAGAATAATAACCATAAAGTGTTCGACCAACTTTTTATGGATTATTACGTTAACCTTTGCCGTTTTGCTTATACCTATTTGAAAGATCGTGAAGCCTCAGAAGAAATTGTACAGGAAATATTTATTTCACTTTGGGAATATCGGGAAAGCATAAATATAAATACTTCAATCAGGGCATATTTATATACTTCTGTAAAAAACAGGTCTTTGAATTATTTACGGAATGAAAAAACACGAATTGGGCATGAGAATGAATTTGCCAGTGAGCAAGTATCAAAGGTAAACGAACTAATTAATTTTTGTGAACATGAAGAATTACATACCCTTATTAATGATTCAATTAACGATTTACCCAAGCAATGCCGGAATATTTTTAATTTAAGCCGAAACGAAGGTCTTACCTATAACGATATTGCCCATCAACTCAATCTTTCTCCAAAAACAGTTGAAAATCAAATGGGAATAGCATTAAAAAAGCTTCGAAGCAAATTAGCTCCTTATTTAACAAGCATTATAGCAATTTTTTAAAGAAAGAAATTTAGAAAAACCTAACAAAACATTAGCAGTCAACTTAATTTTTAAATTGATTGTATTTATGCTTGTTATTTAATACCACCACTATTCCTCCTTCTTAATGAGGGAAAACCGCCCATTGCATTGTTATTGCCACTTTTTAATGGGTTGTGGTAAATTAAAATCAATTTCATTTTGGGGGTACCGTTATTTAAATGTGTCATAACATAAAATTATGCCTATGATAAATGATATTCCCTGGCTTTTACTTGAAAAATACTTTTCAAATAAAGTCACTCTGCAAGAAAAGGAAAATATTATTTCCTGGAAAACAGCGGCTCCCGAAAATGAACTTATTTTTGGGCAACTCGAAGATTATTTTAATGAAAACAGGTCCTTGCCAATTAATTATTCACCTGATGCAAAAATTGCATTAAAAAAGATTTCGAAAAAATTCCCCCAAAACGCTATACAAGTAAAATGGTTTTCTCCTTTGTGGAAAGCAGCTGCAATTATATTGTTAATTATTGGCTGCTGGTGGTTTGTTCATCAATATATCTTCAATAAAAATGTACAAGCTTATGTTACAATAATTACTTCGGATAGTTTAGGGGCTAATGTTGTATTGCCCGATAGCAGCCATATTTGGTTAAATTGTGGCTCTTCGTTAAAATATCCCAAAGCATTCGCGAAAATCCGTAGTGTTAAACTTACCGGTGAAGCCTATTTCGAAATTGCCCACGATACCTTACATCCATTTATTATTAGCGCAGGAAATACGCAAACACGTGTAGTTGGCACTAAATTCAATATTCGGGCATATGCTAATGAAAATAACGTTGAACTTACATTAACACAAGGAAAAGTTCAATTCGGAAGAAAGGAGAAAAACCCGATTTTAATTTTACCAGGTGAAAAAGGAATATTTGATAATGAAACTGGGGAAATATTGAAAATAGAAAATAACAATCCCAACTTTCTGGCATGGAAAACGAGGGAATTTTATTTTTATAATTGTAGGCTTGAATATGTTTTTGAAGAACTTTCGGAAGTATATCATTTCAAATATCAAATTGAAAACAATGGAATTTTAAACCGTAAACTTAGTGCAACTTTTATAAAACGTCCATTGGTTGAAGTGCTTCAAACTATTGCTGTTTCAGCTGAAATTAATGTTTTTCCCAAAGATGGAATTTATATTATTAAGTAAAAAGGATAGTCTTATTACCGAATCCCTTTCCGCTTGGAAAGGGCAGGAGTGAGGTCATAAAAAAAATAATTCACATGAAAAATATTTTCAAATTTATCATTCTTCTCTGCCTTTACAATTTATTCACGATAACATCACCAGCCCAAAATATTAATACAATCCTGGATAAAAAAATAACAGTAAATATACAAGGTCTTTCGGTGCAGGATGCCTTAAAGACCATTTCAGATAAATCCGGGATAGGCTTTTCGTATAGCAACGATTTGGTTAACTTTTCAAAAATTGTTACAATAAATGGGACAGACCAACCTTTAAATGAGGTACTTGACCAACTCGTTTCCAACACATTTATAAGCTTTACCATTGTTGGCAACCAGGTTGTTTTTCAAACTCGTAAAAAAACATCAGCAAAACATTCAATCAGCGGATATGTTAGCGATAAAGAAACCGGTGAGCTTTTAACCGGTGTAAATATCTATGAAGAAACTACAAATACTTCAGCCATTACCAATGAATATGGGTTTTATAACATAATTCTTCCTGAAAATGGATTAAAATTAAAATTCACTTATGTTGGCTATAATCCGGAAATTGTGGAACTGGCTTTAACCGGTGATAAAAAAACAGATGTTCAGTTAAGCCCATCGCCGGTAGCATTACAGGAGGTAACTATTACAGACAAGGCAATTCAAAAGCAAATTGAAAGTACACAAATGGGCGAAAGCGAGCTTCAGATGAAAACACTGAAATCGGTACCTGTACTTTTGGGCGAAAGCGATATAATGAAAACTTTGCAATTGATGCCGGGCATCCAACAAGGGTCTGAAGGTTCTTCATCATTATTTATAAGAGGTGGTAGCCCTGACCAAAACTTAATATTACTTGACGATGCGCCTATATTTAATGTCAACCATTTATTTGGTTTTATTTCAACGTTTAATGATGATGGTATACAAAGTGCAATTGTGCTGAAAGGTGGAATTCCGGCAAGGTATGGTGGTCGACTTTCTTCTGTGGTAGATATAAAAACAAAAGAAGGCAATCATAAAAAATTTCTGGCACAAATTGCCATTGGTACATTGGCTTCACGGTTAACACTTGAAGGACCGATATATGATGAAAATACATCATTTATTTTTTCTGCCCGACGTACTTATTTAGATTTATTATATAGGCCATTAATGAAAATTTATTCAAGTATAAATATAAATGAAAGCATTGATGAATATTACGATTTTCAAGACTTTAATTTCAAAATTAACCATACATTTTCACCAAAAAGCCATTTGTACTTTAGCTCTTATTATGGTAGCGATGTATTAAAGGTAGATCATCATTATTCAAACCTTAATTCCAGGTCATTATCTGAACTTGTTAATATCAATTGGGGCAATTTTATTGCAACAACCCGTTGGAATTACCAGCTTAATGAAAAACTGTTTAGCAATGTATCTCTTATTTTTAGTCAGTATCAATTGCAATTTTCAGTTAATGATGCAATAAAAGATTCTACCAATCTAACGCAAAAAGATAATGGTTCATATAATTCAGGTATTCAGGATTATAGTGCAAAAGTTGATTTCGATTATTATCTAAGTTCTCATCAAACAATGCGGTTTGGAATTCAAAGTTCATTATACAATTTTAATCCCGGTAAACTTTCGGAAGGATCTTCAATTGAAAATATTGTCAATTCTGAAGTTGATACGAGTCTGAATTTAAGTAATATACACCTGGTTGAAAACGATGCTTATATTGAAGATGAAATAACATTTACTCCTAAACTGAAAGCTAATATTGGTTTACGATATAGTTTTGCAAATGTTGAAGGTACTATATACAAATCATTTCAACCCCGGATAAATTTGCGCTATTTGATAACTGACAATTGGTCGGCAAAAGCATCCTGGAGTGTTATGGGTCAAAATTTGAACCTGCTTTCAGGTTCGCCATCTATTAATATACCACTCGATTTGTGGATACCGGCAACTAAATCATTAAAGCCTCAACATTCTGAAATATATTCACTTGGAACGTTATTCGGACTTGAAAATAATATTGATTTTAGTTCAGAAATATACTACAAAACTATGCAAAATGTATTGGACTTTAAAGATGGTTCGAGTTTCGTTTTTGCCAATAACAACTGGGCAAATATAATTACGCAAGGGAAAGGCATTGCATACGGAGCCGAATTTATGGCTGAAAAAAAATCGGGAAAAACTTTTGGATGGCTCGATTATTCCTTATCCAAAAGTTTAAGGCAATATAATGAAATTGACAATGGTAATTGGTTTCCTTATCAATTTGACCATCTCCATAATTTGAATTTGGTTGTTGTACATCGATTTTCTGAAGATTTTGAGATTGGCGGTTCATTTGTTTTGTCATCCGGAAATTTATTTACAGTGAATAATGAAAAATTTTCGTCGTATTTAGAACATGGGAAATATGTTGATTCTTATAGTTCGCGCTTTAATTTCCAAGGGCCTTTGTATAACAGGCTCGATTTAAACATGAGTTTTACCAAACAAAAAAAATGGGGCTTACGTACCTGGACTATAAGTTGCTATAATGTTTATAACCAGCATAATCCTACAGCCATATTTGTTGATAATGAAAAAACTGTACATCAAATAGCATCCATGCCAATTATTCCATCGGTTACTTACACTTATAAATTTGGGAAAGGGCGTACGAAAAGTGAATCGAAAGATATTTATTACGATTTACCGCCTGACACAATGAAATTTATTGAAAAGAAAATTGTTAAAGATACATTGTCAAAAGATACAATTGCTGTAACAAAAAATGATTCTGTCTTATGTTCAACTAAAAAAGGTAGCCGATTGATGGTTATTAATTTAAGTACCAATTATTCATCCACAAACATTGCTAAAACAGGTTCCTTATCAACTAATATAACATTAGCAAAATTTAGGGCAAATAATTTTGCTATGGGTTCTCAAATAGGGTTTTCATACAATCGAAACTTTAATTATACGGATACAACCTTTAAAAAAATTATTTATATTAATACATATTCTTTTTCATATGGTTTATTGTTTCGATATTACATTGGAAATTGGACAACAAGGCCATTTATTCAAGCAGCTCCTTCAATGACCTATTTAAACCACTATGAGTCAAATGGAACAAGTTATGGTCTGAACTTTGGGCTTGGTATACCATTCGGAATTGGCATTGCCCATTTCATTTCTGATAGGGTTGCCTTTGAAGCAGTAATTTTAGATAATAATATTTTTAATCCTCAAAATACAAGTTTAAGTTTCAAATTTGGTTTTCAAATATATTTTCCATATTACAAAACCCCTCGTTTTATTAAAGCAATAAATGATCGTTTTTAAGAAAATTAAATAATATTCAAAATGAAAAGAGGAAATATAATATTTGTAGTTATTATAACAGCAGTACTTTCTAATGCTTGCGATAAAATAATAAACGTGCAAATTCCGGGAGGCGAAAAACTACTTGTAGTTAATGCTACCTTTTGTCCCGATAGTATTATATCAGCAAGCCTTAGCAAAAGCCAAAATATCCTTGATGGGTCAAAAATTGCCTATATCAATAACGCCAATATTTATGTTTATAATGAATATGAGTTAATTGATACGCTTAGAAATTCGGGGAATGGTATATTTGTTGGGCATTTAAAACCTTTTGCTGAACAACAATATTCAATGAAAATAATTGTTCCGGGCTATGCACTTTTGCAAGCCATAGATACCATTCCAAATATTGTAAGCATCCAGCAAATTGATACTTCAGCTGTTATAAATGGCACTTCAGAAATTTTAAATTGTTCAATAAATTTTACCGATCCTGCAAATGAAGCAAATTATTATCTTCTGAGAATCCTTTCCGCCTATATAGCCAACCCGAAAAATATACAAGCACAAAAATATACTTGCTATGATCCAATGATAACACAATCTGGAGATGTATATGATACGCTTGCCGGAGGCAATATAATTGGATTTGATGATTCACAAATAAATGGGAGACCTCATTCATTGTCGGTGTCGATGAGTTATCCCAAAAATAAAATTGTATATTTTCAACTTTGGTCAATAAGTAGGGCATTTTATAAATATTGCTATACCATATCAGATAACAGACAAAACAGTTATGGTTTATTTAGTTCTCCGGTACAAGTAATCGGTAATATAAATGGAGGCTTGGGAATTATGGCAGCATATGTTATTTCAACCGATTCAATTGTATTTAAATAAATTATTTATATCTCAAACAAGCTTATTTTGCTGGTAAAAGTTAATAGTTTTAGTTCTAAAATAAATAAGTCCGAAAAGTATTATTATAGCACATAAAATAAAAGCAAGTGATATACTAAAATGCTCCCCAAGATATCCTGTAAAAACCATACCTGCACCCATTCCTAAATCAAGGGCAGTATAAAGTGTTGAGTTGGCTGCACCGCGCCTTTCAAATGTTGCCAGGTTGTTTATCATAGCCTGAAATGTTGGAAATACTGCACCAATACCATATCCTAATATTATTCCCGAGGAGTAATAGGCAAAACTGTTCTTTAAAAGTGCGAGGTATAGAAAGCCAAGTATAAGTAATAGCAAACAAACTGTTAGTATAGTTTTAGGCCCGTTTTTATCAAAAACCTGTCCAAGGGCAAAACGTGAAGCCGCAATGCCAATAGCAAAAACAAGAAAAAACCAGGAAGTGTTTTGGATGCCTAATTCTTTTCCGTATAATGCCACAAATGACAACAATCCACCATAAGCACTCATAATTATCATAAGGTTTACTGATGCCCCGATTGCATTTTTATCAAATAGGTTGCCCCAACGAAAGTGTAGTTTTTCAGTCCGCACCAACTTTGGGTATTTCATCATCGAAGCGCATATATAACTGGCAAAACTTATGATAACAGTTGCCCAAAACATTGAAAAATAGCCTTGGTGTACACAAATAAGTAAGCCAATTATTGGCCCTATCGCCATTGCCAGTGTTGTAGATAAACCATAATAACCAAAGCCTTCACCTCGCTTATCTGCAGGAATATTGTCAGCAGCCAGTATTGAACCCGAAATTGTAATAACACCCCATGCAAATCCGTGGATAACTCTGAGTACTGCAAGTGCCCCTAAATATGAAGCTATAATATATCCAACAAATAAAATAGAATTGATTAGCAAAGCTGTTGTAAATATTGTACGCCTGCCATATTTATCGAGGGCAAAACCAGAAAATGGCCGTATAGAAACGGATGCAACCATAAATGATGCCATTACTAATCCTACAACACTTTTAGATGCATGGAGAGAAGTAGCCATGTAAATAGGCAATACTGAAATCATGGAATAATAAGTGATGCAAGTCAGGAAATTTGAACATGCCAGTAAAATGAAATTTCTGTTCCAGATTTTTTCCATGTTTTGCAGAAAGTAACCAATAATGAAGGCGTGAAATTATAAAAAATTTACATGCAAGCTTACAATTATTATTGGGGAAAACATATCATTGGTTGAATTTGGCATTTCAACCAATTCAATTGTCATTATGTAGTTTCTTTACTAAACCTTCATAAATTTTAATTGTTTTATAGCAAAATAAATCGATAGAATTATGGAAAACAAAACAATTGGTATTTTAGGTTCGGGAAATGTTGGCCAGGTTTTGGCAAATGGTTTTCTCGCCCTTGGCTATAAGGTTAAAATTGGTACCCGCGATATTTCAAAGTTAATGGAATGGAAAGAATCTGCAGGTGCAAATGCATCTTTAGGTTCAGTAGCAGAAGCTGCATTATTTGGCGAAATGCTGGTATTAGCTGTTAAAGGGAAATCAGCGCTTGAGGTGTTACAGGGCATTGGTGAAAACAGTTTAAAAAATAAAATAATTATTGATACAACCAATCCTATCGAAGAACTTCCTCCGCAAAATGGGGTACTTCGGTTTTTTACCGATCTGAACGGATCATTGATGGAAAAACTGCAAAAGACTCTTCCTACAGCAAATTTTGTAAAAGCATTTAACAGTGTTGGGAGCGCATTTATGGTTAATCCTGCATTTACAGGTGGTAAACCAACCATGTTTATATGTGGAAATAGCGATTCGGCAAAATCAAAAGTAACCGAAATACTCGACAAATTTGGATGGGAAGTTGCCAATATGGGCAAAGTTGAAGCTGCTCGTGCTATCGAACCACTGTGCATGTTGTGGTGTATTCCGGGAATGCTGAACAATGAATGGCACCACGCTTTTAAACTATTAAAGTAAAAATTTATTTTTTGATACATTGGGGCAGCTAATTCTTTGTAACTTAGTTGCCCTTTTTCTTTTATATAAATGATTGATAAACAGACAGTAGATAGAATTTTCGAAGCCGCACAAATTACGGAGGTGGTTCAGGATTTTATTTCACTGAAAAAACGTGGTGTAAATTATTTGGGACTTTGCCCATTTCACGGTGAGAAAACTCCTTCGTTTACTGTTTCACCGGTTAAAGGCATTTACAAATGTTTTGGCTGTGGCAAAGGTGGCAATGCGGTGAACTTTATTATGGAACATGAAACCCTCAGCTATTATGAGGCTTTAAAATATCTGGCCAGAAAATATCATATTGAAGTTATAGAAAAGCAAGAATCGGAAGAAGAAATTGCACAAAAAAACGAGCGCGAAAGTTTGATTGTTGTTTCAGAATTTGCCGGAAAATATTTCCATGATATTTTGTATAAACATCACGAAGGACTGGCAATAGGACTTGCATATTTCAAAGAAAGGGGAATAAGCGAAGGCATGATCCTGAAATTTATGTTGGGCTATTCGCTAGAAAAACGTGATGCATTTACACAATCTGCTATTAAAAATGGATATAAATTAGAATATCTTGTTAAAACCGGACTTACAATTGAAAAGGAAAACTACACTTTCGACCGGTTTGCTGGTCGTGTAATGTTTCCTATTCACAGTCTTTCGGGTCAGGTAATTGGTTTTGGCGGTCGTATTTTGAAGACTGACAAAAATACTGCCAAGTATTTAAATTCACCTGAATCGGAATTATACCACAAAAGCAAAGTTTTGTATGGTATGTTCCAGGCAAAACAATCCATAAGCAAACATGATAAATGTTTTTTAGTTGAGGGATATACTGATGTTATATCTATGCATCAGGCCGGGATTGAAAATGTGGTTGCGTCCTCCGGCACTTCTCTTACTGAAGAACAGATAAGACAAATAAAACGTTTTACAAATAATCTGACTATACTATATGATGGCGATTCCGCTGGTATAAAAGCTGCAATCCGTGGAATTGACATGGTTTTGGAGCAAGGGTTAAATGTTAAAGTACTTTTATTACCCGAGAATGAAGATCCGGATTCCTTTGCCCATAAAAATAGTGCATCTGAAGTATTAAAGTTTATTGCTGAAAACGAATCGGATTTTGTTCTGTTTAAAACTCGATTACTAATGAATGATGCCAAGAATGATCCTGTTCAGAAAGCATCATTAATAAATGATATTATTCGTTCTGTAGCTATAATTCCTGATGCTATAACGCGTTCG
The DNA here is from genome assembly GCA_963701015.1 of uncultured Bacteroidota bacterium. GTDB lineage: Bacteria > Bacteroidota > Bacteroidia > Bacteroidales > DTGW01 > MFD09286-c1. The sequence goes on along the minus strand of OY969556.1, from coordinate 3,756,635 downwards.
GTTTATGTACGGGAATGTGCAGGCATACTACATGCCGAAGAATCCCTTTTGTTCACCGAAATTGCTAAAATACGGCGAAATAAATTTGAACAAAAATACCAGGTTAAACTGCCCGAAGCTATTTCATTAAGGACGGAACAACTAATTATTTCTCCAAAAAATTATGAAGGGGAAGTGCAGGAAAGGGAGATTATAAGGTTGTTGCTGAATTATCACAATTATATATTGAACAGCGGTCAAATTGATAATACTGAGGATAAGTGGATTGATACTGTGGCACATTATATTATACGTGAAATTGAAAATGACGAATTGGAATTTGTCCATCCTGTTTATAAGGCAATTCTGTTTGAAATTTCAAGCCTGGTGAACCATTCCGAAGAAATAGATGAAAAGTATTTCACCCATCATCCCGATAATACTATAAGTTCAGTTGCTGTTGATTTATTAACTACCAAACATGAACTAAGCAGGATTTTCAAAAAAGGTGGCAGTTTTATCGAAACGGAGGAAATGAAACTTCAGGAACTGGTTTTAAATACTGTTCTCGACTTCAAAAGCAAAAAAATAATATATGCATTAAAGGAGGCACAACTACAATTACTTGAAGCGCAACAAATGAGCGATTCAATAAAAGTTGAAGAATTTCAAACTAAAATTCAAAATTTGAATACCTTAAAAAAGACCTTTGCAAAAAGTTTAGGTAATCGCACAATATTGCATTAATCTTTTTCAAATTTTGTTGAATATTTTTAGAATATGTTTTAACTTTAAGTGTTGTTGCTAACAATTAAAATTAAGCCATTATGCAGGGAGATTTATTATCGTACCTGAAAAAAAGGTATGAAGAAACCCAGGGGAAAAAATCAGGTCCAGGTCCTGTTATTACCATTACTCGGGAATATGGATGCCCGGCAAAACCTATTTCTCAAAAACTTTCGGAAATCCTTTCGGAAAAGAAAAATGCAGCAGGCTGCAAAGATACATGGAAATGGTATAGCAAGGAAATTTTAGAAGAATCGGCCAAACAACTTCAGATGGATCCTTCAAAAATTAAATATGTTTTTGATTATGAAAAAAAGGGTTATCTGGAAGATTTTTTTAGTTCATTTTCATCATTTTATCAAAGCGATAAAAAAATAAGGTTAACTATAGGTAAAGTAATTCGTGAAATTGCTGTGCAAGGGCATGCAATAATTGTTGGTCGTGGAGGTGTAGCAATTACGCGTGATATTGAAAATTCATTGCATATAAATCTTGAAGCACCACTCGAATGGAGAGCTATAAGAATAAGTCAACGATATAACCTTACACTTGAAAAAGCAAAACAGGTTGCTATTGAAACAGATAAACACAGGAAAGAATTTCGTGATTTTTTTGAGGGTAAGAATACCGATTATACAAGAGTTGATGTATCTTTTAATTGTATGACATTAACTGTTGACGAAATAGTTGAAACCATTGTAAAAATTGTAGAACTGAGAAAATTTATATAATTAGCTAACATTTCATTCATACAGAAGGATTGACAAATAAAAGTGTCAATCCTTTTTTTTTCAAAAAAGATGAAATTAAAAATCTTTATGAAATATTGAAAATATTGCCATTCAATTAAAACATTTTTACATTCGCGTCGTTAAAAAGGCTGAAAAATATAGTAAAAAAGACAAAAGTTATTAACAATTTTCCGATAATTATCACTCAAACACAGTAATAATAAAGCATTTACGTGGGGATAAAAATAAGTATATGACAATGCAACTTATAATAAAAACTTTATATTATTGCAGGTCTTTCAGAGTACCATTGGGGTTTCAGGAAATACTTTGGTATTTTGTTGGCTATGAATAGCTTAAACTCTAATATTGAACATTTAAAGAAATGAAAAACAGCAATTTGGCAGAGTTCCAAACACCAATGGAGGAAATAATCGAAGACGCTGAACCTCCGAGCCAACGAATGTTAAACAGTTTAGTTGAGCCCCAAACCCTAACAAGGTTTACCGTTAAAAAGCCAAATGATAAAATTGGCTTTAGTTCGTTTTCCGAAGAATTTTACAGTTTACACTTTCCTTCAAGTTCGCCGGCAGACTGGAGTAGCTGGCAATGGCAAATCCGCAATAGTATAACAAATATTTCTAGACTAAGCCAGTTAATTTCGCTTAGCGATGATGAATTCCGACCTGATAGCGGTAAGACAGATAGTTTGCCTTTACGCATAACCCCGTATTATGCCAGTTTAATTGCCGGTCGGATACATTCCAACGAAATCCGCAAATCGGTTGTACCAACTTTTTACGAAATGATTATTTCGGAAGGTGAAGCCAGCGATCCGCTTTCGGAAGAACATGATAGTCCTGTTCCAAATATTGTCCATCGCTATCCTGACAGGGTATTATTTTTGGTAACTGGTTTTTGTTCAACCTATTGCCGTTATTGCACCCGATCGCATATGGTTGCAAAAGATAAATGTCATATAGGTATTAAAGCCTGGGCGCCTGCGATAGAATATATACGCAACCATCCGGAAGTAAGGGATGTTTTAATTTCAGGTGGCGATCCGCTGACAATGCCCGATACACATATTGAATATTTGCTTTCGAATTTGAGGCAAATTCCTCATGTTGAAATAATCCGCATGGGAACAAAAGTACCGGTAGTTTTACCGCAACGCATAACAAGGTCATTAACCAATATTTTAAAGAAATATCACCCACTATTTTTGAGCATTCATTTTACGCATCCCGATGAACTAACACAAGAAGTTGCCGAAGCTACTTCAAGGCTTGCAGACGCAGGTATCCCGTTGGGAAGCCAGACAGTACTTCTGAAAGATATAAATGACAATGTGGATACTATGAAAAGGTTGATGCAAGGTTTATTGTGTAATCGTGTAAGGCCTTATTATATTTATCAGTGCGATCCGATTTTAGGTTCTGCCCATTTCAGGACTCCTGTTGAAAAAGGATTGGAAATAATTCAGGGATTACGCGGACATACTTCCGGTTATGCTGTACCGCATTATGTTATAGATGCTCCCGGCGGCGGTGGTAAAATTCCTTTGTTGCCAGAATATTATATTGGCAGGGAAGGAAATGATGTATTGCTAAAAAATTTCGAAGGAAATATATTCCGTTATCCCGATGTGGTGAAGGAATAAACAACCAACCAATAAAACGAGAAGAAGGTGTCTCAAAAGTCGAGGCACCTTTTTTTGTTAATAAAAAGTTCATAAAAAAGGCTCATTAATTTAATCATTTATCTTGTTTAGTTGTCTCATTATCAAAAGTATGAGACATGTATAACCAAAGATCAAAAGTAGTTTTTAAAGACTACAGTCCCAATCAAATCATGTTACTTCCCCCATCACTGGAGGAGTTCATAGATGCAAACCATCCAGTTCGGGTTGTAAACAAAGTCATTGACAGTATTAACGCTGATGCATTGCATAAACAATATAAAGGAGGTGGCACCTCAAGCTATCATCCTCGGATGTTGCTGAAGGTTCTTATATACAGTTACCTGAACAATGTATATAGTAGTCGTAAAATGGAAACAGCCTTAAAAGAGAACATTCATTTTATGTGGCTGAGTGCTATGAACCACCCTGATCATAATACACTTAATCGATTTAGAAGTGATAGGCTCAAAAATGTTTTAAAAGAAATATTTGCACAAGTAGTCATGTTATTAGTGGAATCGGGACATGTAAGCCTTCAGGAAATCTATGTTGATGGGACCAAAATAGAATCCAAGGCTAATCGTTATACTTTCGTTTGGGGCAATTCCATAAAGACCAATAAGGAGAAAATGGTGGCACAACTAAAAGAGTTATGGGATTATACCCAATCGTTAGCCAAAGAGGAATTACAAGATACAGATAATGTTGACTTTACCCAAATAGATGCAGAAAAAGTAAAACGGACTATTAATCAAATAGATCAAGCATTATCTGATAAAAAGGTTGACAAGAAAGTAAGACAGAAATTAAATTACGCTCGCCAACATTGGCCACAAAATCTCAACAAGTACAAGGAGCAAGAGCAGATATTAGGCAAACGGAACTCGTATAGTAAAACAGACCCTGGGGCAACCTTCATGCGAATGAAAGAAGATCACATGAAAAACGGTCAGTTGAAACCAGGATATAATGTTCAGATAAGCACTAATAATCAATATATTGTAAACTATAGCCATCACCCCAATCCAACCGATACAACCACATTAAGGCCTCATTTGGAACAGTTCCACACCCTGTATAACAATTATCCTAAAGTAGCTGTGGCAGATGCTGGTTATGGTTCAGAAGAAAATTACGCATTGTTAGAAAAGGCAAAAATAGACGCTTATATAAAGTTTAACTATTTTGACAAAGATCAACGCAAAATTAAGAACTCTCTCAATAGCAATTTATTCTACAACTCTGAAAAGAACTGCTACTATTGTCCAATGGGTCAACCGATGAATTACATTGGCTCAATCAAACGAGTTACAGAAAACGGTTTTGAGCAACAAATATCTCGTTACCAAGCTATTAATTGCAGTACATGCCCATTGCGTGGAGCTTGTCATAAAAGTAAGAAGAATAAAATAATAGAAATTAATCATAATCTAAACCGACTAAAGGCCCAAGCATCAGAACGCTTGAAGAGTGAGCAAGGGCTTTACTACCGAAGTAAAAGAGGGGTTGATGTTGAACCCGTTTTTGCCAATATCAAGTTTAATAAAGGATTTAAGCGTTTTGGACTTAAAGGAATGTTAAAAACAGAAATTGAAATGGGCTTACTAGCGTTGGCACACAATTTAGCAAAAAGAGCAGCATAGGCTGCTTTGCCATCCTCTTAGGAAGGCAACAAATGTCCTATATCGTAATTATTAAATTATTATCAAAAAAATCTAAATCGATCAAACAAAAAAATAATCTACCATAAAACATTTTGATCAGTTCAAAAAAATTCTACGTTTTTTAACCAAAAAAAGACCATCTCATTTTTACTTTTGAGACGGCCTCTTTTTATGTACGCATAGCACAGAATTGATTCTTTTAATTTATTAGTTTAGACGAGAATAGGGATAATTAACTTGTAAATTCTAATCATAATGAAACCTGCAACTGTATATTAGAATTTCATTATCTATTACCTGATATACCAATCTGTGTTCTCTATCAATTCGTCTTGACCAATAGCCTGCCAGATCAAACTTTAACGGTTCTGGTTTCCCAATGCCTGTAAACGGGTTTCGTTGAATATCTTTAATCAATTCATTGATTTTCTTAAGCATTTTCTTCTCTTCGTTTTGCCAGGATATATAGTCTTCCCAGGCATTTTTTGAAAAAGTAATTTTCATTATTTATCGATGAGGGGTTTTCTGACTATTTTCCCTATTTTCATTTGTTCAATCGATTCATATAATCTATCGGAATTCTTTTTTGAACTTAAAAGGTGTATAGTTTCCATAATTGAGTTGTATTCATTTAATGAAATCAATACAGCCCCTTTTCCAATTCCTCTTTTTATGATTAAAGTTTCATTATTTTCTTCAACATTGTCAAGAAATTGCTTTAATCCAGTCCTAAATTCTGTATAATTTGCTGCTTGCATAGTTTTTCAAATTGGGAAATTAATCAAGTACAAATATAAGTACTTTATTAATTACTTTAAGCTATTTTTTATAAATTGTTTAAAGAATGAAATACATTGTATTCAAATAGAATTATTTATTCAATCAGGTAGTAAATGTATTTATTTACTTATTTGTTGTTTTATTAATTTCGAAATGTATTTTCCTATAATGTCAAATTCAAGATTAACTGTCGTTCCAGCTATGATTTGGTGAAAATTAGTATTTTTGTAGGTATAAGGTATAATAGCAACCTGAAAAGAATTGTCTTTTGAATTGACTACTGTCAAACTCACGCCATTTACACTAATGCTTCCTTTTTCAACAGTGATGTTGCCAAGCGTTGGGTCATATTCAAAAGTGTAATACCAGCTTCCTCCTGATTCTTTAACTTCTTTACAAACAGCAGTTTGGTCCACATGCCCCTGAACAATATGTCCATCAAGTCGGCCATTCATAAGCATACTGCGTTCGAGATTCACTTTATCGCCAATTTTTAATTTCCCCAGGTTCGATTTTAAAAGGGTTTCTTTTATAGCCGTTACGGTATAAACCTTGCTTTCCTTTTTTACAACCGTTAAACATACGCCGTTATGAGAAATACTCTGGTCAATTTTTAATTCGTGGGTAAAACTGCATTCCAGCGAAATATGCAAATTTTCATTTTCTTTTTCCAATGCCACAACACTTGCGGCTTCTTCAACTATACCTGAAAACATTGTATTGAATTTATTAATAGCGCAATTTACTTATTTTGTAAATTGTAATTTGAATGATTATAATAAAATATTTTTGATTGGAATATCAGTGCTTTCTTCCAAGTCAATCATAGCATTGATTAATCTTAGTTTTGAGAATTGTTTAAGATGCTCTGGTGTAATTATTTGTTCAGTAATAACCTTTTCATCCAAATATTTTTGTCGTTTAGTTCCCTTTAATAAAGGATTTTGGGGTGTTATCCATTTTTTCCCGTCGAAAAAAACAAGGTTGGCAAAACTGCAATCGGTTATTTGTTTATCCTTTACAATAATAATATCGTCGGTACCGGGTCGTGATTGTTTTAATTGCTCAAACTTTTCACGATCGGAAAACTTATGGCTGTATTCCAAATCGTTGCTAATAACCAAGCCTAAGGATTCAATTTTGCGAATAGTATAAGGGATAAATTCCAAAGAAATAACTTCGCTATAATAAATAAAACGGCATTTGTAAATTACATTTTCCAATAGTCTTTTCGGGATAGGAATAAATTTACCAATGTCCCATTTGTTCCTGACTCCAACCAGCTCAAACCGCGACCGGTTCACCCTTTCGTTATGGTAATTTAAATTTAATATTTCGCGGTTGCAAACTTTAATGGTTTCAAGCAAAGGGCGCATAAACTTTATCAATTAGTTCCTTGTATTCGTTTTCGGCTATACTTAAATTTGTTATTCCACCGCCGCTCCTGAAATAAAATTTGTTATCAATGTTTTCAATAAACCTTATCATTACAGCGCTATCGAGATGTTTGTTCCTAAAATATCCAAAAACCCCTGTATAATAGCCTCTTTTGCCGGTTTCAATTTCCTTAATAATTTTAACTGTTTTCACTTTTGGAGCCCCAGTTACTGATCCGGCTGGCAAAAGCTCGTTAATAATATTGCCAATATTTTCATGAAAATTATCTGGTAGCATGCCTTCAATTTCTGATGAAACCTGAAGTAGTTTCCCATTGTTGGTTTCAATTTTGTCAATATATCTGAATCGCTTAACATATACTTGTGTGGCAACTTTACTCAAATCGTTTCTTATAAGATCAACAATGGTATTATGTTCGGCAGTTTCTTTTTCATCAGTCAAAATAATTTCGGCTGCATTTTTAATATCAGCCTTAATTGTACCTTTCATTGGATTTGAAGAAATGATACCGTCATTAATTTGAATAAATGTTTCCGGTGAAAATACAACAAATTCTTTATTTACGAGCAATTTGTATTTACTGGTGGAGTAATTAAAAAATTCAGTTAAGCTTAAATTAGTATCAATTTTTGTAGGAAAGGTGAGGTTTAAAAGAAATGAATTACCTGCATTGATTTCATTTTTTACGGCATTAAATTTTTCATTATACAATTCGAAAGAAACAGGATTTTTAGAAAAAATGAAGTTGGAAGGAATATTTTTTGATGGAATATTCTGATTGAATTCGGGAAATGAAAATTTTATATTTTCAGGAATCGATTCATCTAATCGAAATAACTGAATATGCTGCATTTCAAAATCGATAATGAATAAAAATGGGATATTAGCTTTACCCCATTCGTTCATTTTGGAAATTGATTTATTTTTAGAAAGACGCATTGGTTTTTTGATTATACAATGTTACATCTAATAATATTTACAAATAAAACATAAAATTTAATTTACTAAAAAATAATACATTTGGCATTTCTATAGAATTTTGTATTAAACAACATGCGTAAAAACATTGTTAACTTTATCAATATTTCAACATCAACAATTATAAGTCGTCAACAAAAAGGCAATAATGATAGTAGTTACAGGAGGAACTGGTTTAGTTGGGTCGCATTTGCTTTATGAGCTTACCAGTCGTGGGTTTCAGGTTAAAGCATTGAAGCGTGAATCGAGCAATATAAATCAAACACTTCGGATTTTTGAATATTATTCTGAAAATGCACCTGCTTTATTTGCAAAAATTGAATGGGTAAACGGCGATATTTTGGACCGTATATCACTTGATGAAAATATAAACGAAGGTGATGAAGTGTATCATACTGCTGCGTTTGTTTCATTTGTACCATCACTTAAACGAAAAGTTTTTAACAATAATATTATTGGCACTGAAAATATTGTAAACGTTTGTTTGTCGAAAAAAGCAAGGAAGCTAATTCATGTTAGTTCTGTTGCTGCTTTGGGTAGTTCAATTGATAAATTACCGGTTACGGAAGATTTAATTTGGAGCCCTTCAAAAAAACATTCAAATTATTCTATCAGTAAATTTCACTCTGAAATGGAAGTTTGGAGAGGAATTGAAGAAGGTCTAAATGCCGTTATTTTAAATCCTTCGATAATTTTAGTGCTGGAAATTGGAATACCGGAAGTTCTGCAATATTTAAAGAATTGTATAGAGGATTAAAGTATTACACGCCCGGTATTACTGGTTATGTAGATGTTAGGGATGTTGCAAAACTTATGATTTTGCTTATGGAAAGTGACATAACGGCTGAAAGGTTTGTATTAAATGCTGAAAATTTAAGTTATGAAAATGTATTTAAATCAATAGCTATAAATTTTCATAAACCTGAGCCAAATATTGTTGTGAAAAAATGGATGGCAAATATTGCCTGGCGAATTGAATTATTAAAAGGCATCATCATTGGGCGATTCCCAAAAATTACGAGAGAAACAGTAGCCGCTGGATTTAATAAAGTATCCTATTCGAATTCAAAAATAATTTCAAAGTTCAATTATAATTTTATTCCCATTGAAAAGTCAATAGCTGAAACTTGTAAAATTTTTCTGGCTGAACAAAATTCATTATAAATTGAATAAGAATTTTTTGCATTACCATATTTTAATTCTAAGGCTATCAGGTAGGCCAATTGAATCGGTACTTTTAATTCCAAAAGTGGTATAAAATTCAGGCATATTTGATAATGGACCTATAACCCTGAATTTTGCAGGTGAATGTACATCACTTTTCACCAAATGTGCAATTACTTCAGGCCGTTCATTAATCATCCAGGCAAAAGCATATCCCAGGAAGAACCTTTGGTTGGGATTTAGCCCGGCAATTATTTGGTTGTTCTTAAATTGTTTAGTACGCTTAAATGCTTCATAACCCATCATTATTCCACCCAAATCGGCTATATTTTCACCCTGAGTTTGTTCACCATTGATATGCAAACTATCAACCGCTATATAATTGTTGAACTGGGTTACAATCATTTTCGATTTAGAAAAGAATTTTAAACTGTCTTCACCTGGCTCACCAGTTATTTAAATTTCCGTTTTCGTCATATTTACTTCCTTCATCATCAAATCCATGTGTAATTTCATGTCCGAATGTTGAACCGCCTATAATTGAATACAGCAAAGCATCATCAGCCAATTTATGTTCAAAACCAGGTATAATTATATTGCAACCCGGAACAACAATTTCGTTATTCGATGGATTATAATAGGCATTATATGTTTGCGGTTCCATTTCCCATTCTGTGCGGTCTACAGGTTTTCCGTATTTTGAAATCATATAATGAAATGACCATTGATTTGCCCGTATAACATTCTGAAGATAAGATGATCTGTTAATTTGCAAGCTGCTCATATCTTTCCATTTATCTGGATATCCAATTTTCATTATTACTTTATTCAATTTATTTAATGCTTTTTTCTTAGTTGGTTCGCTCATCCAATCAAGCTTTGCTATTCTATCGGCATAAACTTTTTTTATTGCATTTCCAATTTCAAGCAACTTTTCTTTTGAACCCTTTGGCAAATATTCCTGAACGTAAACTTGCCCAATTAATTCCCCCAAAGAATAATTAGTTTGTTCCACAACTCTTTTCCAGCAAGGTTTTGGTTGTGAAACACCCCATAATGTACGAATATTAAAATCGAAAAAAATGTTATAGGTGTTATCGTCGGTATAATCTGCAAGTCCATTAAAAACATAGAACTTTAGATAATTTTTCCAATCGTTAATAGAATATGTTTTTAAAAATCCGTTTAAAGCTTTTATATATTCAGGTTGTGCAACGATGACCGAATCGACATTATTTAAACCAGTTGAAGTTAAGAACAGTTTCCAATTAATATTTGGAGTTGAATTGTACAATTCATACAATGACAATTTATTATAATTCTTATATGGGTCGCGCGTGTCTTCCAATTTTTTAGAAGCCTTTGCCATATCCGTTTCAAGTTTCATTAAATTTAATGAAGCCAATTGTGATTCATTTGATGTATAGCCCATTTTATGAAATAAGGTTGAACTATACCCTACAAATTTTTTGCGAATTACAATAGCTTGTGAATCGTTATCAAAATAATAACGTCTGTCAGGAAGACTTAATCCACCTTGGAATATCATTACGGCATATTTTTGACTGAATTTTAAATCCTGAAAAACACCAAATTCAAACATCGGTGAACCTGAAAAAGAATGAATATAGGCTGATGTTTGTATTAAGTCATCAATATTTTTTATTTTATCAATTTTATTTAGTATCAATTTAATACCGTCAAGTCCCCTTTTATTAAGGCTATTGCTATCCATTCCTGAATAGAAAAAATCACCAATTTTTTGTTTGTTGCTACCAATTTTTTCATTTTTTAAATTAGCCGCGGATTCACATATTTGACGGATTTGGGCATTAATAGTATCTCCAATCATAAGCCATAAGCCATTACTACCTTCGCTTGCCGGAATAGGATTTTCCTTAAACCATTTTCCATTGGCAAACAGGAAAAAATCATCGCCTGGTTTTACAGTCGAATCAATGTGGGCAACAAGGGGATCGCGAGAATTTTTATTTTTTATACCTGAATTGCAAGAAATTAAAAAGATTGGGAATACGAAAATTAATAACGATAATTTTAAGGTTTTCATATTAGAATAATTAAAGTTTAAAAATAGCAAAAGAATAATTCATCAATTATATATTCAGTATTTATCTTTATTTTCATATGATTTATAAACTGTAATTTGAAACGAAAATATAGTTTTGTTTTATTCATAAAAATAAGTAATTATGCACATTCAAATGCTCATTATTATTGGCAATTCATAATACTTATTGTGTTTTTGACATTAATATTTATTTATAAAGTTTTGAATTAAAAATTTCTAACTATTTTTTAAAAAAATGTTTAAAATAAAATCCCATGCAATTCGGATATTTCGATGATGAAAATAAAGAGTATGTGATTACTCGTCCAGATACTCCTCGTTCATGGAGTAATTATTTGGGTTCTACTGAATATGGTGCTATAATCACTAATAATGCCGGAGGCTTTAGTTTTTATAAATCTGCTGCTCAGGGACGTTTTATGCGATTTCGTGCGAATGCTTTACCAATGGACCAGCCTGGAAGGTACATTTACTTTCACGATATGGAAAGTAAAGATTTCTGGTCAGCATCATGGCAGCCGGTTGGCAAGTCTCTTGGTAATTATAAAACTGAAACTAGACATGGGACAGCTTTTACAAAAATAATATCTGAATATTCCGGTATAAAATCCGAATCTACGTTTTTTGTGCCACTAGGAAAGGAATTTGAATGCTGGGTGATTAAGGTAAAAAATAATAGCAATAAAAGGCGCCAATTAAGAGCATTTTCATTTGTTGAATATGCTAATTTCTGGCAATTGTGGATGGATACAATTAATTTACAATATACGCAATATATTGCTGCAATGAAAGTGGTTGATAATATTATTGACCATGGTATCAATGTATATTTACCTGTGGTTCGTGGCGATTTTATGGCCGATCCTCAGTCACGTCATACCTTTCAGGCTATGGTAGGTTCTGAAGTTACAGGATTTGATACTGACCGTGAAAAGTTTATCGGGCCTTACAGGGCTTATGCCAATCCTATAGTTCTTGAAAATGGCCAATGTACAAATTCCATAGCAATTGGTGATAATGCCTGCGGAACTCTTCAAACGGATATTATGTTAGAACCTGGCGAAGAAAAGCAATTTGCTATATTGATGGGCATTGGCGAAGCGCACGTTGAGGGTAAAGCTGCTGTTGATGAATTTAAAGATATTTCAAAAATATGGGCAGAGTTTGAAAAGGTCAAAAATTTCTGGCATAATCGTATTCAGGGTATGACTGTTAGTACGCCCGATGCTGAAATGAACAGCCAGTTGAATATGTGGAGCCCGTTCAATTGCCTTATGACGTATTCATGGTCACGTGCTGTAAGCCTTGTTTATAGTGGTGAACGCGATGGTTTGGGTTATCGTGATACAGTTCAGGATTTGTTAGGGGTTTTACATATAATCCCTGATGAAGTGGGACAACGATTAGAATTGATGATTACTGGTCAGGTATCCACCGGTGGTGCAATGCCTGTTGTAAAGCCGTTTGATCATCATCCGGGTAGTGAAAAAGTGCCTGAAGAAAAGGAATACCGTTCTGACGATTGCATGTGGCTTTTCAATACTATACCAGCCTATGTGAAAGAAATCGGTGATATTTTGTTTTACGAAAAAGTATTGCATTATGCCGATAAAGGTAAGGATACTGTTTTAGGTCATTTGAAAAAAGCTATTGAATTCAGCCTTGAACGTTCCGGAGCCCATGGTCTTCCATGCGGTTTGGCAGCTGATTGGAACGATTGTCTGGTATTGGGACATAAGGGTGAAACGGTGTTTGTGGCATTGCAACTCAGGTTTGCTTTAAAAACGTATATTGAAATTTCTGAAAAGCTCAAAAAGATGGATGAAATAAGTTGGGCAGAAGAAAAATTAAAAATACTTGATGAAAATATTGAAAAATTTACATGGGATGGAGAATGGTATCTGCGTGCTTTTCGCGAAGATGGACTAAAATTTGGTTCAAAGAAAGATGAAGAAGGTTCTATCTGGCTTAATCCTCAAACATGGGCAATATTAAGTGGTCATGCAAATGACGAACGTGCTGAATTACTTTTGAAGGCTATGAAAGAAAGGCTATCAACTGAGTATGGTTTAATGATTTGTGATCCTCCTTACGAAAAAGCTGATTTATCTATTATTAAGGCAACTCTTTTTAATAAAGGTATGAAAGAAAATGGTGCAATTTTCTGTCATACACAAGGTTGGGCAGTTATGGCAGAAGCAATGCAAGGACATGGTAATCAGGCATACGAATATTTTAGGGCATTTATGCCTGCTGCCTATAATACAAAAGCCGAAATTAGAGAAATTGAACCTTATGTTTATTGTCAAAGTACAAACAGCAAATATAATCCACGTTTTGGAGCATCACGTTTGCCCTGGTTAAGTGGTTCGGCAACCTGGTCGTATTTTTCGGCCACACAATATATTTTCGGCATTCGGCCTGATTATGATGGATTGTTGGTTGATCCTTGCGTTCCTAATCATTGGACTGAGTTTGAGGTTACACGAAAATTTCGTGGAAAAGATTTTTATATTAAATTTAAAAATGAAAATAGAGTTGAAAAGGGAGTAAAGAAAATAATAATAAATGGAGTTGAAATTGATGGGAATTTTATACCGGTTTCAAAAATGAAGGATAAAAATGAAGTTGAAATAATAATGGGTAAAAAAATATTTTCCACATTGAGTTTTTGAGTTGGTGAAAATTTATAATATTGTTAGAATAGGAATAAATTAAATTGAATAATTCCCCCTTTGAAAAGGGGGTTGGGGGATTGAACTTTTAAACAGATGACAGTCCCTCTGCTCACTTTCACTGGAGGGAGAAAATAATTAAAAGTATGCAATACGGTTATTTTGATGATGCGAAAAAAGAATATGTAATTACACGCCCTGATACGCCTCGATCATGGAGCAATTATTTAGGTTCTACTGAATATGGTGCAATTATTACTAACAATGCTGGTGGTTATAGTTTTTATAAATCCGGAGGTGCTGGTAGATACTTACGTCTAAGGTTTAATTCTATTCCTTTGGACCAGCCTGGAAGGTACATTTACATACGAGATAAAAAATCCGGTGATTATTGGTCTGGTTCGTGGCAACCTGTTGGCAAACCACTTGAAAAATATAAATCGGAGTGCCGTCATGGAAGTGCATACACTGTTATCTCTTCTGAATATGACAAAATCAAAACCGAAACAACTTACTTTGTTCCGCTTGGGCAAATATTTGAAGTATGGAAAATTAAAGTAACGAATACTGATACAAAGAAGCGAGATTTAAGCTTATTTACATTTGTTGAATATGCAAATTGCTGGAATGCTTTACAGGATTTATTAAATTTACAATATACACAGTATATAGCTCAAATGAATGTGGTTGATGGTATTATTGATCACGGAACAAATGTTCACATTCCTAATATGCCTGATAATTTTGCTGAAAATGACCAGGGAAGGCATACTTTTCTGGCTTTTTTAGGTGGTGAAATTCAAGGATATGAAACTGATCTGGAAAAATTTCTTGGACCTTATCGTACTTATGCCAATCCTAAGGCAGTCGAGTTGGGCAAATGTTCTAATTTTATTGCAGCCGGTGATAATGTATGTGGAACTATCCAGGCTGATATTATACTTCAACCTGGCGAAACAAAAGATTTAATTGTTTTAATGGGAATAGGCGAAGCTAAAATTGAAGGTAAACAAGTTGTAAAAGATTTTGGTAATATCGATCGTCTTGAAACCGAGTTGGATAAGCTTAAACAATACTGGCACAACCGTATCAATGCTTTGGTAGTGGAAACTCCAGATGCTGAATTTAACAGTATGTTGAATATGTGGAGCCCTTACAATTGTCAAATGACGTATGCCTGGTCGCGCGCTGCAAGCCTTGTTTATACTGCTTCTGAACGCGACGGATTGGGATACCGCGATAGTGTTCAGGATTTATTGGGAGTTTTGCCGAATATTCCGGAAGAAGCTTGTCAAAGACTTGAACTGATGATTACCGGGCAAGTTTCAACCGGTGGTGCTATGCCTGTGGTAAATCGTATAGCCCATAAACCTGGATTTGAAAAGACGCCTGAGGAAAATCAATATCGTTCGGATGATTCATTGTGGCTTTTTAATACTATTCCTGCTTATGTAAAGGAGACTGGCGATTTTTCATTTTACAATAAAGTTTTGCCTTATGCTGATAAAGGAAAAGACACTGTTTTAAATCACATGAAAAGGGCAATTCAATTTAGTTTGGACAGAAGTGGTCAACATGGGTTTCCTTGTGGATTATTAGCAGATTGGAATGATTGTCTAAAATTTGGACATGATGGGGAAACTATTTTCGTGGCAATGCAACTTCGTTTTGCATTTAAGGTTTATATGGAAGTTTGTGAATTGTTGAAAATGCAAGAGGAAATCGATTGGGCTAAACCTTTATTGACAAAGCTTGATGAAAATCTTCAGAAACATGCCTGGGACGGTGAATGGTATATGCGTGGTTATCGTGGTGATGGTTTTAAATTTGGTTCAAAAGAAAGCAATGAAGGTAAAATATATCTGAACCCACAAAGTTGGTCGATTATTAGCGGAGCAGCAAGTGAAAAACAAGCTGAATTGCTGATGCAAAAAGTTAACAAATACCTTGCTACAGATTATGGACTTGCCTTATGTGATCCTCCTTATACAGATACTGATTATAATATCGTTCGAGCTGCTTTGTTCAATAAAAGTATGAAAGAAAATGGTGCTATTTTTACGCATACTCAAGGTTGGGCTGTTATGGCTGAAACTATGTTAGGTCATGGAAATCAGGCTTATCAATATTGGCGTGCATATATGCCAGCAGCTTATAACACAAGGGCTGAAATAAGGCAAATAGAACCTTATGTGTATAACCAGTCAACCCATGGAAAACACAGCCCGCATTTTGGTGCTTCGCGATTACCATGGCTGAGCGGTTCAGCTACCTGGTCATTTTTTGCTGCAACACAATATATTTTAGGAATTCGTCCGGAATATAACGGCCTTATTATTGACCCTTGTATTCCTTCTGATTGGAAAGGTTTTAAAGTTTCAAGACGTTTCCGCAATAAGCTTTTCAATATTTCAGTGAACAATAAAAAAGGTGTTGAAAAGGGAGTTATTCAACTAATCCTTAATGGTAAAGAATTAAATGGTAATTTTATTTCAATGGAAGCTATGAGCGACCATAATGAAGTTACTGTAGTGATGGGATAATAATTTAACAACTGAGACATTTTAGAAATTCTGGATAATTCAATTATTCAAATTTTCTATTATAATTGTTGTTTGAGTGAATTTAACCACTGTGTGTCTTTATCATTTAATAGTCCGTGATTCTTTTTATCGGTCAGTATTTTTACAACTAACTGTAGATCTGTTTGAGCATCTTTGTTATTGCCCATCATTCCTTCTAATTTTGACCTATTATATAAGGCATCACAATTTTTACCATCAATTTGAATTGTTTTATTTAACTCTTCAAGTGCTTTAATATGATTTCCTAAATTTAGATAGGCAATAGCCTGATTATTATAAAATTCTTCTTCATCAGGATAATTTTGCGACAACTTTTCATAGGTTTCTATTGCCTCATTCCATTGTTGTTCAGTAATTTGAATTCTTGCTTTTTCTTTGAGTGCTTCATAATTAAATGGGAAAATATTTAACACGTTATTATAATCAGACATTGCTTCATCTGAATTTCCCAACATATTTAATTGTGAAGCCCTTTCAAACAATAAGCTTATATCTTCAGGATTTTTATTAATTTTTTTCCCTATTAAATCTAAGGCAGTTTGATAATCTTCATATGCATTTCTTTTAATTCCCATCTCTGAATATATCTGGGCTCTTAATTGATGGAATTGAAAATTATCAACATCTTTTGATATAATATAATCGCAATCTTTTATCGCCTCAGCATAATTCTTATTCTCTAAATAAATTCCTGCTCGCGAAGTATAAAGGTTATAATCATATGGATCAGTTTTAATCAATTCATTGATTATATCTAATGCAATGGGAAGCTTTTTTAATGCAATATAAGCTTGTGCTTTCATAAACATTATTTCAGGTTTATTTGCTGGAACAAGTTGTTGCATTTTTTCATAATATGGTAAAGTAGCTTGGTAATCTTTCATTTTTCGTAATACTGAAACTATAAATTCATAAACAGGGTATTTATCAGGCGCTATTTGCAGAAGTGATTTTGCTTCATCAATTGCAGCTTTATTATCTCCCAGACTTGAAATTAAAGTAGCATGAAGTATATGTAGATGGACATCGTTTTTATTCTTTTCCATTTTCTCTTTAGTCAATTCCAACATTTTATTTTTATCGGATCTGTCAATTTTCGAATTTATTTGAAATAATTGTGCATTTAAAAGTATCCTTGAGTAATAGGCATCGATATAATTGCTATCAATTTGTAATGCTTTTTGAAGATTGTCCCAAGCCCGCTTATAATATTTATTGGTAATATTGTCTGATGCTATTGCTGCATAGGATGGAGCTGTTTGTGAAAATGCATCTTGTATTTTCTTAAAATTATCAGCTTTTCCAGGAAAAAATTCAGGAATATTTGCAGCACGGGTATTAAATAATAAGTTCTCAAGCAAAACTGGCGGTGAATCATTTCCATTTTCATCAATGTGTGTAAGGTATAGTTGGGTATAAATACCTCTGTGTTTTGAAGAAAAAACTATCCATTTACTATTGGGCGACCACGAATGCCATGAATTCATACTGTCTAAGTTGCAATTCATTAATCTTGGCACACCTCCTGATGATGGCATAATATATAACCTGCTATCGGGACGCAACAACATGTAATTGGATGCCTGGCAAAATACTATCCACTTTCCGTCTGGAGAATAACGTGCAAAATAGTTACTTTTCCCATTTCCTGAACCACCTTTTAAAGGTTGAGTGATTCCGCCATGTCCGTTATTAAAATCAACAGTATATAAATCGTATTTAAATTGTTTACCTTTTTTAAATTCAATAACATCATCTATGGAAAGTAATGCCCTGCCAGCATTTTTAACTCTTTGGGAAGTGTATGCAGTGGTTCTTGCAAATACTACTTTTTTCCCGTCAGGGGACCAGTTTGCATTACTTTGAACTAATTTTTTGTCATTGGCGCCTGGCAGGTCACTAAATGTCTTTGTTTTACGATCATAAATACCCAATATTCCTTTTATTGGAAAAAACAATTGCGAATAAGCAAGGTTATTATCGATAGCAACGAAAACTGATAGATCCTTAACCGTAGATAAAACATATCTTCCATCAGGTGAAATTTGTGAAAGCAGTCCAAATGTTGGTTCACCTTCATCTCGCTTATAATCGCTCCAGGTAATAATTTTATCGGGTGTAATTTTACAGGTATCTTTTGTAGGAGCTATTGTGTATGAACCTTTATCGTTGCCATAATCAACGTCCATTGCCAATAATGATCCATCGCCAGAAAAAGTATGGCAATTGGCGCAAACAGTCATTTTATCAAGCATTTTACGTGGATGTCCACCTTTTACACTTCCAAGATACCATTCAATTGTATGCACATTTTTTACGGCAAAACCAAAAGGAAGAGTGACAGCGCGAAAAAAAATATCAGCACCAACTGAATCTTTTGAAAATTTTAGTTGTACTCTTCCACTGGGCAACTGTTCAGCATTACTTTTTGCTATTACTGTAAAATAGAAAGGTTCATTTTTAACTTTTGTTTTTAATTTTTTCCAGTCTAATGAATCGGGTTTCCATGAATTATTTTCAATTTTTTCTGTAATTATTAATTCACCTGATTCTGTGGTGAAATAAACATACCATGCTGGAGAGCTGGCTGTAATGTTATACCATTCAAATGTAGGAGATTGAAATTCTGGGGGAAATATTGTTCCATTAACCGGATAAGTAATTTTTATACCAGTTGCAATTGATTTACCCTTATCAAGATTAGAAAGTAGTTCTTTTTGTTTTCTATCGGTACATCCTGAGACAATTACAAATAATAGGATTAACAATTTTAGGATATTTGTTTTTGCCATTCTCATTTTCTCTTTATTTTTATTTATATTGATTTGTAATATTACAATAATCAAAAATTATAAAGTTATTAGAAAATCAAAAAAATGAATAGCACTTTTGTTTCTTTAGCATGATGCAAATTTGACACTAAGCTTTTACAAGTTTGTTTTGAACAATTTTTGACAGTAAATGACATGAAAATGAAAGTTTTTCGATTTTATCAATCCTAAATTTGACTTTCTTAAAAAATATTAGTAATTTAAAACTTAATATTTATTAACTAACTTAACTAAATTAAATTTTAGCTACAATGATGAAAACAAAAAACAAAAGTGAAAAATTGCGACATCTCAAATCCGGGATTCTAGCAATTATTTTTGTGCTGTTTATGGGAATAACGGCATTTGGACAGGAACGGGTAATAACCGGCGTTGTATCTGACAACAAAGGCGAATCACTTCCTGGTGTAAGTGTTTTGATTACTGGCACAACTACAGGTGTAGTTACTGATTTGGATGGTAAATTTTCTATTAAAGCCACTAATGATGCAACTTTAAGATTTTCTTTTGTAGGCTATGTCTCTCAAGAAATTAAAGTTAATGACCAAACATCTATTAATGTAGTATTAAGCGAAGATGTAAAGGAATTAAATGAAGTTGTTGTTATTGGTTATGGGGTTCAAAAGAAAAGCGACTTAACCGGTGCCGTTGCTTCAGTTTCTGCTAAGGACATGCAAGCACTTCCAGCGATGAAAGTTGATGAAGCTCTTGAAGGTCATGCTGCTGGTGTAAATGTAGTTGCAAATAGCGGTATGCCTGGCGGATCAAGTACAATTCAAATCCGTGGGGTAAGTTCTATTAATGGAGCAAATCCATTGGTTGTAGTGGATGGTATTCCTGGGGTTGATATGAATTCTATTTCCCCTAACGACATTGAATCGGTTGAAATTTTAAAAGATGCTGCTTCAACGGCCATTTATGGTTCAAATGGGGGTAATGGTGTTATTTTAATTACTACTAAAAAAGGACATTCAGGTAAAATCACAACAAGTTTAAACTTCTTTACAGGGATACAAAATGTTTCCAACGAACTTAAAATGATGAATTCTACTCAATGGAATAACTTGTATGCTGAAATGAACAAAGGAGTTCCGTTCACTATGAATGCTGATACTTTGTCAAAAAACTTTGATTGGCAAAAAGCTTTGTATAAACCTGCTCAAATGCAAAATTTTGATGTAAATGTTTCTGGCGGTAATGAAGTATCAAAGTTTGCATTGGGGATGAATTATATGAACCAGGACGGGTTAATTAAAAATACAGGCTATAAAAAAATGTTGATGAGTATTAGTTCATCGCACAATTTAAGCAAACATATTAAACTCGATGAAGTGGTTCATTTTTCGAACGACAAACAAACAGGACCTGCTGAATGGCAGTATTCGAATGCCTATAACAATTATACGACAATGGCAGCTTTAAATATGTTGCCATTTCAAACACCATATGAAGCCAATGGCAAATGGACCGTTCCACTATTTGGAGGCATTAACCCATTTACAGGGGTGGATGAGAAAAGCGATCAATATTCAAAAAATTTGTTTATTGATGGTAACTTTGGAGGTAGCCTTGAAATTATTAAAGGATTAACTTATTCTACACGCTTTTATGGTAAAGCTGGGGATGCTGAAACTTGGCAATATTTACCAGAATATCATGCTTCTGATATTGATTTTAATAACGCCAATTCTTTGAATCAATCTATTGACAGGCAATTTTCATGGACTTATCAAAATTACATAACCTATAATACCACAATTTTGCAGGCACCATAATATTTCAGTTATGGCTGGTACGGAAGCTGCTGACTGGTGGGATTATTTTATTAGTGGCAAAAGACAAAATTTTGCATCAGATAATCCAAACTTGCTTTATTTCAACAATTCAACCAACGATACATTAACAAATCAATTAATCCAGGGTTCTGCAAAAGAAGCTACAAGTCAGGCTTACTTTGGTCGTATCAATTATGATTATAAAAGTATGTTACTTTTCCAATTTAATGCGAGGAGAGATGGAGAGTCAAACTTCGGACCAAATTTTAAATGGGGGAACTTTTATTCTGGCTCTTTCGGATTTAAATTCACAGAATTACAGGTTGTGAAAGATTTGAATATTTTTAGTTTTGGAAAAGTTAGGGTTGGATATGGGCAAACCGGGCAATTTCCTGTAACGACTTATTGGCCTTATGCTGCAACCATTTTGAATACACAAATTATGAACTATTCATTTGATAATAAAACAACTTCACAAGGCTATGGTCCGGTTCAGGTACAAAATCCTGATTTGCACTGGGAAACTGTTGATCAGACCAACGTAGGGATAGATTTAGGATTTTTAAAGGATCAATTGACTGTTAGTGTTGATTACTTTAATAAAGTCAACGATGGAATGATTATGCCTCAGCAAGTAAATGCAACTGCCGGTACCTATCTTTATTCTGCCGGATCGACTCAGGAATTAGGAAGTACCGGTATAAAAAATACTAACCCAACTGTTAATTATGGTTCGGTTAGCAATAAAGGTGTTGAATTAACCTTAAATTATAAAAAACAGTTTGGCGATTTAAAAGCCGATTTTGGACTTAACTTTACTTACCAGAAAAATCTTATAACAAAACTTGCAACAGATTCAACTGTTCAGGGAGGAGTCGCCAATGAAATTAATGGGGTTACTGTTAGTAAGGTAGGACAATCAATTGGTGAATTCGAAGGATTCCAAACCAATGGTATTTTCAAAGCCACCGACCAGAAAATATACAATAATAAATCAAAAAAATATGTATTTGCAAATCAACCTTTTGTTGTACAGGGGTCTGATACTTCTTATGCTCAACCATCAGCAATTGCAGGTGATGCCAGATGGAAGGATATTAATCATGACGGTGTAATTAACAATCACGATGAAACATATTTAGGTTCTTATATTCCACCTTATGTTTTTGGTTTTTCATTAGGATTAGAATATAAAGGTTTTGATTTTAATGCTTTCTTGCAAGGAGTTTCTGGTAATAAGATTTTTAATGGAACTTTACGTTATGAGAATTTCTGGCAGGGATCGTTAAACAGAGGGGCTGAATTTGCTGACCGATACCATTTACCAATTGTATATAAAGGTGTAACAATTGACCCGGGTAATATTACATCAAATATGCCTGATGTTGGAGGCCAAAACTGGGGTAAATCATCATCTTTATATATTCAGGATGGATCTTATTTAAGGTTAAAAAATGTTACTTTGGGTTATACTTTACCGGCAAGCATTTCGAAAATGATTAAAATTGATAGACTTAGAATATATTTTACCGGTAAAAATTTGTTAACTTTTACAAAATATACAGGTTATGATCCAGAAGTTGGAAACAATACTGGAGACCCAAAATTGGCAGGTATCGACCTAATAGGTTATCCACAATCGAAAATGTACACTTTTGGTATAAACCTTGATTTTTAATTTTAACTTAATAAAATTATTGAAAATGAGAAAAAATATAAATAAATATCTCTTTTTTCTGCTGATAAGCTTATCGATGTTCAGTTGCAAAAAAGATTTTTTAGATGTGGCGCCAATTGGTATTATAAATACATCTTCATTTTATGCCACAAAAGCCGATGCAGAAGAAGCCGTAACAACTGTTTATGGAATGTTGAACTATACCCAATGTTGGGATCTCTATTTATTAGCCGATTGTGGCAGTATATCATCAGATGATGCTGAAGCCGGTGGTAATACTGGAACTGATACTTACCAATTTCAAGATATTGACAGATATACTTTTACAGCATCAGAACCTAGTTCATTTGCTGAACCGTATGGTGTGCTATATAAAAGTATATTTTATGCCAATACTGCCATAGAAAATTTACCGGGTATAGCAAAAAAGGATTCAACGGCTACACCTGCATTTATTAATGAACGTCTGGGGGAAGTTAAATTTTTACGTGCACTCGATTTCTTCTATCTTGCCCAATTATTTGGGGAAGTTCCTTTGGTTGACCATGTTTTAGGCGCTTCGGAATACACAATGGGCAGATCATCATTAAGCAGTGTTTATGCTTTAATTGAAAGCGATTTAAATTATGCAATTAGTGTTTTACCTGTAGTAAATGATGCAGTGGGTAGAGCAACTAAAGGTGCTGCAGAAGGATTGTTGGCCAAAGTAATATTATTTGAATCATCGTATGCACATTATTGGCCGGGAGATAAATATTCACTGGTAAACCCGGGACAAAGCCGTTTTGCTGGTTTAACCGAAAGATGGCAGGATGCATTAAATGCTGCTGAATCGGTTATAAATTCAGGCCAATATAGTTTGCCTGGTATAAATGGTGAAACCTATAGTACCTGGAGAGGACCAAATACGGATGGATTCAGATATGTTTGGACAACTGCCGGCAACAATTCAAAAGAATCTGTTTTTGAAATTCAATGCGAATATTTGGGGCTTGGTTGGCTTGCAACCAGAGGTTCTTCAGTAGTTTGGTGAGCCGGTGCAAGGTGGATAAAAAATCGTAAAGGTCAATTAAATACATCAAGTTATTGGGGCTTCAATATTCCAAGTAAAGATTTAAAAGCTGAATTTAACAAAGAACCGGGAGACCCAAGGTTTAACACTACTATTCATATTGATTCTGTTGGATGTAACGATTCTATTTCAATGGGAGATGGTTGGGATAGTATAGCATATGTATTTACTCCTACACAATTTTGCAGAACAGGTATGTTCCAGGCAAAATATGAATGTTCGTACAACGAATTTGTGGGTCCAGGAGGAGGTTGGGGAGAAGCTCCAATGAACATCAAAATTTTACGCTATGCTGATGTTGTACTTATTGCTGCTGAAGCTGCCATGATGGTTGGCGACAATGCAAAGGCCCTCACCTATTTAAATATGGTTCGTACTCGTGCGAGAATGTGCGGCAAGCCTGGCAATTTAGTTCCAGCTGATTATCCGGCAGGCCATACAGTCTTATTACAAGACATTATTCATGAAAGGAGACTTGAGCTCGCTATGGAAGGTCACCGTTATTTTGATATGGTTCGTTGGAACAGGGCTGCATCGGATTATAAATCCGATCAGACTGGTGGGTTTAACAATCAACCATTATCAGGTGGTGTAACACCTTCAACAGTAAGTTATACTTCACCGAAAAATGATTTCTTCCCAATTCCACAAACAGAAGTTAATACAAGTCAGGGTAATTTAAAACAATATCTTGGCTGGTAAACAAAACTAAAAATAGTAAGAGGCTGCCCATTAAGCAGCCTCTTATATATTTTATAATAGCCTTATTTTATAATTATTTTAAATAAATAATGAAAAGGCCTGGTTTTAAAACATTAATTCTATTATTTGCAATTATAATTTTGTTATTAATAACAGGATATAATTATTTTAAAACTTCAAAAATTATATATCCATTTGAAAAAGTATTATTTCCACCAGAATATCCATCGCCTACTTTTAGATGGAAGGATAAAGATTATAATGGGAAATGGATAGTTAATATTATTTCAAATGATCATAAATTTAAAATACACGATAAGGTTGCCCAATCAAATTGGACTCCAACAAAACAGCAATGGGAAATCTTAAAAACTCAAACTCATGATAAAATATTTTGGTTTTCAGTAAAAAGGGCTTCCGGATTTAATATAAGTTCTAAAATTTCTTTACAATTCAGCCGTGATTCGGTTAATGCCCCTATTCTATACCGCCAAATTCCAATTCCGTTTATATATGCCGAAAAACATTTAGATTCTATGAACTATCGGCTTATTAATATTGGAAGTTATAAATCGCCTCATTATGCAATGAAAGGTTTTATGGTTTGCGGCAATTGCCATTCTTTCACACAGGACGGTCATACAATTGGGTTGGACCTTGATGCTGGATTAAGAGATAAAGGTGGTTATTTTATTTCGCCAATTAAAGATAATGATACTATAACATTCGATATAAATAATTACATGTCATGGACAAGGTTAAGCAAAGGCCGCACTTTTGGGTTATTTTCTAAGCTTTCGCCCAATGGTCAATTTGTTGTTACAACTGTTAAAGACAGAATAATTGATAGGAATTTTCCATATGATCCTAAATATATACCATTTTCACAATTATTTTTCCCGGTGAACGGCCATTTGGCTATTTATGATAGAAAAAATCATAAATTCTTTGAATTACCAGGGGCCAATTTGGATGAGTACGTGCAAACAAACGCTATATGGTCTCCCGATGGAAAGTTTATAATATTTGCCAGAGCTAAATCACTTCCAAGAAATGAAGGGAATAATGAATTAAGTGTTCGAAATGAAAGCATTGTTGATCAATTTGTTGAAAGAAAGCTAAGTTTTAAATACAATTTGTATATAATACCATTTAATAATGGTAATGGAGGTAAAGCTCTTCCAATTGAAGGGGCATCGGATAATGGGAAAAGTAATTATTTCCCGGCAATTTCTCCTGATGGCAAATGGATAGTATTTTGCCAGGCTGAAAATTTTATGTTATTGATGCCTGACAGTAAATTATTTATTGTTCCGTTTAAAGGCGGACAATCAAAAATGTTAAATTGTAATTTAAGTTTATTTAATTCGTGGCATACATGGTCGCCTAACAGTAAATGGATAGCATTTTCATCTAAAGGATTAAGCATTTATACTGATTTATTTCTATCTCATATTGATGAAAATGGAAATGCCTCCAAACCTATTTTGGTTGAACGAGCCAGAGATTTCAATAGGGTAATTAATTATCCCGAGTTTGTTAATCGTAAGCCAGATAATTTATTTACAATGAATTATGATTATGTAGAGATAGCTCATATTCAAATGGCGGTTCTAAAAGGAGAAAAAGCAAAAGCAATTCAACTATTTCATAAACTTGAAAAACAAAACCAGATAATGATTAAAGAAGATTATTTGCATTTAAGCAAATTGCTTACACAATTGGGCTTACTTACAGATGCAAAAAGATATACCGAATTATATAATAAGCAAAAATAAAATCATTTAAAATATAATAACAATGATAAAGAAAATTAGATATTATCATTTTGCACTTTTAACACTGATTTTTATGGACTTAATAGGATCAGAAGTTAGCGCAAAAACTATTTCCACTCCTTGGTTTGATAGTGCGCAAATACGAATTGACAGCATTCGAAAAGGAAACTTTATGTTTAAAGTAGTAGATAAAAATGGGAATCCGGTTCAGGATAGCGTTAAAATTAAACATGTTAAACATGAGTTTGAATTTGGTGGAACTTATGATTTTACAGTAAATGGGAATTATGGCAATACTTATACTTATAACGATACAGCAAAATTTAAAGGGTTAAAAGATACTTTAGTTTATAATACTGAAAGATATTCTCAATCCCTAGTTTATAATTTACCAGTTAAAATTGGGAATAAATACAAGCTTAAACTAATGTTTGCCGAACTTTATTGGACTGCCGTAAATAAAAGGCAATTTGATGTTTACATTAATAATCATAAAGAAATTTCAAGTCTGGATATTTTTGCCAAAACAAAAGCAGTTCTTAAAGCCTTAGATTCAACATTTACAATGGTTGCTAAAGATAGTATAATTAAAATTCAACTTGTTGCTATTACTGATAATGCTAAAATTGATGGCATTGCACTTTACGATTCAATAAATAAACCATTACTATTATTAAACTGCGGTGGTCCGGCTACTTATACACAGGAAGGTAAATTTCAGACGGATTCAGCTTATATAGATAAAACTTCCGCCAAAGTTGTACCTAATACGGATGATTGGGCAACTTCAGTTTTACTTAAGTATTTTACTTGCAGTGTTACGGGAAATCCATTTAAATGGAGCGGAATTGAGGCTGATTCAGGTATATTACATTACGATTTAGTTGATGCGGCTGTAAATTGGGGAACAAAAGTAGGATACGATTATAGAGGTCATAACCTAATTTGGGGAGCTACCAGTGCTACTGACTATCATGAATTACCTCAATGGGTACATAATTTATTACCAACTCCACAAAGGGCCTGGGCTGCTTGTAAAAACAGGGTTATTCGCGATGGAGGTAAATACGGGCCTTTTTCAAAGATTATGATGTATTGAATGAACCACTTCATGCCCATATTTTGCAGGATGCTATAGGTGATTCTATAAATTGGTATGTATTCAAATGGGCACATGTTGCTGCTCCAAAAGTTAAATTATATGTAAATGAATATAATGTTGAATGGGGAACTGGCGCTAATGATTATAAAGCTTTAATTAAGAAAATGATATCAAAAGGCGCACCTATTGATGGAATTGGAGTACAGTCACATTTATATATACATCCAAATCCAGCATACGGCAATTTTCTTCAAAATGGCGATAGTAATTATGATATAAATATTCCCGATTTTAAGAAAAATATGGATACTCTTGCGACGCTGGGCTTACCCATTAAATTTACTGAATTCGATTTAGATACAACAAACCAATTAAAACAGGCATTGAATTATGCTCGGATGTTCCGTTTTGCATTTTCTTATCCTGCTTGTAGTGGAATTATATGTTGGTCTTTGACCGAACCTGCTTGGCAAGCTTCAATAGGGGGAATGTTTGACGCAAAAAGACATCCAAAACTTGTAATGGATACTGTTTATAATTTGCTTCATAATATTTGGACAACAAAAATAACCGATCAAACAAAATCAGATGGTTCGTATAAGTTTAAAGGATATTATGGCAATTATGAAATAAAAGTTAAAGTAGGTAATACCTGGAAATTATTTAAAGCGCAGTATTTAAAAGCAAATTCTGACAGTTTATATGTTTTTAAGGAAAATGAAGGATTAGCTGTAAGACCTAAATTATTAAGTGTACAAATTATTAAGAGAAATCAGATTGAAGTAAAGTTTGATAAACCAATGAGTGATCCGAATGCAAATACTCATTCTTTTATGATATTCGGAGATTTAAGCACTGGGATCGATTCATCTAAAATTAAACAAGGAGATTCTACTGTTATAGTTCTGTATTTAAATAAACAAGTTCAATCTGGATACTTTTTATCTTTAGCTTATAACAAAGGTTCACAAACTTCTTCAGATGGTGGAGAGCTTGAAAATTTTGGCCCGGATGTTTTAGTAAATCCTTATCCTTCAGTAACATCAGCCGTAACATCAAAGGATGGGAAAACGATTTATGTTAAATTTACAAGACCCATGATTGATCCTTCGGCACAAGTGGTTGATTTTTCAATAGCTACAGGACATATTATAAATTCAATTGTGCTTCAATCAGGTAATGATTCAATAATGGTTGTTTCGTTAAAAGACTCCATTGTATACGGCGAAAAACCAACTATTACTTATACTACAGGTACGATTACATCTACTGATTCATTTGCTTTAGATCCATTTACAAAATATGCAATTGGAAATATGGTATCTAAACCTTTATCTATTGCATCTTTAATGAATTATAATATTAAAGTATTTCCAAATCCTGCAACAAACAGTGTAATGGTTACTGGTACATCAAATTTCGATGAAATAATAATAACCAATATGATGGGGCAGACTTTAAAAGTACTTAAAACAGATGCAACAGTTGAAACTGTTGATATTTCTGGGTTACCAAACTCCACATATATATTATCGGTTAAATCTGGCAACCTTGTAGTTTCAAAATCAATGCTTATTAAAATTAGATAATATGAATGGGAATATTTAATTAAAATATTCCCATTTTTACATTTTGAATAAATACAGAATATAACTAAACTAACTAAATAAAGGGAAAATTTTATGCAATCAAAACTTTCAGTTAAAGAGAAGATAGGTTTTGGCTTAGGCGATAGTGCTGCCAATTTTATCTTCCAAACCTTAATGCTATTGCAATTAAGTTTTTATACCGATACATTTGGAATTACTGCAGGTGCAGCAGCAATACTATTTCTAGTTGCCCGTTTATGGGGTGCTGTGGCCGATCCTATAATGGGTGCAATTGCCGATAGAACTGATACACGTTGGGGTAAATTTCGTCCCTGGATTCTTTGGACAGCTATTCCATTTGGTATTTTTGGTTTTTTAGCTTTTATAACACCAAACTTTACGGCTTCAGGTAAACTTGTTTATGCTTTTATAACCTATATCCTTTTAATGACCATTTATTCCATGAATAATATTCCTTATTCGGCATTAAGTGGTGTAATTACAGGAGATATGAAACAACGCAACAGTCTTTTCTCCTATCGGTTTGTATTAGTTTGTTTGGCAACAATAGCAATTCAAGGATTTGCCCTTCCAATGGTAAATCATTTTGGTAAAGGCGATAGTTCAAAAGGTTATGCAATTACCATGGGAATATTTGCAGTTTTAGCAGTAGCATTTTTCTTAATAACATTTTTAACAACTAAGGAAAGAGTTAAACCCGATCCAAAACAACAATCCTCATTAAAAGAGGATGTATTAACTTTGTTTAAAAACAGGCCATGGGTGGTTATGTTTATCCTTTTTGTTATGATGTTTATTTTTTTAGCTATCAGAAATGGCAATTTACTTTATTTCTTCAGGTATTATCTTGATGCTGATAGTATGAACTCTTTTATGTTAGTCTTTAACAAAGGAACATTTGGTTTATTAGGCTTACTCGGTTTTGTGGGTAAAAATGCCAGTGTAGCTGATAGCGCATTTAGTGTTATGAATATTATTGGTCAATTGGTCGCAATTGTGGGTATTTTAATATCCAATAAATTTGCAATTAAATTTGGAAAAAGAGATGTATTTATTACCGGACTTTTTCTTGCTTTAATATCAACAGCATTATTTATTGCTATCCCACCAAGTGGTATAATTCTAACACTTGTCCTTCAGATACTTTTCAACTTTGCATGGGGAATTACTATGCCTTTACCTTGGGCAATGATGGCCGATGTAGCTGATTATTCTGAATGGAAATATAACAGAAGATCAACAGCAATTGTATTTGCCGGAATTGTTATTGGATTAAAAGTTGGACTAGCGATTGGAGGTTCTTTAGGTGGTATGTTGCTTTCATTATATGGATATGTGGCAAATCAGGTTCAAACACCATTGGCATTAATTGGAATTCGTTTATCTTCAAGTATATATCCTGCAATTGCTCTTGGAATTGTTATAATTACCCTTTTCTTTTATAAAATTACCAGAAGCATGGAACTTCAAATGCAAGACGAATTGAGTGAAAGAAGAAAGAACTATAATTAATTATATCCAGTTTTTATTTCTTAAAATTTATATGATGAAAATTTTTTCACACTACATTAAAAATATTTCTGTCATCTTGATTATAACAATTACATGTATTTTATTTATTTCATGCAGTCACAACATACCAGTATTAAAGGAAGTATTTAAAGATGATTTTTATATTGGAACAGCTTTGACAGGAAATGAAATTCTTGGGAAAGAACCTAAAATAATGCAATTTGTTACTGACCAGTTTAATGCTATAACATCCGAAAATGCTATGAAGTGGGACTCAATTCATCCCAAACAAAACGAATATACCTTTACACAAGCGGATAGTTTTGTTGCTTTCGGTCTTAGAAACCACATGTTCATTGTTGGGCATACTTTATTATGGCATCAGCAAATCCCAAAATGGATTTTTGAAGACAACATGGGAAAACAAGTCAGCAGAGATACACTTTTGAAAAGATTGCATAATCATATTTTTACTGTTGTTGGTCGATATAAAGGTAAAGTTAATGGTTGGGATGTTGTAAATGAAGCCTTGGAGGAAAATGGCGAACTTCGTAAGTCAAAATGGCTTGAAATTATTGGAGATGATTATATTGAAAAGGCTTTTGAATATGCTCACGAAGCTGACCCAAATGCTTTGCTTTTCTATAATGATTTTAACAACGAAATGCCAGCAAAACGATTAGGTACAATTAAAATAATAAAAGATTTACAATCAAAAGGAATAAGAATTGATGGTGTTGGTATTCAGGCACATTGGCATCTCGATTTTCCCAGTACCGATGTAATTGATTCGAGTATAAGGGAATTTTCAGCATTAGGGGTGAAAGTTATGTTTACTGAATTTGATATAAATGTTCTTCCTCGACCAGATAATTATTCAGGGGCCGAAGTTTCCGATCAATTTACGATGAATAAAAAATACAATCCTTACCCCAATTCATTGCCAGATTCTATGCAGAAAAAACTTGCCACCAGGTATGCTGATATTTTTAAAGTTTTTCTTAAATATAAAGTAGATGTTAGTAGGGTAACTTTTTGGGGAATATATGATAAACAATCATGGTTAAATGATTGGCCTATAAAAGGCAGAACTAATTATCCTTTGTTATTCGACCGTAATTGCAAACCAAAACCTGCATTTTATAGTATTATTGAAACTGTAAATCACAATTGATATAAAGAACATTTAATAACCTAATAAATGAAGAGGCCGTCTCAAAAGTAAAATTGAGACGGCTTCTTTTTTATCCAAAAATTTGAAATTAATTATTTGGTAAGGTTCGCAAACCTGTTCCAAGTTTAATATTAATAACTGCAGTTCCTGATCCTTGAACTGTTTGTGAAACAGTTGAAGCTCCATAACTTGATACAGGATTATTAGCTCCTAAATATTTACTTCCGGTATTGGTGATTGTAATTCCACTCACGGCTGAGGTTGCATCAATAGAAGCAATTGCTGTTGCTCCTGAACCAAAACCAGGAATAGAAGGAATAATTGTAACTGTTGGAGCACTTAGATATCCCTGACCAGCTGTTGTAACCGTTATACTTGTTACATTTCCATTGTGAGGAGATCCTCCATTATCAATAGTTGCATTTGCTTTTGCTTGAATTTTTACTATTGTACTTATTACATTAACAGAGGGTGCTGACGAATACCCACTACCACTACTTGTAACATTTATAGAAGTAATTTTTCCATTGCTAACAGTAGCCGTCGCAGTAGCTTGTGTACCTCCATTTTTTGGGGGACTAATTACAACATTAACTTTTCCAGAGATATAATTAACTCCTTGATTAGATACTTGTATTGCTGAAACAACGCCTGTTTGTAAATGAATTGTTCCTGTTGCCTGGTTACTTAAGCTTGAATTAACACGTACAATAAATTTTTGATTTTTAGCATATCCGATACCTCCTTTATTAATGCTAATACTCGTTAGTTGGTAGTAGGATCCTGTATAACTAAAGTTTGGCGTAAGCAATGCTCCGGAACCATTACCACTAACATTTATAATGGTTATTTGCGAAGGATCATTTATAAAGTATTTTCCACTTAAAATTATTGATGTGCTAACAATTGCTCCATTATTATTACCAGTATCTACAGAAAATGTACCTTCCTGTAAAAAATAAGGAATTGAAATTGAAGAATTATCAACGGATGCTAGATAATTACTACCACTGCTCACCGAAATTCCACTTACCTGACCATAACTATTAATTGTAAAAGTTGCAGAACCAGCTGAAGAAGTAGCTGTTCCGGAAAAATAAGGAGTATCTATAGGCATGGAAAAAGTTTTACCAGCAGTATATTTTCCTCCTGAATTTGTCAATTGAATATTGTCAATACCATTTCCATCACCCAAAACTGAAGTTGCAACAGCTGGAGTATAAGTATAATCAGGTGCACTTATTGTTACATATGCTGAAGTAACTGATGGTATTGATGTAACAAAGGCATTTGTAATATTTGATCCAAATGTTGCTGGTATAGTAACCACTCCGGTTGTATCTCTATAATCTAAAGTATTTACTAATAATTGTTGATTTGTAGTAAAATCGGCAACTGTAATTGTATAAGATAATCCATTTAATGTTGCTGGTACCGATAAAGAATAATTTCCGTTGGCAT
Source organism: uncultured Bacteroidota bacterium (assembly GCA_963701015.1). Taxonomy (GTDB): domain Bacteria; phylum Bacteroidota; class Bacteroidia; order Bacteroidales; family DTGW01; genus MFD09286-c1. The sequence continues at coordinate 3,723,427 of OY969556.1, read as the reverse complement.
CAGTTGTAGTTGTTAATGCTAAATTGTCATAACTGATATTCGTAATTAAGTTTGTGTTATTGGGTGTTATAAATGCAGCCGAATTAACTGAAGGTATTGCGATAATTTTAGTTCCGGTTGGAACAGCATCTGGTAAAAGATTAGTTAAATCTGATTCACAAGTTACTAAACCTTTTATAGTTCCCATTGAACTTCCAGAGATTGGGATTAAAGGTATAATATTGGCAAACTGATGTCCACCAGCAACACCAGATGAAAATGATCCATTTGCAAAGTTCACAACATAATTCACTACTGAATAACCACTTAAATTAACATTAACCGTTGCAGAACCAACTTTTAACGAATCAAATACTGCTATACCGGTTGAATCAGTTGTAATTGTATATACCTGACTATTTTGTGTTAGACGTATTACAGCTCCTGAAATTACATTAATAGATTTTGTTGATTTTAGTGTTGAAACCGAAGCATCAACGAGGTTAACTGAATAAGTTATTCTTAAACTACTTCTGGTTATTGAGTCATTCAGAAGGGTAGTTTTTGAATTTAAGTTATTTTGGAGGTTCATTGCATCCTTCTCTGTAAAATTATCCTTTTTACAGGAAGTAAATTGGAAACTTACTATAATTCCCATTAATAAAGCAATCGAGATTTTTAATTTTTTCATAATTTCTTAGTTTTGTATTTATTTTTAATTTTATTTTAAAATCCAATTCCTATGAGTACTGAAAGAGTATTTGATGAAAAATGGAATCGATAATAATTTGATGTTACATTATTTAAATAAGCCGAATTATCAATATCATTTAAACCTAAACTATATCTTAATCCAATAGAATATTTTATTTGCTTTTCAGTAAAATCAATTCCTAAGCCTCCAACAGGCCCAAAATTATAACTTTGAAATCGGCTACTTACATCTTCTTTATTAGTAGTCGGCAAAGTATAGGTAAAGTTATTTGCATCAGTTATGCTTACCCAATTATTAGACGATGCTGAAAGAATATAATCGAATGCAAACCCAAGTGTAAATACCGGGGTAATGTTACCATCGGTCAATGGTCTGAAATTAAATAACAAAGGAATGTTAACTGTTTGCAATGTAATATCTGAATAAACTTTGTTTGTGCCATTAGATAATTCAGCTGGGGTATAAATAAAATTAGGGTCGAAATGATAAGCGCCTTTTTGCGAATAATTTACTTCAATTGAAATACCTGCCATTTTAATGGGTTGATATTCAATAAATCCACCTCCGGTAAAACCAAGTTTGCTTAATGTAAATACTTCATAGTTTTGGGTAAAGCCCGAAGAGTTAGTCCCAATTCTAAAACCATAGGTTAATGGTTTATCATCCTGCTGCGCCTGAGTATTTACTAACGCAAATACGGCGAATATTAAGGACAATGCAATTTTTAATAGGTTCTTTTTTTTCATAAATTTTAGCCTTGTTTGAATTTCTAAATACGTAAGCGTTTAAATTGGTTGATTAATAATTTATTACAGTTTTGATTATCAAAAATACTAATTTGATTAATTCCAAATCATTTTATTTTGAAAAATTTTAATGTCAAAAATTTTATTTGGTAATAATTTGAATAAAATATAAAATTATGTCCCACTTACTCAACAATATAATAAAATATATTTATCTAACACAACTTTTGTTTTTGCAACGAAATATATTTTTATACCTGATAAAGTAAATATTTAAAAATTTAAATTAAGTTTGCCACAAACAATAAATCAAGTTTCAAATAATTCATAATCAATATGTCAGGGCACAGTAAGTGGTCGAAAATTAAAAGGGCAAAAGGCGCATCGGATGCAAAACGTTCGAAAATATTTTCTCGTATAGTTAAAGAAATTCAAGTAGCGGTTAAGGAAGGTGGAGCCAGTGAAGAAGGTAATCCACGGTTACGTTTGGCTATTCAAAATGCCAAAGGCGTTAATATGCCAAAAGATAATGTTACACGTGCCATTAATAAAGCGAGCAGTGAAGGGGCAAATTTAAATGAAGTTACTTTCGAAGGTTATGGGACCTGATGGTGTTGCAATTTTTATTGAATGTTTAACTGATAATAATAATAGAACTGTCAGTAATATCCGTTCTATTTTTAACAAAAAGGGTGGTAGTTTAGGTACCAACGGATCACTTAGTTTTTTGTTTGAACGTAAAGGTGTGATAACTGTGCCCAAAGGAAAATTTGACCCTGATGAATTTCAATTGGAAATAATTGATGCTGGTGTTGATGAAGTTGAGGATGACGGGGATGTTTTTGTTCTTACATGTTCATTTGAAAACTTCGGACAAGTGCGAAAGAAATTAGAAGAAATGAAAATTGAGGCACAAAATGCAGAATTACAGCGAATACCAAATGATTATAAAAAAATTGATACTGATACTGCTAAAAAACTATTGAGAATTGTCGAAGATTTTGAAGAAGACGAAGATGTTCAAAACGTTTTTCATAATCTAGAAATGACAGATGAAATAATGAATGCAATTGAATAAATATAATGTACTAATTATTCAATGTGCCAATTTGCCAGCGGAATACAAAATATTATAACTTAAATTAATTGACTGGTAACGATTAGCACATTAATAAAAATTGTTCCATTTCATCAACAGCAAAATTCTCTTCTTCAATAAATCCCATATGCCCGCTGTTTTCGAAAACAGAAATATATTTCTGCTTTGGCAAAACAGTTAATGCCATTATTTTTTCCACGGGAATATAATTGTCTTTTTTACCAATCGCAAAAAATACAGGTACGTCAATTTTTTCAAGTAATTTAGTTCTGTCCGGTCTTGCTTTCATTGCATTTAATGCTGCAATTATTCCTTCATCCGACGTTTTTGATGCAATTATTTTAGCCCATTCAACTTCCTTTTTAAATTTTTCTAAATTATCATCGGCAAATCCTTTTGGGACATTTACATTGTAAATCAGATTTTTCTTGCCTTGCTTTACCAATTCTATTTCTCTATCGCGCGATTCTCGTTTTTCGGGTAAATCAGCCCAAGTTATACTGTGAAATAACCCAATTCCGGCAACTCTTTCAGGCCAACTTTCGGCAAAAGCAAGCATGGCGTATCCACCCATTGAATGCCCAATAATAACTGATTTTTCAATTTTCAAACTATCTAAAACTGCTTTAACAGCTTCAGCCATTTGTTCAACCGAAGCGCTTCCGTCAAAAGTTTCTGAATCACCATGGCCGGGCAAATCTATTACTATAACCTTGAATTTTTTAGCAAGCTCATCGGTAAAGCCATTCCAAATTTCAAGTGATTCCAAATATCCATGCAACAAAACCACACATTTTCCATTTCCATTTTCACTAAAACGAATTTTAGTATTCTTATAAATTATGTTATTTATTGCCATAAAATTTCATTTACTTCTTGCTATTAACTCTTCTATTTCATCGGCTTGCATTGGAATGGAAATGGAAAGATTTTCATTGCCATTTTTTGTAATCAGAATGTCATTTTCAAGCCTGATTCCAATTCCTTCTTCACGAATGTATATGCCAGGTTCGCAGGTTATAACCATTCCCGGAACCAATTCGTCTTGTTTAGAACCAACATCGTGAACATCCAATCCAAGAAAATGACTGATACCATGCATGAAATATTTTTTATAAGCAGGTTTATCTGTTTCTTGTTTTGCAATAACTTCTTTTGTCAATAGCTTTAATTTAATTAACTCTTCTTCGAAATAGGGAATAATTTGTTGATTTATTTTATCAATAGTTACTCCCGGTTTCATTAAAGTAACAGCAATATCATGTAGTTTTAAAACGGAATTATATACTTCTCTTTGGCGCTTTGAAAATGATCCGTTCACCGGAAATGTGCGGGTTATATCGGCATTATAATTTGCATATTCTGCTCCATAATCAACCAAAACAAGGTCGCCTGAGTTACATTTTGAATTATTTGCACTATAATGAAGAACACACGCATTTGAACCAGAAGCAACAATTGGTAAAAAAGCATGCCCTGAAGATTGATTGCGGATAAATTCGGCAATAATTTCAGCTTCTATTTCCGATTCAAAAATTCCTGGACGCAATGATGCAATTATTTTATCGAAAGCCAATTTCGAAATTGAAATTGCTTTTCTGATTAATTCAATTTCTTCGGCTTCTTTAACTTCCCTAATTTCAGCCATTAATGGAGCCAATCTTTCGAAATGATGCAAAGGAAACAAACCTTTGATTTTTTCAGTATAACGAAAATCACGTAAAGGAACTTCATCAAACGACCTTGAATTTTCGTGAAACGATAAATATATATTTTTAGCTGTATGCATTAAATCGTTCAATGAGTTTTCGAATTCATCAAGCCAAAACAGGGAATTAATTCCGGAAATTTTTTGAGCATCTTCAATAGTAAGCATATTCCCATTCCAAACCAATTGATGTTCCGTGGGTTTCTCAATAAATAACATTTCATTTATTGAATGGTTATTGTAATCGGGGGCTAAAACCAAAATGGTTTTGGGTTGTTCTATTCCTGTTAAGTAAAACAAGTCGGAATTTTGGCGAAATGGGAAAAATTGATCGGCTGTTCGCGGCATTTCATCGTTCGAAACAATTATTGCTATTGAATGTCCGGGAAGTAACCTGCAAAGTTTTTGCCTGTTTTTTTCGAACAAATATTTATTTATTGTTTTGTAGCGCATTTATTGATATTTAGGGATTCAGGCTGTAGGCTTTAGTATATCAAAATTTTCAATAAAATGTTTTCTTTAAGTCTAATAGCCGATAGTATAAGAACCTGAATAAATACAAATTTACAATTTATGTAGATTAAATTTAATTTAAATAACAACTAACTTAAATTTTTAATTGCATATGCACATTGAACCATATAAATTTGTGAACTTTTAAAATATTAATTTTAATGGGTTTGATTTTAAAAGCTTGAATTTACCTAATATCTCTGATAAAATATGAGCAAATTTGTGACTTCTTCTATTGGCAGAAAGCTTATGATGAGCGTTGCCGGATTGTTTTTATGTGCATTCCTGGTTTTGCATATGTCAATAAATTTATTGGTAATTGTAAATGATGGAGGGGCAGCTTATACCCAAGCTGTTGAATTTATGACTACCAATATTGTTATTAAAATAATGGAATTTGTATTATTTGGCGCAATATTCCTGCATATTATTTATGCCTTGGTATTGCAGGTCGAAAACTGGTATGCACGTCCAAAAAGATATGCTAAGACCAATCATTCACAAATTTCATTTTTTTCGAAGTATATGATACATTCCGGGGCAATAATCTTTGCTTTTCTGGCCTTGCATTTTATTAATTTTTATTTTGTTAAATTAGGTTGGGTAGCTGTTCCTGCCGGTGTTGAAGGCAAGCATGATTTTTACCATATGGTTTTGAATTTATTCAAAAATCCAATTTATTCGTGGATTTATATAGCATTTATGGTTTTTCTTTCATTTCATTTGGTTCATGCTTTTCAAAGTGCTTTTCAAACTTTAGGATGGAACCATAATAAATATACGCCTATAATTAATTTTATTGGTATAGCTTATTCTATTATTGTACCAGCAGGATATGCAATAATTCCTTTGTACATTCTTTATTTAAAGTAGAAAAAGAATATCAAAAAATGATTATTTAATTCAGAAAATTGAAAATTGCAATATGGAACTCAATTCAAAAATACCATCAGGCCCTATAGAAGAAAAATGGAGCCATTATAAAAATCATCAAAATCTTGTTAACCCGGCGAATAAACGCAAACTCGATATTATTGTTGTTGGAACTGGTCTTGCAGGCGCATCAGCAGCGGCAAGCTTAGGTGAATTAGGCTTTAATGTTAAAGTTTTTTGTTATCAGGATAGCCCTCGCCGTGCACATAGTATTGCAGCGCAAGGAGGTATTAATGCTGCAAAAAATTATCCAAATGATGGCGATAGCATTTACAGGTTATTTTACGATACAATTAAAGGTGGGGATTATCGTGCCCGTGAAGGGAATGTTTATCGCCTTGCCGAAGTAAGTGGCAGTATAATTGATCAATGTGTTGCACAAGGTGTTCCGTTTGCTCGTGAATATTGTGGATTGCTTGATAACAGATCATTTGGCGGGGCTCAGGTTTCACGCACATTTTATGCCCGTGGGCAAACCGGACAGCAATTGTTACTGGGCGCATATAGTGCTTTGAGTCGCCAAATTAATGCAGGAACGGTTACAATGTTTCCTCGTACTGAAATGTTGGATATGGTAATAATTGATGGAAAAGCCAGAGGAATTATTGCCAGAGATTTAGTTACAGGGAAAATTGAAAAATATTTCGGACATGCCGTAGTTTTGGCTACAGGTGGATATGGGAATGTATTCTATTTATCAACCAACGCTATGGGTTCAAATGCAAGCGCTGCTATTCAGGCCTGGAGACGAGGAGCTTTTTTCGGGAATCCTTGTTACGCTCAAATCCATCCTACATGTATTCCTGTTCATGGTGAATACCAAAGTAAACTGACCTTAATGTCTGAATCACTCAGAAATGATGGTCGTATTTGGGTGCCAAAAGATAAAGCCGTTTCAGAAAAATTAAGAAAAGGAGAAATTAAACCTAAAGATATTGCCGAAGACGACCGCGATTATTACTTGGAACGAAGATATCCTGCATTCGGGAACCTTGTCCCACGTGATGTTGCTTCACGTGCTGCGAAAGAACGTTGCGATGCAGGTTTTGGAGTTGGTTCAACCGGATTGGCTGTTTTTCTTGATTTCTCAAGCGCCATCAACCGTTTGGGGAAACACGTAATTGAAGAACGCTATGGTAACCTTTTTCAGATGTACGAAAAAATAGTGGACGAAAATCCATACGAAACGCCCATGATGATTTACCCGGCTATTCATTATACCATGGGTGGAATTTGGGTCGATTATGAATTAATGACTTCAATAAAAGGGTTATATGCCATTGGTGAAGCCAACTTTAGCGATCACGGGGCAAACAGGTTAGGAGCTTCAGCTTTAATGCAAGGTTTAGCCGATGGTTATTTTGTTCTGCCTTATACCATTCAAAATTATTTGGCCGATGATATTCGCACAGTTCGCATTAAAACTGACGCAAAGGAATTTGTTGAAACTGAGAATGCTGTAAAAGATAGAATTGCCAAAATAATGGGCATTAAAGGCAAGCATAGCGTCGATAGTTTCCATAAACGTCTTGGTCATATTATGTGGGAAAATGTTGGTATGGGACGCACTAAAGCAGGCCTTGAAATTGCTATTGAGAAAATTAAAGAATTAAGGACAGAATTTTGGAATGGTGTTTTTGTTCCTGGATCAGCAAATGAATTTAACCCTGAATTGGAAAAGGCATTACGTGTTGCTGATTTTATTGAACTTGGCGAGTTAATTGCTCGCGATGCATTGCATAGGGAAGAATCGTGTGGCGGACACTTTCGTGAAGAATATCAAACCGAAGAAGGTGAAGCTCTCAGGAATGATGAAAAATTTAAATATGTAGCCGCATGGGAATACAAAGGACAAAATCAGGAACCTGAACTGCACAAAGAAGATTTGAAATACGAATTTATTGAATTGAAACAGCGCAACTACAAATAAGAGGAATTATGGATTTAACATTGAAAATTTGGAGACAGGAAAATGCCAAAACAAAAGGGAAATTTGTTACTTATAAAATAAACAATATTTCTCCCGATTGTTCTTTTCTTGAAATGCTCGATCAGTTGAATGAAACTTTGGTTGAAAAGCTCGAGATGCCTGTATGTTTTGACCATGATTGTCGCGAAGGTATATGTGGGATGTGCAGTTTGTACATCAATGGCCGTCCGCACGGAAATGATAGTGGCGTAACCACTTGCCAGCTTCACATGCGCAAATTTAAAGACGGGGATACTATTACTGTAGAACCATGGCGTGCAAGGGCTTTCCCAATTATACGCGATTTGGTAGTTGATCGTTCGGCATTTGATAAAATTATTCAGGCAGGCGGTTATGTTTCTGTCAGTACCGGAGGAGTTCCGGATGCCAATTCTATTCCTGTAAAAAAGGAAAAAGCCGATTTGGCAATGGATGCTGCACAATGTATCGGATGCGGAGCTTGCGTTGCAGCTTGTAAAAATGCTTCAGCTATGTTGTTTGTTTCTGCAAAGATTTCGCATTTGGCTCTGTTGCCTCAGGGACAGGTTGAAGCAAAAGAACGCGTTGCAGCAATGGTTTCTAAAATGGATGAATTAGGCTTCGGAAATTGCACCAATACAGGCGCCTGTGAAGCTGAATGCCCTAAAGAAATTAAAATGACCAATATTGCCAGAATGAACCGACATTATATCATTTCAAAATTTAGCTAAGTTTAAATTAATTATTCTTTTGTAAATTTTGCAGTGGCATTGCTTGAATCTGTCAAATACAAATATTGGCCTGAAACTGAATAACTATAATTAAAACTTTTGTCACCTAAATACTGAGCCAAAATATTATTAAAATTGATAGCATCAGAATTTTCATTAAAATATGTAATTACTCCAGTTGGAGTTTGAATATTATTTACATAAACAAAAGATGTTATACCTGCATCAGTAATTCCAAAATATAGGTTTGTACCATTTGATGATAAAATACCCTTGGCTCCGACATAACTTATCCAAACTCCTGAATTTGGATTCATTTCTTCATATGTTTCAGTAAAACTATTTGAAGTTAAAACATAAACTAATTTTTCATGATAGGTAATGTTAGTAGAATCATCCAAGTATGTATAATTATACGCCCAGGTACCTACATAAGGAGGAGTAGGATTTTCTTTTGTACACGAATTAATAATAATTGCAGTAAAAAATATAACGCCAAATACTTTAATTATTCTTGTAAACTTAAAATGCTTCATAATGGTATAATATGTTTGTAAGAACTAACAAATTAAATCATAAAATTATCATTTAACGAACAACTTTACAAATTATTTTAAATTATTGCTATTAAGAATGTTTGTGAGTAAATTATTTTTGCATTAAAAAATGAAGGGGTTATCTACAATTTTACTTTTAATTGCATCCAATTCTTTTATGACTTTTGCATGGTATGGACATTTAAAATTTAAAGAATTGAAATGGTTCTCGGCTTTGCCATTAATTTCTGTAATACTTATAAGCTGGGGAATTGCGTTGTTTGAATATTTATTCCAAGTCCCTGCTAACAGAATAGGTTACAAAGACTATGGTGGTCCTTTTTCATTGTTACAACTTAAGGTAATTCAAGAAGTAATTACTTTAACTGTATTTACAATATTTTCAATACTCTTTTTTAAAAATGAAACTCTTCGTATAAACCAACTGATTGGGTTTGTTTTTCTGATACTGGCCGTTTATTTTATTTTCAAGAAATAGCATTCCAAATTTGATATTCACTTCAAAATAGCTTAGTTTTATATTGGTATTTTGTTTTGGCAATACTTCTAATTTTAACTACTCAGAAATATGAAAAGGCTTTTAATCCCAACTGATTTCTCTGATATTTCAAAGAATTCAATAATATACGGTTTTAATTTAGCCCATAATTTAGGGTTAAATGTATCATTAATGCATATTCTTGAATTATACAAATTTGCTGCCGGAGTTTCTGAAACCGAGTTAATATCGACCATACTTCCAGTTGAAAATATTAAGGAAATGGAAGCCTCAGCAACTGAATCGTTCAAAAAAATAATGGAAGATTTAAATTCTAAGTTTCCTTCCGATGTTGCCTACGATATAAAAGTGGTTTCAGGACAATTAGCCAATGAATTAATGATTGAATCATCCGTACCGGATACTAATTTAATGATTGTTGCCGTTGCAGGTTCGCAGGACTTAATTTCAAGGTTTACCAACAGCACTATATCTTCTCTGATAGAGGATTCAGCTTGTCCGGTAATGATTATTCCTTCCGGATTTTCATATCAAACAATAAAGAAAGTAGTTTTAGCAACTGATTTTCGTAAGGCTGATATTGAAGTCCTTGAGAAATTCATTCACTTATTTGGTAAATTTAACCCTGAAATAAAAGTTTTACATATTTCTTCAAAAGCAAACGATTTTAAGACTGAATTGAAGTTTGCCGGATTCAAACAATTAGTTACTGAAAAAATTGATTATCAAAATATTACTTTTCAACTTTCTTCACATAAAAATGTTGTGCAAAGCATCACCGAGTCGTTGAAAAATGAAAATGCCGATTTATTATTGATGCTGAAGGAACACGAAAGTTTCTTTAAATCACTATTTGAAACAAGTAAAACTGAAAAAATTACACATTACATTAAAATTCCTATGATTTCATTCCATGAAATTGATGGGAAAAATTAAAAAGGAAAATTTCCATGTGGTTTAGGTTTATTTTCTACGGAATAACCCCATTAGAAATAGTATATTTCATTACTATATTATTTGCCATAATCATGGTAATCCAGCAAAAGGGCGATCCACTTAAAACTGTTTCATGGATAATGGTAATGCTTCTGGTTCCTATTGCAGGAATTATATTGTATTTCTATTTTGGTCAAAATTACCGGAGACAAAAAATATTTAACCGAAAGGAACTTGGCGATATGGAACGTCTTCGCGATTATAGCCATGTTCAAATTCTTGAGTTACCGGGAAAAGAATTTCTCAAAGATCCGAAAATAAAAAGCAAACAGCATATTATGACCTTATTGCTTAACAACAGCAAAGCCATGTTGAGCGAAAATAACAGTTTAAATATATATTCCCGTGGCAAAGAGGCATTTGATGTAATTTTAAAAGACATAGATTCGGCAAAAAACCATATTCATTTAATGTATTACATAATTGAAGATGATAAAATTGGTAAAAGGGTTCAGGAAATACTTATAAAGAAAGCGCAACAAGGTATTGAAGTTAGAGTTATATATGACGATATGGGAAGTTGGAGCTTATCCAATAAATATATTAAACCATTAAAAGAAGCTGGAGTTCAGATATATCCGTTTTTACCAGTCAGGTTTCCGCTATTTACAAACAAAATTAATTATCGTAACCATAGAAAAATTGTTATTATAGATGGGAAAATTGGACATTTAGGCGGAATGAATGTTGCTGACAGGTATATTGAAGGTGGTGCTGAGTTAGGTATGTGGAAAGATATGCAATTGCGGATAAAAGGTGAAGCGGTGCATTCGCTGCAAGTTATTTTCCTTACCGATTGGTATTTTGTTTCAAAGAAAGTGATTAACGATGATATATTTTTTCCTGAAAATGCAATAAAAGAAAAACGACTGGTGCAGATTACCGCAAGCGGTCCCGATTCGGATTGGGCAAATATAATGCAGGCATATTTTGCCGCAATTACAACAGCCGAAAATCATATATACATAGCTTCGCCCTATTTTATTCCGAATGAAAGTATTTTAACAGCCTTAAAAACTGCTGCACTTTCAGGAGTGGATGTGCGATTGATGATTCCACAGAAATCAGATTCACATGTAGTTTATAACAGTACGCTTTCTTTTGTGGGCGAGCTTATGGAAGCCGGTATAAAAATCTACTTTTATAAAAAGGGTTTCAATCATGCTAAATTAATGTTGGTCGATGGAATATTTTCATCCATTGGAACTGCCAATATGGATATAAGAAGTTTCGACCAGAATTTTGAAGTAAATGCTTTAATTTATGATGAAGAAATAGCTGCAAGGCTTGAGAAATTATATCTTGACGATTTAAAACGTTGCAATACTTCTACTTTAGAAGAATGGAATAACAGGTCGTGGCTTAAAAACACAAAGGAAAATTTGGCAAGGCTTTTCAGTCCACTTTTCTGAAATTTACCTTTATGCAATTTGTTTTACTAATACAAATTAAACTATTAAGCTAAAATCTATAAACAAAACACATTGAATTTGGTGTCGCATAAAATGAATAATTCTTTACATTGGTTTCATTCTGTAATAATTGATTAAAACTTTTGCCTACCGATTTACCAATAGCATAACCAATCAGTGCGCCGGCAAAAGCATCTGAAAACCAGTGAATACTAACTGCAACCCCAAGTCCAATGGCTGTAGCATAGGTATAAGCGCCAATCTTCAGTGCAGTATTATCAGGATACATTTCACACAAAGTCGTTGCCATGGCAAATGCAACTGAAGTATGACTGCTGGGCCAACCATTAAATGCTCCACGGCGAAGAAATCCAAAATTAAAATCGGCGCTATAATCTGAATTTTCAGAGGTTGGGTCTAAAATACCTGGCGGTTTGCGTCCTGTAAACACTTTTATACCGGATGAAATTCCTAGTGCAAGTATTGCAGATTGCCCTAAAGCCACACCTGTTGCTTGCAAGCGTAAATCATCTTTTGATCTGCCATTAAAATACATTCCTAATGGCAATGCAAGTGGAACAATTCCACCAAGTATTGCTGAAAACATACCTGAATTTGAAACTGATTTATTGTCTTTAGCAAACCGGTTCAATTTCCAATCAATCCCTGATTTAATGATACCATAAGTACCCACCGCTCCAAGTCCATAATTCAATCCATAGTTGTATTCAAACGACCCTATAGCGTTGTTGCCCATTTTATAAAATGCTTTATAAAATGGAATAGGTTTATACTGGATACTATCTGCCGCTTCTAGTTCAAAAGATGAATATATAATTAAGATTACCAATAATATTCGTTTACGCATAATTGTAAAGGAATTCGTTAAAATAAAATTCAATTTAAATATAACCATATAACTTAATAAATAAAAATAGGATATTATTTTAAAATTTTATAATTTTGAATTCTGAAATAAAGTAATAAATGAATTGTTCAATTAAGCATATTTCTGTCACAAGGTGGCTCAGCACGATTAAGATGCAATCGGGAGAGGCAAAGGGTAGAATATGTTTTAATTCAATGCAGAATTGTAAAATATAAAAAGCAAATTGAAATATATATAGCTGAAGCCTCTCGGAAATCCGGGGGGCTTTTTTTTTGAATGTTTAATTAAAACCAAATGTTATGTTACCACAAGTAAAAATCCAAAATTTCCAGGCAGGTTTAATTGCACTGGCAGGCGTTGTAATGTTTTCAGCAAAATCGGTTTTCGCTAAAATGGCTTATGTTTACAGAGTCGATCCGATTTCAGTAATTTATTTACGAATGCTATTTGCCTTACCTTTTGTTGTAATAATAGGTATTTGGATTGAAAAGAATAAGGTACATGAAAAAATTCAATTAAAAGATATCTTTCTGGTATTTGGTATAAGTATGCTCGGGTATTATATCTCAAGTTTGTTCGACTTTATTGGGCTTTTATATGTTGAGGCTTCAATTGAACGATTGATATTGTTCCTTTACCCAACTTTTGTAATAATTATTTCTGCAATTTTCCTAAAAAAGAATATTAATATATATCAAATAATATCGATTTTTATTGCATATAGTGGATTATTACTGGCATTTGGTAATAAAATGAATATGAAAAATTCCAATTTATTTTGGTATGGGGCTATTCTAATTGTATTAAGTTCTTTAATTTATGCAATATTTTTGGTTATTGCAGACGGTTTAATTGCCAGATTAGGTTCTTTCAGGTTCACCACTTTAGCCATTTTATCTATGTGTTTATGTATTATTGTTCATGCAATGTTTTCGGGCAAGGCAAAAATAAGTGGTTATAACCATCATGTATATTTCGATTGTTTATTAATGGCAATATTTTCAACGGTTATACCAATTTATATGTTCAATTATGCGATTGAAAAATTGGGTTCAACTAATGTTTCGATTATAAGTTGTGTTGGGCCAATTTGTACACTGATGTATTCATCGGTACTTTTAAATGAAGTTATTACACTGTATCAAATTATGGGCACATTCATAGTAATAGCTGGTATTTTGATTATATATTTTAGTAAAAAGCAAGAAGTAATTGTGATTAATTCATAGATTATAGAGGCTATAGACTTTAAAGATTTTAAGAATGAATTTTTACATATATAAATTCATCTCAAAATCTTTAAGGACTATAGTTTTTAATTTAATGTGGCCTTTTCCATTTTTATTTTTTGAATTATTTTATCATCAACCGAATGACTTTTCCAAATCAGTTGAAGCTTTGAATTTACATAATCATCTGGTATGATAATCCGTTTTTTTATTAGCATAACCCTTCTTGTTTCAATTTCTACGCCATATGTTGGCAATATATTTATATAACATGCATATACCAGTTCGGTGCAGGAGAGCTGGTGGAAATCGGTAAAGTCGAAAGCAAAGTCATATGCTTCGCCTAAATAACCAATAGCTTTTTCAAACACATTTTTAAAAGTAAATTGCTTATCGCTTTTCGTTTCAATTTCAGGATTTCGACGCAAAATTGCCATATAATCGCATCGGCAAAAATTTATAATATCATCCATAAAAACACCTTTAGCCATTGCATGCACTATCATTTGGTCTCCAGCTTTAAAATCTTTCAACTGATCCTCATTTAAACCCTGGCTATTACTTTCTTTCACTTCACCTAAATATAAGCCTGCATGACTAAAGAAACCGGGTATTATATAACCATCGAGATAATTTATATAACCACGTACTAAAATATCGCCGGGTTGAATTAATTTTATAACTTTTCGTATATCATCACCATTTACTAAATAACTTCCTGGGTCGTATAATATAAACATTGGGAATTTATATACTTTAATATTGCCCAATATAGTGACAAACCAAATGTAAATTTTATTAAAAATTTTCATGCGACTATAATTTAGGTTATTATTCTAAATGAAATTGACACATGAAAAATACAATAAAAATCTAAAATTTGAAAATGTTTAATTAAATTTAAAATGTCAAGTTGAAGATTTTGGGCTTTTTATATAAAGTTTAGCGATTTATTTTGAATATTATTCATAAAAACATTTTCAATCAATTCGAATTATATAATAATTTTGAATAATTTTAGTTTCTTGTTAATACATGAAAAGAATTAGTGTCATATTAATTTGCCTTTATTATTTATTTGGCAATTTGTGTTTACCAGGAGGAGACTTTTCGTTCCTTGTGGATATCCCTCCAATGTACAAACATTGCAAAGCCACTGAAGATAAGGATATTACCTTTTTTGATTTTATTACTGACCATTTAATCAATTTTGACGAATTATTTGATAGCCATAATAATGGTGACGAACAAAAGCCACATCAACCACCGGCCAAAACTGTAAATAGTTTCCAACAGCCGGTTTTTTATGCTACCAATATATTATCAAATAATCCTGAGTTTAAAACTTTAAAAATCAATTATTATTTTTTAGAATCAAAGCATATTTTTGATTATAAAAACTTTGTTTTTCGACCTCCAATACAGTTAAGTTAATTTACAACATCTCACTTTAATTGGTATCCATTGAAACAGGGTGCCCTATGTAAGTATTAACTTTAATTTTAAATAAAATGAAAAATATATTTTTAGTTATAACAATGGTATTCATTACCATTTCGTCAAATTATGGACAAAAAATCAGTGCCGATAAAGTACCTGCAGTTGTTACCAATGCATTTAATGTAAAATTTTCTTCTGCAAAAGATGTAAAATGGGAAATGGAGAAATCCGGGAATTTTGAAGCTGAATTTAAATTGAATAGGGTTGAATATTCAGCAAACTTCGACCAGAATGGGAAATGGCTCAAGACCGAAACTGAAATTGAAGTTTCTCAATTACCTAAAGGCGTGACAGATGCTATCGCAAAAGAATTTGCAGGGTACAAAATTGATGAAGCTGAAATGGCTGTAACTTTTGATAATAAAATAACTTATGAAATTGAAGCCAAAAAGGACAAAGAGCAGTATGAAGTTAAATTCTCACCTGAAGGGAATATTCTGAAAAAAGAAGTTGAAACAGACGATAACGACTAAGGACAAGTTATCAAAATAAATTAAGGCTGACTAGGAAATTTTCCCTGGTCGGCCTTTTTATAAATATTTAAACCTAACTGATTGAACAGATTTTGGAGTATTATTTTTCTTTAAAGAATACTTTCTGAAATAAAAGAATAATTGCTACGCCTACAGTTATTGAAGAATCGGCCAAATTGAATACAGGCCTGAAGAATAAAAATTCATCACCGCCCCAACCGGGGGCCCATTGAGGAAAATGTCCCTGGATTAAGGGGAAATATAACATATCTACAACCTTACCATGCAAAAAGCTTGAATAGTGATCAGGTGAAAGGAATTTTGCCGGAGAATACCAACTTTCGTTAAATATCATTCCATAAAATGCGCTGTCAATTATATTACCAATGGCGCCGGCCAATATCATGGCAACACTTATAACTAAACCTGTGTGAGCCTTAGATTTTACAAGTGTATATAAATACCATCCGATTGCAATTATTGCAGCTATCCTGAAAATACTTAGAATCAGTTTACCAAACGAGCCGCCTAATTCCATTCCAAAGGCCATTCCATTATTCTCGGTAAAATGAATTATAAACCAATCGGCAAACTTAAATTCCTGGCCTAAAACCATATGTGTCTTAATCCATATTTTCAATAATTGGTCAAAAAATAATACCAAAAAAATTACCAACCCGGCTTTTTTACCTAAACTCATAATATAACAATGTGATAGTTAATCAATTTACCAATGTGATAATTCAATTTGCCATAAATAAATAATGAATTAATTATTGGCACATTAACTCATTGGCAAATTAGCAAACTAATTTTAATGTTTTACAGCTCCCTGACTTTGCTTAGCTTCAATGCTTAAAGTTGCATGAGGTACTGCCATTAAACGTTCTTTCGGAATAAGTTTACCAGTTTCACGACAAATTCCATAAGTTTTGTTTTCGATGCGTACCAAAGCGGCTTGTAAATGTTGAATAAATTTCAATTGCCTTTGTGCCAGTTTACCGGCTTCTTCTTTCGATAAGGTTGCTGCACCTTCTTCCAAAACTTTAAACGTTGGTGAGGTATCTTGTGTATCGTTGCTGCCGCTTTGGGTTATTGCGCTTTTTAAAAGCTCATAATCTCTTTTGGCCTGATCGAGCTTGTCGAGAATTAATTGCTTAAAATCTTCAAGTTCTTCGTCGGTGTATCTGTTTTTTTCTGACATAGCTTTTTGTTTTTCTAAATTTAAGATTATTTCTGAAAAGTAGGTTTAAAAGTTCAATTTATACGATTAATTTTTATTAAAGTTTGAATATCTTCATCAATATCAATAAGCTTTGAACCATGATTTTGCAAGTTATCAACAAGATTTAAACTAAGCGCTAATGTTTGCGCCTTAATATAATCATGGTGGTTATCAATTGCCTCATTTATAAGCTCATGTTTTTGTATTTCAATATTTATTTTATCAGTAACATCAAAGCCACTGTCTTTTCTGAGATTTTGAATACGGTTGATAAATTCACGGGCTATTCCTTCCATTCTAAGGCTTTCGGTAACTTTAACATCTAATGCTACCGTTAATTTACCTTCATTAGCAACCAACCAGCCTGGAATGTCTTCCGAAGCAATTTCCATATCTTCAGTAAATAATTGAACCTCCTGCCCATCAATTGTTAGCGAACATCCTTTATTTGCCTCAAAATTATATATATCATCTTGTGTGAAAGCGCCAACCGCCAAGGCAATTTGTTTCATTAACTTTCCGTACTTCGGGCCAAGCGTTTTAAAATTAGGTCTAATTTTTTTTACCAAGAATCCTTTGGAATCCTTCAAATATTCAACTTCTTTAACATTCACTTCGGTAAGAATAAGATTCTTTACCGCTTCAAACTGATCAATAAAATTATCATCCAAAACCGGAACCATTAATTTACTTAACGGTTGGCGGACTTTTATGTTCACTTTTCTGCGTAAGCTCAAAACCATAGATGAAACTTGCTGGGCAATATTCATCCTTTCTTCAAGCATTTTATTTATTAAACTATCATTTACAGTGGGGAATAGTGACAAATGCACAGAACCTGATAAGTCGGAATTTGATGCATTATTTAAATCGGTGAATATTTTATCCATATAAAACGGGGCAATTGGAGCAGCCAGTTTTACAATGGTTTCCAAACAAGTATATAAGGTTTGATAAGCTGCGATTTTATCTTTCGAATATTCGCCTCCCCAAAAACGTTTACGGTTTAAACGTACATACCAGTTACTTAAATTTTCGGTCACAAAATTTGCAATGGCCCGTCCTGCTTTTGTAGGTTCGTAATCGGTATAGCATTCGTCAACTTCTTTGATTAATGAATTAAGCAGTGAAATTATCCATTGATCAATTTCAGGTCTTTCATTTACAGGAATTTGAGTTTCATTGTTGGTAAAACCATCAACATTTGCGTACAATGCAAAAAATGAATAAGTATTATGCAATGTTCCGAATAATTTGCGCATAACTTCATCAATTCCTGCATTATCGAATTTAAGATTATCCCAAGGCGAAGCATTGGTTATCATATACCAGCGCAATGGATCGGAACCATACTTTTCTATAGTTTCAAACGGGTCAACTGCATTGCCCAATCTTTTGGACATTTTGTTTCCATTTTTATCCAGTACTAAACCATTTGAGATTATATTTTTGAATGCAACCGAATCGAAAAGCATAGTTGCAATTGCATGAAGAGTAAAAAACCAGCCACGGGTTTGATCCACTCCTTCGGCAATAAAATCGGCTGGGAAAGCTGCCCCATCCCCGCCTTCCCCCAAGGGGAAGGGAGAGCGCATCTAGAGAATATTTTATAGCTTTTAATACGTTGTCAATATTTGTTAGGACTTCTTCATTTTTAAAACGAATAACCCTATAACCCAAACTTTCAAGGATTTCAGTCCTCAATAAATCTGCTTTTTTTACTTCAGGTTTTTGATGATAACCACCATCAATTTCAATTATTAGCTTTTTTGAAAGACAAACAAAATCAACAATAAATTCATCAATAATATGTTGTCTTCTAATTTTATAGTCTTCAAGCTGTTTCCCTTTTAGATGTTGCCAAAGAATATTTTCAGCCTCGGTTTGGTTCTTTCTTTTATCTTCAGCCAATTGTTTCAATAAAGAATAAACTGAGTTTCGTGCAGTTTGATATTTAAAGGAAATATTTTCTCCCTCACCTTTGGGGAGGGAAGGGGAGGGGCTCCTATTTTCAAACGGATAATGCAATTGGGCATATGGCATAGCGCCACTATCGAACCAAACATCTATCAGGTCAGATTCACGGTGCATTGGTTTTCCTGAAGCTGAAACTAAAATTATGTCATCAACAAAAGGTTTATGTAAATCGAATTTTTCGTAGTTTCCTTTACTCATATTGTCTGGTTCAAAACCCTGTAAAGGATTATTTTTCATGAAACCAGCTTTTATTGATTTTACAATTTCCGTTTTTAATTCTGCAACTGATCCAATACAAATTTCATTTGTGTCTTCGTCACGCCAAATAGGAAGTGGTGTTCCCCAGAAACGTGAACGTGAAAGGTTCCAGTCCTGCAAATTTTCAAGCCATTTGCCAAAACGGCCAGTACCTGTCGATTCAGGCTTCCAGTTTATAGTATTGTTCAATTCAATCATACGGTCGCGCAAAGCAGTTGTTTTAATAAACCACGAATCGAGCGGATAATATAAAACTGGTTTATCGGTACGCCAACAGTGAGGATAGGTATGAATATATTTTTCTATTTTAAAAGCTTTATTGTCTTTTTTAAGTAAAACGGAAATAAATACATCAACAGTTTCATCGTTTTCACTAAGATTGGGATCATATGCATTTTTTACAAACCTGCCTGTAAGTTCGCCACAACCGTCAATAAATTTACCTTGCTTATCAACCAATGTAAGTGAACCTATTCCGTTTTGCCTTGCTACACGAAAGTCATCGGCACCAAAGCTTGGGGCAATATGTACAATACCCGTTCCATCTTCAGTAGTCACAAAATCACCCAACACAACCCGGAATGCATCACCTTCTGTAGGTTGTTGATAGGGCATTAGCTGCTCATATCTTATTTTATCCAGAATTTTACCCTTAAAACTTATAATATTTTTGTTAAAAGGAATAACTATTGCAGGTGGAGTATCATTGAGTTTATCAATATATTCATCCTCATTTGATTCCCAATTTTTAGCCGTAAAAAAATTATTGATTAAATCATGAGCAATAACAACAGTAATTGGTTTGCGTGTGTAAACGTTGTATGTTTTAACTTTTACATAATCAATATTGGCACCAACAGCAAGAGCTGTATTGGAAGGTAATGTCCAGGGAGTTGTAGTCCAGGCTAAAATATAAACATCCGTATTGGTATTTTCGAATAGAAATTCTGATGTTGAATTTCTTATAACTTTAAATTGAGCAACAACCGTAGTATCTTTAACATCGCGGTAACAACCGGGCTGATTAAGTTCGTGTGTGCTTAAGCCGGTTCCGGCGGCAGGTGAATAAGGCTGAATGGTATATCCTTTATATAACAATCCCTTTTTATAAAGTTCTTTTAACAGCCACCAAAGCGTTTCAATATATTTATTGTCATAAGTAATATATGGATCGGTCATATCAACCCAATAGCCCATCCTTTCAGTCAAATCTTCCCATTCACGGGTAAATTTCATTACATCTTTTCTGCAAGCATTATTATATTCAGCAATGCTAATTTTTTTACCAATATCTTCTTTAGTAATTCCTAATGATTTTTCAACGCCTAGTTCTACTGGCAATCCATGAGTATCCCATCCGGCTTTTCGAAAAACCTGAAAGCCTTTCATAGTCTTATACCTGCAAAAAATATCTTTAATTGTACGGGCCATTACATGATGAATGCCAGGAATACCATTAGCTGATGGAGGTCCTTCGTAAAACACGAATGATGGGCAACCCTGCCGTTCCGTAATACTTTTTTCAAAAACTTTATTTTCGCGCCAATCCTTCAGAATATCCTTGTTTATCTGCGAAAGGTTAAAATTTTTATATTCAGCAAACTTCATAATACCAAAATGTTCGTTATTGGTTGTACGTCAAAAATTGTATCAACAACCAGGAGCTAAAAAAGTACGCAAAGATAGATTGTGTAGTTTTAAAATGCAAAATATTTAAACACTATTGTAAGTATCATAAATTGTTGATATTTAGCCATTTTAATTAGTTGCCGTGGTATTTAATATTTAAATCAAATGATTATGTATAAATTATCCATATTTTCAATTTGAACCGGCTAAATTATTTTGTACCTTAACTAAATTATTAAACATAATGCAAGATTTGACATATATAGGCTTTAGAATTTCTGTTTTTGGGAAATATTAAATTTTAGAGAATATTGAAGTACGGAATTTTTATTTACTTTTGATTATTTAATATGCAAACAATGCTTTTACCCGGATACTTATCAGTAATTTTAGCTTTTGTTACAGCTTTTGTAATTGTTTTTTCATCCATTTCGACTATAGTTTTTGTTTCGAAAGCAAAAAAGTTATGTGATGAACCAAATCCACGAAAGTTGCACATGCAAAGTGTGCCAAATTTAGGTGGAGTTGCCATATTTGCAGCAGTTTTAATAGCCGGGGGATTGTTTTTGGATATTTCGAAACATAAAGAATTTCAATTCATGCTCGTTGGGGCAATTATTTTATTTTTTGCTGGAATTAAAGATGATATACTGGTACTGGCTCCATTAAAAAAATTATATAGTCAAATAATAGCTTCACTTATTGTAATTGTACTAGGAGACCTGCGCTATACCAGTTTGCATGGGTTTTTGGGCATAAATCATATTCCTTATGTTGCAAGCATTATGCTGTCGTTATTTGTATTTATTGTAATTATCAATGGGTTTAATTTAATTGATGGAATTGACGGTTTGGCTTCTGGAGTGGGTGTTGTTTCAACATTGGTTTTCGGAACTTGGTTTTTAATGGTAGGTGAATTTCAATATGCAATAATGTCATTTGCACTTATAGGGGCTTCAATAGCCTTCTTTTGGTTCAATGTATTCAGCAAAAAAAATAAAATATTTATGGGCGATACAGGTTCACTCTTGCTTGGTTTGTTTCTGGCGGTGTTAGCTGTAAAGTTTAATGAAATGAATATAACCCCATCTACTCGATGGTATATTCACTCAGCGCCAGCTGTTTCGTTTGGCATTTTAATTATTCCTTTGTTCGATACAATCAGGGTTTTTATTATTCGAATATTTAAGGGAAAGTCTCCATTCAAAGCAGATACGAACCATGTTCATCATAAACTTCTTGCAATGGGATTATCGCACTTAAAATCAACCATTTATATTTTGATAATTAATATTGTACTAATTATTAATGTTCTGGTTTTGAATAGAATGGGTGAAATAGATTTAATGATAATTAACCTTATTCTTGCCACAATATTTTCTATACTTCCGGAATATATTTTTAAAAGAAAAGTAAAAAAGCTTCAAATTCAAAAGCATTGATTTATTGAATGCATGCAATGCCAGAACAAATATTTACTCATCCTGGTATTTTTCTTCAGCAAGAATATATATGCCCAACCTTTTCTACCTGCTGACAATGACTATTCAGTTTTTATTGAAAATGCTGAAATTAATTCATTAAATTTTCACAGTGAAATAAAGCCCTATAATTTAACTGAACTTAAACTTGATACTTCAAAAATTAACTTCCTCAATTATAAATTTTATACAAATAATCAGAAAATAAGTTGTATTCCAATTATTGAAACCCGACTTTCAAATTCAATCAATAATGACTTTGGAATAAATTTTTCTATTGGTGCTGGAATTAAAGCAAAAATCAATAAAAACTGGTATTTTCAAATCAACTTTAACGAAAATCTAAACAAATTCCCTTCCTATATAAATGAAAAAATAGATAGCAATAAAATAATTCCGCATTGGGGCCGATACACTGATAAAATCGGTAATTACTATAACTACCCATCAATAACAGGTTTGCTTTCCTATAATCCACGTCCATATTTTTCATTTATTTTAGGTTACGACAAAAATTTTATCGGCGATGGTTACCGGTCAATGTTTTTGTCCGATAATTCAGCGCCATACCCTTTTGCCAAAATAACCATAAATGCATGGCATATAAAGTACTTCGCTATGCTGGCATCATTCAGCGATGTTAATACTTCACAAAAGGGAATAGGATTAAGCCAGAAATATGGTATTTTTCATTATTTTAGTTTAAATGCAACGAATAGGTTAACGCTTGGTTTTTATGAAAATATAATTTGGCAAGTTAAGGATAGCGGCATTTATAGGGGAATTGAACTGGCTTATTTAAACCCGGTAATATTTTATAGGCCACTTGAAGATGCTATTAATTCGCCTGATAATGCAAATATTGGCGTTAGTGGTAAAATTAGGTTATGGAAGAAAACTTTTTTATACGGACAATTCTATTTAGACGATTTAGTTGTGAAAGAAATTAGTGCAAATAAAGGTTGGTGGGGCAATAAATATGGAATACAAACTGGCATAAAGTCTTTTAATCCTTTTGGAATTGAAGGCGCATTTGTTCAGGCAGAATATAATTTTGTAAGGCCATATACTTATTCACATATAAGCTCACTGACAAATTTTGGAAATATGTATCAAGCTCTTGCCGATCCACTTGGGGCTAACTTTTATGAATTTATTGAAATTATTAAATACCGAAAAAATAATTGGTGGATTGATTTTAAATCAACTGAAGCATTATACGGCAATGATTTTACTGGTATGGATTATGGTAAAAATATTTATCTGTCGTATAACTTACGAATTCGTAATTATCGCAATTATACAACGCAGGGAGTTAAAACCAGTTTAATAACAAATGAAATATCTTTTAACTATTTAATTTTACCCAAATGGAATATAGCTTTTCAAACTGGCTATAAGCTTTATTGTTCCTCTGATTCACCGAATTTTATAAATAGCAATTACCTTTTTATTGGAATTTCAACTTTATTGTATAATAATGATATTGATTATTAATGAAATATAAAAAGCTATATTGTTTCATAATTTTTTATATTGGAATTTTTATGCAAATTTCATCACAACCTTTAATTCCTTTAGAACAGAGTTATTCAAGGAATATAGATTCATGGATTGTAACCAATGGTATTCAGGTACCAACTTTTGTTAAACCTTATGCAAGGCCATATTTAAACGAGTTTATGAATACCGATTCGCTATTGTCATATTCTATTAAAAAGCCTATTGGTGAAATAAGTTGGTTGGTACGAAAATGGCGTTACGAAAGCTTTTATACAGTTGATACCACTGGATTTGAATTGAATATTGATCCTTTGTTCGATTTACAACTTTCAAAACAGGAAACGCCTTCAAAATATTATTATACAAATACACGTGGTATAATTGTTCATGGAAACCTGAACCATGAATTGTATTTTGAATCATCATACTATGATGACCAGGCAACGTTTCCGGTCTATTTGAGCGATTATATCAATAGCAGTGGCGTTGTGCCGGGACAAAGTTATATGCGCCATTATCATGTTTCAGGATTCGATTATGGACAAGCCACCGGAATGCTATATTATCGTTTAAATAAAAAAATAGAATTATCTGCAGGGCAAGATAAACTTTTTGCTGGCGATGGTTATCGGTCTTTATTTCTTTCAGATAATGCTTATAGTTTTCCATTTATCAGAGCTACTTATACGAATAAGTATTTTCAATATACACGTATAATGGCTGTTTTATTGGCCGATAGCGTTAAGAATGTTGATTACATACCAAGAAAACAGTTTTTAGGTGGATTTAATATACTTACCATCATTCCGACAAATTTTTTGCAATTATCCTTTTTTGAAGGCTCTGTATGGAATTATCCTGATAAAACACAAAATATAAAACCTGATTATAACTATTTTAATCCTATAATATTTATGAATTCATTTATAAATAATAATAGTTTTAATTTAGGTGGAATTGCCTATAAACTTAGCATTTTTAATACTGCTGAAAGTTATGGACAAATAGGTTGGGGCAATTTTAATTCAAGTGCCCGGTTTTCAAAAAGTAATCTGGGAATTCAATTTGGGGGAAAATATTTCAATGCTTTTTCAATAAATAATTTAAGTTTTCAGGTTGAATATAATTATGCCGCAGGTAGTTTATATGGAAGCCCAATGAATACTTTAAACTATTCGCATTATAACCAGCCACTTGGGCATCCGTTTGGCAATAATTTTCATGAATTAATTTTTGGTAGTCATTATAATTACAAATGTTGGTTTTTTGATGCTCAGCTTAGTAAATATTCCTATGGTAAAAGCAATGTTTCATTTCCAATTAAAAAATCAAAGTATATAAAGGATTATACTTATAACACGCCATTTATTGGAGAATCTGCCATTGACCAAAGTAATTTATACCGATTTGTCTATTTCGTATATGTTGAATGCAAAAAGTAACCGACGAATTGTTTTAGGAGTTATTTCAAGGAAAGCAGAAGTTATAAATAAAAATGATAATTTAAATTATTTCTATATTTCATTCAAAACATCGCTGATAAATAGGTATTACGACTTTTAGAATTAATGGAAGAATTGCCCAATTTTAGAAATGTTTTTCCTTATAAGCGTTATTAATCCTCCTGCATTATTTTTCCGTAAAATACAATAATCATTCCACGATTTTAGGATAATATTTTTTATGCCCTTATTACTCTTACCACCTGAACGCATTTTGGTTATAACATCTGGAATATATTTTAATTTAATTTCAGGCGTTTGCAAAACACGCAACATATAATCGTAATCGGCTGCAATTTTAAATTGTAAATCAAATAAACCGGTTTTTTCAATTATATATTTCTTCAAAAATAGAGTAGGGTGGGGAGGCATCCATCCCTGTTTAATCATTTTAGGAAGGAAATCTTTACTTTTCCAGTAACGTAATATTTTATCAGGATTATTTTGATTGACGTAAATTAAATTCCCATATATCCCATCAATATTGTTTTTTGAGAATTCGTTTACAATTAATTCAATAGTTTTGGAATTATAGAAAACATCATCGGAATGCAACAGTCCAATGATATCGCCCGAGGCAATTTTAAGACCTTTGTTCAGTGCATCGTACATCCCTTTATCAGGTTCACTTATAAATATATCAATTTTATTTTTATATTTTGAAATAATTTCAAGTGTGTCATCGGTTGAACCGCCATCAATTACAATATGTTCAATTGAATTATATGTTTGTGATTGAACTGAAAGCAAACAGTCTTTGATAAATTTTTTGTTGTTAAAAACCACAGTAATTATGGAGACTTTCATTCAGTTATACTTTAATCCTGTCTTTAATTTTAATTGCCGGGTTACCCTGATATATAGAAAATGATTCAAGATTATGAGTAGCAATAGAACCCGCAGTTAAAACAGAATGGCTTTCACAATAAACACCGGGGCAAACTACCGATTTAGCTCCAATCCAAACTCCATCTTCTAAAGTTATTTTACCGATAATTAAATCAAATGTTTCTTTTTTATAATTATGGTTACCGCATATAAGCAATGCTCCTTGAGATATACAAACATTTTTCCCAATTTCAATTTCATCTAAATTGTCTAACCAAACATTTTCACCTATCCAGGTATATTCCCCAATTTTTAATTTCCAGGGATATTTAACATTAACTTTTGGCTTGATAACAACCCCGGTATCAATTTTTGCTCCAAAAATTCGCAATAAAAATAGTTTTAAGTTATTAAATGGGAAAATATATGAATTGAAGATTACAGCATTAATTATAAACCAAAAAGATACTTTGAATTTTCCGGCACCAACGGCATACCATGAATTGTTGAACTTATTAAGTTGTGTATTAAATGTACCTGAAGACATTGGTTTATTTATTCAAAAACTTATCTAAAATAGTAAATAATTCTTTAATTCTTATGGGCTTGCTAATATACGCATCACTACCTGCCTGAATTGATATATCCTGTTCATCGGACATTGCAAATGCTGTTTGTGCTATAATTGGCAATTGTGGCCTGAATGTTTTAATTTCTTTAGTAGCAGCATAACCATCCATTACCGGCATTTTACAATCCATTAATATAAGTGATATATCCGGATTATATCTGGCTGTATCAACTGCCTCAAGACCTGTTTTAACCCATATTAAATTTGCACTGGTATGTTTTAAAATTTGCTTAAAATATAAATAATTTATTTCCTCATCTTCAGCAATTAGAATTGTTTTCCCATTATACAAAAAATTTTCTTTGGTTGAATTTGCCTGTGATTCCTGTTTATTCGTAATTTCAATATGATTATATGGGAGCGTAAAATAGAAAGTTGATCCTTTTCCCATTTCAGAATTAACCCACATTCGCCCGCCAAGCATTTTAACCAAATTGCTTGATATAGCCAAACCTAAACCAGTACCTTTTTGGTTGATATAAAAATTACTGTCCAAAACCTGGCCAAAACGTTCAAATATTAGTGATTGCTTATCTTTTGGAATTCCAATTCCGGAATCTTTTACATAAAATTGAAGGTTATCATCTTCAATTAATGTATAACCAAATTCAATATGTCCTTCTAAAGTAAATTTCAATGCATTTCCTATAAGGTTGGAAACAATTTGCCTGAACCTGAAAGGATCGGTTAATATGGTCGATTTTGCATCAGAAAGTCCGGTATTTTTAACAAGTTTCACATTGTCTTTTCCATCTTTTAACTTCGACGCATCAAATGAATCGAGCAATTCATCAAGGATTGCATTTATATTGCTTTCAGTTATACGAATTTTAATTTGCCCTGCTTCAATTTTTGAAATATCAATTATATCATCAATTAGGTTGAGCAAAGTATTACCACAACTGGTAATATGGTTAAGGAATTCGTTTCGTTCTTCATCTTTCAAATCGGCATTTCGCAATAAATTTGAGAACCCGATAATGCCATTCATAGGTGTTCTTATTTCGTGGCTCATGTTGGCGAGAAAAGCTGTTTTTAACCTATCCGATTCTTCAGCCTTTTCCTTCGATTCACGAAGTTTACCTTCAGCTATACGTTTCTCGGTTATATCAATGGATATTCCTACAAGTCCTGTAATATTTCCATAATTATCCTTTACTGGTATTTTTGTTGCTGAAACCCATATCGTATTTCCTTCAGTATCTTTTATTTGCTCAACTTTTTCAATCATAGGCACACCCGTTTTGATAATTTTTTGTTCGTCTTCAAATGCAGAAGCCGCTGTTTGTTCATTAAAAAAATCAAAATCGGTCATGCCAATTGCCATTTTCGGATCACTTATACCACATAATTTTGCTTGTGCTTTATTAATTTTTGTAAACCGGCATTCCAAATCTTTAAAATAGATTGTATAGGGAATATAATCCATTAAAACCTGAAGAAAGTCACGCTCTTCATTCAACTTTTGCATGATTTCTTTTTGTGCCGAAATATCTCTTGAAATACCAACTAATCCGGTAACATTTCCTTTTTCATCCTTAATAGGGCTTTTGGTTGAAGATATCCAAAGTTCCTTTTTGCCATAAATTACTTTTTCTTCAATGCTAATTAATGGAACGCCAGTATTTAATATCAGTTCTTCGTCTTTTAGCTTTAATCCGGCTTTAATTTCATCAAAAAAATCCTTGTCTGATTTGCCAATGGCGTCTTCGGGTTTACTAAGTCCAAAATGCTGTGATTGTGCTTTGTTTATCCTTATGAAATGGCTGTTTATATCCTTAAAATAAATTGAATCAGGGATATTATCCATTAATGATTGAAGAAGGTCACGCTCCTTTCTGAGTGAATTTAGTGTTTCAATATTATCTGTTATATTTCTTTCGAAGCCAGTTGTTCCTATTACACTTCCGGTATCAGAAAATACTGGTGATTTAACCGTTGAAAACCATTCATTATCGCGTTTGGTTTGAAAATTTATAGTATGTTTTTGTTCAATAACTTTTAAATCTTCCAAATGAAATTGTTGGGCAATATTGTATTCGAATATTTCAAAAACAGTTTTACCAATTATATTTTCAACTTTTAAATTAAAATATTCTGCATAAGGTTGATTAACATGAATGAACCTTCCTTCAACATCTTTCAGCCATGCCATAAAAGGAATATTGTCTATAACTGATTTACGTTCCGATTCAATAATTCGAAGCTTATTTTCTAATAAGCTTATCTTTGATAACAATTCTTCGTTGTTTGAACTATTACTCATTTAAAATGAATTCAATTGAAATAGTATTTCAGTTTAAACGTTATGAGGTATAATTGGTTTTATATGAATATAAATTTAATCAAAAAATAGATATATTCTTATATTTAATTATTTACCGAGTTCATTCCAAGCCAGTGCAGCTGATCCCATAACAGCGGCATTAACTTCAGAAAGTCCTGAAGGCAGCACTTTAACTTTTCCTTTATAAATATTCAATAAATTAGCTTCGAAATGTTTTATAGTAGGTTTAAATATTAAATCACCAGCTTTCGCTAAACCTCCAAATAGAAAAAAGGCTTCCGGACTAGTATAGGCAACTGAATCGGCTAATTTTTGTCCTAAAAATATTGCAGTATATTCAAATGCTTCAATGGCAATTTTATCTCCTTCATTAGCTGCATTTGTTATCATTTCAGCTGTTAGGTCATTGAAACAAACTCCACGCAATTTGCTTTCGTATAACGAATCGGCAAGTAATTTATATACGGTTCTTTTAATCCCTGTTGCCGATGCATAAGTTTCGAGACAACCTCTTCGTCCACAACCACATTGTCGGCCATTTAGTTTAACTATGGTGTGGCCAATTTCGCCGGCAAATCCATCGTGGCCGTAAATAAGTTCTCCATTACTAACAATACCGCTTCCTAATCCAGTTCCCAATGTTATTACAACAAAATCTTTCATATTTTTGGCACCACCAAAAATCATTTCTCCAATTGCTGCAGCATTGGCATCATTTGTTAAAACTGCTGGTACATCAAAATGTTGATTGAATAATTTTACAACAGGAATGATACCTATCCATTTTAAATTTGGGGCAAATTCTATTGTTCCATTATAATAGTTTCCATTTGGAGCCCCAACGCCAATACCACAAAGATGAGCATCAGGGAATTTCAGCAAATCTGCTTTTAATTGTATTGATAATTCTTTAATAAACGATTCAGCTCCATTTACTGAATTGGTACTAATACTATTTTCGAAAAGGCAATTACCATTTTTATCAACAATCCCATATTTTGTAAATGTTCCCCCAACATCTATCCCAATAACAATATCTTTCATTTTATTAAATTTTTTATAACTGATGGAAATTTTAAAATTGGATTGTAAATGTAAATATTTTATTGGCAAAAAAAATACTTAACCTTATTTTTATAAAATTTGGATTTGCCTGTTATCAAACAAATACAGCTAATTTTTTTGAATTAATTGTGCATATTGTTTTGACCCATAAGTAATGTTCAATAAATAAAAACCTGAAGGTATTTGTTCTAAATTTATTGAATTTTTATTCGTCAGACTACCACTTTGTATTTGTTTCCCAGATAAGTCTGAAAGATTATAAATGGATTGAACATTTGAATTATTAAAAACTATAAATAGTTTATTTTTCGTTGGATTTGGGAATAATTTGAAAGCTTTGTTTTTAACATTTATTGAAGTGCTAGATAATTGAAAATTAAAATAAGTAATATTAAAGCCTGGCTGATTAATGATGAACTGCAACGTATGAATACCGGCAGTAATACTTATATCATTTATATAAGTTGAATTCCATGTCTGCCAACCTCCGGTTAACGGAATATTTATATTATTTGCTACATTTTTGTTATCGATTAGTAATGTAACTGAACCATTCGACTGTCCTGCTGTTCGCAATTCTATATCAAATATACCGGTGGTTAATGAATTAAAGGTATATTTCATCCATTCGCCGGAACTTATCCAGCCAACATCATAGCCATTACAAATGCTATTATTTGCAGTATCAGCACATGCTTCAATACTTACTGCATCATTTCTATAAGCCCATCCTGAATTCCATGCAGAATAAGCTGAATCGGATTGAAGATTTTCAATAGGAGTATTTTTATATGAATTTAGGTAAGTTCCTAAATCAAAATCTGTAGCAGCAATAGCTCCAGGAATAATATTTGGGGCGAAAGGCTGTGTTTTTCTATTTCCGGGTTGTTGAAATAGCGCATATAAAACATCACGATTGGTTTTGCAATTTTGTATTTTTCTGCTCTCAGCCAATTGCATAAGCGTATTAAATGCTTCAATTTTTGATGGCATATTCGATCCTTTTTGCCAATAATTTAGTAGCTGAGAGTATCCATAAGGCCATTTTGAAGAGACCAATGAGTTTATACTTTCAAACTTTTTGTATGGCCAGAATGATGTACCAATATCAAATTTATTAAATAATTCCATTTCATTAGTGAAATGGTAATTGCTATTTTCTCCTGTTTCACCGCACCAAATTGGTGTATTATTTTTATTCCGAATATCCAACATCCATTGAATGGTTGCCTGGTTATTATGTGACCAGTACTTGTGAAAACTATATACCATATTTTTATCCCAGGCAGGCGTTAATCCTGTAAAGTCGGTTGCAAACCAATTTCCTTCGATAAATATTATATGACTTGTATCTACCTGGCGAATCGCTGTAGTTATACTTCCATATAAATTTCGCAAATCAGTATTATTTGGCAATGACCAATTAGGTTCGTTAATCAGGTCGTAACCACCAACAAATTTTTCATGGGAGTATCGTGTTGCAATTTTTGTCCATAAAGCAATTGTTAAACTTTTGTCGGTTGGGCTTTGCCAAAGTGAATATTTGGTAGAATCATAATCGGATATTGAAGCATTTTGCCCTTGCCCACCAGGAGCAGCATGTAAATCAATTATGGCATATATACTATCTTTTTTGCACCATTTTACTAAGCTGTCTAAAATTGTAAATCCTAAACTATCCCATTGTGTTGGAGAACCAAGTGTTGCAAAATATTCATAATGGATTGGAATACGAATTGAATTATATCCCCATTTTTTTAATGAATCAATATCAGTTTGGGATATATAATCCCATAGCCAGGCTTTATAGAAAACATTTGTAAGTGAGTCTCCAATTAATGATTCAATTCTTTGTTTAATTTCATGTTGAGTAGAAGCGAAATCTGAAGTATTCATCATATAACCTTCCATTACCATCCAATTCCCAAAATTGACAGCATTTAAGACCTCTTCGTTGCCTGAGCCATTTATTATTTTGGTTCCTGAGCTATGCAAAAATGGATTTGTAACTGCTATAATGCTTATAAAACCTACTAAGTTCAGTATTATAATAAGTGTAAATTTCTTCAATTTATTTTAATTATTTTCATAGTTAATAGAATCGAAAGTAACATCTTTGGCTGGACTATAAATTAAATCTCTTATCTGACGAGGATTTAAATTTATTTTCCCGGTTACTAATTCTGGTCGGTTATAATTTTTCATAAAAGAATCATAAAATAATGGATCTTCCTGAGGCATAAGAAATGGTTTATGTTCTTTTCCATTTTTATCGAAATAAGAAAAGAATGGACGTGAAAAAATATTATCAAGTCGTTTACTGCTAAAAACAATCCATCTTCCATTTTGTGACCAAACATGATAACTATCCGTACTATTGCTGTTTAAATTTAATTTTCGGTATTGTTTTGTTTGCAAGTCTAAAATATAAATGTCACTATTTTTATCGAAGACAGCGAAATAACCATGGTCCATCATTCCAAAAAGAAGATATCTGCCGTCGGGAGATATAATTGGAAATGTAATACTCATACCAGTTTGACGTGATGATAAAACAGTATCAACATTTCCCCATGAATTATTTGTAGTATCAAACGATATGCGTAGTAAGCTGTATTTTACATTTAATCTGCTATTATCGTTTCCTTTTTTTACAGCAGGAGCACTTATATAATATAACCATTTTCCGTCAGGAGACCAGGTTGGGAGATTTTCTCTGCTGGTAGTACAAATTTTTGGAGATGTTATTATAGTATTTTTTCTTACATCATAAACAACAATATCCGAAATTAAATCAGACACTTCACTTAATGAAGTTGGATTTGAAGTGAAAAACAAATTTATTTTATTTATTGAATAAGCAACATAATTGCCACTTGGATGCCAAGATGGATATACAAATGGAGAAATAGTTTGCTTTGTTTTAGTATTAAGCCTTTCAAGTTTTTTATCCGAAAATATCATTGTTCCAGCCTGTACATCTCTGAAATGCATCGACATTTTATTTGGATTTCCATTACAAAATGAGTGGCAATTTACGCATCCGTTTCTGGTTGTATTATTTACATATATTGGCGATTCATCAAAGTTTTCCAAATTACGTTGATATATGCCCATTTTTTTCCAAAATATATAGGCATTATTTATTAATCTGTAAGCCAAATAACTATCGACTGGTTCACTGGCAATACTATCTACAATGGATTTATATTTTATCCAATTTTTATTTTTTGAAAATATATCTATATATAAATTATTGCCTTTATTATTTTCAATTAAATTATGCCATTTTTCAATTGGTATTTCAATTTTTGGCGACGATTGGTCAATTGTTAGCTTAGCTCCATTTTTCGAATATATTTCAACATGATAATTAATAGACGAATCATTGATATAAAAATTTAAAGGAGCTATATTGGGCGGAATTACTACATTATTATAATCAGGGAAAATTAAAGGGAGTTTATTTACAATCGAATATTCCTTTATGGTCTTGCTGCAATTACTTAATATTAGCGCAAATAAAGCTAATACCAGTAATTTGAATTTATATTTTTTGTTCATGATTTGTTGTGTTATAAATTTGGATCACCTCTTTTAATCAATACTACTTTAGTAACTTTTGGACTTAAAAACATAACATAATACATATAAGTATTTTTATATTTATCAAGGGATATTTTGGCCGATTTTAAATTATGATTACTTGATTGTAAAATTTTAACAAAGTCGGAAAATGTATCAAAACTTTCACGGTTTATCTTAAAATTTTGCAATAACCTGGGATCAGTTACATATATATACGATAAAATTGCCTGCTCATATAATTTTGGTAAATTATTATAAAATTTGGTGGCTTGTAATAAATTGTGCATAAATGGTTCAAGCTTTGAATCTAATAAATATGATATTTGCAGGTGTTCAAAAGCTTTTTTATTATTTTCATTCTTATTAATTAATTCATTAAATCTTATTGTAAGTGATTTAGATAGTGTACCAGTTATTGGCATAATCAATCTTTTTTCAGATATTTCTTTATCTTTTGTAATTAACGAAGTATCATTTATATATGGCATATATTTATTTACAAAATCGCCAGTAAATAAATTCCCTTTTAACAAATTTAAATACTTTTTAGCACCAATAATATTATTATATATAAGGTTTGTAATTACTAATCGTTTTAGGACCCTAACATCATAAGGATTACTTGTTTGGGCTTCATAAGCCCAATGCTGTGCTTCGCTTACATAACCTAAATCATAGTAATAATCGCTTGTAATCATTGCTAATTGTGGCACATTTATTTTATCAGGATTGAGTATGTCCATTCCAATTTTTTGCGGATAGTCAAAAAATGAATCTAAATAATGACCTGAGTTATCTATTGCACGGTTGTAATTAAAGTTTATAAATAAATCATATTGTGGATCAGATTTTGCTAAGCTAATTGTTTTGTCCCAGTCATTGTTATAACAATAATAATCGGCAAGGATAACATTTTTTTTATGTTGATTAAATGTAATATAATGAAGCAATACAGATGCTAATATTAGAAATATTGATAATATTGAAGTTATTAGCAAATTTGAAGATCCTTTAAAATTGACCGATATTGTATCCGTGGATTTTTTAATTATTCTGAAATAAATAAAATATATCAGAGCCATTACTGGAAGTGTATAACAAAATATATAGAACAAATAGCCAGGTTCATATTTAAAATAAATTGCAAAATCGTCAGGCAGGAATGAAAAATATGTATTGGCAGGTGAAATATTAAAAATAAATTTAAATGAAATATAATCTATAATTATTGTATATAACAACGATGTGATTATAAAAAGTAAGTTACTGCGCATATTATTATATAAAATAAATGCTGAAATGATTGCAGTTATTGAAAAAATAAGGAAAAATCCACTTCCTGTTAAGTAATATAAAATCGGAGACAATATCAAATATATTGTATAATGATTTAATTTCTTATTTATAGCATAATTAAAAATATTTATCGATATAAATACAAAAAGTAATTTAATAGAAACAACAAAAGGGAAATTATAATCATTCATCAAAGCAACCAATACTATAAAAGGAATGAACATCAATATATAATTGTAATCTGATTTTTTATACGAATTTAAAATTTTGTAAAAGAATGACATTAATGAAATAGCTATATAAATAATTATGAGTGATCCTGCCCATCCGAATATGAAAAATTGAGATAAAAAATTGGCAAAATATTGAACAATTCCACCGGGATAAATATAAAATTCTTTAAAGAAATTCCAATTCGAATTAAATCCGGGTTGTTGTAAATGATAGTATAGTTCAGGTTGTACAACATATAATAAATAAAGGAAGATTAAAGTTATATAGGCTAAAATTATTGCCCATTTGGTATTTGATATATTAAAATTCTTCATAATATATTTGTTAATTACCTATAAGCTGTTTAATTAAATATTTATAGTTATTGCTTTAACAAAAGGCTAAAAATATTGACTAAAATAGGTATTTTAAATTGAAATTGCTACAACTATTTTAGTCCTAAATATTTTCGAAATAAATGAAATATACTGGCGCAATGACAATGTAATGAACAACCTAATTTACTTTTTAGTGTTTTTCATTTTTGCTATTAAATTTGTTAAATTATTGATGATGGTTTTATCTGTAACAACTTCATTTAATTCATTGCGCATTTTTAGCGCTTTCACTTTATTTCCTTGCATGATGTACAGAAAGCTCAATTTTCGTAGTAAATCCGGGTCTTTCGGAGTTTCAGGATATACTTTTTCGTAATAGTAAAGGGCATTTATATCTTTTTTCTCAAATAAAATATTCCCGATGAGAAAATTAATATATGGACTTTCTTTTATTCTATTCGCTTTATATAATAATTCAAGTGCATTATCATAATTTCCTTCGGAATCAGATTTTTTGGCCATATCAATATAATTTATTGCTGTTGCAGATAAAACAACAATTCCTATATTGGCTGAATTGGCTTCGGACAAAGTAAAATTAGGATTAATCTTTTTTATTCTTTTCAATATTTGGTTGGCCATATCTTTATTACCAACTCCTGTATATGCATTATACATAAGCACCAAAAAAGGTTCTTTAGCATCTTTCTGTTTTGTAAATTTTAGTGCTTTTTCCAAATAGGTAACAGCATTTTTGTATTGTTTCAGATCCAGATAAATTTCGCCCAATTTAGCAAGTGCATAATATGTTGTATCTAATCCTGGCATTGTTTTTAAAAGCTCACAGGCTTTTTGTTTTTCATTTGCCCTTAAAAGGTAATCGGAACCGTCAATATACAAATCACTATTAAACGGATAGCATTTAATTAAAGAATAATCTTCCTTAAATGCGCTATAATATTTACCTTGTTTTGCATAATGCAAGGCCATTTTTTCGTGCATTTTGTCAATTCTTACATTGGCATATTTAATGCAGTTCAAAGCAATAGAATCTTCATAGGATTTAGGCTTATAAGTGAACTTAAACAAATTCATGGTTGCATCTGACTTAAATGGCCATCCATCTTTTAATTTTTTAATAATCAAATCGCCAACCAAACTGTCTAAAGGAGTGAATCCCCAGTTATCCCTGTAATATTTTGAAGGTTTAATTAGTGTTGTATCCCAATTTTTATCTATTAATTTGGCATGTCGAAATGCATTAAAAAATACATCTGCCATTAAAAAATAGCCATCAATATTGCAATGCAAATGCTCCAACATTAAATTATCACCTATAAATCCATGAGGTGATTTTTTTTCAAAATTATATTCCATTGGAACTATAATCGCATTATTTTTTTTGCCAAGTTCTATGATGGCTTTATTTAAATCTTCGGATGCCCTAAAGCGTATGCAATCCAAGTCTTTTGCCAAATAATATTCTTTTTTGGCATTTTCATAATCTCCCGACTTTTCAAGTTTTTGTGCATTTTCAAATACATCTTCGGCTTTTGGAAATTTTTGTGTTGCAACTGATTTAAATGGTTTGGTATCATGAATATTGCTTACTAAATCGCTTATAAGCACTGTTACTCCAGCCTTTTTTGCTTTAGTAAGAATTGCATTAATGTTTTCACTAAATTGTTCAATTCCATCGTTATAAAGCTTTGAACCATATATAATTTCTTTGTCTTTAACTATACGAGCCATTAATGTTTCAGTGCTTTTTATTTGGGCTTCGGGTGAAAATTTCCTGGTTATAGAAGCTATTATATGTTGAATTAACTGGTAAGTTCTTAGATGTATTAGTTTTAAATGAAGCATTTTTAACCATCTGAAATTTCCACCATTTTCAACCGATCCTACGCCAAGTGCTCCGTAATATTCGTTATGCCCGGCATAAATAACAATTGCATCTGGTTTTTGAGCAAGTATTTCATCGGTTAAATCTAATAATGTATAACTATTAACTGCCGCCATTGCAGTATTAATTATTTCAATTTTTTTATGAGGGAAAGCGTCCTGCAATTGGCTGGTCAAAATTCTTGAAAATGAATTTCCAATTTCGAAAGGAAAGCCCATGGCAGCTGAACCTCCCATTACAAATATGCGATAACAGCTATCGGGTTTATTTTTTAGAAAAATATCATAGGCTGGTTTTGTGTTTCCCAATTTGGTAAAATATCGTTTGCCAACTTTCTGGTTAATTTCTAAATAACCAGTGTGAACTTTAGAAGGGATAAATAATCGTAAATCATCGCCATAATTTACCATTCTTAGAAATAATTCAAAAACTACCAGTATTAATATTGGAATAAGTACCAGAATAGCATTTAACAGTGTGTTACGGAAGGCACTTATTTTTGAAACATCCTTTTTTGTAGAAATATCTGATTTCATCAGTTGGATAAATTATATAATGAAAATATTGCATCCTTATTGTAATCAATAAGAATTGAAAAGTTTAAATGATTTTCAAAAATAACTAAAATATGAAAAATTCAGGTAATAGTTTTTAAAGTAAGTAAAAGTGATTGTAGAGTTAAAATTTGAAATTTTGAATTGAACACAATAAATAATTATTCGCAATTGGGTAAAAAAAAAGCTGCCATTTGGCAGCTTTTTTATAATTAATTTGCTAATTATCTTTTGATAAATCTTGCAGTTTGGTTACCAGCTTTAACAAAATATACACCAGCATTGTAATCACTTACATTAACCTGGTTTACATTTCTTAAAACTTCAACTTCCTGACCAGCAGCATTGTAAATAATAGCATTGTTCACAGTTTGTGAAAATTTCAATACATCAGATGTTACTGAAGGATATACTTTAAATGTATTAGATACAGGATTAACTGTATTTACACCAACTTTTTCTGATAAATAAACCAAAGAAAATGTTCTTGTATCCTGGTATTCATTATCTGAATTGTTATGCCAAAACTGTTGTTGGCTTCTACCAGCATTTTTACCAGGAGTTGTACAATCAGCACCCTGCATTTCCATTTTGAAATAGTTGCCTAAGAATTTACCTGAATCTTTCATTGTAGCAACTAAACCTTTCCAGGGGAATTGCCATTCTTGTGTAAAACCAGTTCCAGCATCGGTTTGGCCAACTTTAAAATCAGCATTGTTTTGTGCAACAGCACCTGCATCACTTAAACAAAATGGATCAACCGCTTTGGTCTTACCACTTGACTGATCTAGTGAATCAACAAAAGGTGATTGAATACCTGAAGGACCTCTGTCCATCCTGAACTGTAAGTCACCTTCTTTGTATTTACCATTGTTATAAAAATCATTGGTATCCATACCAATCATAACTTCAAAACAATCTCTCTGCCATGGGTCATCTAAGTATGATGAGTCAACTTCGGTGTTGTTGTCTTGTTCCAAAGCTACCCACAAATACTTTTGGTTATAAGTAATCTGGAATTTAGCTGTCATACCACTGGTTGTATTAGCAGCTTTTGCATCAGTAAGTGTTGTCCAGGTTGCTGTCCAGGCTTCAGTACCATCAGTAGCAACTGTACCATCAGGTACAACAGTTCCGGTAGTTGGATTTACAGTAAGAGCTGGTGTTAAACCTGCAAATGACATAGATGTTGCCACTACAGCTCCTGCACATAGTAAAAGTAATTTCTTCATAATCGAATAATTTAAGTTAATAATTAAGTTCAAAAATACATAATTCTAAATTATATGCTAATATAAAATGAATTTTTATAACTAACAAAATTTTTTGCGTTAAAAAATTGCTT
Organism: uncultured Bacteroidota bacterium; assembly: GCA_963701015.1. GTDB lineage: Bacteria > Bacteroidota > Bacteroidia > Bacteroidales > DTGW01 > MFD09286-c1. The sequence goes on along the minus strand of OY969556.1, from coordinate 3,683,874 downwards.
CAAATTTTTTATATTGCTTAGAAACAGTCAATAATAGAATTTGAAGCAATTTCAAATATTCTTTAAAGTACTAATAACCAGGGTTTTGCGTTAGTACTAAAGAGCCTGATGTTCTGCTAATTTCAGAAAGTGGAATTGGAAAAAGCCCATGATTAATAGCTTTTGGTCCCGAACCAATATTTTGATCGTTATAATCAATAATAGTTGGCAACAATGGGTTAGCAACTAAAACCGTACTGGCATCGCCCCAACGAACCAGGTCGAAAAATCTATCACCTTCCAAAGCAAGTTCCAAATGTCTTTCAAGTTTAATATCTGCAAGCAAAGCAGCCCCCGTTGAAGAGGAAGCAGCTCTTCCAACCCTTGCACGAACTTTATTTAAATACGTTTGGGCATTTGCATCATCACCGGTTAAATTGTAAGCTTCGGCCAATAAAAGATAAACATCGGCAAGCCTTAAATATATTGCAGGGTTCGAATTTGTGCCATAGGCTGATGCAATTGTACGAACATCGGAATATTTTTTCTTGCCAAAAAATCCTCCTTCTGTTTCTTTTGGGGTATGTATGTCCCAGTTTAAAACATCGTGTTTTCCCAACCACAAATCGTGTATAGCCTGTAATGATGCAGTATCTAAAATAGTTGCATCGTACCTCACCATATCATTTTCGCTTTTAAACAATTCAACCAACGCCATACGAGGGGCATTGAAACCCCAGCCATATTGAATGGTATCATTTATTTGTTGGTTAGCAACAGTGCGAGGACCGCAAAGGGTTGGCAATGCATCTCCTGATGCATTTGGATTGGATTGTATTGAAAAATTCACTTCAAAAATCGATTCAATACCATGACGATTGATTGGGCTGAATACATGCCAAAATTCAGGATCTAAAGAATAATTAGGATCACTAGCAACCAACGATAAATATTTAATTGCCAAAGTATAATACTGTTTGTTATTATGCTGTGTTCCACTTTCGTCAATATAAGTGGCATGATACATATAAACTTTCCCTAATAAAGCTTCAGCGCTTCCTAAAGTTGCCCATCCGTTTGCAGGGTCAACACCATTGGTGCGCTGTTGTATTCCATTACTAATTGAACTAATTAATAATTTTTCAATAAAAGAATAAGTTTCATCTAAGGTTGACCTTTTAACCTGGGTTGAAGGCGTAGTTTTTAATGCAACTAAATTTGGTAAACCACCATATGCTCTTGCCATGTAAAAATAGTAAAATGCTTCCAGAAATTCGCCTTGAGCATACGCTTGTTGCGATGCTGCATCTCTTGTAGAATCAACATTGAGTAAAATTTCATTACAACTGTTAATTCCCTGGAAAAATGTTTGCCAAAAAGCAGTAATATCAGGAGCATCGGGAGTTAAAGTATGTGTATTGGTTTCCTGGTATCCAAGTTGGTCAACTGCACTTCCTCCACCGGTAAAAGCTTCATCTCCGGCAAGTGAACCCCAAAGCCAACCATTGGCGCCCCATCTCTGCGATTCCAATTGCAGCCATGAGTATGCACCTTCAATTGCATTTTGTAAATGGTCGTCATATTGATAATATGTACTTGCATTTTGTCGGGTGGAATTTATATCCAAATCTTTTTCTTTGCAGGCATACATCATTGATATAAATGCCAGCATACATAATAATATTTTTTTTGTTTTCATACGCGTCTTTTTTCAAATTAAATTAAAATGTAACATTTACACCAAAATTAAATGTCTTTGATGATGGGTATAATCCCCTGTCAATACCAAAAGCCTGATTGCCATTAGTATCTTGTCCAATTTCAGGATCCGATCCCGGATATTTTGTAAATGTCAATAAATTAAGAGCTGAAGTATAAATCCTGAATTTGCTGATTCCAATTTTCTTAGTTAAATCAACAGGTAGCGTATATCCAAGTGTAATATTTTTTAATCGTAAATAACTACCATTATAAACATTTAAGGAACTGTAATAATTGTTGGCAGGTGAATTATCAATGGTTGCCCTGGGCATCGATCCTCCTGAATTTGGTCCGTTCCATGCATTGCTATAATAGAATTCAGGCTTATTATAATTTGTCCTGTCAGAGCGAGTTACAGCAAAGAAAATTTTATTTCCTTCAACACCCTGGAAAAATGCACTGAAATCGAATCCTTTATATTCGCAAGCTAAATTCAGACCATAGGTCATTGCCGGCCATGGCGTTCCAATATTTGTTTCATCAGCAGTTGATATTGAACCATCTTTATTTAAATCAGCATACTTTACGTCTCCTGCAACAGCAGTTGGTTGTATCAATTTTCTTTTCCCGGTTCCTATTTGAGCATCGGTTGGGTTAATAATTGGGTTACCGTTTGCATCAGTCAAAACCTTTCCATTCACTATACCAACGTTGTAATTTTGAACTTCCTGTGAAGTTTGGAAAATTCCATCAGCCTGGTAACCATAAAAATACCATGCAGCTTGTCCAGCCTGATAACGGGCAACTGAACCTTGGGTTCCAACATTTGATCCCATTTGGTAAGCTCCTGAATCACCATAAGCTGTAACTTTATTTTTAACAAATGAAGCGTTTGCATTGATTGAATATTTAAAATCACCTTCTGATTCACGATAGCCCAATTCAAGTTCAATCCCTTTATTATCAACATTCCCGCTATTTACATAAGGGATTGTGTTATACCCTAAATAGTATGGAACCTGATTGTTTGTAGCTAACTGGCCTTTTGTTTGCTTATCATAATAATCGGCTGAAAATGTTACCTTATTGTTTAACATAGCTAAATCAATCCCACCATCTAATTGCTGGCTGGTTTCCCATTGCAATGTAGCATTACCAGGATTTAAAGGAACTGAACCAGCAAGATTATTACCATTTGCATCGGTATAATTATGTCCATTGGTCATTAATGAAGTATATGCATACGCATACAGAGCTTGGTCACTACCGTTTTGTCCCCAGCTAAAACGTAACTTGGCATTATTCAGGAATGAAGCATTGTCCTTCAGGAAATCTTCTTTACCAATATTCCATCCCAGTGAGAATGATGGGAAAACAACAAATCTGTTCGCTGTTCCAAATAATGATGATCCATCTCGTCTTATAGTAGCTTCAACCAAATATTTTTCAGAATAATTATAATTTAAACGCCCAAAATACGATTGTTGAATATTTGCATATTCCTGACCATATTGAGCATCGGTTGAAGTTCCCAAACCACCACTAACTTTTGGAATATGATTTGCCAAACCGTTATTAGTATCATATAAATAAGCAAAATTGTAATTATTTTCTGGAACCAAATAACCAGTAACATCAATGTATTGGGGTCTGTAATTTTCGTAAGTACAACCTAAAGTAGCATCAATGCCATGTTCACCAAAGGTCTGATTATAAGTAAAGAAGTTGTCAAAAGCATACTTATAATATTTTATATACTTATTTTGAACTGAACTTAAAGTATCATTTGTTACAGAATTTTGTCCGTTATAATAATAAGTAGGAGAGAAAATATCATCGTATTCCAATGAATAATCCATAGCTAGCCTGGTCGTGAACTTAAGGCTTTTAAGAATATTCACATCAGCATGAATATCACCTAAAACTTTATCAATACTTTGAGTATTATAGGTATTTGCTATTTGTGCCAATGGGTTTGCGGCTTCACCTGAAGTGTATTTTGAAAGGCCATAAAATTCACCATTTTTATTCTTAATTAAATTATTTTCTGCTGTTGAATTTCCCTGAACAAATCCGGGAAGGCTGGTAGTATCTTTACCGTAATGAATCGGAACCGTAGGATCAAAGAATATAGCATCGGTAACAATTCCGCCAAATTCATTCGATTCATTTAAAACATGTCGTAATGATTTTGTATAGGAAACATTGCTTCCAACAGTCAGCCATTTTTTCACCTTTTCTTCACCATTAAAATGGAAAGAATAACGGGTATAATTGCTTTGTGAACCTCCAACTATACCATTTTGATTAAGATAACCGGCACTTAAAAAATAACTACCATTATCATTACCACCACTAAATGATAAGTTATGTTCAACAACTGGTGCTTTTTGGAATATCTGGTTTTGCCAATTTATACCTGCGCCAGTTGTATCAACTTGTTGAGCTTCCATATTAGTTCCAGCGAAATATGAATTCCAATTTTGATAGTTCTTTAAATTCCTGGTTGAATCACTTGCATTTTTTAAATGTTCCCAGCGATAAGCCTGTTTCTGATAATCAATAAACTGTTGGGCATTCATAACAGGTATTTGATGTGATACTTGTTGTATGCCGTAGTTCATAGAATAATTTACCTGTGTATTTCCTTTTGTACCTTTTTTTGTAGTAATTATAATAACCCCATTACCCCCTTCAGTACCATAAATTGCAGAGGATGCACCATCTTTAAGTACTTCCATCGATTCAATGTCACTAGGTGATAAATAATCTATGGAACCTGTTTTAACACCATCTACAATGAAAAGAGGACCATTGGTACCATTTGAACTAACACCACGAATTTTAATGTTCATTCCACTACCAGGTGAACCGGAAGATTGTGCCATAAAAACCCCTGCTGTTTTGCCTTGTAAAGCTTCGTCAACTCTTTGAACCGGAGCTTCGGAAAGTTCTTTGGCATCAATTTTTGAAATTGCACCGGTTACCAGACTTTTCTTCTGAACACCATATCCTACAACAACAATCTGATCAAGCGATTTTACGTCGGCACTTAAATTTACATCAATTGTATTGCTTTCACCAACAGGAACTTCTTTTGGAGCATATCCAACATAAGAAATAACTAATATCGAACCTGATTCAGGTACTGTAATGGAATATTTGCCATTAATATCAGTAACTGTACCTTTTTGGGTTCCTTTAAGAGAAACTGTTGCACCGGGCATTGTTGCTCCGGTTTCGTCAACCACACTTCCTGTAATAGTTCTATCTTGTGCAAAAATTTGCGTAAGACTAAACAGGAAAACGATTAAAAATGTTAACTTTTTCATCATAAGCTGTTAGTTTAATGTTAAGTAATGTTTATTATAGTTAAGTTGTTAATAAATTAAAAATTTTGACCAAATATATAAAAGAACTTTAAAAAATATTCATCTTTTCCTTGTAAAATCAACATTTCACAAAATTTTTGAAATGTCGATTTGACATTAAGTAGAAAATTAATATAAAATGTATAATTTACACTTACGCTAATAAATAACACATTTTTTCTCATTTAATTCGATTGCGGGAAAATTCTTTAAATTTTTTAGTTAAAATCGAACTTTAGAATTCAAATTAGAATTTATTTAACGCTAAAAAAAAATGAATTTACACTTAATCCATTGAATTATGAAGTTAAATCTTTTTTTTAATTTATTTTCATTATTTTAGCTAATGAATAAATGTACTTAAAAGTGGAAAAAAAAGTTATTTCTGTTGAAATGAAAAATATCATTGTACCTCTAGATTTTTCAACTGATGCATATAAAGGTCTTGATTTGGCGATATTAATTGCTAAGCATACTCCTGTGAAAATACAGATGGTATATGTTTTAAAAAAATCAGATGTTCCGAGTATAACGGATGAAGAAAACAGAAATGCTGAAAAAAATTTTAAAAAACTTTTGGATAAGTACAAAAATTCTATTCCAAATGGTTCAGAACTTACATATATAATTAAAAAAGGAAAAGTATATCAGGAAATTGTTAGTCAGGCCGAAGCTTTTAGCGATAGTTTAATTGTTGCATCAACACATGGCGCATCGGGTTTCGAAGAATTATTTATTGGAAGTAATGCTTATAGAATGGTTTCAGCAACTTCACGTCCTGTTATTACTATTCGTCAGCTACCTGTACCTAATTCAATTTCAAAAATTGTTTTGCCAATAGATTTTGTTGTTGAGTCACGTCAAAAAGTTGTTTATACATCAATGCTGGCTCAATTATTCAATGCCGAAGTACATGTGGTAACGGTAACTTCATCAAACAGTAAGCGAATAGTTAATCGTTTAGCTGCTTATTCAGCTCAAATATGTAATTATTTAAAATCGAAGGACATTCCTTATGTTACAGGTTCCTTAATTGGGAATAACCCAATTAACCAGGTTTTAAAGTATTCTGAAAATGTTGGCGCTGAATTAATTTCAATTATAAACGAAAGCGGTGAAAGCATTACAGATTTTATAATTGGTGGTGAAGCACAACAAATGATTAGCAAATCGCCAATTCCTGTTTTAATTATCAGGGCTAAATCGCATTTTATAAAAGAAAGTTTTAGCACTTTTGGAGGATGGTAAATAAAAATTGACTTGCATTATTACCCTTTTCATTAACTATTTAATTAAGAATTCTCCCATTTTTTTAAAAATCATCTGAATTTCAACTAGATTTCAGTCTAAAAACCTTTTTTGTTTTTGCAAATTCGTAATCGAACCATTAGCTTTGCCATATTATATAGTAAGTGAATGATAGAAAAAGTAAAGTTTGATTGTATATATTTTAAAGGGCATATTCCTTGCAACCCAAATAAGTTGCGAAATAAAATTTGTTCAAGTTGTGATGAGTACATTCCAATAAGTAAAAGAATTCTCATTATTAAATTAGGTGCAATTGGTGATGTAATACGAACTACACCTTTATTAGTACGTTATCGTAAACTTTATCCCAATTGTCATATTTCCTGGTTGACCCATTCTCCTGATGTTGTGCCTGCAAACCATGTTAATACAATTTATAAATTTGATTTTGCATCGGTATATGCAATTCAAAATATGAAGTTTGATATTGCCATTAACCTCGATAAGGAAACTGAAGCTTGCAGTTTGCTTAAAGATGTAACTGCTACTGAAAAATATGGGTATATTTGGGAAAATCACCATTTGGGAATTGCCACACCCAATGCCGAACATAAGCTTATTACCGGCTTGTTTGATAATATTTCGAAAGAAAATACTAAAAATTACCTTGAAGAAATTTTTGAGATATGTCATTTGAAATTTGATGATGAGCCTTATGTTTTAAATATAGAAAAGGATTTGGCTGATAAATGGAAAAGCTTAAAAAGTAAAGCAGAAAATAAATATGTTATTGGTTTAAATACCGGTTGCGGGGCACGTTGGACAACCCGTTTATGGCCAAATGATTATTGGATAAAATTAATTAAGCTTTTAATTAATCATAATTTCTATCCTGTTCTTTTAGGAGGAGCTGCTGAAGACAGTAATAATTTATTTTTGGCTAAAGAAAGCGGTGCTTATTATCCGGGGCATTATTCCTTAAAAGAATTTATGGCTTTAACATCAAATTGCGATTTGGTTGTTACCCAGGTTTCAATGATGATGCATATAGTTACTGCCCTAAAAATACCAATGGTTTTAATGAATAACATTTTTAACCGAAATGAATTTTACCTATATAATAATGGTATAATAGTCGAACCAACTTCAGGTTGCGATTGCTATTACGGCAATACCTGTAAGCGCGATCGAAGTTGTATGCTTGACATTTCGGAAGATATAGTTTTTGAAAATATCAAAAAACTACTTCAAAGTAAATAAGAATACAATAATTTGTTCATTGTACCTGACTCTTGATTCTTGACTCTAAAATTAAATTTATGCGTATTGCTTACCTTTCAACTTTTTATCCCTATCGCGGAGGAATTGCACAATTTAATGCTTCTCTTTTCAGGGAATTTGAAAAAGAACATGAAATAAAAGCATTTACCTTTACACGACAATATCCTGAATTTTTATTTCCGGGGAAAACCCAAATGGTAACCGATGATGAAACTGCAGATGCAGTTCCCGCATTAGAAATTCTTGATACATTAAATCCATTTTCATGGTATAAAACAGCTAAATCAATTCAAAAATTTGATCCGGATATTTTAATTATGAAATTTTGGATGTCCTACTTTGGCCCATCCTTAGGAACAGTTGCGATGTTGATTCCCAAAAAAACGAAAATTATTACCATTTTAGATAATGTTATTCCGCATGAAAAACGATTTTTCGATAGCTCATTTACCAAGTTTTTTTTAAGACAAAACAATGGATTTGTTGCTATGAGCGAAGTTGTTCAAAACGACCTGCTTTCACTTAAACCAAAAGCACGCTATATTAAAAGAGAACATCCATTGTATAATCATTTTGGAAAAAGGTTTGAAAAAGCGGAAGCACGAAAGATATTGAATTTACCGACTAATAAGAAAGCATTATTATTTTTTGGGTTTATTCGCGATTATAAAGGATTGGATATTTTAATTGATGCTTTTAACAAATTGGATGATTCATATCAATTAGTAATTGCAGGTGAAACCTATGGAAGTTTTGACAAATATTTTTTACAAATTTTAAACACCAGGAACAAAGCCAATATTTATGTTTTTAACGATTATATAGCCGATAACCGTGTGCCTTATTTCTTCTCAGCTGCCGATGTTTGTGTTTTGCCCTATAAATCAGCTACACAAAGTGGCATAACGTCAATAGCATATCATTTTAATGTGCCTTTAATAGCTACGGATGTTGGAGGTTTGAAAGAAAGTATCGAAGATATGAAAACAGGTTTAATTGTTAATCATTGCAATGCAAATGAAATTGCTTCGAAAATAAATCAATATTTTTCAAGCAGTTTAGAAGATTCCTTTAAAGAAAATATAATAAATCTGAAAGAAGAGCTTTCATGGGGAAATTTTGCAACTTCAATTTTAGATTTTGTAAAAACCTTATAAAAAGATAAAGCCAGAAACATAATCAATTCCTGGCTTTATTTGCTATTATTTGTCTTAAAATTATTTTAGCCCTAAATATTCAGAAACTTGTTTAAATACGTTTTCACCGGTAAAACCAAATTTTTCATCTAAAACTTTTGCCGGAGCTGAATATCCAAAATGATCGAGTCCCCAAATTTTACCTTTGCATCCAACCAAACCAAGCAATGTAACTGGTAGACCTGCAGTTAAACCAAAAATAGGCAAATTATCAGGAATTACAGATTTTTGGTATTCAACTGGTTGGTTTCGGAATAGTCCTTCAGAAATTACTGATACTACACGAATTTTTAATCCTTTTTCGGCTATAAGTTTTTCTGCGCCAGAAATTAATGTTGAAACTTCCGATCCACTTGCTACTAAAACTACATCAGGTGTTCCAACAGAATCTACAACTATGTATGCTCCTTTAGTTGCTTGTAATGCATCGGCATATCTTGTAGAATCTGCTTTTACAGGTAAGTCTTTTATGTTTTGACGAGAAAGTATTAAAGCGGTGGGGGTTTGATTATTTTCAAGTGCCAGTTTCCAGGCAACAGTGGCTTCAGCTGCATCTGCAGGCCGCAATACAAGTACACTATTTTTACCATGATGGTTTTTCAAGTGTTCCATTAAACGAAGTTGAGCTTCCTGTTCAACCGGTTGATGGGTTGGCCCATCTTCTCCTACACGAAATGCATCATGAGTCCAAATGTATTTTACGGGTAATTGCATCAATGCAGCCAATCGAACTGCAGGTTTCATATAATCCGAAAATACAAAAAACGTTCCACAAGCAACCCATAAGCCACCATGTAGTGCAATTCCATTACATATTACAGCCATAGTTAATTCACTTACTCCAGCCTGCAAAAATGCTCCTGAAAAATCGCCTTTAGCAAAAGCTTTTTTGTGTTTTAAATAGCCATCGGTCTTATCACTGTTTGCCAAATCGGCTGATGAAATAATTAAATTTTCAACATTCTTTGCCAAAAACTCAAGAACGGTTGATGAAGCTGCACGTGTTGCAATGCCTTCTTTTTGAATAATTTCTTCAAATTTTAAGGTAGGGAATTTACCTGAATAAAATTGATCTAATTTTTTTGCTAATTCAGGATTTGCTTTAGCCCATTCCTGTTGTTTAGCTTTTAGTTCTGCAGCAATTTTAGTTTTCTTTTCTTTGGCTAATTTATAAAGCTCAGCAACTTCCGGAAAAATTACAAAAGGATCTTCAGGATTCCCTCCTAAATTAATTATTGATTTAGCAAAAGATGCACCAGATTCACTCAAAGGCATTCCATGTGTTGCACATTTCCGTTCATAATTCGATCCGTCATCTTTAACCGCGCCTTTGCCCATTATTGTTTTACCGATAATAAGAGTAGGCTTTTCTTTTTCTTCATTGGCATTTTTAAGTGCTGAACGAATTTGATCGGCATTATTTCCATCAATAGTAGTTACGCGCCAACCCCAAGCTTCATATTTTTTGGCAGTATCTTCGCTTGTAACAACATTTGTTTCGGTTGAAAGCTGAATGTCGTTAGAATCGTAGAACATAATTAAATTGCTTAGGCCAAGAAAACCTGCGATACGTCCGGCAGCTTGTGAAATTTCTTCCTGAACCCCGCCATCTGATATATAAGTATAGGTTTTGTGGGCCATCCATTCACCAAACCTTGTTGTTAGAAATCTTTCGGCAATAGCAGCTCCTACAGCCATTGTATGTCCTTGACCTAATGGTCCATGAAGTATTCTCAATGCCTCTTTTTATATCAACTTCGGGATGCCCTGGTGTTGGGCTACCCCATTGACGAAAATTTTTAAGTTCTTCTAAATTATAGTTTCCGGTTAAGGTAAGTTGCGCATATAGCATTGGTGACATATGTCCTGGATCGAGAAAAAACCTGTCACGCATATGCCAAGCCATATCTGATGGATCATAACGTAAAAATTCAGTATATAAAATATTTATAAAATCAGCACCACCCATTGCTCCGCCCGGATGCCCTGATTTTGCCTTTTCTACCATTGATGCAGCTAATATTCTAATATTATCTGCCGCTTTGTTTACAATTTTATTTTCCATAGATATTTTAAATTATATTTCAAAATTCTCATCTAACCGTACTTAATACAATAACACAGTTTGTAATAAATTAATTACAAGATAGTTATGTATATAAAAAATATTTTTTCAAGAAATGTAAAATTACTTTCTTTTTTGAATATTCTATGAAGTTAAAGGTATTTTATTCAAGAAGGCAGAATAGATTTAAATGCTTGTTCAGCAGCATTTTGTTCAGCTTCTTTTTTTGAAAATCCTTTCCCTTGCCCTAAAATTTTATCGGCTACAATAATTCGTGAAATAAAAATTGGTGTATGTTCGTTTATTGGGTATTCTTCCTGATTCTCAAAACTAATTTCGGTACGGCTTTTTTGCGACCATTCAATCATCCGGCTTTTGAAATCAGTCTCTTTATGTTCTAATTCACTTAAATTTATATTTGATTCGAGCATTTTATTAATTATGAATTTACGGGAAATATCATAACCTTTATCAATATATATGGCGCCTATTAATGCTTCAAGTGCATTCCCGTAAATATATTTTCCACCATTTTGGTTAATGGAATTTGAAACAATAAATTGTTCAATACCAATTTTATCGGCTAAAGTATTAAGATGTTTGCGTTTAACAATTTTCGAACGCATTTTAGACAGAAACCCTTCGTCGTTGTTGGGGTATTTTGAGAAAAGATAATCGGCAATTACTGCGTCAAGTACTGCATCACCTAAGAATTCAAGCCTTTCATTATTTACAATGGAACCATCGGGTAAAATTACAGAAGCAGATCGGTGTACAAATGCCAAATCATATATTTTCCTGTTCCTAGGAAAAAATCCTAAAAGTTCAATAAGTTTTTTGTTGTACTTTTTATTTGATGTAAACAGAAACCTTATGAATCCAAAACCTATCAATATTTTTTGAAAATAATTGATGAATTGTGACCACCAAAACCAAATGTATTGCTTAAGGCTACTTTAATGTCCCGTTTTTGGGCTTTGTTTAAAGTTAAATTTAACCGTGGGTCAATTGCAGGATCAATTGTAGTATGGTTAATTGTTGGAGGAATAATTCCATTTTTAATAGCCAACACTGATGCTATAGATTCAATAGCGCCTGTAGCACCAAGCAAATGACCAGTCATAGACTTAGTCGAACTAATATTTAGGTTGTAAGCATGCTCACCAAAAACGACCTTAATTGCCTTAGTTTCGGCAATATCACCGAGTGGTGTTGCAGTTCCATGAACATTTACATAATCAACCTCTTCAGCTTTCAGATTGGCATCTTCTAAAGTGTTTTTCATAACTAAAATTGCACCAAGCCCTTCAGGATGCGGCGCTGTAAGATGATAAGCATCTGCTGACATTCCGCCACCGGCAACTTCAGCATAAATTTTAGCACCACGTTGTAATGCATGTTCAAGTTCTTCAAAAATAAGAATTCCCGAACCTTCACCCATTACAAAACCATCACGGGTCAAGTCAAAAGGACGTGAGGCAGTTGCATAATTTTCATTATTTGTAGATAAAGCTTGCATGGAATTAAAACCTCCCATAGCAGCTTCATTTATGGCAGCTTCGGAGCCACCAACTACAAATAAATTTGCTTTTCCTAATCGAATGTAAGTTAAAGCATCAACTAATGCATGGGTTGAGGAAGCACAGGCTGAAACTGTTGCATAATTTGGGCCTCTGAACCCATATTTCATGGAAATATGACCTGCAGCAATATCACAAATCATTTTTGGAACGAAGAAAGGGCTAATTTTTGGAGTACCATCACCCAATACATAAGCTTTAACTTCCTGCATAAAAGTGTCAATACCCCCAATTCCTGATGCAATAATAACACCTGCTTTGTCGCAATTAATTTTAGATAAGTCGAGGCCACTGTCTTTCATGGCCTCGTCTGCTGCTATCAAAGCAAATTGTGCATACGGATCAAGCTTTTTTGCTTCCTTCCTGTCAAAATATGTTCCCGGATCGTAATTCTTTACTTCGCAGGCAAACCTGGTTTTAAATTTAGTGGCATCAAAACGGGTTATTAAACCTGCCCCGCCCTGACCATTTGAAAGACTTTGCCAATATTCTTCAACCGTTTTACCAATTGGTGTTATTGCACCTAGCCCAGTAACTACAACCCTTTTTAATTCCATGAAATGAAAACGTTACTGATTATTTTACGTTAGCTTCGATAAACTTAATTGCTTCTCCTACAGTACCAATATTTTCAGCCTGGTCATCTGGTATGGCAATGTTGAATTCTTTTTCGAATTCCATTATCAGCTCAACAGTGTCAAGAGAGTCAGCTCCCAAATCATTTGTGAAGCTTGCTTCAGGTGTAACTTCATTTTCGTCAACACCTAATTTGTCTACGATGATAGCTTTTACTCTTGCGGCAATATCCGACATAACTTTAAAATTTAATTAATTAATAAATTTTGATTCAAATTTAACCGTGCAAAGAAAAGTATTTCTAAAAAATTAATCAAACAATTTTAATAAAATTGTTGATAGTGTAATCTTTTTTTTATTTTTAGAGGTATTCGTATTGTTATTTTATTTACGTTTGCAATTTTTTTGTTTAACCATCAATACGCTTATATATTTAATTATGAATAATATAGCAATTTTTGCTTCTGGTTCAGGTACAAATGCAAAAGCCATTATTGAGTATTTTAATGCTAAAAATATTTATCCTGTTAAATTAATATTAAGTAATAATAAAAATGCTTTTGTTTTAGAAAGGGCAAAACAATATAATATTAAAGGTATAAATTTTAACCGCGAACAATTTTACAATTCAAATGAAATTGCAAATGTTTTGGAGGAAGAACATATTGATTACATTGTTTTGGCAGGATTTATGTGGCTTGTACCAAATTATTTACTTAAAAAATACGACAATAAAATATTAAATATTCATCCAGCTTTGTTACCGAAGTTTGGTGGAAAAGGAATGTATGGAATGAATGTTCATCAGGCTGTAATTGAAAATAAGGAAAAGGAATCAGGAATTACTATTCATTATGTAAATGAAGAATATGATAAAGGTAAGGTTATTCTTCAGGCAAAATGCAAAGTTGAAAATAATGATACTGCTGAAACCCTGGCAAACAAAATTCATCAACTTGAATATGAACACTATCCAAAGGTTATTGAAAATATTATTATTTAATTCGCTAATGATTCAATGTGCAAATGTGTCTATTAAATAATGTAAAAGAATATTTATAAATGTACATTGAATGAATATCCCCCAAAAGGAAACTATTAAATATTTCTGCTAACCTATGAAATTGAATTATTGAATAATAGACTAATTGGCACATTAGCTAAAGACATATTGAATCATTGACAAATTAGCACATTGGCATATTGTCTTATTAATTTTCATTTTTCTTTTTAATTTCTTCATGATGATCTTTCAGATTCTTATGATCTTCTTTTAAATCTTCATGATTATCTTTTAAATTATCATGGCTTTCTTTAATTGTACTATTTTTATAACCATACTGTTTGTGGTGCTGCTCAAGTAATTTATGGTGTCTTTCAATTAAATCGTGGTGTTTTTGAAGTTCATCGTGATGTTTTTGGATTTTATCATGATGTTCGTTTATTTCTTCCATTGTTTCAATAATTTTTAAATTTGAACTGACGAATTGATGATCTGCTTAACTTAACTAGTAAAAGTTTTAATTCACAAGCAAAAATATATACCTAATATTAGGGATGCCAATAAATTACTTTTAGGATATTAACCAATCACCAGAAGTTTTAAACAGGAATTACAAAATTTAACTTTTATAAATAAAAATCGAAAAAATTGTTAATTATTATTGACTTTTATATGTAACTATTCTGATAATAATATAAAGTAGAATTGCTTAAACTAGCCTGTTTGTTTGAAATTTTATTAAATTCAGGCGCTTTTACCCCAGATCCAAGGAATTGTTGCGATTTAAAAATTCCAGCTTCGTCCCACATTTCCATTGTTATAAAGGTTTTAAGCAATTGCGAACCTCCTTCAACTATAATTGATTGAATGCTATTACAATAACAATAATTTAAAATCTGGTCAACTATATAATGAAAATTGGTTTTAACAAATTCGATATTTTTTTGGCTTACGGCATCCTTTTCGGTAAATACAACGGTTTTTATTGTTTTATCAAATAAATGAAGGTCCTTTGGTAAGTAAAGTGAACGGTCTAATACCATTCTAACAGGATTTTTACCCGCAAATTCACGGGCGTTTAGTTTTGGGTTATCATACAGAGCAGTATTCGTGCCTATTAAAATAGCTTGTTCTTCAGTTCTCCATTTGTGTACTAATGTTCTGGTAGTTTCATCGGTAATTGCAGCAGGCGTATGTTCAATTTTAGGATTGCGTGAGAAATCAATAAAACCATCGGCACTTTCAGCCCATTTTAAGATTATGTAGGGTCGTAACTTTTCATGAAAAGTTAAAAATCTTTTATTTAATTCACGACATTCTTTCTCTAAAAGTCCAATTTCAACATTAATTCCAGCATTTTTCATTCTTTCAATCCCTCTTCCTGCAACTTTTGGATATGGATCGGCATGGCCAATTACAACATGTGGAATTTTATTTTCAATAATTAAATCAGCGCATGGAGGCGTTTTACCAAAATGAGAACAGGGTTCAAGATTAACATATAAAGTTGAATTTTTGAGCAGGTTTTTATCTTTTACGGAATTTACAGCAACAACTTCAGCATGTGCGCCACCATAATTTGCATGATAGCCTTCACCTATAATTTTATTGTCTGCTACAATTACAGCGCCAACCAGCGGGTTTGGAGCAACCCTTCCCAAGCCATTTTTTGCTAAATCAATACATCTTTGATGATATATCTCATTTTTTGAATCCATTTTTATTATATCTTCGTTTAAATTTTAAATTCAAATGATGAGCGATACAAATTTAAAATTAGCCGATGTTTTACAATACATGCAGGAACAAATCGGTTCATTGTATCCCGAAGATGAATATAAAAGCATAAGGCGAATTATATTTGACAGAATAACTACTATTCGGCCAATTGATTTTCATTTAAAACCTCAAATGGAGATTTCAGATGAAATTGTAATGCAAATTAAGCAAATTATTGAGGAATTGAAACTATTTAAACCAATTCAATATGTCCTCGGAACAACACAATTTCTTAGTTTGCGTTTGCGTGTTACATCTGCAGTATTAATTCCAAGGCCTGAAACTGAAGAACTTGCAGACTGGATTATCAAAACGCATAAGTTTAATGAAAATAAAATTCTTGATATTGGAACCGGAACCGGTTGCCTTGCTATTGCATTAGATAAACTAATGGTGCATTCACAAACCGATGGTATTGACATATCTGACGAAGCACTTGAAATTGCTGAAGAAAACTCATATATGAATGAAAGTATTGTTAATTTTTTTCATTATGATATTTTAAAAGGCCACAATGCTGAAGGATCTGATAAATTTAAAGATTGTTATGATTTAATTGTAAGCAATCCCCCATACGTTTGTAAAAGCGAGAGTGCAAACATGCTAAAAAATGTTTTGGAATTTGAGCCACATCAGGCGATTTTTGTTGAGGACAGCGATCCTCTCATTTTTTATAGGGCAATTGCCGATTTTGCACGAATAAAACTTGAATGGGGTGGTTTTTTGTATTTCGAAATAAATCCTCGTTTTGAAAAAGAGATTATTGAAATGCTAACATTAAAAGGATACAGGAGTATTCAGGTTAAGCAAGATTTACAGGGAAAAACACGTATGTTAAGGGCACAAATAAAATTGTTCAAAAAAGGCGAGAACCCGGAATTAGAAAAGATTAGGAAAATGGCCTAAATTAAAAAAAAATATATTTATATTTGTATAGGTAGCGGTTTTTCTGACTTTTCCAATAAAAGAACAAATCCCATGGCCGAAGGGCAAAATTCAATATCAAAAAATGAAGCATTGTCTTTATTAACCCACTATTGCAGTAGGGAAGAACGATGTATAGCTGATGCCCGTGAAAAGCTTAACGATTACAATTTACCAACGAGTATAGTTGATGATATTATTCATCATTTGGTAAAAGAAAAATATATTGATGAACATAGGTATGCATCTGCATTTGTAAATGACCACACTAAGTTTAACAAATGGGGAAAATATAAAATATCCTATGGTTTAAAGCAAAAACATATTCCCGAAGTTATTATTCATGAAGCGCTTGAAAGTATTTCGGATGATGAATGCAGAAAAATATTGCATGATGAGCTTTCAAAAAAGCTCCGAAGCTTGCCCAAAGCTTCAAATTATGAATTGAAAGGTAAACTTTACAGATTTGCTGCCAGCCGCGGATTTGAAAATGATATTATTCTGGAGGTAATTGGAGAATTATTAGAAGAATAAACTTTAATTTTTCAAAAAGCCTTTAAAATCATATTCTTAGTACTATTCAATTTTTTTCAAAAAATTACAATGCAAATATTTGTTAATGCTTCAATTATATTCAAGTTTGATCACTTAAAAAAGTTTAAAACTAGACATATTACTATGAAGTTTTAATTGAATATTTTAACTTCGCTTATGTTAATGTTGAACAATTATTAAGAATTTTAATTTATATAATAACTAATCATTAAAATAATAGTATGAAAAAGTTTATTACAACAACTATGATTCTGGCATTTATAGCCGGAAGTTTATTCTGCCAGACCGTTCAAAAGAAAGGTAAAGCTGTATTTGTGACTGAAAGCCATGATTTTGGCCAGATTAAAGAAGCAGATGGTCCCGCCACTTTTGTTTTTGATTTTACAAATGAAGGAACAGATCCTTTAATTTTAAAAAATGTTCAGGCCTCCTGTGGTTGTACTACACCTGATTGGCCAAGAGAACCAATTTTACCTGGTAAAAAGGGCGAAATAAAAGTTACCTATAACCCTGCAAACAGACCTGGTGGTTTTCAAAAACAAATTACTGTAACTTCCGATGGAGATCCTTCAGTACAAGTTCTGAAAATTAATGGTACGGTTATACCAAAACCAGCCACACCCGCTCCTGATAAAAAATAAGGTTTATATATAAAATTTAAAAAGCCGTAAAAAAATATCATTTACGGCTTTTTTCTGTAACAAGGTATTACCACTTTATATTTTTATCAATAAATTCAATCAAACTTTTTGCCATTACTTCCTGTTCGGCTACTTTAGGATGTCCATCGGTATTTTTATAATCGAAAAAATGAGCATAAATTTTTTTGTCATTCAATTGTTCAATTGCTGATTGAATATATCCGGGCCATGGTGAACCGTGTCGGGTTGCATCCATACTCCCAAGCGAACAAATAATATTTGCTTTTGGATATTTTGAACGCAAAAGAAGTATAAAATTTTTGTAGGATGCAATAATTTTTTCAGAATCAGGAGCAATTGTTCCAAATCGGTGTTTGAATTCGGCATTTTCAGGCAATTTTACTATCCATGAATCGTTCTGGAATAAATTTACAACTACAACATCCGGAGTATATCGGTTGAAGTCCCATATCAAAGTTGAATCGGTTGGATCCAATCTATCATACATTTCTGGCATAATGAGCGGAAACCAACTTACCATAATTCCTATACCACTTTTAGAAATGCAGTGATATTGTGCATTAAAATGTCTTGCAGTAATAGCAGCATACGACAAATAATTATCTTCAAAATACCCATGCCATGAATCATGACCGGTATAATCCTCCATTGCATATCCAGAGGTAATGGAGTTGCCATAAAATTCTATTTTCCTTTTTCTTGATGGATTTGCAGAAAGTACTTTTGTATTTTCAGGTACTTCAAAACCATAAAATTTTGTTTTGCCCAAATCCCAATCAGTAAGCTTGAATAGTTCTATTTTATGTTTTTTATCTGATAAAGCTGAAGCAAGTAAATAGATATGTTGTAAAGTATCAGGGTGAATTTTTGTAATTATAGAATCATCTAATATTATATTATAATAACTTGCAGTGTCCGCATCTTTCAAAATTGCTGAAATACTTGTACCTTCAAAATTAACTGTTACCGAAGATCCTGGCCAAATAAGCTCGGCGGCATCTTTATCATATTTTATCCTTCCTTCATAATATAAGTTAGGGTTTGAAGAATTGACAATTTTGCTTTGTGCATTCGATTTCCCTGAAATTGATATTAACGCGATTAAAATCGAATATTCAAATTTCAATTTAAAGTCTTTAATTTTCATGATAATTTGATTAGTTCTGGTTATTTTTTAATTTTTAATCTTCTTTTGAGGTTTCAATTAATATTTCCAATATTTTTCTCCCGGCTTTAGATACGGAAGTTCCCGGGCCAAAAATTGCAACAACTCCGGCTTTGTATAAATAATCATAGTCCTGAGCTGGAATAACACCACCTGCAATTACCATAATATCCTGACGCCCAAGATTACGAAGTTCTTCAATTACCTGTGGAACTAATGTTTTATGTCCGGCAGCCAATGATGAAACGCCTAAAACATGTACATCGTTTTCAACTGCTTGCTTTGCTGCCTCTGCAGGAGTTTGAAAGAGCGGACCCATGTCAACATCAAAGCCCAAATCGGCATAACCGGTTGCTACCACTTTTGCGCCACGGTCGTGACCATCTTGTCCCATTTTGGCAATCATAATACGTGGTTGACGACCTTCAGTCTTTGCAAATTGTTCGCATAATTCTTTTGCTTTTTTGAAATCTTCATCGTCTTTGCTTTCGCTACTATATACTCCAGAAATTGTTCTAATCACGGCTTTATATCTTCCTGAAATTTTTTCAATTGCATCTGAAATTTCGCCTAAGGTAGCACGTTTTTGGGCTGCTACAACAGAAAGTGACAGCAAATTTTCATTGCCCGATTTTGCTGCATTTGTAATGGCATTTAAAGCAGTTTCAACTTCAGCGTTGTTTCGTTCAGTTTTTATTCTTTGCAAACGTTTAATTTGCGAATCACGTACGGCAGTATTATCAACTTCGAGCGTTTCAATAGGGTCTTCTTTTTCCAATCGGAATTTATTGACACCCACAATTGTATCTCTACCACTATCAATGCGGCCTTGTTTTCGAGCAGCTGCTTCCTCAATCCTCATTTTTGGCAAACCGGTCTCAATTGCTTTTGACATTCCACCTAGTTCTTCAACTTCCTCTATTAGCTTCCATGCTTTATGAACCAATTCGTGTGTAAGGCTTTCTACATAATATGAACCTGCCCATGGATCAACTACTTTACAAATATTGGTTTCTTCCTGCAAATATATTTGTGTGTTACGGGCAATACGAGCAGAAAAATCAGTAGGCAAGGCAATAGCTTCATCTAAAGCATTGGTATGCAAACTTTGCGTATGGCCTAAGGCAGCAGCCATAGCTTCAATACAGGTACGAGCAATGTTATTAAATGGATCTTGTTCCGTTAAACTCCATCCCGATGTTTGCGAATGTGTCCGCAGGGCAAGTGATTTTTGGTTTTTAGGTTCGAATTTATTAACGATTTTAGCCCAAAGTAATCGTGCAGCCCTCATTTTGGCAATTTCCATAAAGTGGTTCATGCCAATTGCCCAAAAGAACGATAGGCGAGGAGCGAAGTCATCAATTTTAATACCTGCTTTTGTTCCTGTTCTAAGATATTCTAAACCGTCAGCTAAAGTATAGGCAAGTTCAATATCGGCAGTTGCACCGGCTTCCTGCATATGATACCCTGAAATACTTATACTGTTGAATTTAGGCATGAACTTAGATGTATATTCAAAAATATCTGCAATGATGCGCATACTCATTTCAGGAGGATAGATGTATGTGTTGCGAACCATGAACTCTTTCAAAATATCGTTTTGGATTGTGCCTGTTAATTCTTCTAATTTAGCACCTTGCTCCATAGCAGCTACAATATAAAATGCCAGTACAGGCAATACAGCGCCATTCATTGTCATTGAAACCGACATTTTATTGAGAGGGATTTGGTCGAAAAGAATTTTCATGTCTTCAACACTGTCAATGGCAACACCAGCTTTTCCAACATCTCCAACTACGCGCGGATGGTCACTATCGTATCCACGATGTGTTGCCAGGTCGAATGCAACAGAAAGACCTTTTTGTCCCGATGCCAGGTTACGGCGATAAAAGGCATTGCTTTCTTCGGCAGTTGAAAACCCTGCATATTGGCGAATTGTCCATGGGCGCATGACGTACATTGTGCTATATGGGCCACGTAAAAATGGCGCTATGCCTGCAGCATAATTTAAATGCTCCATGTTTTCCAAATCGGTAGCTGTATATACAGGTTTAACAGCAATTTGTTCAGCTGTTTGCCAAGTTGTTGCGGAATCAATTTTCTTTTCCGAAACTTTAGTATTTTTAAAATCAATTTTTGAAAAATCGGGTTTCATACCATAATAAGTTAGAATAAAGAACAAGGAACAAAGAGTAAAGAATGTTCACTTAATTTTTTATTTGTAATGTTTGAATAAAATTATATATCATTTTTAGTTCTTCTTGTAATGAATTACAAATGCCTGACATTTCGGTTTCCAAAATATATCCTAAATCAAATGCAAGAATAAATTGAGTTTCTAATTCAAAACAAGAAGAAATAGCTATTTCGAGAAAACGGGTAAAATCTTTGTTAGAACTTTTACCAGAACCTTCTGCAATATTGGAGGACACTGATATAGATGCTCTTCGAATTTGATTTGTAAGTCCCCAAATTTCAGTTTGAGGAAATTTATCTGTTAATTGATAGCTTTCTTTTACAATTAACCTGGCTTTATCCCAAATATGTAAATTTCGAAAATTGTGCATCTTTGTTCCTTGTTCTTTATTCTATACAATTTGAAGCAATTTCTGGTATTCCTTCAGTGTTTCAAGAATATTCGATTTCACATTGATGAAATTTTTAATTCCTTTCGATTTAAGGTCTTCCGAACATGCAGGAGTGCCAGCAACTACAAAAATGGCCTTGTTGCCTATTTTTTCAAAAGCTTCAGGTGCAAATGCAAGATATTCATCATCACTTGAACACAAAACAATTATATCGGCATTTGCCGTAAATGCTGCTTTAACTCCATCATCAACGGTTTTAAAACCATTGTTGTCAATAACCTCAAATCCGGCAACAGCAAAAAAGTTGCTCGAAAATTGTGATCTTGCCAAACGCATTGCCAGGTTGCCAATAGTAAGCATAAACACTTTTGGCCTTTGGCCGTTTTTTTCGGTTTTTAAACGGACTTCTTCAAATATTTCAGCCAAACGGAACCTCTTTAAAGGTTTTGCGATAGTAGTTGAAGCAATATTTTGAGAATATTCAAACACTTCGCTGTCAATATTTTTTAAAACTTGTTCATTAAAATTAGGATATTGGTTAACGCCTAATATTGTAGTCTTTCGGCTTGTAAAATCGTTTAATTGCTTCTGTGCTACTTTTTCAATCTCGGATTGAATTAATCCCTTTAAAAAACTTTTGCTATAACCACCATTGGATTCGACAATTTGAAACAACTTCCATGCTTCTGCAGCAATACTGTCTGTTAGATTTTCAATATAATATGAACCGGCTGCCGGATCAACAATATGTTCAAAGTACGCTTCTTCCTTTAAAATAATTTGAGTATTTCGCGCTATGCGGTTTGAAAAACTATTTTGTTTGTTATACACAGCATCAAATGCTTTAACTGATATTGAATCGGCTCCGCCAATAGCTGCGCTCATTGTTTCGGTTGTTGAGCGGAGTATATTAACATAGGCATCATATACAGCCATATTCCATTTTGCTGTGGTGCTATGAATAAATGTCCTGGCCGATTGCTCAGATTTTGGATGGTAAGCTTCAACAATTTTTGCCCATAATAATCGGAAAGCACGAATTTTAGCTATTTCGAAAAAGTAATTGCTACTAGTCGCCAAATTGAATTGTATCCGTGCGGCAATTGTATCAACGGTAAGCCCTGATTCAGTAAGTTTTGACAAGTATTCATTTGCCATTGCCAATGAAAATGCAACTTCCTGGACAATTGACGATCCTGATTCCTGAAAATTATTTCCATTTACATTTAAAACCCTGTAATATGGCAAAGCTTTAGCAGCAAATTCTATATAATTTATAGCAGTTTTAAAATCTTCTTCTTCTGAATTGATCCAATTTCCTGAATTTGTGAGTATCCCCAACGGATTAAATCCAATAGAACCTTTCATTAAAGCAATATCATAAGCCTTTATTTTTGTTTCTTCAACTAAAAAATTAAAGAATTTCGGGGCATTTCTGCATGAATTGATATTAAAGTTGATGCACCCAAAATGAATATTTTTAAGCAATTTCGAAAAATCGTCCTGGGTATTTATTTTTTCCACTGACATGAAACATATCGACGATGCACCTTTATTTAAGGCTTCTATTGCATCGGCATTAGCCTGTTCAATATTATAAACAATAACATCCTGACGGATTTCCCAATTGTTCCCGGTTTCAAAATTTCCACGGACATAGGGGAATTCATTAGGAACCGATTTTAAATGGCTTAACTTTTCAATATCGCCTGAGCGGTAGTAAGGTTTAACCTGTATTCCTTCATTTGTTTTCCATACAAGTTTCTTGTTGTAGTCAGCGCCTTTAAGATCTTCTTGGATAATTTCTTCCCATTTTTCAGAAGAAACAGGCGGAAATTCATTGAATAATTTATTATTTTCCATTGCAGCCATAGTTAATGGTGAAAAAACAATTCGCAAAAGTAATGGAATAAACTAAAATAAAAAACTTAGAACGAACACTGGAAAACGGAAAACGATGAATGGGATACGGAAAATGAAGAATATAAATTGAAAAGTATAATTATATATGTTTTCAAATCCAGTGATTCAAGGTTAAAACTTATTTATCAATATTATTTTTTCAAGAAAAAAGCTGCCATTCCTCTTTTGGACTGGCAGCTTTAATTAATATTCAATAAAAATTAGCACTCTAATACTGACCAGGAGAAAACCATATCCCAATCATCAAATTTTTATTACAATATTTCTTCATAACATTAATCTTTATTGTTTTATAAGCATTTTACGACCAATTACTCCATCATTTCCTTTGAAGGTTATAATATAAGTGCCTTTGGCAATGTTTGAGCTATTCCATACAAATGTATATTCACCTGCATTTCTATTGGCTTGAAGAATATTGTCAACAACTTTACCTTGCAAATCAACAACTGATATTTCTATTGAAGATGATTTACTCAATACATATCTGATATTTGTATTATCGGTTGTTGGATTTGGCCAAATATTGAAATCCTGAATTACAGTTTGGGCAATAAATGTTCCCTTTGTTACCAATACATTTGCATTGCAATAACTAACATTGTTTGAACTATCAGTGACTGTTAATTTAACAGTGTTATTGCCCAGATTGGCTTGCGTAAATGTTGTTTTATCCAATGACAACTTTATAGTACTACTACAATTATCATAGCTTAAGCTATCAACCATTTGCGGTGTTATATTAGCCTGACCTGCAGCATTTAATCCAATAATTATGTTTTTACAATATACTGTAGGTGGTGTAATATCATTCGTACATGAAACTTTTGTAGAAACATTTTCACAGTATACATCTGAATCACCGGTCAATTGGTTTTCAATTGTAAGACAAACATTATAGGTGCCAGGTAAGGTGAAATAATGTGTTGGAGTAAGGGTAGTTGTGTCGGAATTACTCGAACTTGTGGAATCACCAAAGTCCCAGCGCAACCTGGCATGGTCACCAACTCCTGCTCCGGTGAAATCAACCGGATAACCATCAGCTTTTGTACCCGAAGTTTTTACGTCGTATCCGTATCCAGCTTTAATTGGCCTGTTTGTATTACCAATACCAACAATTTTAATGGCTTTTGAAGAACATCCGGTGATTGAATTTGAAACACGTAAACTCACAATATAATATCCACTTGAACCATAAGTTATATCACCGTTTTGAGTAGTTGCTTTAATACCATTTCCTAAATCCCAATTCCAAGTATTGTCACTACTTGTTGGGCTTAAGCCAACCGATAAGTCATTAAAGTATCCATGATTACTTGCCGAATCAATAGTATAAGTAAAATCGGCTTTACAATTCCTTATCGGATTTGGGCCAGAATAAACTGGTTTACATTTGAAGCTGGTAATAGCATTACTATTTACAACCGTTAAGCAAACATTTTTATATCCTGCCGGAGCATATGTATATTGTGGGTTCTTTTGGGCTAGTTCATAACTATCACCAAAATTCCAAATATATCCAATAATATCACCTTTAGAAGCGTCATAAAAATTGACTTTGCCTGAAGTTGTATCAGCCTGGTAAATGAAATCAGCTACACAATCATTGTTAGCATTACCAACCAAAATTGTTTGTTCGTAATAATCCATACAATAATTATTTGCATTGAAAGTATTTAACCCAACCGTATAATAGCCCGGATGAGCATAAGCATGAGTAGGATTATTTTGAACCGAATTTTTACCATCACCAAATGACCAGAACAGATTTGTTGAAGGGCCAACTATTTGATCAGAAAAATATACCAAATTGGAAGTAGAATCGACAAAATAGGTGAATGAAGCATTACATTTTACCTGACCAATTTGAATATATTTATTTGTTTGACTGCTACATGTTCCATCAGCTTTCGAAATGGTAAGAGAAACATTGTATTCAGCATTATTGGCGAACACATGCGAAGGGTTTTCATCCAATGAATAACTTCCATCACCAAAGAACCAGAAGTACCTTAAATCACTACCACCCAAAGAATTATTTGTAAATGCGGCTTTTGTAGTATCTACAATATCTGTAAACGATGCCTGGCAACCACTTGTACCCACTGTAATTACCTTAGAAGAAAAGTCGGTACATGAGTTACTTCCATTTTTAATGGCGAGACTAACCTGATAATTTCCGGCTAATTTATAAATATGGATAGGGTTCTTCTGGGTAGAAGTAAATCCATCCCCAAAATCCCAGTAATACGAGCCAATACTGCCAGATGATTGATCCTGAAAATCAACTTCGTTGGAAGTTACTTTCGGTTGAAAAATAAATGCTGAAGTTAAATGGCAGGTATCATTTGTTGCTATAACTTTTTTAATAATGGTATCACCGCAAACGCCTCCATTTGTTGTAATTAACCTTACATTATAAACTCCTGGATTTGTATATTTATAATCAGGATTTTGGAAAGAATTATCATTTGCACCATCACCATTAAAATCCCAATAATATTGAGTATTAGCATCTGCTCCGGTAGTTTGGCTTGTAAAGCTAACTGTGCTGTCGAAACTCACATATGTTGCAGTAAAGTTGGCAACAGGGAAAACCGAGCAAATGTAAAATTGTTTTGCATTAACCATACTATAGCGACCAATTGAATCTTTTGCCCTTATCATTATTATATGGGAACCACTGGTTAAACTGCTATTTACCAAAGCCTGGGCATTTATATTTATTGAATCCTTATTACCTAAAGATTGTAGCACAAAACCATTACCTACGCCTGGATCCTTATCGTAAAAGAATTCAAGTGAAGCAAGTGGAGCAGTTTTTTCAGGTGCTGGAAGTACATTGAAAAACCTCGATTCAGCCAGAGTCCATTTTCCAATAGAATCTCTTAAACGGATTGTTATATTATGTACTCCATTTGTTAAACCAGTGCCTAAATTAATTGCAAAATTAGATTTTAAAGAGTCGGTTTTTACAAAGGTAATTGGTGTGGCTTTACCCATCCCTGGATCAGAATCAATAAAATACTCACCATAATTCAATTTAGCTGATGTACTATTTGAAATGCTCATTACTACGAATGATTTGGTATCAAAATCACCCCATGTTCCATTAGAATTCTTAAACCTGCAAAATAAATTGTGCGGGCCTACTGGTAATGATGTTATTGGAATACTTGGATTGATTGATACTGAATCTAAAGTGCCTGTGACGATAGGAGTTCCTTTTCCAACGCCAGGATCAGTATCAAAGAAATATTCACCTCCGGTAATTTGATACGAAGGGAATGTTGGTGTTGCAACTACATTAAACCATCGCGATTCAGAAAGGCTCCAGGAATTTCCACTATTCTGAAACCGAATAAAAATTTCGTGAGGGCCAATGCTAAGACCTGATAGGGTTATACTTTTATTTAAATTTATACTATCGTTTGGCGTAATTGTTAATGCTGTTCCTTTTCCAACTCCAGGATCAGTGTCAAAAAAATATTCAGCATGCATTATTGAAGTTTGCGCCAAAGAATATGTCGATAACCCCAGCAAGGCGAACAATATATAGGTTCTTAGCCTTACAATTTTTTTCATATTTTTAGTTATTTGGGGTTATATTATTGCATTTTCTTTGCCTTAACAGTAATATTTAATGTGCCATTCGATTGAACAACAGGATTTTGAATTATAAAAGATTGTACTAAAGGAATATTTGACTGACCTGTAAAATTTGACCATGGATATAGCCCTCCATAAATACCACAGTCAGTTCCATCACCGCTGTGTAAATGACCTACTGAAGAAGGTTGCAAGGTCCAATTATAACTTTTAATAGATGCATATGCAATACTTGTTCCAGGGATAGGAAGTGCTGGCGAAGAAACCACAAACAAAGGGTCACTTTGAACATAGTTTCCAGTACCACTACCAGGAAATGAAACTGCAGAGGTATAGTAAGCTATATTGTTATTATACAAACAAGTTGCACATTTACCTGCAGTATTATTATAAAATATGTTATTGTTAACATTTGCAAGGCTTGAAGAAGTTAAATCATAATTTGAATTATTAAGAAAAAGATTATTCGTTACATAAATTGAATTTAAGTTCATATTAACTAAATACCCACCTACAAAAAT
The DNA here is from genome assembly GCA_963701015.1 of uncultured Bacteroidota bacterium. Lineage (GTDB taxonomy): Bacteria > Bacteroidota > Bacteroidia > Bacteroidales > DTGW01 > MFD09286-c1. Next base: position 3,656,148 of record OY969556.1, on the reverse strand, counting down.
ATTATTGGTTACGGTTAAGTTAGTGGCAACATAATATCCACTTATCGTAGAAGTAATATAACTGTCTTTAATAATCCAGTTATTGCCACCCACTGTAATAGATTGTACATAACATCTGTCAATGGTAACATTATTAACATGGTTTGTGCCAAAACTAATACTATATAAATTTAAACCTATTAATTTTGCGCCACTAACTCCGCCAGCAGAAACGATTGCTGCAGAATCAAAATTGAGATAATTAATATTCGTAGTATATTTAAAATCAGTATTGTTAACATCATATCCAGCTCCTATTAAAGTGAGTTTTTTATTTACAATATAAGTTGTAGTACTGTAAGTATTTGGAGAGCCTTGGATATAAATTGTATCACCAGAAGATGCTGCAGTTATAGCGGGAGTAATATCGCTATATTGTGCAGGCGCATTAGAGTTATTGCTAACAGTGTAAACTTTTGCATTTATTGTTGTAAACAAACCAATGCAAGTAACGAGGGTAAAAAGTAATTTTTTCATAATTTTAATAATTTTAAATTTTGGATATTAAGAGTTGCTAATCTTTATTGTAAAATTACCAAATGACAAATGAGAATTGAATCCTTGTTTTCGTGGAATTTAGTTTGCAATAAAACAAATTGTTGTTAAATAAGTTTAATTTTTCAAATTAAAAACTTGATTAAAGTTGCATTACAATTTAATTTTATGGAAAATAAATTTGAATAAACACACGCATGGAAATTAAAGGGATTGCATTAAAATCTATACCTGAATTTGTACAAAAAAATTTCCCAATCCGGCAAAATGAATGGTTGGAGGAACTTCCTGAAATTTCTCGAAAACTTTTCAAGGGAGTAATTTTTTCCAACAATTGGTATCAATTAAATGATGGGTTGGTAATTCCTATGAAAACAATTAGCAAAGTTTATTATTCTGGCGATGATGAAAAGACAGCAAAATTGATGGGTAGGTTTCATGCCGAATCGGCTTTATCAGGAATATATAAATTTTTCATCCAATTTGGTTCCCCCCGATATATTATTGAAAGGGCTGGAAGGGTTTTTACAACTTATTTTCAACCTTCAGAGGTAGCAGTTTTAAATGTTTCAAAAAACGGCCTGATATTTCATATTACTAAATTTCCTGAACCCGATAAAATTATTGAATATGATATTGCCGGTTGGATGGAACTTGCTCTTGAAAAATCAGGTTGTAAGAATATAAAAATTGAAATTACAAAATCACTTGCAAAAAGTGATAATATTACTGAATTTATAATTTCATGGATAAATGTGTAATAAAGTTTATGCGCATTTATACTTTTATGTTGTAATTTTAATTTTCAAAGAATTTCAAATTTAAAGCATTTGTAATTATGGAAATTAAAGGTACTGCAGTAAAATCAATTCCTGAATTTGTTCAAAAACAATTCCCTCTAAAATACAAAGAATGGTTGGATGCTTTACCGGAAAGTTCAAAAAAAATAATGGGCGGCTTAATATTTACAAATAATTGGTATCCAATTCAGGATAGTTTGGTTATCCCAATGAAAACCATAAGTAAAGTGTTTTATAATGGTGATGATATTCAAACAGCGCGTACAATGGGTCGTTTTAGTGCTGATTTGGCTTTGACCGGCGTTTATAAATTTTTTATCCAGTTAGGTTCTCCAAAATATATTATGGAACGTGCCGGAAGGGTTTTTACTACTTATTTTCAACCCTCAGAAATTGTTGTTTTAAATGCTTCAAAAAATGGTTTGGTTTTACATATCACAAAATTTCCTGAACCTGAAGAAATTGTTGAGCATAATATTGCAGGCTGGATGGAAAGGGCTCTCGAAAAATCGGGTTGCAAAAGTGTAAAAGTTGAAATAACTAAATCATTAGCTAAAAATCAAAATATTACAGAATTTATAATTTCATGGTTATAACCAATTTGTTATTGTACAATTAATTTTTGTATATAATTCTGTTGGTCATTGGTTAATCGAATAAAATATATTCCTTGTTGAAGTGACGATAAATTCAAATTATAATTTAATATTGAACCTTTATTTTCGATTTCGGTTGACTTAATATTTTTGCCTGTTATATCATATAACTGAATATTAGTTTGCCCGGTTGATATTCCTGTTAAATTAATATGTAAAATTCCTTTTACCGGATTTGGATAGCAACTAAAATTACCAACTGAACTTGTATTAATATTAGAGGTTGAAACAGAATCGCCGTCTAAAATTAATACTCCTAATGCAGAAGCATTATAATAGCTGATATTTTTATCCGATCCGGAAATATAATGCGAACCAAACATTGCTTTGCGTGTAGTACCGCCATCATTAATATTATAAGCAGTAGAGAAGCCCATAGTTTTACCGGCAGTTAATGTAACGGGAGTGTTATTTCCCAAATAAACATAATTATTTGCAAACAATTTCATTTCAACTTCCCAATAATAAGTATGATTTCCAGCGCTGCTATCTACTGCAAGCTTAATATCCTGGTTATAGCAATACCAACCCTGGGCTTTATTCCCAAAATCATAAACACTATCACGGATTGTCATATGATATCCAAATGCATTGAAACAGTTTGAAGTGTTTTGGAGTGAATATAAACCTCCGGAATGATCTTCATCTATAAAAATTTCGGCACAATCATAATCATAAATATCACCCATATTATTTGATGGATAATGGTCGTTTATCATTTCCCGCGTAAATTTCATTAATACATAAAGCCTGTCCTGTGTCCAAACTACTTTAAATGAACCAGTGAAATCATCCGCAGTTGTTGCACTGCCAAGCCAAACCTGATCAATTGGAGCCCAATCTACCAAAGTCCAACACAAATCGTTTGGCAAACCATCAATTACAGGAGGTGTTAAAGCTTTTTTAGCGTGATAAGCTGGTTCAGGAACATTATTTGTACCAAATGCATGGACGAACAAAGTAATAATTATAATAATTATAGAAATAGATCTTTTAAACATTGCATGATTTTTTATAAAAAATATATAGTTACAAAGTTAATTTTCTAAAAATAATATTGAGTTAATCAGATGTTATTTTGCAATAAATTTATATTTCCCGCTCCCAACCTCAAAGACTGCCATTTTTGCATTAAATCCCCTGAATTTTATGTAACTTGGACACTGACTGGTCTTTTTACCTTTTTTCACTATTTCAAAATTATTAAAAATAATATCAGCTGTTTTTGAATTTTCAACTGGAATCAATATTGTTGAGGATGTATTAGCCGGGATTATTATGCTTAGAGTTAAAACTTCAGCTAATTTTTCCCATTTTACTTTTAAAAGTCCATATTCTGTATTTATCGAAGCTTCGGCCCATTTCAAATCTTTAACCGGATTTGGTTGAATTATATTATGCTTGAATCCAGGATATTTTGCATCAGGATTGATACCAACTAAATACGCATACAACCATTCTCCTTCCGAAGCAAATGCGAGCTGGTAGGGCGAGTCAATATTCTTATCCCACGATCCCCAAATTTCAGTGGCACCGTTTTTAACTTCATACCCCAATGAAGGTTTGGTAGTTTGTGAAATTAATTTATAAGCAAGTTCATTTTCATCGTTTTCACTGAGCAATGGCAATAAAAATTGGGTAGAAAGCACACCAGTGGATGAATGGTCATTTCTTTTATGAATATCAGAAGCAATGAACCGGGTTATTTTCTGAACATAGGATAATGGTGTTAATCCAACAGCCATAGGTATTATATGAGCGGTTTCGGTTTTTGCCCAATAACGCGATGTATGATAAGTTAAATAACTTTGGTTATATTGGTCTTTCGTAAAACCAGCCAATTCCATATATGAAGTTGCATCGTCAGGATTGCCCATTGCATCCGTAATTTTGTTCATTAATGTTGAAGCATAATAATAATATGCTGAACCAATTGGTTTTGTAGATGTACTATCGAGTGCAAATAAATCACCTAATCCTTCAACATTATGCATATATGGAGGTGATTGTGCATCACTTTCGTGTTGCTGTGAACTATGCCAAGCTTTCATAGCTAAATAATTAATTTCTAAAACTCTTCTATCGCCTGTAAATAAATAGGTTTTCCAGGGAACAACCAAAATTACTTCACCCCAACCTGGAGAATTTGTACATTTTGCATTATTTTGAAGCAGGTTCAAACGACCTGATTTTCCTTGTAAATCTTTCAAATCATTTGTATATTTTTCAAAAGCTATGCCCATTTTATAATGGTATAATGCATAAGCTGCATAAGCCTGTGCATTTACCGGGGATGCTGTTCGTGACGTAGTTTCAGGAAGGGAAGTTAACATTGTTGCTAAATTATTTCGGCCTGTATGTTCAATAACTTCATTTATTTTATTTAAAAATTTATTTGAACATGAAAATTGTCCGGTAACATTAATGGCGGGATAGGCCAATTTTGCAATTATTGTTTTTTCTGAAGGTTTTGAATCAAGACCAGAAATTTCAACATAACGGAATTTATGATAGGCAAATTCAGGTTCCCATATTGACAGTTTCCCATCTGATATAAATTCATCAGTAGCAAAATCTTTAATAGTATTTATCTGATTTTCCGAAATATATTTGATTTTTATTTCAGTTCCTTTTTTAAATTTTTCCTGAAGGCTAATCCATCCGCACATTTCCTGACCAAAATCAAATAGATATATATTCCCATCTTTTTTTAAAATTTTCAAAGGGCTGATATTCTCCATTACCTCAATTGGTTTTAAAAAGGAATGAGTTAATTTTATTTTATTTTTTGAAATTGATACTGGGAGCCACTTTTTATCGTTGAATTTTGGTTTGCACCAATTTTCGGAATATAAAGTTGCATTAAATATTTCGCCATTATCGTAATCACATTTAACAACCGGAGAGATGCCTGATTTCCATGATTTATCTGTGCAAATCCATGATATACTACCATCGGTATATTCAATTTTCATTTGCATAATAAACTGAAGACTGGCAGCTAAGTTCGAATTTTCAAGATTGTTCCAAAAATTTGATACAATAGAACCTATGGCATTTTCGGCTTCATTCAAATAACTTGTGGCATCGTATATTTGATATAATACTTGCTTATCAAAAACTGTATAACCAGGTGCCAAATGTTCTGTTCTTAATCGTTTTCCGTTAATGTATATAACGTATGAACCAACACCAGATGCATATACAGTGGCTTTATTTATTTTTTTATTTGTCGAAAATTCATGTCTGTATAAAACTGAGTAATTTTCTTTTAAATTTTCCGAAGGTTTAATCCAGGAAGCTTTCCATTTGCTGTTCATTAATCCTGTTTCGAACCAGCTTGGTTTACTGTATCCTGATAATTTTCCGGTGGTATCCCAAACCTGAACTTTCCAAAAATATTGTTTCATGGGTTCCAAAGGTTTCCCGGAATAAAAAACAAATTGAGAATTTCCTGAAACAATTTTTCCCGAATTCCATAAATCAGCTTTTTGCTCGTCTAACAGGTTTTCATTTGAAGCCACTAATATCTGGTAAGCACCTTGGACAACTCCATTAGAAGTATCAGATAACTGCCATCCAAAAGCCGGATTAGGAATTTCAATACCCATTGTGTTTGTATCTGATTCGCAGGTGAGTTGAACGGGAATATTTTCAAAATTTTTATGAGTATTACACGAAAAAACAATTGTAATAATTATTATAACCGGAATAAAATTTTTCATCATTGATAAATGTTAAAACAACAGAGCACGAAATTATAAAATTCTTTGAAAGCTAAACCAGAATGGCGTTAAATTGTTATCTTTATATAATATTGAATTAAATTTAAAAATCATATGGCTGATTTAAGTACAAATTATTTGGGGCTAAAGCTCAAAAATCCAATTATTGCTGGAAGCAGTGGACTTACAGATAATCTTGACAGTTTAAGAAATATTGAAAAATTTGGAGCCGGGGCAGTTGTTTTAAAATCACTTTTTGAGGAAGAAATTTTACAGGAATTGGAAACAAATTTCACAAAAATGAATTCCGATTTGTTCATGTATCCCGAAACTGTTGATTATTATGAATACCTTGATGCCCCAAAAGAATCGCCTGATGAATATTTACAACTTATTTCAGATGCCAAAAAAGAATTAAAAATTCCGGTTTTTGCTAGTATCAATTGTTTATCGGTTGGTCAATGGACTTATTTCCCAAAACGAATTGAAGCAGCAGGAGCCGATGCACTTGAACTAAACTTATTTATTTTGCCCTCTGATTTAAACCATTCTGCATCGGATAACGAAAAAATGTATTTTGATATTATTAACGATGTTAGAAAGAACATAAAAATTCCAATTTCAGTAAAGGTCAGCTATTACTTTTCAAACTTAGGTGCAATGCTAAAAAAATTATCGGAAAGTGGTATAAATGGGTTAGTTTTATTTAATCGATTTTATTCTCCCGATTTCGACATAGAAACTTTGGAAACTACTACTGGTTTTGTGCTAAGTTCTCCCGGTGATATTGGTATTTCGTTACGTTGGATTGCTATTATGGCACAACGTGTAAAATGTAGTTTAGCTGCTTCAACCGGCATTCACGATGGAAAAGCTGTGATTAAACAATTACTTGCCGGAGCTGATGCTGTGCAGGTTACTTCAGCAATTTATAAACAAGGGCCAATTGCAATCGCAACCATGTTGAAAGACCTTACGGAATGGATGGACCGATAAGGAATTTAAAACAATTAATGATTTTAAGGGAAAATTAAGCCAGGCACAATCGAATAATGCCGCAGCTTTTGAAAGGGTTCAGTTTATGAAATATTTCAGGGAAATGAAACCATTGAAAAGCTAATTAAATAATGCAAAAACATAATTTAAATTTACTAAAAACTCTATTACTGTCGTATTAAGTAAACAGTTTAATTTCAAAATCATTTCTATATTTGCCAAAATGCAAATTGATGATGACTGTAATGAAGTTAAACTTAAAGATATTTTCCATTATTTTCTGTTTTAGTCTTTTTAATATTTCTTCCTTCTCACAAAATTATTCACAAATTCCTTCGGAAAAACCAAAACTTGTTATAGGTATTGTAATTGACCAAATGCGTTACGATTATCTTATGAAGTATTGGAACAAATATGGCAATAATGGTTTTAAACGATTGGTTAACGAAGGTAGTTTTTGTAAAAATGCAAATTTCAATTACTTCAATACACAGTCGAATTGTGGTTTTGCAACCATTTCAACCGGTGCAAATCCTTCCGTTCATGGTATTGTTTCAGACAAATGGTATATTAGTCTGTCAGACAAAATTGTAAATTGTGTTGATGACGATACTGTTCAATGCCTTGATGGTGATCCAAATTCCGATTGTGGCAAATATTCAGCTTCTAAATTATTAGGTTCAACTTTAGGTGATGAATTAAAACTAGCTACTTATAAAATGTCGAAGGTTTATGCAATCAGCCTTGATGCAAGTTCTGCTATATTATCGGCCGGACATATTGCCGATGGTGCTTATTGGTTCGACACAAATACCGGTGGTTTTGTTACCAGTTCGGCTTATATAAAAGAATTACCATCGTGGGTAAAGGAATTCAATGATAAAAAACTTGCAGCAACTTATACAACTGAAAAATGGACAAAATTATTACCCGATAGTCTTTATAATGATTGCCTTCCGGATAACAACCGTTATGAAGAAGGCTTGAAAGATCAGAAAACATTTCCTTACGATTTAGGAGTTATGTCACTTAAAATAGATGGGAAACGTGATTATAATTTATTAAAATACACACCTTTTGGGAATAACATTACAAAGGATTTTGCTATTTATACTATAGTGAACCAAAAGTTGGGGAAAGGTAATTATACCGATTATTTATGTGTTGATTTTGCTTCAACTGAATATATTAGTCAGGCTTTCGGTTTATCCTCTATTGAAATGGAAGATGCTTACCTAAGATTGGACAAAGAAATTGAGCATTTGTTAGATTTTTTGGACAGTTATATTGGTAAAGGGAATATGTTGGTTTACCTTACATCAAATCATGGTGCTGTATATAGCCCCAAATATATGAACGATTTGGGGATTCCTGCAGGATATTTCAATCAGGGACAAATGGTAGCATTATTAAAAAGTTATTTGAATGTTACTTATGGAAAAGGCGACTGGGTTAAATATTACAGTAAACAGCAATTGTTTTTAAACCACACATTAATTCAGGATTCAAAACTATCACTTGAAAATTTCCAGAATGATGTTGCCCAGTTTATACTTCAGTTTTCGGGTGTTACCAATGTAGTAACATCAAGTATGTTGCAAAACACAAACTATTCGAGCGGTATATTTCAGAAAATGCAAAATAGTTATAACCAGAAACGTTCGGGCGATATATTAATTAACCTCGAACCAGGCTGGACAGAATATAACGATTCGTCAACCGGTCATAATTCTGGATATAGTTATGATACACATGTGCCGCTAATATTTTATGGCTGGCGAATTGCAAGGCAAACAATTTACGAACCTATAGATATGACGGATATTGCCCCAACGATATCTATGTTCCTTGATATTGCTAATCCAAATGCTTGCCAGGGAAAACCTATAATTCAACTTTTGAAATAAGATTATATTTTGCCAGAATTATAAGATAAAAATAGGCAAATATCAATAGTTTTATAATATTATTGATTTAACTTAAAATTATAAGATAAACGTGCAACTATTTCCCTTTCTCTGCCAGGATAAGGTGGATATCCTCCATTATATGGCTGAATATATTCTGATTTGTCATTTAAAATATTAAAAGCTCCCAAATCAAGATTTAAACCTTTTGTTAGCACATTGTTGAATGATAAGTTGAGGTTTAAAATAAATGAAGGTGAATATTCCTTTACTACAGTATTCCATTCTGCATCCTGTATATACCCAAATCGTGAGCTGGAATATACAAATGAAGGTGTTAAATAGATATTATTGCTTAAATTAAAGCTACTTAATAAAGTTAATTTGTTTTGTGGAAAGCCGAGAATATCATTTGGGTGCCCTTCAGCCTGATAATAATCAGGAATTGATTTCCATTTATCAGTATAATATGAATAATTTATTGTAGAAAATCCCCAAGTATATTTGTACCTATATTCTAGCTCAATACCATCGCTACCTTGTTTTGAAGCATTTGTATAACCCCAGTCTGTTATCGGAATTGCTGACTGGTTACCATCATCGTAGTAAACGATAGGATTTTTAATTGATATATCATATATATTGCCGGTTATAAACATATTGTCATTAATTTTGTAACCAACTTCCGCTTCTATAACTGTAGTTTTTTCAACTTTTAAATTATCACTAACATCAATATTACCAACTGATGGCGAACGAAATGCTTCGCTTGCAAGGATTTTAAAGTGAAAATTGTTTATTACCCTTGTAATACCAAATCGAGGTACAAAAGCACTTCCATATATATTATTATTTTCAGCCCGGCCTCCTAAAACTATATTAAAGTGATTTACTTTCCATAAACCTTGCAGATATAAGGCCAGGTTGTTTAGTTGTAAATTATGCGAACCGAAAATATTGTCAGTAATTTTACCATTATCAGTATAAAACTCAGCACCTCCAATAATATTTATATTTGCTGAAGCATCATAATTCATTGAAATTCCTCCTTTATAGCGTTGCACAACATAATCGCGCGACGAAAGATTAGTATCATTATATGGATGACTGTATTGGTAGCTTAAAAGTGGAGTAAGCGTAAACTTATCGTTGATTTTAATATCATATTTTAATGATGAAGCAATATTTTTAAAATTATTCATTGTTAATGCTGTATCAGCTAATGTTTGAGAATTATAATTATCATAAATAAATTGAAATGATAAATCTTCTCTTTTAGCAGACAGGTTTATATTTTGAGTTTCAATTTTACTTCCACTTTTCGCAAAATTCTGAATATAAGGTTGGTTACCTGAATCTGGATTCGTTGCGTATTTACTATTACTTCTATTAGCATCACCTATAAAAGTTTTTAAGGCAAAATCCCATTTACCTTCTTTTGCACCTGCCATTACACTTTCATTTATTCGGCCAAAATTATCGGGCAACTGACCATAAGTTGCAGAAACCGCAACTCCATTTATATCCTTACCACTTTTTGTAATAATGTTAATTACACACAATTCGGCATTTCCGCCATAAATTGCAGAACCGGGGCCGCGTACAATTTCAATTTTTTTAATTTGAGTAACATCAAAATGATTTCCAAAAGGGGTATTATAATAAACCAAATCATTCATCATTTGCCCGTCTAATAATATAAGAGCTTTGCCTTCATGCACCCAACTTCCACGAAAACCTACACCAATCACTCCATCCACATCATATTCAAAATCGAATCCCGGAACAAGTTTTAATACATCTATTATATCGCGTGCCCCTGAGTTTCTAATTTCTTCAGATGTAACAATTGAAACAATTCCTGGCGTTTCGCGTGTAGTTAATTCAGTTTTTGATGCCACTGCTGTTTGCATTTTTAGTAATTCATCTATACTAACACCTAGTTTATTGGCCAATGTAAGTAAATCTTCAAATGGTAAAGCTAAAAGCTGATCGGTGCTCATTTGTAAAATTTCATCCCTTGTCATCGATTCAATTTGACTTTTCTTTTCCTGAGCAGAAATACTTATATAATTTACAGATAAAAGGGAAACAATTAAACAGAATAGTATCAAGCGGTTCATAAAATTATTTTTAAGAAAAATTAAACTATTTAACTTCAATGCCTAATAATAAAAGACTAGAATTTACTTTCAGTCCTTCACTTTCAATATTTGATTTGGATATTTCAAACTTAAGACTGCCATTTTTTGACACAAAATTGATGGCCGACCCATGTTCGGATGAATTTGGAGAATCCGTTATTACAAGAATATTTTTAATTTTCGCTAAAGTGACCGTGTTGGTAAGTTGGGCAATTTTATTTTGCGAAATGAAAACTATTTGGCAATCGTTAATATCAGCTGATGTATTTGCTGAAGTAACAACTATGGGATGTTGTCCAACTTTCATTTTTAATGCAACACCTTCTAATTCTTTTAATAGGGTTGTATTTCCAAGAACAGCAATTTTAAAATCATTCGATGGAATTGATGGCCATTCAATATATTTTGTAAAATTATAAATGAAAAGCGCTTTAAACTTTTCATCCTGGCTAAAACATTTTCCAATAAAAGTCCACATTAAACATGTGATTAGTAATAGTTTCAGATTAAATATTGATTTTAGTTTCCCTGACATATTTATAAGAATTAAAGTGCTTTAATAAAGTTAACCAAATATTTTAAATACTTTGCAAAAGTATATTGTTTAAATTCTGATTAGGTTGAACTTTAATAAAAGGAGTAGTTTGAAGGATTTTTGTGAAAAGAAATTTATTTTTTTAAAGGAAATAATATTGTTTAGAATAAAAATTGCTGAAGAGAAATAAATTTTTATAAATTTGCACTGCTTAAAAAATCAGGTACTGACCTATTGTGTAACGGTAGCACAGCAGATTTTGGTTCTGTCAGTCCAGGTTCGAATCCTGGTAGGTCAACATTTTAAATTGTTAATCTCTTGTAAATATGAAAATTACAAGAGATTTTTTATTTTAACTTACAAGATTATAGACATTAATTGAATTGATCTGAAAAAAGTGATTGATTTAATTATTTAGGATAAAAAATTATATTTTATTTTATAAAATAGTAGCGCAACACTAATTCTTTATTTTTTTGATGTTAGTTAAATTCAAATATTATTTAATTATCTCACTAAACTTTGCTTGAAATTAGTTTCTTTATTATTTTAGAATCTTACTATACTCACCTTTAATATCATAATACTTACCTACGTAATTAAAGGATTTTGCTTTTAATGAAAGAATTTTCAACGAAAAGTTTTATTGACTTTTAAATTAAGTGTAATATTTTCGGTTAATTCTAAAGCCTTTTTATAAAAAAATTGCGATGATTCGGAATATTTCTAAAAGTATATATCGCCAAAATTAGACAAAGTTTGAAGTTTTGATGTATCATTATTTTCATTCTTTAAAGCTGTCAAAAGCGAATCAATCTTACTCCCTGCATGGCCTGTATGTTAAAGAATGAGATAGGAACCAAAACGATATTAAATACCAGTTTTTGCAAACCCTCAGAGTATTAAAATTGAATGATTTTTACTTTATAAAGATATTGAATATAATGTTTAAAATCCAAATCGGGGGCGTTAGAAAATTTCTAAACATTGCCACGTGAGCGCATTATATTGAAAAGTTGCAATTCAAAATTCTCGCCTGGCGAAGGCGCCGGCGACATAATCAATTTTCCGTCGGGGCCAATTAAGTAGTAAGTGGGGAATGCCCTTATATCATAAGTTTTTAAAATATCGGGCTGGTTGCCATAATATAAAAACAACCAGTTGAGCTTCGATTTATTTACATAGTTTGCCATTTGCTCGCGCGATTCGTCAATAGCAATGGTAACAATAACCAACTTATAGTCTTTATATTTTATGGCAAGCTTTTTTAATAAATCAAATTCTTTAATACACGAATAACTGTTACAGGTGCAAAAGTTGAGATATACATATTTCCCTTTTAAATCCGAGAGTGAAACAAGGTTCCCGTCTTTGTCATATAACGAAAATTGGGGAGGTTCGTAGCCTTGCATTAATCGGGTTATTTTTTTTCGGATATTCGATGCTATAAGTTTATGGCTTTCAATTTTGGTCGTTGCGGTTAATGAATCCAGTATTGCCAATAATCCCGACCGCGAAAAGTTGGCTGCATAAAATTCATCATGTATATTTTTCAATATAACCAGTTCACGCAAAGTGTCGTTTTGCAAAACACTATCATTTAATAAGGTATTATTCAATCTCGAATAACTTTTTAATGAATTGATATCGGAATATATTTGTTGCCCTTTGGTAGTGCGTCCAAAAAAATAGAAATACCGGGTAAAGATTTGGTTGAACAGCGTTAAATAAGCATTATTATTGTATAATATGGGGCTATGTTCAAAATATTCTTTTGAAATTGATTTTGATTTTTGTAAATAAGTGAGTGTTTTTAAATATCCTATATTGTATTTAACATACTGCGTATAATAGTAATCGTTTGAATTTTCGCTCAATTTCTGTAAATTAATTACAGTACTATCTATAAGTTTTTTTATATTCCGGTCATATATGTGTTTGGCGATTGAATCAATATCTGGTTTAAAAATATTATCAAATGATTTGATAAGTACATTCAGGTCTGTTGTATCCTGGTTTTTTATTTTGAACTGAAAAGCCTTTTCTTCAAAAAATGGATTAAGCATATTGGCTTCAGTTTTATCAGTTTTATCAGGGATTGATACAAAGTATTTTTTTTCTGGTTCTGCAACCATATAACCTAAGTATATTCCAAGATGTGAAAATATATAAGTTGGTTCCTTTATTGGTAAAACAACTGAAAAATTACCATTGGAATCAACTTTACACCTGCCTATTTCAGTTTCATCACCAGTAAATGGATCGGAATTTATTTTGAAAACAAGGTCGGAACCTGCATAAGTTAAGTTGGAGCCAGTTAATGTTACCTGACTTTTTACTAATGAAGGGCAAAATAGGAACAATGCAAAAATGAGGAATTGATAACTTTTCAATTTTTTTGTTTTAGTGAATTTTATAATTTTTTAAATCGCGGCTATTGGGTAAAAATTTGCTTGCATCGCCGCCATGTCTGATTATATCGCGCACAATGGTTGAATTTACAGCCGAATGTTCTGGTTCGGTAAGTATAAATATAGTTTCGATACTCGCATCCATAGCCTTGTTCATTTGGGCAATTGCGCGTTCGTATTCAAAATCGGCCGATGTGCGTAAGCCACGGATTATATATTTAGCATTTACTTTTTTGCAAAAGTCTATGGTAAGCCCTGAATAACCTTGAACTGTAATCTTTTCATCCAATTCAAAAACTTCATTAATCCATTCCAATCGTTTTTCGAAAGGGAAAAAGTCAGTTTTATTTGTATTGGTGCCAATGGCAATTATTATGCTGTCGAAAAGCGGCAGCGCTCTTTTAACTATTGATTCGTGCCCGATTGTAAATGGGTCGAACGATCCGGGGAATATTGCAATACGTTCCATTCTGCATGATTTATATTTTCAAAATTAAATGGATTATTTAAATAGAAACAGTTAATTTCTTATAATTTCAGAAAAAAACCTTGTAACTTCGAATATCAATTCAATTCACTATGAAAAATTTAAGATTAATTTTCTTTTTATCAACCTTGGTATCATGCAATTTTTGGAACCATTCCAATAAAAATATCGAAAGTGAATATTATCCCAATGGCAATATTAAATCAGAAACTCCTGTTAAAGATGGCAAGCGTAACGGAACTACTAAATATTACGATGAACATGGACGATTAATGTCAACGGTTCAATATGTTGATGATAAACGTGAAGGTTGGCTAATTAATTATAATAGTGAAATTGGAAAACCTGTGTTAAAGGGGTTCTTTAAGAATGACACCCAATGTGGCCCGGTAACACAGTATTATTTAGAAGGTATGTTGTTCCGCGAAAGCAATTATGTAAAAGGCCGGGTTGATGGAGTAATCAAGACCTATTGGCCAAACGGGAAACTTAAGGCCGAAAATTATTACAAAATGGGCAAACCTTCAATTGGTTTAAAAGAATATGACAAGGAAGGTAAATTAATAACAGATCAACCAAAAATTTTAATTCAGCAATCAATCGAGCATGGTTTTATAAGTAAAATTATTTTAAAAATCAGCATCTCGTCTGATGAAGTTGACAGAGTTGAAATATTTAATGATGAATTGATTGATGGAAAGTATTTGCCCGACAATGCTTTTAAAATACCTATAATTAATGGGGTATCAACACTCGAATATCCTGTTTCAAATGGAAGAATGAATAAAAAGAGGTTAAGTATAATTGCCAAATTCCGCACAAAAAATGGCGATACAATGATACTGCACCGTTATTACGAACTTGTTGTGAAATAATTTTAAAAATATTATTTATTCATTTTTTAAAACAAAATTTATTTTTATCTTTGACCGAACGTTCAGTCAAAAAAATTAACTAATTTTCTTGGTTCTTGATTCATGGTTCTAAAATTTAAATAAAGTATGTCTCCAAAAACGAAAGTACAATTTGAAGAAATAAAGCAGGAAAAAAGGGAGTTGATCCTCGAAACTGCTTTGGAGATTTTTGCAACTTATGGTTATCATGGTGCGTCCATAAGTATGATAGCCCAACATGCCGGAATTGCCAAAGGTTTGCTCTACAATTATTTCGAAAGTAAGGAAGAACTTTTAAAGGCTGTCATAAATCATGGTTTCAAAGATTTTTTCGACATATTTAATGAGCTTTTAGATAAAGGCCTTTCTGATGAGATGCTTACTTCAATCCAATTTCGTAAAATCTTTAAAAAAGTTTTCGAAATCATGAGGAGCAATTTACACTTTTGGAGATTGTATTTTGCATTGGCTTTTCAACCGGGAGTCACTGAAATTATTTACAAGGATTATAAAAATATGATGATTTCGCAATTCGATTTATTGGAAAAATATTATAAAAAGAATGGTTCAAAAAATCCCAAAGCCGATGCCATTCATACCAATTCGGTTATGGATGGTTTAATGATCAATATAATACAATCTACACCAAATTTTGATGATGAAAAAATAGTTGATAAAATTTTGAAAGGACTTGAAAAACCAATATATTAATTTGCTGATTATTTAATATGCCAATTTGCTAATTTAAAAGGAATAAGTAATAGGGCGTTAATTTTTAAATTAGCAAATCAGCACATTATCAAATTGAATTAGATGGAACTGGCAGTAGAAAAACAACTGGTGAAGCAAATTAAAAATAATCCCGAGTTATTTGGGAAATTATTTGATGCCTATTATAAAAGTATATTTAATTATATTTTCAAACGTATAGGCGACTATGATATTTCACGCGACATTGCCGCTGATACTTTTTTAAAGGCATACTTGAAAATCGAGTCGTTTGTGTGGAAAGATATTTCAGTTCTTACATGGCTTTACCGCATTGCCACGAACGAAGTAAATTATTATTACCGGAAAAATAAAACAGCAAAATTTTTACAGGATATTTCCTCAATACCGGCTGAAAAATTTATTGATTTTGAAGAATCGCAAAGCGAAAAACAATTGCTGGAAAAGGAAATGCAGATGGATGAAGATTTTGCGAAAGTACAGCAATGTCTGAAAAAGATGGATATTAAATATCAGGAAGTGATTGCTCTACGTTATTTTGAAAAAAAATCAATTCTTGAAATTGCTGAAATTCTTAATAAAAAAGAAGGTACAATAAAGTCACTTGTTTCAAGAGGGCTCGAAAAACTCAAAATTTTATTTGAAAGTGCAACCTAATTTATTTTTTGCATTATAGAATAAAATTCAATGCTATGAAAAACGATTTTGAACAAAAAATGGAGAACCTGGATGCCCCCGAAACGGATTTTGTAAAGCATCAGGAAATGATGAAAATAAGTATTATGAGTGCGCGGAAATCATCACGGATCGGGACTATTTTTATTCTTGTACCAGCCTTAGTGGTTCTTGTCATTTACTTAAAGCTACATTTCTTTTTAAGTATCGATTTCCCTGCTACTTTTCAAAACATAATGGCTAAAACTGACCATGAAACTTATTTGTTATGGCTTATTCCTTTGGTATTTTTAGTATTACCGTTATTGGCAATAATAATAAACCTTTTGGCCATTAGCCATTTCTATATAAATAAGAAAACAAAAGAATTAATCATTTCAATCCGCTACAGGATTAAAAACATGATTGTACTTTTAATAGGGTTGGCAATTATTATTTGTTTTTGGAGTGTAATTTTATTTGGATATGTGCATTTTAAGTAATTATTGAAAAATATATAGTTATGAAATTTTTGAAAATCTCATCCATCCTGATTTTTTTAGCAATAGCAGCTTTTTCGCAACAACCATCGGCCAAAGAAATTGTTAAAAAAGCTAACGACCTGATGCAGGGTCAAACCAACGAAAGTTATATGCGAATGAGCATAGTACGCCCAACCTGGGAACGTACCATTGCATTTCATTCATGGGCAAAAGGAAGTGAGTATAGTTTGGCTGTAATAACAGAACCTGCCAAAGAAAAAGGTCAGGCATTTTTGAAACGCAAAAATGAAATATGGAACTGGATGCCGAATATCCAGCGAATGATAAAATTACCGCCATCAATGATGTCGCAAGGCTGGATGGGTTCAGATTTTACAAATGACGATTTACTCAAAGCAGCTTCCATTGTTGACGATTATGACCAGACTTTAATTGGAAGTGAAATGTGCAATGGCGAAGAATGTTACAAAATTAAACTTGTGCCCAAAGAAAACGCAGCAATTGTTTGGGGTTCGCTAATAAAATGGATAAGCAAAAAAGGATATTTTCAAATGAAAACTGAATATTATGATGAAGATTCACAACTTGTAAAGACTGAATCAGCTTCTAAAATCAAGTTAATGGGCGATAGGGAAATTCCATCACATTTCGAAATTATTCCAGCAGATAAGCCGGGCAATAAAACAATTGTCGATTTTGACAAAGCCATATTTAACAAACCTATTGGCGATGATTTCTTTTCACAGCAAAATATGAAGAAGATTAGGTAGTGTATAGTGCCTAGAATATAGTGCTTAGTGCTGAGCACTTAGTTTAGAAATCTTAAAATATAATTATAGCAATGGATAATAGTAAATCATATATTGAAATGGATGTCTGGAAAAAATCCAGGTTGTTGGTAAATAAGTTGTATAACGTTACCAAAAAATTTCCAAAGGAAGAAATATATAGTTTGACCAATCAAATGAGAAGATCATGTGTTTCTGTCCCATCAAATATTGCAGAGGGAATTGGACGGTTGCAGAAAAATGAAACAATTCAATTTCTCAATTACTCACGTGGTTCATTATATGAATTGGAAACACAGCTTTACCTTTCTTTTGATCAAACATACATTAATGAATCTGAATTGAACGAATTGCTGGAGATTATAACTGAATGTAAAAAACTAATAAACGGGACAATAAATTACTATAAGTCTAAAAAATAGCACGGTTTACTTAGCACTGTGCACAAATCACTAATTACTATGATAAAATTAGCCTGGCGAAACTTATGGCGGAACAAGCGCCGAACATTAATAACAATGGCTTCGGTATTTTTTGCTGTTTTCTTTTCTATTTTAATGCGCGGCTTTAATCTGGGTGTGTGGCTGAATCTTATTGATGGTGTTCTTCATTCCTATACAGGTTATGTTCAGGTTCATGATAAAGGATACTGGGACAATAAAACCTTCGATTACAGCATGGCTGCTGACAACCCCACGTTTCTAAAGATAAAATCAATTCCTCAGGTTAAAGGGTTAATTCCTCGCCTCGAATCGTTTTCACTAGCATCAACCGGTGAAAAAACGAAAGGTGTTATTACTGTTGGGGTTAATCCATTATTGGAAAAAGAATTTACAGGCTTAGACAAAAGAATTGTGGCAGGCAGGTATTTCAGCCTTATAGACACTGGCGTAATTTTATCTGAAAGACTTTCAAAATATCTTAACCTGAAAACAAATGATTCTATTGTATTGCTAAGTCAAGGTTATCAAGGCATGGGAGCCAATGGCATATATAGAATTATAGGCATTGTGAAACTTCCGGCACCGGAGTATGATAACCAGATGGTTTTTATGCCACTTCCTGTCGCCCAGGATTATTATTCAGCTCCGGGAAGGATTACTTCAATGGTAGTTGATTTAAACAATCCACAAGATATGGATAAAATAGTTTCGAAAATTAATAAGGTTATTGGTCCTAATCATTTCGAAGTAATGTCGTGGAAAGAAATGCTGGTAGAACTTTATCAGATATATATAAGCAAGCAGGGTAGCAGCATGATATTAATTTTATTGTTATACCTCATTGTTGGCTTTGGTGTGTTTGGAACGGTTTTAATGATGATAGCAGAACGGCAACACGAGTTTGGAATAATGATGACTGTTGGGATGAAACGTCATAGACTTGTTTCAATGGTTTCAATGGAACTTATATTTATATGTCTGCTGGGTTTATTTTTTGGTTTTCTGTTTAGCCTTCCGATTGTTGCTTATTTTCATTTTCATCCTATAAGTATGTCTGCCAGTATGGCGAATACTTATTCAACATTTGGCTTAGAACCTATTTTACCTACAGCATGGCAGTTTGATTATATTATACAACAGGTATATATTGTATTTGCTATAATTATTATTGTGTTCCTGTTTCCATTATATTCATTGTATAAATTAGATATAACAAAGGCAATGAGAAGATAAGAAAGCCCCACCCGACCTTCCCCGTCAGGTAGGGTAAATAAAAATAAAAAATTTATGATAGCACAAAATAACATGAATAATCCAACCATTAAGCATGGTCTTAAACTCCTCCCCTTTGGGGAGGCCTGGTGGGGCTTATTATCCCTGTCCTGGAAAAATATTTGGCGGAATAAAAGCCGGAGCCTGATTATAATATTTGCTATAGTATTTGGTGTAATTGGCGGAGTTGGGTTCACTTCGTTCATGAACGGGATGATTATTCAGCGTTTACAGATGGCTATTGGAAATGAAGTGTCAAATATTCAAATTCATAATTCACTGTTTAAAGGCAACAAAGAAATAAACGACACCATTTTCGATATGCCTGAAATTATTTCAACACTGGATACTTGTAGTGAAATTAAGGCTTATACAGTGCGCTTAAAATTAGTTTGTATGATCAATTCAGCAAATGGAGGTCAGGGAATTATGCTCAATGGCATTGATCCACAAAAGGAAAAACAAGTAACCGGTATATATCAATTTATAAAAAAAGGGGATTATTTTACAGATAACAGGAAAAACGGCATATTAATAGGTGAAAAAATTGCAGAAAAACTGAAATTGAAGTTACATTCGAAGGTAGTTATTACAATGCAATCCATTTCAGGAAATATTACCACTGCGGCTTTTAAAGTTATAGGAATTTTTAAAACAAGCAATTCAACTTTCGACGGAATGAGTGTTTTTGTCCGTAAGTCTGATTTAGCTCAACTTATAGGGGTTTCAAGGCAAACCGCGCATGAAATTGCCATTTCGGTTTATGATGATAACAAGAGTGTCGCACTAATTTCAACATTAAAAAATAAATTCAACAATTCCCAATTAAGCATTGAATCGTGGAAGGAAATTATGCCTGAACTTGATTTAATGAATGGTATGATGAATTATTTATTGTATATTTTTATGAGTATTATTTTCTTAGCTCTAAGCTTTGGAATTATAAATACCATGTTAATGGCAGTATTGGAAAGGGTTCGTGAAATTGGAATGTTAATGGCAATAGGAATGAACCGGCTAAGAATTTTCTCAATGATTATGCTTGAGACTATTTTGTTAATGTTAACAGGTTCAGCAGTAGGGATGTTTTTGTCGTGGTTGCTGGTTAGCTATTTTGGCAAACATGGAATCGACTTATCTATGTTTGAATCAGGAATGGCAGGCTTTGGATTTAATTCTATGGTTTATCCATATATCGATATTAATGTTTATATCAAAATTGTAATTATGGTAATTATTGCAGGTGTTATATCAGCGGTTGTTCCTGCCCGAAAGGCATTAAAATTAAACCCGTCGGAAGCTATAAGAAAGTTATAATGAGCTAATGAAACAATGTGCTAATTTGTTAATGTGCTAATGAGTCAATTAAAAAATAATAATAATGGAAACAGCTAAAGAAAATAAAATAATTGAAACCAATTCATTAACAAAGGTTTACCATGAAAATGGCAACGAAGTAATTGCTTTGGAAAATCTGAATATTTCGTTTGAGCAAGGCGAATTTACAGCAGTCGTGGGTCCTTCTGGTTCAGGCAAAACCACATTTTTGAATATGGTTGGTGGGATTGATTTCCCAACTTCTGGTGAAATTAAAATTGACAGTGTAAATATTGGTGCTTTGAAAAGTTCTAAATTAATTGATTTCAGAATGCATAATATTGGATTTGTATTTCAGTCGTATAACCTTATTCCGGTTTTAACAGCACGCGAAAATGTTGAGTTTATTATGTTTTTGCAAAACTGGCCGAAAAAAGAAAAGGAAGAACGCAGTGCTGAATTACTTAAAGCAGTTGGATTGGGAGATAGAATGAACAGTCGTCCGGCAAAGCTTTCTGGCGGTCAACAACAAAGGGTCGCGGTTGCACGCGCGTTGGCATCGCGACCAAAGTTTATTCTTGCTGACGAACCTACGGCAAACCTTGATTCAAAATCGGCAGAAAAACTGTTAGATATAATGGAAAAGCTCAACATTGATGAAAATATTACTTTTATATTTTCAACCCATGATCCCAGGGTTGTGAAAAAAGCCAGGCGTGTTATAACGCTTGTAGATGGGAAGGTCTCAACGGATGAAACTAAATAATTAGATAATGATTCAATATGCTAATTATTCAATGTGATAATGAAAAATATCAAATAATTTATTTGTATATTCTACTATGAGAAACAAAATTAAATATATAATTAGCAAATCGGCACATTTGCTTATTTTGATAATTCTAGCATTAAATTTTACTATTATAAATGCCCAGGATAAAAGTGATAAATTTACAATCGGTGGTTATACCAGTGATATGCAAAGCGCCATGTTTGATAGTATTAACAAGCAATGGACAATTAGTGACCTTATCCATAATCGTTTAAATTTTAAATTCTTTCCGACTGAAGGTTTAACTATGGCTTTAGAAATGCGCAACCGTTTATCCATGGAAGAAAATGTTACAAACAATTCTGCAACCGCAGCAAGTTTTGCAACTGATAATGGGTTTATGGATTTGACCAAAAACATGGCTGATGGTAATTCATATGTTTTAAATTCAACAATTGATAGGTTATGGGCAGCTTATGAAAAAGGAAAATTTCATGCAACGCTGGGGCGGCAGCGTATAAATTGGGGACAAACTTTGGTATGGAATCCAAACGACATTTTTAATGCATATTCGTTTTTCGATGTTGATTATGTCGAGCGTCCCGGGAGTGATGCGTTGAGGCTTCAATATTATAATTCAGAAGTTTCATCTACTGAACTGGCCGTGAAAATGAACCGCGACAAACAAGTTACTGCTGCAGCCTTATATAAGTTCAATGCTTTCGATTACGATTTTCAGTTTTTGGCAGGGACACTTAATCAAACTGATTATGTAGCTGGTTTTGGTTGGAGTGGTGCAATTCAAAGTTTAGCTTTCAGAGGCGAAATCAGTTATTTTCAGCCTGAGAAAAAGTTTAGTGATACTACAGGGGTTTTATTGGCTTCAATTTCTTTTAATTATACATTTGGGAATTCATTTTCGTTGTTGGCCGAATATCTATATGATGGTGCGAAATATCCAGAAACTTTTTCATTTGAATCGCTATATAGTGCGCCATTGACCGTTAAGAACCTTTCGTTTGTTAAACATAATATATTGATGCAGGCAAGTTATCCTATAACACCACTATTGACCGGAAGTTTGGCCGGAATGTTTTTGCCCGGTATAAAAGGTTTTTATATTGGACCTTCACTTACCTATTCACTTTCGCAAAACCTCGATGCATCGCTTATTGCTCAAAAATTTGGCGGTAAAATAAATAACCAGGAATTGAATTTAAATATGGTTTATTTCAGGTTGAAATATAGCTTTTAAACAATTAACGATTTAAAAAGTTTAAACGAATTGAAACAATGAAAATATTTATATTTTATTAAACGATTTTAACACCTAATACCTAATAACCAATTCTAAATATATCCCACAATTTTATATACTTCAAAACCAATCCATTCTTTAATCAGAACACCCCATTTTTCAAGCGGTTGGCTATTGGGCATAAAATAATCATCAGGTCCTAAATAGGAAAACTCATAAGAATCGGTTGGATATATATCGAATATATAACCAGCCTTTTTAAAGCATCCGGCTGAGCGCCGCATGTGATATGCCGAAGTTATAAGCAGTACTTTTGTATTTTCGCAATGCAATAATTTCATCGTAAATAGTGCATTTTCATGCGTATTTCTCGAATTTGATTCTATAATTATATCGCTGGAATCAATTCCAAACTTCACACAATAATCTTTCAATATAATTGCTTCTTTTTCTTTTTGGTTGAATACATTTCCTGATCCGCTTGTTATAACAATTTTCCTTATACGGCCTTGTTTATATAAAATTATAGCTTGTAAAATCCGGTCAATAGATTCCGAAATTTTCATTTTTTTCGTCCTTGTATTTATTGAAGCCATACCTCCCAAAACAATACCATAATCGTATTTACATTTTACTTCGTTTGCCGATTTTACAGGTAATTCCCATTTTTGGCAAACACGATTAAAGATATAATCGTTTGTAAAAAATAATAAAAACAGCATGCCTAAAACCAAAAACCATTTTTTCGTTTTTTGATTTTTCAAAAATAATGCAAGCAGAAAGAATAGGAATATCCAGAAAATTGGCGTTACAAGGAAGTAAAATATTTTTGAAAGGATGAAGAACATAGGTTAATTTTTTACTTTTCGTGATTCGAACCAATGTTTTAAAAATGTATAAACCGGAGGGATTAAAGAAACCACAATTATAGCAATTATTACAACTGAAAAATTATGTTTTACAAAATTGTTGTTGGCGAACATATAACCAGCAACTATAAACAAATTTACCCATAAAATATTTCCACCTAAACTAAATAGAAAAAAACGTGGATATTTCATTGTGCCAACACCGGCGACAAATGGGGCGAAGGTTCGTATAATGGGCATAAACCTTGCTATTATAATAGTTTTACCTCCATGTTTTTCGTAAAATTTATGGGTTTTATCAAGCGATTTTCTGTTTATTAACCGATAGTTCTTTTCGTAAACTCTATGTCCCAGAAAACGGCCGATAAAATAATTTGAATTATCACCAAGTACAGCTGCAATTAAAATTATAAAAATTAAAGTTGCAACATTTAAAAGTCCTGCAGCAGCTATCGCCCCGGCTGCAAAAAGTAATGAATCTCCAGGTAAAAATGGTGTAACAACCAAACCAGTTTCACAAAATATTATAGCAAAAAGAATTAAATAGGTCCATGTATTATAATTCGAAACAATATCAAATAAATGTTTATCAATGTTCAAAACAAAATCAATCAGATACTTAATTAAATCTATCATCGTTATTCTATTTTTTAAAAGTTTGTAAAAATGGGAAAAAGATTGGTAAGAAAAAAATGGCCTATTTTTTTATTGGTTTTGGTGAAAGCAATTCCTGCATTTTAAGCATTGTATTATATGGTCCGGTAATTATAAATGTATTAATGAGCCATAACGGAACTTTACCTCCTGGTTCAGAATAGCTGGTTGTTGTAACAAGAGTTTCATTATCCGATATTTTATTTAATTCCCAACTCCCGTTGAAAACCTTAACCCTCACTATGTTTGGTTTTTCATTGATATAAGTCGGAAGGGTTGATGTTTTAATATAATATCTGTTATCCGATTTTTCTACTGTTTTGAAATCAACAATTAAATCCCTGTCGAGCGTTGGTCTTGGGCAGCTTATTATTGTATAATAAATGTATTCATCGGCTGATTTTTTCTCAATTTGGAAAGTACTTCTGTTGGTATATATCCATTTTGGATAATTCCTGAAATCGAGCAATAAATCATAAACTTTATTAATTGGGGCATTAATAATAGCCTGGGCTTTAAATTCTTTAGCATTACAATTATCACAATTACGCAAAAATATTTGAACCCCATTTTTATCGAGATGCTTTACCCAAATATTATCAGGCTTTGCCGAAAAAATTAGAATGAAAACCAAACAACCGATAGGAATTTTTAAAAATTTTATCATAGTTCCAGGAAATAATATCCAAAATACATTATTTCGGATTTAGTTTATTCCTTAAACAAAGATAGTAAGTATATGTCAAATGTAAAATGATATTTATTTTGCACTAACTGGCTTTAAATATTTGAGAAGTTGGCATTTTTAATTAGGTTCTTTAAATCTTTCGGAAGTCAATTATTCAGGAAAATTGTCTTTATTTCAAGAATTTTGAAATTTTGGAAAGTATAATTTCAAACGATTCTGGGATTTGAAATTGTATTTATTTCAAAAAAAGGATTGTTATAGACAAGAAGTCAATTCAAATATTATGGGTGAAATTGATTTGTCAATCATCAGAATCGCCTGCATCATAACCTTTCATAATACCACGTTTTGAACCACGTATAAACTGAACAATTTCGTCTCTTTCAGGAGTTACATTCATATTTGTTTCAATAAATTCACATGCATTAGAATAGTTCAGCCCCTTTTGAAAAATTGTTCTATAGATATCCTGGATTTCGTTAATTTTTTCATTTGTAAATCCTCGTCGGCGTAAGCCAAGAGAATTAAGCCCAACATAAGCCAATGGGTCGCGTGCAGCTTTTACATAAGGCGGTACATCTTTACTCACTTTCGATGCTCCTGAAATAAATGCATGACAACCAATATGAACAAACTGGTGAACAACAGTTCCACCACCTAATATAGCCCAATCATCAACAATAACTTCACCAGCCAAACCTACATTATTAACCAACACAATGTTATTGCCTACTTCACAATCATGCGCAACATGTACATAGGCCATTAAAAGGCAATTTGTGCCAATGGTTGTTTTACCACGCGCTGCAGTTCCACGGTTTACAGTTACACATTCACGAATAGTAGTATTATCTCCAATTTCAACGGTAGTATATTCACCTTTAAATTTCAAATCCTGAGGTATGGCTGCAATTACCGCACCCGGGAATACTTTGCAATTTTTCCCAAGTCTGGCACCTTCCATAATCACAGCATTTGGCCTATCCAGCAATTGTCGCCAATTTCTACATCTTTGTTAATAGTTGCAAAAGCTTCAATAACTACATTTTCCCCAATTTTCGCTTCGGGGTGAACGTTCGATAAAGGATGATTAGTCATTACTTAATATTTTGGGTAATATTATTTATTTTTTGCAATTTGTGCACACAATTCGGCTTCAGTTACCAGATTTTCACCAACGAATGCCTGCGCCCACATAGTAACTATTCCTCTTCGTATAGGCTCAATCAATTCGAGTTTGAATATAAGCGTATCTCCGGGAACAACTTTTCTTTTAAATTTAACCTTGTCGATTTTTAAGAAATAAGTCGAATAATTTTCAGGGTCGGGTACACTTCCAAGCGCTAATATTCCACCGCATTGTGCCATGGCTTCAACAATAAGCACACCGGGCATAACAGGTTCTTGCGGAAAATGTCCCACGAAAAATGGTTCGTTCATGGTAACATTCTTAACCCCAACAATCAAGTTATCTGCCTTGGTTATAATTTTATCGACAAGCAAAAATGGCGGCCTGTGAGGAAGCACTTTCATTATTTGGTTTACATCCAATAAAGGAGTTTCATTGGGTGAATATTTTGGTACAGCAGGTTTAAGATTTTCTTTCTTAATTGTTTTCCTTATTAATTTGGCAAACTCGGTATTGGCATGATGTCCCGGGCGGGAAGCAATAATTCTGGCTTTAATTGGCATTCCAACTAAAGTAATATCACCAATCATATCCAATAATTTGTGCCTGGCCGGTTCGTTACGAAACCTTAATTCTATATTATTTAAAACACCCTCTGGTTGTACACTTACTTTAGGTTTATTGAAAATTCCGGCTAGACGGTCTAGCTCTTCCTGGGTAACTTGCCTGTCAACAATAATAATTGCATTGTCAACATCGCCACCTTTAATCAAATTATGTTTAACTAAAAGTTCCAATTCATGCAGAAATACAAATGTACGGCAAGGTGAAATTTCTTTTCCAAATTCGGATAAGGAATTCATGGATGCATATTGGTTTCCAAGAACCTTTGAATTATAGTCAATTTGAACTGTTAAACTTAGGTGATCGTCAGGAAAAGCAACAATTTCAATACCTTTGTCAATATCAATAAATTCAATACGTTCTTTTAGCTCAAAATATTTTCGGTCAGCTTCAAGTTCAACTGTTCCAGCTGCTTCAATAGCATCGTAAATAGGTTTTGAACTTCCGTCGAGAATAGGAGCTTCAGGCCCGTCAATTTCAATTAATGCATTATCAATCCGGTGTCCTGTAATAGCTGCCAGCAAATGTTCAATAGTTCCAATTCTCACACCATTTTCGTCGAGCGTGGTCCCACGTGAAGTATCCACAACATTATCTACTATTGCATGTACGATTGGATTTTCGTCCAGGTCAATTCGCATAAAACGTATTCCATGATTGGCTACAGCTGGTTTTATAACTAAATTTACATGAAGCCCGGTGTGTAATCCCTTTCCGGTTAGACTGACATCTTTTGCCAGAGTCTTTTGTTTTTCGGCCATTAAAATGTATAAGTTAAGTTTCTTTAAGTCAAATTAAATGTTGCGCAAGTTAAAAAAATCGCAATTAACAATTGTAATCAATATGCAAATTTTGTTTTCTTATCGCATTAGGAGCCTTCTTTATTACTTAGATGTTTTTTTTCAATTCGTTTAACTCACGTTGTAAAGCATTAACCTGTTGATGGATTTTTGAAAAGTTGCGGAATAAAACATAACTTTTCATATAATCTTTAAAATCCATAGCTGGCGAACCAATTAGTGTAGCATTTTCAGTTGTGATGGAAGAATTAACCCCGCATTGTGCGCCAAGTTTCACGCCATTGGCAATAGATAAATGGCCTGCAATACCTGCTTGTCCGCCAAACATGCAATCACGTCCAATTTTTGCCGAACCGGCAATTCCAATTTGTGCCGCCATTACTGTGTTTTCACCAATCTCAACATTATGAGCAATCTGAATTAAATTGTCCAGTTTAACCCCTTTACGGATAATGGTTGAACCCATTGTTGCCCTGTCAACAGCAGTGTTAGCACCTATTTCAACATAATCTTCTAAAATTACATTGCCAATTTGCGGAACTTTTTTGTAATTATTTTCTGAATTTGGGACAAATCCAAAACCATCTGCACCAATTACTGCTCCAGAATGAATTACACAGTTGGCGCCAATTATACAATCGCTATAAATTTTAACACCTGGATAAATAATGGTGTTTTCACCTATTTTCACATTTTCACCAATAAAAACCTGTGGATAAATTTTGGTACCATTGCTTATTGTTGCACCACTATCAATATATGAAAAAGCACCGATATAAACACTTTGGCCAATTTTTGCTGTATCGCTGATAAAACAATCTTTTTCAATTCCTTCTTTTACAGGCTTTGATTGTTGATATAAATCGAGCAGAGTAGCAAACGATTCGTATGCGTCATCAACTTTTATAAGTGTAGCACTTACTTCTCCTTCAATTTCAAGGCTTTTATTAACCAATACTATGGAAGCCTTGGTTTCGTATAAATATTTATTGTATTTTGGATTTGCTAAAAAAGCGAGTTGTCCGGACTGCGCTTCTTCTATTTTGGCAACATCCGAAACTTCAACATCGGGGTTTCCAATAACTTCACCTTTTAAAAAATTTGCTACCGTGCGGGCTGTAAATTTTATCATAATTTAAATATTTAATATTTTATTTATCCTGGTTGCTGACTTTTGATCCTATTTTAATTCTTTTGGGTAACAAAGAAAATATTTCTTTACTACTTTACCTAAAACCGAAATATTTAAAATATCTGATGCTTCCGAAATATCAACAATTGTACCGTTTTTACTTAAAATTCCAATCCGGTTGTCATTAGGAATATAAGTATGGTTTGTAATAGAATCGGAAAATACCAAATAATCCGCTTCTTCATCATTTATATGAAAGAACTTTTTTGCTTTATTTTTTAATTCAATAATTCTGCTTTCTGCAAATGCATTATTCTGGATTTCCGTTTTAAACAAAATCCGGTTTGATAAATTTCTGCATAACATCGAAAGTATTTTATCTTCATGGTTCTGCCAAACTTTGGTGCAGGTAATTATGTCATTATCGTCAATTTCAGGGAAGTTTATCAATATTTTTTTTCTTATTTCACTTCCTTTATCAAGGTCATTCTTACTGAATTCGTGCGATAAAAAGAATTCTAAGGCAGGCGGAACAAAAAGTGTTTTTCCTTCAAGCATCAGTTTCTTCGCCCTTTTTAAAATATTGACCAAAAGATTTTCAGCAGATAAAACAGTTTTATGCAGATAAACCTGCCAATACATTAATCGTCGGGCAATTAAAAATTTTTCTATGGAATAAATTCCTTTTGCTTCAATAACCAAATTATCATCAACCACATTAAGCATTTTTATAATCCGGTCGGAACCTACAACTCCTTCAGTTACCCCGGTAAAAAAGCTGTCCCGGCGCAAATAATCGAGCCGGTCCATATCAAGTTGGCCTGATACCAATTGATGTAAAAATGTTTTGTGATATTTATTTTGAAAAATCTCTATAGCTAATGTAAGCTTGCCGTTAAACTGATTGTTAAGTTCGTCCATCAGCAGTGCCGAAATATGCTCGTGAGTATGATATTCAATTAAACTAAATTCAAGTGCATGAGAAAAATGGGCCATGGCCAATATCGTGCAATAAAATTGCTACAGATGCTGCTTCAGCTTCAACTTCGGTAATTTCCTGACCTTTAGAGCGAATTATGCTTATGGCTTCGTCCATTAAATAAACAGCGCCCAACGCATGTTGAAAACGAGTGTGTGTTGCTCCCGGATATACATAATTGCTTAAGCCTAATTGACGGATTCGTCGTAACCTTTGAAACCATGGATGTTCAATTAGGTCAAAAACCAAATCGAAATTGATATTGATGAACCCATAAACCGGGTCGTTTACTATTTTTCGCTTGTTGGTTATTTGTGCCACAATATCAATTTTCTAAAAACAAAAATACATTATTAGAACCAAGATTCAAGTATCAAGAAACAAGACAAAAATGAAAATGTTAATGATAAAACTTATGTCAATAAAACTTAATTGAAACCCATTTTCAATTATTCAAAACTTCAGATTTTCTAATATTTACCATTGCATCAATCCTTGTTCTTTACTCTTTACTCTTTGTTCATTTTCAAGAATATGTTTTAAACTCAACGTCAGAATCATAATTTGCAAGTTTATCTTTCCATTTATCAGGAATAATTATTGATTGCTGTTTCAAATAATTAAACCCGGAAATTGCACTTTTCACTGATGCTTTAATTTCTTTGGTGTTCGAATTTATTATATGTTGCAACATTTGAATGCTTTTATTACCAATTTTGGTAATTTTCGACTGAACTTCAATTTGTTCATCCATAAAAATAGGATTGACAAAATCTAATGTTACTGAAGCAATTACCAACGATTCTTCGGTTTGGCCAATTTTTTCCTTCAATACATCATTAAAGTATTTCATTCGTGCCAAGTCGCAATATGCTAAATATTGCGAATTGGTGACATGTTGCATCATATCAATATCAGTAAACCGAACTTGAATTGGTGTAGAATGCCTGAAATTTATTATTTGATTTTGTTGCATTATTTTGGGAACGATTTAATTTTTAATTCATGACCATCGAATTCAGCAAAGGTATTGGAATGAATCCATTCTCCAAGATTTATCAAATGACTCTCCGAAGAAAGTTTAAAATCCATTGGAATATGCCTATGCCCAAAAACGAAGTAATCAATAGGTTTCGATTTTAAATAGTCGCGGGCAAACAATATCTGGTGTTCTTTTTCTTCACCCAGGAATGATTCAGCTACATCTTTTGAAAGCCTACTATGTTTGCTCCAGGTATGTCCAATCCACATGGCAAAATTAGGATGCAACCGCGAAAATAGGAATTGTAAAATTTTGCTTGTAAAACATGTCTTTAATAATCTATAACCAACATCTCCACTTCCAACTCCGTCGCCATGGCCAATAAGGAATTTTTTACTTTCAATTTCAAGTTCAACCAAATCACGGTGCAAAATAACCCCGGTTTCAGTTGGCAAATAATCGAAAACCCAAACATCATGGTTGCCTGTGAAAAAATGTACTTCTATGCCTTGATCGTTAAAATCCGTAAGTTGACCTAAAAATCTTGTAAAACCGCGTGGTGCGACTTTTTTATATTCATACCAAAAATCAAATATATCACCTTGAAGAAATAATACCTGAGCTTCCGATTGAATCGACTTCATCCATTTCACAAAAACTTTTTCACGTTCGAGGCTTTTATCCACTGGGAATAATCCTAAATGAACATCGGAAGCAAAGAATATTTTTTTCCCTTCTTTAATATGAATTGACGCTAACTTCTCGATTTTCATTTATTTTTTTTCAAGTAATGATTTAATTTTATTCTCAAGCTTTTCGCCGAATATATCTCTTTCAATTACATCGGAATTTGGCCCAATAAGGAATGTTTCAGGTAATTTATTTAAATTATAAGTTCTTGCATACACTGAATTTTCAGCATTTTTATCAATAACATTCATCCACGGGAAATGACTTTTTTGGATAAAATCAACCCACGATTGCTTGTCATTTATTAGTGCAACTGAGTAAATTTCAAATCCTTTGACGTGATATTTTTTATAAAGTTCAGTTAAACTGTTTAAAATTACATAGTCATCTTCCGAAGCACCATTCCAGAAGAAAAGTAAAATGCACTTACTTTTTATATTACTGAGTTTAATACTATCACCTTGAATATTTGGCAATACAATTTCAGGAAAGGCAATTGTTTTTGACGTATTTGCCAATGAAGCCAACTTTAAATTATTGTAGGCAGTCATTAATCTTGACCTATCGTTATTTAAGGCAATAACTATTTTTGAACTTGGATAATATTTCGATAAAGTATCGGACAAAAGTTTAACATATTGCAAATCGCGGTTTTCATTTAATACAAAAGTGCTATCATCAAATTGTTGATAAAGTGCCACAACGCCTGCGATTGATTTTAAATTTTCGATTATAAACTTTATATTAAATTTTCTTTGGTCATTTATAATCTGAACATATTGCTCGTTCAAACTTTTGAATTGAGGGTTCAATTCTTTGTTACCCTTTATTTTATTAAAAATAGAAAGGATTGAATCAATTTTTTCGCGTGAATAATTTAAATGGTCAGTAAGCAACTTAATTTTAGCCGATCCTTCTGAACCTTTTACGCTATAATTGTAATTCATTGCTTTGGCATCAGCTTTGATAACTATTTTTTCACCTTTATTTGCAAGAAGCAATATAAAATTACCCGGGGCTAATGAAAGCTGAAACATTTTTGGTTCAGCGGTTTTAATTTTAAATTTGAATGAACCATCTGTTTTTATTTTAGCTGAATCAACGAATGTACTCGATAACAGATTGTAATCGAATAAATAAATTGTTTTACGGGTGCAATTATTTAATTTTCCTTTAATTACTACATTATTTCGTCCGCATGAAACCAGAACTGAAATTGTAAATACGAGGCAAAATAATTTAAAAGATTTTGTAATTATATATTTCATCATAATAAAATTAATTTTTCAAGGAATGATGGAACACCCATATTTGTAATGTTATTACTATCGTGTTTGCGTTTGGTAAAACATTGGGGTTTCATATAGATTTAGTATTTAAAAATTTCTTTTAATTTGTTGCCTAATTCTGTACCGCGCAAGTTTTTTGCTATTATTACGCCTTTTGGGTTTAATAATAAATTAAATGGAATTCCCTGAATACCATAAAGTGGAACTACCGGAGAATCCCAATATTTCAAATCACTAACGTTAATCCAAGGTAAATGGTCATTTTGGATTGTGCTCACCCACGATTCCCTGTTTTTATCCAATGAAACCTGAAATATTTCGAATCCTGCATATTTATATTTCCAATAAGTCTGAACCATTCCTGGATTTTCATCACGACAAGGTTTACACCATGATGCCCAAAAATCGAGTAAAACATATTTACCTTCGCTTGAACTTAATTTTATCAGGCTCCCATTTGGAGCAGGCAATGCAATATCCGTGGCTTTTTCTCCTAATGCAGTTCGCTTTGCAGCATCGGCAATACTTAATTGCTGATCGGATAATTCATTCATTAAATTATGCAACGATTGCACAGCATCTGCTTCAGGATGTTCTCTCATCATAACCGAATCCACCATTTTAAAATACTTAAAATCATCGGATGGGTTAAGCACAGGATGTCTTGGTGCCAATTGCTGATATAAAGCCATTAAGGCTGCCAAAGAGTGTAAATTTTCATTTATGAATTTTTTTGAATAATTCTTATGATTGAGTTCAATTTTATGATACACTGAATCGAGCCTGGCTTTTGTAGCCAATAAATTTTTTGAGCCCATACTATCCTCATAAATCCTGCCTAAACTATCAATACTTTGCAGCACGGTGCTTAGTTTAAAATCAATCTCCCTGGCAAGCTCCGATTCAGGTGAACCTTCAACAGTATAAGTATGGTTTAAATCTTTTGCATCAGCGTTTACAATTAACCTGTCACCAGGGCTGATAATCAATGTAATAGTATTTTTCTTTGAAAGCGATAAACTATAAAATGCAATTTTTGAATTTTGAGCTTTTAACCGAAAACTTCCATCATCTTCAATTTTGTCGGAATCTAAAGCTATAACATCCGATGAGGTTAATTCTTTTAAGTAAATATATTCCTTATTCGAATTCTTTAATGTTCCCTTTACTTTAATCGATCTGGTTTTCCCACATCCAGCATTAATCAGAATGAGCAATGCGAATGAAATTCTTGGAATAGTTTTCCAAACCGATGATTGAATTAAATTATTACGCATAATTCTATTTTTCGTAATGATAATGGAAGCAAATTTATTTCTTTTTCCTAAATGCGGAAATTTTAGATTATTTATGAATGACAATGGAATAAAAATATTACTATAAAGACGTTATTTGACCAAAACATTATTATTGTTGGCTAATCACAATTGTTTTGAGGTGAACCAATCAATTTTGTCATCAGTTTAATTAACATAAATTATCGTATTTCAGGCAAATTAATACCAACTTAATTTTAAGATTTTCAATTCTATAACTAAATTAATATATTAAATTGAAAATTGGAAATTTCATTATTTCAAACTAAATTTAATCTTGTTAAAGTAGTTTTTAATTCAGATATTTGTATAGGGTACCTTTAATTGAAAATTTTGAGGGTATTTCAATTATTTAACTTCAATTGTTATGAGCTATTTAAAATTCGACAAAAGCCAATTGGTAAACCTGGAGTATTCGCTTAAAAAGGAAATATTAAGGTCAAACAGGGCCGGATCGTATTCAAGCTATTCAATTTCAGGATGCAATACCCGTAAATATCATGGATTACTTGTATGTCCAATAGATGAAATAGATGGCGAAAAGCATGTGATGCTTTCATCGCTCGACTTAACAATAATTCAACATGAAGCTGAATTCAACTTAGGCATCCACAAATACCCCGGAGAAGTGTATTATCCCAAAGGCCACAAATATATGCGCGATTTTGAAGTTGAGAAAGTGGCTTCTACAAGATACAGGGTAGGCGGGGTTTTATTGACCAAAGAAAGCGTACTGGTAGCAAAGGAAGAACAAATAATTTTACGATTTACATTGGAAGATGCTCATTCACCTACAAAATTAAGATTTAATCCTTTTCTGGCATTCAGAAATATTCATGGATTAAGCAAAGCTAATATGTTTGTAAATACCAGGGTTGATAATGTTGCGAATGGAATAAAAACAAGAATGTATAATGGTTATCCTGCATTATATATACAATTTTCAAAAAAAGTCGATTTTGTTCCAGCCCCCGATTGGTTTTACAACATTGAATATACCGAAGAACAGGCACGAGGTTATGAATATTCCGAAGATTTGTTCGTACCCGGATACTTTGAATTGCCGATAAAAAAGGGAGAATCTATTTATATTTCTGCCAGTTTAAAAGATAATCAACCGGCAACTATTGCAAAAAAATATGCAAAGGAAGTTGAGGACCGAATTCCTCGGGAAAATTTCAAAGAATGTCTTATAAATGCTGCACAACAATTTATTGTTAAGCGTGAAAAGAAAACTGAAATAACTGCCGGGTTTCCATGGTTTGGAACTTGGGGTCGAGATACATTTATTTCATTACCGGGTTTAACACTTGCCATTGATGATGATAAAACCTTTAAAGCAGTTGTTGATACTATGGTCGCCAGAATGCAAAACGGTCTTTTTCCGAATATGGGCGATGATAACAATCCTGCTTTTAATTCGGTTGATGCACCATTATGGTTTTACTGGAGTTTGCAACAATATGCCAAATATTCCGGAAATCCGCTCGAGGTTTGGGAAAAGTATTCAAAACCTATAAAATCAATACTTGAGGCATATAAAAACGGTGCACCATTTAATATAAAAATGCACGAAAATGGTCTTATATATGCCGGAGAACAAGGTCATGCCCTTACCTGGATGGATGCTGTTGTTTTTGGAAAACCTGTAACGCCAAGAATTGGGTTCCCTGTTGAAATAAATGCACTTTGGTATAATGCCATTCAGTTTTCACTCGAATTGGCTAGAATTGCAAAAGATTCAAAATTCATTGGCAGTTGGAAGAATATTCCTGCGCTGATTGAAGAAAATTTCACCAAAGTATTTTGGAATGAAGACAAAGGCTATCTGGCTGATTTTGTTTATAATGACGTTCAGGATTGGTCAGTACGTCCAAACCAGATAATTGCTGCATCGCTTGATTATAGTCCAGTTTCAGATGATATTAAACGTGCAGTTATAGATACTGTAAAAAATGAATTACTAACTCCGCGTGGGTTGAGAACATTAAGCCCGAATGATGAACGTTACCAGGGAATATATGAAGGCGATCAACCAACACGTGATGGAGCTTATCATATGGGAACTGTTTGGCCCTGGTTGCTCGACCCATTTAGCCGGGCATATTTAAAGATATTTAAAAAATCAGGAGTTCAACTTATAAAGGAGTTATACGAAGGTTTTGAACCAAGCTTAACAGAATATGGAATTGGCACTATTTCTGAAATATTTGACGGGAATCCGCCCCATCAACCACGAGGTGCTATTTCTCAAGCCTGGAGTGTTGCAGCTCTATTACAAATGAGCAGATTAATTGAGGAATATGAGGGGAAAAATTAATACAGGAATTCAAAAGTAATAACTAAAAAAATAGTCTATGAGAGTTTTGATGTTTGGATGGGAATTTCCACCCCATATTTCAGGAGGGCTAGGAACAGCCTGTTATGGATTGACAAAAGGGCTTTCAAAATTTAACGATGTTGATGTATTATTTGTTGTACCCAAAGCCTTTGGAGACGAGGATCAAAGTTCAGTAAAAGTAATTGGTGCTTCTGATATTCATGTAAGTAG
This sequence comes from uncultured Bacteroidota bacterium, assembly GCA_963701015.1. GTDB lineage: Bacteria > Bacteroidota > Bacteroidia > Bacteroidales > DTGW01 > MFD09286-c1. Next base: position 3,619,621 of record OY969556.1, on the reverse strand, counting down.
AAAAAATGTTGAACTTTTAGGTTTTGATAGGGAAATGAGTTTGATTGAAGTTGATTCAATGCTTGTTCCTTATACCGATCCAGATGAATACTATCGAATTATAAATAAACATGAATCGTCGCAAATGCGGTTGATACATGGTGAATTTGAAGGAAAATTTTCATTTTCCGGTTCCTATGGTCCAAGTCTGTATGCCGAAATTATGAATTATTCAGTGGTAGCAGCTTCAATTGCACAGGAAAATGAGTTTGATATTATTCATGCGCACGATTGGCTAACTTATCCTGCTGGAATTGCAGCTAAGCAAGTTTCAGGCAAGCCTTTGGTTATTCACGTTCATGCTACTGATTTCGACAGAAGCGGAGGAAATGTTAACCCTCGGGTTTATGAAATTGAAAAACAGGGAATGGAAGTGGCTGACAGGATTATAACAGTTAGCAATTGGACACGTGATATAGTTATTTCGAAATATGGTATAAATCCTGATAAAGTATTTACGGTTTACAATGCAGTTGAGCCAGTTAATGATTTTGATAAAGTTTCAATTCGTAAAGGTATAACTGATAAAATTGTTACGTTTTTAGGCCGGATTACCATGCAAAAAGGCCCGGAATACTTTATTGAAGCGGCCTATAAAGTTCTTCAAAAAATGGAAAATGTTCGTTTTGTAATGGCCGGAAGTGGCGACATGATGAACAAAATGATTTTGCGTACTGCAAAATTAGGGATTTCGAACCGTTTTCATTTTACCGGATTTCTGGCTGGGGATGATGTTTATCAAATGTATTCCATAAGTGATGTATATGTTATGCCTTCAGTATCGGAACCATTTGGAATTTCGCCACTTGAAGCAATTCAGTCCAATGTTCCGGTAATTATATCCCGACAATCGGGAGTTGCCGAGGTGTTGAACCACGCTATAAAAATCGATTTCTGGGATATTGATGCTATGGCTGATGCTATTTATGGCATTCTTAATTACCCTGCACTATCAACAGTGTTTAAAAGAATGGGGAAAGAGGAAGTTGATAAATTAAAATGGGAAACTTCTGCCGAACATGTTCGGGGTATTTATAGAAATGCGCTCAATTTGAACTAGTTAAATATATAATACAAACTATAAAAATCACCATAATGAAAACCATTTGTCTGTATTTTCAAATTCATCAACCTTTTCGGTACAAACGTTACAGGTTTTTTGAAATAGGTAACAACCATTATTATTATGATGATTACTCCAACGAAAGTATTCTTCGGAAAATTGCAACAAAAAGTTATTTACCTACTAATAAAATATTGCAAGATTTGTTTAAAGAATATGGATGTAGGTTTAAAGTTGCATTTTCAATTTCAGGAACAGCCCTCGACCAGTTCGAATTATATGCACCCGACGTTTTAGAAAGCTTTCAGAAATTAGCAAAAACAAGCTGTGTTGAATTTTTATCCGAAACCGATTCTCATTCATTGGCTTCATTGCAAAATCGTGAAGAATTTGAAAAACAGGTACGCTTGCATGACGAAAAAATTCAGAAATACTTTAATCAAAAACCAACCATATTTCGAAATACTGAATTAATTTATAACAATGAAATTGGCGATTGGGTTGCCGATATGGGCTATAAAGCAATAATTACAGAAGGTGCAAAACATATTTTAGGATGGAAAAGTCCAAATTATGTATATTGCAGTTCTGCTAACCCACGTTTAAAATTATTGTTGAAAAATTATAGACTTAGTGACGATATTGCATTTCGTTTCTCCGACCAAGGCTGGAACGAGTTTCCTTTAACTGCTGATAAATATGTGTCATGGATTAAAAATATGGATCCAAAAGAAGATACTGTTAATCTTTTTTTTAATTATGAAAGTTTCGGGAACATACAACCAAAGGAATCGGGTATATTTGAATTTCTAAAAGCTTTGCCAAAAGTAGTTTTAAGCACAAATAAACTTACATTTAGCACACCAACTGATTTAATTGAGAAATTTCAACCGGTGGCGCCTTTATTTGTTGCTCATCCTATATCCTGGTCCGATGAAGAAAGAGACACTTCAGCATGGCTTGGCAACGAACTTCAAAAGGAAGCAATTAGTAAACTATATATATTGCGTGACAAGGTTTTAAAAATTGATGACCCGAAAATTCAAACCGACTGGAGATATCTTCAAACCAGCGATCATTTCTATTATATGTGTACTAAATTCTTCCTGCAGGGATCAATGCATTCATACTACAATCCATATAATTCACCTTATGATGCATTTATAAATTATATGAATATTTTAAGCGATTTTGAAATTAGGGTAAACGATGCAATAAATAGCGAAAATAATACTCAGGTTAAAACATTAAATAAGAAAAAATCCGCATCCATTAAAACAAAGACTGCTAAAGTTGAGAAGCCAGTTGAAAAGAAAAAAGTTGCTGTAAAAAAAGAAGTAAAATCGACTAAAACTAAAAAGGTTTCTAAATCTTCAGCAACAAAAATTTCAGCAACCACTGCAAAATCAACTACTGCTAAAAAACCTGTTACTACCAAAACAAAACAAGTGAAAGAAAAAGAAAAAATCACAAAAGCTTCAATAAATAAAGGGAAAGAAAAGGGGAAATCTATTAAATCAAAAATCAAAAAGTAACGTCAGAATATTGACTAAATTTAGTAAATTTATACCTAGGGAATTATCAAAAAATTTAAAAATGAGCGAAGAACTTAAGAAACCAGATTATTTATTTGAAGTTAGTTGGGAAGTATGTAATAAAGTCGGAGGAATTTATACGGTTATATCAACAAAGGCGTTGACCCTTGTGAATGAACTCAGAAGCAATTACATTGTAATTGGACCAGATGTTTGGCGCGAAGGAGTTGAAAATCCCGATTTTATTGAGGATAAAAAAATATTTAAATCATGGCGTGATAAAGCAGCCGAAGAAGGTTTACATATTAAAATTGGTCGTTGGAATATTAATGGCCAACCTATAGCTATAATTGTTGACTTTGCAACTTTCATTAATCAAAAAGATGCAATTTTCTCAAAATTTTGGGAAACTTATAAAGTTGATTCCCTTTCCGGCCAATGGGACTATATTGAACCAACTTTATTTGGATATGCTGCTGCCAGGGTTATTGAAAGCTTTACACGGTTTAATTTAAGCGTAAGGGACAAAATAGTGGCTCAGTTTCACGAGTGGATGACTGGCTCTGGCGTTTTATATTTAAAAATGAATATTCCTCAAATTGCAACAGTATTTACTACTCATGCAACTGTTTTAGGTCGGGCAATTGCTGGAAATAATCAACCTTTATACGGACATTTGAACGATTTTGTGACTGACGCTAAAGCAAGGGAATTTAACGTAATTGCAAAGCAATCCATTGAAAAAAGTTCTGCCCAGCAAGCCGATTGTTTTACAACGGTTAGTGAGATTACCGGAAGTGAATGTCAAAAATTTCTTGAAAAGCCAGTAGACATTGTTACTCCAAACGGCTTTGAAGATACATTTGTTCCTTCAGCTGAAAAATTTGAAGATGCACGGAAAAAAGCCAGGGCTAAATTGGTTGAGGTTACTGAATCTCTTATGAATCAGAAGGTTGATAAAGATGCATTGTTTGTTGCAATTGGCGGTCGGTACGAATATCATAACAAAGGAATTGATTTGTTTATTGATTCGCTCGGCAAGGTTAATCAATCACCCGAATTGAAAAAACAAATTATAGCGTTTATTCTTATTCCGGCAAACCATTATGGTTCACGAAAGGATTTGGTTAATAAGCTTAAAGGTCAGGATTTTGAACCATGCAATGGTTGTACATTAACCCATAACCTTCATTATGCCGAACATGATCCGATTTTGAACCGGATTAGTGAAATGAAATTATATAATACTCCGGAAAGTAAAGTTAAGGTTGTTTTTGTGCCATCCTATCTGAATGGTGATGATGGTATTTTTAACATGACATATTATGAATTGCTCATTGGTTATGACTTAACCATTTTCCCTTCATATTATGAACCTTGGGGATATACTCCTTTAGAAAGTCTTGCATTCCATGTTCCTACTATCACAACAAGTTTAGCTGGATTTGGGGTTTGGGTCCGTAATCAGTTTAAAGATGCAGGAGATGGCATTAAAGTAATAGAACGCAATGATACCAATAGCGATGAAGTTGTTGATGAAATTGTAAAAAATATATTACATATAGCTTCGCTTGATTCTACAAAAACCCTTGAAGCCCATAATAAAGCATTTGAAATTTCAAAAACTGCACTTTGGAAAAATCTTATTGAATATTATAATAAAGCATATAGCAGCGCTATCAATAAAGCCCAATTAAGGTCAGGTAATTTTATAGAAACTGACAGGGCAGAAACAATATCACCTTCCGATAAACTGGCTGATACCAATGAACCGGTTTGGAAACGTCTTTTGGTTCAAACAAATGTTCCGGAGAAATTACATGAATTGGTTGAATTATCTCAAAACCTGTGGTGGTGTTGGAATTTTGATGCAATAGAAATGTTTAGTTCCATTGATCCTGATTTATGGACTAAAAGTGAAGAAAATCCTATTGTTTTCTTCGATATGATTTCGTTCGACAGGTTTAAGGAACTCGAAAGCGATAAAAAATTTCTTAAACAATTGCATGATGTTTATAACAGGTTTCAGGAATATATACAAAAGCCAATGCGGATTGGCCCTAAAGTAGCGTATTTCAGTATGGAATTTGGGTTACATGATTCAATTAAGTTATATTCAGGCGGGTTGGGCATTTTAGCTGGCGACTATTTAAAAGAAGCCAGTGATTCTGCTGTTGATATTGTTGGGGTAAGCTTGTTTTACCGATATGGATATTTTAAACAGGTTATATCGGCGTTTGGCGATCAAATAGCCCAATATGAAGCTCAAAAGTTTTCAAAAACACCAGCTTTACCTGTTCGAGATAATAAAGGCAATTGGGTTACTACACATATTGTTTTGCCCGGCCGTACCGTAACTGCCAGGATTTGGCGTTTGAGTGTTGGCCGAATTCCGTTATTATTGCTCGATACCGATTTTGAAGACAATTCAGAAGAAGATCGCAGTATAACCCATCATTTGTATGGTGGCAACTGGGAAAACCGTTTTAAGCAGGAACAATTGCTTGGAATTGGTGGAATACGGGCATTAGATGCTATTGGAATAACTGCCGATTTATTTCATTGTAACGAAGGACATGCTGCTTTTATAGGCATTGAACGTTTGAGGAAATATATAGTTGAACAGAATCTCACATTTGCCGAAGCTTTGGAAATAGTCAGGGCTTCTCAGTTATTTACTACACATACTCCTGTACCTGCCGGCCATGATGCTTTTGACGAAGATATGTTAAGAACATATATCGGTCATTATCCCAGCAGATTAAAAATTACATGGAAACAATTCATGGCATTGGGTAAATCAAATCCTGATGATCCTCACGAAAAATTTTCAATGAGTTTTCTGGCTGCAAACCTTTCGCAGGATATTAATGGGGTTAGCCGTTTACACGGGAAGGTTAGCCAGGATATATTCCATGCTTTATATAAAGGTTATGCACCTGAAGAATTGCATATTGGTTATGTTACAAATGGCGTTCACCTTCCAACCTGGACAGCCAAACCATGGATTGACCTGTATGAAGAAACTTTTGGCAAAGAATTTTTTAATAACCAGATAAAAATGGAAACCTGGAAGAAAATCCAGGATGTTCCGGATAGTACAATTTGGAAAATACGCAACCAATTGCGCCATTATTTACTTGAATATATTAAAGATAAATTAAAAGAATCGGGAATTAAACGTTTGGAAAATCCAAAGATGATTGTTGAAATGAGCGAAAAGCTTAATAAACATACATTAACCATTGGTTTTGCCAGAAGATTTGCTACCTATAAACGCGCACATTTGTTGTTCTCAAATATCGAAAGGCTTTCGAAAATTGTAAATAATTCTTCAATGCCTGTACAATTTATTTTTGCAGGGAAGGCTCATCCTCAGGACAAAGCTGGCCAGGATTTAATAAAACTAATTACTGAAATTAGTAAAAGGCCTGAATTTATTGGAAAGATAATATTTATGCCAAACTATGAAATACGGTCAGCAAAAATATTGGTGCAAGGTGTCGATATTTGGCTGAATACACCAACACGACCATTAGAGGCTTCAGGTACAAGTGGTGAAAAAGCAGTAATGAATGGTGTAATGCACCTTAGTGTTTTGGATGGTTGGTGGGCCGAAGGTTATGTTCAGGGTGCCGGATGGGCATTACCTGAAGAAAATACTTATGATAATTCAGAACTACAGGATCAATTGGATGCCGAAACTCTTTATTCAATGATTGAAAATGAAATTGCTCCAATGTTTTATTTTCGGGATGAAGAAGGTTTGCCAACGGGTTGGATAAAATACATTAAAAATACCATTGAAAAAGTTGCAAGTAACTTCACAATGAGCAGAATGATTAATGATTATGAAACAAAATATTATTCAAAACTATACGACCGGTCCTTACGCATTCAGGCAAATGATTATGAATTGGCCAAAGAAATTGCATCGTGGAAAAAGCGCGTAAGACGTGGATGGGAAAGCATTGAGGTTATTTCTATAACACCTGATATCAGCAGGGATTCTATTACGCTTGGAGGTAGTTATAAAGGTCAGGTTATTATTGATATGAATGAACTTTCACCTGATGATATTGGCGTTGAGATTGTTATTGCCGATTTAATAGGAGGTGATAATTATCAGAAAGTTGATTTTTGCCAGGAATATATATTAGAAAAGTTTGAAAATCGAAGGGCTTATTATAATATTGAAGTTACCCCAAAAAGAGCTGGTGTTTTCGACTTAGGAATCCGTATTTTCCCTAAAAATGAGAATTTACCTCATCGCCAGGATTTTAATTACCTGCGATGGATTGAATAATCTTATAAGAATCAAATTATAAAGGTATCAGTGGGTTTGTCCTGATACCTTTAATTTTAAAAAACGGGTTTATTTAGTTGCTATCTTTTGATAGCCGGATTCTACATAACAAATATTTTATAATTCGCGGGGATTTTAAACATTGAAGAATCAATAGGTCTTCTATTTATTTTTAATACTTCGGTATGCAATTTTTCATCACGGACAAGATTGCGTTCTTCAGAAGCCATTGGTAAAAAGCCATTTGCATTGGGTATATGGTTAAAAAATTCCCAACTTTCACTGTTGTTGTTTAATACATTCACCATTTTTTCGAAAAATCCAAAGTCGTTTTGTGTAACCCAATAGGATATTTCGGTATTTTTATCTACATTCTTAACCCTCCATTGATAACATTTTACACCATTTAACCATTTGTAATTTGTAGTTTTATTTATTACAAATTCATTGTTATCATTATAATGCACCGATTTCTTTTTTAATTTAGTGTACAATTTCTTTTCAGGGTTTATTATATAAACATCCTGATTATTGGTATTAATAAGGCAAATAGATTGTAATATTTTTTTTGAATTCATTTCTTCAATACGAATCTGCCCATCATATACAAAATAGGTATAAAAAGTTGTATCAAAGCATGATTCTTTCACCATTGAAATGCTTCCTTCAAAACTTTTGGCAGAAAGCATAAGTGAAAAAAATAACAAAATGGTAACCAAATAAAATTTTGTTGTGTACCTTTTCATAAATACGAATTTTAAATATTACTTTGTTTTAATTACTGTTACGATTATGATTCTTTTAGGTTAATTTTATTTTATGAAATGGTTAAATAAAATGACTAATGGAAAATTTAAAAGGATTAATGGATTTTTAACACTGTGAATGATCAAAATATATTGACGAATAATTCCGATTTAGGGAATAAAGGCGAAACCATTGCTTGTGAACACCTGGCAAGTAAAGGATATAAAATACTTTGTAGGAATTGGAGGTTTAAACAAAAAGAAATTGATATAATTGCCCAATTTGAGAATCAATTAATTATTGTTGAAGTTAAGACCAGGGCATTTGGAGGTATTATGTTGCCCAAAGATGCAGTGAATTTGAAAAAGCAAAGATTAATTATTGAGGCAGCAAATGCATATATTCAAAAACATGATGTAAATTTAGAAGTAAGGTTTGATATAATTTCAATTTTATATAATGCAAAAACCTATAAAGTTGAACATATTGAAAACGCTTTCTATCCTAAGGTACGCTAAAATTTAAGAATGAGATATCGAAAAATTTTCTTTTAAAATTTTAAAATAAATGAATATCGAATCGCTTCGCGAATATTGTTTATCGAAACCTGAAGTTGAAGAATGTTTGCCTTTCGATGAAGAAACTTTGGTGTTTAAAGTTGCTGGTAAAATGTTTGCTTTAACAAGTTTAGACAGCTCGCTTTCAGTAAATTTAAAATGCGACCCTGAACTGGCAATTGATTTAAGAGAAAAGTATGCAGCTGTATTACCGGGCTATCACATGGATAAAAAACATTGGAATACAATTATTATTGACGGTTCATTACCCGATAAACTTATTATGGAATGGATTGATCATTCTTATTGGTTGGTTGTTTCGAAATTGCCAAAACAAATTAAATTACGAATTGAAAAAATTAACTAAATTATATTCACATGAAAGTTAAGTATAAAGAATGGAGCCGATTAGTATCAAAGAAAATAATTGATTATTTCTTACAGGGATTATTATATATAGCACCATTCGGCGTTACAATTTATGTAATAGTTGTAAGTTTCGAATTTGTAAACGGACTTGCTCAAGACCATATTGATAAACTTATAAAGTTTCATATTCCCGGTCTTGGCTTTATATTATTGTTTATTTTCATTAGTATTATTGGATATTTTGGTCAGGGTATAATATCAAAACCAATAAAAGTTTTAATTGATAAACTATTAAAAAAAGCTCCGATTATTGAAGTTGTATATTCATCAGTGCGCGATTTGCTATCGGCTTTTGTTGGGAAAGAAAAAAAATTCACACAGCCGGTTTTAGTTAAGGTAAATAAAATTGCAGAATTGGAAAAAATTGGATTTTTAACTTCTTCGGATTTGAGTGATTTAAAAATGAAAGACAAAGTTGCTGTTTATTTTCCACATTCATATGCATTTTCGGGTGAACTATTTATTGTTCCTTCCGAACTGGTAACACCTTTAGATATACCACCTGCTGAAGCAATGAAATTTATTGTTTCAGGCGGAATTTCAAAATTTTAATATTATGCCGGTTGGCAAAAAATATAACTATATCCTTTTAATTTGCTTAATTATAGCGATAGTTACAGCTATATGCTATTTTTTTCCTAAAAACAAATCAGCTAGTATAAATATTGTTCAAGCTATTCCAAAAAGTTCAGCAATAATAGTTAAAATTAATGGCTTAACTTCATTTTTAAACTCCATGGAAAGCAATGATTATTTGGAATATTTGCCAGATACCAGTTTAAAAAAATCAATGCAAAAATTCAGCGAAAATGTAGATAGCTTAAGTGAAAATTATTCTTTTTTGCATGAGCAATTTAATGATTCTTCAATATATATCGCTTTGGTTGAAACGAAGAATAAAAGAATTGGTATAATGATATTTTTCCCAATAGGTAACTCAACAGATATATCGAAAGTTACTTCGGTTTTAAAAAGATATTTTAACAATAGCCATTTAAGAATTTCCGAATATATTCCTGGTTTAAAAGTGAATTATAAAAATGATACATTACAATGGAATTATTATACTATTGATGGATGTTTGATTATATCGAATACTAGGGGAATTATGCAGGAATCAATTCTTCAGGTTCAACATAAAAATTCATTATTGTCCGATACTTCATTCAACAAAATATATGCAACAACCGGCAAAAATGTTCAGGGTACCATATTTATAAATATTGAAAAATTCTCAAATATTGTGAATTATATAATTCGACCAAATTATAGGGATGAAATAAAAAATGCACTATCGGGGAAAGGCTGGGCAGCTTTTGATATAAACATTGACAGGACATTTATCAACTTTCATGGATTTTCGACAAATGCCATGCAAAAGTCGCTTTGGGGTGAAATTCTTAAAATTGAACAACCTGCCGAAAGCCCTATACTTGAACTTATTCCAAAATCAACTTTATTTTATGGGTTATCCGCTTATAGCGATCCGTATAATTATCAACTGGCATTAAAAAATTATACCAAAGAAAATCCAATATTTCTTGAAAAATCAAATATTTTAAATGAAAATTATAGTTTTAAAGTGAAAGAGAAATTGCTTGATTTGATGGGCAATGTGGTAGCAAAAGCAAAAGTTGATTTAAAAAATGGACATATAGCAAATTTTTGTATTGTTAAAACAAAGGATGCAATGAATGCGGTTGATTTTATATCAATACTGCAAAAAAAAATATATAAGGCAAAAGCAGGAAGAAATAAAATGCCGGCTATACAGGAGATTAATATAGTTCATCTACCTGATGGGAATATTCCAAATTATATATTCGGTAATGCATTTGAAAAAAATGAATATAATTATGTTTGCAATTACAGATATTACCTGCTTTTTGGCAAATATGAAGAAAATATAAATTCATATCTTTCTCAGATTAAGAATGGCCAAAATATTTTAAATGATTCAACATATAAATCCGTTTCAACAGAACTTATTGCAACAAAAGCAAATATTTCATTGTATTATAATATTAATAAAAGTTGGGAAGAATTAAGACCATATTTTGTTAGCAATGTTTCATCTTACCTTGATAAAATTATACTCAATAGTAAGGTCGATTGTCAGGTAGGAGTGCAGGTATCGGGCAATGGCGAATATCTATATAATAATATTTTCTTACACAATCAAGTTCATAATAATTCTATAATTGAAAAAAAATGGACATTGCAATTAGATACTTCGCTTGCTATAGCTCCTATTCCTGTTACAAATTTGGTTAATAATTTAAAATATATACTGGTTCAGGATAAATTAAATTCGATTTATTTACTGACCGAACACGGAAAACTTATTTGGAAAAAGCATGTTGATAGAATTATATCAGGCAATGTTTATGCAATTGATTATTTGAAAAATAATAAACTTCAATTCCTTTTTAATAACGAAAATAGCATTTATAACATTGATTTAAGCGGGAAATCAATAAAAGGGTTTCCTTTGAAATTTAAACAAAAGGCTTCAAATAGTATTACTATTGCTGATTTCGACAAAAATAAAAATTATCGGATTTATATAGCTTTCGAAAATGGGACTTTAAATTGTTTGTCAAAGGAAGGTCGAAAAGTTGAAGGATGGAAAGTGAAAAAAGAAAAATTGAATATTGCCGACCCGGTTCAAACATTTACATGGCACAAAAAAGACTACTTGTTTTTCACCGATAATCGTAAAATTAACGTTATTAACAGAAGAGGACAGGAGGCAATTAAAATTAAAAATGATATTTCTGTTTCGTCAAAAAATCAAATTTTCACTGAACTTTTGCCAAACTTTTTTAAAATAATTTTTACTGATTCACTTGGTGTCATTTGTAGTTTGTATCCCGATGGACATATTGACAGAAAATCAGTTGGACGATTTTCTCCAACACATTCGTTTGTTGTTGCAGATATGAATGGCAATGGTAAAAATGATTATATTTTTGCCGATAGTGGAAAGGTTTCAGTTTTTTCAGATGAATTTAAATTGTTGGCTTCGGTTGAATTGCCTGACTCAGTGGAAAATAATTTAATTGTTCGGAAAAATAATAAAAATGAGGATGTGATATTTATCTTTAATGATAAGTCGAACCAGCTTTACAAGTTAAATAAACAATGGAAAATTGCAAAAGGATTCCCGATGAATGGGAATTTTCCTTTGAATATTATATCTTTATCTTTTATTAATTTTTCATTTGCGATTATATTTGAACAAAGTTCGTTATTAACTTTTTATATGGTACAATAAAGAAGAAAATGGAACTTAAAACTAAAATATTTTACAAATATTTTTACTGGCTTGCAATTAGTATAATTGCGGTTACAGGTTGTACACAAAAAGATTATGATTTAAGTAAACTCTCCAATGAAATTTCATGGAATGGTAAACTTGCATTACCTATTGGCTCAACCTCTTTTACAATTGAAGAAATTTTAAGCCATTACGATAGTACACAATTCCTGAACCAGAATTCTGACGGACTTCTTTATATTATTTATCAAAAGGATTTAGTTTCGTTCCCATCATCAGATAAGATTACTGTTCCTGTGCAGCAGGAAGTTAAAATTCCTTCAGTTGTTTTACCTCCAACTTATGATGCTAAAGGTCAGGCTTCGCAGAAAATTTCCTTGACTTTTCCATTAAGTTGCAATAATACGCAGGAAATTGACAGTATTATCCTTAAAAACATGGTAATTAATTTTACTGGCAGTTCAAATTATACGCACAATGGTTTATTAATAATTTCATTCCCTTCAGTAACCAAAAGTGGCAATGTTTTAACCGATTCTGTTAATATTCCCGGTAATTCAAATTCAATTAATACTACTACTGCCAATAAAGCCGATGGTTATAAAATGACTTTTAATTCAACTTCAACTGATTCATCTATTCTTCCGGTAAATATTAATTTTATTTTGAAAGGCGGCACTCCTGGGGCAGCAGTTGAATCAGGCAAAACGCTTGACATAAAATTTAAGCTTGAAAATTTAACCTATCACATTTTATATGGTTATATGGGCAAAGATACATTGCTTGATGTAACTGATTCAGTTATATTCCCTTTCTTAAATACTGCCTTAACTCAAAATATTGAATGGAAAGAGCCACAAATTACTTTTAATATTAAAAACAGCTATTTCTTCCCAATTCAATATAGTTTGTTAAATATGCAAGTACATTCGTATTTAACTAAACAAATATATCCGGTAACATTTTATAATAATTCGAATATTCAAAATATTGCTTTCCCTGCACAACTTGGACAATCGGCATATGATTCGTTAATACTTTCGCCTACCACTACAGACGCTTTTAATTATTTATTGAAATCGCCTAAAAATATACAATTTCATTTGAATGCTATCGCAAATCCAAATGGAAGTATAGTTAATGGTAAACATGTTTTTAATGCCACTCTGGATACAAGCACTATTAATACTCAGGTAAAATTATATATACCAGTTTGGTTACGGTCGGGAAATTTTGGAACAACCGATACAATGAATTTTGATATTTCAAACTTACTGCCCAGTAGTTCCGATTCAATTCAAAATATGCTGCTAAGGCTTTCTTCAAAAAATGGAATGCCGGTTGATATGAACCTTCAGGTTTATTTTACCGATAGTTTGTATAACGTAATTGATTCGTTGTTTAAAGATAAAACCCAAAGTCATCAAATTGTAAAAGCCGGACAGGTGAATAATAGCGGACAGGTTACTTCATCAACGTCATTGGTTAAAGATATTGTATTTAACCAGTCGCAATTGCAATCGTTGTTGAAAACGAAAAAACTTTTAATCAAAATATCGTTGAATACAAGCAGCTACGATCCTGTCAGCGGTCCGTATGTTAAATTTTATTCAACAGATCAATTAAGTATTCATTTTGATTGCCAGTTTCAACCAAAAATAATTGTTAGACTTTAAATTATGGTAAAGCGAATCCTTACAGCCTGCTTTATATATATTTTTTGTATTTCGCTTAGTGCGCAGGAATGCACTTTGTATTTTATGGATCGCATTCCGCAATCGAACCAATTGAATCCGGCATTTCAACCAAAATGTAATTTTTATATTGGCATGCCAGGCATTTCTACAGTAAAACTTGATATTGGCAATAACCCGCTTCAGCTTACCGATTTAATTTCATACAACAGCAAACTCGATTCATTGATATGGTTTCTTAATCCAAATGCAACAAAAGATCAAAGGGATAAAGTTTATAATAAACTAAACCCTTCGAATAATATTTTTTACAATGCCCAAATTGATTTATTAAGTTTTGGATTTAAAATCAGCAGTTGGTATTTTACTTATGCTTTATCTGTGAAATCCGATTTTGAATTCACCTATCCTAAAGATTTAGGCAAGCTTTTAATTTATGGCCTTGATACTGCAGAGCAATTTAACTTTACTAATTTGGGGATTAATTCAATGAATTATGCCGAAATGGCTTTTGGTGCATCAAAAAAAATTAACGATGATTTGACAATAGGCGGGAAAATAAAAATTATTTCAGGATTAGCAGATATTAATACATCTAACCAGTCATTACAATTAAATTCTTCAGTAGTTGGCTCTCAACGGATGTTTCAACTTGATTTGATTTCAAATACTAAAATAAATGCAAGTTTACCTTTAAGTGAAATGCCAAAAAATGGCACTTTTTCAATGGATAGCATTAAAAATTCGAAATTTAATAATGATGCAGCCTTGGATTACCTGAAACATCCATTTTCCAATAGAGGAATAGGTATAGATTTAGGCTTAAGCTATTCAGGTATTGACAAGTTAATATTATCAGCAAGTATGATTGATTTGGGATTTATTAACTGGAAGAAAAATTCATTTAGCCTCACTGCCAATGGTACATTTTCATATACAGGCCCAAAATTTGACTTTTTTCAGGATTCCCTTAATATTATGAAAAAGATTACCGATTCCTTGAAAAATCAATATAAATTTAATGCAAGTAGTTCAAGTTATTATACTTCACTTCCAACAAAAATTTATGTTGGTGCAGAATATTACCCGGTTAGTTTTTTGAGTTTGGGAATTTTATCACTTACTGAATTATATAATAGCCAGATTTATCAGCAAGTTATGTTTTCGGCAAATCTTAAACCCTTGCAAATGCTCGAATTTTCTATGAGCTATTCTATATTCAATAATGGTTTTGGAAATTTAGGATTTGGGATGAACCATCGAATTGGACCTTTGGACTTTTATTTTGTAGCTGATAATATTCCACTCTTTTATGCCACTTATAAGTCGGTTCCCATGATCCCATCGCAATCGCAAAGCTTTATTATGCGCATGGGTATAGATTTAGTTTTTGGATGTAGCCAAAAAAAGAAATTGAAAGACAAACCAATGCTTACCGACTAAAATCAAGATTGGTTATCTTTGCCAAAAATATAATGTCATGTTCAAGTCGTTTTTTGCATTCCTGCTTTTTGTATTTATTTTTTATTACCTCGTTAAAGCTTTAATGCAACTATTTAAATTGTTTACTTCAAAAGCATCAAAGGCTAATGGTGGAAAATCTTTTCAATCAAAAAGTGGTAAAGTAACTATTGAGGAAGTTGAACCACAAAAAAAGAAATTCGATAAAGATAACGGTGAATACGTTGACTACGAGGAATTAGAATAATACAATAGATTTCCATTTTACTATTTTGCTAGTTTTTTGCTTATAAAATTTTGCAACAGGCCACAAAAAAACGTTTCACCTTAAAATTAGTGAAACGTTCATTTATAGTATTTTCAAAATTCCTTATGATTTAAAAGGCTCAACTTTCTGTTTACGCAAAATTGCATTGTGGGCCATTAACCTAACGGCATTAATTTTAATAAACCCTGCACTGTCTTTCTGATCGAATCCTCCTTCAATATCCATACTCGATAGATCTTTGTTATATAGCGAACTTGGAGATTCGCGACCATCCACTAAAACATTGCCTTTATAGAGTGTAAGATAAACAATACCATCAATCAATTCCTGGCTTTTGTTAATAGCCGCGAGCAAAAAGTCCATTTCCGGGCTATACCAGAATCCATTATAAATAAGCTCAGCAAACTTTTCGGCCAGCATATTACGTAATCGCATAACTTCACGGTCCATTGCAATACCTTCAATATCCATGTGGGCTAAACGAAGAATCGTTGCACCAGGGGTTTCATAAACTCCACGAGATTTAATTCCAACAAACCGGTTTTCAACCATATCAACCAAACCAATTCCGTTTTCACCACCTATTTTGTTTAAATAATTGAATAATTCCAAAGGATCGGTTTGAATTGAACCATCGTCTTTATTGATGACCTTTACAGGAATGCCATCTTTAAAATGGACTTCAATTTTAGTATCTTTATCAGGGGCATCCTGTGGACGAACCATTTTCGTAAGCATATCTGCGCTGCAAGGATGCTTAGGATCTTCTAAAATACCGGCTTCGTGGCTGATATGGATTAAATTATCGTCTTCGCTATATGGTTTTTTTAAAGTTGCTTTTACCGGAATTCCTTTTGATTCGGCATAATTCAACATATCTGTACGACCTTTAAACTGATCGAGGAACTCTTGCATTTTCCAGGGAGCAATAACTTTAATTTTTGGGTTAAGCGCATAATAAGTTAATTCGAAACGAACCTGGTCATTGCCTTTGCCGGTTGCACCATGTGCAACATAGCTGGCATGTTCACGCATGGCAATTTCAATTTGTCGCTTGGCTATAATTGGACGTGCGAGCGATGTGCCCAGCATATAACGACCTTCGTAAATAGCATTGGCTTTAATGGCCGGGAAAACGTAATCGGTAATCAGTTCACGTTTTAAATCTTCAATAAATACTTTCGAAGCGCCTATTTTTAAGGCTTTTTCTTTTGCAGCTTCAAAGTCGTCATCCTGACCAACATCTGCAATATATGCAATAATTTCATAATCTTTATCAAGCAGCCATTTAAGGATTACCGATGTATCTAATCCTCCACTGTATGCCAAAACAATTTTTTCTTTAGCCATTTTATTTTGAATTTATATCGATTGAAAAGTAATAGTTCAAAATCAAGCTACAAAAATATGATTTTTTATGGAAAACTTTTTATTTGGATCCGTTTAATATTATAATGAAAAATAGATTAATTAAATCAAATAATACTACAAAGTTTTAGAGAGGAGATTTAATGAACCAAAACAACCATAACCATTCTGAACTGTACTAAATGGTGGCCTGTATGTATTAGGTTTTATAAAAAGATTAGCTGCTGTTAAATATTCCGAAAGGTTTTTATCATAAGTATAAATCAATAATATTGAACCTTTGTTGACTTGAAAACCTGCGTTTAATTCAACATAAGTATTTCCAGTTGCTGCGCGTAAAACTCTAGTATTAGTTTGATTATTACCCATTATTAAATAAATATCATAAAGAAATGAAGTAGTATCTGAAAGTATTGAAAATTGGATATGATTTCCATTCATATTTATGGAACTATTTTCAATAACAGGCTGGTTTGGAAAAACTGTTTCAGCTGTTAAAATTGGTAAACCTGGTGATTGGCATATAATCTTATAATGATTGCCAGGATGGGGTTCAAAATTGACAGGATGATTCTTAAATATTGTATCAGGATAATTGAAATTAAAACTAAGAGAATCTAAAATTATATTGTTATTAATTTTGTATATAACTGCATTGAAATTTGATATAATAGTTGAATCACCCACACTGTTAACAGCTTTAATAACTTTTTCGATATAAAATTGGTTCAATGAATCGGGGCGTATTACTCCAAAAATATTTAAACCAGGCACAAACTGATGATCGCCTGTAAAAGTTGGTTGAGGTCCAATAACAAAATCATAAAGTTTTTCTTTACTGCACCCACTTAAAATTAATATTTGAATAATTAGGAATAATAAACAATATAGAAACTTTTTCATAGTGATAAAAATTTAAAATTTAACCACATAACCAAATGTAACAGTTGGAAAATAATTCAAACCAATAGGGATATAGCTGTTTCCACCATATGGAAAGTACCATATAACATTTCTATGTAAAAATAAAATATTGCCAATTGTTACTGTAAGGTAGGAACGATCGGCCTTTAAAAATTCGGCTAAATCAGCGCCAAATCCACTTCTTATTCTCTTCACTACACCAAAATCCAAATCTATATCCATAGGTAAACGGGCATTATTTTTATTATTTTCTACACCAAATGGATATTCTGAAATTGAACCATTTGAAGGGTTATAATAGTAATAATTTTGTAAAGTAGTTTCTATGGTAATTGGAAGTCCGCTTTGCATTACCAGGCTTGAATTATATGTTATATCAGGTGTTATTTTATAACTTAAAACTGCTTTAAATGATTGAGTCCGGTCGAAATCAAATAAGAAAGGTTTACCTGCATCTATATATGGATAACTGCGGGTACTTCGGCTTAATCCATAACTTATCCAACCGGAGAGATTTTTATATTGACCTTTCCACATTAATTCAATTCCATATGATTTCCCGGTGCCTTGTTGTAATTTATCCGAAAAAGTACTTGCCTGCAACTGGTCTAAGTTCATATCAAAGGTATAAGTTACGGGCATATCAATATAATAAGCATTAAATGAAAGAACTGAATTTATACCAATTGGTTTTTCTAATCCTGTAATATAATGCAGTGATTTTGTAGGAGCATTATTTTTCAAAGGATAATAATAATCTAGAAACTGACTTATCTCATATTCCTGAGTGTTCATACTTATAATGTACTGGTAATAAATTCCCCATGCAGCTTTAAATTTAAAGTCAAAAGGCAGGTTAAGTGACAAATTAACGCGGGGTTCATATTCCCAACGGTTGTAATAAGAATAACGCGATACCCTTAAACCTGGACGAATTATTAAATTTCCAAAATGCAGTTTATCTTCAGCGTAACCTGCAAACAATGAAGGCTGACGAATACTTAAACCATTACCGATTTGTTGTAACTCTGCAAAATTACTGAAATAATAACTATTCAATTCAAACCCCAGATGAAAAGTATTAATAGTGTCAGTTTTAATACTGAGTTCTGATTTAGCACAAACGTCATCAATTTTACTTGCGAATTTTGAACTATATGTCAATTGTATTGGAGCGCTGGTTGAATCGAATTTATATTTGAAATTCATTTCTGAACTTACATTTGCTGTATGAAATGAGCCATATACCTGGGTTTTTAAATATATATCTGGGCTTATAATGGTTTTCAAATAAGCAGTGGCTATTTTATTTGTCCAGTTATTTATATCCGATAACTGCATATCCTTATATATATCTGTATTAAATGCATTGTCCAAATAAGTAAAATAACGTCCAAAGGATAGATTTGAATTGTCCTGTGAATTAAAAAGCTTTATTGTTAGGCGGTTCCTGTCGTTTAATCGATTGGTATAAGAAAGATTAAAATCGTAAAAATAGCTATTATCCCCAAGTACAAAACGCATTGGCAAATTATAAAAATAGCGTCCGGCAACCATCATTGAGCCTTTTTTCCCAACCGGGAATTCAAGAAAAACTTTAGTATGTGTGGTTGTAGGTTCAACTTCGCCATGCAATTTATCCATATTGCCATCTTTGGTAGTTATATACAATATAGAAGAATTTCGACCGCCATATTCGGCTCCAAAACCTCCTAAAAATAAGTCAATATCCTTTATGCTTTGAATATTAAATAATCCATCAGCGGTTGCAAAATGATATGGGTTATATATAGTAACTCCATCAAGTAGCACAAGGTTTCCAGAAGGGTCGCCACCACGGACAGAATATAATGGTGAAAACGCATCGGTAGCTTCTACACCAGGAAGAAATTTAATGGCCTTAAATACATCACCATTGGCTGTAGGGATATTTTTAATAGTATTAGACGATATTTTTAATTGCGAAGTTTCAACATCTTTATCTCCAACTGAATCTGCCCGCATGGCTATAATAGTTACATCGTTAAGTGTTACTATTTCAGGGCTAAGTTTAGTTTCGGATAATAAAATACTTTTATTTTGTACTTGAATTTTTCTTTCTAATTTCGCATATCCA
Source organism: uncultured Bacteroidota bacterium (assembly GCA_963701015.1). GTDB lineage: Bacteria > Bacteroidota > Bacteroidia > Bacteroidales > DTGW01 > MFD09286-c1. The sequence goes on along the minus strand of OY969556.1, from coordinate 3,599,834 downwards.
ACATATGAAAATTGCAAATTATATATACCATTTTTAATATCTAAAAGCCTGAAAAATCCATTATTGTCCGAAGCTGTAACCTGATGTGTTTCTTTAACCAAAACAGTTACACCAATTAATGTTTCGCGGGTTTCTTTATCGGTTACATAACCCGAAATTGTATAAGTCTGGCCTAACAACAACCCTGATATACAAACTAAAAAATACGATATAAAAATTATCTTCCTCATATCGCTACAGTTTTATACCTAATTGAACCATTATATAGGGCTTAAATTTTCCGCCAATAGAATATATTTCTGTAACATCTTCCAAAATTCCAACTCCACAAATTATTCCTCGTTTATAAAATGGATTATATACTATACTTTGGCTTAATGATAAATCGAGAATTATAATATCCTGAATTCCATGTTTACTATATTCATTGTTGCTCCAATCGTTTAATCCCCAGAATAATTTTTCTTTCATCATAAAAACAAACCTATCATTTATACGGTAGTTGAATTGCTTATTTATTATTAAAAATTCCAGTGATTCGAATTTAGTTTCGTGCCTGTATCGAATTATATTTCCCTGTCGATAGAATATCGATTGCGGTTCGGGCTGCGAAAACATTATTTCTCCATCAATAAGCCAGGAATCCTTCCCAAATGCCACATCAGTAGAAGCGATCATATTCTTTCGGAAACCTGATTTCACTTGAATTAAATTTGGCAATTTAAATGTTGAATCGTGAACCGGATGTGAAGCTATATCATTCATATCTCTTGCAAAGTCACTCTTCCAATAATCAATAAATTCTTCATATTCTTTTTCAGGTTGCTTTTTATTTTTCTTCACTGCATTCTGGATTTCATATACAAGTGTTCCATTATATACTTTTCTATTTGAATCAACAGAATAAACTGAAATTATGGAGTTGCAGGTATAGTTGCTTTTAAAAAGCTGTGATTTGCCAGTTATATTAAATTCCTTAATTTCTAAACTGAATTTTTTACTGATTAAGGAATCATTTTTCTTTAAAAACATTCCACTTATCTCAGAAGACAATGGCTTTGATGTTAATATAAAATAGTCAATAGGAATATTATAATACTTCGACCTTTCAGAAATATTAATACAATTTGGTTTTAAATTTCGTTTATCAATTATGGTATCAATAGTTGCATCAATCTTCTTAAGATTATCAGTACCAAAACCAACCACTAATGAATCGCTTATAAATTTTTGCCCTAATCCTTTAATTGGAATTGCAATAGAAATTATATAAATCAGGAAATATTTTTTAAACATTTATTAATTATTGATATTTAAAAATCATGAAGATTAAAAGAATTTATTTTTTATTCCAATTTCAAATATACTTTGTTCTTTGAATTTTTACCTTATAGTTGTATATAATCTATTCTGAAGTTATCTCCTGCCGGCATATCAAGACCCCGCTACCAAGAATTCTTTGGAATCGCATCACCTTTTCTATGAACTAAATATCCAACTAAAAATTTTCAAGAATCATTTTTTTTGAATTTCTTAAGAACATTAACGATTCATTTATCATTATCGTTTTAATCCATTTCGAAAGGCTATTATTTCCTCTATATTCAAAATTGCCAATTTTTTTAAAAACTTTATGAAATGCCGTAATCATAATGTCTTCGGCATCCATATAATTTCCGGTATAACGCAAACATATGCGGAACATTTGTGTAGCAAAGCAATCGTATAATTGCTTTTGTTCCCATTCTTTTCCTTTAATGCACTGAGATATTAATTTTTGCTCGTCCAAAAAATTTGTTTTTGTATCTGGGTTTCAATTATAATTCAAAAATTAATGCAAAGGTTGCATGGAGTTGCAATTATTTTAAAAAATTTGCGTGTATTTTTTCATCTGCTGCAATTCTGTTACCTTAGCTGCACAATAATTTTTTATGGGGCAATCGCGAAATCATACTATTTTACCTTTTGTTTTACTTATATTTGGTTTGTTATGTATTGGTTGGTCGGCTATATTTGTGAAACTTGCTGCAGTTAGCGGTTTTGCTTCTGCTTTTTACCGTATGGCAATTGCATCCGTTGCTATCCTTCCGCTTTGGTTGACACGAAAAAAAACAGGGCTTGATAAACGGTCTACCGGAATTGCTATTGTTTGTGGCTGCCTTTTTGCTTGCGATATAGCCATGTGGAATACTTCCATTTTATTATCCAAAGCGGCAATTTCAACTCTATTGGCGAACCTGGCTCCGGTATGGGTTGGCCTGGGTTCAATTTTTATTTTCAAGCAAAAGCCCAAGGCAATATTTTGGTTGGGTACAGCCATCGCAATTTTCGGAGTAATTGTAATTGTAGGAATTGATAAAGTCTATCATACAAAATTAACTTTAGGCAATATGCTTGCAATTGCTGCCAGTATGTTTTATGCAGCTTATTTTTTGACAACCCAGAAAGTGCGCAATACACTCGATACAGTTTCGTTTACTTCAATTTCAATGATTTCGAGTACTATTGTACTGTTTATAATTTGTGTAATAGCCCAATCGAAAATGATCGGATATAGCACAAAAAGCTGGATGGCATTGATAAGCATGGGTTTAATTTCTCAATTGGGTGGTTGGCTATCAATTAATTGGGCGCTTGGACATATTAAACCAACCATTGCATCCGTTACTTTATTGGGACAATCAGTAGTTACTGCAATTATTGCTGTACCGGTTCTTGGCGAATTTCTTACTTTGCCTGAGATTTTCGGTGCTTTAATTGTTTTATTAGGAATTTACCTTGTAGTGAGAAAAAGACCGGTTAATAAAACTACCATTGAACCTGAATATGATTAACGGAAACCGGAAAACGGAGAATGGGAAACGGTAAAAGAAAAACTGAAAATGTTAAACGAGAAACGAAATCGAGAAACGAAATCGAGAAACGAAATCGAGAAACGAAATCGAGAAACGAAATCGAGAAACGAAATCGAGAAACTTTAAATTTTATATAATGAAGGAACTGGACTTGAATAATTATTTTAAAACTGTATTCAATAATTATAAGATATTCATTATTGTAATATTATTCCCGTTCATAGCTTCATGCAGTAAAATTTATGTTAGTAAGCTTCAATATGACGATGCCAATGGCTTTTATCGTTACCCAATAAATGGCTGGATGGTTCCGGTACGTAATGATACGGGAGCATTGATAAGCAAAAGCAATTTAAAAAATTTCCTCTTTTTTTTAGATGCTCGAAATTACTGGTACAATAAGGATAGTATTGTTGAACCTGATATTTTTATTCGTTCATCGGATGATGAATTGGTGAATTTATATAATGGTATTGTAAGTGCATTATCGCAGGAAAACAAAGACGGAGCAAAGTTTTTTATTTCAGAATTTGAGAAAAATTGTTTTGAACCAGAAAAATATACTGATATAGATTATTGGAAAGGCCGATATTACGAATTATTAGAAAAAAACGATTCTGCAAGGTATTTTTACACAAGATTTTTAAATTTTTCAGGAAGTAAATACTCCCGACTATTCAGAGGTTATGCCATTAATAAGGAAGCTGATGAATGTTTTACCAATGAAAGGAATTATGCGGCAGAAGTTTGCAAAGGAGCTGTGAATTACCCACCGGTAGGTTGTACCGAATTATTTAAACCCAAGTTATATTACCAAAGCTTTTCGCAAGGTTACGTGGTAAATCGCGAAGATTTTGGCTGAAAACCGAATATGTTCCCGGAATTAACTTTGGCTATAACAAAACCGATGGCAATTATTTCGGGATTGGCATGTCAGGAATTTACAGCGAAAACTGGATTGTGCATTTAGCGTTAACTACTTCGGACCATAACAACAATATACTGGCAGCTTTCCCGGTACAAATTTATAAATCAGCCGACAACCGTTTTGGGGCTAAAATAAGTTTTCTGGGCAATTTCCAAAATATCCACCGCACTGATTCGATTAAAGTAAAAAGCAATTTGCCCGATTCGGTATTTACAAACAACAAAAACTTTTATAATTTAGGAGCAAGCATTTCAGCTGGGTTTCATTTTACCCATCATCTTTATATAGGCGCATCCTATCAATATTTCATTTTCAACCAAAACAATCAACAAAAATTTGTATTCAATCCTTTAAAACCAACTCAGATGGTTTATTTAGAAAATGAATATGATGTAAGCCTTTACTGGCAGTTATTAAAAGGTTTATCGCTCAAAGCCGGCATTATGAATAATTACCCAATTTTTGGTTTAAACATCCTCGATACTTTTGTTGGGTACAATTTTCAGAATAAGGCATTTGTGGTCAGATATACTGCGTTTTAATATTTCTTACATCAAAATTTTACTAAAAGACGAATTATCATTTACTTTGCAGCTTGTTAAAAATGTAATAAAATGTCGCGCATCCTGTATTATTCAACCAATTTGCAATCGGAGAAAATTTCGTTCGAAGAAGCTTTAATTAAAGGCCAGGCACCTGATAAAGGTCTTTATATGCCTGAGAATATTCCAACTTTTACTAAAGGCGAAATTGAATCATTTGCAGGCAAAAAATATTACGAAATTGCATTTGCAGTGGTACATAAGTTTTTAGATGGCGAAATTCCATCATCCGACTTGTTGAACCTGGTAAAAGATGCCTATAATTTTGAAGTACCACTCGAAAAAGTTTATCACCGTAATTATATCATGCGACTTGATGGTGGGCCAACTGCATCGTTTAAAGATTTTGCAGCAAGGTTAATGGGGCGTTTGATGCAATATTATTTAAAGAAGGAAAAACGTGAATTGCTTATTTTAACAGCTACGTCTGGTGATACCGGAAGTGCAATTGCCAATGCGTTTTATGGACTCGAAAATATTAAGGTTGTTATATTGTATCCTGAAAAGGAAGTTACCGACAGGCAACGAAAACAAATGACAACCTTGCAAAAAAACATTACGGTGCTTGCACTTGATGGAAAATTTGATGATTGCCAGGCATTGGTAAAACAAGCATTTGCCGATCACGATCTCGATTCCTTAGGTTTATCATCAGCAAATTCTATTAATATTGGCAGGTTAATTCCTCAATCGGTTTATTATTTCTGGGCATTTTCGCAACTTGCTAAAAGTATTGATGATAAAATTATATTTTCAGTTCCATCGGGCAATTTCGGCGATTTAATGGGCGGCTTAATTGCATATCATATGGGTTTGCCCGTTGAACGTTTTATTATTTCTACCAATGCCAATGATGAAGTTCCGGTTTATTTCAAAAAAGGATTTTATAAAACCATTGTGCCTTCTATTAATTGCATTTCAAGTGCTATGAATGTAGGACACCCGAGCAACATGGCACGTATAGTCTCATTATATGGCGGACAAATGGACGAAAAGGGCAATATTATTCAGGAGCCCGAAGTGCAAAGATTAAAGGACGATATGTTTGCCGTTAGCATTACCGATGAACAAACCCGTGAAACCATTAAAAAGGTTTACGACCGGCATAAAGTATTGCTTGAACCACATGGTGCTGTTGCATGGGAAGGTTTGCAAAAGTATTTTGAACAACACACAAAATGGAATAATACCGAACAACTGTCAGTAGCGCTTGAAACTGCTCATCCCGCTAAATTCCCAAAAGAAATTAATGAAATTTTGGGAATCGATCCTGTGCTTCCTTCAAGTTTAATGAATTTGGACGAAAAACCTGAAAAGACGGTTCGTTTGGCAGGAGATTACAACAGTTTTAAGAAATTTTTGAAATCGAATTTTTAAGATATTTTTCAAAATAATTAATAATGGTTATATTTTGTTCCGATTTAGAAGGCGTTTGGGTTCCTGAAGTATGGGTGAATGTTGCAAAAATTACAGGTATTGATGAATTGAAATATACAACACGCGACATTAACGATTATGATAAATTAATGAAACACCGTATTTCAATTTTAAAGCAACACAATATTCCATTAAGCAAAATTCAGGAAGTTATAGCGCAAATAAAACCTTTGCCCGGTGCATTAGAAATGCTCAACTGGATTAGGTGCCAAGCCCAAATTGTTATTGTTTCCGATACTTTTACTGAATTCGCAAAACCATTAATGGCACAACTTGGCTTTCCAACGTTATTGTGCAATTATCTTACAATTGATGAAAAAGGAATGGTAGCTGATTATAACCTCCGGCAACCCGACCAAAAGCGTGAAGTTACAAAAGCCTTGAAACAGCTCAATTATACCGTGGTAGCATTTGGTGATTCATATAATGATATAAGTATGTTACAAGAGGCCCATCAGGGAATTTTATACAATCCGCCGCAAAATGTAATTAACGATTATCCTCAATTGCCCGTGGTAAATGATTATGGCGAATTAAGGAAATGGATTGAAAAGTATATATAAAGAACAGTATCATTATAATTGGACTTATTTGCAATAAAATAAAAAAAGGCTACATGAGGATATATCAAACAGCCTTTTTATTATATAATTTCCTAAGTTAATTAAATACACAAACAGACATTTCTCTCGGAATAAAGTATCCTTTAATATTATTGGGATTTCTTACACATATTTGTATATGGTTTTTAGTTTTAAATCCAGATGTTTCGTATAATGGATCACCTTCAAAAAAACCACTCCTAACCGTTTCAAATATTATATTTTTAGTTTCTAAATAATATCTATGCAATGTTTCAATAACAAGACAATCTAATTTTCTTAAAGGGAAATCTTTACTATTATTAAAAGAAATATTTCGAGGAAGTTCTATGTGTTTATTTTCAGATTCTTCTTTAAGTATATCATATGTTTCTTTTATCAATTTTATATATGATGAATCTAGTAAATCTAAACAATTTCCTAAATCTATTATTGCTCCGAGAACTGATGGGCTTTTAATTTTATCTTTATATTTTGGATAGGATTTCATTTCATGAGCAAATTCTAAAGCTCTTAAATTATTATTTTCCCAAAAATAATATCCATTACCAAGCCAGTCATAATCATTATTTTCATATTTTTGAGGTTCTTCTAAATTTACAATTTTATCCCTAATCTCTAAATCACATCCATGAAAACCTAAAATAAGATTATGACGTTTAGAATACATTACTTATAATTCTCTGTAAGATTTCCTTTTTTATCATGTGAGCCAAGTTTGACAAAGAAATCATTTGCACTTTTTTTAGAAGAAAGATTTTCTTTTAAATATTGTCGTAATGATTCGAGTTCTATTTTTTCTTGTTCTATTGACATGTTATATTATTTTTAGATATAATAAAGTGTACGTTTATTATTTTTATAAGTTTAAAAAAAATCAACAAAATTAATCTATTCTTTAAATTTTAAAGTTATAAGTGTTCTTTTTGTTGATAAATTGTTATTTATTGAGTAAAGAAACTAAATAATTAGCTAAAAAACAAATCTATTAACACCAATTATGTCATGTTATACATTGAAAAACAGCAATACGATTATTACCATAATTAATATTGATATATATCAGTTAAATTCTTTCTTATGTGTAAAATTATATATAATTATCTTTATAATTATTGTTTTATAAACGTACTATATCCGGAATCTGAACCACTAATAAGCTTCATCAAATACATTCCCGGTGAAAGATTGGACAAATTATAAGAATAATTTTCCGCTGTAATTTTCAAGTCTGCAACCCTTATCCCTACTGAATTATATATAGAAATGCTGGCTGTTTGAGATTTAAGCAGTTTAATATTTATAAAATTGTTAACCGGATTCGGGAAAACTTCGAATAATTTACTTGAATTTTGACGAGTTGGTACAATATTTACGGCACCCGTAATAGTAACCATGCCAATATTAAAACCACTTGCACCTATATAATATTCCATAATGGTGTCTGAAGGATCGAGGGTAACATTTCCCAAATTGGTGGCTTTAAATGTTGTCCAGGCACCTGTAGTGGGAATTGCAAATTTTGAAATTAATGTATCGCTATTAAACAAAACAGAAAGAATTCCTCCTCCGGATAAGCTGGCTGTTCTGACATTAACATTGTATATTCCGGGTTCATCAACTTTTATGGCATATTTAATCCATTCCCCTGCACCTGTCCAGCCTATATCGGGAGAACCGCTATCGCCATATTCAGTATCAACCCCTTCCGTTGGTCTTGGCCTGCCCCTGGTTGGCAACATCATCGTCATGATAAGCAACCCCTTCACCACCAAAATCGTATTGCGTTGCGTCAATAGTTCCTGGTATTTCGTGAGGCATCGTCGGATCGGGATAGGGATATTCACCTGCTGCCAGAACCGGTCTTTTCAGATTTAATGTATCACAAGCCGAAATTAAATTAAGTTTTATGTATCCGGTAGTACCTGACCATTTAACAGTTAAGGAATCAGACCCTTGTCCTGAAATAATAGAATCACCTACAGGAACAGTCCAATTATAAATACCACCATGGACGGGTGTAGATGTAAACAATGCATTCCCTGAAGCAGGTATAAAATAAGTTGTGCTATTGATAACCGGGTTCGTGACTTTTACGGGCAATTTTATTACAACAGAGTCGCATGAAGTTACCATTTCACATTTTATAGTATCCGATTTACAACCCCAGTTGATATTCACTGAACTTGAATCGGCAGTGCTGTTAATTGATGCGCCCTGGGGCAAAATCCAATGATATTTAGCCCCCGAAATATTTAGCATTTGGTAGGAAATGTTTTCCTGTCCGGTTACTACTGAGGTATCTCCAGTTATATGCAAATCAGCCGGGTCAGCATAAACCCGCACATAATCAACAAATAAATGTTGAGGGAACACCGTTGTGGCATCCGGATTTCCAGGCCAACTACCACCAACCGCTAAATTGAATATAATAAAGAAATTATTTTGAAATGCGGCCAAACCGGCCGGGCTAATACTTATAGTATAATATTTATTGCCATCAACATACGATGTAACAGTCTGCGGGGTCCATTCAAGTGTAAAAATATGATAAGCATCGGCAAATTTACCAGACGACAAAGCATAAGCAAGTCCATAACTGGGATGATTGCCACTGGCATCCACTGGTCCCCAATGTAAAGTTGTATGGACAGTATTATCTCCTGCTCCACCAACCATTTCCATTATATCCATTTCGCCACAATTCGGCCAGCTAACCTGGTCAATATTTTGGCCTAACATCCAAAAGGCCGGCCAAATTCCCTGACCATAAGGTAATTTCATCCGGGCTTCAATTTTACCATATTTGAAATTAAATTTATGACTGGTATTTATCCTTCCCGATGTGTAATTTTCGGTAACACCTCCACTGCTGTATGTTTCCTTGTTTGCAGTAATAATCAGGTTGCCTGTATCAACTTTTATATTAGTGGGTCTGCTGGTATAAAATTCCAACTCACTATTCGGGTTATTACCCCCAACTTCATAATTCCAGAAGGATGTATTTAAGGAATCGCCATTAAATTCATCGGACCAGATAAGTTGTTCGCATTGTCCTGATAAATTAATTTCTATACCAATAGCAAAAAATGCACACAGCATAAAACCAATTATTTGTTTCATCTTCACTTTGTTTTTATTTTTTTTAATACTTTCAAGGATTATGTAAAATGAACAATTATTCATTACTATTACCCTAATTGATTTGCAATTTAGCAATAGTATTTATTCCACGCAAAGAATTTTATGTTAATTGAAACAAGCTTGATTATGATTTTTCTTTTGGTTAAATAACATAAAAATTTCTATAACCTATTGCTGTTAAATTCTTATTTTTGAACCAACATATAAATACTTCAACATGTTGGTTTTTAAATTTGGCGGGGCATCAGTTAAAAATGCCGAAGCCGTTAGAAATATTTCTAAAATACTGGGTCTTTATAACGAAAACGTTATCGTTGTTATTTCGGCTATGGGTAAAACAACCAATGCCCTGGAGCGTTTGACCGAAAGTTATTTTAAATCGGACAGCGATATGCTTGAAGCTTTACAGGAAGTAAAAACATTTCATTATAAAATTACCGATGATTTATTTACGGATAAAAGCCATAAAATTTATAAAGAGTTAGATAAAATATTCGACGATTTAGAAAGACATTTGCATCGTCAACCTTCGCTGAACTATGATTATGAATACGACCAAATTGTACCTTGGGGGGAAATTCTTTCTACACTTATTGTTAGTGCGCATCTGAATCAAATAGAAACAATTAATTATTGGACCGACATTCGAAATAGCATAAAAACCGATAGTATGTTCCGTGATGCGCGCGTGGATTACGAACAATCTGAACCTTTGGTAAAGCAAAATTTCTCATTTGAACAGAATAAACTTTATATAACACAAGGGTTCATAGGTTCTGATATAAATAATATTAACACTACGCTTGGACGTGAAGGATCGGATTATACTGCGGCTGTATTGGCTTATTTGTTAAATGCTGAATATGTTGTTATATGGAAGGATGTTCCAGGTATATTAAATGCCGATCCAAAATATTTTGATAAAACTGAAAAGTTAGATAAACTTTCGTATGTTGATGCAATTGAATTAACCTATTATGGAGCGAGTGTTATACATCCAAAAACAATTAAACCACTGCAGAATAAGAATATTCAATTGTATGTAAAATCGTTTATTGAACCTGAAAATGAGGGCACTGTAATTGGCAATTATACCTACGAAAAACTTATTCCTTCATTTATATTTAAAGTCGATCAGGTATTAATTAATATATCTCCAAAAGATTTTTCATTTATTGCCGAAGATAATCTTAAAATAATATTTGGTTTGTTTGCTAAGTTCAATGTTAAAATAAACTTAATGCAAAATTCGGCTATAAGCTTTAAGGTATGCGTTAATTTTGATAAAGTACATGTGCCAAAATTGTTAATTGAATTACAAAAGAAGTTCAATGTTTCATCCGATTCCGGACTAGAATTAATTACTATTCGTTTTTACGATAATGCTACTATAGCAAGAGTTATACAAGACAAAACGGTAATTATGGAACAAAAAAATTCTAAAACCATTCAAATGATTGTAAGGCCGTAAATTTCTATTGGATTGTCATATAAAGTTTATATAGTAAGGTCCAGAATGGATTTAAGTCTACTTAAGGTATATAATTTAATTATTTGGTAATTAGTAATTTTTTGAATATGTATTTATTTTAAATTACATATAGTCCCATCGGGACGGGATATTTATAGATTATATTAATAATTTAAATCAAGCTTCGTACGAGAGAAATATATGGCTAATACATATACAAAAATTTATATTCAGACGGTTTTTGCAGTTCGAAATCGTGAATGTATAATTCACAGTAGCTGGGAAAATGAATTATTTAAATATATCACCGGCATTGTTCAAAATGAAGGGCACAAACTTCTTGCAATTAATGGTATTTCTGATCATATTCATTTGTTTTTTGGTATGAAACCGGACCAATCCTTATCAATGCTTATTCAAACAGTTAAATCAAATTCATCAAAATGGGTTAATGAAAAAAGCTTTATTAAAGGTAAATTTTTTTGGCAGGAAGGATTTGGGGCATTTTCATATGGTCAATCACAAATTAGTAATGTTATATCTTATATAATGAATCAAAAGGAACACCATAAAAAACATAATTTTCACGATGAATATTTATTATTTCTAAAGAAATTTGGTGTTGATTATGATAATAATTATTTATTCGATTTTTTTGAGTAATTTAATAAATATCTCATCCCTACGGGACTTAAAACATTGCTTCATCATAATTCCAAAAATATCTCGTCCCTCCGGGACTTAACTTTGGTCATTAATTTATTTTTATACATAACATCCTTTCAGGACTTGATTAATTTTGATGAAATGGCTATATATATTGTCCCTGATGGACTTGAAATTTTGCTAAACCATATTTCTATGAATATTTCGTCCCTATTAAAATTTATTTTGAATGGAATAGCTATATAAATATCGTCCCATCGGGACGGGATATTTATAGATTATATTAAAAATTTAAATTAAGCTCCGTAGGAGTGAAATATTTAAAGAAAATACCCAACAAATCCTAACACCTAACACCTAAAGACTCATCCATTAACACATAATGCATCATTCAAAGCTATAATTGCCTTTTTGTAATCGTCACGGGCAATAACAAATTGCATACTCACCTGGCTCAGCGATTGTGATATCCCTTCAATATTTACTTTATTTTCCGAAAGGGCTATTGCGGCTTTCGTTAAAATACCTGGTTTGGCTATATTGGTGCCCAATGCACATACCAATGCTACATTTTTCACCGTAACTTTATGGTAGCGTTGTTTTAATTCGGCAATGAATTCAGGATAAACTTCATCGTCCCATATTACTGAGGTAATACTGTTGGCATTCGATGCTTTAAGAATATAACTGATATTGTATTTTTTCAAATATTCCATAATGCTCAAATCAAAGCCTACTTCGCCAACCATGAAAGGATCGTGTACTTCAATAGCAGTTACTTTATCGGAACCTGTAACAATTTCAACTTTCGATTCTTTACTCACATAACACTGTGAGATTAAAGTTCCCGGATGTTCCGGTTCAAATGAATTCTTTATACGAATATCTATTCCTGCAATTTCAATGGGTTTAGATGCTTTTGGATGTATGGCTTCCATGCCTATATCGGCCAACTGGTCGGCAACATTATAGTTTGTAAATCCAACAACTATGGATTTATCGACCCCCACCAGGTTAGGATCGGCAGATGACAAATGAAACTCTTTGTGTATAATAGCTTCATCGGCTTTAACTTCAACAGCAATTTTACTAAAAGTTACTTCGCTATATCCACGGTCGAATTCACGCATAATGCCTTCAGTTCCCTTGGTATAGCCGGTTGCTACGCACAATACTTTCGAAAAATCAATTCCTTTAAAAGCTTTGTTTATACGTTCATCAATGGTTAAATATTCCGAATCGTTAAAACCACATAAGTCAATTAATAAGGCATTTATAGAATGATTCTTGAGTATATTTACAGAATTAAATGCTGAGTGGGCTTCTCCAATAGATGACAATATTTCACGTGCAGCCAACAATATATTTTGTCGGTTTACATAACCAGTTGCCAACACATCGTTGAGGCTATCAAGATAATTTTTGGTTTGAACAAAACGGGCGGTTATAAATTGCTCTGCAACCTTCAAATCAAGACCAATATTTGCAAACGATTTATTAATGGTCAGTAATTTTTCGAGCAATTCATTCAAAGCCTGGCTATAATCCTTATGATTCACAAATTGAATGTAAATACCAGGCTCCTTGGTTTTTTTATGTTCGAGCAACCAATTGGTAACATTGTTATATGCTGAAACTACAAAAATTCGGTTGTAATAATCATCTTTAACCCTGTTACCTATGATTATATTTTTAAAAACATCGTGAAATTGCGACATTGAAGTGCCGCCGATTTTCTCAACTGTTAACATGAAAATTTTGTTAAGTTTTTACTTTTCGGAGGGCAAAAATAAAACAATTTTTAAAGTTACCTCTATTTTTAAATTTCATTAAGAACTTGGTAAAGAATTCCGCATTCATTAATATCCTAAAATAATTAAATACTAATAATTCATGTATGCAATGCTTTATATCAATCGTAAATACTTAAGTATTATATTTATAATCCGTAGTTTATTTACCAACTGTTTATAGTTAGAATATTCAAAGGGTAAAGATAGGGTATAGAAAGTATTTCGTAAATAGGGAATAATTATTTAATATAAATTGGCTTAACCATAATCCTAAATGTTTTCATCCTAAAGATGTTAGCATGGTATCCGTGGTGATTTTTTTTGTTACTTTTTTGTATGACAGACAAAAAAGTAAAAGCATTATTCCAAAATTATTTCACAATATTAAATGTAAATCCTTTACTAATATTCTTCTTCTTTTTGTTTTGACACAAAAAGAAGCAAAAAACTCAAGATCATCCGAACCCCCTTGCTCAAAGCCATCGCTGGCTCACGCGGATGATCGGGCCAACGCTCTGTCATGCTTCGCATGATAAGAAAAGCAAAGTCTTTTTCCATCCCTGGCATGGCTATGAACACATCTTGAATATTTAGTCCCGAATGGATCAGAAAGACAGGGTGAAATTTTATTTCTATAAATATTTAACTCTTCTTGAGCCTATAAAATATTAAAAATCACGTAGTGATGATAATATTTAAAGAATAATATAAATGAATTTTAAAAGCCCCATAGGGGCGAAATATATGGGATATAGAGATATGTGCATTGCCATACCTTTTTTAAGGAGTGGTGAAGGGGTGGTTCTTATAGCTCACTCGGTTGATTGGGCTTACCCACCTTCACGCCTCGCATGATAAGAAAATAATTCATTAAATTGCTTTGAGTGTAAGGTGTCCACGGATTGTGCGATCCGAAATCCAACCGACCCAAATGGCGGTGGCTATAATAGAGTGGCGATGTTGAAATATTACTATTCGGTTTCCCCTCCTTTTTTAAGGAGTGGCGAAGGGGTGGTTCTTATTGCTCACGCGGATGAGCATGTTCACGCTCTTTTACGGGCCTATCCCCAACCCCTTTACTCCCTTCGGTCATGAGAACGCTTCGCTTAGTTCCATAAGAAAGGGGCTTTAAGAAATAATTTATGTTGCACCAAATTTATTCTTTCTTTCTCCCTCTCCTTGGGAGAGGGCTGGGGAGAGGCATTTTATCTTAAAAATCGACCCGGAACAAAGGTTTGTATCCTTTTACAAAACCAGTATCGTCGTAGTTTTCATAGCCAAAAGTTATGGAGTAAACCTTTTTAATCATTGCATGTTTTATGTTGTCGTAATACCAGGCTTCACGGAATTGAAACTTGCCGATAATATTTCGAGAAAATCCCGGCATTTCTTCCATTTTTTTCACTTCACTAATTGATAGGGGTTTATGGCTTAGGTAATCAAGAGCAATGAGGTTTCCTGCATAAATATCACTAAATATACTGTCGAGGAAAGCTTTACGCTGAAAACGACTAAGGCATTGTTCCATCCATGCGTCGTCCTTATCAGGGTTTTTTACAACCATATCGCAAACAATAGTATCGGCATAAGTTTTAAATTTTATTGAATCAATATTCACTGAGGTATGGCTCACCTTATTGTTTAAACTTTGTTTACAGGATTGGCTTATAATACCAAGCATTAAAAAAATCAGAATAAAATTTTTCATATTGTTCTATTTTTTTTGGTCAAAATAACTTTTAATTCAAATTTATTGAATTGTATCTGAATGTTCTAATATTTATATCATAAATCTTGAAATATTGATGTAAATCATCGGTGAATAGAAATCTAATACTATAGCAAGTTTGTTTAGTTTATCGGAATCATTTTTAAGGTTTGATTTATTGCACTTAAATTTTACTGAAACAATTAGGTTTAATATTCGTATTGTATTTTAAATGAAGTAATTCGTATTTATATTAAATGCCAATTCACAATTGATTCTGTAAATTAAAAAATAAGAATAAGTAGGATTTGCCAATTATAAAAGGGGGTGTGGGAAAGAAATTAGCATATTTAAATTTAATTGCCTTAAGTATCAGTCATTTAAATACATTGGTATAGATTATAGCTAAATATTTAAGTATATGCTTAACTGAGTTTAAAATTGAAGTTTAGAGTGCATTTATAATTTCTCAACCTTAAATGTAAAAAAATTGTTAGATATTAAATTTTAAGCAGCAAATAATATCAATAAACATATGCAAAAATTTGCGATTTCGAACAAAAAAAAGATTCAAACGTATAAGATATGGTAATATTTTTTTTATTTTTACTTGTTACAAATTTAACAATACATTGAAAAAATACATAAAACATTAAATTTAAAACGTTTGCGCTAACATTGAATTGTTAGATAATTTTAAATAAAACGCTTGTAAAATAGCTAAAATATTGATAATTTAATTTTGAAATGAACCATAAATGGAAACATAGGAGTATTGTTTGTGTAGAATTTAAACTTATAACTTAACAATATTAATAAAATAATAAAATATTATAAAAACTTACAAATAGGAATTTTAAGACATAAGGTCATATATCAGCAGTACGCAATTTTGAGAAACAACTCTCGAACCGGAAAAGAAATGTTCCGATTCGAGGGAAATTTGTCGTTTAACACGGATCAAACTCACCATGAATCTATGTTCAAAAGGAGAGAATAACCTCACCCCAACCCCTCTCCATTTGGAGAGGGGCTTGAAGATGGGGAGGGGGGCAGAGATGAGAATGAGGAATTAATGAGGAATGGGAAATGCTAAATTGGTATTTAGAATAAATTTACAATGGCAGAAGTGAATAAGGGTATATTGACAAATCCAATTTATTTTAACTCTACAGTTAAAATGCTTGATAATGCTCATATTTTGCGTAAAAATGAGACATATTGTGAAAAGCTATTATGGCAGGAATTAAGAAATTGCAAACTTAAAGGTTTGAAATTTCGCAGACAACATGCGATTGGTGGATTTGTAGCAGATTTCTATTGCAATGAGATAAAATTGATTGTTGAACTTGATGGCAAAGTGCACGAGTTACTTGAACAAAAAGTGAGAGATGAAGACAGAACCCTGGAAATCATGAAATTGGAATTAAAGGTTGTAAGAATTACAAATGAAGAAGTTCTTGAAGATATTAGTAAAGCATTGGAGAAAATATTAAGAGCGATTGAGTGACCTCACCCAAAATAGCGACTCCTTTGCTAAGTTCACCTGATGGAAAGAATTACCTCACCCCGCTTTCCAAACGGGGAGTAAAATGTAAAGGGGGGGTGAAGTTGAGAGGGACTTTGAAGGGTTGTGGATTTAGAGGGTTGAGGTGGAGAAAAATTACGGTTGTTGGAAGAAAAAATGATTTTTAATTGATTATTGAATTTGAGATAGGATTAATGTATTAACAATAAAAATATCAGAGCGCTTTACCCCTCTCCGTTTGGAGAGGGAAGGGGTGAGGTAAAATGAAAAAAGAGATTTGAAAAAAATATAAGGGACACTCAATATCAAAACAAGATAAAATTTTTTAGGAGGCACAATATGAACACAACTAGAACCAAATGCCCGAAAACTTCAAGTTTAGGGCAGTGGCAATTTGAAAGATGGCTAAAAACCATTCTTTCGCCTATTGTAGTTTGTACAATAATGCTTTTAATGCTTATTGGCGCCAGGCAAACATTTGCCCAGGGGGTTGGCATAAGCGAATCGAACATTACAGCCGATCCTTCTGCAATATTGGAGTTGCGGTATTCGTCTGGGACATTTAAAGGATTCCTTGCGCCGCGCATGACCACAGCAAATAGAACAAGTATTGCCAGTCCGGCACAGGGTTTACTGGTCTATGATACGGATACAAAATCGTTTTGGTATTTTGATGTTGTTTGGAAATCGGTTACTTCAGCCAATGTTAGTTTGGGTACTCCTAACCAACTACTTGGTGTAAATAATGCCGGTAACGCCAATGAATATAAAACTTTAATGGGTACTCCCAACCAGGTGGATGTTACTTTTGCAGCTGGTTTAATTACACTTTCGGCACCAAGGATTAGTGCTGATTCAGCTCAAATAGAGAAACTTATTTCAGACAGTACTTACCAGGGAAAACAAATCAACAAACTGATATCGGATTCATTGTGGCAGGCGAGCCAGATAAAGAACAATAAAGATACGCTGGTAGAGCACCGAGGGGAGTTGAACGTGTTAAACAGCCAGACGGCGAAATTAATAGCAGACTCTGCATACCAGAAGACAGAGATAGACAATTTGAACGACAGCATCACGGCGCACATGCAGGATATAGATTATATCAATGACAGTTTGCATGTCCACAGGGTAGCCATCAACACGTTGATAACAGACAGCACGTGGCAGGCGAGCCAGATAAAGAACAATAAAGATACGCTGGTAGAGCACCGAGGGGAGTTGAACGTGTTAAACAGCCAGACGGCGAAATTAATAGCAGACTCTGCATACCAGAAGACAGAGATAGACAATTTGAACGACAGCATCACGGCGCACATGCAGGATATAGATTATATCAATGACAGTTTGCATGTCCACAGGGTAGCCATCAACACGTTGATAACAGACAGCACGTGGCAGGCGAGCCAGATAAAGAACAATAAAGATACGCTGGTAGAGCACCGAGGGGAGTTGAACGTGTTAAACAGCCAGACGGCGAAATTAATAGCAGACTCTGCATACCAGAAGACAGAGATAGACAATTTGAACGACAGCATCACGGCGCACATGCAGGATATAGATTATATCAATGACAGTTTGCATGTCCACAGGGTAGCCATCAACACGTTGATAACAGACAGCACGTGGCAGGCGAGCCAGATAAAGAACAATAAAGATACGCTGGTAGAGCACCGAGGGGAGTTGAACGTGTTAAACAGCCAGACGGCGAAATTAATAGCAGACTCTGCATACCAGAAGACAGAGATAGACAATTTGAACGACAGCATCACGGCGCACATGCAGGATATAGATTATATCAATGACAGTTTGCATGTCCACAGGGTAGCCATCAACACGTTGATAACAGACAGCACGTGGCAGGCGAGCCAGATAAAGAACAATAAAGATACGCTGGTAGAGCACCGAGGGGAGTTGAACGTGTTAAACAGCCAGACGGCGAAATTAATAGCAGACTCTGCATACCAGAAGACAGAGATAGACAATTTGAACGACAGCATCACGGCGCACATGCAGGATATAGATTATATCAATGACAGTTTGCATGTCCACAGGGTAGCCATCAACACGTTGATAACAGACAGCACGTGGCAGGCGAGCCAGATAAAGAACAATAAAGATACGCTGGTAGAGCACCGAGGGGAGTTGAACGTGTTAAACAGCCAGACGGCGAAATTAATAGCAGACTCTGCATACCAGAAGACAGAGATAGACAATTTGAACGACAGCATCACGGCGCACATGCAGGATATAGATTATATCAATGACAGTTTGCATGTCCACAGGGTAGCCATCAACACGTTGATAACAGACAGCACGTGGCAGGCGAGCCAGATAAAGAACAATAAAGATACGCTGGTAGAGCACCGAGGGGAGTTGAACGTGTTAAACAGCCAGACGGCGAAATTAATAGCAGACTCTGCATACCAGAAGACAGAGATAGACAATTTGAACGACAGCATCACGGCGCACATGCAGGATATAGATTATATCAATGACAGTTTGCATGTCCACAGGGTAGCCATCAACACGTTGATAACAGACAGCACGTGGCAGGCGAGCCAGATAAAGAACAATAAAGATACGCTGGTAGAGCACCGAGGGGAGTTGAACGTGTTAAACAGCCAGACGGCGAAATTAATAGCAGACTCTGCATACCAGAAGACAGAGATAGACAATTTGAACGACAGCATCACGGCGCACATGCAGGATATAGATTATATCAATGACAGTTTGCATGTCCACAGGGTAGCCATCAACACGTTGATAACAGACAGCACGTGGCAGGCGAGCCAGATAAAGAACAATAAAGATACGCTGGTAGAGCACCGAGGGGAGTTGAACGTGTTAAACAGCCAGACGGCGAAATTAATAGCAGACTCTGCATACCAGAAGACAGAGATAGACAATTTGAACGACAGCATCACGGCGCACATGCAGGATATAGATTATATCAATGACAGTTTGCATGTCCACAGGGTAGCCATCAACACGTTGATAACAGACAGCACGTGGCAGGCGAGCCAGATAAAGAACAATAAAGATACGCTGGTAGAGCACCGAGGGGAGTTGAACGTGTTAAACAGCCAGACGGCGAAATTAATAGCAGACTCTGCATACCAGAAGACAGAGATAGACAATTTGAACGACAGCATCACGGCGCACATGCAGGATATAGATTATATCAATGACAGTTTGCATGTCCACAGGGTAGCCATCAACACGTTGATAACAGACAGCACGTGGCAGGCGAGCCAGATAAAGAACAATAAAGATACGCTGGTAGAGCACCGAGGGGAGTTGAACGTGTTAAACAGCCAGACGGCGAAATTAATAGCAGACTCTGCATACCAGAAGACAGAGATAGACAATTTGAACGACAGCATCACGGCGCACATGCAGGATATAGATTATATCAATGACAGTTTGCATGTCCACAGGGTAGCCATCAACACGTTGATAACAGACAGCACGTGGCAGGCGAGCCAGATAAAGAACAATAAAGATACGCTGGTAGAGCACCGAGGGGAGTTGAACGTGTTAAACAGCCAGACGGCGAAATTAATAGCAGACTCTGCATACCAGAAGACAGAGATAGACAATTTGAACGACAGCATCACGGCGCACATGCAGGATATAGATTATATCAATGACAGTTTGCATGTCCACAGGGTAGCCATCAACACGTTGATAACAGACAGCACGTGGCAGGCGAGCCAGATAAAGAACAATAAAGATACGCTGGTAGAGCACCGAGGGGAGTTGAACGTGTTAAACAGCCAGACGGCGAAATTAATAGCAGACTCTGCATACCAGAAGACAGAGATAGACAATTTGAACGACAGCATCACGGCGCACATGCAGGATATAGATTATATCAATGACAGTTTGCATGTCCACAGGGTAGCCATCAACACGTTGATAACAGACAGCACGTGGCAGGCGAGCCAGATAAAGAACAATAAAGATACGCTGGTAGAGCACCGAGGGGAGTTGAACGTGTTAAACAGCCAGACGGCGAAATTAATAGCAGACTCTGCATACCAGAAGACAGAGATAGACAATTTGAACGACAGCATCACGGCGCACATGCAGGATATAGATTATATCAATGACAGTTTGCATGTCCACAGGGTAGCCATCAACACGTTGATAACAGACAGCACGTGGCAGGCGAGCCAGATAAAGAACAATAAAGATACGCTGGTAGAGCACCGAGGGGAGTTGAACGTGTTAAACAGCCAGACGGCGAAATTAATAGCAGACTCTGCATACCAGAAGACAGAGATAGATAATTTGAACGACAGCATCACGGCGCACATGCAGGATATAGATTATATCAATGACAGTTTGCATGTCCACAGGGTAGCCATCAACACGTTGATAACAGACAGCACGTGGCAGGCGAGCCAGATAAAGAACAATAAAGATACGCTGGTAGAGCACCGAGGGGAGTTGAACGTGTTAAACAGCCAGACGGCGAAATTAATAGCAGACTCTGCATACCAGAAGACAGAGATAGACAATTTGAACGACAGCATCACGGCGCACATGCAGGATATAGATTATATCAATGACAGTTTGCATGTCCACAGGGTAGCCATCAACACGTTGATAACAGACAGCACGTGGCAGGCGAGCCAGATAAAGAACAATAAAGATACGCTGGTAGAGCACCGAGGGGAGTTGAACGTGTTAAACAGCCAGACGGCGAAATTAATAGCAGACTCTGCATACCAGAAGACAGAGATAGACAATTTGAACGACAGCATCACGGCGCACATGCAGGATATAGATTATATCAATGACAGTTTGCATGTCCACAGGGTAGCCATCAACACGTTGATAACAGACAGCACGTGGCAGGCGAGCCAGATAAAGAACAATAAAGACACGTTGGTAGAACACCGGACAGAGCTCAATACGTTAAATAGCACAACGGCGAGCCTAGTATCGGACAGTGCTTACCAGGGGACGCAGATAACCAAACTAATAAGTGACAGTGTATGGCAGGCAAGCCAGATAAAGAACAATAAAGACACGTTGGTAGAACACCGGGCAGAGCTCAATACGTTAAATAGCACAACGGCCAGCCTAGTATCGGACAGTGCTTACCAGGGGACGCAGATAACCAAACTAATAAGTGACAGTGTATGGCAGGCAAGCCAGATAAAGAACAATAAAGACACGTTGGTAGAACACCGGACAGAGCTCAATACGTTAAATAGCACAACGGCCAGCTTGGTATCGGACAGTGCTTACCAGGGGACGCAGATAACCAAACTAATAAGTGACAGCGTATGGCAGGCAAGCCAGATAAAGAACAATAAAGACACGTTGGTAGAACACTGGACAGAGCTCAATACGTTAAATAGCACAACGGCCAGCTTGGTATCGGACAGTGCTTACCAGGGGACGCAGATAACCAAACTAATAAGCGACAGTGTATGGCAGGCAAGCCAGATAAAGAACAATAAAGACACGTTGGTGGAACACCGGGCAGAGCTCAATACGTTAAATAGCACATCGGCGAGCCTAGTATCGGACAGTGCTTACCAGGGGACGCAGATAACCAAACTAATAAGCGACAGTGTATGGCAGGCAAGCCAGATAAAGAACAATAAAGACACGTTGGTAGAACACCGGGCAGAGCTCAATACGTTAAATAGCACAACGGCCAGCTTGGTATCGGACAGTGCTTACCAGGGGACGCAGATAACCAAACTAATAAGTGACAGCGTATGGCAGGCGAGCCAGATAAAGAACAATAAAGATACGCTGGTAGAGCACCGAGGGGAGTTGAACGTGTTAAACAGCCAGACGGCGAAATTAATAGCAGACTCTGCATACCAGAAGACAGAGATAGACAATTTGAACGACAGCATCACGGCGCACATGCAGGATATAGATTATATCAATGACAGTTTGCATGTCCACAGGGTAGCCATCAACACGTTGATAACAGACAGCACGTGGCAGGCGAGCCAGATAAAGAACAATAAAGATACGCTGGTAGAGCACCGAGGGGAGTTGAACGTGTTAAACAGCCAGACGGCGAAATTAATAGCAGACTCTGCATACCAGAAGACAGAGATAGATAATTTGAACGACAGCATCACGGCGCACATGCAGGATATAGATTATATCAATGACAGTTTGCATGTCCACAGGGTAGCCATCAACACGTTGATAACAGACAGCACGTGGCAGGCGAGCCAGATAAAGAACAATAAAGATACGCTGGTAGAGCACCGAGGGGAGTTGAACGTGTTAAACAGCCAGACGGCGAAATTAATAGCAGACTCTGCATACCAGAAGACAGAGATAGACAATTTGAACGACAGCATCACGGCGCACATGCAGGATATAGATTATATCAATGACAGTTTGCATGTCCACAGGGTAGCCATCAACACGTTGATAACAGACAGCACGTGGCAGGCGAGCCAGATAAAGAACAATAAAGATACGCTGGTAGAGCACCGAGGGGAGTTGAACGTGTTAAACAGCCAGACGGCGAAATTAGTAGCAGACTCTGCATACCAGAAGACAGAGATAGACAATTTGAACGACAGCATCACGGCGCACATGCAGGATATAGATTATATCAATGACAGTTTGCATGTCCACAGGGTAGCCATCAACACGTTGATAACAGACAGCACGTGGCAGGCAAGCCAGATAAAGAACAATAAAGACACGTTGGTAGAACACCGGACTGAGCTCAATACGTTAAATAGCACAACGGCCAGCTTAGAATCGGACAGTGCTTACCAGGGGACGCAGATCAACAAACTAATAAGTGACAGCGTATGGCAGGCAAGCCAGATAAAGAACAATAAAGACACGTTGGTAGAACACCGGGCAGAGATCAATACGTTAAATAGCACAACGGCCAGCTTAGTATCGGACAGTGCTTACCAGGGGACGCAGATAACCAAACTAATAAGTGACAGCGTATGGCAGGCATCACAAATAGCTTTCTCTTGGAAAATTGGTGGTAATTTGCCAGGCAGTGGGCCTGCAATTTTTGGAACTAATAATAATACTGGCATTAATATTCAATCTGGAACTGGTACACTTAATATTGGATCTGATGCTGGGCCAAAAATCATTAATCTTGGTACAAGTGCTGATGCAAATAAAATTGTTATTGGTAATAGTTCAAATTCTAATATGGCTGTAACAATTAATGCAGGCAGTAGTGGAACAAATGGTAATATCAATATAAATGGAAATATTTTAGTTAGTGAAAATGCCTGGATAGGACGAGGTACAACTCTTGAACAAATAATTTTTGACCATTCAATGAATCGTCTCAAATTAAGTAATGGAGATGTAACTATCGATGACGGTTATTGGTTTGGTATAGATGCCAGTAATCCACGTTTTACCTTTAGCAAACCTTTGAATACAATTACAGTTTCTGATGCAACATTTATTGTCACAGGTACAAGCACTTCCGCTGCTACTCCATTGTTAGTTTCTAAAGGGTATTCCAGCCAAACAGGTGATTTACAAGAATGGCAAAATTCAACTGGTTCTGTTTTGGCAAAAGTTGACCCATCTGGTAATTTTACTGCAAATTCATTAGCTTTATCTGGAGGAACGTCTTCTCAATTTTTAAAAGCTGATGGATCCGTTGATGCAAGTGTTTACATTACATCGGCAGGCACTGCCACAAATTTCAGTGGAAGTTTGTCAGGCGATGTAACAGGTACACAAAGTTCAACAACAGTAGTAGGCATTAATGGCACTTCATTATCAGGTTTAGGAACAGGGATATTAAAAAATACGACTGGAACGGGAGTTCCATCAATAGCAGTTGCTGGGGATTTTCCGACATTGAACCAAAATACGACTGGAAGTGCGGCGAAATTGACAACAGGCAGAACAATTGGAATAACTGGTGATGTTACATATACAAGCCCATCATTTGATGGAAGTACAAATGTTACAGCTACTTCAACTGTAACTGGAATTAACGGAACCTCATTATCAGGGCTATCCACTGGATTGTTAAAGAACACGACTTCAACGGGTGTTCCGTCAATTGCTGTTGCAGGTACAGATTATATTGCCCCTTATGGTTCACAAACTGCAAATTTTGTTTTAGCAGCACCTGATGGTACTGGTGGAACACCAGCATTTAGGGCATTAGTAAGCGGTGACATACCAAATAATGCTGCTAATACTTCTGGTAATGCTGCCTCATCCACAAAAGCTACAAATATTGCAGGTGGTGCATTAGGCTCATTGCCATATCAATCTTCCGCAAATACAACATCCTTACTTTCTGGAAATACGACTACGGCAAAACAATTTTTATCACAAACGGGGGATGGAACAAATTCAGCAGCACCTTCCTGGAGTGCATTATCTTCATCTGACATTCCTTCAGGTTCTGGTAATTATATCCAAAATACAACAACACAGCAAGCCACTTCTAATTTTAATATTTCTGGTACTGGAACTGTTGGTGGCTTATTAACCGGTTCTGCTGGATTAACAGTAAGTGGTGGAATTATTAATTTAAATGATGGTTCAACATTTGCTACAAATATAGGTACTGGTGGAGCTACGGGTGATGTTAACATTGGTGGTACAGCTGCTGGTGGTCAAAATTTATATATCGGCAATCAGGCTGCACCAAAAAATATAATTATTGGTAATAATACAGCAAATACTTCCATTTCAGTTAAGTCAGGTGGTACAGGTACTCTTAACCTCTCATCAACAAATACAGCAGCCATTAATATTAATGTTGGTACTGGTACTGCCACTCCTGTTAATATTGGTACGGGTTCAACTACTGGCAATATTGCAATTGGTGCTGCAAATGCAAGTTCAACTGTAAATATTGAAGGCGGTACAGCAGCTACAGCTATTCAAATTGGCAATGGAGGCACTAATCATGGTATTCAAATAGGTACTAATTCAGCTGCAGTTAACACAGTTATAATAGGCAACAATTTCTCAACAAGTACAACAACTATTAATTCTGGTACTGGTGCAGTAAACATTAATGCAACTACTGGTGCTGCAACTCCAGTTAATATTGGTACAGGCACAACAACTGGAAATGTAACAATAGGAAATGCTTCAAATTCTGTTATATTACCTGCATTAAGTGCTGGGTCTATTCCTTTTGCTGGCGCTAGTGGAGCAATCTCACAAGACAACACAAATTTATATTGGGATAATACAAATAAGAGATTAGGAGTTGGAACCAATCCAGGCGCATATACTCTTGATGTCAATGGTAAAGTACACACTGGAACATATATTTTAGGTGCTGATATTTCTTTAATTCCAATAGCTGGAGGTCAATCAGTTATAACTTCATGG
Organism: uncultured Bacteroidota bacterium; assembly: GCA_963701015.1. Classification (GTDB taxonomy): domain Bacteria; phylum Bacteroidota; class Bacteroidia; order Bacteroidales; family DTGW01; genus MFD09286-c1. The sequence goes on along the minus strand of OY969556.1, from coordinate 3,573,752 downwards.
CATGGTCTTCAATTGGTTGGTAATAAACTAAGTACTGTTGATTATACGCCAACAAATATTGGTGGCTCAGATGATGCCAGTGTAATTATACCAAATCAGCAAGCTGCTAAAATAGGTTTAATAGTTGAAGGTGCATCAAGCCAATCAGGCAATTTGCAAGAATGGAGAAACTCAAGTGGTACTACTTTGGCTTCTGTTAGTTCATCTGGTTTAATTACTGGTGTTGCTGGATTAAATATTTCTGGTGCGGATATTAATTTAAATGCATCTTCAAATTACAACACTAATATTAATACAGGTTCATCAACTGGCACAGTTGCAATTGGAAATACTTCTACCTCCGTATTAATTGGTGGTTCAACAACAATAAACGGTAGTTTAAATTATGGTGTAGATGCTGGTGCTACTGATGCTTATGCAATTACTTTAAGTCCTGCACCAACAGCTTATGTTGCAGGTATGATGATTGCATTTTATGCAAATACGGCAAATACAACTGGTTGCTCATTAAATGTTAATGGACTTGGAGTAAAATCTATTAAAAAGAGGACGAATACTACTTTAGCTACTGGTGATATATCAGCTGGTATGGTTTGTCTAGTAATTTATGATGGAACTAATTTTAAAATAATGAATCCAATTGCACCTTAATTTCACCGGAATCAGCGTAGTTTGTAACTATACTGGAATAAAAGGCAGTAGTTTTTAAACTATAAAAAGAAAAAGGAGTTCTAAAAAGTATTGGAAAAAAGGAAAGCAAAGAGGCCTCTCCCCAACCCTCTCCAAAGGAGAGGGAGAAAGAAACCACTCCTGCCACTCAAAACCACCCCTGCCCCTCCTTGAGAAGGATGGGAAACTGAGCGGAGGTTTTGGAAGGATCGGAGCTTTGTTATAGCCCCTTATTAAGTGCCTGTCCCGCTATGGCGGGAGGTTGGGGTTGAGAAGAAGAGGCTATTCGCGCAAAGGCCGGCACATCCCCCTGCCCTCAAAACCACCCCTACACCCCTCCTTGTAAAGGAGGGGAAACAATAGGGAATTTAGGTAGTGGGGTTTTATAGCTTGAGTGTTGAATTGCGTTTGTTGTTTTTTGAGAAATATAATAAAAAGAGAAAATGTAAATGGCTGGTAAAAATGTAAATAGTAGCAAACTGCATTCCCCCTTATAAACTTAGCGAAGCGATCTCACGACCAAAGGGAGTAACGGGGCAAGGGGGATGTTTCTTACCCTGGGTTTGGCGAAGGGGTTAAGTTGAATGGAAATAAAGTGAAAGAAATTTTTGTAATGCAATAATTAAAAGGTATAGATTAAATGGGCAATATCAAATTATTTGAAGATAAGAAGGTTCGCAGTTTTTGGGACGAAGCTGAGGAATTGTGGTATTTTTCAATAGTTGATGTAGTTGAAGCATTGACGGATAGTGCTGATCCTAAGGATTATTGGTACAAAATGAAAAAGAGGGAAAAGTTGTCGGGAATTGAGTTATCGACAATTTGTCGACAACTGAAACTGGAATCGTCGGACGGTAAGAAATATATTACAGATTGTGCCAATATACAAGGATTGCTGCGTATCATTCAATCCATACCATCACCAAAGGCTGAACCATTCAAACAATGGCTGGCTAAAGTTGGTTATGAACGCATGGAAGAAATGGCCAATCCTGAACAAAGTATCGAAAAGGCCCGTGACAATTGGCAAAGGCTGGGCAGGAGCGAAAAGTGGATACAACAACGAATGACAGGTCAGGAAACCCGAAACAAACTAACTGATTATTGGAAGAATTCAGGAGTAAAGGAAAAAGATGAATTTGCATTGTTAACGAATATTATACATAAAGAATGGACGGGTTTGACTGTTAGTAAACATAAAGATTTGAAAGGGTTAAAATCACAAAACCTTAGGGATCATATGTCAGAAGCTGAATTGATTTTTACTGCCCTGGCTGAACTTTCAACACGTCAAATTGCTGAAACTGAAAATGCTAAAGGTTTAACAGATAATGCAAAGGCTGGTAAAAAGGGAGGCACAATAGCAAAGAATGCAAAGTTGGCACTTGAGGCCAAAACAGGGAAGAAAGTTGTTACAAGAGAGAATTTTTTACCTCCTGTTAAAGAGAAAAAAAGGTTAAAATGAAACATCAATTTACCTGAAAGCGGATTTGTGCAACAGAAGGTAAACAGAGTTCTAAAAAGTATTGGAAAAAGACCACCCCTTCGCCCGTTATTCCATGCGGTCATGAGGGCTTCGCCGTTCTTGAAAAAGAGGGGAAACAAATAGGGAATTTAGGCAGTGGGGTCTTATAACTTGAGATTTGAATTGCGTTTGTTGTTTTTTGAGAATTATAATAAAAAGAGAAAATGTAAATGCCTGGTAAAAATGTAAATAGTAGTGGATATACTTACCGCCGCCATATATGGGAGTAGAAACAGAAATTTGGTTTATATGAATTTAGTAACAAAATATATTGATTAGGAATAGTAAATTAAAATTATAAATGATGAAAAGGGTTTTATTGATTTTCGTTTCAGCAATAATAATGGTAACAATTTCGGCACAGCAGGCACAAAAAGCAGTTGTTTCAAAAACTTCTGTAAAGCTTGCTTCTTCAGCCGATACGCTGCAATACACTTTAGGTGCATTTGTAGGCCAATGGCTTGCAAAAAATGGATTTGTAATAAATAATCCGGTACTTTTTAAAGTTGGTATGGACGATGTATTGGAACATAAGACTTTATTGGTTGCTGATTCATCAATAAATAAGCGAATTTCGGAATATCAGTTGGCTATAAGCACCGAACGCAGCCGTCAGCAGGAAGAACAATTGTTTGCTTATTTGCGTGGCAAACCGGGCGTTGGCGTATTGCCCGATGGTGTAAATTATGTTATCCTTAAAACCGGCACCGGCGACCGTCCTTCAGCAAAGGATTCGGTGGTAGTCAATTTTGTAGGCACTTTTGCCGATGGCAATGTATTTGAAAATACCTATAAAGATAAAAAACCGGTTACAACGCTTACAGGTACATTAATACCCGGTTTAAACGAAGCTGTACAGCTGATGCCTGCCGGTTCGCAATGGAGGATTTTTATTCCTTCGGCACTGGCTTATGGTTCAAAAGGCTATTTAAATATAATTGCCCCCAACACGGCATTGATATTTGAATTGACATTGGAGGAAGTGAAAAAGGGAGCAAAATAATACGATTTCCCTGAACTAACTTAATAGGGGTAGGATATCCCACTAGCCCTCCCGCCATTGCGGGACAGGCACTTTACAAGGGGGAATGATAAAGTGGCAGGGATGAATATTTGAGTTTAAAATTGATAATAGTGGTTTAAATGTTATAATTAAGAAAAAATAAAAATAGAAGCACAATGAAAATCCCCCTTCGAAGGGGGTTGGGGGATGAACTTAGAACAATTGATGAAAAAAGAACAATATGCCAAACACAATAATTCCATATAGAAGAGATTTAAAATTACGTGCGAGGAAATTGCGAAATGGGAGCACTTTTTCGGAAGTATTATTGTGGCAGAAGATTAGAAGAAAGTCTTTAGGTTTTGAGTTTCACAGGCAGGTGCCTATTGGTAATTATATTGTAGATTTTTATTGCCACGAATTAATGCTTGCAATAGAAATTGACGGTAGCAGTCACGATAACAAATTTTTAATTGATAAACAAAGGCAGAAAAAACTAGAGTCGTTTGGTGTAAATTTTTTAAGGTTTAAAGATATAGATGTAAAACGTGCCATGGTAAATGTTTTGCGAGGCATTGAGCAGCGGATAGCTGAATTGGCAGCTTGCAAGGATATCCCGCTAACCCCGTTATTAAGTGGTAAGATATCCCACTAACCCTCCCGCCATTGCGGGACAGGCACTTTAAAAGGGGAAATAAAGAGAAGTGGCAGGGATGAAGAGTTGAGTTTAAAAATGACAATAGTGGTTAGAATGTTATAATTAAAAGAAAATAAAAATAGAAGCACAATGAAAGTCCCACTTAGAAGGGGGTAGTGGGATGAACTTAGAACAAAAGATGAAAAAAGAACAGTGAACAGGAATAAACAAATATTGCAATTCATAAATAGGAAAGGCAGTTCCTTTGTCAGGAACATGGCTTTGCTTTGTATTGTTATGTTGTTTGTTACCGTTCAGGAAACCAAAACACAGGTTATCAGCAATAGTGGTGCTGTAATGACAGTTTCAGCTGGTGCAGTTGTAACCACAGCTGATGTAAATAACCATACCGGCGAAATTGCCAACAACGGAACCATGCAACTTACAGGCAACTGGGCCGATACTGCTACCTATACTCCGGGTTCGGGAACTGTTGAGTTTACCGGAAGCACAAATCAAACCATTTCAAAACCAGGGGGTGAAACTTTTAACCACTTGGTTGCAGCCAACACCGGTTCGGGTTCAGGATTTAGTGTAGGCATCAATGACAATGTTACGGTTAACGGCAATTTGACTGTTAAAGCCGGGAACTTTTCATTTGGAACCAATGCCGTACATACCCTTAATGTTTTAGGTACTTTAAGGGCATCAACCGGCACAATAGATATGTCAACAGGTACGAATATCGACCATATTATGCAATTGCGTGGCGACAGCAATACCTGCAACCAATTGATAGCCGATGATCAAAGTATAGTTGAATATTTGGGTGGTAACAACCAACAGGTTTTCGCATCAGCTAATTACCGCGATATACGATTTGCCGGAACCGGTATTAAACAATTGCAGGGCGATGTTACTGCCGCAGGCGATAATATGTACATTGCCACTAATGTTGATGCCAATGGCCATATTTTATTTTACAACAATTCATTGGGTACAGTTAACCGCACTGCCGGCGCTGTAGTGGGTAATTTCCAGTGGAATGTTGCAAATCCGTCGCACGATTATCTTTATCCTGTGGGCACTTTCAGTTATTACGACCCAATGACAATGAATTTCACCAACCTTACCAGCGGAACCCTGATGGCAAGTTTTCAGCCTGCCGATATTGGCAATGCCGGTTTACCTTTAACCGATGCCGATGGCGAAGAAATTTATGAACAATTTACGCAAGGATATTGGCATTTAAGCCCCAAGAACGCATTAAATTCAAATAATTATTCTTTAAAACTACAGGCCGATGGCTTCCCAACAGGGGCAAATAACCTGAATGCAGGCTCGCGCATTGTAAAACGGACAAATTCCAACCCATTAATTCTCGATGGATCGAACGCACCTTTTGTAGGCCCTGATATCATTTCGCGCACTGGCAATAGCACTTTAATGAATACAACCGATATTGGCATTGCGAAAGGCAGGCCAAAAATTATTGACCAACCCCGTAACGACACTGTTTGCCAGGGAGCCGATGCTAATTTTACCATCAATCCTTCGGGAATGGATTTACAACCGGTTCAGTGGTATAAGTATGTTCCTCCTGCCGATTCGGTTTCGCTTTCCACCGGGAATACCTTGACTATTCCTAATACTACTAAGACTGACAGCAGTACTTATTATTATTGTATTGTTACCGATAGTTCGAATAACACGCACAAAAGCGGACAAGTTGTACTCATTGCCGACCCGGTGCCTGTGGTTACATTTATGCCACGGTTCGATACCATTTGTAATAGCACAACCACCAAAACAAACTTGTATAGCGATGTGCCAAAAACAACGTATAATTGGATTGTTCCCCACGGAACCAGCTTAAACGCCTTTGCAGATAGTATAAAAAATGTAAATATTACAGCACAAATATCACAATTGTTATATGATGCAACGTATAACTACGATTCAGCCATTTATCGGGTAACACCAAAAGGCCCTGCACCAACCTATTGTATTGGGCATCCTGATAGTGCGGTAGTTTGGGTAGAACCTACACCTACTGTATATAGCAATCCGCCTAATGATACAATTTGTAATAATGTAGTTACCTCGTTGGTTTTGAAGAGCAAAAACCATCCAACGCATCCAATACAGTTTAATTATACGGTAGTGAACAGTTCGCCCGATAGTGTTTATATAAGCAATAAAAACAGTGGCAGGAGCAGGTACCTGAATAACCAGAGCATTAATGAATTGTTACAGGATACTGGTTTATACGCGCATAAAGTTACTTATGAAGTTACACCTTATGTAGTAGATAACAACAATAACATGCGTTGTTCGGGTGCAACATATAATATAAATGTATGGGTTGAACCTACTCCTCGTATAAATGTCTTCCTCGATGATACTATTTATTGTAACGATTTGCCGGTATTGTTCAAATTGAATACACCAAATATGGCAATGAATACTATAAAATATAATTTGTTTACTTCGTATAACGGTGTGGTTTCAGGGCCGTCGGCAGGTAACAACAGGTTGATAAATAATTTTACCGACTATATATTAAATAGCTCAGCGAATTATCAGAAAGTAACGTATAGCTTTAATCCTGAAATTTTGCAGAACAACGGTTCGTATTGCGGCAATGGTATAAATAAAACTTTGAACGTATTTGTTAATCCTACGCCGGTTATTACAGAACAATTTGGCAAGCAAACTTATTGCGATAGTGCAATGGCACATTTTACTGTAAGTATGAGCAATGTTGTGTTGGGCGATAAATATTACAATGTTTCGCCTGTATATAACAGCGATAGTATAATGAGTTCGGGCATTATTCCAAACGGCAATTATCCTGTAAATACATACACCAATACAATGGTGAATTATGGCACTAAATTCCATACGGTAGATTATATGTTTTCGGCACGCATCAAGAACCCTACTGGTAAGGATTCGAATTATTATTGTATTACAACTATTGTTAAGAAAGATTCAATAGATATTTTACCCGATGCTTATGTTCGTTCAAAATTATCAAAATATATTGGAGGATGGAACCTACGTTGCAATAATACCACAACCGGTGATAGTATTGCACTTAAAGTCTATGGAGGAGAAGTTGCCAAAAATGTTTCACAAAACTTATTTCAATATAAATGGTACTATAAGAGCAGCCCAACTGGTACTGAAACATTATTGCCTGTTGAAACCCATCCTTCAGTTACAAAAAAAGCTGCCGGTTATTACCACGTAAAAATTTTGGATACCGATAGTTGTACTACCGAAAGACGCGATACCCTTACACAACCTCCTGTTCTGAATGTAACTACTGTTGTACTGGATACATTAAAATGTGCAGGTAATCATTTGAAATTTAAAGCAATTGTATCAGGAGGCACTTCAGGATATGCTTATAAATGGTATTCAGGTTCAAATGTAGTTAGTAACAATGCTATATTGGTTGATAGCCTTGAAGGAATATATGATATTACAGTTAATGATACCAATATTTGTATAGCTAAAAATTCACAGGATATGTATGCCACCGGGAATATATCAATTGATTTAAACCCATCGGTATTTGGCCAGTCAAAATTGTCCTTCAATAATGATATTGGTCTGTATAACATCAGTTGTCCGGGTGGTTTCAATGGATCATTTGCTCCTATCGTTCGCGATGCCCCATCAAATATAGGTTTTAATTTTATGTGGCAAAAGATTCTGCCAGATACAACTATATTAATAGAGCAAGTGGATGATAATGGTAATTTAGACAGTTTACCTATAGGAGATTATATGTTAACGGTAATATCCAACAAAAATCCAGAATGTCTGGGCTTGGGTGAAGCAGTACTCGTTGATCCTCCACCCGTAATTATTAACAAACGTATTTCGAAATATTATAATGGATTATTCAACCTGCCGTGCGATACTTCTGCAAACGGATATATTGCTATAAGCGCTTCGGGCGGATTAAATAATTTCAGTTATTTGTGGTCGGGTAATGGCATTTCAGTTAGTAATTCGGTTGATTCTATTGGAAACTTGAATGCCGGGAAATATAATTTCACTCTTATTGATAGTGCTTTAATATTTATTGGCACTTCAAATTATTCATCACAGCAATGTATATATAAGGATTCATTTATATTGAATAAGCCATTGCCATTACAACTCAAAGACACTGTTTTCTCTGATTTTTCAGGCGTAAATATAGCTTGCTATAATGGTGAAAATGGATCCATTACTGCTAAATTGTCGGGAGGTCTTGGAGATAATATATACCATTACAATTGGTTTAATGTTGCAAATGGCGCTAGTCTTGGAACTGATTCTATATTGAATGATCGGAAAGCCGGTACATATAGCCTGAATGTTGCTTATGGGCTGGGATGTAATAAAACGTGGGACTTTACTTTGAACCAACCCGACAGCATTCAAATTAGTATTGATAGTATTAAGAAATACAACAGCAAATACAATGTTTCGTGTTATGATAGTGCCAATGGTGAAGTTTATACTACAGTTAAGGGAGGAATAAGCTGGCATAATTATACTTATGCATGGGCAAAAGCTTCGGATACTTCTGTGGTAATTAACAGAACAGGACTTCCAACTAACCTTATGGGTACTGTTTATAATTTTACGGTTACTGATACCAACAATTGCAGCAATATGCGTAAAGTTTCTCTTTTACCACCTAGTCCTATTACCGATTCAATTATAACATTCCCGTTGACCTGTTATAGTATAAAGGATGGAAAAGCTATAGTTACCAATGTAAATGGTGGTGTATCGCCATATTCTTATTATTGGATTAATAATGCTGCAACCACCGATACTATTGACAGCTTACCAGGTGGTATGTACACCATTACAATTACCGATTTGAACGGTTGCAAACATAACGACAGCGATTCGGTTCAGCAGCCAACTCCTTTAAATGTTCAGGCAATTGTTGCATCAAATTATAATGGAAGCGAAATAAGGTGTTATGGCGAATCCAATGGTTCAGTAATGGCTAAAACTAAAGGAAGTTCAGGAAAATATATGTATCAATGGGTTAAAATTGATACATTAAACAATTATACAGGTAATTTACCTCCGGCACAAACCATTAGTCAATTGCCAGCAGGTACTTATTATGTTATTGTAAACGATAGTATAAATAAACGCTGCAATACAACCGATTCGGTAGTTGTTACACAACCTTCGCCTTTGAAATTAGCTATTATAACTGATAATGTTGAATGTGCAGGGCTCGATAATGGTGCGTTAACCTCAGTTGTAAATGGCGGAACACGTCCATATGGTTTTACATGGAGCAATAATGCACCTGATGATAGTGTTGCGAGTAACCTTGTGGCAGGTAATTACAGTGTTACAGTAAAAGATGTTAACAAATGCAGTACAGATACCTCGGCATTAGTCACGCAACCCGATCCGATTGTTATATCAGTCGATTCGAGCCAGACAAAACCGGCTTATTGTCCTGATATGAGTAACGGCGAATTGGGAGTAATTGCAAATGGAGGAATAGAACCATACGAATACAACTGGTCAAATAGTTTACCGGCAGGTTCATCTGTAAATAATTTATTTGTTGGTAATTATGTATTAACTGTAATTGATTCAAATAAATGTATAAAACTGGATACTCTTTTGGTAAAAGCAACGCACAAAGCATGTCTCGATGCACCAAAGGCATTTTCACCCGGTGCAGGTATCAACGATACATGGAATATTGTTGTAGGTAATCCTACGGTTTCGAGTCCATTGCCTTTAAATTTGTTATATAGCAGGGCAGTAGTTGAAATTTATAACCGTTGGGGAGAATTGGTTTATCGGTCGGAACCCGGATATCCGGTTGAATGGAATGGCACATCGAATGGTAAACCTTTACCCGTTGATTCATATTATTATTCAATTGATTTGAACAATGGCTCCGATAGATTTACTGGTACAGTTGCAATAGTGCGATATAAGTAATGGTATTTTGTTTATGAATGGTAAAATGATTTAAGTTAAACCCTGAATGTTAAAGCGATTATCAATAGCAATAGTATTTCTTTCCTTTATTACAAAAGCGAATTCGGAGTTATTGCCATTATTCAGCCAGTATATGCTCAACGGTTTTACATTAAACTCAGCCATGGCAGGTTATGATGGTTATACTACCCTTAACCTTACGTCACGTCAACAATGGCTGGGTTTTGAGAATGCCCCTCAAACCTTTACACTTACCTTTCAAACCCGAATTTTAAAAAGAAGTTATATTATCCGAAACAGAGGTATAAGGGGAAATAGAATTACGCCTTCACGTACCGGGAAGGTTGGGCTTGGCTTAAGTATATTTAATGACAGGAATGGCTACCTGGGTCAAACAGGAGTTTCCATGTCATATGCCTATCATATATCATTTACCAATTCACAATTATCCTTCGGAGTGGCAGGTTCAATGACTCAAATGCGGTTAAACATTGAACCGGGTTTTTTCCGTTTGCCCGATCCACGTCAGAGCTTAATATCTGCACCTTTATATGTTCCCGATGCCAATATTGGGATGTTTTATACCGATGGTAACTTTTATGGCGGGGTATCAGCAGCTGAATTATTCCAGTCATCGGTAAAGTTTGGGACATCTGATATTGTTGCTTATCAGGTATCAAGAAATTATTATCTAATAGCCGGATATAAATATTCACCGGATGCTTATTTTACTTACGAACCAACCTTATTGTTTAAAACTACCGAGCTGTTGCAACCTCAAGTTGACTTATCTTTTAAAATAACTTACAGAGATGATATCTGGGGCGGATTATCATACCGTACCGGAAATGCTTTTATTGCCTTTGTGGGGTTTCGAAAAAATCGTGTGTATATTGGATATTCATTCGATTATGGATTATCATCATTAGACAGAAGTTATTATGGAACTCATGAATTAAACTTATCACTTAAATTTGGCGACTCAGCTCGAAGATATAAATGGCTAAACAGGTATTGATTTGCTTAAAATTTTTATTTACAAAATTTTATTTCTAATTTTATAAATGTAAAAAAATAACTAGACCCTGGTTATATTTTACCTAAACCTAAAACAATGAAACACCCTTTTATAGTAGTTGTTATTTTTACTTGTTTCCCAATATTATGTGGCGGAAAATCAATTGGGAATGATTTTCTTTCATTGAATATTGATACAACTGTTAAACCTTCGGAAGATTTTTTCAAGTATGTAAACGGTTTATGGCTAAAAAATAATCCTATTCCTGCCTCGGAAAGCGAATGGGGTATTACAAACCTTGTTCAGGACGAAATTTATAACCGCATTTATAAAATATGCAATGATGCAGCCTATCATTCGAATGCAGTAAAAGGAAGTATTGACCAAAAAATTGGCGATTTTTATTACTCCGGAATGGATACAATTAGTATTGAAAAATTTGGTATAGATGCTTTAAAGCCTGAATTGGCTAAGATAGAAAATTTAAAGAATAAGAAAGAATTAATTGATGAAATAGCATTACTTCAAACCTGGCGTGTTTCCACATTATTTAATATATACACTGCTGCCGATAAAAAGAATAGTGAATTATCAGCCCTTTATATATCACAGGGAGGGCTTGGTTTACCCAACAGGGACTATTATATAAACACTGATACGCGCACGAATACTATTCGAAAGAAATATATTCAACATATTGCCACAATGCTTCGTTTAATTGGCGAAGATACTGATAAAGCCAAGCAGCAAAGTATTCAAATTATGGCCCTTGAAACCAGCCTTGCATTGAAATCGCGAAAATTGCATGAACTACGCGATCCTTATAAGAATTATAACAAAATGAAATTAAATCAACTCGATTTAATTACACCAGATATTCAATGGGAAAATATGTTAGAAAAAATGGGCATTATTTCCATCGATTCAGTAATAGTTGGCCAACCCGAATATATTGCTGAATTGGAGCAATTAATAATTAAAATAAACATTGACGATTGGAAAGCATTTCTTAAATGGAAACTGGTTGATGTTTTTGCTGCTGATTTAAATAAGTCAATTGACGATGAAAATTTCGATTTTTATGGTAGAATTTTAAATGGCAGGAATATACAACGCGAACGCTGGAAAAGAATAGTCGATCATGAAAATGGCGCTATTGGAGAAATGGTTGGTAAAATATATGTTGAGAAATATTTTTCGGCTACCGCAAAAAAGCGTTATATACGAATGATTGATGAAATATTTGATATATATAAATCAAGAATTGAAACATTAGATTGGATGTCGGATACAACAAAGAAAAAGGCCATATATAAATTATCAAAAGTAGTTAAAAAAGTTGGCTATCCCGATCATTGGAAAGATTACTATGCTCTTGAAATTTCACGTACTTCCTATGTTCAGAATGAAATAAATATAAATAAATGGGCATTTAATTTTCAGATTCAAAAACTGGGAAAACCAGTGGACAAAAATGAATGGGAAATGAACCCACAAACCTATAATGCATATTATAATGTAAGCAATAACGAAATTGTATTACCAGCTGCAATATTTTTAATACCAGGTTTGCCTGATTCCCTGGCCGATGATGCACTGGCCTATTCGCACAACGGAACAATTATAGGGCATGAAATAACTCACGGCTTCGACGACGAAGGTCGCAAATTTGATGCCAATGGCAACCTTTCGAACTGGTGGACCAAAGAGGATGAAAATAAATTTACTAAACTAACAAAAGCAGTTGTAAAGGAGTTCGACAATTATATAGCATATGATACCGTTCATGTAAACGGAAAAGCTACGCTTGGAGAAAATATTGCCGACCTTGGCGGGCTTACGCTCGCATTTGATGCATTTGAAAAAACACCGGAAGCAGTTTCGGGTAATTTTATAAACGGATTTTCACCGGAGCAAAGGTTCTTCCTGGGTTATGCAAATGCCTGGGTTGTGAATATGCGAAAAGAGTTAATTGCCCGAAAGGTTATGACTGACTTTCATGCTCCTGATTTTTTAAGGGTAAATGCCCCTTTATCTAACTTACCGGCTTTTTATAAAGCATTTCATGTAAAGCCCGGCGATGCGATGTATCGACCTGATAGCTTAAGAATTAAAATTTGGTAGATTAAAAAAGTTTCTGTAAAAACGATTTAGATTCATATTCATCCTTTCCCAGGTTTAATCTCTTTATAGCATCTATAATTGACTCTTCTGGTTCAATGATATTATAATTTCCCCAAAAATTGTCGTCATATACTCCATTATAATCTTCAATGGCATCTTTTAATTTTACTGTTTCTTTTGTACGGAACCTCACTTTTGTAGTAGTATCAATAGCGGTAATTACCATTTCGGAAACTGAATTAAATACCGAATTAAAAAATAACCTGTCGCTTTTGGCTTTTATATTAAGTTCAGCCCTGGTATAATCGAGAATCCATTTGTCATTTAAGAGCTTATAATATACCAGGTATTTTGCACTTTTAGGTTCAACGGAATATTTACGGGGTTGTTTTTTTACCAATACATCCTGGGCGTACTTTATTCCTCTTGGGCTTAATTCAAATTTTGCAGCAACCAGCGCTTTGCTGTCTGCATCAATATATAATGAACCTTTAAACAAAGGCAATTCAATATTTGCACGTTGGTCAAAATTAATTACAAATAAATTCATGCCGTTATACGACACTGTTTTTAAATAGGTATAATCATATAAATCAAATGATTCTGGAGATATAAATGATATTCTTTCCTTTACTATATCCAATTGCAGACAGTTGTAAATACCTCCTTCCAGTTTATATGCAAGTCGTTTTACTTTTTTACTATTTTCACTTTTACGGCATTTATACAAGCGTGCCTGATCGTTGCTGTAACCCGAATAGGGAGATTTTGAAACATCTACCACTGCTTCTGATATTGAAATATAATCATTATCCTGCTTAATTGTTTCGCGATAAAATCCTGTACATAAAGCATTCTTTTGAATATAGTTCTTTTCAACATTATTTAATAAATCCTTAATTACTCCCAACGGATTGACAGGTTTAATAAAAACAGTTTTCAAGGGTGTTGGCTTTTCTTCCAATTCAACCTTTAAATCATTGCTATTTATACTATCAATGGGTATATATTTTCGCTTATAACCGATATATGAAAAAACAAGCGAATCATTAACCGATTGCGATGGAATTCTAATTATAAATTCACCTTTTGTGTTTGCAACCGTACCAATGTTTTTTCCTAAAATAGCAACACTGGCAAATGAAAGTGGTAATTTTTCTTTTTTATCGAAAATAGTTCCCTTTATAAATTTGAATTTTTCAATGGGTTGCGAAACTATACCAATCGGGATTGAATCATTTTTTAATGATTTATATAATACAATCTGATTGTTTAACATTTTTACCGATAAGTCCTGGTCAACCACCAGTTGATTTATAGCATCGGTGCAGGTACCGGTAAAGCAAAATGATTTATTCTTTTTTATTTCCGGCAAATCGGCATTATAGGAAAAATTGATTTTACAGGTTTTACTTATACTATCGAGAATAATTGAAAACTTAACATTTTCGAAACGGAAATCTTTATTTTCATCAGGGCGCTGTGCTTTTGCTCCAATTCCCAAAATAGATAGGGAAATTAGAAAACTTAGCTTTGAAGCATACAATTTAAATAAATTACTTTTGGCCACTTTATTAAAACCATATTCCTACAAATTTAATGAATTATTATACTTTCCCTATCAGTTGAATAAGCACTGAAATAACCCATTGCTCCGTTGCTAATATTACTAATGGGGTTTCCGGGTGAAGCAGAAAGGAACGACAGCCCTCCACGGCCCGCAGCCTGACCAAATGTGCGGAAAAAATTATATGCTCCAACATCAATGCTTTGAAGTTCCATAGTAACAACATTACCGCGGACTAATGTTAAACTTGTATCAATTCTCATGGTTCGCTCAATTACTTTTCCGTCGCGAAACCTGTCGCTGGTTACAGAAGCTGAATTATAAGTAATTCCATCTATAATTTCAACAAAGCGGTAATAATTGCTTATGCCGGCAGGATCCTGAAAGTCAAGCACTATTCTGTAAGTTGTATCGGTTGGGTTTTGTGACGCTCCACCACCACCGCCACCACCAAATCCGCCAGATTTGATAATTGTATCATTCAAATAGTCTATTTTAACAGGGTTAGGCATGGTTGAAACCGAAGTGTATGTAATTCCTTTTGACAATACCGTTAAAGTATAAGTTCTGCCAGGTATTCCTGAAATAAAATTTGCAGCATATATACCATGAATGGAGTCAACTTCGGGCAATTTTGCAGTATCTCCCAGGTTGTCGGTAATTTTTACAATTGCACCATTTACAGGTGGGAAGCTATCAGAATTATAATAATTCACTGTTTGGGAAAGTTTCACATAATTTCCATTTGGCAAATCGGATAATGAAGCCTCAATAACAATCTGGGGTGATGCAGAATTCAAACTAATTTGAATTTCTTTCTGGCACGAACTTGCCATTATGGCAAGTATTGTTAATAATAGAACTATTGAAATATTTGATGTTTTCATATGATTCATTTTCAAAATTACATTTTAAAATTTAAAGTTATACGTTACCGATGGTATGAACCTGAACAAGGTTGTTTCGGTGGCAACCGTTTTGTTTGGGTCGGTTTTGCTTGGGCCAAAGGTAATCATGTAAGGATTGTCGTAATTATAGGCATTATAAACCGAAAATGTCCAGCTCGATTCGTATCGACCTTTCTTTTCGTTGGTATAGGTTGCTGCCAAATCGAGCCTTTGATATGCTGGCATCCTATATCCGTTGCGGCTTGTGTAATAATTGGCAACAATCCCGCCCACTTCATATTTTCCGCTGGGGAAAGTAACTGCATTGCCTGTATAATAAACCCATGTAGCAGCTACATTCCATTTTTTCGAAATGTCGTATATAGCAACAATTGAAATATCGTTTGTCCTATCTTGTTTTGCAGGATACCAACTACCATTGTTAACTTCCGTGAAACTGCGTTCGGACTTTGATAAGGTATAACTCACCCAACCTGTTAACTTCCCTACTTTTTTGTTTAAAAATAATTCCATTCCATATGCGCGACCGCTGCCATAAATTAACTGCGATTCAACATTGGAATTGAAGTTTAAAATAGCACCATTCACATAATCAATTTGATTGTACATATTTTTATAATATAACTCGGTAGAAAATTCAAAAGCATTGTCACTAAAATTTCGAAAATAACCAACAGAATATTGGTCGGCCAATTCCGGCTTAACGTTGTTACTGCTGGGAATCCATAAATCGGTTGGCATACCAACAGTTGAATTTGATAGCAAGTGCAAGTATTGTGTATTCCTTGCATACGAAGCTTTTACCGAGCTTACATCATTCAATATATAGGTTAATGCTGCACGGGGTTCGGGTTCAAAATAATTTTTCACAACCTGCCCGGAACCATATTTAGCTGAATCAATAATATTTTGTTCGTTATCATATTTATAGAAGGTTCCGGGGCCCATTAAGGTAAACATAGAAAGCCGAAGCCCATATATGAAGTTAATTTTGGGTGTCATTTTTATTTCATGTGAAAAATATACAGCATTTTCCCATGCATATTTATGAGGAAGTGTAGGCCTGGTTATATTTGAACTGGTATCTTTTACAGTTCCTGGTATAAAAGTATGGTAAATTGAATTGAAACCAAATTTCACCTGGTTTTTACTATTCGGGAAAAATTGAAAATCTTCTTTCAGGTTCCAGTCCTGAATTTGCGAAACTATATTTATTGAATTCTTTGAATCGCCATTATTAACTGTATAATTATAGTTGCTGTATATTAACGATGTATTCGAAAATAACTTATCGGTAAACAAATGATTCCAGCGTAATGTACCAGTTGTGTTTCCCCAATTTATTCCTCCATTGTATATTCCTAAATCGTCTTGGCCAAAATAACCCGACATGTAAATATGATCCTTATCGGAAATTTTATAATTGGCTTTGGCATTTAAATCGTAAAAATACAAAGTAGCTGATTTAACTGAAGAATCCCTTATAACATGAATATCATATAAACCATGAGCTACAATATCGGCATAAGTCCTTCGACCTGAAATTATGAAAGAGCCTTTTTCGTCTTTCCCAATCGGACCTTCAACGGTAAGACGCGAAGCTATTAATCCAATTCCGCCATTTATGTGAAACTCTTTGCTATTGCCATCATTCATTGTCATAGCAAGCACCGAAGATAAACGCCCGCCATATTCTGCAGGCATGGAACCTTTGTATAAAGTAACATCTTTAACGGCATCGGGATTGAAAACTGAAAAGAAACCTAATAAATGCGATGCATTGTAAACTGTAGCTTCATCCAATAGAATGAGGTTCTGATCAGCACTTCCACCGCGGACGAAAAACCCACTGTTACCTTCACCGGCCGGCAATACACCCGGTAATAATTGTATTGACTTCAGAACATCCCTTTCGCCAAACAATGCCGGAATGCTTTTAATTTCCTTGATACTTAAATTATTTACACCCATTTCAGGTTTCTCAACATTCTGCTTTTGCCGCTCCGATGAAACCACCACTTCATTTAATTCAGTAACATTTTCGCCAAGTTCAAAATTTATTTTACTATTTTGCGATAATTTTAAAGGTTGTGATAAAGGCGCATATCCTACAAACTGGGCTGTAATTGTATAATTACCTTTTGCAACCGTTATGGAATAGAAACCATAATCATTGGAAGTAATTCCAATACCTTTTAATTCATTAATAAAAACAGTTGCTCCAATTAATGCTTCCCCTGTTTTCGCATCTGTTACATACCCGCTAACTGTGTATTTTTCTTGTGAATACGATTCAATAAAACCAAACCCGAGCAGGATTAGTATCAGGAATTTTTGCATGATATGGATATTAGATTTATAAAATTTTGAATGAATAATTTATTCCAATGATAAACACAAATTCCATACAGATTGATATGTATAATGCTGTAATAATCTTTGGATTTAAGAATTATTAAGAAATATGCGGAATTCTTTATCAAAATCAGAAATGATATAAGTTTTTTTATATTTTTGCAGACGCATTGAAAATTCACGGGGGATTAGCTCAGCTGGCTAGAGCGTTTGCATGGCATGCAAAAGGTCATCGGTTCGACTCCGATATTCTCCACCCGCAAATAAAGGGCTTTCACATAAATGGGAGCCCTCTTTTATTTAAATTTACACACGATTTGCACACAACATTATAAAAAAAATACCATCCTAAAGAATGGCATTTTAATATAATAAACTAATCGAATTAATTAAGCCATAGTAACTTCTCCAACATAAATACTATTTGAAAAGTCTAGACCATCAGCTGTTTGAAATGCTATCCAGCATTTTGCAACTAATCCCGTATAACTTGCAGGAATGCTTAAATTAGCGGTTGCAGCGGTTCTTTTTACGGTTGTAAACTGATAGACTGCTTGGCCATTGCTTTCAAAATATGCCATTAATATTGCCTGGTCATCTTCATTGGCGTTTCCTTCATCACTATTGTTTACCCATGTGTATGCAATAGTATTACTTCCCGAAACTGCAACTTTAGGATTAAAGGCTTTTGAAAGATCGCCCTGACTAAGTAAGGCTAATGTATAATCAATTGTGAAGTCAGGAGAGGTTCCGGTTATTGCATTCTTGATATTATAAGACATTGCCACATTAAAGCCTGACATACCTATCGCATAGTTTCTAAAAGTGACTGTTACTAAGCCAGTAAGTGGCTTTAAAAAGCTTATTACAGTTGAGAATTTAGATCGCTGGCTTTGTTGCTTGTCTGAATTTGGATTTGTAACAGAGCTTGGACGTGACCTAACATAATCAATTCCTTTCCATGAACCACCAATGACTGTTCCGACTCCGCCGGAAACACCACCTAAAATACCTTGTTTTATTATACCCATCTTTTTAAATTTTTGAGGTTTATACTTTATTTTAAAACAACTTAGATTTGGTAATACTTTGGTATAGACTTGGTAATATTTTAGTCCTAATACATCAGTTTATCAAATCCTTATCAAAATTACTTTAATGATATTATAGTTATATATAAATGGTTCTTATGCTGAGATTTGCTTCAAAATGCACCTTTATATCTTCATTATTAAAATACATTTTTCAAAAGAGAAAGAAAAAACGAGAAAAAAAGAAAAAGAAAGCCATTGAACTGGCTGGCTTTAGGAAAAAAGCAAGGAGGAACGGAATAAATGAGGGCTTTTAAGCAGTGGCTTGTGTTTATGCCGGAAATTCCTTGCTTTTTTGTTTAGTGAGGGCATGTGTGAGCCAGCCTAAATTTGCTGCCCTTTTTTATTTTTTAATATGTAAATACCGCTTATTTCTTAATGTGCGTAACCCTAATTCATTGTGCATTGGGTAAAAAGTAAGTGGACAGTAACGAAGTGAACACAAGCAAACAACGAAGTGCAACGGAGAGTTTGTGAAGTGTGCAACGAGATAGTGGCCGCTTAGTTTGAGTGATGGCTAATTTACTATAATGTTGATAATGATGTGCTGTTGGAACGGGAAATAACCCCGGCTCTGGGTTTGCGAGTTTGCAGGGAGCTTGTCGGGGTTATTCTCGTTTCAATAGCTTAAATAGATGTTTACACCACTTTAATAGGGGTGGTGGTCGGGGTTTGTTGGTGGATTAAAGAGAATGCAAGTGCTGAAAAAAAGACATTTTAGGTTGGATTTAGAGTGGTGGCTGGCTTTTTTACAGCTCTTGCACCATTGGAATGGCTGACAGGCGGCTCTTTGGATTTTGTTTTTACCTTAAAAAATAAACATGATAAAAAACAAAATACAATGTGCCGGCTGTGTGTGTCTGGCGTGGGTCGGCGTGTGGCTATTTGGCAACGCCCTTGTACATAATGTTCATTATATGAATGCCGAAAACATGTTATTTATACCGCTTAAATAGGCAGTTATATAATGCACATTATGTAAACATAGCTTGGGGTAATTTTTTTTGGCGGGTCTTTTTGTTTGTGGGGTTGGGCAGCTCTTTGCTTTTTAATACCGCTTTAAAACAATTAGAGAAAAAGCAATGTGCTGCATGTGGGCTGATACAAAAAGCATGACAGAAAAAATTACAGAAGGGACGGCTGAGTGGAGGGGCAAAAAAGACAGGGGGTGTTTGGTAAAATACCTTTAAAATATTAACAATTTATTTTGCCAAACATCTGGGTTTTTTGCCCTGTGGGATGTTTTCCATAAATTTTGTTTTATATTTTATTAGACATAAGGGCAGGTGTAATGCTTGACATAGAATAATGAGAAATACCAATTAATCGTTTTGAATAAGAAATAGAATGAATTTAGTTTGTAATGCTAATTTGAAATACCTTCCTTAACTGTTGTCAACTCTTTTTTTATATCGGGAGTAATATGTTTGGTTTTTAAAATACACTTCAATAATCTACCATATTCATAATCAGTTAATGAGTCCAATTTCATTATACTGCTATTTTTTATATGCTCATCATATTTACTAATAGGTTGTTTTCTTATGTTTTTATAGAAGAATATATAAGTATCTTTATCAAAAAAGAATTTCTCTTTCCCTATTTCATGCTTTTCTTGAAAGAAATAAAAATGAAAACCATCCAGAGAATTACAGCCATTAAATACATCTTGTTTTCCTGTTCTTTTATTTGTAGTGGTTAATGTATTAATTAGATATAGTTCATCTTGATTAATGTGTAAAACAATCAGATATTTATCTCTAACAGAATTATCATCATCAAATACGTAATTATTGACTTTATAAATGGAAGCAGGCTCAAATTTAAATAGAGAAGGCACTTTAAAATACTTTTAATTAGCAGTTAACTCTTTTTCAAAATCAAGCGATTCGAAAGCAGCATTATAAGCCATCTCCTTTAGTTCATTATCAATTAAATTACTAAAAGGAATTGTATAATTTGATTTACTATTAAATTTTTTGAAGTGCTCTGTCAGATTATTTTCTTTAACAATTTTAGACCAAAGTGTATTTTCTTTATGCAATAAATCTACAAGTTCTTTAGCATTAAGTTTACCATATTTTTCTATAATACTGTTTATTAACTCTAACTCATATTCTGTAAATTCGGATTCATCAAATGTTTTTTTAGCTAAAATATAAGTCTCTTCGGTTTTTTTAGCATTATTTGCCCCTTTCTTTATTGTAATGAATTCATCTAAAGATGTTACTTTACCATAAATACTAATTTTTTCGCTGTATTTAATTTCATTATAGATATCTTCTGCAACTGGACCTAATTCCCAAACTTTATATTCAAGCCAAGTTACAGGAACGCCAATTTCCTTAACAGAATGCTCATCTAATAAATATAAAAGTTTTAAAGCCTTTGTTAAAGAAAGATAAGGAATTTTTTCAGCGAAAGAAATTAAGATATTCCCGATAATATTATTTTGTAATATTCTAAACATAATTAAAAATATTACTTTATTAATTTAAGAGAACACTGCAAAAAATGTGCAAAATTAATATTCTTTTTGTTTTAAAAAGATGACTTTGCAGATTGTTAATAAATTGTTTTACCACAATGTAAAGAAACAAATATTATATGAAATATTATAATAATTTAAGTTAATAATTCAAACATTTGTATTATAGACACTTACATGATATCATTGCTTAATTTTTGATAAACTATTAGGACAATATTTAATAAAATATACAATACAATTATTCTTTAACTTCATAAACTAGATTAATTATTGCTGTTAAATCTGTAATAATTATTTAATTTTAATAACGTTTTAAATTAACTAAAACTTAAAATTATGGTACAAAAAAATTCAAAGCAGACCTCAAAAAAAGTTGCAAGCATAGCAGCTAAAATATTGAAAGACCCTCATTCAACAAAAAGAGAAAAATCTGTTGCAGGCTCAGACTTAGCGCAAACAAGGCCAGGTAAAAAAACTAAATCTAAATAAGTAATTGAAACCTTAATTTTTATTTATTAACTTTAAATCTAATATTATGGCAACTTCTAGACAGATTAAATGTATCAACAAACCTTTAAGACAGGACTCACACCAAAGAATAACACACATAGGAGGTGATTGGGGAACTTATGGCAACCGTATTAAAATAACAGAAGAAGAGGGTATAAGACACATCGAGCAAGGAATTTATAATTATCATGTTAAGGTAGGCAATAGAGATGTAAATGTCTTTATATCTACACATAATGGGCGTAAATATCTTAGAACTACATCAGACGATACAACTGTGGATAATCTTCTTAGTCTTCCTGAATGTAGTTAAGCAAAATTTAAAAGATTAAATATAGCATTATAATTTTTCCATAACGCAAATTGATACTGCGCTATACGTAATTGGTATGTACTTGTCATAATATTTAACTCCCAACCGCCTTTATAAGAGTTACCCTTAGAAAACCATTTAATTTTTAACATTATTTTCGCTTTTAATATATTACTTGTATATAATTATCAAAATTCATTTCAAAAAATTAGTATCCATAAAATTTAACCTGTTTGAACTACCATTTACTTTGAAATAATTGAGCTTTGTAATGCTATCAATTTTTGAGACTGTGGTTTGATAATTGAATATTGAACCTTCGATCAGGTTGGCATCCATTAAAAAGGCGGTGGCTGTGTTTTGCTGAATGGAGTAAATTATTTTGTAAAATTGGGTTGGGACTGTGAGATTTCCTTTTTTTATGCAAGTTTCTAATACTGGTGCGCTGATGATTAACAAACTATCGTATTTTTCTGCCCAATCTCTTACTTTCATTTCTAAATGTTCCCAAATACCAGCATTGAAATCATGTAACTGAGGGCAAATATTTGTGATATAAAAACAATCGTCCATGCTTTGCTGAGAATATTCCATATCGGCAGCCGGGGTTAAATGGCCTTTGTCATAGCCTGAGTTTGTATAATTTTTTACTTTTACACATGACACTGACTTATCATTTTTGAATCTTTCTTTTGCCCTTTTAATTGAATGGTGCGAAATTTCAGATTTTGTTATTATATAAGCTGAATAAACAGGCGCACATTCAATTGTATCGAACATTACTTCGTAACTGGAATATTTTATAAGTTTTGCATTTTTTACTTTCTGAGGTAATACGGAATTGATGTTAAACTGACCAAATAAAGCAAAGGGATATATTAAAAGCAAAAGTGAAATTATAGATTTCATGGAGTTTTAAAGAATTTATTACAACCATAAAATAACAACTTATAACAGTATAATTCAAAATTTAGTATTGTTTGCCGTGAAAATACCTGTTTTGCCACAACTTATAATTGGATTAGGCTTTGCCAATATTAAAGCCAATGTAACCTGCTAGTGCGGTGAGGAATATTTGATTTGGAAAATTAGAAAATTTTCTATTTGACATGGATTACATGCAACTAAATGTTAAGCCACTTACTATTTCTGTGTTAAAACAATTTCTGAAACAACAACTAATGGGTCATTTTCTAAATCCTTTAATATAGGAGCTAACAGGCCATTGTAAGTTATTACTTTATTTGAAATATCAAGAGCTTTTAATTTTCGTTTAAAGCGACTTACAACAATTTCAACACGAATAAAACAAAAAATTGTATAAAATATAAAATTTGAAAAAAGTAAAACCGTTGCAAATACTAAAGCATTTCTATAAAAAAATGGAAATTTCAAGGCAACATAAGTATTAAAATATTTACAATAAATAGCAATTATTAAAGCTATAATAAAAATAAATTGAGAATATATAATGTTGCGAAATCTTGGAGCTAATAAATTACTCAAATCACAAATAATAGTATTTAATATACTTAGTTTCTTAATTTTTATATAAAGAGTTTGAAATTCCCAAATAATTGAATGTATGACACAAAAAAAAGTGATAAAATTTAAATAAACTAATATGCTGTTAAAGCTTAGAAAAATTCTTTTTTCTAAAGGAGATAAGAAAAGAATAAAAATACCATAAGTTGCAAGTAATAATGAAATATGAGAATAGTATTTAGCTCTTATAGCTCTTTTAACTTTTATTTTTTTATTCTCAATTAAATCATTTACTGATGTGTCAATATTTTTGAGCTCATCATCAATATTCTTTACAATAGCTTTTTTTTCACTGTTATTTGAAGATTTTGAAGCTAAATAATATTCAAGCTTAAGTTGTAGATTTTTTAATGTAATTAACTTTTTTGATTTTCTCTTAACTATACGACTTATAGCACTATCAACATATAGAGATAGTATGTCGAAAAAACTTGCTTTATTATCATTACCTTTTAATGTGTAGTTAGTTATAATAACATAAGCAAGATTTAAACCTATTGAAATAGCAATTATGTCAGTATAATCTGAGATTGTGTTAAGTAACGACATTTTAAGCTTTAAATTTAAACTTCAGTGCTGGCCTGTTGATTAAATAAAGTAAAAAAATACTCGTTTAATTTAATTGCACTGTTAGGGTCATTGAAATTACCCCTAGCCATTTTAGCATCAATGTCTGTTTCTAAACGAAAAGCTGAGCTGTCTGATATAGTAAAATGAACAGGTTTGTTATTAAATAAGAGTACCTTTTTTGTCTTTTTTACTTTAACCTTTAAAGGAATGTAAGCAGACAATAATTTATATATTTCTTTTTCTTTAAATGAATCGTTATAATCACACAATAATACATTAATAGTGCCATTACGGTCATCTAAAAATGATTTGATTTCTTTTAAATACGTAGGGTCATTAGAAACGTCAGTACACATGTTCCCACAATAGATATTAACATCTTTATTGGAATATTTCACCATAGATGATAAAACTATTTGGGCGTGTGCTTCACTTGAATTAAAAAATTCCTCATCCTTTTTATTTGCAGCTAAAAAGTCAATATTTTCAGCATAAAGTGAATCAGTCATTTTGTTTTATTTAATTAAACTTACTTAAAAGCGAGTAAATTATAACTGTACAAATATATTTAATTGTACGAAAAAGAAGCTATGAAGTTAATAAAAATTCATATAAAAAGAGGCAGTTTGTTAATAAATGATTAGTATACCACAGAAAATAAAGTTGATAAAGACATAAATTCTTAACCAACAACAACATCAACTTTATGGTAATAAGGAACCACATTATATATTCTAATGGACTTTATGGGCAAAGAAAACATACCCAATTTAATATTAAATAGGGGGTAATCCCAACTCTTTCAAAAATTCATTGTGTTTAACTGTGTTCGTTTTTATACTTTCATTTATTGCTGTCAATTTTGTGTTTACTTTTTTTAAGTCAATCTGTACTTCGTCAAATGATGTACTTACATATCTTGAAATGTTAAGATTGTAGCCGTTCTTCTCGATTTCTTCCATTGAAACTCTACGAGCATATCTTTCAACATTTTCAGGACGGAATTGATATGTTTCAACAATTTTTTGAATATCGTTTGGTTCACCGTCTTCGCCTTCTCTGAGGGTGTTTTGACGTTTGCCTTTTTCATAATGTTCACTGGCATTAATGAAAAGTACATCATCTTCCTTTTTGCATTTTTTCAATATCAAAATACAAACAGGAATACCAGTTGAATAGAATAAGTTTGAAGGCAACCCAATTACCGTATCAATATTGTTATCTTTTAAAAGTTTGGTACGGATTTTTTCTTCTGCGCCGCCACGGAATAAAACACCATGCGGTAATATAATAGCCATTGTACCCTCTTTCCCAAGAAAGTGAAAACCATGTAATAAAAAAGCAAAGTCGGCTGCTGATTTTGGCGCTAAACCATAGCTTTTAAAACGAAAGTCTTCTGCCAACGTATCGTCTGGTTCCCAACGTAAACTAAACGGTGGATTAGCTACAATAGCATCAAATTCAATTTTTTTAGATGGATTCATTTCGTTGAGCATATCCCATTGATTGAGAAGTGTGTCACCGTGAAATATCTCAAACTCCGTGTCTTTCATACCGTGCAAAAGCATATTCATTCGGGCAAGGTTGTAAGTAGTTATGTTCTTTTCCTGCCCATATATTTTGCCAATAGTGCCGTCATTATCTTTTATTCGTTTTCTTACATTCAGCAATAAAGAACCTGAACCGCAAGCAAAATCAAGCACTTTATCAAATTTTTTCTTCTTACCCATTGTTGGGTCTTGACTGTCTAATGTTACGATTTCAGATAAGATGGTTGAGATTTGTTGTGGCGTATAAAACTCGCCCGCTTTTTTACCCGAACCTGCGGCAAACTGTCCAATTAAATACTCATAAGCATCGCCAAGGGTGTCGGAATCTGTTGAAAAATCTGCTATACCTTCAGCAATTTTTTGAATGATGGTACAGAGTTTTTTATTTCTTTCCGTTTCTGTTTTTCCTAGTTTTTCAGAGTTCAAATTAATTTCAGAAAATAAACCCTGAAAAGAACCTTCAAACGATTCATTTTCTATGTATTTAAAACCTTTCCCCAAAGTTTTTAGTAACTCTCCATCTTGAGTACGTGCCAATTCGGTAATATTGCTCCATAGGTGTTGTGGTTTGATAACATAATGAACTTTACGCCTCATTTGCTTTTCAAAATCTTCAACTTCCTTTGGGTTTTCTTTATACCAAATCTCCAAAGGTGTTTTAACTTTAAGTTTTGACATAACATCCTTTAGAGTATCATCAGGGTAATCTTTTCCTAATTCCTTTTTTGCTGATTCTTCGTAGTTGTATGATAAATACCGAAGGAAAAGAAACGAAAGCATATAATCTCGAAAATCATCTGCATTCATTGCACCTCTTAGTTCATCGGCTATATTCCAAAGGGTTTTACCCAGTTGTTGTTGTTCTTTTTGTGTCATTTGTAATTTTTTTAAGCAAATATTTCAGGTAATTGAAATTTGTGTTTCTCCAAAAACGCATTCAATATTCTTTTAAATAGCTCTTTGTTATCTTCATTCATTTCAGTAGGTTGGTATATTGAATATTTTCCATGACTTAACAAATTTAAGGCACGAGAAAAAAGCACTTCATCTTCTAAACCGTATATACATTTGGAAAATTCGTCGTACCCAAAGAAAGTTGAAGTCTTTTCCAAGACGCTACGTAACATATTAAAATGATATGTGTTTATCTTTTCTGTATCTGATGCTTTTTTTAATTCGGTCAACAAAGCAACGTGATGAAAAAACGGGGTGTCATCTGTAGCTCTCAATATATACCCTTCCGAACTGTTCTTATGTAAAAAATGGCTTTTATGCTCAATAGACCTAAGTTCGTTATACATTACGTTAAAAAATAACGAATGGTGCGAAGAGATAACAACTCTTACTTTGTCCTTTCCTCTTTTTAGTAATTGAGCCAAATCACTAGCTACGGCAATGGCGTTATTGTCATCAAGTGAAGAAATTGGATCATCAATATAAATATATTTTACCCAACTATAAGATTCGTCACCGTCAATGGCTAACTCACATATAGCAAGAAAAATACACCAAATAAAAATATTTTCTTCACCTCTTGATACCTTAATGTTGTTTTGGGTTATATATTCTAATTCCTCTGTTTCAGGTTTGTATTTTGGATTTTTAACCTGCTTTCTAAAAACAATGAGCCAATCATCGTAATTTATATTAAAATTAAAATCAGCATATCGTTCAAGAAAATTAAATATTTTTTCTTCAAGTGCTAATTCCCTGAACCCTTCAAAAAATCTTGAATTTTTATTGATTATCAAATGCCTCTCAGTATCATTTTCAAGGTCATTGTTCCAATGGAAAAGGTCTTCTGTGTATGCATTATAATAAAGCGTATCTGTTAAAGGATTTTTCTTTCGCTTTTTGCTTCTATCTTTAAATTCCATTGAAAGGCGGGTTTTTCCTGTACCATTATATGCATATAATAATACAAAGTGATGGTCGTTTAAATCATCTCTTAACCTAACTGCTACATTGGTTAGTGTTTTGTATTTATAATTTGTGATTTTAGGGCTCATATTTTAATCAATTACTTTTGGAAACAAGCCCTGCATCAAACCCTTTTTGTGCAGCTTCAATTGCTCTATTTTCTCCATTTGTGCCGTGAATAAATCATCTAAAGAAGAAAGACAACTGGCGATTTTTTCTTGCTCCTTTGGTTTCGGAATATTAATCATTAATGTTTTTAATTGATTAGGATAAAGATGAACTACTGAAATACCTTGAGCCAATTGCGCTATATCCATTCTCTTAACATTATTCAGGTAATAAGATAAAAAAACACCATTAATCTTTGACCTAATAATATTTAAATCACCTCCAAGGGCGATTCCTTTTTCTAAGACACAAGATGCTGTGGCAATATCAATTTGGGTTTCACCTGATGCTGGAATAATTACATCATTAGCTTGACTTAACACTAAATCATCTGCACTTAAATTCGTATAAGATTTTATAATACCAATAGTTTCTTTGTAGTGGGTATAAAGTTCTCCATATCTGATACATGGTAAACTCCCATTTTCAACTATATCAGCTTTGGATATTCCTTTTCCTTTTAAAAATGTTGCTACTTCATCCAAAGTTTTCTCCACCCACACCTCATCTTTTACAAACTCAGGGAAACGATATTTCGGCACAGTTTCACCTTCTTGTGGGAAAAGGTTTTGCAATAAGCCTTTTTTTTGGTCTTTTAAGGCTTCTAATTTTTGGCTATGGGCTGCAATTACAGCATCTAAGGAAGAAAGACATGAGGCGATTTTTTGTTGTTCTTTGAGTTTGGGAATTGATAACTTAATCTCTTTAATTTGTGCAACTTCAACCACATTCTTTATTGCACCACCAGCAGATTGAGATAACAACTTATCCTGATTAACTGGTAATTCCAAAATTTCTTTAACGAAATTAACATTATAGACTTCTCTTACAGTTAACTTTAAAAGAGCTTGGTTTATAATTCCTTTTTTTGCCTCTTTTGGAACTATAGCAAACTTACCCATAGTACCTGAACAGCTCATTATAATATCAAAAGGAAGTATTGAAAAGCGTTTTAACTCATTGAATTTCTCTTCTGTTATGAAATATCTAAATGAGCTAAAGTCATTGTAGATAGCATGTGACTGTTCATAAACAGCATAACCATCCTTGACAAAAATTTCTTTTTTAAGAGCGCCTCCAAATGGGCCACGAATAAACTTGCAAAGTTTTTCAAATTTCGTTACCTCCCATTCTCCCTCATTCTCAAATTCAGGAAACCGCAATTCAGGTATCAATTTATTTATCTCTTTACTCATAAGCTGCTAATCCTGATATGTCACGCCCTTGGGCTATTTTTTTTAATTGGGGTACTAAGTCTTCCATTAAAGCCAGTTCTTTTACCCTGCGTTCTTTCCAGCTTAGTTCAAGTGGTTCTAATAAGTCAGTGAGTTTTTCCCCGTCAAAAATCATTCGGCTCATTATTTTAGCTACAAAAGTTTTTAAGTCTGACGTTTGCAATCCGTGTTTGTGGGCTATGGTAGCTAATTCCTTTTCATTTTTCACGACTCTAAAAGTTTCGTACCCTTTTCGTAAAGTGTTTACATCTTGTCCACTATTCCAGTCAAGCCCATTAATGTATTCCGTTAAATCTTCCTGCTCGTCCATCAGGTTGGCATTAGCACTCAGTATGCTAATCACCTGTATTTTGGTCATCTTTTGCTTTGCTGGTTTCTTTTGCGTACTGTCGGCTATCAGGTTCATTATATAGTCGTAATCAATAATGGCAGAAGCAAAAAGCACAAATTCAAAATCTAATTGTTGCACTTCGGGAGGTGCCTGGTCGCCATCTTTTTGCTGTATTAGTCTCAATTGCTTGGCAGTTTCTATATATGAGCTTTTAAACTCTTGTAAGGCTTCCTTAGGCAAAATGGCTTCAATTTTGGCTTGTTGTGTTTCGTCTAAGTCGGTGTATTGGTCTAATTGGGTTTTTAACCGTTGTACTTCCTTAAAATTTTTTACAAACGCTATGCGAGTAGCATCACCTTGCAGGTTATACACTTCTTGTGGTTCGTTTGACAAATCGTGTTCTTTCATAAAAACGCCCAAGGCTTCAACTGCTTGTTTGTATTTATCAATCACAACAGGTGCAGGGTCAACCAACCAAATTTCTTTTGCTTTTCCACTGTCTTCACCTGAAAATAGTGCAATTGCTTGATTTACGGCATCTTGTTGTGAACGGAAATCCAAAATATTCCCGTAGGGCTTGGTGTCATTCAGTACACGGTTGGTGCGGGAAAATGCCTGTATCAATCCGTGGTATTTCAGGTTTTTGTCCACATACAAAGTATTGAGGTATTTGGAGTCAAAACCTGTGAGCAACATATCTACCACTATGGTAATGTCAATTTTGTTTTTGTGCGGATAGTCTTTGTTGCTATATTTTTGGTCTTTGATGCGCCGTTGCACATCTTGATAGTACAAATCAAATTCATTTATAGAGTGATTCGTTCCAAACTGCAAATTGTAGTCGGCAATAATTTCTATTAAAGCATTTTTCTTTTCTTCAGGATTTTGTTTGTTGTCTTCTTTCTCCTGCGTTAAATCTTCTTGAAGTTGTTTTATGTCTGCTGCATTCTTTTGACTTTGTTGGTCGCCATCTTTAGCAATTAATTGAGATGGCGGGGAGAATACACAAGCAATATTAAGTGAAATGTAATCCTCGTTTTCTACTTGCTTCTGTTTTTGGATGGTTTTGAATAACTGATAATATTCAATGGCATTATTGATAGAAGCCGTTGCAAGTGTTGCATTGAAACGTCTTGAATTGGTAGCTGCATTGTGCTTGTCGAGAATGGCTTCAACTACTGCCTGTTGAGCAATAGGTTCGCCAGGCTTGGGGTTTTGAGTGCCTTTGCCTTTGAAATAATCAATATGAAATTTAAGAACGGTTCTATCGTCTATGGCGTGGGTAATGGTGTATGCGTGTAATCTTTTTTGAAATATATCCTCAGTAGTATTATATGCACCATATTCATCTTCTCTAATCTTATAAGTAGCATTTTCATCAAATATAGGTGTACCAGTAAAACCAAATAATTGAGCATTCGGGAAAAACTCTTTTATGGCTTTGTGATTATCGCCAAACTGTGAACGGTGGCACTCGTCAAATATGAAAACAACACGCTTTTTGCTCAATGGCTCTAAGCGTTCTTTGTAGTTTTTCTTATAAGTGCCATCTAAAGCCAACCCTAATTTTTGAATAGTGGTAACAATAACCTTGTCGGCGTAGTCGGTAGATAGTAAACGCTTCACCAATGTTTCGGTATTGGTGTTTTCTTCAACGCTGCCCTCTTGAAATTTATTGAACTCTTCACGGGTTTGTCGGTCAAGGTCTTTACGGTCAACCACAAAAAGGCATTTTTCAATATCGGGATTGTCTTTTAACAGGGTAGAAGCTTTGAAAGAAGTGAGAGTTTTGCCACTACCTGTAGTGTGCCATATATAGCCATTGCCCCGATTTTGTTGTATGCAATCAACTATTGCTTTTACCGCATAAATTTGATACGGTCGCATCACAAGTAATTTCTGTTCGCTTTCGACCAAAACCATATACTTGCTTATCATTTCGCCAAGGGTGCATTTTTTAAGAAACTTTTCAGCAAACTCTTCCAAATAGTTAATTTTCTTATTGTTTTCGTCTGCTAATTCGTAAATAGGTAAAAACTGTTCATCGGCATTGAAACTGAAATGCTGGTTTTTATTATTCGCAAAATAATAAGTTTTGTTGCTGTTGCTTACAATAAACAACTGCATGAAACACATCAATGTATTGCTATATCCGTTTCCAGAATCATTTTTATAGTCCACAATTTGCTGCATAGCTTTTCGTGGCGAAATGTCTATTTTTTTTAATTCAATTTGAACAACAGGCAATCCATTAATCAGTAAAATAATGTCGTACCGGTGATTACTATTTTCAGTATTGATGCGTAATTGATTGATAACTTCATAATCATTTTTGCACCAATCCTTGATGTTTACTAAGGTATAATGTAAAGGAGTGCCGTCTTCACGTTGAAAGTAGTTTCTTTCACGAAGCATCTTAGATGCTACAAATAGATCAGGATTAATAATTTCTTCACGCAAACGTAAAAATTCGCTTTCTGTAAGATGAACACGATTCAGTGTTTCAAACTTATTTTTGAAGTTCTGTTCAAGCGTTTTTCTATCAACTATATCAGGTCGATAGTTGTACTTCAACTCAGTTAGTTGCTTGATAAGGTTTTCTTCTATTTGGTTTTCGGACATTATGAAATCTTAATATATTTAGATTATATAATAGTTTTAAGTGCTAATTTTATTAAAAATAAGGACTTGAACGACTTTTTTGAGCAAACATCAAATTTAAGAATTGATTCTAATTTTTGAAGTCAAATAGAAATAAAAATAGTTCTCCTTATGTATCCACTTATTATCGGTACCACTTTTTTCCGAACTTCTTTGAGACAAACCTAATATTTCTTTTCTTTCTTAATGTTATCAAGGATTTCAGCTTGTCAGCCTGTTGAACGTAAATGGTCTTTTTTATTTTACGAACTGTATTTGGGTCAACACCTGAGTATTTTTTATAATTATGGATTTCGGTTATGGGTATATAAGTTTTAAAATATGACTTTGTTGCTATAATTAAACCAGTATCAATCGCACATTGCCTATATCGTTGTGCAGTAGTTTTAGAAACTTTAAGTACCTTTGCTAAGTAAGTATGAGGCAAAATAAAAGAAGCCGAGAGGCGGCTCTTCCTGGCACTCCACTTTTTCAATGCCGACCGCCTCTCATTATGGCTTCTATATTTTATATAAAATGTTATTACAACCGCTGCTATATAACCTGTAAAACATTTAGAATATTCAGGGTAAAAGATACCTCCTTTTGATGTTGGTACTTTTAATCTGTTTGCTACCTGTTTATACCCAATAAGCCTGTAATTGCCGGATTTACTATTGACTGTTATCCATTTCTTTTGCACCAAATATTTTAAATGAACGAAAAATGTCTTTTCGGACTTATAACCTAATTCAGAACAAGTCTTTTTAATTAGGCTATCTGATAGTTTAAAATGGCCACTGCAAATGGTTTTCAGGTATATAAACAAGCGAAATTGCTTAACCTTTTGCGTTTTGAGCATATAAACGCAGAATGCGACCGGGATATTCATATAATCCATCAACATGTAAATATTAATGATTGGTAACCCCGTTGTATTTTCCTATTAGAAATTCATCAATATCAGAGGCTTTATAATAAAACTTGTTATTTATTCGAGAATAGGGAAGTGTGTTTTTATTCCGCAGGTATTGAAGTTTCCTTTTACTTATATGAAGCATCAATATAACGTCCTGAGAATCGAGCCATTTAATAGGAGTGTTTACAGGTTGTGTTTGAACCAATGTGTTAAGCTGGGCTTTAATTTCCTTTATTCCTTCGGATATAGAAATAAGTGTTTCTTTAATTTCTTCCATTGTGAACTATTATTTATTAGATGTTTTATAGCTTTTATGAAGTTTCTTATTTGCCTCTTTGGTTAATCTGGCAGACATTTCAATTGAGGTATTAACCGGAGCTATAGTATTGGATTGCATCCAGGCTAATATTGTTTTGCGACTAAAAACAAGGCGTTTGGCAAACTTTTCAAACGGAATGGTTTTATAACAGGTGTGTTTATAGATATTTGATTTTTTGAGGCCTGTTATTGTGGCTACTTCTTCAATATTAATGCGGTCGGGTTGCTCGATTTGTTGGGCTGGTGCTTTCTCGAAACGAGAAAGGGCGTTAAAAACTGCACTTTCGATATTTTGCGCCAATATTTCAGGCGTGGTAATGATTAAGTCCATAATTTTTTATTTATAAATTATGGATGCAAGTAAATACCTGAAAAATAGGGATTCCAAAAAACCTATAAAGAAAATAAAGTATATATAATATTAAATATCAGATATTTAAAAATTGACAAAATAGGTTTTTTTTAGAGAAATTAGGGAACCTATTTTATATTCTGTCGTTTTTTAATTTAGAAGTGAAAGAAATTGAATTTTTGCTTTAGCAAAAGATTCTTTTTTGGAACGATTGGTTATAAAAGTATCGTGTTTATCCAAACCCCACTTTGTTTGGAAATATAATCTACTTGCAGTACCAATACAGCCGGACTCTTTGAGTTTATCTTTTATAATATCAAATAATGCAGCCTGCCATATTTTGGCCTCTGTAAATTCATCACCTTTGCGACCTGCGCCTTTGCTATTTGGAAAAATAGGTTCAAGTTTAGAATCATTCTTAATAAAGCGGCTTAACCAAACTTCGTCTGATTCCTGCTTTTTGGTGCTTTTACCGAAAATATTTTCTTTAATGGTTAGTAGAGAACGTTCTTTGCCTGGGAACAGAGAGGGGCTTTTAAACTTTTCATATTTGATATTGCCGTTTAAAAGCGGGTCTAAAGGAAATATACAGGTGTCTAAAATTATATTCCTGTATAAAAGTTGTACGTGTTCTTTTAAATGTTCTAATAATTCAGGGTCTTTGTCTGCAATCCTGTCAAGGTCTATCAAATTACTATTAGAATACAATTTTATTTTACGCATTTCATCTAAAGTAATTATCTTTTTCTTTACTGCATCCAACAATAAAGTTCTTACTGGTGCGTAAGCTCCTTCAAAAAACTCCCTAATTTCTGTATAATCGTCCATCAGGAAATTAAAGGCAGTATAATTATTAACTGCATCACGGATAACATTAAAAAATATTTGGGTTTCCGGGTCGGTAATATCAATTTTAGATACAAGTTTTCCTAATGTATTTAGGTTGCTGGTTGGGTTTAGAATATTACCGATATAAGTTATAAGTTGTTTGGTTGCTGTTATTTCTTCTATCTCAGTCAACAAAATATCGAGTGTAACCAGAACTGCCCTGTAAGGGTTTATATTAAATTGATTGTACAGGCTTTCAATTTGGTTCGGTAACAAAAACTTTTTAAAACCTGTCAGCTTAGGTTGTGAAATTATATTGGAATTTTTTGCAGTAACAGAATTTAAAGCAAAAGTTACAAAGTCAAGAATGTCGGTTTTTACTTTTTGCCAATACTTAACATACGGGAATAATTCATTTGTATTAATTGTGAGGGTTGAAAAGTCGGCTTTTACATATTTGTATTTAGCATTAAAACTGGAAACTTTACTTTTAAAAACTTCTTCTTCGAACTCATTACCAGTTGGAAATTCTTTTTCTACAATACTTTTAACACAGCGTTCATGTAAATAGTTGTTAAGGCCGGGGAGTTCTTTATTAAACACTGTTTTTAATTGGTCTAAATAAAGATACTGTTGATTTTCACTAAGTTGGCTGATATTTTCCTGAATTTCGGTTTTAAATTTCAGTATAAAATCATTGGTTAGTTTATCAATTTCTGCCGTTTCTTCATTGAAATTGAATAACAAAACAAAATCTGCCCATAAGTCTAAAACATGACTTTCTTTCTTATCAATTAAAGTATTGAATAAATGCATGGGTATAATTAAAAGTTAGTTAACAGGGTTGCATTTTTAAGCCTTTCATCTTGCTCAAACGAAGCTAAATAATTTTCCGTAGTATCAAGGTTTGTGTGTCCTAAACTTTCAGAAATAAATGCAATATTTGCCCCGCTTCGCTTTAATACTGTGGCAAAACTATGGCGGGCTGTGTAAGTTGAAATTTTAGGAAGGTTTAAATTTTTAGCTATCAATTGCATTTTGTCATTTACCAAATGAGTAACATTTTGTACAATACGTTTTTCATCAATTGGGCTTAAACCATCTTTTAAAAATGGGAAAATGAAATTATTTGATGAGTTGTTTTGATTGCCCCATTTTATTATTATTTGCTCCATTTGTGGCAATAAAGGGGCTGAAATTTTCTTTTTGTTCTTTGTTTTGCGAATGGTTTTTTGACGATAGAAAGAAATTTCACCGTTTGAAATATCGGAAAATTTCAATTTTAAAAGGCTCACCATATTAATACCATTGCATAAATAGGAGAAAAACCATAAATCACGGCAACGTGCTTCGTTCTCGGTTTTAACTTCATAGCGCATTAACTGACCTATTTGAGAAAGTGTTAAAGCTAAATTACGGCCTTCACCTGTAGGAATTTCATATTTGCCTTTGCCAAAAGGATATTGAGCCTCTGTAATGTACCCTTGCTCTTTACCAATGTTAACAATAGACTGCAATGCACGCATGTACATTGAAATAGTTGTATAACTTTTGGCCTTTTTTTCTTGCTTTTCATCTTCCAATAATAACCAGCTTTCAAACTTTTTTAGCCAGTCAACTGTAATATCAGAGAACTTTAAAGGATTGCTGGTGTATAACTTAATACTGTTTGCAGAGTATTTGTACCAAACTGATGTGCCAATCTGCCCGGAATCAATCAAATTCTGCACTTTGTTGTTAAAAAAAGTTAAGATATTATTATCAGCGCCCCGCCCTAAACGCTTGTTAAGGTCTTCAAAAGTAAAAGCACCGACCTTGATTAATGCGTCCAAATGTTCTTCAATTCTATCTTTGAATGATAGAAGTTGTTCGAATGTTTTTATAGTTGATTTTTTCTTCGACTTCTCTATATTTGCAAAGTCTTCAACTGAAAGATTAATACCAGTTGAATAATAAACACGAGCTCTTTGAAAGGTAACTTTATACTTAACAGGATACACATTGTCCTTTTTTGCTCTGCGGATATCTAGGTACAATGTACCTGTAACACCAGAATTTGAGTATATTTTCATAGGGTGTGCAAGTTTGTTTTTGGAGACACGATTTGCACACAAATATAGTAAATATAAGGAAATATACGAAAGAAAAGTAAAGTTATTTTGTAGTAAAAGTGCTGTTTTTCATGTATTTAGAAGTAAATTTTAAAATAAGAAAATAGAGAAAAATGGAGTTTTTATGCATGGCATGCAAAAGGTCATCGGTTCGACTCCGATATTCTCCACGCAAATGAATGGCTTTCGTAATTTCGATGGCCATTTTTCATTATCACGAAATTATTAAGCAATAATAACACTGAATTACAGTTAAATTAGATAATATTGCTTTTTTATTTAAAATTTTAAATTGATTTATGAATAGGTTTTATAAACTTGGATTTATTGTAATCGCGATAGTTTCATTTTTGTCATGTGCAAAAGAGGCCAGCACTTATACTGGAACTTGGATAACATACACCACCAAAGATTCATTAATTTGTAATTCGGTTAATGCAATTGCTGTTGATAAGAATAATAATGTTTGGTTTGGCACCAGTAATGGAGTTTCGTACTACGACAGTATTCCTTATTACGATAGCATTTTGAAGCAAACAGTAAGATGGCGAAGTTATGTGAAGGAACTTGTTAACGTTTGTGTTAATGCTATTACAATTGATGCCCAGGGCAATAAATGGTTTGGTACACGAAATGGAATTTCAAAGTTCGATGGTTCAAACTGGACAGTTTATAATACCGATAATGGTTTGGTTAATAATACTATTACAGCGCTTGCCACTGATTCTTCAAATGTTTTATGGGTTGGTACAGTAAATGGGTTGTCGAAATTTGATGGTACAAACTGGATAACTTATAATACTGTTAATACCAATGACGGTCTGGCTAGTAATTATATCTATACTATTTATGTTGATAAATACAATGATAAATGGATAGGAACACAAGCCGGAGTTTCAAAATTTGATGGCTCAACATGGGTGAAATATGATACAGCCAATTCAAAAATTATGAATAATTCGGTTTATTCCGTTGCTTTTGATTTATATGATAATATTTGGTTTGGAACTGCAACCGGTTTATCTGAATTAAACTTAAGCGGAGGAGTCTCCACCTGGACGAATTATGCAACTATAAATGCCCGATCAAATAACTATTTTAGTTCAATAGTAGTAGATAAGTACAATAAAAAATGGGTAGGTACTAATGGACTTGGGTTATGGATATTTTTGGAACCAAATTGGACTGTTTATACCAAATCCGACGGATTAGCATTTAATACTGTAAATGCTGTAGTTTTTGATAAATGGAAACGCTTTTGGTTTGCTACCGGAATGGGTGTAACACATTATCTGCCATAATTATTTGTAATAATGGCACGCAGAATTTTTATATATTTAATAAGTTCAATATTACTAGTAAGTTGCAACCATCCTAAGCCAGTTTATAAAAAAATAAGTGGTTATGCACAGGGTAGCACTTACCATATAACTTACGAAAATTCAATAAATGACGATTTATCAAAACCCATTGATTCGGTTTTGAAGGCAATTGACCTTTCCTTATCAGCTTATATTCCGCAGTCTATTATTTCACGAATTAATGCTAACGATACAAGCGTTAGAATTGATGATTTGTTCCGAAGGGTTTTTGAAAAAGCTGCTTCGGTGAACAAAGCTTCGGGTGGAGCATTTGATATTACAGTTGGGCCATTGGTTGATGCCTGGGGTTTTGGTCCTAAAGGCCATAAAACTGCACGTAAATCACAGGTCGATTCATTACTGAAGTATGTTGGCATGGATAAGGTTCAGCTCGTGGGGAATAAAATAATAAAAAAATATCCCCAGGTTGATATTGATGTAAATGCCATTGCTCAAGGGTTTTCGGTAGATGTAGTGAGTGAATTTATTGAATCGAAAGGTATTAAGAATTATATTGTAGAAATTGGCGGTGAAGTGCGTGCAAAAGGCACAAATGCTAAAGGTGAATATTGGCGGGTTGGTATAGATAAACCGATAGACGGCAGCAACGGACCGGAAGAACCAATTCAGGCAATTGTAACACTAAAAAATTTATCTGTATCAACATCGGGTAATTATCGTAAATATTATATTTTGAATGGGAAAAAATACGCACATCATATTGATCCGCATACAGGTTATCCTACGCAAAATTGCTTATTAAGCGCTTCACTATTTTCTAAAGAATGTGCTTTGGCCGATGCCAATGCAACAGCTTGTTTGGTTATGGGATTAGAAAATTGTAAAGTGTATTTAGCGCAACATAAGGAATTGGATGCATTTTTGATTTATAGCAATGATAAGGGGGAATTCTGCACTTATACTACCGATGGCATTAAGAACATGTTTCTAAAATAGACTTATAGCCTTTAGACTGAAGGCATTCAGGAAAACAAAAAATTCACACTGTGGCTTCCCAATTAATATGAACATCCTAAAAGTCTAAGTCCTAAAGCCTAATACCTACACATTAAACCTGAAGTGCATTATATCACCATCCTGAACCGTATATTCTTTTCCTTCAATTGCTATTTTACCAGCATCTCTGCAAGCTGCATCTGAATTATATTTAATATAATCGGCATATTTAATAACCTCAGCCCTTATAAATCCTTTTTCAAAATCGGTATGAATAATTCCGGCAGCTTGTGGAGCTTTTGTTCCTTTAATAAAAGTCCAAGCCCTCGATTCATCAGCCCCAGTGGTGAAATACGTTTCGAGGTTCAGCAATTTATAGGCTGATTTAATTAAACGGGCAACTCCCGATTCCTTCAAACCAGCTTCTTCCAAAAACATTTGACGTTCTTCAAAAGTTTCCAATTCAGAAATTTCAGCTTCAGTTTTGGCTGCAATAATAAGCATTTCAGCATTTTCCTGTTCTATTGCCTTTTGAACAACTTCGGTATATTTATTTCCTTTTACAGCCGATTTTTCGTCTACATTGCAAACATATAATATAGGTTTATCGGTTAGCAGGAATAACTCATGTGCCAGTTTCTGATCTTCTTTATTGTCAAGTATTACAGTTCGGGCTGATTTACCCTGGTCTAATGCTGCTTTATATTGAAGTAAAATATCAAGCAATCGTTTAGATGATTTATCTCCACCCGATTGTGCCTGCTTTTGTACTTTTGAAATTCTGCTTTCGACTGTTTCTAAATCTTTAAACTGCAATTCGGTATCAATAATTTCTTTGTCACGCAATGGGTTTACCGAACCGTCTACATGGGTAACATTATCGTCATCGAAGCAACGAAGGACATGAATTATAGCGTCAGTTTCACGAATATTGGCCAAAAATTTATTGCCCAATCCTTCGCCTTTACTGGCTCCTTTTACCAAACCGGCGATATCAACAATTTCAATGGTTGCAGGAATTACTTTTAAAGGTTTGTCAATTTCGGTGAGTTTTATTAACC
Organism: uncultured Bacteroidota bacterium; assembly: GCA_963701015.1. Lineage (GTDB taxonomy): Bacteria > Bacteroidota > Bacteroidia > Bacteroidales > DTGW01 > MFD09286-c1. Next base: position 3,533,684 of record OY969556.1, on the reverse strand, counting down.
TTTCATCGGGAACGGTTATAACACCAACGTTTGGCTCAATAGTACAAAAAGGAAAGTTTGCAGCTTGAGCCTTTGCATTCGACAAACAATTAAAAAGCGTTGATTTCCCAACATTAGGCAAACCAACTATACCACATTGTAAACCCATGGTTAAATAATTTAGGCGGCAAAGATAAAATAAAAAAAGAAAGGCAACCCGATGGCTGCCTTTCTATGAGATATGGCGTGAAAAATTTTACATCATTCCGCCCATGCCACCCATACCAGGGTTCATAGCAGGTTCTTTTTTGTCTTCTGGTTTTTCAACCAATAAACAATCGGTGGTTAAAATCATACCTGCAATTGACGAAGCATTTTCCAATGCAACACGTGCAACTTTGGTAGGATCAATAACACCTGCAGCAAATAGGTTTTCGTAAACATCGGTACGGGCATTGAAACCAAAATCGCCTTTTCCTTCTTTTACTTTTTGTGCTACTACTGAACCATCCTGACCTGCATTTTGTGCAATCATGCGTAGAGGTTCTTCCAAAGCACGTTTTACAATTGCAATACCGGTTGTTTCATCTTCATTGTCACCTTTAAGGGTTTCAATTGCTGAAATGGCACGTATGAAAGCAACACCACCGCCAGGAATAATTCCTTCTTCAACGGCAGCACGTGTAGCGCTTAAAGCATCATTTACACGGTCTTTCTTTTCTTTCATTTCAACTTCGGTAGCTGCACCAATATAAAGAACAGCAACACCACCAGCTAATTTAGCCAAACGTTCCTGCAATTTTTCGCGATCGTAATCACTTGTGGTATTTTCGATTTGTTTTTTAATTTGAGCTACACGGTCGGTAATTAATTTCTTTTCACCTGCACCGTTAACTACTGTAGTATTGTCTTTATCGATAGTAATTTTTTCAGCTTTACCTAAATCATTAATGGTAGCAGCTTCCAATTTCATACCTTTTTCTTCTGAAATTACAGTTCCACCTGTTAAAATTGCAAGGTCTTCGAGCATTTCTTTACGACGATCGCCAAAACCTGGGGCTTTTACAGCTGCAATACGCAAAGAACCGCGAAGTTTATTAACTACTAAAGTTGATAAAGCTTCACCATCAACATCTTCAGCAATTATAAGCATTGGACGACCAGATTGAACAACTGTTTCAAGGATTGGAAGAATATCTTTCATGGTAGAAATTTTCTTATCATGAATAAGAATGTATGGATTTTCCAATACAGCTTCCATTTTTTCGGTGTCGGTTACAAAGTAAGCCGAAATATAACCACGATCGAACTGCATACCTTCAACAACCTTAACTTCAGTTTCAGTCCCTTTGGCTTCTTCAACAGTAATTACACCTTCTTTTTTAACTTTTGCCATAGCTTCGGCAATCAGTTTGCCAATAGAATTGTCGCTATTAGCTGATATTGTTGCAACCTGTTCAATTTTTTTGTTGTCTTCGCCAATGGTTTGACTTTGTTTTTTAAGGTTTGCTACAACAGCAACAACTGCTTTGTCAATACCACGTTTTAAGTCCATTGGATTTGCACCAGCAGTAACGTTTTTCAAGCCAACTGTAACAATTGATTGGGCAAGAACTGTAGCAGTAGTTGTTCCGTCACCAGCATCGTCATTGGTTTTTGAAGCAACTTCTTTTACCAATTGAGCACCTAAGTTTTCAACATGGTTTGAAAGTTCAATTTCTTTTGCAACAGTAACACCATCTTTGGTAACCTGTGGGTGACCAAATTTTTTGTCGATAACAACATTACGTCCTTTTGGACCTAATGTAACTTTAACAGCATTAGCCAGCGCATCAACTCCTTTTAAGAGCGCCTGGCGTGCTTCAAGGTCAAATATAATTTCTTTTGCCATAATTTTATTATTGATTTTAGATTAATTCTTGATTTTCTTGTATAATTAAATAACAGCGAATACGTCGCTTTGGCGCATAATTAAGTAGTCTTTACCTTCAACTGTAACTTCAGTTCCGGCATATTTACCATATAAAACTTCATCACCAACCTTTAACTCCATTGCATCATCTTTAGTACCTTTGCCTACAGCAATAACTTTGCCTCTTTGAGGTTTTTCTTTTGCAGTATCGGGAATAATAATTCCACTTGCTGTTTTTTGTTCAGCTGCCAATGGTTCAACAAGAACTCTGTCGGCTAATGGTTTGATTTTTACTTCGGCCATAATTTATAATTATTTTAAGTTAAACATTAAACTTGTTTATAATATCTGGTGAGGGTTTATCAGAAATTGTGCCAATTCGTTTTTCACATCAATTCGTTGAATTTCTATGACAAAATTTCATAGCTCTATTTTTGAAATTTATATATTATAGAAAATATTATTCACTTACCATCGAAAAAGTTGAATTGAATGAGCATTAGAAAGGATTAAAATATGCAGTCTAAGCTGATTAAAGAATTAAGAATTATTTTGTAACCCAACTTAGAAAAGCATTTTAAATAAAAAAGTGTCAGATTTATGACAGGCTGACACTTTTTATTAAATTTTGATAAATCCAATTATTTCTTTTCCTGTACTGGTGCAGGATAATTTTTCTGATCTGCGGCTTTTGCAGCTGAAGGAATTTTTGGTACAGCATTAGGATCAATAGCATTTTTTACTTCGTCCTGTATAACTGACTTTTGAACGTTATCAGTTCCACGAGGGATCATAAGATTGGTTACAATACTGAATAACAGCACTGCACCTGCTAGTCCCCAGGTAGCTTTTTCAAGAAAATCGGCTGTTTTACGAACGCCCATTATTTGACTGCCTGTGAAATTGGCAGCTAATCCGCCACCTTTTGAGTTTTGTACCAAAACTATTAAAATTAGTAATATACTGATTATGAAAATCAATACGTATGCAACTGCCATCATGGTTTTATAATTTTTTTATTGGTTGTCTAAAATTTTTTTAATTTCTTCGATTTGGGTGGCAAAGTAAATGTTTTTTTCCGGAAATTTCAAACTTAATTTTTCATAAGCTTTTATTGCCTTTGCATAATTGCCTTGTTTTATATAAATTTTCGCAAGCGTTTCAGTCATAAAGTCCTCATGCTCTTCTTCGCTTGCAACTGAAATGTCTTCCTGTTCCGATGCCGTTATTGGCTTAGGTTTTATACGTGGTTCCTCAGTTAAAAATTTATCAATTAAATCAAAATTAGCATTTCCACTATTTTTTTTCTCCGAATTACTTTTTATTTGTTCAATTTCAGATTCACCCAAATGGTCAAACCAAGCGGTAAACGTATGAATTTCTTTCTTATTTTCAGCATTTCCCGATTCTTCATTCTTCTCAGAACTGTCTTGAAATAATGTTGAATCATCAGGAACTTCTTCAGAGATATCTATAGTAACACCTTTCTTTTTGCTATCATTTTCTGTTTCAACTTCAGAATTTATTAGTTCTTTATTTTCTAACAGATTACTATTTTCACCTTCATCAATTTGAAGGAACGATTTATCATTTTCCGGGTTTAATATAAATGCTTCAGGAATAGTATTTCCTTCAATATCAGAAACTGAAGGCTTAATTATATCAATATTTTCATCAAGCTCAAAAGTTATTTCTGGCAAAATATTATTTTCTGATACATCAGAATTATTTGATTGTGACTGATATTCAACAATTTCAGCTATTGATTCTTTCAAAGTATCTTTTTCTTCCCTTCTGGAAGAAATATTTTCTTCAACCTCAGTTCTGGTTAATGCTTGGTTTGAATTACCTTGTGTAATTGATTCCGTTTTGTCAAAGGAATGTTGAATTGGTTGATTTTCACTTTCGTTATTGATAATTGCATTTGAATTTTCTTGTAGTTCAGTAAATTCAGGCGTTAAAAGTTGAGGTTCCTCAGGTTCACTTTCGTCAACCAAGTATGGCAATTCAATTAAATTGTCAGATTCATTGACAAGAATATTTTCCCGCAAAAAAGTATCGGAATGAATAAAATTATAAAGCCTACGTCGTTCGAAAACATGAACAGAAGATTTTTTAATAAATTTATCGAATTCAAATTTATTATTCGCCTGATAATATTTCAGTAACATGAATTGAAAAGGTTGAAAAAACGGAAAGTTTTCAGCCTCCTGTTTAATCGTCCTGTAGTCGCTATCGCTTTGCAATTCAGGCTTTAGTAAATATTTAATCAATTCATTCTTTTCCATAATTTACCAGTTTACAAAAGCTTTATTAAAAATATCTTCTGTTAATTGGTCAATCAAATCGGCACTATATGCAGTTGCTGCTTGTTCAAGTGATTGTGAACTTGGATAATCTTTGTACCTCGAAAAATTAGAATCATAATTAAACTTAGGATCAACCGAATTGTTAAATCTAACATGCACTGTAATAGTTAACCTGTTTTGTGCGGCAGTTTCATTACCCTGGATTGCTGTGGGTTTTGCATCGTAACCTACAATTTCGCCTTCGAAGTTTGCTTCGCCACCTTCAGTAACAATTGTTAATTTGGTATTTGAACGGCATTTTGATACAAATGCATCGGTAAAATCTTGTGCGAAAGAAGGTGGAGCTGCCGAACGATTTTGAAAAGTTACTATTGACAAAGTTTTTAAATCGGGCGAAATTGATGCCCCGGTTGTTGAATAACTGACAGTAAAGCACGATACACATACTATCGAAATTAACAATGCAACGGCACTAATTCTAAAATATATATTTTTATTACATAAAATCATCATTCAAAAAATTACTCTAAATTATATTCTTTAATCTTTCTATACAACGTTCGTTCTGAAATTCCTAGTTCATCTGCAGCTAATTTTCTTTTTCCATTGTGTTTATCAAGCGCTTTTTTTATGAGTTCAACCTCTTTATCGACGATTGAAAGTGATTCTTCAAATATTTCTTCAGTATCCTGAATATTTTCTTCGTGTTGTTTTTTAATATCAAAAGGCTTAACCGTATTTCCATTTGGAATATCAACGTCATTAAATAAACGGTTAAAAGTATTTTGGCTGTCTGAACCCAGATCGGAAGACGATTTTCCTGTTTGCATATATCCAAGAACTAATTTTTTCAAATCGTTCATATCACTTTTCATATCGAAAAGAATTTTGTACAAAATTTCGCGTTCAGATGCAAATGAAGGTTCCGTGGAACCTGATTTTAATAATGCAGGCAAACGCACTTCCTGGAAATCGGGCAAATAACGTTTTAAAATATTAACATCAATAATACGAGGTTTTTCAATTATCGAAATTTGTTCTGTTATATTTTTCAATTGTCTTATATTACCTGGCCATTCATATAATTCAAGCACTTTAATAGCTTCTTCATCCAGGTTAATTGCGGGCATTCGGTAACGTTCGGCAAAGTCATTGGCAAATTTTTTAAAAAGAAGATAAATATCATCAATTCTTTCGCGCAATGGCGGAACTTGAATAGGAACCGTATTTAACCTGTAAAAAAGGTCTTCACGAAATTTTGCATTTTGAATGGCCCTGGTAACATCAACATTAGTAGCAGCAACAACTCTAACATTAGTTTTCTGCACTTTTGAAGAACCAACCCTGATAAATTCACCGGCTTCTAAAACGCGTAAAAGTCGAACCTGGGTAGATAAAGGCAATTCGGCTACTTCATCCAAAAATATAGTACCGCCATCCGCTACTTCAAAATAACCTTTACGACTTTCGTGAGCACCTGTAAATGAACCTTTTTCGTGACCAAAAAGTTCTGAATCAATTGTACCTTCTGGAATTGCTCCGCAGTTAACCGCAATATACTGGCCATGTTTTCGCGCACTAAACTGATGTATAATTTGAGGGAATATTTCTTTGCCCGATCCACTTGGACCAGTTATCAAAACAGATAAATCTGTAGGAGCTACCTGACGCGCAATATCAATGGCACGGTTCAAACCACTGTAATTACCTATAATTCCGAATCGTTGCTTTATTCCCTGAATATCCATTTTTAAAAACTGACACAAATTATTTCAACCTGACAAAATTACAATTAATCTTGTTCTTTGCTAATTTGCAATTGTTTAAATTTTATAAAATATTATGTAATTTTTAAATTGTCACATTCATAAACTTAATTTGTTTTCAAAAATTACAAGTCCAATTAAGCGGTTTGTTTTTAAATTTTATTAATGTTGGGCAGTGATGTTTTTTATATTTTTTTGCGGTTAATTTGTATATTTAGTTTTTAATACGAATAAATATGCAGTTTGTTGGAATTATTCCTGCCCGATTTGCTTCAACACGTTTTCCGGGAAAACCTTTAGCCGATATAGGTGGAAAAACAATGATACAGCGGGTGTATGAGCAGGCATCCAAAGCATTGGAACAAGTATATGTTGCTACTGATGATGAACGCATTGCAGTTAATGTACAATCATTCAACGGGAATGTAATAATGACCTCAAAAGATCATAAAAGTGGGACAGATAGATGTTCCGAAGCCATTCGTAAAATTATTTCTCCTGAATTAAATATAAAATTTGATGTGGTAATTAACATTCAGGGTGATGAACCATTCATTAAACCAGAACAAATTAGGTTATTGAAAAGTTGTTTCGAAGATGAAACGGTTCAGATTGCAACATTGGCAAAAAAAATAACTGAAAAGGATGAAATATTTAATCCCAATGTTGTGAAAGTTATTCGTAATAAAGAAGCATTGGCTATTTATTTCAGCCGTTCGCCAATACCATTCGTCCGAAATGAACCAAATGAAAATTGGGCAGTTTCATTTCAATTTTTAAAACATCTTGGAATTTATGCTTATCGTGTACCTGTTTTGAAAGAAATTACCGCTTTACCTTCTTCGTCATTAGAATTAGCAGAATCGCTGGAACAGAACCGATGGTTAGAAAATGGATATAAGATATATGTTGAAACAACTGATTTCGAGACTATTGCAATTGATACGCCTGACGATTTAGAAAAAGTTAAAGGATTATTAAATTAGGGAATAGAATTATTACATTTGTTTAATTAATAATAAATTGGAAAACAAAATGTCTTTCAGTGACTATGTATCAGTAGATTGTGTCATTTTTGGATATGATATTGAAAAGCTCAGGGTTTTATTGCTTGATAGGGTTATGCTTGATGCAAAAACTCGTGAAGTAATATTTGCAGATAAATTACTTCCAGGCAGTCATGTAAATGCCGATGAAAATATTGAAAATGCTGCAAATCGGGTAATGATAGAATATACGGGAATTGAAGAAATTGCACTTCACCAGTTTAAAACGTTTGGCGATGTTGATCGTATTAGGAAGCAAGAACGTGATATTCGCTGGCTGAAAGGAATCCGTCAGGATCCATATGAACGTGTCGTTTCTGTGGGTTTCTATTCATTAATTGATGTGAATAAATACAATTTGGCGGTTACTATCCAAAAACAGCATCCCGAAATGTTTAAATTCAACCCGGCTTGGTACGATTTAGAAGATATGCCTTTAGATATGGCTTATGACCATAAACAAATTATGCAGGATGCCTTGACTTATTTACGTGATAATATTCAATATAATCCTTTGGTTTTTGAACTATTACCTGATAAATTTTCATTGGGTTTGTTGCAAAAAATTTTTGAAACAATTTTAAATGCTAAATTCGATAAAAGAAATTTCAGGCGTAAATTGTTGAAAATGCCATTTATTGCACCATTAAACGAAAAACAGGAAAAGGTTTCACACAAACCGGCACAATTGTATTGGTTTAATAAGGAAGTATATTTACAATTAAAGAAAAATAATTTTGATATTATGTTATAATTTAACGGTTTAATGAAATAAAAAAAGCTCCGGGACTATTTATTTCCGGAGCTTTTTTGTTTAGTATTTAAGAATTTATTTCTGCGGGTATAAAACTACTTTAATATATTTTTCATTAAAATATTTATTGGCTACATTTTGAATATCCTTCGATGTCAGCTTTTCTATCATTTCTTTCTTTTTTAGGATTTCCGACATATTATCATTATAAAAACTGCTGTTTTCGAGGAAGTTCATCCAATAGCCATTGGTTTTTAGGCTCACTTCCAATTCACGTTCCTGGGTTTCTTTAATTTTATTCAAATTTTTATCAGAAATGCCATTTTTTTGAATTTCTTTAATTATTTGCCAGGTTTCACTTACAAGTGAATCAACGTTTTCAGGTCCACAAGGGAATTGGATTTTTATTGTGTAATTTTGATAAGGTATTCTGCCCATTGCGGCCATTGCACCTACGCCATAAACTCCACTCTTTTCTTCACGTAATACTTCAATTAAGCGAATTTCTAATATATCAGCCAACGATTTTAAATAATACGCTTCTTCAGGTGAATATTTGGTTTCTCCTGTAAAAATCATGTTCACGCGACTTTTTGGATCAGTGCCTTTGTATATATTTCTGAAAACTTCACCTTTTGGAGGTCTTATACCTACGTCTTTCCAGCTTTCCTTTCTGTTATTTGAAGGCAAACTGCCTAAATATTCTTCCAACAATGGTTTTATGCTATCAGTATTGAAATTGCCGACAATTGTAAAAGTAAAATCACTGGCATCGGCAAAGCGGTCTTTATAAATCTGATAAACTCTTTGCAAATCAATTTTATCAATATCTGAAACTTTAGGGATTCCTCCACCACGCGGGTGATTTTGCGATAATATTCGTTTCAATGTATCGCTGTAAAACATTTGCGGATCAGATTCGATATTGGCCAAATACCCTTTCACTTTATTAATAAATGAAGTAAATGCAGCACTATCTAAGCGTGGTTGTATGAAATACAGATAAATTAATTGAAACATTGTTTCCATATCTTTAGGCACACAATTTCCGTTAAGTCCTTCGGTATAACTACTGATATAAGGAGTAACATTTACAGATTTTCCTGCCAGTATTTTTTGCAAATCTATAATTGAGAATTTAGCTAAACCGCTTTCATCAATTATATTTGCTGCAAAATTTGCCGAAAAATTGTCCTTATCGGGATAAAGGAATTGCCCACCAGGACTTATTGCGGAGAATTTTATTTCGTCATTTTTAAAATCGGTTGATTTCAAAATTACTTTTACACCATTCGATAAAGTTAGTTCAGTAACAGCAATATCTTTAATTTGATTTTCTTTAATAACCTTGCCGGGCTTTGGTTTTTGACTTAGTAGCTCTGAATCAGTAATTTTATCTTTATAAGCGCTTACATTTGCTTTTGAAGCATTTTCAACCAATTGAATAATTTCTTTATCCGTAGGCATTTTTACGCTTTCTTTCTGTGGTGCTGTTACAATAACTACGCGATTACTATCTGTGATCCATTTTGTAGCTAGTTGGTTAATTTCCTCCAATTTTGCACCAGGCAAATATTTTTGCATAAAATTATATTCAAATGCTATACCTGGGATAGATTCACCATTTAAAAAGTTTCGTATAAATTCATCGGCATAGCTTGACGATTCTGTTTTATCCCTTTCGTTATAATATTTTTCATACATTTTCAAAATATCCTTTTTGGCCCTGTTGAACTCACTTTGCGTGAAACCAAATCTTTTCACCTTTTCATTTTCATCCAAGAGTGTTTTCAATCCAGTCATAATTCCTGTATCAGTAACAGCGGCCATTGAAACGTAAGCATATTTTGTTCTGGCTCCAATATTCCCATCAGTTGAATATCCTCCTAAAAATGGAGGATTTGGTAATTGTGAAAGTTCATCCAAACGCTGGTTTAACATTGTAAAATAGAGTAGTTCTTTTGCATGGTCGCGATAATTTGCATAAGTTATATCAGGTTCTTTATTATTAAGGTAGAATATTGAAACATCGGCTTCTGCAGCTTCTTTATCGGAATTAACACTTGCAAGTATTTCTTTATGATCGGGTACATTGTAAACAATTCTGGGCCTTTCATTTTTTGGGTTCGGAATATTTGAAAATTTGTCGATAATTTCTTTTTCAATTTTTGCCATATCAAAATCACCAACTGCGATTATTGCCATTAAATCAGGACGGTACCAATCTTTATAGAACCGTACAATAGAATTTCGGTGAAATGTTTCTAATGATTTTTTTGTACCTATTGGTAAACGAATAGCGTAACGTGAGTCGTGAAAAAGCACGGGTATATATTTATCTTGCATCCGTTGTTCAGCACCTCGCCCCAAACGCCATTCTTCAATTACCACACCTCGTTCTTTTTCAATTTCTGTGCTGTCGAAAGTCTGTTCATGAGCCCAATCGCTTAGTACATCGAACCCTTTATCCAGAACAGCTGCTGAATCAGTTGGTATTGTAAGCATATAAATTGTTTGGTCAAAACTGGTATAAGCATTTAAATCGGCACCAAACTTCACTCCAACCGATTGTAAATAACTTACCAATTCGTTTTTGGCAAAATGCGTGGTTCCGTTAAATGCCATATGTTCGGTAAAGTGTGCTAAGCCTAACTGATCAGTATCTTCTAACACTGAACCTGCATTTACTGCTAATCGAAGTTCTGCCCTGTTTTCGGGTTTTTTATTCTTCTTAATATAATAAACCATTCCATTGGCCAGCTTTCCGAATTTTATAGAAGAATCAACAGGAATTTTTTTGGAGTAATCAAAAGGTTGAGCTACAGTTTTTATTGCGAAAATGAAAATTATTGCCGCAATACTTAATAAGATTTTATTTTTCATTAGTATATAATTTTTATCTTAATACAGGTTTTTACTCATTGAAATTTAAGAAGTATAAAAGTAGAAAAAAAATTAATACATCAAAATTACTTTTGCCATTGTACATTGGAACTATTGTTATTGGGATAATTGATTATTTTTACTAAAAGTAAATATTGAATAAATGAAAGCAAATACTATTCTTGAAACCATTGGAAGTACACCACACGTGAGGATTAACAATTTGTTCGGCAATAAGGCTGAAGTTTGGATAAAACTTGAAAAATCAAATCCGGGAGCAAGTATTAAAGATAGGATAGCACTTGCAATGGTTGAAGATGCTGAACGTAAAGGCATTTTAAAACCCAATAGTGTAATAATTGAACCAACTTCAGGGAACACCGGAATTGGTTTGGCAATGGTAGCTGCTGTTAAAAAGTACAAATTAATATTGGTTATGCCCGAATCGTTTAGTGTTGAACGGAGAAGGTTAATGTCAGTTTATGGTGCAGGTTTTGAATTAACGCCTCGTGAAAAGGGCATGACAGGTGCTCGTGAAAGGGCAAGGGAACTTGCTCAAATAACTCCAAATTCATGGGTGCCGGATCAGTTTGAAAACAATGCCAATATTGAGATACATAAAAAAACTACTGCTAAAGAAATTATAAATGATTTTCCGGATGGTTTTGATTTTCTTATTACCGGAGTTGGCACAGGTGGTCATATTACTGGAGTTGGAGAAGAATTAAAATTAAAGTTTCCGAATTTGAAAGTGATTGCTGTTGAACCAGTATTATCCTCGGTTATAAGCGGAGGTAAACCAGGTCCACATCCGCTTCAGGGAATAGGAGCAGGATTTATACCAGGCAATTTACATAAAGATATTCTCGATGAAATTATTCAAGTAACGAAAGAAGAGGCATTTGATTATGCACAACGAATTGCAAAAGAGGAAGGTATTTTTGTTGGTATTTCAACGGGCGCATCGTTAGCGGCTGTTGCTAAGAAAATTGAAATGCTTCCTGCAAAGGCCAAAATTCTTACATTTAATTATGATACAGGGGAAAGATACTTATCTGTTGATGGTTTATATTAAAAAAGCAGTATATAGTAACTAAAAAATAACCGCCTGGAGGTTTATAATTTTTGTTCCTGTCAGGCGGTTTTAATTTTTTTGAAAATTTTGGGACTTACAGGAAGCCCTTTTCTTCGGCGTTTTATGGCCTACACCATTTACGCATTGGTACCAATTATGAATCTAAAGTACTATAATTTGAAGGTAAATACAAGTTTTTCATCAATAATATTATAGAATTTCTCATTATTTATTTAGTTATAAAAAACTAATATACAGTAAGATGCTGGTTATTGCAAATCCTTTTTTGAAATAATTTAATCAACAAATTGTAAATTTCAATTTTTCCAGCAAAAAAGATAACTTGCATGGATAAAAATTGAAATGAAAATAAAGCTAAAATTAAAAATTCAAAATCACTTTAACGCTGTACTTTAACAAATGATAGAGTTGACGTATGTTGGTTTGAAATAAATTGAATTAAATATTTTCCAGCATTTAATTTACTTATGTCAATTTGTTGCAATGACATTTGATCCGATACTTTCAATTCATTGTTTAAGACCAGTTTACCTGTAATATCATAAATATTTATTCGAACATCTCCGCTGAAATTCTTCAAATCGGCATTAATAACTTCACTTGCCGGATTAGGATAAATATTGGGTGCAAAAGATTTATTCTCAATATTTATTGAAGTAGTAGAATTTACAATTATTTCACCTCTCATTCCCAAACTTGCATGTGGTTGACATACATAATAGAACGTACCAGCGGTATTGAATACCACAGTACCTCCACCGTAACCAACACTAAACCCACCATTGGATGTGTTTCCTTCGGCATCCCAAACATCTTTGTTAACTTCAACAGCATCATGAATATTAGCAAGTGAAAATATAACAATATCGCCAACATTAATAGTTAAAGTTGAAGGGGAGAATGTATAACCAACATTCGATATAGTATCAGTTTTGGCAAAAATATGATTTACCAAAACAAATACTAAAATAATGGATAAGTAAAATTTAGTTTTCAAAGCAATGATTTTTAGTTACTATATGTAAATTTCAAATCAATTTTATTATAGAAACAATTCATTTGACTGCTTGTTTAAAAATTCTTTCAAAAAATTAGTTTAAAACTATATTATTTTTTTTTCATAGATTGTTTTACGATTTTTGTTCTTATAAATTATTTAAATGGAAAACATATTTGAGTCGGATTTTAAAGAAGCGCATGAAGTGCTTACAAAATATATTGCCGATCCTAAAAATTTTGAGAAGCTTGTTAGCGCCGGTAACATAATGGTGAATGCTTTAAAAAACGGCAATAAAATACTTTCGTGTGGAAATGGTGGAAGTATGTGCGACGCAATGCATTTTGCCGAAGAGTTGAGTGGTCGGTTTCGTGATGACAGAAAGGCTCTGCCAGCAATAGCAATATCCGATGCTGCTCATATTACTTGTGTTGCCAATGATTATGGGTTTAATGCAGTTTTTTCAAGATATATTGAAGCATTAGGCAATAATGGCGATGTTTTACTGGCAATTAGTACCAGTGGCAATTCCGAGAATATATTAAATGCAGCAAATGTTGCCAAGCAAAAGGGAATGAAAATTGTTGCACTTACAGGAAAGACTGGTGGAAAGCTGGCATTAATTGCTGATGTTGAGATACGTGCCCCACAATCAAAATATTCCGATCGCGTTCAGGAAATTCATATTAAAGCAATTCACAGCCTGATTAATTATATTGAGAAAAATATATAATGGTAGAATTGTAGAGAGCTTGAAATAGGCATTATACAAAATCAATCAAAAAAATAAAGTTTATACTATGAATACATACAAAAAAAACGCGGTAATTATTGGATCATTATTCATATTTACAACACTTGTTGGTATGATTGATGCTTATTTTGTTGCGCCAGAATTTAAACAACCAATCGTGAATATTTTACAAATTGATAGTAAATTATTGGTGGGTGTATTTTCTGTTTTGGTTATGTCAATTGGAATTGTTTTTATTGCTATAAATTTCTTTCCTGTTGTTAAAAAACATAGTGAAACCATTGCTCTTACATATGTGATACTTAGAACAATTGAAAGTTTGCTGCTTATAGTTGGCGCTATTTGTTATCTGTATATTATTGCTTTAGGTAAAAATTATACAAGTGAGACAGTTTCCAATTATGCGATTGCAATTACTTTGGCTCTAAAAATAAAATATTATGGATTTCAAATAGCCATGATAATATTAGGATTTGGAAGTTTATTTCTGTGTTATTCACTTTATATATCACAGCTTGTACCGCGATTTTTGTCAATTTTGGGAGGAATAGGATACTTTTTTCTACTAATAAGTGCAGTACTCGATATATGTGGCGTTATAGATACAACAAATGGATTAGGTTCAGCATTATATATTCCTGGTGGTTTATGGGAATTGATAGTGTTTCCGCTATGGCTTTTTATAAAAGGTTTTAATACATCTTTAAAAAGCTCTGAAATTTAATGAAAATCATTGAAACAATGTAATTAAGCCGAAATACAATGTATAGTAATAAATAGATATTAATAGGCTGAAATTATTTTGTGCGCGATTTGCTCAAAATCTTCTTTGGAAAGTTTTAATTTCGTGTTCGAAAAATTGATATCTGATGCGCTGTTCATAGGTATAAGATGAATATGGGCATGAGGTACGTCTAATCCAAGAACAACAACGGCAACTCTTTTACATGGGATACTCTTATCAATCGCTTTCGCTATTTTTTTAGCAAATACAATCATTTTTGATAACAACGCATCATCTACATCAAAAATATAATCTATTTCCTTTTTAGGAATTACAAGACTATGTCCTTTTGCCAAAGGGTTAATATCGAGAAATGCAAGAAAATCGGCATCTTCTGCCACTTTGTAACAAGGAATTTCACCTAGCACAATTTTTGTAAATATTGAAGCCATTTCGATTATCTTGAAATGTTAAGAATCTCAAATGCAACTTGCCCTGAAGGCACTGTAGTTTCAACCACATCGCCAACTTTTTTGCCTAAAAGCGATTTTGCAATAGGGCTGCTTACGGCTAATTTTCCTTCCTTCAAATTTGCTTCGCTTTCCGAAACAATTGTATATTCAAGTACAGAATTCGTCTTTTTATTTTTTATTTTAACCTTATTTAAAATCTGAACTTTTGATGTATCAATTTTTGTTTCATCAATTATTCGCGAATTGGCAACAATTTCTTCGAGCTTTGCAATACGCATTTCAAGCATTCCCTGTGCATCTTTGGCAGCATCATATTCAGCATTTTCTGACAAGTCACCCTTATCACGAGCTTCAGCAATTTGCCTTGATATAGAAGGTCGTTCAACATTTACCATGTGATCTAGTTCTGATTTAAGCCTTTGCAATCCTTCTTCGGTTATGTACGAAACTTTTGACATATCTTATTCTCTTAGTTATTAACTTAATTAAAAACAAAAAAGAATTTCAGTATCCTGAAACCCTTTTTGCAAATATATAAATTTACCTATCCTATTTGCAAAATTATCCAGATGAGCTTACCCAGACGATATATTTTCTGGGATGTATTTTTATTTTCATTTTAAATTTTGATAAGCACTAAAATTATAAAATTTTAATTGAAGTAGAACATTTATTTTAAAAATTAGTTAATTTATAATGAAATTTTTTTTGATTTCGCTTTCTGAATAAAATTGTTTGAAATATTGATTTGAAAGAACATTTGCGATAATATCTTTCCGTAAGTTTTTGATTGGCTATCATTCTTTTTTTGGTTGCTTTTGATTGTATAGCTAACCGGTGCTTTAAAAAATCCTGACGTTTCTGTTCGTATTCTGCATCTTGTTTTTCCTTAATTTCTTCCTTTTTTTTTTCAGCATCAGCATCTGTAAATTTTTTTTGCGCGGGAGATGAAAGTGTAATAATTAATAATAGGATAACATTTAACGCAAATTTCACGTTATAAAATCTAATTTTGGAGCTAAATAAATTGTCCATGCCTAATCCATTATATTCAAAATTAGGAAATTTTTTAGGTATTATGTTATTCCTAAATTTGTTAACGAGTTGCGGAAAGGAAAATTATGCCAATATTCCTAATGTTACCGTGAACTTGCAAATAAATGCCAATACTGACCTTGTAAACCTGGGGATTGGTCAAATGATCACTATTACTCCTGATTCAGCCAGTACGGAAACTTTAACTGAGTATAGCATATTAAATTTTCACAATTCAAAATTAAAGAATATTGTTATTTTAGGAAGAACCTATGGTAATGGTTTGATATTATACAGAAAAGATGTATCAACTTACGAAGTTTATGATAGAACATGCACTTATAATGGTTTAACTGATCATTGTGGAGTAAATGTTAATGTTTATGAATTTACTTGTACTTGTCCATGTTGTAAATCAGTGTTTATGATAAGTGATGAAGGAATTCCAGCACAAGGAAGCATGGCAACCATGCCTTTGGTTCAATACCATACCAGCTTGGATGATATTCGTGGTGTATTAAGTATTTGGAAATAAAGAACCCCGGAATTCCGGGGTTCAATTATTTTAATATCTGTAATGTTCCGGCTTATAAGGCCCATCAACTGGCACGCCAATATAATCGGCTTGTTTTTGTGTTAAACGGGTAAGCTTAACACCTAACTGATCAAGATGCAAACGTGCAACTTCTTCGTCAAGCTTCTTTGAAAGCCTGTAAACATCAACTTTATAATTGTTTGTCCATAAGTCAAGCTGAGCAAGGGTTTGATTTGTAAATGAATTACTCATTACAAACGAAGGATGTCCGGTTGCACAACCAAGATTTACCAGGCGGCCTTCAGCCAATAAGAATATTGAATGACCGTCAGGAAATGTATATTTATCAACTTGAGGTTTTATATTCAAATGCTTTATTCCTTTGAATGTAACAAGTTTTTCGACCTGAATTTCATTGTCAAAATGGCCAATATTACAAACAATTGCCTGATCTTTCATTTTTGAAAGATGCTCAATTGTTATAACATCTGCATTTCCAGTAGTTGTAACATATATATTGCCTTCGGCAAGAGCCTCTTCAATTGTTGTTACCTGAAAACCTTCCATAACGGCTTGTAAAGCATTTATTGGATCAATTTCGGTAACAATAACACGTGCTCCATATGATTTCATAGATCGGGCACATCCTTTACCAACATCGCCAAAGCCCAGAATTACAGCCACTTTACCAGCTATCATTACATCGGTGGCACGTTTAATACCGTCGGCCAATGATTCATGACATCCATAAAGATTATCGAATTTCGATTTTGTAACTGAATCATTAACGTTGATGGCAGGAATTAACAATTCTCCCTTTTCCATCATTTGGTATAAGCGATGAACCCCAGTTGTAGTTTCTTCCGAAACACCTTTTAAATTTTTTACTGTACGATGCCAGCGGGTTTTGTCCTCAGTATAAATAGTTTGTAATTGTTCCAAAATAATCTGTTCTTCATTATTTGAAGATTTTCTATCAAGAAACGAAGGTTCATTTTCGGCTTTGTAACCCCAATGAACCATTAATGTGGCATCGCCGCCATCATCTACAATCAGGTTTGGGCCTTGTCCATTCGGGAAACTCAGGCATTGATCGGTGCACCACCAATATTCTACCAAAGTTTCACCTTTCCATGCAAATACCGGAATGCCTTTAGCTGCAATTGCAGCAGCAGCATGATCCTGCGTGGAAAAAATGTTACAACTTGCCCACCGTACATCAGCGCCAAGGTCAGCCAATGTTTCAATTAACACAGCGGTTTGGATAGTCATGTGCAAGGAACCACTTATCCGGGCTCCTTTTAAGGGTTTTTGACCTGCATACTTTTTTCTAATAGCCATCAGTCCAGGCATTTCCATTTCGGCAATGTCAATTTCCTTCCTGCCGAATTCGGCAAGACTCATATCCTTAACTTTGTAAGGAAGGGATTTCGTTAAATTCGAACTTACGCTCATTTTTTTGTTATTTAAATTATTATAATTGAGAATTAAAATTGATGCTGTTCAATATTTTTTGGGCATCAACTTTATCTTTTTCAAGTCTGCTTTTTAGTTCCTCAATTCCTGAGAATTTCATTTCGTTTCGCATACGGGCTACAAAAGTAACCGTAATTTCTTTTTCGTACAAATTGTCGTTAAAATTAAATAAGTTTGCTTCAATGGTTTTATGTAAAAGTGTTTTGTCAACAGTTGGCCTGAAACCTATATTCAGCATTCCCTGGTAGGTTTTATTTTCAACTTTAACAAGTACAGCATAAACACCAATACCCGGGATCATTTTCCATTTATCGGGAACAATATTTGCTGTTGGAAATCCGATTGTTCGGCCAAGCATTTGGCCTTTTACAACAATTCCGGAAATGGTATATTGGTAACCTAAAAATTTATTTGCTTTTTCAATATTTCCCAATTCTAAAAACAGGCGTATTTCAGTTGAACTTACCCTTTCTTCGCCAATAAAAAATGGTTCCAAATGGGTAATTTCACAATCAGCTTTATTTGCCTCATTTTTCAGAATTGTATAATTGCCTTCTTTATTTTTCCCAAAATGATTATCGAATCCAATCATAAGTGATTTGGTACCGATTTTATCAATTAATATTTTATGAAAGAATTCTACTGCTGAAGTTTCAGCAATGTCTTTTGAAAAAGGAATAATTACCGTATGATCAATACCACTTTGTTTTAAGAGTTCAATTTTTTCATTGAATGTACTGAGAAGTTTTATATCTTTTTGATCATGCACTATTGTTCGCGGATGCGGCCAAAGTGTTACAATTACGGTTTCACCATTAGTTTTTTTTGCTTTCTCAATCAGGGAATTAATAATTTGTAAATGCCCTTTATGAATGCCATCAAAAAAGCCTACAGTTGTAATTGCATTTTTAAACAACGATTTGTTGATATCCTGAAAACTATGTACTTTCAAGTTAGAATTAAAAATTATTTAAAAATTTGAATTAATAGGTAGTATAAACAAACACACTTAAAACTTGTTGTTTAAAACTTGCATAATAACTATCAATTGTTTTGCAAATTCCATTATCGTCATAAGTGAAAGTGTTTTTTGAGAACTCATCGTTTGGTTCGGATCGTGAAAGTTCTTCAATAAGCCAGTTTTTATCGTTATAAGTATATTTATTGGTCATAAATTTAGGCATATTCACCCCTTCTTGGTACACTTCGCTTAACAAGCCTTTATTATTATATATTCTGGTAATTTTACCTATTTGTTTTCCTTTAATAAATTTTGTTTCACTTGTTAAATTATCATTTGAATCGTAGGAATAAAACACTCTCCTTGATTCTGTATTATCGGGTTCAATTTGTGATTCTTCAATAATTTTTCCGGTTGGGCTGTACGTGTTTTTCTGGATAAATTTTAATTTTCCATCTCCATCAGTGACTTTAATATCAGCAGTATTTTCTTTATATGAAAAGGATCGTTTTTCATTCAAATTTCTTAAAATAAACTGGTTAACCTCGGCTAACTTTTCAAAGCGATTGTAATTATATGTAATACGAAAAGTGTCAACACCATTAAAACCATTTTCATAGAGTTTATTTCCCTTTGAATCGAATTTAATACTTTCTTTATAATTCAATTTACGATCGTTGCCGGAATATTTTGCATATTCAGTTTTGTTGCCCGAACCATCGTATTTATAAGACATAATATAATGAATAGTACCGGTAGCCCTGTAATTCACTTCCATAACACGGTTTCCCAATATGTCGAAACTATCTATTCTCGCCTTAGTTCCTTTACTTTCGGGTTTCCCATTTTTATAATCATATTCATAAAGCGTCTGGGTACGGATTTTATTTTTGCTTATCCTATCCTTGTCCATAAATTCGACAGATTGCGAATAAGCCAAAGATTTGAACAAAATTAAGCTTGCAATTACTATATACAGCCTCATATTTATGGAACCTTATAAAATTATTGTTTATTGTATATATTCAGAAAAATGCTAAGATAATAAAACTTCTTCATTTTTTGATGTACAATTATTATCTGATATTTCTCTCCAATTTATTTAATTTCTTATAACTTCTAATTAATGTTGAATTAATAAGAAATGTACTAATTCTTTTTTAAATTGCATCGTAAATAAAAAATAAGCAATGTCTGTCAACGTCCCTATAATTGTCAAGAATGATTCATGGTTAGCTCCTTTTAAAGATGTTATTCAAGCCCGATTGCTAAATGCCAGTGAAAAGGAACGTCAATACTGCAAAAACAGAAAATTGCAGGATTTTGCAACCGGGCACTTGTATTTTGGACTGCATAAAGAAAAAGACCATTGGACTTTTCGCGAATGGGCGCCAAATGCAACCGAAGTTTATTTGGTTGGCGATTTTTCGAATTGGGAGATTCTTCCAAAATATGCTTTAAAAAAGCTTGAATTTGGGAATTGGGAAATAATATTACCTCTGAATGAACTTAGCCATAAACAGCATTATAAGTTATTTATTCGTTGGGAAAATGGGCAGGGATTTCGGTTGCCGGCATGGGGAAACAGAATGGTACAGGATACAAAAACATTAGGTTTTGATGCGGAAATATGGATTCCGGATAAGCCATATCAATGGCAATTCAATAATTTTAAACCTTCGCATAAAAACCTTTTAATTTATGAAGCTCATGTTGGAATGGCAACCCAGGAAGGAAAGGTTGGTAGTTATATTGAATTCAGGGATAATGTTTTACCCCGCATAAAAAATACCGGCTATAATACTATTCAGTTAATGGCCATTCAGGAGCATCCTTATTATGGCTCTTTTGGTTATCATGTTTCGAATTTCTTTGCAGTATCTTCTCGTTTTGGTACACCCGACGATTTAAAATCGCTCATTGATACTGCCCATCAAATGGGGTTGGCTGTTATTATGGATTTGGTGCATTCGCATTCAGTAAAAAATGAATCGGAAGGTTTAGGCCTTTTTGATGGCACACCGTATCAATATTTTCATTCAGGATATCGCAGGCTTCATGTTGCATGGGATTCGTTATGTTTCAATTACGCAAAGCCCGAAGTTGTTCATTTTTTGCTATCGAATTGCCAATATTGGTTAGATGAGTTCAGGTTTGATGGATTTCGATTTGATGGCGTTACCAGCATGTTATATCTCGATCATGGTTTAAATAAAAATTTCACGAATTATGAAATGTATTATGATAATGACGAAGATGAGGATGCTATTTCTTATTTAATTCTTGCTAATAAATTAATTCACGAAGCTCACCCTGAAGCAATAACAATTGCAGAAGAAATGAGTGGAATGCCAGGATTGGCTGCTCCTCTTGAATATGGGGGCTTTGGCTTTGATTACAGACTTGCCATGGGAGTACCGGATTATTGGATTAAATTGATAAAAGAATTACCTGATGAAAAGTGGAATGTAAGCCAAATGTATTATGAATTAATTAGCCACCGAAAAGATGAAAAGGCCATTTCATATACCGAATCGCATGATCAGGCACTTGTTGGTGATCAAACTATTTTCTTTCGACTGACTAAAAAGGAGCTTTACTTTAATATGAGTAAGAGTAACCAAAGTGTTGTGATAGACAGAGGCATCGCATTACATAAAATGCTTCGGTTATTTACACTTACTACTGCAGGTGCTGGTTATTTAAATTTTATGGGTAATGAGTTTGGACATCCGGAATGGATAGATTTCCCGCGCGAAGGGAATAACTGGTCGTATCATTATGCCCGCCGGCAATGGAACCTGGCCGATGATTTAAGTCTTAAGTTTCATTGGTTGCTAAATTTTGATAAGGCAATGTTAAATTGGATTGAAAAATCAGATTGTTATTCCATTTTATTTCCGGTTTTAATTCATGCAAATGAAAATGCACAGGTATTGGCTTATGAAAGGAATGGCTGGCTTTTTGTATTTAATTTTAATCCCGAAACATCATTCCCAGGCTATAATATACCTTCCGTTTCAGGGAAATATTCAATAATTTTTACTACTGATGATGCTGAATTTGGTGGTCAGGAAAGAATAGATAAAAGCATTACTTATTTCGCGCAGCTATTACCTGCGGGGCTTCCATTATATTTACCTGCCAGAAGTGGATTAGTTTTAAGAAAGCAGACCATTAAGTCAGTATATGATTCAAAATAAAAACCGATTAAATTATTGTCATTTATATACTAATTTGAAACAATAATTTTAAGCTTTTGTCCTGGTTTTAAATCACGATCGTTTGATATATTATTGGCGGCTTTTATTGTATTTACAGAATCGCATTTAAATCGTTCTGAAATGCTCCACATAGTATCGCCCTTTTTAACAATATAGTAGAAATACTTTGGTTGTTTATGTGAATTATTGCCTTGTGGATTGGAATTGTCTTCTTTAGCTTTTGTCCAAATATTGAGTAGCTGACCAGCATTCAGGTTATCGGTTTTCAATTTATTCCATGCCCTTAGACTTTCAATTGTGCATCCATATTGCAAAGCTATTTTATGCAAAAAATCTCCTTTTGCAACAATATAAACTGATTTTTGTAAACCACTCGTATCGCCAGATGAAGCAAGAATATCTATATAAGTGGCCGTATCATTAGTACGTGAAAAAATTTGATTTTCGAGTTTCAGAAATGTTAAAATTTTATCTGAAGGCAATACAAGTGATTGAGGTTTCCCGGCTTCAGGTATAACATCTCTTCGATAACAAGGATTTAAAAATTTAATAGTCTCTACTGGTACATTAATTTCTTCAGAAAGTTTTGAAAATTCAAGAGAACCATTAATTTGAACTGTATCAATAAAATTATAGGAAATAATAGGTTGTTTAGGGTATATTCCATGTTCCTGAGGATGATTTGCAAGGTAAACAATTGCAATAAAGAGTGGAACATAGCCTTTCGTCTGGTCTGATAAATAGGGCTGTAACTGCCAGAAATCAGTTTTCCCTCCCGACCGGATAATTGCATTTCGAACTTCGCCCGGTCCTCCGTTGTAGGCAGCTAATGCGAGTTGCCAATCATTAAAAGTTTCATATAAATATTTCAGGTACCGACATGCTGCATCTGTTGATAAATAAGGGTCACAGCGTTCATCACGATATGAAGTAACTTGAAGGCCCAATAATTTTGATGCATTTAAAAGCAATTGCCATAAGCCCATTGCTCCTGATGATGATTGCACTATTGGGTTGAGGCCTGACTCAACAATTGGCAAGTATTTAAGCTCCAATGGGAGGTTGTATTTGTCGAGATATTCTTCAAAAATCGGGAAATATAAATCTTCAAGCCCTAAAAACTCTGATACTTTTTCTGGTCGTTTTTCAAGATATAAATCAATATATTTTTGTACATCTTTATTATAATCGAGCTTAATTGGAGATGTTTTGCTTAGTTCAGCAATTTTATATTCATAATATATATCCGGGAATGTTTTTATTTTATCGTTTGGATGGTTTATATCAGATGCAGTCTGGGAATTTTTAGTTGAAAAATCCTGAACTGACTTGTCTATTTTTTGAATTTTAGTAGTATCATATTTTTGTGAAAATAGTTGCCCGCAAATAATAAATGAAAAGTATATGAATAAGATAAAGTGAATTCGCATTACCTAGGGTATAAAATTTAAATGCCTGTCTGTATTGCAGAAAGGCATTTATTATAAATTTATAAAATTCCAAAAATTAAATTTGCACTTTTGACTCTAAAAAAATCAGTAGATTATTTTTTATCCAATTTTTCTTCAGGTTTTTCAGCTTCAGTCCCTTTATTGCTGGCCTTTTTAAATTCATGAATCCCTTCACCTAAGCCTCGCATGAGTTCAGGTATTTTTTTCCCGCCAAATAAAAGTACTAGCACCAGTACAATTACAATTATATGGCCTCCGCTGAAAAAATCTAAAATAATTAGTGAGTTCATATTTTATGTTTAAAATAATAGGTCAAAGGTACTAAAAAACAATATTTACCAACAATATTTAATCGAAATCTTAAGCAGCTTTCAATCGGCTCATATTGGCCTTTTCCATTTGTTCACGTGCATAATCCAATGAAATTATGAGTTCATGCACATCTTGTGAGGGAAGTTCGTACATGGCATCAATCATAATAGCTTCACAAATCGAACGTAATCCTCTGGCACCAAGCTTAAATTCCATTGCTTTTTCAACAATATAATCCAAAACATCATCATCAAAAGTAAGTTTGATTTTATCAAGTTCTAAAAGTTTGGAATATTGTTTAATAATGGAATCTTTGGGTTCGGTCATAATTCTTCGCAAAGTTTCTTTATCCAAAGGATTAAGATAGGTGAGGATTGGTAGGCGTCCAACAATTTCAGGAATTAAACCGTATGCACGCAAATCAACCGGAGAAATATATTGCAACAAATTATTTTTATCAATTTTATCCTTTTTCTTACTAGCGCCATAACCTACAACAGTAGTGTTCAATCGAAGTGCTATTTTGCGTTCAATTCCTTCGAATGCGCCACCGCAAATGAAAAGTATATTAGTCGTATCAACGGCAATCATTTTTTGTTCTGGATGTTTTCTACCACCTTGTGGTGGTACATTTACAATGCTTCCTTCGAGCAGTTTCAACATTCCTTGTTGTACTCCTTCGCCTGATACATCGCGTGTTATAGAAGGATTATCGCTTTTACGTGAAATTTTATCTATTTCGTCAATAAATACTATTCCACGTTGTGCCGATTCCACATTATAATCAGCCGCTTGTAAAAGCCTTGTAAGAATGCTTTCAACATCCTCACCAACATACCCTGCTTCGGTTAATACTGTAGCATCAACAATGGTAAAAGGCACATGCAACATCTTGGCGATTGTACGTGCTAAAAGAGTTTTGCCAGTACCAGTTTCTCCAACTAGAAGTATATTTGATTTTTCAATATCAACTTCCGATTCACCTTTTCGGCTAACATGAAGTAAACGTTTATAATGATTATAAACAGCAACCGATAAAAATTTCTTTGCTTCATCCTGGCCAATAACATATTGGTCAAGAAATTTCTTTATTTCAAAAGGCTTTAATAATTTAATTTTAGAAAAATCAAACGTGACATTTTTATGAACTTTTGATTCTTCATTAATTATATCATTGGCTTGCGCCACACACATGTCACATATTTGGGCATTTTGGCCGCTGATTAATAAATTAACTTCCTTTTTATTCCGGCCACAAAATGAACAATTATTATCAGAATCCTTCATCCTTCTTTATTACTGGTTTCCTTCGATCTAAAACTTCATCTATCATTCCGTATTCTTTGGCTTCAATTGCTGTCATCCAATAATCACGATCTGAATCTTTTTCAATTTTTTTGTAAGGATTACCAGAATGTTCAGCAATTATTTCATATAATTCCTTTTTCATTTTCTGTATTTCCCTTGCGGTAATTTCAATATCTGAAGCCTGACCCTGAGCTCCGCCCATAGGTTGGTGGATCATAATCCGGGAATGTCGCAGGGCAGAACGTTTACCTTTTGTCCCGGCAGTCATAAGCACTGCTCCCATTGATGCTGCCATACCTGTACAAATTGTAGCAACATCACTAATCACAAATTGCATGGTGTCATATATTCCCAATCCAGCATGAACAGAACCTCCGGGAGTATTGAAATATATTTGTATATCTTTCGAAGTATCGGCTGAATCGAGGAATAATAACTGTGCTTCAATAATATTGGCAACATAATCGTCAATTGGTAAGCCTAAGAAAATAATCCTATCCATCATTAATCGTGAAAATACGTCCATAGTGGCAATATTTAACTGGCGTTCTTCAATAATGGTAGGCGATATATAATTGTTGTATATCGATTCAAAACGGTGCATTGTAAGGCTGCTAATACCTTGCTTGCCACGTGCAAATTTGTCAAATTCGGTTTTTATATCCATAACTTTCTTTTTGAATTTTATTGATAATAAAAGTACGCAATATTTTAGTTTTCTGAAAAAAGCTTACTAAATTCTTCGTTGCTAATTTCTTTAACGTCAGGAGTAACAGTTTCCTTAACATAATTAACAACTTTGTCTTCTAATAGTTTGTCAACCAATCGACGAACTTCATCTTCTTTTTTCAATAAATTAACAGCATAACTGTCTATATGTTCATCAGGGATGTTTGATAGTCCATATTGGCGAAATTGCATGCGGGTAACTTCTTTTGCATATTCAACCACTTCATCCTCTTTAACTTCAATGTTTGATAATTTGGCAATTTTATTTTTAATTAACTGCCATTTCATATCTTCAACAAATACCGGGAATTCTTTTTCAATTTGTTCCGGGGTGATTTTACCCTCATTCATAAATGTCAACCACCTTTTTAGGAATTCTTCAGGTAATTTAACATTATTCTTCTTTAATAGAAATTTCCTTGAATCGAGTTGGAACTTATAATTGGTATCTTTTTTCAGATTTTCTTTAAGTTCATCCGTAATTTTATTTTTGAATTCTTCTTCGGAATTTACTTTTCCTTCGCCATAAATTTTGTCGAATAGTTCGGTATTTAAATCAGCGCTTTGAAATTTAGAAATTGATTTAATTGTAAATTGATATTTCGAAGGGGCATCGGCAACTTTATCTTTATCGACTTTAAGCAGGTTGGCAATTTCAGTATCGTTGGGGAATGCCTTTTTTACGTCGAATTTAACTATATCTCCAATTTTTGCACCTTTAAATGCTTTCTTTTCATTTTCATCTTTTGCAATTTCGAGATAAACAGAAATATCTTGCGATGCAATGCCATTTTCAACAATATTACCGGCATCATCAACTTCGGCAAAATCGCCTTTCAACATTTCATTTTCTTCAACTTCATCACATTCAATAAATTTACCATATCTACGTGTATAATTGTTAACGTAGTTATCAATCATGCTGTTTTCGAGCTTAATTTCATAAGCAGTGATTTTATCTTTTTTCGAAAGATTAACATCTAATTCAGGCGATAATCCTATATCAAACACAAATTCAAATTCAGTATCATTTTCAAAATCAATTTGTTTATTTTGATTTTCGTTTGGCATTGGGTCACCAAGTACATGAATATCTTCGGCTTTAATATATTCATTTAATTTTTCACCAACAAGTTTGTTAATTTCATCAGCCAAAACAGCTTTACCGTACATTTTACTGATTAAAGAAGCGGGAACTTTTCCGGGCCTAAATCCAGGTAAATTTGCTTTTTTTCGATAATCGCCCAGTACTTTGTCAACACGTTCCTGATAATCTTCTTTGCTAACTTTCATTGTTAGCGTAGCATTCAATTCGTCGATGTTTTGTTTGCTGATGTTCATTTAAATTTAATTTTGGAATAAATATTAATAAATAATAAGTGCGGATGAAGGGACTCGAACCCACACGCCTTACGGCACCAGATCCTAAGTCTGGCTCGGCTACCAATTACGACACATCCGCCTAAAATGGGAACGCAAATTTAGCCAAATTTTTAATATTTAATAATTTGAGAAATGATTTTAAATTTATGAAATTTATGCCATTATCAATTTTAAATTGTTAAACCTTGTAAATAGTTCATTAACCGTATCCTAAATTTATTAAAAGGTTGCAATTATTTATTATTTTCACATCTTTAAAAATTAGGAATAGTGGGTTAATAATCATCTAACTTATTAGATGAGGAAGGTTTTATTAACTTTGAAAGATTTCTTAATATGTAATTTATAATTATGAATATTAAAATTTATAAAACAGATAGTATTGATATCCAGTCGAGTGTGGCTATTTTAGCTACCAAGGATTCAGCTTTTGATGCATCGTTTTTAACTGAAAATGAATTCAATTTTATTCAACAAAGAATTCGTAAAAACGACAATTTTATTACTATAAATCAATATAACCGTTTGGTTTTTATAATTATTTCCGATCCACAAAAAAGCCTATTTATTCAATTGGAAGATGCCAGAAAAGCTGGAAACAAAGTAAATACAGCTTTATGTGATTTGAATTTAGAAAAAATTTCAACCTATCATGCTTCGAATAATGAAGATTTACTTATGGCTTTTACTGAAGGTTTGGTATTAAGTTCCTATAAGTTTGTGAAGTATTTTGCAAAACCCGAAGAAAAAATTTCATCTGTTAAAGAAATTGGACTTATTTGTAAACCATTAGAACCTTCAAAAATAGAAGCATACACAAATATTTGGAAATCATTATTTAAAGTTCGTGATTTAGTAAACGAGCCTGTAAGTTCATTAAACGCTGAACAATTAGCAAGCGAACTTTATAATATGGCTAATGAAGCAGGTTGCAATGTTGAAATATTCAATAAAAGTAAAATTGAAGCACTTAAAATGGGCGGTTTAATAGCTGTAAATAAAGGATCGGTTGATCCTCCAACGTTTACAATAATTGAATGGAAGCCACAAAATGCAAAAAATTCAAAACCATATATTCTGGTTGGTAAAGGAGTAGTTTATGATACCGGAGGTTTAAGCTTAAAACCTACTTCCGACAGCATGGATTACATGAAATGTGATATGTCGGGTGCTGCAATAGTTGGCGGGACAATAACTGCAATTGCAGCAAATAAAATTCCTTTACACGTTATTGCTTTGGTGCCTTCAACCGATAACAGGCCATCAGGGAATGCATACGCACCTGGTGATATAGTTACCATTATGGATGGAACAAATGTTGAAATGTTGAATAGCGATGCAGAAGGCCGAATGATACTAGCCGATGCCCTGGTATATGCCAAACGCTATGATCCTCAATTGGTAATAGATGTTGCAACCTTAACAGGTTCTGCTGCTGCAGCAATTGGTTCTTTTGCGTTGGTTGCAATGGGTACAGCTTCGGATGAAATTAAAAAGCAACTTGCATTAAGCGGTGAAAAAGTTTTCGAAAGAATCGTAGAATTTCCTTTATGGGAAGAATATGCAGAACTTATTAAATCAGATATTGCTGAGATAAAAAATGTTGGTGGAAAAAGTGCCGGTGCTATAACAGCCGGAAAATTTCTTGAATATTTTACAAAATATCCTTGGGTCCATTTTGATATTGCCGGAGTGGCATTTAATAAAAAATGCGACAGCTACAGAGGTAAAGGAGGAAACGGTTACAGTATGCGCCTGCTTTATAATTTCTTTGAAAATATTGCTGAAAACTCAAAATAAAAACTAATCAACTTCTTAAAAATTAAATAAAACAAATTAGCCATTTAGATAATTACAAATGAAAAAAATAAAATTAGGAATCACGCATGGCGACATAAACGGAATAAGCTACGAAATTATATTGAATACATTATCCGATCCGCGTATTTTGGAACTTTGTACACCAATTGTATATGGTTCGGCCAAGGTAGCAGGGTATCACAAAAAAACATTGAATTTAAATAATGTTAACCTTAATTCTGTCAGAAATTTTGATGAAATAAATACCAAAAGAGCTAACTTAATAAATTGTGTTGATGAGAATATAAAAGTTGAATTAGGCAAATCAACTCAAATGGCCGGGGAAGCTGCTTTTGTTGCATTAGAAACAGCTACAGGTGATTTAAAAGCAGGTAAAATTGATGCACTGGTTACAGCTCCAATCAATAAGGCTAATATTCAGTCGGAAAAATTCAATTTCAAAGGACATACTGACTATTTGCAAAGTAAACTAAATGCAAATGACGTATTAATGTTTATGGTTAGTGAAATTATGCGGGTCGGTTTGGTTTGTGAGCATGTTCAACTGAGCAAGGTTTCAGTATTTGTGACTCAGGAACGGATATTGAGCAAATTAAAATTAATGCAACAATCGCTCATTGAAGATTTTAATGTTACTAATCCCAGAATTGCTGTTTTAGGTTTAAACCCACATGCAGGAGACAACGGATTGATTGGTAATGAAGAAAACGATATTATTATTCCTGCAATTAAAATTGCACGTGAACAAAACATAATGGCTTTAGGGCCATATTCTGCTGATGGATTTTATGGATCAGGTAGTTATACAAAGTTTGATGCTATTTTGGCAATGTATCACGATCAGGGATTAATACCATTCAAGGCGCTGACCAATGGCGAAGGTGTAAATTTTACTGCCGGATTGCCAATTGTAAGAACTTCTCCTGCCCATGGCACCGGTTATGATATTGCAGGCAAAGGAGAAGCATCTTTTACTTCATTCCGAAACGCCATTTATATGGCTTGTGATGTATATAAGAACCGTTTTAATTACAATGAATTGTCGTCGAATAAATTGAAACCAATGGCTTCCGCAGTGCATTTGGATAATGAAAAAGATGAATGACATTAGGTATGTTTATAAAACAGTAATTTTCAAATTAAAAATAATCCTAAATAATTATCTTTGTATGAATACGGAGATTATCCTTAAATGAAATGAGTAAGGTGAAGCTTAATGTTTTGGGAATTTCTTATAGCCAAACACAATCGGGTGCATATGCACTTGTATTAACTGAGGATATGGGGGATAGAAGAATTCCAATTATTGTTGGAGGTTTTGAGGCACAGGCAATTGCTATTCAATTAGAAGGTTTAAATCCGCCACGTCCGCTTACTCACGATTTATTCTACAATTTTGCAGTTGCTTTTAAAATTGATTTACTTGAAGTAAATATTTATAAACTCGAAGAAGGAATTTTTTATTCCAGGCTTACCTGTTATGATGGGAAAAACACTATTAATATAGATTCAAGGACATCTGATGCAATTGCACTTGCATTGCGTTTTAAATGCCCAATTTATACAACCGAAGATATTTTAGAACGATCAGGCATTGTTTTGGAATTTGAAAAGGAGTCGAAGATTTCACAAAAATCGAATATTATTAAACCGCAAGATGAACTTAAGAAAAATAAGTACGAAGAATTAAAATCACTTTCGGTTGACGAACTTAGAACAAGTTTGGAAGAGGCTATTAAAACTGAAGATTATGAAAAAGCTTCAGTGATTCGTGATGAGATTAATCGACGAAGCAAAAAGAGTTAACAGGCTTTAATACATAATCTAATATTGGACTTATGAAAAATTTGATTTGGTTTTTACTGGTCATTTTAGCATGTTCATGCTCTGAGAATAAAGTGCAGGTTGCTTTTTTGCTTCCGCATATAAAAAACGAGCGCTATGTAAAAGAAAAACAATATTTTACTGATCGAATAAGTCAATTAGGAGGAACAGCTTTAGTTGTAGAAGCCCAAAATGATGCAAAAATTCAAAATAAACAAGCGTTAGATTTCCTACAAAAAGGGATCAAAATTTTAGTAATTGATGCGGTTAATGCTGACCTCGCTGCCGAAATTGTTCGACAGGCTCACGATTATAATGCAATTATTATTGCATATGATAGATTAATAATGAATTCCAAACCCGACTATTATATATCTTTTAAATATCAGGATATTGGTTATAATATGACTGAATATGCTTTAAAGCTGCAACCAACAGGAAATTATGTTGTAATTGGAGGTGACCGGACTGATTTTAATGCTGTACAAATTTCAAAAGGCCAGATGAAAGCTTTAGATGGTCCTGTAAAAGATGGTAAAGTAAAATTTTTATATAATGTTTCTATTGAAGAATGGGGAGCTGATAATGCCATGATTGAGATGAATTACTTTCTCAGGCTAAGTGATGTGCTTCCTGATGTAATTATTTCATCGAGCGATAAATTAACAGGCGGAATATTAAATGCCCTGGCAAAAAATAATATAAATAAAAATATTATTATTACCGGTATGGATGCTGAATTAGGTGCGTGTAAAAATATTATTAAAGGCAAACAAACAGTTACTGTATATAAATCATTTAAACAACTTGCATACACTGCTGCCGAAATGGCAATGAATTGTTCAAAGAGGAATAAGATTAATGATTTGAATGATAAAATGTGGAATGGAGTAATTGACGTTCCATCTAAATTAATAGGAACAGTTTTGGTAGATAAAAATAATATTAAAAGTACACTTATTGCCGACGGAATATTTACCGAAGCCGACATTTATGGTGATAAGTAGGCAGAATAACTAGTTAAGTTTTCTGGCTATCATTAAACCGTCACGAATTGGTAAAAGCAAGTTCTCAAGATTTGGATTATTATTTATTAAATCATTAAATTCCATGACTGCCTTTGTAGTTGCTTCATTATTTGATGATATATTTAAAACTTTACCGTTCCACAAAACATTATCGGCTATTAAATAACCGCCGATTTTCAAAAAATTAATACAACTGTTATAGTATTCAATATATTCACGTTTTTCACCGTCAATGTAAATGATATCAAATGTTAAATTTATTGCAGGTACTAATTCTATTGCATTTCCGATATGAAGCATTATTTTTTCAGCTAACCCTGCTTCATTAAAATATTGATTAGCAACTTCAGCTATTTCGTCTTTTATTTCAATAGTATGAACCTTTCCGCCGGTTCGCAAGCCTTGTGCCAAACATATTGCTGAATAACCTGTAAAAGTTCCAATTTCTAGAATATATGTCGGTTGAACCATCTTACTAAACATCGAAAGCATTGCACCCTGAATATGACCGGAAACCATTCTTGGATTGAGATAACGTATATTTGTTTCACGATAAATTTTATTTAAAATTGGAAGTTCGGGTGTACTGTGTTCTTCAGCATATTTAAATATTTCTGTTAATCCAGACATATTTTGATTTCTATTTAAATATTAATGTTGAAAGCGTATTGGAATCGAGTATTTCATTGGCAACATCCAAAAATTGTCTTTCAGTTATGGCTTCAATTTGACGGTTAATTTCTTCCAGACTCTCTACTTTGTCAAATACCAGATAACTTTTACCGATGCTCATCATCAGGTTTTCGTTATGATCTGAGGCAATTGCCATTTGTCCGATAAGTTGTTTTTTTGCTTTTGAGAATTTAATGATTCCTAATTTTTGTGATTTTAAAACGTCAAACTCTTTATAAACTAATTTGAGACATTTCTCGAGATGTTCCTTGTCAGTTCCGAAATATACTTCAAAAATTCCGCAATCGGAATATGGCGTATAGCTCGATTCAGTAGTATATGAGCAACCATGCCTGTCGCGTAGTGATAAGCTTAGCAATGAATTTAACCCCGGACCTCCTAAAATATTGCTCAGTAAGTGCAATGTCAGACGTTTTTCACTCGCAAAATTATAAGCCAGTGAACCTATCACGCAATGAGTTTGAAATGTTCTTTTTGATTCTTCCTTAAAATTTTTTGTATAACTTGGACTTTCCATAGTTGAGCCTATTCTTGGTTTTCCCACAACATTGGCGAAATATTTTTCAAATAATTTTATTAATTGACTATTTTCAATATTTCCAACAAAACAAAATACAATTTCATCAGTGAAATAATTGTTTTGCCTGAATTTTAAAATTGAATCGCGGTTGAATTTTTTTAACGATTTTGGTGTTCCAAGAATATTTCTGCCTAATGGATGATTCGGAAAAATCATTTCTTCAAAATCATCAAAAATTTGTTCCGAAGGGTTGTCTTTATAAGAATTTATTTCATCAATGATAATTTCTTTTTCCTTAACAATTTCTTTTTCGGGAAAAGTAGCGTTAAAAGCAATATCGTAAATTAGTTCAACTGCCCTTTCGGCATCTGTATTAAGGAATGAAGCATGGATACAAGTTTCTTCTTTTGTAGTATAGGCATTTAATTCTCCTCCTACATCTTCAAGCCTTGAAATGATGTGATAGGAATTACGTTTTTGCGTACCTTTGAAAACAGTGTGTTCAACAAAATGAGCCATTCCATGTTCATCTTTTTTTTCATCTCGTGTGCCAGTATTAAAGAATAATCCCGCATGTGATACTGGTGATATAACAGGCTTAAATATTAATCGAATTCCATTTGGTAAACGTTGTGTAATATATTCCATATAATAAAATTATACAAACTTAAATGAAACTCGGCAATTAACTAACATGGGTTTTTAATAAAGAGTAAAGAACAAAGAACAAAGTTAATTAATTGAGAATTTTGGAATAATTGAATAAACTCTTTTGGTTTCTAAGGTAATTTTTAAAACATTTGCAAAATAACATTCAACTTCACAGTTTAATTTGTAACATAAAAACATATGAACAGTTTATATCCTTTAAAATTCGAACCAATTTTGAAAGACAAAATTTGGGGAGGCACAAAATTAAAAACAGTTTTAAATAAACAATTTGCTTCGGATAAATGTGGTGAAAGTTGGGAAATTTCAGGTTATGGAAATGATATTTCTGTTGTTTCGAATGGGATTTTAAAAGGTAAAAATTTATCGCAATTGATAGAAAACTTTAAAGCAGAATTAGTAGGAGAAAGGGTTTATCAGTTATTTCAGAATAATTTTCCATTATTAATTAAATTTATTGATGCCAATGATGATCTTTCGGTTCAGGTACATCCCAATGATGCTATGGCAAAAGAGAGGCATAATTCATTTGGAAAAACTGAAATGTGGTATGTACTGGATTCGGAACCTGGGTCAAAACTTATATCCGGATTTAACCAACCCATTACCCAAGGTGGTTTTCTTAAGATGGTGAATGATAAGAAAGTTATTGATATTTTGAATTTTGAAGAAGTTGCCAAAGGTGATGTATTTTTATTACCTGCCGGAAGGATACATGCTATTGGCTCTGGAATTTTGTTGGCAGAAATTCAACAATCATCGGATGTTACTTATAGAGTTTATGATTGGGACAGGGTTGATGATAAAGGCAAACCTCGTGAACTTCATTTGGACCTATCACTGGAAGCAATTGATTATAAACATTACGATAGTTATCGGGAACACTATAAAGCAAGGACAAATGAAACTACTCAAATTGTTAACTGCAAATATTTTAAAACTAGCTTAATAGATTGTAATCAACCGATTTCAAAGAATTATGTATTAATTGATTCATTTATTATTTATATGTGTGTTGAAGGCGAATGTGAAGTTGATTATGGAATGACGGAAAAAATAGTTATTACCAAAGGAGAAAGTATGCTAATCCCGGCATGTATGGAAAACATTAAATTAATTCCAACAACGGATTCAAAAATACTTGAGGTTTATGTTCCATAGCTTTTAATTTGAGAAACTGCGTTGAATTACGAGTTCGGAATAAATAACATAAATACATTAAACGCACAACGGCTGCCCATTAAATAAGCAGCCGTTGTGATAATAATTAACCACAAAAATTATAGAGAGAAATTTTTAGTCTTTTAATGCAAACCTGCAAAAACCGGTAACAGTTAAATCTTTATCAGCAGTTTGTAAGTATTGTTTTACAGTTTTTTTGTTGTCTTTCACAAATTCCTGGTTCATTAAAGTTCCTTCCTTAAAGAATTTATTTAATTTACCTTCTGCAATTTTATCCACCATATTTTCAGGTTTACCATCCAAACGGGCCTGTTCACGTCCAATTTCGAGTTCCTTTTCAATTCTTTCCTTTGTAACAAAATCTTTATCAACAGCAACAGGATTCATAGCTGCAACTTGCATTGCAATATCCTTATACACCTGCTCATTTATGCCGGTTTTATTAAAACCAACAATACATGCCAATTGGTTGCCGGGATGAATATAAGCAATTACTTTTTCAGCTTTAATTGAGCCATAAAAACCAATGTCCATTTTTTCACCAGTAATTCCAATCTTTTCAACTACTAAATCACCTAGTTTTGTACCCTTTACTGAAATATTTTTCAGTTCCTGAACATCAACCGGTTTATTTTCAATTGCAGTGGTAAGAATTGTTTGAGCCAACCCAATAAAATCAGCATTTTTAGCAACAAAGTCGGTTTCGCAATTTAATGCCGAAACTGCTCCAAATTTTCCATCGGCAGTAATTCCAGCTAATACAGCTCCTTCTGTTGCATCACGTTCAGCACGTTTACTTGCAACCAATTGACCTTTTTTACGGATAACTTCAATTGCTTTTTCCATATCACCATTTGCTTCTTCCAAAGCTTTCTTGCAATCCATCATACCAGCGCTTGTTGCCTGGCGCAATTTTGTAATTTCGGCTATAGTAATTTGTGCCATATATTTTTTAATTTTTCAATATTATTAGTAATATAAAAAACCTGACAAAAATATTTTGCCAGGCTCTATAATTATATTAAGACATTTATTCTTCTTTTCTGATCCTTTTTTTGATAGGAGCCTTCTTTTCAGTTGGATCAACTTTTATAACTTCAGCAACAACTTCTTCCAATTCATCAAGATCGGTAGATTTCTTTTGTCCTTTAACCCTTTTTGTTTCTTTTGATTTCTTTTCAGCAACTGGTTCTGAATCTTTTTCAGCTTTACGTTCCGAAAGTCCTTCAACAATAGCGTTACAAACTACATCAATAATGAGCGATATTGATTTTGAAGCATCATCATTTGCCGGGATTGGAAAATCAACCAAGTTTGGGTTTGAATTGGTATCTGCCATAGCAAAAACCGGAATTCCTAAACGTTTAGCTTCGCGAACTGCAATATGTTCTTTTGTAATATCAACAATAAAAAGTGCAGCTGGAAGTCTTGTTAAATCAACAATACTGCCTAAGTTTTTTTCAAGTTTTGCACGTTGACGGGTAATTTGTAAACCTTCTCTTTTCGATAGGGTTTCATAAGTTCCATCAGTGTGCATTTTGTCAATAGATGACATTTTTTTTACTGCTTTACGAACGGTAGGGAAGTTTGTAAGCATACCACCAGGCCAGCGTTCAGTAACGTACGGCATATTAATTTGCTTTACTCGTTCAGCAACTAAATCTTTTGCCTGTTTTTTGGTTGCAACAAATAAAATTTTCCTGCCCGATTTGGCAATTTGTTTTAAAGCATTTGCAGCTTCATCTAATTTTACAGCTGTTTTCTGAAGATCGATAATGTGGATCCCATTTTTTTGCATAAAAATGTAGGGAGCCATTGCCGGATTCCATTTTCTTTTCAAATGGCCGAAATGTACACCGGCTTCTAGTAATTGTTCAAATGTTACTCTTGACATTTAATAAATATTTAGTTTACGTTCTATAAAATCAATTACCCGGTAGCTGTCAGAATTG
Source organism: uncultured Bacteroidota bacterium (assembly GCA_963701015.1). Classification (GTDB taxonomy): domain Bacteria; phylum Bacteroidota; class Bacteroidia; order Bacteroidales; family DTGW01; genus MFD09286-c1. Next base: position 3,496,888 of record OY969556.1, on the reverse strand, counting down.
CTGGCAAGTCCGGGCAATTTAGATGCTAAACTTAGCTCTATAAGATTAACGTTTGCTGAATTGGAACCTCTTACGGGCTTTTGGACGTCCTGGTTTTTTACGTTCAACTTCGCGTGGATCGCGAGTTAAAAAACCGCTTTTTCTCAACAAAGGTTTATTTTCTTCATTAATCTCAACCAGTGCACGGGCAATTGCTAAGCGTAAAGCTTCAGCCTGACCTGTATATCCACCGCCATCAAGATTAACTTTAATATCATATTTATCAGCAACGCTGAGTGTATTCAATGGTTGTTTTACAATAAATTGTAAAATTGTGGTAGGAAAATAATTGCTTAATTCACGATTATTTATGGTAATATTACCTTTGCCTTCACGCATATAAATACGCGCTACTGCTGATTTTCTTCTACCAAGAGTGTTAATAACTTCCATAGTATTATTTAAGAGAATTGATATCAATTAATTTAGGTTGCTGACCTTCATGTTTATGTTCGGTACCTGAATAAACATGTAAATTTTTATGAATTGCATTGCCTAATATCGATTTTGGCAACATTCCTTTTACTGATTTTTCAATTAAATCAGCAGGATCTTTTTGAAAGATCTGCATTGGGCTTTTAACTACCTGTCCACCTTGATAACCAGTATGGCTGAAATGTTTACGGTCAGTCCATTTTTTACCGGTCAGTTTTATTTTATCAGCGTTGATAACAACTACATTGTCACCACAATCAACATGAGGAGTAAAATTAACTTTGTACTTTCCACGTAAAAGTTTTGCAACTTTAGATGAGAAACGACCCAAAGCTTGGTTTTGTGCGTCAACTATCACCCAATCTTTAGTTGCGGTTACCTTATTTACTGATATTGTTTTATAACTAAGCGTGTTCACTTGGCTAAGTTTTTAATTTATAAACATATACAAACTTTTCATTTTGAAAAGCGGACTGCAAAAATACAATTATTTTTGATTTTACAAATACCGCACACGAAATAATTTATTAATTTCAATTTATACAACGTTTACCCCATATTCAGACCCTATCAAAATTTATTTTTTGTACTTTCGTATTCATTAATACTTTTATGCTTTAAAAATTAAGCCTGTTTTGGGTTTAAAAAGTTAAAACCAAATTTATTAATTGTGTATGTTTAGATATATTTTATAATGAAGGATGTTTTATTGAATTATAGAAAATTTAGTAGGGAGGTATATTTTTGGTCGTTGGCATTAACTTTGGTAGCCTTGCCATTTTTTCCAAAATTGTTGGTTGAAGGACAGATTTTTCTTTTATTAAACTGGTTATTGGAACCAAATTTGGTGCAAAGGACAAAGCTAATTTTTAAACGTAAAAGCGTTCTATTTTTTCTTTTCATTTACGCAGTTCATATTCTTGGGCTTGTAAATACTGATAATTATTTGAATGGGTTTCTTGAACTTGAAATGAAACTCCCCTTGTTAATTTTTCCTATTGTTATAGGTACAACGGAACCTTTGCCTCTTCCCAAAGTGAATAATCTTTTGAAGTTATTTATTGCTTCAGTTACAATTTCTACATTAATTAGCTTATTTGTTTTTCTTGGAATAATTCCAATAAAAATTACTGATATTCGTCAAATTTCAATTTTCATTTCACATATCCGACTTTCGTTGTATGTAGTTTTATGTATTTTAATTTTATTGCATTGGCTAATCTCCGAAAGAAAAGCCGTGGTAAAGGAATTAATCTATATTTTTCTAATAATAATTTGGCTAATTGTTTTTTTAATCCTGTTAAAAGCATTAACCGGCATTGTGATTCTTGCAATTGCACTTTTTATAATGCTTTTAAAATATATTAAATCTATTCAAAATGTTTTTCTGAAAATTGGCTTAAGTATTTTTGTTTATGCAATTCCTGCAATTTCTATAATTTACGTTTTGAATGTTTTTAATGATTTTTATACTACAGATAAGCTTGACTTTACCAAATTAGATAAGTTTACAGTAAATCATAACAGATACAATAATGATACGACTAATTTAAGTACTGAAAATGGTCATTATACATGGCTTTATATAAATATTGGTGAATTAAGGAAAGAATGGAACAAACACAGTAAACTTAAATTTGACAGCACCGATTACAAAAAACAACCTATTAAATATACATTAATAAGGTATATGACTTCAATAGGTTTGAGAAAGGATTCGTTAGGATTTTCAAAATTAACAGAAGACGATATTCACAATGTTGAAAAAGGAAATACTAACATTGTTTATACCAGAAAAATTAGCCTATATCCTCGTCTGTACGAAGTTGTCTGGGAAATAGACGACTTAATGAAGGGACATAATCCAAGTGGGCATTCAGTTACTCAGCGTTTGGTTTATTTTAAAATTGGCAGTATTATTTTTAAAACTCATCCCTGGTTTGGTATTGGCACAGGTGATGTACAAGATGCCTACACAAAGTATTACGCAACCCATAATACCGGACTTGAAAAACGGTGGCAACTACATACACATAACCAGTATTTGCAGTTTTTAATGTTGTTTGGGGTTATTGGATTTTTGATTGTTACGTTTGGTTTATTAGCCCCACCATTCTTCGAAAATAAATGGAACTCGTTTAATTTTCTGGCAATAATTATTATCACATTATTTTCATTTTTAAATGAAGATATGATTGAATCACAAATAGGAGTTACTTTCGTTGCAGTATTCTATTCGCTTTTTATTTGGGGCACAGCCGATAAATCATCCAATGATCATTGATTTTAAAAATAGGTTGGACGCCGGTTTTTTTTGCCGGGATGTTTTAGAAGTTGCACCTGATTTAATTGGCAAAAAGCTAACCAGGGTTTTTAATAAGGAAAATATTGAGGAATACATTATTACTGAAACTGAAGCGTATAGGGGCGAAGAAGATTTAGCCTGTCATGCAAGTAAAGGAAGAACTGCCAGGACTGAAATTATGTACCACGATGGAGGTCATATTTATGTATATTTAATTTACGGCATGTATTGGATGTTGAATTTTGTCACTGAAAATGAAGGAATTCCGCAAGCAGTTTTGATACGGGGGGTGAAAGGTTTTGAAGGAGCCGGGAAATTAACCCGACAATTAAAAATTGATAAATCGTTTTATGGCGAAAATCTTAATCTTTCTGATAGGATATTTGTTTCGGAAGGATTAAAGAAAATCTCTATTACACAATCAAAAAGAATTGGGATCGGTTATGCAGGTGAAATTTGGAAAAATAAACTTTGGCGATTTACATTAAAGTACTAAAACATATGAATAAAAAACTTTTCGTTGTAATAAATCTGGACTGAAAAGTTGTAATCGAAAATTTTTTCGTTTGTATCATAATATCCTTCAAAACCGGCTGTTAACAATATATTCTTCCATAACTGCTTTGAGTAACCTAATTTACCAATTGCTAAGCTTCTGATATTTTCAATATATCTTGGTTGTTCGGTTGAAATACATTGATAAATTGCTTCACCTTTTGGTGCGTAAAATTTATTCGAATACCAATAGGAGAATTTTAAGATAAACGAACCTTCAAACAAAAGTATATTTGGATATACAGCCCATCCGTTATTAATTGTAGGATATTCTGCCCAACCATTTGTTGCATTGCTGTAGTTTGTCCAGCCTGCATTATAAATTTTTAATGGATCAGAAGTTTTCTTATCATAATAAAAGAACTCAGGGTTAAATTGTAAGCCTTTGAAATATTTGCCCTGGACTTTCAATTCAAAATCAATTCCAGAACCAAAATTCATAAGAGTCTCAATGGGTTTATCAGGTCTGTTTATTTGTCCTCCACGATGTGTAATAATAGTTTGCAACGGCAATGCAATGCGTAATGCTGAATTATTCAGAACTTCAAATTCGGTTGAGGTGCCAAAAGTCATTCTTTCCTGGGTTGTATCACCATACCATATGAAATTATCCCAGGTAAGCCAAATGTCTGATTTAAATCTTTTTGAATTTAATAAAAACTGGATTCCTGCATCGGCCTGGTTAAAGTAAAACCTTTCGGGATCGAGCAATGGTTCCGCCATATTGTGGTTTCCATTTGACGTTAACGTTCCCAATATCATTTGTACCGAAGGCGAAAACTGCTGGGTAAAACTAAATTCCGGAAGAAATTTAAAATAATTGTCCTTCCCATCAAATTTTAATAAGTGTGTTCCTGCGCTTAATGATGAATAAGGTGAAGGATGATACTCAAACTGGGGTGTAACCCAGTTGCCCATTAAAGTGTAGCCTTGAACAATATTATTGAAATATTCATTATCCTTTACAAAATTTGAATTATTTATTGTAAAATAGAGTTTATTGCTATCTGCCAGTTGCACATTTTCATTTTTCAATAATAAATTCTCAATAAATTGGCTATTAATGTTTAAACTAACAAGTAAACATACAATTGTATTGATAAAATATTTCAAAATACTAAGGTTTAAAATTTCGTTAAAATAAGTAAAAAGAATAATATTTCTTAAAGTTATACATAGGGTTTAACTAAATTTTACTTTAATTTGGTTTTAATTATTAAAATAATGTTATTTATTCGTAAAATTTTAACAACTTGTTTTTATTAAACCCTATAATTTATGACCAAAAATTTTAAGCGCTATAATAGCATATTCGGATGGATAATTTTTATTATTGCAGCAATAGTTTATCTATCAACAATTGAACCAACTGCAAGCTTTTGGGATTGCAGTGAATTTATTGCAACTTCGTATAAACTTGAAGTCGGGCATCCACCCGGAAGTTCATTTTTTGCTTTGGTGGCAAAGTTCTTTACACTTTTTGCCGGTCATGATATTTCTAAAGTAGCTGTAAGTGTAAATGTAATGTCAGCATTGGCAAGTGCTTTTACAATTTTACTTTTGTTTTGGTCAATTACACACATTGCAAGAAAAATTATTGTAAAAAATGATAATTATACGAATGGAAATATTGTAGCAATTTTAGGAGCGGGAATGGTAGGTGCTTTGGCTTATACATTTTCCGATTCGTTTTGGTTCTCGGCAGTTGAAGGGGAAGTTTATGCTTCCTCGTCATTTTATACAGCAATTGTATTTTGGGCTATTCTTAAATGGGAAGACCATTCAGACGAAAAATATGCAAACCGCTGGCTTATTCTTATAGCATATTTAATGGGTCTTTCAATAGGAGTGCACTTATTGAATTTACTAACTATTCCAGCTCTTGTTTTTGTTTATTATTTTAAAAAATATCAGGTTACAACAAAAGGGCTTATAATTACTTCTATTGTATCAATTATACTTTTGGCAGGTGTGCTATATGGTATGGTGCAAGGTCTTATTTACATGGCTGCCTATATGGATTTGCTTTTTGTTAATGGATTTGGATTGCCGTTTTATTCCGGAGTTTTATTTTTCTGTGTTTTGTTAGTTTTCTTACTGAGCTGGGGTTTATTTTATTCATACAAAAAACGGAAAGTATTTATGAATACATTGGTACTTATAGCAACTGTAATTATTTTAGGTTATTCCTCAGTTACTGTGATTGTATTACGATCTATGGCAAATACTCCATTGAATGAGAACGACCCTGAAAATATGTTCAGTTTGTTGTATTACCTTAACCGCGATCAATATGGCGATACTCCATTGTTGTACGGTCCGGTTTACAATGCACCAGTTACCGGATATGAAGATGGAAAACCTACTTATACTCCAATCAATGGGAAATATGTTATTACTAACCATAAAATAAAGTATAAGTACGATGAAAGATTTATGATGCCATTCCCGCGGATGTGCAGTTCACAATCTAATCATGCTAAAGCTTATCAATATTGGGCAAATATAAAAGGCGTACCTATTGAAACCCAAAATAGAAAAGGCGAACCAACCACAATTTATAAACCAACATTTGGTGAGAACCTGAAGTTCTTTTTCAATTACCAGGTTAATTTTATGTATTTCAGATATTTTATGTGGAATTTCTGTGGACGGCAAAATGATATACAAGGCTATGGAGAGCCTACTAAAGGGAACTGGATAAGTGGAATAAAATTTATTGATGAGGCCCGGTTAGGGCCTCAGAATAATATGCCAGATGTATTAACCAAAAACAAAGGGAGAAATGTTTATTATATGTTGCCATTTTTGCTTGGTTTACTGGGTTTATATTTTAATTATAAAAAGGATAAAAAACGATTTACCGTTTTGATGCTCTTTTTCTTTTTCACAGGTTTGGCAATAGTACTTTATTTGAATCAAACACCTTATCAACCAAGGGAACGCGATTATGCCTATGTTGGGTCATTTTACGTTTTTGCATTTTGGATTGGCTTTGGAGTATTAGGCCTTTATGAATGGTTATTGAAAAAAATAAACGGAACAACAAAAGCTGCAGTAATTACTGTTGTATGCATTGGGTTTGTTCCGGGTTTAATGGCAAAAGAAAATTGGGACGATCATGATAGATCGGGTAGATATACTTGTCGGGATTTTGCTTACAATTACCTGATATCTTGCGACAAGAATGGCATAATATTCACCAATGGCGATAATGATACTTTCCCGTTATGGTATGAACAGGAAGTTGAAAATGTGCGTACAGATGTTCGGGTAACAAACTTGAGTTATTTGAGCGCCGATTGGTATATTGGTCAAATGTGGATGAAAAATTATAATTCAGACCCATTACCTTTTTCTTTAACCCGCGATCAGGTTTTACAAGGGAAACGCGATATTATTTATTTAATTGATAAAATAAAAGGGCCTGTAGATTTAAAGGATGCTATAGCATTTGTTGGAAGTGACGATATTCAAACAAAAAGCCTGCCAAATACTTCAGAGCGTATTGATTATATACCAGCCAAGAATTTTAAAATTGTTGTAGATACTGCCGCATTATTTAATTCGGGTTATATATCACGAAATGAAGCCAAGAATATTGTGCCGCAATTAGAATGGTCAATTAATAGAAATTATATAACTAAGGCCGATTTAATGATCCTTGATTTATTGGCACATAATAACTGGCAACGTCCTGTATATTTTGCCATTACAGTTTCGCATGAAAATTATTTAAATCTGGATAATTATATGCAAATTAAAGGGATGACTTACGAAATTGTCCCGATAAAATCAGATGTTCCACAAGGCGAAATTGTGAACATGGATACTAAAACAGTTTATGATAATTATATGCACAATTTTCGTTGGGGAGGTATAAATAACCCAAAAGTTTATTTGGATGAAAACAACAATCGAATGCTTTTAAACATTCGCAGTGGATTTGCCAAACTGGCTGAAGCTTTAGTTACCGAAGGTAAAAGAGATTCAGCAATTGCTGTTTTGAATAAAGCGGTAGGAGTAATGCCCGAAAATTGTATTCCGTATAATTATTTCAATTTACCTTATATTGATTTATATTATAAGCTAAACAAAACTAAAGAAGCTGAAGAAATGGCTACTAAACTTGCATCCATTGCTGAAAGCGAACTTAATTACTACTTTAAGTTCAATGCTAATGATAGAAATTTAATTGACAATGATATAAGGATTGATATGAGAATTATTCAGCAATTGGGCATGATTGTTAAAATGTATGGGAATAATGATTTGGCTCAGAAATTAGATAATGAATTTCAACAATTTTATACTTTATATACCAATAATAATTAATGCAAATAAGTCTATTCAGCAAATTAATAAAAATTTTATATCCTGAAACAATTCAAAGCTTTCCCAGCGCAAAGGGAAAGCTTTTTTTATCTTTTGATGACGGTCCGGATAAAATTGTTACACCTAAAATTCTTGATATATTAGATAAATTTCAGGTTAAAGCAACATTCTTTTGTTTGGGCGAAAATGCTGAAAAACATCCGGAAATTTTTGAATTAATTCAGTTAAAAGGACATCAATTGGGAAATCATGGATATGCCCATTTAAATGGATTTAAAACCAATAATAAATTATATTTTCAGAATGTTGAAAAGGCTGACAAATTAATTAACTCAAAACTTTACAGGCCTCCATATGGAAAAATTTCACCTTTTCAATATTATCGATTGAGAAAATATTATAAAATTATATTGTGGGATGTTATGGCTTTCGATTTTGATAATAATAAAACAGCCAATGATTGTTCCAATATAATAAAACAATATACCAAAGATGGATCGATTATAGTATTTCACGACACTATTAAATCCTATGAAAGGGTTGTAAATGTATTACCCGTTATAATTGATTATTATTTGAAAATGGGATTTAGTTTTGAATTAATTTCAACTTAATTTTAATTGAAATTGTACCTATTTGAAGCATTTATTGCATAAAGGTTCGCAAAAGTATAAATGGAATTTTTTATATTTTTTTGTATTTGTTGGTCTCAATTATTGCTTGCTAAAAAGAATTTTATTCTGACTTGAATTTATTTTATTCTTTGAAACTATACAATATATGCCTGTTTTAAGGTTACTAATATTTATATTGAATTGATTTTCACCTGAAAAACTATTTGAAGAACTAACCAATTTTCCTTGTAAATTATATATATTAATTGAATTCGCTGGTTCATGGGAAACGATGTGAATTATATTTGTAGCAGGATTTGGAAATAAAGAAATTGAAATGCCAGTTCTGATAATAGGCACATTTAAGTTTTCAGTTCCATTTAAACCATATCCATACCAAAATAAAGGATTATACGGACTGTCTCCAAAATTTAATGGAACCTGTGAAATAGACGAGGGCCATGTATGTGAAAGTATCCCTGTAAATGGATAATCGCCAAATAAGACATCTGTTATTCCTTCAGCTTCAGTTCCGGGAAGCCAGGAAGCAATAAATGCATTGGCATTGTTAATTATATTTTCAATCATCAAAGGCCTGCCGCTTAATAAAATAACAACATAAGGTATTCCTGATTTTTGTATATTGCTAATTACTTTTATGTCATTTGAACCCAAGCTAAGGACTAAATTATCCCCGGCACCTTCGGCGTATGGATCTTCTCCAATAACAACTACGGCAACATCAGCATTTACATTTGTATCTCCTGTTGCTGAGTATGTAACATTTGTGCTGCCACATTCCTGTGTAATTGCTTTCAATATAGTTGTACCTGGTATAACATTCCCTTTCTGGCCTTGCCAAGTGAGAGTCCAACCTCCGCATTGCGAACCTATATCATTTGCCCTTGCACCAGCAACTAAAATATGTTCAGTTTTTGACAATGGAACAATTCCATCAGCATTTCTTAATAATACCTGTGATTCACGAACTGCTTTTCGTGCAACCGAACGATGGTAATCATTCCCAAAACTATCAAGCAAGGCAAGGCTTGCATAAGGATGTTCAAATAAGCCCAATTTAAATTTAACGGTCAATATCCTTTTAACCGCATCATCAATTCTGCTTTGAGGTATTTTCCCAGTGTTCACTAAATCTTTTAAATAAGTTATAATTTGATTTGAATTATTGGGTTCCATTATCATATCAATTCCTGCATTTACTGATGTTTCAACACAAGTTTCAAGATCAGCCGCAACATTGTCAATTCCATGCCAATCGGATATTACGAAACCATTGAATCCCAATTCCGTTTTTAATAAGTCGGTTATCAAATATTTATCACTATGGCATAGCACTCCATTCCAACTATTATAAGAAATCATAACTGAGCCAACCCCAGCATCAATTGCCTTTATATAACCTGGCAAATGAATTTTTCTTAATAAAGATTCTGAAATTTGAGTATTACCTTCATTTATGCCTTTTGTAGTACCTCCATCACCTATAAAATGTTTTGCACAAGCTAAAATTCGATATGGAGTTCCAAGTGTATCGCCCTGAAAACCCTTAACTGCAGCATAAGCCATAGTTTTTTGCAATTCAGGAGTTTCCCCAAAACCTTCATATGTTCTTCCCCAACAAATATCTCTTGGCACTGCAATGCATGGACTGAACGTCCAGTTTAACCCTGTAGCTCTCACTTCCATTGCTGTAATTCGCGTACACTCAGTTTCTAAATCGGAATCGCGGGTACAACCCATTCCTATATTATGTGGGAAAATTACTGCACCATAAGCATTATTATGTCCATGAACAGCATCAATGCCATAAATTATAGGAATTTTAAGCCTGGTAGCCATTGCAGAATCCTGAAACTTATTATACATATTTACCCAGCCTTTAGGAGAACTATCTGCTGGAGCAGAGCCACCGCCGCTTAAAACCGAACCTAAATATAGACTTTTAATCCATGTTCCGGTATTGTTATTCCCTCTCTCGTCCTGAAGCATTTGACCAACCTTCTCGTCAATAGTCATTCTGCTTAACAAATCTGTTACCCTTGCATCAACAGTTGCAGTTGAATCAAGATATACCTGAGAATAAGTTGAAAATGGAATAATAATGAATAGGATAATAAAAATTATTCTTTTGATTAATAAATCAACATTTAATAGAGTATAATATTTTTTCATAAAATCATAGGATTTGAAAGCAATATACTATTTAAATATTGATTTAATTTATTAAAAAAAATATTTAACTTTAATTATTTAGAAGAATAACTCCTCAATTTATTCCGAACATAATTACCTGATTCAGTTAAATCCGAACTTTTCCAATTTCCTTCAGAAGATGTTCCAGGCTTTAAAATAGAACATAATTCATCTTTCTTGTCTGAAACCGACCAGTTCACCCAACTAATTTTTTGTGCATCGCAAAAATCCCACCAGGCATTCCATTGGGCATAATCAAAATGACCGCTACCAGATGCTTCAGAACCATTGCATTCAGTTATAAAAATGGGGATATTTTTATTTAATGCATAAGAACAATCGTCCCTTAACCATTGTCCGTGTGTTGCAGCATAAAAGTGGACAGTGTACATTATATTTGAATAGCCCATAATTGGGGAATCTGCCACATCACGAATTTTCTGGTCCCAGTTTGGACAACCAACTATAATTATATTGTGGGTATCAATCTTTCTAATTTCCTCAATTACGTTTATTGCATATGATTTTACTTGTTGCCATGTTTCAGTATTGTTTGGTTCATTTATAACTTCATAAATAATATTTGGATAATTCCTATACAATTGTGCCATTTGTTTAAAAAATGCCACTGCTTTATTTGGATATAATGCTTCGCAATGCCAATCAATTATTACATAAATCCCATTTTTGATGGCTGCATTTACAACATTTTTTACGAGGTTAAACTGAGCCGTTGAATCGGTTAAATAACCTGGTGTGGCATCAATGCCCATTGAAGCTCTTACCACATCAACTTTAAAATCTGATGAAAGCCAGACAACAACATTTGCATTCCAATATTGTGGCCAAAAGCTACTCCATCCAAAACCCTGACCGCGAAGCAAAATTGTATCACCATTTTTATCTTTAAGATACCTTCCGGATACACTTAATTGTCCATATTTTTCAACAGGAGATTCATTTTCTTTTATATTATTTTCTGCAAAAGAATTAATGGCGAACTGTAAAGAGAAAATTAAAAAAAATATTCCTTTACGATACATTCTAAAATATAATTTAATCATAATCAATATTATAATATCAAACTTTAACTTTTTTGGTTAAAATAAAAATTTGCTATATGGTTTACTTTTTTAAGACAGTCTTTAATTTTAAAATATTAAAATTATTTTGGTAAAGTAATAAAAATAATAACTAAATTTTCAGAATCAACTGTTTAATATATAAATTCAAACTCAAAAATTAAATAAATGCTTTTGAAATTAAAGTTTTAGTATATTCCAATTTTGGATTGGCATATAATTCATCGGCTTCAGCCGATTCAATAATCTCACCATTTTGCATTACTAAAATTCTATCGGACATATATTTTATAACAGCAAGGTCGTGAGAAATAAATAAGTAGGTTAAATTTAATTTTTGCTTCAGTTCATTTAATAAATTTAATACCTGGGCTTGTACTGAAACATCAAGTGCCGAAACAGATTCGTCGCAAATTAACAACTCCGGTTGAAGCGCCAATGCGCGTGCAATAACCACTCTTTGCCTTTGTCCGCCTGAAAGCTGATGCGGATAGCGGTTAAACCAATTTTCATTGAGCCCGGTTAGCATCATCAATTCAACAGTTTTTTCAATCCTATCCGTGTTATTGGTAAAAATATTTTGTACAAGCATTGGTTCCATTATTGATTTCCCAATGGTCTGGTTCGGGCTTAGCGCAGAATAAGGATCCTGAAATATTAACTGTACTTTCTTTCTGAATTGTTTCAATTCTCTGCCTTCTAGTTTCGAAATGTCCAATCCATTATGGAATATCTGGCCTGAAGAAGTTTCAACCAAATGCATTATTACCCGGCCAAGTGTGGTCTTCCCGCTTCCTGATTCGCCAACCAGGCCAAGTGTTTCTCCTTTCCAAATTTTCAGGTCAATATCTTTTAAAACTTGAGTTTTCTTATTTTCATTTTCAAAAATATTTTTGTGTTGCGAAAAGTAAGAATTAATATTTTTCAGTATTAAGAAAGGTTCTATTGAATATATTTCAGCATGTCTAAGTTTGCGATTTTGTAAATTTTCTTTTTCTGTGGATAAAATTCCTTCCCCTGAAATAAAATCTTCTACAACCGGCAATCGTATTAATCTTTCATTTGGTCGTGGACGACATAAGATCAATCCTTTTGTATAATTCTGTACAGGAAAATTAAATATTTTATCTGTAGTTCCGCTTTCAACTAATTTGCCTTTATTAAGGACAATAATATTATCTGAAACCTTTGAAATAATTCCCAAGTCATGAGAAATGAAAAGGACAGAAAGATTGTGTTTTTTTTTAAGTTGAATAAGTAGGTCAATAATTTCATGTTGAATACTCACATCAAGGGCAGTAGTTGGTTCATCGGCAATTAATAATTGGGGGTTACAGGCAATAGCCATTGCAATCATAACCCTTTGTTGCTGCCCGCCCGAAAGCTGGTGCGGGTATTTGTAATAAATTTCGCGTGGATTTTGCAAAGAAGTTTCTTCAAAAAGTTCTACTACTTTGCTTTTTCGGTCGTTATTTGATAGAGTTGTATGTATTTTAAGTATTTCATTAACCTGGTTTCCACACCGTACAACCGGATTTAGAGCGGTCATAGGTTCCTGAAAAATTATAGATATGTTTTTGCCTCGTATTTTTTCTTTTTGATTTTCAGGCAGGTTTATTAAATCTAAGCAAGATTGCTGATTTTCTGAATAAAAATTAATTTGTCCCGAAACTTTTGCCCACAAAGGCAACAATCCCATTATTGCCAAACCTGTTAAAGTTTTACCCGAACCTGATTCTCCAACAACCCCTAATGTTTCACCTGTATTTATTTGAAAAGAAAGCTTATCAACTACGGTTGTATCACCAAAACAAATGGATAGGTCTTTAACTTCAAGCAATAACATTTAACAAAATTTCTTTAAAATTACCTTATTCCCTTCAACAATTGATTTCCAATTGGCATTTAACACGCGTTGGGCATATCTCAAATACAAGCGGGTACGGATGCTAGTATTCTTTTTTTCTTCATTTTCTTTAAACTCACCTGAAAATTCATAGGATATTGTAAAATTATGGAAACGGTGATAAAGTTTAATAATTTCAATTACTGTTGCAATTACACTATAAAGTTCCCCACGATTTGTAACCGAGTATTCATGTTCAAATTCATCATCTAGAACAGAGAAATTGACCACCATTGCCAAACTATTATCAGTTTTACGTGCAAAACGTACTTCATATAATAAATCACTGGAAGTTGTAAAATGATATATATTCCCACTTTCAAAAGTTGGAGGTTTAATCGGGAATACATCGGTTACCGGCTGGTAAACTGGTGAAATAACAAAATCTTCGGTGTGTATTATATTCCCCGACATTTTTTTAAAAATAACGTCTTAAAGATAATTCAAAAGTGGATCAGATTGATACTTTTTGGCTAAAAATTAGCTGTATAATATTTTAGGTAATTGCTCAATTTTACTAATAAAAACGACTTCAATTTTTTTAGAGAAACTTTTTAGGTTTTTTTGGTTTGCTTTTGCAATTATTATTTTTTCAAATCCCAATTTTTCAGCCTCTGCTATTCTTTGTTCAATCCGGTAAACTGGCCTTATTTCACCCGAAAGACTAATTTCGCCTGACAAACATATTTTTTTTGATATTGTTAAATCAGCGTTGGATGAAAGTATTGCCGCTGCAATGGGCAAATCAATTGCCGGGTCATCGACTTTTATACCACCGGCAATATTAAGGAAAACATCTTTTGTCGCTAACCTGAAACCGGCTCTTTTTTCAAGCACAGCCAACAACATATTTAGCCTGCGCAAATCAAAACCTGTGGAAGAGCGTTGTGGTGTTCCGTAAACTGCTGAACTAACCAATGCCTGCGTTTCAATCATATATGGCCTTATGCCGTTAATAGTTGCAGCAATTGCAATTCCACTTAAATGTTCGTCGCTATGTGAAATTAATATTTCGGAAGGATTTAGAACTTCAATTAATCCATTTCCCTGCATTTCAAATATGCCAATTTCGGAAGTGGAGCCAAAGCGATTTTTAGTTGCACGTAAAATCCTGTACAAATATTGACGGTCGCCTTCGAATTGCAGAACAGCGTCCACCATATGCTCAAGTACTTTTGGCCCGGCCAGGCCACCGTCTTTAACAATATGGCCTATAAGGATTATTGGCGTGGCCGAGCTTTTGGCATAGCGCATAAGTCGCGAAGTACATTCCCGAATTTGAGAAACACTTCCGGCTGATGATTCAATATATTCGGCAAATAAAGTTTGGATAGAATCTATAATTACCAATCCTGGTTGGAATTCTTCGAGGCTTGAGATTATTTTATCTAAAGCAATTTCACAAAGCAAATGACAATTTGGATTTATGTTTCCTATACGTTGTGCCCGGAGCATAATTTGTTCGGCGCTTTCTTCGCCCGAAACATAAACTGTTTTTAATGCATCTAATCGCAAGGCAAGTTGCAAAGCAATGGTTGATTTCCCAATTCCCGGCTCGCCACCCAGAAGGATCATGGAGCCGGGAATAATCCCACCTCCTAAAACACGATTCAATTCTTCACTTTTGGTATCAATTCTTTTATTTTCAGAAAATTGTATTTGTGAAATTGGAATTGGTTTCGAAACAATTCCTCCCGATCTATCAGCATTAAATTTGGTTTCTTTAATAACAATTTCTTCAACAAATGAATTCCATTCATTACATGAAGGACAACGTCCAAGCCACTTTGCCGATTCGGCACCGCAATTTTGACATGTATATTGGGTTTTGGTCTTTGGCATTGGTTGTTTGCTTAATTCCCAAGCTTTTGTAAGATTGAGGTTGTTGAATGTCCATCTACAAAAGGAATAGTCAATATTTCACCACCTTTTGCTTTTACTATATCATATCCAACAATATTTTCAATTTTGTAATCACCACCTTTAACAAGTACATCAGGTTTAACTTCGCTAATGAGTCTTTGTGGTGTTTCCTCATCAAAAATCACTACAAATGAAACAAAAAACATGGATGATAAAATTTTAGCCCTTGTTTCCTGATCCTGAACCGGACGCTCAGGGCCTTTTAATTTTTTAACGGATGAATCACTATTCAAGCCAATAATTAAAATATCGCCAAGATTAGCAGCTTCGGATAAATATTCAACATGTCCGCGATGAATAATATCAAAGCATCCATTGGTAAAAACTATTTTTTTACCCATAAGATTTAACCTGGCTAATTCACGGCCTAATTCCGCTCCTGATATAATTTTCCTGTTAATTCGTTCCTGTATAGTCATTGTTTAAATTTAATTTGTTAGCTTGAATTTTAGCATTTCTTTTCCTGAAAAACAAAATTAGTAAAGAAATTAATCCCAGAATAATTAAACCTATGGCTTGAGACCCATGGCTTATGATTGCGTAGGCAATTCCATCGGACCAAGAAATTGAATAAATTGATAAGGATAATGCCACCATTGCATGAAATGCCCCAATTCCAGCCTGTACTGGCGCAGCCATGCCATAACTGCCGGCAACCAATATAAATAAGGCATCGAGCATTGTTAAATTTGAAGTTGGTTGTAAGGATAAAAATAGCAAATAGGTAACTATCCAATATATTGCCCAAAGTAATAGGGTACTTACAAAAAATGCGGTTTTACGTTTAATTTCAAATATTATTCTTATTCCTTTTAATATACCTTTTGTTACCTTACCAACTTTACGGACTAATGTTATTTTAAGGATGTTTTCGCGAAAAACATATATAAGGACTAACAACAAAATAAATGCACCAATAACGATTAATCCAGCAATATATGAATTGCTTATTAAAGATGAAATTTTAACATAAATGGGATGGCAAACTTTGTCGGAAAAGAAAGTCCCGAAAAATTTAAAATTCATAAATACTACTGCGATAGTTAGTATAATTAAGGCAAGCATATCAAATAAGCGTTCGGCAATTACAGTTCCAATTAAAACATCGGCTGGGATTTTTTCTGTTCGGTTTAAAACCCCGCATCGTGTAACTTCCCCAAGCCGTGGAAAAGCATAATTTGACATGTATCCTATACTTAAAGCATGATAAGTATTATTTATATTTGGCTTATATCCCAAGGGTTCAATGATAATATTCCATCGGTACGCCCTTACATATAATGCCATAAAACCGATTGCCAGCGCTAGAATTATATATAAATATTTTGCCGTTTTAATTCTTTCAGCTAAAATCGAAAAATCGATGTTACGCAGCGAAAAATAAAGTAACACAGCGGCTAATCCCAAAAATACTGTATATTGAAGAACTTGTAATATAATCTTTTTCAAATGATACTATTTAATAAGTTTATTTGTTACAGAATCAGGAAATATAATGGTAGGCTTAAAAGTTTTAGCTTCGTTAAAGTCAAGCATAGCGTATGACATAATAATGACTGTATCACCAACTACAACTTTTCGGGCAGCAGGGCCATTTAAGGTAATTTGCCCTGATCCACGGATGCCTTTAATTACGTATGTTTCCATGCGTTCGCCATTGTTAATATTTACAACCTGAACTTTTTCACCTTCAATAATATTTGCTGCATCCATTAAATTTTCATCAATTGAAATACTGCCAACATAATTTAAATTAGCTTCTGTAACCGAAACCAAATGTATTTTTGATTTTAAAACTTCAATCCACATAAAATTTGCATTTAATGAATAATTTAATTGTACCCGATATTATCAATCAATCTCACATTTCCAGCCTTTACAGCAATACAGCCTACAATATTTTTTTCTTTATTTATAACAGGTTGTAAATTTGTTCCATCAACAATTTCAAAATATTCAACTTTTAAAAATTGATTTTCATTTATAGTTTTAATTACCCAATTTTTAACATCATCTATTGTCCATGAATTGATTCTGGTGGTTGAATCAAACAATGTTTTTGCTATTAAAGGTGCAGCAACCCGTTCATTTTTACCTAACGATAAATTTCGCGAACTCATTGCAAGTCCATCAGGTTCACGAACAATGCTACAAGGTACAATTTTCACAGGTAAATTCATTGTTTGAACCAGAAATTTTATAATTGCCAATTGCTGAAAATCTTTTTCACCAAAATAGGCATTATGAGGCTGAACAATTTCGAAAAGTTTGGTAACAACCTGAGCTACGCCATTAAAATGTCCTGGGCGGTGTTTGCCTTCCATAACTTTATCTAACCCGCCAAAATCAAATTCCCTTAAATCAGGTTCAGGATAAATTTCATTAACATCAGGATAAAAAACTAAATCACAACCTTCCTTTTCAATACTTTCAAAATCTTTTTCGGGCATTCGTGGATAATTTTGCAAATCATTTTTATCGTTAAATTGAGTGGGATTAACAAAAATACTTACCACACAAATTGTATTATTTTTTCTGCATTCCCTTATGAGCGACAAATGACCTTCATGCAATGCTCCCATTGTGGGAACAAAACCAATGGTTTTGCCTTCAGACTTAAGCTGAGTAATTATTTGGGAAATTTCTTTCTTATACTTTATAACCTGCATATGAAAAATTTTGCAAATATAACGAAGTTTAAAACTAAGTAATCAAACAATAAATTGGAAACTTAATTCAGCAAGAAAAATGGATTTTACCAATTATGGATATTTTTTAGTAATTTTGCAAGAATTTAGTAAAACTATACATTAATGGAAAGCGTGAAGGTACTATACGTTTCACAAGAAATTACACCCTATCTTCCTGAATCAGAAATGTCAGTCATTGCGCGCAACCTGCCACAAGGAATACAGGAGCGTGGTAGGGAAATTCGCACATTTATGCCGAAATTTGGTTGCATAAATGAACGTCGGAACCAACTTCACGAAGTGATAAGGCTTTCGGGTATGAACCTGATTATAAATGATACCGATCATCCGTTGATAATAAAAGTTGCTTCAATTCAATCAGCACGAATGCAGGTCTATTTTATTGATAATGAAGATTATTTTCAAAGGAAAACTACTTTGTATGACGAGGATAGTACATTTTATGCTGATAACGATGAAAGAAGTATTTTCTTTTGCCGCGGGGTAATTGAAACAGTGAAAAAATTACGCTGGGCACCTGATATTATTCATTGTCACGGTTGGTTTACATCATTAATTCCTATTTACATTAAAAAATCATTTAATGAAGAACCTCTTTTTGCAAATTCAAAAATTGTGACTTCAATATATGATAAGGAATTTAAAGGTAGCCTAAATTCGAAATTTAGCGAAAAATTACTGTTTGAAGGTATTGAAAAGGAAGATGTTAAGGTTGTAAAAGATCCATCGTACAATAATGTTATGAAGTTGGCCGTTCAATATTCCGACGGATTAATTTGCAGTAGCGAAACAGTTTCAGAAGATGTTTTGAAATTTGCCAATACTAAAAAAGTACCCTATTTGCCATACCAAACAAAAGAAACGTATATAGAAGAATATTCAAAATTTTACGAAAAGATATTAGAATAATAAAATGCGATTTAAAAATTTTGCAACATTAACTTTCATAGTTACATTTTTCCTTTTTTCTTGTAAAGATGATCCTTCAAGTGTAGGTTTGGGTATTTTGCCAGGTGGAGATAAATTATCGGTTACTTATCTCGATACTATATCAGTTACTTCAAGCTTATTCAATTATAATCCTGATTTAGAACTTGCTTCAAATGAAGATGTTATTTATTTAGGGAAATTAAACGATCCGGTTTTTGGACAAATACAAAGTCAATTGTTGAGCGAAATGAGAGCGACTAGTTTTGTTTATGACGATAAAGAAAAAATTGCCGACTCTATGGTATTAAGAGTTAAATATTCAAAATTATATGGTAACCCAAATGCAACATTTAAATTTTCAGTTTATAAATTAACGGATACGCTTAGGCTTTTAAATTATAACTTATCTCAGATTTATGCTTATCCAAATACTTTGAACTTAAATAAATATGTCGATTTTATCAATCCTATTGGTCATGGAACAATCAATAAAAGTGATTCATCAGTTTCTATCAGATTGAACAATGAATTTATGCAGGAAATAGCTTCAATGGATTCAGCTACTTTAAATACTGATACCATGTTTCGAAAGCAAAAAATAGCCATTTATATTCAACCTGAAATAAATGATCCAACAGGTGCAATTGCTTCTTTTAATTTAAATTTAACCGATGGGACTGGCTCAGGACTTACCTATTCAAATGATTTGGTTTTATATTATCATACAGCTAATAATACTGGTTTACGATTAGAGTTTGATTTAATTTCATATCAACCGAGCTCTAATTCCTATATTTATGTTTCTCCAAAAGCAAATATCTGCCAGCATAATTATAAAACAGCTATATTTAATAGTGAAATTACAGGTGGTGCAAAAGATACCGTTTTATATACATTAGGTTCAGGAGGAATAAAGACACGATTAAATTTTGCAAATCTTAAAAATTTACTAAATAACAATGTTCATTATGCCGTTAGCCAGGCTTTATTGGTTATACCCTATTATCCCAATAAATATTTTCCTAATAAAGCTTCTGGGTCATATATCAATCAGGAAACTGCTTTAAATATTGAATTTGTGAGAAACGACTCACTTTTCTCTTATTCCCAGCTATTTTTACCTTATAGTATATCAAGTGAAGGTGGTAAACTAGACACTACTACCGGTTATTTTACCTTAAGCATTACCCAGTATGTGCAAGATTTTTTAAACAATAAAATATATACTATTTACGGTCAGCCAGTAAATGTTCAAGATTTAGATATTGTGGTCGTTCCTAGCAGTTCGAATTCTTCTATGAACGGAGCAATATTAAAAAGAGATAAAAATATTAAGTTGAAAATTAAATATACTAAATTTTAATGCCATGTGTGGTATAGTTGGTTATATAGGCGATAAAGAAGCTTATCCCATTCTGGTAAACGGATTAAAACGATTGGAATACCGCGGTTACGATTCTGCCGGAATTTCAATATTAAATGGGAAACCTAATATTTATAAATGTAAGGGGAAAGTTAGTGATTTAGAAGAGTTTATTGGAGATAAGGATGTAAAAGGAACTATTGGAATTGGACATACACGTTGGGCTACACATGGTGAACCTAATAATATAAATGCCCATCCACATGAATCTATGAATGGAAAATTTGTACTCATTCATAATGGCATTATTGAAAATTATGCCACACTTAGAAAAAAACTTTTAGATCGTGGTTATACATTTAAAGGACAAACCGATACAGAAGTGTTGGTTAACCTTATAGAATATATTTATATAAAAGGTTCAACTACGGCCGAAATGGCTATCAGACTTGCCCTGACTAAAGTTATAGGTGCATATGGCTTGGTTATTCTATGTGCCGATGAACCAGATACATTATTTGCTGCAAGGAAAAGTAGTCCATTGGTTGTTGGTGTTGGTAAAGGCGAATACTTTATTGCTTCAGATGCTACACCTATTGTAGAACATACAAATAGTGTCATTTATTTGAATGACAATGATGTAGCTATTATAAAAAGAGACGAACTTACACTTAAGACAGTAAGGAATGATTTAATAAAACCAATTATTCATAAAATTGATCTCGATTTAGAAGAAATTGAAAAGGGTGGTTTCGATCATTTCATGCTTAAAGAAATTTTTGAACAACCCCGTGCAATTCTTGATACATTCAGAGGTAGGGTATCTCCTGATTTCAATATTCATTTAGGTGGACTTTTTTCAGTCATGCCTAAACTAATTGGAGCTAAAAGGATAATTATTATAGCTTGTGGAACTTCCTGGCATGCCGGTTTGGTTGGTGAATATTTACTTGAAGAATATGCTCGAATACCTGTTGAAGTAGAATATGCATCTGAATTCCGCTATCGAAATCCAATTATTTATCCTGATGATATAGTAATAGCAATTAGCCAGAGTGGCGAAACCGCTGATACGCTTGCCGCAATTCAACTTGCAAAATCACAAGGTGCAACTGTATTGGGTGTTTGTAATGTAGTTGGTTCAAGTATTCCACGCGAAACTCATGCTGGTGTTTATACGCATGCTGGCCCTGAAATTGGTGTTGCTTCAACAAAAGCTTTTACCTGTCAGGTGACAGTTCTTGCAATGATAGCGTTCTCTTTAGGTAAAGAAAGAAAAGTTTTGACCGATGAGAAGTTCAGGAATTTAGTGGAGGAACTTACTAAAATACCTGATAAAATATTAGAAATTCTCAATAGTAATGAATCTATTAAGACAATTGCCGAATTATACCAGCATTCAACCAATTGTTTATATTTAGGCCGAGGGTTCCTTTTCCCTGTTGCACTTGAAGGTGCTTTAAAATTAAAGGAAATATCCTACATACATGCTGAAGGTTATCCGGCAGCGGAAATGAAACATGGTCCAATTGCATTGATAGATGATAAAATGCCTGTTGTATTTATTGCAACCAAGGATAAGTCGTATGAAAAAATTGTATCCAACGTTCAGGAAGTTAAAGCACGTAAAGGTATAATTATAGCTATTGTGACCAAAGGAGATACTGCAATCAAACAGGTTGCAGATCATACTATCGAAGTTCCCGATTGCGAAGAAGCTCTAACACCCTTATTAGCTGTGGTACCTTTGCAAATTTTATCTTATCATATTGCTGTTTTAAGAGGATGCAATGTTGATCAACCACGGAATTTGGCTAAATCTGTTACGGTTGAATAGAAAACTCAAGCAAAACTAAGCTTACAAATATTACCTAAATTTAAAACAACTTCCCGCCCCAAAACCAGTGGGAGGTTTTGTTTTCCATGACCTGCCGGAAAACCAAAACAAACAGGAATATTAGCATCTTTTAAAAATTCTAAAATAATTTCATTCACATTTTTACCAAATGGTATAGAGTTATCTTTCATGTCAGTCATTTCACCAATAATTACACCTCTTAATCCATCCAGTTTGCCACCTAATTTAAGGTTCATCATCATTCGGTCGATATGGTACAAATACTCATCAATATCCTCAATAAACAATATTTTATTTTGAGTATGAATATCAAATTTGGTTCCGCGCAAACTATAAAGTACTGAAAGGTTTCCACCTACCAGTTTGCCTTTTGCTTTTCCTTGGCAATTCAATAAATTCGAATTAAATGTATATTCAATTGTGTTTCCAAAAAGTATCTCAAAAATTTTCTCAATTGAAAAAACATCAAAATTTTCCTTCCCAAAATTAAAAGGCATTGGAGCATGAAGGGTTTCAATTTTCAACACCGAATTTATATATGAATGAAAAACTGTAATATCGCTATATCCAACAATCCATTTGGGATTTTTGACAAATTTTTCAAAATTTAAATTTTGAATTGTCCGTACCGATCCATATCCACCACGAACACAAATAATAGCTTTTATTTCGGGATTGTCAAGAAATTCCTGCATGTCAATTGATCTTTCAACATCCGAACCCGAAAATTGAAATTGCTTTTTAAACAAGTTTCTGCCTAATACTACTTTTAAACCTTTTTGTTCAAATGATTTGACGGCGGTTTCCACTTCCATCTCATGCACACTTCGTGCAGGCGCAATAAAACCAACGGTATCGCCTTGTACTAAATATTTAGGTGTAATCATTTATTCATTGTTATTATGTAAATATATTAAAAATGATGAGTTGGAAAGTTGTTTTATTAAAAAAGTATTGAAGGGTTTGGAATTATGAATTTATTATTTTACCGGTATTTGGTCAATAGTATTTAGGCACTAACGATTGGTCGTTGGTGAATTTGTGTTTATCTTTGCACTCTTTGAAAAAATTGACTATTAATACATATATGGAAAATTTTAAAAGATATACAGTCACCGCAGCCTTGCCTTACGCGAATGGTCCGGTACATATAGGTCATTTAGCCGGAGTATATATCCCCGCCGATATATATGTAAGGTACTTAAGGTTGAAAAAAAAGGACGTTATATTTGTTAGTGGAACCGATGAGCATGGCGTACCTATTACAATTAAAGCAAAACAGGAAGGTGTAAAACCACAACAAATAGTTGATAAATATTACAATATTATTGATTCATCCTTTAAAAAATTTGGAATAGAATTCGACAATTTTTCACGTACTACCCATGAAATTCATAAACAAACGGCTTCTGACTTTTTTAAAGTCTTGAATGAAAAAGAAGAATTTATTGAAAAAGTTTCTCAACAATATTTTGATGAAGAAGCTGGCCAGTTTTTGGCCGACCGTTATATTACAGGCACTTGCCCTCATTGTAGTAATGAAAATGCCTATGGTGATCAATGCGAAAAGTGTGGGACTACACTGAATGCAACCGATCTTATTAACCCAAAATCGACCATTAGCGGAAATAAACCTGTTTTGCGCGATACCAAACATTGGTATTTGCCGCTCGATAAACATGAAGAATTTTTGAAAGAGTGGATTCTTGACGGTCACAAAGAATGGAAAACAAATGTTTATGGACAATGCAAGTCGTGGATTGATCAAGGGCTTCAACCACGTGCTGTAAGCCGCGATTTAGATTGGGGAATTCCTGTTCCTGTTGAAGGAGCTGAAGGGAAAGTTCTATATGTCTGGTTCGATGCGCCAATCGGATACATTTCTGCTACAAAAGAATTATTCGAAAATAAAGGTAACAAAGACGATTGGAAAAAGTACTGGTGTGACAAGGAAACAAAGCTTGTCCATTTTATTGGCAAAGACAACATCGTTTTTCATTGCATTGTTTTCCCTTCAATGCTCAAAGCTCATGGCGAATTTATTCTTCCCGAAAATGTCCCGGCAAACGAATTTTTAAACCTCGAAGGTGAAAAAATATCCACCTCACGTAACTGGGCAGTTTGGCTTCATGAATATCTTGAAGATTTCCCAGGGAAAGAAGATGTTTTGCGGTATGTATTATGCGCCAACGCTCCGGAAACCAAAGACAATGATTTTACCTGGAAAGATTTTCAAACTCGTAACAATAGCGAATTGGTTGGCATTCTTGGCAATTTTGTGAATCGAGCGTTAATGTTGACAATTTCGAACTTTGATAGTAAAGTCCCTGAAAGGTATGATTTGACTGAAGTTGATAAAGAACTTATTCGGTTAATAAATGAATCAAACAAAGAAATAAGTGAAAATATTGAAACGTTTAAATTCCGAGAAGCCCTAAAAACTGTAATTAATTTAGCTCGAGCAGGAAATAAATATTTAACAGAAACTGAGCCATGGAAAGTAATAAAACAAGATAAAAAAAGAGTCGGAACTATCTTAAATTTAGCCCTCCAAACATGTGCCAATTTAGCAATTGCAATGAGGCCATTTATGCCTAAATCTTCTGACAAAATTTATAGATTTCTCAATATAAATATTCATTTGAATGATCCATTTAATTGGGATAACTTGGGCAAAATTGATATTTTAAAATCTGGAGATGAGATTCAGCAAGGTGATTTATTATTTGAAAAAATTGAAGATGCTGAAATTGAAAATCAGTTAGAAAAGCTTGCATCAACAAAAAAGGTAAATGAATTAAAAACAGTTATCGTGAATCCGGCAAAACCTGATATTACATACGAAGAATTTTCGA
The DNA here is from genome assembly GCA_963701015.1 of uncultured Bacteroidota bacterium. Classification (GTDB taxonomy): domain Bacteria; phylum Bacteroidota; class Bacteroidia; order Bacteroidales; family DTGW01; genus MFD09286-c1. The sequence continues at coordinate 3,471,763 of OY969556.1, read as the reverse complement.
AACTTGATATTCGCACTGGAACGGTTTTAACTGCTGAAAAAGTCGCAAAAACAAAAAAGTTGATGCAACTCACCATAGATACTGGCATTGATATTCGAACTGTTGTTTCCGGTATAGCTGAATATTATGAACCTGAACAGGTAATTGGTAGAAAGGTAAGTATATTGGTTAATTTGCAAACACGTAATTTAAAAGGAATTGATTCGCACGGCATGATATTGATGGCATCTGATGCAGATGGCCGTTTGGTATTCGTTTCACCTGCTGCTGATGTAAAAAATGGTTCAGAAATAAAATAATACGCTTCAAAATTTTGAAAAAATATTACCTTTGCAATTCCTAAAATGGTCGGTTGACCGAGCGGTTAGGTAGCGGTCTGCAAAACCGTCTACGGCGGTTCGAATCCGCCACCGACCTCAAAAAAAGTGGAATAACGTTTTTAAGTTATTTCACTTTTTTTTGATTATTTATTTAAATAATTTACATCAATTCAATTCCTCAATATAATCCAAATCTTTTCCATAGGTTTCTTCGGCATAAATTGCAGAAATAATGGCGACTCCAATAAACAATATTCCAACTATTATGCCTGAAAGCCAAAGGCCAACCATTGAAGTAAATGCGCCTAACAGAAAAGTAATGAGAATAGTAGCCCCACGTACAAAGTTTGGCGCAGTTGTAGTTACTGTAGCCCTCAAATTTGTGCCAAATTGTTCTGATGCTGCTGTGATAAATATTGCCCAAAGACCACCCATTGGGATTCCCATAATTAGCATAACTGAGTAAAATACAAACGGACTCGAACCTATGATTGAAAAATAAATAATTGTTAAAGCAGCAATGCTTCCAATTGCAATTAATATTGGCTTTTTTCTCGATTTTAATCGCATAGACAAATAGCCGAATAAAAAGCTACCGATTGCGGCTCCTATATAATGTAGCATTACAGTGGTGGAACCTTTTATTACACCTGTAATTTTTAATGCATCTTGTGCAAAAGATGGGGCGTTAATAGCAAGTACACTTACGGTGTACCAAGTAGGTAATGCAAGTAAAATACAATAAATGAATTTTCTGAATCGCCGTATATTTGTAAACAAACTTAGAAAGTTACCTTTACTCACGTTTAAGTTTTTGGTTTTTTGGTACATGCCTGATTCATAAACAGCTATCCTTAAAAATAGCAATAACAAACCAAGTCCACCACCTGTCCAATAAGCCACACGCCAATGAAATTTTTCAGCAACAGTGAAAGCCAGTGCTGCTCCGGCAATTCCAATTCCGGAAACAATACTGGCTCCCAATCCTCTTGATTCTTTTGACATAACCTCCGAAACCATTGTTATGCCAATACCTAACTCACCTGAAAGGCCAAAGCCTGCTAAAAATCTAAAACTGGCATATTGCACAATACTATGTGCAAAACCATTTGCTATGTTAGCTAAAGAATACAATAATATGGTGAGAAACAAAATTGATAGTCTGCCTTTTTTATCACTCATTATTCCCCAAACAACACCTCCTATTAACATACCTGCCATTTGCATGCTAAGCAGAAAATTGCCAATACTAAATAGTTCACCTTTGTTATGGATTCCTAAATCAATTAGACTGGGGTTTTTAACAATTCCGAATAGGATCAAATCATATATATCCACAAAATACCCAAGTGCAGCTATAATTACAATAATGTTGAATATTTTTTTTGAATGGTTGGGTTCCATTAATTAAAAAATAAAATTAAAATTATAATGTGATAATAAAGTGAGGTTTCTAGACTATCATAATTTCAGTTTCTTTACGATGCAGTACTTCATCAACCTTTTTAGAAAAGTTGTCGGTTAATTTTTGCATTTCATCTTCAGCCTTTTTAATTTCATCTTCCGGAACACCATCTTTCTGAAGCTTTTTTATTTCTTCAATGGCTTCTCTACGTGCATTACGGATACTAACTTTTGCATTCTCCCCTTCGTGCTTAACAGATTTAACCAAACCAAGTCTGCGTTCTTCAGTTAGGACTGGAACATTAATACGAATTAAATCGCCATTATTTACCGGAGTTAAACCTAAATTGGCACCAAATATTGCTTTTTCAATTGGGTCAATCATATTCTTTTCCCAAGGTTGAACCACAAGAGTTCTTGCATCGGAAGTATTGATGTTTGCAACTTGCGAAAGTGGAACTTTTGAACCATAGTAATCAACCATTACACCTTGTAACATACTGGGACTTGCTTTACCAGCACGTATTTTATGTAGTTCATTTTCAAGGTGGGTTAATGCTTTAGACATTTTGTCTTTTGCATCTTCTACATACAATTGAACTTCTTCATTCATAGTATTCGTAGTTAATTTTGCCGACTAATATATTCAATTTTTTACTAATGTTCCTATTTTTTCGCCCAAAATAAGTTTTTTAAGATTCCCTATTTTGTTCATATCAAATACTATAACAGGCAGGTTATTTTCCCTGCACAGAGTTAATGCCGTTAAATCCATAATATTTAATCCTTTTTGGTAAGCTTCATCAAAGGTAATTTCATCATACTTTACTGCATTTTTATCTTTTTCCGGATCGGCAGAATATACACCGTCAACCCTGGTACCTTTTAACATTACATTGGCTTCAATTTCAACAGCTCTTAAGGCTGAAGCAGTATCGGTAGTAAAAAAAGGATTGCCGGTGCCGGCTGTTAATATTGCTACAATTCCACTATTAAGCGATTCTATAACTTTTGGCTTACTATAGCCCTCACCAACAGGTTCCATTTTAAACGCTGTATAAACTTTGGCTTTAGTACCCATATTTTCAAGCATTGATTGAATTGCCAAACCATTAATAACGGTAGCCAGCATTCCCATTTGATCACCTTTAACACGATCAAATCCTTTGTCAACACCCTTTAAACCGCGAAAAATATTACCTCCGCCAATTACTATCCCAATTTGAACTCCTAAATCAGCTAATTCCTTAATCTGGGTGCAATATTCATTCAGTCTAGCATTGTCAATCCCGTGACCTTGCTGTCCCATAAGTGCCTCACCACTAAGTTTTAATAAAATTCTTTTATACTTCATTCCATATTAGCATTTACATTCACAAATGTAGTATTTATCAATAAAAATATTGAATTTAAATATCAGATGAAATAGAGAATACTTTTGCGAAAAGTAATAAATTTGCGCACGATAAAAAGGAGAGCTGCCGGAGTGGTCGATCGGGGCAGTCTCGAAAACTGTTGTACCCTTCGGGGTACCGGGGGTTCGAATCCCTCGCTCTCCGCCATTAACCTTCCAAACGGAATAAAAAACCGTTTAAATATCACTAATTAAGCGGTTTTTTATTTTTACATAATTAAATTCAAAAAATACTAAATCTATAGTTACCAATTCGGTTACCTAATTCAATATAATTATGAAAACAACTCAAACATTCTCAATTCTAATTTGGGCAAATTAATCTAAAGCATCAAATTATGATGTTCCTCGGTCAGAAAAAAGAAATGAAAATAGTCCCTACCATTTTCGATTATCACAGTGAGTAATTATAAAAAATAGTTGGAATTTATAGTTTTAAGGCAACTTTAGTACAATTTTGTATTACCAGGTTCAAACTAGATAACGATTTAAAAGACCATTAAGAAATATTCAATTTTAAAATATTAATCAATTTTAAAAACACTTTTATTCACTACTTATTTTTTGTACCTTTCATAGTACTTTGATAAATTTTAAAATTTATAATAACAAAATGTTAGAAGGTACTAATAATGAAAAAATATTGATTGTTGATGATGTGTCTGAAAACCTTTCATTTCTAACATTATTATTAACTGAAAATGACTTTCAGGTAATTACTGCCAAAAATGGTGAAGAAGCATTGGATACAGTTAAAGATTCCCATCCCGATTTAATCATACTTAATATTAAACTTCCGGGGATAAGCGGGTTTGATGTTTGCGCTAGCATTAAGGCCGATGAACAAACCCAAAATATTCCTGTAATTTTTATGAATGATTTAAATGAAATTAATGATATTCAAAAGGGTTTTGATGTCGGGGGAAGCGATTACATAATCCAACCTTTTAAATCAAGCAGTGTAATTGCACGCATTTATAACCAAATTGAACTTATTAGGTTAAGGAAAAAGGCAAATGAGCAATCTGTAGAACTGCAAAAAACCAATAGCAGGTTATTGTTGGAAATAGAAGAAAAATTGCGAAGAAGCGAAGAAAAATTCCGAAATATTTTTGAACATTCTGCCAATGGAATATCGCTGACTTCATTAGATGGTAGAATTCATGGTAATAAAGCTTTTGCTGATTTGATAGGTTATTCCACCGAAGAATTGGCTAATTGCAAATGGGAAATATTTACACATCCCGATGATATTGAACCAAATCTGCAAATTACCAAATCAATACTTGCGGGAGAGATACCTTCTGCCAGATGGGAGAAGAGATATATTCATAAAAATGGTCAAATTATTTGGGGAGATATAATTACCACACTAGAACATGATATTAATAATAATCCCGATTACTTTATCTCTTCAATCATTGATATTACGGAACGTAAGAAAGTAGAAGAAAATTTAGAATGGGAACAATATTTAATACAACTGTTATTAGATTTGCTTCCAAATCACATTTATTTTAAAGATCGTAATAGTAAGTTTATACGCATTAGCAATTCACTTGCCTGTTTGTTCAAACTGAATAATCCTTTAGAAGCAGTTGGAAAATCAGACTTTGATTTTTTTACGGAGGAACACGCCCGTCAAGCCTTTGAAGATGAACAGGAAATTATGCGAACCGGAAAAGGAATAACAAAAGAAGAAAAAGAAACATGGGCTGAGAATCCAAATACCTGGGTTTCAACCACTAAATTACCATTACGCGATAAAAAGGGTAATATAATTGGCACTTTTGGTATATCAATGGATATTACTTCTCGCAAATTGGCTGAAATTGAACTTAAAGAAAAAACCGAAACTATTGAAGCACAGAATGAAGAATATTATTCATTAAACGAAGAATTAATTCAAACTAATGAAGAACTCGTAGAAGCCAAAGATCGTGCCGAACAAAGCGATCGGTTAAAAACTGCCTTTTTACAAAATTTGAGCCATGAAATTCGCACACCTATGAATGGAATTCTTGGTTTTGCTGATTTACTTAAAAATACTGCATTATCTGAATTTAAACAACAGGAATTTATCCGGTCAATTGAAAAGAGCGGTCAACGTTTGTTAGATATTATCAATGATATAGTTATTATATCAAAAATTGAAACAGATCAAATTGACATTAAAATTCAGAAAACCAATGTTAAGCAAATGCTGGAGAATTTGCATTCATTTTTCAATCCTGGTGTTGAAGCAAAAAATTTAAGGTTGTCTTATTTCACTGATCTTTCTGATGAATCATCTGTAATTGAAACCGATAGCAACGTTTTAACACAGGTTTTGTCAAATTTGATTAAAAATGCAATTGTATTTACAAAATTCGGATCAATTGATTTTGGCTGTTTTCTAAAAGAAAATATGCTTGAATTTTTTGTACAGGATACTGGTATTGGTATTGAATCGGATATACAACAAATAATATTTGAACGTTTTAGGCAGGCAGAAATAGGGATTACCCGTAATTATGAAGGTGCCGGCTTAGGTTTGGCAATTTCAAAAGCATACATTGAAAAATTGGGTGGTAGAATATGGGTAGAATCGAAGCCGGGTAAAGGTTCAACATTCTTTTTCAATATTCCATATAATCAGGGCAAGCCAGTTATAATTGAAAACAATTTTGAACCTATTACTGGTGGACAATTCCAGGATGTAAAAATTTTAATTGCTGAAGATGATGAATTGTGCATGATGCTTTTAAAAGAAATGTTGGAACAAGAAATGGCAACTTTGTTATTTGCAAATAATGGCCGGGAAGCGTTGGAAATGGTAAAAACCATACCACATATTCAAATAGTATTAATGGATTTAAAAATGCCGGTTATGGATGGGTTTGAGGCTACAAAACAAATAAAAAGAATAAATCCACATTTACCTGTTATTGCTCAAAGTGCCTATGCTTTTTCTGATGACTCTGATAAAGCCAGAATTGCTGGATGCGATGATTTTATAGAGAAGCCTGTAAAAAAGGAACTTTTGTATCAATCAATAAAAAAGCAATTGAAACCTTCTTAGTTTGGTTAATTGAAGCAAATTGCTTGGCTGCTTTCTTATGTTCATGCTTGAACGATTAATCCAATTCAAAAAATTATTTAATAAATCATGATTAACAAAAGTGAAATTAAAATTTTAGTTGTGGATCATGATTTACTTTATATATCTAAATATAAAAAGCTACTGACTGAAAATGGATATATCACAATTGTTGCAAATAAAGGCAAATTGGCTTTGGAAACTATTGCTAAAAGAAATATATCGGTTATTTTAATGAACATTGATATGCCCGATATATCGGCTTTTGAATTATTAAAACAAATTAAATCAAACCCTTTTTCAACTAATACTTTCGTTGTAATTATTGCAAAAGAAAATTGTTCTGAAGAAAATAAAGAACTCGTTTTTTCATCTGGTGCTGATGGCTTTATGGTTACGCCTTTGCAAAATACTGAATTTATCAATCGCATTGAAGCATACATCCTTCATAAGCTTGAAAGGGACAGGATTGAAGCCAAATATGAATTTGAAAAAGGTTTGTTAAATTCTCTGATGATGAATATACCCAGTTCTATTTATTTTAAAGATAGGGAAAGTAAATTTATCATGGTAAGCAGATTTATGGCTAATAAATTTGGCTTTGGTTATCCCGAAGATTTAACTGGTAAAACAGATTTTGATTTTTTCGATTTGAAACATGCAAAAAAAACATTTTCAATTGAAGAATCAATTATTATAGACGGGAAATCGCAACTTAATTTCGAAGAAGAAGAAACATTTACTGACAAGCCCGAAAATTGGGTTATTTCATCAAAATTACCACTGTACGACAAAACAGGTGATATCATTGGAACATTTGGCTTTTCATTAGATATTACTAAACGAAAAATTGCTGAACTAGGTTTAATTGAAAGCGAACAAAGGTTCAAAGCATTATCCGACGCTACTTCCGAGGGAATTTTTATAATTGAAAACGGAATTATTATTGATATGAATCAACAGTTACTGGCTTTAACAGGTTATAGCTTTAAAGAGTTGAAAGATGCAGAAATTTTTAAAATTGTAGCAAATGAATCACATCAATTAGTGGCTGAATTTTTAAAAAATCAAAACGAAGGATTGCTCGAATTCATAGCACAAAAAAAAGATGGTTCAATGTTTCCGGTGGAATTTAAATCACATGCGGTTGAAATAAGCAGCAGGTTGTTTAATTTTAATGGAATTTCGGATATTACAAATCGAAAAAGAATTGAAACCGAGCTAATAATCCATAGGGAACATTTGGAAGAAATTGTTGATATCAGGACTGAAGAACTTCGTCAGTCAAAGGAAGATTTGCAAAAAGCAAAAGAACTTGCCGAAGCTGCCAACAAAACCAAAAGCCAGTTCCTGGCAAATATGAGCCATGAATTAAGGACGCCAATGAATGGAATTATTGGTATTTCAAATATCCTTTCGAAATACGACACACAAAATTTAACTGAAAAACAATTAGATGGCTTAAAAGTTATACTTAAAAGTGGCAACCGTTTGCTCGATTTAATTAACGATTTACTTGATATATCAAAAATTGAAGCAGGCAAAATGATTATTAACCTTGCTCCATTTTCTCTCGATAAGCTTTTCTTTAATTTAAAGGCAATAGTTGCAAACCTTACCAGGGAAAAAGAAATTGAATTTATTATACAAAAAAACATCAACGTTCCAAACCTTATAATTTCTGATGAAAGATTAATCAATCAAATTTTAATAAATCTTTTAGGAAATGCAGTAAAATTTACTGAAAAAGGTAAAATGATACTTGGGGTAAATAATTTGCAAAATGAGCTTTGTTTTGAAGTTATTGATGAAGGAATTGGAATAAGTAAAGAAAATATTGATGTAGTTTTTGAAGAATTTAAACAGGTAGATAGCTCTGAAAATAGGAAATATCAGGGCACAGGATTAGGATTGGCCATATGTAAAAGATTGGTAGCATTGCTCAAAGGTCGCATTGAAATACAAAGTGAATTAAATGTTGGGACTGAAGTGAGGTTTTATATACCTTATAAAACAACAATAGAACAAAGTATCAGTAATGAACCGGTTGAAAATTCAAGTTTAAATAAAGAATTTAAAATCCACAAAAAAATTTTGATAGCTGATGATGAAGATATTGGTATTTATACAATTAAATTAATGCTGGAAAACCGGTTCGATTTAATTATTGCACGCAATGGAAATGAAACTATTACTAAATTTCATGAAGAAAAGCCTGATATTGTATTATTGGATATTATGATGCCAGGTATCGATGGATTTCAAGTATTTGATCAACTTAAAAATATTAAACATTCGCCTGATATTAAAATTATTGCTGTAACTGCAAGGGCAATGGATGACGAAAGACAAAGAATCCTGGATTATGGATTTGATGATTTTATTTCAAAACCCATTCAGGAAGAAATATTGATTGAAAAACTAAATAAATATTTATAATTATTTAAACAATGATAGACTTGAATAATTCTAAAATTTTAATAGTAGATGATGACGATGCTAATTTATTCGTTTTAGACGGATTGCTTACAGCAAATAATTTTAAAATAATTAAAGCATCTAACGGTTTTGATGCAATAGAATTAGTTAAAAATGAAAATGTCGATTTAGTTTTACTCGACTTGGAAATGCCGGTTTTGAATGGTTATGAAACATGCAAAATAATTAGGAAAATTCATGGATCAGAAGAATTGCCTGTTATATTTCTTACTGCATATAATAGTATGGAAAAAAGACTTACCGGTTTTGATGCTGGTGCCCAGGATTTTATTACCAAGCCTTTTGATGACGAAGAACTTTTGTCTAGAATTAGAATTCATATTGAACTTAAACGTAACCGTGATAAAATTAATCAAATGAATGAATGGCTTAGTAATAAAGTGAGTGAAAAAACATTGGAGCTTGAAATTGCAAATAATGAACTTAAAATACAGGATGAAATAAAGTCAAATTTCTTAATGTTAATTTCCCATGAAGTTAAATCGCCATTAAATGGGATACTTGGTACTTTGAATTTAATTAAGAATCAGGAACATTCTGCCGCTGTGAAGAAAATGATAGATACATTGGATACCTCAATTATATCATTGGAAAAATTTGCTGATAATGCCAATTTATTAACATTGTTAATAACCCAAAAATACCCTGTAAAAAAAGCAAACACAAATATTGCAGATATTTTTCAATTCTCGATTATTGAAACAAATGAAAAAGCACAAATTAAAAACATTAAAATTGAAATTGATAACACCAATGAAACCTTATTGCTAAATGCTGACAGGGATTTAATTTTTAAATCATTCGTATATGTTATAAATAATGCATTGGAAAATTCACCGGATAATGGGAAAATAATTATTAAATTTATTAAAAATGAAAATAATATAATAGTTTCTATCACCGATTTTGGCCCAATTTATAGCAATGAAACCCTATCAATAATTTCTATGCCTTTTTCACTCATGAGTCCTGATCAGTTAAAAAAAAATAAACTAAGTTTATTTATAACAAAATTAATTATGGAATTGCATAATGGAAATATTGTTTTATATAATGTTGAAAGTGCTGGAGTTACTACTCAATTGATTTTTAATTTTTAGATAGTATGGATAAAGCTTTAATGGAATATTTAATAAAAATGTTTGCATTAATAGCAAATGTTTATCCTAACCTGTTATTCGAAAATATAAAAGAATTTCTAAAATCTTTTCTGTTAAATAATTTTAGCGATGAAATTGCTAATGAAAACCTCCAAATATTTAAGGAATATTATTATAAATTCTCCGATTTGAGAAAATTGCCTAATGGGGAAAGCAAATTTAACGAATATTTAAAAAATACAATTCAACTGAAAAGTATTGATTTACCTAAAAAACAAAAGTACCTGATACTTATATGGCTTCTTTTTTTCGAAAAATATCTTTTAAAATTTATTGATGAAACCTCTCATTTTAAATTGCTGTTTTCTGATATTTTGAATTTGTATAATACGAATAGTCTTATTGATGAAAATGACTATATAAGCATTAAAGGATTTATACAAGGGGCATTATACAATATTCCTGACCGTAACATGTTATTAACCATTGGCAAAAATAATTTTCCGGGAATTGATATTGCATTTATGCAGCGGAAAAACTTGAATGGTCAGCTATTTATATTGTATGTTAAAAATGTAAATTTGCTGCTATTTTATTATAAAGGGAATGATTCCTTAATATATAACGGCCTAAAAATTTTCCCCGATCATGTTTATCTTTTTCAAAAAGGCTATTCTATTACTGGAACTCACATTGAACCTATATATTATAATCAAATAATTCAAAAATTTCTCATCAATAAAACTGCTGACCTTTTTATTGAAGTAAATAAAATAGAATATATTTATAATAATAGCAATAATGGCATACACCAGTTAAGTATGTCAATGGAAACTGGCCAATTAATAGGTATATTAGGTCGTTCGGGCGTTGGTAAATCTACTTTAATTAATATTTTAAACGGAAATTTGAAGCCACAATTTGGAGAAATTGTATACAATCATATAAATTTATATACCGAAAGTAATAAACTTCATGGTTTAATTGGTTATGTGCCACAAGACGATTTGTTAATTGAAGAATTGTCGGTTTACACCAATTTATATTTAAATGCTTCATTATGCTTTGCCAATCTTTCTGATAAGGAATTAAGTGAAAAGACCAATAATATATTATCTGATTTTGAACTATACGAAGTTCGAAATTTAAAAGTTGGCTCAACTTTAAATAAATATATCAGTGGTGGACAAAGAAAGAAATTAAATATTGCTTTGGAACTTATCAGGGAACCGTCAGTTCTATTTGTTGATGAGCCCACTTCAGGTTTGTCCTCAACGGATGCTGAGGAAATAATGTATTTGCTTACTGAGCAAACTATAAAAGGTAAAATTGTAATAATTAACATTCACCAACCATCATCCGATATATTTAAACTATTCGACAAAATAATTGCGCTCGATAAAGAAGGCTATCCTGTTTATTTTGGAAATCCATTAGATACTATAACTTATTTTAATAAATATACTGAAAAGTACAGCACAAACGTTGATTATTGTAATGTTTGCGAAAATATAAACCCCGAAACTATTTTTAAGGCACTTGAAGAAAAAAAAGTAAATTCGTTTGGGGAAAGTACTTCTGAGCGAAAAACACTGCCATTTGAATGGCATAAGCGATATTTAAGCGAATTGAATGATAATAATGGTTCATCCATTGAAATTCTACCTGAAATTGAATTAAATAAACCCAATTTATTGGGGCAATTTATAATTTTCAGTAAGCGTAATTTATTATCGAAAATTGCGAACCACTCCTACGTTTTTCTTGCTCTCTCTATTTCTCCAATACTTGCAGTTATTCTTGCCTATTTATGTAAATCAACTAATCGGAATTATGATAAGTATATTTTTTCAACAAACGATAATATACCGTCATTTCTATTTATGAGCGTTTTGGTGGCTATATTCATTGGTCTAATTATTAGTGCCGAAGAAATATTCAGGGATAGAAAAATTCTTAAAAGAGAATCTTATTTACACCTTAACAAATCGAGTTATTTGTTTGCTAAAATCTTTTATCTATTTGCACTGAGTGCTATACAAACCTTCCTTTATGTTGTTATTAGCAATTATATTCTTGGGTTTCAGGGAATGACATTTTATTTTTGGTTTATCCTTTTTTCTACTTCTTGTTTCGCAAATGTTATTGGTTTATTAATTTCATCATTATTTAATTCAATAGTTGTAATTTATATTATGGTTCCTTTAATAATTATTCCTCAAATATTACTTAGCGGCGTTGTTATTGGTTTTGATAAGTTGAATGAAAAGGTATCATCAAAAGAATTTGTACCGTTTATTGGCGATATAATGGTTTCACGTTGGGCATTTGAAGCATTGGTAGTTTCTCAGTTTGAATATAACAATTATCAAAAACATTTCTTTGATATAGAGAAAATTGAAAGCAATGATAAATTTAATTACATGGTACTAATTCCTGAAATTCAAAAAGTACTTAATAATGTATATAATAGCGAAAATATTTCTTACCAAGTAAACGATAACAAGTTTATAATTAATGGGCTAACTGTATTAAATGAAGCTTTACCTTTTCAGGGTATGACTGATATAATGAAAAGCATGACGATTGAAAAAAATAAAAATAAAATTGAAAAATATTTAAATATATTGAACGGGGCATTGTTTAAAAGAATAAATAAAATAAGCCATATAAAAGATAGTATTGCTCATAATCTTGTAAAAGCAAATGGGAATATAATTGATTTTGTAAATTTCAAAAACAGTAACACCAACAGAAGCCTTTCAGATATGGTATTAAAAAGAAATTCGTTTGAAACATTTTTTAAATATAACAATCAATTAATTCGTGAAATAGAACCAATATACCAGGTCCCGGAATCTAAATATGGCAGGGCTCAATTTTTCTCTTCAGTAAAAAGAATAGGAAGTTTTCAAATTGAAACATTTATTTTTAACATATATGTAATTTGGGGTATGGCATTTTTAGTATTTATACTATTATACACTTGCTTTTATTATAAAATGTAATAACTTCGTAGTATAATTATTTTTTAATCTGACCCCATTGGAGGAATTAGGCAAATTGTTTTTTTAGATATTGATAATTAATTATTGTGAAAATATTTATATATGAGAATAATTTCTAAAATATTTTACTTATTGCTTTTTGCGGGTTTAATTATACAATGTACATCAAGTACAAATAAAAAAGCATCACTTGCCTTGTCTGATACTACAAATATTGACTCTACCGAAAACATAACTTATTTACTTCCTTCGCCCAACGAAATACTTAATGATATATTTGAACACAATGTTAAACTTAATCCCAAATTTGTTAATCTTAAAAGTAATTCCAATAAATACATCTATGAGAAATCACAAGCAATAAATTTAGGGGTTTACATTGCTGATTTTGCATATTTGAACTTAAATAAAAACAAAACTGACGCAGCGGACTATTTTAAAATATTAAAAAGACTAACTGAAAAATTAAATATATACGGTTTAATTGACAAATCATTTTTTGACAGGGTCAACAATAACTTAATGAATAACGATTCATTATCATTAATTTTAAAGGACATGTATTTTAATATCTCTGAAATACTTGAAAATTCAGGCCGTCAAAGAGTTTATGCACTTATTTCAACCGGTACAATTATTGAAACCTTATACTTATCAGTTATGAACATTGACAAGTATTCCGAGTACCAATCAATGGCAACTGATATATTTAAGGAAAAACAAGTATTTAACAGCTATTATTCTTTTGCATCGTCATTTAGCAATGATGATGATATAAGGCTCGTATTAAAACAACTGATAAAATTGAAATCTATTTTAGATTTTTCTGTTACCAATACTTCAAAAACGATTATTGATAAAGACAAGAATGGCAATATTGTTGTTCATGGTGGTGAAAAAATTATAGTAAATGAGAAAATATTTTCTGATTTTAAAGAAAATGTTATAGCAATCCGGAGTAATTTTATTAATATATCAAACAATTAAAATGTGTTGTTGAATGCGAACAATTAAAATTATATTACTTATTATATTTATCGGTGGGAAAAGTTTCTTTTCATATACACAGGATTGTAAAAAATTTAATGAAAGTCAGTTTTGCTGGCTCCCCGATGCTAAGGGTTATAATCAATACGGGAAATCCAGGGGGGCTTGTGTATTAATTCGAAAAACATATCAATACGAAGTTGTATTGAGGGATAAAAATGATTATAAAATTGGCGTTTGTACACTCCCAACTTATAATCCGGTTCAATTCAGAGTTATTGATAAAGAATCCAAGAATGTTATATATGACAACAGTACCGATGGTTATAATAATAATGTCGGCTTTTCTGTTGAGGATAAACCAATTACAGTAATTATTGAAATTTCTGTGTTGGCTTCTGATTTTAAACCAAAGGATAATGGTGACATGCGGACCTGTGTGGGTGTTCAAATATTTTTCCGCCAATTAAGCAAGCTTGGGTTTTGATTATAAAGTTGAGTTAAAAATTGGGAGTACTTTTTCAGTATAATATATAAACAATTATTAGTTCACTTAATTTTAAAACATATTAGGTGTTGTATAACAAAATAATTAAACAATTGAATTTATTTTAATTTAGCACCCTCATTAGTGATTCAAAATTAGAATAATTTTAGCGTACAATTTTATATGATAATTTGGTATAAAAATTAAAATTTGAGATGAGAGTTCAGGTAATATTATTTTTAATGTTTATTTGTCCCTGGGTTAATTGTCAGGTCAGTAATTATTGCGATCCTGAATTGGTTGATGCATTGGAAGATTACCAGTTAAAAGATGGAATGTTTATTAAATCATTTTCTGTAAGTTTGCCTTCTTTTTCAAAAACCAACATTCATCCCACAGATACTATTAATATGCAATTAGCTGACAAATCAACTTATTGGATAGTTTTAGCGAGTTCAAATAAAAAAGCAGGATTAGCTAAATTATTGATGTATGATAGCAATAATAATTTGATGGCAACTATAGAAAATTCCTCAGCGCTGACTTATGATGCCAAGGAAATAAAAACCAGCGAACCTACCGAATATTATTTTATAGTTAGTTTTGATAAAGGCAATGAAGGATGTGCTGGAATAGCTATATATAATATACCAGGTTATAAAATTAAAGGCAAATATTGATTGGAAGTGAATAAGATTTCAAATAAAGCGCTTATTTAAACCCATATAATTTTATTTTATATATCTGCCAATTTTTATAATAAAAAAATTCCCTATCTTTTTATATAAACAAAGCCTTTGAATTCTTTTGAAATATCAGGAATAGTTAAAATATACCAGTAGGTATCATTCGCTAATTTTTTACCGTTTTTATCAGTACCATCCCAATTGTTTTGATAATTATCCGATTCAAATTCAGTTTCGCCAAACCTGTTAAAAATAATTAATTTCGAATTAAGTGGAAGGCTTCGTATTACAAAAAAGTCATTTATCCCATCTCCATTTGGTGTAAATGCATTTGGGATATTAAAATCATAAGGTAAGTACTGATAACATGAATGCAATAAAAGTGATTTTTGTGGCGAAAGGTTTCCGGTTCCACACTCATTTTTCCCTATAACAGTTAAATCGCCATTGGTTGCATTATTTGAAAACGAAATATACATACTATCATTAAACGGCACAATTGAATCTCCGGTTCCTGTATAATTCCAGTTGTAGCTTATGGCATTTTTTATGGTTTGAGTATAAAATAAATTCTTATGATTATTGCAAACATTGCTATCGCCAATTATATAATTTGCGTCTGCTGGCAATGGTTTTACTTTAATAGACAATATTGCAGGCAATACAGTGTCGCAACCAGTTTTCTCAACATTTAAAATAATATTTCCATTTGTGGCATAATTACTAAAATCAATTATTAAATTACTATCATTATTGTTATATATTGCACCAGAACCCGTATAACGCCAATTATAATCTGTTAATAAATTTGCTGGTTGAGCAATATACGATACCTTCATTTGGCCCTGGCATACTGAATTCTTGCCATTTATTTCGGGTGGGTTGCAATCGCTAATTTCAATATTATCCAGCAGCAAATAGGCAAGTTTAAAAGTATCTAAATATATCTCCAGTTTTAAATAAAAACAGGTATCAATCTTTGGGGTTATATCAAAAGTAAACCTTTGCCAATTTGTATTGGTTATAAGTGCCGAAACTGCATAAATTTCATTCACCTGGCAGTTTGTTTTTCCACCTGAAATTCTCAACCTGGATGGATTATTTAAATGTTCAACATTTGAATTATCAGGCTTTTCATCTATTGCATTTAGCGCTGCAGCCAAATCTATTGATAATTTATATTCTTTGTTTTTGTATAATGGATATAATAATTTAGTTTGAACGTCTTCATTTTTTCTTGGAGAGTCACCTATGGTTGAATCTCTCATAAATAGTCCTAAATACGATAATCTATCCGATGGGGCTAATGTAACATTCCAACTTCCAGGCTGAGTATCCGGGTTTGAATTGGGGTTACATGTTGTCCAGCCATTGGGTACTAAATCCTGACCTATTGAGCCTTCAAACGATGGATTTGAAAAGTATTCAGATTGCGCTTTAAGTGCAATTGATTTTGCAATTAGTAAGATTAGAATATAAATAAGCGATCTCATTTATTTCGAATTATTTTCTATATTTTTAATACCGTCTAAACCAATTAGTCCCAAATTTATCCCAAGCGAAATTTCCTGGCTGCCATAGTTATAGTTTGCTATATTTCCTAATGAATAACCATAATTGTATCCTATATATAGCATTTTATATAATCTTAAACCTATAAGAATACTCATCTGTTGCTTAGTATTAAACGAAATTGCAATCCAGTTTAATTTTTTAAGATAAAGTTTAGCATGGATATCAATTATAGTGTTTTCATTTCCCAGTTCTTTAATTTCTATAGAAGGTTCAAAATTAATTATATTGTTATTATAGAATTTATAACCGCCCATGAGGAAGTAGCTGGGTAATTCAATTGTCTGTTCATTTATATTTGAAATTCCTGGTAAAAATTTATTAATTGATAAACCAGTAAAAAAGATATTATTATGATAATAAACCCCTGTACTAAAATTAGTTTTAAAGCTGTTGTTTGCCCCGTTATATAAAAAGTAATCATTGCTTTGGTCAGTTTTTAAAATTGTTGTATTTATTGAATAATCTACAATAATTATGGACATACCAAATGATAACTTCGCATTTTCATTCGTATTTAAATGATAGCCAAATGACACTATTCCTCCTGTATTTGCTAATGGGCCATTACTATCTTTAAATATTGCAGCACCTATACCAATACGGTCTTTTAAATTTGCAGGCGGATTATATAACAAATCTTTGGGATTATATTTATCATAATTGCCCAATCGCATATTGCCCGACAATAAAAGTGTACTGGGCGAACCTGCAAATCCTAACCATTGCTTTTCAGATGACAAATGGGCTACAGGATAATTCTCAGCTCCTGTGCAAGCCGGATTAGTAATAAAAGGATCAAGATAATCATTCTTAAATATTGAGCTCTCCTGTGAGTATAAACATAAGTTACCTATAAGTATAAATAGGGAAATGCCGATTTTTAATTTCGCTTTCAACGTTTCCTTTTTATTTTTGGATAATTTTAAAGGTTACCCTTCTGTTTTTTTCTCTTCCTTCTTCAGTTTGGTTTGAACTTAGCGGGAACGACGAACCATAACCGGCATATTCAATTCTACTGGCGTTTATCCCTTTACTGGTTAAATAATGAAACACCGATTCAACTCTTTTAATTGAAAGTTGAAGGTTAAAATTATGTCCGCCTATACTATCAGTATATCCTTCGAGTTTAATACGAATATTTGGGTAAGCGGCTAGTAACTGATATAACCTGTTTAGTTCGTTATATGATGAGGGCAATAACTCACTTTTATTATATTCAAAATTCACATTTTTAATTATAATGGAAGAATCAACTTTAATTGCATTAATGTCATATAACGAATCATTATTAATATTTACTGGAGTTTTGGTGGCAATATCTGGAATAGTTGTATTTACTTTCATTTTTTCAACAACAACATTGTCAATATAATAATAAGCAGCTTTTTCATTTTTATTTAGTTTCCACTTTTCAATTTTACCATTCTCCTTAATTGGATTCATTGTTTTGGTTGAGGTATATTTGTCATTCATAAAATTTCCCAAAACAATATAATTTTCAATTCCAATAGCTTTATACAATGAATGTAAGCTTATCCATCTATCAGTATTATCAATATATGTTGAATCAAATTTCACTTGAGGAGCAATGTTTAATAAGCCAATCTCTTTGACCTGTACACTGGATGCGTTTGAAAAATATATCCCGAAATTTTTAATTGCAATATTTGATTCTCCATCAAGGCAAAGTGATATTTCAATTTTATACAGGCAGTCTTTCTTGAGCGTGTGGATTAATGGGGTTTCAATATATTCTCTTATATTTTTAATTCTTCGGCTGGGGTTTATCCTGTAGCAAAAAATTCCCGTATAAGCTTCGCCATATATAGGTTTAACTCCTCCAATATATTGGTTAAAAATATTATTATAGGGCTGATTTCCTAAATTAAAATAATCTGGCGAGTCGGAACTTTGTACCTTATGCCAACCTTTGCTTTGTGTTGAATCGAAATTAACAAAATTTTCAAATGACGGGTTGGGCACTAAATTTTGTGATTCTAATTGTAAGCTAGAAAACAAAAAAAAGATATGAATAAATAAGCAATATAATAGTAAATACAATCTCATTTTTAATCAATTACTACTTATAATATTTTTAGAGATATTAATACAATATTTATAAACAGTTATACAAGTTTTAAATAAATAGAGTTTGTCTTTAAAGTCGGAAAAACCTGCCAGGTTTGTATTTATTAATGACTTACAATTCTTCAAATTCCTGACATTCTGTTTGGTAAAAACCTGGCAGGTTTATGCTTCTTTAAAATACCAACATTAAAGACAGTCTCTTAATAGTACAAGTCAGTAAAAGCTGCAAATATGAAAACTGAAATAATCTTAAATTTAATGATTTAGCTTTTATTCTTTATGAAGATGTTCATTTATTTTTGTAATTAAAATTGCCTGATTAAATGGTTTACTTATAAAATCAATGCATCCAGCCAATAAAGCTTTATTTTTATCATCATTTGTTGAAAATGCTGTTTGTGCTATTATTGGAAGGTTTGCTCTCAATTTCTTTATTTCCTTCGTAGCTTCATAACCATCCATAACTGGCATTTTAATATCCATCAGTACCAAATCTATAGGTTCATTCGATTTGCATATTTCTACGGCTTCTAATCCGTTTGATGCTTTAAGTATATTTATATTTAATCCGGATAACATTTCTAACAAAAGCATGAAATTTGACTCTTCATCTTCGGCTATTAAAATGGAAGTTGAACGCACGGTTTCTAATTTTAAACCATTAATATGTTGCGTTTCTGATACGGAATTTTTTGGATTTATTTTATAGGGAATGGTAAAATAAAATGTTGTGCCTTTTTCTAATTCAGAGTTTAACCACATTTTTCCGTTCATTAGTTCAACATAGGCTTTTGAAATGGATAAGCCCAATCCTGAACCTCCATATTGTCGTGCAATTGTAGTTTCAACCTGACGAAAACGTTTGAATATTTCTTCGTGCATTTCTGCTGGAATCCCAATTCCTGTATCTTCTACAAATAATTCAATTTCCTTATCTTTTATTGTATAACCAAAATTAATATAACCTTTATTGGTAAATTTAAGTGCATTGTCAATAAGGTTAGTAAGTATTTGAATAAGTTTTGTTTCATCTGATATTATATGCAATCCATCTTTTAACAAAAATGGAGCAAGATTTAAGCTAATATTCTTCTTTTTAACTTTTAGCAAAAATTGTTGGTAAAGCGTTAATAATATAGCATTAAGATCAATTTCTTTTTCTTTTACTTTTTCCTGGCCAGCTTCTATTGTTGCAATACTTATAATGTCAGAAATGATAGAAAGCAATTGATTGCAGTTTTTAACTATTATATCAGTAAAGTTTTTACGTTTTTCCGGAATCAATTCAGGATCGTTTAAAAATTCCGAAAAACCTATAATTGCATTCATAGGTGTACGTATTTCGTGAGAAATATTATGCAAAAAGGCTGTTTTAAGCTGGTCGCTTTCTTCGGCTTTTACTTTGGCGATAAGTAATTCTTCATTTTGGGCTTCAATAGTTTCGGTCTTTTCTTTAAGTTCAATTTCAGCCAATTTACGTGAAGTAATATCCATTGATAAACCAAAAGTACCAATTATATTGCCCTCTTTATCTCGTAATGGCAATTTAATTGTTGACACCCATGTATTACTTTTTTCTGACCAGGTTTCTCTTTCTTCTTTTGTTATTCTTTTCCCGGTTTGCATAATTTTCTGTTCATCTTCAAATGCCTGACGGGCGTGTTCCTCAGTAAAAAAATCAAAGTCCGATTTTCCAACTGCTTCTATGGGACTATTTAGTTTGAACAAACAGGCAAGAGCATTGCTAATGCGAATAAACTTACTATTGTTATCTTTAAAATAAATATAATCTGGAAGATTATCCATAAGAACTGACATAAGAAATTGCTCCCATGCGAGTGCTTTTTCTTCATGTTTCTCTCGAAGTGCACGATTTATTGCTAAAGGAAGTTTATATAATTTGTTTTTCAAAACATAATCAGAGGCTCCTAATTTAAGCATTTCAACAGCCATATCATCTCCAATTGTTCCAGAAACAAAGATGAAAGGAACATCAGGGCAAATTTGCTGAGCCAACTTAAGCGCCTCAACTCCGGAGAAGGGAGGCAAATTATAATCCGATAGAATTAAATCAAACTTAGAGGCTTTTATTTTGTCAATAAATTCATTTTTCGTTGATACAGTTTCAAATTCCATTGAATAACCTTCCTCAAGGAGTTTATCCATTATTATTTCTGAATCGTTAACTGAATCTTCCAAATTAAGAATTCGTAACGGAATTTCTATATTAGGTTTCTTTTCCATAAATTAATAATTAACTCTAAGGCAGCTCATTTATAAGTACCCAAAATATACCCAATTGTCTGACTGCTTCGTTAAACTGTTTGTAATCAACAGGCTTAACAACATAAGCATTTACGCCTAATAAATAAGTTTGGAGTAAATCCTGTTCTTCCCTTGAAGAAGTTAACATTACAACAGGAATCATTTTAAGTGCAACGTCACTTCTTATCATTTTCAGCACTTCAATGCCATCAATCTTAGGCATTTTAATATCCAGTAAAATTACCGCCGGATGATCAGGATTGCGATCCTTAAATTTTCCCTGGCATTTCAAATATTCTATTACTTCTACTCCATCATTAACAACTATTACATTATTTGCAATGTTTAACTCTGCTAAAGCACTTAATGTGAGTTCTGCATCAATAGGATTATCCTCGGCAAGTAAAATAGTTCTTATTTTCATGATTCTACTTCTTGTTTTTTAGGTATTGAAAAATAAAATTTTGCTCCTTTGTCTGGTTCAGCCTCAGCCCATGTTCTTCCACCATGGCGTGTAATTATTCTTCGTACATTGGCAAGACCTATACCAGTTCCTTCAAATTCAGTTAAGGAATGTAAGCGTTGGAAGACTCCAAATAATTTTGAAGCAAATTGCATGTCGAAACCAACCCCGTTATCTGTTATACAAAATATATATTCATTATTTTCTGAAGTGGAACTTAACTTAATCAATGCTTTTTGCCTGGTGTTAGTATATTTTACTGCATTATCCAGGAGGTTAAACCAAACAACACGTAATAGATTGTAATCGGCATATACATTCGGAAGTAAAGGAACATTCCATTCTATTTGTCTATTTTCGACTGTTTCTTTAATTTGAGCCATATACTCATCAATTATCCTATTCATTTCCACAGTGTTTTTGTTCAACTCTATTCTACTTGTTTTTGAAAACTGCAATAGATCATCGATTAAAATTCCCATATTTTTTGCAGCTCCTTCTATTGTGTCCAAATAGTGTTTGCCCTTTTCAGGTAATTGAGTTCCAAAATTTATTGATAACTTATCTGTAAAGGTACTTATATGCCTGAGCGGCGTTCGCAAATCGTGCGATACAGAATAACTGAAAGCTTCTAATTCTTTATTGGCATTTTCGAGTTGCATTGTGCGTTCGATAACACGCGTCTCAAGTTGTGAATTAAGTAATTTTATCTCTTCTTCAGCACGTTTACGCTCAGTTATGTCGCGTACAACTTTGGAAGCTCCTACTATATTGCCTTTAATATCCAAAATAGGTGAAATAGTAACCGAAACATCAATAAGTTGTTTGTCTTTTTTTATCCTGCGTGTTTCAAAGTGCTGGATAGGCTCGTTGCGCTTAATACTTTCTATTATTTGTTTTTCCTCTTTCAACAAATCATGTGGAATTAATTTTGTTATCGAACATCCAATCATCTCTTTTTCGGAATACCCAAATAGTCTTTCTGCACCTTTATTCCAGTTGAGAATGGTACCGTTTAAATCTTTTCCAATTATACCATCATTTGATGATTCAACTATTGCTGCAAGGCGCCGTATGGATTCCTCTGCCAGTTTACGTTCTGTGATATCAAGCATAGTTGTTATAGTACAGGCTTCTCCCGAGAGTTCAGTATTCTCAATTGACGTTAACAAATTAAGTAGCCGGCCCGATTTTGTTTTTGCTTGCACTTCAATATTCGATAATGTATCCTTGTTGCTTAATTCATTTCTTATTTTGTCTCTTACGGAGGTATCAATCAGGATCAATTCAATACCTGTTTTCCCAATCACATCTTTCCGTTCCATTTCAACCAGTCGAAGAAAGCTTTCGTTTACTTCAATATAAGTTCCATCCGTTTGTCTTGCTATAGTCATAGGTGCAGGGCTGCCATGAAATGCTTTTGAAAATAAATCTTCTGATTTTTTTAAAGCGGCTTCCATTTGTTTTCGCTCCGTAATATCAACAGATAAAATAAATACTCCTACTGATAATGGTTGTATGCTCAGGTCAAACCAGCCTTTCGTTCCATTAGGGAAAGTAAATTCATTTTCAAAATGATGTGGTTTGCACTCTTCCATGCAATTTTTAATAATATTATAAACCATGGTAGTTTCAATACCTGGCCACATTTGTGTATAGCTTTTGCCAAGTAGTTCTTCCTTTGGTCGTTGGTTATGAATGTCAGCCGCATCATTTATATAAATATAATTCCAGTCAAATCCTATTATCTGGCATCCTTCCATCATTTGATCAAGTGTTTTCCTGTAACGTTCATCAGCCTTTTTAAGGTTTTTCTCAGCTATTTTAAGTTCTGCAGTATTTTTTAAATTTGCTTTAAAAAATTGATGGATACTAGCCACACCAACTACCATAAGAACTGATATAACCAGAGCTACCCATTCTGAATTCTGTACTTGCAAACTAACTATTTTACCGTTAATTAATCCAATAAGCAATAATATACGCCTAGCAGCTTGTAAAATCATTGCCGTAGCAATCAAAGCCCACGATAATTGCCTTCCCGTGCTGTTTATTAAAAGCAATGCCAGGCAGCCTGCTGTCAATTGCAGCAAAATTGATAGTATTATTACATATATTGTAATCATTTTATCAGCTTAGTTCCAATAATATATATATTCTATTTCTACTTTGACAGATTGGAAAATCAACCCGTTTTTACCCTTGATCCCTAAAGGGAACAGGTTGATTTTCAGCTTTCACCCTTTAGGGTCCGTGGTAAAAAAAGCTGAAAATCATCAATGTAAGTTAATCTGTCAAAGTAGAAATATAAGAACCAGAATTAGTAGTCTTCGAAAAACTAGGAAAGGATGAAAATGAACAGGTATTCAAAAATTGTTATTTCCTTGATTGTTTAAATAATATAATATTTTCATTTATTATTCATTTCTTCGTTAATTTTAATTCATCTGAATTTCCACTTTTAACCGCAATCTCTCTAAGACCAATATTTCTAACTTTAGTTACTACCAAAACAACCTGTTATAAATTTACTTCAAATATTATAAACAAATTGTCGAAACTGTTATTTATATAATTATTAAAATAGGGCACTTAATTTTGACCAATAAGCTAAAAATTAATTTCTTACATTTTAAGGGTATTTAGAAGAAGTATTTAAAAACAATTTTCTTTTTTATAACTCATTAATATAGAATGTGTGTTATATCGTTTTGCAAATTTCATTATGTTTTTGTTATATTTATGCAACTTGACAAATATTGCAAGTAAATACAGCGCTTTACATAGCCTATGAAAGTTAGCGTTCATTGAATTTACCCAAACAAATAAATGAGTTTTAATCATTATTTAAATAAAGGTTCAGGATAATTTAAAAAATCTTATAACTTTAATGGTTAAAATTAAACCATGAAAAAGAAAACGCACTTTTTAATTTTCTCATTTATAATAATGGGAATTTTTGTTATGCTTACAAGCAGTTGTAAAAAAGATGAAACAACATCTACAATAAGTGATGATAACTTTTATAAGCAAGTTGGATATGCATTAGTTATGTGCTATAACGACATTTATAATCAAAACTTAGCCGGACATTCTGTCGGGAATCAAAATTTAACTGCAAATGGTCCTATGGGTGGTACAGTTATTATTACCGGCACTACAGGTTATAGTAGTAACAATGGTATAACTACTACTGATTTAACTTTTAATATGACCTCTATAAAATATGTCACTAATGTCAGTGGCTTTGCAACAGAAATAACTTTAACCGGCGCTGCCACATATACAGGAAGTTTCTCTGGCGATTATACAAGTTTAAATCATCAATCGGATAATATACATATAACCGGTTCGGTTACACGTAATGATATCGTAAGAAAAATTGATACCATAGGAACTGTAAGTATAAACCGTTTAACTTCAACAATAACAGCCAATATTTTTGGGAATACTGTATCCTGGTAAATAATATAGGTTAACAAGCATTGGTTTGTACAAAATCAGGTAAAGGAACAAGAATCATATGCGATGATGTGACACAGTCGTAGGCCGAACATCAAACTATTATATATATCGACAAAAATAAATGAAATTATTTACCAATTATATAATTTAACCAATGATGAAATTAAGAATGTGCAAAAAGTCTGAACTTTGATTAACCTGATTTTTTTAAATCTATTTAATCATGCAAATCAATAAAATCTGTGGTTCAGACATTTTTAATCAGGTGCATCATAAAAATCTGCGGTTCCGACAATTTTAAAGGCCCAAGAAATAGATACCCGTCATGCAAACCGAAAAATATAAATATTCCGAACTTACAGGCAAAGTAATTGGTTGTGCCATGACAGTTCATAATGCTTTAGGCAATGGTTTTCAGGAAGTAATTTACCAAAGGGCGCTGGGAATTGAATTTACAGAACAAAATATTTCATTTTCCCGTGAGTTCGAAATGCCGGTGTATTTTAAAAACCATCAAATAGGTACACGAAGGGCCGACTTTTTAATTGAGAACGTTTTAGCCCTGGAGATAAAAGCGCTCACAAAACTTGAAGATGTGCATTTGGCACAGGCAATTAACTATTTAGAAGCATATAGTTTAGAAATAGGCTTATTAATTAATTTTGGTGCAAAAAGCTTAGAATTTAAACGCCTCATAAATGGAAAATTCAAACAAAAAAGTCAGGGAAATCCAATAACCAATTAAAATCAATTGTTCTCACAGGTTATGGCACAACATAAGAAAAAACCCCACGGCCACCAATTACAAAAACTTGCAGCAGCGCAGTACAAGAACGATTTCTTTCGCAAGCTTAAATTAATTATCAATACCTATTGCGGAGAAGACATTTATTCATTAATCCCGGATAAATTACTCAAAAATATTTATTTATACCGCAGCCATTCTTTTAAATTTGTTGTGGCTGAAGGCCATTCAATATCATCAAAAGCATTGTCTCAAATAAAATTTTTCTTGCCCCTTTTATTAAAGGCTGAAAATGTAACTTTAACATCAAATGGCTTTGAAATTTCAATTCACGAATTTTATACCATAGTATATACAATTATTTCCCATGCTGGTAATCTTGAAAAAGAAAAATATGCAATTGCTGAAAAAGTAATAGCTGCCTTTCAACGTTTCGCCACCGATAAATTTATTTTCAATAATGCGCATGAAAAGCTTTGGGCAATTCTCCATACTTTAGGAATGGCTTTTAATTCAATTGATGAATGTTTATATTGGGTCAACCATAATTCAGTAACCACCTCAAGAATAGAAGATGGCTTACAAAATATTATCGAAATACATTCTGTTGTCCCCGAAACAAGTATAGTAAAAATTGATGGAACCAATCGTCCGGTAGTTAGGGTAGGATGGGCATTTGCCCATGCCGGGCTTGAATGGACGAGCATCAAACCTTCACTTTTAAATTTCAATAGCCCGTTTGCCGATATACCATTAAAAGTTTATATCCAATCACATGCACTCGAACGTCTTTCCGAACGCATGGACTGTTTCTGGACAGGTTTTGTTCACGCCCACATGCACATATCTTTACGCGATGCAAAAGTATTTTATGACAATAACAATAAAATTCTAATTGAATACAGGCTTGATGATGTTAAAGCAGGATATTTTAGGGCAGACATAATTGATGGCATAATTCTAATCCGTACATTCTTATTTATTACTAATAGCGGTACGCCCGAAGGTGAAAAACTTATGAAAAGCACAGGTCTTCAAAAATTGGATATGAAATACCTGGCAATTGATAAACTAAGTACTTTTATGTCGTATGATATTGGCGATAACGAGGATATAATGAAATTATTTATAGATGCGGATTGCCAGTGCCTTATCGACTTATATGAAAAAGCAAAATCATTGGACGCAATTCAGGGAAAACAATCTAAATCATCAATTATTATTGATTATATAAAAAAAGGGAATTTCGATATTCCATCATTTTTAGAAAAAGAGAAGATACAAGATTTAGTAGTCAGTCAACATTTTCATAACGGTTAATAACTTGTTAATATTTATACACATAGTCATAAATGAATTTTAAAATAATTCAGGTAATTTAGGTACTTTAATTATTTAATTATTCACCTTAAAATTTAACATTATGGCTAGTACCTCAGAATCAGGCCATCCAATTAATGTGGCCAACTTCGACGATTTAATTTCTTACGTTACAGCTTACGGTGCTACTTACAATCCTCCGAAGGCATCAATCAAATTAGCAGCATTACAAACAGTTTCAACCAATATTAAAGCAGCTGTTGCAGCAGTTCACACGGTTGAACCTGCTTATAAAAATGCGGTTTCTGCCAGAGATGCAGCATTTGTTCAATTAAGTCCTATGGTTACACGGATAATAAATTCATTAAAAGCAACTGACACTACTGATCAGACAATTGAAAGCGTTAAAACAATTGTAAGGAAGATACAGGGAAAAAGGGCAACACCAAAAGTTACAGATGCTGAAAAGAAAGCAGCAGAAGCAGCCGGTAAACCTATTGTTGAAATATCGTCCTCTCAAATGGGTTACGACAATCGTTTAGATAACTTCGATAAATTAATTAAACTATTGACCACAGTTACATTATATGCCCCAAATGAAGCTGACTTAAAGACTACTGCATTAACTACAGTTTATACTGATTTAAAAACGAAGAATGCAGCCGTAATAAGCGCTACCATTCCTTTAAGCAATGCCCGTATAGCTAGAAATGTCGTCATGTATAAAGATATTACAGGCATGTTCGACTTAGCTGCCGACGTAAAAACATATGTTAAGTCGGTATATGGTGCAACAAGTCCCCAATATAAGCAAATTAGCAAAATAAAATTTACAAAACCAAGATAAGATTAACCTATTTCCTCAGCACTTTTTCAATAAGCCGGAGTACTTTATAAATAAATGACAGGGTAGTTTAAATAAGTAGGAGGGAAAATAGATTATGGCGAAGGCATTTATAAATATAAAAAAGGGAAAATAGAATATAAAGGAGAATTTGTTGAAAATAAGAGAGGAAAAGTAGAAAAGGGCGAAGGCATCTATGAAAATCAAAAAGGGAATATAGATGGTAAAAGAGGGTTTTATAAATTAAAGTAAGCGTTTTATAAAACTACAAGAGATAATACACTGTACGTCCTTCGCAAAAGGGTAAGTACATTTGCAAACTACGCAACGCCAACGCTAAAACCAATGTTTGTAAAAGAGCTTGCCCATTTTCTCTTCCTCGCTTAATGTTCAATGCAAATAATAACAAAATAAATGCAGCCCTCAAAACAAAATAATACCGCCATCGCATCCTCTTCCTCAATTGAGAGATAAATCGCCGGATTATAATTGTAGTTTTATAATAAATTTTAAATTTGAATCAAATAATAATAAAAATAAAGCCCGGCAGATAACAATACAATTAATTTATAAATAGTAAAAAAGCATTATGAATTCAACGATCACCCAAAATTCAGTTTTTCCCGATTCAAAAAATCACTATCACATACTCGATGGACTCCGTGGTGTAGCGGCAATTATGGTTGTTATATTTCACCTTTTTGAAACTTTCTCCGGAGGCAATCATCTAAAGCAGATAATTAATCATGGTTACTTAGCTGTCGATTTTTTCTTTGTTCTTTCTGGTTTTGTAGTTGGTTATGCTTATGACGATCGTTGGGGGAAGATGACTATAGGTGGTTTTTTTAAGCGTCGTATTATCCGGCTTCATCCAATGGTTATAATGGGTATGATTATTGGGGCAATAGGGTTTTATTTCAGTGCTTCACCTAATATTTTTCCTGGTATTAGCCAGGTACCTGTTTGGAAACTGTTAATTATTATGGCAATTGGCTTTACATTAATTCCCGTACCAACATCAATGGATATAAGAGGTTGGGGAGAAATGCATCCGCTTGATGGTCCTGGCTGGTCACTTTTCTTTGAATATATCGCCAATATATTATACGGATTATTCATCCGGAAATTCTCAAATAAAGTCCTTGCAATTTTGGTTTTCATTGCAGCTTGTGCATTAATACACTTAGCGGTAACAAGCCCAAATGGAGATGTTATAGGTGGTTGGTCAATTGACCCCACACAATTACGAATAGGATTTACGCGTTTAATGTATCCATTTTTTGCTGGCCTGTTACTTTCACGCATAGTGAAACCAACACAAATAAAAAATGCATTTTTATGGTGCAGTTTATTGGTAGTATTTGTCCTCTCGGTTCCACGGATTGGAGGAAGCCAGCATCTTTGGATGAATGGGCTATATGATTCTTTATCTATAATATTTCTATTTCCATTAATAGTTTTTATTGGTGCAAGTGGAGGCGTAAAAGGGAAGTTTGCTTCAAGGTCAAGTAAGTTTTTGGGCGATATCTCATATCCATTATATATCACACATTATCCATTAATATATATTTTCACTGCCTGGGTTGTTGATAATCATATTCAAATGCGCAATGCATGGCCTGTTGCATTGTTAATCCTATTTTCAGCCATAACAATATCCTATATTTGTTTTAAGCTCTATGACGAACCAATACGAAAATGGTTGGCAAATAGATTTATAAAGAAACCCATAAAATAATTGACTAGGAGCAAAATTTAATTTGATTCTAATAAATTTATAACAACAACATAGCATATATATAAAGAATTGAAGAACAATCTGCCCATTATAATTACATATAATGAAATTAAAATTGCTTACCGTGTTATAGAATTAACGAACATGTAGCCTGCAAAATCCACTATATCAATATTAGGCTGGTTTTTTGAATTTTAGCAAGTTAAAACCATTCAAATTCATCTTTTTTCCAAACCTTTTTGTGATTCAAATTGTTTATCGGTTAATATATTAGCAATGCAAATACCTTAATTCCCAACTGAGCAATGCAAATGCGATTTCAAAATATTGAACCTCATCCTCTGCTTAAAGCTTATATTGAAAAAATGTGGATATTTGAAAGCAGTGGCAGAATACCTGCTGATGATTTAAAATTGGTCGTTCCCAATGGAAACATTAAATTAACTGTGGCATTTCGTAATGGTATAGTTGCTGCAATGAATGGAAATGTTTTTGCTTCAAAAGAACAGGGCATTAGTTTAACCGGACTAGTAGATGTTCCTGTTATATTAGATGTTGATGAAGATGTTGCTACCGGAACACTTTGTGCAGAGTTTAATCCTCAGGGGGCTTATCGCTTTTTTCATATACCGCTGAACGATATTAAAAACCAAATTCTCCCTCTAAATGATATTTTAGGAACTGTTGCAAAACAATTAGAAGAACAAATTTCAAATGTTGAAAGCATTGAAGGCAAAGTAGCTTTATTGCAGCAGTTTTTGCTCAAACTATTTTTACGACAGGACGAAGATTCTATTTTCGAATTTTGTATAGCAAGAATAATAGCATCTAAAGGTAAAATCACTGTTAAAGAATTGGAGAAGAAATCAGGATATAGCAGTCGATGGTTAAATATGAAATTTACAGACAAATTAGGTATAAGTCCCAAAAATTTATCATCTGTTATCCGTTTCAAACAATATTATCAGGCATTAGTAAACAAAGATGAAAGGTCGTTTATGCGAAATGAATTTTACGACTACTATTACGATCAATCACATTTTATAAAGGATTTCAAACGGTTCACAGGTTTAACCTATACAGGTTTCGAAACAAAAACGAACAATTTTGGAACCTTATATTATAAATAATAGCACTTCCGATTTTTACAATACGTCCATCAAAACATTTCTGAACTTTGTTTTGTATTTATACACGATTAAAATTTAGGGATTATGGAAAACAAAAATTTCAATACTACAATTACAGTTAATGCTTCAGCCGGCGAGGCTATCAAAAAAATAAGCAATATACCGGAATGGTGGGGAGTAACTTTTACAGGAAGTACCGATAAACTGAACGATAAGTTTATAGTAAAAATGAGCGGCGATTCCTTTTTTAACTTTACTGTTGATGAATTAATTCCCGGAAAAAGACTTGTTTGGTTAGTTACTGATTGCAATATGCCCTGGTATTCCGATAAAAAAGAATGGGCTAATACCAAATTGATTTTTGACCTTACTGAAAACAATGGCATAACTGAGATAAAATTTACCCACGAAGGTCTTACACCTGAAGTCGAGTGTTACAAGGACTGTGAAACAGGTTGGACTCATTGGATCAGGACAAGCTTATTATCGTACTTTACTACAGGAAAAGGTGAATTCAAAAAGCGCAAAACCATACAATACACAGTTGAAATTGAGGTCACAAAAGCTCCGGATGTTGTTTTTAATCATGTTATCCATGATGTTGCAAAATTTTGGCCTGAAGAATTTGAAGGAGAAAGTTCCAAGCTTAATGATGAATTTATATTTAGAACAGGAGATAATCATTATTCAAAAAATAAAGTGATTGAATTGGTGCCAAACAAAAGAATAATATGGCTTGTTACCGAAAGCATCCGCAAAACTGACAACTTTGAATGGACAGGAACAAAAATAATTTTTGAATTAACGCCAAAAGGTGACGGTACCCAGCTCAAATTTACTTATGACGGAGTTGTTCTTGAGAATGAATACGACAGATTAGTTCAGCTATGTGACATGGTGATTAAAGAAAATCTGTTTAATTTAATAACTAATGGTAAAGCAAAGTAAACTTTAAATTAAATAAATTATGGAAAACAAAAATTTTCACACAACAATTAAGGTAAATGCTTCGGCAGAAGAAGCGATGAAAAAAATAGCTCAGGTAAACCTTTGGTGGGCAAAAAAATTTATAGGTAAGGCGGAAAAGCTGCATGATAAATTTAGTGTTCACTTTGGCGAAACATTTGTTGATTTTCAAATCAGCGAATTTATACTAGACAAAAAGGTTGTTTGGAAAGTGACCGATTGCAATTTAAATTGGATCAATAACAAGAAAGAATGGAATGGCACTGAAGTTGTTTTTGAAACTTCTGAAATGAAAGATTCAACACAAATTAATTTTACGCATGTTGGACTGGTACCGGGTGTTGAATGTTATGATGATTGTGAAGTTGGTTGGAATGGACATATTACTAACAGTTTGGTAAAGTTTATTAATGAAGGAAAGGGAATGCCTGAATAATTTTGAGAAAGTATATATTGGAATTCTATTGCAAGTTTCTATTTGTGCCACAAATTTGAAAAGCCCGGATTATACTTAGCGGAATATAAGGGCAAATCCGATATATAAAATAAGCCCATTAGGCAGGTAACTTTTTTTAATTTAAGATGTTTTCACATTATATTAAAAAGTGAGTTATGCATTATTTGTATTTCGACGGTATTTGTAATTTATGCAATGGGCTTATATTATTTGTGATAAAAAGAGACAAAAAAAAGATATTCAAATTTGCTTCATTGCAGTCGGTTAGTGGCCAAAAAGTACTTGAGAATTTAAATATAAAACCCGATGTTATGGCAACGATTATTTATTTCAGCAATAATAAATATTATACAAAATCAACTGCAATACTTCAAATACTAAAAGATTTAGGTGGAGTTTGGCAATTGATGTTTGTATTTATTCTGGTTCCAAAATTTATTCGAAATTTTATGTATTCTATAATAGCTAATTCACGCTATAAAGTTTTTGGCAAACGAAATGAATGTGCTATTCCATCACCCGACGTTTCTGCAAGATTTCTGGAATAAGACAATAAAGCTATTGTAATTTAAAATTTCTTATATAAAGCACTAAAGTGCCAGATACTTATGATAATAAATATATGATGCTATACCTAATGCAAATGGAATTAACATAAAAAATATGCCAGGCATAAAACCAAATACTGCCAATTGTGAATAAGTGGCTCCTATTAAATCGAATGCTATTCCTGCATATGCCCATTCTTTTATCCGGGGGTAACCGGGAATAATTATGGCAATAACACCCAATACTTTAGCTAATCCAATAAAGAATGTAAAATAATTAGGATACCCCAATTTTGCCATAAAAGTTGTGGCTTCAGGAATTACCAAAACATCAGGTATTGCCGTGAATAGCATAAATGCTCCAAATAATCCTGTAAATATCCAAAATAATACTTTTGTGTTTTTCATATTTATTTTAATGTATTTGTTTGAATTAATTTTCGTATAATTAAATTATAAAATTAATAATTGTATAATCACACAATTTTAAAACGTATTAACAAATAGTTTTTTGAAATGTTTACAATGGGTTATATAAAAATTAAAGCGAAACTTGCCACAAAAGTGTGTAAATAATTATTCTATTCTTTATACAGGCATATAAGTAAATTTGGTTTTCAAGTTGTAAGCAACCATATATTAAGAATCAAAAGAGCATACAAAGCTAAAGTTAGAAAATTGTTTAAATATAGCGGGTTTAAAAGTTCAATGAATTATATTTTACAATGGAAGAAATTTTTCACTATATAAAGCAATGAAGCACTATATACCAAAATAATTTGAAGGGTTTAACTAATGGCAATTTCATAACCCAATATACTTCTTATACCATCAATTAGAGTTTCTCGCGCTATTGGTTTATTAAAATAATACATTGCTCCTGATTTCAACATCTTCGATTTAATTCTTTCATCATCATTTGATGATAAAATAATGATTGGTATTTTGTTGATTTCAAAACTTGACCGTAAAAGTTTTAAAAATACCCTGCCATTCATTTTAGGCATTTCAATATCGAGGATAATAAGATCAGGTTTGGGATTATTATATAAATAATCTATAGCTTCCTGTCCATCATTTTTGATAATTACATCATATTCTTCAAATAAGCACTTTGTTAAAATATTTGAATAGAATTGATCATCATCTATAACCAAAATAGATTTTCTAATTTCTTTTTCCTTTTTTTTGCTATTCAAAGCAATTTTAAAATTATTAATGAGGTTCATATGTATAAATATTTTCTAAGTATTTACGGTTTAACTCCCATTGAGTTATAAAATTTAACATGATTAATATCAGTATTGGAGATGATTGTTATTATTTCACAAACTTTTAAGAAAATGTTCTTAAATTTAGGGTAATTTGAAATTAAGTTAATGAATTATAATTACCTTGCTTATGCAAGTATCCTATTATTCTTATGAAAAATAATTTAAATATCCCATTCCAAACTATTAATTGGACATTAATTCCAAAAATTGAATACAAAGGTGAATCTGGAATTGCCTATTGGCAAACAATTCAATTCAACGGATTACGTATAAGGATGGTTGAATATTCTAAAGGTTATTTAGCTGACCATTGGTGTAAAAAAGGACATATTGTTCATTGCCTGGAAGGAGAATTTGTGAGTGAACTACAGCATGGTGAGTTATTTACTTTAAAAAGCGGAATGACTTATGTAGTTTCAAATGAATTAAGTTCACACCGTTCAAAAACTGAAAATGGAGTTAAATTGATGATTATAGATGGAGATTTTTTAAAATATAAATAATTAGTAAACTAGAAAAATTGCATTATTTCAAATAAATTCAGAAACCGGGATTTTTGAAAATGGATAAAAACCTTCTAGAAAAAACCTACTTCAAACACATCAACCTTACCATTTAATTGTAAATAAGCGTACCTGAATTCATCCTGTAATCCAGTAAAATAAACATCTTCAAGTAAATTAGCTTTATCATTTAAATACAAATAATGAGGAGTATCACTTAAATTGAATCTCAGATTGATATTTCTCTGAGGAATTATTTTGTGATTAAGTTGTGCATTCTCAATTTGAAGTTCCCAGAAGAATCTGATATACTTCTTAAGTAAAGGATGTTGAACCAAGTATTTTTTTATTAAGTGCTACATCTGATGCGAAATGTCAACTTTTTTAAACCCTAAACAAAATTGTAACATATTCTGCAATAACTAACCAAGCATTATTGACAACTGAATTTATTTATCTTTTCAACTTTTCAAGCAACTCCTTTGGGGCTTTAGTCGGAATACCACAATCAAATGGAGGTTCCGGGTTATATTCCATAGCCAATTGAATCATTTGTGCAATTTGATTTCCTGCTATTTTACTAACCAGATATAGCGCCATATCTATTCCTGCCGAAACTCCTGCTGATGTAATTATTTTCCCATCGTGAACATATCTTTCGTATTTGTCTGTTACTATAACATCATAATTTCTTAATTGCTTTTTGCGTCCCCAGTGGGTTGTACAATTTTTACCGTTTAACAATCCAGCCTCGGCTAATAGCAAAGCCCCAGCGCAAACTGATACTGTCCATATACTTGCATTATTTATCTGTTTAATCCACTCAATTATAGTTTTATCTTTTAAAATCGCATCTATACCAAAACCACCAGGGATAAGCAGAATATCTGCTTGCGAAATTTCATTAATTGAATAATCGGCTATAATTTTCAATCCGTGCGAATCGGTATAATTTTTCTTCTCCAGGCCCACAAAGCAAACCTGTGCATTTGGTAATTTTGATAAAACTTCATAGGGTCCAATTACATCAAGAGCTGTATAATTATCAAAAAGTAAAATTGCTATTTTCATGATTTATAAAAATTTTTGGTTAGTGTTGCTTTTTTGTATAATTACGAACAGATAGCAATATATCTTAGTTTTTTATAGTTGAGTTTTTCAAAAAAACTTGCCAAATCGGTTTGTGCTGGCTCAGTCTTACCTATTCTCTTACGGGCAAACATTTTCCTTTTGTTTATTATTTTTTCGAAATATACAACCCAATAGGGCGATTCGAAAACCACATCAATATTCAACTCTGTTGCATTCATATTAAGTACTTTTTAAATTTTAATATCAAATTTATTGAAAATACTTTTTGTTTAAAATTTATAATCGGCGAATGACAGATTTTAAAGGATGAAATATTTAGTCATTCGGCAAATCAAATTCAAGTAAAAAGTTATTATGTGAGAAACTTTAAAGTGAAATTTAATACTATGTTCATTCAAGTTTCCAAAAACATGATTACAATTTTTTACAACGGATTACATTCTATTACCAGTTTGAAACATTTGAATACACTAGGCAAATTAATATTGCATCATAATAATAATTTAAAAATTAAACACATGACAACGCATTTTTTAAAACAGAAAGTAAAAAGTAATAGGTTATTTATTTTCGATAAATATTATTTAACTGCGATAATAATAAATATTCTTTTTGCAATGAATTTATCTGCTAATGAACCGGCTGCAAATATTGATTTGCTACCTTCCTATATCGAAGGTCGGGTAATTGATTCTTCAACCGGAACGCCTATGGAATATGTAAATGTAGCGGTATATAAATCGGCCGATTCGAGCCTGGTAACCGGAACTATTACAAAACCCGATGGGATGTTTAAAATTGAAAAAGTAGCTTATGGCGACTATTTTTTAAAAATAACTTTTGTAGGTTTCGAAATGAAACAAACTCCACCTATTGCTTTAAACAGTAAAAACAAACACCCTGAATTGGGCGATATATCACTTTCAGCCTTATCAACACAACTGAATGACGTGGTTGTAACTGCCGAAAAACAAAGAATTGAATATAAAATTGACAAACGGGTAATTAATGTTGATAAAGATATAAGTGCAAAAGGTGGAACAGCAGCGAATGTTTTGGAAAATACACCATCGGTGCAGGTTGATGCCCAGGGAAATGTTACACTTCGCGGAAGTTCTGATTATATTGTTTTGGTCGACGGAAAACCATCTGTTATAAAAGGTAGCGATTTATTAAAGCAATTACCCGCAAGTTCAATAAAACAAATTGAAGTGATAACAAATCCTTCAGCAAAATATGATGCCGAAGGTCAGGCAGGTATAATTAATGTTATATTGAAAAAGGAAACTTTGCAGGGTTTAAATGGCAATGCAAATGTTGGCATTGGTACTACCGATAAAAATACTGCAAACTGTTTGGTAAACTACCGTAATGGAAAGATGAACTTTTTTACTGGTTTTGATTATGCAAAAAACAGATATCATACAGATATTAAATTAAACAATAAAACTTTTTTTACTGCTGATACTATTTATAATATTGAAGATGCAAATCAATTCAACTCAAATGATAATAAGTCATTCAAATTTGGAATGGATTATGATTTAAATGAAAAAAACTCATTTACAGTTTCATATAGTTTTGGTAAACAGGGTTATGACAATGGTAGTGATTCTAAATACCATATATGGGACACTACAATAAATCATTATAATACCAGCAATAATTTTATGAATGTTTGGGGTTATGTAAATCAAATTAATGCTGACTATACGCACAAATTTACTGAAAACCATACATTATCATTTACCAATCAATATTCCTCCTGGAACGGAGTGGATGATAATACGCTTACATCAAATTATACCGATGCTAATTATAATTTACCAATACTTAATTCTAAATTAAATTATCACAAGGATAATTTCAATTTTCAATACCGCTCTAATATTGACTATAAAAGGCCTTTATTTTCAGGTACTCTTGAAACTGGCGCTCAATACCGATATGAACATAGGTATGAAAATTTATTATTCAGAAATTTCAATATATCACAAACTAATTGGATAAAAAATGACACATTTTCATATATCCAACATTATGTGAATACTATATATTCAGGTTATATTATGTATTCCGATACAAAATGGGGAATTGGCTACCAGGTAGGATTGAGGTCAGAATATTTTACACGTACCATAGATTTTACAAATGCCAGTTTGCCATTTAAATACAACAAATTTATGTTATATCCGAGCCTTCATTTTTCGAAAGAAATTAATCAAAAACATCAGTTCCAACTGAGTTATAGCCGTCGCATCAATCGTCCACAAGCATATTTGCTAACATTTACGCCATCATATATCGACCCACAAAATATATTCAAAGGTAGTCCATATTTAAAGCCTGAAATTACTGATGCATATGAGTTTAATTTTAGGGAAACAGGGAAAATAGTTACATTTTCAGCCCAATCCTATTTCAGAAATACCACTGATTGTTTTACAACGTTGAGGTTATTAGGAAGTGACGGAATAATGGTACATCAGTTGGTAAATGCAAAAGATCAACAAGCATTGGGTGAAGAACTTGGAATTGATTTAAATTTATACAAATGGTGGCAGATAAATAGTGGAGTAAATCTTTATCATTATACAATCAATGCTCTGGTAGATACTGCCTATTCAAAGAAGGCAATCAATACTTGGGATGCCAGGTTGATATCTAATTTTACGCTCAAATGGGGAACCCGAATTCAGTTAATTGGCTATTACAGAGCAGCAGGACTTGATGCACAGGGCAAATTCACTGGGTTTTTTACATCGAATTTAGCAGTTAACCAAACAATTATGAAAGGTAAAATTAATTTTGGCCTATCAGCTGAAAACATATTCAATTCCATCGATTTTGATTATTCTGTGAAAGGTCAGACTTTTGATAATAACTATCATATTTTGGCAGAAGGCCCGGTATTTAGGTTTAATTTCTCATTTAATTTCAATAATTTCTCTGACAAACAACGTGGACGTGCCGATGATACTAATTTCAAAGGTGGAGGAGCTTTCTAAAATATTTTAAGTTAATATTAGTGTTTAGTAGTTGTTTAGTTAAAAAGGCCAGTCTGACAGAAATGTTTCAATTGGCTTTTTTAATTGTATTATTTACAAATTGATTGTTCAAAATAAAACAGGTATCTAAATGGTTTTAAAAGATTCTCAACTCATGTACTTTCTTAGTTTTATTGTGAAAGATTTTATGTAAACTATCGCACACACTGTAGTAAACTATCCTTGTTCCAGATGTATCAATGAACAGCCCAGACTATATATCCAATATTCTTAATTCTACTTTAACAGATTCGAAAACCAAACTGTTTTTACCCTTAATCCCTAAAGGGAACAGTTTTATTTTCAGCTTTCACCCTTTAGGGTTTGGGGTAAATAAAGCTGAAAATCATAGAAGACAGTTAATGTGTTTAAGTAGGATTAATTTGGCACTTTACTATATTTAGCTTTTAGTTCATTATACCATTGTTGCATTATAAAGTAAGCTTTCTTTTTTTGTCCCTTGTCAGAAACAAGTCCTTTGCGATTAAAATCATCCTGAATTCCTGGTAATAGACGACGTGGTGATCTGAAATCTTTTAAAATCCATGGGGTAGTTCCGGCTAATCCAGGAATATTCTTAAACATAATTATACTTTTTTTGTATAAATCTTCCTGGTAATCTTCTGTAAACCGGTCGGTTTTTGATCCACGTAATCCATAAACACATCCTCCTCCAAATTCACTAATAATTACAGGTTTATTTTCTGAAAATGTCCAGCTTACATGTTCACATTTATCCGGAAATCCATCATACCAACCGACATATTCATTAAAGCTGATTATATCGAATAGTTTACCAAGTGAATCATTCACGGTCATTAACCCGGGTTTTATTTCTTCTTTTTCCAAAGCAGCGCTAACAAACCTCACATTGTCCATACTACGTGCCTTAGCAGCCAAATGACTTAAAAATAAATATCGCTCAGGGCTTTTTGGAGTTTCATTTGCAATGGACCAAATGATAATATTAGTTCTGTTTTTATCGCGTGTAATCATTTCACTTAATTGATTTTCAGCATTTGCGTAGGTTTCAGGATTGCTCCATTGTATTGTCCAATAAACTGGTATTTCCGACCACACCATAATTCCCATTTTTTCAGCCAAACGAACCATTTGTTCATTATGCGGATAATCGGCCAACCGAACAAAATTACAACCCATATCTTTGGCCCAACCCAATAATATAGCATCTTCATCGGTAGAATAATTTCGCCCATTCCTATAAGCAGCTTCTTCATGAATACTTACTCCTCGACAAAAAATTTCTTTACCGTTCAGTAATATTTTATTCCCTTCGGTATCAAGCGTTCTAAAACCAATTTCATCAGCAATTTTTTCATTTTCGCCAGAAATTATAACCTTATATAGTTTTGGATTTTCAGGACTCCAATATGTTGGTTGGGCTTTAATCTCAAAATTTGCATAACCGCTGTTATTTGTAATTATTTCTTTATTAATATTCATTTCAGGAATTGCAACTGTAACCTTTTGCGAAAGTTCGTCTCCATCTAACTGCACCCAGCCCTCAATTACATTTTTATTCCTTTTTTTTAACTGAACATAATAATCACGGATAAAAGTCGATGGAGTTTCAATTAAATTTACTTCACGTGTTATTCCTCCGTAATTCCACCAATCTGTATTAATAGTCGGAACTCCTTCAACTAATCTTTTATTATCAACTTTTACAACAACTGAATTTTCACCTGGTTTTACAAGTGAAGTAACCTCAAAATCAAAAGGCGTAAACCCTCCAACATGTTGCCCAATTTCTTTTCCATTAAAAAATACAATTGCTTCATAATTAACAGCGGCAAAATGAAGAAAAAGCCGGTTACCACTTTTAAGCTGGTATTCGAAGCGTTTCCTATACCATATAGTGCCTTCATAATAGTATAATTCTGGGTTTTGTGTATTCCAATCACCTGGAACAGCCAATGATTTATCAGTAGAAAAATTATATTCCTGTAAAACGCTTTTGTCATTAATATCCTTATCTAATCCATAATTATTCGCAATAGGTTTTCTGTGATAGTCATAGTACCCTGTTTCGTAAGGATCAACAATTGTTTTCCATTGACCATCCAATGAAGTAATATTCCTACTGTTAACATTTATAATTTGAGGATAGGTTTGCCCTGAAACACTATTTAATAAGCCAACAGCAACAATAAGTGTTGAAATATTAATAAAATAAAAGCTTCTCATCTGTTAATTTCATTTATTATTTGGCAGTATAAAAATATTTAAATTACTTAAAATTTATTGTATCAAATAAATAATATAGTTCAAGTATAGAAGAAATTTATTAAATCGACTAAAAATAAATTCATTTTATTTCATCATTACAACTAAAACGCACGCTCAAAAAGTTAATATAATTTCAATTCTGTTAATAAGTCCTTTAATTACCAATAAAATTATACGAAATCTGTCACTATTTTTGACTAAAATTAATTTAGATTAAATAAAGATATGGCTAAAATATTATCTGCAAAAAAAGGTGTCAAATTCATCAATCCAGTACTTGGCCCAGTGGACGATTTGGAAAATCATTTACGACCCGATTGGTGGAGAAGAATTTTTAATTCAATGTATCTTAAAACTGATGCTGACGTTGTTGAAGACAAAACAATAACAATAAGCGAAGTTGAGCTTTTCACTACCATTTTGGGTGTGCCGAAAGATCATAGCATTCTTGACTTGGCATGTGGACAAGGCCGTCATGCAATTGAACTTGCCCGTCAGGGTTATTCAAATGTTTCTGGTCTCGACCGTTCACATTACCTTATACGAAAAGCAAAATCTATTGTTTTGCAGGAAAATTTGAATATTAATTTTAAAGAAGGTGATGCCCGGAAACTCCCGTTTCAAGCTGATACATTCGATGTTGTGTTGCTGTTGGGTAACAGTTTTGGTTATTTTGAAAGTGTGGAAGATGATATTATAGTATTAAAAGAAATTTACAGGGTTCTAAAACCAGGAGGTAAATTTTTGATAGATGTTGCCGATGGTAGTTATTTGAAAAAACACTATGTGCCGCGCAGTTGGGAATGGTTGGACAAAAAACATTTTGTTTGTCGTGAACGTTCTTTGGCAAAAGATAGGGAAAGGCTTATTTCAAGAGAAGTGATTACCCATGTAGAAAAGGGTGTTTTGGTCGATCAGTTCTATGCCGAAAGGTTATATACACAGGATGTATTAATCAAAATGTTCAACCAGGTTGGATTTAAAAATATGATGTTTCAGGGCGATATAGAAACCAATTCTCTTAGAAATCAGGACCTGGGTATGATGGCACGAAGAATTATAGCTACAGCAAATGTAATAAAAGAAAGAACTCCAGTTAAAACAAAAATATCCGACAGAAAAAATGTGGTAGTTATAATGGGTGATCCTAAAAGACCTGATATAATTAAACCTTCAAGTGTTTTTGATGATGATGACTTGTTCACCATTGAGCGACTTAAAGGCGCTTTGAACCAACTTCCGGGATATAAATTTTCATTTCTCAATTCACATCATTCATTATATACTGATTTATTACGTCAGAAATATAAGATAGATTTTGTGTTGAATCTTTGCGATGAAGGTTTTAATAACGAAGCGCAAAAGGAACTGCATGTTCCTGCATTACTCGAAGTTTTAGGTATCCCATATAGCGGATCGAGTCCGCAATGTCTTGCCTATTGTTATGACAAATCACTTATTCGGGGTGTGGCAAAAGAAATGGGAATTCCTGTTGCGGAAGCATTTTTTGTCAAACCCGAAGATAA
Organism: uncultured Bacteroidota bacterium; assembly: GCA_963701015.1. Classification (GTDB taxonomy): domain Bacteria; phylum Bacteroidota; class Bacteroidia; order Bacteroidales; family DTGW01; genus MFD09286-c1. The sequence continues at coordinate 3,429,483 of OY969556.1, read as the reverse complement.
TGTATATGACCTTCAGATTGATTTTCCGGTAATTGCAAAGCCAAACTTTGGAGACAGTAGTTTTGGTATAACACAAAATAGTGTTGCGAATTCAATTGAAGAACTTGAAGATGCAATTGTTAAAATTCGTCACCAATTTGGTTATGCGAGTCCAATTTTGGTAGAAGAATTTTTAAGCGGAAGTGAAATAAGCGTTGGGATTATAGGGAATCCACCAGAGTCATATTTTGTATTGCCAATTGTTGAAGAAGATTATTCACAACTGCCTGATGGATTACCGAAAATTTGTGGGTATGAAGCAAAATGGCTTCCCGATTCACCTTACTTTAAAGCACTGCGGTTCATACCTGCTAATTTGCCAGAAAATTTAGAAAAATCAATTATTGAAAATTGTGTTAAATTATTTTCAAGGTTAAATTGTCGTGATTATTGCAGGTTCGATTTTCGTTTAGATTCAAATGGCGAACCTAAAATTTTGGAAGTGAACCCAAATCCAGGTTGGTGTTGGGATGGCCATTTGGCAAAGATGGCAGAAATAGATGGGCATAATTATAGCTGGTTGCTCGAAATGATATTACAAGCCGCTGAACAGAGAATTGGTGTTACTAAACCCGAATATTTGCAAACAATTAATATAAGCCAGGAAAGAGACATGGCTCATGAAAATATTTCCATATTAAATCCTGAACAATTATCGTGATTCAAATTATATGATTTAAGCCAAGAAATGACATATAATTCAATATATCAATAAATTATAAATTACTTTAAAATATATTTATATTGAGAATCGATTAATATTCACATCTTTAATAAGTGGAATATTTTTTAATAGAAATTCTACAAAATGATTTGCAAAATAGGGAGCTAAACTTGCTCCTTTTGTGCCTAAACCATTAAAAATTCCTAAATTGTTATATATTGGGTGTATTCCTAAAATAGGTCGCCGGTCTTTTACAGTTGGTCTTATACCTGCCTGATGCGCAATTATGGTATAATTACAGGTTAAAATCTGATTCAATTTATTGCATAGCTGATTTTTGCCATCTTCAGTTGGCTCATCGTTCTCATATTCCCAATCATATGTAGCACCTACTTTATATTGATTATTTCCAATTGGTAAAATAAAAATTCCTTTATTTATAATTTTATCTAATTTCAGTTGATCAGAATATATGGTAATCAATTCTCCTTTGGCTGGCACAAATGGAAGCCATGAAAAATATGGATTATATATAGTCTGGTATCCTTCACAAAAAATTACATGTTTAAATTTGAAATTTTTATAATATATAAAATTGTCCTGAAGATTCATTTTTGAATATTGAAAATATTCCTCATATATAATTTTCTTTGAATATAAATATGCTTTGAAAGCATTAATAAAAAAAGGCATATCAATATATCCTGAATTTGAAATTTCAATTCCACCATTTGTACCCAAATTTATATATTCGAATTTAGAATCGGTATAATCAATTTTAAAATTGGTGGAAGAATAAGGATTTTCTTTTACATACCAATCATTTTGTTCTTTAATACTCGAAAATACCTTATAAATATTCATTGGATTATAAAAGTCAATATTTAGGTATTGCTCAAGTTCTTTATAAATTTTCTCAGCATAAGGAAATACTGTATTAGCCATCCAAGTACTGGTATTTCTGCGACCAGTTATAGGATTGAATATTCCTGCAGCAACGTATGACGAAGAGTTTTGGTTATGTATATCGAAAACAAGAATATTTTTATTTTCCTTTAATAAATTATACGCCAGTAATGTCCCTGCAATACCTTGCCCTACTATTAAATATTCATATTCCTGCATATTTTGTTGATATAACCAAAAAGTACTTTTAAACAATTATTGAATATAATCGTTCAATTACTCTTTAATATTTATATATAGCAAAATACATTTAAATTTTTTGTTTTATAATTATGACTAACTTTTGGGAAACCATTAAAAATCCTATTTTTATTTTAGCTCCTATGGAAGATGTAACGGATACTGTATTCCGTGAAATTATTTTATCAATTTCAAATCCGGATATTCTTTCAATTCTATTTACTGAATTTACTTCTACAGATGGTTTATGTCACGAAAAAGGACGCGCAAATGTAATGGGAAGATTAAAAATAAGCGAAAGTGAAAAGCAATTATTAAAGAAGAATAAAACTAAAATTGTAGCTCAAATTTGGGGATCAAATCCTGAAAAATTCTATAAAAGCGCACAATTCATTTCTGAACTTGATGAGTTTGATGGTATAGATATAAATATGGGTTGCCCGGTAAAAAAGGTAATTCAGCATAAATCATGTGCTGCACTTATCAATTATCCAACGCTAGCAAATGAAATAATTCAAGCTACCAAAGAGGGTTCGCATTTGCCTGTGAGCGTTAAAACTCGGCTTGGGTTTAAAACCGTGATTACCGAGGAATGGATTAATTCTCTTCTTGAAGCTAATCCAGCTGCAATAACAATTCATGGTCGAACTCAGAAAATGATGTCAAACGGGAGTGTTTTATGGGATGAAATTGCGAAGGCTGTAAGTATTAGAAACAATAAAAAAAGTTCAACTAAAATTATTGGAAATGGCGATATTTTAAATTATTCCGATGCCATGTCAAAAGTCAATGAATATGGTTTGAACGGAATTATGATAGGCCGAGGAATATTTCATAATCCCTGGATTTTCAATAATTCTTCTGAAGAACCTTCATTTTCTTTAAAAATTAATCTTCTTCAAAAACATGTTGAATTATTCGAAAAATATTGGAGTACTAAAAAGAATTATAATGTATTAAAACGATTTTTTAAAATATATATTTCAAATTACAACGAAAGCGCCCATTGGCGCGAGCAATTAATGAATACTAATAATACTGAGGAAGCTATTGTAATTATTCAAAAACTAAAGAATGAAATCAAAGATTAGGTTCTATTTCAAAATAATTTAATCATTAAATATTTGTTTGTAAAATATTAAAATTGATAATTTCTTAATATTGTTAAACTCAGAAAAGTAATTCTAATCTATAAATTTGCATTATATAAAGTTAAAATGGTAATATTCATTTGAATATGTAATTTTATTTTAATATTTTAAAAATTAATAATATTTATCTACCTTTATATCTGAATTACAAACCCGATTTTACCCATAAATTACCAAAAATGAGAACTTTAAGAAAAGTGGCATTAGTTTCCTTTTGCCTATTATTAGGTATAAAATTATTTGCATATACCCATTCTTATGCAAAAATCACTGCATCATCAACTATAAACACCAATACTACTTGGAATGCGGATACAGTATTGGTTAATTCTAATGTAATCGTCAATAGTGGAGTTACTTTAACAATTGTTGAAGGTACATATGTTAGAATAACAGGGTATTATGGATTTACTGTTAATGGAACTGTATTAGCCAATGGAGTTGCAGGTGATAGCATTGTATTCGCTGTTATAGCGCACGATACATCTGGATTTTATAATATAAACCAAACAAAAGGTGGTTGGGCCGGGTTCAGTGCTATTTATAATCAATCTAAGTTTAATAATTGTATATTTAAATATGTAAAAAATAAAAGCACTGGTGGATTATTTACTTATTCCAAAGGAGTAACCATAAATGGCTGTGACTTTTATATGAATTATACAGGTAAAGGTTTAATTGTACCCAGAGCTGATAGTTGTATAGTTATCAATAGCATTTTTTATAAAAATAGTGATTATAATACATCACGATATGAAGGTAGTCTAATTAATGAAGGTTATGGTGGTGGTGGTGGCTATGGATATTTAGTTATGAAAAATAACAAAATACTAATGAACAAAACTTCAACCGCATCTTGCTCATTAATTGGATTATACCAATCGAATTACAACGAAATTGATAGTAACAAATTTATAAATAATATTGCCATTTTATATTCTGATGGAGCTTCATCAGGTAATTTTATCGGGAATTATTGTTCAGGTAATTCTGGTGCATATTATAATGATATTATTTATCTTATTTCTTCGACTATAAACTTTATAGGGAACACTTTTATTAGTAACCAATTTGGAATATTGTTCAATTCAAGTACTAAAATATTGTTTCTGAATAATTTATATGTACAAAATTCAAATTCTATTGCACTCTCAACCGGATCAATTGTTAGATTTATAAATAATACTATTGCTAATAATACATCAGGTGGAATAATAACTTCCAGTAGTTTATCGCCAACATTTTATAATAATATTATTTATGGCAATACAAGTTATCAGGTTAATGTTTCAAGCGGGAATCCAGAATTTTATTATTGCGATATACAAGGTGGGAATGTAAGCGGAGCTTCAGTTAATTCAAACATTATAAATAGTTCTCCTAGCTTCACAAGTGGAAGTGATTGGTCATTGTCTAGTAGTAGTTCGCCATGTTTTAATGCAGGTACAATTGTATCAGAATTTAATCAATATACAACTGACATAATTGGTAATAAACGAAATTTATATGGAATTCCGGATATTGGAGCCTATGAGAAAAAAATTCCTTCTCAAAATGTTTGTGGAACAATTTCATCTAATACACGTTGGAATGCTGATACTATTGATGTTACATGTAATTCAACAATTTCAAATGGAGTTACTGTTACAATAGCTCCAGGTGTTATAGTGAAGTTAAGCTCTAAGGTTTATTTAAGTGGAAAAGTTATTGCTCTGGGCGATTCTTTAAATAATATTGTTTTCACTGTTTCAGATACTACCGGTTATTGGAAAAAAAGTTATGGAGGCACTTACAGATATATCTCGGTTCTGGATTCGAGTTCATTTAAATATTGTACATTTCAATATGCCGATACTGGAATATTTGGTAATAATATTAAAGGTCTTACATTATCAAACTGTAAATTTCAATATAATAAGGTTTGTGCTATTAGTTTATATAATTCAAATACTACTATAGTTAAATCAACTTTTTATAAAAATGGACTTATATATGGAACAAACTTAAATTACAATGGATTATATTTTTATAATTCATCAAGTAATATCTCAAATTCTATAATAATTAATAACTCTGGATTTACTTGCGATTATTGCAGTAATACTTATTATAGCAATTGTTTATTTTCAAATAATGATAATATTTCATTTGAATCAACTGATGCTGTAGTTGCAAACTCTACTTTTAATAATAATACAAATTTTGGATTTTATTTAAGTAATCCTGTTTTTTATAATGATATATTTTCGACTTTAAATAGTCAGAATTTTAATTTTGGAATTGGAACAGGTTCGGTATCAAATTGTTTATTTTATCCTGGAACAAGCATTTCAGGTAGTAATAATGTGAAACAGAATCCTCAATTTTATAAAAACACTACAGGTGTTGGCTCTAGTTATAATGCTAGTTTGGCTGATTTTCGATTATTGTCAATATCTTCAGCCGTAAATGCCGGTCTTTATCCTCTGTCAAATATAACACTTTCCAATTCAGATTTGGCTGGTCAGCCTCGTCAAAATGGTATAATTGATATAGGAGCCTATGAGAATCAATCGTCAATCGCAAAATTTGTAAAGCAACCTGTAGGGGGTTCTTTATGTAGTGGAAATTCATTTTCTTTTTCAGTTTTACTTTCTGATACTGCAGCATATCAATGGCAAAAAGATGGACAAAACATAACAGGTGCTACTAGTCCAAATCTCACTATTAATTCGTCGTCAACCACTAATTCGGGCGTATATTCTTGTATGGTAACAAATAGCTATGGAACAGAGTTTAGTAATAATGTTTCTTTACAAGTAAATACTTCGCCTGTAATTATTTCGCAACCTCAGAACCAATTTGTAACAAATAATTCAGCATTATCAGTTACTATACCTGTTTCCGGTACAAATCCATTTACCTACAATTGGTCCAACAATTCAGTTCCAATTATTAATAATAATAACATATTAACGATAGCTTCATTTACTAAACAAAATGAAGGAATATATAATTTCACTGTCAATAACTCATGTGGTAGTTTATCAAGCTCAGCTTTTGGCTTATATCTATTACCAAAGGTTAAAATAAATGGTGCCGATACCTTGCCATTTTTATGTGAAGGCGATTCAATGGTTTTTCGCGTATTAAATGATTTCCCGGCAACTTATCAATGGTATAAAAATGGAATAACAATTTCGGGAGATACATTATCGGTGTTATCAGTTTCAAAGGTTTTATCAACCGATGCGGGTAACTATAGTTGCACATTAAAAAGTAATTATGGCAGTTTTAATACAACTTCAATACTAATTGTTGTAAATAGCGCTCCTAAATTTATATTGCAACCGCAAAACCAATTGATTTCTGAGGGTACATCATTCACTTCTCAGGTATCTGCATCAGGTACATCTCCGTTGCTTTACCAGTGGTATAAAAATAATTTGCCCATTTTATATGAAACTTCAAATCAGTTGAAAGAAGTTGGATTTACAGCTACAAATCAGGGAATTTATTATTCTGTTGTTAAAAATGGATGTGGAATAGATACGTCTAATAAAGTTGCGTTTTATATTTACCCTTCTATAAAAATTCTTACAAAGGATTCAATTCCGGTTGTTTGTATTGGTGACAGTTTTAAGTTAGCAATAAATGTTAGTTATGCAGCTAATTACCAATGGCAAAAAAATGGCCAAAATATATCCGGGGCAAATTCATCAACTTTATTGATTCATTCATGTAATATTAGTGATCAGGGGAGTTATAGTTGTATTGTAAGTAATACATATGGTTATAATATTATTGGCACAGTTACGCTTCAGGTTAATACTCCACCCGCAATTGTTACGCAACCAAAAAATCAATGGATTGAACAAAATAGTTCATTTGATGAAACATTTGTTGTTAATGGCAATAACCCAATAGAATATCAATGGTATAGAAATGGAAAGATTTCAATAACAGATACTTTAAATCATTTGCATTTTAATTCATTCAATAACAATAATGAAGGGTTATATTATTGTGCTATATCCAACAGTTGTGGAATAGCATCGACCCAAAATATCAGATTATATGTTTCGCCTGTAATAAATAATTCTTCGGGAAGTAATATTTGTGCCGGAAGTTCCTTTAAGTTATCAATTTTTACTATTGATACAGTTTCATATCAATGGCAAAAAAATGGGAACAATATAAATGGGGCAACTGACTCAACCTTTAGCATTTCATCAGTTGGCGCTAATGATCAGGGTAATTATTCCTGTATTGTTTTAAATTCAAACGGATATAAATCAGCAGGTCCAATATTTTTACAAGTTTATTCGGTACCTGTTATAAATGATGATATAACTGGTAGTCTCGTTGAATTTGGGACTTCAAAAACATTAGCAATTAGTGCAGATGGGAACAAACCACTAAAATTTAATTGGTTTAAAGATGGTTCATCTATTGTTGATTCAACTTTTAAATTGGTTGTAGACAGTTTTAATCTTTCGGATGAAGGTAAATATATTTGCAAAGTTTCAAATAATTGCGGCACTATAGTTTCTGATACTGCAATGCTAGCATTAGCTCCTCGAATTTGCATGGTTTCAGTTACAGATACAACTGATAAATCAAAATATGGGCATAATTTAATTATGTGGAATAGAGAATCAAGAGTTGGATATTCGAAATATAATATTTATCGTGAAAGCACTGTTGCCGGGTTTTACGACTTGATTGGAACAGTTCCGTATAACAAACCGGGATTATTCGAAGATACAGTTGTAAATCCGCAAGATCAGGCATATTTATATAAAATAACAGCTGTAGATAATAATAATAATGAAACCGATATAAATTTATGTGCAGTTCATAAAACCATTCATTTAATTACAACTTACGGAGTCAGTGGTGGCATTCAGTTAGACTGGGATCAATATATAGGTTTCTCTTATGGGACTTATTATGTATATCGGGGAATAAATCGTAAACAATTCAGTTTGGTTCATCAAATGGCCAGTTCAACCAGAAGTTGGACCGATTTTGATACGATAGTTAAACCAAAGGATACCTTGTCGTATTTTGTTTCGGTTCAGAAACTAAATGGTTGTAATCCAAATAACACAAAAACAAAGTCAGGAGATGGATTATTGGTCGAATCTGTTTCAAATATGGAAGATAACAGGTTGAGATCGAGTGATTCAACTGTAAGCATTACTTCAAAAAATATTATGTATCCTAAAGTAAAAGTTTATCCTAATCCATTCACTTTAAAAACAACTATTAATTATTCATTGCAAAAAAGAGCACAAGTAAATATCAAACTTTATGATTCATACGGTAATCTTTTGTACAATATATTTAACAAGGCACAAAATGAAGGTAATTATTCGATAATAATTGACGCAAATGAACTAAATTTAAAATTAGGTTTCTATATTTTAGAAACTTATTTTAACAATAAATTAACTGTAAATAAAATTGTATATATAAAATAAATATTACCTAATTTTAGGTAATATTACCATGAACAATTTCTGTTTTTTGAGGTTTATAGTTTTGTATAATTATTTCTCGATTTTGCCTTTCCTCGTAGCTGTTTAGTTTAAAATTTTTATTATTGATTTTAAAATAATGACCCTAATAAACCGAAGTTATGAAAAATTATTTACACATTACCAAAGTAATCCTGGCATTTTATTACATTTTATTTAATCAAAATTTAAATGCCCAATGGAATAGTTTTAATAAACCAACAGAAAGTAACATAAATGCAACTTTTTTTATTGATGCAACTCATGGTTGGGCTGTTGGTGACAATGCTACAATTTTAAAGTACAATGGAACTAATTGGACTGCACAAACATTACCAATTATTACATCAACCAATTTTACAAGTGTTTATTTTTTGAACAATAATTTAGGTTGGGTTGTAAGTGCTGATGGTGTTATTTTTAAATATAATGGAACTAGTTGGACCTTAGAAAAAACAGATGGTTCCATTAGTAATCTGACCTCAGTTTATTTTGTAGATGCCAATCATGGCTGGGCTGCTGGTACTTACTCATCGAATATTTATTTTTATAATGGCACAAAGTGGATTACACAAACATTACCAGGGTATAGTTATATAAATTCATTAGCATTTACTGATGCTTCGCATGGATGGGCAGTTGGAGAATATTATACCGGATCAGAATATGATTTAGCTATTCTCAAATTTAACGGAACAACATGGAGTGTTCAAAAAACCGAACCGTTAAACGAAAATTTACGATCTGTTGCTATGATTAATAGTAACTTGGGTTGGGCAGTTGGTGATAATAACATCATTTATAAATTTAACGGTACCTCCTGGGTTACTCAAGCAAGCCCTGTATCTTCATCCTATACAAGTTTTATGTCCGTTTCATTTCTCGATTCCACCCATGGATGGGCAACTGATTCATATGGTACACTTATAAAGTATAATGGTACAAGTTGGTTACAAGATACAATTTTAAACAATTCAACAAGTAATATAAAGTTAATTAGTTCAAACAATGGACTGCTCGTTGGTTCAAATGGGAATATGTGGCAATATAATGGAACTAAATGGAATTCAATTTCAAAAGAATATAGTGGTCTTGAAAAAGTAATATTTACTGACTCCAATCATGGATGGATAATAAGTTACAACGATATCTTGAAATATTCCGGAGGCGATTGGAAAATTGATACAAGCAGTTATGGATTTTATGATGCATGTTTTATTGATTCTGTGCATGGTTACGCTGTTGGATATGGAAATAATATTTGGAAATATAATGGAAATTCATGGGCACAGCAACCTTTAGGGAGCTATTATAATTTAAATTCTGTCAGTTTTCCTGACACCGGACATGGTTGGGCGGTAGGATATTATGGCACAATTATTAAGTATTCAGGAGGTAAATGGATAAATCAGACAAGCAATACCAGAGCAACACTTACGAAAGTATTTTTTACTGATTCACTTCACGGTTGGGCAGTTGGTGATAGCGGTATAATATTAAAATATGCAAATCAGCAATGGACAAAAGTTGCAAGCAATACAACTGTTTATTTAAATTCATTATATTTTACTGATCAAACCCATGGTTGGGCTGTGGGTAATAACCAAACGATTTTAAAATATAATGGTACAAATTGGTCCGTATATAAATCGGGAAGACAATATTATTCCTATAATAATGTCTATTTCTTAAATAATAAATATGGCTGGATTGTTGGCTCCGGAGGTAGTATTCTTAAATTCGACGGAACAAATTGGATCGACCAACCTACAACAAGTACAAGTGATTCCTATGTTTCTGTTGCATTTGCAGACACTTTAAATGGTTGGTTGATTACTTATAATAATATTGTTAAAACTACTAATGGAGGTACGGCTCCTTATTCAAAAACATCGATTTCGTTATTAGGCCAGATAGTTTACCCAACTATTTGGAATTCAGATACAGTTAAAATATTGGGCAATGTTACTGTTAGTGGTTCACTTATTATTAAACCAGGCGTAAGAGTTGAATTTGAAGGGAATTATACAATAAATGTAGACTATGGAACTTTAAATGCAACTGGTACAAAAGTTAAACCAATTAATTTTACAGTAAATGATAGTATATTAACTGGCTCAAAGTCTGGCTGGGATGAATTATATAATTATTCCAGTAACAGCGGTGATTCAACTATTGTGAAATATTGTGTTTTCAGAAATTCAAATTCAGCTTCAATTTCTGCGAATAATACTTATGTTGATATTTCATACAATGATATTACAAATAAATACTCAAATGGCTCAGGTATTTATTTATATGGATCTAAAGGTGGTCAAATAGTGGAAAATACTGTTGATTCTGCATATTATGGAATTCAACTTAATGGTTCAACGAATTTGTCAGTTTCAGGAAATAAATTTCAATATAATAGTTATGGAAATTATATAAGCTCTAATTCATCTAATATAAAATTAGATACTAATACAGTTGCATATAATTCTTACTTGGGTATGTATATTAATCAATCTAGTGTTAGTGTAATAAATTCTAAAATATGTAATAATAGTTATGGTGCATTTTATATTCTGAATGCTAAGACTGATATAATAAATTCATTAATTAGTAATAATGGATTATATCAATATTATGACAATAATTCAAGTAAAACTTTTCAGGGAGCAATAGTATCAGATAATAGTCAGCTTAACATATTAAATTCAAATATAGCAAAAAACTTTTCTAATTCTTCCTATAGTGGTGGTGCATTATTTTATAAATTTACCAATGGAAATGTATATAATTCTATTATATGGAATAATGTAAAAAACACAAACGATACATGCCAGGTATTTATATTTAATAATAGCTCTAAACCAAATTTTTATAATAGTGATATAAAAGGTGGAAAAACTGCATTTCAAACTGCATCAGGGTCTGTAACATATTCGGGTACTTATAAAAATAATTTAGATGTAAATCCACAGTTTACTAACCCAACTACAAATTATGGTAATGGAACGGGTTCAACCTATAATGCGTTAACCGCAAATTGGAAACTTAAAACAAATTCAAATCTTATAAATCTGGGCACATCTTCAATTGGTTCACTTATTTTACCTGATTTTGATTTGGCTGGTGGTAAAAGGGTTCTTAATGGAGTTGTAGATATTGGCGGTTATGAAACCAGAATTCCAACAATTACCCTTACATCTTGTCCTGATACAATTAAAGGAAATGTAACATGGGCTTCCGATACTGTGAGAATTAAAAGCTGTGGAGTAGTTATTGCCAAAAATGCAAATTTAGTTATACAAGCTGGTACTATGGTAGAATTTTGGGGTCCATATAAAATTATTGCATATGGTTCAATAAAAGCGTTAGGGACAGCTTTAAATCCAGTTTTATTCACCATACATGATACAACCGGATTTTCAAAAAATAATAGTGTTGGTTGGGAAGGAATAGAATTTGATAATAGTAATGGTGATTTAGATAATAGTGACAGTTCTTTATTTCAATACTGTACTTTTACCAATGCAAAGGATACCAATTCAAATTATTGGTATGGTATTGGCTTAACGGGTGTAATTAAAGCTAAATTTTACTCCAAGTTAGCTATATCTAATTCATTGTTTACAGGAAATACTATTGCAGTTCCCTCAAATAGCTATGGTTACTGGGGTTTAATTGGACTGCAATATTCAAATGTAAAAATTTTCAATAATAAATTTATCAATAACCAATCTCCTGTATTTTATATTCAATCGTCAAATGGCTCTATTATAAATAATATTATTAAAGGAAATAATTCGAATATTTCCTATTCTCCAATGTGCAGTTTTGGAAATTCTGATATAACATTCGCATATAATTCTGTCACAAATAATAAAGTTCTTAATTACAGTAGCTTGATCGATGCAAGTTCTTCTACTTCCAGAATTACTAATAATATATTTGTGAATAATTTCGATACTGCATCAAATAGTTGGCCTTATGTAATTTATTGTTATAACGGGAATATGATTTTGGCAAATAACGATATAGTTAATAATTCAGGGTATGGTTTCTTTTTCGGAAATGGAATATTTAAATCATTAAATAATATTGTTTGGGGAAATAAATATACGGGTTATTACTATTCATTAAATACAGGAAGTACAATTTCTAATTGCGATATGGATAATTATTATTATTCCTATGATACAATTAATAAAAATGTTATATCCGATACGCCTAAATTTGTTCTACCTACAATTGGAAGTGGAACAATATATGATGGTTCAAAAGCAAACTGGGGAATAACCTTGTTTTCGCCTTGCGTTAATAAGGGAAATTCAGATACAACTGGTTTACGGTTGGGGAATCTTGATTTTATTGGTAATCCTAGAATAAATGGGGACCATATTGATATTGGAGCTTATGAAAATCAAGGGACAAAAATTTCGTATAAAATGCAACCTATTGGTGGGCCTTATTGTACAGGCGATTCAGTTTCACTTTCTGTATTATTAAGCGATACGGCAACTATCCAATGGCAAAAAGATGGAAATAATATTTCAGGTGCAAATAATAAGATATATAAAATAAAACCAGTTAGCATTAGTGATGCGGGTAATTATACATGTATAGCAACAAACGCTTTTGGTAGTGTTTATAGTAATTCAGTGTCAATTCAGGTAAAAACACCACCTTCATTTGCATCACAACCCAAATCACAATGGACCGATCAAAATAGCCCACTTGATATAAGTGCAATTGTAAATGGCTCAACTCCATTGCATTACCAATGGTATAAAGGCAATTCTTCTCTTTCGAATGATACTTTGAATGATATTAAATTTAAATCGTTCGGATATACTAATGAAGGAGTTTATAAATGTAGCGTCTCAAATAGTTGTGGTAGCTTAACCACTCAAAATATAAACTTAATGACATCTCCGGTTATAAATAATATTTCAGGTAGTGCAGTCTGTGAAAAAAGTCCATTTAAGCTTTCAATTATAACAAATGATACCGTTATATATCAATGGCAAAAGAACGGAAGCAATATTACCGGAGCAACTAATTCAACTTATACAATTACGGCAACATCTACAAATGATCAGGGTAATTATTCCTGTATAGTAAGTAATAGTTATGAATATAAAGTAGTAGGGCCGATTTTATTGCAAGTGAATACTATACCTGAATTAACAACTGATCAACTTGGGAGTTTAGTTTCAATAGGGAATAGCCAATTATTAAGTATTGCAGCTACAGGATATAAACCTTTAAGTTATACTTGGTATAAAGATGGAATTTCCTTAAATGATACAACTTCAAAATATGCGATTGATAGTTTTAAATTGGCCGATGAAGGAATATATGTTTGCAAAGTTAGCAATGCTTGTGGATTTGTCTATAGTTCTAATGCAATGTTTGCCCTTGCTCCGGAAATTTGTATGGTCACAGTAAAAATAGATTCATTAAGTAAAACAAAAATTACTGGTCATAATTTAATTATATGGAATAAGGAATCAAGAGTGACCTATTCAAAATTTAATATTTATCGCGAAAGTGCCTATGCCGGAATATATGATTTAATAGGTTCAGTGCCATATAATAGTCCTGGTGAATTTGAAGATACAGTTGTAAATCCAAAAGATCAGGCATATTTATATAAAATTACTGCGGTTGATGCAAACAATAATGAAACCAATATAAATTTATGTCCCGTGCATAAAACTATACATTTATTAACTACTTATGGGGTTAGTGGTGGAATACAATTAGATTGGGATCAATATATTGGATTCAATTATGGAACTTATTATATTTATCGGGGTATTAATAGAAAAGGATTTCAAATTGTGCATCAAATGGCTAGTTCAACACGAAGTTGGACAGATTTTGATACTATAATTGGTCCTAAAGATACTTTATCCTATTTTGTATCCATTCGAAAATTAAATGGTTGTAATCCATACAATACACAAACTAAGTCAGGAGATGGATTGTTGGTCGAATCTGTTTCAAATATGGAAGATAACAGGTTGAGATCAAGCGATTCAACTGTAAGCATTTCTTTGAAAGTAATTCCAACTGCTGAATTATTAGTATATCCTAATCCTTTTAATAGTATAGCCACTGTTGAATATAAATTAACAAAGAATGCAAATGTTAATTTAACATTAATGGATATTTATGGGAATTCTTTAAAATCATTTGTAAATAAATCGCAAACTGAAGGATCTTATCAAATTCAAATTTCATCAACAGAATTAAATCTTAAGGATGGAGTGTATGTTTTGCGGTTAAAATGCAACGATATGGTTATAACTAAAAGACTTGTGTTTTCACGATAATATAAATTTATTTGAAATACAATTTATTTGATTTGGTGTAAAATATTTTTATAATGAATATATTTTTCTTTGTTTCCTAAAATATTATACAAAGAAATTAGATTATCTATAATTGAGATATTGTTTGGGTCGTACTGATGTGCGGCTTCTAGATTTTTTGCACAATTTATATTGTCACCTTTTAGGTAATATAGTGTACTTAAATCGAAATAAGCTTGTGCATGTTGAGGATATAATTTTATTGCCATTTGAGTAAATGTTATGGCATTGTCAGTATCTTTCAAAATTGTTTTATAAATTTCAGCTATACGTAAATAGTAGATGTATTTTTGATTTAAAGTACATTTAATATTCTTATATAATTTAATTAAATCAATAGCCGGCGCTGCATAATTTGAATTTAATTGCAACGCTCTTTCCAAATAAATAATCGCTAGATTATTTTGATTTAACTGCTGATAAACTTTCCCCAATTTGTAATTTAATATTGGAAAGTCAGGGTTTAACTTTATAAGTTTACTGTAAATATTTAAGCAATATATTGAATCGGGGATTTTATCTAAAATACCTACAATTATTTTGTACAAATCTACTTGCTTTGAATTTATTTGTAATGATTTTATATAATAGTAAATTGCACTATCGTTATTTTTGTCCGCTATATAATAACAGTTGCCTAAAAAATTAAGTGTTGGTGTATATTCCGGATAAATATTTGCAGCTTTTAAATAATATATTTTTGCAATTTTCACATTTGATATAAAATTAGAATCCTTTTTGTTATCTCCGTTATATAACATTTGGGCATATTTATAATTTAAATTTGCCGAATTATTTTGAGCTTTAACGTCATGGTTGAGCAAGGTCAACGAATCTTTCCAATCTTCATTCCTTGTTATGGTTTTAAAAGAATATAATCCAATAATTATAAATATTAATATATAAGAATTATAGATATGAACATTTCTATTTTTTGTCCAAATAATAAATTTATTAATTATAAAACCAAAAACAATACAAAATCCTAAAGATGGTAAAAATAGAAACCTTTCAGCTACTGCGGAACCATTTATAAAAAAAATATTTGAATAAAATAAAATTGGTATAAGATATATAAATATGCCCAAAGAAATTAAATTCCTTTTTAATAAATATTTAATTGCCAAAACTATTAATGTTAAATATGCTATTATTGCCACTATAGATATCCAATTAAATATGCTAACAATAGGGATTTGATATATTGAATAATCGCAAATTAAATTATAAGGCAGAATAATTAATTGTAAATATTTCCCTAACGAATAAAATATGGTACCATATAAATTCGTAAAATTTAAATTTATAAAATAATTACTAAAGGCATTTTCATCCCATTTAACAACTTGTCTCCAAACAATTAAATAAGTTAAAGCTAAAAATATTACTGTCGAAATTATTAATGGCAGAATTGAATATAATATTTTTCGAAAATTAGTTCTTAAATTTTTAAATAAATCAGGTGTATAAAAATGGATAGCAATTGGTATTATTATTAAAAAAGTTAACGCATCTTCCTTTGATAATAAAGCGAGTAAAAAGAAAATAGCTGTTATGAATAAATATATTACTTTCGGTTTGCCAATATATTTTATTGTAAAATGTAAACTTAACAACGAAAATAGTAACGCCAGAATTTCATCACGGCTTTTAATATTGGCGACAACTTCGGTATGAATTGGATGACATATAAATAAAATTGAAGCAAGAAAAGGCATGGAAATATACCAATTTCTATCAGGTATATAGTTATTAATATTCGCCAATATTATAAATATTAAAATACCAATAATGGAATATAAAAGAATGTTAATTAGATGACTTATATGTGGATTTTCTCCAAAGAATTGAACTTCAGTAGCAAGGGTAAGTTGAGTTATAGGCCGGTATCTTTTTCTAAATCCATTATCCTGAATAGTTGATTTATCGTTTTCAAGCCAACCTTCAATAACTCCATCATCAGATAAAATATTGGTTACTTTATGCAAACCTGCAAGTGTGAAAGTATTTTCTGTAATTAAAATTACATCATCTCCTGCGTATGCATTTTTAATTGTATTGCCATAATTGATGAAGGTTATAACAACCATAATTAAAATTGATAACCATAAATATTTATTCTGATTAAATATATAGTTAATTTTCTTTTGCTCTGAATTGTTAATTGAAAATTGCATATAAGATATTTACAACGAAGATAAAAAAAATCACGTTTCAAAATCAATTTTGGAATAACATTGAATTAGCATTATAAACAAATTATTATGAAGGTTGTTATAGTAATGGGTTTAAAAATTAAACAATTATAATATGGAAGTAGAAATTTGGTCAGACATTATGTGTCCGTTTTGTTATATAGGTAAGCGACGTTTTGAGGAAGCACTTAATAAATTTGAAAATAGAAATACTATTACTATAATTTGGAAAAGTTTTCAGTTAAATCCTGACTTAAAAAACGATGCCAATTTAACAATTCACCAATATCTGGCAAATAAAAAAGGTTGGTCACTTGAACAAGCGGTTAAGATGAATGAAAATGTTGTTGCTATGGCAAGTAATGCCGGTCTTGATTATCATTTTGAAAAAGCAAAAGTTGCAAATACTTTTAATGCACATCGTTTACTTCATTTGGCTAAAAAGCACAATTTACAAAACGAAACTAAGGAATTGTTACTTAAGGCATATTTTACCGATGGTAAAAATGTCGCTGACTTCAACATTTTGGCCGAACTTGGAGCAAGTATTGGAATAAATAAGGAGGAAATTATACAAATGCTCAATTCAAACTTATATTCCGACGAAGTATATAATGACATAAAAGAAGCATCATTATTAGGTATTAGAGGTGTTCCATTTTTTTTATTTAATGGAAAAATGGCAATTTCTGGTGCACAACCTGTGGAATCATTTTTAGAAGTATTAAAGAAGTCGTATAGTGCTTGGGAAATTGAAAATAAAAAGAAAAATTTTGATTTAATTTCAAGTTCATCTATAACTCCCGAAAATCTTTATAATTAAGTAAAATGTATAGCTTAAAAATAATAATTGGAAGCACTCGTCCTGCAAGGAAAGGTATTTCAGTAGCAAATTGGATTTTTGAATATGCTAAAAAATTCTCAGAATTTAATATCGAATTAATTGATCTGGCAGTAGTCAATTTACCATTATTTGATGAATCAATTCATCCCATGCAAAAAAAATATGAACATGAACATACAAAAAAATGGAGCAATATTATTAACCCTGCAGATGCATATATATTGGTGACACCTGAATATAATTACAGCTTTCCGGCTTCTGTAAAAAATGCACTTGATTATTTATATCATGAATGGAATTATAAACCGATGGCATTTGTAAGTTATGGAGGAATAGCCGGCGGAACAAGGGCGGTGCAATTATTAAAACCAATTGTAACTACACTAAAAATGATGCCGGTTGTTGCATCTGTTAACATTCCATTTTTCACAAAATATATTGATGAAAAAGGAATTTTTAATGCCGATGAAAATATCCAAAAATCAGCTGATGCAATGTTTAATGAGTTATTAATCTGGACAGATGGATTAAAAGCTATACGGCAAAAACTAAATTTGACAAATTAGATGTTCAAATTTTATGTAGCCCAAATGATTATATTTATATAAAATATAGTGTAATTTAATAAAATGGTGACAAATATAAGCTTTTATTTCAGTCGGATATTTTAAAAATTAAAGTTGATAAACAATTAATGAATATCAACTTTAATAATTTAATTCCCCTATATTAATTCTAGTTCAAATAAATAGAATTAACAACCTTCTAATATTTTATAAGTTTTGAAATATTGAATATTGTTTCTCCTGATTTTAATATTACTGTATAAATTCCTGGGCTTAATGAACTATTAAAATTAATTGATTGTGAATTTTGTCCTACATTTCCTGCTAAAGCATTACTTATAAGTTTTCTTCCATATAAATCATATATTTCTGCTTGTAAATTATTTTCACTTTTATTTAAAATATATTTTAATGTTATATAATTACTAGCTGGATTGGGATATATTGAAAATTGCAGATTGTTATTTTCAGTTTTTATGGCTGATTTATTGATGGTATTTTTCAATAAACCATATATGTATATTTTATTAGATTCTGAAGGTACATATACTTTACCATTGGCTATAAGCGGACTGTTAAACTTTGGATATGTGCCTAATTTATTGGCATTACTGGCGTTACTACTCCATAATAGTTTTTTTACATTCCGCGCATCATATGCTTCAAGCAAACCAGTTCCGGAAGTATTTGTTGTAAATCGCAAAGCCCAAACAATACCTGTTCCAGAAACAGTTCCATCACTCGATCCGGCAAGCACTGGTCCGTAATTTGAATTTGCTGCAGCTGTTGTTCCTTTTATAGTTTTTGATAAATCAAACTGCATTGTGTTTCTATTAAGTAGAAACTGCTTTAGTGAATCAAATGATGCCCAAACGTAAACATACTCAGAATCGGATTGTGAATAATAGTGATAATATATTGGTGTTCCAAAATCAGCCCATTGATTGTTAGGAATAACTGAAAATGCTTGGATAACAGAATCATTGTTTTGAGTCCATCTACCTAGTTTCGAATCGTCCAATAGATAAATGTTCCCTTCTTTAGAAGTAGATACTGATAAATTTGAATTTGGAATTAACATTGCCGTACCTGTTCCATAATCCAAATCATTTGCTTCAAGTTTTGCATAATCACTTGGGGTAAAGAAGTCAATTAATTGTAATGAGTCTGCTGTTGGTTTAAATTTATATAAGGTTTCTCCTCGTTCACTTGGATCATTTGGATTACCGTTTGCTCCAACTGTCCCATTTCCTGAAATAAGATAAATATATCCATTATCATCAACACTTGGGCCGTTTCCCTGCATCCAGATTCCACCTTCAGAACCATTTGGTGTATTGTTATAGGTATATTTTAATTTATATGAAGAGGCATCAAAACCCATAACCCAACCATGATAAGGGTCACGATCGCAAAATGATGCCCAACAAGCATAAACATAACCATTATACAACAACATTGCTGATCGTTGATTGTGTTTTATTGCATCAAAATATACGGTGTCATTTTTACTGGCATCGCCATTTCCAATAACATATGTTTCTATAAGTGTTGGACTGCCTGTTTTTTCAACTCCTGTAGTTATATCAATGGCATGAAAATATTGTTGTGCTTTTTTTAGTGTTGTTGAATATTCATTACTTATGAAATACATGGTTTCTGTTGTTGAATCAATTGCTGGGGTTCCTATAATTCCAATATTTGGTCCATAATTTGAACAAGGCAAATCGCTACTTTTTAGTACTCTGTTTCCAGATGAAGTTACGTTTACATGCCATAAGGGCGTCATAGTTGCTGAATCGTCGGCATTAAATGCATAAACCGAATTGCTCATTGTTACTATATATAGCACATTTTGAACACTTCCATTGATAGAAATATTTGATACCAAAAGTGGAGTTGCATATATCTGGTCATCAACAGCACGTGTAAAAATTAATCCGAATTGGTTTTGGTTCACATTGGTAGTATTTAAAATTTTCTCAGAATTGTTCCAACCTATTCTGTAATTATTATATCGTTGGGTATATACCGAGGTGTTTTGTCCAAAAACGGAATTTCCTATTATAAAGGAAATTAAAATGAAGCAGATTTTTTTCATTGTTTTATTTTTAAGTGAATAGAACTATAATACAATATCAAATGTTTGAAACATTCATAATTGCATTAAGTTTTAGTGGAAAGATTAAGAATCAATTAAAAATTAATAAATACATGTGTACTTATTATTTTTACTAATGTGGAAGAGTCTTAATTATATATGATTAAAATGTATATTTTATTCGCTTAAATTACGCAATTGCTTTATTTGTAAAACAAATTTGTTGTATTTATAATTGCACACCAAAATATTTTTTTAGCAATACACTTACACCAAAAGTAATTGCTGATACGCCAATGCTTATTAATGCCATTTCGGCAAAACGGCGTTTAAAAGGAAGATCCTTTGCCACCGAAATATAATAATTGAAAAACAGGATTATTAATAGCGCTAATACTATTGTCACTGCCAAACAGATCATAAAATTTCCAAGGAAAAGATAAGGCATAATTAAAATTCCAACAGTTACGAAATATGCAATACCAGTATAAAATGCAGATTTGAAAGGATGTGGACCTTCTTCATGGCTTTGCGAAAGGTATTCGGCAGCCGCCATTGAAAATCCTGCTGCAACACCGGTAATTAATCCGGCAAATGCAATTAATTTTGTGTTTTGCAAACCAAACGATAAACCTGCTAAAGCTCCGGTTAATTCAACTAAAGCGTCATTTAGTCCTAAAACTATTGAACCAACATAGTTTAGCCTTTCTTCTTCAATAAGGCTGATTAATTTTTGTTCATGGGCTTCTTCATCATCAATAATCTTTTGTGTTTCCGGAATTTCATCTAATAAAACGGCGTAAGAACGTTGGGCATTTTTTTCACCCTTTTCCATAAACTTAATACCGAAGGTGATTCCGAAAATCCTGATTATCCAATAAAAAAAATATACTGCTCTCCAATTGGGTTTTATTTCTGTATGAGTATATTCTTTCCAGAAATTATGATGGGTTTCTTCATCTTTGGCAATTTGAATTAAAACTTCCTTATTTTTTTCAAGTTTTTCTCTTTTTGCTAATTTAAAATAAATAATACTTTCGGTTAGCTCATTTCGTTGGAAATGTTTTATTATATCAATAGTTTCGGACTTAAGTTCCTTCATTTTCAACTTCAATTTTAATGTATTGTAAAATTAAAGAATTATCAATTGTTAAAGTTTAAAATAATCAAAGAATTATTTTAAATAATATATTTAACTGTGAAAATTGAATACAATTTGAACAACGACAGGAAAAATATATTTAATTTGTTCTGATTTTCGATATTTTTTAGCGTCGAAACGACAATAAGCTTACTAACGGAAACAACTTGCAAAATGAAGGAATTCATTAGCATTAAAATTAATAGTATGCAACAACAATCGTATAGTTTTGGAATGGGAACCATTCCATTAATGGGCGAAACCATCGGAGAAAATTTAAGAAAAACAGTTGAAAAATATGGCGACCGCGAGGCATTAGTGGTTGTAGAACAAAATTACCGTGCAACTTACAAACAACTTTGGCAACAAGTTGGTGATGTTGCAAAAAGCCTTTTATCTATTGGCATTCAAAAAGGTGACAGGGTTGGAATATGGGCTCCAAACAGATTCGAATGGGTATTAATACAATATGCAACCGCTCGGGTAGGAGCAATAATGGTTAACATTAATCCTGCCTATAAGGGAACTGGATTAGAATACGCACTTACACAATCGAGAATTAAACTGTTAATAGCATCAAAAGGTTTTCGGCAAACGGACTACGTTGAAATATTAAACCGGATTAGGTCGCATTGCGAATACCCCAAACGAACTATTATTATTGAAAGAGATTGGATTAAATTTATTGAAGGCGGACAAAAAATTTCCGATGAACAATTGGAAGATGTCGAAGTCCAGTTACAATTTGACGATCCAATTAATATTCAATATACTTCTGGTACTACTGGTTACCCTAAAGGCGCAACACTTTCACATCACAATATTTTGAACAATGGGTTTTTTATTGGCGAACGAATGTATTATTCCGAGCAGGACAGGGTTTGCATTCCTGTTCCGTTTTATCATTGCTTTGGAATGGTTTTAGGAAATATAGCTTGTACAACTCATGGTGCTTGTATGGTTATTCCTGGTGAAGTATTTGAACCGGAAATTGTTATGCAAACGGTTCAGGCTGAAAAATGCACTTCGTTGTACGGTGTACCCACTATGTTTATTGCTGAATTAGATCATCCAAACTTCAACAAATATGATTATTCAACCCTTCGAACAGGGATAATGGCAGGTTCACCTTGCCCGGTTGAAACAATGAAACAAGTTCAAAGCAAAATGAATATGACACAAGTTTGCATTTCATATGGAATGACAGAAACTTCGCCGGTTTCGACCATGACATTTGCTGATGATCCTATTGAAAAACAAGTTGCTACTGTTGGTAAAACTTTGCCTTTTGTTGAAGTCAAGATAATTGACCCAAAAACACAAAAAATTGTTCCTCGAGGCGAAAAAGGCGAATTATGTACACGAGGATATTCTGTAATGGTTGGTTATTGGGATAATGAAACGGATACAAACCTTGCTATCGACAAAAATAAATGGATGCACACCGGTGATTTGGCAACTATGGATGAAGAAGGTTATGTTAGTATTGTTGGAAGGATTAAAGATGTTATAATTCGTGGTGGCGAAAATATTTCACCTCGTGAAATAGAAGAATTTATTATCAGGCATGAATCAGTTTCTGATGTTCAGGTTATTGGTGTTCCAAGCCAGAAATATGGTGAAGAAGTCATGGCTTGGGTTAAAATTAAGGATGGGATTGATTTAACCGAACAAGACCTTTGTAATTATTGCAAAGGAAATATCGCAACTTATAAAATTCCAAAATATTGGAAATTTGTTGATAGCTTTCCAATGACAATTACAGGTAAAATCCGAAAAGTTGAAATGCGCGAAATTTCAGCCAGGGAATTGGGATTGGAACAATTTAAACAATTTAAATCAACGAATAACGAAGATTAATTGTTCCTTTGCGGTTCGAAATATTGAGATAGGGAGTTAATGATGGATAAGAACTGGGTAATACGTCAACCGGGCGATCAACATGAGGTGCAGCACCTGGTGGATGTTTTAAATGTTGAAAGGTCAATTGCAAATTTGTTGGTTCAACGTGGGATTAAAACGTTTGAGCAGGCAAAGGCATTTTTTCGTCCTGATTTGACTGATCTTCATGATCCATTTCTGATGAAGGATATGGACAAAGCAATAATAAGGCTAGAAACTGCAATAATTAACAAGGAAAAAGTTATGGTTTATGGCGATTATGATGTGGACGGTACAACATCAGTTGCTTTAATTTATACTTTTCTGAAAGATAAAGTTCAAAATTTAAATTATTATATCCCTGATAGATACATTGAAGGCTATGGAATTTCTATTAAAGGTATTGATTATGCAGCTTCAAATGGCATAAGTCTTATTATTGCGCTCGATTGTGGAATTAAATCGGTTGAAAAGGTTAAATATGCAAACAGTCTGGGAATCGATTTTGTTATTTGCGACCATCATACGGCTGGCAATGAAATTCCTGATGCTGTTGCTGTTTTAGATCCAAAGAGGCCCGACTGTACTTATCCTTACAAAGAACTTTCGGGATGTGGAGTAGGTTATAAACTTCTTCAGGCGTATTGTATTAAAAATAACCTGTCACAGGAATTATTGCATGGAATGCTCGATTTAGTTGTAGTAAGTATTGCTTCAGATATAGTCCCAATTACGGGTGAAAACAGGGTTTTGGCGTACTTCGGGTTAAAACAAATTAATTCAAACCCTAGAAGCGGGTTAAAAGCTATTATTAAAATAGCAGGAATTGATAATAAGGAAATGTGCATTGACGATATTGTTTTTAAAATAGGCCCAAGGATAAATGCTGCCGGACGAATTGAAACAGGTATGTCATCAGTAGAATTGCTCGTTTCGGACAATGAAGCGCTGGCATCTGACATGGGTGACCAAATCAATGATTTTAATACTACACGCCGTAATATTGATTATTTAATAACAAAGGAAGCCCTGGAATTAATTGCAAAAAGCAAAGATATTCTAAGCAAAAAAGCAACTGTTGTTTTCAATCCAAATTGGCATAAAGGTGTTGTAGGAATTGTTGCTTCCAGACTTACTGAAACATACTATAAACCTACAATTGTTCTTACCGAATCAAATGGATTTATAACCGGTTCGGCCAGATCAGTTTTAGGATTCGACTTATATAAAGCAATTGAATCGTGCAACAGTTTGCTTGAGAATTTTGGAGGACACATGTATGCTGCCGGTTTAACCATGAAAAAAGAGAACTTTAAAGCTTTTAAACAAAAGTTTGAGACAATTGTGGAAGAACAAATAATGGCCGAGCAAATGGTTCCTTCAGTTGAAATTGATATGGAATTGAAATTGAAAGAAATTACCCCAAAATTATTCAGGGTGCTAAAACAATTTGAACCATTAGGTCCTGAAAATATGGCTCCAGTATTTTTTTCAGAAAATGTTGTTGATGATGGAAGTGGAAAAGTGGTTGGTAATTCAAAGGAACATTTAAAACTAAATATCCTGCATGAAGATGAACCCTATAAACCATATGCTGCAATAGGTTTCAATTTGGCGCAATATTACCCATACATAAGTAAAGGATACCCTTTTGATATCTGTTATTGTATTGATGAAAATGAGTATCGTGGAAACACTAATATACAACTTAGGATAAAGGATATTAAACCTGAAAAAAATGCTTAAATTTAGTATATAACAATTTGATTTGCTGGAACACCATTAAAAACAATTAACTATACATTTATGAAGTACGGATTTTTTGATGACAAGGCGAGGGAATATGTGATTAATAATCCCCGCACACCCTGGCCATGGATAAATTATTTGGGCAACGAAGATTTCTTTACACTTATTTCCAATACTGCCGGAGGATATTCATTTTATAAGGATGCAAAATTCAGGCGTATTACCCGTTATCGATATAATAATGTTCCAATGGATAACGGTGGAAAATATTTTTATATAAAAGATGGAGATACAATTTGGTCGCCAGGTTGGAAGCCGGTTAAAACTGAACTCGATAGTTATGAATGTCGTCATGGTATGAATTATACTACCATTCAGGGAACTAAAAACGGCGTTTCCGCAAAAGTCCTGTATTTTGTGCCTTTAAAGACCTGGGCCGAAGTTCAAAAACTTACACTTACCAATACTTCAAAAGAAACAAAAAAGTTAAAAATATTCTCATTTCTTGAATGGTGTTTGTGGAATGCTGCTGCTGATATGGAGAACTTTCAACGTAACTTTTCAACCGGTGAAGTTGAAATTGAAGGATCTACAATTTATCATAAAACCGAATACAAAGAAAGACGCGACCATTTTGCCTATTATTCGGTAAATGTTCCAATTCAAGGGTTTGATACTGACCGTGAATCATTTTTTGGATTATATAACGATTTTAATGACCCTCAGGTGGTTACTGAAGGCAAACCAAGGAATACTGAAGCACATGGTTGGTCACCTATTGCTTCACATTATCTCGAAGTTGAACTTAAACCTGGCGAATCAAAGGATTTTATTTTCGTTATGGGTTATGTTGAAAATAAACCGGAAGAAAAATGGGAATCGAAAAATATAATTAACAAGAAAAAAGCGAAAGAAACGATTGCCAGATTTGATACTGTAGCAAAAGTTGATGCTGCTTTAGCCGATCTCAGAAAATATTGGGATGAATTGTTGAGTGTGTATTCAGTTCAATCGGGTGATGAAAAGCTCGACAGAATGGTAAATATATGGAATCAGTACCAATGTATGATTACATTCTGTTTCTCCCGTTCTGCTTCATTTTTTGAATCGGGAATTGGCCGTGGAATGGGATTCCGCGATTCAAACCAGGATTTGGTTGGTTTTGTTCATCAGATTCCTGAACGTGCACGTGAGAGAATTATTGATATTGCATCAACACAATTTCAGGATGGTGGATGTTATCACCAGTATCAACCTTTGACCAAAAGAGGAAACAACGATATTGGAGGTGGTTTTAACGATGACCCAATGTGGCTGATACTAGGAACAATCAGTTATATTAAAGAATCTGGTGATTTTAAAATTTTGGACGAAATGGTTCCTTTTGATAATGATGCTTCTGTTGCCCGTTCATTATTCGATCATCTTACGGTTTCATTTGATCATATTGTAAACAATCTTGGCCCGCATGGATTACCTTTAATTGGGCGTGCTGATTGGAACGATTGTTTGAACCTTAATTGTTTTTCGAACGATCCGAATGAATCGTTTCAAACTACCGAAAATAAAAGCGAAGGCTCAAAAGCCGAATCGTTAATGATTGCCGGATTATTTGTAATTTATGGTCGCGATTATGTTGAATTATGCAATAAGCTTGGTAAAGAAGGCGAGGCTGCCCGTGCTCAAAACCATGTGGATAAAATGATTGAAGCTGTTAAAAAACATGGATGGGATGGAGAATGGTTCGTTCGTGCCTATGATTATTACGGTAATAAAGTTGGTAGCAAGGAAAACGAAGAAGGTAAAATATTTATTGAATCGCAAGGCTGGTGCACCATGGCTGGAATTGGTAAAGAGGAAGGCTTGTGTGAGAAAGCGCTCGATTCAGTTAAAGAAAGGCTCGACAGCAAATATGGTATAGTATTAAATAATCCTGCATTTACAAAATATGTAATTGAATATGGCGAAATTTCTACTTATCCGCCAGGATATAAGGAAAATGCCGGTATCTTTTGCCACAATAATCCATGGATTATGATCGGAGAAACTGAAATTGGGAGAGGAGACAGGGCTTGGGAATACTACCAGAAAATTTGCCCATCTTATCTCGAAGATATAAGTGAATTGCATAAAACTGAACCTTATGTTTACGCTCAGATGGTTGCTGGTAAGGACGCTTTCCGTCCGGGTGAGGCCAAGAATTCCTGGTTAACTGGTACCGCAGCATGGAACTTCCTTGCAATATCACAGTATATATTAGGTATTCGACCCGATTATGATGGACTTATTATTGATCCATGTATTCCAAAAGATTGGAAAGGATTCAAAATTATCCGTAAATTCCGTGGTGCTAAATATTTAATTGAAGTCACAAATCCTAATGGAAAGTCAAAAGGAGTAAAAGAAGTAATTGTTGATGGTAAAACAGTTACATCAAATATTATCCCATTATTTGCGAAAGGAACCGAACATAAGGTTAAAGTAATTCTGGGTTAATTTTAATATATTCGAACACAAGGTTTATTCATTGTTATGAAAAGGCCTTGTGTTTTTTATTAATATTCGACAAAAGTTGGTAGCTTTCTTATTAAATCAAAATTTAACAAAATTATAACTGATAATTAGCTTAAATTTTTTGTTATTTATAAAATAATTCAGGAATTAAAATTTAAACCATTATGAGAATTTATAATAAAATAAACTGTTATAAGCTAATTTCAATATTTATATTCGTTTATATAGGAATTAATTGTTTAATAGCTTCAGATATAATGAAAGTTGATACAATTAACAATATATTAATAAATCAGGTTGGATATCAGCCTAATGGTTCCAAAATAGCTTTGATAAGAAGTGTTTCAGATAAATTTAATATTATAGATGTTATAAATGGGAAAAGTGTATTTTCCGGAATTTTAGGAAAACCTGCGTATTGGGAATTATCAAAGGATAGTGTTAGGTCAGCAGATTTTTCTGCTTTAGTTATTCCAGGTGAATATAAATTATGTATTGAAGGGAAACAGGAGTGTTCTTATCCGTTCAAGATTGAAAATAAAGTATACCATAATTTGGCTAAAATGGCTATAAAAGCATTTTATTTTAACAGGGCATCATTTGAAATTAAGCCTGAATTTGGTGGAAAATGGGCACGTCCCGCCGGACATCCTGATACAACAGTAATTATTCATGAATCTGCAGCATCTGCAAACAGGCCCGCCGGAACAATTGTTTCAAGTCCAGGTGGTTGGTATGACGCTGGCGATTATAATAAGTATACTGTAAACAGTGGAATTTCAACCTATACTTTGTTGTTATTTTACCAAATGTTTCCTGAATATTGTAAAAACCTGAATACGAATATCCCTGAAAGCAATAACAATATTCCTGATGTTGTGGATGAGCTGCTGTATAATCTTAAGTGGATGCTTACAATGCAAGATACAACTGATGGAGGTGTTTATCATAAAGTAACAAATAAAAATTTTGATGCATTTATAATGCCAGATAAGGCTGTTACTCCACGATATATGGTTCAAAAATCAACTGCTGCAACACTTGATTTTGCTGCTGTTATGGCAAAGGCTTCACAAATATTTTCAAATGATAAGAACAATGAACTTAAAGCACTTTCTAAAATTTGTTATACAGCAGCATTAAAAGCAATAACTTGGGCAAATGCAAATCCTGTCGCATATTATAAACAGCCCGATGACATTCACACTGGTGGTTATTCCGAAAATCATTTGGATGATGAATTTTTCTGGGCAAATTGTGAAATTAGTATTATGAGTATGGGTAAACAATTGGTTTCATTAAATGATTTATCAAAGTTTGATGCATCCACTCCTTCATGGGGAAATGTTGAAACTTTGGGGATTATCTCCCTTGCTTTATCAAACGATACATCATTAAAAATTTTAAAGGAATTAGCAATTAAAAAACTGGTTGGTTATACAAATAAATTGGTTGAAAAATATAATTCCTCTGCTTATAAAGTGAGTATCGATCATCTTACATGGGGCAGCAATTCTGACGTTGCAAATGAAGCTATGCTTAAAATAATAAGCTATGAGTTAACAAATGATAAAATTTATTTAAATGCTTTCCAAGGCGATTTAGATTATTTATTAGGGAAAAATGCTACTGGTTATTGCTTTGTTACTGGTGCCGGAACCATTTCTCCCATGAATATTCATCATCGAATTTCGGGTTCAGACGGCATAGTTGATCCTATTCCTGGTCTTTTGGTCGGAGAACCTCACAAAGACTGGCGTGGTAGTTGTAAAGAAAATATTGAATTCGATTCACCTGCAAAATCGTATTTTGATGATATATGTAGTTTTCCAACGAATGAAATTGCCATTAACTGGAATGCTCCATTATTTTTTATTGTTGGTGCAATTGATTGTATTGGGCAGGATAAATATTAATAAATAGTTATTTCGCCGCGCAATGATTTGTTAATTGCCTTATAAGTTTCATCCATTGAAAGGCATTGCCCAAAAAGGAACATTAATTTAGTAAGTGCTGATTCTGTGGTGGAATCGTATCCACTTATAACACCTGAATTTTTAAGGGCTACACTGGTTTTGTACTTTCCCATGTCAACACTTCCTCCAAAGCATTGTGATACGTTTAAAATAATTATACCATCATTAACTGCCTTTTCAATATAACGAAGAAATGATTCATTTGATGGTGCATTTCCCGATCCGAATGTTTCTAAAACAACAGCTTTTAAGCCTTTTGTATCTAATACAGATTTTAAAACATTCTCGCTAATGCCAGGGAATATCTTAAGAATAACTATATTGTTATCAAGGTTCTTATGCACTTTCAAAGTTCTAAGAACGGTTGGATATTGTATAGCACCGTAATTATACCGAATGTGAATGCCAACTTCAGCAAGTGTTGGATAATTAACTGACCGGAATGCATTGAAATGTTCAGCGCTATATTTACTTGAACGGTTTGCCCTATAAAGTTTATTTTCGAAATAAATACAAACCTCAGGAACAACAGGTACTTCATTTCGTTTTTCAGCGGCAATTTCAATTGAAGTAACTAAATTTTCCTTCCCGTCAGTACGAAGCGCTCCAATTGGCAATTGCGAACCGGTAAAAATAATTGGTTTTTGTAAATTTTCGAGCATAAAGCTTAAAGCTGATGCTGTATAAGCCATTGTATCAGTTCCATGCAGAATTACAAACCCATCGTAATAATCGTAATTTATTTCAATTACTTCAGCAAGTTTTACCCAAAATTCAGGATCGGCATTGGCTGAATCAACCGGAGGATCAAAAGCATAGGAAGCTAATTTAAAACCAAATCTTTTTAAATCGGGCATACGTTTTAGTAATTCACCAAAATCGAAGGGTGATAATGCACCTGTTTCAGGATCATGGATCATGCCAATAGTACCGCCTGTATAAATAATCAATATTGAAGTATTGTTATTCACATTTAATTTATTTAGCTATAAAGATATATTTAAATAAGCAATTCAGCAATTTATCGTTTCATTGCTTATATACCGAATAGCTGCTTTGCATTTTGGGTTGTTGTGGATTCAATTTCCT
The DNA here is from genome assembly GCA_963701015.1 of uncultured Bacteroidota bacterium. GTDB lineage: Bacteria > Bacteroidota > Bacteroidia > Bacteroidales > DTGW01 > MFD09286-c1. Next base: position 3,398,561 of record OY969556.1, on the reverse strand, counting down.
GCAAAGGAATATTAAATAATTCAGAAAGTTTCTGGGCAATTATTGAAATATATGCTGGTTCATTTCGTTTTCCACGAAACGGGACAGGAGTCAAATAAGGCGAGTCAGTTTCAAGAACAATATTTTCTAATGGTATATAAATTATTTCTTTTCCCAAGTTTGAGTTTTTAAAAGTTACTACACCTCCAATTCCGATATAAAACCCAAGATCAGTAACCATTTTTGCTTCTACCGAATTTCCAGAAAATGCATGAAATACGCCTCGTAAATTTTTATATTTTTTCACAATATTAAATACTTGCGAAAATGATTCGCGACAATGCAATATAATGGGTAAATCGAAATCGATTGCCCAGTTAATTTGCATTTCAAGCGCATTAATTTGTTCTTTTAAATAAGTTTTGCCCCAGTATAAATCAATACCTATTTCGCCTATAGCTATAAACTTATTCTCTTTTAGAATTTGTTCATGATGTTTCAGTTCATCTATATAATTCTCCTTGATTGAACATGGATGTACACCAAGTGTCGGAAATAAATTATTTGGATATTTTTCACAAAGTTGTATAAGTGGTATAATGCTTTCAGAATCAATGTTTGGAATAACCATTTCTACAATTCCTGTCTCAATTGCTCTATTTATTACCGAATCGTAATCCGTTTGGAATTCTTCTAAAAATAAATGGCAGTGGGTATCTATATATGACATAATTTTAATATAAGAACAAAGAACAAAGAACAAAGAACAAAGAACAAAGAACAATCATGAATTTCTAAATATTTTTCTAAATATATTATTTTTTATATTTTGCTTATTATAGTAACCATAACCGTATCCATAATTATGATTGTAGCCATAGCCATAACTATACCCATAGCCGTATTTGTTTTTAATCACGGGTAAATCGTTAATTATTATATTCACATTTTCAATTTTTCGATTTGTTAACGTGGATGCTATATTATGTAACATACTCTTATTTGTGGTGTTGTGACGTACCATTAAAATTTTTACATCGGCATATTTAAATAATAATAAAGCATCGGCAATCATTCCTATTGGCGGAGTGTCAATTATTATATAGTCATAATCTTTTACGAGATTTTCTATAAGTTCTTTTGTATAATTCGAAGCTATTAATTCGTTGGGATTTGGAGGAATTGGTCCGGGCAAAATAATGTTTAAATTTTCATTGGTAGTTTTATTTATGCATTTATCCAATGTACAATTGTTGCTAAGAAAAGTGCTTATACCAATATCATTTTTTAAACCGAATGGAAGGCTTCTGATTGGTTTTCGTAAATCGAAACTTAACAAAATTGTTTTTTTACCGAATAATGCAAAACTCGATGCAAGGTTTAGGCTGACATAACTTTTGCCCTCATCCATAATAGATGAAGTAATTAATATAACATGCTTATCGTTTGGTACGGCAACAAATTGGAAATTTGTACGCAACGATCGGAACGATTCTGCTATCAACGAGTTGGGCTCTTCTAAAACAGGGTCGAATGATTCGGATTTATTTCGGATTATATGACCAAGTATTGGAAAATTTGTCACCCTTTCAATATCACTTATGCTTCTTATTTTTTCATTAAAATAATCATTTATAAGTATTATGATTATTGGAATTCCCAAGCCTAATATAATTGCCAGCATTAAATTTCTTTTTTCATTGGGCGAAACTTTAAAAGTGTCTCGTGCATTTGCTGGATTAATAATTTCATGATCGGGCACCAATCCGGCTTTTGTTATTTGAATATCACTTTTTTTGTTCAAAAGCATTGTGCATATATCATTATTAAGCTGAAATGTTTTTTTGTATTCAAATAGTTCACGGTTAATTTGAGGCAGGTGCATTGCTTTTTCTGAAACTTCGTTTATCTTTTTATCCGATTCGGAAATAGAAAAATTTATTGCACTTATCATATTATTTACATTCTCGATTACTGTTTTTTTAATTCCTTCAATTGTGCCATCATCGGTAGAAACATTAGGAATATCTTTTTTAAGAATAAATTTCAACTGGTTCTTTTCATCAATTCTATTTTTTAACTCATCGAGAATGGTTTGCAAAGTGCTGTTATCTAATCCAAAAGTTGCAGGTGTTATAAATTGATCGTTATCATTATTTTTTTCGAAATAATCTTTTAAATAATTAAGATATTTTAGTTTTACTGTAAGTTCAGCCTTTTCTTTTTGTGATTCATCAAGCGAACTATAAATTTGTTGCGTAAGAAAGTCAATATCCATGACTTTATGTGACGATTGATAATCCTGCAATTTTTTTTCGGCAAATCTTAATGAATCGCTCATTATAATCAATTGATTGTCAATAAATTTAACGGTATTTATTGCTGATATATTTTTTTTCTCTATTGATTTTTCAAGAAATGCTTCAGATACTTTATTTAGTAAATCAACCAATTTAGGAATATTGTTGCCTTCGATACTTAACCGCAATACTGTAGAGTTGTTTAATGATGTAACTGATAAATTTCTGTACGTGCTAATTATAGCCTCCTTTGATTGTATTGAAAACCAATACGATTCACCTTTTAAACCTTTTATTTTTTTATTTTGAACAAATTTGAATGAAAATAAATCTTCATTTATTTTAGTATTACAATGATATGTTTTAGCAAATTTTATTTCCGGGTAAGACTCAACAGTTTGTTGTGAAATTAAATTCAATATCGATACATTTTTAGCATCAATTGATAAAACAAAAGTCGAATCGCTATTATATAAAACATTGAAAAAAGTATCCGAAATTTGGGGATGTAAACTATCAGGTATAATTTGAAATGGGCAACTTTTATATAGTTCCCTCATATCAAAAGGAACTTTTTGGTAATAGGAGACACCAAAATCCAAATTTGACAACGCTTTTTCCAAAATCCAAATAGATTTTATTGCTTCAACTTCATTGCTTACCATTAATTGGCTTTCCAATGATCCAATTCCCTGCGAACCTTGAATTTCAAGTAATGGTTTTTCCCTTTTCAACAAAATTGTAGTTGATACATTATAAACAGGAAGAGTATAATGGTTAATAATAATTGAAATAAAAATACAAACAATCAACGAAACTAAGCATGCAAACCAGTGATTCTTAATTTTAAATAAAAATTCTTTCGAAATAAGGGACTCCCTTTTTTCAATTATCGGGCTGTTTTCCATCTTTATGTTGTAATGTGCTGTATTTTATCAAAATTATTTAAGCAACACATACATTGAAATACCTAAAGAAAGTATTCCAAATATCGTACCGTATGGGAACTGTGTAAAAGCAAAGTTTTTAGCTGCACGTGGTTCAAAGTATAAAATATCATTGGGCATCAGATAATAATAATCACTCGATAAAATATTTGCTTGGGTTAAATCGAGATAATATATATCCGATCCTTTTAATGTCTGACGAACAAGCTTAACTTTTTTGACATTGGCAAAATCTTTCACTCCGCCTGCTAATCCAAGAGCCTGAAATATAGTTATTTGATCTTTATCTATTGTAAAACTACCCGGACTATTAACTTCACCTAAAATTGCAACCTGAAAGTTTACCAAACGAAGTAACACTGTAGCTTCCTTAAAATACTCATTTATTGATTTTTGTATTTGCGATCGTGCTTCTTCTATTGTAAGCCCTTTTACATACATTTTATCTATAAATGAAAAACTTATATAGCCCTGTTCGTCAATTACATAGCTATTTAAATAGAGATATGTTGGGTTCATTAACGAAGGCAAATCCGATTGAAAGAATCTACTGGTTTTAGGATCCAGACTATAGACCTTAATGTATAAATGGTCGCCTACTTCTAAATGGTAAGTTGTTTTTTTGCTGTTATCGAAACTGTTATCAGTTCCAACTTTTGTTCCCTGCAACAGTCTTACTTTGCTCAGTTGTACACATGAACTAGCTAATAACAGGGCTAAAACAATAACAAGGTTATGAATTTTGAATTTAGGTAAATGTCTCATCAGTAATTGGTTTTAAATTTTTGTACTATTTTCTAAAAATATTTTTGAATGAAACTCTCACGCCATCCTTATAAGCAGCTATAAATGCTCCTTTAACATTACTGTTTTTCAATAAATCACAGGCTTTGGCATAATCAGTTCCACAATCAATTATGTATTTGTTCCAACCGTCTTCCACTGAGTTTTGAATAATTTCAGTTTTTTCATATATTTTTTTAAGTTCTTCGGTGTCAATTTCTTTTCGGCTCGCAGCAACTTGAACTTTAAAGGTTACACCTACAGGTGTATTAAAGTTAATTAAAGTTTTTGATAAATCCTGAGGTTTAACTAATGCGTTAAACTTATTGATTATATGATTATTTATATAACCAACTATAAATGCATCTTTAACTCCACAGCTTTCTCTGAAAACAATCGCTTCGTCATATGTTTTAAATGGACCAATAACATATTCATACCATTCACTATTATAAATTTCTTCAGGAATTTCATTGCCATTGTAAATTGCATCCATCAGTTCTTTATTCAGTGGGACACGGCAGGCGGCAATTTGAACCTTAAATGTAAATCCATTTACCTGCGAAGTATCGGGAAAGGATTTTTTATGCCATTTTTGAGAAAGGCTTGCTTCCTCTGAAGTATTTTCAGAATTAAATCCAGGTTTAACTATATTATTATTATTTTGAATAGCCCTTTTATTCTTGGTTTTAGTTGGGTAATTTTCTGAAGTTACTTTATTTTTCTGTTCTGTTGTAATTTTATTCTGAACAGAATCTGTATTTTGATTATTTATTTTAGCAGATGCAAGCAAAGCGCTGTCCTGTTGGGCTTTTTTTATTGAATCAACCTTTGCTTGTTCATTAGCAATTAATTCCGGACCGTATATGTAGTTATCCCAGGTATCTTTTAGTGACTGAATATCATTAAAATTCAAGCTCGAAAAGTCAATGATTATTTTTTCATAATCTTTTGGATATTTTTCCTTTAGAAATTGATTGAATTTATCAATCATTGTTTCATCAATTTTTACAGCCTGGTATATATTTTGCGGTTTTGACGATGGAGCGTTAGCACTTGTATCAATTTGCAGATTGTTGGATTCAATTGCATGTGGTGACTCAGCAATTTTCGGAGCGGAATCTGGTTTCAGAACTGGTTGCAGAACCGTAGCCGGTGATTCTTGCTCTTTTACAGCAGTTTTAGCTACTGTGTCCTTTGGAATTGAATCTTTTGGAACCTGAACTGCCATGGTTTCATTTGTAGCAGTTACTGAAGATGTTTCGGTGGTCTTAACAGTTTGTTCCAATGCTTGTTTCATACCATCAACCGATTTTGTAAGATCATCTGATGCTGTTGTCATTTTTGAGTATGATAATAACTTATCCACAGTGTTTTCCGCATCCTTGTATTTATTAATTGATGTCTGATATTTAGAACGTGAACTGCTTTCCAGTGATTTAGCATATGCCATTGCATCAGCATTTCCGGCATAAGTTTTCCAAAATTCATCCATCTTTGAACTATAAACCTCAAAACGCATAATATTAGCACCCTTAAGCTGCTGAAGCGATTCAATCTGCTTTTGCATTGCTTTATTATTTAATTTATCGGTTTCTTCAGCTGTTAAATCAGCCTGTTTGGCGGTAATATCAGCATACATTTTATCGGCTTCTTTCATTTTATCGGCAGCTTTATCAGCTTCTTTATCCGCTTTTTCTAATTTTTTTGTTTCTGCCGAAGTGTATTGAACTTTACTAACATCAGGTAAAGAAAATATATTTGTACAAATTGCAAATACTGAAATAAACATAAAATAATATCCTGGAATTTTTTTTATCATCTGCCTAAAATTAAGTATCTATTTCCAAATTATTGTTTAAAATATTAATACCAAACCGAAATTATTTTTTAATTTAAATAAATTAAAATCAGGTAATTACAGCTGTTTTATTATTGAATAATAATTCATTTAATGTAAATATAATAATATTCCATAAAATTTAAAGATGTAATTGTCTTCAATTTTTAATTTCCACAATTTAGACGAATTCTTAAAAGTGCTTAAATTCTGATAAAAATTCCGATCAATTATTAATGAATTTTAAGCATGAAGAAATAATAGAATAAATTTGCATAAATACATTTTTTTAAAATGCACATTTTACATCCTTACAAAGAGAAGCAGGAGCAATTTGACAGACGTTATTTGTCGATGGCTAAAATTTGGGCACAAAATTCATATTGTAAACGTAGGCAAGTAGGCGCTTTAATTGTTAAAGACAAAATGATAATATCAGATGGATACAATGGAACTCCTGCCGGATTTGAAAATAATTGCGAAGACGACGATTTTAAAACCAAACCGTATGTGCTTCATGCCGAAGCAAACGCTATCACTAAAGTTGCGAAATCGAACAACAGTAGCGAAAATGCTACCTTATATATCACAACTTCTCCTTGTTTGGAATGTTCAAAATTAATTATTCAATCAGGCATAAGCAGGGTTGTGTTTTCCGATAAATATCATAATGAAGATGGCCTGAAAATACTTGAAAGGGCTGGAGTAGAAATTGTACACATTAATTTAACAGAATGACAGAAAATAAAGAAAAACGCACGGCAGTTTATTTGCCAATATTTTTGGCTGTTGCTATTGTATTGGGCATATTAATTGGAATGGCTGTTAACAAAAGGCCACAAATGGTAAACGGAAATTTATTGCTGTTGCCAAAAAGTGATAAACTTCAGAATGTTGTTAAATATGTTGAAGAGGAATATGTTGATTCGGTATCGATGAAAAAAATTACTGAAGAAGCCATAGTTTCTTTTCTAAAAGAGCTTGATCCGCATACAACTTATATTCCTGCTGAAGACCTTCAGGCAGTTAATGAACCACTCGAAGGAAATTTTAGCGGAATAGGTGTGCAATTTAATATGCAAAACGATACTGTTGTTGTAATTAATACTATCCCACACGGTCCATCGGCATTGGTTGGAATTATGGCAGGCGACCGAATTGTTAAGGTTAATGATTCAATTGTTGCCGGGAAAAAATTGGGAAGCGAGGCCATAGTTAAAAAATTAAAAGGCCCGAGAGGTACAAAAGTAAATGTTACTATTAAACGTCTGGGTTACAAAAAGGAATTATCTTTTGAAATAACACGTGACCGAATTCCGCTTTACAGTGTAGATATTGCTTATATGATGGATAAAACCACAGGTTATATTAAAATTAGCCAATTTGCCCGAACTACCAAAGATGAATTTATAAGCGCGGTAAATAAACTACATGCGCAAGGGATGAAGAAAATTATTCTCGATTTGCGTGACAATGGTGGCGGTTATTTAGATGCAGCAATTGGCGTAGCCGACCAGTTTTTAAGCAACGGTAAACTAATTGTTTATACAAAAGGCCGCGCTAAACCACGTGAAGAATTCAGAGCCACAGATGATGGTGTTTGCGAATCGGATAAAGTAGTTATTTTAATTGATGAATATACAGCCTCAGCATCTGAAATTCTAGCTGGGGCAATTCAGGATAATGACCGTGGTACAATTATTGGCAGGCGTTCTTTTGGCAAAGGTTTAGTACAGGAACAACTTCCATTGGCCGATGGTTCTGCAATTCGATTGACAATTGCACGCTATTATACGCCAACCGGTCGTTGTATTCAAAAGTCGTATAAAAATGGCATTGAAAGTTATTACCGCGATATTTCAAACCGCTTTAAGCGTGGTGAATTTGAAAATAAAGACAGCATTCATTTTAATGATTCGTTGAAATATAAAACTCCGGGAGGAAAAATTGTTTATGGCGGCGGTGGTATTATGCCTGATATTTTTGTGCCGCTTGATACTGTTGGCAATACTAAATTTTACGACGATGTAAATAATATGGGATTAATTTACAGGTTTGCTTTTACCTATAGCGATCATAACCGCAATAATTTAAAAAAGTTTACCAATGTAAATGAATTACAAAAGTATTTGGCAAAACAAAACCTGTTGAATGATTTTGTAGCTTATACTGAGAAGAAAGGTTTAAAACCAGAAGCAAAGGAGGTGAAATTTTCAGGCAAGCTACTTGAAGTTGAATTGGAGGCAAATGTTGCCAGAGATATCATGGACAATGCCGGATTTTTTCCTATTATGCGTAAAATAGACAATACACTCGAAGTAGCTCTAAAAGAAATTGAAAAATAATTATTGTTATTTGAAAGAAAAGAAAAATTAACATATGAGAAACAATAAAAGCTGCAATTGGTGCAGCTTTTATTGTTTAATAAGGTTATTCAATTACCACCATTTTTTAAGACTTAATCCGAATTTTCTGTTAATCTTCCTATTTTTAATTTTACCATCAGGTGTTGTCAGAGTGGCATTGGTAGAACATCCATTTGCCGTATAAGTAATTGTTGCAATGTTTGTTCCATTTGAGGTTAAATCAATTTCACCTGTAATAATTTCATTATGTGGCCAAATTGGACAATAGGATACAACAATTGGATCAGTTGCTGGTATCATTCTTACATAACTATTACCTATAATATCAACTCCTGAAACTTGTCCGGTAAAAGTAATAGTGTCATTTTTAATCATGTTTACCCAAATTCTTAATACTTTGGTATAGTTTAAAACAACATCCCTTACCCTGGCAGCTTTACGAGTAAATGTTACTGTTGTGTCAGTGGCTCCTTTATAATCAATATATTTTATTGAAAAGTTTAAATTTGAAGTTACTGAGTCTTTAAGTTCTAATCTAAAGTTTGTTGATGTTATACTTGGTATAATGGCAATTCTTTTTAAGTTTCGGGTACCATTGATAACAATTGTTGAACTATCTGTAGTTATTGAGTAATTATTAAAGCTAATACTTCTAGAATAACCTCTTTTTTTGTTTATCATTAGTGTGTCAACTGAAATACTTACTATGCCGGTTTGTTTAATTACTTCTCCATTTACAGTATCACTGCAATTATAATTTAATGTAATTGTCCTTGGCCAGAGTTTTTTGGTTGAAGTTGAATCAATTGAAATTGAAACACAAGTACTGGCGGCATCTTTTGTAGCGGTAGTTGTATAACCATTAGCTTCTAAATCATCAGCTTCATTATCAATATCAGTTTCAACCTTACTGGCAGTTGCATCCTGCGATTCTGAAGTTTGAACCTGGTTAACTGTTTTGGCTGTTGTATTAGAAGCCCCTGAATTTGTAGTTGTTGTATCCTTTTTGCACGCGTAAAATGTAATTGCGCCCAATAATAATAAGGCAAATATGCCATAAATTGTTCTTGATTTGTTCATAATTAATATTTTTAGTGATACATTAAAATTTTTGATTTGAATGTATAGACGATAAACATATTAAAAGGTTTAAAATAAATTTTTAAAAATTATTAATTCTACTTTAACAGATTCGAAAACCAAACTGTTTTTACCCTTAATCCCTAAAGGGAACAGTTTGATTTTCAGCTTTCACCCTTTAGGGCTTGGGGTATATAAAGCTGAAAATCATGGAAGACTTTGAATGTGTTAAAGTAGGACTAATATTGATATTCTATTTAATATCCAATGTTTTAACAAGAATTTCCTGAATGGATGAAAATGAAAACCTTAAAATTGCCTTAATTTCTATTATTGAAATCCATTGTGCTTTTTCAATATCTTCTTTCCGTTGTGGAACCAGCATTTCATTTCCAATACATTTCATTAAATACCAATAGGTTGGCTTTATTGCCAGTTTTCCTTTTGTTCTGTAAATATGATATGTTGTACCGATTGAATTTACTAAATGAATATTTTGCAGACCGGTTTCTTCCATAACCTCACGAATTGCAGCATTTTCAATGGTTTCGCCTTTATCAATTTTGCCTTTTGGCAAGTCCCATTTTCCCCTTCTGAAAATTAATAAATATTTATTGTCATTGTTTTGAACCAATCCTCCCGCAGCAGCAATGAGCTTAAATTTTTTAACGAATGTTTTCCAATCCTTTTTAATATCAACACTTCTAAAATAAATATTTTTGGAGAATGAAGATTCTTCAACTTCATCAAGCCATGAATTGATTTGACTAAATTTCTTAATTTCAGAAATACTTGAATTTTCTATATCCAAAACTTCTAAATAATCTGAAATAATCAAAAAACTATCGTTGAAAAAAACTTTATACATTTGCAATTTAATTTATGAAACCATGGATTATAACAAAAAAATAGCTGAATTTCTGTTGCAAAGTAATGCAATAAAACTTCAACCATCAAATCCTTTTACCTGGGCTTCGGGCTGGAAATCGCCTATATATTGTGATAACCGTAAAACCCTTGCATTCCCTGAAATCAGAAATTTTATTAAAAATGCATTTGCCGAAATTATTAAATCGGAATTTTCAAATTTTGATGTTATTGCCGGAGTTGCAACTGGCGCTATTGCCCAGGGAGCATTAGTTGCCGATATTTTGAACAAACCATTTTGTTATATTCGCTCTGCTCCAAAAGAACATGGATTGACTAATTTAATTGAAGGGGATTTAAAATCGGGCCAGAAAGTGATTATAATTGAAGATTTAATTTCAACCGGGGGAAGTAGTCTAAAAGCAGTTGAAGCTGTCAGAAATGCTGGTGCTGAAGTAATTGGTATGATGGCGATTTTTACTTATGGGTTTCCCACAGCAATAGACAATTTCAACAAAGCAAAAGTAAAGCTTGTGACTTTAAGCAATTACAATGCTTTAATTGAATTAGCACTTGAAATTGGTTATATTAAACAAAGTGAAACGGATGTGCTTAAAAAATGGCGTGAAGCACCTGATAAATGGCTGAATTAAATTATATTCGTTTGAAATTTGTATTAGAATAGTTTATGGAAACAAAAATTGAAAGTAAAATTGGCAAAATAAATGGCAGCGCTGAAAGAGCGTTTAATTTTCTATCTAATTTTAACAATTTCAGCCGTTTAGTGCCACCCGAAAAAGTTAAAAACTGGAAAGCAACTGAGGATACGTGTCATTTTACAGTTGATGGAATTGGTGATGCCGGACTACAGATTATTGAAAAAGAACCATTTTCACTTATTAAAATTAGTGGTGAAGAAGGCAGTAAAATAAATTTCACCTTCTGGATTCAATTAAAAGAGCAGGAAATAAACGATACCCGTATTAAACTTACAATTAAAGCCGATTTAAACCCAATGATTAAAATGATGGCTTCAAAACCTTTGCAAAATTTTGTTGATACCTTAGCGGATCAGCTGGAAAAAATACCTTTTTGAGTTGAAGATTTTAAAAGTTAAAGGAAATATTAGCAAATTATTAAATTGACACATCAGCACATTAGCTCAACATCGAATTTATTTGTCCGTCCCAAAAAGAGTCTTGGACAGCATTTTTTAAATGACCAGAATATAGCGAATAAAATTGTATCGAGCATTAAAGGTTCACCAAATTTAGTTCTTGAAATTGGACCAGGAATGGGCGTTCTTACTAAATTTTTACTGGAAAAACATTCCAATATTAAAGTGGTAGAAATTGATAAAGAATCGGTTGACTACCTTAAAGAAAATCTCAAATTAACCGACAATCAAATTATAGCAGCCGATTTCCTGGAATTGCAGTTGGACAAATTGTTCAGCGAAAAATATACAATCATTGGAAATTTTCCTTACAATATTTCAAGCCAGATATTTTTTAAAATTCTTGAACAGCGAAATTATGTAGAACAAACTGTTTGCATGATACAAAAAGAAGTTGCTGAGCGGATTGCAACTACTCCGGGAAGTAAAACTTACGGAATTTTAAGCGTTTTATTGCAGGCATTCTATGACATTAAATATTTGTTTACCGTAAACGAGAATGTTTTTACCCCTCCTCCAAAAGTTAAAAGCGCTGTAATAAGATTAACACGAAATTCAACATTTAAGCTAGATTGTAATGAAGAATTGTTTTTTAAAATTGTAAAATCATCATTTAACCAACGACGAAAAACGCTTCGGAATTCACTTAGGGCTTATTATACACCTGAAAAATTGAGCGCTGAAATATTTAATAAACGTCCTGAACAACTTTCGGTAAATGAATTTACCGAGCTCACTCAATTGGTAGTAAAATAATTTGATTAGCTATTAGTTGCCATTTTTCGACAAATAGATTTGTTCCTGAATATCTTTATATTTTTCCTGAATATTTTTTCTTTTTAGTTTTAAAGTAGGCGAGAGTTCTCCTCCTATAACTGACCATTCATCGGCAACTAACCTTATTCGTTTTACCTGTTCGGTTTGACCTAAATTAAGATTTATACTATTGATAACAGTTTGGTAACGTTGAATAACTTCAGGTTTTGCAACCATATCGACATTGTCGTGGTAATGGATTTTATGTATAGCACACCAATTGTGGAGAAATGGGAAATTAGGTTGAATAAGGGCGCTGGCAAATTTTTGGTTTTCACCAATTACAATGGCTTGCTCAATAAATTCCGACTCCTTTAATTTATTTTCAATTACCTGTGGCGCAATATATTTTCCACTCGAAAGTTTAAATATTTCTTTTTTTCTGTCGGTAATTTTTAAATATATTCCATCTTCAAGTGTTCCAATATCACCTGTATGAAACCATCCTTCCTCGTCAATAACTTGTTTTGTTAACTCAGGTTCGTTATAATAACCCATCATAACATTACTTCCGCTACAAAGAATTTCACCATCCTCTGCAAATTTTACTTTAACGTTTTCTATTACAGGGCCAACTGTTCCAACCATTACATGCGAATGAGCCATATCATTAACAGCAATTACAGGTGAGGTTTCAGTTAAGCCATAGCCTTCAATAATTTTTATTCCAAAAGCCCAAAACATTTTTGCTAATCGGGTTTGCAGCGATGCTCCGCCTGAAACAACCAGGGTTAAATTATTCCCGAGTGATTTTCTGATTTTAGAATAAACCAACTTATCGGCAATCTGGCGCTTTACATTGTATATAAATCTATGTTGATTATTTGGGTCGAACTTCATCCCAATTCGAATTGCCCAAAAAAATATAATTCGATTTAACAATGGTAAATCATGACCTGTATTTTGGATTTTTTCAAAAAAAAGTTCTAAAACCCTTGGAACTGAACAAAATAAACTTGGTTGAACTTCTTTGATATTTTCTCCGATAGTTCCCATATTTTCAGCATAATATATGCTTATTCCTTTATACTGATAATGATAATTTAAGAAACGTTCGTAAATATGACTTAAAGGAAGAATGCTCAATGCTTTTGATTCCTCACCAACATTATGAACATTTATGGTAGCCTTTATATTGCTTATAAAATTATTGTGCGAAAGCATTACACCTTTCGGAAAACCGGTAGTACCACTTGTATAAATAATTGTAAATAAATCATCGCCTTTAATTCCGGCTTTAATTTGTTGCAATTCAAGCGAATATTTGTTCCTTTCGTATTTTCCAACATCTAAAATAGTTTTCCAATTTTCAACCCCTTTAATTGTATTTATGCTATATACATCGTGTATGTCAGCTAAGTCAGCGATGGGACTTATTTTGTCATACATTGATACATCTGAAACTATAATAAATTTTGGCTTGCAATGGTTTAAAATATAAGTATAATCTTCCTTACTTATGGTTGGATAAACGGGTATATGAATAATTCCGGCCTGACTTGCACCAATATCAATAAAGTTCCATTCAGGGCGGTTATTGATTATGGATACAATTTTGTCGCCTTTTTTCAAACCCATTGCGAGTAACCCGGTGCTGAAAAGTTCCGATTTTTCAATATATTCATGGATATTGTATTTTATCCATTTCCCATCTTCCTTACCAGCAATTACATCATCTTTATAACCATATTTTTCTTTGAAATTGTCGAGCAAATCAAATATCCGGGTTACTTCCATTATAGTTGATATTGGTGAAACCTTTGAAAGCTTAATTATCTGAAATTTATATTTTTGAAATAATTTCTTTGGCCTTTGCAATCGCTTTATCAATTCCTTCGGGTTTTTTGCCTCCTGCTGTTGCGAAAAAAGCCTGACCACCACCGCCACCATCAATTTCTTTTGCAATTTCACGGATAATAACTCCGGCATTTAGCTTTTTTTGTTCCACTAATTCATCTGCAATCATCACAGCCAAATTAGCTTTCCCATCAATTTCGGTTCCAAGTACAACAAAAATATTGGGTGCAAAACCTTTTAACTGAAACGCTAGATCTTTAAGCGAATTTGCCGACTCAACTGCAACATTTCCGGCAATAACGTTTATATCGCCAATTTTTATAATTGTAGAAACCAACTCCTTCCTTAAATTGTTCAATTTCTCTTTTTCAAATTCCTCCAATTTCTTTTGTAAAGCAGAATTTTCGGTAATTACAGATTCAAGGCTTCGCAAAATGTCCTGGGGGTTTCGTAATAATACTTTCACCTGTTCAATTAAATTTTCTTGCTTTTGCAAATATTCCTGAAATTTTGTACCTGAAATTGCTTCAATCCTTCTTATTCCGGCAGCAATAGCACTTTCTGAAATTATTTTGAAATAACTGATTTGTCCGGTCGACTGAACATGGGTTCCTCCGCAAAGTTCCACGGAATCACCAAACTTTATTACCCTTACAACATTCCCATATTTTTCACCAAATAAAGCCATTGCTCCCAATTTTTTTGCTTCATCGAATGGCACCGATCTGTTTTCTTCGAGTTGTAAATTCATCCTTATTCGCTCATTTACAAATGCTTCAACCTTACAAATCTCATCTTCTGTCATTTTCTGAAAATGTGAAAAGTCGAAACGCAAATAATCAGGGCTTACCAACGAACCTTTTTGTTCAACATGTTTGCCTAAAAATTCACGTAATGCCTGGTGTAAAAGATGGGTTGCAGAATGGTTGCTGGCAGTATCGAGCCTGTTTTTTGGATTAACTTTTGCATTAAAATTTGCAGCCGTGTTCTTTGGTAATTTTTCAGCAAAATGAATTGTCAAATTGTTCTCTTTTTTTGTATCGAAAATTGAAATTATTTCACCACTACCTTCAATGGTTCCTGTGTCACCAATTTGTCCGCCGCTTTCGGCATAAAATGGCGTACGGTTAAAAACTAATTGATAAAAGGTTTTGCCTTTGGCAGCAACTTTTCTATATCTTGTTATACTTACTTCCGCTTCCAGATAATCATATCCAATAAATTCAGCAGTTTCATTTGGGTTAACCACAACCCAGTCATCAGTTTCAACAACCGCATCATTTCGTGAACGCGATTTTTGCTTGGCCATTTCTGAATCAAATTCTGCACGATTAACTGTCATGGATTGTTCCTTCAATATTAATTCAGTTAAATCGAGCGGAAACCCAAAAGTGTCATACAATTCGAATGCCGATTTACCATTTATTATTTCAGTTTTTTCTGCCTTCGCTTTTTCGACTAATTGTTCCAGAAGACCGATACCTGTTGAAAGCGTCTTTAGAAAGGCATGTTCTTCTTCAGCAATTACTTGGATAATTAATTTTTGCTGTGCTTTTAATTCGGGAAAGGCATTGCCCATATGGTTGGCAAAAGCCGGAATAAGTTTGCAAATAAATGGTTCGGTTTGATTCAGATAGCTGTAAGCATATCGCACTGCCCTTCGCAGTATTCGACGGATTACATAGCCTGCTTTGTTATTCGAAGGTAATTGACCATCGGCAATGGCAAATGAGACTGCACGTAAATGATCGGCAATAACTCGCATTGCAATATCAACCATTCCTCCTGAACCATATTTGAAACCCGAAAGTTTGCTTATTTCATCAATTATAGGAGTAAATACATCGGTATCGTAATTCGATTGTTTCTTCTGAACAACCATACATAAACGTTCAAATCCCATTCCTGTATCAACATGTTTGGCCGGTAGCAATTCGAGTTGACCATTCGCTTTGCGGTTATATTGCATAAATACATTGTTCCAAATTTCAATCACCAAAGGATGACCTGCATTTACCAACGATTTTCCATCAAGTTTTTCTCGTTCACTGTTATTTCTTATATCCACATGGATTTCGGAACATGGGCCACAAGCACGGTATCACCCATTTCCCAAAAATTATCTTTTTTATTTCCATTAATGATCCTATCGGTTGAAATGTGTTCAGCCCAATAATTATAAGCTTCTGAATCACGCTCAAGTCCTTCGGCTTCATCGCCTTGAAAAATTGTAACATATAACCTGTCTTTTTCAATTTTCAAAACATCTGTTAGATATTCCCATGCCCAAGCAATTGCTTCTTGTTTAAAATAATTCCCAAACGACCAATTGCCAAGCATTTCAAACATAGTATGATGATAAGTGTCATGCCCAACTTCCTCCAAATCGTTATGTTTACCTGACACCCTGAGGCATTTCTGTGTATTGGCTATCCGTGGATATTTTACCGGCGAATTACCAAGAAAAATATCTTTAAACTGGTTCATCCCTGCATTTGTAAACATCAATGTAGGGTCGTTCTTCACCACCATTGGGGCAGAAGGAACAATTTCGTGCTGTTTTGTTTTAAAAAAATTAAAAAAGGATTCTCTAATCTCGTTCGAATTCATAAATTTCTATCTATTTCTAAATAAATATTAAAAGATAAACTGCTAAATATATATAAACCAAGCAATGTAAGGAGATTTAAAAATATCTAACTCTAAATAGCTTGTAATTCACACATTTAGCTCAAAAAGTTTGTAAAATTAATTTATTTCATTTAGATTTGTCCCAAATTACTAACAATTTAGATTAATTTACACTAAACCAATACATTATGTCTAGAAGTAAATACCACTTTGACCCTGAATCGCTAAGTTTTGCGCGTATCAGGCTAGGGGTTAAGGAGTTATTGGTTAAATTAAGCACCTACTTCTTTGCCGGTATTGTTATTTCTCTAGCTTTTTATTTTGTATTTTCTCGTTTTTTCGATTCACCAAAGGAAAGAATTTTGAAACGTGAAAATGAACAAATGAAGCTTCAGTATGAAATAATGCAACGTAAACTCGATCAGGTTGCATCAGTGTTGGATGATTTGAGACAAAGAGATGATAATATTTATCGGACAATTTTTGAAGCAGAACCAATACCTCGCTCAGTAAGAGAAGCAGGTTTTGGTGGGGTGAACCGATATACTGACCTCGAAGGTTTTGAAAATTCAAGCCTTGTTATTGCTACTGCCAAAAAGTTAGATAAGATACTCAAACAGACTTATGTGCAGTCAAAATCGTACGATCAGTTAATTCCTTTAGCGCTTAATAAAGAGGAAATGCTTAAATGCCTACCGACTATTCAACCTGTAGTGAATAAAGGCTTGGAAAGAACTTCTTCAGGTTATGGATGGCGTATAAATCCAATTTATAAAACAAGAGAATTGCATCCAGGTTTGGATTTTGCAGCACCTATTGGTACTGAAGTTTATGCTACCGGTGATGGTGTAGTTGAAAGTGTTGAAAGTTCATACAGGGGCTATGGAAACAATATTATTATTGATCATGGCTTTGGACTTAAAACTCACTATTGTCATTTAAGTGCCTTTAAAGTTGTTAAAGGTCAAAAAGTAAGACGCGGAGAAATTATAGGTTTAATTGGAAGCACTGGACTCTCAACCGGCCCGCATTTACATTATGAAGTAATTAAAAATGGTGAAAAGGTAAATCCTATCTATTATTTATTTAATGATTTAACACCTGAACAACTCGATCAGATGAATAAAATTGCTAACAATACTGGTCAGGCATTAGATTAAATATTCATACAATATAATTTAGAACCTGCATTTATGCAGGTTTTTTATTTTCGTAACGTTAAATTTTATATACAAATTTTAGAATTATCATCCCATTCGCTAAAAAATACTATTTTAGCGTCCGTAAATTCCTAACTATTTTTAATGGCAGACTTTTCAAAGATTAAAAAAATAGGGCTGGTTACAACTTCGGCATTTGTAATTGCCAATATGGTTGGTACCGGCGTTTTTACTTCACTTGGTTTTCAGCTCGAAGGAACACAAAATATTGTAGCCATATTATCATTATGGGTTATTGGAGGGATTATTGCTTTATGTGGTTCGCTCGTATATAGTGAACTTGGAGCTGCAATGCCCCGATCGGGAGGCGAGTATCATTATTTGTCACAAATATATCATCCCTGGGTTGGTTTTTTATCGGGTTGGGTATCAATTGTAGTTGGTTTTGCGGCACCAGTTGCTTTGGCCGCTATGGCATTAGGTAATTATACTTCAAGGGTTTTTCCAACAATTTCACCTGAAGTTGTAGCACTTGTTGTCGTATCTGTTATTACAATTATACATTCATATGATGTTAAAATCGGAGGCAATTTCCAAACAGTTTTTACCAGTTTCAAAATTATATTAATATTATTTTTTGTTTTTTGTGGATTTCTTATAACTCCACATTTTCAAGATATGAGTAGTTCAATTAAAACTTTTAGTTTTCGTGAGTTTTTGAAACCGGAGTTTGTTGTTTCCCTTATTTTTGTTAGTTATGCATTTTCAGGTTGGAACGCATCGGCTTACATAGCTAGTGAAATTGAACGCCCACAAAAAACAATCCCAAAATCCTTGCTGATAAGTACGCTTATTGTTACAGGCTTATATTTAATGCTGAACTTTACTTTTCTTTTAACAGCACCTATAAATGAATTGAAAGGCCAGGTTGAAGTTGGCTATATATCTGCTAATAAAATATTTGGGCTCACTGGTGGGAATCTAATGTCTATGCTTATTTCAATTTTGCTTGTTTCCACTGTTAGTTCCATGGTGTTCGTAGGGCCACGTGTTTCACAAGTTATGGGGGAAGATTTAACTGTATTGCGTTTCTTATCAAAGAAATCAAAAAGAGGAACCCCTGTAAACGCTTTATTATTACAATATGGTATAAGTTTTTTGCTTATTGTAACTTCAACTTTTGAAAGTGTTTTGACTTATGCTGGTGTAACCCTGAGCCTATTTACATTTATGACAGTTATGGGTGTTTTCGTGCATCGTCATAAATTCCCTGATGCCGAAAGACCTTATAAAACCTTGGGTTATCCTGTGGTTCCTGTAATATTCCTTGCACTAACTGCCTGGACATTGGTATATCTTATATTCCAAAGACCATATGAATCATTGATGGCATTTATTACAGTGTTTTCAGGGTCAATACTTTACGCAATAAACATTTTAATTGAAAAGAAAAATAGTAAGAATTAAATATTTATAAAAAATGCGAAAATTATTTCCTATTTCAATAATTACAATTATAGCAGTTTCAATTGCTTCATGCGCTAATAACGCAACAAACAATAAGCAAAATACAAGTTCCTCCGATTCAATTAAAGTAGAACAACCTAAAGATTCGGCTACTTTGGCATTTGAACGATTGAATGATATTGGTAAATTTATAATGGGTGCACCTGTTGATAAAGAATCGCAATTATATGATCTAACACAAACTCCTGAATGGACAGAATTTTCATCTGTTGCACAAAATGCCTGGAGCCGTTTTGATTCTGTTTCGAAAAGGTATAAGGCATTTTCGCACAATGAAATTAAAGCACCTTATGATACCATTAAAACTTTATTTTACCCATTCAGTGGTCCCGACTTTTTGTTTGCGAATATAATGTTCCCAAATGTTGAGAAAATGATACTTATTGGGCTCGAAGGACCTGGAACTACACCACAAATTGATAGCACTGCTAAAGATAGTTTAAGCAATATACTAGAATTATATAAGCAGTCTATTGAAAATGTCATGCAATTAAGCTTTTTTCGCACTATTGATATGAAAACTGAACTCAATAATAAAGAAATTGATGGAACTGCACCAATTATAATGTTATTTGTAGCTCAAGCCGGAAAGGAACTGGTGAAAGTTACACCTGAATATCTGAACAAGGAAGGAAAATTAAAACCTGCAAATAAATTAAATCCTGCAACGGCAGTTGAAATTTTATACCGTGATAAAGGATCGAATAAAATAAAGAGCATTGAATATTTATCAACCAACCTTGCTGATCCAGCACTTTCGCAAAATAAACCATTTCTGAAATATTTATCGAAAATTGATAATAATTCGGTAACATTTGTGAAATCAGCTACATACCTGATGCATAAATCATATTTTTCAATTATACGAAATACTTGTTTTGATAAATCGGCCATGATTCTACAAGACGATTCAGGTATTGGATATAAATTTTTTAAGAAGGATAAATGGAAAATCCAGCTATATGGTACTTATACCAAACCTATTAAACTTTTCGAAGAATTTTTTGAACCCGATTATTTCGATGCTTTTAAAACTGAAAAAGTTAAACCCCTTCATTTTAGAATTGGTTATAGTCCAAAGTCAAATTTGTTAATGGCAATCAGAAAGCAATAGGTTCTAGTGCCATTTTGCTTTAAATTATGGAGGAGATATAATTTTGCTAAATATTAGGATGAAATTTAACTTTCGAAAAAAGAGGTTTCTTTTACTCATAATGGGTTTGTGCACAACTTTTAGCCTATTATATGGTGCATCAAATAAAAAAGAAATTTCTTTAGCCCCTGCAAGTAATTCTATCCATTTGGTAAAAGATACTTCAAATTTAATTTTGCAAATATTAAATGCAAATCCGGATTTTTTTAGGAATTATATTGACTCATCGAAGGAATTTGAAATTCAGATCATATATACACAAATAGACAGGGATAAGAAAAACAGACCTTCGTTTAAAGAATATACCTATCATTTAAATGATAATGAATATTTTTGTGGCGCAAGTACGTCAAAATTGCCTGTTACAATGCTTACTTTAGAAAAGATTAAGCGTTTAAGCAAACTTGGGATTGATAAATATACCAGGATGCGGTACGACAGCGCTTATACTTGTGAAAAACCTGAAATAAAAGACACAATTGCCCCGGATAGCCTTGTTTGTGTTGCCAATTATATTAAGAAAATAATGTTGGTTAGTGACAACAATTCATATAACCGGCTTTTCGAATTCCTTGGCCAGCGACAAATAAATGAAAGGCTTTGGCAAATGGGCTTTAAAAAGGCAATGATTATACAAAGGTTTAATGATTGCGATGCAAATAGTAACCGATTTACAAACCCAATGTCATTTTTGGATGCTTCTGGAAAAGTATTGTATTCCCAACCTTTGGTCGAAAACAAAGATACTTTTAAAAATCCTTTAGGTGCTATTATGAAAGGGGAAGGATACATTGACGACAGCGACAAACTGGTATTACAACCACGCGATTTTACTTTTTTCAATAATCTTCCATTACAAGATATTCATGATATGATGTTGCGGATTTATTTCCCAAATTCATTTCCGAAAAGGCAACGTTTTAAAATAGATGACAATGATTATCCTTTTCTTTACAAATATATGAGTATGTATCCACGCGAAAGTGAATTCCCAAAATATCATAATATCGAGAATTTCCGTGATAACCGTAAAAAATACTTATATTTTGGAACCGACAGTTTTGCCAGCATTACTGATACAACCATCAGGATATTCAATATTGTCGGACAATTGTCGGGTTACCTGAGCGATTGCGCTTACATTGTAGATTTTAAAAACAATGTGGAATTTATGCTGGCAGCGGTTATTTATAACAACCAATGTGGAATTTTTGACGTTGCCAATTACCGATACCACACTTTAGGTTTTCCTTTTTTGCAGGAACTTGGCAGGACTGTTTATCAATACGATTTGAAAAGGCCACGAAAGTATAAACCTGATTTGACCAATTTAAAAAATATTGTAGAATCAAAAAAAATCCGATAACCTATGAAATTGAAAATTCTAATCCTGGTTTTTACAGCAAATCTCTATACTAATCAATTAAAATCCGAATTTCATTTCAATAATAAATCATCTTCTAAACAAGACACAACCTCACTGGATAGTATTCCGGCATCGGAACAACAGGAATCCGATTTCCAGGCTAATATAGACACCTTGTTTCAGGGTGTTGATACTTTTGCATGGGATAATAAGATGATCAATTCGGGGCATTTCGATTCAAAAGATATGAAGGATACTATTAACATTGTTATCCAGGATACTTCAAAGCATTTATATTTCACTTTTCCGTTTAAGAATTATGTAACTTCCGGATTTGGAAAGCGCAGGTGGTTATGGCATTACGGGATGGATATTAAACTGCAGAAAGGAGATTCGGTATATGCTGCCATGGATGGAATTGTTAGGGTTACAAAATATGATAGGCATGGCTTTGGCTATGTTGTCGTAATACGGCATCCTTCAGGATTAGAAACTATTTACGGTCATTTATCAAAAATTAAAGTCAATATCGACCAGAAAGTGAAATCAGGAGAATTAATTGGGTTGGGAGGCAGTACCGGGCATTCTACCGGGACACATTTGCATTTTGAGACACGCTTCCTTGGCGAACCTTTTGACCCAAATTGCTTTATCGATTTTGAAAACTATAAACTTAAAACTGATACATTAGCTTTAAGCCGACAGAATTTTGAATATTTAATTGATTTAAGAAAAGCCAAATATTGCACCATTCGAAGAGGTGATACACTGGGCAGAATAGCAATACGTTATGGTACATCCATTAATGCTTTATGTAGGTTAAACGGAATGTCGAGAAAGTCATTATTACGGATTGGAAGGCCTTTGAGATACCAATAAATTTTAGAAATTAGGCTTTGTGCATTAGGCTTTAGGCCTTGGGTATTAGGTTTTGGGCTTTTTTAAATGAATTCTTTCAATTTTATCCTTAGTTGTTTTAGAGCCTGTCCCATCTGAGCTTCAATAGTTTTTATTGAAAGACCCATTTTTTCAGCAATTTCATGGTATTTTAAACCATCTACCCTGCTAAACATGAAAATTTTTTTTCGTTGAGGCGGTAATTCGTCTATTGCTTTAATTATTGCAGTTTCGAGTTCCAAATCGTACATTTCTTCTTCATTTTCCGAATTGTCAAGAGCAAACCGAACAGCTTCGCTTTTTTCGTATGTGGCCACAATTGCTTTGTGTTTTAGATAATTCAAGCAGCTATTCTTAACTGAAGTAGAAATATAGGCTAATATTGACCCATTAACTACAAGTTGATTGTTCTTTTCCCAAAGCTTTACAAAAATTTCCTGAACAATTTCTTCGGCTGTTTCAATATTTTTTACATATTTACACGCCAAAAGACAAAGCGGGCGGTACTTCTCTTTAAATAGTTTTTCAAAATCCTGCTGATTTTTAAATATATTATTTTCACCAGCAATCAACATATTTTCTAATTTGAAAACTAATTTAAATATTTATAACAGTTGAATGACAATTCAAGTTAGTTTCTCCACTATTGTATTTTTATTTATGATTTTACCCAAATTCTATTTTTACAATAGCAAAATCTTATTTATCAATAGTAACACTAACTGAATTTAATTTACCACCCATAGCCGGGTTCAATTTAGAAACTTTAACGGTACAAAAATCAATTTTTGGAAATTGTTCAGTAACTTTATCAAGAATACGCCTTGCAACGTGTTCCAATAAATGAGAAGGTTTCAGCATTTCTTCTTTTACAATATTATAAACTATTTGGTAATTGATAGTATCATTTATATTATCGGAATCTTCAGCAATTTCGCTATTGGTTTCAAATATAAAATTTACAAGAAATGAATTGCCCACTATCCGTTCTTCTTTAAAACAACCATGGAATGCATGAAATTCCATTCCTTCCAATTCAATTAATGCCATTTTGTTAATTATTTAAGAATATGTTGTAAAAGTAGAAAATATAAGCTAAAAAAATTGACGATTAATAAATACTCAAAATAGAAATCGGCTACATTTGTAGTTCGCAGGATTTAAAATACTAAAGTGTATGGAAAGTAGTGTTAATGAAGTAGTGAATGAAGGTGTAAAACCATCGTTAAACTTTATAGAAGAAATTATTTCAAATGATTTAGCATGTGGAAAATATAAAAGTATTTTAACTCGTTTTCCTCCGGAACCAAATGGCTATTTGCATATAGGTCATGCAAAATCGATATGTCTGAATTTTGGTAATGCTAATAAGTTTGGAGGCAAGTGCAACCTTCGTTTCGACGATACCAATCCGGTTAAAGAAGAAACCGAATATGTCGATTCTATTCGCGAAGATGTTAAATGGCTTGGATTTCAATGGGCAAATGAATTTTATGCTTCCGATTATTTCGATCAATTATATGAATGGGCAAAACTGCTTATAAAAAAAGGAAAAGCCTATGTTTGCGATTTATCTGCCGAAGAAATTGGAGCTATGCGTGGAACCCCTCAGGTTCCGGCTTCACCCAGCCCATACCGCAACAGGACTGTTGACGAAAACCTAACTTTGTTCAAACAAATGAAAAGTGGAGAATTTCAGGATGGTTCCAAAACCTTGCGCGCTAAAATTGATCTGGCATCACCTAATATGCACATGCGCGACCCGGTTATTTACAGGATATTACATACCGATCATCACCGTACAGGCAACAAATGGTGCATTTATCCAATGTACGATTATGCCCACGGACAAAGCGATTACATCGAAGGTATAACACATTCTGTTTGCACTCTTGAATTTGAAGTACACAGGCCATTATACGAGTGGTTCCTTAACCAAATACTGGATGACCCCAAGGCATATCGTCCTCATCAATATGAATTTGCCAGGCTTAATTTGAGTTATACTGTAATGAGCAAAAGAAAATTGCTCGAATTGGTGAAAAATAATTTTGTTAACGGTTGGGACGACCCGCGGATGCCGACCATTTGTGGTTTACGACGCAGAGGCTATACACCTGAATCCATCAGGTCGTTTGCCGAAAAAGTTGGAGTTGCACGTCGTGATAATACGATTGATTTGGCACTTTTGGAATTTTGTGTCCGCGAAGATTTGAACAAAAGGGCAATGCGGATGATGAGCGTTTTAAATCCGGTTAAAGTTATAATTGATAACTATCCTGACGACCAGGTTGAAGAATTAGAAGCCATTAATAACCCTGAAGATGAAAGTCAGGGAAAACGCAGAGTGCCATTTTCGAAAGAATTATATATTGAAAGGGACGATTTTATGGAAATCCCTTCGAAAAAATATTTCCGTTTGGCGCCCGGACAGGAAGTTCGCTTACGATATGCTTATTTTATTAAATGTGTGAGCGTTGAAAAAGATGAAGATGGTGAAATTTCAGTAATCCATTGCACATACGACCAAGCATCGCGTGGTGGAAATTCACCCGATGGCAGAAAAGTAAAAGGCACAATTCACTGGGTTTCGGCCAATCATGCAGTTGAAGCCGAAGTGAGACTTTATGATCGCTTATTTAAAAGCGAAAATCCTGAAGATGTTGCTGAAGGAATAGATTATAAATTAAATTTGAATCCGGATTCACTGAAAGTTATTAAGGGATATTGCGAACCATTTTTGGCCACATCAAAACCAGGTGATAAAATACAATTTGAACGTATTGGATATTTTTGTACTGATTATGATTCAAAACCAGGCAATTTAATATTCAATCGTACTGTTACATTAAAGGAATCATGGACAAAAGAACAATAATTAACAAATTGGCAATGATGAAAATCATGAAGTTTATTGCAATATTAATAGTTATGTTTTACTCAAATAATTTGGTAAAATCGCAAACCAAAACAATAAAATTATGGCTAAATAATGCTCCCGGAACTCCCATTAATAAGGGATTAGCGCACAAAGAATTTCATGACGATAGGTTTTGGACTTATAATGTTACCGAAGCATCGATTGATGTTTACCTTCCAGTTAAAGAAAAAAATAGTGGAACAGCCATAATAATTTGTCCAGGTGGTGGGTATGGCTTTTTAGCTATGGGACATGAAGGAAAAGATGTTGCCCAATGGTTAAATGATAATGGTATTACCGGAATTGTTTTGAAATATAGGCTGCCGAATGATACCATAATGGAAAATAAAAGTATCGGGCCATTGCAGGATGCACAAGAAGCAATGCGTTTAACCAGACGAAATGCAAAAGTCTGGAATATTAATCCAAATAAAATTGGAATAATGGGATTCTCTGCCGGCGGACATTTGGCATCAACATTATCTACGCAGTATAATGAAAAAGTTTATAATTCAGATACCACAAGTGCCGGCCCTGATTTCAGTATCCTTATTTATCCTGTAATTTCAATGAAAACAGGCATAACACATGGTGGTTCTAGAACAAATTTACTTGGCAATTCTCCAAGTATTGAACTTATAAATAAATTTTCGAATGAAACTCGGGTAAATGCTTCAACACCACCAGCATTTCTTGTTCATGCTATGGACGATGGATTAGTTCCGTGTGAAAACAGTATTGATTATGCAATGGCCTTAAGGAAAAACAATATTCCGGTTGAACTGCATTTATATCAACAAGGCGGACATGGTTTCGGTCTTGCGTTAGCTAGTAAAAATACGGAACATTATTGGCCTGATGCATGCATTGCCTGGCTTAAGTCTAATGGTTTTCTGAAATAAGAATTTCACCTGAATAATTATGGCATGTAATTGGATTCGAAATTACTTTTTTTTGTTTTCACTCGCCATAAGTACGAATTGTATATACGGTCAAAAAAATACACTTCCTTTGGTAATTGGAGATGCCATTCAAACACAAAAGCCAATGATTTTATATGTTTCAGGTGATGGTGGTTGGAATTCATTTGATAAAAAAATGGCATTCGAATTTAAAATGGTTGATATGCCTTATGTAGCCTTAAATTCTTTCAAATATTTCTGGAAATCAAAAACACCCGATCAATTTGCAATTGATATGATTCCTGTTTTAAGAGTATTTGCCAAAAAATGGGACAAAAATGAAATCATTTTCATCGGATATTCTTTTGGGGCCGATGTTATGCCATTTCTAATAAATCGCTTACCAATTGATTTGAAGAAAAAGGTAAAATTAATAGCTTTAATAACTCCTGGAAAGACATCCGATTTTACTATCCATTTGAACGATATGTTGCTAATAGATGGAACTTATAAATATAAAGTTCCTGAAGAAATAGAAAAAATTCATGACAAAAAAATAATTTGTTTCTTTGGTAAAAATGAGGATGCGATTTTCCCGTATAATTGGCATCAGGATAATGTTAAGACTGTTATAGTAAAAGGAGGTCATAGTTTTTATGATTCCGAACCTGTAATGAAAGCAATTTTAGCTGAATCAAAATAATAATTAAAAAAAAACTGCAATGAAAAATTTAATTCGTTTTATTGTCACTCTTGCCATTTTAGCAATATTCTTCAAAAATACAATTGCTCAGAATAATCAGCAACCTCAGGTGCGGGAACATTTGTTAATGGATTTTAATTGGCGTTTTGCATTCGGAAATGCTGCTGACAAAACAAAAGATTTCGGAAATGGAACCAGCTATTTCACCTATTTTGCCAAGACAGGTTTTGGTGATGGTGCAGCTTCTGCAAATTTCGAAGACAGAACCTGGCGTTTAGTTAATCTACCGCATGATTGGGCTGTTGAACTCCCGTTCGATTCAACTGCCAGTTATAGCCATGGTTTTAAAACTGTTGGATTTAAATATCCTGAAACAAGTGTTGGGTGGTATCGTAAAACTTTTACTATTCCTCAGGCAGCCCTTGGGAAAAAAATAAGTATTCAGTTTGATGGTATTTTTAGAAATTCAATTGTATGGGTAAATGGTTTTTATTTGGGTACCGAATTAAGCGGATATGCTACCTCTGACTATGATATTACCGATTATTTGAATTATGGAGGAAAGAACGTTGTTGCAGTGAGAGTTGACGCATCTATTGAAGAAGGTTGGTTTTACGAAGGTGCAGGAATCTATCGTCATGTTTGGCTAAATAAAACTTCACAATTACATGTTGCCCAAAATGGAACTTTTGTAACATCGGATGTTAGTGGAAATTCAGCTGAAATTACTGCAAGAGTTTCTATAAAGAATGATAGTACAAGAAAATCCAAGTTCTCAATATTAAATTCAATTTATGATGAAAAGGGAAAATTCATTACATCAAATACTATTGATAATTTGAATCTTGAAAATGGAAGTGAAACGGAATATTTTTCAAAATTAAATATTCCTCAACCAAAACTTTGGTCGCCTGAAACGCCAAATTTATATAAATTGAAAACAGATATTATGATTGGTAATAAAATGGTAGATGAATATATTACCACTTTTGGCGTTCGCACACTTCAATTTGATGCAATTAAAGGATTCTTTCTTAATGGTAAACATTATTATATAAAAGGTACGAATAATCATCAGGATTTTGCCGGGGTTGGGACAGCCGTTCCAGATGCTTTACAGAAATATAGAATTGAAAAATTAAAGGAAATGGGTTGCAATGCCTATCGTTGTTCACATAATCCACCTACTCCCGAATTGCTCGATTATTGTGATAGTTTAGGCATGTTGGTATTGGATGAATGCCGCTTAATGGGCAGTAACCAGGAACATTTAAATTGGCTTAAACGAATGATATTACGCGACAGAAATCATCCCAGCATTTTTATCTGGTCGTTGGGGAATGAAGAATGGGCCATTGAAGGAAATGAAAAAGGGGCAAGAATTACAACTACTATGCAGAACTATGCGCATAGGCTTGATTCTTCACGAAGTACAACAGTCGCCAATAGTGGAGGTTGGACACACGGAACGTCCACTGTTGAAGAAGTAATGGGTTTTAATTATATATTCAATGGTAATATTGACGAACAACATAAAGCTTTTCCGAATCAACCAAGTTTAGGAACCGAAGAAACTTCAACAAGCGCAACCCGTGGAATTTATCAGGATGATTCGATTAATGCACATATGCAGCCAATGGATAGGAAACTCGGCGGTAGGGGGCTTGAAGATGGTTGGCGGTTTTATGCTGACCGTCCGTTTCTTTCAGGATTATTTTATTGGACAGGATTCGATTATCGAGGTGAGCCACAACCTTATGGTTGGCCTCAGGTTTGTTCTCAATATGGCATTCTTGATTTATGCGGCTTTCCTAAAGATAGTTATTATTATTTGCAATCGTGGTGGACTGATAAACCTACTTTGCATTTAATGCCTCATTGGAATTGGAAGGGAAATGAAGGTGAAGAAATAAGTGTATGGGCATACAGCAACTGCGATCAGGTTGAGCTGTTTTTAAATGGCAAAAGCATGGGAAAGAAGGATGTTAAGGTTAATTATCATCTGGAATGGCTGGTTAAATATTCTCCGGGAACATTATTGGCTAAAGATTATAAGAACGGTAAAGTAATTATTACAGATAAAGTTGAAACAACAGGTGAACCAGCGGCTATTCAACTTTCAGCCGATAGAACTTCAATTAATGCTGATGGAGAAGATGTTTCAATAATTACGGTTCAGGATAACGATAAAAAGGGCCTTATGGTACCAACAGCCGATAACGAAATAGAATTTTCACTTTCCGGACCGGGAAAAATTATCGGTGTTGGCAATGGAGATCCTTCATCGCACGAAGCAGAAAAATATATTGAAAGTGTAGATAGAATTAAAATAGGTAATTTGAAAATAAAAACGGTTGATTCAACTTGGGAATATACGGAAACTAATGCAAAAATGTATGTTTCCGATTGGCAAAATGCTTTCAAATCGGGATATGGAAGTTATGAAAAAAATAAATATATAGTAGTTATAGGAACATTTGATTTAAATGAGTTTACGGATAAAACTGAAATTACTTTCTATTCAAAAAGCCTTGCCGAAAATCAGGCTGTATATTTGAATGGACATTTATTAGGTAAAAATATAAAACGCGACGATCCGAATCAGGTATTTGTTATCGACCACAAAATTCTTAATAAAGGGGAAAATGTTATTGCATTTGTTGGGAAACCTTTTGTAAAAAAATATAAATATGACGAAATAAGTACCGATCCCGGAATGATTAAAGTTGTAAATCCTCCTGCTCAATGGAGACGGAAGCTATTTAGTGGTTATGCACAGGTGATTATTCAAAGTGAAAAAAATGCTGGAGAAATATCACTTTCAGCAATATCAAAAGGTTTAATCAAATCAGAAATAAAAATTAAAACAACTCCGGTCAAATTAAGGGCATCAGCAGATTAATTGAAGCTTAAAACTTTACTTTAAAAGTGATTCGAGGTTTATTCCTGAAATTATTTTTTCAGTAGCACCTTTGTTTTCTTCAATATATTTTTTGCAAATCATACTGGTTTTTTCAATAATATCAGTATTTGCGAGTTGTTCGTCCATTATTTTTTTAAAAGATGAATAATCATTAATTGAAAATGCTCCATGTTTTTCAATTAATTCAACAGCTTCGTGAAATTTTTTATATTTCGGTCCAAAAATTACAGGTAATCCAAAGGTAGCAGCCTCTAAAATATTATGAATTCCTTTACCAAATCCACCACCTATATAAGCAATATTGCCGTATTTATAAATGGATGACAACATCCCAATATTATCAATAATCAAAACATTATAATCAGCTAATGAAATATTCTCAGCTTCTGAATATCGAACAGATTTCTTGTTAATTTTTTGAATTAGTTCATCAATTGCTGAATTACTTATTTCGTGAGGGGCAATGATATATTTATAATCTTTTGAATTTTCATTAATATAATTAATCAAAATTTCTTCATCGGCAGGCCAGGTACTTCCTGCAATTAGAATTAAAGAATCATTTTTAAATTTTTCTAGAACAGGGAGTTGTTTGGTTTGGTTTGCAATATTTGCAACCCTGTCGAAACGAGTATCACCACTGACTGAAATATCAGTAATCCCGATGGTTTCCAATAAGTTTTTCGAAAGTTCGTTTTGCACAAATAAATGGTCGAACCTTGAAAGAATTTTACGGTACCATGCTCCGTACCATTTGAAAAACAATTGCCCGGGCCTGAAAATTGAAGAAAAACAATACACTGGTATGTGTTCATGGTGCAAAACCCGTGTATAATTATTCCAGAATTCATACTTAATGAAAAAAACTGCTTTTGGTTGGATTATTTTAACAAATCGTTTTGCATACCATGAAAAATCAATGGGTAAGTAGCAAATATAATCAGCTCCCTCATAATCTTTGCGAATTTCATAACCCGAAGGTGAAAAAAATGTAAGGAGTATTTTAAATTGTGGAAACCTGCTTTTAATTTCTTCAATTACAGGTCTGCCTTGTTCAAATTCACCTAGTGAAGCAGCATGAAACCACAATATCTTGTCGTCTTTGCCAAAAGCATTTTCTAATTTTGAAAATAAACTTAAACGGCCAAATAAAAATTTTCTTGCTTTTTTATGAAATGATGAAGCTAATAAAATACCGAATCCATATAAACCCAGGAAAACATTGTACAATAGAGCCATATTTTTCAAATAAATTACTTACAATGATAATTCAAATTGTTTTCAGGTTAAAATAATCTTTTCTGGCTTACTTTGAACAAAAACGACTTTTAAGCATAATATCCATTATTTCAACTATTTACAAAACGTACTTGCTACACTTATAAAAGTTATCAACAACTTTAAATAAATAGTTGATATTTCAATTCCTTAAAAGACTGCGTTAGAAAAGCGTTTTTATATTTTTACGGCATCAATATGTTCAATCTTTATCGATTGTCAAAAATAAAGTATGAAAGATTTGTCAAAACGTAACGATACATTAAAGCGCAAGCAAAAAAAGGTAATACTTTTGAATAACCTTGAAGCTCAGGCTTTGGATAAATATTTCAAAAAATACAAAATAGATAATCAATCGAAATTTATGCGCGAAACAATCATGCGCACAATCCTTAAAAAATTTTCTGATGATTATCCAACCTTGTGGGATCAGCCTGGAGTGACAGTTCATGCCAGATTAAGCATTAGGTATTAACTTAAGATAAGATTTTAACTTCATAAAAGTTGTAACCGGGTTATATTTTCTTTTTATCGGTTAAGCCAAATATATTCAGCAATTTAACAAGGTTGTTAATAAACAGTTTTTAGTCACGGACTAAGTTTTCTATATATTTGCACAAAGCAAAAAAATATATAAAATGAGCAATATTGCTTATTCCGAAGATACTATCCGTACACTGGAGTGGCAGGAACACATTCGTAGGCGGCCAGGTATGTATATTGGCAAATTGGGCGATGGCTCGTCTCCTGATGATGGAATATATGTGCTCATCAAAGAAGTCATGGACAATTCCATAGATGAATACATGATGGGTTATGGCAAAGAAATTGAGCTTTTTATTACCGAATCTGAAGTACGCATTCGTGATTATGGCCGCGGAATTCCATTGGGAAAAGTAGTTGACGTAGCATCCAAAATTAATACTGGAGGGAAATACGATTCTAAAGCTTTTCAAAAATCTGTTGGTTTGAATGGTGTTGGGATGAAAGCGGTAAATGCTTTGTCGAGCATGTTTAGTGTTCAGGCTTTTCGTGAAAAACGTTCAAAAAAAGCGGTATTTTCTGAAGGAATTATTACACTTGATGAAAAAGAACAAGCAAATAATGCTGCCAATGGCACTGAGGTTATTTTTACACCAGACAGTAAACTGTTTGGCCATTTCCATTACATTACTGAGTATATTGAGGCAATGGTTCGCAATTACACGTACCTCAACGCCGGTTTGGTCATCAACTTCAATGGCAATAAATTTATTTCGAAAAATGGATTATTGGATCTTTTGAATGATAATTTATCAGAAGAAGGACTTTACACACCTATTCATATAAAAGGTGAAGATATTGAAATTGCCTTAACCCATAATAACGAATATGGCGAAGATTATTACAGTTTTGTAAATGGGCAAAATACAACACAAGGCGGAACGCACTTACATGCATTTAAAGAAGCATACGTAAAAGCTATAAGGGAATTTTATAAAAAAGATTTCGAAGCTTCCGACATTCGTGGTTCAATTATTGCTGCTATAAGTATTCGTGTTCAGGAACCTGTGTTTGAATCTCAAACCAAAACGAAATTAGGGTCGAAAGAAATGTCACCTGAGGGAGGAGTTTCTGTTGCTGCATTTATTGGAAATTTCATAAAAAAAGAACTTGATAATTTTTTACATAAGCATAATGAGACTTCTGAAATTCTGTTAAAGAAAATTCAGGAAAATGAGAAAGAACGGAAGGCAATAAGTGGTATTCAAAAACTAGCTAAAGACCGAGCTAAAAAAGCAAGTTTGCATAACCGTAAATTGCGCGATTGTCGTCTGCACCTTACTGAAACTGATGAACATCGCCTCGAAACAACACTTTTCATCACCGAAGGTGATTCGGCCAGTGGTTCAATTACAAAAAGCCGAAATGTAAATACACAGGCTGTATTTAGTTTAAAAGGTAAACCATTAAATACTTTTGGGCTTACTAAAAAAATTGTTTACGAAAACGAAGAATTTAATTTATTGCAGGCTGCACTAAATATTGAAGATGGTATTGAAAGTTTGCGGTATAACAATATAGTTATTGCTACTGATGCCGATGTTGATGGAATGCACATCAGACTTTTGTTAATTTCGTTTTTCCTGCAATTTTTTCCTGAACTTGTGCGCAAAGGACATGTATATATATTGCAGACCCCACTTTTCAGGGTGCGTAATAAGCAGAAAACTATATATTGCTATGATTATAACGAAAAGGAAAAGGCAGTAAAACAATTGGGGAAAGATCCTGAAATTACAAGGTTTAAAGGCTTGGGAGAAATTTCACCTGATGAATTTAAATATTTTATTGGTGCCGATATCCGCCTCGACCCTGTGAGAATGAAGAAAGAAGATGTTATTCACGATTTGCTTGGTTTTTATATGGGCAAAAATACACCGGAACGTCAGGAATTTATCATTGACAATTTAAGAATAGAAGAAGATTTGGTTGAAGTTTAAAGTTTAAAAAGTTTAACCAATAATCATTTGGTGAAGCTTTTTCAAAATATATTGTATGGCAGACGATTTAGATAATATTCCAATTGATGATTTTGACCACGAAGGTGAGGTTGAAAAAATTGATGGGATTGAACATAGTGAAGTTTACAAAAGCATCACTGTTCTCAGTGGAATGTATAAAGATTGGTTTCTTGATTATGCTTCTTATGTGATTCTTGAAAGGGCTGTGCCACATATTAATGATGGTTTAAAACCTGTTCAACGGCGCATTCTACATTCAATGAAGCGACTCGATGATGGACGCTATAATAAAGTAGCTAATGTTATCGGCCATACCATGCAATTTCACCCACATGGCGATGCATCTATCGGAGATGCATTAGTACAATTAGGTCAGAAAGATTTGTTAATTGATTGTCAGGGTAACTGGGGAAATATTCTTACTGGCGATAGTGCTGCTGCTCCGCGATATATTGAAGCAAGACTTTCGAAATTTGCTCTTGATATAGTTTTTAATCCAAAAACTACCGAATGGAAATTATCATACGATGGAAGGAATAAAGAACCTGTTACTTTACCTGTAAAATTTCCGTTATTACTAGCACAAGGAGTTGAAGGGATTGCAGTTGGTTTGGCTTCAAAAATTCTTCCACATAATTTTATTGAACTTATTGAAGCATCAATTGCACATTTAAAAAAGGAATCGTTTGAACTTTATCCTGATTTTCCAACTGGAGGAATGGCTGATGTTTCACGTTATAACGATGGACTGCGTGGAGCTTCGGTACGCATACGCGCAAAGATTAACAAACTTGATAAGAAAACCCTTGTAATTACTGAAATCCCTTTTGGAAAAACCACTTCAACACTTATCGAAAGTATTTTAAAAGCGAATGAAAAAGGAAAAATTAAAATCAGGAAAATCGATGATAATACTGCCGAAAATGTTGAAATTTTAATTCATTTACAACCAGGTATTTCTCCAGATGTTACCATTGATGCTTTATATGCTTTCACCGATTGCGAAGTACCTATTTCTCCGAATTGCTGTGTAATTGAAGATGATAAACCCCGATTTGTTGGCGTTTCTGAAATTTTAAAGCAGAATACCGATTATACTTTAGAATTGCTTCGTCAGGAACTTCAAATTAAACTTTCTGAACTTCAGGAAGACTGGCACATGTCATCACTTGAAAAAATATTCTTCGAAAAGAAAATATATCGTGAACTGGAAAAGGACACTGAAACCTGGGAACAGGTAATTGAAGCCATTGATAAAGCATTCGTTCCCTACAAAAAATTATTTAACCGTGAAATTACACATGACGATTTGGTTAAACTTACCGATAAACCTGTAAGGCGCATTTCAAAATTCGATATAAAAAAGGCCGATGAATTCATTAAAGGACTTGAAACTCAAATGGAGGAAGTGCGAAATAACCTTGAACAAATTGTAAAATATACAATTTCCTGGTTTCAGGAAATTAAAAAGAAATATGGCAAAGGCCGTGATAGGAAGACCGAATTACGCAATTTCGAAACAATTCAAGCTACATCAGTTGTTGCTGCTAATGAAAAATTGTATGTAAATCGTGTTGAAGGTTTTATTGGATCGGGGTTAAAGAAAGATGAATTTGTTTGCGATTGCTCCGATATTGACGACATTATAGTTATCAGGAACGACGGTAATTATATGATTACAAAAGTTACTGATAAAGTTTTTGTTGGAAAAGATATTTTACACGTGGCAGTTTTTCGTAAAAATGACATCAGAACTATTTATAACATAGTTTATTTTGATGGCAAATCAGGCATTAGTTACATTAAAAGATGCTCTATTTCTGGTTTAACGAGAGATAAGGAATATTCTTTAACACAGGGAACACAATATTCAAAATTGCTTTATTTTTCGGTAAATCCGAATGGTGAAGCTGAAAGCATTAAAGTTAAACTTAAACCAAAACCACGACTTAAAGTATTAGACCTAACCGTAAGTTTTGCTGATATTGCTATCAAAGGGAAAAATTCAATGGGCAATATACTTACAAAAAATGCAATTCATAGAGTTGAACTGAAAGAAAAAGGAGAATCAACACTCGGAGGTTCTTCAATTTGGTGGGATGCTGATGTGCAAAGATTAAATACCGATGCACATGGTACAATGCTTGGTGAATTCAATAATGGTGATAAAATATTGGTTATTACTAACGATGGTGATTATAGATTAACAAATTACGATTTAACCAATCATTACGAGGATAATATTATATTAATTGAAAAATATAGACCAAACAAGGTATTTTCTGCTGTTTACTTTGATGCCGAACAAAAGTTCTATTATTTAAAACGCTTTACTTTTGAGCCATCTGAAAGAATTCAAAACTTTGTCGACGAAGAAAATCCAAAATCAAAACTCATATTATTAACTGCTGAAAAATTTCCGCAAATTAAAATCAGCTTTGGTGGCAAACACAAAAAACGCGAAGATGAATTAGTTGATGTTGAACAATTTATTGGAGTGAAAGGGTTCAAAGCAAAAGGGAAAAGGTTAACTACTTTTGAAGTTTCAAAAATAACTGAAATAGAGCCTTTGAATAAAGAAGAAATCATTGAAGAACCGGAAGATGATTTAACGGCCGAAAATAATGAAAAGGGTACTATTGACGAAAACAAATTATTCTCCGGAAACGATTCCGGTGCAATTCAACCATCTCTTTTCTAAATATAAATTTTAAGTGTTTAAGAAACATATCTATTGTTTTTGACAATTTTTATATCTAACTTTCTATTTGAGAACAATATAAATTTAATTTTATTAAGTAATATTCAAACAATTTTATTACGTTTGACGTATTATTACAGTAAATGAGTATATTTTAAATTAAAAAAACGGGAATTTTTGTTGGATATTTTTTTAAATTTATAAGTAAAGGTTTAAAGAAATTATTTCGAGGTTGCTTTTTAATAATGAATTAAAAGATACAAAATTATGGCAAAGTTTTTATATAGGGGATTCAGATTTAATAGTTTGACTATAAAAATCGGGGCATTAATAATTATTACAGAAATGATTGCCCTATTTGCATTAGGCACATTTTATATTACCAAATTTACAAGTCAAATTGAAACGGGTATGCAATCGAAGTTTCAATCACCTGGTTATTTAATGTCAAAAGGCTTACTTCGGTATGAATCGGCAGAAGATAAAGCTACAATGGAAAATTTGGTAGGTGAAACAATTGAGGAATGTATTATTATTGGTGCAAATGGTAAAATATATTATTCTTTAAAACCTGAATTTAAAGGAAAAGATAAAAATGAAATTCCTGTTTTAGCAGGATATAAAGAATTAGATCAGGAAATAACCAATCCGGTATTTCTGAAAACCACATCACCCGAGTTGGGCAATATACTTGTTACAATTTATCCAATGCGTTTGGAAGATGGTAAATTTGTTGGTTATTTGTTTATGTTAGCAAAAACTGAACGAATTGCAAAGCAAAAAATGGCAATTGTATTTATGTTTATTATAGGTTCGTTATTATGTATTATATTATCTTCAATCGTTATTATTTTCCTATTTAACAGATACATATCAAGTAAAATAAAAATTATTGTTAAAAAACTACAGCATCTTACAGATGGAAATTTAACAAAAGAAGCACTTGAATTTGAATCAGGTGATGAAATTGGCCAACTTTCGGTTGCAATTAATCAGTTAAATGAGAAATTACGCGAAATTGTATCAACAATTTCACAAGGAGCTGAAAGGGTTACCAGCAGTAGTTTTGAAATGAATGAGATTTCTGTTAAAGTTGCTGATGGCGCTAATAAGCAAGCTGCATCTGCCGAAGAAGTTTCGTCATCGGTTGAACAAATGACTGCAAATATTCAGGAAAATGCTGATAATGCCTTGCAAACTGAAAAAATATCTGTTACCGCTTCGGAAGGAATTAAAAAACTTGCAATTCAACTAGCTGAAAGTTTGAAATATATAAAGGA
This sequence comes from uncultured Bacteroidota bacterium, assembly GCA_963701015.1. Classification (GTDB taxonomy): domain Bacteria; phylum Bacteroidota; class Bacteroidia; order Bacteroidales; family DTGW01; genus MFD09286-c1. The sequence continues at coordinate 3,360,664 of OY969556.1, read as the reverse complement.
AATTTCACAAAAAATTACCATTGTTAACGATATTGCATTTCAAACCAATTTATTGGCTTTAAATGCTGCAGTTGAAGCTGCAAGAGCTGGCGATCATGGAAAAGGTTTTGCAGTTGTTGCAGCCGAAGTTCGCCGATTGGCTGAACGAAGTAAAATTGCAGCAGATGAAATTATTAATCTTTCAAAGAATTCTGTAACCATAACTGACCAAACACATCAACTTATGGTTCAATTAACACCAGAGATTGAAAAAACTTCATCACTTGTAAAAGATATTGCTGCATCAAGTTTCGAACAAAATAGTGCAGCCGGACAAATTAATGATGCAATTCAACAATTAAACATTATAATTCAGGAAAATTCTTCAACAGCTGATCAAATGGCAACTGGTTCAAGAAAACTTGAAGAAGATGCTGAAGACCTTAAATCAAGTATTAAATTCTTTAGTATTGAAGAATAGAAATTGATGATTTTATATTGATGCCCGGATAAATTTATTCCGGGCTTTTTTGTGTTCTCTTTTTAAGGTAAATTCGTAGCCTAATTTTGAATATTTTTTTAGTGATGAATATTTTCTTGGTTGGTTTCATGGGAAGTGGGAAAAGTACAATTGGCAAGCTTTTAGCTCAACAATTAAAAATGGGCTTTTCTGACCTTGATCATATAATTGAAGATAGTGAAAAGAAAAAAGTTAGTGATATTTTTAAAGAGTTGGGGGAACCAAAATTTCGTGAATTGGAGAAAGAATTTATTGAAAAAATTTCCATAAAGGATAATCAGGTTGTGGCTTTAGGTGGAGGTGCTCCATGTTTTCATAATAATATGGAATATATAAATAAAAAAGGGCTTTCGGTATATTTAAAAATGTCGGCTGAGGCTATTAAAGACAGGTTACTTCAGCTTTCTCCACAAGCAATTGCTGCGCGTCCGCTCATAGCAAATAAATCAGAAAATGAATTATCGGAATTTATTCAGGCAACGCTGGGAAAACGAGAAATATATTATAATAAGGCAAAACTAATAGTTTCAAATGAAGAACATGATGCATCAGCTGCAGTCATAAGAATTATTCATGCCTTAGAATTATATTCTTTCTAATTGAACTTCAAATATTAAATAATAAAATGGAAAAAGGATTTACAACTAAATTACTTCATACGTCATTTGCAAAAAACGATTCATATGGGGCTTTGCAAATTCCAATTTATGCCAATTCGGCTTTTGAGTTTGAATCATCAGAAGATATTGAAGGCGCTTTTAAAGGCACAAAACCTGCCCATGCTTATTCCCGTTCTGGAAATCCAACCGTAGAATTTCTTGAATTAAGAATAAAAACTATTACCAACAGCAGGGCAGTACTTGCCTGTGCATCAGGAATGGCAGCAATATCAAACACAATATTAGCTTTATGTAATCCTGGTGATACTATTATTTCAACAAAGTTTTTATTTGGGAATACACTATCTTTTTTCGAAGACACACTAAAACCACTTGGTATATTTGTTAAATATGTAAATTTTGATAATCTTCAAAATGTTGAATCTGCTATTGATTCAAATACGAAGCTTATATTTTTCGAAACCATATCAAATCCATTGGTTCAAGTTATTGACGTTAAAGCATTAGCTGAAATATCAAAAAAATTTGGAACAGTTTTAGTCGCTGATACTTCAATGACCCCGCCAAATGCATTTGATGCAAAAGCATATGGTGTTGATATAAATATAATGTCTTCTACCAAATATATCTCATGCGGTGCAACTACTGTAGGCGGAATTATTGTTGATAATGGCAATCACAATTGGCACTCAGTACCTAAACTTAAATCGTTTATTGAAAAGTTTGGTGATTTGGCATTTATAAGCAAATTGCGTAAAGAAATTTTCAGAAATACCGGCGGTTGCTTGTCTCCATTCAATGCATATCTTCAGGCAGTTGGGCTCGAAACTTTGGTTCTTCGCTATGAACGTTCATCACAAAATGCTAATGAATTGGCACATTGGCTTGAAAAACATCCAAAAATTAAACATGTCAATTATCCGGGACTTGAAAGTTCTGCTTATTTTAATGTTGCTAAAAACCAATTTGGCAAAAATCCGGGTGGCTTGTTGTCATTCGAGTTAAGTACAAAAGATGAATGTTTCCAATTTATGGATAATTTGAAAATCATCAAAAGGGCAACAAATTTGAGTGATAATAAAAGCCTGATAATTCACCCCAAGTCAACAATTTATTGTGAATATAGTGAAAAATTTATTCAGGAATGTGGAATTAATGATTCAATGGTGCGACTTTCAGTTGGGATTGAAGATATTGAAGATTTAATTGAAGATATTTCTTCCGCTTTAAATTAAAGAGTTTTTAAATAATTCCGTAATATCTTCATTTTTTTGAATTGTAAAACCTTGAAGTCCTGTTTCAATTGCTGCTGCAACATTAAAATCAGTATCATCTATAAACAGCGATTCAGAGGCAACTAAATTGCTGTCGGCAACAACTTTTTGATAAATTTCATGATCGGGCTTTCGCATTCCCATTCGGCAGGATAAATAAAGCGTATCAAAAAGTGATTCAAATAAGCCTTTACCAAATGTTGTGTCAACATAGTTGAAAAAATAGCTTAAGTGTATTTCGTTGGTATTGCTCAATAAAAATATTTTATATTGTTTTCCTAGCTTTTTTAAAGTTTCTATTCTGTGTGAAGGAATGTCTAGAATCATTGCGTTCCATGCATTATCAAAATCATTATCTGTAAAATTTAACTTTGAAACTTTTCTAAGTTCATGTCGAAATTCAGCTGGCAAAATTTGGCCTTTGTCATATTTATCAAAAACATGTGATTGGCTCATTTGGCCATATATTTCATCAAAATTCGAAAATCCTATATTTTTAAATCTTTCAATAGTGTTTTTGTAACTGATATTTACAACCACACCGCCCAAATCGAAGATTAAATTTCTAATGCCAGAGTACGCTTTATTACCCAGAAATAATTGATTCATGTAAAAATATGTTTAAACTATTGAAAAATAAATGGCAATTGCTTAATATTGCAGTCCCAAAAATAGTTGAGAAAAATCAATTTACAATTGAAAATATCAATTATTCGGGGCCTATAGCTCAGCTGGTTAGAGCACCTGACTCATAATCAGGGGGTCCCTGGTTCAAGCCCAGGTGCCACAATGAAAACGCCACTTTTAACAGAAATGTTTTGAGTGGCGTTTTTTAATTTATTTCATGAATTTATTAAAATATTTCAATAGTTTGAGATTTTCATATTAAATTAGCACAAATCAAAGTATTTTTGATATATAAATTTGAAAATACTTAGTATAAATAATGTTTATGTATTAATTCGTCACAAATAACTTCAATTAAATGAAAATAAAAAAATATTTCACAAAACTATGTGTAATAGCTATAATTACTGTTAGTTTAGTTTCTTGTCAAAATCAAAAACAAGTTAGTTGTTTAAATCCTTCAGGGTTCGATATTCATCGTGGTGTAAATCTAAGCCATTGGTTATCGCAGGATTTTGGCTGGGCTCCAAAGAATAAATTTATTGATAAACACGATATTAAATTTATTGATAGTATTGGTTACGATCATGTTCGAATACCCCTTGATGAAAAGGAAATGTGGGATTCTACCGGACAACCGGTTAAAGAAGCATTTACCACTCTTATTAATTGCCTTGAATGGTGCAAGGAATATAATCTTCGAGCAATTGTTGATTTGCATACTGTTCGTGCACATCATTTTAATGCTGGTAATGAAGGGTTAAAAAATATATTATGGACAGATTCTACAGCACAGAAAAATTTTATCAATTTATGGATTCAGCTTTCTGAAAAGCTTTATTCTTATCCAAATAATATGGTTGCTTACGAAATATTAAATGAAGCTACTGCTCCGGACAATGAAGACTGGAACAAACTCATGAATAAGGCAGTTGCTTCCATTCGTAAGTTAGAACCAAACAGAGTTATAATCATTGGTTCAAATATGTGGCAAATTGCACCTAATCTTAAATACCTTAAACTCCCGGAAGGAGACAGAAATATTATTTTAAGTTTTCATACATACTCGCCATTAGCTTTTACTCACTATAAAGCCGACTGGACTCAAATTAAATATTATAAAGGAACAGTTCATTATCCTGGCCAAGTTATTACCGATGCTGATTACAAGCAATTTATAGATACTACAAATGCAGGATTAGTATCGCAAACTGCGGATGCTCGGGATACTTTCAATAAAGCTCGTCTTATTAAGGTTTTTAAAGAAGGGCTTGAATTTGCTAAATCAAAAAACCTGCAATTGTATTGTGGTGAATTTGGTTGTCTTCCAACTGTTGACAGAAAAGAACGATTGGCTTTTTATACCGATATGATTTCGGCGTTTGAAGAAAATAATATTGCATGGTGTAACTGGGAATATAAAGGTGATTTTGGTATTTATTTTTTTGACAGGGATAAAAAAGTTTCACTTAATCCCGATTACGAATTAATCCATATTTTACTTAATAATAACAGATAACCTGGATTCAAAGATTTATAATTAAATAATTAATTATTTGGTTTTTGTTCATTATAATAGTATATTTGAGTACTCGAATGCGTTAATAATATTTATTGCTATTTTACTGATATTCTGCATGTTTAAATTTTAACAATTCACCTGAATGACAAGGGATATTATAAAAATTGACGATGAAAAGTGTAATGGTTGTGGAGCTTGTGTTCCGAATTGCCATGAAGGGGCTTTACAAATAATTGATGGGAAAGCGGTATTAATAAGTGATTTAATGTGTGATGGTTTGGGAGCTTGCCTTGGTCATTGTCCCGAAGGTGCCTTAATTATTGAGCAACGAGAAGCTGCTCCTTATGACGAAGTTCAAGTAATGACCGAAATGGTTTCGAAAGGTAAAAATGTGGTAATTGCACACTTAAAACATTTAAAGGATCATAATGAATCAGGATTTTTAAATCAGGGAATAAATTATTTATCTTCTCAAAAAGATAGAATACAATTTAATATAGACGAGGTAATTACGTCAGTAATCTCACCTAAAACCATAGAAAAAATATTAATTCAAAAAATTAAAAACATGGAACACCTTAATAATGGTGGTTGCCCGGGATCAAAAACAATGTCATTTCAAATGGCTGAAGAAACAAAATTAAATGTACCTCAAAGTTCACAGTTGAGTAATTGGCCAATTCAACTACATTTAATAAATCCCCAAGCAAGCCATTTTCAGAAATCTGATATTTTAGTGGCTGCTGATTGTACAGCATTTTCTTTTGGTAATTTTCATACAGAATATCTTAAAAACCGTAAATTGGTTATTGCCTGTCCAAAGCTCGATTCAAATAAAGAAATTTATGTTGATAAGTTAAAATCCATGATTGATGAATCGTTGATAAATACGTTAACGGTTTTAATGATGGAAGTTCCTTGCTGCGGAGGATTATTGCAATTAGTGCAAAAGGCAGTCCAGATTGCAACTCGTAAAGTTCCAGTTAAAGCAATTACTATAGGCATAAAAGGAGAAGTTTTAGCTGAAAACTGGGTTTGAGGATAAATACCAATTTTTATACATTGGTTCTTGATTTTGATATAAAGGAACGTTATTTAATAATAATATTTAAAAAATGGAAAATAATACTATTGAGAAATCAAAAAGTCAAAATCTTGAAAAAGCAATTAATTATTTAGATAAAAGTGTAGTAAGTAAACAAGTAATTAAGGCAACAACAGGAAACATAACTTTATTTGCCTTTGATAAAGGCGAAGGCTTAAGTGAGCATACCGCTCCATTTGATGCATTTGTGCAAATTTTAGATGGGAATGCTGAAATAATACTTGGAGGTAAAAGCAATAATTTGTCTGCTGGAGATTTTATAATTATGCCAGCAAATATTCCACATGCATTACAAGCAAAAGAAAAATTTAAAATGATGCTGGTGATGATCAAATCGTAAATATTCACATTTTAATGCAAAGAATTGAAAGGGAACGAATAACAGTTGGAATAATGATTGACTTTTATTGTAAAAAGAATCATTTACCAGTTTCTACAATTTGTGAGCAATGTGCTATTACAAAAAATTATGCTTTTCAACGCCTTGAGAAATGTATATTTGGAAATAGGAAACCTGCATGTTCCGATTGCAAAATTCATTGCTATAAACCTGAAATGCGTGAGAATATCAGAAAAATAATGCGTTATTCAGGGCCAAGAATGATATATATTTTCCCACTATTTTATATCAAACATTATTTTCATAAGTTGTTTACTTAAACTTATCGGTTCTTTTCAAGGCAATATAGGAACCTTCAACATTCATTATAATATCTTTGTCAATAGGGGTTTCAACTCTTTGCAATTTATTTGTTGGCCTAATAAAAAATGATTCTGAATCTAACTGTACTTTTATTGGTATTGAAAAGCTATCAACTGCATTGGTCCAACGATAGTATAATTCATTGCTTCTTTTTTTTGAATCATAAAAGTATTGCCAATCCAATTCAGGACAAACCCTGCTATATAAATATTGATTAAAAAATGGGCCATAATCTTTGCCTGTTTTGGCACTTACAAGTTTTATAAAATCATCAGTTACAGCTAATTTATAGCGATGTTCCATATAAAATGTGTGTAAAATATCAAAAAACAAAGAATCGTTTTTAATCGAATTCCTAAGTGTGTGCAATGTAAGGGCGCCTTTCATGTAAATATCAACATCTTTATAATCCCAAAAATTAACGTCATGAGGCCCAACAACAGGTTTTTTGTTTTTTATCAGCATTGCATAAAATTTCAAATAACGCAAGTATCCGTCGTGTCCTTTAAGTTTTTCATAATATAATGCTTCGCTGTATGTGGCAAAACCTTCATGAATCCAAACTTCGGCATAATCAGGGACGGTTACACTATTTCCCCACCATTCATGGGCAGTTTCGTGCAAAATAATATAATCGAATAATCCAAAATTATTCTTATATCCATTACCATAAGCTATAGCTGTTTGATGTTCCATTCCTTCGTAGGGACTTTCAACAAGTTTAAAACCGTCTCGTGGCCATGGATATGGCCCATATTTCGATTCGTAAAAATGCAAAATATCAACAGTTTGTTTAAAATGATTTTTTGCTGTATCTAAGTTATAAGGTAAAACATAAAAATCCAGATTAAATGTGGTATCAAGACTTGTATAAGGAATTGAGAATTTTTTAAAATCGCCGATATAAAAGGTTGCATCATATGAATTAATTGGGTACGTAACACGCCACTTATAAGTAACAGAATTATCATTTACAATACTATCGGTTAAATGTCCATTGCTAATACAATTCAAACCTTTTGGTACTGTAAAACTTAAGTGCATGCTGTCTGGCTCATCCGACAGGTGATCTTTAACCGGCCACCATAAACTTGCTCCATCTACTTCACAGGCTACACCAATCCAAGGTTTCCCGTTTTTATCTTTTTTCCTAACAAAGCCACCTTCCCAGGGCGGACGTTTTGCTTCTACAGGTATTCCATGATAATATACACGCATTTGTATTTTTTCTCCGGGCATAACTTTATGTCCAGTTTTTACAAAGACGGCATCATATTTCCTGAAAAACGAGAGTTTTTTATTGGCCATAATAATGCTATCGAGCGACATATTTTTGTATAAGTCAATTTGTAGTGTGTCGAATGGCTTTACCACATCTGAACAAATATCGACAAACCCGCTGATAGATTTTTCTTCTAAATTAAATTTTACATTCAGGTTATAGAAATATACGTCATAACAACTTCGGAAGTGGTTCAATTGCCCACGCAAGCTGTCTTTTTCGGTAAAAACCGGATATTTATATGCACTGCGCGGAGTTGAATGGTTAATGTTAATGCCTACAATTTTGCAAGATGACATAACAATTGCCAGTAAAAATATTTTAAGAATCAATAAGGCCGAACGATTTGTCATTAAATATAAATTTGATTTATAATACGAAGATTTCTGTTTAAAAAACAAAATAAGTTGAAAATTAATATTAAATGAATTGAATTTTAATATTTTTTTTGGAATATAAAATTACATTTCTTAAATTACACCACAAAACAAACTGTTATTCAGTCAGTAACCAAAAAACCTAATTATTATGAAAAAAATAACAATTCTTTTAATCATCGTGGCAATTGTATTTTCAGGTTGTAATTACCTTAGAAAAAAGGGAATAATTGGCAGCAGTAAAAAAGATAAAGAATATATTGAAAGTCTTAAAAATACAATGCATGAAGACTCAATTGAAAATGCTGCAATAGTTGAACAACTTCAAAAGGAAAGTCAGGAAAAAATTGATTCGCTTCAGAAAATTTGTAGTGCTTGTTCTGGCACGTATAATGTAATTACCGGAAGTTTTCGAAATCCTTTAAATGCAGACAATTTTGAAAAAGAAATGAAAAAACTTGGTTATAAAGCTCAAATTGTTCAAGCTGCTAATGGTTTTAACCTTGTTAGTGCATTTTCGGCAAATAATTTAAAAGAAGCCCTAATTGCACTTAATAACTTAAGAACTAATGTTAATCCTGAATCGTGGATATATGTAAAATAGCTATAATTCTGAAAGTTTAAATATTTCGGCCGGTAGAATCCGGCCTTTTTCTTTTTTTAATGTGCAACATTCATACAAAAAGTCATGTTGAAAAAATAAAATATATTCATTTTCAAAGGCATCTTCTAAAAATTTTTCTCTTTCTGATAAACTTAATAATGGGTTTATATCGTAATTCATAATGCTTTGTAAACGTAAATGTGCTACTGAAGGAATTAAATCACCAACAAATGCCAATGAATATTTTGTGGTATGGATAACGGGTAAAGTTAAACCCTTTGTATGCCCATTAAAAATTAAGAATTCAAGCCATGGAAACAAAAAATATTCCTTTTCTAGTTGCTGCAAATTTTTGAATTTTGAAAAAGCGGATGTTATCTCAGTTTGAAATGATGTTTTTTCAAATTCCGATGGTTGAGTTGCAGCATATAATTGTTGTTTGCCGCAAAAATATTGGGCATTAACAAATGTTGGCAAAACAATTTTATCACCCGAAATAATAAAACTTCCGCCACAATGGTCAATGTGTAAATGCGTATGAATAACATGGCTAATTTTTTCAATATCAAATCCACAATTCATTAAATTGTCTGAAGCGGTTACAAAATCAGTTATCGAATATTCTTCTAGAATTGTTTTGTCGAAATTATTGAACCCGGTATCAATTAATATAAAATTATTTTCATGTTCAATAATTAAAGACCGGAGTGCCCAAGAACACAAACCGTTTTCGTCAGCTGTATATTCTTTTTCCCAATCTTTTCTTTGGGTTTTACCAAACATTTGCTGGCCTTTATCTTTAAATCCGTTAAACTCAACTTTACTTAGTTTCATTGTTTAATAATTAAACTTTGCAAAGTAAATATAGGAATGAAAAAAGACTTAAAGTTTAAATGTTGAAGGTTTGGAATATTAAATTTCGCTTTCTTTCAAACGTTCAGCATTTTCAGCCATCTGCAGCTGGTCAATAAATTGCTGGATATCACCGTCCATAATTGATGGTAAATTGTAAACTGTAAAATTTATGCGATGGTCGGTAACCCTTCCTTGTGGATAATTATATGTCCTTATTTTTGCTGAACGGTCGCCGGTTGAAACCATAGTTTTACGTTTTGAGGCAATATTATCTATATATTTTTGGTATTCAAGATTATACAACCGGGTACGAAGCTCATTCAACGCTTTTTCATAATTTTTAATTTGCGACTTTTCATCCTGGCATTGTACCACAATTCCTGAAGGAATATGAGTTAACCGAATTGCCGAATAAGTTGTATTTACTGACTGTCCTCCAGGTCCGGAAGAACAGAAAATATCTTTTCTGATATCATTAATATTTAAATCAATATCAAACTCATCGGCTTCAGGTAAAACGGCTACAGTTGCAGCAGAAGTATGCACACGTCCCTGGGTTTCAGTTTTAGGAACCCGCTGAACACGATGCACTCCCGATTCATATTTTAATATACCATAAACCCTGTTGCCTGAAACTTCCATAACCACTTCCTTAAAACCACCAACGGTGCCTTCGGATATATTCGTTACCGAAATTTTCCAGCCCATGTTTTCGCAATAGCGGCTATACATTCGGTATAAATCGCCTGCAAAAATACTTGCTTCGTCTCCGCCTGTTCCAGCTCGAATTTCCATAATGGCATTTTTCGAATCTTCAGGATCGGCTGGAATCAGCAAAAGTTTTATTTCCTCTTCAAGCGGTGAAACTTTATCGTTTAAATCATCCAATTCTGCTTTGGCCATTTCTTTGAGCTCTTCATCTTTTTCATTGGCCAAAATTTCTTTTGATGCATCAATATTGCTTAATATATTTTTGAATTCATTATATTTTTCAATTAACGGCTCAAGATCTTTATATTCTTTAGTAAGTTTCACGTATTTTTTCATATCCGACATAATTGCCGGATCGGTAATTTGCTGCGAGACTTCTTCAAATTTAATTTTTACACCCTCAAGTTTGCTTAAAATAACATTTTCAGACATATAGCTATTTTTTTCAGTTTGCAAAGATAATTATTTCAGCAAGCATTTGTTTATCATTTTTATTTACGTGGTTTGAAAATTATTTATTAAATAACTAATAATGAATTGATAAAAGATTTTTAATAGAAAATATTGTTTTGATTAAATAAACTATACCTTTGCGTTCCAAATAAATTTTAAAATGATAAAGAAAATCGTTTTAGCCATTGTAATAGTTTTGCCTGTAGCAAGTTTTGCTCAAAATACAAATAGTGATTTGAAAACCGAAATCGATTCCGTTTCATACGGAATGGGAATGGCCATTGGGAATAGTATGAAATCAGCAGGTTTTACTGAAGTTAATGGTGCAATTCTATTAAACGCCATAAATGATGTATTAAAGGATAAACCAACTGCATTAAAAGTTGATCAAATTGATCAAATAATTCGGTCGTATTTAACAAAAACGCAAGCAAAAAAAGGTGCTGAAAATCTGGTTATCGGTCGTAAATTTTTAGATGAAAATAAGAAAAAGGACGGAATAGTTACATTGCCTAGTGGGCTTCAATATAAAATTTTGAAAGAAGGAGAAGGTACTCCGCCAACCATTGATGATACGGTTACTGTAAATTATGTAGGTAAGTTAATAAATGGTAAAGTATTTGACAGTTCAATTGAACGTGGCCAACCTGCACAATTTGAAGTTAAAGGTGTAATTGCCGGATGGACAGAAGCATTACAATTAATGAAACCAGGAGCAAAATGGCAATTATTTATTCCTTCAGAATTAGCTTATGGCGATCAAAATGTCCCGGGAATTGAGCCACAAAGTGTTTTAATTTTCGAAGTCGATCTCATTTCAATAGACAAAGTAAAAAAATAAAAATAACCCACTTTAATTAAGTTAAACACAAGGAAAGAAGTTTGATAAACCGTTGTCAAATTACGGCTAGTGGGCAATTTCAGACCTTGACAAAATTAATACGAATGAAATTTACACACATTTTAACAGTTTCAGCAGTTGCAATGGTAGTAATGGCTTCCTGCAACAAACAAAAAAGTTCAGTTGCCCTGAAAAATGATGCTGATAGTATTAGCTATTGTATTGGCGTGCAAGTTGGCCAATCCTTAAAAAGCTCTGATATTCCAAATTTCAATCAGGCAATATTTGATAAAGCAATTCAGGAAGCTTTAAATAAAATTGAGCCTAAAATTAAACCTGATGCTGTTCAAGCATACATGCGTAGCTATTTCATGAATTTAGAAAAAACTCAATCCATGAAAAGCAAACAAGAAGGTCTTGATTTTCTTGAAAAAAATAAATCGAAAAAAGGAATTATTACTACTGCCAGTGGATTACAATATGAAGTTATTACTCAGGGAACTGGTCAGGTGCCAACTTTGGAAGATAAGGTATCTGTAAATTTTACAGGTTCATTAATTGATGGAACTGTATTCCAGAGTACTAAAGAAATGGGACATCCTGCTGAATTACCTGTTAAAGGTGTTATTCCTGCATGGACTGAAATTCTTCAAATGATGAAGGTTGGTTCAAAATATAAAATATATGTTCCTTCAGAACTTGGCTATGGTGAACGTGGTGAACCTCGTGGTGGAATTAAACCTAATTCTGTTCTAATATTCGAAATGGAATTACTTTCAATTTTACCAAAGGAAGCAGCTCAACCAGCTATGCAAAGCGCTCCTTCAAAAATGAAGATGAAATAATAATATTAATGTATATTTTAAAAAACGTCATTTACTTTATGTATCTGGCGTTTTTTTATTAAGAATTTTTAGCAATTTTATTCTTATTGAATAATTAATTTTGTAGCCCGAAAAAAATCACGGAGGATAATATGTCAGAAATCAACCTGTTAAGGTACGATAAATATTTTGAGCAGTTATTAATTAATCATGGACTGAATCAAAACATCGCCCACTTTTTAAATGCTGCTTTTTTAAGTATAATTATTGCATTATTAGCTGTTGCAGCGAATTTTATTTTAAAAACATTTATTAAAACATTTGTAAAACGTTGGGTTGATAAAAGTGAAAATACTTACGATGATGTTTTTTACGATAACGGTGTATTCAATGGTCTGTCGCATTTAGCTCCGGCACTAATAATATCCTGGCTATCACCGGTTCCACTTAATGAATTCCCAAAATTGGTAGCTTTTGTAAAAACTGGCGCCAATATTTATATTGCAATTACTATAATTCTAGTTGTAAATGCAATTATAAATGCTTTGCATGAAATATATAACAGCTTGCCAATTGCCAAAGAACGATCGGTAAAAGGATACGTTCAGGTGGCAAAAACTATTTTATATTTTGTAGGGGCACTGGTAATTGTATCTATAGTTATTAATAAAGATTTAAGCACATTATTTGCCGGATTAACAGCTTTCGCAGCAGTATTAATGTTTGTTTTTAAAGATGCTATATTAGGATTAATTGCCGGAATTCAAATTTCATCTAATGATATATTAAGGGTTGGCGATTATATTGAAATGCCCACCAAAAATACCGATGGTACCGTTATTGATATTAAATTGAACACCGTTAAAGTTTTAAATACAAATAAAACGATCAGTACTATTCCTACCTATTCGTTTGTTGCAGAATCGTTTTGGAATTGGCGCGGTTTAGAATTATCTGAAGGAAGACGCCTACGAAGGTCAATAAACTTAGATTTATTTTCTATAAAACATTGCGATGAAAAATTGCTTTCAAAACTTAAACAAATTGAACTTCTAAAACCATTTTTTGAATTAAAAGACGTAGATCATGGAATTGCCGATGGCCAAAAATGGGATGGAAAACATTATACTAATTCAACTTTATTCAGGGCATATATTGATGCATATTTAAAAAATAATCCCCATATAAATACAGGGATGAATTTTATGATAAGACATTTGCAACCTACCGAACATGGTTTACCATTAGAGATATATGTTTATACGAAAGAGAAAGTTGGTCCAAAATACGAGACAATTCAAGCTGATATTTTTGACCATATAATTGCTATGGTTCCTGAATTTGAACTTCGTTTATTCCAAGATCCAACAGGCCACGATGTTAGGAAATCGTAATTTGTGAATTTGCATTTGGAATATGTGAATAGAAATATGTTTAATTATATTATTCAGGTTTAATTTTTCCAACAAATGTTTTTTGAAAATCTTCAATTGTGATTGGCCTGAATTTATTTTGTGCTACATAATTTAAAATCACCTCAAGTTGTGACGGGGTTTTATAACCAGGAATTGTAAAAATATATTCCAGCTTTTCAGTTAAGTAAGCGACCGATGGATATGACATTTGACCTTGTAATAAAGCCTCCGCAAACTGATTGGGTGAACGTTCCCCTTTCTTTTCATTTATGAATTTTCGGTCGTTAAAAATTACAGTATCAGTAGTTTCAGCATTAAATTTTACCGCATAAAAATTGGCATTCAAAAATTGTGCAATAACCGGATTGGTATATACATCGCGGTCCATTTTTTTACACCAGCCACACCAATCGGTATATACATCAATTAGAATTTTTTTCGGATTTTGCTTATTTAACTTTAAAGCCTCATCAATGGTGTGCCACTGAACAACTTCATTTGACTTTTCCGGTACCAGGCCTTTTGTTCCCTGGCAATATATATGAGTTGATAAAATTCCAACGATTAGTAAAAATATTGTTTTTTTCATTTTAATTTATTGAATTTGTAAAAGTAATGTATATCATTTAATTCGTTGATAATAAATTGTTAAATCATAATGCCTGTTATATAACACAGTTCTGGCATCGAATCATAATTTTATTACCTTTAAAAGTTTTTATTTAGTGAAAAATTATTAATATTATAAGTTATTGAAAAATAATTAATTAGTAAGAAATTATGGCAGAAAAGAGATATATCCCCTTCGTTTCATCTGAAACAAACATTGCTGAATTTACTATTAGAGCTTTGTTTATTGGTTTAATTTTAGCCGTTGTACTTGGTGCGGCAAATGCTTATCTTGGTTTAAAAGCAGGAATGACAATTGCAGCAACATATCCTGCTGCCGTAATTGGATTGGCAATTTTAAAGGCTTTAAAAGGTACAATTTTAGAAGAAAATTTTGCAAGAACGGTTGGTTCAATTGGAGAATCAGTGGCTGCAGGTGCAATATTTACAATACCCGCATTTTATATCGCCGGATTATGGAATCCATTTTTTTCACCATCAAATTATTTAACTGCCAGTTTAATTTTGGTTGCTGGAGGCGTATTGGGAATTATGTTCGTTGCTTTATTACGTCGCATTATGGTTGAAGATGTAGAATTACCATTTCCCGAATCGGTTGCTGCTGCTGAAATACATAAGGCAGGAAGAAGTAATGCCGGTAATTCGAAGTTTTTATTTGGTGCAATTATTTTTGGTGGATTAGTAAAATTACTTGGTGAATTAAAATTCTTTGCTGTTTATTGGGAAAAATTAATAGTTTTTGCTAAACAATCAATTAGTGGAACGAGTTTCACAGGGCAGGGAGGAATTTTAGCAGGGTCACCTGAGATTAGTCCAGCATATTTAGGTGTTGGGTATATAATTGGTCCTCGTTTAGCTGCTCTAAATTTCAGTGGAGGTGTAATAGCCTGGGGAGTTTTAGTACCAATGATTTTATATTTTATGGCACCGTGGCTCGATATGGAAGGTATAAAACAATCAATTCTTGCTGCACATCCTGGTATGACAGGTGATCAGGCAAGTTCTACAGCAATGTTGCAAACAGTTAACCAAATTGCTCGATATATTGTAAAACCTATGGCAATTGGTGGTATGCTGGTTAGTGCATTTTATACCTTATATAAAATGCGCAAAAGCTTATTTACTGGTGTTAGCCGTTCAGTTGGTGACGTTAAAAAAGCTATGGCTGGCCAAAATGTTGATACTCCACGTGTAGAACGTGATTTAAGTTTTATTTGGATTATTATTGGAATATTTGCTGTAGCCATACTTACATTTATTATAACATTCTTCATTTTTAAAACTACTTTACTTGTTGCAATAGTAGCAGCCACAATTTTAATAATACTGGCATTTTTCTTTGCAGCAGTTTCTGGATATTTAGTTGGTATAATGGGTTCAAGCAACAATCCTATTAGCGGGTTAACACTTACAGCTTTGGTTGTTACAGCACTAATTATGGTTGCATTGGGAGTTCATGGAAAAGAAGGCATTGCAGCCGTTTTAGGTGTTGCCGCAATTGTTTGTGTTTCCGCGGCTGTAGCTGGTGAAATGTTACAGGATTTAAAAGCCGGTCATATACTTGGTGGAACTCCATGGAAAATGCAGATTGGAGATATTTTAGGTGTGATACTTTCTGCATTGGTTATGTTTGGCGTTTTGGTTTTGTTAAATAATGGTGATATAGCACAAGGAGCGCGAGAAGGTTATCAGGGAGGATTTGGCAGTAAAAATTTATCTGCACCACAGGCTGGATTAATGGCTTTGCTTTCCAATGGTATCGTTGGCGGGAAAATGGCATGGCCTTTAATATTAACTGGAATGTTACTTGGCGTTGGTTTTATTATGATGCAGGTAAAAAGCCCAATGTTGGTTTGTGTTGGCTTATACCTTCCCCTTCAAACAACATTTGCAATATTTATTGGTGGTTTATTAAAAGGTACTGTTGATTTATATGCTGAACGAAAAGGTTTTAGTGAAACCCGTAAAATTGCTACTGAAAATATTGGAATACTTTTAGCATCAGGACTTATTGCCGGCGAAGCGCTTATGGGACTTGTTTTAGCTGGCTTCAGAGGTTTTAATATTTTCCTTACCGATTATTTTTATTTTTTCAAAAATCCGCCAATTCTTTTAAGTTTTGTAGTATTGGCATTGTTATCCGTTGTTTTAATATGGATTCCTTTGCGAAATTCAGTTGAAAAGGTTTGAAAATATTAAAGTATTTAGATTGATTGATAAAAAATTCTTATTTTGATAAAATATATTTATTGATTTAGAATTAATATTATCAGATAACTTTAAATTCAGCAAAAGTTATGCCTGTATAGGCTTTAAAGAATTTACTAAAATGTGATGGATCATCAAAACCCAATTCATAGCCAATTTCTTTCAAGCTTTTATTGGTGAAAGTGAGCATACGTTTAGCTTCTAATATTATACGGTTCTGGATGTAATTTTTAGCAGGTTTGCCTATGGCTTCCTTTATAACTTCATTTAAATAACCTGGAGTAACATTTAATAAGTCGGCATAATCTTTTACCAGATGAAGAGTCCGGAAATGAATTTCAACTAAATTTTTAAAATTTTGCACCAATGAACGACCAACTTCAATGGATTGAGAATTTTCACTTGGATAAAGGGAACAATGGTTATTACATTCTATCAAAAATAGCTTTAAATAGGCTCCAAGGGTATCTAATTTCATATCAGCAGATGATTTGAATGTCTCATGCATTGCATCAGCGAAAATACGAAGCTTGTTAGACATACCTTCATTTAAAGGCAAAGGGGGTGTTTCGTCAGAATTGCGGAATAATCGAAGGTTAGAAATAAAATCTTCACGGATACTATTTTTTTGA
Source organism: uncultured Bacteroidota bacterium (assembly GCA_963701015.1). GTDB lineage: Bacteria > Bacteroidota > Bacteroidia > Bacteroidales > DTGW01 > MFD09286-c1. Next base: position 3,343,482 of record OY969556.1, on the reverse strand, counting down.
AGAAATTCAGATGTAAAAAGTATTACAATTCCTGTTGAATTTGGATTGCTGATTACCTGATGCACCTGCCCGGGACTAACAAAAAATATATGTTGAGGCTCAATGCTATATTCTTTAAAATCAATTATATGTTTTCCTGTGGCATTATACGACCATATAACTGTATAATAATTGTGCCTGTGCGGGTCGTCGGGCGCTCCAACATTCGCTTTTTCAATTTCCTCCATCGTTTTAAATACGAATGATGCTGGGGAACCTTTGTAATATAAATCGAGACTTTCAATTTCGTTCTTCATACAGAACAATGAATAAATTTAATCTTAAGTCAAATGTGTTTGAATAGTTATAAACAGCTAAAATCTAGGAAAGTTCTTTCTTTAGGAATTTAGCAGTAAATCCTTTTCCGGATTTTGCAATTTCTTCCGGTGTTCCTTTAACAACAATTTTTCCTCCTCGTTCGCCGCCATCCGGACCTAAATCAATAATATAATCAGATACTTTAATAACATCCAAATTATGTTCAATAATAATAACCGAATTTCCTTTATCAACCAGTTTATTGAGCACATCAATTAAAACGCGTATATCTTCGAAATGAAGGCCGGTTGTAGGTTCATCCAATATATATAATGTGTTGCCGGTATCTTTTTTTGCGAGTTCAGCTGCAAGTTTAACCCGTTGTGATTCACCACCTGATAGCGTTGTTGAAGGCTGGCCAAGTGTTATATAGCCAAGCCCAACTTGTTGCATGGTTTCTATTTTCCTGTGAATTGAAGGTATATTGCTAAAAAAATCTGTAGCTTGTTTAATTGTCATATTTAATATATCACTTATTGATTCACCTTTGTATTTAACCTCAAGTGTTTCACGATTATACCGGTTTCCGTTACAATCTTTACAAACCACATAAACATCAGGCAAAAAATTCATTTCAATTGTTTGGACTCCGGCTCCTCTGCATGTTTCGCAACGTCCACCTTTTACGTTGAATGAAAATCGACCGGCTCCAAATCCCCTGATTTTTGCTTCGGGGGTCATTTCAAAAAGCTTTCGGATATCTGAAAAAACACCAGTATAAGTAGCCGGGTTTGAGCGTGGCGTTCGACCTAATGGCGACTGATCTACTTCAATTACTTTATCAATATTATCAATGCCTTCTATTTTATTGTGTTCCAAAGCATCGGCAAATGAATGATAAAAGTATTTACTTAAAACAGGGTGAAGAGTTTCATTAATCAAAGTTGATTTTCCGCTGCCCGAAACTCCGGTAACACAAACCATCATTCCCAAAGGAATATCAACAGTAACATTCTTTAAATTATTCCCTTTTGCTCCTTTTATAGTGACAAATTTTCCATTTCCTGTGCGCCTTTTTTTAGGAATTTCAATTCCCTTTTTTCCTGATAAATAAAGCGAGGTTAAAGAACATCCTTTTGTAATTTCTTCCGGTGTTCCGGCACCTACAACTTCTCCACCATTTCTACCGGCTTTTGGCCGATGTCAACAACAAAATCAGCAGCTTCAATCATTTCTTTATCGTGTTCAACCACTATAATTGAATTGCCGGCGTCGCGCAACTTTTTTAACGAATCAATAAGCCTTACATTGTCACGCTGATGGAGTCCAATACTGGGTTCATCCAATATATATAGAACATTCACCAACTGCGACCCTATTTGCGTAGCAAGGCGTATCCGCTGACTTTCGCCGCCAGAAAGCGTCCGTGAAGGCCGGTCCAATGAAAGATAATCGAGTCCAACATTTAGCAAGAAACCAACACGCGTGCGAATTTCTTTAAAAATTTCTTTTGCTATGGCACGTTGTTTATCGCTCATTTTATCTTCGGCGGTTTCAAGCCAAATATTCAAAGCCGAAATATCCATTTGCGATAAATCAGCAATATTTTTATTGTTCACTTTAAAATGAAGCGATTCGCGGTTTAACCGCTGCCCTTTACATTCCGGGCAAGTAATTTCTTTTATATAATTATTTTCAGGCTTTTTTGTGCTTTCTTCTGCATCAGTTTGTTGGTTCAAATAACTGAGCAAACCATCGAAACTCAAAAAATAATTTGATAAACCGCCAGGAATCGATGGCATTTTCAACGATTCTTCAGTTCCATATAAAATCATATTGATTGCATCTTCCGGAATTTCTTCAATTGGTGTATTGAGTGTAAATTCATGTTTATTAGCAATTGCTTCGAGTTGCCAGAAAATCAATGAACTTTTAAATTGACCTAAAGGTGCAATTCCACCTTTCCGGATAGATAATTTAGGATTGGGAATTAACTTTTTAATATCAATTTCTCCGATTTTTCCCAATCCACTACATTTATGACAAGCACCCTGTGGAGAATTAAATGAAAATGAATGTGGTGCAGGTTCATTATATGATAAACCAGTTGTCGGGCACATAAGCAAACGGCTGAAATATCTTGGTGTTTCAGAATCTTTATCTAAAACCATAATAATCCCTTTTCCATGTTTCATTCCAACCTGGATAGAATCTTTCAAACGTTTTGTGTCAGCTTCATCCACTACAATTTTATCAATTACAACTTCTATGTTGTGAACTTTGTATCTATCGACTTTTAAGCCATGTACAATTTCCCTTATTTCACCATCAATGCGGACATTCAGGAAACCTTTTTTCCTTATTTGTTCGAATAGTTCTTTATAATGTCCTTTTCGGCCTTTTACAATAGGAGCAAGGATATATATCTTTTTACCTTCAAATTTTTCAAGAATAATTTTAATTATTTGTTCTTCGGTATAACGTACCATTTGTTCACCGGTTTCATATGAATAGGCAGTTGAAGCACGGGCATATAACAGTCGAAGAAAGTCGTATATTTCTGTAATTGTGCCTACTGTAGAACGTGGATTTTTATTGGTTGTTTTTTGTTCAATGGATATAACCGGGCTCAAACCTGTAATTTTATCCACATCAGGACGCTCCATATTGCCTAAAAACTGCCTGGCATATGCCGACATCGTTTCCATATATCTTCTTTGGCCTTCGGCATAAATTGTGTCGAATGCAAGTGATGATTTACCACTTCCGCTTAATCCGGTAATTACAACAAGGGAATTACGAGGAATTGATATATCAATATTCTTAAGATTATGTACTCGTGCGCCATAAACATTAATAAAATCAGGATCTTCAACAAATTGTTGTTTTATTTCCGGAACGTTTTCCAAGTTTTAATTATTTATCATTTATGATGAAGTGTTGAATCGACAGTGATTGTGTCATTATACAGCGATTCACGAAAACCTTCTACAGGAATTCGAACTGTATATTTAAATTTATTTTTATTGGTAAGCACATCAGCTCGTATCCATGGATTAAAAAGCCTGAGCATTTTGTAATTTGTATTATGTTCATTGGCAAAGGACGTCCAATCATTTATAGTACCATCAACTTCAACAGTTGTATATTTCAGTGGTGGGTATAAATCTTCTTTTGTTAAATGAAAACCGTATAATTCAGGATTTTCAATTACTAATTTAAATGCCAGTATTCTATATATATAACGCGATGTTTCCTCGTTAAGGGCAAGATTGTAATAATTATTTTCCTTTTGAAAATCTTGCTGTTTTGATAATCCTTGTTTACCCATGTTGTATGAGGCAGCAGCCATTGTCCAATTTCCATATTTTGCGTAAGCATTTTTCAAAAACTTACAGGCTGCATGGGTTGATTTTTCAATGTTAAAGCGTTCATCAATTTCGGAATTAACCTGAAGCCCGTTTTCCTCACTTGTTTTTTTGAGAAATTGCCAAAACCCTGCAGCATTTGAAGGTGAAACGGAATTTGTAAGTCCACTTTCAGCCATTGCCATATATTTAAAATCATCCGGAACACCTTCTTCTTTTAATATAGCCTCAATTTCCGGGAAGTAGCGATTTGCCCTTTTTATCATAAAAATGGTTTGCGACTGCCAATAAGTATTAACATGTAATTCCCTATCAAGCGCTTCTTTAACATCGAAGTATTCAAGTGGTACGCGCTCTCCTGCAAATGAAACACTGTCTGGGAAATGCAATGAATATACAGCATAATTTTCGTGAATCTCTTTTGGATTTTCAACTTTTTTGGTGGCGAAAATGAAAATTAAAACTAACGAAACCAAACCAAAACTTCCAAGCAATATCAAACCCTTCTGCCGCTCTATCATTCAAATAAATTTGATTGCAAAGGTAGTAAAAAATGAGCAATGGAAATTGAAAGGTCTGAAATGAAATTTATGTTAAAAATTGTTCATCCTCAATTTATACATCTTATTCCTCAATTTATACATTTTCTGTGCTTTATTGTCAGGCTAACTTTGCTTCATAAACATTTAAAATAATTTATTATGACAACTGAAAAAACAAAATGGGTAATTGACCCAGCACATACCGAAGTATTATTTAAAGTAAAACATCTTGTAATATCTACGGTAACCGGAAGCTTTCAAAAATTTGACGGTTCATTGGTAACTCCCAATGAAAATTTTGATGGCTCAGAAATTGAATTCTCTGCCGATATTGATAGTATTGATACCAATCAACCCGACAGGGATGTGCATTTAAAGTCAGCTGATTTTTTTGACGCAGCTAATCATCCAAAGTTAACCTTCAAATCGAAAAGCTTTAAAAAGAAAAATGATACTGAATTTAAACTAACTGGTGATTTAACAATTCGCGGAATTGCAAAAACAATTGATTTGGATGTAGAATTTGGCGGAACTATTAAAGATCCTTGGGGAAATACAAAAGCCGGGTTTGAAATTTCCGGTAAAATCAACCGTAAGGATTTTGGTTTACATTGGAATTCTTTAACTGAAACCGGAAGTGTGGTTGTTAGTGAAGAAGTAAAGCTTCAATTAAATGTTGAACTGGCTAAACAATAAACTTTAGCTGTTTGTTAATTAATTAAAAAAATGAAAACAATAATTCATAAAGCAGATACGCGTGGACAAGCCAATTATGGTTGGCTTGAAACGCGTTATACATTCAGTTTTGCAAATTATTACAATCCCGATAGGGTTAATTTTGGAACATTACGTGTAATAAATGACGATTGTATTGATGGTGGCCAGGGATTTGGAAAGCACCCACATGATAACATGGAAATAATTACTATTATTCTTGAGGGAGAATTAGAACATATGGACAGTATGGGTCATAAAATGAAATTGAAAAAGGATGAAGTTCAAGTAATGACTGCCGGTACAGGAATATTTCATTCGGAATATAATAGTTTACCGGATACAAAACTTAAATTGTTTCAAATCTGGGTTTTTCCATCAAAACACAATCTAACTCCACGATATGACCAAAAATATTTCAGCCCCGAAGAGAGAAAAAATTCGTGGCAGCAAATAGTTGCTCCTAAGGCTAATGGTGCATTATTGATTAATCAGAATGCTTATTTTTCAAGAGTTACACTTGATGCAGAAAGTAAAATTGAGTATAATTTAAAAGATAACAATAATGGCATTTATTTACTTTTAGTTGAAGGTAAGGGAAATGTAAACGATATTGAACTTGAAAGACGTGACGGAATAGGTATTTGGGAAACTGAAAATATTCAATTTTCTGCAAAAGAAAAATCGGAATTGCTTTTAATGGAAATACCAATGCGTTAATTAATTCTTCAACGGATAAATGAGCCAATGAGAAGGACTGATTTTCTTATTTCAATGGCATTGATGCCCTTAGTTTTAAAAACAATGAACTTAAATGAATTAAAAAATATTACAGACAACTATAATAGTTCGGTTCAATGGCCTGTTATTTTTATTGGACATGGAAATCCTATGAATGCAATTTTAAATAATCCATTTACCCAAAGCCTTGAAATTTTGGGTAAAAGTTTTCATGAAAAACCAAATGCAATAATGGTTGTTTCGGCTCATTGGTTAACTAGCGGAACCTATGTGACAGTATCAGAAAAACCAAGAATTATATACGATTTTGGTGGATTTCCTGAAGAATTATATCATGTTCAATATCCAGCTAAAGGTTCTCCCGGATTTGCAAGAGAAACAGAACAATTGGCTAAATCTGCTAAAATAAATGATGACAATACCTGGGGGTTGGATCATGGAGCATGGACTGTTTTGAAACATATGTTCCCCGATGCAAATATTCCGGTATTTCAATTAAGTATTGATGTTCATCAACCTGCCGAATATCATTATCAACTTGCCAAGGAATTAAAATTGTTGCGCAACAAGGGCGTTTTGATTATTGGCAGTGGAAACATAGTCCACAATTTGTACAAGGTGAATTTTAGTGAAAATGCCAAACCTTTTGATTGGGCGATTGAATTCGATGAAATTGTAAAAACAAAACTTCAGAAAAACGAATACCAAAGCTTAGTTCATTATGAAAATTTTGGACAAATGGCAAAATGGGCAGTTCCAACAAACGACCATTATTTACCTATGTTATATACGCTTGGTTTAGCAAATGCGAATGAAAATTTGACTTTTACTTTTGAAGGAATTCAGAATGCAAGTATAAGTATGCGGTGCTTTAAAATTGGATAATAAATTAACAATCAATATATCGCTATTGCGAGAAGAAGAAATCGTTCAATTCGTAGATATCCTGGGTTGAGAGCTCCGAATCAAAATCAAAGAAATCATCAATAGCTTTAAGTACTTCATCAAATGAAATATATCCATCTCCATCAAGGTCAAGTTTCTTAAATTTAGCAGGTATTTCAACTTTTCCCAATCTTCTGCCCGATGAACCTAAATTATTCATCGAAGAAATATAAAGTGCAACCTGGTCACGTGGCAATGCTTCCATATCTAAATTTTCCCAAACTTCGGCATCAGGAATTTCAACCCCATCTTTATCAACAATAGCTCCGGCAGGTGTGTTAGGTTGTTTATCCAGGTAATCTGGAACACCATCGCCGTCGGCGTCAAGAGGGCAACCAACAGAATCGACCTGTAAACCACGTGGCGTATGCAAACAACGATCATTAATGTCAAGAATTTGATCGCCATCTTCATCGCCAATCAAATCTTCATCATAACTATCCGAGATATCCAAAAACAAAAGCTTATTACGTAATATTTTAGGATCGGAAAACAGGTCGAAATGTAAGGAAAGACAGGTATATCCAATAGCCCCATTTTTTTTGCCCAAGCCATCAATCCATTTCGAAAAGGTATAGTGGTAGGAATAACCTAGTCGAATGGTTGTTCTGTTTGTTACAGCATAATCAACGCCAAATTCGACTGGAATAGCAATAGTATATTGGTTATATTTTACTCCTGTTGGGTTAGCTGTAATATTAGATTGTAAATTGGTTTCGTATTTATAATCCCTTTCAAGCAATTTAGAAGGGCGTTCAGCGCTTTGCGCTATATTGCGGATTGTCCCATCATTCCAATAATAATAAGGTTGGCCGTTTGCAGCTAACGCATCAGTTTTTGAATCGAAACTTATATATTCCAAACCCAATGCAACAAAAGGTCTAACAGGACTTCTTTTTATAAAATGGCCGAAGTCGTATAATACATTTGCTCCCATCATTAATAAATCAGTCTGAAAATTATGATTGTCAGCGGAATTAGTATATGACCGTTGCTCAACTGTTAAAGGTGAATTTAAAGCGTAGGTTGATATTACATTAAAGTTAAGTTTGAAATAACGTTGGGCATCAACATAGGTATTCATATTAATTTTCCAGGCGAGGTTACCTGAAAATGGATTTGAAGATGTATTTTTTATGCTGCCAAAGTAATTCAAATAACCCATACCAAATGAAACAACAGGCTTGTAAACAGGATTAACATTTTCTACATCTTCAGTAAGCATTTTCTCATAATCGAGTTCCTGGGCTGAAATTGAAATAGGTACTATGATTAATAAAGCAATGAGTGAAAATATGTAGAAGATCCGCTTCATTCAAATTTATTTATACCATTGCTGGTTAGTAATCATCAATGCTTCCTGCACAGTTATTCGTTTTCCACTATTATAGGCCGAAACAAACGCACCTGTTATAGGAGTTGTATTCCAGATATGAACCCTGTAATCTCTTGCCTGTTTATAATCGGCAAACGAGCCAATGGAATATTTATGCCAACCTTCATGGTCTTCGGCACGAACTTCATCTGCAATTTTAAATTTACGAAAATATCTTTTTATATTAATTGTTCTGTGTCCTGCAGCAACCTGAACCCTGAAATAAACACCTTCTTCAGGTTCCAAGGTATACGCTTTATCAATCGATCCGGTTAAATTATTCTTCTGAAACCATGATTTTTTTTCTGTATTTTTAGCAATTTCTTTATTCGATTCATTTGCTGCGATCTTGGTACAATCTGTCTTTGTTGGTTGAGTTGTTTGCAAAGCTTCTGCAATTAAAGCGTTGGAAACCGATGGTTTTGTATTTATTTCTTTTACAAGGTTTTGAATATCCTGGTCAGATAATGAAGCCAGAGTTAAATCTTTTTCAACAATATCTTTTGTAATTGTTTTTTCATCAGTAACATACGAAAACTGGCCTTTTAAAACCGGTGCATTATTATTTCCAGTATTCGGCACCAAACGGTACGACACCATAAAATAGGGACTTGTTGGCAAACTCATCCACAGGAATTTTGCTAAACCATCTTTAAAAACAAAAATTCCGTCTTTGCTTTCAACTTTTAAAGCTGTGAACCCAGCAGGTACGGCTTCTTCTATTTTAGCAAATTTTTGTGCATTATCTTTATAAACAAGTAAATTAACCAAATAGCTATTGTCAGCATCGCCGGTTGGTTGAGGTTTCTGACGAACACATGCAACCATGCCTTGTCCTTCCGAAGAAATTTCGGGTATAACCTGTTCTTTAAAATCCTTTATATCAACTATTAACTTTGGATCGATATTGGGGTTTGGGTTTATTGTTATAGTCAATGGAGTTGCTTCGGCTGTCATACGTTCATTGTTATCGATATAGGAAAATTTCCCACCTAAATCGAAATTTCCTTTTAAACGTTGATCTGTCTTAATAGTATATTCAATTGAAATGCTATCATCTTCGGGCATTTTAAGCCAAATAAGCCTTACTTTATTGTCTTTGAATGTGAAATCGGCATTGGCTGAATTCACTGAAGTAGCTTTCAAACCTGCAGGTAATTCCTGTAATAATCTTGAAAAACTTTCGATTTTCCCTTTACTAACTTTTACTTTAACTTTAAATTCATCGCCAGCCGTTACAGTTTGCGGAGCGCTTAACTGCACAGAAACTTCGTTATCAAAAAAGGCTCCGATAAATAGTGTTACCACCAAATTTACCAGTATTAACAACCACTTGAACATAATTTAAATAATTTAGTGGTAATGGAATTTATCCATTTTTATTGTATTACAGTTAATTAAAACTTATTTACTTAAAGTATTAATGCAAATTAAGCGAAAAATCTAAACAAAACTAATTAATTAAGCCTGAAAATGTTGAAAATGTTGATAAAAACTAAATATTGTTAAAAAGTAAATTCTACTATATATTTTCAAATATGTCAATAATTCAATGTTTTAAAGTTTTTCAAAATAATTTTAAATTCTAATATAAAATTGAAAGAAAATGGGCTTTTACAATTTTTTAAAAATTTGGACTAAGAATATATTTTGAGTAAAAATTATTAATAATATCCACTGCTTCATCAGCCGTATCAACGATACTAAAAATATCCAAATCTTTTGGGCTTATGTTTCCTTCATCTTCAAGCATTACTTTCCTTACCCAATCAATTAATCCACTCCAGTATTCCTTACCAATAAGTACAATGGGGAATTTCCCGATTTTTTCGGTTTGAATAAGTGTAATAGCTTCAAAAAGTTCGTCCAGTGTACCGAACCCGCCGGGTAAAACCACATATCCTTGGGCGTACTTCATAAACATAACTTTGCGTACAAAAAAATGATCGAATGTAATCAGCTTATCCGGGTCAATAAACAAATTTGGTTGTTGTTCGAATGGCAAAGCAATATTAATTCCAACGGAACTTCCACCTCCTTTTTTTGCACCTAAATTACCCGCTTCCATTATTCCTGGCCCTCCGCCGGTTATTATACCATATCCATGTTGTGTAAGTTTGAATGCAACATCTTCAGCTATTTTAAAATATTTACTTTCAGGTGTTGTTCTTGCCGAACCAAAAATTGAAACACATGGGCCAATTCGTGCTAATTTTTCGAAACCTTCAACAAATTCCGATAATATTTTAAAAATTCGCCATGAATCTGAAATTTGAACCTCTGCCCAATCTTTCTTTTTAAATGCATTTTTAATCATTTCTTCACTCGATGCCATATTACACTTTTATGTTTTGAATTCATTGGTTTGGAAATGCCAAAAATAAATATAATTTAGGTTAGTTAGGTATATCAATTATTGCACATGAACTTAATTTACAATTAACAAGTTCTGCATGGGCTTTTAATTCAACAAAAAAATCATTATTTTAATTTGGAATAAGTCTAAATAAAGATTACATTTGTAGTTGAATTGAAATATTTTAAATAATTAAATTTAATAATTATGGCTTTTGAATTACCTAAATTAAGTTACAGCTACAATGCCTTAGAACCTAATATTGATGCAATGACTATGGAAATACATTACACAAAGCATCATCAGGCATATACAACCAATCTTAACAATGCATTGGCTAATACAAGCGATGCAAACTCTTCAATTGAAGATATTTTAAAAAATATATCGAAATTGCCTATTGCTATCAGAAATAATGGTGGAGGGTTTTATAACCACAATTTATTTTGGAAATTGATGTCGCCAACCGGAGGTGGAAATCCTACCGGTGATATATCAGATGCAATTACAAAATATTTCGGATCATTTGATAAATTTAAAGAACAATTTAGCAGTGCTGCAGCTACAAGGTTTGGAAGTGGTTGGGCATGGCTTGTAAAAAATTCACAAGGCGAATTAGTTGTAACATCTACACCAAATCAGGATAATCCTTTAATGGATGTTGCCGATGTTAAAGGCAAGCCAATTTTAGGAATTGACGTTTGGGAACACGCATACTACCTTAAATACCAAAACAGACGAGTTGATTATATTGCCGCATTCTGGAACGTAATTAACTGGGAGGAAGTAAATAAATTATTGAAAGCTTAGTACTTTTCACGGTTAATTTTTATAAATGGCTGTCCAAATTTCCCCCGGGCAGCCATTTATATTTTCAATAATTCCTACTATAAATTTCAACCAATTAGTTTGAATATAATTTCTTAATTTTAGAAAATTAATCAGTATTATGCGAAAAATTGTTCTATTATTTTACATTTTATCATTTTCAGTATTGTCCTTTTCTCAGGAAAATATTTTTCTTGCTGGAATTCGAATTCAAAAGGATCATAATTTTTATTATGAAAATGGTTTTAACCTTGAATTTACCCAGCAAAAGTATTTGCATAATACAGTTTATCTTGGTATAAGTTATGCAACCAGCAGGTTAGGCACTGCTTTTAATTCAAATGCAATTAAACAGGATAACTATCTTTTTCACTTGGCTTATTATTTTAGAATTGATAAAATTATTTGCCCTGTTGTGCAATTAAATACCGGATATTTTTATGCCGATTATGGTTCGCCCATATTCGATATATTGCCTAACACTTCCATGCTTTTATCTATAGAACCCGGGATTTTTTTAAATTTCAATTTTCCGGTAAAAGCAAAATTATCTTTTGGTTATAATTTTATAACTGGCAATGGAGTTAATGGACCGGGAACTCTTTATCCTCTATTTTATCAATGCAGCATTTATTATCAATTTAATTTTAAAAATAAAAATTGATTATGATAAAGAAAATACTGTTTTCATTTATTTGTGTTATATCAATTATAGGATGTTCGAAGCAACCATCCATTGATAATGCAACTATGCTTGATGGTGATAAAATTTCTGATCCGTCCATTGCAAATCCTGCAAGATATTTGGTTTCATTCGACACTTCTAAACGCAATTTGAATACTCCTGTTTTAATTGCAGTACATGGTTATACGGCTACAACTTTTGAATGGGATGAATTTCGCCATTGGGCTGATTCTGTTGGAGGAATATATGTTTCGCAGGTTTTGCTTGGAGCACATGGACGAACTTATGATATATTTGAGAAATCGACCTGGAGCGACTGGCAAAAACCTATAATAGATGAATACAAAAGACTTGATTCAATAGGGTTTAAGAATATAAGTCTGGTTGGTTCATCAACCGGAGGCCCATTAATTATTGAAATGTTATATTCAGGTAAAATTGCAACTTGTGTACATCAGCCCAAACATATAATGTTAATTGACCCGATTGTTATTTCATCCGACAAAACTTTATCATTGGTTGATTATGTTGGCTCTGCAATTGGTTATGTTAAATCGCAGCTCGATTCAGGAGAGCAAGGACATTGGTACCAATACAGGCCTGCAACCACGCTCAGCCAATTGCTTACCTTAATTGACAATGTGCGTGAAAAGCTACAAAGTGGTATAGTTTTCCCTTCAACTATGACATTTAAAGTTTATAAATCTATCAAAGATCCGGCTGCTGATCCTGTGAGTGCGGTATTGTTATACAATGGAATAAAAATGAGTGATGGTTCAAAAATAGAAGTGACTATGGAAAATTCAAACTTGCATGTTTTTACCAGGTTACATGGAAGAAACACTTATACAGTTAGTGATAAAAACCTTCAAATAGCAACATTTAAAGATTTTCAAAAAATACTTACGCATTAAAGGACTGAAAATCTAAAGTATTCCTTCGTCAGCAAAACTATAGTACTTTGAATTTGTAACTATTATATGGTCAAGTACATTTATATCCATCAATTTAGCAGCTTCTTTAAGTTTTTGGGTAAGTGCAATATCCTGCTCACTTGGTTTTAAATTACCTGATGGATGGTTATGAGCCAAAATTAAACCGCTGGCCATATTGTCAATTGCCGATTTTAATATAAGCCGAACATCGGTAACTGTTCCGGAAATTCCTCCCTGGCTTATTTTTTGTTTGCAAATAATAGAATTCGAACGACTTAAAAGAAGAATCCAAAATTCTTCATAAGGCAAATCGCACATTATAGGATAAAAGATTTCATTTGCATCGCCACTCGAATGAATAGCGTTATTTATTAATACATCTTCTGAATTCCGTCTTTTGCCAAGTTCAAGTGCTGTTAGTAAAGTAATAGCTTTTGTTTCACCAATGCCTTTTATTTTAGAAATTTCTTTTGCATTCATTTGGGCCAACTTGTTTAAGTTATTTCCGGCAGAATCAAGTAATAACCGGGCTACGCCAATTGCCGATTCTTCTTTTGTGCCTGTTCTTAATAAAATGCCAATTAATTCGGTATTCGAAAGTGATTCAAACCCTTTGGCAAGTGCTTTTTCGCGCGGCCTGTCATCTTTGGCCCAATTTTTAATGCTTATATTGGTTGACATTAATGTGAGGATGAAAAATTATTTTCAACTGTAATAATATTGTTTGCAATTGCATATACTGCAAGTGATACAGAATTTTTAGTACTTGTTTTGTCTAAAAGTTTAGCTCGGTGTGCTTCAACAGTCCTGCTGCTAATATGCATAATATCGCCAATTTGTTTATTGGTTAATCCCTGACAAATATGCTGGAGCAATTCTTTTTCCTCATCGGAAAAATGAAGTTGTTCTTTCTGCTTTTCGCGCATTTTGCCAAATTGCGACATTTTCTTCGACAACTTTACAATTAATTCATCGGAATAATAAGTATAGCCTTCGTTAACCTTATTTATTGCTTTTTCAAAATCGTCCTTCAAGGAATTTTTTAATAAATACCCGCGTACCCCCAAATCGGTCATTTGATTAAAATACGCCTCATCTTCAAATGAAGTCAGGGCAATAATTTTAATATCGGGATATTTTTCAATAGCCTTTTGAGTAGCTTCAATTCCGTCCATTTCTTTCATGTTAATATCCATGAATACTATATCTGGCTTTTCGGTTTCAAGCAATTCTAAAAAAAACTTACCATTCGATGCTTCTCCAATAACTATTACATTATTTATTGTGCTTAAAAGAAGTTTCAAACCATCGCGGAACACTTTATGATCGTCAACTATATAAATTTTAATAGGATACATTTAGGCTAAAATTAGTTGCCACAATTTCGCAATTTTTTTTTAATAAAGCAATTTGAAATGAAATTTGATAAATATTCTACTTATTAATATAAAATTCAAAATTTATATTGAACCCTTTCATTTTCATTGTTCCGGTATCAAAACTACCATTCATTGAATTTACACGATTGATAATATTTTGAAGCCCTAGACCTTGCGATTTGCTTTGAATAGTTTGTTGAAAATTAAACCCATGTCCATTATCGGCAAAATGGATTTTTAATTTTTCTGTTTCACTTTTAAAAACAATTTCCAGTTTATTTGCGCCGGAATGTTTTATTGAATTATTTATTAGCTCAGAAATTATTCTGTATAATGATATTTCCTGGTCTTCTTTTAGTTTATGACCAAATTTAGAAGCATCAAAATTTATTGAAACGTCTGAAGTAGCCTGTATTTTGGTACATAATGATGAAATAGCAGAAGCAAGTCCAAATCGCTTAATAATATTGGGACTTAAATTATTTGCAATTTCTTTTGAGTTTTGAATTGCTTCATCAATTAATTGATTAGTAAATACAACAAGTTCATCATGTTGTTTTTTAGCCAGAGTTTCATTGTGTAGTGTATTTATATATATTTTTATGGTTGAAAGAATTGACCCAAGTCCATCATGCAAATCTTCAGAAAAACGCTTTCTTTCTTTTTCTTCTGTATCAATAATAGCGTTCATTATTTCTTTTTCAAAATTTTTCCTTTCGGTTAAATCACGTATAATGGTTACTGCTCTTATTATTTTACCGAATTGATATATTGGTGTTATTTTAATTTCAGTGAATAAAGTTTTTCCACTTATGACAAAAAAATCTTCAAAAACAATATTTTTTCCCGATTTGAATACTTCTGAATATAATGGTTCTGTAAGTTTTTGAAACATTGGGAAAACATCATATATGTATTTACCAAGCATTTCATCAGTAAAGTTATTAACCTTACTAAATCGGATAAGGGCTTCATTAATAAGCAAAAAATTTAAATTTTCATCAACAACACATATAATATCGTTTATTGAATTAATTGTGGTGTTATATAAACTTTCAGAAGCAAGGATTTTTTCTTCAGATAGTTTTCTTTCAGTTATATCACTTGAGGTATAACAAATATATTTTATTTCTTCACGCGAAATAAATACAGGAACCAGCACATTGTCAAACCAGGAAATTGTATCTCTATATTCAAACGGATTTTCCCAGTAAGCAGGATGTCCAGTAGTTGCATTGGAGATATATTCCTGCATTTTTTGTTTTTCCGATTCTGGTAAAAATTCCAATAATTTAAACCCTTCCTTTAAAGTTTTTCCCATCATAATAATAGTTCGATGGTTTGCAACCTTATTAAAGGTTAATATTTCGCCATTGGCATTCAATAATATAAATGCCTGCATGCTATTGTCGAGAATTATATTTTTCTCCTCTTCTGATTTTTGAAGTGCTTCGTCAAAAAGTTTTTTCTCAGTTATATCAGTTATATAACCTTCAATTGAAGTAATTTCACCTTTGTCATTGAAAATTAATTTTCCGTGATCCAAAACCCACCTAATTTCATTCGATTTTGAAATAATTCTGTAATATATATCGAAATCGGTTTTTGAAGCAATTGACTGAATTATTAAATTTAAAATTTCAATTTTATCCTCATTATAAATAATATCACCAAAATTTAATTTATCATGATTGGCTAGTTCCAATTCTTTAAAACCGGTTATTTGCTCTACACGTCCACCTATAAACTCTTTTTCAAAAAAATCAGAATTTTTACAACTATAAACAATTCCTGGCAGATTACCTATAAGTGTTGATAATCGAAGATTTGCTTTAATTATCTTTTCTTCATTTGCTTTTCTTTCCGATATATCAGAATGCGTACCTATTATTCGAAGTGGGCTTCCATCTTTGTCTTTTTCAGCTATAATTCCCCGGTGTAAAATCCACTTATAGTTACCATTTTTAGCTTTAATTCGAATTTCAACTTCACATATAGGAGAATTATTTTGCAAGTGTTCCTTGTATTTACTTATTAATAATTTTTGGTCATCAGGGTACAATAATTCAAAAAATTCTAAATATGATTTGGGCATTTCATTAATGCTATAACCCAACATTAATGCATTATTAGGACTTATTTGAGTGTTATTCTCAGCAAAACTAAGCTCAAAAATACCATCCTTCGAAGCTTCCATAACTATTTTAAAACGGGCTTCACTTTCAATATAAGCATGTTCGAATTGTTCACGCTCTTTTTGCGCCTTAATAGTTTGGTATGCTTTTTCTACAATGGCAGGTATATTATTTACAAACCTATTGTCTTTCGGGATAAATTCTAGTGCTCCGGAGTTTATTGATTGTATTGCTGTATCAATTGAGTAATCGGCAGTAAGAAATATTATATTGTACTTTTTACCTGCATCTTTTAATTTATTGAGAATTGTAATTCCATCTATACCAGGCAGATGATAATCCATAAGTATTATTTCAGGAACATCATTTGTGGTGAGTAAATATTCAAGCGCTTCACGACCATCAAGTATATTACTTATATCATACTTTAACTGATCAAGTGATTCCTTAATAAGAAAAGTTTGAGGCAAATCATCTTCAACTATCAAAAGTTTGGTTTTATCCATCTTTATTAAATCTACACAAAACTTAGTTAAAAATAAAAAGAATTACTGATGATAGCGAAATAATTTCAGATTTTCCTATTATATAAATTCACTCAATTAAAAGGTGTTGAGTTCCTTAATATTTTTATATTCAAAGTCGAAATCTATTTCAAAACAATCTACAAACTTTTTTTTGAGTGCCCGTTTTAAATTTTCAGGTTCACGGCAGTAAAATATAAAGGCTCCACCACCACCGGCACCACATATTTTTCCACCAAAAGCTCCATTTTCTTTTGCATATGAATACATTTCATCTAGATATTCATTTGAAGTTGCAGGTGCCAATATTTTTTGTGCCAGAAAATTCTCATCCATAACCTTTGCACAGCCGATAAAATCTTCTTTTTGTAAAGCTTCGTAAAATGCTTTTCCGCAATTACTTATTATTTCAAGCGCCTTAATTCCTTCATTGCTATTGTAATTTTTATAAACCTGCTCAACTGCAACCTGAGCATTGCGCGATACTCCCGAATGTAATAATAATAAATTTACCCTGAATTTCTCAAGTGTTTCTTTAGATATAGGCTTAAAAATATTCCTGGCTGAATTTTCGCTATATTCTAAACAATTAAAACCACCAAATACTATAGAATATTGATCTTGTCGACCAATTGCCCAATTTAAGTCAGTATTTTCAAGATGAAATAAATCTTCAGCAATTGTTGGCAACGTTTTGGAATCGGCATTATAATTCTTGGCACAGATCATTTCAAGTAATTTTGCCGCAGTTGAGGTGCTCAATCCACTTCCTCGGGGATAACCCGAAAAATTAAACTTTCCAGCCTTAAATTCAATTAATGGTTTAATAGCAACATTTGACACATAACCTTTTTTCCCCTGCATTATAAAGGGAACATCGGCCCAACCTCCGGCAAAATCAATTCTAAGCGGGGATTTATACGAAAAATTTATTTTATCAATTATACGTGATGTTGAAGTTGCTTCAAGTTCATCGGGGACAATTCGAGTTACAAATTTAATTTCAACTTTATATTTATCGCATAAAGCTTGTTTTGATTCAAGTCCTGAATCGTCATCATTCAGCACAAAAATATCTGGTTGAAGATTTGATAAAATATTTTCGAAATCAATCTTCCCAGCTTTAATGGTTTCGTCGTTTAGCACAGCATAATTTACTTCATGTAATGCAGCTACCAAATAAAGCCTGTTATTTTCAGGGTTTACCGGACGTCCCGGCCCCTTCAATTTTGAAATTACAGAATCGCGACCAATACCAACTACCAATATATCGGCCAGTTCTTTGCATTGGCTAAAAAATACTGCATGTCCCGATTGCAGAATATCATAACATCCTGTGCAAAATGCTATTTTTTTACCCGGATTATTAGCTCTAACGTTTCTAAGATTTTCTTCGGTAAGTACTTTTGATTTTACTAATTCAAACATATATTAAAAATAAATCGCTAATGTAAAATAAATTTGATAGAATAATTAAACATATTTATTCATTATGAAATGGTTGATTTAAATATCTGCTTTGATAATTAGAATGTTAGCTAAAATTGATTTAATTTTACAAAATTAAATTTTAAACCTATTCGAAATAATATTGTTTTTGTATTGTAAATAAAATATTTATGGGTTCGGAAATTGGGTTTTTTAAAATTGAAACAAATAATATATCACCACAAAAAGGGAAAGTTTTAATTGCAGAACCTTTTTTAAATGATATTTATTTTAAACGCTCCATTGTATTCATAACTGAACATAATAATGAAGGTTCAATAGGTTTTGTTTTGAACAAACCTGTGAACATGAAAATTGAAGAAATAATCAATGACTTTCCAGCTTTTGATGGCTTTATTTCTATTGGCGGACCAGTTAATACAAATACAATTCATTATATTCATACAATGGGTGATTTAATTCCCAATAGTGTACCTGTGAGTGGCAATATATACTGGGGTGGTGATTTTGACACTTTAAAAGGAATGATAAAACAAGGGATGGTTAATAAGGACCAGATTAAATTTTTTCTTGGATATAGCGGATGGATGCCTAATCAATTAGATGATGAATTGTCACAAAATTCATGGCTAGTTACAAATATTGAACCTCAGGTTATAATGACCCACAATATGAATAATATTTGGAAGGAGATTTTAAATTCTTTGGGCAGCAAATATAAAATGTGGATAAATTCCCCTGATAATCCCAGCTTAAACTAAGACTTTCCATAAATAATTTTATTATATATATCTGCAATGTTGGTATTTTTTTCAACCAGAATGCCTTTAACTCCTGCATTTATAGCAGCTTCAATATCGCGTGGGCTATCCCCAATTAAAAATGAATCATTCGCATTAATCCCAAATCGGGCAATTGCCTTCTCAATTAATAAGGGCAAAGGTTTTCGGCACAAACATTTACCTGAATCCGGATGATGTGGACAGTAATATATTTCATCAATAGATTCTCCATTTTTTTTAACTTCATTTAGTATTATATTATTCAAAACATCAGTATCGTTTCGTGTATAAAGCCCTTTGCCTATACCACCCTGATTTGAAATAATTATCACCAAATATCCTTTTCTTTTAAAGTTGCATATATGTTCAATAATTCCTTCATTCAATTTGAAATCAGAAAGTTTGTAGATATAGTAAAGACCTTTGTCATTATTTATAACTCCATCGCGATCAATAAAAATGGCTTTGTTCATAAGTGAAAATGAATAATTTGATTCAGAAAAACATACAACAATTTTGGATCTAATAATATAGGAAATGTTAGGCCATATAATGCTCCTAGGAAGTGAGCGTCGTGGTTTATATTATCATTGTTTTTGCGACTCATATAATGTGTATACCATAAATACAAAACTCCAAATAATATTCCGGGAATTGGAATAATTGCCCAAAATAATAATTTGTGCCAGGGGTCGAAAAAAATGCATGCAAACAAAATTGCCGAAACTGCTCCTGAAGCTCCAACTGCATTGTATTCAGGTATATCACGGAATTTTTTCAAAGTTGTTAATGATGCTATAATTATTGCCGAAAAATACATTGACAAATAATATACATATATTGGAAAACTTAATATTTCTTCAATTTTCAAATAACTAAAATAATATTCCAATCCTGTACCAAAAGAATAAAGTACAAACATATTAATTATTAAATGAACCCAATCGGCATGAACAAAGGCATGAGTTATAACACGATAATATTCCTTTTTGTGATAGACTTTATATGGATTCAATTCCAGCTTTTCAAATAATGAACGGTTTGAAAAACATACAATTGAAATCAAGGAAGTAATAATAACAATTACAATAGTCATATTAAATTTTTTGCAAATGTAACAAAACAGATTTTTCTATTGCAGGTTTAATTAATTTAAACATTATTTTAATTAAAATTTGCAGAATCGATTGTGAATTTTCAAAATGGCAAATTGTTATTAAAAGATTTATATATTCTTCATTTTTGTAATTTGTATTTCGAATTATTTTGTACTTTCGAAATAATTAATTCATTTAATTGTATTTATGCGCAAATTTAGAATTATAATATTATTATTTGTTGTTTGCAAATCAGTAAATGCCAATTATAGCAATGATAGTTTGATGAATATCTTGAACAAAGAGATTGATAAAAAGGATATTTATTTTAACGAAAAATTGGATCGTATAAACACATTAAAACAAGAGCTTCAGCATAAAAAGTCTATTCCGGTAAATAAGGCTTTTAACTTATATTTAAAATTATATGACGAATATGAATCATTTAATTATGATTCTGCATTTAAATATTCCGAAAAACTGCGTGTTATAGCCAATAAGATGCATGAAAAATCAAAAATTGCTTTGGCTAAAATAAATCTTGGCTTTGTTTTGCTTTCTTCAGGTATGTTTAAAGAATCTATTGATTCATTAATGAGTATTAAAATTGATAGGTTAAATGATACTTTAAAAGCCATGTATTTTTCTATTGTTGCCCGAACTTTTTATGATTTGGCCGATTATGACAGGGATAACTATTACTCGCAAAAATATAGGCAATTAGGAAATATTTATATTGATTCGGCTTGTAATTTTGCAGTTCACGGATCGCTAGAATATTGGGCTGATGAAAGTCTAAGAAGGATGAAAAGTAACAATATCATAAGTGCCAAAGTTGCTTTTGAGTATTTAATCGAAAATTTTAAGTTAACTAATCATCAATACGCAATTGCTACTTCAAGTCTTGGATATATCTATTCATTAATGGATAACCAGGACAAGGCAATTGAAATGTTGATAAAATCATCCATTGCTGATATAAAATCTACGACTAAGGAAACAGTGGCTCTTCGTAATTTATCTGAAATTTTATTTAAAAAAGGAGATATAAAAACAGCTTATAAGTATATTAATCTTGCCTTAGACGATGCTACATTTTATAACGCCAGACATCGGAAAATTGAAATTGCAAGCATTCTTCCAATTATTGAAGGCGAAAAGTTGAATACAGTAGAAAAACAAAAATCAATATTGGTTAATTATTCTGTACTGATAACAGTTTTATCAATACTGGTTATAGTGTTTGCTCTTATTATATTCCGCCAGTTAAAGCGATTAAATGTTGCTAAACAAATGATAGTTGATGCAAATTTTTCACTAACCGAAACGAATCATAAATTAATTGAAGCTAATAAAATAAAAGAAGAATATATTGGATATTTTTTTAATATAACCTCTGAATATATTGATAAAATTGAAAAGTTTCAACGCGATGTTAACCGAAAATTGGTAACAGGCCAAATGGAAGATATTAAGACAATTGTTAAAAATATTGATTTAAAACATGAAAGAGAGGAACTTTATCATAGTTTCGATAAAATATTTTTAAAACTTTTCCCTGATTTTGTTAAAGAATTTAATTCTATGTTTCACGAAGAAGATAGAATTGTACTAAAAGATGAACAATTGCTTAATACTGACTTACGAATTTTTGCATTAATACGAATGGGTATTTCGGACAATGAAAAAATAGCCAAAATCTTAGAATATTCGGTAAACACAATTTATACCTATAAAACTAAAATAAAAAATAAGTCGTTAGTTTCGAATGATTTATTTGAACAAAAAATAATGGAAATTAAAACGATTTAAGCCCTTAAATACAAAAATTTAACGAATCACATCTATATTTTATCCATATTTTTTTAGTAATTATTGTTATTAAAATTCAGAATAATAGCATTTTACAAATTTTCTTACAAATATTCATCTATATTAAGGTTTAGTAAATAGCTTTTGGCTCTTTGTTGATATTTCTTTGTCTTATGCCTTATGTCTAAAAATCTGCAATTTAAATTTAAAATAAGGCTATTATGAAAGAATAAACTTGGCTCAATTTAAACTTTAATAAAATTAAAGAAAAAATTATATGAAGGATATTAAATTATTTTGGAATATTAGTTTACTTATTAATTTTTTATTATTAATTCAAACCCAATTAATTGCTGCAAATGAAAAAAATTTTAAGTATTCTGACAGCTCAATTCAAAAACATTGGAAAGGATATTCAATTATAGGAAATGGGAATATTTGTGCTGTATATTCTGATGATAAAAGAATTGAAGGCAAAGGGATACATCATTTGTACTATAACAATTATACATTTAATTATATAAATGGAAGTTCGTTTAATCTATATCAAAATAATTCAAAATTATTTCCATCAGCTGAAGAAACTGGAAATGCAGACTTTTTTGCTACTTCAACAAAATCATATATCAATAATGCTCAACTATATGAAATTAAATGTTTCGCATATCCCGAGAGCGCTATTATATTATCATTCACATTAAATAGTGAAATGCCAAACTTAAATGATACTTGCGAAATTGATTTAACCAATGAATTGAAGACAGATAAAGAAACAAAATTAATTTCACTCAAAGTAAATAAAAATATTGCAATAGCTAATTGGTCCAATAATGTTAATTTAATTGTAGGTTGTAAAAATTCAAATCAATCGGTTTTTATTGATGGATCTAAAATTTTAATTACAGGGAAAATTTCTTTTGGTGAAAAGGTTGAAATAATAATTGTACCATCAAATGACCTCGAAAGTGGTTTTTTAAGTTTTAAAAAAATTAGTAATTCTAACGAATTATATAAAGAAACTGAAAATTATTGGAATACTTGGATGAACAATGGTATAATACCAAAATTTTCCAGAAAAGATAATTCATATATTGACTATTATAGGAAAAATTTATATTGTGTTAAATCGGCACTAATTCACGGACAAATTCCTGCTGATATAACAGGTCAATTTGTTACAAACAGCATGCCACAGATTTACCCTCGGGATGAAATGATGTGTGCACGTGTTTTTCTATTAACGGGGCATCAACAGGAAGCAAAGGATATAATTGAATTTTGGAAAAATAAAACAATTCCACAAAAAAGTATTGGGGAATGGTATGCCCGATATGACGCCAATATAAATGCTGTGGATGCTGGAAGTGGAGCCAAATATGATGAACCTGAATGGGATGCAAATGGCTATTATATACAACTTATTTATTTGTATTATAAACAATATAAAACATGGTTAGTTGATAAAAGCTTTATTTATGAATTGTCAGACTTTTTGATAAGTAAAATTGATAAAAATAACTTGTTATACGAAGGTGGAATAGTTGAATGGACTGGTTATTTGCCTGCAACAAATATGACTTGTGCAGCTGCTCTTTCATCTGCTTCTGAAATTGCTGAAATATTTGGCGATCAAGATAAGTCTTCAATATATAAAGCTGCTTCTGAAAAAATATCTACTTCATTACATAAAATGTTTGACAATTCTAGAAAAACTTATGCAGATATGCGTTTTACAGGTAGAAAAGGACTTAATAACGAAAGCCTTTCTGAAGAAACCAAAGATACAGTATTATTATGGGACACTTCATCAAATTTTGGTATTATTTGGGGATATCCAAACCATAGCGATATAACAGCTACCAATAATTTTTACGCGAATAATACATTTAAACTTGGCGGAGGTGTTCAGTACTTTGATACTTTCGATAAAAGTTTAATTGATTATGGTCATGCTTGTTTTTTCTTTACAACATCAGCAAGTGCTCAGTATCAGGCATTATATGGAAATACTAAAATTGCAAAAACAAATATCGATTGGATGATAAATAATTCAAACATTTATGGATTAATGCCAGAACGTATTTATCTTAATAAAACCGACTGCAGTCCTGCTACTCCATTATCATGGTGTTGTGCTGAGTTTTCTGCAGCAATTATATATTATAGCAGAGCAATTAATAAAAACTAAAAAATTTCAAACAATTAATACTAACTTAACAATAAAATATTATGAAAAACAAAAGAAAAAACAATCCGGAAAATTTATTTCCGTCTGATTATTTGCATTATATGAAGAACTATTAATTAACTAACTTAAAGAAAATAACTGTATGAAACAATTAATTAATTTTCAAGAAAAATTGAATAAGTTTCTAAAATTAAGAAATATTATTTTAT
Source organism: uncultured Bacteroidota bacterium (assembly GCA_963701015.1). Lineage (GTDB taxonomy): Bacteria > Bacteroidota > Bacteroidia > Bacteroidales > DTGW01 > MFD09286-c1. The sequence goes on along the minus strand of OY969556.1, from coordinate 3,319,121 downwards.
TTGTTCTGATTGTTTTGGTTAGGCCTTTGCAGGCGCAAACTTTAATTACCGGTACGGTAATTAATTCAAACAACGAGCCTATTCCATATTTAAATGTTGTTATAAAAGGGACACAAAAAGGCACCATGACTGACATTAATGGTAAATATTCTATTAATGTCCCAGCAAATGATTCAGTTTTAATATTTTCATTTGTTGGTTATCAAACTACTGAAGAGAAGTTAAAAGGCCAGACTACGATGGATGTTTTAATGAAAGATGATGTAGTTGGAATGGATGAAGTTGTAGTTGTAGGATATGGAACTCAGAAGAAAAAGGAATTAACGAGCGCTATTTCAAATGTAGATGCTTCAAGTTTTAACCAGGGCGCAGTCGATCAGTCTCCAATTCAATTGGTTCAAGGTAAAATACCTGGTTTAGCAATTTCAAGTGCAAATGGAAGTGATCCAAATAAACCTCCACAAATTCAAATGCGTGGAGTTTCTTCACTTGCAGGAAACCTCTCTCCATTAGTTATAATTGATGGAGTTCCTCAAAATGATTTAAGTACTTTAAACACTATTTCTCCTGAAGATATAGCATCGTTTGATGTTCTTCGCGATGGTTCCGCAGCAGCCATATATGGCACAAGAGGTACCAATGGAGTTATATTAGTTACAACTAAAAAAGGTAAGACAGGTGCACCTGTGTTTGAGTATTCTTCATATGTTTATAATGAACGAATTGCCAAATCTCCCGATATTCTTTCTGCTTCAAAATATAAACAGACTGCTGCAGAATATGTCGCTTCCAAAAATAAAACATTGCTTAGTATTGGAAAAGCTATGCAAAGCTCACAAATTGATCAGGGAGCAAGTACCGATTGGATGAAAGAAATTACCCAATCACCTTTTAGTCAGGTTCATAATTTTTCGGTTTCAGGTGGAAATGAATCATCAAAATATTATGCTTCTGTAAATTATAGGGGATTAAACGGGATTGTCAAAAAATCTGACAACAATATTCTAAGTGGGCATCTTAATGTTAATACTACCGGTTTCCATGATAAACTTAATATTCAGGCATCCTTAACTGGTACAATTGATAAGTTTCACCCTACTGATTCTACCGTATATCAACAGGCATTCCAAATGAGTCCTTTGGTTCCGGTAAAATATACTTCAGGTCCTAATGCTGGAATGTATGCAGAAGAAGCCGGACAACAGGAAATTATAAACCCTGTAATGATGTTAAATACTGCAATAAACGATCAGCAAATTATTACTTTGGTATCTAACTTTAGGGCTACTCTTGAATTATTACCTGGCTTAAAAATTTCTACAATGGGAGCACTGCAAAATAGTGAATGGTCGCAGGGATATTATGAAACTATTGATAGGTGGTATGGAGGTGATTTGGGAAGTAACCCATATCATGGAGTGGCTGTTAGAAATTGGAACGAAACAACTGACAGAACATCGGAAACTACTATTAATTATGGGAAATTGATTGCTGGTAATAATTTTAACCTGTTAGCTGGATATTCATATGAGGACAATGTTTTTGAAGGTTTTGGCGCCAGAAACTATAATTTTATAAATGATGACTTTACATATAATAACCTAAATGCCGGATTGCATTTAAATCCATTGTCTCCAACTTATAATCCAAATGATGTAAACAGTAACAAATATTCAAGTACATTAATTGCTTTTTTTGGTAGGGTAATTTGGAGTTATAATGAAAAATACCTTGCCACATTAAGCTTCCGAAAAGAAGGGTCTTCAAAATTTGGGGCGAATAATAAATGGGCAATGTTTCCTGCAATTACAGCTGGTTGGGTTATAAATAAGGAAGATTTCATGAAAAATATTGAATGGATAAGTGAATTAAAGCTTAGGGCTGGTTGGGGTCAAACTGGTAATCAGGGTGTTAATCCATATCAATCGTTGTTAACTTATTCAAATGGAAATCCTGTATTATATCAAGGCCAGTATTATTCTTCTTTAACTCCAAATAATAATAATAATCCAAATCTTAAATGGGAAACAAAAACAGAAACTGATCTCGGTATTGATTTTGGTGTACTGCAGAACAAGATTGTTGCTAACTTTGATATATATAATAGGGTAACTACTAATATGTTGTGGCAATTTCAGGTTGGACAACCTCAATTTATTGGATCAACCTATTGGGACAATGTAGGAAAGATGCAAAATAGAGGTATTGAACTAGGGTTAACGGTTATACCTGTAAATACAAATGATTTTAATTGGACTTCAAATTTTAATATTTCGTATAATGCTAATAAAGTTGTTACAATTGCTGGCGGAACAATTAAAATTGACTCTTTAGAAAATAAGATACTTGGTTCTCCCGGCCTTAGTACTGTTGATGCATATAGGTTAGAAGATGGACAACCTGTAGGGAACATGTTTGGGTATGTTTATGCCGGGTTAGATTCAGTGGGTAACTGGCAGTTTTGGAATAAGGCACATACTAAAAAACTTTCTGCAACTCAAGTTACACATGCTGACAAACAAGTTATAGGCAATGGACTTCCAAAATATTGGTTAGGGTTTACGAATAGTTTCGCGTTTAAAGGTTTTGATTTATCGTTTCTATTGCGTGGGGCATTTGGATTTGACATTTTAAATACACAACGCTTATTTTATGCTAATAAAACACTTCTCCCTAAGAATGTATTAAATGAAGCCATATCTTCATCATTAAGTCCTTCTGCATCGCCAGTCTTTTCAAGTTATTATGTTGAGAATGGTAATTATTTGAAAATTGACAATTTAACTTTTGGATATACTTTCCCTATAAACAAAAAAATACTTCAAAAAGCAAGATTGTATTTCTCAACAACCAACTTATATACATTTACTAAATATAAAGGAATGGATCCTGAAGTTGGAATTCAGGGAATGGCCCCAGGCTTTGATTCAAGGGCAGTTTACCCTACTTCCAGAATATTTACTTTGGGTGCAAATATTACATTTTAACTTTTAAATTATCAGACAATGCGAAGAAAAATATTTTTTATAATTGGAATTACCTTTCTGGGAATTGTAATTTCATGCACAAAATTGGACGAAACTACCTATAGTTTAGTGCCAACAAAAGATTATAAGGTTACTGCTGCTGATATTGGTATCAATTATGTGTCACCGGCTTACCAAGAATTACATCAATTAATTGGTCACAACGATCAGACCAATCCCGGTGACCCGATTGAAGAACAAGAATATTGTACTGATGAAGATTTGATTCCTACTAGAGGTGGAGATTGGTACGATGGTGGACATTTCCAAAGACTATTTGAACATTCCTGGACTTCCTCTTTAGCTGACTTTAATACTTGTTGGATGTATGGTTTTGGAAGGGTTGGAACAGCAAACCAAAATATACATACCATTAACCAAAAATTTCCTTCTTCAAATCCTGCATTCGCTGTAGTTACAGCGCCATTAATAGCTCAATTAAAAATGGTTAGAGCTCTTGGTTACTATTATTTGATAGATTTTTTTGGTAATGTTCCTATTGTAACTAAATATGACAGTACACATGCCCCTGTTTATAATAATCCTGATTTTCTGACTGGTAGAACAAATTTATTTGACACTATTGTAAATGATATTAATAATAGTATTCCTTTATTATCCTCTGCAGTTGATGCTTCAACCTACGGAATTTTTAATAAGTGGGGAGCCTATGCATTATTAGCTAAAATGTATATTAATGCAGAAGTATGGACTGGAACTCCAATGTACAATGAATGTATTGCAGCTTGTGATAGTATTATTAATTCAAAATCTTATAGTTTAGAATTAAATTATTTTACAAATTTTATGCAGGCTAATCAGGGTTCAAAGGAAAATATTTTAGTGATACCATATTCTCCATCAAGCACAGAGCAACAAGAATGTTTTTATTTAGAAGGTTGGCATTATTCAGAGCAGGCACATTTTAAAACGGTAGCTGCTCCATGGAATGGTATGTGTGCAATGCCAGATTTTTATCATTCTTTTGATAGCACCGATATTAGAAGAAATGGATGGACAGTTGGGCCACGATTTGCAGCAGATGGTATTACTCCATTACTATGTATTAGGGAAACTGCTGGAAAACCATTGAATTATACTGCTGATTTTACTGATTTATATAATCCGGGCACAACTCATGATTATAAAACAGCATTAGAATATAATGGAGCTAGATTGTCAAAATTTCAAATTCAACAGGGAATGGTTAACTGGTGCATGGGTGTTCCATTTCCTCTTTTTAGATATGCCGATATTCTTATGTTAAAAGCTGAAGCTGAAATGCGATTAAATGGTGGTAATGCAACTAACGATGCCGTTGCACTAGTGAACCAAATACGAGGTAGGGCAGGAGTAGCATTATATACTACATCATCACTTACAATGGATGCTTTGCTTGCCGAACGTAGCAAAGAATTTTATCATGAAGGCTTTCGAAGACAAGATTTAGTGAGATTTGGAAAATTTGTTCGTGGTACCTGGGCTTCATCTTGGTATGACCGTTCTGGCGAAAGTGATACTAAGAATGTTTATCCTATACCACAAAACCAAATTAGTGCTCAACCCGGATTAATACAAAATTCTGGCTATTAGATTTATTCAATATGTTCGTTTTCATAATTAGTTAATTGTTTAGTTAATTATTCTGTCTGTCAGTTGAAGTGAAATTGAAATATATATGGGTCTGTGATTTCATAATTTAGATAATTTAAGCAGAAATAGATTTTAATTCTATTTATAATTATACTGACAGACAGAATTTTTTAAAAATTGTAATACAAAAAATAATTTATAATGAAATACTATTTGGCTTTATTATCATTTATATTAGTAGTTGTTCAATGTAAAAAGGATACTCCAGCAATATCAAATAGTAATACTAGAACTCAGGTTTATGCTCCTGTTTCGGTTGTAAAAACAACTACTAAAAAAATATTTGTTCATTATATGCCATGGTTTGAAACTCCTTCTACAAATAATGGTGCATGGGGACAGCATTGGACAATGTCAAATGAGAATCCTAATACGGTTAATGATACAGGTAGAAGACAAATTGCTTCTTATTATTATCCTTTAACCGGTCCATATGCCTCAAGTGATTCGAATATTATTGAATATCAGCTATTATTAATGAAACTATCCGGAATTGATGGAGTTTTGATAGATTGGCCAACTACAATTCAACAGTACGATTATCCTAAAAATCTTTCAAATGCCGAAGCTTTAATTGCACAGTGTGGCAAAGTTGGATTAAAATATGGTATTGTTTATGAAGATAATAATTACACATTGGCTTCTATCCCTAGTGCCCAACAAATAACTGGGGCACAAAACGATATGACATATATGCAAACACATTATTTTGGTGATACTTCCTATATTTATTTGAACAATAAACCATTATTGCTGGTTTTTGGACCTCAAACATTTAAAACTGAAGCAGATTGGACAAGTATATTTTCAGTTTTACAAATTAGTCCTACATTTTTAACATTATGGTATCAACATAGTCAGGCTGGATCTAACTCGCAAGGTGAATTTGCCTGGGTTTATTCCGATTATTTGAGTGGGCTTACTAATTTTTACCAAAATGAAACCAATTATGGTATTAAAATGGGAGTAAGTTATCCTGGTTTTAATGCATTTTATCAGGCTGGTGGTTGGGGATCGAATCCTTTCACTATTTCTGTAGGATTATCAACATTTTCGAGTACTTTAGATAAGGCGTTACAATCCACATGTACGTCAATTCAATTGGCTACCTGGAATGACTATGGTGAAGGAACAATGATTGAACCCACGTCTGAATTTGGATACGGATTCCTAACCGCCTTACAGCAAAAATTAGGAGTTACTTATGGACAGTCCGAACTTGAAATGATTAAAAGTTTATATAATGATAGGTTGAAATTTACTGATAATACTACAAAACAAAAATTAAACCAAGTCTTTTATGATATAGTTTCTTTAAGAATTGATGCCGCAAGAAATCTATTGGATTCAATACAATAAGTATTTTTAAAAATAATTGGTTAGTTATTTACAAAAAAATAGTTTGAGGTTAAGAATTAAATTCCAAATGGAATTTATTCTTTACTCAAACTAAACTTCAACTAACACTAACTAACTACTAACTTATTGAAAAACTAACTAACTACTCAATAATTTTCTGTACAAATGTAATAAAAATATTTATTACACCACAATATTTTATTAAAATATTTAAAAATTATGATTTAAATTACATTAACCCCCAAAATTTAGTAAGCTAAATTGGAGAATATAAAGAAAGTGTTTCTTTGACGTAATCGACTTTAAATATTTTAGGGAAATCAGATGCAACTTTAAATTTCATAACCGGAATTTTAGGAATTATATTTAAATATGATTTATTTTCAAAGTAAGAATCGTTTTCTTGCAAAATTTCAACCCATGTTACTGCATTTTTGGGAATCCTTTTTTTATTTATTTGATAAAATCCATTTTCTAAAGTACAGAAATGCTTTAAATTAACTATTAAAAAATTAAACTGGTAAAAATTCCCTGCCTTACTTTGGCATACGGGCTGACTAAAATGCCATAATTCGTCAGATAATTCCTTGGGTAACTTAACATTAAAATGTTGTAAACGATAATCAAATTCAAAAATGTTAAGTGTTGAAATTGTCCGAAAAATCTTGTCAGAATTAATATAAGCAAATTCATTATTATGGCAGAATTGCTTAAATATTAACTCTTCAAATTCTTTCTTTAAATTCGGATTTAAAAGGATTTCATATTTTCTCAAATTATCCTTTTCTAATTCTATTGTATTGTTTTTCATAATTTTAAGGAAATAGGTTTGGTAATTTATAATTATTATACGTAAGAAAATTTAAAAAAGATGCTTCATTAACTCAAATTAATTTGTTAATGCAATTATTTATTTTTTTAAGAAATCAACCAATATTTTAGAATAAGTTTTTATTAAACAATTTTTAATTGAAAGATTCAATTTTCGGTTTAAATTTTTTAGTTAGGGTGTTTTTTGAATGAAAGTTTTATTTATAATGTTGCTGTTCATTTTGGTACATGTTTGGCTTAACAATATTTAAAAGAAATACTAATGATTAATATTATTCTAATTTACACTTATTAAGCGTAAAATAAAAAGGCCCTGCAAAATGCAAGGCCTTTTTGTTTAATTATTGGATTTTATCTATTTTCTCAAAAATTATTCTTCACTTTTCTTTGATTCACCTTCCGCAGCTTTTGCAGAAGCCTGTCGCTTCTTCTCAGTAGTATAAGCTACACGGCTTTTTAAAGCCGAATCAACAGTAATTGCCCAGCCATTGTTAATATTTTCAGCTTTTGTTGCTGGTGAACCGGGAATAGCCGTTTGGATTAATGCACCATCTTTTGGGCAAACCCTAACACATTCGCCACAATAAATACAAACAGCCCTGTTGTAATGATAAGTCTGTTGTCCATCCATGGCCTGTGAAAACACAATTGCACCTGGAGGGCAGGCTAATTCGCATCTTCTGCACCAAATACACAATTCAGGGGTATGTGCAATAAGTCCCCGGTAATCATCAGGCTTGTATGTTGGTTCAAAAGGATATTTAACTGTAGCAGGGGTTCTGAACAAATTTCCCAATGCCTGTAAAAACGCCTTCATAATATTTAGCTTTAATTTCTTTTTTAATTATTTTAACGGGCTGTGCAACTCAAACATGGGTCGAACGATGCAATAATTGCAGGGGCACTTGCATATTCATTTCCTTTAAAAGTTTCAACAAAGGCAGCAATATTCGAAAATGTTGGCGCTTTTATTTTTAACCTTTCAAGAATTTGGGTCTTATTGCCTTTTGCGTAATGGAATAATTCACCGCGAGGTGCTTCGAGCCTTATTACAGCTTCACCTTCTGGCAAAGCCTTTGATTCAGCAACTATTGCACCTTCAGGTAATCCATTTAAAATATTGTCGATAATTTTCATAGAAACGTATAATTCACGTAAACGAACCATGTTTCGGGCATGGACATCACCAGCAGTTTCTGTAATCATTTCATAACCAACCTGTTTCCATGGAAGCAAATCTTCCGTTTCGTTACGAACGTCAATCGCGACTCCGGCAGCACGTGCCAGCGGACCAACAGCGTTGAGTTTCATAATATTTTCGGCTGAAATGGTGCCAATACCTTTATTCTTTAAGGATAAACTCCAGTTGTGCTGGAAGATTTCCATTATATCGTCAACTTTAGGCTTCAGAATTGCTAATTTCCTTCGAATTTCAGAAGCAACTTCAGGTTTTAAATCCCTGGCAACCCCACCAACAACTGAATAATCATATTGAACCCGGTTTCCGCAAACTGCTTCTAATAGCTCCATTGAAAGTTCCCTGTCTTTCATGGTTTTCATAAATAGTGCTTCGAATCCCGAGTTTTCAGCTACATGCGATAAGCAGAGTAAATGCGAGTGAATTCGGTCCAATTCAAGTACTAAAATTCGTAACCATTTTGCACGAATTGGTACTTCAACATTAATAAGCTTTTCAGCTACCTGGGAATATGCAGTTGTATGTGAAATAGAACAAAGTCCGCAAATACGCCCAACTACAAAGCTAACCTGGCGAAATTTGAATTTCGAACAACAGGCATCTTCAATTCCACGATGAACATAGCCAACATTAGCTTCAACATCAACAATTTTTTCATTCTCGGTAGTGAGTTTGAAATGTAATGGTTCGAGCAGCGAAATATGCTGAGCGCCAACCGGAATATCATATTGTGTTGCCATAATTTACTTATTTTTTCTTAATGGTGCTCCATCAAAATCGGCTTCGAGCACAAAACCTTTTTTCGCATTTTCAATATTTATACCCATTAAATCAACCAATTCAGCTTCTGCTGTCCATGCCGAAGTAACAATTCCTGCTATCGATGGTATTTCAACACTCGGTTCAATTAGAGTGTAAAAAGCTGTAACTTCACAAGGATGAGCGTAATCGCTAAAAAACCATTGCAATTCCATTTTGTCACCCATATTTACGGCATTCATTACCATAAAATGATGTTTATCAAATTTATAGAAATTGCCAATATCACTTTTCAGCGTTTCCAGCGATGTTTCTACTTTTTTCATTTATATATGTTTTATTTTTTCACTTCAATTACACCTGCAATATCCCGGCGATTAATTTGCGAGCCTTCATTTACAGGTTCTTTGGAAAGTATAATTGATTTTTCAATTTCCTTTGTTTTGTTTTCAAGAATACCGAGCGCTACAACCACACCATCAATAATTTGTTCCGGTCGACAGGCACAACCGGGAACATATACATCAACCGGAATAACCTGGTCAATACCACCTTCAATATTATACATTTCACGAAAAACACCGCCCGTACTTGCACATGAGCCACAACTAATCACAACCTTGGGTTCAGGCATTTGAGCATAAATTTCTACCAGTCTTTCGCGTGAACGCTTAGTTACAGGACCAGTTATTAATAATACATCTGATTGTTTGGGGTTTCCGGTGTTAATCATTCCAAAACGTTCAACATCGTACTTTGGCGACAAACAAGCCAAAATTTCAATATCGCAGCCATTGCAGCTACCTGCATTGTAATGCAGTATCCACGGCGATTTTTTTCTGAACTTATCGAGTCCCATTATTTATGTTATAAAATTGTTATCACTAAGTTGATAAATGCAATTGGAAGCGCTACTGCCAATGCAAACCTGAGCATTTGTTTGTAATTTACACGTGCTGTTGAATTATCAAGTGCATTTATGTATATGAATGTTCCAACTACTAATCCAGCGCCAAGAATGTAATTATTTCCTGCAAACAAGAATACTAACGCGTAGCAAAAAACATAGTCGAGCCATTTTGCAGTATATAAAAACTCATAGAATATTCCGGAATATTCTATCTCGGCACCACCAACAATTTCCTGATGACCTTCGGCAACATCGAAAGGCGATTTCTTTAATTTGATTGGTAAAATCATTAATAAAGCTATAAATGCAAGAGGTAATTTATACAAAAGCGGCTGTGAAAAGCCATCGAATATTGAAGAAACATTAAAACTTCCGGTTATCATAAATATGGAAACAGCAATAATAATTAAAACCGGTTCGTAAGCCAAAGCGCTTATTGCTGAACGATTTGCACCTAAATGACTGAAAACTGATCGAGTGCTAAAACCTCCTAAAATTAATAAGGCAGTAGAAAGTAGGTGAAGAAATATTACCAAAATTAAATCACCACCGAAAATTAACACGCCTAAAGCAAACCATAATGAAACAAAGTGCATAATGCCAAAAAAAGCATGGGCAGAATGGACAATCATGGCACGTTTATCAGCAAGTTTAAAAAAATCGTAGAATGGTTGAAGAATTGGAGGCCCAATTCTGTTTTGCATACGGGCTTTCACCTTTCTTTCAATACCATAAACCAAACCACCAATAATTGGTGCGAAAAGTACGAGAAGGATTTGAATTAAAATTGTGTTCATTTTTTATGTGTTTTCAAATAAACTGTATCAATATTATTTTGTGCTTCCAGAATATACTTAAAATATTCCGCCTACAACTATCAATGCAACGAAAAATAAAGTACCAATTGCGATATAATATGGAGTGGCTTTGTCAACCGAAAAATAGAACGATGAAAAGCGATAATCAACTTTTTCACCGCACATATATTCTTTTGCCCTGTCAACTTTGCGAAATTTGATAAAATATGCAAGGATTAATGTAAGAGGAAGAAGCACAAATGCTGCAACCATTGGAATGAAAGGCAATTCAACATTGCCAATTAATAAAGTAACACCTAATAATTCAACATTTATACTTAAGTGTGATAAACTTATCATAACCGGAGCAAAATATTGACTTATTAACCATGGAAAACTAATAATACCAGCAATTATGAATGTTATTAAAATATATATATTCCAGGAATATAATTTGTTTATTTTTTCGAATTTAATCTTTTCATGTGCTCCAGTGCGGGTTATCAATAGTCCTAAAACTTTAAAATACAACAGTGATAATACTGCGCCACCACAAGCAATTGCAAGCAAAACCAAAGCATATACCAACCTGTGATAAGCCAGGCTTGATCCAAGTGTTTCAATGCTGAACCATTTGCCAATAAATGCGCCAAATGGTGGTAGAAGAAGCGACATAAAACCAAGAGCCACAACCAAAGCAGTAAATGGTCCAACCTCACCTAATTTTTCCATATCTGACGATTCTTTCATATGAAAAACCCTTTCGAGGATACCTGCATTTAGGAAAAGCATACATTTTGAAATACCATGAAACATTATTAGTATTAAAGCTGCAATAATGGCTACCGGTGTTCCTATAGCTGCCATCATAATCATTAAGCCTAATAAAGATATAGTGGAATGTGCCAATATTCGTTTAAAATTGTTTTGCGATAAAGCTCCAATTGCCGCTATGAGGAATACGAAAGCAGTAAGACAAATTATTACAGTTGCCACAGGTGTACCTTTAATTGCTGGTGAAAGGCGCAAAATAAGGAATGGTGCAATTTTCACCATTGTTGAAGAGTGGAGCAATGCACTAACAGGAGTTGGAGCTACCATTGCGCCTAATAACCATTTGCTGAATGGCATTTGAGCACCTTTAATCAGGGCTGCAATTGCTAATAAGGCAAAAGGCAACAACCCTACAATTGCAACATTTTCACTTTTAATAAATTCAGTAAATCGAATATCGGTAAAATGTTTGAAGACTACTGCATAAAGAATAGCCACTAAAATGCCCAATCCGCCAATTTGGTTCATCCATAAAGCAGTGAGAGCATTTTTGACCGAAATAACATCTTTTCGGAAACTAATGAGTAAGTATGAAGCAAGCGTAGTTAATTCAAACAGGAAAAAGAAATATTCCATATTATCGGCCGAAACTATCATGTTCATTACACCAATGAACCAAAAGATAGTGGCCATAAAATATTTTTTACGGTATGATGAACAATCTTCTTCATCAATATATTGAAGCGAAAAAGCTGCAATAACACCACTTATAATATTGATAAGCAAAAACATGAAAAGGCTCAATTTGTCAATAAAAAATTGAGGGTTTTCAGTGGATGGTAACTTTGTTAATATGTATAATAAGGTTCCCAATTGAAGCACCGACATTATTCCAACAAGAATGCTTTTGCGTTTTATGGCTACAAAACCAAAATATAACAAAAGCAAAATATCAGCGCCTGCAACAATTTCATTTATTAAGTGAGGTACTGCAAATTGAATTGGATTGTTAAAGTTAAGGTATAAATAAATTGAGACTATCGAAAGACCAATTACACTAACAATTGTAATTATCCGTCCCAGAATTTTTGGAGCTACTAAAAGCACGCCACTTATAATAAAAGGGACAATGAATAGACTTAAAATCAAAGTTTGCATTGCGAGGTGTTTTTGTTTTTTGAAGGTGCAAATTTAATTAAAAGATTAAACTGACATAAAAATTCATCCTGAATATACACTATTTAGAATTATTTTTAGTAACGAATTATCAGGAATTTAAGATGTTTAAGTATTATATTATGAAAAAATAATGTCATTTATTTAGTACACTTTGATAATATATAATTTCTAAATCGTCAAAATAAGTAGGTTCCTGATTAGGGTTATAAACATAAATAATAATTTCATGATTATTTAATTCCTCAGAAACAAATATTTCCATTGATATTTGTTTCCAATTGTCAGAGGAGGATTGAATAATTTTATAATCATTTTTGTAAAAATTATTTTGAGAGGACGAAGCTATTATACTGCAATTCGATTTACCTAAAGTTTTTTCCCATACCTTAATTAAAAAGCTTTCTCCATATTTCAGATTATTAATTTTACAGGTCATTCCATAAGGAGAGTCTGCATTTATTTTTGAAGAATATTTTCCGGAATGTGCAAATTCTGAAGACCTTGCAGAAACATTGTCAAAATATAAACTGTCCTTATTACTCAGGAAATACTTTAAATCCTTAGTTAAATGTTCGTTATCGCAAAGATATATATGTTTAATAGTTTTCTTTTTCAATTCAAAATTTACAGTTTTGTTTCTTAAATTGAAAATGAGAACATTGTTATAATGGCCGACTAAAGATTTGCAGTAACTTTGTAAATATGGTTTTGTATATAAATTATCATATCCATTTAAAATTAAATATTTAGCACCATTGTTAATTGATCGTTGAATACCTGCACTATCAATATTATATCTTATAGGTTTGCCAATATTAAACCTTGCATCAACATATTCTGTCCATCCTTTTTGATTCATCAGATATAAAGTAGCATTGCTATAGTCCGGTATAGAAATTACTGTATCTTCTGCTGATATGCCAAGATGTCTTAAATATGGCATAATAGTATATATATCTTTAAATTCAGGATAATCATTCATCCAACCTTTATATCTTGCATTTAGCTTTTCATGTGCATAATATCCATTAAATAGAATAAAAATTAGAAAAGCAATTTTTAAAAAGATAGAATTAAATATTTTATAATGATATTTTTTTAATATTGAAAATGCTCCTATAATAATTAATACCGGTAAAATATACATATCTATAACATAGTAGTCATGGTTCTCGAATGTCCAAAACTGAAGGACAATAAAAACTATAAATTCTGAAAGGATTATAATGATGCTGTACAAGAATATCTTATTAAGTTTTTTTAAATAGAGTATTATATATATAAAACAAAGTGAAATAAAAATAATAACGGAACTATGAAAATATTCTGGTAACCAAACTTTTCTTATGGAACCTAATTCATTTAGAATTTGTGAACCATTTAATTTCCAAATTGGGAAAGTAGTTGTTGAAAAATAATAGCAATCGTGTTTCTGATTATATATATGAGCATACGTAATCCATGATCCTATAATTAAAAGGATAGATATAAAAGTAATAATTTTCCAGAATGGTTTTTGAAATATTTTTCTATCATCATTAAAGTGAATTAGGTTAAAATATTCAAGAAAAAATATACCTATAATTGCAAATAAACTGAATAACGCTGTTATTTTAAAAGAAGCAGCCAATAAAAAAATAAACATTGAAAAATAAAACCATTTTAATTTCTCTTCGAAATAATATTTTGCAAAATAATACCAACCAATTAATGAAAATGAAAATGCTGCAGAGTTTGAAAGAAAATTATTTCCATAAAAAACTAAGACCGGAGAGGTGAAAAACAACAAACTCAATGTGATTGACCAAAATCTATTGTTTAATAAATAATCCAATAATCGGAATAAATAGAATAAGCCCAAGAAAAATAAAAGGGTATTTAAAATTCTGAATATATATTCGTGAACCCCAAATATCTTATATAAAATGGCTACTACATAATACAAAATAGGAATTTCGCTTGTACAGCATTTGCTATCAGTTCCTTTATCCGAAGTCAAATTGTGAGTTTCGGGATGGAAGAAATGCATACCTCCCTGATAATAGTTTAAAGCAATTGATGCACAGTCCGATTGTCTCCATTTATGGACTGATTGAGGCCGCATAAACAGTATGTTATAATAACCATAATATAATGCAAAACCTCCAAGTATAATTATAAACAATATTTTACTAACCCACTTTCTCATTAATATTATTTAATTAAATTTTTCTAATATTTAGGTTCTTTAGACATCAAATATAATTTATTAATATACAAATAATTTTTAAGTTCCCATTTAGAAATTTCTCAAAAACTAAAAAATTGAATTTAACAATATATTTAACATTCAAATCTCTGAACTTTTTATCTTCAATTTTGTTACAACATTTATATTTTAAAATTTAATATTATGAAAACAAAAAATACATTATACAAAATAATTTTCCCAATTACAATGGGTCTTGTTTTAATTACAAGTAATTTAAAGGCTCAAGATATGCAAAAAATGGCTGTTTCCAAAGCCATTTGTGTACTTTATCCAACTAAAGGAAATGATGTGTCGGGAACAGTTACTTTTACCCAAACTGATAAAGGTGTTAGGGTTGTTGCCGAATTACAAGGATTAACTAAAGGTGAACATGGAATTCATATTCACGAATGTGGTGATTGTTCTGCTGCTGATGGAACTTCTGCGGGCGGGCATTTTAATCCTATGAATAAAAAACATGGAGGCCCAACTGATATGATGCGCCACATGGGCGATATGGGAAATATTGAAGCAGATGCTTCAGGTAAAGCACATTTAGATTATGTTGATAATACTATTTCTCTTTCAGGAGAATATACAATTATAGGTCGCTCTGTTATTGTCCACAAAAATGAAGATGATATGAAAACACAACCAACCGGTAATGCCGGGGCGCGTGTTGCTTGTGGTGTAATTGGAATAGCGAAATAATCAAACTTGCGAAACAAATTTATTTTCACTTTAGCTGAAAATTGTATTTTACATGTAAATTCGTGATTTACTATTGTCATTAGCTACAATGGTAGTTATTTATGTGTAGGATAGAATTAAATTGAATTAATATGGCAGGTTTGAAAAAATACAGATGTATAGTTTGTGGTTTTATATACGATCCGGAAGAAGGCGACCCAGATAGTGGAATTGCACCCGGAACAGCTTTTGAAGATATACCTGAAGATTGGTGTTGTCCGGTATGTGGAGTTTCTAAAGCTGATTTTGTTTTGGCTTAACATTATTAAAAATTAAATTAAATGGCATGTACAGGTTGCAACTTTAAAGATACTATTACCCCAGGAATTCGTTCTACTACTATTGCTGAAGAAAGTTTAAACGCTTGTAATAAATTGAATACTTATGATTGGTTAGACGATTTGCCTGAATTGGATGATAATTCAAATATTGTAGAAATAAGATTTAAAAATACGCGTAAAGAGTTTTTCAGGAACGATAACGATATAAAAATTGTACGTGGTGAATTACTTACAGTTGAAGGGCAATATGGTTATGATGTTGGTATAGTTTCACTGAAAGGCCGGTTGGCCGAAAAGCAATTTATACGAAAAGTTAATAATGCCGATTCCGGTACTTTAAAAATAATATATAGAAAATCAAATGTTTCCGATATACAAAGTTGGAAAGAAGCTAAGGAATTGGAACATCCTGTAATGATCAGATCAAGACAAATTGCACAAGGTCTTAACTTAGAAATGAAAATTGGCGATGTTGAATATCAAGCCGATAAAAAGAAAGCTACGTTTTATTATACCGCCGATGAACGAATTGACTTCAGGGAATTAATAAAAATTTTCATTGCCGAATTTAAGGTTAAGGTTGAAATGAAGCAAATAGGTGCACGACAGGAAGCTGGACGAATTGGCGGAATTGGTTCGTGTGGGCGCGAACTTTGCTGCTCAAGCTGGCGAACTGAATTGCCTTCGGTTCAACAGAGTGCAGTTCATAAACAAAATCTTTCAGCATCGAACGAAAAGTTTTTGGGACAATGCGGAAAGCTCAAGTGTTGTCTGATGTATGAGTTAGAAACATATTTAGAAGCTAAAGAAGAATTCCCGAAAGAATTAATAGAACTAGGGATGAAAAATGGAATATTGTATCCTTATAAAATCGATATTCTTAAAAAAGTCATTTGGTACACCGACAATATGGATGCTCCTGGAAATGTAGTTCCAATTACACTCGACCGGGTAAGGGAAATAATTATGCTGAATAAAAAAGGTTTAAAAGCCGAAAATATTGAAGCTTAAATTCTAATCCCAATCACCAATATGTCGTCTATTTGACGGTTATCATTTTGCCATTCAAAAAGCTTTTGGTCTAGAATTTTCTTTTGTATATCAAGAGTTTGGTTATTTATTTCAAACAGCAATTGCTTAAAACGGGTAATGTTAAACTTTTTTCCAAATTCACCTCCAAATTGTGATACATAACCATCGGAAAAAATATACAATAAATCGTTGGGTTGTAGCTGAATTTCCTGGTTGGTAAAATCTATCACATCTTTTGGATGAACTCCAACAGGCATATGATCAGCTGCAAATTCAATCAATTCATTATTACGAATAAGTATAAGCGGATTAAATGCTCCTGAAAATTGAAGCTTTTTTGTTTCAATATCGAGCAGGCATAAAGCAATGTCCATTCCATCATGAGCTGCAGTTTCAGGGTTGCTTTGATTAAGTGATTTTTTCAAACGCTTGCGTAAATCATTTAAAACCATTCCCGGAGGATTTAAATCGCGTTTACTTATAATTTCATTTAGCAACGAAATGCCCAACACACTCATAAATGCACCTGGAACTCCATGCCCGGTGCAATCGGCTGCTGTAAAATAAAAATAATTTTTTATTTGTTTAAACCAATAAAAATCACCGCTAATAATATCTCTTGGTTTAAATAAGACAAAATAATCAGCCACACAATTATTTATAATTTCATGGCTTGCTAAAAGGGCTTGTTGAATATATTTTGCATATTCAATACTATCGGTAATTTCCTTTTTCTGAAGGAACAATAAATCGCGTTGCGATTCTATTTCATCACGTTGTGCAGCAATTTCGTCGTTTTGTTGGTTCAATTCTTCATTTGCTTCGTCAACCTGTAATTTTTGTTCTTCAATAATTTTTTTCTGCTTACGTGTAATATTCAATGTGCGCAATATAAAAATTGCAAATAGCAATATCGATAACAACCCGAATGTTACAAAAAATATAATTACTTTTTGTCTTTTATTTTCTGCGTCGGCAATAGCAATTTGTTTATCGTGTTCGGCTTGGGTCAGAGCCTCTTTTTTTTCAAACTCAAATGTCATTTCCTTTTGAATGAGTTGCTTTCTGCTGTCCTGACTAAATAAAGTATCACGCACTTCAATGCTTTTTTTATAGTAATACAAAGCCCGAAGCCGCATTTCTTCTTTATTTAATAATCTACAACCAATTGTGTCAGGTAAGCATATTTTCGATTTTTCATATAATTTTGATAATTCTTCATATTCCGATTTTAAATCTATCATTGAACCAAGGCTATTTGAAACTGAAAGTGAATTATACAAATAATTATAAGCTTCGCTATATTTCCCTTGTTCCGTATAAAGTGCTCCTATACAAAAAAGCCAGGTTCCATAAACATTCTTATTATCAATTTCCTTATCTAATTTTAAAGCTTTAAAATAATAATCCAATGCTTTATTATAATCTCCAAGTTCAAAATAAACTTCACCAATATCGCCATTCCAGGTTGCCATATTATCTTTGTTACCCAACTTTTCTTCAAGTTTTAATGCTCTAAAATAATAATCAAGCGCTTTTATATAGAAAGTGTCTTTTTTCAACCTGTATTGAATATTATTTGGTGTATTAAATGCGATATTTTTATAAGCAACGCCAATATTCCCAAGCTTATATGCAATTTCAGCATTATCGCCATAAGGTTCAACCAATTTTAATGCTTTAAAATAATAAACCAATGCTTTTTGATAATCACCCTGATCATCATATAAAACCCCAATATTGCTTAATGTAGTTGATTTTTGTATAAGTAATTTAACTGTATATATTTTTTTGGCTGATTGTTCAAGTTTATCGTTTATGGCAAGAGCTTTTAAATAATAATCGAGCGATTTTGTATAATTACTTTTAAGGAAATAGATAGTTCCAAATGAATTTAAAATTCTGCATTTGAAAAACTGTTTAAAAAAGTCTTGTAGATTTTCTATGTTTTTGAGCGTTTCTAAAGCCTGTGAGCATAATAGCAATGAAGTATCGGGATTAGAATCTTTCAATTCAAAACTAAGATCAATAAGATGGTTTATTTTATTTGTATCAGGATTGTCAAATTTTATTAGTTGTAAAAGAGACTCTTTTTTATTAATAATTGCAGCATTGCAAGAATAAAAAAGAAATAAAATTGCTACACTAAATACAAATTTCTTCATATATTTATTTCTCAAAACCAGATAAAATCAATCATTAAACTTAAAAACTGAAATATGAACTAACTGCTTAGTAAAGCTAATTCAAAGTTTTTATACTATTAATAAAATTCAGTTTATTTCTACTGTAATTTATTGAATTGGTTTCACTAATTTAGTTTAAAAGAAACTTTAGCTCTATGATTTTTTTCGAAAATTCCGAAATTGCTTTTAAGCATTTAAAATACAGCCAACTTCGTAAAACTTATTGGTTGTTCAAAATAATGTCTTTTCCTAGTTTTGTAAAAATTGGGAAGATTTTATTAAATACTGCCATTAAATTACATTTACCTGTTGCCTGGATTGTTAAACCTACTATTTTCAAACACTTTTGTGGTGGCGAATCATTATCTGAAGCCGCAAAAACAATTACATTTCTTAATCAATATAGTGTTAAAGCTATTCTTGATTATTCTGTTGAAGGTGATAATTCGGAGAAAAGTTTTGACGCTGCTCTACAAGAAACCCTTGCAACAATTCATTTTGCATCTAAAAATCCTAATGTCCCTTTTACTGTTTTTAAGCCATCAGCTTTTGGAAAGCGTGAAATTCTTGAAAAAGTATCATCCAACGAACAACTTTCCAATTCAGAATCGGAAGCCTATGAAAAATTTAAATCACGAATTGAAAATATATGCAAAACAGCATTTGATGAAAACATCCCAGTAATGATTGATGCTGAACATTCATATTATCAGCCAGTGATAGATGATATATGCGAAAAAATGATGGAAAAATATAACTTAAATTTCGCCATTGTATATAACACAATGCAAATGTACAGGACTGACAGGCTTGATTTTCTGAAAAATTCATTGAGTAAAGCTAATTTGAAAGGATATTATTTGGGAATAAAATTTGTTCGTGGTGCATATATGGAAAAAGAACGTGAACGTGCATTGAAATTAGGTTATACTTCTCCAATTCATATTAATAAATTAGAAACAGATTCAGACTTTAATAAGGCATTAAAATTTTCAATGGATCATTTAGATAGAATTTCAATATTTTGTGGAACACATAATGAAAGTAGCAATTTATTACTAACTAAGCTAATAACTGAATATAAGTTTGCAAAAAACGATAGCAGAATTTGGTTTTCGCAGTTATATGGAATGAGTGACAATATAAGTTTTAATTTGGCAAATGATGGATATAATGTAACAAAATATATTCCATATGGGCCAATAAAACAAGTTATGCCTTATTTAATTCGTAGAGCTGAGGAAAATACTTCAGTAAAAGGGCAAACTTCCCGTGAATTACAAATAATAAATTTGGAAATGAAACGTAGAAAAAATAAATTTATATAAGGAGTTATTCTGAACGTCATAATTAGATATATTATATTACTTAACATGTAATTAACAACTTATAAGTGTTTTTAGGTTTATAATTGAATAACTTTTAAATGATACAATCACTAAACTAAACAAAATGAAAAAAGCCAAATACAAAAATTTGTTTATAAGTTTTAGTAAGCCAATATTATTAATATTTACGCTATTTTTAACTGGATTTATAATTGACCAGACAAATCCTGTTTTTGAAAACGGTTCTGATATTGGCAATGTCAAAAACAAAGGTTCTTATAAGTTTGATAAGAATACCGGAAATTATATACTAAAAGGTTCTGGTAAAAATATGTGGTTTAATAACGATGAATTTTATTTTGTTTGGAAGAAGGTTAAAGGCGATTTTACATTGAATACTACTTTAGAATGGGTTGGAACTGGAGTAGAACCTCATCGTAAGGCAGGATTGATTCTTCGCCAAAGTCTCGATCCTGATTCAAAATATATTTCAATTGCAAATCATGGCGAAGGCTTAATGGCAATGCAATACCGAACAGATAAAGATTCATTGACAAAAGAAATAAGGACTGATTTAAAAGCTTTATCCAATCTTCAAATGCAAAAAATTGGTAATAAAATTATAACTAGTGGCGCAAAAAGTGGTGTAGCATTAGCTGAAATTGGAACATTGGATATGAAATTCGATACTTCGGGTTATTATATAGGATTATTTATTTGTTCGCATAACCCTGATGTTATTGAAGAAGCCGTATTTTCTCAAACCATTTTGTTATTACAAAATAAAAAATAAATTATTCCATTTGTAGCCACAATATTTTCAAATTTAAATTCTGCAGAGTTTCATAAGCAACCTAAGTGTTTTATTATATATGAAAAATTAATTTTTTAATATGAAAAAGTTTTTACCCTTAATTTTAGTAATTATTTTGGCATGTCAGCCTAAATATAAAAATTCCACAGTTTCCATCGACAGTCGTGTTGATGATTTGCTTTCGCGCATGACTCTTGAAGAGAAAGTTTCACAACTTTATGGAGTTCGTTTAAATGATTCTGTCGGTTGGAGTTCCAATTTAAGTTATATAGGTATTGATACCTTACGATTAAAACAGGGAGTTGGTTCTATTTGGGTTATGGGTAAAGGTAAATCAGCCGAATGGAGAGCTGAGCGAATAAATGGTATTCAAAAATATTTAATTGAAAAATCAAGGTTAGGAATTCCCGGTTTTGTATTCGGAGAATCGCTGCATGGATTTATGTCCAATGGTGCAACAAGTTTTCCTCAGGCAATCGCATTAGGTTCTACCTGGGATACTGCTTTAGTTGAAAAAGTTTTTACGACAGCTGCATTAGAAGAACGTTCAAGTGGTACTAATCAGGTATTATCACCTGTAGTTGATTTGGCAAGAGATCCGAGGTGGGGTAGGACAGATGAATGTTATGGCGAAGACAGATATTTGGTTTCAAGAATTGGCATGGCTGCCGTTTTTGGTCTTCAAGGTCGTGGAAATAAAATTGATACAAATCACGTAGCAGCAACTTTAAAACATTTTGCCGGACATGGCCAACCCGAAGGTGGAAGAAATATTGCACCAGTAAATTATTCCGATCGTGAATTTCGCGAAAATCATTTATATCCTTTTGAAATGTGCGTAAAAAGAGCAAATGCGCAATCAATTATGGCTTCATATAATGAATGGGATGGTGTGCCAAATCATGTAAATCATAAATTACTTACCGATATATTAAGGAATGAATGGGGTTTCAATGGTTATGTGATGAGCGATGGCGGAGGGATGGATGTTTTGTACCAAAATCATTTATGTGCAGCTGATTCTGCTGAAGCTGGACGATTATCAATTAAAGCCGGGCTCGATTATGATTTAGGTAGTAAAGGTTGCTTTGCATCACTTCTAGCACAAGTGAAAGAAAATAAAGTGTCAGAAGCTGATATTGACCGTGCTGTTCGTAATGTACTAAGGGTAAAATTTAAATTGGGTTTGTTCGAACATCCTTATGCTAATATTAATTTGATGCAGAAAGTTACCAATTGTAATGAACATAAACAACTTGCATTGAAAGCTGCACAGGAGGCAATGGTATTATTAAAAAATGATAAAAATACTTTACCATTCGATTCTTCCAAAATTAAGACACTAGCTGTTATTGGTCCCAATGCCGCCGATATTCATTTGGGTGGTTATTCGGCAGTTCCTATGAAAGGGATAAGTGTGCTGCAAGGAATAAATGAGTTTGCAAAAAATCGTTTTAAAGTTTTATATGCTGAAGGCTGTAAGCTCACTTTAAACAAAGACTGTAACTGGCATGTAGAAGAAAATCCTGTTATCGCAACATCAGAGGAAAATAAAAGTTTGATTGCTGAAGCGGTAAAAACAGCAAAAGCAAGTGATGCAGTTGTTTTGGTTATTGGTGAAAATGAATTAATTTGCCGTGAAGCCTGGGATGAAAAACATTTAGGCGACCGCGAAAGTCTTGAATTGGTTGGTAGTCAGAATGATTTGGTCAGGGCAATTATTGAAACCGGAAAACCGCTAGTAATATTGCTATTCAATGGAAGACCAATTGCTATAAATGAAATTCAAAAAAGCGCACCTGCTATCATAGAATGTTGGTATTTGGGAGAAGAAACCGGTAATGCTGTTGCCGATGTACTCTTTGGAAAAGTTAACCCGAGCGGCAAACTAACCATTACATTTCCTCGTTCAGTTGGACAATTGCCCTGCTTTTATAACCATAAACCGTCGCGCTTTCGCGATTATGTTTTGGCCGATAATTCTCCAATTTATCCTTTCGGATTTGGATTAAGTTATACTACTTTCCAATATTCGAATATGCATATTACGCCTAAAGAAACTTATTCCGATTCGATTATTACAGTTAGCATTGATGTCACTAATATTGGAAAGACAAAGGGAGATGAAATTGTTCAGTTATATATGCATCATTTAATAAGCCTCCCGGTTAGGCCTGTTAAGGAATTGATTGATTTTTCAAGAATTTCATTAAATCCGGGTGAAACAAAAAATGTAGTATTTAAAATAACAAGCGACAAACTGGCTTCGTTCAATATGGATATGAAACGTTCTGTCCAGACAGGTGATTATGACATAATGGTTGGTACGAATTCTGAAAACCTGACAACCGAAAGAGTAAAAATAAAATAATTACTATTTTTTTATTGTATATCAATTGCAGAGGTTTGTTGATCAAATCTCTGTTTTTTTGTTTTTATAATAAAATAATTATTTGTTTATTTTTACAAAATTTAAAATTGCCTGTTATATGATTAAAACAATAATATATGCGAATTAAATTATCTGGTTATTTTCTTATAATTATTTTAGGAATTGTGTTTTATACTCTTTCATGTAGCGTTAAAAAATCAGTTTCAAAAACTATAAATGCCGATTCATTGGCTCAGGCTAACAATCAAGCTGCGCTTGTTGATACTGAATATTATTCAATTGTTGAAAAGACTGCAAAATTTCAAAATGGCGATGTAAACACCTATATAACTTACCTTAAAAAAAATACTAAATATCCAATTTATTCCTTAAGAAGAAGACAGCAAGGAACCGTAATAATACAGTTTGGTGTTGATTGTTTTGGTACAGTCAAAATATTTTCAGTATTGAAAAGTTCTGGTTTTAAAGTTTTAGATGACGAAGCCAAACGATCTATAGGTTCTTCACCTAAATGGACACCTGCAAAAATTAGTAACAAATCAGTTGGACAACTTATGGTATTACAGGTTCATTTCAATGCAAAAACCAGGATGGTTGAAATTCATTAAAACGTACTAAATTATTGATATTAGTTAAGAAAGACTTTAGGAGTTTTAAGCCATTTTATTGTTTGGGTATTCTCATTTTTACGCAACGATGATTAAAGCCAGTCTATTATTTACTAGGCTTATATTTTAACTCAGTAAAAATATCTTCTCATATTTACTCTGTTTTGTTCTGTAATCAGGCATATATTTGTATAAGTATTTCCCCCTTTTTATATAATACTAAAATTAGGTTTTCAAACAGTACTATGGTGATGCTAAAAGATACGTACATAAAATTTCTCAAAAAATTTCTTCACGATAAATTTAGTTTGTGGGTGTGTTGCATCATTTTGTTTTTTCAATTCGTAATATATTTCACATTCTTTCAGAAACAACCTCTCATCTTTTTCCCCGACAATAAGAATATTCAAATAGATTTTTATAATGATAGTGTTGATAATGGCAATTCTATTATAACAGGTACTTATCAAACAGATTCGTCAACGGGTATGAGTTTTATATTAAAAGATGGATTTATTAGACCGTATGTGGGTATAGGTTTCGAAAGTAAGTTGCATAAAGAATATAATATTTCATTTTTTAACAAGGCAAAAGTTGAAGTTACCGGCAAAGGAATAAGACCAATTTTCGTTTACATTATTTTAAAAGATTCTACCATGAACCTTGATGGGAAAGTTTTAGGTTTCAGGCATCTTTGTAAATATATTGAAATAAACTCTAAAAGGCATTTTTTCAAATTATCAATCGCCGATTTTAAGACTCCCGATTGGTGGTTCGACAAATATAATCTCTCACCAACTTCAATTAAACAACCTTATTGGAGTAGAATGTTTCGCTTTGCTTTTGCGACAGGCCTCAATCCGGCTCAGAATAAAGAACAATCTATTCAAATTTATTCCATTATCTTTTATAGGGATAATACAAAGGTGATTCTTGCAATGTTTGGGATTCAATTATTAGTTGTAACAATACTTTTTGCATTCTTTTATTTCATGCACCATACCAGAAAAACAGGTAAAAACTTTAACAATAAATTATCATGCTGTTGTTTTTGAACAAGAACAGAAATCAAAAGACAATTTTCTTGAGTATATAAATGAAAACTTCCAAAATTCAGATTTAAGCCTACATTTAATTTCCGAAAAAACAGGTATTGGGCCGAGGAGTATTGCGGAAAGCATTTTAACCCAATTTAATTGTAACGTTAAAACGTATATAAATAAAATCCGGATTAATGAGGCAAAGCGCATGTTAATAGAATCAGACCTGAATATTGGCGAAATTGCATTTAAAGTGGGGTTTAGCAGCCCTAATCATTTTAACAGGGTATTTAAAAATACAGTCGGGATTAGCCCTTCGGAATATATTGAAAGCAATAAAAAATGAGTAACTGCATTTTTTGTTAAGCAATTTTAATTTTTTGTAAACATCAAAAATAGTTTATGTACGAACATTGTGATTTTCAACAAACCAATTTTTCTATGCTACAAACTTTATGGTAAGCAATAAAAATTTATAAAATATCAATTCTAAATTTTAAAACAATTTATATGAAAAAATTTTTACTTATATCGCTGATGTCAACATTATTATTGAATGTAACATTTAGTCAGTTAACACCTCAGCAGGCTATTTTACAAATGCAACGCGGTATAAACATTGGTAACACGTTGGATGCGCACCCAAATGAGACATCGTGGGGCAACCCAACAATTCAGAAATATTACTTTGATGACTATGCAAATGCGGGGTTCACTTGTGTTAGAATTCCTATCACATGGATGGATCATGTTTCAAAAAATTCACCCTATACCATAAATCCGAAATGGTTAGCCAGGGTTGATACCGTTGTTACTTGGGGATTAAACAAAGGATTGTATATAGTTATTAACGCACATCACGAACTTGGTTTAAAAGCGACCGATACCATGAAAGACCTTGTTGCAAAAGCTGATACACTTGCTAAATTTGATAGCATTTGGAGCCAGGTATCAAGACATTTCAAAGACAAATCGAATCATTTGCTATTCGAAATTTTAAATGAACCCAACCCAATGACTCAGGCAAGTGTGGATTCGCTTAATAAAAGGGTTTTAGCTATTATTCGTAAAACCAATCCAACCCGAATTGTTCTTTATTCAGGTAATTCATTTTCAAATTCTGATCAGCTTGTTGGTGCGAGAATTCCGGATACAAATGATAAATATCTTATAGGTTATTACCATTCATATGATCCGTGGAATTTTGGAGGACTTGGTATTGGAACATATGGTAGTAGCAGTGACATTAGTACCACTGCTGCAAAATTTATTCAGGTAAGCAATTGGTCAGTTAAAAATAATATACCTGTTACACTTGATGAATGTGGAGCTATGAAATTATGTGATTACAACTCCCGGATGATATATTATGCCACATTGGTAGAACAATCTTTAAAATATAAGTTTGCGTTTAATGTTTGGGACGATAATGGCGATTGGCAAACATACATAAGAAGTTCTCGCAAATGGAATGATTTAAAAGATGTAATTATTCACACCTATAAAGAATCCCCAACGCAACTAAATGCAATTGTAAAGGATACATCAGTAACTTTATCGTGGTTAAACCGCACTACTTTAAATGACAGTATTTATTTAGATAGAAGAACTGCCAATACTACTTTCGCACAAATTGCAAAATTAAGCCCAAGTACTTCTCAGTTCCAAGATTCCGCCTTGTCGCAACATACAATTTATTATTATCGTCTTCGAACTAATTTATTGGATTCCATTGATTTATATTCGTATCCTATATCGGCATCAATTGTTGGAATAAGAAAACCTTATTTGGGATCAGCAGCTTCAATTCCGGGTACAATTCAGGCTGAAAATTTTGATATTGGAGGTGAAGGGCAAACTTACCACTATAATACTACTTCAAATAAAGGCGGAGCCTATAGATTATCAGAAGGTGTTGATATTGAAGCGCGACCTGACAGCGGATATCAAATAGGTTATGCTGCAGATGGAGAATGGACCCAATATTCTATTCACGTTGATATTAAAGGATTATATGATATTGGAACATACACTGCATCTGTTAATGGCGGAGGAAAATATAATTTTATCGTTGGCAATACATCAACCAGCTCTGTAACTGTTCCGAAAACGGGCGATTCAACTACCTTGGCTGTAAGTTCTGTTTTAAGGGTTTCCCTTGATACAGGAAACCAAATTTTAACATTTAAAATTTTAGCCGGGACAAAGAACCCATTTACGATTGACCGGTTTGTTTTTATTCAGGATACATCAAAATCAGCAATTAATAATGTAATAATAAACAGCAATATTACTATTTTCCCAAATCCGGTAAAAGAAAGAGCAACCATAGTTTATTCGAATAAAAACGAAGGAAGTGTAAACATTTCTATATACAATGTTTCGGGGCAGAAGATAAAATCACTGGTAAGTTCTTCACAAGTTGCCGGTGATTATACAACAACTTGGAATTTAACCGATAACAATGGATTGCAGGTTTCAAATGGTATTTACATTTGTCGTATAACACAGGCTGGGAATGTTTCTACTTCAAAAATTATTGTTCTAAAATAAATTCTTTTGTTAGTATATTCAAATTATGTTATAAATTTTTTATTTATGGCGCTGTTGTAAATGTCAACTTAACAATGGCATTTCGCGTTATTAGATAAAGAAGTAAACATTCTTGGGAAGACTGTAAGTTTTTATTCGAAAATAAGTAGCATTCTTAACTGGAAAACATTAAATTATTTGACAGTTGTTTTATAAAAAAAACCTTCCAGAAGTTTTCATCCTGAAAGGTTTTTTATTGATATAATTCTTTTATTTACTTAATCCCAAGTTCGAACCTGTTATTTGCATTTGGTAAGGGTTGGTAGTATTTGCAATTGAATAAACATATGATGTAACCCATGTACCTCCTTTTGAATTATAGATATACTGGTAGTAATCATAACCTACTGGCACATTAACAAAAGCGGCAATACCACTTGTATTTGTAATTACTACATTACCCACTTTATGTGATAAAATTACCGATTGGCTTGCACTATATAAATTATAATTATTGTAGTCATTATAATTTATTAATACCACATTTGCTGATTTAACAGGAATAGTTGTATAGGTCGAATAACTATAATAAGTATAGGTAATATTAATATTCCCTTTAAAAATAATCAATGCCGATAAGTTAACATAACAATAACTAGAGTAAATGTCTCCTTTTGAAAACGACAATCCACCATAGGTTGACCAACCGCCTATAGTATCATTATTGTTGATATAAACGTATGGTATATATTCTATATTTGCTGGAACATTATCAAATTCAACATTTCCATTAATATCTGGGCTTTTTATTGCTAAAGCTTTGCTTATTACATGTTGCCTGTTTGCATTATATAAATGTAGATAATCGCTATATTTTATCAAAGCTACTTTTAATGTGGTTAAATCCAAAGTATCAATTCCCCCATTGGTGTTAATTTCTACTTGTAATTTAACTGTACCAATATATTCAAAAGGATTTAACTTTAGACTTTTTGAATCACCTGATATCACTTGAAATGACTTACCAATTAAATAATATTTATTGCCGATTTTAATTGTATCAGTATAAATATAATAAGTACCGGCTTCAAGTGTTCCAAAGCTTACATTGCCTTTACTATCTGTAGTTTGCTCATCAATTTCAGCCACAGAGGTTGAACTGCTAGAGCTTAAAACGACTCCAGAAAGCAAATGGACCTTAAGTTTAGGATAAGTTGTGCCAGAACTATCAATAATTTGTACTGAAAGGCTCCCGGCCGTTTTTAATGTAACCGTGATATTATCTTTTTGACAGGCAGAAAAAAATGCGACAATGCCGCAAAAGAGCATTAGTTTAATAATTTTCATAATTTTAGTTTTAAATTAGATTTTTTCAGTTTATATAACCACACAAATATATAAACCAATTAATCAATATTCAATAGCTGATAATTATTTAGATTCGGTATAAATAACAATGTTAATACGGATATAATTGTCTTATGAAATATTCAGCCTGAAAAGACTAATTTATATAAGATCACCTCAAATAATGCATATATAAAAATTATTACATTTGCGGCTTCAAAAAATTGAATAGATATTTAAATTGATAAATTCATGAAAGCAAAAAGACGAATGTTGTTAATGATTCTCGATGGATGGGGAATTGGAAAGAAAGATAAATCGGATGTTATTTTTTGTGCAAAGACTCCAAATATTGATAGACTTTCACAAGAATATCCGAATTCACAATTGCTTACAAGTGGCAAAAATGTTGGTTTACCCGATGGCGTCATGGGAAATTCGGAAGTTGGGCACTTAAATATTGGGGCTGGCCGTGTATTATACCAGGATTTGGTAAAAATAAACCTCGCCTGTGAAGATGGTTCTATTGCTAAAAATCCTGCATTGGTAGAGGCTTTTACTTATGCAAAAATGAATAATAAATCAGTACATTTCATAGGATTAATATCTGATGGTGGCGTTCATTCTATGGATTCGCATTTATATAAATTGTGCGATGTAACAAAGGAATTTGGTTTAAATAAAGTGTATATCCATGCCATAACGGATGGCCGCGATACCGATCCAAAGAGCGGTCTGGGATATATAACTAATTTAGTGAACCATTTAAAAAATGCAAACGGCAAAATTGCTACTTTAATTGGCCGTTATTATGGAATGGATCGTGATAAACGATGGGAGCGGGTAAAAGAAAGTTATGATTTGATGATTAATGGGAAAGGAACTCAATATAGTGATGTTTTAGATGCTATAAATGATTCGTATAATGCAAATATTACCGATGAGTTTATTAAACCGGTTGTTATATCTGAAAATGGGAAACCTGTTGGATTAATTGAAGAAAATGATGTGATTATATGCTTTAATTACCGAACCGACCGTTTACGTGAAACTACTGTGGTACTTACTCAAAAAGATATGCCTGAATTTGGCATGAAAACATTGCCTCTGAAATATTATACCATGACTCGTTATGACGATTCATTTAAAGGTATAAATATTATCTATGATAAAGATAATGTTACCAATACATTAGGCGAAGTAGTTTCTGCCAATGGATTAAAGCAAATCAGAATTGCAGAAACAGAAAAATATGCTCATGTAACTTTCTTTTTTTCTGGAGGTCGTGAAAATGAATTTGAAGGCGAAACCCGAATTTTACGATCATCACCAAAAGTTGCTACATACGATTTAAAGCCCGAAATGAGTGCAATTGAAGTGAAAGATGCATTGTTGCCCGAATTAAATAAAAAGGAAGCCGATTTCATTTGCCTTAATTTTGCAAATGGTGATATGGTTGGCCATACTGGTATATATGAAGCTATTACAAAAGCAGTTGAAACAGTCGATACCTGTGTAGGCGAAGTTGTTAAAACAGCACAGGCAAATGGTTATGATGTTCTTATTATTGCCGATCATGGGAATGCCGATTATGTTATAAATGATGACAATTCTCCCAATACAGCGCATTCTCTAAATCCAGTGCCTTGTATATTGGTTTCCGATGACTATAAAACTATTCAAAGTGGAGTTCTGGCAGATGTTGCTCCTACTATCCTTAAAATTACGGGATTACCAATACCGGCTGAAATGACTGGCAAAGTTCTGGTTTAAACTATATTAATAATTAAAAAAAGGCTGTCAGTTTATGGCAGCCTTTTTCAATTAAATATAATCAACGTTATTTCTTCTTTTTAACAAAGAAGGATTTTTTGCCTTTAAAAATTTCATTGAACAATCCTTTGCCGGGTGAAGAGAAATACGATTTTGGGTTCAAATTCGAATTAATTATATAATCATCATTTGCCTTCTGATAACCGTCAATAATAACATCCTTCATATTATTTCCTTCAATTGTAATTTCAAATAATGGGGCTCCGGATGGTATAAAATTATCATCAAATGATGAACCTCCTTTATATGCAAGAGCGTTGAGATAATTTGAAACCGTTGTCGAATCAGGCATTTCATTGCCAATCATCCAATGTTTTTTGTCATTTAATGATATTGTATAACTGCTGTCACCAGGATATTTGAATGTTACTTTTTCAACATTTGGTTTATCAAACCTGGCAATGCTTTGGTTACGGAACATGTTGAAACCCTGGTTAAAACTAAAAGTTAAAAATCCTTCAACTGCATATATTTCATCATCATCTGAAAGGCGAATGAATGTAGTTCCTGAAATTCCGCCTCCTCCGCCATACATGCCACTATACGGATTATTGCTTCTCTGATATGTGAACTTACCTATATACATATCTAAGGCAAGTTTTGAGCCTTCATAAACTTTAACTTTAGTTGCTGTGGAATCAGTTACTTTAAATTCAGCCCATTTTTTCTTGTCTTTCGATGCCAAACGTTGCGTTTTTAAATCAACCAGCATCGATAACAAACTCTGCGGCATATTCTGCGCCGGTTCGGCGGTAATTTTTCCCTTGCTCACTTTCCAGTTTTTTCCTTCTTTCAAAAATGAAATTTCGGCTGATTTTTCAGCGGTAGGATAAATTAGCACTTTTGTCACTTTTGTAGTGTCAATATCTACTAATTTTGTGTTTAACGTACTTTCGGTATGGCTTTTCTGATACCATTCCACAATGCCGAATATAATTAGCAATCCGACAAAAACGTATAATAATTTTGAGTTATTAAATTTCTTAGCCATAATTTTCCTCCATTCGTTTAATACGTATATTACGTTTTACTTGAGTCCTGAAAATACCGTAACCAATAACCAGCAGAATTGGAAGCAGGAAGTTTAAATATTTTAAAGTTGTTTTTGTGCCATCTGCCAGATCTTTCAATGGGCGAGATGTGATTGTTTTTGTTCTTAAACCTATTAATCCGGTATCGTCCGAAAGCCAATCAATACTATTGGCCATAAGACTTATATTATCAGGGTTCAACTGTTGTGACTGGTCTTGTTTACCATTGACTATAAAATCGCCATCAGCTATTATAACCATTTTCGAAAAAGTATTTCCAACAAGTTTACCTTCAAGCGTTGCGGCTAAAGTCAGGTTTTTCTTTGGGAAATCGTTATCTGTCCATTGCCTTTGTACATTGAAATAAACTGGCAATAATTCAGTTCCTGATTTGTCGGAAGAATAAACAATAGGTGTAAATTTATTAGATGGGTTTCCATTATATTCAATGGTACTTGCGAATGGAAATATTACATTCTCCAGACCTTCGCTAATGGGATGTTTTGCAAAATTTTTAATTGCAGGTATGTACGGAAATTGAACACTTGAAACCATTTTAAATCCGTTTTGTTGCTGAACAACTTGCACCGCCGAACAATTTGCGTCAATAACTACATTATCATCAACAATAATACCTTTTCCTTTTAACCAGTTTTCGAGGTTTGTTTTTAGAACCGTGCCTTGGGCATGTTGCAAATCGGCATTAACCCTGCTTATGGCAACCAAAACTCTTCCGCCATGCGACATAAAATTATCCAATTGTTCAAAGTGTTTTGCCGGAATTGAATCCTTAGGACGAATAATAGCAATTGTTTTAATTCTGTCGGGAATATTAGAAGTATCAGAAAGTGTTAAAGGTTCTACATTATATAGAACATTTAGTTCGTTGTAAACCTGACCGATTTCCTGTAACTGTGGTTCACCATCTCCCTGCAAAATACCTAATGTTGGTTTGTCCTGAACAGATAATTTCTTTATTGCTTTTGATAGCTGGTATTCCAAAGCGCTACCGGGTTGAATATAAGGCAGAACTTCCTTCCTGTCGCCCATTGAAATTACTGCGCCCATGTAAGCTTTTTGTTGCTTCATCTGGTCTTTTTCACGGATATTAATCATCAATGGTTGAATACCTGCCTGCACGGCTTCCTGTTCCACTTCTTCTTTTTCCCCAGGATTTATAAACTCATACACCAGCATACCTTTTGAACGGTTATGGTATTCAATTAAGGCTTCTTTAAAATCCTTTCTCGATTGGGAATATTCAGGTGGCAGGTTTCCCGAAAAATAGGCTTTCACGGTAACCGGTTCTGTAAGGTCTTTTAAAATATCTTTTGTTGCTTTACTAAGGGTATATTGTTTATTCTCAGTAAAATCGAGCCGTAGGAAAAAGTCCTGCGATATAAGGTTGAGCACCAATATTATTGCTACAACCAATGTTATTGAAATATATAATTTGTTCTTCATACTTTCTTGTATATTAAATTGAATCAAACATTTTTAACTATCAACTTCTTATCCAGTGACTTTTCTCCTGGATAAACTGGTTTCTGCCAGAAACAAACCAATGAAAATGATTGAAAAGAAATATATTAAGTCTTTTGAATCAATCACACCGCGTTGGATACTTTCGAAGTGGGTTGATAAGCTTAACATGTTCAACATTTCCCCAAAATGACCTGAAAAATTTGAAGATAAAATGCCAAATATCAGGTGGAAGAGCAACCCGATAAACAAAGAGGACAGAAATGCCACAATTTGATTGCTTGTTATAGAACTTGCATAAATGCCAATACTTATATAAGAGGCACTCATAAGCAAAAGGCCAATGTAGCCACATAAAACCTGACCTCCGTCTATATTTCCAATTGATGCAATTGTAATTACATATGGTAATGTGAAAGCTAATGAAATGGCAATTAAAAGAAAGGCAGCTAGAAATTTGCCAATCACAACCTGTCTGTCAGTAATGGCTTTTGTGAGTAGCAATTCAATTGTTCCACTTTTCTTTTCTTCAGCCAATGAACGCATGGTTAAAGCAGGGATAAAGAAAAACAAGCTCCAATAAGCAATTCCAAAAAATGGTTGAAGAGTTGCCTGGTTAATGAGGAAAATATCACTTCCGAAAATCCAGGTAAAAAAGCCACTAAAGCCTAAAAACAATATAAGCAGAATGTAGGCAATCAGTGAGTCAAAAAATGAACCAAGTTCACGTTTTGTTATAATCCATATAGGTTTCATATCTTATAAATTTTATTGATGTTTTTATTTTATGTGTGTAGGATTTAGTTTATAGTGTTTAGTTCTCTTTGGATTTACTTTTATAATATGTCATAAATCCATTAATAAGTTTTTTATTATCTTCTATTAAGCTCAGAAGTTGAATGAAATCATCATTACTTATAAACTCTTGGTCTCTTGAAATGTAAACTTGTGTTTCAATTTCAAATAACGAACCTCTTGAGATTTCGAGAAAATGATTGGTTTCTTTGGAATGGTTCCGACCAATACCTTCAGCAATGTTTGAAGGAACTGATATCGCAGCACGTCTCAATTGAGAAGTTAGACCATATAATTCATCTTTTGGGAAAGTCCTTGTTATTCCATAAATGGTGTTAGCCAAAAGTTTTGCCTTTAGCCAGACATCAAGTTTCGTAAAATCTTTGATCTCCCCCATTGTTAAATCTAATATACTATAAACTAAACACTAAAACCTAAACACTAATTTACCGTTAATTCCCTGAAAATATCTTCAAGTTTAGCTTCCGAAACAGCCATTTCGGTCAACACCCAATGGTTTTGAACGCACAGGTTGAATATTTCACGTGGAGAGGTGCAGCCCGGCCGGCTTTGTATTTCGAAACGGTTTTTATTCCTATCGGCAAAATCAACCATGCCAACAGTTGAAAGACTTTGTAATGATTTGAAAATTGCATTCGCATCGCCATCTTCAATTTTAACAGTAAGTATTTCCTGACCCTGAGCTTGCTTACGAAGCGATTCTGCTGTGCCATCGGCAACAATTTTGCCATTGTTAATAATTAAAATTCGGTCGCAGGTAGCTTCAACTTCTGGTAATATATGAGTACTTAGAATTACTGTTTTTTCACGTCCCAATTCGCGTATTAAACGCCTTATTTCAACTATCTGGTTTGGATCGAGCCCTGTTGTGGGTTCATCCAGAATTAATACTGCTGGGTCGTGTATCATGGCTTGTGCCAAGCCAACACGCTGGCGGAAACCTTTGCTGAGTTCGCCAATTTTTTTGTGCTTTTCGGCATTCAAGCCACAAACTTTTACCATTTCGTGAACACGTTCCGGAATTTTTATTTTTTCAACCCCTTGCAATGCAGCACAAAAATTTAAATAATCAATTACAGGCATGTCATAATACAATGGATTGCTTTCGGGCAAATACCCGATATGCTTTTTAACACTGTCGGCATCGTCGCGGACTGAATTACCGCCAACAATTACATCACCTTCGTCACTTACCAAGTAATTGGTAATAATTTTCATGGTCGTTGTTTTCCCAGCACCGTTAGGCCCAAGAAAACCTAAAATTTCTCCGGTTTTCACTTCAAACGATATGTTATCTACCGCTTTGTGAACGCCATACTTTTTAGTCAGTTTATCAATTTTTATGTCCATAAATTTTGATTTTAATCCTTACTTGGCTCAAAAATAAAAAATACCGATACACACTGACAAATTCTTTAAAATCACTTAACTGTATTTAACATTGTTTAACAACAACATGCACATTCAAAATAGTTTATTATTTTTGTTATTTATGATGCTAAAATGAACGAGAAAATCAGGACCGCACAACTTTCAATTATTTCTAATTCAATTCTAATTGTTTTAAAAATTGCAGTAGGTATTGTGGGCAATTCTGTGAGTATAATTTCAGAAGCTATACATTCCGGAATTGATTTAATTGCATCATTAATTGCATATTTAGCCGTTAAAATATCAGATACTCCGCCTGACAAAGAACATCCATACGGACATGGGAAATTCGAAAACATTTCTGGCACCATAGAAGCACTATTAATATTTATTGCTGCAATATATATAATTTATGAAGCTGTTATAAAGCTTGAATTTAAGACACAGTTGCATTCAATTGGTTATGGGTTTGTAGTTATGCTTTTGTCTGCAATAATTAATGCTTTGGTTTCGCATCGCTTATATAAGATTGCCAAAAAGTCAGATAGTATTGCTCTTGAAGCTGATGCTCTGCATCTGAAGACCGATGTTTATACATCATTGGGTGTTGCATTTGGCTTGTTGTTGATGTGGTTAACCCATTGGTATTTTCTCGATTCATTTATTGCAATGGGTGTAGCATTATTAATAATTAAAGAGTCTTATTCGTTGTTGATGAATGCAGTTGCACCACTTCTTGACGTTTCACTTTCGGACAAGGAAATTGAAATTATAAATGAAGTAATTGATTCACATAAATTGCATTTTCATGGCTTGAAAACACGAAAATCGGGAAAATTCAGGTTTGCAGAATTGCATTTGGAAATGCCTGCTAATACCGAATTGAAAAAAGTACACGATACCTGCGATTTAATTGAACATGAAATTCAAATTCGAATAAACAATATTGAGATGAATATTCATGTTGAACCTATAAATAATAAGGTTCTATAACTATCAATAATTGGTATAAAATATTTTTCTTAGCATTCAATAGTATTTTATCTAAAAGCGAAAATTAACTAACCCAGGTTGCCTTGTAAATTTATTTACATTTAAAATATCATGTAATTCCACTAATTTTTTGTACATTATGGGCATAAAATTGTTTCTATGACAAACATAATACTGGATACTGTTTTTCATCGCAAGAAGCAAATAATATTGCTGAACTTTAAATATAATTATCAATTGGCGCAAATTACAAAGCAATTGCCCAATGTTACATGGAGTAAAACTTATAATACCTGGTATGTCCCATTTTCAAGGGAAGTTTTTATACAAATTAAAAAAAGATTTGAGGGTATCGCCAATATTGATGCTAAGATTCTTTTTAATAAAATTAAAGAATTAAAAAATAAGCAACCTTTTATTAAATCCAAAACTTTAAATACCGAGGTAGTTTCAGAAATTAAAAATTTCAAACTTTGGCTTCTTTCACGCCGTTATAGCAATAGTACTATTGCTACGTATACAAATGCATTAGAATCGTTTTTAAAATACTATAATTACAAGGCCCTGAATGAAATATCAAATGATGATATAATTAAATACAACAATGAATATATTCTGGCCAATAATTTATCGACTTCATTTCAAAATCAAATAGTAAATGCAATAAAATTATTTTTTCAAACTATTCAAAATACAACTATTAATGTAGAACTTATACATAGGCCAAAACGACAAAAAACATTGCCAAATGTATTAAGTAAAGACGAAGTTAAGAGAATATTGGAAGCGCCGAAATATTTAAAGCACAAGGCTATGTTATCGCTAATATATTCATGTGGATTGCGTTGTGGAGAACTGTTGCGATTACGGTCCAGGGATATTGATTCGAAAAGAAATATATTAATTATAAAACAATCGAAAGGCCGAAAAGACCGGATTGCACCTTTGAGCAATAAAACAATTAATATGTTACGCGATTATTTTAAAGTATTTAAACCAAAAGTATATTTATTTGAAGGGCAAATTCCCGGAAATTCATATGACGAAAGAAGCCTGCAAAATGTACTGAAACAAAGTGTAATAAAAGCCGGTATAAATAAACCTGTTACCTTACATTGGTTAAGGCACAGTTATGCAACACATTTGCTTGAAAATGGCACAGATTTGAGATATATACAAGAAATTCTGGGACACAGCAGCAGTAAAACAACAGAAATATATACACATGTTAGCACAAGAAATATACAGAATATAACTTCACCTTTTGATTTATTATAAGTATTGAATTATCTACAACCTTATTGAATGTATTTTTCATTTTATAAAAAAATTGCTACTATTTTATAAAATTTGTAATTAATAAAGCATTTATTACATTTGTGTTTTTTGAACTTTTATTAGATTATATAAAGATTGAAAATAAATTATATTGTTTAGTATAATAATAGTATTGTGAAAAAATTTATTAAAATTTTTTATAACCTTCGGTTTCTTTATATAATAGGATTAGTTATTACATTAGTATTAAGCTTTTCTGAGGTAATTCGTGGGCGAGATAATAACTTCAAAATATATAGCGAATCAACTAAATTATTCTGGCAAGGGATTGCTCCATATGATAGCAATTGGACAAACTTAACCAATGGGCTTGACACCTTTCTATATGGCCCCATTTTCAATATATTTTTCGCGCCTTTTGCTTATTTACCTGATATAATTGGTCCATTTTTATGGAACGCCCTAAACTATACGCTTTATTTTTTTGCTATATTTAATCTCCCTGAAAGATTTTCAAAAGAAACAAAGTGTAAGATTTTTATATATACATTTTTTATTTTAGCTACATCACTATTATCTTTTCAAGCCAATGTAATGGTCGCTTACATTTTTCTGTTATCCTTTTCACTTTTAGAAAAGAATAAACCATTTTTGGCCATTGTATTGATTCTATTTTCCGGATTTGTCAAAATATATGGTTTGTTCCAACTTGCTCTATTATTATGTTATACTAAATTTTGGCGTAATTTAATTTATGTTTTTTTTCTAGCTAGTATTTTGATAGTAATTCCAATCGTTAATACTAAAATAACTAATCTACCAAATTATTATAAAAGTTGGATTGATATGATTATAGGACATAAAGACAGTCGTCCGTGGCAAACATTTTTTTATATGAAACCCTGGTCTAATATCAGCGCATATTCGGTACAAATTCAATTAGGCACTTTGTTAACTTTTGCTGGGTTATTTCTTTTTCGCTATAAGAGATTTGGCGAAATTAATTTTCGACTGCAAATTATGGGAATAATGATGACATGGATGGTTTTATTCAGTAATGCAGCCGACACCCATACCTAATTTAATTGCAATGACTGGTTATATGCTTTGGTATTGGAGCCAGGAGTACCATTTCAAAATTGATAAAATATTTTATTATGCACTTCTTATTGTTGTTATTATTGTGCCCATTGATTTAATATGCCCACCATTTATTATGCATTTTTTATTCTGGAAATTGTCTTTGCACTTATGGCTAATATTTATTAATTTATTAAGAATGACTTATATTACATTTATACGATCAAAAGTAAATACTCAAATTATCCCAAATTATTAAAATGAAAACTCAACTATAAATTCAAGTAATAATCAAGATAGTTTTTAAATTTAAGTGCATTTTAAAGTTACTTTTATTTAAGCTATTGATGTAATAGAAAATATTTTGTTGCGTATTAATCTTGATATTATTCTAATTGCAGAGATATCCAGCTTTTTTCAAAATATTTTCAAATTAAATAGAGATATTTTTTAACTACCTCTATTTTTAAACCTTTGTCAAACTTCTTACACAGCAAAAAGCCAATCAATTGTTTTTTTTCGATTGGCTTTTGGATGGACTAATTCTTTCCAAATTAAACTTATCGTTTCACTTAGATTTAAAACCAGCACTTCTATTAATGACAGTTATTTTTATGATTGAACATTGTTTTTATCATCATGTTTAAAATCACCGCAACAATCATGTGACCAAGGATTTCTATGGTTCCTTATATTTTCCCTGAATTTTTCACGTTCTTCAGGGCTCATTTTCAGCCATTTTTCACGTAAATGATAATGCATCCGGTGATTATGCCAACCTCGGTGGTGCATTCCACCACCACTGAACAACAATCGGGTTAATATCAACAATCCTACTGCTTGCCAAAAAGTTATTACAGGGAAATGAAATAATTGTGGTAAAAGTGAATTCCAAAGCAACATTGTTACTAAGCTAAATAAGGTAAGTGCAACCAAAACCAAGGGTGCGAAAAAGTACCATCTTCCTCTAAAATTTCTCATCGTATTAATTATTAAATGTTTAAAAAATCCTTATAAATAAAATTTAACCTTTCACGCAAATACAATACAGCATATCTTTTTCGTGAAATAAGTGTGTTAACAGGTTCTCCGGTTTGTTTGGCAATTTCTTTGAACGAGTAACCTTCCATTTCTGTCATTATAAATACATCTTTTTGTTCTTTGGGAAGCTCATCTAGCGCTTTATTAATTTCATCCCAAATAACTATTGACAAATACTCCGATTCAGGATTACTATCGTTGTCAATGAGAATTTCCTGGAGCTCTTCAAAAAATTCATCATTATCGCCAACCCGCTTTTCAGGCATTGCCAATGTTTTCTTTTTCCTATAAAAGTCAGTAATCTTATTTCTGGCAACAGTAAAAAGCCATGCATTCAACTGATCGACAGGTTTCATAAGCATATCAGCTAATGACAATTGGTAATAAACATCCTGTAAAACATCCTCTGCATCTTCCAAGGAACTTACACGATTACCGATAAATCTTCTCAACCGGTTGTTATAGTGTTTTATAATTTCTGTTATCGATAATCCTGTTACCACTCCAAAATTGTTTGTTATAAAAAGTCTTGAATTTTATTTCAAATAAATATAAATACTATTTATGCTTTTATTTAAAATAGCTTTTATAATGAGGAAGACGATTGAGGTGTGAAAATATTTTATGTTTAATCGAATTTTTTATAATTCATACAAAAATAGTTTCAGAACCTTATAATAACTTGGGTTTGTAGAAATAATAATTTTAGAAACTAATTTATTATTTTGCTTTTGCTAATTTTTCTTTCTTACTAAGAGGTTTAAAAAACGAGATAATAATTAATAAGATAAAAACGATAAGTTGCAGGTATATACTATATTTTATGGTGGAATAGTTGCTTAAAAAAGTTGGGTCTCTCAAAGCTGCTTCAGTCTTGCTTTCTAAAATGGATATATTATTAAATATCTTCAATTCAATGAAAATATATTCAAAAAATGTTAAGCCAAAAAATGTATAAAATTTTATGTTTACCCAATTGTATTTAAATAATTTCCAATCGGTAAATAATCCAAGTGTCAAGCCTGTCAAAAATGTACCTATTCCAGCCCAACCAATCAAACCATAGGCAAGTGTTCGTAAATTCAGATAAGTTTCATGCACTTCAGTGTAATTATTTGATTGAAGTGTTGACATTAATGGAACCCAGCTTACAATTCCTCCGGCCCAAATGATAATAAAGCAAATATGAATAATCTTTACAATCTTTTTGCCTTTAAACCCAAGTTTTCTCATAATTTCTCTGTTAAGTAAATTTTACATAAAGATAAAAAAAAGTAAAACATCGGTAAAAAAGAATTGTTGGTCGATTTTATTACTTCAATAAATAATTCGCCATATACATTTGGACAAAATTTCATATAATATGAATACAAAATTAAATATTACATCACTTCTTTTACTCATTTCTTTTTTAGGAGTGAGGGCGCAAACAAAAGACACATCTGTTTGGACGCTTCAAAAATGTATAAACTATGCTTTGCAGGAAAATATTCAGGTAAAGAAAAGTTACAATACCAATGAAATTAATGAATCATATTTAAAACAGGCACAACAAAACCGTTTCCCAACATTAAGTGCCAGCGCTTCACAATCGATGGATTGGGGCAAAAACCAGAATTTACAAACAGGTAATTATGGCAATTTTGTAAAATCAAATAATGCTTCATATGGCATAAATTCGAATACAATTGTTTTTAATGGTTTCAAATTAATCAATAATTTAAAACAGGAGGAACTTAGCTTAGATGCTGGAAAATATGATTCGGAAACTACTATGGAAAGCATTAGTCTGAGTGTTTTAAATGCTTATTTGCAGGTATTGTATAGCAATGAACAGGTTAAAAACAGTCAAAAGCAGGTTGAATCGACCGAACAACAACTTAATCTTGCCGATGAGCGATTAAAACTAGGTGTTATAGCAAAGTCGGATTATTTGCAGGTTAAATCGCAATTGGCAAGTGAAAAATATAATTTGGCAAGTGCACAAAATCAACTTGCAATTAATAAGGTAACATTGATGCAATTATTGGAGCTGCCTGTAAATAATAACTTCAATATTTATCTGCCCGATTTCGGGAATTCCGTAAACCAAAATCGAAATCCAAGTCCTGATTCGGTTTATGCCATAGCATTAGGAATTAAACCTCAAATTAAAAGCGCAGAATTGAATAAACAAAATGCCGAATTAGGCGTAAAAATTGCAAAGGCCGATTATATCCCGTCACTGACTTTTAGCGCCGGATTAAATACAGGTTATGCAACGGATTTTATCAATAACTTTTCATACGATTACCAGGTTCAAAACAAATTAAACCCAACTCTGGCTTTAAAACTTTCCATTCCAATTTACCAGAACAGGCAAGTGAAAACCAAAGTTGAAGTTGCAAAAATAAATATATCGAATGCCGATTTGGACGAAATAAACACGAAAAACCAACTACGAAAATCAATTGAACAGGCATGTGTTGATGTAGTTTCCGCCGAAAACCAATACAATGCGAGCCTCGAAGAATATAATGCTGCTAATGAATCATATTTGGTTGCAGCCGAAAAATTTAATCAAGGTGCAATAAACTCAGTTGATTTCTTAATTCAAAAAACAAATTTGGTTTCTGCCGAAAGCAATTTACTTCAAGCAAAGTATAATTTAATTTTCAGTTATAAATCGCTTGATTTCTACACCGGCAAACCTTTGACATTATAACATTTGTAAAAAATTAAATAAATATATTATGAAGAATAGACAATTAAAATATTGGATTTTGGGGCTGATTGCAATTGCAGCAATTGTTATTATATTTCATTCATGCAATAAAAAAAATCAGCATTTTACTTTTACTACAACTGTTGTAAAAAAAGGTTCGGTAAGTAATACCGTAACTGCAACCGGCACATTACAGGCAATATTAACCGTAGATGTTGGTACTCAAGTTTCCGGGGTTATAAAAAAATTGTATGTTGATTACAATTCTGTTGTGAAAAAAGGACAGGTTTTAGCTGAAATTGATAAAGTGCCTTTAATTGCTAATATTGATGACGCAAACGCTACATTGGCAAATGCACAGGCTGAAGTTGCCTATAACGAAGCCAATTACAAACGTATAAAGGCCTTGTTTGATAAGCAACTTGTTGCACAAAGCGATTTTGACCAGGCTACTTTTAATTACAACATTGCCAAAGCTACACTTAAAACAGCCCAGGTTAAATATGATAAGGCAAAAATTGATTTGGATTATGCTACAATTCAATCTCCAATAAATGGGGTTATTTTAAATCGTGCAGTTAATGAAGGGCAAACTGTTGCAGCAAGTTTCAGTACTCCAACGCTGTTTACCATTGCAAACGACCTTACACAAATGGAAGTAGCTGCCAATGTTGATGAAGCTGATATAGGTCAGGTCAAGCTTAAACAGAAAGTTGAATTCAATGTTGATGCATTCCCCGATTTGACTTTTAATGGCGAAGTTACTGAAATTCGGCTGCAACCTGTTACAACATCCAATGTAGTTACCTATACTGTAATTGTAAAAGCGCCCAATCCCGAACTTAAACTTATGCCGGGAATGACTGCCAATATAACCATTATTGTGAACAGAAGCAGCAATATACTTATTGTTCCCGGAAAAGCTTTGCGGTTTAACCCTGACAAGGATTTACTTACAGCATATATTAATTCATTACCTGAAAAAGAACAAGAATTGTTCAGGAAAAATAATATAGCCAATAATTCGCCAAGTTCTATTAATTCAGAAAATAGTGATAGTGAAAACTCAAGTATTGTTTGGGTAAAAAAAGGTAACCAGATTACGCCAGCTAAGGTTGTTACCGGTATTACAGATGGAATAAATACAGCACTTATATCGGGATTAAATTTAGGCGATGAAGTTGTTACTGATATGAGTTCAGATATCCCGCTTGAAAAAATTAAAAAAGAAAGTAGCCCATTTATGCCGAAGCGCCCGGGAAGTCCTAATAAACCTAAATAATTCAGTTATGGCAAAGAAAATTATTGAAGTACGGAACTTGAAGAAAAACTTCTATATAGGCGAAGTTACGGTACATGCGTTACGCGGAATTGATTTGGAAATTGAAGAAGGCGATTTTGTTGCCATTATGGGAGCAAGTGGATCCGGAAAATCTACAATGTTGAATATTCTTGGATGTCTCGATAAACCTTCCGAAGGTTCATATCTGCTTGATGGTATAAATGTGTCGGAAATGAACCGCAATGATTTGGCAAATATACGAAGCCGCAAACTTGGTTTTGTTTTTCAGTCGTATAATTTGCTACCACGAACTACGGCCCTTGATAATGCAGAACTCCCGTTGTTATACAATAATATGTATAGTTCAAAACA
The DNA here is from genome assembly GCA_963701015.1 of uncultured Bacteroidota bacterium. Lineage (GTDB taxonomy): Bacteria > Bacteroidota > Bacteroidia > Bacteroidales > DTGW01 > MFD09286-c1. The sequence goes on along the minus strand of OY969556.1, from coordinate 3,274,812 downwards.
ACGAAAAGAAATTGCTGTTGAAGCGCTTCGTTTAGTAGGTTTGCAAGACCGTATGCACCATATGCCAAACCAGCTTTCAGGCGGACAACAACAACGAGTAGCAATTGCGCGTTCGTTGGTCAATGACCCAGTAATGATTTTAGCTGATGAAGCAACCGGAAACCTTGATTCAAGAACTTCATATGAAATAATGTCCCTATTCCAGGAACTGAATGATAAAGGGAAAACCATTGTATTTGTTACCCATGAACCAGATATTGCAAAGCTCACCAAACGTAATATTGTATTTCGCGACGGGCATGTTGTAAAACAAACCGATGTAAATGAGCGGGTTTTGGCCAAAGAAATGTTAGAAAATTTGCCTATTTCGGATGATTTTTAAATTTAAATTTTATTCAAATGAATTATCTTAGTTTAACAAAAATAGCATTAGGAGCCTTGCAAAGAAATAAAACAAGGACATTTCTAACAATGCTTGGGATTATTATAGGTGTAGCCTCAGTAATTGCAATGCTTGCCATTGGCGAAGGTTCAAAAAAAAGCATTCAGGACCAGGTTTCCAGTATGGGTTCAAACCTAATTATGGTTATGCCATCATCAATGATGCGAGGAGGTATTATGCTTGGTAACTCAGGTGCACAAAATATTACATTAAATGATGTAAAAGCAATTGAAGAAAACTGTCCTTCCATTAGCATGGTTTCACCAGAAGTTCGTAGTGCCGGACAGTCTGTTTTCAGTAATCAAAATTGGCCAACAACAATTTTTGGTGCAAATGAAAAATATTTGGATATTAAAAAGTTTTCGGTGGCTAAAGGTCGAATGTTTAATGAAAGGGAAATTAAAACCGCTGCAAAAGTATGTTTGGTTGGTCAAACAGTGATTAATAAACTATTTGGTGAAAATTCCGACCCAATTGGCAATACAATTCGTTTTAAAAATATTCCATTTAAAATTATTGGCACATTAACCGAAAAAGGTGAAAATACATTCGGACAAGATCAGGATGATATGATATTGGCACCATATACAACAGTTCAAAAACGCATTTTGGCAATTACATATATTCAGGACATAAACGCATCAGCCGCATCTGAAGCTAAAGCTCCTTCTGCTGTTAATGAAATAGAACAAACGTTGAGGACTCAACATAAATTAAAACCAACAGACGATGATGATTTTCAGGTACGCTCGCAGGATGAATTGGTCAAGACTTTTACTACTATTAGTAATGTGCTTACAATTTTATTGGGTTCAATTGCAGGAATTTCATTGTTGGTTGGCGGTATAGGTATAATGAATATAATGTACGTTTCTGTTACCGAACGTACGCGTGAAATTGGACTTAGGCTTGCAGTTGGCGGGAAAGGCAAAGATATTTTAATGCAGTTTTTGGTGGAATCTATAATGATTAGTGTATTTGGTGGAATTATAGGAATTTTACTAGGTGCCGGCTTGTCAAAAATAGTGGCAACTGCTATGTCATGGCCTGTAGTGGTAATGCCAGGAGCTGTGTTATTGGCATTTTTAGTATGCACTGTTATTGGTATATTTTTCGGTTGGTATCCTGCACGTAAGGCTGCAAGTTTAGATCCGATAGATGCTTTGCGATACGAATAATTTATATAAATTTTATAGCTTTGAAGGCAGATAATAGTAAAATGATACGGTTGAATTTTATTTCCAATAAATGGCTTTATATATTGTTACATATATTGGTTTGTGCCATATTATTTATTTTACCGGTATATTTAATAGGCAGTAATTCCGGTGCAAATCATATTTTTGTGCAAAGCCTTTATTTGAGGTTATCCATGTATATATTTCTTTTTTATATAAATTATCTTTGGCTGGTACCAAAATTTCTATTTAAAAAGCGTATAATACTGTACTTTGTTAGTCTTATAATTATAGCATCGGTTTCGTTTTATATTGTTGAAAAGGGGCATGAAAATATTTTTAGTCAAATTCAACAAAATCCCGAAACTAAAGAACTGCTGGCCAAACTTGAAAAGGATAATATTATTCCTAAAATGCCGCCAAAGCAATTAATATTTTTCACCTACTTTCTCACAACACTAGTTATTTCAGGTTTGAGTATAGGATTGCAACTTTCAGGACGAATTATTCAAAATGAAAGAGAAAAAAAGGAGATGGAAAAAGAAAAATTAAATACTGAACTTTCTTTATTGAAAAATCAGATCAGCCCACATTTCTTTTTCAATACATTAAATAACATTTATTCACTTATTCAAATAAATTCAGAAAATGCCCAGGATGCTGTGTTGAAACTTTCTAAATTAATGCGCTACTTGTTATATGAATCGGAGCAAGGTGAAGCAAAGTTGAGTCGTGAAATTGAGTTCATGAAAAATTATATTGATTTGATGAAACTGCGTTTAAATAACAAGGTCGATTTAGTCATAAATTTTCCCGATATTATTTCCGATATAACAATACAACCTTTATTATTTATTGCTTTTATCGAAAATGCATTTAAACATGGAATCAGCTATAGCGAAAAATCATATATCAATATTTCAATGGATTATACCAATAGCGAGATTGAATTTAAATGCTCGAACAGTAGGTTTATTGGGAATTATGAGAATATTAACGCAGGCTCAGGCATTGGCCTTGAGAATATAAAAAAGCGGTTAGTTCTTCTTTATCCGCAAAAGCATGAAATTGTTATATCCGAATTACCTTCAAATTATGATGTTTATTTGAAAATTAAATTAACATAAAAAATGCGGACCATAGTTATTGACGATGAACCATTGGCTTTACAATTGGTTGAAAGTTATATCCGAAAAACATCATTTTTGGAATTAGTAGGATCATTTGACAATCCACTTAGAGCATTGGATTATATCAATAATGAAGGTGTTGACTTAATTTTTCTGGATATTCAGATGCCCGATTTAACCGGAACAGAATTAGCAAAGGTTTTAAAGAATGGCCCAAAAATTATTTTTACAACGGCTTATGATAAATATGCTTTGGATGGTTTTAAACTCGAAGCCATTGACTATTTATTAAAACCATTCAGTTACAATGAATTTTTAGTTGCATCGCAGAAGGCTAAAAGGTTATACGATTTGGAAAGAAAGGAAATAGCGCCAATTATTGACGCAAACAACGAATATCTTTTTTTAAAATCGGAATATAAAATAAGACGTATAAATTTTGATGAAATAATGTATATAGAAGGTTTAAAGGACTATATAAAAGTTTATTTACAAAACGAACACAAACCTATTTTATCATTAAGTTCATTAAAATTATTGGAAAGCAAACTTCCTGAAAATAAATTCATGCGTGTACACCGGTCATTCATTGTAAACCTCGAAAAGATTCATACTATAGAACGCTCACGAATTATATTTAATGATAAATATATTCCGGTGAGCGACCAATTTAAAGATAAATTCCAGGACTTTATAAATAAAAACTTCCTATAAAATCTGGCATTTATAATTTAATTATTTGTTCTTCTCCATTATATATGACTGACTTATCAGGTTTTGTAGTTAAACCAATATCAGTACCTTTATTTTTACCTACAAGTATTATATTAAAAGTACGTTTCATGAGCATTCCTGGGAACGATCCTTTTCTTTTTCCAATGATTAACTGTTGCTTGGTATTGTCCCACTTAAAATTGATGGTTGCAAATATTCCTTTTTCGTAATTATAATTATCATTTTCATCTTCGTATAACGTAAAATTGCCATTAGCACCAGGATATATGCGTAATTCAATTGGGTCAGCTGGTTTTTCGGTTGCATATTGAACAAATGGTCCTAATGGAATTATTGAGCCCGCCTTAACATAAATTGGAATTATATCAATAGGAGCTTGAGCAACAATTGAATCGCCTCCTTTTAATGTTTCACCATTCCAAAAATCACACCATTGTGTTCCTGAAGGTAAATATACGTTTCTGGTCTTCGCTATATTAACCTCAGGTGCCGCTTCCTTTGCAAATATCTCAGGTGTTTTCCAAAATAATTGTACGCGTAATGCTCCTGCAGTTGCATTTTCAGTCTCCATTACAAAATTATATTCTTTTCCTGCAACTAAATTTACAATCTCTGTATAAATTTCTACGCTGCTATAAACCGGTTTCAATTCTTTGCCATCGAGGAAAATTCTTTTTCGCCGAAACATTTAATATGGAATTGGTATTTGCCGGTTTCTGTTGGTATAAGTTTTCCTTCCCAACGAATAGCAAGTGTTGAATCGGTTACATAATTTGGACGACCTGCATACCAAAAAATATTAATATTGGAATCGACTTTTTGCAGCGAAAAATCTTTATAGTGAATGTCTTTATAATACTTTGCAGTCAGGCCAGGTTTACCGTCGTCGGTTTTAAAATGATCTCCTGTAACTAAGATGCTTTTTTCTGGAGGCCTGTGGTACATATACTTTGTAACCGGACAAATCATCATAGCCGGACCAAACATAAACTGATCTTTTATACCATATGTTTTTTTATCATTGCTAAAATCCATTGGCAAGCCGCGCATAATGGTATATCCATTTTGGGTCACTTCACTTGCTAATGAATAAATGTAAGGCATTAAACGATAACGAAAGTTGTCAAATTTCTCAAGTACTGGCGTATAATCACCAAACTCCCATATTTCACGAGGTGTTTCAGAGCCATGTGAACGAAAGATTGGACAAAATGTACCAAATTGGAACATTCGGGTATATAATTCCTGATATGCAGGTGTTTTTCCGCCATAACTGAATACACCTTCATAACTTCCAATTACAAATCCACCTATATCGAAAGTCCAATAAGGAATACCAGCCATACAATGGTTTAATCCTGCTGAAATCTGACGGCTATAAATTGGCCAGTCAGCTCCAATATCTCCTGACCATGTTGTGGCAGCTGCACGTTGTTGCCCGGCAAATGTTGATCGCGTTAAAATATAAACCCTTTTTTTATTGTTTTCTGCACGTTCATGTTTATAAACCGATTCGGTTACCATTAAAGAGTACGTATTCAGATATTTTGCAAACGAACCCAGATAGTTATTTCCTGTGCGTTTCATTTCATATTCTTCCGATTCTTTAGTAAGTGCGTTTACAATATCAGGTTCAGTTGAATCCATCCACCATCCATCCATTCCAATGGAAAATAATCCTTTATTTATATACTTCCAAAAAATTTCATTCGCCTTAGGATTATAAACATCGTAATATTTAAATCCGGCCCAACCAACAGGGGGATATAAAAATCCATTTTTCGCCATTTCTTTATATATTGCAGTATTGGGGCCTAAGCCTTCCCAAATAGAAATTATTAGATGAAAATGGTCTTTATGCAGTATATCAATCATTTCTTTTGGGTTTGGATATAATTTTTCATCAAAGAACATTTGACTCCAGTTTTTCAAGTCACCCCAATAATCCCAATCCTGAATTAGATTGTCAATAGGAATTTTAAGTTTTCGGTACTTATTTGCAATGCTTAATAATTCATCACGGGTTGCATAATGTTCCTTACTTTGCCAGTACCCGTAGGCCCATTTTCCGTACATTGGCGCTTGTCCGGTAAGGTCGCGATAACCAGCAATTACACTATCCATATTATTGCCTGCAATAAAATAATAATTGATATTGTCAGCAACATCTGACCACATTGAAGTTTCTGATTTATTATCCGCGAAAATTGTTTTAGAATAATTATCCCAATATATACCGTAATTTTTTGTTGATATAAAAAATGGTGATACAGCGTCGGTATTGGTTTCAACCAGTTTAACTGTTTTTCCGCGGTAATTCATATAACCGTTTTGGTGTTGTCCAAGTCCATATATACCTTCATCAACAGAAAGTTCAAAAGGTTGCTTAACACTATATGCTTTTAGGCTATCGTATTGAACAGGTGTAAATTCAGGGTTTGAACCCTCCTTTAATATTTCAGAACTGTCTTTTGAAAAGTATTCGATATGTCCGTCATTTTTGGAAACATTCAACCGTATATCATTTGAGGTTAGTGTGAATGATTTATCCGATTCATCTATCTGTATATTTAAGTTTTGCTGTGGATTCTGAATTACTACCAGGCTTGTGCTATCAGGAGTAGTGCCTGAAAGCCATTTTTGAATATTTACTGTTTTATTGGAAAAAAACTTAATTTTTAAATTCAATTTTCCATTGGTGAGTAAAATTCCATTACTGACTTTTGTTTCAAGTAGATGAAATTTTGGTTTGGAACACTGAGTACTTATAAAAACAGTAATTATTAAAATTAGTTGGGGAAGTTTTATTTTAGACATATTTATTGATTTTAAAAGAATTATGGAAACAATTTTAATTATGTTTAAATACAAAATTATTAAAATTAAAAATCCAAATTAGTTTTTGAATTTTAATTCTCTTTAATGTTAAAATTAGGAAATTTTTCAATTGAAAATACACTTAGATGTATGTTAAAAAATAAATTAAATTAAATTAAAATCATAGATTATATTTTAATTTAACGTGTAAAATAAACACTTAAATATCAAAAAAAATGTTAAAATTGCTAACGTAAATTAAGTATTAATTTTATAATATTTGGATTTATAAATTAAAACTATGATTTATTCTCATTAACTAACTAAACAAATAACTTTTATGAAACAAAAAAATTATTGTAGAATACCAAATAGGTATTTTGTCAGAAAAATGCTGACTATTCTAGTATTCTTATTATTTTTTATAAATGCATTTGCACAGGAAAGGTCAATTACAGGTACAGTAACTGATAAAGATGGATTACCACTACCAGGTGTTAATATTACTTTAAAAGGCACTATGACTGCTACAGTATCGGATGTTAACGGTAAATATTCGATAAAAGTAACCGGAAATACATCAGTATTAACTTTCACCTATGTTGGATATATAAGTCAGGAAATTCCAATAGGAGAACAGACTAATATAGATACTAAGTTGCTAGAAGACATAAAAGAACTAAATGAAGTCGTAGTAATTGGATATGGTGTTCAGAAAAAAAGTGATTTAACAGGTGCAGTTGCATCAGTAAAAACTGATGATTTGACTAAGGTTCCAGCAACAGGAATTGAAAACGCTTTACAGGGTAGAGCAGCAGGTGTAGAAGTTTCACAAGAAACTGGCGCACCTGGATCAAATGTTAAAATTCGAATCAGAGGTATCTCTTCATTAAATGGTGGTGATCCGTTATGGGTTATTGATGGCATTCCCGGAGGCAATCAAAACACGGTTAATGCTAATGATATTGAGTCAATTGAAATTTTAAAAGATGGAGCTTCCGCTGCTATTTATGGTGCAAATGGGGGTAATGGTGTAATATTAGTAACCACAAAAAAAGGAAAAGCAGGTAAACCAAGTGTTGAGATTAATTATTTTCAAGGTTATCAAGATGTACCAAAAAGACTAAATATGGCTACGGGTACACAATACGAAGAAACTTATACAGAACAGGAAGCATTAAGAGGTCTGACAACATTTAGATATCCAAATTGGCAAAATGCTCCAACTTATAACTATCAGGATTTAGTGTTTAGAGTTGCACCTATGGATAACTTGAATTTTAATGTTTCAGGTGGAACGGAAAAATCAAAAGCATATTTTAGTATGGGTTACATCAACCAAGATGGAATTTTTAAATCATCATCATTTCAAAAATTTAATGCTCGATTAAACACTGATTTTTCAGTTACAAGTTGGTTTAAAGTAGGAGAAACAATGGGATTTGATCAACAGACACAATCAGGTTTACAAGATTGGGCATATGAAAATGAATATGCATCACCACTTATGCAAGCTATTCAAGTTTTACCTTACATGCCACCATATGATAGTACTGGTAATTTTGTACCAAAACAATATGGTCAAACAGGTGATCCTATGGCTGGTATTGATCTTCTACATCAAACTTTCAGTAAATATGAAGGGCAAGCTACATTTTATGCTATTATTGAACCTTTCAAAGGTTTTTCTTTTGAATCAAGAGTAAGTAGTGGACTGTCTTATAACAATAATTATACATATTCCCCAACATATTATTATGGTGCCCAGGGGCAGGTGAAAGTAATAGTCACTCTACAATTTACAGGTATATGCAACAAAATAAGAGCTACAATTGGCAAAATTTAATTAAATATAATTCAACAGTTCTCGAGAATTTTAACCTTGCATTATTAGCTGGATATGAAGTGGGTGGAAGTGAAGGAATGGATATAAGTGGAACACGTCGTGATTTGCTTTCTGAAGACCCAGAAATGCAATATTTTAATGCGAGTACGGATATAACTACAACAGGTACTCAATTAGTTGCTGGAGGTGGATACAAAAGCACTGGTATGTCATATTTGGGTAGGATTAGCATTGATTATAAAGGCAAATATTTATTACAAGGTAACTTCAGAAGAGATGGTTCCTCAAAATTTGGGCCTGATAGTCGTTATGGAAATTTTCCCGGATTTTCTGCAGGATGGAAATTTTCTGAGGAAGATTTTTTTAAAAATAATATGCCATTTTTATCTTTTGGTAAATTAAGATATGCATTAGGTAATAATGGTAATAATGCTATTCGTGATTATGCATTTTATTCTACTGTAGCAGTCCTTCAACATAATCAGTATTCTTTTGATAATTCTGCTAATGAAACATTAGGTGCGGCACCTAATGTTCTAGCAAATCAAGATGTGCATTGGGAAGATATTAGAAACCAAAATTTTGGTATTGATGTAAATTTCTTTGATAATAAACTAAACTTAAGTGTTGATAATTTTGAAAGATATAATATAGGAATGCTCCGGCCAACTACAATTCCAGCATATGCAGGTTGGACTGTAAGAGATCAATTTCAAGAAGCAGCAGGAGTGGATCCTCGACCAATCACAAATATTGGGAAAATGACAAATAAAGGTTGGGAATTTACATTAGGTTGGAAAGATGCAATTGGAGAATTAAAATATTCTATTGATGCAAGTTACACGTATGTAAAGAGTATCGCTACAGATTTAGGTGCTGATTCTATTATTCTTGGTGGCGGTTCAAATGGATTGACAGGAAGTTTTACGAGAACACAAACAGGAGGTGAAATTGGTGAGTTCTATGGTTATAAAGTAGAAAGAATGTTTACGGTAAATGATCCAACAAGATTAGTTAAGAAAAATGGTAAATGGGTAAAAGTAATAATCGATCAAACATATACAACTAAACAAAATGCTACTGATCCTGCCAAAACAGATACAACTTTTATGCAACCAAACGCTCAAGCTGGTGATTTTAAATGGGTAGATGTTAATAATGATGGTAAGTTGACGACTGCTGATCAGACTAATTTAGGGAATCCAAATCCTTCAAGTTTATTTAGTGTAAATATGTATTTTGAATATGGATGGTTTGATTTAAGCCTTTTCTGGCAGGGTGTTGCTGGTAATAAAATATTCAATACAACTAAATATTATGGCGTTGTAAGTTCAGGTGATTATAACTGGAGTGCAGATTATGTAAATAATCATTATAGAGCTTCCGATGTTGTTGCTACGGATGCATCTGGTAATGTTATTGCATCCCTCCCTGCTAATACGAATGCTAAATATCCTCGAATAGATTATTTGAATGCCAATCAAAATTTTAGTACCATATCTGATTTTTATGTTGAAGATGGATCTTATTTGCGTTTGAAAAATGTCCAACTTGGGATGTCATTGCCAAAAAATTGGGTAAATAAAATTGGATTAGCTGAATTCAAAATTTTTGTAGGTGCTAAGAATTTATTAACATTTACAAAATATTCAGGTATGGACCCCGAACTTCCAATGACTGATCCATTTAATTCAGGAATTGATAAAGCCTCTTATCCACAAGCTCGTCAATTTACTATTGGTGCAAATGTTAAATTTTAAAATTATTTCATTATGAAAAATATAAAATATAATTTCGTCTTATTAATTCTTATTGCATTATTTTCTGGATGTAATAAGGATTATCTCGATTTAAAACCTATCGCTACTCCAACAGAAGTTTCTTATTATATTGACTCGACTTCAATTGATGCAACTGTTACTGCTGCGTATGCTGAATTGTGTGCTCGCGAGGTATTTGATAAAGACTATTATTTAGTAATTGGATCTATTCCCTGTGATGATGTTGATTGTGGCGGCCAAAATCTTTCTGATTACCCAATGGCACAACATTTTGATCAGTTTACACACACACTTTCTGATAATACTCCACCCGAAGAAATATGGGATTATTGTTACAAAGGTTTACGTGAAGTAAATACTGTTTTGGAAAAAATTCCGCTTGTTAAAAAAGATTATCCACATAGTATTACAGAATCATTTGCTAATAAACGTATTGGTGAAATGGAATTTTTGCGTTCGTTGTATCATTTTATTTTAGTTCAGGTATTTGGTGGTGTGCCAATTGCAGATAAAGTAATTCAACCGTCTGACTTTTCAAATCCCAGAAATTCTATAAAAGAAGTATTCAATCTTATTGAATCGGATTTAAAAGATGCTATCACAAAATTACCGGAAAGAAAAAATCAGGCTCCTTCTGATATTGGTCGAGCAACTAAAGGAGCTGCTCAATCACTTTTGGCACGTATGTTATTATATGAGTCAAGTTATGCCGAAAATTATCCAAATGATGAAAGATTTAAAGGATGTTTGAATCGTTATCAGGAGGCATTTGATAATGCAGTAGCTGTTATAAATTCAGGTGATTATAGTTTAGTTGGTCAAAACGGTGGAACCTTTACTTCATCTTGGCGATATAATATGAAACCATATGATGGTTACAGGTGGTTATTTACTACTGATGGTGATAATAGTTCTGAAGGAATATTCGAAATACAGAATGTTGATGATAAACTTGGTTATGGAATAACTCGTGGCAATGTTATGACAGTTTATCAAACATGCAGGTGGTATACCAATACAACTGGAGTTCAGGCTTCTGTTGGCGGATGGAGTTTCAATTGCCCAACACAATACTTATTAGATGCCTTTAAAAATTCCGATACTCGCGAGACAAACTTAAATTCTACATCAGGAAATGCAACTGATGATCCTAGATTTGCAACTACTGTTGGACGTGTTGGTGACTCTATTTATGTTCATGATATTTTATATCCTATGGATTTAAGCAATCTTCCATCTCAAATGATTGGTCGAAAATTTGAATGTGGATGGGGTGAATATTGGATTGATAACCAATTTACTGAAGGACCATTTAATGTAAGATTAATTCGATATGCTGAAGTTATATTAATTGCTGCAGAAGCAGCTATTAAGAAACCCAATCCTGATATGGCTGCGGCTCTTACTTATATTAATATGATACGCACAAGGGCACGTAATTGTGGAGTTACAGGATACCCAAAAGACTTGACTGCAGTTACATTTGAAGATGTTGTTCACGAAAGAAGGCTTGAATTAGCTTGTGAACCGCATAGATTTTTCGATTTGGTAAGATGGAATTTGACTGCAAAATATATTAATGGAATAGCTCCTGATGCTGGTACATTAGGAAATTTCACTGTAAACTTTGTTCCAGGTAAACATGAATTTTGGCCAATTCCATTGTCCCAAGTTCAATTAAGTCAAGGAGCATTAGTTCAATATCCAGGTTGGCAATAAATATAATAAATTAATTTATTTAATAATTAATAAAAGGTCCTTCAAAATTGTTTTGAAAGACCTTTTATATTTTACTTCCATTAATAATATATAATTACTTTTTTGAAATTTATGTTTAATTTTTTAATATAAATGCCAGGATCACAAGCTAATTATATATAGGGTTTCATATTTTAATTAAACTACAAAATCTGTCAATGTATGTGTTGCGTGCGCTCATACCCATATATTTTATAAAATTGTCGTCAGCAAATTCATCAAAAATATTTACTGAAATTTCCAATTCATTCATATTAGTTTAACTAAAGAGAATCACTAAATTAAAATAATAGATCAGTAAACACTAACTTTATTTCTACAAGAATTTCCATTAATATAGAAAAATACTATTTCAATAAAAAAGCTGATAATCCCTTTGCTATGGGTTTCTCATCCATAATTTTAAATCCGGCATTTTGCGCATATTGTAACGAATTATTAAATTCAATTTTACTAAATCTACATTAACAGATTCGAAAACCAAACTGTTTTTACCCTTAATCCCTAAAGGGAACAGTTTGATTTTCAGCTTTCACCCTTTAGGGTTTGGGGTAAATAATGCTGAAAATAATTGATGACAGTTAATGTGTTGAAGTAGGACTAACATGATTTTTTGTTTTTTCATCGAGTTCTAATTTACTTTACACTACGGAGTTATTTTAGCTGTAATACTCAATTGAGACAAATTCGGTAAGTAGGCTGTATCATTGTGTGAATAAAAAGGAGTGGAAGACTATTAATTTCTTAAACTAAAAAGGAATCAATTTTTTGAATTAAATTTTAATGCTGTTAAGCTCTTGTTCCGATAAGGATTTTAATGGCATAAAATTTAATAAATTAACGGCATCGTTTATATAATTTTCTTTATCAATTCCAATCAGATGAAATAGGAATAAAGCCATTTTCAATTCAGTTTCATTTGCTTCATCATCAATATTTATTAATTCAAAAGAAATGGTCATCAATATATTTTTTTGATTATCATTTAACTGGATCAAATTACCAATCATTTGGTCAATATTTTCCAATGATTTATTACTACCAATTGAGTAAATCAATTCAAAATTTAAAATCTCTTTAAATGAAAGCAGGAAGTCAATTTCAAATTGATTCGGTCGACTTGAATTTTCGTCAATTAGCGCAATAAATAGTAAAAAATTCGTGATAGAATTCTTCACATTAAAGGTTGAATTGACAAAATTTTCTGAAACTATATCTTTATCAATCATATAAAAATTGATTTGCGCCTCTTTTTCTATTAATTAATAATCTTAGTATATAAAAAGTAACCCATTAAAACTTATATTTTTCAATTTTAATTACATTCTCAAATTGAAACTTGCAGAAATCTCATTCTTTTATTAACTTCATTTAAAATTGAATTGTCTTCATTAGTTTTCAAATCTGCGAGCAATACTGAATTTTAACATTTTCGATTTTACAAAATGATAGTTAAGAAGGTAAAAAAAATAGTAAGGTTTATTTTTGCAGATGAAGAAAATTTATCGTTAGAAAACCGATTGATTGTTTCATCACTCGCCATAGCCGTTTTTATTGGTATTTTAGGTTCAATTATAAATTCAATTCTCACAACTTCATATATTGCTATTTTAATACCCTTGATTTTATCTTGCATTGTTTTTATAATATATTATCTGGTCAGAATTAAAAGGGTTTATGAACCTATAATCACACCTTTGGTATATTTAGGAATTATTGGAATTTCTGTTGTTTGGATTTTTAACGGTGGAATTAATGGTTCCAATATAATGGTTGCATATGCAATATTGGTGCTAGGTTTAATAATTGTTCCCAGGAAAAATAAAATGTATGTAATTATATTTTTTATTGCAATAAATATATTCATTTTACTTATTCAATTTTACTGGCCTGATATTATTGTTAATTTCCCGACCGAAACTGACCGGTGGATTGACAACCTGATTGCCTTAATATATTCATCATTTTTTATATATTTAACACTTAGGTTCGTTCATAACAATTATACAAATGAAAGACTTAAGGCTGAAGCTAACGAAAGAAAATTTCAATCGTTATCAGAGAACAGTGCTGATTATATATCACGATTTGACATGAACAACCGCATTATATATGTAAATAAATCAAAAATTGATTTCATTGGATTGCCTATAAATACGATAATTGGGAGAACACAAACAGATTTAAACTTATTCGATTCAAAGCAAAATGCAAAATGGGAAAATATTCTGGCAAAAGTTTTTGAACTAAAAGAACCTATATCGGAGCAATTTATTATTGAATATAAAGAAAATATAAAATACTTAGATTGCAAGTTTTTCCCTGAATTTGACAGTAAAAACAATATTGAATCAGTTTTATCTGTTTCGCGTGATATAACCTATCTTAAACAATCTGAAATTAAACTTGCACAGCTTAATAATGACAAAGATAAATTCATGTCAATTCTTGCACATGATTTAAAAAGTCCATTTAGTTCAATACTCGGATTCCTTGATTTATTATCACGAAACATCAGAAAATACGATATCGAAAAAATAGAAAAACATATCAATCAAATTCATAAATCGGCTAAAAATACTTTCAATTTATTAGAAGAATTACTGTTGTGGATTAACTCCCAATCGGGGAAACTACCGTTTGTGCCAATAATATTTAAAATATCGGAATTGATTTCTGCAACAGTTTACACTATGAAATTTTTGGCTGATACCAAAGAAATAGAAATTAATTATTCATCAAATGATGAAATTATTGTATTTGCTGATATGGAAATGATAAAAACAGTTCTTCGGAATTTGGTTTCAAATGCAATTAAATTTACCAGGCAAAAAGGTAAAATAGATATAAATGTTGCTATAAGTGATTATAATGCCGTTATAACTGTATCAGATAATGGTGTTGGAATAGATTCAAATAACATAAATGAATTATTTGATATATCTAAAAATAATTCATCAAAATTAGGAACTGCTAATGAACCAGGTACAGGTCTTGGATTAATATTATGCAAAGAATTTGTCGAAAAAAATAACGGACAAATTTGGGTTGAAAGTGAATTAGAAAAAGGAAGTAAATTTAGTTTTACTATACCATTATACAAATAATCTAAATATATTTCATATATTATCCAAATAAAATCGATTACTTTAATAAAATTTAGATATACATAAAGCAAACAAAATTGATTAATAATAGTTATACTACAAATTATTGTTGTAAAAATATAATAGTTAGGTTATAAACTTATTAAAATTATATAAATGCTACAGTTATTAAAAAATATTTTTGGTATAAAGCCGAATATTGATTTTGGAGAATTAAATTCTCAAGGAGCAACCATTATTGATGTTCGCACAGCCAGGGAGTTCCAATCAGGGCATTTGAAATATTCAAAAAATATACCTTTGGATAAATTAGTTGTTAATATTTCAAAACTTAATAAAACCAAGCCTATAATATTTTGTTGCGCTTCAGGCGCAAGGAGCAGGGTTGCAACAAATATTATTAAATCAAAAGGATTTATTGATGTTTATAATGGAGGAAGATGGACAAGTTTGAAAAAATATGAAAATCAATCTTAGTTTTGATTATTTATAATATATTCCTTCGGTTTTGAAACTATCCTGAATTATTGAGATTTGATAGGTTGGATAAGATAAAACCTGCACATAAGTTTTGTTTATTATTTGATGGATATAAATGTGGAAAAGCTAATTATAAATTCCAATTTTCAATTCAGGATATATTGTTATTTTTGTATAACCAATAATAAATTTTATAAATTATGGAATTGAATAATTTACTCTCCAATATTCATTGGATTCCGGTAATTGTTTTAACTGTTATATCCTTTGTAATTGGATTTGTTTGGCATTCGGCATATTTATTCGGCAAAACATGGAAACATGAAAATAACCCGGATAATATTAAAATTAAAATAAATGCACCTTTAATATTTATAGGAACTGCAGTTTTACATTTTATTGCTATAAGCGGACTTAGCGCATTGATTTCGGGTAAAGGCGGATTAACTGGATTATATACAGGTTTGTTTATTTCAGTTATATGGATTTTACCTTCCATGGGTGGAACCTATTTGTTCGCAAACCGTTCGTTAAAATTATTGGCCATAGATGCAGGAATGTATGTAGTGTTGTTTTCAGTATCCGGTTATATTTTAGGTATCTGGTAAATGTACAACGTATATATATATATATAATTTCAATAACGTGAATTTTAATTAAAATAATACTATTAAATAGTGTATATAAATTATAAACCAATTTTAGGTTTTGATTGTTTTATTACTAAATACAAATTTTTAAATATATGATTATTCATAAGCAAAGGAAACTGAAGAAGATTGAGGATGAAATTTGGAAGGAAGTTCCCGGTTCAAATAATCGGTACCATGTAAGCAATTATGGCAGGGTTAAATCATTTACCTTAAATAAGGATGAAGGAAAAATTATGAAATCGCCTACAATTAAAGGGTTTAAGTTTATTCAGCTTAAAATTGGCAGCTCCGTATTTAGATATTATGTGCATAAATTAGTTGCAAAAGTATGGTTAAACGAACCTTTACCTGAACAAACAATTGTAACCCATCTCGATGGAAATATTACCAACAACCATATTTCAAATTTAAAATGGATGTCAAAAGAAGAGCTTATTATACAACATCGCGAATTAAGCCGGCTAAAACCAGTTTCTGCCAGACGTACTAAAACAGTCACAAATTCTAAATTAAAAGAAGATGACATAGTATTATTAAAAACTATGTTGCAAAAAGGAGTTGTACAGGCGAAAATTGCAAAAATGTTTTGCATAAGCGAAATGCAGGTTACACGCATTAAAAGAGGTGAGAATTGGGGACATATTAAGGCAGATATAGTACATTAAATCTTTATTGAATATATTTTTACTGAAATAAACTATAACAGTCGCGATATCTGCCTATAGTTATAATTTCCTTTTCTAATTTTTCTTCAACTTAAGCTAATCAAAATCATTAGTATAATATCAATTGAAGAGCTGCTATTTCGGCAAGTGTAAATATTGGATGGACTGCTTGACTTATATGCCGCTTTTGAACTTTTAAGAGTAGCCTATATGAGCTAAAATGTGCCTTGATGCCTAGGCGGTGTTAACCATCCAGTTTGAAAAGTAATTGATATAATTCCAAAATGATACTATAACATCTTCCGGAATATCCAGCTTTGAAAGAACCTGCCTGTAACATTGCAGCCAGGTTAAACGGGCATCGGGAGTAATTGTAAATGGCTGATGGCGTTTTACCAGCATTGGGTTTCCGCGACTCTGGTTATAATAGGTTGGGCCTCCGCATATTTGAATAAAGAAATTTGCCGAATGCTGCTCTGCCAGTTTAAATTGAGCATCGTCCTCCGGAAATAGTCCCTTTACATTGCTCATGCGCAATAAGCTGTAATGTTCATGAACCATATTTCGCATGCCTTCTTCTTTCATTAACTTATAAAACTCAGGGCTTGGAAGCGTTACTTCAGGTCTTACCCCATATTCAAATGAATTAATTTTTAATTCCATAA
Organism: uncultured Bacteroidota bacterium; assembly: GCA_963701015.1. Taxonomy (GTDB): domain Bacteria; phylum Bacteroidota; class Bacteroidia; order Bacteroidales; family DTGW01; genus MFD09286-c1. The sequence goes on along the minus strand of OY969556.1, from coordinate 3,257,555 downwards.
TTGCAAAATCAGTTTTAAATTTATTTTGAATTGTTTAACGCTTGAAATGCAATATGGTTTTGAAGAATGATTTTTTTGAGCAACAAATTATGGGTTCAAAAACATGCAAATTAAGCATTATACAATAATGTAACAAATACTTATAAATTTAATCAATTATAGGGTGGATTCTAGTTTCTAATGCAACAATTATTAAAACAAATTTAGTTAATTATTTTCGTTGTTTTTAAATTATAATCCGCTTTATTTCCCGAATTTTTACAGCAAATTTTTAAGGATTTGCTTCCAAAATTCGAGAATAAAGCTTGCATTATTGCTGGCATAGCATGTTTGTTTTTATTATACGCTTTTTAATATATAGCTTTCAAATACTTCTTTTGGAGTTTTATATCCGAGTACTTTTCTGGGCCTTTCATTTAATTGGTTCTGGACTTCTTTGAGTCTTCTTTTTGATATTAAACTAAAGTCAGTCCCTGCAGGAAAATAATCCCTGATTAAACCATTGCTATTCTCATTCGTTGGCCTTTCCCATGGGCTATATGGATGTGCAAAATATACTTGTATTTTAGTGTTTTTTGTAAACAATTTATGTTGTGCCATTTCAGTACCGTTGTCATAAGTAAGTGTCTTTTTCATTTGCCTGGGAATGGATTTAAACTCCTGTTCGAAAGCCTTTCTGACACTTTCAGAGTCCCTGTTTTTTAATGGTACAATTATTATAGTTCGAGTTGTGCGTTCAACCAGAGTGCCAATAGCAGTGACGCGATCTTTACCCATCACAAGGTCTCCTTCCCAATGCCCTGGAATTAATCTCCCAAGTACTTCATCGGGACGTTCATCAATGCGGGTAGCATCTTTAATGGTGGATCTTTTATCAACACCTCTTCGGGTATTTCCCCTAACTTTTCGTTTCTGCCTTAATTTCGAGACCAAAAGTTTGCGAAGCTCCGATTTGGTATGTAAATAGATATGAAAATAAATACTTTCGATCGAGATTTGCATAGTTTTATCTAATGGATATTTAGTCTTTAAAGTGGATACAATTTGATCCGGTGACCAGCGTAATTTAAGATGATCATAGATGAACTTTTTAAGTTCAGGATTCTTATTCATTTTGGTCTTATCATACTTCCTGTTGGATGATTTAATTGTGGCATCAAAATGTGATTTCATACTATTGTAGTTCTCATCTTTGAGCCTCTTAATTTCCCTTGAAATAGTACTTTTATGACGGCCTAATTGAACCGCAATTTCAGTACAATTTCTGTTATGAGAAAGTAATTTTTCTATTTCTATTCTTTCTTGAAATAAAAGTCGATTGTATGTTTTTTTCATCTTGCAACAATAAGTTTTTAACACTTTTTGTTGCGCTAGATTTCTGAACCGGCGTAGGAATTTTTTGAACGATTGTTCAAATTAAGGCAAAATTGTTTTGATTTTGTAAACCAGGATTTTGGTTCAATGAAGCGTATAATGTTAATATTTCCATTTCGGAAAGGTGTCGTTTAAGTCGTGCTGAAAGATCTTTTACTTTATTTAATAAATTGGAAGCATCGTCCTTAGTGATAGGTAATGATTTTGAATGAAAGAAGTGCATAATTGCTGCGCTTCCTGAATGAGTGCCGAATACAAAGCCGGAGTTGGTTTTGCCTATTTCTTTAGCGCTGTATAATTCATAAGTTTGGGCATTTTTTAAAATACTATTGGTATGAATGCCACTTTCGTGCTTATGCGTCATATCGCCTGTAACTGGTTTCATCGGATGGATTTCGCGACCGGAGGCTTTTGCCACAAACTGGCTTAATTCTTGAAATTTTGAAGTATTATAGGGCATTGGTACGCCTAAAGAATATTTTAAAGCCATGATTAATTCTTCCAAAGCTGCATTCCCTGAACGTTCGCCTAATCCATTTACTGTAACACTGGCACAATTGGCGCCGGCCTGCATTGCGCAAAGTGTATTTGCATTGGCCATACCCAAATCGTTATGCCCATGAAATTCCAATTGCAATTTTGAATTTTTTATTGATGCTTTTAATTGGCTTATTAAGTTATACACTGAAGCCGGGTTCATGCAACCAACTGTATCTGCAATGCGTACCCGATATACATTTAACGAATCGGCCAATTTAACAAAATCGGTCAATAAATCAGGGTTAGCTCTTGAGGCATCCTGTGCACCTAATGATACAAACTTGAATCTTTTTCTAGCGTATTCAACCATTTTAGGTACGGACTCCATAACCCAATTCCTGTCCTTGCCTAAAGCCGAAAGTTGAACATCGGAAACCGGGAAAGATATATTTACAGCCTGAGAGCCGGTTAAAGCAGCGGCATCAATATCACTATGTCGGCCGGCTCCAGCATGAACTTCTGAAATGAAAACCTGCATTAACAATTTTGTAGATATTCGATACTTCAGCTTCGCTTATAAAAGGTGAACCAACTTCTAATTCTTCAATACCAATTTCATCCAAAAGTCTTGCTATTTCCATCTTTTCGGATAAGCTAAATACAACCCCCGGGGCTTGCTCGCCATCACGTAATGTGGTATCAATAAGATATGCCCCGCCTTGCCCTGTCCAGGGAAGGGGAAAAGCATTGAGCATATCTTTATAAGTGTTCATTTTTTTATATTCTAATATTTACCCCAACTTACCGCCATAGCGGGACAGGCAATTAAAAATGGTCTATAACAGAGTTGAACTAATTGCAAATTCCAGCTCTGTTAGCTCTCCTTTATAAGGAGGGTTGGGAGGTTGAATAAAATCAGTCGGCAATGGAATATTTTTGAACTAATTCGTCATTTTCAAGTGCGTCTAAAATTTCATCAATTGCATCTTCGGTTACCCCTCCGTACCAAAAATTATTTGGATGAACTACCATTATAGGACCTTGTGCGCAAACATTTAAACACCCGGTAGTTGACACGGCAGCATCTAGTCCGCGGTCACTGACCCCTTCAGTTATATATTGAACAAACTGTGCACCGCCTTTTTTGGTACAGGTACCTTGTGCATCTCCTGCTAAGCGGAATGAATTGCATACTAAAATGTGATACTTTGGCTTTTTCATGATGTTTATTTAATTTGTTAACAGGCCTCTCCCTAAATCCCTCTACAAACGGACAGGGACAAATCAGCCTTTATTATTGAATTCAAAAAGTTTAATTTATTTTCCAATCTAAAAAATTTGTCATTTGCACATTGGCTTATTAGTACATTAGGTAATTATCCACAACCGGTACCGGTTCCTCTGCAACTATCGCCACATTTGAACTGTACAACTTTGAACCCATTTAGCGATTTTCCATTATAAACGGCATCTAATCCTGCTTCAATCAAGCCATTCATTTGTACAACCTGAAGTCCCATGCTTTTTAGCATCGAAAGCGGGTTTGCCCCGGCGCCACTAACCAATACCGTATTGCAATCGGACAATGTTTTGGCAAGCTGAATCCACCTGAAATCGCCAATCCCTTTGGGAGGCGCCTGACGGGTATCAATTTGTGCATAACCGGTTTCGGTTTGGGTATAAATATTAAACGTATCGGTTTCACCCAAATGACGGTTTACCAAATAACCTTCGTGCGTTGCGACTGCAATATATGGACGTTTTTCAGTAGAATATAATGGAATTGAAGCGCTTTCTTCCATAAGTTTAAAGCGGTCTTCCAAATCTTCGCCCAGCAGACCAGCTGCATCGGCACGGCACCGGGCACAATGTGCCATTGGTCTTATATAGGCAGATATTTTCTTTTTAATGCTATGCATTTGTTGTTTCGAAGGTTCAATTAAATCCTCGAAAGCAGTATCCTTTGTGGGATAAAGCGGTATGCAGTTCATTAAATCAGCACCCATTGCTGAAACGGTTTTAGCAACTTCTTCAATACCATCTTCATTTATTCCGGGTAAAACAATGGTATTAATTTTTACAGTGATATTTCGCTCCTTCAACAACCGCAATGATTCCATCTGACGTTCGTGCAAAAGTTGGCCTGCTGCCAAACCACGATATATTTTCTTTTCAAAGCGTACCCATGAATAAATTGCTGCCAAAACATTTGGGTCCATTGAGTTAATGGTAATTGTAACATGTGACAAACCGAGGTTTGTTACGGAATCAATGTTTTGCGGTAAATCGAGTCCGTTGGTTGAAAGGCAATACAGCAATTTAGGATATTTTTCACGTATTATCTTTACGGTTTCGAATACTTCAGCTGTGTTAGCCATTGGGTCACCAGGACCTGCAATGCCAATAACCGAAATGTTTAAATCTTTTGCCATAAGTTTATTCACATAATCCAAGGCCTGGTGGGGCAATAGAATTGTACTTGCAACTCCCGGACGGCTTTCGTTTACACAATCGAACTTACGGTTGCAAAAATTGCATTGAACATTACAATTTGGAGCGATAGGTAAATGTACCCTTGCGTATTTTTTCTTTGCTTCCGGATCGAAACAAGGATGACGAAGCCCCTCCTCACTCCTCCCCAAAAGGAAGGATGTTGCAGTACAAGTATTAATATTATTTTCCATAATTCAACATTTTATATAGCCTTCTTTATGAATTAAATGAACTGGTAATTACCCCTCCTTTGGAGGGGTTGGGGAGGCCTCCTTCTACATATATTTATATCCCACCTGCGAATGATCTTGTTTATATTCAAGCAAAGTATTTACAATTTTGTCAAAAAGTTGCTGGGTGCCTCTATAACCGATATGCAAAACCCTTTGTCCACCAATACGGTCATGAATGGGAAACCCTGCGCGGATTAATGGAATACCAAGTTCGCGTGCTATATAGTATCCTTTGCTATTGCCAATGAGCAAGTCGGGTTTATTTTCTCTCGCGAATGCAGCCATTTGTTCAAAGTCACCACCACCCATAACTTGAATATCAGTGCCGAACTGATTAATGATTGTCTTCAATTTACCGCTTTCACCTCCCGATAAAGCAAGAATAGTATTCATCCCAATTTCCTGAAGGAAAGCAACCATTCCAATAACAAAATCTTCTTCACCATAAACAATTGTGCGCTTTCCAAAAACATATTTATGCCCGTCAATATACGAATCGACCAGTCTTTCTCTTTCCTGGGTATATTTTTCAGAAGTTGGATATAATGAAATATGTTCAAGTATTTCAAATAATTTATCAGTTGCCCTAATGCCAATAGGTAAAGAAGTTTGCAAGCGTTCTACCCTGAAACGGTCATATAAATATGAAGCAGCTGTTGGTTGTAACATTCCTTCTTTTACTTTTCCGACACCTTTTGCCGAGTTAAATATATCACCAAGCTCAATGGAAGCTAATGCTGATCCGGCTAATTTTATTCTGTTTATTGGGGTTCCGCCAGGCGGAATACGATGGTATTCTTCCCAAATTCCACTGTCTAAAGTCTCGGAATAATCTGGTATTATTATATAGTCAATGAAGAAATCAGTCAAAATTTCTTTCAAGTACCGGATATCTTCAGGTGAAATAAAGCCCGGGAAAATATTGATATGGTCGCCATTCTGGCCGCCTTCGGCAAAAGCTTGTACTGTTGAAGTAACTGCTTCGTGAAATCCATCCATGTGTGTTCCCTGGTAACTGGGAGTGGATGCATATACAAGCGAAGGAATGTTTTCGCCAAAATGATGTTTTAAATAATCATGGATCATCATTTTCATGTCCTCACCAATGGTCTCACTCAGGCAAGTGCTTGCGATTCCAATAACTTCAGGATTATATTGCTTTATAATATTATTGATGCTGGCTTCGAAATTTTTAGCACCACCGAAAATTGCAGTTTCCTGGCTAAAATTCGAAGAGGCTATATCAACCGGTTCTTTGTAATGACTTATTAAATATCGCCTTATATATGTAGCACAACCCTGCGAACCGTGGATTAATGGTACACAACCTTTAATACCTTTATAGGCAACCGAAGCCCCCAGTGGTGAACATACTTTACACGCATTGCGCGTTGATGCTGCTTCGCTTTTCCCTTCGTTTAACAAAGGATTTTCAATAGTTTTAATTGTATCCATAACTCCTCCCCACAATTCGCTTTCATATCATTTATAAATATTTATGACTCGGTTCTTAAACCTCTCCAGTAATTATAACTTTTAATTTTTTTTGATGAACCCTCCTGAATTGAATTATGAAAATCGGTGCCAAAAGATGAGGATTTGCCAAAATCACGTAAAGCTCCCGGCCTTAGTCCCCTCCAATAATTATATCGTTTAACGGTTTGATCTGTATTTTCCTGAATTGTTTTATGCAGATCGGTATAATAAGAAGTGTTTTTCCCATAACCACGAAAGGCAGTAGGTTCAGTGACAGTAGCTGTCTGGGTTTGTTTATTTTTATTTTTAAGAAAACTGATGGGATTAAATCTTCCCCAACCCCTGAAAGATTTTATGGTATTGTTTGGAAACAAACTTTTAGACAATTCTTTTGTAATTTGTTCTTCTGAAGAACTATTTACAAAATCGTTTAGATAAGCATCCATATTAGTAAATTGTTTATTTGTATTAAAAGCATATTATAAATAGGCAAAAGCCTTATTTTCGTTTTACAAATTGCCAAACCGGGCTGGTTGCAGTAGCATATATTTCTTTGGCGAAATTGAGCATGCCTTCATATCCTGCAAGAGCTTCTTTACGTTCGTGGTTATGGTCGCAAAAACCAATTCCCAATTTATGGGCAATCGGGCGTTCCTTAACACCACCTATGAAAATGTCAGCCCCTGTTTCCCTAACAAATTGTTGCAATTCAATAGGGTTCGAATCATCAACAATTATGGTTCCTTCATCACAAACTTCCTGGATTAACCTGTAATCGTCAGTGTTGCCGGTTTGTGAGCCTGCCACCACAGTTTTAACTCCAATTAGCCTTAAGGCTTTAACCAATGATATTGCCTTAAAAGCACCTCCCACGTATATGGCAGCTTTTCTGCCTTCGAGCTTTTCGCGATATGGTTTTAAAGCGGGGATAAGAGTAGCCAGCTCAGAACTTACAAGTTTCCTGGCCATTTCTATCAAATCGTTGCGTTTAAAGTAGGCAGCAGTTTCGTATAGTGCATTGCTCAAATCTTCAATTCCAAAGTACGAAACCCTTATATATGGAATACAATATTTTTCCTGCATTGCCTTTGCCAAATAGGTCATTGAGCCTGAACATTGAACTACATTGAGTTGTGCTGTATGTGCTTTTCTTATTTCATCAACACGTCCGTCACCCGTAAAGCGAGATACTATGTTGATGCCTATTTTTTTATAATAATCAGCCAGAATCCACAATTCTCCGGCAAGATTGAAATCGCCCAGGATATTTATACTTAACGGGACTTTTTCGGTTGAACTATCAGTGCCTATCAGTTTCAATAAGGCTTCACAGGCTATTTTGTAACCATCTTTTTTTGTACCGTTAAAACCTTCGGCCTGAACTGATATTACATCAATACCAGTTTCTTTACCAACTTTACGGCAAACAGCATCAACATCGTCACCTATAATTCCAACTATACAGGTTGAATAAACAAATGCTGCCTTTGGTTTATAGGTTTCAATTAATTCTATCAATGCACCGTAAAGTTTTTTCTCTCCGCCAAAAACAATATGTTTTTCGCGCAAATCAGTGGAAAAACTCAAACGGTTAATTTGCGGTCCTGATGAAAGCGAACCCCGGATATCCCAGGTGTATGAAGCGCAGCCGATTGGTCCGTGCACCAAATGCAATGCATCGGCAATAGGATAAAGAACAACTCTTGAACCGCAAAAAACACAAGCCCTTTGGCTTACCGAACCTGCAACACTCGCTTTTGCACAATCAATATCGATTGTTTTGCCGTTTTTTCGCGTAATCTGCTTTTCCCGTTCAATTATAAATGTTCCCATTTCCCTAAAATTTTGTTATAATTCTATCCGGCTGGCCGTACCTCTTAAAACACCTCATATCCGGAGGTACGGCACAGTAGATAAAAATTAAACACTAACTAATATTACTAATTTAAACCCCATTTCAACTATCATTTATTTACATTACCAATTCAAGTTTGGCTTCAGGTGCATCCCTGTCAATCCTGTCCATTAAGGCACTTAGTATTTTTTCAAGAATTCTTATACCTCCATGATAGCCTACAGTTGGGAAGTAACTATGCCCAATCCTATCAACAATAGGGAAACCGAAACGTACAAAAGGAATATCTTCATCTCGGGCAATGTATTTGCCATAAGTATTACCAATGAGCAAATCAACTTTTTCCTGTTTAATCCATTGGTGCAAAAGAAACATATCAGCAACTTCACCGTTTTTGTATTTTGCTTCAGGAACTTTTTCTCCCAGAATATTTTTCAAGCGCGAATCAAAAATTTTGCCAGGAGTTCCGCTAACAATATAAACCGGCTTCATATCGAGCATTACCAAAAATTCTGTTAAAGGAATTAACCAGTCAGGATCGCCGAAGAGCGCTACACGTTTGCCATAGAAATACTTTTGCATATCAGCAATAACATCTATCAAACGGCCTCTTTCGTTGGTAAGTGATTGTGGCACTTTAACATTGGCATATCTGCTTAACATGGTAATAAAGCGGTCTGTAGCTTCCAATCCAATTGGAAGGTCCGTTATATCATATTTAACTTTGCATTTGTATTCAAGTTTTTTAGCAGCTTCCTCAGTTGCAAATTGACCAAGCCCGATAGTGAACTTTGCATCACCTGCGCTAATCAGTTCCGGGATTGTCGCCCCGCCTTTTGGGTGCATATTGAATTTACCTGTAAGCGGTCCATCTAAAATACCTGAAGTATCAGGGAACATTATAGTATTGGCTTGCAATTTTTTTGCAATTCTTTTTATTTCTCGCATATCGCTTGGCTCAACCCATCCACTGATAAGGTTTACCTGGTAGTTTGGCACCCCTGTGTTTTGTGCGAAATAAGAAACCAAACCCATTACCATATTTGAATATCCGGTTACATGCGAACCAACATAACTTGGTGTATGGCAATGAAGAACATGTTTTCCCTTCGGCACTTTGCCTTCTTCACGTGCTTTTTGTAAAATCTGGTTGAGGTCGTCCCCTATGGTTTCACTAAGGCAGGTTGTATGAACTGCAACAATATCAGGGTCGTAAACCGAGAAAATGGTTTCAATTGATTGTAGCATGTTTGCTTGTCCGCCAAAAACTGATGTACCTTCGGTAAATGAGCTGGTTGAAGCCATTACAGGTTCTTTATAATGTCGCGTAAGTGCGCTTCGGTGATAAGAGCAGCAACCTTGTGAACCATGACTATGAGGCAAGCATCCCCGAACACCAAGAGCGGCATACATAGCGCCAACAGGTTGGCATGTCTTGGCTGGGTTGATTGTAAGCGCCTTGCGCTCAACTAAATCAGCAGAAGTATGACGTAATAACATATTCGTATTTTTTAGTTTTATTTAAATTATCGGCACCAGGAGCAGTTTTTGCTGCTCCACGGTTCCGATATGCACCTCACAGTGCATCGGTTTTCACAGCATTAACCGCAAGCTATTTATTTTTAGAACCTTTTTAATAACCCGGTCGGGGAAAGCCCTGAAAATTCAGAACCTTCGAGTCCCGGGTGCCTTATATAGGGGGAAAAAGGGACAAATTAAACAATATCAATTACAAAGTTGGCCTCCAACTGTTTGTGTGTTTCCCAGGGTGCCTGGATATGCTTCCATACTGTGGCACTAACCATGCTGCTAATATCTTCGTAAAAATTTATAGCACCTTTAAAACCGGCATAGGGTCCGCCATAATCGTAACTGTGTAACTGTTTCATTGGTATTCCTAATTTTTGTACCACATATTTTTCTTTAATACCTGCACAGAAAATGTCGGGTTTATAAAATTCAATAAGTTTCTCTGTTTCCCAATGGTTCACATCGTCAATCATCAAAGCGTTTTTCCTCATATCGGGCATCATACCGTGATAATCGCCAACTTCATCAACACGTTTTTTATAGTCATCCAATTGGGCTTCAGTCCTGCGTGGTTTAAACCTTGTGGGGTCAGCTTCAACATGTAGCTCTTCAATATTTCTACTATCGGCATCTACAGATATTGTTGGAATTACTTTTCTTCCTTCATAATCATCACGATGTCCGAATTCATAACCGGCAGAAACTGTTTTCATTCCTAATTCGTTGAACAATTCCTGGTAATGATGGGCGCGAGAGCCTCCAACAAACATCATGGCTAATTTCCCTTTCGTTCTGGGATAAATTTCATTAATTACCTTATCAACAAAAGGTGTTTCCTCAGCAATTACTTCTTCTATCTTTTTCTTCAAATCTGCGTCTTCGAAGTATTCGCCAATTTTTCTTAATGATTTTGCTGTTGCAGCAGCACCAATAAAGTTTACTTTAATCCAGGGTATCCCGAATTTCTTTTCCATCATTTCGGCCATGTAGTTAATTGAACGATGGCACATGACGATATTTAAATCGGCAGTATGTGCAGTTTCGAATTGTTTTAAAGTTGAGTTGCCACTGAACGATGCAACCAATGTAATCCCAACCTTTTCGAAAATTCTTTCAATTTCAAAAGCATCGCCGCCGATATTATATTCACCAAGCATATTAATCCTGAACTTACCTTTTGCACCGGCACCGCTATCGTCAAGACCGATAACATGTTTAAACAAACCGTTGTTTGCAATGTGGTGTCCGGCACTTTGACTTACGCCTTTATAACCTTCGCAACTGAAGCCAAAAATATTGATGCCCAATTCTTCTTTCATATCCCGTGCAACCGCATGAACATCGTCACCAATCAAGCCTACAGGACAGGTTGAAAAAATACCTATTGCTTTTGGGTTAAAAACCTTTACAGCTTCGCGAATTGCTTCTTTCAACTTTGGTTCTCCTCCGAATACGATATTTGAATCCTGCATATCAGTTGAAAGGGAATACATCATAAAGTTTGGACTGTCAGTCGTTTCTGGTTGAGTTTGATTTCGACGCGTAAGCCATGCATAAAATGAGCAACCAATTGGACCATGAACAAGGTTTAAAATGTCGCGTGACGGGCCAAGAACAACCCCTTTGCAACCTGCGTAAGTACAACCTCTTTGGGATATAATTCCCGGAACGGTTCTAACGTTAGCTTGTATCTGTTGTTCTTTATCCGGATCGACAATTACCAGTTGCTTTTCCCTTTTTTTTGCCAATTTTGAAGGATACCTCGCCAGTATTTCTTTCTTCAGTCCCGACGGATCGGGCAATTCTTTTTCATACGTATTCATAATTCCTCCTGTTTAATCAAGTACCTTATCGCCACTATCCCCTGTTCTAACCTGGAATGATTCTGCAACCGGCTGAACGAATATTTTACCATCGCCGCTGTTACCGGTTTTGTTTACTTTTATTATTGTTTCAACGGCTAAATCAAGTTTTTCATCAGTAACCACAAGGGTTAGCATTCTTTTAGTTTTCAAGCGCGGTTCAGCGCCCATTGTTTCTTTCAAAGTTTCGCTTAATTCAGGATCATTCATTATTTCCTGGTAGCGTGAGCCAATGCCTCTGCCACGGCCGCGTCCCTGAACTTCGCCTGAGGCCATAAATGAAGGTAACCCGGCAGCAGCAAGCGCTATCTTTGTTTCATTTATTTTGGCCATCCTTATTATTGCTTCTATCATTTTCATAATTGAGAATATTTACTTTTTGCTCAAATGCTATAATTCATATTTTAAATTGATATAAAACATTAGCACATTGGCTATTTGAATAATTGTTTTACAATTCCTTAGTTCCTTTACTTATGGTATAAGCATCAAGCACTGGTGAAATAAATATTTTACCATCGCCAAACTGTCCTTTTGGACTTGTTATAGCATTTTCTAAAATAGTTTGAACCACTATTTCTTTATCTGAATCTTTCACCACTATCATTAATTGCGTTTTGCTTAATTCATCGTAGGTAATATCACCAACTTTCAATCCACGCTGTTTCCCACGACCATACACTGCAATTTTTGTAACTGCGGGGAAACCGTTTTCAAACAATGCCCGCATTACCGGTGTGGCCTTCTCCGGCCTAACTATTGCCCTAATCATAAACATAATTGTATCCTCCTAATATTTAGTTTGTTTTTTAGTTGTTTAATCCATAGTTGATTAATAACTCTTCGAGTTCCGGCATTGTGAGAGGTTTAGGAATAACCAACATTTTGTTTTGATCAATTTTACGGCACAAAGCGCGATATTCGTCAGCTTGTGAATGTGTTGGTTCAAACTCTATAACTGTTTTTCTATTAATTTCAGCTTTTTGAACCATATTGTCACGCGGAACGAAATGAATCATTTGTGTACCCAACCTTTGTGCAAATTCTTCAATCATCGATTGTTCATTATCAACTTTACGGCTGTTGCAAATTATACCACCTAACCTTACTACACCTGCTTCGGCAAATTTTACAATACCTTTACAAATGTTATTGGCTGCATACATTGCCATCATTTCGCCTGAACAAACAATGTATATTTCTTCGGCTTTTCCATCACGGATTGGCATTGCAAACCCGCCGCAAACAACATCTCCTAATACATCGTAAAAAACGTAGTCGATTTTTTTATCCGGGTCATAAGCGCCAAGTTGTTCGAGCAGGTTAATGGAAGTAATAATTCCACGGCCGGCACAACCAACTCCTGGTTCAGGACCGCCTGATTCAACACATCGGGTTGCCTTATATCCCAATTTTAAAACATCTTCAAGTTCAAGATCTTCACCTTCTTCACGCAATGTATCAAGTACTGTTTTTTGAGCTAAACCTCCTAATAACAACCGTGTTGAATCAGCCTTTGGGTCACAACCCACAACCATTACGTTTTTGCCCATTTCCACAAGTCCTGCTACCGTGTTTTGTGTCGTGGTAGATTTTCCTATTCCACCTTTTCCATAAATTGCTATTTTTCTCATACCTATCAGTTTTATTTCATATTGGCTTTATCATAAGTTGTGCCAAATGACGCAAAGCATTGATTGTGATAGTTATATGTGAATGTATTTAAATAGAATTATTAAAATAGAAAGGAGAATGTGCAAAAATGTAAGTATTGTAGTTGAAAAGATACGAAAATGTAAGTATGTCTTTCTTTTGAATTGTTGAATTGATGCGTAATTATTAGTATATATAGAAATTAAGAAAAATTTCTAAAGCTTTATTTGATTACAATATCATAATACAATTTTGTAAAATTTTCAATTTGCTTTTTTAAACCTTTTTGGGTCAATTTCATACTTGTTTAAACGCAGGCGCAATATCCTTTCGGTAATATTCAAATTTTTTGCAGTTTCATTCGTATTACCTTTAGTAATTATTAAATTGTCAATAATTACTTGTTTTTCAACATTTCCAAGAATATCTTCCAAAGTGCCTTCGAGTTTAGTTCCTGACGATTCAGCTGTTTGAAGTGTTGGCGGTAAATCAGATGAACGTATAACACCATCCAAGCTTAAAATTGAAGCTCTTTCTATTACATTTTCCAATTCTCTGATATTGCCTGGCCAATGATATACCATTAATAAATCTATTGCCGAAGTTGAAATTCTTTTAATATCAGTTCCATGTCGTTTATTACTCTTAGCAATAAAATGATTGGCTAAAATTGGAATATCAGTCGGTCTTTCCCTTAAAGATGGCAACATTATTGGAAATACATTCAATCGGTAATATAAATCTTCCCTGAATTCACACTTTAAAATTAACGATTCAAGGTTTCTGTGTGTTGCAGCAATAACCCGAACATCTACTTTAATAGTTTTTGAACTCCCTAAGCGTTCGAACTCGCGTTCCTGTAAGATACGTAATATTTTTACCTGTGTACTTAAAGGTAAATCACCAATTTCATCAAGAAAAATAGTGCCGCCATCGGCAGCTTCGAAACGGCCTTTGTGCAAACTATCCGCTCCGGTAAAAGCGCCTTTCTCATGTCCAAAAAGCTCACTTTCAATTAAGGTATCGGGCAATGCGGAGCAATTTACTTTTATAAAAGTTTTGTTTTTCCTCGGGCTGTTGTTGTGAATGGCATTCGCAACCATTTCTTTCCCAACACCGCTTTCACCTCGAAGCAAAACCGTTGCATTTGTTTTTGCTACCTTATTAATAAGGTCAAAAACATTTTGCATTGCTCCAGAACTACCTATAATTTCTTTATTAACAAAAGAACTTCCTTCTAACGCGTCATGGAGTTTAATATTTTCCTTCCTGAGTTTTATTATTTCTTCAAAATTTTCCTGTGCAGCCCTAATTGTATGAGCTAACATACTGCCAATAATATTTAGTATCCTGAATTCGAGCTTAAATGAAATTGCTTCATATGATTCAAGGCTAAATGAAAATAAACCAAGAATTTTATTGTTGGTTTTTATTGGTACACAAATTAGCGAAACTTCATATGAAAAATCAGCCAGGTCTTTTGAACTTTTTATAAATTGAGGTTGGTGTGTTAATTTTGGCAACAACATAGGTTCACCTGAATCCAAAACCCTAGGTTTAACTTGCTGTAACTTTTCAATTAATTTCTTTTTTTCTAAATTATCTAGTCCATAAACTTCTTCCAAAGCAACATTAGCCGAATCTTGTTTAAAAATTGTAATTGCACAACAACTAATTTCAAGATAATCAGCAATACGCGACAATATTGGCAATACTGATGATTCAATATGGTCAACCTTTCTTAGCTCCTTACTGATATCGTATAAAAATGAAATTACATTGGTTTTCATAATTAACCCAATAAATAATATTTTAAATGAAAATATTGATAATAATTATTATTACCCCCTTGCAAAATTATGAATTATATTCAAAAGTATGTTATTTTAGCCAATCTTTCATGAAATTATATAATTTATTTACAAAAATGTAACTTTTTATTCAACCTATTACATTTTTGTCATCCAAATGACGTTTTTAACCTTGTTTTTCAATCTTCAAAATTATTTAAAAAATTCATATACAGGCAATTAATCATTTTGGCATAATAAATGCAAACTGAGTGATAGAATAATATAATTTATAACATTTTGGAAAAATTAGGGGCTTTTTGGGGAGATAAACGAACTGGAAATATTTAAACAGGCATTTATCATTTTTTATTTAATAATTAACCGTAAAAATTATGAAAAAAGTAGAAGCAATTATCAGAACGTCGAAGTTCGAAGATGTGAAAGACGCTTTGCATCAAATCGACATCGATTTTTTCTCGTACTGGGACGCTACCGGTGTTGGGAATGAAATCAAAAAATCAGAACGTCTTTACAGGGGGACTGCATTAGACACATCCTACATTCCTCGCAGGTTACTTACAATAGTTGTTCGTGATATAAATTTACGAAAAACAGTAGATTGTCTCTTAAAGGTCGCATACACGGGCGAAGTTGGTGATGGAAAAATTTTCGTTACACCAGTTGAAGAATCGTGGCGAATCCGTACGAAAGAGAGTGGCGATGAATCATTGTTTATAAAAGATTAAGTAAAACATTTAAAGAATAGGAGATTTTACTATGAAAAAGATATATTATTTATTACTAACATTGGTTTTAGCTGTGGCGTTATCGTCAGTTTACACTGTGGAGGCAAACGCAAAACCAGATCCTGCAGGATTGAACACAGGAACAGTAGTTGACATAACCGCTGCTAAAGCAGGCGAACCAACAACTGCCGAATCAAATAACCAAATAGGGCATAACAAAGTTGCCATTAACCTTATGTGGACATTAATCACAGGATTTTTAGTAATGTTTATGCAAGCTGGTTTTGCAATGGTTGAAGGCGGTTTAACCCGTGCTAAAAACGTTGCGCACACTTTTGCCATGAACTTAATGATTTATCCTTTGGGTATGTTAGGTTTCTGGGTTTGCGGTTTTGCTATAATGTTCGGAGGCATGGGGGCCATTGGGACAATGGGTGGATATGCAGGTTTAAGCCATGAAATAACATTCAATATATTTGGCCATGCTTTTGGTATTTTAGGTGGAACCGGGTTCTTCCTAAGCGGTCATTATGATGTTGCTGTATTTGGTTTATTCCTTTTCCAAATGGTATTTATGGATACAACCGCTACAATTCCTACAGGTGCAATGGCAGAACGTTGGAAATTTTCATCATTTGTATTATACGGAATCGCAGTTGGAACTATAATTTACCCTGTTTATGGAAACTGGGTATGGGGCGGTGGCTGGTTAGCCCAATTAGGTACAAACTTCCACTTAGGTCATGGACATGTTGACTTTGCCGGTTCATCTGTAGTACATTTAACAGGTGGTGTTATAGCATTGGTAGGTGCCTGGATATTAGGCCCACGTATCGGTAAATATAACAAAGATAAATCACCAAACGCTATACCTGCTCACAGTATTCCAATGGCAGTTGTTGGTACATTTATCCTTGCTTTTGGATGGTTTGGTTTCAACCCTGGTTCAACTTTGGCTGGTACCGATTTAAGAATTGCTATTATTGCAGTAAACACTATGATTGCTTCCGCAACGGGTGCATTAGGCGCAATGTTATACATGTGGTGGTTCAAAACCAAAAAACCTGATGTAAGTATGATTTGTAATGGTGTTTTGGCTGGTTTGGTTGCTATAACTGCACCTTGTGCCTTTGTAACTGTTGGAAGTGCAGCACTTATTGGGTTAATAGCTGGTGTATTGGTTGTTGAATCATGTTTCTTCTTCGAAAAGAGAGCAAGAATAGATGACCCTGTTGGAGCAATATCTGTGCATGGTGTAAATGGCGCTTGGGGTGTAATTTCACTTGGTTTATTTGCTGATGGTACATACGGTGACGGATGGAACGGTGTAGCTGGAAACGTAACCGGTTTATTTTACGGAAACTCAGGTCAATTATGGGCTGAAATTATAGGCGTTCTTGCTAACGTGGTTTATGTTGGTGTCATTTCATTCGTAGTATTCAAAATTATTGATATGATAGTTGGTAATAGGGTTTCTGCAAAAGCTGAAATGGATGGATTGGATATTCCTGAAATGGGTGGTGAAGGCTATTCAGGTATGAAAATGGATAAAAACTCTGAAACACCACTTTCACATTAATTAATATATATAAAGATTTCCCCCTTTTGTAAAACAAGGTGACGGCCAACATTAGCGGATATTTGTTGAGTTTGTTACCTTGTTTTTTTCAAATAAAACCTAAAGTTTTTATCAAATTCTGAATTTCAGATTTTGTTTATTCATTAAAACTAGGATTATGATTTTCAAAAAGATATATAAAATAGCAATAATACTTATTTTGGCTCTTCTACCTTTGGAATTAAAAGCTGCTACAATTAATGCAATTCCAACTGTTTTTGGTTTAAGGCCTGAATTTATAATATTTGCCGGCGTATTGGTTGGAATAGCAATTTTTAGCAGATATACAATGTATATTGCATTATCAGGGCTAATACTTACGCTGCTTTTTAAAATTATATTTGTCCATGACTTCTCGTTATATTTTCACTTTTTCGGGAACTTTGAAAAGGCAGGAGAAATTAAATCGCTTTTAAACCTTGGAGGTTTATTGTTTGGCTTCGCTTTACTGGCTAAGTATTTTGATGAATCGAAACTTCCTGAGATACTTCCTGATTTTTTGCCTAATGATTGGAAAGGCGGTTTTGTATTATTATTGGGAATAATGATCATATCATCATTTCTTGATAATATTGCCGCAGCAATGATTGGCGGAACAATTGCCATGGTTGTATTTAAAGGCAAAGTTCATATTGGTTATCTGGCAGCGATAGTTGCAGCAAGTAATGCCGGTGGTGCCGGAAGTGTTGTTGGCGACACCACAACTACACTTATGTGGATTGACGGAGTTTCTCCTTTACATATTTCAAGGGCATTTATTGCATCAGCAGTTGCAATTTTTATTTTTGGCATTATAGCTTCAATCCAACAAGATAAATACCAAAGAATTCAGAAAGATGCGACAGCAAATGCCAAACCTCAATGGGGAAAGTTATTACTGGTTTTGATGATTTTAGTTGGAGCAATTGTTACAAATTGGTTATATGGAATACCTGCTTTAGGTGTATGGATAGTTATACTTCTGAGCTCATTGGTTGTTAAAACTGAATGGAGTGCATTAACCGGAGCTATTAAAGGTACAATATTCTTACTTTCACTGGTTGCTTCGGCATCGTTAATGCCGGTTGAACAATTACCTGTTGCATCGTGGAAATCAGCTTTTATATTAGGGTTTGTTTCATCGGTTTTTGATAATATTCCGTTAACAAAATTGTGCCTGGTGCAAGGTGGTTACGATTGGGGTATTCTGGCCTATGCAGTTGGTTTCGGAGGCTCAATGATTTGGTTTGGTTCCTCAGCAGGAGTTGCATTATCAAATATGTACCCTGAAGCAAAATCCGTTGTAAATTACGTTAGAAAAGGTTGGCACGTGTCTTTGGCTTATGTAATTTCATTTTTTGTTTTAATCTCTGTAGCCGGATGGCATCCTTATAACCATAAAATTAATAATACAGCCATGAATAAAACAAATGTTAAGGATCATATAATTATGAAACAATAAATATACTTCTCAATATAATTTCAATTAATAAAGCAATTTTTTGTACTTTCATAGTTGAATATAATATTGAAAACCATGAAATTGTGCCTGATTCTATTAACTTTGTTTATTGTTGAATGTAATTCACGTGAAATGGTTAAGCCGGATCAGACAATTAATAATACATTTAGTTTTGATTTGCAGAAATATCTTGGAACGTGGTTTGAAATTGCCCGTCTCGACAATTCATTTGAGCGGGGTTTACAAGGCGTTACTGCAAATTACACTTTACGTAAAGATGGCAAAATTAAAGTGTTGAATCAGGGCTATAAAAATAATTTAAACGGGAAACTTAAAACTGCTATTGGTAAGGCTATTTTGGTTTCTCAAGAAACTCCGCGAAATTTAAAAGTATCATTCTTTTTAAATTTTTACGCGCCCTATAATATATTGGAATTGGATGAAAATTATCAATATGCGCTCATCGGCAGCAATTCATCTAAATATTTATGGATTTTAAGCAGAACACCAAAACTCGATAGCATTATTTATAAAAATTTATTAGAAAAAGCCAAAGCCAGAGGCTATGATACCGACAAAGTAATGAAAGTAATGCAACCGAACTAAAAAGCATCAAAAATAATATTTAACTTAAAACTTTAGGTATTATCATTCTGCTTTTTTAATATGTCAAAAATTAAAGTCAAGAAATTGGTTTAGAATTTTTTGTCAACTACTCAAAACCCTCGCTATTTCCGCATATAAATCCTTTACAAGAATTGGTTTTGCAATATAACCATCACAACCTTCCTTATAAAAGTTTTCCTTTTCTTCACGCATGGCATAAGCTGTTTGTACTATTATTTTAGCTTTTATCCCTTTTGCTTTAATTTCTTTTAAACATTCATAACCGGTTTTAACAGGCATATTTATATCCAGAAGAATTAAATCGGCTGAATGGGTTTCCAGCAAATCCATTAGTATTTGACCATCTTCAGCATGAATAATGTTTGCATTATTACCATCTAATAATTCTTGTAAATAAATGTATGATTCAAAATCATCTTCTGCTATAATTATTGTTTTATTGGATAAATCAATTAATTCATAATTTGTATTTACTTTTATTTTCTCAATTTTTTTGCCCTGTGTGCTGGGTAAAGTAATATAAAAGGTTGAACCTTTGTCGAGTTCTGAATCATACCAGATATCACCTTTCAAAAGTTTCATTAATCCCTTTGATATGCTTAATCCAAGGCCTGTTCCTTCATGATACTTGCTTTCTTCAACCTGTCTGAACCTTTCAAAAATTAAATGTTTCTTCTCATCAGGAATTCCTATACCTGTATCTTTCACATATATTTGCATATAAGTTTCGGCTGATTTAATGATTAATTCAGCACCTATTTCAATAGTTCCTTCAAAAGTATATTTTATAGCATTTGATATTAAATTATCCAAAACTTGTTGAAATCTAATATTATCGGTTAATACAATAATGTCTTTCAAATGTTCAGGGAAATTTAATACTAATTTTATTTTGGTTTTATATTGCAATAAATCGCTCTTTTCAAAAGCAGTAAAGCTACTTTGAATTAAATATAATATATTATATTCTTGGATGTTAACAGAAAGTTGGTTGGTTTCAATTTTTGATATATCTATTATATCATTTAATAACTGACCTAAACGGATACCTGAATTTTGAATAACATTGGTATAATATATCCGTTTTTGTTCAGCTAAATTTTTAGCTTCTAAAAGTTGCGAAAACCCAATGATAGAATTTAAAGGCGTACGTATTTCATGGCTCATATTTGCCAGGAAAATTGATTTTAAATTATCGCTTTCTTCTGCCTTTTCTATTGCCTCTTCTAATTTAGTATTTACATCTTGAATACGATCAAGATTTTCGGACAACTCTTCGTTTAAAGATTGGTATTCTTCATTTAAAGCCTGATATTCCAAATTTTTATTTACAATTTCCTCATGAATTTTTTTACGTTCGGTTATATCATGGATAAATGCCTGTATTTTTCCATCTGACAATGTTTTTGCTGATAGTTCACCCCAAAAGACAGTATTATTTTTTTTACGAAATTTTCGTTCACTATTTATATAACCCTTATCAAACAAGGTTTCAATTGCAGGTTTAATTCTATCAACATCTTCAACCGGAATGAAATCAGTTATATTTAGTTTTAAAATTTCATCTTTGGTATAACCCATAAGTTGAAAGCCAGATGTATTTACATCAATTAAATTTCCCAGTTTATCTGAAATAAATATTCCATCCGTTGCCTGTTCAAATAATGTGCGAAATTGCAATTCACTTGCACGTATAATTCCCTCAGCTTTTTTTCTTTCCGTTATATCGGTTACAAATGAAAAAGAATAAATATTATTTTCAAATTCAAAATAATTTATAGTTACTTCAACAGGAAATACCTCTCCATCCTTTCTTTTGTGCATTGTTTCTATAGTGCCTGAACCTTTTGAACGTATATTTTTCCTGTTTTCTTTCCAGGTTTCCAGGCTAAATTTCGGATCGATATCAGTAATGCTTAATTTTGTAAGTTCCTCAAAGGAATATCCAAGGCTTGAACAACTGTATAAATTTCCATATATAATATTTCCATCTTCATTAATTTGGAAAATTCCCAATTGTGCATTATCAATTCCAAATTGTGTTAACCGAAGTTTTTCTTCGGTCTGTTTTAAATATGTTATATCGGTAGCAATATGTATAATATTTTTTAAGTCGCCTTTAGCGTCAAATATGGGTGTGCATGATACCAGAAAAGTGCCATTAAAGGCCTCCATTTCCATTTCAAGGGTTTCTGTTCTGGCAGATTTCAAAAGAAAATCCATTGGACATCCATTTGGTGGACAATTTGTAGTTTTACTATGAAAAATTTGATAACAAGGCACTCCTATAAGTTCTTCCCTTGATTTTCCTGTATTTTTAATTACAGCATCATTTACTTCAACAATTTTATGATGTTTGTCTAATAATGTTGTTGGATGGCTGATTGCTTGAAATATAAGTTGCCAGTCTTTTTTCGATTGAGCAATTTCATCTTCAGCTTGTTTACGGAAATTAATATTTTCAATTGTAGCTATAATTGAAGTTGGTACATTATTTTCATCAACAATCAATGAAGCATTTAACCTAACCCAGATTACAGATTTTTCTTTACGAATATATCGTTTCTCAGTTGTATAGGTTTTAATTTTTTGTTGAAGAAGTAATTGGATATTTAAAATGTCATTTTGTATATCATCAGGATGGGTTATATTATGAAATTTTAATTTTAACAATTCGTCACGTGAATAACCAGTTAAATTGCAAAAAGCATCGTTTACTTCCAAAAAATATCCTTCGGTTGAACAAATTACCAAACCAATTGATAACTGTTCGAATAAATTCCGAAAACGATTATTGTCAATATTTTTCGAAATATTGGATAATTTGCCCATTTAATTTCTGAAAATATAATGAACCATTAAATTATAACAATTTTCAAAGAATTTGGCAAGAAATTAAAAATTATTTTAGTTTTTACTGCAGATAATCAAATAAACAATAAAAATTTCTATAAAAATTTAATTTGCAAACAATTTTTATTCTTGTGCATTTAATCTAATTCCATTGTTTTCAATAGAAATTAACTCTTGCTTATACAATGAACCAATAGCTTGCTTATATGCTTTTTTACTTATACCAAATAATTCATATATATTTTCGGCTGGACTTTTGTCGGTAACTTCAATGAAACCGTTGTTATCATTAAGTTTTGAAAGAATTGTGCTTGCAATACCTTCAATTTTAACATAGCCTGTTTTATATAAACTCAAATCTATTTTTTCATCTTCTCGAATTTTCTTAATATAGCCTTTAATAAATTGTCCTCGTTGAAGTGGTTGAAAAACTTCGTTTTTATATAATATGCCCCAGTGCTGGCTATTTATAATTGCTTTGTACCCAATTTCGGTTTGGCTGTATATTAATAAATCGACTTGTTGCAATGGCTCATAGTTAGGCGGAATGTTATCAAGATGTTTGTCGACTTTTGCCGAAGCAACAATGCGCCGGCTTTCATAATCAACATAAACATAAACTATGTGCCACTGGCCTGCCTGCATTGTTATTTTTTGTTCACGGAACGGGACCAGTAAATCCTTAGATAAACCCCAGTCTAAGAAAGCGCCAACTGCATTTACCGATATAACTTTAAGCAAAGCAAAACTGCCAACCTGAACTTTTGGAGTTTCAGTGGTGGCAATTATCCTGTCTTCCGAATCGAAATATATAAAAGCATCAATTTCATCGTTTATTTTGCAATTGGCAGGTAAATAACGCTTTGGCATAAGTATTTCACCTAAATTTTCACCATCGAGATAAATTCCAAAAGACAATTCTTTTAAAACTTTAAGTTTATTTATTTTGCCAAGTTCAGCCATTATTAATTTTTGGCTAAAGGTAGGAAAACTTTTTTCCCCGTAATTTTAAATGATTGGCTGTTAAAACTATTATTGATTTTTTATTTAAAAATTAATAACTTTCAAATGTTTAAACATGAATAAAGATTAAATATTATTTCAATGGAACTTTCTATTACAACTCCGGCTTTATTGTTTTCAGCAATTTCATTAATATTGCTGGCATATACCAACAGATTTTTAGCATTGGCGCCATTGGTCAGAAGTCTTCACGATAAGTACCAGGAAACACATGATAAAAATATATATGGACAAATCAAGAACTTACGTAAACGATTATATTTAATACGCTCCATGCAAATTGCAGGATTAGTAAGTTTGCTATTGTGTGTTGTATGTATGTTTTTGATTTATATCAACCTGATGTTAATTTCCGAGATATTGTTTGGATTTGCATTGGTTTCCCTGGTACTTTCATTGGTGCTTTCTATTTGGGAAATTCAAATATCGGTACATGCACTTGAATTGCACCTTAATAATATGGAACAAGATAAACATTAAAATTGTACTCAAATAAGATATAAAAAAACCAATAGTAGCATCAGTTTACTATTGGTTTTTTAAGCACTTAAAATTTATAAAAATATTACTGAAATAATATAATTGTAATAAAAGCTAAACACTAGTAGTTTGTTTGTCCTTTTTATAATGTTTCAAAATGTCTTCGATAGTTAGGTTGCGTTTTTTCAATGCTTTATCATATTCCTTTCTCAAAGCCACCAACATACCTCTAATATCATTTTCTGATAAATATAAATTTACAGTAGCCCTAACCCCTGAATTATTTATTGGTACTGCCGGATAATGGAACGCATTTGTGAAATACCCTTCTTCAAGTAAATTCGCACATATTTCCTGGCAAAAATCTGATTTCCCGGCTGCAAAAAATAAAATTGGGGAATCAGAATTACTAAGCAATGGCAATCCAAGTCCAATTGCAGTAGAATTTACCAAATCGATTAAAGATTTTAATTTTGATTGTCTAATATTTATTTCTTCGGTCAAATGAATTTTAGCTGATGATATAATACCACCCAATGCTCCCGGACTTAATGGGCCTGTAAAAATTAAAGGAGAAGAACAGGTTTCTAATCGTTTTTTCAATTTTTCATCATAACAAATTATTGCTGCTCCTTCTGTACCAAATCCCTTACATAATGAAGTTGAAATTACAATTCGTTGGTTTTTACCTAATGTTTCATTTATAAAGCCCTTTCCGTTTTTACCATACCAGCTCATTCCGTGAGAATCATCAATATATACATGAAATTGTTCGTATTTGTTAACAAGCCTTTTTATGTCTTCTACAGGCAGTTTATCACCATAAGTTGAATATATTCCATCGGCGAGATACCAGACATGATGATATTTTTTAATTAGTTCACAAATTCTTTCTTCTAAAATATCCATTCTGCTATGTCTTATAGTTTCAACATAATTACCATAACTCTTTAACATATCCGATGCAATTCGCACTGTGGTATGAACCTGGTGGTCAAGAATAATTGCATCATTAGTATCTGTAATAATTGGCAATACTCCTATATGGGCTAAAGTAGTTCTAGTAAATAATAGAACCGGGCTTTCAAATACTTCCGCAAGTATGTTTTCAGCCAATTCATATAAATCAAGTTTAAGATATACTTTAGATATTGAAGAGAATACTCCATGATTATTTATTTCTTTAATCGCAGCATCTTTAATACGTTCATCTCTGCCAAGTGCCAAATAATCGCAAAGTGCGAAATTAACCTTAGGGACAGTATTAATATTAAATGAGTTTAATTTAAAACCAGTAGAATCTGTTGTTATATGCCCTATCCCCATATTTACCCCATTTTGTATAATTGAGTAAACTTCATCATACATATTTTTTCTCATAATTATTTTTTTTTAAAACGTTTATACAAAAAAATTATTCAAAGAACAAGTAAAAATTATTCCCAGTTAGTTTAAAAAAATATATTGCAATACTTGATAAATTTGATTAATTTCATTTCGAAATACTATTGTAAATGGCAAAAGTTATAAAGGACTTATTAACAAGTATTATTGGAAAAGATGAATTATTTGCTTATGACGATAAACTTGTAATGTCATATAGCTTGTTTTCAGGAATTTGCTCAGGTGTGGGGGTTTTGACTAATTTTTTTTTAGGATTTAGTTCAATTAATATTTGGTTAGTAACAATCTCATTTATTATTTATTCTTCTAATTATATAATTGCCAGAATTTTTAATTATTCAATAATTTCAAAATGGGTTTTTAGTACTTACACTTTATTCTTTTGTAATTTTTATTGGTTATTAAATTATGGTTCCCGCGGCTCAGCAATGTATATTTTCCTGGCTTATTATTCTGTTATGATTTTTATTTGGGACAATAAACAAATATTTTTTATAACAATTCTGGTTTTATTAAATTTAATTTTCCTATTTTGCCTTGAGTATTTAATACCAGATTTAATCCCTATTTATCCCACTGAACATGCAAGAATTATTGATAGTTATGCATTTTTGTTTATGTTTATTGGCATTTATTCCATATTAATAGTTAGCGCTAAGAATAACTATATAAGGCAATACAAACTTGCTCAACAGTCCGATAAGCTTAAATCGGCATTTTTGGCCAATATGAGCCACGAAATACGTACACCTTTAAATGCAATTGTTGGATTCACTACACTCATGGCAAAAAAGGAACTCCCAAAGGAGAAAAAGTTAAATTATTCCCACTTAATTACTGAAAATTGCAATTACCTGATGCAAATTGTTTCTGATATCCTGGACATATCACAAATTGAATCGGGACAATTAAAAATAAACCCACAGGTTGTTAATGTAAATGAATTATTTGACAGGCTTCAGCAAAACTTTAAAAATTTATTAAGCCAATTAGGTAAAAATGAAATTAAATTATTGACTGATAATCAGTTAAATAGCCTATTCCTGGAAACCGACCCTATTAGGCTTGAACAGATAGTTTCAAATTTATTGAGCAATGCAATTAAATTTACGAAAGAAGGCTATATTAAATTTGGATATTATCTGGAAGGCGACAAAGCAATATTTTATGTAGAAGATACAGGAAGGGGAATCAAAGAAGAATTTCAGCCTCAAATATTTAACCGGTTTGTAAAAGATGAAGACGACACTGAATTAAAATTCGCCCGTGGTTCCGGTATAGGCTTGTCTTTATCAAAACATTTGGTTGAATTACTCAATGGTAAAATCTGGTTCACTTCGCATTACCAGGAAGGTTCAATATTTTATTTTTCATTGCCAATTCAGGTAAGTCAATAAAAAACCTGCTATTATTATTTTTGAATTTTATTTATACAATGAATTATGGATTGGAGCGATAAAAAACTACTCATAGTTGAAGACGAAGAAGTAAATTTTTATCTGCTTGAGGAATATCTTGAGCCAACTTGCATAAATATAAGTAAAGCTTATAATGGGCTTGAGGCGTTGGAACATTTGGTCAATAATAATTTCGATTTAGTTTTAATGGATATTAAGATGCCCAAATTAAATGGTTATGAAACTATAAAAAAATTGAAAGATTTAAATATTACTGTTCCGGTAATTGCGCAAACCGCTTATACCATGGTTGGCGATAAAGAAAAAATTTTAAAAGCCGGGTTCGATGAATATATATCTAAACCTATAAATGAAGATGAATTATTGGGAATTATGAAAAAGTTTTTAGGCTAACGGATATTTTCTTAATTTATTTCCCATTTTAAAACTGCATTTTAAAACTAGCCGTATTTTGTATTTATTATATCATTTCATATACTGAGGAATATCATACAGGTTTAACAAAATTTAAAGTAGTGGCGATGTACCTTTATTTCAATTAAATAAGTTATAGTATTTAAACTTATAAAATATAGAAGCCATGAACCGAACAAACATTGATAATTTTTCAAGCCATTGGTTTGAAAGAGATCCAATTCAAACCGAAATGGATGAAGCAAGAAAAGAAGTTCAGAAAAATGTTGAACTTAATAAAAAGGAAAGTGGTGAAAAATTAACGAACTATCTTTTTAAACATTTTTTTTAAGCCACAATAGAATAATGAATTGAGAATAATGCAGGATAGTTTTATACATCCAAAATGTTTTATTTATTATACTATGAGGGCTTAGGCACTAATTTGTACTACTATTAGAATTTGCTTTATTCATTATAAATAATGAAATCGAAAGGAACTTCACTTGAATTTGCAAAAATTTTACCGGTTTCCAAAATTGAATCATCATCTTTACAATAACGCCAATTTACTTTTACATTATAACCTTTTTCAATAAGAATAATCATCATATTAATAATTTCAATAATTACTTTTGATGATGCGCTGTTTAAGTATTCAAACTCAAAACTTAAAATTGTAGATTGGTTTGGATTTTCAATATATAAATTTATCCAATCAATTACAGGTTTATAAAATCCCCAGGCATCTTCGGGCAACGAACGACCTGAAAATTGGAATTCCCCATTTTCTTTGTTCAAAATTACAAGTGGCGAATATTTAGTCTTAGCTATATAAAACTGTTCCATAAAATAACAATTTTAATTGGCACAAATATAAGTATCCTGAATTAAAAAGTTATTGTATTTAACACAATAACTGAAATTAAAACTAATAATATAAAAATCAATCTATTGAATTTAAAATTAATTGAAAATAGTTCGATTTTATATTATCTTTAACTGCATTCAAAACAATTTAAAAATTTTATTATGAAAATCTTACGGTGGATTGGATATGCTTCAACCATAGTTGGGGTTGTCTTAATGATTTGGGCAATAATTATTGCCGAATTTTTCAAAAGCTGCCCGCCTGGTAGCATGATGCATCATCCCATGAACTTGTTTGGGGCTGCCAACAGTTTTCTTTTATTGGCAATTGCGTTGTTTATTTTAACAAAGCATTGTTGTGGCGACGGTTGTTGTAAAGGTGAAGCGGAAAAACAAGAAGACATAAAATAGCCCTTGCGGTTAATGTAGGTTGTTAAAACACAGTGGAGAATTGTTACTATTTTCTACTGTGTTTTTTGTTTTCAGAGCTTATTGGCAAATATTCAATTTTTTAAAATAAATATATAAATCAAGCAAAAGAATAAATGATTAATTTAGGGGTATTAAAATATAAATTACTTATTTAAATATTTTATAATGTTAAAATAGGGTATAAAATAATAAAATAATGTAAATTTACATATTATTATTATTGAAATATGGGTAATTAATACTTAATTTATGTTTTCTGATTATTTGATTGAAGAAGGATTACTTGACGAGGTTTTCGAGTCGCCTTCGAAAGTGAATGGCAATTATGCCAACCTGGTGAACTACTTTAATGCTATGACCCCTAATGATTACAAAGTGTTGAATGATTATGCAAAAAAATCATTTCTAAGTCAGGGTATAACTTTTGTAACCTATCAGCAAAATAATAAAGGAACTGAACGGATTTTTCCCTTTGATTTACTTCCACGCCTAATTCGAAAAACTGAATGGGATATACTTGAAAAAGGACTTATTCAGAGGAACATGGCAATTAATTTGTTTCTTTTCGATTTATATCATAAAAAGCATATTCTTCATGACAAAATAGTGCCGACTGATTTAATTGCAAGTTGTGCAAATTATAACAAACAAATGTTTGAATTAAACCCGTATGGCGCTATATATAACCATATTTCGGGAACCGACTTAATAAAGCATAGTGATGGCAAATTCTATGTACTTGAAGATAATGTAAGATGCCCATCGGGAGTAAGTTATGTGTTGGCAAACCGCGAAGCCATGAAAAGGACGCTTTCTCCATTATTCTCACAGTTTACAATAAGCGGAATAAATACTTATACCAGTGAATTGCTTGAAATAATAAAGTCCGTTTGTCCCGAAGGTGTTGATAATCCTGTTTGTGCAATTTTAACCCCGGGCATGTACAATTCTGCCTATTATGAGCATAGTTATCTTGCACAGTCGATGGGTATTGAATTAATTGAAGGAAACGATTTGTATGTTGAAGATGACTTTGTGTATATGCAAACAGTTTACGGGCCAAAACGAGTTGATGTTATTTACAGAAGGGTTGATGACGAATATTTGGATCCAATGGTATTTAATCCAAATTCGTTATTAGGTGTACCAGGAATTATGGGTGCATACAGAAAAGGAAATGTAACAATAATCAATGCTCCTGGAACAGGAGTTGCTGATGATAAAGCTGTTTATGCATATGTTCCAGAAATTATAAAGTATTATTTAAAGGAAGAACCTATTTTAAACAATGTTCCTACTTATAGATGCGATGTTGAAACTGATTTAAAATATGTTGTTGAAAATATATCAAAATTAGTAGTTAAACCTGTAGATCAATCAGGAGGTTATGGTGTAATGATAGGTACAAAAGCTTCGCAAAAAGAACTTGAAGATGAAAAATTGAAGATAAAATCAAACCCACGTGGTTATATTGCTCAACCAGTTATGAGTCTTTCAATGCATTCAACCTATATTGAAGAGGAGCAAAAATTTGAACCTCGCCATATTGATCTTCGAACATTTACACTTTTGGGTAAAAACAGAAGTTTTGTGCTGAAAGGTGGTTTATCGCGGGTAGCACTTAAAAAAGGCAGCTTAATTGTAAATTCTTCGCAAGGCGGTGGTTCTAAAGATAGTTGGGTAGTTGAAGAATAATTTAAAGAGATAAATTTAAATATATAAAAATGCTGTCGCGTGTTGCAAATAACTTGTATTGGATGGGAAGATACCTCGAACGCACTGAACATTTGAGCCGATATTTATGCGTTCAGTATTTTGCTTCGCTCGATTCTCCGGTTCCCAAACAAATTGAAATTGCACTATCATCTGTTCTTGATATGATGGGCGTTCCAAATACGCACGACCAGTTATTGGAAGAAGAAGTTCTTGTTTCAGCTTCATTGGATGATAAAAACCCTGTCTCTATTATATCATCGGTTTATTTGGCGCGAGAAGATGCCCGAAATGTTCGCGATACACTTTCAAACCAGGTTTGGGAAGCAATAAATAATTATTATTTATTTGTTTCAACTTATCCGGTAGATGTTTATAAATCACGTGGATTATTTGATTTTACTCAAAACGTTTTAACCCAATGCTCCATAGTAAGGGAAAAAGTTGACCATACATTACTACACGATGTTCGTTGGTATTTTATTCAATTGGGAATTCATATGGAAAGGGCGATTCAAATTACCCGAATTTTATTAAGTCATATGAATGACACGGACACTTTACTTAAAATGAAAATGGGCGAGGCTATTGAACCACACCAATGGACCGTATTGCTCGATTGCCTTGAAGCAAAAGATATGTTTCGTAAAGTATATAACTCACTTCCTAACCGAAAAGATTCGCTCGAATTTTTTCTTTTTAATCCTGTATTTCCCCGGTCAGTGCTTTACAATCTTGAATATATTGACAGGGTAATTAAAGAAATAAACCCTGCCGACAATGGATTTCGAAATAGTGTTAAGTTTAAAACCGGTAAAGAAATTAATAGCTTCAGGTATTTAACTGTTGAAGAAATTGATGAAAAAATCACCGGTTTTCTGGGTGAAACTATTGCAAAACTGCATTCGATTGATAAAATAATATTTAATGAATTTTTTAAAAGATAAAAAATTATGGCAAATTATACAATATCATATAATTCTGTAAATACTTACAGTTCAAAAATTCATGAAGCATTATTAGAATTTTTGGTTATCCCTTCAACTTATGATGGTTATTTATTGCAGGATTTTAATATTAGTTCAACACCTCGTTTAAAGTTTTATTTATCGAAAAACCTGAACGGTTTCCAGATAATTAAGTATCGTATAACTCAACCATTAACCCAGTTTGAGTTCAACTTTAAAGCAAATGTTAGCATGGGCAAACGTAATATACAAATTGATGCAATAGACTTTACAAATATGTCGGGTTGGATTGCATTGCAAACTCATGGTTTTAAAATTAACCACCTAAATTATCTACAGCAAAGCTTTTATACAAAACTTTCAAAAGACGATATTCAATTGCCTTTACCAAATTATAACAAACCAATTCTTACTTATTGTATAAATATTATGCAATTTGTTTATCAAATTATTGAGTTTAAAGACGGGGTTACCGATACTACAACTACAGTTTCTGATGTTTTAAAAACTCGTCAGGGTGTATGTCAGGATTTTACTCATTTGTATATTGCTATTATGCGAAATGCCGGTTTACCGGCTCGTTATGTAAGCGGATATCTTAATCAGGGATCGGAATATAAAGGAAGCGCGTATATGCATGCATGGGCCGAGGTGATGATCCCAAATGTTGGATGGACTGGTTTCGATCCAACCAATAATACAATGGTTGATAACAATTATTTAAAAGTATCGCATGGGTTAGATTATAGTGAATGTGGCACATTAAAAGGTATTGTGCGCTCAAATGGCACCAATAAAACCAAATATGCCGTACAGGTTGTTGAACAATAATTATTTTTATCTGTATATTATTAAAAATTTATGACGTATTGCCTCGGAATTAAAATTCAGACCGGAATTGTTGCCATTTCCGACACCCGGTTAACATCAGGAAATGAAACTTCAACAGCTGAAAAATATAAAATTTATTCAAAAAATAATCAGAATGTATTTGTTATGACTTCTGGTTTGAGATCGTTGCGCGATAAAGCGTTAACGTATTTCTCCGATGTATTTGAAGATAATCACAAATTGTATTCGAAACTATATCAGGTAGTAAATGCCTTTGGTGAACAAATAAAGCAAGTTGCTGAAGAAGATAAGGAATCGCTTGAAAAGGCAGGTTTATCATTCAATATTCACACAATTGTTGGAGGTCAGTTAAAAGGCGACGCTGAGCATAAATTATTTTTATTGTACCCCGAAGGAAACTGGATTGAAATTGAAAGTGGTTCGCCATATACAATTATTGGCAACTCGGGATATGGGAAACCAGTGTTGAAACGCACTATAAAATTTGACTCCACCATTCGGTTTGCCTTGAAAACCGGTTTTTTATCATTCGATTCTACCCGCGTTAGTACAAATGATGTTAATTATCCTATTGATGTTATTATTTACGATCCAATAAAAAGGAAATTAAAAGTACACCGTTATGAACATAGCGATTTACAAGCCATCGGTAAATTATGGGGTGAAAAACTCACACAAGCGGTCCATGATATGCCTGATGATTGGATGGATGCATTCTTGAATGAAATTGATTAAAATTGAATAATTTAGCAAAATAAAAAGCAAAAATTTCTTTGTTTTCGCCAAAATATTCAATTTATGCAATTACCTAAAATACATAAGAGCAATATTGCTGAATTATTAAATGAAAAAATTCTAGTACAGGAAACCGCAGAACAAATAATGAAGGATTTTGGATTGTTTGGCTTAACCATCACCTTTTCAGGAAATACTGCTACAGCTTATAATGAACTATTTCAACAATTAAAAATACAAATTGAATCTTTAGTAAATAGTAATTATCAGAAGTTACTTTCAGTATTATACCAGGTTGATATAACTGATAAAGAAATTGCAAATACTCAAGCCGAAATACCTGAATATAGCCATATTGAAATTATAGCACATCAAATAATTGTGCGCGACTTGAAAAAAGTATTAACCCGGCATTATTTTAAAAATGTAAAATAAATGATCAATGGATTTAATTTTTGAAAACGATATAATTTTAGAAAATAACCGTGCATTTCTCCGTCCATTAAAAATAGAAGATATTGAAAAATTATTGCCCATTGCAACTTCCGATAAAGATCTCATAAAATATACACCTTCTCAAATTTATACAAAAACACTACTTACTAAATACATCGAAAATGCACTAAAAGATAGGATAAAGAAAACAAGATATCCATTTGTAATTTTTGATAAAACACAAAATGCCTATGCTGGCAGTACAAGTTTTTTAAGCATATCAAACTATGATAAACGTCTTGAAATTGGTGGAACATGGATTGGAAAACAATTTCAGAAAACCGGATTGAACCGGAATTGTAAATATTTATTATTGTCTTATCTGTTTGAAGAATTACAATTTGAACGGATTGAATTAAAGACTGATGAGCGAAACTTAAATTCGCGCAATGCTATTGAAAAAATTGGCGGTAAGTTTGAAGGGATTTTTAGAAGCCACATGCTTATGAGTGATGGGTTTAGAAGAAATACCGTTTATTATAGTATTTTAAAGGAAGAATGGCCTGAGTTAAAAATAAATTTTAAGTTATAGAGTTATTTGTCAAAAACCTTGCTCCACGCCAAAACTCCGCCTTTTAAATTATTAAGTTTCATGTTTGGATTAAACTTATTTAAATAGTTTGCAGCAGTCATGCTTCTTACACCACTTCTGCAAATTATCACAATTTCCTTTTCCGTAGGAATTTCGTCGAGCCTGTTTGGCAACTCATTCAAAGGTATTAATGTTCCTCCAATATTATATTGATTATATTCATAAGGTTCTCGTACATCAAGCAGAAATATTGATTCTATACCTTTATCCAATTGATCTTTTAAAGTTATTGCTTCAATTTCATTAATCATTTTAATTGTTTTTTTTATAGTATAATATTCAAATTACATTAATTATTAATAAAAGCGGAACATTCAATAAAAATTTATAATGTAAAAGAATAACAACAAAATTTAAATTTTGTTTGATATAGTTAAATCTATGATAGGCTGAATTATTAATTTATAATTAGCTTACCTATAAAAAAATGGAATTAATTTTGGCATACAGTTTGCATAAAAAATATTTGAAAGTATTCAACTTTGAAAATTATATTACTTTTAAATAAATATCTTATCAGGTTTTATATTAAATAACAATCCCATGAAAAAAGCATTAAAATTTCTTATTATTCTTGAAATAATAATTTTATTTACTTCGGCTTGTGGCCCCGTTGTATATGTTGCACAGAATAATGAAAGTCCACAGCCTGTTTGGGCTTCAGATTACGATAATTATCAAATGGTAAATTATTACTATTTCCCAGATTGTGATATGTATTTTGATGTACGTAACCAGCAATATGTCTATCAGGAAGGTGGTATTTGGTATTTTTCACATCAACCTCCTGCAGTATATGCAAGTTATGATTATAATACCGGCTATATTATAGCAATTGATTATCATACCCAACAACCATGGATACACAATGATACTTATGTTACAAACTATCCGCCTCATTATTATAGGGCAAATTCAAATTTCAATAACGCTAATAATGGGAGTTTAAGAGGGTATAATGAAAATGACAGAAAACCAATATATGTTAGACATGATGCTCCTGCTGTAAGTAGCCGAAGAACTGAAAATGCAGAACCTAATCGTCCCATAAATAATGCACGTCAGAATATCAATAATCCACCAGCCAGGCAACCTGAAAATAATGCAAATCCGAATACAAATGGTTCAAACACTAATTTCAATAATAACAGGCGTAATGCAACTGAAAATAAAAATAATAATGAAGGTCAAAGACCTGCGGCGCCAGTTCGTACTCAACCTGCTGTAAGTAATAACACACAACACAACCAACCGACAAAAGTAGATAATCAACGATCAGCGCCGCAAAAAACATCCAACACTTCGGCTAAGCCTAAGTCAGCAGAAAAGGCAAATCCAAATGATCCGCAATCGGGGAAAAGAAGATAGTTATGAGAATGGGTCTGAATTTTTAAAAACTTCATTTTATTATTAAAGATAAAATATTTACTTATAAGTAATTAACAAGGTTAAAAAATTCAAATTCAATATAATATATTATAAACCAAAAGAATTATTGTACTTTTGCAAAATACCTGTCCAAATGAAATAGTATTCTAACATATTAATTATTAATGGTTTGGTTGGTTTTAATTTAAAATAAGAAAAATAATATGGCGAGATCGCAAGAAACATTTGGCAAAAAGGAAGTACGCATTAAGAAAGAAAAAAAAAGAAAAGAGAAAGAGAAAAAAAGGCTTGAACGGAAAGAAGGCAAAGATGGTAAAAGCCTTGACGATATGATTGCATATGTAGATGAATATGGAAATATTACTTCTACTCCTCCGGATTTAACCAAACGAAAAATTATCAATGCTGAGGATATTGCAATAAGTGTACCTAAAAGTCTTGCATCAGATACAAATGAAATAATCCGTAAGGGAATAGTCACTTTTTTTAATGACAATAAAGGATTTGGATTTATAAAAGATTCAGCTACCCAGGAAAGTATTTTTGTACATGTAAATGGACTAGAAGATGCTATAAAAGAAAATAATAAAGTTACCTTTGAAGTTGCCAAAGGGCCAAAAGCTGCCCGAATGCGGTTAATGTGAAATTAGATAAATCATAACAAATTATATTTCAGCACAAGCATATGCCTGTGCTGATTTTATTTATTATATCTTTTTGAAATCTAGGTAAATAACAATTCACGTTTTTCGACTTAATTATTTATCCTATACATCCGGAGTTTTAACCCTTACAGATTTTTGCCACAATAACATTTCGCGAGCATGGCTGCGCAATTCTTCAGCCATTTTTACATTTCCGTTTTCAGCCACCAGGTTAGCATAAAACCTTAATGTATCTGGGGCGTAAACATCTTGCCCTCGAAGCAAAAACACAGGCTCATCTGTAGGAATTTTTCGTCCTTTATCAATTATACGTTTGTTATAATCGTCACGTGTAAATTTCATATTATTTTATATTCGAAATTTTATATATTTATTTGTATGAATTTTCAAAATATTATGATTAAATTAATCAATGTAATTTAGCAAAATTAAACCTGATTGCAATAAAAAATTCCATTACAGCTATTTCTTTTTTATGATAAATAAAAATTTAAGAACTTTTTTCATTCTTTTATTAATATTATTTTATATGTTACCAATTTCAGGAAGCAATAAAATTTATGTTATTCATGGTTATGGCTGTCCTAAATTAATGATGAAAAGAATTAACAAGTGCTTATTAAAAGAAAATTATAATACTGAAAATTATGGATATAACAGCATTTCAGAGGACTTAGATTCATTAGGGAATGATTTATACAGAAATATTCAGCAATCACATATTGATACCGTTTCATTTGTAACTCATTCAATGGGTGCACTTGTGGTGCGTGCGATGCTAAAATATTCATTGCCTGATGTAAGTTTTCCAAAAATCAATAGAATTGTTATGATTGCTCCTCCCAATGAAGGAGCTGAAATTGCTGATTTTTATTCTTCTTTCAAAATATTAAAATTGCTTTTAGGACCAAATATTGAGCATATGAGAACTGATTCTGGTTCATATGCCAAAAACCTTCCTATACCATATAATTCTGAAGTGGGTATAATTATTGGCATAAGAGGAAAAGTACAAGGATATAATCCATTTATAAAAGGTGACAACGATGGTTTTTTAACTCCCAAAAGGACAAAACTGGGAATTGAGAAAGATGTTGCCATTGTTAAAGATGACCATGGCAGGTTGACACAAGATAAAAATGTACGAAAACTAATTGTTGAATTTTTAAAAACCGGAACATTTATTTCAAATATAAAATAACACAAGAGTACTTGTTTACTTATCTTTTCTCAATTAAATGTTGTTCATAAATAGGCCTTAATGATATCATCATTTTTGGTAAAACAGCAAAATAAACAATTGCACCAATAATGCAAAATATCCCTCCAATTACTAGTGTAGTAGGCGCACCGATTATATTTGCCGACCATCCTGCCAATAAGCTGCCAAATGGCGCTGCACCCATAAAAGCCATCGCATAAAAGCTCATTACTCTTCCCCGTTTGCGTTCATCAACAATTGTTTGGATAATTGTATTACTTGCAGCCATTTGAAAAATCATACCCAATCCGGTAAAAAGCAAAACAAACATTGAAAGATATACATTTCGCGATAGTGCAAATGCAATAATTCCACATCCAAATATAATTGCTGAAATTGGTACCAGCTTTTCCAAACCAACGACCGTTTTCCGAGATGCCATATATAATGATCCAACTAATGCACCAACCCCTGTTGAGGCCATTAAGAACCCAAATGTATGCGAAGAACCATGTAAAATTTTACCTGCAAAAATTGGCATTAAAATTGTGTAAGGCATGCCAACCAAGCTAATTGCTGCAAGCATTATTATAAGTGTTTTAATGGTTATATTCCCAAATGTATAAGCAAACCCTTCACGAAAATCCTGTATTATATTTTTCTGGCTTGGAATTATCGGATCGCGTTTTATAGTCATCAATAACAAAGTTGTTATTACAAATAAATAGCTTATAGCATTAATAAGGAAGCAAAATCCTTCGCCCAAATAAGCAATTATAACACCAGCGATAGATGGGCCAATCAGGCGGGCTGCATTTACCATAGAAGAATTTAAGGCAATGGCATTTCCCAAATCTTTTTTATCGTCAACCATTTTTACAACCAATGATTGCCTGGCTGGAACATCAAAGGCATTGATTATACCTAAAAATATACCAAGTGCAATAATTTGCCAAACCTCAATTTTATTGGAAAAAAATAATAAACACAGCATTGTTGCTTGCAACATAGCCAAAATTTGGGTAAACAACAGCACTTTATACCTGTCAATTCTATCTGTTATAACTCCGGCATAGGGACTTATTAAAAAAGTTGGTAATTGACCAGCAAAACCGACTACTCCTAAAAGTAATGGAGAATGTGTCATTCTGTAAACCAACCAGGGAGTGGCGATTCGTTGTGTCCATGTACCAATTAACGAAATACTTTGGCCACTAAAAAACAGCATATAGTTTTTATATTTTAATGACCGGAATGTATTGTTAATATCCACAAATTCAAGTAATGGTTTATATTTTATAAAGGCGCTAAATTATAACATCAAAGTTTAAGAATAATAATTCTTTTCAGCTTATATTTTTCTTATTAACATAATTTGAGTAACTTAAAATTATAAATGACTAAATAGAATTCTTATGAATATTATATAATTGAAAAATTTCAAATAATACAGAATTACATTTATGTAGAAAATTTATTAGTTTCTTACGAAAATGTAGAATATATACAGAATTAATTTTATAATTATCAATAATTCAATCTTTTATATGTTTGGCATAATTATTGGCATATCTATTAGTAATTACAATTTCGGAATTATTTGTGAATATTTCATATTAAGCGATATAAAATATAATATATCATGATTTTAAACTAAAACAATTATATAATGAAACTTAGTGCGCGAAACCAATTAAAGGGTAAAATATTAAAAGTAGAAGAAGGACTTATAACAGCTAAGGTAGTTCTCGATTTAGGAAATGGGAATATAATTTCGGCAATTATATCAAAAGATGCAATCTCGGAATTAGAATTAAAACCGGGAATGGAAGCATTTGCAATAATAAAATCAACCGAAGTAATTATTGGCACCACGTAAAAACTATACTATTTAGCCATATGATAGAGGTAAATAGCAGTATTTCGATTAAAAAAAATGGTGTCAGTTTTTTAGATACCTTGAAAACAAAGCTATTATATGAAATTGTTCAAAGCGGGAGTTTACGAGGAGCTGCAAAAGCATTAAATATATCATATCAACATGCCTGGACATTAATTAATGAAATGAACAGGATTGCGCCTGAACCAATGGTTGTTAAACAACGTGGAGGTGCAAATGGCGGAGGTGCTGCAATTACAAATTATGGTATAAAAATTTTAAAGGAATATAAATTGATTGAAGAACAAGTGCAAAAAATAATAAGTCAAATTAATGTTGAAATTAACCTGTGATTTTTTTTAAACACCGTTATCTAAAATTGATTATAACGAATAATTGAAAATATGAGAACAAATATTATCTATAAACCAATTGGCGTAATCAAAACACCATTTAATAAAGTTTCTGAAATGCCTATTCAACCCTGTGGTGCAAATGGAAATGAAGGTATAATTGAGCTTTATCCTGAATATGCAGCAGGACTTATTGATATTGAAGGTTTTTCTCATCTTATTATTCTTTATCACTTTCATTTGGTTAAGGGTTATAAACTTTATGTTGTACCATTTATGGACGATAAGCCGCACGGTATATTTGCAACCCGGGCGCCAACACGCCCAAATGCTATAGGTATATCAATTGTAAAACTTAAAAAACTAGACAATAATTTACTCATTTTTGATGGGGCCGATATGTTAAATGGAACTCCATTGTTAGATATAAAGCCATTTTTTCCAAAATATGATAATCAATATAACGTCAGCTATGGCTGGTTGGAAGGCAAAGGAAATATTGACATTTCAAAAATAAAATCGGATGATAGGTTTGATTCAGAAAATAATAATGAATATAATCGTTGTCAATAAAAAATAAGTTTGAAATAGTATATTAAATCCATGAAATAAAATAAAATTAAACATGATGAAAAAGTTATATACAGTTTTGATCATTTGCTTTCTTTCAGCAATTAGTTTTACGAACATAATAGCACAAACTACCATTGATGGTGAATTCAGGCCACGTTTTGAATTTCGTGATGGGGTAAAAAAACCATTGGCAGATACGCTTAAACCTGATTATATAACATTACAAAGAACAAGGTTAAGTGCAAATTATAAGTCGGGAATACTTAATACAAAACTTACTTTGCAAGATTCTTATGTTTGGGGGCAAACAGATACAAAGTCAGTTACTACAGTTGGGGTTTATGAAGCATGGGCTGAAATACTATTAAATAAAGACTTTTCAGCAATAATAGGACGTCAGGCAATAAAATATGATGACCAACGAATTTTTTCAGTTTCAAACTGGACCAATTCCGGTCAGGCTCATGATTTGGTATTGTTCAAATATAAAGTATCTAAATTACAGACACATTTGGGATTAGCTTACAACAATAATAAAGATACTACATTAGAAATTGATTATACCGTAAAGCTTTATAAAAATATGGAATTCACCTGGCTTTCGTACGATTTTGGCAAAGGTTTAACATTTTCAGCTATTGCCATTGATGAAGGTTTGCAAAAAACAACCAATTATACAAATACCTATTTCAGGAATACAATTGGCAGTAATTTGGTATTTACTAACGATTCAACACCTCTAAATTTTAAACTTTGCGGATATTATCAATTTGGAAGGAGCAATGTATATGATACTGCAAAGCTTGCTAAAAATTCTACATTTGCGGACCTTAATGCCTTTATGATTGCCGCTAAAATAAGTTATAAATTTTTTAATCCATTACAAATATTTGCAGGTAGTGATATATATTCTGGCTCATCATATTCTGTACCAAATAATAAATCAACCACGTTCAATAAATTATATGGATCGAACCATACTTTTAACGGGTATATGGAATATTGGTCTAGTTTGCCAAAAGCTGGCTTAAAAGATTTTTATTTTGGGTTAAATTCTCAGCTAATCAATACACTTTCTGCTGAAATTAATTATCACACATTTAGCTTATATAGCAATTATCAATATACCGATAGTAAAAAAGTTAAAACTGTTTTATCGCCAAATTTAGGATCGGAACTAGATTTTACTTTTTTATATAAATTGTCATCAGAAACAACTATTCAAGGAGGATATAGTATTTATTTTAAGAATAACAATACTGAAAAGGTACTAAAAACATTTGGATCGTCAACAAGAATGCCACAATGGGCTTATATTATGTTAACAATCAGGCCTGTTTTATATAAGAGTAAGGATTCCATAATTAATTAATTTTATATATATTGAAATGAAAAAAACTTATAAAATGAAAAAATTATTATTTGTTATATCCGTTATATTTTTTTCATTGCGCATGCAATCACAAACAATTAACATTGCTGCTGCTGGTAATTTGCGCTTTGTATTGGATGAAATAAAATCAGATTATATAAATGCAAATCCGAATATTAAAATTTACATAAATTATGGCTCATCAGGGGCATTGCTCCAACAAATTACTAATGGTGCCGATTTTGATATATATATGGCAGCTGATAAATTATTCCCTGATAAGTTAGCGGCAAAAGGATTTGTATCTGGTAAAGTGATAACATATGCATTTGGGAAATTGATTTTGTGGAGCAATACTGTTGATGTTTCAAAAGGGATTAGCATAATTTTAGACAATTCGGTAAAAAGGATTGTCATTGCAAAACCAGATATTGCCCCTTATGGAGAAAGAGCTATACAATGTCTGAACTATTATCATTTATTTAACGATGTAAAAGACAAAATTGTATATGCCGATAATATTGCACAGACAGCACAGTTTACACAAACCGGTAATGCCGAAATAGGATTTATAGCGCTCTCCTTGGCACTAACACCGGAAATGAAGGGGAATTATTATATTTTAGATACAAAAAGCTATAAACCTGTTGAACAAGCTATGGCTTTACTTAATAATGCAAAAAATAAAAATGATGCTAAAAGTTTTATGGATTATATAATGAGTGTAAAATGCAAAACAATATTTGAAAAATACGGATATATAGTTCCTAAAAATGAATAAATTACCTGCAATAATAAAACAAGTTCAGAAGTCTGGAGCAATTCTTTTAGTTGATGCAGAAGTGGAAGGGAATAACTTTTCTGCCTTAATTATTGAATCATCCAATCATACTAATTGGTTGAGTGTTGGAAATTCAATATATATAGTATTTAAAGAAACAGAAGTTTCACTGGCAAAAGATTTATCAGGTAGAATTAGTTTGAGAAACCGCATGAATTGTAAAGTTTTGAATATAGTTCGAGGCGATTTATTAAGTACAATACAATTACAATTTAACAAATATAATATTACATCTGCCATAACAACTCGTGCTGTTAATTCATTGCAATTGGTTGTTGGAGATGATGTAGAAGCATTGGTTAAAGCAAACGAAGTTTCACTGATGTTAAAATAAAAATATAATTTTATAATGGATACTGATTTTATTCAAACACTTTGGGTTACGTTAAAATTGGCATTTTCAACCACTTCAATTTTAATTGTTATAGGCTTACCAATTGCATATTTGTTGGCTTATTCACAGTTCAGGATTAAACCATTATTTGAAGCATTGGTGAGCATGCCAATGGTACTACCACCAACTGTACTTGGCTATTATATGCTATTAATTTATAGTCCGCATAAATATATTGGAGCATGGTTAAATAAATTCTTTGATATTCGCCTTGCATTTTCATTTGAAGGAATACTTATAGCATCGGTAATTTTTAGTTTGCCATTTATGGTACAACCGCTTCAAAATGGGTTTCGAAGCTTGCCTGAAAATATTCGTGAAGCCTCCTATTCTTTGGGGAAATCGAAACTGATAACTTTATTCAGGGTATTAATACCCAATATAAAACCTTCTATAATAACTGCTGTTGCACTTACTTTCGCACATAGCATTGGTGAATTTGGTGTTGTACTTATGGTTGGTGGCAATATGCCTGGCAAAACCCGAGTTGCTTCAATTGCAATATATGATGAAGTGCAAGCACTGAATTTCAGAGTGGCTAACCATTATGCATTTGTCTTATTTTTCACCTCACTAATTTTGCTAACCATTATTTATAGCGTAAACAAAAAACATGAATCATGGCGAATGATATAATACATATTGATATTGAAAAAGCTATGTTTACAGCCAACGGTAAAATAAATCTTACTTTTAAAGCTATTATACTTGCCGGAGAAATTGTTTCAATTTATGGTGATTCAGGTGCTGGTAAAACTACATTATTAAGAATGTTGGCTGGACTTGTAAAACCAGATAAAGGAATAATTAAATTTGGCGATTCAGTTTGGTTCAATTCTGACAAAAAAATTAATATCGTACCACAAAATAGAAATATTGGCCTAATGTTTCAGGATTATGCCTTGTTCCCAAATATGACCATTGAACAAAATATTTCATTTGCACAAACTATAAAAAATGATAAGGCTGTTTATGAATTGCTTAATGTATTTGGTTTATTTGAATTGAGGAATCGAAGGCCAAATGGTTTATCTGGTGGACAGAAGCAACGTGTTGCTTTAGCCCGTGCTCTCGCGCGAAAACCAAAATTATTACTTTTAGACGAACCGCTT
This sequence comes from uncultured Bacteroidota bacterium, assembly GCA_963701015.1. GTDB lineage: Bacteria > Bacteroidota > Bacteroidia > Bacteroidales > DTGW01 > MFD09286-c1. Next base: position 3,214,367 of record OY969556.1, on the reverse strand, counting down.
TCAGCTATAGATGCCAACTTACGTTCACAATTACAAGACGAAATTTTGATGGCAAATAAATCTACTGGTTTAACTACAATCTTAGTAAGCCACGATTTAAATGAAGTGTTTAAGATGGCAAATCGGGTAATTTGTATCGAAAATGGTTTAATTGTTAAATCGGGAAAACCTGAAGAAGTATTTTCGGATAACAGTATAAGTGGGAAGGTTCAAATTACCGGGAAAATTGCACGAATAGAAAAGCAAGAAAATATAAATATTGTGACAGTTATATCAGGAAATAATCAAATAATAAAAGTAATTGCTTTTAATGAAGATATTGAAAACATGAAGCTTGGTGATAGCGTGATAGTTTATACTAAAGCATTTAACCCAATTATAAGTAAACTGAATTAAATTGATAGTTTCAAATTTAATTTCAGGTTTTAAACTTCATACTTATTTAACCGTTTTTTTAGTTCTTTCACTTCCTTTTGTAAGGCTGCTTCTTTACGCGAATTTTCTTCCTGAGTTGCCCTTAATTCTTCCATGTTCTGGCGCATTTCTTCTTCCTGCGATGCCATTTCTTCAGCTTGTTGACGAGATTGTTCCAAAAGTTTAGCAGTTTGTATATTAATCTTTACTGCTGAAATGGTTGAAGCTATGCTTGTTGCAATTTTTTCAATAAATTCAATTTGGTAAGCTTCAAAATTGGTGAACGATGCAATTTCAATTACACCAAAAACACTGTCGTTGTTTAATAACGGGACAATTAAAAGACTGGTCGGTTTGTCGTCACCCAGACCTGAAGTTATTTTTATATAATTTTCCGGAATATCGGTTAAATGAATTGTTGCACGTTCCTGATAACAACGACCGATTAAGCCTTCTCCCGGATTAAAAACCTTTTGTAAAAATTTTTGCCGGTTATAGGCATAACATCCAGCCATTTCTAAATAAAGCTTATTTATTTCATTGTCATTTACAATAAAAATACCACCCTGATTGGCATCTAAATAATTAACCAGATTGCTTATAATATTGTACGAAAGTTCATTAATATTATTGTTGCTCTGTCGTAAAATTTCAGAAAACTTGGCGATACCTTGAGTTGCCCAATTTCTCTGATCATCTTCTTTTTTACGTTTAATTTCTTCAAGAGCGGCGCTTCGTAATTCTTCACGCATTTTTATCAATGAATTTCCAAGATTGTCATCCTCACTTAAAGGTGTAAATTCACTATTAAAATTCCCCTTTCCAATTTCTACTGAAAAGTTCGAAATATCTTTCAACCCTTTAACCAGTGAATTAAGTGCTGCTGAAATTTCACCTATTTCATCCTTTCCTTCTTTAATTTTTTCGTTTGGCAAAATTCCTTTTCCCATTGAAATAAGTATCTTTTTTATATAGTTTATTGGCCCAACCTGTGAATGTATGGTGATATACGAAATAACAATTGCCAAAACAATTAAAAGAATAGAGGTTACAAAAATTAAAATTTTAACATTTTCAAACGATCCATTCATTAATGCTTGTGCACTTTTAACACGATCCTCATGGTTTTCTAGCAAAAGCGTAATTTTAGATAAAACCTTATCAGTCAGTGTCGATATTCTTCCATCGGGGTTAAACAATTCATGAAATTGACTCATTTGTATTTTGTCATTATATGATTCAGGGTCGCTTAAAAATGTTGTTATTTGTTTCTGAAGAACGTATAATGTATCGTTAATGGTTTTTTGAATTGAATTAAATATTATTTGTTCGCTTTGCGGCCATTGATGATATATTTTTAATATATTTTCTTGTAAATAAGGAATTTGTAATTCAATTATTTCGGTAAGTTTTAATTTATCTGGAGTTATTGATTCTGTTTCTATATAAACCCAGTTTTTTAGAAGTATTCGTGATGTTGAAACCATTTGCTGCATCTTCTGCAAATTATATACCGATGGTTCATAAATACTAATTATTTGCTGATTTTCTTCTTTACTATTTTGTAAAGCTTTGAATGTAAACCATGCATTAAAAACGTAAGCCAGGGTTAAAATTCCAAAGCCTAAGCCAATTTTTACCGATATAGTTAAATGGGATCTCATTCGCATAGCCTGATTAATAATTTATTTCTTACAAAGAATATCCTTAATTTATATTTGCTTTATCTGTTAACTTCACAATAAACTATTTTCACCTTAAATTAGAAACTATTTTTATCTATTTTGTCAGTTTCAAAAGTAAAAATAGCAATTAAATAACAAACTTACATAAAATTATACTCGAATGATACTGTATTTAAGTGTTCATATTTAATTTCAATCAAAATTGATTAAGAATAACAGTTCTGTTTTTCAATATTTTGATATTATGGTCAAAAATGCTTATTTTGTAAAAGAAGAATTAAATATGACCGAGGAACTCCTTCAACATATTTGGAAAAATAGTTTATATCAGCGAAAAATATATAAAGCTGATACTGGTGAAGAAGTGGTAATTTTAAGCCCTGGCGAACAAAATAGCAATTCAGGCCCTGATTTTAGCAACGCACGAATTAAAATTGATAAACAATTATGGGCAGGCAATTGCGAGGTTCATATAAATTCATCCGATTGGGCGGTCCATTCACATAACTTAGATAAAGCTTATGATAATGTTATTTTGCATGTGGTTTTAAACAATAATTCATTCTCAAAAACTACTCTTAACCGCGTAATACCAACTATTGAATTAGAGTTCGATTCAAAATACGAACAAAATCTTAACAACTTATTATCGAGCAAGCTGTCTATTCCTTGTTCCGGAAAAATTCATGGAATTGATAAATTTCAGTTGAACCAGTTTTTGATGCGACTGGCTATTGAAAGGCTGGAATTTAAAATAAATGAAATTGAAAAACACCTTGAAAATAACCAATATAACTGGGAAGTAACTTTTTATCATTTTTTGGCAAGAAATTTTGGATTTAATGTTAATTCAATTCCTTTTGAATTATTAGCAAAATCGGTACCTCTGAATGTTTTGGCTAAGCATAAAAATAATATTTTCCAGGTTGAAGCTTTATTGTTTGGACAATCTGGTTTAATTGCACAACCGACTGATGAATATTCATCATTACTTTTGAAAGAATACCAATTCCTCAAAAAAAAATATTCCCTAAATCCTTTGGAAAAACATATTTGGCGGTTTATGCGCTTAAGGCCGTATAATTTTCCAACCGTCCGAATTGCACAATTTGCATCGTTAATTGTAAATTCATCCGGATTATTTTCTAAAATTCTTGAAATTAAAACTGTAAATGACAGTAAATTATTATTAAATGCAAACACTTCAGAATATTGGGATAATCATTTCAATTTTGGCGAAATTTCGGTGCAAAAACCTAAAAAAATTTCAAATGAAACAAAACAATTATTGCTTATAAATACTATAATACCGTTTATTTTTGCATATGGCAAATTAAAGAATGAAGCGGCATTTTCAGAAAAGGCACTTGATTTTTTAGAAAAGCTGAAGCCCGAGAAAAACAGCATTTTAACACAATGGCAAAAGCATAAAATATTTGCCGATAATTGTTTACAATCACAAGCTTTATTGCAACTTCGTAAATATTACTGCGACAACAAAAACTGTATAAAATGCTATATTGGCAATTCAATTATAACAAATTAATAAAATGGTAAAAAACAGGTTTACTAGAATTTATTTAGGATTGTTGCTGCTAATTCTTGTAATATTTTTTGGCGTAAGTGGTTTCATGTATTTGGAAAATTATAATTTTACTGAAGCCTTTTTTATGACCATTATAACCATTTCTACGGTTGGGTTTAAAGAAATTCGTGAGCTTTCCCCAACCGGTATGTGGTTTACAGCATTTTTGATTATCGTTAGTTTTGGTATCTTTGCTTATGTAGTTACTTCGTTCACGCAATTTGTAGTTGATGGTGTTTTTAGAAATTATTTTAGAACCAAAAGAATGCAAGCAAAAATTGATAAATTAAAAAACCATGTAATAATTTGTGGATACGGCAGAAACGGAAAGCAAGCTGTACAGGAATTAATTGCACATAGCGTTAATTTAGTGGTTATAGAAAGTGATCCTGCGCATATTGAACTTTTACGTGAAGCAGGTGAAATTTTATATATCGAAGGCGATGCAACCCAGGATGAAGTACTAATACAAGCAGGCCTTGACCGGGCAGGATCGCTTATAGCAACCCTTCCGAATGATGCACACAATGTTTTTCTTGTACTTACTGCCCGCCAACTTAACCAGAATATTAATATAATAAGCCGTGCATCTGAAGATAGTTCAGATATAAAACTTCGTCGTGCCGGAGCCGATAATGTAATAATGCCGGATAAAATTGGTGGAAGACGAATGGCCAGACTGGTTGCTAAGCCCGACGTTGATGCTTTTCTTGAATATCTTACTTTACAAAGTTCTGAAAATGTTTTTCTTGATGAAGTAAGCCTTGAATCAACTGCTGACTATTTTAATGGCCGAACTTTACGTGAACTGGAAACATTTAATGATACTGGTGCAAAAATAGTTGGTATTAAGCAACGCGATAGGATGTTTGTTATAAATCCGTTGCCTGAAACGGTTATAACTTCGCGTGACAAATTGTTTGCATTAGGAACAAAAAAGCAAATTGTGTTGCTGCGCGATCTTATTTCCGATAATAATATAAGACAGGAATTATAAGAATTTAACTTTCCTATAATCGTTTTACCAGATAATATATAAAACGTTTGCCTTTGTTACTTACAATAATTATCTTAGCTACATAAAATATTATATATGAAGCTGTTTATCCAGCATTTAAAAGGAATATATAGTTATTTACTTGCAGGGGTTGTTTTTCTTGTATTTGCATATCTATTAGGCATTTATTATTCATCTGAGAGCTACAAAGAATTATTGTTTAAGCGTTTTCAGGATAATTTTATTCGTGAACAAAATGAACTCGATTTAAGGGTTGATGACTTAATAGAAAATATAAGCAATAATAATTCCCCAGAATATGTTACCAAAAGTATCTCCGGATTGCAAAGCTTATCGGACAATAGGTATATGTATTTTTTTGCATATGAAAAAGACAGTTTAATATCATGGTCGACAAACAGGATAGCAGAAGCCGAAATTTTGCCAGTTCTCACAGCAAATAATCAATTGTTGCAACTTTCCAACGGATGGTTTTATACGGAAGTTAGAAATACTAAAACAATTAAAATTATTGCATTATTGTTGATAAAAAACAATTATACCATTCAAAATAAAAATCTGGTAAACGAATTTAATCCGGCATTCAGCTTGCAAAATGATACTAAAGTCAGATCAAATGTTAAACATGCTGAATATGTAATTTATACTAAAAATAATAAGGCAGTTTTTTCAGTTGTATTTGGTAATAATAGAGATACAAAAGGGTTTACATTTTGGATTATTGTATTAATATATTCCTTTTCTTTTTCATTTTTCATAATGTTTTTCAGGAAACTTTCTTCAATAAACACCAATGTTAATAGAAAGGTCTTAGATATTATTTTATATGGATTTACTCTTTGGTTGTTTGTTGGTATAATGGAAATATTCAGAATACCAGACAGTATTTATTTTTTGCCAATTTTTAAATTGCGGTTAGTAATATTCGAACATTATACAATTTCATTAGGTAACATTCTTTTAAGTTCAATTATTTTATTTGTTATAATATTTAGCATATACCAGGAAATAACCCCAAAAAATTTAATTGAGAATTTCACAAAAATCAAAAGAAATATTTTTGGTACATTGGCTTTAATTGCATCAATAATTTACCTTTTAATTATCAATAGGTTATTTGAAAAAATTATTTTTAATTCGGGTATTAATTTTGATATAAAAAAATTACTTGAAAATGATTTTAATTCAATATTGGGAATTTTTACAATCACTATTTTATTGGCGACATTTATTTTGGTTTGTGATTTTATTTTCAATTTATTTTTTAAATTCAATTCTTTAAAAAGAAACATCCTGATTTCTGGTTCTGTAATTTTAGTATTTTTCTTATTTTATTGGCATTACGGAAACTATTTAATAGTTTCAATTGCCTTATTATTAGTCGTAATATATTTAATTATTATTTACGTCAGGTCGAAACCTGATACGAATTATAAATATGTTCATATAATCCTTTTTGTTGTAATAATTTCAATATATTCAATAATTACAATTTATTTAGTTGATATCAGGAAGTCGGAAAATGATGAAAAGAAACTGGTATTCGCATTATTATCCGAGCGTGATCCGATAGCTGAATATCTCACAACTGACTTAAACCGTATAATACGTTCCGATACAATATTAAAAAATAAACTTTCACGAAAAGATATTGATTTCCCTTGGATTTATAAATACATTCATAAAAGATATTTCTCTGGTTATTGGGACAGATATGATTTGCAACTAACCATTTGTAATCAATCCGATTCATTACTGTTGAAACCTGAAACTATATATACACAATGTTTTAGTTTTTTCAATTCATTAATTTCTCATGAAGGCGTTGAAATTGGAAGCACAGGCTTTTATTTTCTTAAAACAGGGAATGGTCATATTAGTTATTTATCGAAGATTAATTTCGACAAATTAAATCCGAATATTCCCGTAAATTTATATTTGCAGCTCGATTCAAAATTAATGGCTGATGAGCTGGGTTATCCAGAACTTTTACTTGACAAAAAATTTGAGAATATGAATAACAAATTGGGATATTCATATGCAAAATATTATAACCAAAAACTTATATATGAATATGGAGATTATTCATATAACCTTGTTTTTGAGAACAGTATTGCCAAAAACAGTAATTTTAAATACCAGAATTTTGGAGGTTATACACATCTTTTATATAAATCTGATAAAAATAACTTGTTGATACTCAGCAAACCATCAATAAAGCCATTTGATATGATGGTTTCTTTTTCATATTTATTTATATTTTATTTTATCTCACTCAATTTTTTATTATATTCTATTAATAATCAAATTTATAGTTTTCTGATTCTAGATGATTTTAAAACAAAAATCAGATTTTCAGTAATTGGGGTTTTACTTTTTTCGCTATTTATAGTTGGTTGTATAACTGTATATTTCATCATTAATCAGTTCAGAAACAAGCAGTATGAATTTGTAAGTGAAAAGTTGCAATCGGTATATATGGAACTTGAAGGGAATTTAGCTGGTGAAGATAACCTTACCTATTCATGGAAGTCTGCTGATTATAATAATTTGGAAGAATTACTTCGGCGATTGTCAAATATATTTTCAACTGACATTAATTTATATGATATATCGGGAAGAATGATAGCCAGTTCGCGACCTGAAATATTCGATAAAGGTATTGCTGGAACATTAATGAACCCAATGGCATTATCGCAACTTACACTTAATAATAAATTTGAATTTATACAGGATGAAGAAATTGGGAAACTAAAATATATTTCAATATATTCAACATTTACCAACGATCAGGGCAAACTATTAGCATATTTGAATTTACCTTATTTCACAAAACAATCGACATTTACTAAAGAAATATCATCAATATTAATTGCAATTATTAATTTCTATGTAATTCTTACCTTAATTTCATTATTTCTGGCTGTATTTATATCGGAAAGAATAACAAAACCCTTGCGTTTGATACAGGAAAAATTTGCGAGGGTAAAACTTGGGAAAAGAAGCGAAAAAATAGTTTATAAAGATAATGATGAAATTGGTAAAATTGTTGAAGAATATAACAGGTTAGTTGATGAACTCGACCATTCTATTGATTTATTGGCAAAATCGGAACGTGAATCGGCATGGCGCGAAATGGCCAAACAGGTTGCACATGAAATCAAAAACCCTTTAACACCAATGAAATTAAGCATTCAACAATTACAAAGAGCATGGAATGATAAAAGTCAAAATTTGGATGATTATTTTGGACGTGTTACAAAAACATTAATTGAACAAATTGAAAACCTTTCGACGATTGCAGCTGAATTTTCAAATTTTGCAAAAATGCCAAAAGCCAATATAGAAAAATTAGACGTTAATACATTAATTTCAAGTGCAATTGATTTATTCATTCAAAGTGGTGTAAAGTTTAATTTTAAACAATTAAATGTTGATGAACGTTTTTGTGTAAATGCTGATAAGGAACAATTAATTAGGGTATTTATTAATTTATTTACAAATGCGGTTCAGTCTATCCCTGAAGGAAGAAAGGGTATTGTTGATATAAAAGTTGAACAAAAAAATAATACTGTTGAAATTAGTATCAAGGATAATGGTTCAGGCATTCCTGAAGATATTGTTGAAAAACTATTTCAGCCCAATTTTACAACAAAATCAGCAGGAACTGGTTTAGGTTTAGCAATTAGTAAAAATATAATTGAAAATATAAATGGCACTTTAAAATTTAATACCCATGTTGATAAAGGGACAATATTTTTTATTAATTTGCCTCTTGTTTAATAAAAATTTATTGTAACATTCTTTTAAAAAAATAACTATCATATATTTGCTTTAATAAAAAATTTGAAATATAGAAAATTGCACTTAATGATTGTCAGAGTTTTAAGGTATATAATTTTTTTTATTTTTTCTTTACTCAGTATTGAAGTTTATTCGCTCCCAAACGATTCAATAATCAATATTTATACCGACGCCCTAAAAGTATTGAACAGCAATAATTTAGATCCCGACTCTGTAATTGTCTCAAATCCTGCTGGTTTTCATGTTAACGATACTATTATTATTCATCAGGCCAAAGGTTGTTCATGGAATCCAAATAATGGGTTTAATGGTGCTGGTCTTTATTTTGCAGGGCATTTTGATTTCCATATTATTCATAAAATAATTAATGATACAATTATTTTTCAGGGAGCATTACCCAGTAGTGGTTCGTATATCTATGATGCAACGCAAAATGTTCAAATTGTCAGAGTGCCTTCCTTAGTAACTTTAAAAGTTAATAATAAACTTTCTTGTGCAAACTGGGATGGCAAAAAAGGCGGAATACTTGCAGTTATTGCTGACACAATTGTTATGAATGCTAATATTGATGTAACGGGTAAAGGTTATCGGGGCGCTGATCCAGGATCAATTTTTTCAACAACTTCTGCTTTATGTTTAAGAACAGATTCAGCAAATATAGGTAAGCCAAATTTCGCGTTTAATGCACAGGATACTGCAGGTTTGAAGGGAGAATCGCCTGTTGTATTTGATTCGGCAAATATTCGTGGACGGATATCCTATCTTTCTGGCGGAGGCGGTGGAAATGGGTATCGTTCAGGCGGCGGCGGCGGCGCTAATTTTGGTTCCGGAGGAAGAGGAGGTGATGAAGCTGATAATTGTGCAATAAGTATTTATGCTAGCGGTAATGGAGGATATAGTTTATCAGGCAATATTTTAAATTCAAGTGTTTCAACTGCTGTTTTTGGAGGTGGAGGAGGAGGCAGCACACAAGATGCTAGCATGTGGGCTTCGAAAGGCGGAAATGGTGGAGGATTGGTAATTTTAATGGTTAGCATAATAATTTCAAATAATGATACTATTAAAGCAAATGGGCAAAATGTAACCGACATCTGTACGTCTGGTGCAGGCGGTGGTGGTGGTGGTGGCGCTATTTTAATTGATGCCGCGAAATATAACGGAAATCTTATTTTACAGGCCAAAGGTGGAAAGGGAGGATATACCAATAACATTAACAATTCAGGTCCGGGCGGAGGCGGAGGCGGAGGATATATACGTTTGTCAACAAAAAGTCCATTACCAAAATCAATTGATGTAGCATCTGGTTCTGCTGGTTTTGCCCATAGTGGATCAAGAAATGCGTTGGCTGGTAGTGCCGGTTCTACCTATAAAAATTTATTAATGCCAGTTTATGATTTCCTATTTAATTTTATGCCTTCTAATCAGGATATTTGTTCAGGTGACATACCAAAAACTTTAATTGCATCAGTTCCAAAAGGAGGTTCGGGAACTTATCAATATACATGGCTCCAAAGTAGTGATAAAAAAAATTGGAATGCGGTAGGTTCTGATAGTTCATATTCCCCATTAGCATTGACTGACACAACTTTTTACAGACGAATTGTTAAGTCCATCTATAATTCTGTTACAATTACTGATACAAGTGCTGTTCTTACTATAAATGTTTTGCCTAAAATTCAAAATAATTCAATTTATACTGATACTACAGTAGTTTGCAAAGGAAGTTTGCTTCCTGTAATTCATCAAATAAAATTAAATGGTGGCAATGGAAGCTACAAATATTTATGGCAGGATAGTATTTCTTCACCCTGGAATTCGGCCCAGGATTGAATACTGATTCAATTTACAAGAATACATTTGTTGATACTGTTTATTTGCGCAGAATTGTTACATCCGGAGCTTGCAAAAGCAATAGCAATATTTTTAAAATTAATATTTTACCAAATATTTCAAACAACATTATAAAAGATACCGATTGGGTTTCTCGGGGAAATATTTCAAAGCCTATAATTGGTGACTCACCCACAGGTGGAGATAAAACTTATATATACAAGTGGCAACAAAGCACCAATAAATTAGTTTGGGCCAATGCCAGCGGAACAATTACAAATACAAATTATTTGGTTCCTTTGTTAAATGATACAACTTATTATAGAAGAATTGTTTATTCCGGACAATATTTAGCTTGCAGGGATACAAGTAAAAATTTACCAATATATGTTTTAAATCCTTTATCTAATAATACTATTAGTGGTGTCGATACTATATGTGCATTAACAGCGCCTCAAAAGCTATCTGGCAGCTTGCCTTCAGGAGGGGATAATGTTTATTATTATGAGTGGCAAATTAGTGCGAATAAAATTTCATGGGATTCGGCAACAACAATACAATCATTATCATTTGTTCCTTCAGCTTTATTAAGTGATGCCTATTTTAGAAGAATTGTACTTTCAGGAAGAAATTATTGCTGTAAAGATACCAGTGCTTCAATTTTTGTTTTAGTAAAGCCATATATAAAAAATAATTTAATTATAAATACTGATACAACTATTTGCTTTAACCAGCAACCTAATAATATTTATGCTAATTTACCAGTTGATGGCGATGGTGCATATTCATATCTTTGGGAAGATTCCGTACCTAATGGCAATTGGACTTCTATATTGGTTAACGGAAATAATCAAAATTATCAACCTCTGCTACTATATGACACAACTTTTTTCAGAAGAAAAGTAATTTCAGGAGTTTGCCTTTCTTATAGCGATACTTTACAAGTAAAAGTTTTGCCACTCATTAAAAACAATTTAATTAATAGTAGTCAGTTTGTATGTTATGGGCAATCTCCACAAATATTAAAAGGACAACAACCTACTGGAGGCGATGGGAAAAATTATCAATACCAATGGTTTTATAGTATTGATACTGTTAATTGGTTGTCTAATATAAACGATACTTCTATTAATTTACAGCCCGGTGCAATAGACACATTAACTTATTATAGAAGAAATGTTTATTCAGGATATTTGAATTGTTGCAAGGATACATCAAGTCAAATTTCAATGAAAATTTTAAGTTTACCTCAATCAATATTGGCCGATTTCGATACCAATATTTGTTCTGATAAATCCTATAATATCAGCATAAAATTAATTGGGAACCCTGCATTTAACTTGAAATATACCAATGGATATTCAACTAAAACCATTAACAATATTTTTGGTTCAGATACTTCATTCAGTTTTAATTCAGATTCCCTTGGAACTTATAATTTTTCAATAACCTCACTTCAGGATGGAAATGGTTGTTATGCAAAATCAATGATTGGTTCAGGAAAATTAGGTATATTTGCAAGGCCTACTCCAATAGCAGGAGTTGACTCTACTTCCGTTTGTGGACTTTCGGTTCAATTAAAGGCAAAAACAAGTTATGGCATTGGAAATTGGAGTTGTTCAGTTCCTGCAACTTATTCAAATGGTATTTATGATTCAATAAACAAAGCGAATGTAGGGGATTATATGACTGATATTTTTACATGGACTGAAAATAACGGAGGATGTATTGATTCTTCAAGCTTTCATGTAACTTTTTACGAACAACCTCCCAAACCTTTCGCCGGAAATGATTCTGCGGGCCTATTTATGTTTAGCACACAACTTGCTGCTTCTACTCCATATTTTGGTAGTGGTAGATGGTCTTCAGCTGATAGTTTAATTTTTATCCAAGATAAGAATAGCCCAAATACCATTGCAGATAGTTTGAAATTTGGTAAAAATGTTTTTATATGGACTGTTAGCAATGGTGTTTGTCCTTCTGCGGCCGATACAGTTGTTATTTCGAATAAAGATATTAGAGTACCTAATGGATTTTCACCAAATGGTGATGGAATAAATGATTATTTTGAAATAATTGGATTAGATAAAGTCAAAAATGCAGAATTAATTATTATGACTAAGTGGGGAGAAGTTTTATATCACAGTAATAATTATGATAATAAATGGGATGGCACTATAAATGGGACGTCATTAAATTCTGATACCTATTTATTTATATTGCATGTATTGGGAAGAACTTATAAAGGTTATGTTGAAATAAGGCGTTAATGAGAAGAATTTTAGTTATAATATTTTTATTTTCGCTTTTAATAAATAAAAGTAAAGCACAAGATTTTCCTACAATTAGCCAATATATAGCAAATGGTTTAATAATAAATCCTGCCTACAGTGGAAGTAGGGAAGTGTTAAGCCTTAGCATGTTGTATCGAAATCAATATGCTTTCTCCAATGGGGCTCCTGTTTATGATAATATTAGTGCAAACGCCCCACTTAGAAATGCCCATATTGGAATAGGAATGTTTGCTGAAAATCAGCAAACAGGGGCTTTTAGATATACAAGGGTATATTTTAATTATGCCTATCGTATAAATATCAGAAGAGGTAAATTATCACTTGGATTAAAAGGTGGTTTTGATTTTATTGCACATAATAATTCAGTTGGATATCTTAATAATCCCAATGACCCTCCTTTTTTAGGCATACCTTCAACAATTTCTCCTAATGTTGGATTAGGTATATATTATTACTCTCGTAGGGCATTTATTGGTTTTTCGATTCCTTATATTTTAAGTTTTAAAAATTACAATCAAATACCTAGTGGACTTACAAATAATAAGGATAATTATGAATATCTAATTTCGGCAGGATATTTATTAACAATTTCTCATAATTTTAAAATTAGACCTTCAACTTTAATTCAATATAATAAAATCTATCAGAAACAAGCAAATATGAATTTAAACTTCATATTTTTTGATAATAAATTAAGCTTTGGAGCAGGTTATAGAATGAATGACCAAGCATCAAAAACGTCTGATGCTGTTTTTGGAATGGTTGAAATTCAATATAATCCACAATTGAGATTTGGCTATTCCTACGATTATTCCGGCAATTCTACTTTAACAAATGCTGTTTGCCATGAAATTAGTATTAGATATGAATTTTCATATAAGATTAAAGCTTTAAGTCCAAGATATTTTTAAAGATGATTTATATTAAAAAAAATATAATATTTTTAATTTTTGCAATATCAGCAAATGCTATATCAATTGCACAACCTCAATTTTCTGCTGATAAGCTTCCTTTTAGTACTTCGGTTTATGATGAATTTTCTCCTGCTTTTTATAAAGACGGTATTGTATTTTGTTCAAACCGTAAAAATGATTTTTTGGTTAGCTATAGCGACACTACTGATGATGCAGGCAAATTAATTGATTTATATTTTACTTCATCTTACAAAGACGGGAAAAAATGGTATTATCCAATGGCTTTAAATAATGGATTAAATTCACTGGTTCAGGAAGGTCCGGCTTCATTTTACAAAAATAATGAGGCAGTTGCTTTTACACGAAACATATATACATCTAAAAAATTTGGAAATTATCTTAAATCAGGGAATTATTTGGGAATATTTTTTGCTGAATATGTTAATGATAAATGGACAAATATTGTTCCGTTTGAATATAACAGCAAAACTTATAATGTAATGCACCCAACGCTTGAAGAAGATGGTAAAACTATGTATTTTGCATCTAACATGCCTGGAGGTATTGGCGGTTATGATATTTATGTAACCTATTATAGTAGCGGGAAATGGAGCAAACCTGAAAATTTGGGACCAAACGTTAATTCCGATAATGATGAAGCTTTCCCATTTATACATAGTTCCGGAAGATTATTTTTTGCATCTAAAGGATGGAAATCAAAAGGTGGGTTTGACATTTTCTTTACCCAGCAATTTGGAGACAAATGGATTACTCCACAAAACATGAAAGAACCAATTAATAGCGTTTATGACGACTTTGGGTTAATTGCTGATGAATATCTTCAATCCGGCTATTTTTCTTCGCATCGTAACGGAACGGATGATATTTATTCTTTCAAATCAACCATTACAGGATTTGAGAATTGTAAAAAGCAAAGGAAAAATAATTTTTGTTATGTTTTTTATGAAAATGGAACATCGGCAAATGACGTTCAGGCTGGGATGAAATATGAATGGGATTTAGGCGATGGTACTAAAATTCGTGCTTTGGAAGCACATCATTGTTTTGCAAAAACAGGTAAATATCAGGTTAAATTAAATGTAATTGATTCAATAACAGGGGAAGTTTTATTAAATCAAGCCCAATACGATTTTGATGTTGAGGAAATAGAACAACCATTTATTAACATTCAAGATGTTGCTTATGAAGGTGAAACTGTTAAACTCGATGCAAAAAATACAAATCTTAAAAACTTTAGAATAGCCAAATATCAATGGGACTTTGATGATGGATTGCGTTCATCCGGATTGGAAACTTCCCATATTTATTACAACGAAGGAGTTTATGATGTGAAATTACAGGTTGAAAGCACTGATGGCAGAAATGGTGTGCAACGCCAATGTGTATTCAAATCAATAGCTGTTAAAAAACGTGAAAACTGATATAAATAATTAATTCAAAATATATTTGTAAAATTTGTAACTTACAATTTTAATATAAAGTTGAAAATTTGTTGATTTTAAATACTATTTAATGAAAACCAGTATAATATTTTTATTATTTTTTTCTCTTTCAATCAATGCATTTTGTCAACCGGCACCTGCCGAAGATGAAAATATACCGAATTTAATGACATTTGGGAATAAGGCCGAAACTTCTTGGGGAGATGCTTATTTCACTGAAATATTTTTCTTTTTAATTCCTGAAAAATTTAAACAACCAGTTTATATTAGGGTTTTTGATCCCGATTGCGGAGGTGAAGGTGATGAATTGAATGGTGTATGGGATACACAAACCAAATTTACTGTTTACGGTGGGAAAAAATGCTGGTCCGATGAAGCGGCCCAAAGTGGAGTTCCTGAAGGTAATTTTAGAAGTGGCAATTTGTTGGCAACAAAAACATTTGGTGAAGATCCGAAATATGACCAAAAATGGTACACTTTTGGGCCTTTTAATCCAACTGAAGGCGAATATGTCCAGAAATTTGCAGGGAATATTTTAAAAATTATTGTAGAAGGTATTTCGGGCAATGATGGAAATGTTTATCGCTTTTATCTTTCAACTGATGCCAGCGTAAATAAGCCTATTGAGGGCGCAAATGCATTTGCATACTCATATACTTTCAGAATGTGGGACGATCCTAACCAGGTTTCACATATTTATCCGTATATTGACGATAAAACAATTTCAGTAAAGCTTGGCAATTTCGATTGGGACAATGATGGCTTTATCAGAATTGTATCTGTAGCGCGTAAAGGCCAAATTGAAAAAGTTTCGGGCGACAACAATTGGGTTTATTCTGAATTTAAAATTTTTCCTGAAGAAAAAAACACTTCACTTGATATTCAAATGATTAAGTTCAAAGGTAAGCCTGTAATAAACAACAATGTAGTAATTAATGTACGAAATCAATATGGAGTTAGCCTTCCTTTCTACACTATTCCTATTGGCGGGGTTCCAAAGTATAAATATTCAATTGGTGCAAAACAGGATGAATCAAAATAATTGTTGAAATATAGGCTATTGTTAATCTGAAAATTATGGCAACAAATTTACGAAAACACCTTCATTGGATTTTGGTTTCACTAATACTGATAATCAGTGTTTCATCAAATTCGCAAAGCATAAATTTTAAACACTACGGAATTGATGAAGGTCTTATACATCCTACTATATACACCATTACACAAGATAAAAATGGCTTTATCTGGCTTGGCACTGGTGCTGGTGTTTGCCGCTTTGACGGCTTAAAATTTTCAATTCCTGCTTCAAATGATACAATTACTAATTCATATGCGAACAGCAGTTTTTGTGATAATTCCGGGAACGTTTGGTTTGGCTATGACGATGGAAGTGTATATTGTTTTAAACAGCGGAAATTGCGAAAAATATTTTCTGACAATGCAACGCCGAGCGTTGTCACAAGCTTCACACAAAATAGTAGTGGAATTATTGTTGCTACAACACAAAGTAGTGGTTTTTATTATATAACAGAAAACGGAACTAAAATTATTTCAAAAGGTACCGAAGGGAAAATATTATATTCAATTGCAAATATAAATAGTGATAAATATTTAGTTGGAACAAGTGATGGATTATGGATTTATTCATTAAATCCGAATAATTCAACAGCTATTGCTGAAACTAAAATTAATGAAATTCCTTCAATAAATATTCAATGTATTAACAAAGCTGTAGCCGAGGGACAATTTTGGATAGGTACTGTAGATGCCGGATTTTATTTACTCAAAACTGGTTCAGGTAAATTTGTAGTTTCAAATATTGGTGAAAAAAATAATTTAGGTGGTGCTAATGTTCAATGGATTTTAGAAGACAATCAAAAAAATCTTTGGGTTTGTACTTTTGGAACAGGCATTCAAAAACTGTTATACAATTCTTCAAAATCATCGTATAATATAGGTCCGGTTTTTAATCAAACCAATGGACTTTCAGATAATTATATAAAAATAGCCTATCAGGATAATGAAGGGAATATATGGATTGGAACATATAGTAACGGGTTGTGCGGAATTATTGACGAAGCATTCGTATTTTATAATTTTAAAAAAGAATCCTTTGGGAATGATATATTATCTGTTGTTTCAGAAAAAGATAAATTCTGGATTGGAACAAGGAAAAATCTTGTAGAAATTGAAGTTAAAGCTGCACAGAAGAAAATTTTCACAGAAAAAAATGGCTTGCCTTCCGATGATTTAACTGTACTTCAAATTGATGGCAATAATACGTTGTGGATTGGAACAGATAAAAGCGGTATATATAAAATGGATTTAAAAACCGAGAGGATCAGCAAATTCTTCAGTTCAACTAATTTTCTTGAAAACAAGATTAATGCAATTGATTATAAAAATAATGAACTTTGGGTTGCAACAAATGGAGGAGTTTTTAAATTCGATCTAAAAACCGGCAAACACGACCATTATAGCACTGATACAAATTTACCGCATAATAAAATCAACGATATATTTGTCGATTCCAAAGGAATTGTTTGGATTGCAACTAAAAGTAATGGCCTATTTTCATTAAACTCCGATAAACATTTTAAAATTGAAGGGAATGCAGAACTTGAATTTACTTCTATAACTGAGGATAAAGCCGGGAATATTTGGGCATCGACTTATGGCGATGGAATTTTTGAATTTCATAAAGATTCGTTAGTATATATATCTGAAAAAAATGGAATAAAGAGCGATTATTGTTATAGCATGATTACAGATGCCGAAGGTAATATTTGGGTTGGGCATCGATTAGGAATAAGTAAAATTAATCCTGTAAAGATGAATGTTATGACGTATGGAACTGAAATTGGAATTGCGGGCGATTGCAATCCAAACGCAGTAACTATTGATTCATCCGGTGTACTCAGGTTTGGAACTACTGATGGCATAATTCAATATAATTATCAAAAAGACGGACAAAAACTTTCAGCTCCACAATTAAATTTAATATCAGTTAAAATTGGCGATAAAGATATCGATTTTAATGACAAAATTGAGCTGCCATATGGCATTTATAAAGTAAAATTTGATTTTATAGGGTTAAATTACAGGTCTCCGGCATCAGTAAAATATCAGTATAAATTAGAAGGTTGGGAATCGGAATGGTCTGAACTTTCAAATAATACATTTGCAAATTACCCAAGGCTTGAAGATGGAAATTTTAAATTTCTTGTTAGAGCATATAATGCAGAAGGAATATGTTCGGAACCTTTGGTAATTCCAATTTATATTCATCCTCCGTTGTGGAAAAGATGGTGGTTTATATTACTATGTGCTGCAATAATTGTTATGCTTTTATATTCATATATCAAGTATAGGGAAAAAAAGCAAATTGCATTTCAAAAATACCTTCAGAAGCTTTTAGATGAACGTACTCGTGAAGTAGTTGAACAAAAGGAAGAAATTGAATTAAAAAACAGGGATATTACCGATAGTATAACCTATGCACAGCGCATTCAATCGAGTATTTTACCGTCGATGAAAAAATTGCAGGATAATTTCTCAGGATGTTTTATATTTTATCAGCCTAGAGATATTGTTAGTGGCGACTTTTACTGGTTCGATAAAATAACCGATAACAAATTTGTAATCGTTTGTGCCGATTCTACCGGACACGGAGTTCCCGGTGCTTTGATGTCAATGATTGGAACAACACTTATTAAAGATATTTGCAATCGACCAGATGTTGTTTCACCAGCAAAAATTCTTGAGAAATTGGACGAAGAAATTCTTCAAACTTTAAATCAAAGTAACGAAGGTGAGAAATCAAACGACGGAATGGATTTAATTGCCTGTGAAATTGATACCGAAAACCATTTGGTAAAGATTTCTTCAGCTATGCGACCTGCAATTTTGTATCAAAATGGAGAACAAATTTATGCTCAGGGCAGCACCAACTCAATTGGCGGCAATGAAATGATGGGTGAAATTAAGGTGTTCGAAGATCAGGTATTTCAACTTAGTAAAGGCGATTTGGTATATATGTTTTCCGACGGCTATCCCGATCAGTTTGGCGAGCCTATGGGAAAGAAATTTAAACTGGTGCGATTGCGTAATTTGTTAAAAGATATTCATCAATTACCAATGGAAGAACAATTTCATCATGTAAAAAACACTTTCAACCTTTGGCGCGACCAAGTTGAACAAGTTGATGATGTACTGTTTATGGGCATTAGGATTTAATGTTCAATTCTCTTTTCAATTATTAACATTGTTATATTTAATTTGCAATGATATCATTTTTCAAATCTTTTTCCGGGTTTAAAATAAAATCTGAATTAAAATTTGGAATAGCTTTAGGTATTTTATTGTTGTGTATTTTCGTTATTCGATATAGGTTGTTGAATGTTCCTTTAGAAAGAGACGAAGGCGAATATGCCTATATGGGGCAACTTATTTTACAAAAAATTCCACCTTATGATATTGCATATAATATGAAATTCCCTGGAGTATATTATTTATATGCATTTTTTATGGCAATATTTGGACAAACTATTTGGGGAGTGCATTTCGGACTTTTAATAGTTAACCTTATTTCAATCGCAATTTTATATTTGGTAGTTAAAAAGATGGCAAGCTCATTTGCTGGATTTGCTGCAGCAACTTCTTTTGCTTTTATGTCAATGAGTGATACTGTTCTCGGATTCGCTGGACATGCGACAAATTATGTGGTAGTTTTTGTTTTATTGGCCATTTTCATGCTTTTGAAAGCTATTGAATCTGATAAGAAAATTTATTATTTTTTATCGGGTATAATTTTTGGATTAACGACAATTTTGGAGCAACAAGCAATTTTCTTTTGCTTGTTCGGTGATATTTATATTGCAATTCATTTATTAATAATAAATAAAAAAAATATTCAAAGCAGCTTGGTTAAATTCTTCATTTTTGTTTTGTCTGGAATATTACCACTTATTGGTTTAATTATTTCTATGAAATTTTTTGGAGTATTTGATAAATTCTGGTTTTGGACAATTACCTATGCATCTGATTATATTAATCAGGTTTCAATAAATAAGGCAATTTTTACCTTTTCAGAAAATACATATAATGTCATTGGAGGTTATGTTTTAATATGGATTATATCATTAATAGGATTAGTATTATTAATATTTGATAAAAAATTTGCACAAAAAAATAAATTATTAATCTTATTATTTTTTGTATTTTCATTTTGTTCAATTTTACCAGGATTCTATTTCAGAAGTCATTATTATATTATGCTTCTTCCAGTAATCGCTATTTTATTTGGAATGGTTATTGATTATTATTATCTACTTTTAAATAAATATAAAATAAAATCACTTAAATGGATACCAATCTTTTTTTTTATAATATCTATTTCTATTGGCATATTTGACGAAAAGATGTATCTTTTTAAAAAGTCACCAAAGGAAATCTCAGAACAAATATACGGATATAATCCTTTTGTTGAATCACAAGAAATTGGTAAATATCTTGCAAATCATTCAAAACCTGATGATAAAATTGCAATTTTAGGTTCTGAACCTCAAATTTGTTTTTATGCCAATCGTAAATCAGTAACTGGTTATATATATGTCTACAGTCTGATGGAGGAGCCAAAAGAATAGCCTATTTATGCAAAAGGAAATGATTTCAGAGATTGAATCTGGAAATCCAAAATTCATTTTATATATTAATGTGCCATATTCATGGCTAATAACTAAAAAATCAAATAATTATATATTTGAATGGATGAATCGTTATATTAACAATGGCAATTATAAACTTTCCGGAATTGTTGATATATTGCCTGATAACTCAATATATAAATGGGGAAATGATATTTCAGGATATCATGTAAAATCAAATTATTCAATTGAAATTTTTGAAAGTATATATTAATATTTTACTTTTTAAGATGTTAATTTGAATAAATATACGTTTTCAGGCTCAATTTAAATTATAATATATTAATAAAATCAATTATGAAAATTATTAATTTCTTTAAAAAAATTGTTGCTATAAACATTTTTTTACTTTCATCAGTCAGTTTGTTAGCTAATTTCTCTGATAGTTCATTAGTTTCTTTTAACAAAATACAAGGGGCATTTAGCCTTTATAATAATGGAACTTGTGCAAATATTTTTGTCAGCACTGACGATTATCCAGGTGTAATTAGTGCAGCAAAGGATTTGCAATCAGATATTAAAATGGTTACGTCCAAAGAACCTTCCTTAGATACTGGCAATTTCCCTAAAGGAAATGAAATTATAATTATTGGCACTTTAGGAAAAAATAAATTAATTAATAAGCTGGTTTCGGAAAAAAAAATTGATACTACCGGATTATTTGGTAAATGGGAAACATTCTCAATTCAAACAATTCAAAAGCCATTCACTGGCGTTGAAAAAGCTTTGGTAATTATAGGTAGTGATAAACGCGGAACTATATATGGGATTTATAATATATCCGAAAATATTGGAGTTTCACCTTGGTACTGGTGGGCAGATGTTCCTGTAAAGCATCAGTCACAAATATTTATAAAGCCAGGGAACTATTCCATTGGTGAACCCAAAGTAAAATATCGGGGCATTTTTATAAATGATGAAGCGCCGGCTTTGTCAGGATGGGTTTATGAAAAATTTGGCGGGTTCAATCACAAATTTTACGAAAAAGTTTTTGAATTAATTCTACGCTTGAAAGGAAATTATTTATGGCCTGCAATGTGGGGCAATGCATTCAATACTGATGATAGCTTGGATGCTAAATTAGCCGATGAATATGGCATAGTTATGGGTACATCGCATCACGAGCCTATGATGCGGGCGCAACAGGAATGGAAAAAATTTGGTAATGGACCATGGAATTACCAGACTAATGAAGAAACTTTAAAAGCTTTTTGGCGGCAAGGAATTATAAATATGGGAAAACATGAAAGTGTTGTAACAATAGGAATGAGAGGGGATGGAGATTTACCTATGTCTGAAGGAAGTAATATTTCACTTTTAGAAAAGATTGTAAAAGACCAGCGTAATATAATTCAGGATGTTACCGGCAAGGATCCTTCGGAAACACCACAAGATTGGGCATTATATAAAGAAGTACAGGATTATTACGATAAAGGTATGCGCGTACCTGATGATGTAACGTTACTTTTATGCGACGACAATTGGGGAAATATTCGTAAATTACCAGCATTAGATGCTAAACCTCGTAAAGGAGGTTATGGGATTTATTATCATTTCGATTATGTAGGTGATCCAAGAAATTATAAATGGTTAAATACAAATTCTATTTCTCGCGTTTGGGAACAAATGCATTTGGCCTGGCAATATGGCGATAATAAAATCTGGATTGTAAATGTAGGTGATATTAAGCCTATGGAATTCCCAATCAGTTTCTTTTTAGATTATGCCTGGAACCCAACAAAAATTGAAGCCGAAGATATTGGTGGATATACTCACAATTGGGCTGAAAAACAATTTGGTCCAAAATATGCAAATGAAATTGCAGATATTCTCGCAAAATATACCAAATATAACAGCCGCAGAAAACCAGAATTACTATCTCCTGAAACCTATAGTTTAGTTAACTATAATGAAGCTGTAAAAGTAGTCGATGATTATAATTTATTATTTAAAAATGCCGATTCAATAAATAATTTGCTTCCTGAAAATTATAAAGATGCCTATTTTCAGCTAGTTCTTCATCCGGTTATGGCTTGTGCAAACTTAAATACTTTGTACTATATAGTTGCTAAAAATAGGTTATATGCTGCTCAAAGCAGGATATTAACAAATGAATTGGCGGATAGCGCAAAGAAATTATTCCGTAATGATGCAGCCATATCACATTATTACAATAAAATAATGGCTGGTGGTAAATGGGATCATATGATGGACCAAACCCATATTGGATATACATACTGGCAACAACCCGATTCCAATACTATGCCTACAGTAAAATATATACAAGTACAAAACAAACCTGAAGTTGGAATTTGTGTTGAAGGTGACACAACTTTTTGGCCAAATGATACAACTCAAATGGTAATTCCAGAATCAAGCAATTATGAAAATATAAATCATTATTTCGAAATATTTGATAGAGGAGATAAGCCATTTAATTATACAATAAAGTCAACAAATCCCGGAATTATATTATCATCTGAATTTGGAACAATTAATAATGAAAAACGAATATGGGTTAAATTTGACTGGGATAAATTACAATATGGAAGTCACAAATCAGCAATATCCTTGGTATTTAGCACTGGACAAGCACTCAATATTAATATTCCATATAATAAAATTGATTTGCCAAAGAATGATAAAATAGGATTTGTTGAAAGTAATGGATATGTGTCAATTGAAGCAACACATTATACAAATGCAATTAACCAAGAGCCTTTACATTGGCAAATAATTCCCGATTTAGGACGGACACTTTCTGCTGTTACAATTTTTCCAACTAATATTAAAAGTCAACCTTTAACTAAAAATAGTGCCCATCTTGAATATAAATTTTTTGTAATTGATACAGGAATCGCAAAAATTAATGTTTATTTATCTCCAACTTTAAACTTTACAGGGAAGGACGGCTTAAAATATGCTATTTCAATTGATGACAAAACTCCTCAAATTGAAAATGTCAATAATGACAAAAGAAATGAAACTTGGCAAAATTGGGTTGCAAACAATATTAACATTACCTCTTCAAATCATAGTATTTTAAAGAATGGTGAACATACTTTAAAATTTTGGTGTATTGATCCGGCACTTGATTTACAAAAAATTGTGATTGATATGAATGGAGAAAAACCTTCCTATTTGGGACCTCCGGAAAGTTTTCATTTTAAATAATTAAAAATAAAAATCATTGAAAATGTTGATTTTTAGAACATAGCGTTACTTGTTCACTACTTATCAACACTGCTGAATTTTATAGTCATCTTGGATTAATTTTACAAAACCAATAAAATTTTTCAGTTAATGACTAAGTTTTCTCATCTCCATGTTCATACGCAATATTCGCTTCTCGATGGCGCTGCTGATATTAAAAGTTTATATAAAAAAGCCATTGCCGATGGTCAACCTGCTATTGCCATTACCGATCATGGAAATATGTTTGGCGTATTCGACTTTGTTGCTGAAGCATATAAACATAAGGTTAATCCAGATGATAAAAATGACAAACGATTACAAGTTAAACCAATTGTTGGTTGTGAATTTTATTTGGTCGAGAACAGGTTAAAACGTCAATTTACCCGTGAAGAAAAAGATCAGCGTTATCACCAGGTGTTGTTGGCTAAAAATGATGTCGGTTACAGAAGTTTGCTAAAACTTTGTTCATTAGGATATATTGAAGGCTTATACGGCAAATACCCACGTATCGACAAAGAACTGATTCTAAAATACCATGAAGGCTTAATTGCTACAACTTGTTGCCTTGGGGCATCAGTACCAAAAACAATTCTGAAAAAAGGTGAAGAAGAAGGTGAAAAAGAATTCAAATGGTGGTTAAATATTTTCGGAGACGATTATTATGTTGAATTACAAAGACATGGAATTGGCGATCAGGAAAAAGTCAACCAAATACTTTTAAAATGGGCGAATAAATACAATGTGCATGTAATTGCCACTAATGATAGTCATTATGTTGACGTTACTGACTACAACGCCCATGATATATTGCTTTGCATTAATACAGGAGAAAAGAAAAGTACGCCAGTAATAAGCGAATATATTGACGAAGATGAAGTAATCAATAAAAACAGGCGTTTTGGCTTTTATAACGATCAGTTCTATTTTAAAACAACCCAGGAAATGTCGCAATTGTTTGCTGATGTTCCGCAAGCATTAGACAATACAAACGAAATTGTTGATAAAGTTGAGCTGCTTGATTTGAAAAGAAATATCCTTTTGCCCAATTTTCCAATACCAGCTGAATTTTTAACACAGGATCAATATTTGCGTCATTTAGCCTTTGAAGGTGCTAAAAAAAATTACCACGAAATTACGCGTGAGGTAGAAGATCGATTGAATTTTGAATTGCAAACAATAGAAACAATGGGTTTTGCTGGTTATTTCCTCATTGTTATGGACTTTATAAAAGCTGGCCGTGATTTAGGCGTTTTTATTGGCCCGGGACGTGGATCAGCTGCAGGATCTGTAGTTGCTTTTTGTATTGGGATTACTAATATCGATCCTATTAAGTATAACTTACTTTTCGAAAGGTTCCTAAATCCTGACCGTAAAAGTATGCCTGATATAGATACTGATTTTGACGATGAAGGCCGCCAAAAAGTTATAGAGTATGTTGTTGGTAAATATGGAAGGAACCAGGTTGCCCAAATAATCACCTATGGCACTATGGCTGCCAAAATGAGCATAAAGGATGTAGCCCGTGTCCTTGATTTGCCGCTTAGCGAAAGCAATGAGCTTACAAAACTTGTTCCAGAGTCTCCCGGCATTGAACTAAATAGGATTTTCGAGGCTCCTATTGAAGGTGAAAAAAGTTTAAAAGAAAAAGAAGGATTAAACTCAGATGAAATAAATAATGTAAAACGTCTTCGTGAAATAATAAAAGGAAACGATTTGCAAGCCCAGGTTTTAAAAGAAGCCAGGTTACTTGAAGGCTCAGTTCGGAATACCGGAGTTCATGCAGCTGGAATAATTATTGCTCCCCAAGATTTAACTGATTTAATTCCTGTTTCAACAGCTAAAGATTCCGATCTATTTGTTACCCAATATGAAGGCAAAGTAATTGAAGAAGCCGGTGTTATAAAAATGGACTTTCTTGGGCTTAAAACACTTACCATTATCAAGAATGCTCTGGAACTTATCCGTCAAAACCATGGTATTGTTATTAATATCAATGAAATACCACTTGACGATAATAAAACATTCGATTTGTACCAGAAAGCTGAAACAAATGGTACTTTTCAGTTTGAAAGTCCGGGAATGCAAAAATACTTACGTGAACTAAAGCCCGACAAGTTTGACGATTTAATTGCCATGAATGCCTTATACAGGCCTGGACCTATTGAGTATATTCCAAATTTTATTGCACGGAAACATGGTAGGGAACCTGTAAAATATGACCTTTCGGAAATGGAAGAATATTTAAATGATACCTATGGAATTACTGTATATCAGGAACAGGTAATGTTACTTTCACAAAAACTGGCCGGTTTCTCCAAAGGCGATGCTGATGTATTACGCAAAGCAATGGGTAAAAAAGATAAAAAAACACTTGATAAACTAAAACCTCAATTTATTGAAAGTGCTTCAAAGCTAGGTCATAATCCGGTTATTCTTGAAAAGATATGGACCGATTGGGAAGCATTTGCTTCATATGCATTCAATAAATCACATAGTACTTGTTATGCATTCGTAGCTTTTCAAACTGCCTATTTGAAAGCGCATTATCCTGGTGAATATATGTCGGCCGTTTTAAACAATGCCAACAGTATTGATAAAATCACGTTTTTCATGGACGAATGCAAACGAATGGGTATTCAGGTTCTTGGTCCCGATGTTAACGAAAGTAAAAGAGATTTTACTGTAAACAAAAAAGGCGATATTCGTTTTGGACTTGGTGCAATTAAAGGTGTAGGTGAAGGTGCTGTTGCTGGGGTTGTTGAAGAGCGTGAGAAAAACGGACTTTTTACCGATATTTTCAATTTTGTTGAAAGAGTAAATTTATCGGCTGTTAACCGAAAAAGCTTTGAAAATTTTGTTGTAGCTGGAGCATTTGATTTATTTAATCTTAAACGTTCGCAATATTTTGTTACTGACGATAAAGGGATTTCTTTTATAGAGAATATTATTCGCTACGGGAATAAGCTTCAGCTTGATAAAATGAGCAAATCAAATACACTTTTCGGTGGAGCCGGTTCTTCAATGAAAGTTGACGTTACTAAACCCGAAATTCCTGTATGTTCAGAATGGACTACAATTGAACGGCTCAATAAAGAAAAGGAATTGGTTGGTATTTACTTATCTGCCCATCCGTTAGATCAATATAAATTTGATTTTAATCATTTGTGTTCAAATACTTTAGCTGATTTAAACGACTTAAATAACCAGAAAAACAAAGAAATTACAATTGGTGGACAGGTAACAGAATTCAGGCAGGGAATTACAAAAAATAACAAAGATTACGGTACAGTTATCATTGAAGATTTTTCCGCCTCATTTAGGTTTAACTTATTTGGAAAGGATTTCAGCGACTTCAGGCATTATTTTGTAAAAGATAGCGCAATTCTTATAAGGGCTAAAATTCAACCCCGACAATATGGAAATACCAATGAATTAGAATTTAAAATAGTAAAGGTTTTACCAATGAGCCTTGCAAGAGAAGAATTAGTCAAAAGCATATCATTAAAACTTCCATTAAATAATCTTACCGATGGATTGGTTGATGAATTTAACAACAATATTGAAACAAATCAAGGCAAATATTTGTTAAAGTTTATTATTTATGATTTGACTGAAGGGGTTAAAGTAGAAATGATTTCGAGAAACAAAAAAATTGATATTTCTGATAAATTAATCAAATATTTGAATAATAATCCTGAAATTGAAATTGCTTTAAATTAACTTTCTTAACAAACTTGTCATTTTTTAAAAATTCTTGTAACTTTGAAAATATTGCTTATTTAAATTAATTATTATGGCAACTGAAGTAACCGAAGCAAATTTTGATGAAATTGTATTAAAATCCGAAAAACCGGTAATTGTCGATTTTTGGGCTGAATGGTGTGGCCCTTGTAGAATGATTGGACCTATTGTTGAAGAAATTGGGGTAGAATATGCCGAAAAGGCTAAAGTAGTTAAAGTTGATGTAGATAGTAATAATGGTATTGCAACTAAATATGGCATTCGAAATATACCTACAATATTATTTTTTAAAAATGGTCAGGTTGCCGATAAACAAGTTGGAGCTGTGCCTAAAAGTACGTTGGTAAATAAACTTAACGCTTTGATTTAATAGTATTTACTTTTATAAGAAATAACAGGAATGGGTTCAACAGAAGTCATTCCTGTTTTGTTTTAAAATTGTAATTGATAAAAAACAAAACCCAAATAAAAAATCTCCGTAAACACTTCAATCTAATAAAGTAATTTTACATTATTGAAAAAAGAATGTTAACTTTAAAATAAAAATATAATTATGAGTCCAATATTGACGTTTGCACTAATTCTACTAGCAACAATTCCTGTCGGAGTTGCAGTTATTTGGATTTTATTTAAGAAATCGATAATTTTTAATATAGTCCTTGTTGTGTATCTGATATCAATAATAATGGCAATTTTAGGATTTATATCTGGAAATGCTGGTATGCAAACTCTTTACTGGTCATTACCAGTAGCTATAATTTTCCTTCTAGGCGGCAATTATTTTATAAAAAAATACATAAATAGCCCATTACAGGAAGTTAAACATAATATTGATGAAATAACACAAGGGAATTTACAAGCAATTACTTATAAATCAACACATGGTCAAAATGAATTGGGTGATATTGGCAAATCAATTGAAAGCCTTGTAAATGAATTAAAACAAATAGGAGCGAAAATTCAGGAAAGTTCAGCTAGTCTGGTTTCTCTTAGTGAAAAAATAAACCAGGGAGCAACCCAAATGTCTCAGGGAGCATCCGATCAAGCAGCATCTGCCCAGGAAGTTTCATCAAGCATGGAAGAAATGGTTGCCAATATTCAACAAAATACCGACAACTCAAAACAAACTGAAATAATTGCTACAGAATCAGCTGCGGGCATTAAAAAGGGAAATCAGTCGGTTACTACGGCTGCCGACTCTATGAAAATGATTGCGGAAAAAATTTCAATTATTGGCGATATTGCATTTCAAACAAATATTTTGGCATTGAATGCTGCTGTTGAGGCTGCCAGAGCCGGTGAACATGGTAAAGGATTTGCTGTTGTTGCTGCTGAGGTAAGAAAATTAGCTGAGCATAGTAAAATTGCAGCTGATCAAATTAATGAACTCTCAGCTCAGGGCGTTACAATTTCCGAAACTGCAGCAAATGAATTAGGTTTAATTGCACCTGAAATTGAACGAACAGCAAAACTTGTTCAGGACATTACATCTGCAAGTATTGAACAAAATGCAGGAGCTGAGCAAATTAATAGCGCATTGCAGCGTCTCAACCAAGTTACTCAACAAAATGCTGTATATTCTGATCAATTGGCTGTTTCATCGGAACAATTAGCAAAGGAAGCTGAAAATCTTAAAGAAATAACAACATTCTTTAGAATTGACAGTAGATTTATTAAAACCGAAGAAAAGAATTTTAGAAAAACAATTGAAAAACCATCGACCATAATTAAAAACGCTCATTTAACTTCCAATAAGACAATTTCTAAACCGAAATCATCAGTTGATAGTAAATTAAAAAATGATTTGCCAATTGAAAATAATGTTGAAAACACTAAAGATGTCTTAAACATTGAAAAGCAAAGTGAGGTTGAAAAACCAAAAGTTACCAAGTTTAGAAGAGAAAATACAACTAAACCTGAAAAGAATGGTGATAGTGGTTTTAATTTAAAAATGTTCGATCAGGATGGCAAAGACTCAGAATATGAGAAATTTTAAATTCATTAAAAAACAAAAAATGCCTGGTATTATTGGTCTCCATTAATTTCAAAAATAAATTTCTATAAGTTTATTTTTAAAATCAAAAAAGATAATTATTTTTGCAGCCTTAATATTGAAATAGAAATACTTAAAATAGTTATAAATAATGGCTAATCATAAATCATCTGAAAAAAGGATAAGGCAAGCTGAAACACGTAAGGAATCAAACAAATATTACGCTAAAACAACCCGTAATGCCATCAAAAAGTTACGTACAACATCTGAAAAAGCTGCTGCTCAGGAATTGCTTCCTAAAGTA
Organism: uncultured Bacteroidota bacterium; assembly: GCA_963701015.1. Lineage (GTDB taxonomy): Bacteria > Bacteroidota > Bacteroidia > Bacteroidales > DTGW01 > MFD09286-c1. The sequence goes on along the minus strand of OY969556.1, from coordinate 3,184,422 downwards.
TCATCAATGCTTGATAAGTTGGCTAAGAAGAATATAATTCATGACAACAAGGCCTCAAATTTAAAAAGCAGTTTGACAAAGCACGTAAATAACCTGCAAGCTTAAAAATAACAAAATGCAAAATATTCGAGAGGCCTTCAATTTGAAGGCCTTTTCTATTTTATAAATGAATTATTGATTAATTTTATAAAGTCAATTGGGCTAATTAATATTAAGTATAATTTTATGAATTCCAAAACATTACCGTTTACTCTCGATCAAATTAGAAAAATAATTGCAAAGTATCCAACTCCTTTTCATATTTATGATGAAAATGCAATGCGTGAGAATGCAAAAAAACTGGTTCGTGCGTTTTCATGGAATAAAGGTTTTAAAGAATATTATGCTGTTAAAGCCGCTCCAAATCCTTATTTGGTAAATATTTTGAACCAGGAAGGATTTGGTACCGATTGTAGTTCGTTGCCTGAGATGATATTATCTGAAAAAATTGGAATTACTGGAGAGGACATCATGTTCACTTCAAATAACACTCCTGCTTATGAATATAAAAAAGCCAAAGAAATTGGAGCAATTATAAACCTCGATGATATTTCGCATTTATCATACCTCGAATTGCATGCCGGATTACCCGATTTGGTTTGCTTTCGGTATAATCCGGGATCTTTAAAAGAAGGCAACCTAATTATTGGCCATCCTGAAGAAGCTAAGTACGGACATACCCGTGAACAATTATTTGAAGCTTATAAAATTGCAAGTGGAAAAGGGATTAAACGTTTTGGACTTCATACAATGGTTGCTTCAAACGAACTTGATCCGGAATATTTTGCTGAAACTGCTGAAATACTATTCAATTTAATAGTTGAAATTTCTAAGGAAATTGGAATTACATTTGAATTTGTAAATCTTGGTGGTGGTATTGGAATTCCTTATCGTCCTGACCAAAAAGCAATTGACTGGGATTTATTGAGTAGCTTAATTAAAGATCAGTACAATAAAATAATACTTGGAAACGGATTACCCGATTTAAAACTATATCTTGAATCAGGTCGTGCTATTACCGGCCCTTATGGATATTTGGTCACAACCGTACAACATATAAAAAATACATATAAAGATTATGTGGGCTTGGATGCAAGTATGCATAACCTTATGCGACCTGCATTATATGGAGCATATCACCATATAACTGTTTTGGGAAAAGAAAATGAAGCTTCAATTCATAAATATGATGTAACGGGCTCGCTTTGTGAGAACAATGATAAATTTGCTATAGATAGAATGTTGCCCGAAATAATCCCGGGAGATATTATAGTTATACATGATACGGGTGCACATGGACACGCTATGGGCTTTAATTATAATGCAAAGCTACGCTCGGCTGAATTACTTTTACGTACCAATGGAAAAGTTGAACTTATAAGACGTGCTGAAACAATTGACGATTATTTTGCCACACTTGATTTTAACGGTATTACGAATTTTACATAATGAGCAAAAAGAAGATTGAAGAAATGCTTTTATCGGGACTTTCAAGATATAATACCAATTTAATTGCAAATTATATCGGCACCGATGAGGTACTTTTTGAATCTTTAATTGATTTAATGATTGTTGGCAAACCTCCTATCCCTCAGCGAGCAGCCTGGGTTTTTTCAACTGTGGCAGAAAAACATCAATGGCTCATCAAACCCTATATATCGAAGTTGATAGAATTGCTTCCAACTTTTAAGCACTGGGGTATTCAGCGATGTATTTTATTTGTTTATGAGAAAATTGAAATACCGGAAAATAAGATGGGCGAAATGTTTGAAATATGCTATAATTATGTAAATAATGCTAAAGTTCCTGTAGCTGTGAGAGTTTTTGCTATGCAAATTTTATATAATATTTCTTTGAAAGAACCTGATCTTCAAAACGAAATTAAACTATTAATAGAAAGTCATTTGGACACAGGATCTGCAGGGTATTTGAGCAGGGCTAAAAAAATACTTAATAAACTTAATTAATGTCAATATTGAGCATAACTTAACTTTATTATTCAATAAATATAGAAATGGCAAAATCAATTGGAATTCTTACATCTGGCGGAGATACTCCAGGAATGAATGCTGCTATTAGGGGTTTAGGGAAATCAATTCTAGGCAGTCACGATATTCAGCTTATTGGATTTAAAGATGGATTTCGAGGTTTAATGGAAAACAGAAATATTGTTTTAGATAATAAAATGCTTTCCGGTATTCTTACCCAGGGGGGTACTATTCTTGGCACATCTCGTGAAAAACCTTATAGGATGAGTGTTGGAGGGAAAGAAATGGATATGACCGATGTAATTGTTGAAAATTATCATAAAAATAATCTGGACGTTCTCGTTTGTATTGGTGGAAACGGAACTCAAAAAAATGCATATCATCTTTCAAAAGCAGGATTAAATATAATTACTATGCCAAAAACAATTGATAATGATGTTTATGGCACCGATGTTTCATTTGGTTTTGACACTGCATTAGGGATTGCAACCGAGGCCATTGATCGTTTACATAGCACTGCCAGCAGTCATCACCGGATTATATTGGTTGAAATCATGGGGCATAAAGTCGGCTGGTTGGCTCTTGGAGCGGGTATAGCAGGCGGGGCTGATGTTATTCTCATTCCTGAAATTCCTTATAAAATTGAAAGTATTGCCCAATCAATCCTCGACCGTAATAAGCAAGGTAAATCATTTTCAATTGTGGCGGTTGCTGAAGGTGCAATGTCAGTTGAATTTAGAAAAATTTTCAATGAACTTCAAAATAAAATAGATACTGCTGATGATAAGGAATTAAAAAGAAAGTTGAAAATTGAACGTAACGATTTTTATAAATTGCATAGTACAAGTACTATAAGGCTTGCAGCTAGTTTACAGGAAATTACTAAGATTGATGCACGTGTTACAATATTAGGCCATTTGCAGCGTGGAGGAACACCTTCGGCGTACGACAGGCTTATAGCAACAAAGTTTGGAACTGCATGTGCCGAATATATTGAAAAAGAACAATATGGTATAATGGTTTCGATGTTAAACGATGAAATTGTTCCTGTTTCTTTGGACAAAGTTGTAAAAAAAATAAAAAATGTGCCTGCAAACCATCATTGGATAACAAGTGCAAAAAGGGTAGGAACTTGTTTTGGAGATTAATATAACACTTTATCTGGCAATTATTTATAAAAAATATACTAGTAAAAATATTTTAATCGTTCAATTTAAAAACAATAAATAGTCACTAGGAAAATCAATTGAAATTTATTAATTAAGATTATTTAGCAATTCAAAAATGATCTCCAAATCGCCTTAATTTTAATAAGTTGCATGATAAATATTTTCAAATTATAAAATATTATTAAATATTTACGAGCTATATATTTAATTCATGCTTATTATTAGTGTTATTTGTATTTTTTAAATATAGTTATGATTCGAAACTGGTTACTTTTTATTCTAATTGGCATATATAGTTTTTCAAATTTATATAGTCAAAAAAAGGCACCTTTTGATACCCTTTCGTCCGATTCTTCAATATATTATTATAATTCAATATTAATGCATGATAAAAAATCATGTTATGCCAACTTGGGAATAGCATCAGCGTTATACCAAAAAGGTTTATTTAAAGAATCATTAAAATATAGCAAAAAGAACTTAAAACAAGTTAACGAATTTCAGGCTGAAAGCTTTCTCATACATGCCAGCACACTTGATCGTTTAGGCAGAATTGACCAGGCAATAAATGAATTTCAAAAAGCTTTAAAGTTATATCCCAATAATTATCAGCTATGGTACGAATATGCTATAAGTTGTTATAAATACAGGGAACACGAAAAATCAATCAAAGCATTAGAGAAAGTTATCATACTTCAACCATTATTTGTTCCTGCACATTATTTATATGGTTGCACTCTGTTTGAAAATAGCAACGACAAAGCCTGTGTTGCAGCTTTTCTTTTTGGCTTAATGCTTGATAACGATACATTACGCTCAAAAAGAGCTATTGCCTTTATTATAAATTATTTGCATCATCAACCTGAACGAATTAATATTCCATTTTTCGATAAAAGGCTTACAATTTATACTGTTGATCATATTCTATATTATTATTTTCCGCATAGAGACGATTTTGATTTATATAAAAATGTAGAAATTGATGCCTTGTCTGATGATATTGATTCTTATCTGATTTCAATGAAAGATATTAAACCAGAGGTATATGTAAATTTTTATAAGTCATTATCAAATGAAAATTTGATAGATGTATTTAGTCATTATGTAATTCGATGTTTTGGTTCACCTTATAATAAAATATGGATTAAATCAAATTCGAAAAAATTAGCTGAATTTGCCAAATTTCTTGAAAAAAACTTACCTTAAATGTAGAACAGATTATTTTGCCCTAAAAACAAAATATGCTATACCAGAATATATTATTATAAGAATGACAAAAAAATATCCAAAAGCATAATGAATTACTCCTGAATTTAGTTTTAACCAAATTGTACAAATAAACAAAAAGGAAAATATATAGGAGTACATTTTATAGATTTGAGTTAGATGATATTTTAAATAATCAATTACTTTAAAATTATATTCAGTAAGATGTGTATTATTTTTATTTTTTTCGGGGGAATCAAGTCGTATAATTCTATATGATTGTATTGGAAATATTGGTATATAAAAAGCAATAAACCATAATGTTGTAATAAATGATTGATCGCTTTTCCTTTCCGATGCACAATAAAATTTTGTACCAAATCCTATTATAGCCCTGGGAGATGGCAAAAAATTATAATTTGGTTGATATAGTTTTGCAACAAGAAATAGTAATATTCCACTTATAGTGCCAGCCAATGGAATTATTGCAATAATTCCCGTAATAACTGCCCAGGATTTATATCCTTTTCTCCATCCCTGAATTGCGCACCAAATGGGGAATATAATAATAATTATAATTGTTAAAATAATTAACAAAAGTTTTAATAAATTCATTATAAATATTATTTAGTATAGTAAATATAGGATTAAAAATTAATTTAACCTAAAACCATGCTGGAGCAAAGCGGAATTCATTATTTTAATATTCTATTTATAAATTAATTTATATTTACATCTTCAAAACATTATAATATGATTACAACAGAACAGATAAAGGATTTGAAAGAGCGAGAAGAAGCCCTTAGGAGGTATCTTTGACATCGAAAATAAGCTAATTCAAATAGAAGAAGAAGAACAAAAAACTCATGACCCTAGCTTTTGGGACAATCCGAAAGAAGCTGAAAAACAACTAAAAAGAATAGCTTCAATAAAACAATGGACAAATGCTTACAACAGTGTTAAATCAGTAGTTGATGATTTAATAGTAATTTCCGATTTTTTAAAAGAAGGCGAAGCAACTGAGACTGAATTAGAACAACAATATAATATTTCGGTTCAACAAGTTGAAGATCTTGAATCGCGTAATATGTTACGCAATGAGGAAGATAAATTTGGGGCAATACTGAAAATTAATGCTGGAGCTGGCGGTACCGAAAGTCAGGATTGGGCATCAATGCTAATGCGAATGTATTTACGTTATGGTGAACGGCACAACTATAAAATGAAGGAAGTTGATTTCCTTAAAGGGGAAGAAGCCGGTATAAAGACCGTAACTATTGAGATTGAAGGCGATTATGCCTATGGTTTTTTGAAAGGTGAAAATGGGGTTCATCGGTTAGTACGTATTTCTCCTTTTGATTCGAATGCACGACGACATACTTCATTTGCATCTGTATATGTTTCTCCTTTGGTTGATGATACTATAGAAATTAATATTAATCCTGCAGATATAACTTGGGACACGTATCGTTCATCAGGTGCAGGAGGACAAAACGTGAATAAAGTTGAAACAGCGGTACGCCTACATCATGCACCCACCGGAATTGTAATAGAGAACCAGGAAGATCGTTCTCAATTAAAAAATAAAGAAAATGCTTTGCGTATATTAAAATCAATGTTATATGAATTGGAACTTCAAAAGCGCAGGGAAAAGCAAGCAGAACAGGAAGGCAAAAAGTTGAAAATAGAATGGGGGTCTCAAATTCGAAATTATGTTTTACATCCCTATAAACTTGTTAAAGACTTGCGGACCGATCATGAAACTTCTAATGCGCAGGATGTTTTGGATGGAAATCTTGATGATTTTATCAAGGCTTTTTTAATGGCTGGCGGTTGATAACATTAGGCTTAAAATAGAATTATTTAGTTAAAAAAATTATCATTATATTTTCTTACTATTCATCAAATATTTTATATGTTTGATATAAATAATATATTTATATGAAAGTGTTTTTAACCGGAGGAACTGGATTTATAGGATCGTATATATTGGTTAAACTTCTTGAACATGGACATAAGGTTACAATACTTTCACGAAATAAAAATAAAATTCCGGAATTGTTAAATAACCCAAATGTTTCAATAATTGAAGGAAATATTGGCGATTATAAACTAATAGAAGATTCGATAAAAGGACATGATGCTTGTATTCATCTTGCTCTATTTTGGGGCGAACCGGGTGCATATAATATGTTAAAGAATGATACCGCGGCATCGGTATTTTTGGCTGATGCTGCTGCAAAATCAGGATGTAAACAATTTATATATACGTCGTCAACAGCCGTTGATGATTATTTTTATATGGTTCCGGAAAATGAACGTAATGATAAAACTAAGTTAATACCTGTTAATTATATTCACAAACCGGCTACATACTATGGTGCAACAAAAGCCGCAACTGAAAATTTTATGATGGCAATATCATATGAAACTAAGATGAAAGTTAATATAGTACGTCCCGGTTATACTTTTGGGAATCCTATTTTAATTGGTTCATCAACTCAGGCAGACAATCGATTTAAGAATATTGCTTTAAACGCTAAGTTGGGAAAGGAAATTGTAATTGCAAATAATGATGGAACACAATTTATATGGGCTGGTGATTTAGCAAAAATTTATTTAAGTATTCTTAATTCCGAAATGAACCGACAAACTTATTTTGGCTTATCTAAAAATTTTGTATTATGGAATGACGTTGCTTTACAAGCCGTAAAATTATCATCGTCAAAAAGCAGAATTACCATTATAGATAAAGGTTATAGCAACCAACCTGTATTATTTGATGTAAGTGATATTAACAAAGATTTTGGATTGGAATTCAATCCTACCGAAAAAATTGCAGAACATTTAAAATATTATCAGCAAATTTAATAAATTAAAAATTATGGAAACAAATATTCAAACGGCAGATATTGAGCAGAACAAGGAAAAAATTGAATTATCAAATGAGTCGTTATTTTACTTTGACCAAATAAGAAAATGGACTACATTTTTTTCGATTTTAGGGTTTATTGTTATTGGATTACTACTGATAGTAGGAATTTTTGCAGGAAGTATATTTACGAAATTTGGGCATATCAATTCCAAATTCCCTTTTATTTTACTTGGATTCATATATTTTATAATGGCAATTATTTATTTTTTCCCGGTACTTTATTTGTATAACTTCTCAATAAGTTCAAAACGAGCAATTCAAAACAGAGATTCAAACGAAATAACAAAGGCATTTAAAAATTTAAAATTGCACTATCAATATACCGGTATTTTCACTATATTTTTTTTATCAATTTATTTACTTATTGGAATAGGTTTTTTATTGGTAAAAACATTTATTTAAAATACTTATATTCAATAGCTAATTAAGTAATATTCGCAGTATTATAAGTTAATAATGTAAAAGTTGAACTAATAAATTTGTTTTAATAAATATAAAAATAGGGTTCTTCAATTCTATCTTGGAATATACATCAATATATTTTATAAATTATTCATCCATTGTTTTTTTTTGTTTAGTTTATTTCGAAAAATAAATTACTATATATGTTCAAAAAAATATTAAAAAAATATTTCAATTTCAGGTTCTATAATTTAGTAAAAAGGATTTATTTAAGAATTCTTGCACTACCTTTTGGATATAGCCTTAAAATGTTGGCAATAATTTATAAATCTGACAAATGTGGTAAACATTATTATATAAAACATTATCAATCAATTTTTAGAAAACTAAAGTTCAAACGAATTAAACTATTTGAAATAGGAGTAGGAGGTTATCATTATCCTAATATAGGTGGAAATTCTTTAAGGATGTGGAAAAGATATTTCCCATTTGGGAAAATTTATTCGTTAGATATTTATAATAAAACATTTGTTGAAGAAAATAGGATTAAAATATTTCAGGGAAGCCAGATTGATGAGATTTTACTTAATAATATAACAACTCAAATTGGTGAACTTGATATAATTATTGATGATGGAAGCCACATAAATGAGCATGTAATTAAAACATTTCAAATATTATTTCCTAAATTAAAAAATGGCGGCATTTATGTTATTGAGGATTGTCAAACATCATATTGGCCTGATTATGGTGGAAACAGCGAAAATTTAAATAACGCAAATACTATTATGAATTATTTTAAAAACTTAACAGATAGTATTAATTATGAGGAGCTTCTAATAAGTAATTATAATCCATCTTATTTTGATAAACATATTATTTCTATTCAATTTTTTCATAATTTAATATTTGTTTTTAAAGGATTAAACAATGAAGGATCGAATATTGATTTTAATAATCCCGAAAGTGTAAAGGTTGATAAAATATATATTTAGAATATTCGAATATTGGATTTTAATTTTTTTATTTGAAAGTTCATTTAAGATTACTGCAAACATTGGTTTAGAAATATTTTTTATATTGGACAGACTTAAATTATGCTAAAAATTTCGTTCGAAAGCACGTCTAAAAATAACTTTAACATACATTAAATTTCATATTTCACTTTTATAACTTCAACAATACTAATATAATATCAAAGTAAAAGCTTTAATAATTAATTTTATAGTAATTTTAACTATTGTTATAAACATTTCATAAGTATATATTTGAAAAATTATAGCGATTGAAAATATACATAAATTTGTTAATATGTTAAGTTAATTAATTTAAAATTTGCAAGAATGAAAAAAATATTATTTATTTCGGGTTTATTAATAAGCAGTTTGCTAATTGCAATTCAAGCTGAAAACCACTCTTCGGGTTATAAAATAATAAATAAAATTCACCTCGAAGGCGATTCAGGTTGGGATTATTTATATTCCGATGATGCTTCCGGACATCTTTATGTTTCGCATGGAATGATGGTTCAGGTGGTTGACGAAAACAGTGGAAAATTAATAGGTACCATTAAAGGCTTAAATGGCGTACATGGAATTGCCATTGCTGACAAATTAAATAAAGGTTTTATTAGTAATGGACGTGATTCATCGGTTACTATATTTAATGCAACATCACTTGAAGTCATTGCCAGGGTTAAAGTTACAGGGGCAAATCCTGATGCAATTTTATACGATCCATTTAGCAACAAAGTTTTTACTTTTAACGGACGGTCAAATAATTCAACTGTTATAGATGCCGAATCCAATAAGGTTATTGCAACAATTGACTTAAATGGTAAACCTGAGTTTGCGGTTACAAATGAAAAGGGTAAGTTATATGTGAACTTTGAAGAAGAAAGTAAAATTTGCCAAATAAATACTTCATCTTTAAAAGTTGAGAATGTATGGCCGATTAGTCCTGGAGATGGACCAACTGGATTGGCATTTGATATAGAAAACAACCGGTTATTTAGCGCATGTGGAAATAAGACAATGGTTATTGTAGATGCTGAAACAGGTAAAGTTATAACCTCATTACCTATTGGCGAAAGAGTTGATGGTGTAGCTTTCGATCCGCAATTGAAATGTGCCTACAGCTCAAATGGAGAGGGAACTATAACAGTTGTTAAAGAAGAAAATAAGGATTCATTTAACGTAATCGAAAATATTCCTACCCAAAAAGGCGCAAGAACGATTGCGGTGAACAGGTTAACTCATCATATATATACACCAACTGCAGAATTTGGTGCAATTCCTGAAGGTAAAAGATGGCCTGAAATTATTCCCAATTCATTTGAAGTACTGGATATAGTTCCAATTGAATAATTTTTTGGTTTATACATAATTTATTATAAGTTATTCATCAAAGAAATTTTAATTTCAAAAATAAATATTGAAGAAAAAATGGAAATAAATACAAATGAATATCCAAAATCGGTTGATGAAATTGATAGTATAGAAGAATTAGCATCTCTGCGCCATACAATAAACGTTAACCAACTGCATAATGATAAATTGAGTTTTGGTGACAAAATTGCCGATAGTCTTGCTGATGTAGCCGGTAGTTGGGCATTTATTATATCATTCATTTCAGTTTTGGTTATATGGATAATAATCAATTCAATTATGCTATTTACCCATCCGTTCGATCCTTATCCTTTTATATTACTTAACTTAGTTTTATCTTGTGTTGCAGCTATCCAAGCACCTGTAATTATGATGAGCCAGAACCGACAAGAGAAAAAAGACAGGATTCAATCGGAGCAAGATTATCAAGTAAATTTAAAAGCCGAAATTTTAGTTGAAGATATAATTAATCGTTTAAAACGATTAGAAGAAAATCATTTTAAAATGAGCGAAATGCAAGCAGAAATACTGAAACATGTAAAAAAATAAATTTATTATAAAAGAATCTACCCGAATATTGTTTCATATAAACCAAATAAAATAAGAGATAGAGCATTGAAGAGGAATATTTACAATATATTAATTTTAATTTTTTTGTCAAATAGTATATATTGTCAAAGTCTTGATTATTTTATCAATCAGGGATTGCAAAATAGCCCGCTCTTAAAGGATTACCAAAACCAAATCAATGCTGCAACACTTGATAGTTTAATGGTAATAGCCAGCCAAAGACCTCAGGTGAATTATAATACACAACTAATCATCGCTCCTTATGGGAATAATTTTGGATATGATTTTAATATAACCAATGGAGGAGTATTTTCTTCATTGGTAGGAGTTTCACAGAATGTTTTCAATAAAAAAATACTGAACAATAAATATGAAGGAATTGATATCGAAAAATCTTCAGTAGTTAATAACCGGAAAATTTCAATCAACGATTTGAGAAAAATTGTTACATCTCAATATTTGTTGGCCTTAGCAGATTATATTGATATAACATTTAATAAAAAGGCTGAAAAATTAATTGCTGAAGAATTATCTATAATGAAGCAATTGGCTCAGCAAGGAATATATAAACAGTCTGATTATTTATCATTATTAATTGAAACCCAAAACCTGGATATATTATCGCAACAACTTAAAATTCAATATCAGAAAGATTTTAATGGCTTAAATCAATTATGCGGAATTTCTGATACTATTTCAAGTCTTGAAATGCCTGAAATTAAGCTAAATTCGGACTTTAACATTTTCACAACACCTTTACTCAAGCAATATAAAATTGATAGCTTAAGAATATCGAATGAAAGAAAAGCTGTTGATATTCGTTATATACCTAAATTAAGCTGGTTTGCCGATGCCGGTATTATGGGCAGTGATCTGGCCAGCATTTACCGACATTTTGGCGTTAGTGCCGGGTTTAGTTTAAGTTTTCCAATATATGACGGTAAACAAAAAAAACTTGATTATCAGAAACTTGATATATCAGAAAATACAAGAGAATCGTACCTTCAATTTAACAAAAATCAACTTTCGGTTCAGGTAGTTGAATTAAATAATGAATTGGCTAGTACCATTGATATTGAAGAAAGACTTAGCAAACAAATGAAAACTATTGAAGATTTGGTAAGTTTATCGAAATTGCAATTGAATGCAGGAAATATATCAATTGTTGAATTTGTAACAAATTTAAGAAGTTATATAGATATAAACCGAAGTTATAATCAAACACTTGTAATGAAACTGCAAATAAAAAACGAGTTGAATTATTATTTACAAAAATAATAGTACAAACAATAGAAAGCATATAATAACTGTTCTATGAATGTATAGGAGTACAGTAAAATTTAAAATATAGGCAAATGAAATTTATAAAATATATTACTGCAGTTTTCGTATTTACCTTGGCATTATTTGCATGTACCGGAGTGAATGAAGAGGCAGAAAATAATATTGAATCTATAACACCTGTAACTATTACTCAAATTAGTATTGAACCAGTTTCTAAAACTATTGAATTAAATGCAACTACTATAAATAAAAAAAATATAGTTCGCTCAAGCATGTCAGGTATTATTGAAAATGTTGAAATAAATGTTGGTGATAATATTTCCAGAAATCAAATTCTGTTCAAAATAATTACCAAAGAAGCGTCTGTATTAGAAAAAAATGCTGCAAATGATACCAGTTTATTATTTAAAGGGATGATTTCTGTAAGAGCTTCTAAAAACGGAACAGTCAGTGTTATTTCACATCAAAAAGGTGATTATGTTCAGGAAGGCGATGAATTGGCAGAAATATCGGACAAGAATAGCCTGGTATTTATATTAGATGTTCCATTTGAGCTAAGGAATATAATTAAGTCTGGTTCAACCTGTGATATTATATTACCGGATAACCTGACAATTACAGGAAAAATTGTTTCGAGCCTTCCAATTATGGATATAAATTCTCAAATTGAAAATTTTGTAATCACACCTTTGAAAGAAATATTTTTACCTGAAAATTTAATTGCAAGGGTGCGTATAATTGAAAGCACTAAAAGAGTTGCAATGGTATTGCCTAAAGATGCAGTTCTGACAAATGAAACCCAAACCGATTTTTGGGTTATGAAATTAATCAATGATTCAATTGCAATTAAAATTTCTGTTCAAAAGGGAATTGAGGAAAATAATAAAGTTGAGATAATTGATCCGGTTTTTTCAACAAACGATAGAATTATATTGAGTGGAAATTACGGATTACCTGATACAGCTAAAATTAGAATTGAAAAATAATTTACTTAGTTTCAATTTATATAATTACTAATAGAATTGTAAAATGAATTTATTTATAAAACTTCTTCAGGAATTACGATATATATTTATCACAAATTAATAAATGAAAAACTTTTTTCATTCACATAAGAACCCAATTTCGGTAGTTATAGCATTAATTATATTGTGTGGTATATTCTTTTATGCCCATATGCAGGTTTCATTATTCCCTGAAATTACTTTTCCAAAAATCAAAATTATTGCCGATAATGGTGAACAACCAGTCGACAAAATGATGATTTCAGTTACAAAACCACTTGAAAATGTTGTGAAGCAAATTCCCGATTTGGAAATGTTGCGAAGCACCACCAGCCGTGGAAGTTGTGAAATTGCTGCTTTTCTGAAATGGGGCTCGGATATTGATAAGAACTTGCAAATGCTTCAATTGCTTATTGACCAAGCAAAAATTAATTTACCTGCCGAAGTAAAAATTGAAGTTGAAAAAATGAACCCTTCTATATTGCCTGTTATAGGGTTTATACTTGAAAGTAAAACTAAAACTCCTATAGAACTGAATCTGATAGCCAATTATACGGTTAAACCCTATTTATCGCAAGTAAAAGGAGTTTCGGAAGTACGTATAATTGGCGGAAAAGTTAAGGAGTATTGGCTGGTATTGAACCCACAAAAGATGAGTTCGTTTGCTATTACTCCCGATATGTTAACTAACATAATTGGTCAAACTAATTTTATAACTTCAAATGGATATCTTTCCGATTATCGCAGAATGTATCTTACGCTTACCGATGCCGGTATATATAGTAAAACAGAATTAGAAAACCTTGTTATACGAAATGATGGCAAACGGGTTATTTTGCTTAAAGATATAGCATCGATTCAGGTTCGCGAACGCACGGAATATACAAAAATAAATGCAAACGGAAAACAGGCTTTACTTATTGCAGTTTTAAAACAGCCCAATACAAACCTTGTTGAACTTTCCGAAAAGGTGAACGAAAAAAAATTGCTGCTTGACAAGTTGTTGCCTAAAGATGTAAAGCTGAAGTTTTATTATAACCAGGCATCATTTGTTAATGATGCCATAAAAAGCGTCAGCGATAGTTTATGGCTAGGACTTTTCCTTGCAATATTTATTGCAGTTTTATTTCTTCGTTCATTGAAGGCTGGCACAACTATTTTTATAACAATACCGGTAACATTGTTGCTAACCATAACGGTACTTACATTTTTTAGTTACGATCTTAATATAATGACACTAGGCGCTATTGCGGCTTCAATAGGATTAATTATTGATGATGCAGTTGTTGTTGTTGAACAAATTCATCGCACTCATGAAGAAAATCCTGATTTAGCGACCCACATTTTAGTTTACAAAGCAGTTAAATATTTATTTCCATCCATGGTTGGTTCTTCCATAAGTACCATAGTTATATTTGTGCCTTTCATGCTAATGGGAGGTGTTGCCGGAGCTTATTTTAATGTACTCACCAATACTATGATTATTACATTAGTTTGCTCGTTCTTTGTTACCTGGATTGCCTTACCGGTTATATATATTTTACTTTCTGAAATACGTGTTAAAAGTAGGAAGCCTTCAATACATTCTTCTAAAGTAGTTCAACAAAGAAAATGGGTTGCCTATTTTATTCGTAAACCTGCCATAAGTGTAGTATTTGTTGTAGTTCTGCTAATATTTGCAATTGTATCGTTACTAAAAACTGAAACCGGATTTTTGCCCGAAATGGATGAAGGTTCAATTGTGCTTGATTATAATTCACCTCCGGGAACATCGTTGGAAGAAACTGACCGAATGTTACGTGAGGTTGAAAAAATAATTGTGCACATTCCTGAATATGAAAGTTATTCAAGAAGAACCGGGACCGAAATGGGTTTTTTTATAACTGAACCCAATAGGGGAGATTATTTAATTCAACTTAAAAAGAATAGAAAAAGATCAACCGAAGAAGTAATTGCAGATATACGTAAAAAAGTTGAAGCTTCGCAACCTGCATTGAGGATCGATTTTGGGCAGGTTATAGGCGATATGCTTGGCGATTTAATGGAATCAGTTCAGCCAATTGAAATAAAAATTTTTGGAAACAATCAGGAAAAGCTGAATGAAATTGCCGATCAGGTTTCTTCTATTGTTGAAAATGTTAAGGGTACTGCCGATGTTTTTAATGGAATTGTTATAGCTGGGCCATCCATTGATATAATACCCAATTCACGAAAACTTGCCCAGTTTAATGTAACTCCGACTTCATTTCAATATCAGCTTCAGGCACAATTAGAAGGCAATATAATTGGTAGCATTCCCGAACGTGAACAACGAACTGATATACGAATGGTATTTCCCGGCAATACAAATTCGAGCCTCGAAAAAATTAAACATCAGTTTATTTTCTTACCCAATGGGAAATTAAAGCCTATTGATGAGCTTGCGGAAATAAAAATTGGAAAAGGAGTTGCCGAAATTAATCGCGAAAATATACAATCGGTTGCAATTGTTACTGCACGTCTTGATAGCAGAGGTTTAGGAAGTGTTATGAATGATATACAAAAACAAATCAATAAGAATATTCTGTTACCACAAGGTTATCATATTTCTTATGGCGGTGCATATGCCGATCAGCAAAAATCGTTCAGTGAATTGATGCTTATATTAATTACGTCTGCAATATTGGTTTTTGCTCTTATTTTATTTTTGTATAAGGATTTTAAAGCTGCAGTTATAATTTTGTTTATTGCAATTATTGGTACATGTGGAAGTATTATAGCGCTTTATATTACTGGTACTCCACTAAATGTTGGAAGTTATACAGGTTTAATTATGATAGTTGGTATAATAGGCGAAAATGCAATTTTCACTTATCAGCAATTTGCAACCCGAAGAGAAACAGAAGATGTTGATAATGCATTAATATTTGCAATTTCAACTCGATTACGACCTAAACTTATGACTGCTTTGGGTGCAATTATTGCACTGTTACCTTTATCAATTGGAATTGGAGCCGGTGCCCAAATGCACCGGCCTCTTGCTATTGCCGTAATAGGAGGATTTATTGTTGCCCTGCCATTACTTTTGATTGTTTATCCGGCTTTACTCAGATTAGCTTATCATCAAACTATTCCGGATAATATCGAAAAATAAAATTTGGATAACTGTATAACTAAATTACAACTAGCTATCAAATAAATAAAATTCTTTTAATAATCATCAGTTCTGAATGATGAAGCAGGCAGTCCTTCTTTGTTATATAAATTAGCACCTGCCGGATTATCAGCCCAGGCATATCTTACAGCAACCGGATTAGGAATATTATCATTCCAAACTACAACTTTATTATTTTCAATTTTAGCTTTTCCCCAAACAAATTTTTTATCATTTCCAGCTATAGCAAAATATTTTAAATCTCCATCTTTTGCAATTAAACCACCTCCAATATCAGAGAATGAAAGAATAATCTTATTTCCTTCAATTTTCATCGATTGATATATTGGACCAGAAAAAACAACTTTATTATCGTCATAAGCTAATTTTTGAGCAGCAAGTTCAAGCCTGTAACCAACATCTTTTTTGTCCAACGGGTGAATATCATTCCATTCACCAATATCAGAAATTACAGCCATTCCTGTATTCGGTAAAGACAATGTTTTTAATTGTGCTTCTCGTAACAAAGCCCAATCACTTTCAGAAGGCTGATCCTTTGCTTCCATAAAATTTGCCAATTGAACATATATAAATGGAAAATCACCTTGGTCAAAATTCTTGCGCCAGTCAGTTATTAAAGTCGAAAATAATTGATTATATTCTTTTGCCCTGGTGGCATTCGATTCTCCCTGATACCATATAACACCTTTAATTTTATAATTTAATAATGGCGAAATCATTGCGTTATATAAACCAACTGGTTTCCATCTTACAAAAGTTTGACCCTGCAATGGTTCCATTGTTGCACCAAGTTTATACTTCCAATCTCCAGTCAAATCAATTTTCTCATTTCCTGAAACTATTGCATACTGCTTATCTGAAACAAATCCACCTTCACCAATATTGCTAATTACCCTAACGACTATTGTATTTTTACCTTCTTTTAACAAATTTGCAGGAATTTCATATCTTCTGGGTGGATACATATAACTTGTTGTTCCAACGAATACGCCGTTTATATAAGCATAATCGGCATCTACAATTCTACCTAAAATTAGCATAGCTTTTTTCCCAACCATTGATGCCGGAATATTAATATCTTTTCTAAACCAAACCACACCATTAACTGCACCTAATTTACCATTTGCCCAGTATCCAGGTATTTTCATAGTTTCCCAATCAGAAGTATTTAACTCAGGTTTAATCCAACTTTTTGAAGTATCCTTATAACCTGCGTCCTTTTGTTGTAATAAAGTGTACCACGCATTCATTCTTGCATTATCTGCATTTTCAATTTTGTGGATTAAAGAACTGTCTTTAAATTTTTGGGCCTCGTTATAATATTCAGGAAATTTTTTAATTGCGTCTTCACTAATCCAGGCTTCAGCAGGTGAACCTCCTAGACTGGCATTAATTAAACCAACCGCTACATGATATTTATCATATAATTCCTTACCAAAAAAATAAGCTACAGCAGAAAAATTCAAAACGCTTTGTGGATTTGTAGAAACCCATGAACCTGAACTTAAATCATCTAAAGGAGTATTGAAATTATATTTTTGAGGGACTGCAAATTGCCTTATATAAGTATTTATGCAATTTGCAATTTCCTCCCCATATTTGGGGCTAACCCTTCGCATAGGAAGTTCCATATTCGATTGGCCTGAACATAACCAAACTTCACCAATCATTATATCTTTAATTTCAATTGAATTACTGGCTTTTATATTCATATTATATGGCCCGCCAGCATTTAAATTACTTAAATGAATTTCCCAATCACCTTTATCATTTGCAACTGTAGTATAAACTGAATCATGAAAACTAATACTAATTTTTTCATCCTTTGCTGCCCAACCCCAAATTTTCACATTTGCATTTCGTTGCAACACCATTCCATCGCTAATAAGCTTTGGAAGTTTTACTTGACCGAATGTAACACTAAACCAAAGAAATAGAAAAATAAATATGGATAGTTTGTAAACTATTTTTGATTTCATAATTATATATTTTAGTTGTTTAAGGAACAAATATAATTCCGAATATTGTCTATTTTGTTTTATTTTAATTAAATTGAAATTAAAATTGCCAATTTATTAAAAAATATCATTTTTTGGACGGGAAATTAATAAGTATTTAAAATAATTATTTTCGTTTAAAATTAAAAATTTTAAAATGAAAGTAGCGATATATTATATGCAATTTTATTATCTTACTCCATTTCGAACTAAAAATTCACTGTATTTTTTATCCGTATTCATAATATGATTCGTCACCCAATCTTTAATAAAGTTAGTAATTTCAATTGTTAGAATTAATTTCCCATTCATATATCTATCTTCAAAATCATGAACTTTTTTAATAAATATTTCATGTTCTTTTTTATGATTTGAAAATTCCGGATAATTATATTGTTTCATATATTTTTCTTCAGTAGAAAAATGAAAAACAGTATAATCTTTTAACGATTTTATTAATTCTAACATTTTTACTTTTTGTGAACCTTGGTTTATGTGATCATAAAAACCGTTAATTAAATCGATTAATTTTTTGTGTTGTAAATCAATAGAATTAATTTTAACACTTAACGAATCATTCCAATTAATTGCAGACATAACTTTATTTTTTTATTTATTAATATGTATATAGTAGTAATTTAAATTCTCTTGTACTTATAAATATTTAATCTACTGGAATTATTTACCTTATAGCTAATTACTCAAATTTAATTGATCGTATATTGATTTTTCAATTTCATTTCAGTAATACAAAATGGTTTACTAAAATATTTAATAATTAATCCTTGATTTATTGCAATATTATCTCTTAAGTAATTTCATAACCTGTAAAATAAAATTGCCAACCTGTAATAATTCAAATTTTCCAAATCATTTTTCATATACCTAAATATACAAAAAAAATCGTTTATAAAATATTTGAATAAAATAATAATACCTGAATTTGGAATTTTAATTATGAAGTTATTTTATGAACTACTTCATTGAATTGGCAGAAATGATTGTATAAGTGTAATTTAAATTAAGAAATTAAAAAATTGTTAATTATTTTTAAAAGTTTTTATTTTAATTGCTCAGAAACCAAACTTTTATTTTCCCAACTTCTTTATTCGACCACAATTATTAATATTTACAATTGAAACTATATTTAATTATTATTATATCTTCAATTTAAATTATAAACTTACTAATCTTTTATTATTTTATGAACCATATAACCCTCGGATGTTGAAATATAGACAAGATAAACACCGGGCTTTAAATAATCAATATTAAACGAATTGGCACCATTTTTAAGATTTAAATTTTGTATAATATTTCCAACGGAATCGTATAGCTGTGTATAATTAATATGTTGTCCTTTTACTTCAATATTTATTATTCCATTTGTTGGGTTAGGATATATTTTTAATATACCGGCATTTGTGGTATTAATATTTACCGGACTTTTTACATTACTGGTATCAATAATTGCATCAATTATATCAGGATATGCTTGTGACCCTGTTGATCGATTAAATAATCCCATAGCATTATCTCCGGTAGAACCGCTATCCCAATAAAATGGTATTAATCCATGTCCTACAATAGAATGGGTTATATATTTCATATAATACCGGCGATAAATAGTATGTATGGAATCAAGAGCGTTACTTCCTAAGTTTAAACGTGCCTGGGCTCCGTATTCGCCAACAATTACAGCATATTTTTTATTTATAAAATTGGTTTCCATTAGCTGAAATTGTCCATCAGCATATGATTCATTTGCCCAAGTTTCAACTTTTGAAGCATCAGGCGATTTATTTCCCCATTCAATAATTGAACTGCCTGAGTTTATTGTAAAATCGTAAGGATCGTAATAATGAACCTCAACAATTAATCTATTTGTAATAACGTCTTTAGGAATGGTAAAATAACTAACTGTATAACCAATATTTGTATTAAATCCTTGAGCCAATAAGTATCTATATACATTACGACCGCCTGTGGAGCGCACCGTGTTAACAAATATTTGATTAAAGCCATTTTGAACTGTATAATATTCTTTAGTTGGTGTGCTATAATCACCATTTACCATAACTTCATTGGTTCCGGCAAATAATAAATGATCGTTATAATCTCTAAAATGAACAGCAATTTGATGCCACATTATACTAAATCGCTTATTAACATAGGCTTGTCTCGCATAAGTTGGCTGCATCCAACCACCATCCCAATGTTCATTTATAATTGCATACATGCTATCTTTCAACACATAATTTACAACCTGTTCAATCCTTGCCATCCATGTTGAATCAATCTTATATGTTGATGTATCGGTGAATTTACTCCATGCTACAGGTATACGCACTGAGTTAAAACCTGCAGCTTTAACTGAATCAATTAGTGTTTGTGTAATTTTAGGATTACCCCAAGAAGTTTCACCACCGGTTGCCTCCAAACTATTGCCAATATTCCAACCACGTCCAAACTTTTTCGCAAAATCTACTGAATTCAAACTACTCATTTCCGATGAATCTGGAGCAATACTATCGCTTACTAAATTTAATGATTTATTTGCCTTTTCTAATTTAACAGTTTTAACATCATTAATTTCCTTATTGAGGGTTACTGCTTTAGTAATATTAGTGGCTGATAATATAAATGCAATTAAAATAAATGGTATATATTTCATCATAATAAAATTAATTTTTAAAAGTATGATGGAACACACTTTTGGTAATTTTATTACTATCGTGTTTACGTTCGCAAGAAAATGTGTGTTTCATATAATTATATTTTATAAACAAATATAATTATATTTCGCAAAAAAATCTACTGTTTTTTCAATTATAATAATAAAATGTTGAAAATAAAAAATAACTATAAAACCTCTAAAATATTTAGTTATGTAAAATTATTATCTTGAATATTTTTACTCTGTTTTTTAAAATTGGTATTGAATAATTAATTATTGCAATTTTTAAACAATATACTGTTTCTATAAAATAGATATTTGGGAATTCTCAAATTAATTTTAACGTTTGAAATAATAATTTTATTAATAATTTTTAAATGAAATTATTGACTAACTGCTCCACCCCATGCCTGTATAATTATGGAAGCTGCATTTGCCCCAGCAAACATTGATTGTTGAATGTCATTTGTTTTAAGAAAATTCAATGCAAATGCTGCCTGATATGCGTCTCCACAACCAGTAGTGTCAATAATATTATCAATATTTATGGCAGGTTGAAAGTATGTTTTGCCTTTATAAAATGCACAACTTCCTTTTGCACCCAATGTTACTATTAGCATTTTTCCCTTTGTAAAAGCCAATTCTTTAAACCCGTCAATTAATTCAGAACTTGCAGAAACAAATGCTATATCAGTAAACTCAATTGTTTCGGATATTGATAAATTGTTATTTACATCAAGATAATCAACAGACAAAAGTTGATGACTGTTTTTTCTTTTAATCATTTCGTAAAAATTGGGATTATTGCCGGGCATGGCTATTATATTCTGTTTAGCAACCATTTCCCAGTCACTATTTGAAAGAAAAAATGTTTCATAAACACCACCTTTCCAAGCTCCATCTATTCCAAAACGCTCCCCATATTTATCAACCTTAAGTTTATTACAAGCGGTAGTACCTTCTTTTTGATAAACTCTAGATACATCTATTCCCTTTTTATTTAAATAATCTAAAATCATTTTTGCCTGTAAATCATTACCCAAACAAGTAATAATATATATATGCTCAAGAGGTTCTAACTTTTTCCACATTGAGGCAACATTTAGCGAATTGCCCCCTAAAAACGATTTGTCAATTTGAGGATAATAATCAACAGCACATGCCGTTAAAGCTAATAAATTCATTATTGCAGATATATTATTTCACTAAGATAATATTTTAATAAAGTTCTATAATGTGTGGCTATATCAATACTTTAAGATTTTGACTAGTTTTACAAATATTTCAAACCAAAAAAATCAATAGTTACCGCTATGTTATTTATTTCATTTTAATTAAGGCAATTATATACTTGCATGTACCATAAATTTGTTGTATCTTTACAGAGTAATTGATACATACATATTATGAAAACAAAAGAAAAAACTACAGAATTTAAAACCTTCGCTCAGATGTTGGAAATGTTACCTGACGACAAAAGTTGTAGAGAATATTTAGAAAAAATGCGTTGGAATGGTGAACCGATTTGCCCTCATTGTGGAAGCCAAAATAAAGGCCATTATAAGCTAAAAACAAAAGGTGAATTTAATGGATTATATAAATGTGCTGATTGTAGAGAACGCTTTACTGTTACCGTTGGAACTTTATTTGAAGGCTCACATATTTCATTAAGGAAGTGGTTTATTGGTATGTATATATTCAGCTCGCATAAGAAAGGTATCAGTTCAATTCAATTATCAAAAGATTTAGGTATAACCCAAAAAAGTGCATGGTTTATGCTCGGTAGACTACGCAATTCATTCAAAGTAAAATCTAATACTAAGTTTAGCGGTACAATCCAAGCAGATGAAACTTTTGTAGGTGGCAAAAACAGGAACAGGCACGATAATAAGAAAGTAAAGGAATCACAAGGTCGCAGTATCAAAGACAAAACCCCTGTATTTGGCATGATTTCAAATGATAATGAAGTTTTCACTACTGTAATACCAGATACAAAGGCTAAAACAATTAAACCTATCATTGAAAAAATGGTTGAAAAAGGCTCTATATTGATTACAGACGAATGGAGTGCTTATGAAGGTTTATCAAAAGATTATACTCATATTGTAATAAACCACAAAGAAAATAAATATAGCGTAGATGGGTTTTCAAGTAATGGTATTGAAAACTTTTGGAGTTTATTAAAACGTGGTATTTATGGAATTTACCATCAAACAAGCCCTAAACATTTACACAGATATTGTGATGAATTTTCGTTAAGATATAATACAAGGAAAATAAATGATAGCGAACGGTTTAATTTCAACTTAAAGAATGCTGAAACGAGGTTAACTTACAAAGAACTTATAAGTTAAGATTTTTTACTTCTAAGCATATGGTTTATTGCCTTTTTCATGTCTATTTTACCAGATTCATACTTTGCAATTAATTCTAAATCTGATAGTCCTTTTTCAGCCTTTTGTTTTGTATTAATTGTATTAGCATTCATAATTATGACTCAATTATTGTTTTCTATATTATCATGAATAGGTTTCATGTAATCAACTAAATTAGGAGCTGGTATTGACAATCTTGAACAAACCCTATAAACAGAATAATCTCTTACTCCAGATGTGTCTATTGGTAAATCAATATAAGCCTGATTGCTATTTTTGGGATTTTCAAACATAATTACCTTAGCTTTATGCTCAGGTAATTGTATTACAGTACAATTATGACAAATAATCCAATCAAATAAATCTTGTTTTGTCATTCAACATAACAATTAACAGATTTTTCAATTATATTTAAGCTATCGAATTCCTTGCTAGATTTTATTTGACTTTGATATTTGAATACATCCGAAACGGCATTCATTAAATTACTCATTGCTATTTCTGACGTTCCACCTTCAGCCATTATATCGGGCATTTGCTTAAAAAATGCCGTATATCCCCCTATTTTTGGATCTTCGATCATTACTATATTTAAGGGGAATCGTGCTAAATTTTTTGTTGCCATATTTTTGGTTTTTTAAACTTCTATTACTCTATTTAATACGCTTTTTTTAATAAATAGTTATTAAAAAATATTTATGTGTACACAAATGTATGCACATTTATTTTATTTAAACAATGATTATTAAATAATGTTCGACATGATATTAATACTTAATTAATTGATTATAAATATATATGCCGTCTTTTATTATGTTTTATATGACATTTGTCAGAAATTTTGTTTTGCATATTTTGCAAAAACTATTTTATATCATATATTATACTGATATATATCAGTATAATATATTTAAATTTCTTTATTTGAACTACAACAATATTTTTTGTGTACATTTATTAATTAATCATAAAACTAAACATCATGGAAACAAAATTCAAAGTAGGCGACATGGTTACATTGAGAACCGGAAGCCCTGAAATGACTATATATTCCATAAAACCTAATGAACATATTTATTGTATATGGCATTCTAAAAATGAAGATGTTTTTAAACGCCAAGATTTTCCTCCAGAAGCTTTAACAAAACTAAATACTGATTAATCTTTATTTATTAAATAATCATATATTTCTTTTGCATTATTCATCATTTCATTTATTGATGATGAATACTGTTTTGCATTTTCTATACAAAACTTTTTTAATTCGATTTTTTGTTCTTGTGTCATTTTTTTATATTTGGTACACTAAACTATATAATTGCCTTAATTAATAATGAATTTATAGCCAAATGAAACTCCAAATGGTAATAAATTATTACTAGTTTGAAAATTATAATTCTTTTTTAATTCATTTATATAATTATCAACTTCAGACCCTCTGAAAGGATAATATAAAGCAAATGACCAATACCCAAAATTTTTTATTAAATTATTCCGGAAATCCAAACCAACGCCAACAGTTACTCCATAAAACATTTTATTCAAATCAGTTGAATTTGTGACTTTTATTGCTGCATTATAGCCATACATTATTAATAAAGACTGAACGAAATGTGATGCAATTTTATCAGAAATATTTCTAAATTTAAAGCCAATGTTATATCCTACACCAACTAAAGCATAACCTCCTCCACAAAAGATACCAATATTTTTTTGAGGGTAATATGTTTCTTCAATACCAAATCCACCATATTCGAAACCACCGCCAACTCCAAATGAATTTTTATCTATTAACATTGCAACAGTTTTTTTAACAACTTTATATTTAATTTTGCGAATGTTATTTTTACCTAAATATGTATTTACTTCTGTTCCATTTTTAACCATAGTAAAATAAACAGTTGTACTATCTTCATTATATATCCTGCCAATAAAATGTTCTCCATTTACCGTAAATATGGTGTCTTCAGTATATATTTGAATAGGATTAATTTCATATCCAAAATATTGAATATCGCTCTTGTTAAGATAAGTATCAATATTTCTTCCATTTTTTTCTGTTGTAAAATAAATTTTAGAACTATCTACTTTAATTATTTTACAAATTACTTTATTGCCATCATTTTTTACAATAGTATCCTGAGAGTAACTGACTGAAATAATTATAGTAAAAAGACTTAATATTAAAAATAACTGCTTCATTAAATTAAGTTTTATAATTTAAAAATTATTAGAAATAATTATTTATTAAATACTTGTGTCATTCAAAATAAAATTACCAATTAGTATTTTTTGATTGAATATTTACTTTAGAAAAGTATTACAATTTTTTAGTAATAACAATTGCCGGATAATCACCCAGCCTGCTCATCAATTCTGAATATTTATCTTCAATTTTTATTAATTTATCCAGAATTTTTTCTCCGAATGCCCATTTATGAATATAAATATCTAAAAAATATTTATTTGCACTTCGCCAGCAATAGAACTCAATATCTTTACTAAATTTAAAAGATTTTTTAAACCACCATGGACTATGTGGATAGAAATATAACCGTGGTTTTGATTTAAACAATCTTACGTACAATTTACCCATATAGTGCCTTAAAATCCTGTATAATTGAGCAATATTCAATGAAATATTCATGAACCAGCTATTATAAAACCAGCTATAAATTATTACAATTTTTGAATCATGCTTAGCAACTCGGTATAATTCATTTACTGCTGTAAATTGATCATTCTTTGGAATATGATATAAGGTATGCTGACAAAGAACTGTATCGCAGGAATTTTCCTTGATTGGAATATTTGTAATATCTCCACAGATAAAAATTCCCTTTTTGCCTGCACGTTCAATATTAATTTTTGCCTGTATAAGTGCATTTATTGATATATCAACACAAATCCTATATTCATATCCATTTGATAATGCCATATATTCTGACAAACCAATAGGACCTGAAGCAATATCAAGAAAATATTTACCACTTGAAGGATAATATCTTGATGCCTTTGTAAATGAATTTTTAATATATTTTGATGAAACATCTCTAAAATCAACCCATTTAGGACTATCCTCATAAATATTCAAAGAATCTTTAATTTTATAATTTACTTCATTATAATAATCAAATACCCGTTTTTTATCAAATGATAAACTTTTTCTAAAATCATTACCATTTCCAATATATAAAGCATATTGTTCGTGTAGCACAATTATATCATTAAATATTGGATAAAAATATTGTTTGGAATTGTCAATTAATCCATTGTTTAATTCCCCATATTTATCAATATCATATGATATATTAAATTCTTTAAAAGAATCCCTGTTAATTAATAGTAAACCGTTTTTTGTAATTGGGCACCTTAATCTTTCTAAAAATTCCATTTATATATTGTTTTTAGGTAAAAAATTTCTGAAAATTTGTAAAGCATTTTCCGCTAATTACTTTAGCAATACAAAGTCGCAATAGTAGTTAAAGGGGACAAATATAATTAAAGCTAATTGAATTAAAAAAACATTTTTTTTTCAATTCTAGTTTCAGTCTATTAAACAATTATTGGATTTGTCCACTTATATATACTTCAGAGAATATGAATTATATAAATAAAAAAGTATTACTAATTAAATAATTCATATATGAAACATTGGTTCTTACAATAAATTTACCTATCGAATTATTTGTCAATATAAAATATTTTTAAGGATTTATTTTGAATAGAATAATATTGACTTGAAAATTTATTCAAATTTAACTATATCAAAAGTTGACAAATATATTTATTCTTAAGACCCACTGAAAATAATATTTTCTTTCATCCCGCATTTATGGTATGCAATATACCATATCGTTGGTATTTCAATAATTTTATTAATTTCGGAATTTTGTATCTGAATAAATTATATTAATATATTGTATGGGAACGGGAAACCCTTTTTTATTTGATAAAGACCAGGTTCAGCAAATAGAATCGCTTGTTCAGGGATTAAATGAATTTCAATTGGCATGGCTTGCCGGTTATCTTTCAGGAATAGGTCAAAAACTTCCTGAAAAGAAAGTTAGCCAGGAATTGAATAATGAAAACTCAACAAAACAATTAAATGGCTTTGCAAATGACCAAGTTAATAATGAACTTGTTAATGGTGTTGTTAAAGAACATGAAAACGCAAACGAATTGAGCGTCCTTTTCGGATCACGTACAGGCAATGGAGCTTCAGTTGCAAATAAATTAAAAGAAAAAGCCGATTCACTTGGAATTAAAGTTCAGCTTAAAAATATGGAAGATTATCCTTTAAATAAATTAAAGGATGAAAAGAATTTACTCGTAATCGTTAGTACTCATGGCGAAGGTGAACCACCTGTTGTAGCCGAAGAATTTTATAATTATTTGCATGGTAAAAAAGCCCCTTCACTATCTAATACAAGGTATTCGGTTTTAGCTTTAGGCGATAAAAGTTATATTCACTATTGTAAAACCGGAATTGATGTTGATAAAAGATTGGCAGAACTTGGTGCGCAACAATTTGTTCCGCGGGTAGATTGTGATGTAGATTTTGCAACCCCTTCTGAGAAATGGATTGATGCCGTTTTAAATTCGTTGCCTAAAAATAATGAAACAAAATCCGTAACAAAAATTAATGGACAACAGGTTTCAAAATTAGAAAAACCAGCCTACTCAAAACAAAACCCTTTTGAAGCTAAATTGCTCGATAAAATTAAATTAAGCGGACGTGGTTCAGAAAAAGAAACTTACCATTATGAATTATCACTTGAAAATTCAGGTCTAGCTTACGAACCCGGGGATGCTTTGGGGATATATCCTAGCAATTCGGACCGTGCCGTGAGTGAATTAATAGAAACACTTAAATTATTTGCATTTGACATTGTTTTAATCAACGATGAAGAAATTACTTTGCGTGAAGCACTCACTCATCATTTCGAAATTTCGGTTTTAACTCCCGATGTTATTAGCAACTATAACAAATATGTGCAGAGTGACGAACTAGCTTCTGTTTTGGAGGACGCATTGAAATTGAAAGCATATATTTATGGTCGTGATTTAGTTGACCTTATACGTGAATATCCAGTTCAATTATTATCTGTTGAATTAATAGGAATTTTGCGCAAGCTTCAGCCGCGTTTATATTCCATAGCCTCAAGTCCGGCATTTAATCCTGACGAAGTGCATGTAACTGTTGCAACTGTTCGTCATATGAATGGCCGTTATAAAGAAGGTGCTTGTTCAACCTTTTTGGCCGACCGGTTAAATGATGATGTTCCTGTAAAAGTATTTATTGAAAAGAACACTGATTTTAGATTGCCAAAAAGTTCTGATGCTCCAGTAATTATGGTTGGCCCTGGAACTGGTATTGCTCCATTTCGTTCATTTTTGCAGGAGCGTGATGCTTCCGGTGCAAAGGGCAAAAACTGGTTGTTTTATGGCGACAGGCATTTCACAACTGATTTTCTTTACCAGACTGAATTGCAGAATTTCATGAAAAAAGGTACACTCACAAAATTGCATGTTGCATTTTCGCGCGATAAAGAACAAAAGGTTTATGTTCAACACAAATTAAAGGAAAATGCAAAAGAGGTATTTAACTGGCTTGAGGATGGAGCATATTTTTATGTATGTGGCGACAGGGAAAAAATGTGGTACGATGTAAACCAAACGCTTCTTGAAATTATTCAAAACGAAGGTGGTATGACTAAAGACAAAGCGGAAGATTACATTCGCAAACTTAAAAAAGAACATCGTTACCAATCGGATGTTTATTAAATATTTCACAAAATCCTTTTCGAAATTAAATATATTAAAATATTAGCAAACAAAGTATTATGAGTGATAATAGCAATAAACCTTCGGAAGTCGAGATTATTAAAGAAAATAGTAATTTTCTGCGGGGAACTATAAGCGAAAGTTTATTGAATGAATTAACTGGCAGTATTGCTCCTGCCGATACTAATCTTATTAAATTTCATGGTTCGTATCAGCAATTCGACCGTGAGTTGGAAAGCGAACGTAAACGGCAAAAACTTGAGCCTTTGTTTTCGTTCATGATTCGTGTTCGTTTGGCTGGTGGAATTTCAACTCCACATCAATGGCTTTCAATTGATGAATTAGCCGATAAATATGGAAGTGGCACTATTAAACTTACAACACGGCAGGCATTTCAATTGCATGGGATATTCAAAAAAAACCTGAAAAAATCTATCCGAGAAATAAATGATTCACTAATGACAACCATTGCGGCTTGCGGCGATGTGAACCGCAATGTAATGTGCAACCCAAACCCAAATCAATCAAAAGTACATGTTGAGGCTTATGCCGATGCCCAAAAATTAAGCGACCACCTAAACCCAAAAACTACAGCGTATCATGAAATTTGGTTGGATCAGAAATTAATTGCCGGTGGTGAAACTGATGTTGAACCTATTTATGGCAAAACCTATCTTCCAAGGAAATTTAAAATTGCAATTGCAATACCACCAAATAATGATAGTGACATTTTTGCTAACGATCTTGGACTAGTGGCTATTGTAGAAAACGGGATATTAATTGGTTACAATGTTGCAATTGGTGGCGGAATGGGTATGACATTTGGGATAGGCACAACTTATCCTCGTTTGGCAAGCATTATAGGATTTTGCAAAAGAGAAAATGTTGTAGATGTTGCTGAAAAAATTGTTACCGTTCAGCGCGATTTTGGCAACCGTAGCGATAGAAAATATGCACGGTTTAAATATACAATCGACCGTTTAGGGATTGACAAAATTAAAGTAGAAATAGAGAACCGGTTAGGTTATAAATTTGAAGAAGCAAAGCCATTTCATTTCGAATCGAATGGCGACGAATATGGTTGGAAAGAAGGAATTGACAAACGATGGAGTTTGACTTTATTTATTGAAGGTGGCAGAGTTTTTGATAATAATGCCTATTCTTTAAAAACCGCATTGCGAAAAGTTGCTGAAATTGCCGATGGCGATTTTCGCCTTACCGGCAATCAAAACCTTATTATAGCAAATGTTTCGGAATCAGTAAAACATAAAATAAATACTATCCTTATTGCGAACAATATATTCTTAAATAAGGATTTAACCGGTATACGGAAATCATCGCTTGCATGTGTGGCACTTAATACATGCAGTCTTGCTTTTGCCGAAGCTGAACGCTATATGCCAAAACTACTTGATAAACTTGATGAAATTGTTATTCAAGCCGGCCTGGAAAATGAACCAATTGTGGTACGAATGACAGGTTGCCCCAATGGTTGCGCCCGTCCGTATTTAGGCGAAATTGGTTTTGTGGGAAGGGCTCCGGGTAGGTACAATCTTTACCTGGGAGCTGGATTCGTGGGCGATAGATTAAATAAATTATATAAGGAAAATTTAAATGAAGAAGAGATTTTAGAGGCACTAAAACCTATTCTTCTTGATTATTCGATTAATAAATTTAATGCTGAACGTTTTGGTGACTTTGTAGTTCGCCGTAATTACGTAAAAGCAACAACAGAAGGAAAATTATTTCATATAGCATAAAATTATGGAACACAGGTACAGAAGCATTTTAAAAGCCGTCTCATGGCGTATAACAGGTAGTATTGACACATTTATTATTTCGCTAATTATTACAGGGAAGCCTTTTATAGCTTTGTCCATTAGTGGAATAGAAGTGTTTACTAAAATTACACTATTCTATTTGCACGAGCGTGTATGGAATAAAGTAAAATTTGGACGAAAAAATTATGAACCCGAATATAACATATAATAAATCGCAAATGGTTTTTCTCCCTATATCAATAAATATAACAGGAAAGAAAATACTTATCATTGGTGGCGGTCGTATTGCAAATCATAAAATTGGGTTTATACAACAGTTTACAAGTAATATTTCTGTTATTGGTATGGATGTTATTGATGCCATAAAAGAAAAAGGAATTCCATATATCGAAAAGGCATATGAAAAAAAAGATTTGCAAGGATATTTTTTAATATATGCCTGCACCAATATAATTGAATTAAACCGCCAAATTAAATCTGATGCTGAAAGCCTTGGTATTCTTTGCAATGTAGTTGATAATCCGGTTTTATGCGATTTTGTTTCGCCTGCAATTTATAAACATAATAACTATACAGTTGCGGTAGGTTCAAATGCTCAAAATGTTTATAAGTCAGTGGAAATAAGAGATAGGATTAAAGAATTTTTACAAAATGATACAACTATATTCAACGGACCTTCAAAAAAACTCTCTATATAAAAGGGAAAATGAATTAGAAGAATTTCTCAAACTGAGTTCTCAACCCGGAATTCGTTTATTAACCTGCAATCGTAGTGAATTTTATTCCGGCGAAGGTGATGTACCTGAAGAAATAGTAAGGCATTTGTTCCGTGTTATATCAGGAATTGAATCGAACCTGATAGGTGAAATTGCAATATTAGGACAAGTTAAAGAGGCTTATTTTCAGGCATTATCGCAATATAAACTTTCAAAAGGTTTGCACGTGTTATTTCAAACAGCCTTTTATGTTGGAAAAAAAGTCAGAAATAAATCAGCAATTTCAAAAGGCGCAATGTCACACAGCCAGGCTGCTGTAGAGCTTATTTGTGCAAGCGGTATAAACCTCGATAAAGCTTTAATAACAATAATTGGGGCACATAAATTAAATGAAGATATAATTAAATTCCTTATTTCAAAAGGGGCAGAGACTATTTTTCTCGGAAATAAAAGCTTTGAGAAAGCTCAAGTTATTGCACAAAAATTTGGCTGTGAAACTTTTAGGCTTGATGAAATTAAAGAATTTCTTCAATTCACCGATATTCTTATTTCAGCAACTTCAGCGCCACATGAGATTGTCCATCTAAATGATTTTCCTGCAAACAAAAAAATGCTGGTAATTGACCTGGCTTTTCCTCATGATATTGATAAAGAAATTGGCAATCTGGATGAAGTTACTTTGTATAATTTGGAGAACATTGAAAACAAAGTAAACCAGAATATTGAAAATAGAAAAGACGAGATTTTAAAAGCTGAAACAATAATTGATTTGGAAGTTAAAAAGTTTATGCTAAAATATAAGCATTATGGAAAGTCAAAAACAATCCCTCAGGGTCATTACGCGCAATAGTAATCTTGCATTGCGGCAAGTAGAAGAAGTATTCTCAAATTTTCCCGAATTGAATTATACACTAATTCCAGTAGAGTCATTTGGTGATAAAAACAAAAATATATCATTATTAAACAATGTTATACCAGATATATTTACACGCGAACTCGATAATGCTATACTTGAAAATAAAGCTGATATTGCTATACATTCAGCAAAAGATTTGCCTTATCCATTACCTATAGGTCTTGAAATTTATACACTTTTCGAAGCATTTGATAAAACGGATTCATTAATAAGCAGGAATAATCAAACCTTAAAATCATTACCATTAAATGCAAAAATAGGAACCAGTTCACTGATACGAAAAAATGAACTGCTTCAATTCAGGAATGATTTTCAAATTATAAGTATCAGAGGCACAATTGAAGAACGAATTGCTTTGGTTGAAAATGGTACAATTGATGCATTAATTGTTGCAACTTGTGCTCTAAAACGTTTAGGAATTGAAAATAAAATTACTGAGATACTTTCATTCGAAACGCATCCATTGCAAGGAAATCTTGCCGTTATAGGTAAACATAACAATGAAAAATTAAAAGCAATTTTTGAAAAATATGATATACGAAAAAAATATGGAACTGTATATTTGACCGGATTTGGCCCTGGCGATCCTGAATTATTGACAGTTAAAGCTGTAAAAAGACTTTCAAATGCTGATATAATTTATTATGACGACTTAATTGATAAAACATATATTAATGAATTTAATGCTGAAAAGGTATATGTTGGCAAAAGAAAAGATAACCATAGCAAAGAACAGAATGAAATTAATCAATTGTTGTATAAAGCTGCTATATCGGGCAAAAATGTTGTAAGGCTTAAAGGTGGCGACCCAATGATATTTGCACATGGTGGTGAAGAAATAGAATACTTGCAGGAAAGATTAATAAATGTTGAGGTTATACCAGGTATATCTGCAGGAATTGCTGCGGCTGGAATATCAAAAATCCCTTTGACCCATCGTGAAATTTCTTCTTCTGTCACATTCATTTCTGGTAATTCAGAGAATATATCAAATATGCCAAATTCTGGCACAATTATATGTTATATGGGAGCTACAAATATTTCTTCCATAGCCAAAGTGGCAATCCAAAAAGGATGGCGCCCCAATACGCCTGTTGCCCTGATATATAATGTTTCCTGTTTATCTCAACAAGAACTCTATTCTACTTTAAAAGAATTAACGTTAGATGAGAAAAGTTTTCCAACTCCATTGATTATTATAATTGGTGATGTTGTTGGACTTAGATTTAAAAAGGCTGAAAATATTGCCAGGCCTAATATATTAGTTACAGGCACTGATTCGCAAAGCTTTTCTAATATTGGGAATATTATTCATCAACCATTAATTGATATAAGGCCGGTTGAAAATTCAAAAAGTCTTAAAAATATTATTGATTATTTGCATGAATATGATCATATAATATTTACAAGTAAATTTGCCGTGCATTATTTGATGGAACTTTTAGGACAATACAATAAAAATTCAGGTTATATATCATCACTTACCATAACATCAATTGGAGAAGTAACAACTTCCGCATTAAATGATTATGGAATAATTCCCAATTTTCAGCCTAAAGATGAAAGCTCTGAAGGAATAATAAATTTGTTCAAAGCAAATAAAATTAAAGGACAGGTAGTATTTATACCACGTTCCGAAATAGCTTTGCCAATATTGCCTGATGGCTTAAGGGCTATTGGAAATAGCGTAATTACTTTAGCCCTTTACCAAAATAAACCAATTCAAGCAAAACCTATAAATTTGAAAGGAATAAATTATATAGCTTTTTCCTCACCTTCCGGAGTTGACAGCTTTATGCAGGTTTATGGAGAAGTTCCGGAAAATATAAATTTTATAGCCAAAGGAAAAGTAACACTAACACGGATGATTGAAGCTGGTTTTCCAAAAAACAGTATAAAAAGTATCGATTTAAGTGAACTTTATCCTTTAGAATATGAAATTTAATTATTTAAAATAATGTTTTTAATTTTATATCGAAGTGAATATTTAAAATATATCAATGAATCGTTTGCGACAATATAGAGTAAATCAGGAAACTAGGGATAAGTATGCAGAAGTTTTTATTTCTGTCAATGATTTTATATATCCTTATTTTGTTGTTGATGGGAATAATATTAAACATGAAATAAGTTCGCTGCGAAATGTTTTTCATTTTTCAATTGATGAATTAATTAAGGATATTGAAGAAATTTCGAAATTGGGGATTACAAAAATTCTTTTATTTGGAGTAATTGAAAAAAGTCTAAAAACGGATACAGGTTTTACTGCATATAACAATAGCAATTTAATTTCAAGAGCAGTCCAAGCTATAAAAAAGGAATTTCCTGAAATTACCATTATTACTGATGTTTGTTTATGTGGTTATACCAATCATGGGCATTGTGGAATTTTAAACGGAGAAATTATTGATAATGATGCAACCTTGCCTTATTTGGCAAAAATGGCATTACAACATGCACTTGCAGGTGCAGATTTTGTGGCACCTTCAGCAATGATGGACGGTCAGGTTGCTGCCATAAAACAAAGCTTTGTTCAAAATAAAGTGAATACAAAAATATTGGGATATTCGGCAAAATACGCATCGGGTTTCTATGGCCCATTTCGTGATGCTGTAAATTCAGCACCTTCTTTTGGTGACCGGAAAACCTATCAAATGGATAATAGAAATATATCGCAAGCAATAGTTGAAGTCCAGGCTGATATAGAAGAAGGTGCGGATTGGGTTATGGTTAAACCTGCTCATACTTATTTAGATATTATACAGCGGATTCGGTTAAATTTTCCTAACTTTCCACTTGCAGCATATCAGGTTTCAGGCGAATATATGATGATAAAAGCCTCTGCTGAAGCCGGTTATATGAATGAAGAAATTGCAATGCAAGAAGCTTTAACTGCTATTAAAAGGGCAGGTGCAAATTATATAATATCATATTATGCAAAGGAATTTGTCCAAAAGCGCTTATAACGAAGCATTAAAATATATACCAGGTGGTGTAAATAGTCCGGTGCGTTCGCTAAAAGCTGTTGGTAATTCTCCAATTTTTATTCAAAAGGCAAAAGGTGCCAAATTAACTGATATTGACAAGAACAAATATATCGATTTTTGCCTGTCGTGGGGTGTTTTTATTTTAGGTCATGCCAATAATTCTGTAGAAAAGGAAATTATAAAAGCAGTTAAAAATGGCACCAGTTATGGCTTACCAACATTACAGGAAACAAGATTGGCTGAATTAATTTGCAATGCAGTTTCATCTATTGATAAAGTTCGATTTGTAAATTCAGGCACTGAAGCGGTTATGAGCGCTATACGGTTAGCTCGTGCATATACGCATCGCGATATAATTATTAAATTCGATGGTTGTTATCATGGCCATGCCGACCATCTTTTAGTATCGGCAGGTTCAGGTGTTGCACAACTTAAATCCGCATCATCTGATGGTGTTCCAGATTGTTTTGTAGAAAAAACAATAAGCTTACCATATAACGATATAAATGCGGTTGAAAGTTTGTTTTCAGAAATCGGGAATGAAATTGCCGCAATAATAATAGAACCTATAGCTGCCAACATGGGCGTTATAAAGGCTGATTTTGAATTTCTGCAAACATTACGTAATTTAACATTGCAATATAAAAGTTTGTTGATATTTGATGAAGTAATTACTGGGTTTCGTATAGGCCTTGGCGGTGCCCAAAATTATTATGGGATTCAACCCGATATAACCACTTTAGGAAAAATTATTGGAGGAGGCTTTCCGGTTGGCGCTTATGGTGGCAAAGCTCAAATTATGTCGCTCATTGCACCTGAAGGTCCCGTTTATCAGGCTGGAACGCTTTCGGGAAATCCGGTTGCAATGTCTGCCGGAATTAAAACTTTAGAGTTATTGAGCCAACCAGGGTTTTATGACAAACTTGACACTATTACAAATTATTTTATAAACGAATTAAAAAATATAATATCGAATAAGAAATTAACTCTTCACCAGGTTGGACCTATGTTTACGTTATTTTTTACTGACCAAAAAATTCGAAATTTTGACGAAGTAAAAAAATGTGACACCCAAAAATTTGCCCTGTTTTTTAATAAACTTCTCGAAAATGGAATATATTTTTCACCTTCACAATTCGAGACTAATTTTATTTCAATTGCTCACACAAAATCTCAATTAAATAAAACAATTTCTGTTATACATAAAACATTAAATGAAATTTTATAATACTTTTTAAATGGAAACCTATATAGCCATATTGCGCGGAATAAATGTAAGTGGGCAGAAATTGATTAAAATGGAAGATTTGAAAAGTTATATGGAAGAATTAAATTTCAGTTATGTAAGTACTTATATACAAAGTGGAAATATAATTTTTCAAACTGAAATTTTATCAGAAATAGAACTTGCTAAATTAATAGAAAAAAAAATATTGAAGGAATATAATTTTGAAGTTCCGGTTATTGTTCGAAGTGATAAATACTTTAACCATGTTCTGAAAAATAATCCATTTATTAATGCAGGGAAAGCCGAATTAGATAAACTATATGTTACATTTCTGGCATCAAAGCCTTCAGAAAAAATTATAAATTCAATTGAAACAATAACAGGAAATATTGATGAATATAAAATAATTGAAGATGTTATTTATATATATTGCCAAAACGGATATGGTAATACAAAATTAAACAACAATTATTTCGAAAAGAAACTAAAGATTCAGGCAACTACAAGAAATTGGAAAACTGTAGTGAAACTGACAGATATAGCTAATGCCATTGGCTGATAGTTGATTTTCAATATTTTTAATAATTCAATATTAAATAACTTCACTTTAAATTAGAAATTCAATTCTCAAATATTAATTTTACTTTCATAATAAATTGCATTGGCGAAACAAGTAAAATATAAAATTCAGCAGGAAGTTCCAATAAATATTTTTGGAATTATTACCAGTGATAGCGATTTAAAGGTTTCATGGGCTATCAATAAAGCTTTGAAATTAAAATTGTCTAGAACTGACAATATAATGCCATTTGCAAATACTTTGAATTTATCAACCGGGTTTGCAAATTTTAGTTTTGATTTTGATCAAAAGCATTATTCACTTATTGCAAATAAAGCCAATAATACTTGCCTATTTGAAGAATTTAAGAACCTTGATTTTTTGTTGATTATAAAAGGGGAACTTGATATAAATGAAAAATTGCAGATTTTACTGAATATCCGAAATTTCAAAGAATTTTCTTCATGCATTGAATTAAATGTCAATCTGGTAAAACGTCAGGGAAAATTTGACCTTATTTAATATCAATTCAACTTTTATTCTGATTAACTTCAATATTTTTACTGACACAAATCATACTTCAATTTACAAATTTCCTTTTATTTTTTGTATCTTGTTAAAACTAAATGATCAACTAAAAACCCTGTATTATGAGAAAAAATTTTCAAAAATTTTCAAAAGACGATAGCCGGTTAAATGATTATTCAAGTTTCAATATGAAACATTCTAACAGGAATATCTTTGAATTGGTTCAAATACCAGTCTTTATGTCTGAGGATGATGAAGAATACTATTTTGAAGTAGTTGATTATTAAAGGCATTTTAACCACGGCATCTGAAATTACTCTTGAAAATCCTATTTGCTTTGATAGCAATTAAAAATACTAATTGACCTGTGTTAAAAATAAGATAGTATTTTACATGCTCTATTTTTTTAATTTAATTTAGATGTAATAAGTCTAAAAATATTGTAAATCCTATTCTTCCGTTTAATTTGTAACTTTCGGTTTTTCTTCTTTACTCCAACTTGATTATACCTTATTGGCAAAAAATATTATCTTTGAATCCCATGCAAAGTAATATTTTAAAAATATATGTAATTATATTCTTGCTTATTTGCGTTAATATTCATCTTAAGTCGCAAAATATTAGCATTGATATTGATACAGTTTTAAACCATAGCTTTGCTAAAAATAGAGTAGAATACAAACCTAAATTTTTATTTATCCCCAATAAAAAAATAATTAAATATAATCCTGTTAGTCTTGCCTTCGGTAGTTTAATGTATTTTTATCAAAGGGTTATATCTCCACAACTTTCTTCCAATTGCCCTTATGAAATAAGTTGTTCGAATTATAGTAAAGTTGTAATTGACCGATACGGCATAATAAAAGGCATTGCTTTAACATCCTATCGTTTAATGCGCTGCAATCGTATGGCAGCTAAAGATTTAAGTCCTTTGAATTTTGATAAGGCTGGGGAAATTATTGATGACCCTGAGCAATATAAGTTAAAATGAAGGTGAAAATTATTATATATTTTAGTTTGATATTATTTTCGCTTTCGGGCTTTACTCAAAATCTGAATTTAAATTTTGATAACGATATTAATTTTCTTCTATATCTTGGACAAAATGGGCAATATGCAGATATTGATTTTCAAGGCGAAAAATTATTAAATCAAAAATACTTAAATCTCGGTCAAAAAGATACGCTCAACTATTTTTTAGGATTTTTGAATTATAAACGATCAATTTTTATTAAATCTATTCATTATTTATCAAATGTTTCAGATGAGTCTATGTTTTATCCTAAAGCAAGTTTTTATACTGAACTTTCATATGTTGAACAACAAGAATTTAAGACAGCATATAACTATATAAAAGCTGTAAATATTGATAGTATAAATGATTTATTATTACAATTAAAATCGTTTGAACTTGCCGGGTTATCATTATTAAATAGAGATTACATTACCTACGAT
Organism: uncultured Bacteroidota bacterium; assembly: GCA_963701015.1. GTDB lineage: Bacteria > Bacteroidota > Bacteroidia > Bacteroidales > DTGW01 > MFD09286-c1. Next base: position 3,145,278 of record OY969556.1, on the reverse strand, counting down.
TCATTATCACATAATTTCAATTCAACCAATTCTGTTTTAAATAGTGAACAGCAATATTTGATTAAAGATAATTTTGAATTAAAATCCGTTAAAAGAAAATCACCACTTTTAGCAGGTACTTTATCTGCTGTTGTTCCAGGGCTTGGTTTGGCATATGCGGGAAATAATGGACAAGCATTAGCGGCATTTTTAAGGGTGGTAAGTTTAGGTGCCTTAACTGCTGAAACCTATATGAAGCTTGGTCCCAAAAATCCTGAGTTTATTGTTTCGGCTACTCTTTTTAGTTTTTTTTATATGGGAAATATATGGGGAAGTGTTTTAAGTGTTCAAATTGTTAAGAATGAAAAACTCAATGAAATTGACCATAATATCATTGTGGGTCTTCGGATTCCAATTGATAATTTCTTCAAATAATTTATACGCCGCAAATTTTGAACATGCAGATAGTTTGTTCCGGTTAAAGTTATTTCCTGAAGCTTGCATTGCATATGAATATATTGTATTTGAAAACCCTGGAAATGAGACAATAAAAGCTTTGTCATTGTTAAAAAAGAGTAGTTGCTATAAGGCCGAAAATAATTATGCACTCATTGATAACATTTTAAACAGGTGTAATGTAAATGATTTAAATGATTCTATAAAGGCCCAAATATTTTTTGCGAAGGCATGGGCATGTTATATGAATGGTAATTTTGAGTTTGCAAAAGATAGAATTTTGCCAATTTTTAATATAAATACTTCACCTGAGATTGAAAAAGCTAGTGTTTTGTTATACAGTCTTATATTAAATGAATTAGGCAAGTGGGACGAAAGCAAAAATAATTTAGTATCATATATTAATAGAATTGAAATAAAAAATATGAATTTGCGTGATAGTTTATTGCAAGAAGTAAATGCCATGTATCAAAAAAATAATATCCCCACCTTGAAAAATATAAAAACAGCAAGAACTATGTCGTTTATTTTACCAGGACTTGGGCAGACTTATGCGGGTAAAGCCGGAATGGGAATAATTAGTCTTTCGTTAATTGCCTTATCCGGAACTTTTATTTATTATAGTATAATTGATCAGATTTATACTTCATCAGCTGCCGGATTATATGTATTTTTATATTTTTATTCCGGGAATATAACAAAATTAAAACCAATGGTTGATAATAGAAATGAACGTAAGAAAGAAATTTGTAATGCAGCATTAAGAATACAATTAAACAAACTAAATTCTCAATTAATAATACAATGAAAAAAATTCTGATACTTATTATACTGTGTTCTGCTTTTGCAATGGGCTATTCACAGAATTGTTTATTTACATTGAACGGTCATAATGGCAATGTTAATACTGTTGCATTTTCAAGAGATAATAAATATTTGTTATCAGGAAGCCAGGATGATACCGTAATTATATGGAATGTTGAGAATAACTTTGCAAATCAAAAAATAATTTCGGTTTCTAATTCTTCTGTAACTAGTATCGATTTCTCACATTCGGGAAATGAGTTTACACTTTGTACTTATAAAAACTTTTATGTTTTTACTTATCCTGATTTTAAGAAAGAATATAAAAAAAGGAATGCACATACCTCTTTTGTAAAATGTGCTAATTTCTCAAAAAATGACAAATATATTGTAACATCAAGTTGGCGCGATAATTCATTGATTCTTTGGGAAACAAAAAAATTGAAGAAATTAAAAATATTTCCTGAGAATGAATGGACCGATGATGCAATTTTTATTTCAAACGATAGCTGTATTGCATCTGTAAATCATAGCAATACTATTAAAATTTGGGATGTAAAAAGCGGTAATTTAATCCGCACATTGGCTGGTCACACCGATTGGGTTTATGGCGTTTTAGTAACTCCCGACGGCAAATATATTGTTTCAGGCAGTCTTGATAAAACTATTAAAATATGGGATTTAAAATCTGGTATATTAATCAAATCAATTTTAGCTCATTCGGACGGAATTACCTCATTGCAACTATCAAGCGATGGAAAATATTTTGCAAGCACAAGTTTAGATAAAACTACCAAAATTTGGAGTGTTGAAAATTTTAGAGAAATTGCTACACTTTCTGATCATACCGGCAGCGTTTTGTCTGTTGCATTTTCACCAAATGGTAAATATATGGCAACAGCAAGTTCCGATAAAACCATTAAAATATGGGACTTTCAAAGTATAATAAAATAATAATTCCTATCAATTGACGAGAATTAGCAGTTCCCTTAAAACGGAATAATTGCATCCTTTGTAAAAATAATTTCAGAAAACTTGTAATAATAAAAAAACCAGACATTGTCTGGTTTTTTTATTATTCAAAATGTGAATATTTAAATTATTCAGAAGCTTTTAGTTTTGTAGTTTTAATTGGAGTACCAGTAACTACATAACCTGATGTTAAGAAAGCAGCCCTGTTAAATACAACACCGTCAATAAGTGCATCATATCCAGGACCAGCACTTTCAATTGCTCTGTCAACTGCTTGTTTTAAGTTAGGTACACCAAAGTATGGGGCGCAAAATACCATATCTTTTCCTTCAACTTTATTACCTTTTGCATCATCAGGTAAACGCAATGTTACATTTTTTGAGCTAATAACAGTAAAATCGATCAAACGATAGTTACATGAACTCACTAATAGAACTCCAACTACCAATAATGGTAAAATAAGTTTTTTCATAACTGTTTAATTTTTTGGTTACAGACAAATATAAAAATTATTTTAAAATTATTTTAAACAAATTGGGAATTAAAATACACAAAATTGAAATTTTAAATTTAACAATATATTAACAATTTAATAATGAGTAATTAAAGATTCGAATTAGAGTAAAAAAATTTAATAAGGCAATCAATTAATTTTAAATTAATCGGATGATTTACTTAAAACTTTATTAATTATTGCTTTAAGATGTTCCTTTTGCATTTTTGATAATGAACTATTTGCATTAATCAAATCCTGGTTGTTTTTAGCCAATTGAATTGCATCGTTATCACACTTAAGTTGCTTTAATATTTTAACTTGATAAAATTCAAATATTGCATTTGTTTTGTGCAATTGGATTAAACATTTTGCATATTTTTCAGCTTTATCATGATTTTCTTCAACTTCAAGAAATATTTTTAATAAGAAATAATTTGATTCGGTTTTTAACATGCAATTTTCGGAAATTGAACATTTCTCCAGAAAATATAAGCCTTTTTCTCTCGAAGCCTTTTTATAGGTTGAATCATTAAAAATTAATGGATACTTTTTTCTTGCGGCAAATGCAAAATAATTAAATAAACCCGATGTGAAATAATAAGGGAAATATTGTTCTTCTCGTCCTAATGTTGGTTCTATTAGTTCCTTTAATATTTTTGTTTGTGAAAATGCCCGCCAATATTGCTTATTATAAAGGTATAAACGAAGCCGGAATGATTCGAAACAAATTTTTAAAAATGTTTTATCATCTGCTGATAATGATGATTTCTCAAGTAACTCAAGCCCATTTATTATATTAACAAACCCATCAGTTATATATTTTGATTCGTCAGAAGTAATTAACAACCACCAATTTTTATTTAATTTCAGAAACTCAATATAACTTTCTGGCAAATTTTTCTGTTGATTTAAACATGAATCAAAATCGAAAAATGAAAAGTTGTATAATTTTTGAAAACACTCTTCGGTTAATTTCGAATCAGATTTTAATTGTTGGCTATTTAAAACATTGACTTTAGAAAATCCAAAGATGAATAATATAATTAAAAATTTCTTCAAATTAATTGTATTGCCGGTAAAAATAATAATTTGATTCAGATTACCCAATTTGTATTTTTAAATGTGTTTTTTAATTTTTTTTAAATTGATTAAACTTAGGTGCCAATTTATTTTGTAACTTTAATAAGGCTTAATTGTTATAATTTTAAATGCAATTTAAAGCAAATATGTTACAAACTAATGTGAATAAAGAATTGGAAAGGCTTTTGGCGCCAGGAATTCTGGAATCAAAAAAAATTGTAGTTGCTGAGGATGATGAAACGAATTTTTTTCTGATTAAAGAATTTCTCAGTTTTTCGAAAGCTGAAATTATTTGGGCAAGGAATGGCGCTGAAACGTTGAAATTAGTGGAGGTGAACAATCCGGTTGATATTGTTTTGCTGGATATTCAAATGCCTGAAATGAGTGGATTTGAGGTTTTACAGGTTCTAAAACGCTTATATAAAAACTTACCTGTGATTGCGATAACTGCATATGCCGTTAGTGGTGATAGGGAAGTAGGAATGAAAGCCGGATTCGATGAATACCTTGCCAAACCTGTTTCACGTAAGACTTTAATGGAAAATATCATGAAATTTATTTCCTGATATTACGTTGCCGTATTACTTCAAAAGTTAGAATAGCTGCCGATACTGAAACGTTTAATGAATCAATTTTTCCCAACATTGGAATTATAATCTTTTCATCGCAGTTGTTTATCCAAAATTTTGATAGTCCTTCATCTTCAGTTCCTAGAACCAAAGCGCCCGGCACATTAAAATCTTTTTCATAATAGGGCTTTGAATCTTCAGCCAAAAGTGCAGCCAATGATTTAATTTTATTTTCTTTCAACCAATTATAAGCTTCTTCGTTAGAGCAACAAACTACCTGGTTTGTGAAAATACAACCCAAACTCGACCTGATTACATTAGGATTGAAAATATCCGTTTTAGCATTGCAAATAATTACAGCGTCAACTCCGGCTGCATCAGCCGTACGTAAAATTGCACCTAAGTTCCCGGGCTTTTCCACCGATTCTATAATTATTACTAAAGGGATATTTTTCAATTTTATTTCGTTTAGCAATAACTTCTGTTCATGAATTACGGCAATTATTCCATCTGAACCTTCGCGATAGGCAATTTTTGAAAATATTTCGTTTGAAATTTCATAAACTGGAACCGAAGGTTTAAATAATGAATTCAATTTATATTCGGGAATTCCCATTGTCGAGCACCAATAAATAGAATGAATATTAAACCCTTCCGTTTGTGCACTGGTAATTTCTTTTAAACCTTCGGTAAGAAAAAGCTTTTGTTCACGCCTTTCAGCCGATTTATGCAACCTTACAAGGTTTTTTATTTTTGTGTTTTGCACACTCGATATTTTCTCCAAAGCATAAATATTTATTCTTCAAAAATAGAAAGAAAAGGATAGTTGACAATGATGATTGTAAATTTGCATAATTTTCAGAAGTAAAATTTTAAATTTTAATGAGGCAGATTGAACTATTAGCACCGGCAAAAAACTTGGCATTTGGTAAAGCTGCAATTAATTGTGGCGCTGATGCGGTTTATATTGGTTCGCCAAAATTTAGTGCACGGTCAGCTGCGGGTAATTCAATTGCAGATATTGCTGAATTGGCAAATTATGCGCATCAATTCAGGGCTAAAGTTTATGTTGCACTTAATACTTTGCTTTTCGATAATGAATTAAACAAAGCCCAATCTATTATTCACCAAGTTTGGAATGCCGGTGCCGATGCATTAATTATCCAGGATATGGGAATTTGTGAATTGAATTTGCCACCAATTCCTTTGTTTGCAAGTACTCAAACGCATAATATTAATTTTGAAAAAGTTTTATTTTTTGAAAAAGTAGGATTTCAAAGGGTTATATTGGCAAGGGAATTATCATTTTCCGAAATATTAGAAATCCGAAAGAAAACTTCAATTGAGCTTGAAAGTTTTGTGCATGGTGCTATTTGTGTATGTTATAGTGGGCAGTGCAATTTAAGTCATGCAATTACAGGCCGAAGTGGTAACAGGGGTGAATGTGCCCAGCTATGTCGTTGGAATTATTCATTAAAAAATAAAAATGGACAACAATTAGTAAAAGACAGATATTTGTTATCACTTAAAGATTTAAACCTCTCTGATAGTTTAGAAAAGCTTATTGATTCAGGAATTACTTCATTTAAAATCGAAGGTCGGTTAAAGGATTTGTCGTATGTAAAAAACATTACTGGTTTTTACCGCCAAAAGATAGATGCTATTTTAGAAGAAAGACATAATTCATTAATGCGTAGCAGTGTAGGTAAAACATATTTCAATTTTAATCCCGATCCGGATATAACTTTCAACCGAAGATATAGCGGCTATTTTAGCAATGGACGTATTAAAAATATAGCTTCATTTGCTACGCAAAAATCGATGGGAAAGTATTTAGGAAATGTAAACCAGGTTAACAAAAAAACTATTGAAATTGAAACCGATGAGCTGATTTCAAATGGCGATGGGTTTTGCTTTATCAATAAATCAGGAGAATTGAGTGGTTTCAGGGTAAATAAAGCTGAGGGAAAATTAATATTTCCGAATGAAATGCCTGAAATTAAAATTGGAACCCAGGTTTTTAGAAACCATAATCAACTATTCGAGACGGAACAGGTAAAAAAGCAAACCGATAGAAAAGTTGAAATAACAATTGAACTTACAGTTCATGATGAAGGTTTTAAAATTAATGTCATTGATGAAGAAGGATTTTCAGCAGTTTTGGTTTATCCGTCGGTAATTGTTGAAGCGAAGAATCAGGACGCTGCCATGGAAAACCTGAAAACAGGACTATCTAAAACAGGTAATTCAATTTATAAAGTAAATGAAATAGTGATAAATTCGGATAAATCATTTTTTCTTCCAAACACCCAAATTAATGAAATGAAAAGGCTCATTCTGAAAGCCATGGATGAAGAAAGAAATTCAACATACAAAAGAATAATTTCAAAATTGGAGAAAAACGATTTTCCTTATCCTCAAAAAGAACTTGATTTTAACGGAAATGTTACCAATAAATTGGCAGAAAAATTTTATAACAGCCATGGCACAAAGGTTATAGAAAAAGGCTTTGAATTGTTGAAAAACAGTAAAGGCAAAAAATTAATGACCACCAAATATTGCCTTAAATTTGAAATGAATGCCTGTCCGAAAGAAAATAAAATGGTTGATAAATTTTGGGATTCGGACGTATATTTAGAGAATTCCGAAACCAGATTAAACCTGATATTTGACTGTAAAAATTGTGAAATGATAGTTAAAGCTGAGTCATAAATTAAATTTATAAAAATGTTCAAATTGCTTAGTCCTCAAAATTTTACTGATTATGAACTTATTGATAGCGGTGGGTTCGAAAAAATGGAACGTTTCGGGCAATATGTAATTGCAAGGCCGGAACCTCAAGCAATTTGGGACAAGCAACTTTCGGACGAACAATGGCATAAATTGGCTCATGCAACATTTAAAAGAGACCAAATTGGCAAGAGAGATTCTTTTGAATCGGGAGAAAAAGGTGAATGGGTTTTAAAACCTGAAATGCCTCAGCAATGGTTGGTAAAGTACCAGTATAAAGCACTGGTTATTAAGTTTAGACTTGGGTTAACTGCATTTAAGCATGTAGGTGTTTTCCCTGAACAAGCGGAGAATTGGAATTTTATTTTTGATACTGTACAACAACTTGAAACCGGTGAAAAAAAAGTATTGAATTTATTTGCTTATACCGGAGGTGCTTCAATTGCTGCATGTGCAGCTGGAGCTGAAGTTACGCATGTCGATTCGGTTAAACAGGTAATTAATTGGTCGCGCGAAAACATGGAAAAGAGTGGACTTGACAATATTCGCTGGATAGTTGACGATGCTTTAAAATTTGTTCAACGCGAAACCCGCCGTGGAAATAAATACAACGGTATAATACTCGATCCGCCTGCTTATGGACGTGGACCCGATGGTGAAAAGTGGATTTTAGAAAAATCTATCAATGAATTACTTAAACTTTGTAACCAATTGTTGAAGGAAACGAATGCTTTTGTGGTTTTAAATCTTTATTCAATGGGATTTTCATCATTGGTAGCTGAATCTCTTTTGAGTTCTGTTTTTGGAAATTCATTGAATATTGAAAGTGGGGAACTTTATCTGGCGGATAAAATAAATAGGAAATTACCTTTAGGAGTTTATGCCAGGTTTAAGAAATAGCATCCTGCAACGAAAGATAACGATCTAATATATCAAAAATTTTTTCATTGTTAATTGGTTTGCTTAAATAACCATCGCATCCTGCCAATATGCTTTGTTTCTTATCTTCTTCATTGGCATAGGCAGTTTGAGCAATTATTACTAATTCCTTATTAAGTTTCTTAAATTTCCGCGTTAGTTCAAACCCGTTGGTATCGGGCAAGCGTATATCCATTAAAATCAGGTCTATTTTATTGTTTTTGAATATTTCATTTGCCATTGCACCATTTTTAGCTTTATGGATTTTTGCCCTTGTATCAATTAAAATTTCTTCAATTAATGCTGAATTATATTCAATATCTTCAACAATTAATATTGATTTCCCTGACCAGTTAATATCTGAATTATTTCTTTTTGAATAAATAAAGGCGTTATTATCAGATGCTTTGAATGGTATTGTAAAATAAAATGTTGATCCAATATTTTCAATAGAATCGACCCAAATTTTGCCATTCATTAATTCAATTAGTCCTTTTGAAATAGACAAACCCAAACCGGTACCTCCATATTTGCGTGTTGTATATAATTCATCGGCTTGTCTGAACCTGTCGAAAATTATAGTAAGTTTTTCCTTTGGAATTCCAATACCAGTATCCTTAACATAAAATAAAATAGTTTTAGGATCGCATATGGAACATCCAAATTCAATTTGCCCTCTATCAGTAAATTTATAGGCATTTTCAACCAGGTTAATCAATACTTGTTTTAACCTTGGAAAATCTGCCAGAATTAAATTTTGTTCATTTGAAACTCCATTTTCAACAATAAATTCAATAGGTTTTTTAATTATACTTTCATTTCGGGAAATAAAGAATGATTTTAATTCATCTAATAAATCAGTTATATTCCCAATTTCATCATGAATTTGAATTGTACCGGATTCTATTTTGGCTATATCAATAATATCATTAATTATACCAAGTAAATCAGTGGCTCCATGTCGAATGGTTTTGGCAAATTTCTTTTGTTTATCTTCATTAATATCGCCATTTTCAAGAAGTTGTGAAAATCCTAATATTGCATTCATCGGTGTTCGGATTTCATGGCTCATATTGGCCAAAAATGCCGATTTTAACCTGTCTGATTCTTCGGCTTTTTCTTTTGCAACAATAAGTTCCCTGTTAATCTGTTGAATTTTATTGTTCGATTCACTTAATTCTTCGTTAATTGCAAGGTATTCCTCGTTTTGTTGTTTAAGTGTAAACTCACTTTCCCTGAGGGCATCTTCAGCTTTTTGCTTATCTGTAATATCATGGTAATTAATTACAATTGCATTAACGCTTGGCTCGAATAAAAGATTATTTGCAGTTGCTTCAGTCCACCAAATTGTGCCATCTTTTTTAACCGACCTGAATATCATGGTTGTATAGCATTTTGGAATAGTTAAAATTCTTGTAAATTCAGTTTTTACTTTAACCAAATCTTCAGGAAAAATTGAATGAAAGGCGTTTTTACCTTTTCTTTCAGTAATATCAAAACCTGTAAACCGGGCAACATTATCACTTTCATATATAATGCTACCATCGGGGCTAATTAATGCAAAACAATCGGCGCTATGTTCAATTATTGAACGAAAGCGTTGTTCGCCCTGACGTAAATCTTCTTCGGCTTTTTTTCTTTCGGTAATATTCTGAATAACACCAAAAAGTTTATTATCCACTTTATTATATTCAGCCATTGAATGAATATCAATAATGGCATTATCGTTTATCCGTCTTATTTTAAATTCAACATCATATTTAATTCCCATTTCTATAAGGTTTTGCATTTTTTCATCCAGAATTTTTCTGTATTCCGCTAATGGAAATGACTGCATGTAATTAATAGTAAGTTCGTCGCTTGAAACTCCATACATTGCTTTTGCTTCACGCGAAGCCCAAACTTTGTTTGTGTTAAAATCGAATTCCCAATAACCAATTTTTGCTATGTCCTGAGCACGAATCAGTAATTTTCTGGTAACTTGTAATTCATTTTCTGATTTTTTTCTTTCACTTATATCCCGTATAATTGATAGAAACCCTTTTAGTTTACCATCTGAAAAAAATAACGGCGATGAATTAATTTCGCCATAAAAACTGGAACCGTCATTTTTCAGGAATAAATATTCATTATCATTAAACTTATTGCCTTGTAAAACTTTTTGGATATTCTCAAATGCCCTTTGTTTATCAATTGGTAATATCCAATCTAAAACATTTTTGCCTATAAAATTGAAGTTTTCATCATAACCTAAAACTTCAGCAGTTTTGGCTGAAATAAATGTAATTATGCCTTTAGTATCTGCAACAACAATAATATCAGGGGACGCAGTTACCAACGAGCGATATAGTATTTCCGATTCAATAATTTCATTCTCAATTTTTTTACGATCAGTAATATCTTCTACACTACCAATAACTTTAACAATTTCGCCATTGTTATCAAGTACAATCTGGCCTTGTGTAAATACCCATCTTTCCAGTCCGTCATTAACCCTGGTTATTTTAAAATCTCTATAGAATTGCGATTTATTTTTTATAAATTCATCAAAATATTCCGATATCTGTTGTTTATAATCGTTGTGTATTATATTAATCCAATTTTCAATTGTTCTTGGATATTTTTTATCTATACCATATATTTCATCTAAAATTTTGGAACTTTTCCAGGAACTTGATTTAATATCAATTTCAAACGAACCAACATGTGATGATTTATGCGATTCATGTATCCAAAATTTCCTTTCTTTGAGCGTAGTTTTGAGTTTTAAATTTTCTTGCTCAAGCGATTCAATCCTTTTCAGAAGTTCAGCTTCACGAATAACCGAATTAGATGAATTGGCTTCCATTGTTTTTATTATTCAGAAATGTTGGATATTTGATTAATTAATAATGTATACTTGATTCTATCAAATTTAATAGAATTTTATGATTTTTGCAATTGATAAGTATAAATAACTTGTATTGACAAAATTAACTTTACACCGGAACGATAAAACCACATTTGAGGCAATTGACAAGAAAATATTTTTTCACAGTCTGGTATTTCCTCTATTTTTTGTGTTTGTTATTTGGGGTATTAAATTGATCGAAATTAGCTCTGGAATGTCCTTTGCATTATTTGGAATATATCCATTGAAAGCTCAGGGTTTAATTGGTATAATTGCAGCGCCCTTAATCCATAACGATTTTAACCATTTAATCAGCAATACTATTCCTTTTTTAATTTTTAGTGTTGGGGTATTTTATTTTTATCGTCCTTTAGGATATAAAATATTCTTTTTAACATGGTTGATGACAGGGATTTGGGTATGGTGTGGTGCCAGGGAAGCATATCATATTGGAGCTAGTGGTATTGTTTATGGACTTGCATCGTTCCTATTTTTTAGCGGTATAATCCGCAGATCGGTTGAATTGGCTTCAATTTCATTAATAGTAGTTTTCTTATACGGAAGTATGATTTGGGGAATATTCCCTTTTGTTCCGGAAATCTCATGGGAATCGCATTTATCAGGTGGTGTTGCAGGTCTTATTTTGGCATTTATTTATAAGAAAGACGGCCCGAAACCCAAAGTTTATGATTGGCAATTGGAAGAAAATTTAAATGATGAAGAAACTATTAATGAAGAAGACCTTTTAAAGGAAAGTAATGACGAAATGGTTCAAAAACCTGCCGGTAGAATAGTATATCTTTACAAACCAAAAGAAAATAGTAAAGAAGAAGACGATTCGGAAAAAAATGATTAAAAAGCTCTATAACGAAAATCCTAATCCGAAAGATATTGCAGCAATTGTTGATGTGCTGCGCAATGGAGGTGTGATTATATATCCTACTGATACTGTATATGGCATAGGCTGCGATATACATAACCAAAGGGCTGTAGAACGCGTAGCGCAAATAAAAGAAGTGAAATTAGAAAAGGCAAACTTTGCTATTATTTGTCATGATTTTAGTCATCTGTCCGATTATGCACGCCAGGTTGATAACAGTACTTTTAAGCTTATGAAAAGGCTTTTGCCCGGAGCTTATACTTTTATTTTAAATGCCAGTAGCAATGTTCCACGCTTTTTTACAAATAAAAAGAAAACAATTGGTATTAGGATTCCTGCAAATAATATTATAATAGAACTTGTAAAAGAGTTGGGAAATCCTATATTAACAACTTCTATAAAACTTGAAGGAGAATCGGTTGAAGATTATACTGATCCGGAATTGATTCATGAGAAATACAAAGAAATTGTTGACCTGGTAATTGATGGAGGAACAGGTGGTACAATAGTTTCTACAATTATTGATTGTACCGGTAATGAACCTGAAATTATCCGCATCGGCGCTGGCGATATAGATATTTAGTAGTTTTGCAAAGCTTTAACTGATTTAAACAAGGCAAATAAATCTATTCGAGCATTTAATTTATTTAGGCTCCATATAACGGCAGATCAGCAAACCTAAACAAGCTAAATATAAAACTGAACGCAATGGAAAGGCAACATTTTAACTAATTGCCATTTTGTAAAAAGTTAATTATCTTATTTACACAATTGTTAAAATCTTTATTTAATTCATTTTCCCAAAAACGGATTACTTGCCAACCTAAATCTTTAAGAAGTTGATTGTTTTGTTTATCCCTTTGGATATTTCTTTCAATTTTAGGTATCCAAAATTCACGGTTGGTTTTGATTTTAGCCTTCTTTTCTGACCAATTAAAGCCATGCCAAAACTCGCCATCCACAAAAATTGCCAACTTTTGCTTTGTATAAACAATGTCGGGGCTCCCAGGTAATGTCTTTAAATTTTTCCTATATTTATAACCCATAGCCCATAATGCTCTTTTTAGTTTTAATTCAGGCTTTGTGTCTTGAGATTTAATTTTCCCCATAAGTTCAGACCTTTGCCTGGTTGTATAAAAACCATTAGCCTCATTAAACCTTGGCACAACAATTTGGGTTTCGGAATATTTTTTCAATCCAAAAATTGTTAATATTTATGTGCAAATTAAATCATTGTAGGTAAAAAATAAAATTAAATTTGTAACCATGTATAACGTTGTTTAATGTGGTTATTTAATGGAAAAATATTATTCAATAGCTGAGGTTGCCGATTTACTTTCGGTTAGCAAAGAAACCTTAAGGCGTTGGGATAGAAATGGCAAGCTTTCAGCAGTCCGCGAACCAATGAGTAATTATAGGGTTTATCATAAAGACCAATTAAAGATATTTGATAGCCTCGATTTTTTATTTGCCCCAACAGAAATTGAAGAAAAGATTAAACCAACCCGTGATTTCAATTCAATTGAATTGTTTGCCGGGGCCGGTGGATTGGCTATTGGAATGGAAGAATCTGGGATAAAATGTTTAGCACTTAATGAATTTGACCATTGGGCCTGTGAAACACTAAGAAATAATCGTCCAGATTGGAATGTTATTGAGGATGATGTTAAGAATGTTTCATTTTCTGACTTAAAAGGTAAAGTTGATATAGTTACCGGAGGTTTTCCATGTCAAGCTTTTAGCTATGCCGGGAAAAAACTTGGGCTTAACGATGCAAGGGGTACATTATTTTATGAGTTTGCAAGGGTCGTCCAGGAAACAATGCCAGCAATCTGCATTGGCGAAAATGTTCGTGGTTTATTGACCCATGAAAATGGAAGGACGATTGATGGGATGATTTCTATTCTTGATGAGATTGGTTATAATGTAATCACACCAAGAATTTTTAAAACCATTTTTTATAAAGTACCACAGAAAAGGGAAAGAGTTCTGATTGTTGGGATTAGAAAAGATTTAAATCAAAATTTGTTCGAATTTCCTCAACCTTTTAAGAAGGTTTTTACTCTTAAAGATGCATTAAAGAAAGGTGAATTATACGATTGTGACGTTCCAGAATCCGTTGGTTCAAAATATCCAAAGAGTAAAAAAGATGTACTTGACCTAGTTCCAGAAGGTGGTTATTGGAGGGATTTGCCAATTGATTTGCAGAAAAATTATATGGGGGGGAGTTTTTATTTAGGTGGTGGAAAAACTGGTATGGCAAGGCGAATGAGTTGGTTCGAACCAAGCTTAACATTAACTTGCAGTCCTGCCCAAAAGCAGACAGAGCGTTGCCATCCTGAAGAAACAAGGCCTTTTACGGTTAGGGAATACGCCCGGATACAAACATTTCCTGATGATTGGGTATTTTCCGGTTCAGTATCCCAGCAATATAAGCAGATTGGAAACGCGGTACCTGTAAATTTTGCTAAAGAAGTTGGTTATTCAATTATAAAGTTCTTAAATAAGATTTATCCAAAACAATATTGAGCTTATTGTTTGAGGTACAAAATATTGTTTATTTTTATGGCTTAATATCAACATAAAAGTTAAAGCCAATGCCTTTTTTAAATTGGATTTCAGATACTGAACTGAAAAATGAAGTAAGCCAATTACTTTCAATAGCAAAAGAAGCTCAAAAAGCTGCTGTTAATGAATTTGGTAAGAATGTAATTGACCCATTTGCAGCTATTTTTGAAATGTCAGGCTTTGAGATTGATTATAATACCTGGTTGAAAAGTGAAACTACAAGACAAGCTCAGAAAACGCTGCAAAATCACATTGGCGATTTTCACCAAAACATACTTGGATATTCAAAAGACTGGACAAATAAAGGTGTAGGCAATATAATTGACTTGTTGTCAGAAAAGAATAAAACAATTGCTGAAATAAAGAATAAATACAATACCATTTCCGGCGGAAAATTGTCTGATTTGTACTATTCTTTAGATAAACAAGTTAGCCCAAAATCAAGTATTTACAAAGGTTATACGGCATATTATGTTGCAATTATCCCAAAGAAAGGTGGACGATACAATAATCCATTTATACCATCAGATAAAGATAAAGGAGAAAAATGTCCTATAAATGAACATATCAGAGAGATTGACGGTGCAAGTTTTTATAGCTTAGTAACTGGTTCGGATGACGCATTGGAGCAATTGTTTGATATTTTACCTGAGGTAATAAAAGTTTGTTCCTCTGGTAAATACATAATCAAAGATAAACTTAAGCTCAAAGAATATTTCAATTTAGCTTATAAATAATAATATCAAATAAATCTTACATTGGTAAATATTTGAGAAATGTTTTGAGCCATAGCCTTTATCTAAAAAAACCTGTCGGATGATGTAAAGAATTTCCCGACTTTCCCTTTTGCCGAAGGTAACGCAAATACAACCACTTTATCAAAAGGTTTAATTCGGGTATTTTCATCCACAATTATAGGGTCTTTACCTCTAACAATTCCGCCAATAATAGCATCTGCCGGGAAACAAACTTCTTTTAAAATATTTTGAGTTATTTTCGATTCAGGCTTTGCAACAATTTCAAGAACTTCTGCATCAGTAAAAGTGAGGCACTTCACTGATGAAACTTCGTCGGAATTGGTAAAGCCAAATATTTTGCTCGCAGTGATAAGTTTTTTATTAATAATTGCATCAATGCCCATGTTTTCTGCAAGCCTTATATATTCAGTATTTTCAACTTCAGCAATTGTTTTTTTAACGCCCAGGCGCTTTGCAAGTAAGCATGAAAGCATATTGGTTTCAGAATTTCCGGTAACTGCTATAAATGCATCCATATTAGAAATTCCTTCCTGATTGATAAGGTCGATATTTCTGCCGTCGCCATTAATTACCAAAGCTCCGCTAAGTTCATTGGATAAAAGATAACTTTTACTCCTGTCACGTTCAATAAGTTTAACAACATGATTATGGGCTAATTGTCTGGCAGTATTTTTACCAACCCTGCTACCGCCTAATATCATTACATTTCTTATATCGATTGATTTTTTCCCAAAGTATTTCATTAATAAATTAATCCCTTTTTGCGTGGTAACAATAAATGCAAGATCTTTATTAATTAATTTTTCATTGCCTTCGGGAATTATTGTCTTTTCATTTCTACCAATTGCAACAACTTTATATTCTGGATCTTTACTTAAATTGTGAAATTCATCAAGAGTTTGGTTCAATGCCGGAGCGTCTTCATCCATACGCATTACATAAAGGAATAATTTTCCCCCGGCAAAATTTAAAATATCAGTAGTGCCGGATTGTGAAATATGTCCAACAATTTCATCAGCTGCTAATTGCTCAGGACAGAACATATAATCCACTCCTAACTGAACAAAAAATTCAGTATTTTCTGCTTCGAGATACTCACCGGTGTTAATACGGGCAATACATTTACGTGAACCCAGTTTTTTTGCTAAAATTGAAGCTGTGATATTAGTTTCTTCAGCATTGGTAACCGATACAAAAAGATCGGATTTTGAGACACCTGCACGTTCAAGGATAGCTATTGAAGTAGCTGAACCATGTAAGGTTTCCAAATCAAGATGAGCTCCCGCTTCCTTTAAATGGTCTTCTTCCGGATCAATTAGTATAATACTGTGCTTTTCGTGACTTAACATTTTTGCCAGGTGAGTACCCACTCCGCCTGCTCCGGCTATTACTATCTTCATAATTTATACTTTTCTATTCATGAATGTAAAAATATTATAATTCCGTTTCATAAACTCCTTGTTCTACAACAAAATATTTTTTGAAATTTAAATTTTCGTTTTCTTTAACATTTTTATTTGTTTCCGTTCGCCTAGCCGAAAGATATATAATATGCGAAGGCTTAAATTCCTTTATTACGTTCTCATGAATATTTTTCATTGAGTTTGAAACAATCAAATAATCAACCTGAATTTCATTTATTACATTATAATTGTAAATTGAATTGTCATTCAGAAGAATTATTTTTTTATTGTTGAATGAAAATAATAAATTTTTCCCGGCAAAATGATGGACTTTAATTTGTTCAATATTAGTATCGTTTAAGGGTAAGGCAAAATTTCTCTTTTTATTTATATTATATGCCATATAAAATTCACCAGACGAATTATTTATTTTTGAAAAATTTAATGAATCGGTAAACAATACTGCGGTTTTCCCATTTAAAATTGATACTGATGTTTTTCCGTTTAAATTATGAACAACTAATAATCGCTGATTTTCAGAATTTATATTTCTTATTGATTTTGAACTTGTGAAAATTAATATTGAAATAAGAAACAAATAAATATATTGCCATTGTTTTTGACGAATCCAAAAAGCTATAGATATAATCATCAATGCCAGTAAAATTGATTCGAAAGTTGATATGAAGATATTTCTGATACAAGCATGCGGTAAATGTTCGATATGATTAATAAATTCATTCAAAAAAACCAAAACAAATTTCATAATATATCCAAAAAAAGTGGCAGCCCAATGCCATGACGAAACTACAATTAAAATTATACCACCATATAATACAACAGTTGCAAGTGGAACAACAACTAAATTGCTTAGAATAAAATATAACGGGAACTGGTGATAATTGAATAATGATACGGGTAAAGTCCCTATTTGTGCCGATATTGAAACTGCCGCAATGGTCCATATTTTATCTGGAAACCAATGTCTGAATTCAAAAATGCTGTAAATAGGTCGATGAAAAAACATAATTCCCAAAATAGCCGAATAGCTTAACTGAAAACCTATATCAGTCAGTTGAAGCGGGTTATACATTAAAATAAAAAATGCCGAAGCTGCTAATGTATTTAGCCCATTTCCGCTTCGATTTAACGATTCGCCTGCTGCAAAAAATGAAAACATAACTGCCGATCGCACAACGGGAGGATTAAATCCTGTGATTATAGCATAAAACCATATACCTGCTATAATTAAAATGAACCTTAATACTCTTGATAATTTTGAAGTATTCAAAAAGAAAAATAGGTTGAGCAGCAATAAATATACAATACCAACATGCAATCCAGATACAGAAAGTATATGAATTGTACCAGCGGCAGCATACGAGGTTCTTAATTCATTGTCTAAATCACCGGTAAAACCAAGTACTAATGAAGATAAAACTGCTTTGCCTTTTTTATCAATTATATTGTTTTGCAGCTTTTTCAAAAGGTATTCTCTAAACGTAAGTAATGCAATTTTTATATTATTCTCTTTATTTTTCAGTTGTATAATTTTATTTCTATTCAGGTTAATTTGACATTGAATTCCTTTATAATAGCAGTATTGTGAATAACTGAATTGTAAAGGACTGATCGGTAAACCAATTTGATTAATTGAGCTTTCGGCCACTATTAAATTTCCGGCTTGAATGAATGTGGTATTGTTTTCATTTCTAAAATAAATATTTGCCTTACAATTACAGCTATACCATTTATTATTGTACTTATAGGCTTTAATTAAACCGGTAGTTTTAATTGAGTTTTTGCCAATTACTGGTATATTGTTTATTTCAATTAGCTGTGCTGAAGAATTATAAATATTTTGTGGAACTTCGTTTTGTTTCAATTTTAATTCAGTCAGAAATAATCCTGAACTTAATAAGAAAAGCGTTAACACGATTCCCCACAAATAGGAATCACCATAGGTTTTGTCAACCCTGAATAGAGAAATTAGCATTAACATTGAAATTGTACAACCAATTAGCATTAAGCAAACCAATGAATTTTGAGGAAAATATAATTGCACCAATATGCCAATAATAAAAGGTAGAACAATTTTAAAAAACGGTGTTTTTCTAAGATATTCCGCAACCATATAAATTATTTTATTTGAACAAGTTATAAAATTTTTTTAAAAAGAAAAATATCCCGATTCAACAAAAATGATGTTAATTACTATTAATGAATAGGAATAATTGGGTTTTGATTGTTTTTATATTTAAATTTAAAGACATAAAAAATTAAATAGTATGGCAAACCTAAAAACAAATTACTTGGGGATTGAATTGAAGAATCCTGTTATAGTTGGCGCCAGTTATATGGTATCGGATATTGATAATTTGAAAAAGATGGAAGAAGCTGGTGCGGCAGCAATAGTTTATCGCTCGCTTTTCGAAGAACAAATTCAGTTGGAACGGGTACAAATGGATGATGAGTTTGAAGAATATACTGAACGTCATGCTGAAATGGTTACCTTGTTTCCAAAACTTGAACATGCCGGACCCGAAGAGCATTTGTATAACTTAAGAAAAGCCCGCGAAAGTGTCTCAATACCTTTTTTTGCAAGTTTAAATGCACTATTTAAAGAAACATGGATTGAATATGCCAAATTAATTGAGCAAACCGGAGTAAATGGTCTGGAGCTTAATTTTTATGCCGTTCCTAAAGATGATGATATAACTGGCATTTCAATTGAAAAGCAACAAATTGAAATATTAAAAGAAATAAAAAAAGCAGTTCATATACCGGTAAGCATAAAGCTTAGCCCGTTTTATACCAATCCGCTCAATTTTATTCATGAATTAGATGTAGCCGGAGCAGATGGTTTTATATTGTTTAACCGATTTTATCAGTCGGATATTAATATTGAAACTTTAAAACACTCCAATACACATAATTTAAGTACTGAAGCAGAAAATAGGCTGCCAATGCGTTATGCCGGATTGCTTTATTCCAATATTGCTGCCAACATTTGTTGCAATAGTGGAATACATCAAGGTATTGATGTTGTTAAAATGTTATTATCAGGAGCTGATACGGTTCAAATTGTGAGCACGTTATACCAAAATAAAATTTCGCACATTTCTAAAATGTTGACAGATATTGAACATTGGATGGCTGAAAAAAATTTCAAATCATTGGCTGACTTCAGGGGAAAACTTTCGAAAAAGAATTTGAACGACCCATTTGTATATCATCGGGCACAATATATTGATTTGCTATTAAAATCAGGAGAAATTTTTAAAAAATATCCTGTAAGATAAATAAATATAACGCCAGTAATCAGGAACAATTTCAATAGTAATGATTACTGGCTTTAATTTATTTTACTATTTTAATTTTATAAGCGGTATCAACTTCACCTTTGCTTATTTCCGTAAGTTTTCGTTTTAAAATCCTTCTACGCAATGGCGTTAAATGATCTATCAACAACTTACCTTCGGTATGGTCATATTCATGTTGAATTATACGGGCTTTTAATCCTTCAAATTCTTCTTCATGAAAGTTAAAATCTTCATCGTAATAGGTGATTTTAATTGTCGATTTGCGGGTTATGTCTTCACGAATGCCTGGTAAACTTAAGCAACCTTCGTTAAAAATTTTATCTTCACCATAGCGTTCCAAAATTTTAGCATTAATAAAAGCTTTTCTAAAATCCTTCATGCTTGGATCGTCTTCCTGAAATGGCGATCCGTCAATAACGAACAAACGAATTGATTCGCCAACCTGTGGTGCTGCCAATCCAACACCATCAGAAGTCTCCATAGTTTCGAACATATTTGCAAGAAATTCTTTCAGATTGGGATAATCTTTATTAATTTCCTTTGCAATTTTTCTTAAAACCGGCTGGCCATATACATATATAGGGAGTAACATAAATTTTAAAATTGTTATTTATTACTATAATTTACCATTTTGCGGGTTTCCAAATATCCCTGCAATATAATTGTAGCGCTTATCGAATCGACCAGCGCTTTGTTTTGCCTGTCTTTTTTTTTTGCTCCACCATCTATCATAGTACGTTGTGCAATTTTAGATGTAAACCTTTCATCAGCCTGAAATAGTGGAATATTTGGATATAATTTTATAAATTTCTCAATAAACGGGTTTATAACACTTAATGAAGCTGAACCCTTTCCATTGGGTTGAACGGGATAACCAATTACAAGGCTTTCAACCTGTTCTTTTCTAAAATAATCATTTAAAAATGTCCAAATATTCTTTGTTTCTATTGTTGTTAAGTTTGTGGCAATAATTTGTAAAGGGTCGGTAACTGCAACCCCTATTCTTTTTGACCCATAATCTAACGCTAAAATTCTACCCAATGTTCAATTTATAAGTATAATTATTTTGCAAAATTAATAATTATAATTCAAGCGAACCATCTTCCCATTCCTTGAACCTGTGAGCCAGTAAAGCTATAAGCTTACTAAAAGTTTCCATTGATTCTGCTGTTTCAGGTAATATTTGTTTCCCCGAAATATTCATTAACAATAATGTATATAATGCATTCAGACATATCTCAACATCATTCGATTCAGGATTATTGCTTTTTTTCCTGAAGAAATCAATATTCGCTTTTGCCTGCATAAAATATTGCAAATAGTCGGAATGGCCTGAAGTCGAGAGTAATTTTAAATGAATTTCATTTAACTCATTGATTGAATTCTTTACAAACTGCAAATGTCCTTTTTTTTCAATGTTTTCGGAATGCATCATATGAATAAGGCTTTCATACCATCCTGTAATTTCTTTTGTAGTTAATTCATCGGTGTTATATCCTTCAATAATTTGCTTTTTAACAATGTCGAAATCTAAATTGCATGCGCGCAAAATGTCTTCAATTTGCCACAAATAAAGAATATATTCGGCGATATTTTCACGTCGTTTTTGTTTAGCTATAATCATTTTATAAATCCATTAATTTATCAATATCGCGTCGGTCCTTTTTAGTTGGCCGTCCTGTACCTGAATCACGTAATGAAATTGCAGACAACCGGGCAATTTCGCGTTTTGTAATTTCATCATCAGGTGTTAAGTCCAGAACATATAATTTTGCAAGCTGGGCTGAAACGCGATTCTCTAAAATTCCCATTACTTTAAAAGTGTGAACAACCGGTGGTTTTCGTACAATTACAATTTCGTTTAATTTTACAACATGCGAAGGCTTAACGGCATTACCATTAATAATAACACGACCTTTACGGCATTCGTCAGCTGCCATTGTACGCGTTTTAAATATGCGAACAGCCCACAACCATTTATCAATCCTAATTTCAGTAATAACAGCCATAATTTATGAAAAGCATTGGCAAAGTTAACAATTTCAGAATTTCGAAATTTATTTTTTCTCAGATGCTTTAATCTTTAAATTTTTTAAAAGAAAATTTACCAATCCTATATTCTTTAGCACTTTTCAATTTTAACCTTTTATTGAAATGTAAAAACTTAAATTTGTAGTTTAAACTTATTCAAGATGAAATTTGTTTTTCGCAAAAAACTTATTATTTCTTTCGTTATTATTGTTTTATTGTTCATCATTTTTTTTGTTGGCCGACAACTTTTATTCGCTCATGCGATTAAAAAATTCTCAAATAAACTTAACGAAAAATATAATCTTAATTTGGTTATTAGCAAATCAGAATTTCATGGTTTTACTAGCATTGCTTTTAGAAATATTGTTATAAAAAATAAAAATGAAGACACTGTGTTTTTTGCCGATAGTGTATTTTTACAACTTCGCATTTGGCCTGGCGTTAATGGTAAATTAAGGTTCCGGGAGTTCATTGCTTCAACTATTAATGTTAATTTTTCGGGAGAATTATATGACAAAATATTTCATCATCACTTGCCAATTGATTCACTAGTTTTGAACAAACATACCAGTTATGCCGAAAATATAAATAAGATATTCACAAGCTTGTTTTCGTTAGCGCCAAATTATGCTGAACTTAAAAATTGCTCCTTTAATTATAATCGAAACGAATTCAAATTTTCATTATCAGTTCCCAAATTACTTTTAAAGAATGGAAAATTTGAAAGTGAATTAATTACAAGTGAAGCAGGTAATAAATCTTCATGTTCTATTTCAGGAGAGTTCAACAAATCAACAGAAAATATTTATTTTAAAATAGGCTCAAGCCTAAAACAACCATTTTGCTTGCCTTACATCGACCAAAAATGGGGATTGACAGTTAAATTCGATACTATTTCATTAAACTTAAACAAACATTCATTGAATTGGGGAGTGACTAATTTAGACGGAAATGCCATTGCAACCAACTTTAGTATCCAGCATAAAAAAATTGCACCAACAGCAGTTAATCTGAAGGTTGGTGAAATTAATTTTAAAATTAATGCAGGTGATAAATATATTGAGTTGGACTCTGCATCTGAAATTATGTTTAATCATTTTTCGTTCAAAACTTATTTAAAATATCAGCATAATGGTGAAAAAGAAATTTTTCTGAAAATTCCCAAGACGCAATTTGAAGCAACTGATTTTTTTGATGCGTTACCTTCGGGTTTGTTCACAAGTTTGCGAGGCATTAATGTATCGGGCAAATTGGCTTATATGTTGAATTTTTATATAAACCAGACGAATCCTGACAGCATTGCTTTAACATCACAACTTGAATCAAACGGGTTCAGAATTAACCATTTTGGACAAGTAAATTTTGAAATGATAAACGATACATTCACTTATGTGGCATACGATCACGATATTCCGGTTGCAAAAATAATGGTTGGTGAAAATAATCCTAATTTTGTAAAATTGGACGATATTTCACCGTTCTTAAAATATTCGGTATTGACATCAGAGGATGGCGATTTTTTTTATCACCGTGGTTTTAATGAAGAAGCCTTTAAAAATTCCATTTCAGAAAACATTAAGCAAAAAAGGTTTGCCCGCGGCGGAAGTACAATTACCATGCAATTGGTGAAAAATGTTTTCTTAAACCAAAACAAAACCATATCCCGAAAAATTGAGGAAATGCTGATTGTTTGGATGATTGAAAATTTACATCTCGTAAGTAAAGAGAGAATGTTCGAGGTTTATTTAAATATTATTGAATGGGGACCGGGAATTTATGGAATTAAAAAAGCTGCTAAATTTTACTTTAAAAAGAAACCCAGCGAACTAACATTAAACGAAAGCATTTTTCTGGCTTCAATTATACCTTCGCCAAAATATTTCCAGTATGCATTTAAGGAACCGGGGATACTTACGAATTATTATGCCTGGTTTTATTCTCGATTGCCCGATGTTATGATTAGGAGAAACCAAATTTCGGCAGAAGATACAATTGGTTTAAAACCGGTTGTTTGGTTTAAAGGGCAGGCTAATAAATATTTGGAAAAACGTGATACTACTATTTTAAACCACCTGGGAACAAATGATTTGTTGCTTCAGGATTTAGAGATTGATGAAAATGAAGATGAATAATATCCTTCATAATCATCAATTTTAAAAATTCAATTGTTCAATTAAACAAGTTCTTCAACCATAACAGGTTCAAAACTTACCAATTGCATAACGGGTTCTTCAACAAAAATAAGTTTGCCTTCAATTCCCATTTCAAAATCAAATCCATTAGGATTTTTGAGTGAATATGTTTCACCCGAAACCGCATTTTCAAAGACAATAACATTGTTTTCACCTAAACTGTGACCAACAATACTTGCATTTTCAATTACCTGCATTTTTTATCTATTTAAATTTTAAAGGGCGCAAAGGTACATACTAAATTTTCTAATTCCACTAAATATTTAAAATAATTGTATTTTTATGCCAATGGTTTATGGTTTATCAATTTGTTTTAATATTGTTTAATTCCACAGTTCACAGTCTATTTGTAATTAATATCCAGTTTTAAAAAGTCAAATAAAAATAGTGATATGACTTAAATCAAAAGCGATAATTTCTCATTTAACAGGGTGTCAATTTTATGAAGTTTTATAAAATAATTACATCTTTGTTCTCTGATTTTAAGCTTTATTCAAAATAATGCTGAACATGAGACTGTTTATAATTAATACAAAGTTGTTTTTTCAAAGTTTTTTTCGAATTAAACTGAACCTGTGGATTGTTCTTATTACGGCTATTTTATTGGTTAGTATTAATTATATATTTCTTAAAAAGAAAAATCTGCAAATATTTCCGAATAACAAAGCCGTAAAAATTGAATTTTTTAATGATAGTATTGTTGGTGGAAAGTCAGAACTGCTTAACAAAAGTATTTCGGATACTTCAATTTACCTTACTTTTAAACTAAAGGAAGGATTTATAAATCCTTATGTTATTATAAATATAGCCTGTAAAAACGACAGTACTATTGATATATCTCCATACAACCGGCTTCAGTTTGAAATAGCCGGAAATGGAATAAAAAATATCATCGCTGTTATTATTACCCGGAATATGAATAACGATATTGGCAAAAAAATGCATGAATTATATTTCACCGGAAACTTCGAAATAACACCAAATAAAAAGCTATATCATTTAAATTTGGGACAATTTAAAATTCCCGATTGGTGGTTCGAATTAAATAATCTGTCACCCAATAAAAAGTTGCAACCCGATTTCCGACATGTTTTACGCATAAATTTTGCTAACGGATCAACGCTTATAAATGAAGAAACGCGTTCGTTGCAAATATTTTCCATTACGTTTACCAGGGATAATAATGCAATATTGATACTTTTGGGAATAGTTGAATTCATTATTTTTCTCATTCTTATTACAATTCACTATTTTAAATTTTATTTTAAAAGGAAAAATAAGCCGGTTACCATTTCGTATAAACCTGTTGATATTGCAATTGAAAACAAACTAACACAAAATTTTTTCGATTATATCAATAACAACTTTCACGATAGCAATTTAAACCTTGATAGTGTTGCGACATTTGCAGGCTTGAGCCAAAGAAAAATAGCAGAAGCTATATTGGAAACATTCAACTGCAACTTTAAAACTTATGTTAACCAGTTACGAATTAATGAATCAAAGAGGCTTTTGTTGGAATCGGGATTAGCAATGGGAGAAATTGCTTTTAAAGTCGGATTCAACAGTCAAAGTCATTTTAACCGCGTATTTAAGAGTTTAGTGAATGTAAGTCCTACTGAATTTAGAGAAACACATCATTAGCATTTTCCGGTTTTTGTAAAAAGAATCTCATTTTTTGTAAAAAGAAAAATAGGGAATAGATTGAATATTGCAGTCTGTCAAATTTTTTATTAAAATAATTGCGGAATAGAAACTTTGAATGAAATTCACTGTAATTTTAATTTAATTAATGCTTTTAATTATAATGAAATGAAAAAGATTGTTGAATTTCTATTGATATCAGGCATACTTTTGCAAAGCTTGCCATTGTTTTCACAAAATGTTACAGCGCCATATGAAGTTGCAACTTGGTCAGGGTTCAGGACAGCGGCAATTTGTTACACTTTTGATGATGGTTGTCCGAACCAGTTGAAAATAGCTGTTCCGTTATTTGACAAGTATGGCTTTAAACTTACTTTATTTACCATTACAAGTTGGGCAAACAACTGGGCTGCTTTAAAATTAGCCGCAGAAAATGGACATGAAGTTGCTAGCCATACGGTTACTCATCCTAATTTTGGGAAAATTTCGCAACAACAACAAATTTTTGAGTTGCAACATTCAAAAGATACAATTGAAAGTTGTATTTCACCTATAAAATGTTTGACTATTGCTTATCCTTATTGCGTTCCCGGTAATGATAGCATTTGTAGTAAGTATTATATAGCTGCGCGTGGTTGTCAGGGATTTATTGAACCCAAAACTCCGGGCTCATATTACAATGTAAGTTCAATTGGTGGCGGAAATCTTGGATCGATAAATACATTGAGTGATTTTAAATTAAAATTTGCAAGCGCTGCAAAAACTAATGGTTGGGGTGTTTTTCTATTTCATGGAATTGATGATGATGGCGGATATTCTCCAATAACTTCGGCTGAATTAGCAAAAAGTATTAAATATTTAAGCGTTCGCAAGAGCAAATTCTGGGTCACAACATTTTTAAATGCTACTTTATATTCGAAAGAACGCGATGCAGTAAAAGTTAAAGAAACTGCCGCGAATAATTTATCCATGACTTTAGAAATAACTGATACTCTTCAGAATTCAATTTATAATTTTCCGTTAACAATTCGCCGTCCTTTGCCAAAAGGTTGGCCTTCAGCAACTGTTACACAAAAAGGCGTTTCAGTTCCAATGAGAATAGTTAATGTTGATTCTGTTGTTTATATAACTTTTGATGTTGTTCCAAATGCCGGTGAAGTAAAGTTAAGCAAATGCCTTACTCCTGTTACTCCTGAAATTGATATTGTCCCTGCTGATAGTATTGATAATGTTGATATTAAGCAGTCGAATAAAATTAATTCAATTATAAATCCAAAGTTTAACAATGGAAAGCTACTTATTTCTTTCACTGATATTACAAACTATAGCTTGAAAGCATATTTAAATGGTACCAGGCGAAATATGCAATCAGCACATCATTTTAATGCTTTTGCCGGGCTAAAAGTTCAAAGGGAAATTGTAGCAGCTTCAGCTAATAAAAACAGCTAAACTATTTATAAACATTAAAAACATAAGTAACATGAGAAACATTCTTTTCACATTAGCCTTGATTTATTCAACTTACTGCATGGCTGGCAATGTTGACACAATTCCGGCAAATAATAGTTTAATTGAATATACCGGAAGAATTGACTTTTCAAATCCTCTGTCCCCGACATTTTCGTATTCGGGTGTATCAATAAGGGCTTGCTTTACCGGAACCAGTATTGCAATGATAATGAATGACAATGTAGGACAAAATTATTACGACCTTATTCTCGATGGAAAAATGCTTGATACCATTAATATTTCAATAGGCAAAAAGCTTTATACTATTGCCAGTGGGCTTGAAAATAAAACGCACGAAATTGAAATATTTAAGCGTACCGAACAACAATTTGGTAAAACTCAGTTCTTCGGATTTGTTGTAGATAAAGGCTCAGCATTAACAACCATTGCAAATAAACGCACAAAACTTATTGAATATATTGGTAATTCTATCACTTGTGGTTATGGCGATGAAGGTGCATTGGGCGGAACATTTGGCCCAACAACCGAAGACCATTATATGACCTATGCTGCATTTACCTCACGCAGTTTTAATGCCCGACATCTGGCAGTTTGTAAATCGGGAATTGGGGTTTATCGTAACTATGATGGACCAACTAACGGAAACACTGATTGTATGACAAATTATTATACCCGCACTTTTCTTTATGATGAAAATCCTAAATACTCTTTTACTGACAAACCCGACCTTGTTTGCATTAATTTGGGAACAAATGATTTTAGTACAACTGGGGCGGATTCCTCATTGTTTGTTAGCACTTATTTTAAATTAATTGATACCATACAAACAAAATACAACAAGCCCGATATTATTTGTTTACTTGGCCCTATGCTTTCTGGCACATCTTTATCAACAGTGAGGAAGGATTTAAAATTTATAGCCGATTCGGCAAGCCATTTAAACAAAGGAAATGTGTACTTTTTTGAAATGTCGCAACAAACAGGTAGCTTTGGATATGGCATTGATTATCACCCTGTGGTTGCACAACATCAGAAAAACGGGATAGAACTAACCCAGTATATCAAATCGTTAAAAGGATGGAAAGTTAGCCCATTGGCATTAAGTGCCAGTTTAATTACAGCCAATCACATTCAACTTACATTTAACACTCCTGTACGTGATTCACTGAAAACATTTTCAGGTTTTACTGTAATGGGCGACAATGCTCAATATACTATTAGCAGTGCTTATACCGATACCTTGAATAACACCATTGTTGATATTATACTTCAACAAAATATGGTTGTAGGTGAAAAAATAAGTCTCAGTTATAGCCCAGGTACATTAGAAACAGATGATTCAATAATGGTTGGGAGTATCAATTCAATTGCTGTTACAAATAATTTAACTGCCACTAAAATAATCCGGGGCGCAACCAGTACCGATGGAACAAAAGTTATGTTATATTGCAATAAAAATATTACCAAAAACTCAACTATTGATGGTTTATCATTAGTTGATAACCAGGGTGCAGTAAAAATTGATTCGTTTAACATAACCAATGCAACCATTACAATTTATTGTAATGGTATTATAGCAAAAGACGATTCAGTTTTTGCCAGTTATAATGGAACGAATATTTATGGGATAGACAAAATTCAGTTAAGTGGTTTTTCGAAGCTGGTAATAAAAAACAGTTCAACCGTTTCGGTTAATGCTGTAAACAACCAAAATTCGTTTGAAGTATATCCTAATCCAAATAATTCCGGATTATTGTATTTTAAAGTAAACGAGAGTTTAACGCTGTCTAAAACAAATTTAGAAGTAATAAATTGCAATGGTGCAATAATCTATAAACAAGTACTTTTAGCACACAGCGGGAAAATTAATCTTGGTAATAGTATATCTAAAGGTTTATACATATTTAAAATTTCAAATGGGAATTCAAAAATATCGAAATCGGTATTAATTGAATAAAGGCGAAATATTTACTACCCTTAAGTATTTAAAAATAACATTTTATACTACTTTATCGGATTCAAGAAATAATTAATAAAATATCCTGACAATAGTTTTGAAACCTTTGCAATGTATTATTTTGCAAGGTTTTTTCAATTTATTACACTCCTTGTAAAAAAGTATGTTTGTAATGTTGGCAGAAACGTTTAATTAATTCTAACAGATTCGAAACCCAAACTGTTTTTACCCTTAATCCCTAAAGGGAACAGTTTTATTTTTAGCTTTCACCCTTTAGGGTTGGGGTAAATAAAGCTGAAAAAATTGTTATTGATAACCCAATTTATTCTGAAAAGTGATACATATGTTCAGAATTATTTGAATATGTAACAATTTTATAAATTATTGAACTAAAATTCATAATTGAATGAATAAATACCATTTAAGTTTGCGATGTTAAAATTGTAAACCCTTCAAATTATAGAAAATGAAAGAATTGCTACTATCAATTGGAAATAACAATAGTATGAAACGTATTCTGCAGGTAGTAATAATTTTTGCTATGCTCATATTTAATAATATATTATTGCCTTCTCAAACTATTAACGGTATTGGAGCTTATAGCACTCATCATTACCACGATCTTTTTGAGGAGAATGGACATTCAAACGATTCAGTTTCATTGAAAATAAATAACGCTTTTCAACAGTTATTTCATGGTGATTCATTGCATACCTTATATTTTGAAGCGGGCAAAAATGCAAATGGCCCATTGGCATATCTCGCTGATGTTTTACACAAAGATGTGAGAAGCGAAGGAATGTCGTACGGTATGATGATAGCTGTTCAACTAAATAAAAAAGCAGAATTTGATGCATTATGGAACTGGGCAACTACCTATATGTATATTAGCGATATAAATCACCCAAATTATGGTTATTTTTCCTGGTCGATGAAATATAATGGCGAACCTTATGATGATACTGCCGCTCCCGATGGAGAAGAGTATTTTACCATGTCGCTTTATTTTGCAGCAGCCCGCTGGGGGAATGGTGAAGGAATATATAATTACAAAGCATGGGCCGATAAAATACTTACCGCAATCCGCCATCACGAAACCAAAACAGGGAATACCTTACGAGGTGAACGCACCATTCGGACAATGGTTAATGAAGAATATAAAATGATACGTTTTGTCGCCAACGATGGAGCAAATAATTTTTCTGACCCATCGTACCATTTGCCTGCATTTTACGAATTATGGTCGCGTTTTGGCCCTGAAAATGACCGAACATTTTGGGCCGATGCAGCCGATTCAAGCAGAGCGTTCTTTCAAAAAGCAACCAATCCGGAAACCGGATTAGCTCCTGACTATGCTAACTTCAATGGTTCTCCAATGGTTATACAATGGAACCTTCAGGCGCAAAACTTTTCCTTCGATTCATGGCGAACTGCCATGAACTGGTCGGTCGATTGGGCATGGTGGGGTAAGGATAAACGCGAACAGGAACTTAGTAACCGCATTCAAGCATTTTTTGCAAAGTCTGGAATTGATAATTATGGCTGCCAATATACCTTAAATGGTACAGTTATTAATCCTGAACATCATATAGGTTTAATTTCCACCAATGCAGTTGCAAGTTTAGCTGCTACGGACCCAATAGCAAAACAATTTGTGGAAGCATTATGGAATGCCCCTATTCCTTCGAAATTAGGGGAACGATACTATGATGGCACTTTATATATGATGGGCCTTTTACACTGCTCTGGCATGTTCAGGATTTGGGAATAACTGCCAATAGTTATCTAAAATTAAATAGAGCCTATCAATAAAGTCGTTTAAGATTGACAAGTAACCCTGACAGGTTTTTTACAAATCAGTGGTCAGGAATTTAGTAATTGTCGAACTATGATTAAGTATAACCCTGTCAGGGTTTGTCGACTTTAAAGACATGCTCAAAATAGCTTTTCCTTAAAAAGCCCTCAGAGTTAATATCCATATTCATTTTAGCTTTTCAGTTCAATTTTTGAAACCCTTCATTTTATTGGTCGGGATATGTGGTAATGGAGTGCGGACACCTCTTCATTAAACCGGAACATGTAATTATGTATTGCGGAGACCTAATTATTAAACCGGAACATGAATTATTTACGTGCGGACGACAATTTTTTTCATGCGGATATGTAATAGTTGAATGCGGACATGAATTTATTGAGTGCGGACATGGAGTCATAGAGTGCGGACGACTAATATTGGAATGCGGACGACTCTTTTTGGAAAGAAATTGACAATAAGTTTCCGGAAATGGTTATTTAATTTTCATTATATTTTTGTTTTTCAAAATAATTTTATATTTTGGTCTCGGAATTTAGCTTTTAAGGAGAATAGACCAGGTATTATCTTCGAAAAATCCTTCTAAGGATTGTGGTTTCAGATTAATGAGGTTAAGAAAATCCGGTTTTGTGATGATGTAAGCAGTGTTGAGGAAGTAGCAATGATTTGTTGTTGTTTGCTGCATGTTACTGTTTTTGTTCACCAATAAAACAATTAATTTATGTTTTAATTTCTTATTTATTAACCTTAAAATTATTTATGTATGAGAAACTCCCAGGAAGATTATTTAAACATGCTTTACACTTTAAAGGCTATAATTGACAAGTACAACAGTACTTGGGCGGCAAATACCGTATTTGCCAATACGTATGGACTGGTTACTGCGAAAATACCTTTGATTGAGCAAAACCGCGACGCTCAAATGGTTACTTCGAAGGGTATTACAACTGACAAAAACGTTAAGCGTTCAGCCCTGACTGATAAGGCCCTGTTTTTGGTTAACAGGATACAATCGTACGCCAAAACAACCGCTAATAATGACTTATATGAAAGTGTTCATTATAACCAAAGTATGTTTTATAAAGGCCGCGATACAGATATTGCCGGTTATTGCGATACTATTATTGCCAAGGCAAATGCAAATTTAACGGCTTTGGCAACTTATGGCGTAACAGCAGCGTTGGTAACCGATTTGCAAACTACCCTTACTGCCTATGCGGGATATATTGCCAAACCTCGTTCAGTAAAAGCCCAAACCAAGAATGCTACCGAGAACCTGGCAGTTCTTTTTAAAGATGCCAATGACATTTTAACTACCCGATTAGATTTAGACATTGAAATGTTTAAAACTTCTAAACCCGATTTTTACAGTCAATACCATACTGCAAGGGCAATTATCTCCACTTCGGGTTCTGCAACTTCAGTTAAAGGAGTTGTAACGGACAAAGCAAGTGGCGAACCCATTAAAAATGTAACGCTTACTTTTACCCTTGCATCAAACTCACTTGCAAAATCAGCTACATCAGCTGCTACTACTGAAGTGGTTAAGAAAACTGCCGAAAAAGGACGATTCCGAATCCCCAGCCTTGCCGAAGGCCCCTATATTGTTACAGTTCATAAATTAGGGTACAACTGACCAAACTTTAACTATAAATGTGGTGAATAACGAAACCACTAATTTAGCTATTGAGCTTGAAAAAGCTTAATGTACCTCACCCTTTGTCCCTCTCCAAACGGAGAGGGATAATTAAATTAATTCTTTAAATTAAACTTAACATACTAATTAAAAATGGCAGATTACAATTTATCCTTTCAAAAAGTGCTTTCGTACGAAGGCGGCTATGTTAATGACCCCGACGACCCGGGTGGTGAAACGTATAAGGGTATTGCCCGAAAAATGAACAGTAAATGGGATGGCTGGGTTATCATTGACATTTTAAAAACCAAACCGGGCTTTCCGGGAAACCTTGATAAAGACAATGAGCTTCAAACAAAGATTACCGACTTTTACCAGGTTAATTATTGGGACACCATTTGCGGCGACCAGCTAAATAACCAGATGGTTGCAAGCTCTATTTTTGATTTTGCCGTGAATGCCGGTGTAAAAGTAAGTGCAGCTTTGGCACAAATGGTTGTTGATACTACTGCCGATGGCATTATAGGCGCTGAATCGGTTGCTAAAATTAATGCTTTTGACCCTGAACATTTTCTGGCAGCCTTTACGGTAGCGAAAATAGTTCGCTATATAAGCATTGTTAAAAAGAACCCGGTAAGCCAGAAGTATTTTTATGGATGGGTTTGCCGTGCTATTGGTAATAATTAAAACTTAAATACAATGGGACTGTTATCAAATATATTTACAGGCGGTGCAAGCAGCGTAATTGATTCGGTTGGCAATGTTTTAGACAAAGTTGTAACAACCAAAGGCGAAAAAATGCAGCTCGACCTTGAAATGAAAACTGCCGAATATCAGTTTCAGACTGATATGAAAAAGCTTACAAACGATCAGCAACAGCAAATATTCCAGGATGTAAACAGCGCCAGGGTTATGGCTGCCCAAGTACAAACCAGCGCCAATGCAACATGGCTGGCCAAGAATGTTTCGCCTCTTTTAGCCATAGGCACTACTGTGCTGGCTTTTGTGCTGTTCTATTTTGTAGTGTTTAAAAACAAGGCGCTTATTGACAATAATTCGAAAGATGTGGTAATTTATATCCTTGGGGTTTTAAGCGCTATTGTAACGCAAATATTCAGCTTCTATTTTGGTTCGTCGCAAGGTAGCCAGGATAAGAACAAGATTATTGAAAATATGCACGATAAAAGTGTACCGATGCAAGCTAAATAAACTTAATTGCTTATTGTATAACTGAACCTCGCCATCGCTGGGTTTTGTTTTTTGTATGAGTCGAGGCTGAGAAAATATTTCAGTACAAGCAGTGGTTAATTCTCCTTAGAAAAGGGGGTAGGGGGATTGTTTTTAATTAATAACAACTGAATAAAAAAAGCGTAGATGCAATCTACGCTTAGCCTTTTCATTGTTTTTTCTTTTAATTATATACTACGTTTAGCGGGGTTTGCATTGAAAAAATAAAATGAAGCCCAACAATTATAGTAGTTATGAATATATATAATGTTAAAATAAATTTTATTCTTTATAAATATTTAATATATCTATTGGCAACGTTTTTTTATTTGTTCATAGGCTTGTCCAAAACCTAATTCACCAGCTTTACTTAAATCCATACATCCAAGCTCTTTTTGGCCTAATCCAATTTTTGTAAGACCTCTATTATAATAACATTCAGCATAATCTGGTTTATAAATCAATGCAGAATTATAATCAAATAATGCTTCTTTATATAGTTGAGCATAATTTTCAGCAATACCTCTATGAAAATAGGCCTCAGCATAATTATTACCTAATTCAATAGCTTTTGTTAAATCTGAAATTGCGCCATGATAATCATTAAGAATAGTTTTTGCAATTCCACGGTCTAAATATGCACTACCATAATCTGGCTTAATACCAATTGCTTTTGTAAAATCAGAAATGGCACCGACATAGTCTTCTAACCCTAATTTTGAGAGGCCTCTATTAAAATAAGCTTCGTCAAAATTAGGATAAATCTCAATTGCCTTAGTAAAATCAATAATTGCACCTTTATAATCATTTATATTATTCTTCAAAATACCTCTATTACAATAGTAACCATCCAATAATTCAGGGTTAAGAGCAATAGCCTTTGTCAAATAATTAATTGCTGTAATATAATCTTGTTGGTCAGATTTTAATCTTGCCATTTTCATATACTCTTCAGCAGTTTGTCCATTTGCTATTAAAAAAAATATAAATGCTGAAATTAAACTTAACAATTTTTTCATAATCCATAATTTATGGGTTTGTCAAAATAGACTATTTTATTTTTACATAGGTTGTATCTATTGAAGAAATGGAATCATTATAATGATGATAATTAATATACCGTTTGTATTCTTTCTTAACAGTTCCTTGATAAATAACGTCTCGTTCTATTATTTTAACTTTAGTTGTAGCTAAAAGAATTAATAATATCACAATAATTGCAGACAATGCGATTATTGTAAGAATATAATTACGTTGTTTCATGGTATTTAATTTATCATATAAAATTACAAACTATTAATTTAAAAATCAAAGTCTTTAAAATTGCAACCAACGTTTTGCGCTATAAGTATGTGGCGGATTTCGAAGAACTTCGTTATCAAAATACTTGCATTTTTTAATTATATCAACTAACTTCGAAAACCATATAAACCCTGCCATTTCTTATGAGATCGTGTGTAGGGCATTGCCATTATTTATTTATATAATATGTGAAAATGTAATTAGATATTATACCAGTAATAATAGAAATAATTATAGTCAAAGTATAATTAATCCAAATCTTTTTATACAGCCTATCATTTTTATCTTTCTCTTTATAAGATTCTTTGGTCAGTAATAAATAACTCGGTCTTGAGTCTAATGAGAAATTAACTAATGCAAATTCAATAACAATTGTAAATAGATATAATAAACCAATAAATAAAGCTGATCTGAAGTAAAAACTTAATATTTTTATAATGTCATTTGACGTTAAAGTAGCAATTGTATTAGACTCAATTAAAACATGAATAATTGCAATAGCTAATATTAATACTCTAATAATTTTGGCGACACTATCATTATTATATCTAAAAAATCTTTTTATCTTACCATCCTTCTTTACAAGTTTTTCTAAATGCCTTGATAATAATGCTTCAATATCTGCTCCCCAAGTTCTAGCAGTATGATTAATTCTAATATTAATTTGTCCATGGCTTGAAATATAAAGATATTGGTCATCATCAAAATCATAGCGTCGAGGTCTTTCTGTATTTGTTATAAATGATACGTTTATTTCTTGTTTCTCAGGATTATCTTTATCTCGAAACTTAACAATATATTGCCAAGTTAAATGTATTGCTTCTGATATTAAAGGAAGTGCTTCATTATAGTTTACTAAATGTTCAAATCCGTCAAGCGTTATAGATGAATTATCAGAATAATAAATGGTAGCTCTAAATTGTATTAGTTTACCATCATTTTGTTGATAAATTCTTTGATTAATAATCTCAAAAAGTTTTGATATTGTATCTTTATCAATAGAAAAACTACCTTCAAATCTTTTACTAATAGTTTGAGGTTTACCTAAAAGTGAGATAAGAAAATCAGCAAATTGTTCTTGATTGAAAGGAAGAGCAACTTGACCAAGATGTTCTTCATCTTTTTTTACAATTTCATTTTTACTACTCATGTTATTTTTTTATGGTTATGTCTAACTAGTATATAAGCGCCATGACATTATGTTTGTCTTTCCTATTAAGTTTAGATAATTTCCTTTATATGGCGCATTATTTATTTCATTTTACAATTAAAATATCCCTGCCCACAAATTCCCCTGATTTTCACCTTAAAAGTAAAAAGTTATTTGATATAAATGCCTTAGAATGGGTATAAATAACGGTTAATTTTTAAAACATGCGGTAGCCATGGTTTGGCTGGGCAACCCTGACAGGGTTTTTCACAAAACAGATGGTGAGGAAATTAGTAGTTGTGGAACTTTGATTAAGCATAACCCTGTCAGGGTTTGTTGATATTAAAGACAGGCGCTAATTAAAAACTAAGAACAAAAAAAGCGTAGATGCAATCTACGCTTAGCCTTTTCATTACTTTTTCATCTATTCATATACTACGCTAAGCTGGGGTGCGTGTTGCATGTGTGTTGGCGGTTTGTGATTTTTATCTACAATCAGAACCTGCGTTGATGAAAAGGAACATTCTCTATCTATCAGAATTTTCTTCTAATAGTTTTTTTAGTCCAGTTAGCATCATCATCCAATTTTGTTCTGAATATTCTTTTGCTTGCTTAGTGGTATTATTGTTTTGTGATAAAAAAACGATCGTTTGCTTATTTTTCTCGGTAAGTTCTATTGTAACAGTATGATAATTTTCAGGAATGTCCTGCTGTCCTGTGAGTGGACTAAAATGGCTGTATTGTAGCTTTGTTTTGGGTTTGAATTGAATAATTTCACCCTTGTCCTCATAGGGCTTACCTTTCCACTCTCCTTTCCAAACTATTTTGCTTCCTTCTTTCCAGTCAGAAATAACAGTTGTCCCAAACATATATTTTTTTATTGTGCCTGGATTTATAAATGCATCCCAAACTTTGTTAATTGGAGCATCTATTGTTGTATATGCTTCAGCAATTAAATTTTTTGATTCCATTTGTTCGTAATTAATGATTTAAGTGTTTTCTGTTTATGTATGACCACCAATGTTTTCCAACTATACCGCAGTTCGAGATTTACTTGCAATATAAATCCAACTACACAAATTTAATTAGAAAGCAATGGGTTTGCAAACCAGCTATATCGCGCATTATATTTAGCCGATGTTATAGTCCGCTTTTATTTTGTCTTTTTAAATTTTTCTATCAGTTCCTTTGGAGCAATTGCTTTAATCTCAGAATTTGCAAAATCCTTTACATTCCTTGTTACTATAAAATCTACATTGTTAATCAAGGACGAAATTGATTGAATTGCGTCCTCAAAGTCAACAATTTTAGATTGCAAAGATTCTATTATTACTTCCCTATCAATGCCAATTATATCAACTATCTCAATCAGATTGCTTATAAATTCAATTGTTATTTGATGACCTTTTTCCCTTTTAGCAACATAATAAATATCAGTAATTGTAGTTGCTGTTACAAATCCAAATAATGATTTATTATCAATTTTCCTAAATACTTCTGCAGAATCAATAAAATAAATATCTCGTTTAAGTGCAATGTCAAGAATTATATTTGTATTAAGTAAGATTTTCATTTGTACTTGTTACTTAAATATTGATATTTTGAATCAGATATGTCAACATTTGTAAGGAATCCAGCCCATTTATCAATAAAATCATTAGAAGCATTTTTAATCGGCTTTAAGTCCTGTTTTGTCAAAATAATAATCTCAACTTCTCTATCTATAAGTTGCTTATTTAAGGGTAATTGTATTACTCCTTTTTTTGATATCCTCGTTTCAAATCTAAATGCTTGCATAATCTTTTTTTCCAAAGATACAAAATATCACTAAATGTATGTCAGTAATTTTTCTTAAAATGGGCTATAACTAGCATATAAGCACCATGCCATGGTGTATATCTTTCCAATTATATGGTGCATTTTTTATATCATTTTACAATTAATAGCCCTGTACACAAACTCCACTCACCATTCATGTATGTTTTTTGTTTCAAGTCAACGAAGGACTTATAAACCCTGGATATAATCATATAAAATCAATGTGCCTGTTTACGTGTTTTTACAACCTGTTCAATTTTGTGTTTGTAAAAATTCTCCATATTCTATTTGTCAATTAATTCTTGAATCTCTCCAAGATGTAAATGAAAATGTCTCAAAAAATCCGTAATCATATCCTTTAGAGAAACTTTACCATATTTTGAATCAGAAATCCACTCGTTATCTAATTTATCTGGTTTTACATTTTTTACAACATGAACCCAGTGTAAATGACTAAATTTCCAATGTTGTATTAAATCATTCCAATTCTCGTTCTGATAATTTTGTATTTCAATCCATCTGTCATTATTTCCATTTGTAGCATAGTTTGGGAATATGAGTGGACTTTCCTGATATTGTAAATGAATAATGCGATGAATATTATTGGAAGCTGAATCAACCATATGTCCAAGTATCTGCCTGATTGTCCTATTTTGATTATTTTGTTTATTTGAAATCGTATCTTCTGATAATTGAGTCAGCCTTGACTCCCAACTTTCTAATCCTTGTAAAACTCCATTTATAACATCTGAAAATTCCATAGCTCTATTTTTAAATTAATATTTCGGGTTGTAGTCTTTCGCTTGTAATACAACGCTTACATGGCTATACCGTTGTACCTGGTTTAATTGCAATTTATACGTAACTAAACAAATATAATAAAAACTTAATAAACTAGCAAACAGATATAACCCTTATTAGACCTATGGCCGATGTTATTTGCACTTTTAATTCAAATCAATTTGGCAATTTGGACATTTGAACAAATGCACACTTAAAGGTGATCCGCAGTTTGAGCATGTCCACTTATATGCCTCATTCTCAAGAAAAGTCTCAATTCCTGTTTCTTTAATTGCAACAAGATTCTCAATTAAACTAAGCCTATATTTTGTTCTATATCTATTATCAATATGTCTTAACCTTTCACATGGAAATAACTTACATTCATTACAAAACTTTAAAGAATTATGGGTAAGATGTTCACAGTTTTTTATTTTACATAATTTACATGTCTTACGTTTTAAATTAAAATCAGCCCAACATCCCAAACATTTGTTTCGATGCCTAAGATAACTTATGCAAGTTCCACAATTTATTCCACAGGGAGCAATTAACGAACTATTATATGTTATAGATTTTAGCACAATGATAAATATATTCTGATTTGTTATAAAATTTACTCACTTATATAAATAAATTTTGAACATTAATATCCAATTAGTCAATTTAATCATTATGGCTTTCAGTTGCCATATAGCGAATTGTTTATTCTTTCAACATCAAAATCCCATTAATTGGCGCACCTTAGACGCATTTTTTTTCGATGTCAAATACTCCAATAATAAAAAAGCGACATCTATTGCTGTTGATGGATTCCATGATGTTATAATATTATCATCCATAACAATAGGCTGATTAATAACATCCACACCACATCTTTGTAATGCTTCTCTCCGAATTGCA
The DNA here is from genome assembly GCA_963701015.1 of uncultured Bacteroidota bacterium. GTDB lineage: Bacteria > Bacteroidota > Bacteroidia > Bacteroidales > DTGW01 > MFD09286-c1. Next base: position 3,105,529 of record OY969556.1, on the reverse strand, counting down.
CTATTGTATGTTGTACCTTTTTTGTCTTTTAGAACGCCACTCTTCCCCAATGGTAATGCCCCAACACAAACTGATGCAATAAATTTATTATTTGCTTTAAAACTACGAATCAGATCGAGAAATTTTTCATCGTAAGCATCATTATAATAACCATAAACTTCAAATCCACCAGGAATAGCCAATGCATCAAATGAGGTAATATCAATATCACTAATTAAAAAGTCAACAATAAAACTTTGATTAAATGAACTTTTTATTTCTTTTTTTAATCCGCAGGTAAACAATTCGGTTGATTTATCACCTTCAACAAGATTCCAGCCAATAACATCTATAAATACACTTGCCTCAAATGTTTCAAATCCATCCGCTAATAACAATAATACTTTTTTCATATTAAATCAAATTAAAATCTGTACACATTTTCGTTTTTTAATTGGCCTCAAAGTTATACAGCTCTATAAAAAGCTGAAATTACTTGCTAATTGAATATATTTACATAAATATAATTAGAAAGCGCTGAACTAGCAGACCTTGTATAACCCTAATTTAATTTATCTGTTATTGAATGAAAATTCATTTTATATAAGAACTCAATAAAGCCAGGGAACCAACCTCCAGGTTCGTTTTTTATAATTTATATATGATTCACCAAATGCTGATACCAACATTTGCTCTTCACTTTCTATTCTATAATGATAAACTATAATTGAGGCCAATGTTATAAATATAAATATTAACCAATTATTTGAAGCTATACTTGCTCCGGTCCAAATTAATAAAAGACCTAAATATCCTGGATGTCGTAAATATTTATATAATCCAAAATCTATCACTTTTTGATTTGATTGTATTTTTAATGTACGCGTATAATATTGCTTTAATGTCCGCGTAGCTGTGATCCTTGTAATTAAACCGACAATCATAATTAAGTCGCCCAAATATGGGTAAATCAATTTATCAAAAATGGTAAGCTTTGTAAAGCGATTTAATAGAAAACCAGAAATTAATACAAGTAAATTTATACTAAATACCCTGCTTAAATATAATGTTGACTTTTTATCTGCTTGTCCAGCCTCTCTGCTCTTTGCTTCATCACCATATCGAAAAAATGATTCTATTGAATAGAAAGCTATAATTATTAAAAATGCAATAATTAAAGAAATCATAATCTAATTATTTTAATTTTCATGTTCGCCTGCGGTAGTGACTGTAATTTTGCTATACAAATATAAATTGAAAGCAATGATTTTGCAAACCGATTTAAATTCTCACTTAACAATTGGGAAGAATAGATATTTTTTAATTTCAAAATTTATTTGAATTATATTAATGTTTTATTATTACTTTTTTTGAAATGGTGATTTTATTTTTCCTGGATTGAACTATATAAATTCCATTTTGAAATTCTTGTGTTGGTATTAATATAATGTTAGAATTGGTTTGCTTAGTATAAAGTAATGATCCTGATGTATTGAAAACTTTTACTTCATTAATTATACTGTCTGACATTATACAAAACATATCAGAAGCCGGGTTAGGGAAAATAATGTCGGGTAGCCTTTTGAAATTATAAAAACTATCAATTAGGAAAGTAATATATATATAATTATCAGTTTTCGATATTCCAACTGTTCCATAATCGACATATTCATTACCTTTTAAAGCAGTATAGATATATTCTTCCCCATGTATAAGATTTGAAAAGGTTGCTTTCCCGGAAATGTCAGTGTTTTTTACGGAATCATTGAAAAAAATAGATATACCATGTACTGGTTTATTTAAAAGATTATTCACAACAAAAGTAACAGAACTATTACCACTATTTATTTTATTAAGGCTTACTTGAATGGATGTATCGCTTTGTATAAAGAATTTTTCATTCTTCTCTTTATATCCATTTAAATAAAAAGTAAAGGAATATGGATTCCCAAACATTGTAACATTTAAAACGGCATCACCAGAATCGTCTGTTGTGAATGTATTTCCTCCTTCTACTTCCACATTAGGCAAAGCATTATTATTATCATCAACCAAATGAAATGTAAGTTTATACTTCTTTATTGATGAAAATGAACCATTCCATTTATAAATTCCTGTGCCATTTAAACTAGAACTATAATTTGCCATTCCCCAACCTGCAGTTGAAGATTTAAAACGAATTTCATTCATAGAAATAGTTTCATCAATTATGCTAAAAGTGGAATCGTCATCAGTACTTAGTTCAGTAAATCCGCTATAATTTAACCATGTTGACTTTGTTCCAGGGATATATACTAAATTCTCCATTTCATCTTCTTCAATAAACTTTGCCCAAGTTTTTCCTGCATCAGTAGTTTTATAGATGGCATATGAGCCATTATGTTCGCCATCAAGATGTCCGAAAACATGGACACTGTCTTTAAACCTAACATAATAATTTTTTGTTGCACTAAAGATACTATCTGACACACTCCAGGTTAGTCCTTTGTCAAACGATTTGTATAATCTTCCATCATTCGTTCCAAACCATATTGAGTTATGAAAAGCATCGTAACTGTTTTCCAAACCTGTTTCTCGATCTTTCGCTGGTGGAATATTATTTCCAACTACTCTAATCCAATTGACTCCTCCATTATTTGTTGTATAAATTACAAATTGGTTTTGATATGAATCGCCCATACATACTCCATTATTTGCGTCAAAGAAATATATCCAATTTGCCCAACTATTTTTGAAGTTGGCAGAAGGTTGGCGAGTCCATGTTTTACCACCATCATAGGTGTAAAATATAGCTCCACCATGAGTAATTCCAGGATTAAAACAAGCATATGCTTGTTTTGTATTGATGCCACATATATTTGATAAAGAAAGAGTATCGAAAGTGGAGTTAATAATATGCCCGGTATCCCAATTAATTCCTCCGTCAGAAGTAATTGCAAACAGATTCAATTTACCTCCAAGAGTTGCCCAAACGACGCTTGAATCAACAATTGAAAGAAAATTAACACCTAATTCTCCATTGTTTGGGAAAATTTTTTGAAGTTTCCAACAACCTGATGTTACAATATTATAAACATAAAATACAACACTATCGCTGCAATCTATAACATTATTTGAAGCAATGATTTTTAGGATATGTTTCCCAATTGAAAAGTTTGTAGAAGAAATTGTGAAAGAATAAGGAAATGATGAAGTGGAGGATTTTAGTTCATTATCAATATAAAGATTTATAACTTTAGGATAGCCTTTCAGTACATATACATTGACTTTTATTGATGAATCTGGATTAATCACCATTTGATCATATGGGTTTGTTATTTCACAAACCAATTGGTTGGTATCAATTATTAAATTTGTTACAGGTTTAATATTCGTTAAAATGGTATTATAATTATTAAAAACATAGTCGCTATTATTTGGAATAGCATCTAATGCACCAATTGCAAAATATCCATTGTAATATCCACCCCAACCCCAATTAAAATGAAATTTGGTTGGAAAAGAATTATCATAACCATCGCAAATAAATGCATGTCCATCATTTGGGTTCGATCCGGTATAATATATTGGTCGTTTAGCATCAAGCTCAGCTTTTAATGTGGCAATCCATATTTCAAGAGCTATAGAATCATTATTGGTTAAATATTTATAAGTAATTGAATCGGAATAACCAAAATTATGCACTAAGGCATATTCAGGGTTACCGGCTCCTGAGCTTGCAGAATCATAATTCATATTAACTGAAATACCACAGTGATAAACTAATTGTGCAATATCCTCATTAGGATAAAAATTAGAATCAGGCATATTTGTCCAATTATATTGGGTGTTACCAAAATTAGCTGAAAGTAAACCATACTTATTACTGTAATACGAATTCGATCCTATTCCCCTTAATGGATAAGAATAATATTTCATTATTTGCGCCATTGCAATTGCAACACATCCTGCAGGAACGCGTCCATTAAAACCATACGGTGCATGTTTATCGGCAGGACAGGAATCGTTATAGAATTGTGTTTGGTTCCAGTTGCATTTTAGGAGCGGTTCAATATTTCTGTTATTTACTTTATAATTATTATTTAATATATTTCCCCATTCTTCCTTTGAAGAAGTATTTTTAATATTGTTTTTAAAAGCGTATAAAATTTGGTTACTATAATCTTCTAACAATAATTTTGCTGAAGGATTTATATTATTTTCATCAAAATAACCATTTAATGAATATCCAAGAATAGGTGTTGCAGCATCATTAGCAGAAATAATAACCCATCCACCTCCCTCAAAATTGAAAATATAATAAGTCGGAATGTTTTCCTTTAATGATTTATATGAACTTTTTAATGACAAGCCTGGTTTCGCTAATATATATTTATGGTTGAAATAATTTAATGCAACCCGCTCTGCTGAATCTTTTGAAACCGGATTAGAAAATAAATTGATACTTAATACTATCAAATATAGTGTTGAAATAAACCTTTTCATTTAAATTTATTAAAATAATTTGCATTTAAAAGAGTCAATAAAATCAAAAGCTGAATATTGAATGAATGTAACTCAAATTTAAAAATATTTATATGATTCCGCATTAATCATTTAATTAGCTTGAGAATTAAAAAAAAATAGTTTGACAGCCATAAGCAAATGAATGGGAAAAAGTCATTTATCTCTTGTTTTATTTATTGTTGAATTATTGTCAATTATGGGCGAATCAGTATTTTTTCATAGGCTTTTCGTGCTGAATCCCTAAAAAACACTTCTCCACAATAGATGTAACTTAATTTATCCAAAATCCTTAGCATTGGTACATTGTCAAAATTTGTATCAACTTTAATACTGTACACTTTTTGAGCAATACATAAATCTTCTATAAGTTTAAATAAATGTGTAGCAACTCCGCTCTTTTTTACTGAATTGGATGTTGCCACACGATGTATAACTACATAGTCGCCATAGCTAAGCCATTGCCCTATTATGTTGTTATAAGCAGGTTCCTCACCAAAAATAATAGCTGCATAGGCTACAATGCTATTATTATCAATAAGTACATGGGCGTAACCATTTGTTATGTCGTCATGTATGGTTTGTTCATTGGGATAACCATTTTGCCATTGTGCGCTGCCATCTTGTTTGCGTTGCTCAATAGCTTGTTGTATAATTTCCCATATAACAGAAATTTCATTATATATTGCTTTCCTTAAAATCATTTGCTGAATGATTATTTTAAAAATATCAATTTGTGAGCTAATGGCTGTTTATAATAACATGTTTGATTTTTAATAAAAAGTTACCAATCTTTACTTAATGCACCTTGTCCAAATATTATGACTATCAGAAGTGGAATGATCTTTTTCATAACTAATATTTATTGTATTACACAGCTTTTTTTCAACTTGTCAATAACTAACTTATGCTTATTATTATGTTGCATATAGATTTTTAAAATTGATAAGTTCCTTGTCATAAAATAATTTTTATTTATTTCATAAATACAATTGTTATGTTAAAATTCAAATTCTTCAGACTATTATTCTTGAATAATTATATGCCAATTTAATAAAAGCGATTGAAATTTTAACATAATTAGATTAAAATCATAATGGAATTATTAGCAGAATTATACAAATGAAATAGTAACTTTAAATTGTTCGATTTGTCAATATTTATATATTATGAAATTGTCATCAAAATTTTATTTTATTATTTTAATTATTTTAGCTAAGGCTTTATATATAAAGGCTTCTGAACCATACCAGGATACGAGTTTGTCAGTAAATTTGAGGGTAAATGATTTAATATCTCGAATGACTTTGGCTGAGAAAATTTCTCAACTTGGCAATCAAACATCTGCGATTTCACGTTTAGGCATCCAAGCCTATAATTATTGGAACGAAGCATTGCATGGTGTCGCCCGGCTGGGATTGGCAACTTCGTTTCCACAGCCAATAGGGCTATCGGCTACCTGGGATACGGTTTTAATTTTTAATATAGCATCTGCAATTTCCGACGAAGCCCGTGTTAAAAATAATACCAATGGTACTGGTTTAACCTACTGGTGTCCGGTTATTAATATGGCACGTGATCCGCGATGGGGAAGATCGGAAGAAAATTTTGGTGAAGATACTTATCTGGCTTCACGTTTGGCAGTTAATTTTATAAAAGGAATGCAGGGAAATAATCCCAGGTATTTTAAAACTGTTGCAACTGCCAAGCATTTTGCCTGCAACAATGTAGAGAACAATCGTTATGGTATTTCTTCAAATGTTGATGAAAGAAGTTTACGCGAATATTTTCTTCCCACATTTAAGGCATGCGTGACGGAAGGTAAAGTTTTTTCAATAATGAGTGCATATAATGCAGTTAACGGTGTTCCCTGTCCGGCCAACCGAACCTTGCTGACAAATATCTTCAGAAATGAATGGGGATTTAAAGGCTTTGTAGTGTCAGATTGTGATGCGGTGAGTTGTGTTTATGCTAATCATATTTATGTCCCTTCCTTATCAGATGCTTCGGCAATATCTATAAGGAATGGTACCGATTTGAACTGTGGAACAACTTATCCTAATTATGTGAATGATGCCATTAATAAAGGTTTGATGTCTGAGGCCGATTTGGATTCAGCTGTTTTTAGATCTTTTAAAGCAAGGTTTTTATTGGGCGAATTCGACCCACCTTCTAGTGTGCCTTATACTTCCATTCCTTCTTAAAACTTGACTGTAAGGCCAATCGCAATTTAGCGCTCAAGGCAGCCCGTGAGGCCATAGTATTGCTTAAAAATCAGAATTCAATATTACCTCTCAATAAAGATTCAATTCATTCCATTGCAGTTATTGGCCCAATGCAAATATTTTGCAATTAGGCGAATATAGTGGTTCTCCATCTGTTTCAGTAACCCCTCTCCAGGGAATATATGCAAAACTTGGCATTGACATTCCCGGTTGGCAAATTGAAGCCGAAAGTTATACTGGAGAAGGCGGGAACATACAGGTTGAAAGTTGTTCCGAAGGTGGTAGCGATGTAGGTTATATTGAAAATAACGATTACACAGAATATGATTCAATAAATTTTGGCAGTGGAAAAAATAAATTCGACATACGCGTTGCAAGCAACACAAGTGGAGGAAATATTCAGGTTATATTAGACAGTCTTAAAGGACAATTAGTTGGAACTGTCGCTATAGATAGTACAGGAGGTTGGCAAACCTGGACTACCCTAACGATGAACACTGACAGTATTTCGGGTAAGCATAATTTATACTTAAAATTTACAGGAGGTTCAGGATATTTATTTAATATTAACTGGTTTAGGTTTTATAACCCAGCTGACACAGCTAATACAAGTGGAAGTAAAGTAATAAATTATGCCTATGGTTGCTCGGTTAATGGAAGCATTTCACAGTCAGGAATTGATTCGGCAGTTAATTATGCTAAAAATTCCGATGTAGCTATACTATTTTGCGGAACAGATATTGGAACCGGAGGAGAAGGTAACGACCGTACCAACATTTCTTTACCTGGGTCACAAGAACAATTGATAAAGGCAGTGTATCATGCAAATCCTAAAACCATACTTGTTTTAGAGACAGGTTTTTCATTGGCTATAAATTGGGAACAGGACAGCATCCCGGCAATATTAACAGCCTGGTTCGATGGTCAATCACAGGGAACTGCGATTGCCGATGTTTTATTTGGTGAATATAATCCTGGTGGTAAATTAAGTACAACCTGGTTTAAATCTTTAGCAGACTTGCCTTCAATAGATGATTATGATATTAAACATAATCGCACTTATATGTATTTCAAAGGCACACCTCTTTATCCTTTCGGGTATGGTCTTAGTTATACAAAATTTGCATATAGCAATTTAAAATTAAGTTCTAAAAATTTAAACCCAGGCGATTCAGTTATAGTTAGCGCTAACATTACAAATACCGGCAAACTAACTGGTGATGAGGTAGTGCAACTTTATATTCGTGTTGATTCATCTTCAATAATCCGACCTATTAAGGAATTAGAAGGGTTCACACGCATAAACCTCATGCCAGGTGCTACAAAAACTGTAAACTTTACACTGAATCGCGATGCGTTTGATTACTATGACAAATCTTCAAAAACATTTATGGTGGAAAATGGAAATGTTGACATATATATAGGCAGTTCATCTGATGATATTAGGTTAGATACCCAGTTAATTGTTGCTGGAGGAACTGTTTCTCCAACTTATAGGCAAAATCCATTTTCAATTTTTGAGGCTGAGAATTTTGAAAACAAATCAGCTTCAGTAGCAATTCAATCATGCAGCGAAGGAGGACTCTGCATTGATTCACTGGTTAATAATAGTTATGTAGTTTATAAAAATTTTGATTTTAAATCGGTTGCTAAACAATTTAATGCAAGACTGGCTTCATTGAGTAGTACAGGCAAAATACAGGTTGTACTTGATAGTTTGAATGGCACTATAGCAGGAACATTAAATATATTGCCCACAACTGATTTGAGAACATATGCAGTAGAATCGTGTGAATTTTCGGGCATTACAGGCGTACGAGATATTTATTTGGTATTTAAAGGCGGCGCCTCAAGTGTTTGTAAGTTGAATTGGTTTAGTTTTCAGCAAACTATTGGTGAAAAGGTTAATACTTCTGTGGATTTTCCAGTATATAAATTTAGCCTTTTCCCCAATCCTTCAAATTCAAAATTTATTGTCAAATATGATCTTCCTGTGATAAGTAATGTAAAAATAGAAATTTGCTCAATACAAGGTATTTTATTAAAATCAATTTCTCAAAATGGACAAAGCGTAGGCTCGCATCAATTGGAAATTGATACAAATTCAGTAGTACTGAACTCAGGGATTTATATTGTTAAGTTTTATGCCAATACATTTTATAAATCAGTGTTATTAAATATTTTAAAATAGAAATAAACTATTTTGGGTACCTACTCTTGAAATGAAATTATAATATAATTCCATAGATTTAACAGTAAAGCCAAATCTGTAATATATTAAAAACCAGCTATTGGAATTAATTCATATTGAATTTATTTAGAAACCAGACATATTTTAACTCCCAGTTATTCACTTAATGATAATGTTTTATATGGAGCTAAAAATAGCAAACCAAAGCAGAGTAATTTTAGCTGAATATTCCACAGAAGATAGCTTGCGTTATTTTTGATTATAGTCAGTATCTAATAACATTTTATTCCCCCCTTTTTTGGTGGTTTTTGCCCCTATTTATCTTTTATAAAACCCCTATTCATATTTTATTTTCAGTCTTATATAGTGGTGTATTAGGCTTCATTACAGAAGTAATTTTGATTCATAAAATAATTCAAAATTATGGAAGTACAAAAATATATTTTAATAGACGATAACGAGGCCTTTCGCTGTGCACTACGTTCAATATTAACCAGCCAATTTAATGCAGAAATAATAGGTGAAGCATCTAATGCTGAAGAAGCTGCAAAAATAAGCACTTGGTATAAAGCCGATATAATTTTAATGGATGTAATGATGCCTGGGAAAAATGGTATTCGTCTCACCAAAGAGTTATTATGGCAATATAATAAATTAAAAATCATTGCTATTACAATGCATGTTGACAAGGTTTATCTCACAGCATTGGTTGAAGCTGGTTTTAAGGGCTGCATATTCAAACATGATCTTGTAGCGCAATTGAGGGAAGCGATTAATACTGTAAGTGATGGTAAGCTATTCTTCCCAGAACAAATTTTATTCGATTATAATAACAAATGAAATAATAAAATTAAAGTCATGGACATTAATCAGTTAAAGCAGAAATTTATTGCCGAAGCCGAAACTTTACTTACTAGCCTTGATAATACACTTATTGAGCTTGAAAAGGATAAAGGAAACGAACAACATATCGGTGAAGCATTTCGTGTAATGCACACGATAAAAGGTGCAAGCGGTATGTTTGGCTTCGATAAGGTTGTTGAAATTACACATGAGTTAGAAAGTTTGTATGATTTGGTACGCGACAAAAAAGTTGAAGTAGTACCTGAGTTAATTGAGATAAGCTTTTCTGCCGCTGACCATATTCGCGCCTTACTTTACGATGAAAAATTTGAAAATCCTGTAAACATTGAAAAAAATGGAGAACTGCGTACTAATTTGGATGTCTTAAAAGCTGTTGGAAAAATTGAAATAAAGCGTTTTGAGCCAAAAAGGCCAGAATCAATACCTGATAACAAAAGTGAATTTATTACATGGCATATTTTATTTTATCCAAGCGATGAAATTATTGATCGTGCAATCAATCTGGTATATACTTTTCATGATTTACTTATACTAGGTGAATATAAAATTCAAAAACATCCATTTCAATATGGTAATGTTTCCTATTGGAGTATTTTTCTGGTTACTGATAAAGGTTATGATCAAATTGAAGAAGCTCTTTTATTTATCATGGATTACTGTAAAATTCATAAAATAGCTGATTTTAACATTTTTGATCCAAATGAATTTAAAATTAGGGAAGGGTTCAAATCCAATGAAAGTATAACTGTGTATCAACCAATTTCAAATTCACAAAATACATTTGACGAAGATGATTTGGTTGAAAAAAAAGTTACATTAAGAACAAAGGATATAATTATACCATCATCAAAAAAAACAAGCCATATTAATGTAGAGTCGGGTAAACTTGATACGTTAATGTACCTGGTTAGTGAATTGGTAACCACCAAATCAGAACTATTAAGTGCATTAAACAAAGATCACCACGAAAAGGCTATAAATGCTGGTGAAAAAATTGAAAAGCTAACCAAATTATTTAGCGAGAATGCATTAAACCTAAGACTGGTCTCCATTCTTGAAATTACTGAAAAATTTAAAAGGCTAATCCGTGATTTAGCTAAGCAACTTGACAAACAAATAAATTTTGTAACTGATGAAAACGATACTGAACTCGATAAAAGCATTATTGATCATATTGGTGAACCCGTTATGCACCTTATTCGAAATTGTATCGATCATGGAATTGAATTGCCTGATGTTCGCAAAGCACGAGGGAAAAACGAAACAGGCACTATTCGGTTTGAAACGGTAAAATCAGGTAATTATGTATATATATTTATCAGCGATGATGGTAACGGAATTGATACCGAATATATTTATAAAAAGGCCGTAGATAATGGATTTGTTAGCCCGGGAACTCAATTGTCTGAAAAAGAAATATTCGACCTAATTTTTCTACCTGGTTTTTCAACTGCTCAGAATCTCTCAAACGTATCAGGTAGAGGTGTTGGAATGGATATTGTTTTGAATAAAATACGGGAAATTAGGGGTGAAATAACAATCACTTCAAATAAAGGTACAGGAACAACATTTTCAATAAAGCTGCAACAAACTATTTCTATTATTGATACTCTTTTGGTCAAAGCTTCAAATATTATTTATGCAATCCCGGTTGAAGATATTGATTCCTGCATCCTTGAAGCCCATGAAAATCTTATTGACAGGCAAAATCATTTATTCAATTTTAATGGGGAACTGATTCCTTATATGTTTATTGAAACACCTGACTATATTTCAAATTCTACCTCTGATTCAACAGATAAGTTAGTTGTAATTAAAAAACACGACAAAACTTTTGCCCTTGTAGTTGATAATATAGTGGGTGAGTACCAGGCAGTGATAAAACCTTTGGGTCATTCTTTTAATGAAATAAAGTTTTTATCGGGGGCAAGCTTATTAGGTGATGGTAGCATTGCCTTGCTAATAGATACGGATAAACTTTGGTTACAACCATCTGAAATAAATTAATCATTTAATAATCAATTTTATGGAAAAATTAACTTTCTTAACTTTTGTACTTGGTCACGAGCTTTTTGCGGTAAATGTTGTAAATGTACTTGAAGTACTGGAGCAACAGCAAATAACCCGTGTACCCAAATCTCCTGAACACATTTTAGGAATTATAAACTTCAGGGGTGAAATTCTACCAGTTGTTGATACCAGGCGTAAATTTAACATGTCTGTTGTTGACGAAGAATCTAAAAACTTCATTATCGTATATGATTTGGTAAAAAACGAAAATCACTATACTGTTTCGGCAACTGCTGATGGTGTGAAGGATGTAATTGAAATTAGCCCTAACGAAATTAAACCTGTTCCAGAAATGGGACTTAATTTCGACTCACGCTACATTGCTGGAGTAATCCGAAGAAATGATGCATTTATCCTGCTTTTACATCCAGATAAAGTTTTCTCAGTCGCCGATTCGGAAATTATAAATCAAATAGAAACTGTAAATCAATAATTAACATTTAAATAAAAAAGTCATGAAATTTAAAAATTTAAAAATCAAATCGAAACTGTTAATCGGTTTCTCAGCAGTAATTGCGATATTAATCGTAGTAGGGTTAATAGGGTATAATGGTTTAACTTCAGTTGGCAAACTCCTTACCGAAGCAACCACCAACCGCCTACCAAGTGTAAACTCACTTCTAACAATAAAAGAAGCTCAAACAGCTATTAAATCATTAGAACGGACATTATTAATTGACGAGGTAGCTTTTCAAAAATTAGATTTTAGGGAAAGTCAGTACCAGCAAGTAGATGAAGCATGGAAGAATGTGGATAAAGCCTGGGCAATATACTTGCCTTTAGATCAAAATGCAGAAGAAAAAGCAGCTTGGGATGCATTTGCAGTTAGTTGGGATAACTGGAAAAAAGCAAGTAATGAGTTTTTTGATCTTAGCAAACACAAAGATCTTTTAGTTAAAGAAATAAGTAAAACGCATGATGGAAGCCATTTATTTGAATTGCAACAATTAAATGAAAAAATATATAATTCTAGTATGGGTATTAGGCCTTTATTTTTCAAATCACAAACTGACTTAGATAAAGTCGTAGAAGTAAATGTGATAGCTTCTGAAAATCTTACCAAAACTGCAAAAAGTGTGGAATCATTCCAAAATTCGCTTCTTATAGGAATTATCGCAGGGGGTATAATATTAGCTATACTAATTGCATTCTTTATTTCTTCATTAATTGCAAATCCTGTTCGTAAAATTGATTTGGCAGCAGATATGATTGCCCAGGGAAACCTTAATATAAATCTAGATATTGATAGCAATGACGAAATTGGAAGTTTAGCAAATGCATTCAAAAGGCTAATCTCTGCAAGTAAAGAAATTGTTGAAAAAGCTAAGTTAGTGTCGAAAGGCGATCTTACTGTAACACTTACTAAACGCTCAGAAAACGACGAACTCAATCAGGCATTATCTGATATGGTTTTAAGGTTGAATGAAATTGTTGGTCAAATTCTCGAATCTGCTCAAAATGTTGCTTCAGCTAGTACTCAATTTAGTTCAACTACAGTTCAAATAGCTGAAGGTGCAAACGAACAGGCTTCGTCGGCTGAAGAAGTATCATCTTCAGTAGAAGAAATGACAGCAAATATTCAGCAAAATACTGATAATGCTATGGAAACTGAAAAAATTGCATCCGGTGCAGCTAAAGGTATTAACGAAGTTTCTATTGCAGCACAAAAGAGTCTGGATGCTATACGTCAAATTGCCGAAAAAATAAAAGTAATTAATGCAATTGCCGAGAAAACTGACATTCTTGCCATTAATGCAGCAATTGAAGCTGCTCGTGCAGGCGAACATGGTAAAGGTTTTGCAGTGGTTGCAGCTGAGGTTCGCAAACTAGCTGAAACAAGCCAGAAGGCAGCAATAGAAATTAATTCACTTTCGGCTACCAGCCTCAAGGTTACAGAAGAAGCAGGTACTTTTATGATGAAAATTATTCCTGATATTCAAAAAACTGCTACGTTAATACAGGAAATTTCTGCTTCAAGTAGCGAACAGTCAGCAGGTGCAAACCAAATTTCAACAGCTATTGAGCAATTATCAAAAGTTACCCAGCAAAACTCTGCTGCTGCTGAAGAAATGAGTTCCACTGCCGAAGAACTTGCCAGCCAAGCCGAATCGTTGAATGAAGCCATTTCATTCTTTAATACAGGCCGCGTTTTCGTAAAAGAAAAACATCAGTTAAAGTCAGCAAGAAGGGCGCAAGTTGATAAAAAACATACAACTCTTCCTGTTAATGGTGTGAAAGTTCCAGGTGAAGACATTAAAGACCATGAATTTGAAACATATTAAAATCTAATTCATTGTTAAAATTCTTTCAGGGTCTTCATTTTGAAGGCCCTGATATTATAAAAAATCATAATCATAACAAAATGAATATTGAGTTACATAAATCTGAGCAGCTTGCCATAATTTCATCTATTGAAATAATAAATGCAAAGGTTAATACTTTGGGCTTTTATGTAGAAATGGATGTAGCAAAAGATATGCGATTAATAATAACAGAGTTCTTTGATTTATTATTACCCCATATAAATGGTATGAATAGTTTTTTACATACCGAACATTTAATAATTGAAAGTTTAAATAAAGAGATAAATTCAATATTAAAATCCATTTTCAGGGAAAATGAAGATTTATTAAAACGAATTGCATTATTTAATTCAAATTGGAATGTATTTGAAATAGTAAGATGTCCAAGAGACCTTCGCTTCGAATTCGAATACCTTTTACTTAAATTAAATGCACGTTTTAAATTGGAAGATTCATTGCTATATATGCTAGAGTTCAACAACAATATTAGCCAAAACTAATTTAATCCTAACGGCAATTAATTATGGAAATAAAATCAATTCATAATTTCTGTCATTAAAACATTCCTATTCATTGGTAAAATAATTGAAAATTATAAACTTCAATTTACTATGTTGTGAAAAAAGAATAACCTTATATAAATCAATAATACAGGCAAAAATGGAATTAATAAAAACACATAATAGCTACCAGGATGAATTAATTTTTCATTTGGAATTTGAAAAAATGTTAACTGAAATACAAGCTGAATTCATTGCTATTGATTTCGAAAATATAGATGTTGCAATAGTTAATGCACAACGTTCTATTTGTAAATATTTTGGTACTGACCGTTCTTCTCTTTGGCAAGGTAAGCCTGATGAACCGCAAGTTTTATATTTGACCCATTTATGTACTCTTGATGAAATTCCAACAGTGCCGGAAAATGTTACAACCAATAGCTCGTTTCCGTGGATTACTCAACAAATTCTTAAAAACCAAACAATAATTATTTCCGATGTAAATGATTTGCCTTTGGAAGCTAAAACAGATAAAGATGTTCTAAATTATTACGGTGATAAATCTACACTAGTAATTCCTTTTAAAATTGGAAAAGAACCTATTTATGGAGCTGTTTCTTTTGCCGGTACTACAAAAAATATTGCATGGTCGCATTCAATCGTCCAGGCATGTCAATTAATTGCACAAGTTTTTTCAAATACTTTAGCAAGAAAGAATGCAGAACAAAATTTACGACAAGCAAAAGAAAAAGCTGAAGAAAGCGACCGTTTGAAAACTGCTTTCCTTCAAAACATGAGCCACGAAATTCGAACACCTATGAATGCTATTATTGGTTTTTCAAGTCTGTTGTACAATAATTTTGACAAAGAAAAAAATTTACAATACATTGACCTCATAAATAATGGTTGTAACAATTTACTTAATATTATTAATGATATCCTTGACATAGCACGCATCGAATCAAATCAGGTTCTAATTCAAGAAAAGGAATTTGATTTAAATGGTTTATTAGATGATATTTACCATACATTTTTAATTTCTTGTATTAATCACGAAATAAAATTAATTCCAGGGAAAACGGAAGCCGGACCGTTTAGAATTATTTCCGATCAGGAAAAGCTGAAACAGGTCTTAACAAATTTAGTTAGCAATGCCTTGAAATTCACTGAATCTGGTTTTGTTGAATTTGGCTATTCTATTCAAATGAATAATATTTCATTCTATGTAATTGATACTGGTATCGGAATCGACCCATCAAATCATAAAATTATTTTTGAACGTTTTAGGCAAGTCGAAGATGAATTTTTCACAAGGAAATATGGCGGTACTGGCCTAGGCTTATCAATAGTAAAAGGAATTGTAGAAGCTTTGGGTGGTAAAATACAACTTAAATCTTCATTAGGACAAGGAAGCAATTTTAGTTTCACACTGCCACTAAAATTTATTAAAAAACAAGTTGAAAATGAAAAATTACAATCTGGGTTGGACATCTTTAATTGGCAAAATAAATCTATATTACTCATTGAAGATGACGAATCGAGTCACGAATATTTGATTGAAATTTTAAATCAAACGAATATTAAAATTTATTCCGCGTTTAATATTAAAAATGTTTATGAGTTTTTTGAATCTGATATTATACCTGATGTTGTTCTTATGGATATAAAATTGCCCGATGGAAATGGGCTCGATCTTACAAAATCATTGTTGGGTAAAATACCTTCATTAAAAATAGTGGCACAAACGGCATTTGCTTACGAATCTGATAAGAAAAAGGCATTTGATGCCGGCTGTGTGGGGTTTGTTAGTAAACCAGTCGATAAAAACAAATTATATTCTACTATATCTGCACAGTTGCGTTAAATTTCAACCAACTGGTTTTTAATTGCATAAATAACAAGCCCTGCGGTATTGGTACATTCTGTTTTGGACAGGATATTTGCCCGGTGCCATTTTACAGTTTCAAAACTTAGGTTCAATTTGTCGGCAATCTGATCGTTGGTAAGGCTTTCACAGATTAAATGCAACACTTCCAATTCTCGTTCAGATAAATCTAGAACTTTCCCTTTTTTAGTTTTAGTGTTTAGTTTTGTAATTACCTTTTGCAATAGATCAGGTGAAAACCAGCTATTATTATTATTTATTTCCGTAATTGCATTTTTGAGCTCCGCAATTCCTGAATTTTTAAGTACAAAACCTTTTGCCCCGGCTTCTACCATACTATAATAATATTTGTCATCATCGAAACCAGACAATGCCAATACCTTTAAATTGGGTTGTTTTTTTAACGCTTTCTTTGTTGCTTCTATCCCATTCAAAACTGGCATTGCTATATCCATGAGAATAATATCAGGTTGAAAATGATCCAATAATTTTATTACTTCTTCTCCATTTTCTGCCTCTGCTATTACTTCAGCAACTTTTTCTGTTGAAAGGATATTTTTAAGGCTTTCCCGAAACAATCGATGATCATCAGCAATAATTATTTTTATCATATTATTATTGTAGGTTAAAAAGTTAATAAAATTAATAAATTAATTTAGGTTTTAACCTGAAAATTTATTGTTACGCCTAAATTGGGTTTACTTTCAATAATCATAGTCCCACCTAATGCTTTAATACGGCTTTGCATATTTAATAATCCAATTCCCTTGTGAGAATTTAATACTTGTTCTAAATCAAAACCTATACCATTGTCAGCATAATAAATCTCTAACAAGTTAATTTTACAATCTAATTGAATGTCAATTTTACTTGCTTTTGCATGTTTAATAGTATTGTTAATACATTCGCAAAGCAACCTGTAAACGATAGTTTCTATTATTTCAGTGAACCTGCAAATTTTTATGCTTTTCAAATTAATTTCAATTTTTTTCGATTCCTTTACTTTTATAATATAGGCATTCAGTGCATCTATTATACCATAGTTTTGTAAAATATGTGGACTTAATTTAAATGATATTTCACGAACAGTGTTTGAGGCTTCATCAATTAAGTTCTCAGCTTTTAATATTATTTCATTGCTATCCATCTTTACATCAGGCATTGAAAAAAGCTGAACGTACATTTTTATAGCCGAAATTAGTGGCCCTAATCCATCATGTAATTCTTGAGAAAAATTCATACGTTCTTTTTCTTCTGTATCAATTACATTTTTTAAAATAATTCTTTCTGTATCTTTACGATGGGTTATGTCTTCAACCATACCAATGGCATAATTTGCTTTTTGGTTTGTAAAATGTACTAATGACACTGTAAGATTTCCCCATAAAATAGTTCCATCCTTTCTTATATAGCGCTTTTCGATTTGATATGAATCTATTTTCCCTTGAATTAATTCTGAATACAAGTCCCAGTCTGTATTTACATCTTCTTTATGAGTAAATTCAACAAATGACATGCTTAACAATTCTTCCTGGCTATAGCCTGTCATTTCCTGCAATTTAAGATTACTCTTAACTGGTTTCCCACTAGAATCAACAATTGCAATACCAATTCCGGCTTTTTCAAATGTAACTCGAAAGCGTTCTTCACTTTCACTTAAAGCATTCTCAGCTTTTTTTCTTTCTGTAATATCTTTTGCAAAACCATTAATATATTCTTTACCATTAAAATTTATATAGGAAGTTGCTATTTCAACCGCAAACAAGGTTCCATCTTTTCTACGATGTACTGATTCTGAAAAATAATTGCCATTTTCCCTTAATTGTTGTAAAATGATTGCCCAACGTTCAGGTGTAATAGACGGACTTATATCTTCAATGACTAAATTTAAAAGTTCATCTTTAGAATAACCCAAACGTTTATACCCAGTTTCGTTTACATAAATAAAATGTCCCGTGCTATCAAGCCAATATGCTGAATCCGTTGCAATATCTATGGAGTGCTTCAGAATTCGCATTTGTTCCTCAGCTTGTTTTATTTCAGTAATATTTCTGGCAAAAACAGAGACTCCAAAAACCTTTCCTTCACTTTTCATCGGATAAATAGAAACAATTAGAATTTGGTTATTGACCAAAGTTTTTTGTTCAGTTTTAAATGAACCTTCACTTATTGCAGTTTTGTAATATTCTATCCATACATTGTCCAGTGGTGGAGGCATTAATTCTTCTTGAGTCATACCAAGTTTTAGTATAATGCCCCTTGAAAAGTAATATTTCTCAAGCGCAGAGTTGTACATGATAAGTTTAAAATCTTTTGCATCAAGCGCCCATATCATGTCATTTGTGCTTTCTAAAACAGCAGACAAATTAGCCTGGAGCTCAATTAACTTAAGCTCTGTCTTTTTTCGTTCTGTAATATCCCTTACGATGGCTTGTATAAAAATTTCGCCATTCAATTCAAGTTTGTTTAATGAAACTTCTACATCAAACTTCTTTTTGCTCATATATTTTATATTGCGCCATTCAAATACCTGGATATTTCCTTCTTCAGCTTGAGTCATTAATTCAACAGCCCAATTTTTTGATAATTTACCGGTAACCTGTTCATCAGGTGAAAAATCAGCTGGTGATTTCCCAATAAATTCCGTTCGCGAGCATTCGAACATTTCTAATGTTCTAGCATTACAATCAACAAATAAGCCATCTTTCAATATTATAATAGCATCATATGCGTTGTTAAATATTCCCTTAAATCGTATTTCGCTTTTATATAAATCTTGTGTTCTTTTCTCAACTATATGTTCCAAATCATTTTTATATTCATTCAATTGTTCGTTTACAACCGATAATTCTTCATTGGTCGTAACGAGTTCTTCATTGGTAACATCAAGTTCCTCTATATTGGTAAGTAATTTTTCATTTGTTGTTTTAAGTTCATTATTTTTAGTTGCAAGTTCCTCTGTTTGTATAATAATAATGTTTTCTAACCTACGTCTGTAAATAAAAAACCAAACTATGAACAAACACAGGAATAGTAATAAGATGGAAAGTAATTTTATTTGCCTAAAAACATTTTTTATCGTAATTTTTAATTTCTCAGCTTCATTTACTTGAATAAGTATAAGCCCATTTATTGCTTTTATCAATGGTTCTATATTATTTATATATTCAGCTTGAACGTTTATATTAAATAATTTATCTCTATCATTACCTTGTTCACTGGCGATATTTATTTTAATTTTTGTTATTATACTATCTGCATTTCTTTTAGCAATTTCAGTCTTTTTTATTTGTACTTTTTCATCTGGTGTCAAATAAGTTGCTAAATATTCTTGCCAGTTTTTATTTATCGTCTTTGAAATATCATTGAAATTGTTAAGTACAGCATTTCTGCTTATAACGTTATTATTAAACCTTTGAATATTTAATAGGTAGTCATTAGTATAGCCATCCGACACTATTTTCAGTTGTTTTAAAGGTAATATCCTGTCATTATAAATAGATGCTAGACTTCTATCTGCAGCTGTAATTTTTATAATCGTAAAAATTATAATTGCAATAATTATTAGGCTGCACAATGAAAGTATCAATGTTATTCTTTGTAATGTGGGTTTCTTTTTCATTGCTCAAGTTTTTATAAACACTAATAATATCCTAATAAACAATAATTTGGATATAACATTTTGGTGAATTAAATTTACTAAAAATTGTGCACCAAACTTTATATAGGCAGAAAACAATTTAGGTTAAGAGAATATTGGTGGAAAATTCGGTGAACTTGACCACTAAAATCCAGAACAAATTAATGTCTAAATTTTTTTTATTATGTTAAATCTAACAGTGTTAAGACATTAATACTGTTCCGTATGTGCTTAAAAATAACTGTTTTATAACTTTAACCCTATTTTGATTAAACAATCATTTTTTATGATAAATGAAATTATAAGCTTTAGTTTATAAAAAATGTATTATTAAACAGCGATTTTGTGATACTTAATAAAATTAAATTCGGAAAATTTATCTTAACAAAATCTCTAGTACAGTTTTTTAATATAACTTTTACTTTGAGTAGTTTTTTTAGTAAAGAAATTTGAATTTAATTATTAATATTTATGAACTCATTCGCAATTTAACTTCCACTCGTTCGCATTTTAACTTGTGATCCACATTATCACAGATTAATTTCATCCATCCTAATTAACAGTCGATTAAGGCACATCGAAAATTGTATCCCTTTAATTTAAAGGGTTTCAAAACAT
Organism: uncultured Bacteroidota bacterium; assembly: GCA_963701015.1. Classification (GTDB taxonomy): domain Bacteria; phylum Bacteroidota; class Bacteroidia; order Bacteroidales; family DTGW01; genus MFD09286-c1. The sequence continues at coordinate 3,084,751 of OY969556.1, read as the reverse complement.
TTTTTTAAAAGTTATCAACAAAGTGGTAAAAAGTGGTTAAAGGTGGTATAAAATGGTAAAATATTATATATTTTTACAGCATAAATACTATTTCTTAATGACAACGTTTATAGGTGATTATAACTGTAAAATAGACGATAAAGGTCGGGTAATGCTACCAACGGCCTTTAAAAAGGCGCTTTCTACAGAGGCACAGGATACGTTTGTGATTAAAAAGGATATTTATGAAAAATGCCTTGTGCTTTATCCTTTAAATGAATGGGAGCGGCAGGTTGAACTTATTCGTTCGAACCTTAATCCATACAACAAAGAACATAATTCATTTTTACGTGGCTTTTACAAAGGAACTGCCGAAGTTGAACTCGATGCTACCAACCGATTATTAATTCCAAAGCGTTTATTAGAGGATGCAAAAGTGAGTAAGGAAGCTGTTTTAGCTGGTCAGGATGGCAAAATTGAACTTTGGGCTAAAGATGCCTATGAAAATATTGACGTTGGTGACGACTTTGCGCAAATAGCCCAGAAAATAATGGGTGGCAACATCCAAAAACCCGATAAGCCATGATTTATCATGAACCCGTTCTATTGCGCGAAAGCATTGAAGGGTTGAACATAAAACCCGAAGGCATTTATGTTGATGCTACTTTCGGTGGTGGCGGGCATTCAAAAGAAATTCTTAAAAAGCTTTCAACCGGAAAACTCGTTGCATTTGATCAGGACGAAGATGCCGAAAAGAATAAGCCCGAGGACAATCATCTGATTTTTGTCCGTCATAATTTTCGATACATTAAAAATTTTCTACAATACTATAAAATTCAAAAGGTTGATGGGATATTAGCCGATCTGGGCGTTTCGTCACATCAGTTTGATGAACCCGAACGTGGTTTTTCATTTCGAAATAATGCAGCATTGGATATGCGCATGAACCGCGAATCGGAGAAATCAGCCAAAACAATTTTAAATTCTTATTCCGAAGATAAGCTTGCTGAGATATTCAAAAACTTTGGTGAATTGCCCGAATCAAGAAAGATTGCAAGGTTAATCATCAAATATCGCCAGGAAAAGCAAATAGAAACAATTGCGAATTTAGTTGAAGCCATAGAACCATGTGTGCCAAAAAAGTTCGAGAATAAGTTTTTTGCCCAGGTTTTTCAGGCAATTCGAATTGAAGTGAATGATGAACTTGAAAGTTTAAAGGAATTTATAAAACAATCATCGGAGTGTCTGAATGTTGGCGGGCGATTTGTAACAATTACCTATCATTCTCTCGAAGATCGATTAGTTAAAAACTTCATTAAATCGGGGAATTTTGATGGCAAACTCGATAAAGACTTTTACGGAAATGTAAAAACGCCTTTAAAAGCTGTAAATAAAAACATTATAACTCCAAGCGAAATTGAATTAAACAGAAACAACCGGTCGCGCAGTGCTAAACTTAGAATTGCTGAAAAATTGGAAAATTCAAATTAAAAAATGGCAGAAACTGATAACGATAATGTTGAGTTTGTAAGTCCAAAAGAGGAACAAAAAGAGTTGAAAAAATATTCTTTGAAGGAAATTCTCACTGGGAGTATTTTGGCAAAAAAACAGGTTTCGAAACAATTGCCTTTTTTAATATTTATGGCTGGATTGGGAATTGTTTATATAGCAAATAGATATAATGCTGAACATTTGTTGCGCAATACTGCAAAACTTCAGCAGGAACTTGATGAATTAAGAGCTGAATCTATTACAACTGCTTCAGAACTTATGTATGTGAGCAGACAATCGCAGGTTATTAAATCAATTGAAGAAAATCATCTTGGACTAAAGGAATCAACGATTCCTCCAAGAAGAATAAAAATGAGAAATTGAAATAAATGATAAAAGAATAAAGAATAAAGAACAAAGAACAAGGATTTTAGAATAAAACACCATTCCTAAAAAAAGGCATGACAATAAAAAAAGATATAGTCTGGCGGGTAGCATTAATATATGTTTGCATTCTCATTTTTGGGATTAGCATCGTTGCCCGTATAATATATCTTCAGTTTGTTGAGGTTGGTCCATTAGCTAAAAAAGCTATACAACTTTCGGTAAAGGATGTTGAAATTCAACCAAATCGTGGTGATATTATGGCTTGCGATGGCAGGTTATTGGCAACTGCAATTCCTTATTACGAAATACGATGTGATTTAAGCCGTACAACCATTTCGTCCGATGATTTTCATGATAAGCTTGATTCTCTTGCACTCGAACTTTCACGTTTATTTAAAGATAAGCCTAAAGGCATGTACAAACAGGAAATTATTGCTGCACGAAGTGATAATAACCGCTATTATTTGTTAAAACGTAAAGTCGATTTTGATGAATTAAAAGCTTTACGAAATTTTCCGCTTTTCAGACGAGGGAAAAATAAAGGTGGCTTAATTGTTATCCCGAATAGTGTTCGTTTTTTGCCTTATGGTGATTTAGCAGCACGTACAATTGGTTATTTGAGCAAAAGTAACGAAGGAAACGTGGTTGGAATAGAAGGTTCTTTTAATAGTGAATTGGCAGGTGTAAAGGGTTTGAAATTAATGCAAAGGCTTCCCGGAGGTATTTGGATGCCTATTAATGATGAAAATGAAGTTGAGCCTAAAGAAGGTTATGATGTTATAAGTACAATAGACCTGAATATCCAGGATGTAGCAGAAGAAGCGCTGCGTAAGCAATTGGAAAAGCACAATGCACTTCATGGCACAGCAATTTTAATGGAAGTTAAAACTGGCGAAATCAGGGCAGTTGCAAATCTCGAACGAGATGAAGATGGACAATATAGGGAATTATATAATTATGCTATTGGTGAAAGTACTGAACCAGGTTCAACTTTTAAACTTGCAGCACTTATGGCTGCTTTGGAAGATGGTTATGTAAATTTGGATGACACAGTTGATACCAAGAATGGTACAGTCCAATATTACGATAAAGTAATTCATGATAGCGAAGAAAAGGGTTTTGGTAAAATAACCGTTAAGCAGGTTTTTGAATATTCATCCAATGTTGGCATGGCAAAATTAATTATGAAATATTATAAAGGCCATGAAGAACAGTTTGTAAAACGATTATACAGTTTTGGACTTAATAAGAAATTAGGCTTAGATATTAGTGGAGAAGCTTCTCCACTAATAAAATATCCGGGAGATAAGCTTTGGTCAGGGATTTCATTGGCAATGATGGCGCATGGATATGAAGTTCGTTTAACACCTCTGCAAATTTTGGCATTTTATAATGCTGTTGCAAATAATGGTAAATTGGTTCGTCCGCAATTTGTTCAGGAAATTGTTTCTCATGGACAAGTGATTAAACATTTCGAACCTGATGTAATAATTCCAAGTATTTGTTCAATGTCAACCATTCGTAAAGCTCGGGAAATGCTTGAGGGTGTTGTTCAACACGGAACTGCAATGAACTTGCGCAATTCATCATTGCAAATTGCCGGAAAAACAGGAACTGCGCAAATTGCTAAAGGTAATAAAGGTTATCGACAGGATGCGAAAATTAGCTATCAGGCTTCATTTGTTGGATATTTCCCAGCGGAAAACCCAAAGTATTCATGTATAGTGGTTGTTAATGCTCCATCTAACGATGTTTATTATGGAAATTTAGTTGCCGGGCCGGTATTTAAAGAAATTGCACAGAAAGTTAATGCTACCAGTTTCGAAATGCATGATGAGTTAATTGCTGGTAAAAGTCATTTAAAAGCTGATGCGCCTTCTGCAAAAGCTGGATTATTCCCCGAATTAGATGAAACTTTAGATGATTTGGGAGTTCCGTCAAACGAAAAATCAGAAAATGTAAGTAATTGGGTTTCAGCTTCGAAAAATGATAAGGAAATTGATATTTATAACCGAAAAATTATTAAAAACCTTGTTCCTGATGTTACTGGTATGGGAGCAAAAGATGCTGTATATTTATTAGAAAGCAATGGATTGCGCACGGTTATCCAGGGTTATGGGAAGGTAAAAAGACAGTCGGTTTCGCCGGGTACAAATATAGAAAAAGGTGCAACCGTGGTATTAACAATGAGTAAAGGATAAATTAATATAATTTGGCAACATTAAATAATATATTACAATCAGTAAACTCTTTGAAAATTATTGGGAATTCGGCATCGGATATTTCCAATATTCAATTCGATTCACGAAAAGTTGCATCTGGTTCACTTTTTGTCGCAATTCCGGGAACACAATTCGATGGACATGATTTTATTCCAAAATCAATTGAATTGGGCGCAATTGCTATAGTTTGTGAAAGATTGCCTAATAATCCAAATCCTGATGTTGTTTGGGTGCAAGTTGTAAATGCAGCTGAAACGTTAGGAATTGTAGCCTCAAACTTTTTTGGTCATCCTTCCAATAAACTTAAACTTGTTGGTATAACTGGAACCAATGGTAAAACTACCACTGCAACATTGCTGTATCGTTTGTTTCGTTCTTTGGGCTTTAAATGCGGACTTATTTCAACTGTAATATATTGTATTGAAGATAAAACATTCGATTCAACACATACTACACCCGATCAGTTGGCTTTAAATAAACTAATGGCTGAAATGGTAAATGTAGGTTGCCAATATTGCTTTATGGAAGTTAGTTCGCATTCACTTGCACAAAACCGGGTTGCAGGTTTGAATTTTGCAGGTGGTATTTTTTCAAATATAACACACGACCATCTTGACTTTCATGGAACATTAGACAATTATATAAAAGCTAAAAAATCATTTTTTGATAGTTTGAATAAAGGAGCATTTGCAATAATTAATAATGACGATAGGAACGGTCATATAATGGTACAGAATACAAAAGCGACCGTTAAAACATACGCAATGCGGTCAGTCGCCGATTTTAAGGTGAAAGTTATTGAAAGCCATTTTGACGGAATGCAATTGCAAATTGATGGGAAGGACTTCTGGACGCCTCTTATAGGAGAATTTAATGCATATAACTTGTTGGCCATATATGCAACAGCTATAATGCTTGGCGAAGAAAAAGAATTAGTATTGCAGCATTTGAGCTCATTTCACGAAGTCCCGGGTAGGTTCGAAGCTGTACGGTCAAATAAGCGTATAACTGCAATTGTTGATTATGCACATACTCCTGATGCTTTGGTAAACGTTTTAAAAACAATTAACCAGATACGGAAAGGAAAAGGGGAACAATTAATTACTGTTGTTGGTGCAGGCGGTAACCGCGATAAAACCAAAAGACCTATAATGGCAAAGGTTTGTGTCGAAAACTCCGATAAAGTTATTATAACATCTGATAATCCGCGTTTTGAAGAACCTGAAGATATTGTAAAAGATATGGTTGCAGGTATTGATGAAAAATATAAAGCCAAAACATTAACTATCATTGATAGGAGAGAAGCTATTAAAACTGCATTTATGCTTGCCCATGAAGGCGATATAATTTTGGTTGCAGGGAAAGGCCATGAAAATTATCAGGAAATAAAAGGTGTTAAACATCATTTCGATGATAAGGAAGAAATTAATTTATTAATGAAACAATAAAACGATGTATCAATGTGTCAAATTAGTAATTATAAAATTTATATATAATGATTATATGCGCATTAGCACATTGATAAATTAAAATTTTAATTTATGTTATATTATTTGTTTAAATATTTACACGAATCATTTGATATTCCTGGTTCAGGAATGTTTCGATATATCTCTTTCAGGGCATCTTTGGCTGCTATTTTATCTTTAGTCATCGCTTTGGCTTATGGCAAGCGAATTATACGATTCTTACAAAGAAAACAAATTGGAGAAGAAATTCGCAATTTAGGATTGGAAGGTCAGATGCAGAAAAAAGGAACACCTACAATGGGTGGAATTATAATTATAGCAAGTATCGTTATACCAACAATTCTTTTGGCTGATATATTTAATGTTTATATCATATTAATGTTGGTAACAACTTTATGGTTAGGCTTTATTGGAGGATTGGATGATTATATTAAAGTTTATAAAAAAGATAAAAAAGGCCTAGAAGGTAAGTTTAAAATTTTTGGTCAAGTTGTGCTTGGTTTAATTGTAGGACTTACCTTATGGTTAAGCGATAGTGTTGTGGTAAGGGAAAAGCATATTCAAAAAATTCCTATAACTCAGGATTCACTTGTAAATCAAAATGGTGCTATAAAATATCAAAAGGTGGTTGAGTATCACGAAGTGAAATCAACACGAACAACAATTCCATTTTTAAAAAACCACGAGTTCGATTATGGTAAATTCATTTGGTTTTTAGGTGAAAAGGCAAAAACCTGGAAATGGCTGGTAATGATAATTGTGTTTATTATTATTATAACAGCAGTTTCGAATGGTGCAAATATCACTGATGGCTTAGATGGATTAGCAACTGGTACATCTGCTATTATAGGCACTACCTTAGGTATATTGGCATATTTATCGGGCAATGTGGTATATGCCGATTATTTAAATATAATGTACATCCCACATTTAGGCGAATTGGTAATATTTGCAAGTGCATTTTTGGGCGCAACAATTGGATTCTTATGGTATAATTCTTATCCTGCCCAGGTTTTCATGGGTGATACGGGAAGTCTTGCTATAGGCGGAATAGTTGCAGTTTTTTCTATAATTATACGTAAAGAGCTGCTAATACCAATATTATGTGGAATTTTTCTGGTCGAAAATGTTTCGGTTATGATGCAAGTAAGTTATTTTAAATATACCCGAAAAAAATATGGCGAAGGGCGCAGGATATTCAAAATGGCGCCACTACACCATCATTATCAATTAAAAGGTTATCCCGAAGCTAAAATTGTAACACGGTTTTGGATAGTTGGAATTTTGTTGGCTATTATAACAATTGTTACATTGAAAATGAGATAAATAAGGAGGTAAAATTATGAAGCGAATTGTAATCCTGGGATCTGGTGAAAGTGGCACTGGAGCTGCTGTACTTGCGAAAGCAAAAGGATTTGACGTGTTTGTTTCAGATTCCGGTAAAATGAAGGAGAATTATAAAGAGATGCTTATGCGTTACGAAATTCCTTATGAGGAAGGAATGCATTCTCCTGAATTGATTTTAAACGCAACAGAAATAATTAAAAGTCCCGGCATTCCTGATAAAGTTGAATTGATTGCAAAAATTAAGGAAGCTGAAATTTCTATTATTTCCGAAATTGAATTTGCTGCACGTTATACAAAAGCATATAAGGTCTGTATAACTGGCAGTAATGGAAAAACCACCACTACCTCGCTTATATATCATATGATGAAAAAGGCTGGCTTGAATGTTGGACTTGCTGGTAATATTGGTAAAAGTTTTGCTTTACAAGTTGCAACTGAAAAATATGATTATTATGTTCTTGAAATCAGCAATTTCCAACTCGATAATATGTATGAATTTAAGGCTGATATTGCAATTTTACTAAATATAACACCTGATCATCTCGACAGGTATGATTATGATTTACAAAAATATATCGATTCGAAATTTCGTATAACACAGAATTTAACTGAGGAAGACTTTTTTATATATTGTTCTGATGATGATTTAACCATTCGTGAAATGGAAAAAATTGTTACACGTGCCCGCCAGTTATCCTTTACTTTAGGCGATAAACAAATGGATGGGGCTTTTATAAAAAACAATTTTTTTCATATTGAATTTGATGATGTTGATTTTTCAATGTCGTTAGATGAATTATCATTAAAAGGGAAACATAACGTATATAACTCTATGGCAGCTGGAATTGCTGGAGGTGCATTGAAAATTAGAAATGAAGTAGTTCGTGATGCCTTAATGGATTTCAAAGGAGTTGAACACCGTTTAGAACCTGTAGTTAAAGTTCATGGTATTGATTTTATTAATGATTCGAAGGCAACAAATGTTAATTCTGCCTGGTATGCTCTTGAATGCATGTCGTCACCGGTAATTTGGATTGCCGGTGGTACCGATAAAGGTAATGATTATAATGCGCTTTCCGATTTGGTAAAAAAGAAAGTTAAGGCAATGGTGTGTTTGGGAAAGGATAATACCAAATTGCACAAAGCTTTTGACGGTATGGTAAATACAATAATTGATGCTGGTTCAATGCAACAGGCTGTAAAATCAGCTTTTCACCTTGCGAAAGATGGTGATGTTGTTTTGCTTTCCCCTGCTTGTGCCAGCTTTGATTTGTTTGACAATTACGAAGATCGTGGACGTCAGTTTAAACAATTTGTAAAAGAATTATAAAAGATATGTCGGAATCGTTTCGAAAATATTTTAGAGGTGATGGAATTATTTGGGGTGTAATATTATGCCTTACTTTAATTTCTGTTCTGGCTGTATATAGTTCAACCGGAACGCTTGCTTATAAATATCAGGGAGGCAATACAACCTATTATATATTAAAGCATATATCGTTTATGGTGGTTGGTTTTGTGGCAATATATATAACGCATCTTATTCCATACAGATATTATTCACGTTTGGCTCAGGTGTTTTTATATACGGCAATTCCATTGCTTGCATTAACATTAGTTTTAGGAACAACTTTAAATTCAGCCTCACGCTGGTTAACTCTTCCCGGAATTGGTATTACAATTCAAACATCCGATTTTGCAAAGCTTGCATTAATTATGTATATAGCAAGGATGCTATCATTGAAGCAGGATGAAATTAAAGATTTTAAAAAGGCTTTTCTAGCAATAATAATTCCGGTTGGAATAGTTTGTATACTTATATTACCGGCAAACCTTTCAACCTCATTAATGGTCTTCGCTGTAAGTGTTATACTTATGTTTATTGGACGGATACCTGTAAAACATTTATTATTGTTGGGTTTGGTAGGTATTATATTTTTGGGATTATTTGTATTGATAGCCCCACATACAAAAACCAGGATTGGTTACCGTGTTGAAACATGGAAACACAGGGTGGAAACTTATTTTGGAAAGGATAAAGAAGAAGGTGAACAAAATAATTTTCAGGCTGAACAAGCCAAGATAGCTGTTGCAACAGGTGGAATTCTTGGGAAAGGACTGGAAATAGTATAGAAAGAAATTTTCTACCACATCCTTATTCTGATTTTATATATGCTATTATTGTTGAGGAATACGGCTTAATTGGTGGCGTGATGGTGCTTTTCCTTTATTTATATTTATTATATAGGGCAGGTGTAATTGTCCGAAAGTCTGACAGGACATTTCCTGCATTCCTCACTTTTGGTTTGGCATTAAGTTTAGTTTTTCAGGCAATGATAAATATGGCTGTTGCTGTAAATCTATTCCCGGTTACCGGACAAACCCTTCCACTGGTGAGTATGGGCGGTTCTTCAATACTTTTTACAAGTACGGCATTAGGAATAATTTTAAGTGTAAGCAATGGCCTAGAACGGGAAAAGTCTAAAAAAGAAAAATCTGAAAAAATAAATGAATCTAAAATTAATGAAGAAGAAGTTGTTAAAACGGAAGAAACAGTTATGGTATAGCGTAAATGATTAAATTATTTAAATATAATAAACAAAATTATTATTTTCAGGAAGGCATTACTGGATACAAAACTCTAATGCATTTAAAGATAATTATTAGTGGAGGAGGAACCGGAGGTCATATATTCCCAGCCATTTCTATTGCTGATGCCATTAAAAATATTAATAATTCTGCTGATATTTTATTTGTTGGAGCTCATGGAAGAATGGAAATGGAAAAAGTTCCTGCTGCCGGATATAAGATTGTAGGATTGCCTATTTCTGGGTTTCAACGTAAATTGATATATAAAAATTTTGGTGTTCTAATACAATTATTTAAAAGTTTAGCTAAAGCTAAAAAAATTGTGAATGAGTTTAAACCCGATTTAGTAATTGGTGTTGGAGGATATGCAAGTGGCCCTATGCTTTGGGTTGCCTCAAATGCAGGTATTCCAATATTTATACAGGAACAAAATTCTTATGCTGGTATAACAAATAAATTATTAGCTAAAAAAGCACAGAAAATTTTTGTAGCCTATAATGAAATGGAAAATTATTTTCCAAAAAATAAACTGGTACTGAATGGAAATCCAATTAGAAAGGGCTTAGAGAATGTTGCATTACTAAAAGATGAAGCACTGAACTATTTTGTGCTTGAAAATAATAAACCAACAATATTAAGCATTGGAGGAAGTTTAGGTGCAAAAACATTAAATAGATCTATTTATGAAAGTTTGCAACTAATTGAGGAAAGTAATATTCAGTTTATATGGCAATGCGGTAAATTATATTTTGCGGAAGCTGAAAAGCAAGTCGCAGTTTTGGGATTTAAAAATATTAAATTATATAGTTTTATATCAAGGATGGATTTGGCTTATTCCATTGCTGATGTTGTAATTTCAAGGGCTGGAGCAAGCAGTATATCTGAATTATGCGTAGTTGCTAAACCTGCTATATTAGTTCCATCGCCAAATGTTGCCGAAGATCACCAAACTAAAAATGCAAAAGCGCTTGAACAATGTAATGCGGCTATTTTAATCCCTGATGCCATAGCAATTAAAAGTTTAATTCAGGAGGCTATAAAGTTGGTGGAAGATAAAAACAGGTGTAAATTATTATCTGAAAATATTGCAAAACTGGCTTTACATAATTCTGCTGATAACATAGCCAGGCAGATTTTAGAAAGTGTTATAAAAAATTAAAGTTTAAATGAATTTTGAAAAAATATATAGTGTTTATTTTATAGGAATCGGTGGAATTGGCATGAGTGCCCTGGCCCGCTATTTTAATACAATGGGAAAATATGTAGCAGGTTTTGATCGTACACAAACTACACTTACCGATGCTTTGCAATCCGAAGGAATATCTATTCATTTTGAAGATAATATATCAAATATACCTGAAAAAGTAATTACTGAAAAAGAGAACACATTAATTATATATACTCCGGCTGTTCCTGCCAACCATAATGAATTTAGCTATTTTCGAAATCATGACTATAATATAATGAAGCGTGCAGAAGTGTTGGGATTTATTTTCTCGAATAAAAAGGGAATTGGTATAGCTGGCACACATGGTAAAACCACCACATCAACAATGTTGGCACATTTGCTTAAGCAATCGAATGTCGATTGCAGTGCTTTCTTAGGAGGAATTTCAAAAAATTATAATTCTAATTTATTGCTTTCCAATAAAAGTGAAATTGTAGTTGCTGAAGCCGATGAATTCGACCGTTCGTTCCTTAAATTTTTTCCATTTTTGGCAATTGTAACTTCAACTGATGCTGACCATTTAGATATATATGGAACACATGACGAAGTTTTAAAATCATTTAACTTATTTATACGGCAAATTAATAAAGGAGGAATTTTAATTCATAAGAAAGGAATTCAGCTCGATATTTCAAATTTGGAAAGTGTTCATATATTTGACTATGCTGTTGATGATATAGCCGATTTCTATCCCGTTAATTTAAAGTTAATAGATGGACTTTATTCATTTGATATACAAACACCAAATGGGATTGTAAGAAATTTGAAACTCGGTGTTCCCGGAAAAATGAATCTCGAAAATGCAATTGCAGCAATAGCTGCATCACTATTTGTTGGTGTTACAATAAATGAAATTCGATTAGGATTAGAAAACTTTTCCGGTGTTAAACGTAGGTTCGAATACCATATAAAAAATAACAATTTTGTATATATTGATGATTATGCACATCATCCTGAAGAACTAAAAGCTTGTATAACTTCAGTAAAAACTATATATCCATTAAAAAAAATTACCGGTATATTTCAGCCTCATTTATTTTCACGTACACGAGATTTTGCAGAAGGTTTTGCTGAAAGTCTTGGATTATTGGATGAAGTTATATTGCTTGAAATCTATCCGGCACGTGAAGAACCAATACATGGTGTTTCATCAAATATTATTTTTGATAAGCTAACTTTAAAGGACAAATGGCTATGTTCGAAAAACGATTTGCTAAAAATTTTAAAAACAAGAGAACCAGAGGTACTTATAACTATGGGGGCAGGTGATATTGACAAATTGGTTGAGCCTATTACAAAATTATTTTCAAAAAAGATTGAAAAAAATTAAAAACATATTGCTTTGGTTTTTCTTAGCCGCTTATTTAGTGGTTATATTAGGTTTTGTTGCCGAAGGCAGAAAACATATAATTTGTAATAAAGTTGAAATTGTTGTTGAAAACGAAGAAATGAATCGATTTCTGAAACAGGAAGATATAAAAAAAGCTATTGATCATTTTAAAATACGGCAACTAGGTGTTCCTATCGATAGTGTTGATACTTATCTTGCCGAAAAAATAGTTGATAAGAACCCGGCTGTTCGCTCTAGTGCTGCATATACTACAATTGATGGAAAGTTTTTAATTGAAGTTGAACAGCGAAAACCGATTTTGCGCGTGGTTGACAAAAAATTATTGAATTATTATATTGACAATACCGGACAAATAATTCCGGTTACAGGTCAAAGCGCTTCATTAACATTATTAGCAAATGGCAATATTAATGAACCTTTTGAAGTTATATCGGGTAAAAATATTTTCCCATCAAATAAAGATTCCATTCTACGGCCAAATGTTATATATGAATTATTCAGTTTAGCCAAATATATTGATAAGGATGACTTTTGGCGTTCACAAATTGAACAGATATATGTAGATAGTCATGGTGAAATGCAACTCGTTCCGCGAGTTGGCTCGCAAATAATAATATTTGGACATTCCGATGATTTGGATAATAAATTTAAAAAATTAAAATCGCTATATAGGGCATTTAACCAAATAGGTTGGAACCAATATAAAACAATAAACCTAAAATATAAAGACCAGATAGTTTGCACAAAACGATAAAAAAATGATACAGAAAGAACAAGTTATCGGCGCCATTGATATAGGCACAACAAAAATTGTAACCATTATAGGTAAAAAGAATGATAATGGCCGCCTTGAAATTTTGGCCATGGCAAAAACCGAATCGAAAGGGGTAAAACGTGGAGTTGTCCAGAATATTGAAGAGACCGTTGCTGCAATATTAAAGACGGTTCAGGAAGCTGAATTAAAGGCTGGATTGAAACTTACTGAAGTATTTGTTGGTATTGCCGGTCAACATATCCGTAGTATTAAGAATCGTGGTTATATCAATCGGAATAGTTATGAAGATGAAATTACCCGCGATGATATTAAGATGCTTGAGAATGACATGCGTAAAATTCCTATTGATGTTGGCGAGGAAATAATTCATGTTATTCCGCAAAGTTACATTGTTGACAATGAACCGGGGGTTAAAGCTCCTGTGGGCATGTCGGGTAAACGTCTCGAAGCAAATTTTCACATTGTAATAGCTCAAATTGCATCGGCTAAAAATATTGAAAAATGTGTTAACCGTGCTGGCTTAAAGGTTAAAGGACTTGTACTCGAACCACTTGCTTCTTCAGAGGCTGTTTTAACTGATGATGAAAAGGAAGCAGGCGTTGCTATAGTCGATATTGGTGGTGGTACAACTGATATTGCTGTTTATTACGACGATATAATCCGCCACACTGCTGTAATTCCTTTTGGTGGAAATGTAATAACAAAAGATATTAAAGAGGGTTGCTCAATTCTCCAACGTCAGGCCGAACTGTTGAAAATACAGTTTGGCTCGGCGCTGGGCGAAATGGCTGAGGAAGATAAAGTAGTTTCTATTGCCGGTATTGCTGGGCGCGATCCGAAAGAAATTTCCTTCAAAAGTTTGGCTTATATTATACAATCGCGTATGGAAGAAATTTTCGACGCTGTTACTTTTGAAATCGAAAACTCAGGTTATATGGACAAGCTGAGTGCTGGAATTGTAATTACCGGCGGAGGTGCATTGTTAAAACATTTACCTCAATTGGTAAAATTTAAAACCGGCATGGATGTTCGTTTGGGTTATCCAAATGAGCATTTGGCTGCTAATGTTCCCAATGATATTAACCAGCCCATGTATTCCACTTCTATCGGATTGGTCTTAAAAGGTTACGAATATCTCGATGAACATAATGAAACAATTGAACAGAAGACTTTTGAAACCGATGTTAAATCTGATCAATTTAAAGTTGAAACAAATAAATTAGAAAGTGAAAAAGCTGAACAGGAAGTTGAATTTGAGATGAAAGATGATAGTGAACCAAAAGTAAAATCAAGCTTTCTCGATTCATTCCGAAAAACATTCAGTGATTTGTTTGAAGAAAATGATGCAAAAATGTAAACAAATTCACCAATTATTAAATATGCTAATTTGCTAATGTTTATGAATTACAAATACAAAAAAAATAACTAAATGGTACGCGGCGTACGTTTCAATGTACGACTTTGTGGCAATAAAACTTAAAGTTATGGAAGACCTGATAAATTTCGATTTGCAAAAACACAAATCATCTATTATTAAAGTTGTTGGTGTTGGTGGCGGCGGGAGCAATGCCGTAAATCATATGTACAAGCAGGGAATAAAGGATGTTGATTTTATTATTTGCAACACCGATGCACAAGCTCTTGCAAACAGCCCGGTTCCGGTAAAAATTCAACTTGGCAATGCTACAACTGAAGGTCGCGGAGCTGGCAATAAACCTGATGTTGGACGTCAGGCAGCAATTGAAGATTTGCAGGATATTATTGATGTATTGTCACAAAATACACGCATGGTATTTATTACTGCCGGAATGGGTGGGGGCACTGGCACAGGTGCAGCACCTGTTATTGCAAAAGCTGCAAAAGAAATGGGTTTGCTAACCGTTGCCATTGTTACAGTTCCATTTAAATTCGAAGGTCAAATACGAATTAATCAGGCAGTTGAAGGCATAAATGAAATTCGAAATTATGTAGATTCTTTATTGGTTATTCACAATGAGAAATTACGTGAAATGTTTGGTGATTTAAAAATTTCAGAAGCATTTTCCCGGGCTGACAATGTTTTAACCACTGCAGCAAAAGGAATAGCTGAAATAATAACAGTTCATGGATATATAAATGTTGACTTTGCTGATGTAAATACTGTAATGGCAAATAGTGGCGTTGCAATAATGGGTTCTGGAACGGCTGAAGGTGAAAACCGTGCATTGGAAGCAATTCAGCAAGCATTAGCTTCACCATTGCTGAATAATAATGATATCCGTGGTGCTAAAAACATCTTACTTAATATCACTTCAGGCGAAGATGAAGTTTCAATGGATGAAGTTGGTATAATTACCGATTATGTTACCAGTGCTGTTGCCAAAGATACTTTGTTAATATGGGGAACAGGTAATGATTTGAATTTAAGAAAACGTATAAGTGTAACCATTATAGCAACTGGCTTTGAAACAAATTCAATTCCTGAATTATATGGACGAAAAAGACAAATAGTTAACGTACCATTGCCAGAAGAACAGCAACGCCGTTCAACAGTTACACAAAATGTTTTTGAAGTTAAAACGCGCGATAGTGCTGAATCTGCACGACAAAGAATTCTTGATTTAGATTTTGCCACAAGTTCAGGTTCTGCATTTGTCGATAATTCCAATGAAATTGAAGTAAAAATTTCAAAGAACAGGCCATATGAAAAAATGCCAGAACCTAAGAAAGCAAATTCACGACAAAAAGATTTGGCAAGCAATATGGGCGATTCAAACCTAATAGATGATCTCGAAAATCAACCAGCCTATATTCGGAAAAAAATAAATTTTGATGAAATGAAATCTCCCGGAAGTTCTGATATTTCAAAGTTTACCTTATGTGATGATGATGAAAGAAAAGTTGTTTTAAAGCCAGAAAATCCATACTTGAATAATAATGTAGATTAGATAAAGTATTAAAAAAGGGTTTTGTAATTACCACAAAACCCTTAAGCTTTATTATAGAAACTTGTCGCCAAGTTTTAGTTTTACATCATTTACAAATTGTTTAATTAATTGTTCGTCCTTTTTATTGCAAATCAGCATTATTTCGCCGGAATCAACCACAATATAATCGGAAAGCCCTTGCAAAATAACACATTTATCACCTGAAACATTAATAACACAATTTTTAGTATCATAGGTGAACACATTTTTACCTTTTACGTGATTACCATTATTATCCTTTAGTGAATGCTCGTACATTGATCCCCAGGTTCCAAGATCGGACCATCCAAAATCGGCTTTTAAAACATAAACATTATTTGCTTTTTCCATAATTCCATAATCAATGGATATGCTTTTGCAACGGGCATAAATTTCTTCAATAAATGCTTCTTCCTCAGGTGAGTTGTATAGTGTAATTCCTTCTTTAAATAATTGGTTTACCTCGGGCAAAAATTGTTCAAATGACTTATTTATACTTTTCAACGACCAGAAAAACAGTCCCGAATTCCAGAAAAATTCACCACTTTCAACAAATACCTTTGCCATTTCAATGTCTGGCTTTTCAGTAAATGTTTTTACAAGGTCAAAACCGGAGTAAATTTTGCGACCGTCTTTTTCTTTATCAATCTCCTTTTGAATTTGAATATAACCGTAGCCTGTTTCAGGTCTGCTAGGAGTGATTCCTAAGGTTAATAATACATCGTCTTCTTTTACAAAGTTTAAGCCAGTTTCAACCACTCTCAAAAATTCTTCTTCTTTCATAATCAAATGATCCGAAGGAGCAACAACTATATTTGCTTCCGGATTTTGTTTCGATATTTTGTAATTGGCAAATGCTATGCATGGAGCAGTATTTCTTCGGTATGGTTCGAGTAAAATATTGATTTCTTTAATCTTTGGCAACTGCTGCTTTACCAAGTCTAAATATTCTTTGTTTGTTACAACTAAAATATTTTCTTCAGGAATAATTTTTGAAAATCTGTCGAAGGTTTGCTGTAGCAACGATTTTCCAGTTCCCAGAATATCTAAAAATTGTTTAGGACGCGATGAACGACTAAAGGGCCAGAATCTGCTTCCAATTCCTCCGGCCATAATAACGCAATAATTGTTTTGGTTCATAAGTTCTAAATTTGGATTCAATTGTTCAAAATATATTAAACGGACAAATTTAAAATGTTTGAGAATATAATTTTGTACTTTTAAACAAATAAACTTTAAATGAATTTTCTATTTCATATTGGTCGATTTTTTATTTTTCTGGCAAAGGTATTTGCTAAGCCTGAGAAGATATCGGTTTATTATCGCGAAATATTGAAGGAAATTGAAAATTTAGGGTTAAACTCAATTGGCATTGTACTTATTATTTCATTATTTATTGGTGCGGTTTTAACAATCCAAACCGGATTGAATACTAAAACCGCATTGTTCCCAAATTATCTTATAGCCCTGGCAATCCGCGATTCATTAATTCTTGAATTTTCATCCACAATTGTTGCTTTAATTTTGGTTGGTAAAGTTGGTTCAACTATTTCGTCTGAAATTGGTACCATGCGTATAACCGAACAAATCGATGCTCTTGAAATGATGGGTGTTAATTCTGCCAGTTTCCTTACTTTGCCTAAAATTATTGCAGCAGTGTTGTTTAATCCTATTTTAACTATAATTAGTGTAGTTATTGGAATTATTGGTGGCTGGGTGGCCGGTGTAACCTCGGGTGTAATAACAACTGATGAGTTTATTTACGGTTTGCAATATTCTTTCAAACCTTATTATGTTTTATATAGCATTGTTAAAACAATTGTTTTTGCATTTATTATTACTTCGGTAGCTGCATATAACGGGTATTATGTTAATGGCGGTTCAATTGAAGTAGGAAAAGCAAGTACACGTGCTGTTGTTTATAGCAGTATTATTATATTATTTTTCAATTTATTGTTAACCCAGTTAATGTTAACATGATAGAAGTTAAAAATATATCGAAGCTATTTAATGATAGGAAGGTCTTAAATAATATTTCGGTTGCATTCGATACCGGAAAAATGAATTTAATAATAGGGCAAAGCGGATCGGGCAAAACGGTATTAATGAAATGCATTGTTGGCTTACTTCATCCCGATGAGGGTGAAATAATTTTTGATGATATTGTTTTTACGAATCTTAGTGCTAAAGAAAAGCGCATGGTAAGGCAATCTATTGGAATGCTATTTCAGGGCAGCGCACTTTTTGATTCAATTACAGTTGAGGAAAATATAATGTTTCCTTTAGATATGTTTACCGATATGAAAATTGCTGAAAAACGAGAAAGGGCTAATTTTTGTTTAAAGAGGGTAAATATTGAAAATGCAAATAAATTATTCCCTTCGGAATTAAGTGGTGGGATGCAAAAGCGTGTTGCTATTGCAAGGGCAATTGCATTACAGCCAAAATATCTTTTATGCGACGAACCTAATTCAGGCCTCGACCCAAAGACTTCAATTGTTATTGACGATTTAATTAAAGAAATTACAATTGAATTTAATATGACAACCATTGTTAATACCCACGATATGAATTCGGTTATGGGAATTGGTGATAAAGTTGTTTTCATTTATGAGGGCGAAAAATGCTGGGAAGGGAATAACAAAGAAATACTTCAGTCCGATAATCCTTATTTAAACGATTTTGTTTTTGCATCAAGAATCCGGCGCCAGTTAAAAGCACGCATGCAATAACTTATGCCCCAAATAGTTTCTTAATTCTTTCTTTAATACTTCTTTTTGAATTTGAGTCATCGTTATCAGAGTAATAATCTGATTTTTCGGAATAATAACCATAGCTATAATTATAATTATACCCATAATTATACCCGTACTTTAATGAATATCCATAATAACCTTTAACATAAGTGTCATTAATTAAAATATTCAATTGTTTAAAACTTCCCCTTTCTACTAAATTATCAGCCAGACCTATTACTTCTTTTGATGAAAAGTTTTGCCGCACTACAAATAAACTTGTGTCGGCATATTTTGTCAATAACAATGAATCAGTGACGATTGCAACAGGAGGAGTGTCAAATATTATATAATCGAACTTATTTCGTAAATCGGTTATAAGAATATTCATTTGTTCGGTTTCCAATAATTCTGCAGGATTTGGAGGGGCCGGCCAGATGGGATTACATATAAATTTGGAATATGTGTTGGATGAATTATTTCATCAGAAGTGTTATTATTAATTAAATATGAACTTAATCCAATATCATTTGAAAGGTTGAAAAGTTTATGCACTCTTGGTTTACGCAAATCTAAGCCCATAAGCAAAACTTTTTTGTTTGACATAGCAATAATTGAAGCTAAATTTATTGAGCAAAAAGTTTTTCCTTCGCCGCTTACTGTTGATGTAATTAGAATTATCCGTTCGTTTTTTTCACGTAGAATATATTGCAAATTTGTTCTCAGTGAACGAAAAGCCTCTGCCAGTGCCGATTTAGGGTTATCGAAAACAGGTATATTCGTATTCTTTATATTATGGCCTATTGAACCAATAATATTACATTTTTGTGTACGCTCTATATCTCTAATGTCAGTAATTTTAGTATTTAACAATTCCAATAATATAATTATAAGCAATGGGAATAAAATACCAAGCATTACAGCTGTTAAGTAATTTTTTGAACGTGTTGGTTTAATCATATATGCTCCTTCTGGACGAGCTGCATCTAAAATTTTACTTTCCGGTATATTCGATGCTTTAATAATACCCGATTCTGCTCTTTTCTGCAATAAAAATGTAAGTATATTATTATTTATATCAAATTCTCTTTGAATATTGAGCAATTGTCGTTCTTTAACTGGAAGTGCTTTAAATTCATCTTCAATTTTAACCATTCTTTCATTTATGTCAGTAAGCTGAAGTTGCGCTGTTTTAACAACTTCACTTAAATTTTCCCGTATAGCTTCGACAGTTTTTTTAATCTTTAAATCAATCATTGTTATAGCCGGGTTGTCAATACTGGCGCTATATGAAAGTGCTGCCCTTTGTTTATATAAATCAATCAAATCAGATATAGTACTGTTTAAAAGAGGTTCGTCAATTCCAATTATTGCCGGTGCCATTATATCATCGTAAGTTGTTTTACTAAGCATATAATTTTTGAGATATAATATATACTTCATTTTTAAATCGGCATTTATTTTTTCGGTTTGAATAGCTTCAAGCTTGTCAGCCATAGCTTTACCTGCATCACTTATATCTATTAGTCTGTTGTCTTGTTTGAAATCTTGTAATTTTATTTCAGCCTTTTTTAATGAATCGGTATTTTGCCCAATAAGAATATCAATAAATTTAATAGAATTGTCAGTTGCTTTATTTTTTTCCTCAAGACCATTTTTTATATAAACCTCAGCTAATTTATTAATAAAGTCCGCTTCTTGCTGAGGTATTGGCCCGGTTGTTGATAAAGTCACAACGGAACTTCGCTTATCATCCGCAACTACATTCAATTTAGATTTATAGTAATTAACTAAAGAATTGGTGTCGCTTACAACTATTTCAAATTTTTTATATGTCATTCCACTATTGTAATGCGCTTTATTTATATTTAAAGTAAAATTAAAATCAGGATGGTTGAATTCTTCTCCAAACTTCATATCTTTTTCAATATGATAAGTATTGTCAATTTCTAATTTGTAGTTATTCTCATCAATTATAGTTATGAGTATTGGATAATTGGTACGGGTCGGCCGAGCTGAGTCGAGTACAAATTTGAATAATTGAGGATTATACATCCTTGTTTCTTTAATTCGTCCTAATACATAATATGATATATAGAAGTTGAGTTCAGATAATGTCCGTTTTGTAATTGAATACGATTTCATTATGGCAATTTCATTTTCAATTGATTTTCTCGGACTATACCTGTCAATAGTAGTCATAATTATTTCAGCTGAAGTTTTTCTTTCTTCATTTATTATAAGTGACGCATTGACACTATATATTGGTACGGTATAACGGTTTATTAAAAATGCAATAGAGTATGCAATACCAATACAAATGATGAAGTAAGGCCAATTAATTAATGATTTATATAATATCTTTCGAATATTAAGATTGTTCTCAGGTGTATTATTTTGAATATCAGATGCCATTAGAGTTTTATAAGCTTAAATAAAAGAATTATTGAAACAGTTGTTGAAACAGTAGAAATAAGTAATGAATAATCGTTTACTGAATATCTGAACCCTGCAATTTTTGTAGGTTCAACATAAATCATATCATTGGGTAGTAAATAAAAATATTCCGATGTTAAAATAGTTTTGTCAGTTAAATCGATTCTATGAACAGTATTCCCTCCTGTTTTGTCAGGTCTCATAATTAAAACATCATGTCTGTTTCCATATATAGAAATGTCTCCACCCATCGCAAGTCCTTCAAATATATTTGCTTTATCAGCCATAATAGTTATTTGGCCTGGACGATTAACCTGACCTAATAATGTAACTTTAAAGCTTAATAAACGAATATCAATCTTGGCATTTGTCAAATATTTTGTAGATAGTTCTTCAATAGCAGATTGAATTTCTTTTAAAGTAAGCCCTTCAACTTTAATTTTGCCCATTATGGGGAGTGTTATATTTCCATCTATATCAACAGGGTAGCCAATTAAATAATAATTACTGTTATTTGCTGAAGCTGAACTAGAACCTTGGGTAGAACTAGTAGTATTGAAAATTGCATTTATAGTTTCATCCAATGTAGTAACTTTAACATATAATAAATCAGAAACCTGAACTTTATATTGCTTATATGAGTTTTTAAATATTGTATCACTTGGTGTTCGCGCAACATCCCGCATATAGGTAATGTCGCGGTAACGTGTACATGAAACAGAAAACATAGAAATAAGAATGAGATATAAACTTATGGTTCTTATCATTTCGGGTTATTAATTTTAGTTTAAACGGTAAAGATAAAAGAAATATATTTTATAATTATATATTTAAGATTGTTTTCTGTAATAACATCAATGGTTTCAATCGGATAACATTTAAAAAGCAGCCATTAATAAATCAATATCATTGGATTGTATTCCGAAATATTTGCCAATGATTTGATTCGTTAATATACCATTAAAAATATATACACCATTTCTTAATCCTATATCTTCTTTAAGTTGTTGCATAAAACCACCCGATTCGGCACATTTTAGCAAAATAGGTAAGAAAACATTGCTTAACGCGATTGATGAGGTGCGGGCAACTCGTGATGGTAAATTATGGATACTATAATGTATAACACCATGTTTTACATAAGCCGGGTCTTTTTGTGTGCGGCACTCGGAAGTTTCAATACAGCCTCCATGCGCAATGCTTATATCAACAATAACCGATCCGTTTTTCATCTCTTTTACCATTTCTTCAGTAACAAAAAATCGCGGTCCTTTATCAAATGATTGCTTTGCACCAATTAACACATCGGCAGATTTTAAAGCCTTTTCAAGTACTTGTGGGTGAAACACCGAAGTATGTAAATTAATTCCCAGGTTATTCTGCATCCTTATTAAACTGTTGACCGAATTGTCAAAAACCTTAATAAATGCACCTAATCCATAAGCAGCTTTTGCTGCAAATTCAGCAGCCGTACCGGCTCCAATAATTACTACCTCGGTCGGGGTTATACCAGTGACACCTCCAAGCAATACACCTTTCCCTCCTCGAGCATTACTTAAATATTCAGCAGCAATTAATATACTGGTTGTGCCTGAAATAGCGTTCATTGATCGTACAACCGGATAATTCCCGCTATCATCTTTAATATTTTCGAAAGCAATGGCTGTTATTTTTTTTGCCATTAAACTTTTTATGTATTCTTCGGTCTGGTTGATTAAAAGCAATGATGAAATAACAGTTTGCTGACCCTTGAGCATATCAATTTCTTCGGAAGTCAATGGGGCAACTTTTAGGATTACATCAGACTGAAAAACGGTCTTTTTATCATTTACAATAAATCCACCACGTTCACTATAGTCAGTATCAGAATAATTGGCACATTTACCGGCATTGGTGCCAATAATTACTTCGTGCCCATTCGATACCAATAATTCAACTGCTTCAGGAGTAAGCGATACACGGCCTTCCAGACTTTCGTCTTCGCATGGTACGCCTATAATTAACTGTTTTTGCTTTTTGCCTACTTCAAGCATTTCTTCCTGAGGCAAGAGTCCTGATTTTCCAAAAGCAAACCGAAGTGATGCATGTTGAGCAGCCATACTTTATATTGAAAAATATACGAATATATCGAATTTATGTTGAAATTCAAATTTATATCAATATCAAAACTAAAGCAAGAGGAATTTACTATTCTGAAATTAAAAATGTTCTGCTATTTTTTGGTCATACTTCGATATTTATTTTCAGAATATCTGTTGGAAGCAAATCTTCAGCTAATTCAGGCCATTCAATAAAACAAAAGTTACCACTGTAAAAATATTCTTCATATCCTAAATCGAATAATTCTTCAATTTTATTAATACGATAAAAATCAAAATGATAAATAGTTTGATTGGACGTGGTTTTGTATTCGTTTACCAGAGAAAACGTTGGACTGGTAACAGTTTGTTTAACATTTAAAGCTTTACAAATTTCTTTTATTATGGTGGTTTTTCCTGCACCCATTTTGCCATAAAAACCAACAACAGGCTGTTTAATAATAAAAGGGATAATTTCTTTTATAACTTTATCAAGTTCTGTTATATTATTAATTTTTAGCTCCAATGCTTAATTATTTTGACGATAATGTGATTAATGGAATTAGCATTTCCTCCATTGATATTCCGCCATGCTGATATGTGTTACGATAATAATTTACGAATTGGTTGTAATTATTTTGATAAACCAAATAATCAGTGTTATAGGCAAAAATATAGGAGGAAGTTAAATTTATTCCCGGAAGATGTAAATCAGATGGTTTACGTACTTCAAATACTTCCTTTGGATTATAATTGAGATTGCGTCCCAGTTTATATCGCAAGTTGGGCGATGTTTTTTTGTCGCCAATTACTTTTATAGGATTGGTAACTTTAATTGTGCCATGATCGGTAGTTATAACAACTTTAATATTATTTATTGCGCAATCTTTTAAAATATCGGGAAGTGATGAATGTTGAAACCATGATAAAGTCACAGAACGATATGAACTTTCATCCGATACCAATTCTTTAACAACTTCTGTTTCAGTTCGGGCATGTGAAAGCATATCGACAAAATTGAAAACCACAACATTTAAATCGTTCAATTTTATATTTGAAAAGTTTTCTGCAAATCGTTTCGATGCTTTTTGGTTGCTAATTTTTGCGTAACTATACTTAAAACCTTTACCAATCCTGCTCATTTGCGATTTTAAAAGTTCTTCTTCATTCATGTTTTTTCCTTCTTCATCTTCGTCACTTACCCAAAGATCAGGGAAAAGTTGTTGAATTTCCAAAGGCATTAAACCTGCAAAAAGCGAATTTCTGGCATATTGTGTGGCAGTTGGCAAAATACTACAGTACAATTCTTCTCTATCTATTTTACAATATTCACTTATTGACGGCATTATTGTTTGCCATTGATCGAATCTTAAATTATCAATTATTATGAGCATTACTTTTTCATGCTGTTGAAGCAAAGGAATAACCCTCTGCCCAATAACTGCCGGAGACATTAGCGGTTTATTTACCGCATCGGATTTGAGCCATGAAGCATAATAATTTTTGATAAATTTTGAAAATTCTTTATTGGCTTCATTTTTCTGAATCTTCAAAACTTCTTCCATTTCCTGTCCCGAACGTTCCAGTTCAAGTTCCCAATAAACAAGTTTTTTATAAATATCAATCCAGTCATCAAAATAACGGGCATTGTTTATTTGTACACCAATAGATGAAAATTCGGATTGATAAGTTGAAGTGGTCTTTTGGTTTACCAGTCTTCGTGTATCAATATGTTTTTTTATGGTGAGAAGAACTTGATTTGGATTGACAGGTTTTATAAGGTAATCGTCAATTTTGGAGCCAATAGCTTCATCCATTATATTTTCTTCCTCACTTTTGGTGATCATAATTACAGGAACTCCCGGCAATGCTTGTTTTATTGGCAATAGAATTTCCAAACCACTTCGTCCGGGCATATTTTCATCCAAAAAAACCAGGTCGATGTCACTTTTCGTGGCAAGTTTTAATGCATCATCGCCGTTAGTTGCAGTAATTACCTTGTATCCTTTTGATTGGAGGAATAGAACATGCGGCTTTAGTAAGTCCATTTCATCATCAACCCACATTATGGTTACTTCTTTAGCCATTTTTAAATTTATCTGTTATAATTATCTTTAAAGAATTTCATGTAACGACTTTCAATGCCATCTTGTTTAAAAACATCAAAATTTGTTTTTGAAATAATGAAGGTAGCCAAAACACCAGAACCAACATCTTTCAGAATGGACTCATCTTTTTGGGCTGCATCAAAATAATTAAGCGCTTCATTTTTGCTTTTAAAATCACGCACAACTACCATTTGATTTGTGCCTCCAATAATTTCCGCTTTTGTTGAAAGTGTTATATTTGAATAATTGTCGAGGTTATAATTAATTAAGTTGAAAACAAGCTGGTTATAATTCCCTTTTTTGGGATTCACTACAATTACATAATAGTGCGTTTCATTTTCATCAACAGGCTTATAAATTTCTTTTGCAATTACTTTTTCTTCGGCTTCTTTTACTTCCGGATGTTTTACATCCATCAAAGCAATAATATCCTTGGCAGCACCAGCTTCTTCAGTTTTTGGATAAATTTTTACTAAATTATTTAATTCAGAATGCAAACTATCAATTCCCATTTGTTTACCCGAAATTAAGGCCTTAAGAAAAAGAAATTTCGGTGTTAGTTTATGATTTGGGTATTCACTTAAGCCTTTGGTTACTTTGTTCAATGCTGATGTTTCATTTCCATTATTAAAATCATCATAAGCAGATTCGTATAACTTTCCAACTGCATTTTCCTGCTCGGTCAATTCCTTTAGGAAATTTGGATTTCGAAGCAATTTTGCATAAACACTTTCTGGAAATTTATTCAATAAAAGGCTTTTAAATTCTTCAGCTTTTGATGTATTATTTAACTGGCGGTACAAAATATATTGTTCATATTCAGCACTTGCTACTAAAGGATCATCAGGATATCTTTTAATTATTTGGTTAAATTCATCAGCCGAAAGCTGTAGTTCATTTAACTCATCTTTAAATATTGTTGCCGCATCAAATAATGCTTTTTTAATTTTAGCATGTGAAGCATCCATGGCAGAATCAGTTAATGGGAGGTTCTGCATATAAAATTCACGTGTTTTGTTACTTAAAGTTTTTTTCTTGGTTTTGTCGTCTTCAGTTTCTGCTGTTTCATCAGAGTTGCCTTCAGCTGAAACAGATTTTTTATTACTTCTTCTCCAATTATCTTCAAGTTTTCTATTTCCCCATTTCAATTTAAAGTCCGATTCGCCAAAACTTTTAGATGAAGGATTGTAGAAATACCATTTTGCTCCTTCTTCTCCCTGAATTCCATTTTGGTTCATATTGTTATCATAATTGCCCGAGTTTTGCAATGCCAGAAGTTCTTCCTGCTTTTGTCTTTGTTCTTCTGCTTCCTTCTCCTTAAGTTTTGCTATAATATTATCAATGAACATATTTCGTTCACTTTCTGACATTTTAGCAACAAATTGTACACTGTCCTGAAAAGTAACTGTATTTAAATTTTTTGCCAACCGTGTCAGGCATTTCGATCGGGAATCGATTCTTGCGAAATCGGGAAAGCTTTCATCCAAGTTTATAACAGCACTATCATAATACGATTGGGCGGTTAAATAATCTTTCGCATCATATTTAATATCGGCAATGGCTAAAAAGCTTTTACCTTTTTGTTTTGGGTTTGAAACGCTTTTTGTAGCTGAAAGCTTATAATTTTCAATTGCTTTATCAATATTACCTTCCTTAAAATCAATATTGGCTAGCGCATAATAAATCTGATCCTGGTATTCCTTATTTTTAGAATCGTGTAAAAGTTTGTATAAATTCTTTCGTATTTCATCAGCATTTTGGTTTCCCAATTCAAATGAACCTGCAAGGTTTATCCTTGCATTAAAAGTCATTTCGTAAGGTGGCGACATACTTATAACTTTTAAATATTTTTCTGTTGCCTTTGACAATTGACCTGTTGCCTGGTAGAGTTGTCCTAAAATAAAAGTATAGCGCAATCTCGATTGTTTATCGTGTGCTTTCTTGGACGCCTCTTCTAAATAAGGAATAGCCTCGTTCAGGAGCTTTTTGTGAATATAAAAATCGGCAAAAGTTGCATTAAGAAAGGATTTAAATTTTTCCGGAAGTTTTTGATCAGCTTCAAGCTGAGTAAGAATATCCTGGGCTTCAATATATTCTTCTTTAAGAATTAATGTTCTGGCAAGGTAAATTTCAGCTTCAGGGAAAGTTTTTTCTTCAGTGTAGTCTTTTATTATTTTTCTAAAAGCTCCAGTAGCAGCTACTAAATCGCCTTTCATTAAACTAGCTTTACCAATAAGCAAATAGGCATCATCAACCCAATTATTATATTCCCGTTTATTATAAAATTCTTTTTCGCTTTTTGTCATTGAGCCTTTTTTATAATCAGGCTTTGCTGTTATGGAATGGTAAGCAATTGTTTTCGTACCTTTTTTAATCGCTTTGTCCATATCTGCCGCTGATGTAACTCCATTGTGCAGGTTGGGAAAAGGGAAAATCGGCAACGTTTGGGTATAATCGTCTTTAAGGTTGGCATTCATCCGCTTCATTCCTTTAATGTAACTTTGATTACCGTTAAAATAAACATTAAAGTAAGCAGTAACATTATGGTAGGCACGCGAAGCTACTGTGTTCTTTTTGGTTGAACAGGCATAAATGATTAGCAGTAAAATCGGGATATATCGAAATTTATATTTCAAACTTAAAAGGTTATAGAAAATCTTTAATATTAACCGAGTTGTTTATTTTTTATTGTTTATTTTTTGTAAAAAAATCATGTTTTTACAAAGTGTCGCAATTATACTAAACTTTTTTGGAAAATTTGCTCAAGGAATAAAGGAAAATGGAATATATGAAAATGGAGATATACCTTGATAAAATGTAATACATAAAATTAAAACTATTCTATATTAACCAGTTCAGGCCATTACGAATTAAAAGGAAACTTTAGATTGACAAAACTGATTTGATTTCGGGGATTTCCTGAAGGATAGATTGTTCCACTCCGGCTTTTAAAGTATAAATGCTGAACTGGCAATTTTCACAAGTTCCGGACAAATGCACTTTTACTTGCAAATCATCAGTTAGCTCAATAAATGAAACATCTCCTCCATCGGCAATTAAATAGGGTCTGATTTTATCTAGGGTTTCGTTTATTTTTTTAATTATCGATTCTTTTTCTTCCATTTTGCCAATATTTAATAATAACGTGGAACAGTATTCCTTATTTTTATTTTTGAGTTATCTCAACCTTTTGAGTGGGAGGCAGGCTTGCATTTCTTTTTTCAACTTCAATTAACACTTTCTCGGCCAGATTTGCAAAAGCTTTTCCTTCCACAGTAAATGGGTTTATTGCAGTAGGATTTCCTTTGTCGCCATCTTCACATATTCCTTCAACTATAGGTATTTGTCCTAATAATGGGATATTTAATTCATGCGCCAATCTTTTACACCCTTCTTTCCCGAAAATAAAATACTTATTATCAGGCAATTCCTTTGGTGTAAACCATGCCATATTTTCAACCAATCCTAAAACCGGAACATTAATTTTATCACTTTTAAACATTGAAATACCTTTTACAACGTCAGCAAGAGCAACATTTTGAGGTGTACTTACAATTACAGCACCCGTAATTGGTAGTTCTTGTACCATAGTTAAGTGAATATCGCCCGTTCCAGGAGGCAAATCGATAAGTAAATAATCTAATTCACCCCAACAGGTTTGGGTAATTATTTGTTTCAGTGCATTTGTAGCCATTGGGCCACGCCAGATTAATGCATCATTAGGGTCGAAAAAGAAACCAATGGATTGAGTTTTAATTCCATATTTTTCCAAAGGCATAATTTGTTCACGTTTGTCAATTTCAACCATTTGTGGTTTAAACCCTTCAGCGCCAAACATTTTTGGAACAGATGGTCCATAAACATCGGCATCTAATAGTGCCACTTTGGCCCCGGTATGCGCAATTGCTACAGCTAAGTTTACAGCAATTGTTGATTTTCCTACGCCGCCTTTACCCGATGCAATTGCAATTATATTTTTTACATTTTCGAGCGAACTGAATTCCGCGGACAATTTACGCGCGGCAAATTGTTCTGAAATATTTACTTTAAAAGTATTGCCTAACTTTAATTCAATTGTTTTAAGTATTGCTTTTTTAATTGAATTTGCAAACGGATCGTTTGCTTTTGGAAACGAAAGTGTAATATTTATATTATCGTTTTCAATATTTACCCCTTTCATTATCCCGGTAGAAACTATATCATTTCCAGATGAAGGGTGATTAACATTTCGCAATAATTCTGTAACCTGATTCGAAGAAATATCCATATTAATTTAAACTAAATAAACATTAGGCAAAAGTAAACAATTTACAAATTGAATTTGTGTTCATTGGGTTAAAAAATTAAATAGACATTTATTGTGGTAACCAGTAAATGAATCGAAAGTGTTAATTAATTAATTGGTTTCGATCTAAATTCATTTGCATATTCAGTTGGCGTTTTACCAAAATGTTCTTTAAAACAACGTGTAAAATACGACGCTGTTGCAAATCCAGTTTCAAATGCTATTTCGGAATAATTTAATTTGTTTTCCATAATTAATGTAGCCGCCTTTTTTAATCTTATGGTTCTTATAAATTCAACCGGTGATTGGCCTGAAATTGCTTTAATCTTCCTGTAAACCTGTATTCGGCTTAAGGCAACATTCGATGAAAGTTGCTCAACATTTAATTCAGGTTCTGCAATATTTTTTTCAATAAATTCAAGCACCTTATTAAGGAATTCCTGATCGATTGTGCTTTTAGCTATTTCACCCGGTACAAAATGATTTTCTTTTGCGAATTTTTTGTAAACATTTTCGCGTGACTCAATTAGTCTTAAAATCTGCGCTTCAAGAAACCTTACATTAAAAGGTTTGGTCAAATATACATCGGCGCCAACTTCAAGACCTTCAATCTGGCTTTCAATTTCAGCTTTTGCAGTAAGTAATATTATTGGGATATGTGAAGTTGTTATATCATTTTTGAGTTTCTTGCAAAGTTCAATTCCACCACAAACAGGCATTATTAAATCTGAAATAATTAAATCGGGGTTCAATTCTATCGCTTTATCAATTCCATCCTGTCCATCTATTGCTTCGAAAATATTGAATAAATGAGATAATTCCTGTTTAAGGTAATTTCTTATTTCTATATTATCTTCAACAATTAAAATTGTTCCGGAAGTTTGTTCATGGTTTAATTTGTTTTCAATTAGAAGACCTGTAGAATCTTCATATAAATTTTTTTGTTCCTGTAACGCTGCATTTGAGGATAAAATATCATCTTTACTGAAATGTCTGTTACCTGAAGGAATTGTAATTTTAAAGCAAGTAATTTTCCCTGGTTCACTTGTAACATCAATAATACCATGATGAAGTTCGACATAGCTCTTAACCATGGAGAGTCCGATTCCAGTACCGGCAATTTGCTTATTTATTGAAAAGTTAACCTGGTAATAACGTTGAAATATTTTATCAATCTCACTTTCCTCGATACCCGGACCAGTATTTGAAATTGAAATATTTAATTCATGGATATTTGAATTATCAATATCGACACTTATTGAACCATTGGCAGGAGTGTATTTAAAAGCATTCGACAATAAATTAAAAATTACCTTTTCAAATTTATTGGTATCTATCCAGGCGTTTATATTCTCATTATTTGATATAATCTGAAAATTTATTTTCTGTTGTAAAATTTGATCATTAAAATAATTGCAAACATTTTTGGTAAATGAAACTAAATTTACTTCCTGAATAGCTAGTCGTAAGGTATTATTCTCGAGCTTACTAAAATCCATTAATTCATCAATAAGTCGTAATAACCGTTTGCTATTTTTATAACTTAATTTTATTTGATCAAGTTCTGGAGTATCAAGTTTGGTTGAGGTTGATAATTTTTCGAGTGGATTAATAATCAATGTTAATGGAGTACGACATTCATGTGAAACATTTGTAAAGAAGTGATTACGGATTATATTCATTTCTTCAACTTTTTTTCTTTCAAATCGTTCGCGTTCTAATTCACTTTTTTCTTCAGCAATTTTGAACATAAATTGACGATATAATAACATTATACCTAATAGTATAATAAAATATATTACAATTGCCGGATTTGATTGCCACCAGGGCGGAAGCACTTTAATAGATATTATTTTATCAGAGGGATTCCAAACACCTTCGGCATTTGATCCACTTATTATTATTTTATATGTTCCTTTTGAAAGGTTAGATAGTGTTATATTTCTTTGATTAGAATTTAATACAACCCATTCATGATCGGCACCTTCGTGCATATATCTATAGTGGTTTCTTTGCGGATAAGTATAGTCAAGTGCAGCAAATTCAAGTGTTATAATATTGTTATAGGGTACGGTAATTTTATTGGTAATACATGAGTTTTGTGAAGTAATAACTGTTCCATTTAATTTTTGACCTTTATATACCGATGTATTATTTATTCTAATATCAGTAAAATAAATCGGAGGTATATATGTGCTTTTGAAAACGGAATCGGGATGAAAACGAATAAGTCCATCATTTGAGCCAAACATTATTTGTCCATTTGAAAATGCAACTCGCGCATTCACATTATATTGATTTAACCCGTAATTTTCAATAAAATAATAGCTTTTAATCGAATTCCTTTTAAGGTTTATAAGTGATATACCATCGGAGCTTGAAATCCATATATTTGAATTTTTATCTTGTATAATTCCTATTACATTGTCGTTTGCCAAGCCCATGGATTCTGAAAAACGCCGGAATTCATTTTTACCATAATTAAAAAGATATAATCCGGAATTAGTGGCAACCCATAGCCTTTTGTCCCTGTCAACATATAAATCAAATACCTGTTTACTATTTAATCCATGAGATGCGCTATAAAATGTAGTATTAAATTTTCCGTCTGCAGCAAATGTTAATTTTAACAGCCCGTCATTTCGAGTTCCAATCCACATGTTTTTATAGGCATCTTCAACTATAGCAAATACTGGAGAAAAATAAAAATTTTTTATTAATGATTGTTTAGGCGAAAAAAATGTTTTCACACTTGAATTTTTCTCAATATCAGATATATTTCTTGCATTACTTACATCACCTGTAAATGTAATGCAATGCAATGCAGTCCAGGTGCCAATCCAAATCCGACCTTCATTGTCATTATAAACCTGCATTATATATTGGTCGTGATATATTTCGGTAGAAATAAGCGGGTTTATTTCAATTGGGATTATTTGATTTACCAAAGGATTGTCTGGTGATATATCTTTTAACTTATTCGATGGAATGAAATATATTCCTTTACCTTGTTCTACAAACCAAAGATTTCCTTTTTTGTCCTGCATGCAAAACGGTATATAATTCGAAGGCAATTTTATTTTTGAATCTGGATCGGCTGTGAAATGCAGGCTTTTTTTACTATCCGGGTTATACAGAAGCAAACCGTTACCAGAAGTACCAACCCAAACATTATTTTTATCAATGGATAAATAAAGCGATTGATAATTAGTAACAATATTTACATCGTTATTTGATTTAATACGTAATGTTTCTATTTCATTCGATTTTGAAGTCATTTTAACTAAACCTGCTGATGTAGTTCCAATCCACATTACATGTTGCTTATCTAAATAAAATGTGTTAACAAAATCAGAATAAAAAGATTGAGGCAACTGCGTCCCTTTTTTATAGTTTTGTATATTAATATTTCCATCGGGCTTTCTCGATAAAATATATAATCCTGAATTGATAGTCCCAATCCAAATTTTATGGTCATTGTCCATAATCATTGAATTAACCCTGGTATTACCTATAAAGCTATTTACTTTATCTATCCATTCGTCAGATGTTTTTGTACAAGTGTTTCTGTTTATTAGAAATACGCCACCATCCCAACTTCCAACCAATAATTTTTCGGCGCTATAATTCACAATTTGACGAATTGCGTTTTGTGGCCTGGTATTTAAAAATAAAAACAGATTGGTGTTTTTATCAAACCGAATAAGTCCACCATCAGTTCCTAACCAAAGGTATCGCCCGTTATCAAAACTATCTTCATAGAGTTCATCTATTATATTTTCATGTACAATATTTATGCTTTGTTTTAGCGGATAATGAATTTCAGCATTTAAATTATAATCTTTATTTGAGTCGTTTAGTGGATTTATTTTTACCAATCCTTTATCTGTAGCTACCCAAATAAATTGTTGGGCATCAATTATAATTTTATTTATTTTATTACTAAAGTTTATATTAAATGTAATTGGAATAAATTTTTCATTTTCAAGATCGTAACAAAGTAAACCATAGCCATAACATCCAATCCATAAGCGATGTTGATTGTCTTCAGCAATCGCTTTAACTTCCATATCGGCTAATTCAAGATTATTATTTTCGCTGAACGGTCTTTTAAAGCTATAACCATCGTGCCTGAACAAACCTTTATTTGTTCCTATCCATATAAAGCCTCTTGAATCTTGAAAAATGGAAAATACATTTGACGCTTCGAGACCATTTTCAAATGAGAAGTTTTCAAATTTAATATTGTCAGCAAATAGGTTACTCTCGAAAGAATTAAATTGAATTATTAAAATACTAGTTAATATTATTATTTTCCTCATTTAACTATTCAATAAAATTGCTACTAAAAGTAAATAATATGAATCATTTTCTATGTTAAATTATCACGCAATTTGACAATTTAAAAGTGTGAAAGTATAATAAATGATTGATATTTTCGAAATAAATAAGAATAAACAATTTTTTAGGTTCTAACCATAATAATTCTATGGTCAATTAATACGAATAAAACAACAATTGCAGCCGTATAAACCAGGTACCATGCAACTGGTATATAATCGAACGGGTTTATTTTTAGTTTGAAAAAATTATAACCAATTAATATTAATTTCTCGAGAATAAATATAATAATTGTAGAAACTGCTACACCAACAATTCCATAGGTTGGTATCATTAATATAGTGAGTCCGACATTAAGAATTATTTCTAATATTGACGCAAACATTACCACTTTTGTTTTTTTCAATCCAATTAGAATTGTTTGCGGAAAAACAAGCCTGCTGATAATTAACAAAATATAAACCATGAAAATATCAGAACTTTGGTCAAAGCGTTCAGTGAATAATGTTGGGAAAATTCGGTTACTAAATAGCAATAGTATAAATGACATAGGAAATAAAATATGCATCAAACGCAATGAACGTTTTCGCAAATTGAATAATGCAGTTTTTAAATTTTGCATATTACGAAATTGTGTTAACATTGCATTGTTAAGCCCAACGGCAAGCGATACAACCAATGGCATTTCTTTGGCTCCATATCTGAATATTGCAAATTTATCAGGAGCAAATTTTGCCGAAACAATTATTCCATCGATATATTGAAATGACCCACTTAATAAGGTGCTTATTATTAATGGAGTTGCTAGTGTTATATGTTCTTTTAAATAAGGCCATGAAATTTTCACTTCAGAATATCTTCGTATTAAAACAATCAGCCATATAAATCTTATTAAGGTTACAAATAAAAGTCCTATAATACCTGATTTTATGCCATATCCAATTACTACTGGATATATAACTAATATAACCTGCAAACTAAAAGTAATGAAACCATATATTAGTATTTTTCTGGCTTTATTGTATAATAAGTAAATGTATTCAACCAAACAAGCCGGATTACTTAATAAAGTATATAGTAAGAAATAATTCCTGTAAGGTAATGGTTCACCACCTTTATAAACCTGAATTCTTTTTATTACAATAAATCCTATTATTACTAACAAAACGCTAATAAAAAGAAGTAATAAAAATGCATTAAAAATCTCAGGCGATTTTTGTCGCATTTGATATTTTCGAAAAGGATAACTGTTGTTGTTATTAAATAAGGGTAATAATGATTGTATAATGCCGGTAACCCAAAAAAAGCTTATTGCACTGGCTATAAAAAGTAATAATTCAAAGTCGCCAATATCTTTTAGCGAAAGTGTACTTTTAGTAAAAACAATGCTGATAATTAAAAACGAAACAAACCGCAGTACTTGAAATACCTGCAACCCAAAAATATTATTAATGGTAGGTTTGTTATTCAATACAAAATAATTTTATACAACTTTAAAATGTAAATAGGCAATTGAATTTAACTGAAAAATTAAATAAAAATTGTTTTATCTATTATAACAAAGGTATCTTTTTTCCCATTTTACAGCATGTTTAAATAATTTCAAAAATTATGTTTATCAAAAAAATATTTAATTAAATTTGCACCCACAATTTACGGTGGATGTAGCTCAGCTGGTTAGAGTAGCGGATTGTGGTTCCGTTGGTCGTGGGTTCGAACCCCATCTTCCACCCAATTTTAAAACATTAATTTGACAACCGTTCAATTAAAAAGCCCGGGAATTCCGGGCTTTTTAATATTTACACTTTATTAAATTATAACAATCTGTTTTTAATCATGAATTCTGCAATTTGCACTGCATTGAGTGCAGCGCCTTTTTTAATCTGGTCGCCTACGCACCAAAATGCAATTCCGTTTGAATTTGAAATGTCTTTTCTAATTCTTCCAACATAAACAGGATCTTTACCGGCAACAAATAATGGCATTGGGTATTTGCTTGTTTTCGGATCGTCTTCAACAATCAATCCTTCGGCTTTAGCCATTGCTGCTTTCACTTGTTCTACGGTTAAATCTTTTTCGGTTTCAACCCACACCGCCTCAGAATGTGCTCTTAAAACGGGTACGCGAACTACCGTTGCGCTTACATTCATGTCGGAGTGCATAATTTTACGGGTTTCATTGTGCATTTTCATTTCCTCTTTTGTGTAATCATTATCAAGGAAAACATCAATTTGAGGAATTAAATTATAGGCCAATTGATATTTGAATTTATCAATAGTTACAGGTTTATTATCTATTACTTGTTTTATCTGGGTTTGAAGCTCGTCCATTGCGGCAGCTCCCGCTCCACTTGCAGCTTGGTATGTTGCCACATGGATTCTTTTGATTTTTGACAAATCCTGAATAGGCTTTAAAGCAACAACCATTATAATTGTTGAACAATTTGGATTTGCGATAATATTTCTTGGTCGGTTTTTGCAATCCATTGGGTTTACTTCTGGAACAACCAAAGGAACATCATTTTCCATGCGGAATGCACTTGAATTGTCAATCATAACTGCACCAAACTTTGTTATATCGGCAACAAATTCTTTCGATGTACCAGCACCAGCTGAGGTTAAAGCTATATCTATTCCCTTAAAATCATCATTATGCTTGAGTTCCTTTACTGTAATGTTTTTTCCTTTGTAATTATAACTGGTGCCTGCACTTCGTGCAGAACCAAACAAAACCAATTCATCTGCGGCAAAATTCCTTTCGTCCAAAACTTTCAGGAATTCTTGTCCTACCGCACCGCTAACACCTACAATAGCAACTTTCATAATTTTTATACTGTTTTTTATTTTAAGAAGCTACAAAATTACTAAATTTATGATTTTAGAAGAACTAAAACCTGGCAAATTCAAAATTAATGATAGAAAATCAATTGGGTAGAAAATATATTCAAATTTTTCTGACAACTTTCTGGATATTAATATTTTTTGTTCAAAATAATTTTTCTCAATTGAACTTTAATTTTGAAAACAATGGACTAAATTTATGGCAACAAAGTGATTCAGGACATTGGGAAATTTCAGGTACAAACCCTATTGTTGGCAAATATTCATTGCATCAGTCATTTGATAATCCTCAGGCAGGTAACGATCAGATTTCAATTGCATATAAGAAAAAACCCAATGAATATGATACTATCCAATGGAGTTTCCGAGTAAAACATGGCTACAATCCTTCTTCTTCAAACAATTGGGCTGCATTTTTACTGGCCGATGAAAACGCATCCTTAATGTTTCCAGGGAGCAATATTTCGGCATTAGTTATAGGTGTAAATTTTACAGGCAGTGATGATTTTTTGAAAATATGGAAAATAGATGATGGCGTTTCAACCATAACATTGCAAAGCAATTTAAATTGGGAATCATCAGTTGGAGATTCTTCTGCTTTAATTGTTGTTCAAAGGTTCCCAAACTATAATTGGATTCTTAAAGTATCTGCTTGTGGAGATTCTTCGAAGTTGAAAACTGTTGGATCGGGCATTATTTCATATTTTCCTCAGCCTGACTATTTTGGTTTTTATTACAAATATTCTTCATCGCAGGACAGAAAATTTTGGGCAGATGATGTTCAGATTAAAGCCAACTTTATTGACGATACCATTTCTCCAATTGTTGATTCGCTATATTTTATTAATGACAAAATAATTAAAATTGAGTTTAGCGAACCTATTGAAGCAACTTCAGTAGTAGCAAAGGATTTTTTTCTCGAAAAATCATCCAATTCAATTGATTCAATAAAAATCGCCGATAATAAAAGTGTTGAATTATATCTTAAGAATTCAGCAAAAGTTGATTCAACTATTTGGATTGACTTTTCAGGTATAATTGATTTGGCCGGAAATACTATGCAGTCCATTACTTTTGGGCTGAATTATTTTGAAACACAACCCTATGACGTTTTAATTTCGGAAATTATGGCTAATCCTGTTCCTTCAGTTGGACTTCCGCCATTCGAATATATCGAATTATATAACCGTTCTGCACATTCGGTGAATATTGAAAATTGGAAATTGATAATTAAAAGCAGCATTGAAACTTTGCCCAACAAAATAATTTTACCTTACGATTATCTCATTCTTTGCAGCGATTCAGCGTTATCAGCATTTAAAAAATATGGCAGTGCGGTTGCATGTTGGCACGATCCGTTTATTTTAAACAATACCGGCACAAGCCTTAAACTTGAAGATTCCAAAGGTAAAGTGATTTCATTTGTTAACTATTCAGATAGCTGGTATAATGACGTTTACAAAAATTCAGGTGGTTGGTCGCTTGAAATGATTGATACAAATAATCCTTGCGGAGGAAGTGTAAATTGGGCGCCTTCTACTGATAAGTGTGGTGGAACACCCGGAAGAATGAATAGCGTTTCCAGAAACAATCCGGATGACATTAATACAGAACTTTTTCATGTATTTATTCCGGCAAATGATAGTATAATTTTGAAATTCTCCGAACCACTTGGTTTCAGTTCAATTGATGATACTTCTAATTTCTCAATTGATTATGGGATAGGTTGTCCTTTGAAACTATATTTAACAGGAAATGATTTTTCTTCAATTGCCTTAAAACTTAAAAAGGAACTTGAAAATGGAATAACTTATAAACTTCAAATTAAAAATAATATTTGTGATTGTTCGGGGAACCAACTTACTAATGATATATATGTACCTCTGCAACTTCCTGTGATTCCTGATAGTTTCGATTTGGTGATTAATGAAGTGCTTTATAATCCCTTTCCATATGGTTCACGATTTGTGGAAATTTATAACCGATCGGCTAAAGTAATAGATGCAGGTTCGCTTTTAATTGAAAATATTGATACTACAGGAGGTTCTGTAGGTTCCTTTACTTCTGTGGCTGATAATGGCTTGCTATTGTTTCCGGGAAGTTATCTGGCTGTAACCGATAACATTGCCAACCAGAAGAAATTTTATACCTTAAAAGATAAGACTTCAATTATTGAAAGTGATGGATTTCCTACATTTCCTGATAAAAAGGGAATAGTTGCACTTGAAACTAAATCAGGTGTTAGAATTGATGAGTTTGAATATTCCGATAATATGCAATTCGGACTTTTAAGCTCATCCGAAGGTGTTTCACTGGAAAGGTTGAATGCAAACTGGCCGACACAAAATAGTTCGAATTGGCATTCGGCATCGCAAGTGGCTGGATTTGCAACGCCGGGATATGAAAATTCCGAGACCGATGCGGTTATAAAAGGATCAAACGAGGTAATTGTTAAGCCAGAGATTTTTTCTCCGAATAATGATGGATTGGACGATGTAGTAAATATTATCCTGAATCCCGAGATTACAAATTGCAATTGCACAATAAGCATTTTTAATTCGTCAGGACTTTGTGTTAGACATTTAATTTCTTCAACTTATTTAAGCTCTTCTGCAACCTTCACCTGGGATGGATTGAACGATGACCATATATTACAACAACAGGGCATATATATTGTACATATTGTTTTAACAAGCACTTCCGGCGCAATAAAAGATTTTAAAAAAGCCTGTGTTTTAGGAATGAGATAGTTAAAATGTTAAATTCCCTTTCAATTTTTTGTAAAATAAACACATTCAACTTTTTCTTGTTTATTAGCCAATAGTTTAAATTTCAAATAATTTGAATAAAATATATTCGATATTTATTTTATGTTTTCTTTTAATAGTAAACTTGTTTACACAAGAACCTAGCGCTATAAATATACCTGTTTTAAATTTTAACCAACTTAATAATTATTTGCATAAATCAAATGATACCGTATATCTGGTAAATTTTTGGGCAACCTGGTGTATTCCTTGTCGACAGGAAATTCCAGCCATTGTAGCTATCAATAAAAAGTATGCTGATAAAAAGTTTAAAACTATATTGGTTAG
Organism: uncultured Bacteroidota bacterium; assembly: GCA_963701015.1. GTDB lineage: Bacteria > Bacteroidota > Bacteroidia > Bacteroidales > DTGW01 > MFD09286-c1. The sequence continues at coordinate 3,045,050 of OY969556.1, read as the reverse complement.
TCTCGATTTTACGAATCAAATTCAAAGCAGGTTGATTCCTTATATAAAAGCAAATAATATTCAATCACAGGTAATTTTGCTTAATGACCCAAACCAAAACGCATGGATAGATAAAGTTGATTCATCCTGGTCGGGTGGATTGCCATTTACACTAATATATGGAAAAAATTTCAGGGAATCATATGCGCATTCCTTTAAATACAATGAACTAGATTCAATTATAAATTTAAAACTTAGAATAAAATGAAAAAGATGTTATGGTTATTTAGCATTTCAATGCTATCGGTACTGCCAATTTTCTCGCAAGGTTATAAAGTTGGAGATAAAGCTACTGACTTCAATTTAAAAAATGTTGACGGAAAAATGGTGTCATTAAACCAGTATCCTGATGCTAAAGGTTTTGTTGTAATATTTACATGCAATCATTGTCCGTTTGCTCAAGCTTATCAGGACAGGATAATTGCAATTGATAAAAAATATAAACCTATGGGATATCCTGTAATTGCAATAAGTTCAAACGATCCGGCTTTGGTTGCCGATGATTCATATGAAAAAATGGTTGAAAGATCGAAAGAAAAGGGATACACTTTTCCGTATTTATTCGATGAAACCCAATCGGTTTACAGAAGCTATGGTGCTCAACGTACGCCTCATGTTTTTCTTTTGCAAAAACAAGGCAGCGATTTAATTGTAAAGTATATTGGCGCAATTGATGATAATTACCAGGATGCTTCGAAAGTAAAAACTCCTTATCTGGCAGATGCATTGGATGCATTATTGGCCGGGAAAAACCCAAATCCTGATTTTACAAAAGCAATCGGCTGCTCAATTAAAGACAAAATGGCGAAAAATTAATCTGATTATTTTAAATTTATAAAGGCTTTTGGAGATAAATATCTAAAAGCCTTTTCATTTATTTAATTTTCATTCTTAATACTGATACTTCTTTGGGTTTAATTGAATCGGCATGGTTGTCTAAATTATTTCTTATGTAATTCAAAACTGCAGCAATTTCCTGATCAGATAGATTATTTTGTTTTGGCATTACCTGGCTGTAAGTGTCTGAATTAACTATTATTTCACCTTCTAAACCATTTAGAAGAATATTAATTAATTTATTTTTATCACCATTTACCCAATCACTTTTTTGCAAAGGAGGATACATTCCTGGAACACCGCTGCCATCAGCCTGATGGCATGATAAACAATGGGTTTTAAAAATTTCTTTGCCTGAATTATCGGTATTCTGATGTTTATGAAAAATTCCATTACTTTTTGGAAGTGATGAAGCATTTAAAACATATAAGTTTAATATTGCTGAAACAACAATAAGAATGGATAAGCAAATTACATTGTTTAAATATTTTTGAAAAATCATAACAAAAAACTGTTTCATAATTTTTAATTCGAAAATTATTTAGGCTGATAAGAAATTTTCCAAATTTTACCATTATCATCTTCAACTACATAAATTGAACCATCTGGTCCTTGGGCTAATCCACAAGGTCGCGCTTTTGCATCTCTTGGACTTTTAATAATTGGAACTCCGGCAAAGCCATTTGCAAATACTTCCCAATTTCCTGATGGCAATTCGCCTTTAAATGGAACAAATACAACATTGTACCCTTTTTGTTCTTGGGGCGCACGGTTCCAAGAGCCATGAAATGCAATGAAAGCGCCATTTCTATATTTTTCAGGAAACTGATTTCCAGTATAAAATAATAGGTCGTTAGGTGCATAATGAGCTGGAAATGCCATTATTGGTTTAACTTTATCGGCACATCTGCCTTCAATTTTAGCATTTCCGCCATATTCAGGAGCAAGCAATTTCTTATTTTGGCGATCATCATAGTAACAATATGGCCAACCGCAATCACATTCTGCCCTTAAGTAGTAAAAATTCTTCAGCAGGTAAATTTACACCATCATCTTCCGAATATATTTCAGGCCAGAACTCATGCAATTGATCACGACCATGCTGAACTACATAAAGGTGATTTGCCGTTGAATTCCATCTCAAAGCCACGCAGTTCCTTAGACCAGTTGCATATCGGTATCCATCTTTCATTTGATCCTGGTTCAACTTATTGGCATCAAATCGCCAAATACCTCCAAATTTTTCCAACAATGGACATGGATCGTTCCCAGGAGTATGCAATGTTCTATCTGGAGTTTGACAAGCATTGGAAGGAGTTCCAACATTTACATACATGTGCCCTTCATTGTCAAATGTGATAGACTTTGCAGCATGTTGATAATTAACAAGAAATCCTTTTGCAACAATTTCGCAGTTCGTATCAGGTAAAAGTTCGCCAGCCTTTAGTTTATAACGAACAACAATAGTATCGCCACCAAAATATAAATAACCATTATAAATACCAATACCAGTACCGGAATATTTTCCAAAGTATTTTATTATATCTGCTTTTCCATCATTATTAGTATCACGAAGCGCAACAATTCCGCACTTGTTTTTTAAGTGTAACAGCGATACATAAATGTCGCCATTTGAGTTTACTGCTAAATGTCGGCCTTGTCCAAGCGATTCAGTAACTACAGTCGATTTAAATCCGTCGGGTAAAACTAATTTGATATTTTGGTTATCTGAAACCTGACAAGATAAATTTGAAGTTAAAAATAGTGTCAATAAGAATAGGAATATAATTGAAAGTATTGAACTACTTTTCTCGATGTTATTTAAATTTCTCATATTAATATTTGATTTTGGAATTGATTTATCAAAAATTAAACTATTAAAAATTTCTCATATTCATCAATTTAGTTTTTTTATACATGTTTATAACAAATTAGAATTAATCAGGTTTAAGTTAATTCGTTATAATTTTAAAATTGAAGATTTATAAAAACAGGTAGAATTAAACTCTGGTTAAATTAATTTAAATTAACGCTTCAGTTTCCTGAATGTTAACTTCACAAAGACTTTCATTTGTTTTCGTCGAAACCATATTTGCAGCAACCAGTTGGGCAATATCCATTACAGGCTTTTTTGAAACAGAGTCAAAGGTTTTCTTACATAAAGGACAGGCTGTTACAAGCATATCGGCATTTTGCAAATTATAACCAATTAATGCATCTTCAGCAATTTTCTTTTTATCAGTATTGCTAATTTTAATATTACCAATACTTCCGCCACAACAAAGCGATTTTTCCTTTTCGTTTTCAATACTTTTAATAGCTGCTATTTTGTTTATTACAAACCTGGGTTCGTCATATATTCCTGATCCCCGGCCTAGTTCACACGGATCGTGGTAAACAGTAGTAATATTGGTTTTTGCAACTTTAATTTTTCCTTCTTCAATCAATCTTTTCAAAAATTGAGAATGGTGAAGAATTTCAATATCCAGTTTGTACTCTTCTTTAAAAGCTTTATAGCAAATAGGGCATGAGGTCACCAAGGTTTTCGCCCCAGAGAATTTAATATTTTCGGTATTTTTAAGAATCAGGTCGTTAGCTGAGTTTATTAAACCTGATAAAATTAAAGGCCTACCACAACAAACAGTTCCGTCCTTATCGAGATATTGCCATTTAATACCTGCATTATCCAGAATTGTTTCCATAGACTTTTTAATGCCTTTGGTAAGGTTGGTCATACATCCGGCAAAATACAGTATATCTGTTTTCTGATCAACCTTTTGGCTGATTTCGGTATAATTTGTTGTAAGAAAATTATTTATCTCTATTCTTTTTTCCTGCCTAATAGTAGTTGAATTAATTCCAACCGGACAATAACTATTGCATCTACCGCACATTAAGCAGTTTTCAACAACTTCGGGTTGCAATTGATTATAACGTATATCGCGAAAAAAGTAGGAAGGTTGTATAGTTGTTATATTATTCGAATGAGCTATCTGGCAAGGATCAATGCAAATTCCACAACGTGAACATGAATGAATTTCAACCTTTGAATAAGAATTTATTGTTTTTCTGGGCTTAATTCCTGCATTTCTAAGAACAATTAACAATAATTCTGCCGGAATATGCATATAGCGCGAAAATGGTAAAGCGAAAAAGAAACAGCCCAAGGCAATGGAATATGCCCACCATGCTGGATAAACAAGAACTTCAAGCGGTAAAAAATTAGCAAAAACATCACCTATTGTTCCTGTTAAAAAACTACCATTTTGATATATTCCAGATGTAAAACTTTCGGCCAATAACCGTAATGGGAATATCAACCACAATGAAATAAGTGCAAGTCTGTCAAACTTACTATGTTTTGTAACTCGTTTTAAACCAAATGATTTGGCACGAATTCTTTTGTAAAGTGCTAATCCAACACCCGATAAAATAAACAACAGCAATAAGTCCATTAAAAAGTTCGATCCACGTCCAAAAAAGTGGGGAAGTGGATTTGTTTCGAAAAATCGTAAAAATATTGGTACATATGGAGGATTGATGGTGTATCCCGAATAAAATTTAATTTCGATATTGCCAATTGCTATTAACATGAACCAGCCGAAGGCAAGGCTCATATGCATATATCCCAACAAATGATAGACTTTAAATACACGTTGGTGCATCAGCGATTCCTGAAAAATTTCTTTAATTGATACACCAATTTGTTTGCTGAAGAAATGCGATTTTAATTTTTGTTTTTCATCTACATTTAATGCTTTTATCCACGAAATAAATTTGTATCCGGTATAAATGAAAACGAATACCAGTCCTGAAATAAACGGCAATACAAATAAGTCAAATTTCATTGTAATATTCTAAGCAGGTTCAAAATTACATTTCGTGTATTAACACCACGCGGACAAACCAATGTACATTTGCCACATAACATACACTGTGAGATTTCTGAAAGAACTTCGTCCGTTTCGCCGCGCAATACCAAAAGATTAATTTTTCTCAAACTCAGGGTTGTGAAATCAGATGTGCTGCATGTGCCCGCGCATGAACCACATGAAATACATGAATTAAACGAAGGTTCTGCTTCAGCCAATTGTTGCATAACTTGCCTGTCGTTTTTATCAAAATCAATCTGATTGTCCTTACTTATATTGTAACCCCAGTTTGGCATAGCTTAAGTTAATTACAATTTCCGTTAACATAACAAGCTGCTTTGAATGCTGCCGAACGGGCATCAGCTATAGTTTCAGCAACTGACTTTGGCCCAGAACATGTGCCGGCAATAAATACACCAATTTGCGAAGTAATGTTTAAATTTAAGTGATTATCTAAAGGTTTAAAAAATTTATCGGATTCAACTTCAAGGTTTAAAATCCCCGATAATTGTTCGCTATCCTTTGCAGGTTCCATACCTACCAATAAAACAACTAAATCAACGCTCATTTTCAAAGGTTTACCGGTTAAGGTATCTTCGGCTTTAACTAATATTGAACCATCTTGATTTTCGCAAGCTTCGGAAAGCCTGCCACGAATAAAACGGATACCATATTTTAACTGGGCTTCGCAATACATATCTTCGAAATGTCTGTCGTACATTCTTAAATCCATATAAAACGAATATATTTCGGCATTGGGGAAATATTGTTTCAACTCAATGGCTTGTTTAACACCCGTAACACAACAAACTTTTGAACAGTAGGTATTTCCTGCTTTTTCGTCACGTGAACCAACACAATGTATCATCGCAATTCTTTTAGGAATTTCACCTTTTTTAGTTTTCACGGTTTCTCCGGCTTTGAATTTTGATTCCAAATCGGCGGAAGTAATTACATTGTCATATATTTTGTATCCATATTCTTCTTTTTTAGCAGCATCAAATAAATTATAACCGGTGGCAACAATTATAGCATTGCATTCGGTGTTTACTCCATTTTCTAATTCTAATTTAAATATGTCGCCAAATCTTTTACATTCCTTAATAATTGTGCCATATTGAATTTCAGCTTTATTTCGGATTTTGTTTTCCAATTCTGATATTATATTTTGTGCCGGTTCATGGTTTGGGAAAAGATGATACCAATCGGCAACATGTCCTCCGGTATGATTATTTTTTTCAATAATAACTATTTCAAACCCCATTGAAATAAGGTTGTTTGCTGCCTCCAGTCCGGCAATTCCTCCGCCAATAATCGCTATTTTATTCTTCCCCATTTAGAATTAATTTCTAATCAGCAACATATTTTTAATTTCACTGGCATTTCAGGCATCCCAATATTTATTCCATTTTTTCCCAAATATTTTTCTTTTGGGCTATATTGAATCCCCATTTTATCGAGCAAAGGTTCAACCGCAACCTGATGAACCTGCAATCCAATATCCCATGGATTGTAACCTAATACAAGACCTGCCACTTCTTCGAATGTAAAAACAGGAATGCCCATTCCGTTGCTGCCATAGGTTTTACCTTCCATTTCAGCAATTGCATACTGCCATTTATCCAGAAACATTGGACAACCGGGACAATTGGTAATAATCATATCGGGTTTATAAGGTTCCATTGAATCGAATTTCTTTTTGGAACTGGCAATTGAAAAACCCCTGTTGGCTTTTACAAGGTATTGCCTGAAACCAAAACCACAGCAATGTCTTCGTTCAGGATAATCAATAACTTCACCGCCCCACGATTCAACCATGCCAACCAAAACATATGGATATTCTGCGCCGCCAACACCTTTATGCGGAAACATTTTTGAATAATGGCAACCAATATGTTCAACAATCTTTAAAGCCTGGCCTGTATTTTTATTTATTAATTTGAATTTAGCCTTTAAGGCAATTTCATTCCGGAATTTATAAATGATATCGCTTGCATGTGCAATGTTTTTTGGAATTATAAATTCCCGACCGGTTGCCTGTTTTAAGTATCTTCTTGCTTTGGCAAGCATTTCGGGATAATGTTGCCAAACTTCTAAAACTTCGGAATATATGCCAAACGATGTAACACACGACGGTACTAGGTTTTCATAACCATGTTCAGTCATAAGGGCAAACTGTCGCGCAACAACCGTCATAGTAGTTTCAAATGGAATAATATCGCTGTGGTAACCAATTCCTGTGCAGGTTGTATGTGCAGGTTCTTCGAAAATATCTCTTTGTAATTCTTCCTTTAAAATTTTTAAAAAAGTAGTTTCTGCACCAGGGAAAAAATTTTGTCGCACACAACTACGGACATAAAAATATTTGTCTTCAGCAATTTCTTTCTGATAATTTTTCCAGATATTTTTTTTCCCATCACTGTTCATTATTCCTCAGGATAATTGTTTTCCGAATATATTTTTTTTACGTAATCCGATTCAATTCCACATCCAATCTCCAAATTGAACTCTTTTGATTTTTTGGCTGAAAATGCCTCAATCTTTTCGAAACGTTCCGAAGCTCCGGAAATATCGAATATTTTTCGGATTTCATTTAAGGTTTCATCGGGTATTTTTCTTAAAATACCGTTTCCTTCACCTTTATAATTAGCACCAAGTCTATCCATAACATCTTTCCAGTTATGCTGAAGCCAATCCCAAACCGGTCCTTGTTCGGGATGTGAATCGGTGCCAACACCTTCGAGGTAAAGACAATAGCCATGATAGGTAATCCATTCACCAACCGATCGTTTTATGTATAATTGCTGGCGGCCTTTTTCCGATTCAACAAAATAGCCTTTATCCTGCGACATTGCCCGTAATGCTATAATAATTTGACCGGGGGCATTTCCTTTTGGGCAACGGGTTTTACAACTCATACATTCGCCACAAAACCATATTGTGTTACTTTTTAAAAGGGCTTCAATGTCTTCACCGTTTTGAAGCTGAACGGTATTTGCTATTTTACGTGGATCGTAGTTATAGAATTCAGCAGCCGGACAAATTGCAGTGCACGTTCCGCAATTGATACAGGATTTTAAGCCATCCTTCAAATGAATATCCTGAATAAGTTCATTGTAAAGCTTGCCCATTCTGTTAAATAAATAAGTTTTTATTTAAATATTATTTATTCTGAATTTTTACAACCTTTTCCATTTAAAGGGTTAAAAGTATCTATATTTTATAATAATTTAAATTTTTTCAATTGTTTTAGGAAATGTTTATTAAGATTTTTTTAAATCCTGAGCACAAATTTAAAAAATACGACAGTTAACAATTAAGAAGGTCTACTAAAGTTTTAGGTAGAATTAAACTTCGGAGCAATAAAATTAGAATTATATTTGATTCGTAGAACCGTATTCGGAGGGAGTGCTGTATATTTTGGCACTCAATAGGATTATTTTTATGATGTATTTACTTTTCAGAAGTAAATTTCAAATTGAAATTGAATTTACTTTAATGAATTATTTTCAATAAAATTTAAAACTACACCATTCGCAAAATTGATTCCAGATTTTCAAATTTACTTCTGTAATCATCCATTGAACGAAGAATGATTTCATGGGCATCTTCGGCACCAAATGTTGCATCAATTTCTACATGCCGTTCTTCACCTGGCAAATCCTTATATGTTAAAAAGTAATGCTTCAAACGGTCAATCACTAATGGAGGACAATCTGAAATATCCTTATAATTGCCATATACCGCATCTTTTGCCAAAACACAAATTATTTTATCGTCTGATTCGTTTCCATCAATCATTCGAAAACCTCCTACCGGTATAGCTTTAATAAGAATATCGCCGTGCGAAATAACTTTCTCAGTTAAAACACAAATATCTATAGGGTCGCCATCGCCAATAATATCATTCCTGCCGGTGCGTTGCATACAAAATTCCGAAACACTTTTTCCGCTAAAAGTTTGAGGAATAAAGCCATACAAAGCCGGAATAGTGTTCGAATATTTTTGTGGCCGATCAATTTTCAAATAACCACTCACTTTATCAACTTCATACTTAACTGTGTCCGTTGATACCATTTCGATATAACAAGTAATTAAATTTGGTGCGTCATCACCAATTTCTACGCCATGCCATGGGTGCGATTTATAACGTAATCCCATAAGTTTACCTATAGGATCCATGATTTTATTGGGCATACTAATTAATATTTTGTAGCCCTTATAACGATTGAAAATATATAATGTTTAAAAGTAGAATTAAAACATTAAGGAAAAGCTTAATTTAAAATGAAAAATTATTCAATGGAAAATTAAGTAATTAACTACAACATAAATATCTTTATGCAAATAAATATTTAATTATAACAAAGCCAAATATTGCATTTTTACAAAATATAAACCTTTTAGAAATTTGATTTACATTGAATTTGTTCAAAATTTGGACAATTGAATATAAAATGAATTTGATGATATAAATAAAAATAAATATATGGAAAAGTTAAAGTTTCATTGCATACAACATGCCAGTTTCGAAGGAGCTGCCTACCTTGGCGAATGGATTTTAAGCAATGATTACGATTTGAGCTATACCCGAATGTTCGAAGAACATTCATTACCATCGGTCAACTCTTTTGATGTACTTGTAATTATGGGAGGACCAATGAGTGTAAATGATACCGGTAAATTTAAATGGCTCGCTAAAGAGAAAAATTTTATTCATGAAGCAATTCATAAAAAGAAAAAAATTATCGGGATATGCTTAGGCAGTCAACTTTTAGCCGATGTACTCGGTGCAAAAGTGTTTGCAAATCATGAAAAAGAAATTGGATTTTTCCCGGTTCAAAAAACTTCAGATCATCAGGTTTTTGTAAATTTCCCAGTTCAATCCATAATATTTCAGTGGCATGGTGATACTTTTGATTTGCCACAGGGTGCAACACTTTTAGCCAGTTCCGAAGCTTGTAAAAACCAGGCTTTTATTTGGAATAACCAGGTATTAGGGCTTCAGTTCCATATTGAAGTTACTGAAGATTCGGTTCTTGAATTGATTGAATCAGGGAAGGATGAATTGGTACAAGCTACATATATTCAACAACCGGAAAATATTAAAGAAGGATTTCAATTTATTCCAACCTGTCATATAATTTTGGATGGGTTAATGGAAAAGTTTCTATCTCTTTAAGTTATATTTAATTTAAATACATGTTTTCTATTTTCAAAAAGGGAAACAAATGAAAAACAATAAGACATTTATACTGACTTTATTTACATTTATTTTTTGTGCTTGTCATAAAACTGAGGATATTGGAACAGTTGAATCTAATCTGGTGTCTAAAAATTGGAAAACAGATAGTATTACAATTAAGGTTATAAATTCTGCCGATCAGGCTTTAAACCTAGATTCTATTTATCATCCAATAGCATGTGAGATAGATAATTATTTTGCATTCAATAACAATAATAGATTTGCAATGTATTATGGTTCAATAAAATGCGCATATAGTGAACCCGATTCAAGTATTGGTTACTGGAAATTAAATTCCGTTAAAAGCCTTGAATTTAATGGTTCTGAATATACTATAATTAATATTAGTTCTTCAAGATTAATTTACAACTTCGATACAGTTTATTCACAGACCAGAAATAACATAAATGTTACTGTTCACCTTACCCGAATTTATTACAATTCATTGCATTTCGGAAATTAATAATTTATTCCAATAGTGCATCAACTTCCTCAAATTCAATTTTTGTTTGAATGTTATTAGAGTTATTCATATCTTTAAAAGAAGGTAATGAGCGTAATGACCGTATGGCTAGCAGGGCACTTATAATAGTTAGCAAGGCTCCTGCAAAAAATGGTGCCCCGGGGAAATATACAAAAGCATGCTTTCCTGTAAAATAGGAAAATAATCCAGTCATTAAAGGAGGCCCAATAATAGCTGTGGCGCTCATTAAACTTGTTAATGCACCTTGTAAAGCACCTTGTTCATTAGCTGGAACCTGGTTCGAAACAATTCCTTGTAAAGCAGGACCTGCTATTCCACCCATACAGAATGGTACTAGAAATACAAATAACATCCAGCTTTGGGTTGCAAAAGCAATTAACAAAAATCCAATAGCATACAATGAAAGGCCCACATAAATTGAATTTTTTGGACCAAGCTTGGGATTGATGACTCGTATTAATCCACCTTGTACAATAGCAACCATAAGTCCTACAGCACCTAATGAGTAGCCTACCATTGCTTCATTCCAATGAAATGATTCCATGGTAAAAAATGTCCAAGTGCTTTGGGTTGCAAAATTGGCAACATAAAGACAAATTAATGAGCCAATTAAGCCTGCAATAAATGGGTATCTTTTTAATTGAACAAGTGAACCAACCGGGTTAGCGCGGCGAATGCTAAAAGGTCTTCGATTTTCTTTGGTCAATGATTCAGGCAGTACAAAATAACCGTATAATAAGTTCAGGAATGTAAGACAAGCCGCTGCAATAAAAGGAATTCGCGGACCAAATTGCCCAAGAACCCCTCCTAAAACCGGCCCAATTATAAAACCCAGGCCAAATGCAGCGCCAATAATTCCAAAGTTTTGGGCTTTTTTCTCAGGAGTGCTAATATCGGCAATATAAGCCGATGCAGTTGTAACACTTGCCCCTGTGATGCCCGATAATATTCTGCCTACAAATAACCAGCCAATTGTCGGTGCTACTGCAATAAGGATATAATTTAAGCAAAACCCCAATAATGATAGTAACAATATTGGCCTGCGTCCATATCTATCACTTAAACTTCCTAAAACCGGGGCAAAAATAAATTGCATTATTGCATATGCAAACATTATATAACCCGCAATTAACGAAGCATTACTTAAGTTGCTTTTTATTAACTCACTGATAAATTTTGGCAATACCGGAATAATAATTCCAATGCCAGTAATATCGAGCAAAAGTGTAAAAAATATAAAACCTAATGCGGGTTTTTTCCCAAGTGACATATTCAAATTTTTAATTTTGAAGCGAAAATATTCTAACGCTCAAAATTCAAAAATGTTAATTCGGCGAAAAGGCAATTTCCGGTTTTAACTATTCACTTTTTAAGGACGAATTTTAAATATCAATTTATTTTGAAATAGAAACAGAAGCTCTATTTGTTTATTATAAATTGAATAAAATCAATAGGATTCAATAAAAATTCCAAATTTTAATAATTCATAATATTTTATTCAATACTAACATTATTTTTAAATTTATCCATACGCTTATAATTTACTCCTGCCCAAACTGAAATTACAATTACAACTATAATGGTAATGTATCCTGACATTGGGAAAGGCGCAGATTCACCATGTGCATATGAATGAAGACCCGATAAATAATAGTTGACTCCAAAATAGGTCATAACAACCGAGCTGAAACCCAGTAAAGCCATAAGGTTAAAAGTATATGTACCTCGTAATCCCGGAACCATTCGCATATGCGCAATAAATGCATACACTAAAATTGTTACCAATGCCCAGGTTTCTTTTGAATCCCAACCCCAATAACGTCCCCAGGATTCATTGGCCCAAACTCCTCCTAAAAATGTTCCAATAGTAATTGCATATAATCCAATAATCAAAGTCATTTCAATAATTATTGTCAATTCAGCTATAATTGCATTTGAAGTAGTCAAACTTTTGGGCGATTGAAAAATCATTACCAATAAGTTTAACATAGCCAACAGTGCTCCGAGTGCAATAAAACCATAGCTTGCAGTAATTATAGCAACGTGAATAAGAAGCCAATATGACTTCAAAACCGGCACTAAATTTGAAACTTCAGGATCCATCCAATTTAAATGGGCTACAAATAAAATTAACCAGGCCATGAGAGCGGTTGCCGAAAGCGTAATTCCTGACTTTTGAGAAAATATTACTCCTGCCAACATTGTTGCAAAAGCTATATAAACCAACGATTCGTATGCATTGCTCCATGGGGCATGACCCGAGATATACCAGCGCAATATTAATCCACCGAGGTGAAATACAAATCCTGCAAGAATTATAATAGTTGCTACATATATAACTGGCCGCATTTTAAAACCGGGGTTGAAAATTGCAATAAATTGCAATACCAATAAAATAAAACCTAATAATCCGTATAATGAACCTACCCGGTCAAATATGTTTGATTTATTGTATAAAATTTCTGCCTTAATTTTAAAATCCGATGGAATAATATTCCCGCCATATTGATGTTGAAAATTTTTTAATGCTTTTATCACATCTACAGCATTGTATTTATTTGATAAATCGACTGAACTTTTAATTTGTTGGAAAAAGAATGGAATAATGCTTTTCACAAACAATGAATCCTGACTATGAAATTCGTTCGTACCGGTTTTAAAATTATACCAGGTTTTATTCGCATCACCTGGTTTAGGGAAAATTTTTAAGAGTTCTCCGGTATAAATTAAATAGCATAAGTTCAACCGTTCATCAACCCTTATAACTTCTGAATCAAATTTACTGCGTGATGCCGGTTTTTTCTTAAATGCCTCATTTACAAAATTCATTAATTTATACGACTGACCATTGGCCGTATTTTCAAGAAAATTATTAAAAGCAGCATATGAACTGTTTATTTGGAGCACCTTTTGTACATCGGGATCACTAACTTTTATCATAGGAATGTTTTCCCAAACTTCAGGATAAATCATCATACCCAGAAAAACCTGATCGGGAGTTTGCCCTTCAAATTCAGTTGTTCGGCTAATTTTTCTTAATAATTCGGAACTTAGCGTATTTATTGGCTTTATACGTCCACCCTGATCCTGTACAAGCAATTCACCAAACTGCTCAGCTTTTTGTTTGTTAACAATTATAGAATCAGGAACAGATTTTTGAGCCAATAAATTATTATGGCTAAAAAATGCTGAAATAGCAATAATTGCAGCTAAAGTTAAAATTTTCTTAGCTTCTCTTAATTTGTTTAATTCTATGGATAATTTTCTGAACCGGCTGTTTTTATTGAAAAGACTTAATACAATACCAAATGCAAGCATCAAGTAACCAAAATAGGTTACAAATGTTCCCCAAAAATCGTGATTTACTGATAATATGGTACCCAATTCATCAGCATCATAAGACGATTGATAAAATCTGTAACCTCTGTATTTCATTACATTGTTCATAAAAATTCTATGTTGTTCATTAATGCCATTTACTGAATCATTAAGTTGAATTCTACTTTCAAAGCTTGATGGGCTATTCGATCCGGGATAATGGTCGAGCGTAAATTTTATAAGACCTAATGTAAAAGGAAGCCTGATTATTTTAGCACCAAATGAAACTGAAATTTTTATATTGCCAAAATTCATGTAAATAGGTTTATTCAAAGAATTATGCTGAGCAAAGTATATAGCAGATTTTGATTCATTTCCCATTTCAACCTTAAGTTGTAAAGCATCTTGCGAATTTTCACCCTGATCGACATCCGATTTCATAATTTGAACCTGTCCATTGGGAACGAATGATTTAACAACCATTTCAATACCATTGAAATTATATAAAGTGCGTATTTTAAGGGGATGAACCTCATTTGGTAACAATGAATCCTGTTTTTGAGTGGCCATTTCAGTAATACCAACTTTAAAAGGTGCTTTAAATGTCAGTTCACTATTGGTATCTGATAAAATATTCACTCCTGTGATGTTTGCAGTATCATTAAAAGTGAAAACTATTCCACCTATATTCTTGGGTGAACTTTCATCAAGAACCATATCCTGTCTGCCTTTTTCACCGGCGATAACCAAATTGAGCATTGGCTTACCAATTTTACTTTCAACAATTCCTTCAACGGCATTTGGAATAATTTTTTCACAAACAACTTTTATTGGTTTGTTATTCAATTTCAGCTTAAGTGTATGCTCGTTATTCGAAAATTCAGAAACCAAAACAGGTTTATCAGCAGTAACTGATTCGTTATTTTGAGTAGCAGTTACAATTAAATATGATTGATTACTTATGATTTGATTAGAAGTTTCGCCCTGACGAATATGCATAAAACCTTCGAAACCTAAATAATGTGTAATTCCTGCACCAATGAGAATAAAAATAAATGCCAGGTGAAATATAAAAATTGTGAGCTTTTCTTTTCTATAAAGTTTTTTTATAAATATGCTTGCCGTTAAATTTATCATACCTATAAAAAGTAGTAATAGAAACCACCAGGCATTGTAAACGGTTGCCCATGCAGTGTTACTTCCAAAGTTACTTTCAATAAATGTTGCAGTGCCAATAGAAATAGCAAATACAGCCAAAACAACCGACATGAGGTAGGAAGAAAATAGAAAATTTACGATTTTTTTTAACATATTCCTGAGTTTTGAAAATTCATAAAGTTTTAATTCTATAATACACTTAAAGTATTCAAATGTTTAAAAATTAAAAGTAACAACAATCTGCTGAATTCAAAAATGACAAAATTTAATTTAAATTTTTTTATCTACTAATTTTTTTAATTTTATGATAGAACTTTTATAGGGCGTTACTGTTTATCTTTATGAAG
Organism: uncultured Bacteroidota bacterium; assembly: GCA_963701015.1. GTDB lineage: Bacteria > Bacteroidota > Bacteroidia > Bacteroidales > DTGW01 > MFD09286-c1. The sequence continues at coordinate 3,029,750 of OY969556.1, read as the reverse complement.
AATATTGTTGAACATTTTTCAAATTGTTCTGTATATTCATTTTGACATAATTTAGAATAAATTTAAAATAGAATTAAGATTTTAAAATTCAAATGTCTTTCTTACTTTCGAGACCTGATTTTATCTTAAATTTTTATAATGAATTTGATAATTTAAATAATTGGAATAGTGGGAGTTTCGTTAAAAAATTTACAAAAATTTTGTTTAGGACGCAATTTGGCTTTTGTTTCTTATATAATCCCTGGTGAAAAAACACCAGTTTCTTTATTTCCGGAAAGCTCACATTTAGGAATCTATGAAAATATTGATAATATAAATAGTACAAGTGGTTTTTTGTTTGCTCCATTTCAAAACGAAAATTGTCCGGTTATTGTAATTCCAGATTCTTTTAAAGTAAAAGGTTGGGAAATTAACGAGGAGTTGTTCAATAAAATTTCAACATATTCTTCTGCAAAACAGGTTAAATTGGGACAGCTACAAAAAGAATCGACTTTCTCGGAATATTCAGCTCAAATTGATACAATTAAGCAAAACCTTATTGAAGGGAAAACAAAAAAAGTAGTTTTATCGCGTATTAAAGAATTACATGATATTGAAATTGAGCAATTGCCCAAAATTTTTGAAGAAATGTCAATTCTTTATCCACATGCTTTTGTTTATCTTATTTCAACTCCCGAAAGCGGAACATGGATTGGAGCAACGCCTGAAATGCTTATAAATATTGAGCATTCAAATTTTTCAACAATGGCATTAGCTGCTACAAAAAAGTTTGTAGATGAAAATTTTCAGGAAACCTGGAATGATAAAGAATTTAAGGAACATGAATATGTTGCAAAATTCATAAGGAATAAATTATCAGGCGCCGGATATAAATATAGCGAGCAGGAAAAACAAAGTATAAGGGCAGGGAATGTAATTCATCTCCGTACAATTTTTTCTGGAAAATTGACGGAACATCAGTTTGCTTGGAAAGATTTCATAAACTTACTCTACCCAACACCTGCAATATTTGGTACCGGCGATGAAGCAGTACTGCATTTAATACAGGAAGTAGAAAAGCATAAACGCGAATATTATACCGGGATAATAGGTCCATTCAGCAATAATGAAGAAACCAGTTTGTTTATTAATTTACGTTGTATGAAGGTGTTTGAAAATTCAGCCATTTTATTTGCAGGTGGTGGAATTTTAAATGAATCGTCCACACTGAAGGAATGGGAAGAAACCGAATTGAAGTTCGATACGCTGATTCAAGTAATTCAAAAGATAAGAAATAGTGAATTCAAAAAACGAGAAACTGGCTGAAAATATATTACAAATGACTAATTACTAATTTTTCAAACAACAAAAATCATCAATCGAATCATGATTATTGAGAGTATTATAAGTTTATATAAATTTGTCATTTGTAATTGTGCAATTTCCATAAGCTATTGACAATATGTCAGATAAGTTACATATTAAATTATTAGCTGAATTGTGTGCTTTTTATGGATTGAAAAAGGTTGTAATTTCTCCCGGTTCACGCAACTCTCCTATAACAATTGCATTTCATAATCAACCTGAAATAGAATGTTATATAATACCTGACGAAAGAAGCGCGGCATATTTTGCCATTGGTATAGCGCAATATTCAAAAGAACCTGTTGGGATTATCTGTACTTCGGGAACTGCAGCTTTAAATTATTCTCCGGCAATTGCTGAAGCGTTTTACCAAAAATTGCCCATTCTTGCCATTACAGCCGATCGCCCTCCGGAATGGATTGACCAGCTTGATGGCCAAACAATTAATCAGGCTGATATTTACAAAAATTTCACAGCATATCAGGCCCAATTACCGGTTGAAATATTTTCGCAAAATGAACAATGGCATTTGGAAAGATTAATACGTGACGGATTTACAAATTTAAAAACAAAAAGCTTGCCGGTTCATTTCAACGTTCCGGTTCGTGAACCTTTATACCAACCGCAAACGAATGACATTAATAATCAGTCAATTCAAAAATTTTCGTCTTTAAATATTCCTAATAATATTTTGGAATTTAATCCAAACTTATTCAACGAACTTAAAAGGTTCAAAAAAATAATAATGATTATTGGAATGCAAAGGCCAGATGCTATATTTTCAGCAATAGTTGAAAAGTTGGCTGAGAGTAAAAAAATTGTAGTTTTTGCTGAACTGCTTTCGAATATTCAAAGTGATTATGTTTTTAATTCATCCGATGCTTTATTTTCTGCTATTCATAATCGTGACACTGATTCAATAAAACCAGATTTAGTCATTAGTTTTGGCGATATTGTATTATCCAAACCTTTAAAGCAATGGATTCGGTCAGATAAAGTCCATGAGCATTGGGTTATTTGCGAAACAGGTAAAACTCCTGATGCTTTTCAGAAAATTGATAAAATTATTTACTGTTCTCCTACACCATTTTTAGAACAAATAATTGATTATACTGATTACTTAAACGATGAATTTTATTCATCATGGGAAAATTTAAATATAAATTTTGAACAGGCACATGCGAATTCATTGACAAACATCGAATGGAGCGATTTAAAAGCTTTTCAATTAATTAGTCAAAATATACCCGAATGCTCAATCGTTCATTTAGGAAATAGCTCACCCATTCGTTATGCAAATTTTTTTAAGTGGAAAAATGAAATTGAATTTTATGGAAATCGCGGCACAGCAGGTATTGATGGTTGCACATCAACTGCGTTGGGAATGGCTTCACAAACAACAAAAGTTGTTACGCTTATAACTGGTGATGTTAGCTTTTTATATGATTCAAATGCACTTTGGAACAAATATAAAAGGCAGAATTTTAAATTAATTGTTATTAACAATGAAGGCGGAAATATTTTTAGTCTCATTCCTGGCCCTGATCAATCAGGCTTGCTCGAAGAATATTTTATGACAAATATTCCGGTTTCAATCGAAAATTTATGCAAGGCTTTTGGTATTGGTTATTTATTTGCTTCCAATGAATTTGAAACGGTTGATGCAATGAATAAACTGGATAATGCAAAAGGATGTTCGTTGCTTGAGATAAAAACAAATTGGAAAACCAATACAAAAGTTTGGAAAGATTATTTCAAACAGACTAAAAATATTGAATTTTATGACTGACAGAATTTGGAAATCGATAAAAAATTATGAAGACATTTACTTCGAATTTTTCGAAGGTATTGCAAAAATTACAATAAACCGACCTGAAGTACGCAATGCATTTCGCCCAAAAACAGTATCGGAAATGATTGATGCCATGCACATTTGCCGTGAAGATGGAAATATTGGTGTTGTTGTTTTAACCGGCGCTGGAGATAAAGCTTTTTGCAGTGGCGGCGACCAGCATGTTAAAGGCAAAGCAGGTTATATTGATACCGATGGTGTTCCCAGGTTGAATGTTCTTGATTTGCAAAAACTTATCCGTAGTTTGCCCAAACCCGTGATTGCTATGGTAAATGGCTTTGCAATTGGTGGAGGTCATGTTTTACATGTAGTTTGCGATTTAACTATTGCTTCCGAAAATGCAATTTTTGGACAAACCGGCCCGAAAGTAGGAAGTTTCGACGGTGGTTTTGGTTCGTCTTATTTGGCGAGAATTGTAGGCCAGAAAAAAGCAAGGGAAATTTGGTTCCTTTGCAGGCAATATTCAGCAAAAGAAGCTGAAGATATGGGATTGGTGAATAAAGTTGTTGCTTTTGATAAATTGGAAGATGAAGTAGTGGAATGGGCGCAAACGATGATGAACCATAGTCCAATGGCTTTGCGTATGATTAAAGCCGGTTTAAATGCCGAACTCGATGGGCAGGCTGGGATTCAGGAATTAGCTGGGAACGCAACTTTGTTATATTATTTAACAGATGAAGCGCAGGAAGGCAAACATGCTTTCCTTGAAAAACGCAAACCAAATTTTAAGAAATTCCCAAAGTATTAATTTAGAAATAAGGAAAACGGTTAACGGTAAATGGAAACCGGGAAATAAACAATTTACTATCTACAATTGAATAAATACGATGCTAAGAAAATATGCTAAGTATTAAAAACTTAATATTAAAACAAAATATTCAATATGACAAAAGCCCAGGCCTGGATAAATGCTTTCAGATTGCGAACATTACCTCTTTCAATGTCAGGAGTGCTGTTGGGAAGTTTTATTGCCTTATCAAAAAATGCTTTTAACTGGAAAATTTTTGTATTTGCAATGGCTACAACACTATTCCTTCAAATATTATCGAACCTTGCCAATGATTATGGCGATAGTAAAAACGGAAAAGACAATGCCGGACGTAAAGGACCGCAGCGCATGGTGCAGAGTGGTTTAATTTCTTTGCCCGAAATGAAAAGAATTGTTTTGCTTTTTTGTGCTTTTTCCCTTATTTCAGGTATTTCTTTAATACTAATTTCTCATATTGTTTTGTTTTCAAAATCGTTTTTTGTATTACTAGGTTTAGGTTTAGTTGCCATTTGGGCTTCGTTAAAATATACTATTGGCAAAAATCCTTATGGTTATTCAGGCTGGGGCGATATTTCAGTATTTATTTTTTTTGGATTGTTTAGTGTTACAGCTACAACATATTTATATACCGGTCATCTTACTTACGACATTTTTTTGCTTGCACTAACCGTAGGTGCATTTAGCGTTGGGGTTCTAAATCTTAACAATATGCGCGATTTCGAAAATGACAAAAATACAGGCAAAATTACAATTGTTGTAAAAATGGGATCGCAAAAGGCTAAACTTTATCATCTTATACTTTTAAGCATAGCTGTTTTGAGTTCAATAGCTTTTCTGCTTATTCACAATGTTCCCTGGTATGGTTATTTGTTTGTACTAATACTTTTCCCGCTTATATTTCATGCTAAACGAATTATTACAATTAGCGAATCAGCTTTATATGATGCTGAACTTAAAAAATTAGCAATCATGGCATTGATTTTTTCATTGACCATTGGAATTGGAATTAACTTTTAAAATGTTACGTGCCCTTTATACAAAATATTTACTTCAATTTAAACAACCAGCCGGAACTTCGCGTGGGATTTTGAATACCAAGGAAACATGGTTTATTAAAATCTGGCATGAAAATAATCCTTCAGTTTTTGGATTGGGAGAATGTGCTGTCTTCCGTGGATTAAGTTGCGATGATAAACCTGATTATGAAGAAGTTTTAAGTGAATGTTGTACGAATATAAATGATTCAAATTTTATCCACGAGAAACTAATTCAATGGCCTTCCATTCGTTTTGGCATTGAAACTGCTTTATTGGACTTGAAGAATAATGGAATTCGCATTTTATTTCCCTCTGAATTTTCTTCTGGAGCAAATGGAATTCCAATTAATGGACTTATTTGGATGGGTTCTATGGAATTTATTCAACAACAGGTAAAGGAAAAATTAAATGCCGGAAACCATTGTCTGAAATTTAAAGTGGGAAGTAATAAACTTGACGAAGAACTTCAATTGCTGAAAATATTGCGAAATGAATTTAACCCTGATGATTTAGAAATTAGGCTTGATGCAAATGGTGCTTTTCCCTTGGAAAATGTTCAGAATATACTTGAAAGATTTAGTAAATTTACAATTCATTCAATTGAACAGCCAATTAAACCTGGGAATATTGAATTTTTGGAACAGCTCTGTAAATCTACACCAATACCAATTGCCCTGGATGAAGAACTCATTGGCATAAACAAATTAAAGAATAAAAAAGAATTGATTACCAAAATAAAACCACAATATATTATAGTTAAACCGGCTTTAACTGGTGGGTTTTCGGGCGCAGCAGAATGGATTTCAATAGCTACGGAATTAAATACAGGTTGGTGGATAACATCGGCTCTGGAATCGAATATTGGATTAAATGCAATTGCTCAATGGACATATACTTTAGGAGTCAAAATTGTGCATGGTTTAGGGACCGGAAGTTTATTCACCAATAATATAAGTTCGCCTTTAACAATAATTAATCAGCAATTATTCATAAATAAAAATATTCATTGGGATATTTCAACAATTCAATTTAATGATAAATAAGTATTTACTTGATGGAAATGAATTCACAAAAGCTGAATTGATCCGTTTTTCCAAACAAAAATTACAGCACCAAGGCGCAACAAACTGGGAAAAGGAATTGTACACTTTTATTTCCATGTGGGTCTCGGACAGATGACTCAATTACTGTTCAAACATCTGGTAGTACCGGTAAACCAAAGGTTTTAATGTTTTCAAAAGATCAATTGGTTAAGTCAGCAGAACGTTCTTTGAATTTTTTCGGCATACAACCATTGCAAACAGCATTGCTTTGCCTTCCAGTTCAATATATAGCCGGAATGATGATGGTTGTGCGCGCATTTACCGGCAACCTTAACCTTATAACATGTCAACCAGAGCTATTAAAAAATATGGTAATTGAACAGAATATCGATTTTGCTGCAATGGTTCCAATTCAAATTGAAAGTTTGGTTAAATCAAAAGTTAAAATTGATTTTTTTCATAAGATTCTCATTGGTGGCGCTGAATTTAAAGGAAATTTAGCACAATTGGTCAAAGATAATTTTAAAGCTAATGTTTGGGAAACCTATGGTATGACGGAAACACTTACTCAAGTTGCTGTTCGTACTTTAGATGAAGCTATTGCAAACCAACCATTCAAAGCACTTCCTGAAATAACTTTCACTGTCGATGATCGTAATTGCCTTGTAATTCATGATAAATTAATTCAAAGCAACAAAATAGTTACAAATGATTTTGTAGAACTTCAAAATGAAAAAAGCTTTAAATTCCTTGGACGTGTTGATAATGTAATAAATAGTGGCGGGATTAAAATTTTTCCCGAAAATATTGAGAAGATTTTGACGCCTTATATTATTGGAAAATTCTGTATATCATCTTTACCCGATAAAAAATTTGGAGAAATCTTAGTTTTGGTGGCAGAGAAAAATGTTAATAAAGAAAAAATTGAAGCTTCATTTGAAAAACTAGATAAATTTTTACAACCTAAAAAGATTATAACATTAACAAAATTACCGGAATCGAGAAATGGCAAATTGGATAGAAAGGCTGTAAGGCAATCTATTATTGATAAAAAGAGGTAATTTGTTTTTTATTTAGTTTGAATAGTTTTAGTTTTCTATATAAAATAGAGCTTACAGTCATCAACAAAAATATTTTTTTAAATCTTTGTATATCTGTCAAAAGTTGTTATTTTTGCAGTCCCAAATTAGATAACAAATAGAAAATTAGTTAGATAATGTATGCAATAGTTGATATAGCCGGACAGCAATTTAAGGTTGAAAAAGACCAGAAAATATTCGTACACCGGCTTGAGGGGCAAGAAGGCGCCCAGGTTTCTTTTAATAAAGTTCTTCTACTTGATAATGAAGGTGATGTAAAGGTTGGTGTGCCAGTAATTGATGGTGCTAGTGTAAATGCTAAAATTCTCTCACACATCAAAGGTGATAAAGTTATAGTATTCAGGAAAAACCGCCGTAAAAGTTTTCAAAAACTCAATGGCCACAGACAATCATTCACACAGGTGCAAATTGAAGAAATAGTAGGTAGTGGTGCTGCACCTAAAGCCAAAAGAGCTTCCAAGAAAGCTTCAGTGGCAACTGCAGAAGAAAGCACCGAAGCATAAATTTAATAACAAAATAATAACGCGATATGGCACATAAAAAAGGGGTCGGTAGTTCAAGAAATGGACGTGATTCTGAAAGTAAACGATTAGGCGTGAAGCTTTTTGGCGGTGAAATTGCCAAAGCTGGAAACATATTGGTACGTCAAAGAGGTACCGTTCACAATCCTGGCAAAAATGTTGGAATTGGTAGAGACCATACTTTATTTGCACTTATTGACGGCACTGTTCAATTTAAAAAAGTTCAGGATAATAAATCGTTTGTTTCGGTTTTACCTATAGCTGCTGAATAAGGCATTATAACAATACACAACTCTTGTGATTAATGCCTTCGGGCTTTTGATTGCAGGAGTTTTTTTATTTTTAATAAACCTATAAACCATGCTTACACTTAATTTATTAAAAGAAAATCGCGATTTTGTCCTGGATAGGTTATCGGTAAAAAATTTTAGAAATCCTGAACTGGTTGATGAAATTATTGAACTTGATACGCAAAGACGTCAGGTTCAATTGAAGTTTGATAACAGTCAGGCTGAAATGAATTCACTATCGAAAGAAATCGGAATTTTGTTTAAAAGTGGAAAGGCATCGGAAGCCAATGCAGCCAAGCAAAAAACTTCTGACATAAAGGAAGATATTAAAAATTTTGGAGAACAAATGGCTGCTTTGGAAAGCGAATTGCAAAGCAAGCTTGTTTTGATTCCAAATCTACCGAACGATCTGGTGCCTCGTGGACATGGTGCCGAGGATAATCTTACTGTTCGCAGTGGAGGGCAAAAGCCTTTATTACCTAAGAATTTTATGCCTCATTGGGATTTGGCTAAAAAATATGACATTATTGATTTTGAATTGGGCGTAAAATTAACTGGTGCCGGATTTCCTGTTTATAAAGGGAAAGGAGCAAAATTGCAACGCGCATTAATTAATTTTTTTTTAAGTGAAGCCGAAAAGGCAGGATATACTGAAATTATGCCTCCTTTAATGGTCAATGAAGATTCGGGTTTTGGAACCGGGCAATTGCCTGACAAAGAAGGACAAATGTATCATGTAGGTTTGGATAACTTTTACCTTATTCCAACTGCCGAGGTTCCTGTTACCAATATCTATCGCGATGTTATTTTAAATAGCGCCGATTTTCCTATTAAAAATACTGCTTATACACCTTGTTTTCGACGCGAAGCAGGTTCATATGGAAAGGATGTTCGAGGTTTGAATCGTCTCCATCAGTTTGACAAAGTTGAAATTGTACAAATTCAACATCCCGATAAATCGTATGAAACCCTTGAAGAAATGGTAAAACATGTTGAAGGCTTGGTAAAAAAACTGGAATTGCCTTATCGGGTTTTACGTTTATGTGGCGGCGATATGAGTTTTGCTTCAGCTTTAACTTATGATTTTGAAGTATTTGCAGCTGCTCAGGAAAAATGGCTCGAAGTAAGTTCTGTATCGAACTTCGAGACTTTTCAGGCAAATAGAATGAAACTTAGGTTTAGGGAAGGAAGTGATAAAAAGACTAAACTAGCACATACATTGAATGGCAGTGCTTTGGCCTTACCACGTATATTGGCGGCAATTCTCGAAAATAATCAAAGTGACGAAGGAATTGTTTTGCCTGAAGTATTAGTACCTTTTACCGGATTCAGTATTATCAGTTAAAAATTACTTCAATTTTTTTTTATAAAGAAGAATAAATGCTTTTATTATCTTGCAATTCCTATAAGTTGCTTTAATCTAAACAAAGTTATTAACAATAACATTCTGCTTTTCAACACTATATTTTATTTTGGTTTTTATTCTTGTATATTTGACCAAATTAATTAACTAAACATCAGGCTTTTCGGGGGAAGCATCCTATGCTAAAAAATAAAATATCCCTAATTGCTGTACTTTTGATCATATTTCCTGTTATATATGGCTCTTTGTCTGCTCAGGGGAAAAAATCAACTTCAGCAAAACATATTGAAAAGAATAGCTCGGATCAGGAAACTACTGAAGATTTTTTTGATGATGCTGAATTCTTTTTTGATCAGGGTGATTTTCATGAAGCGCTTTATGACTTCAAAAAAGTATATGAAACTGATACCTCAAACGCTAATATTAGTTATCGTATTGGCATGTGTTATTTGAATATTCCGGGTGAAGAACCTAAAGCAATTCCATACTTCGAAAAAGCTACAAAAAAAATTTCAACCAAGTATAAAAAAAGTACTTTCGAAGAAAAAAGGGCTCCCTTGTTTATGCTTTTCTATTTAGGGAATGCGTATCGTATTGATAACAAAATTGATAAAGCTTTATCGGTATATAAAAAATTCAGGAACAATCCTTATTTCGACGGTAATTACAATGCTGATATGGTCGATGACGAAATTAGTGCTTGTGAAAGAGCAAAGGTTATTGCTGATAATCCTATCGAAATTAAATTTACTAAACTTGGTCCTCCCATAAATGATGCAAATTCAAATTCAAAAGCAGTAATTAACCGCGACGAAACGGTATTGGTTTATTTGTCGAGCCTTAAGTTTTACGATGCTATTTTTATATCCCGCAAGGTTAATGGAGAATGGGGCGATCCTGATAATATCAGCCCTCAGGTTGGGTCGGATGGCGATTGCGAACCTTCTTGCCTTTCGTCCGATGGTAATGATTTATACATGGTTAAAAAGCAAAAAAACAATTACGATATTTATGTAAGTCATTATAAGGATGGCATTTGGTCTCCTATGGTAGCATTGAATAAAAATATCAACAGTTCAAGGATGGAAACGCATGCTTCTATTACCGATGATGGCAAAACGCTTTATTTTTCAAGTGATAGAAGAGGTGGATATGGCAAGCTAGATATTTATAAATCGCAATTACAGTCAAATGGAGAATGGGGTTCTGCTGAAAATTTGGGTGAAAATGTAAATACAGCCGAAAATGAAATAGATCCATTTATTTGTGAAGATGGGAAAACTTTATATTTTAGCTCTGAAGGCCATTTGAATATGGGTGGCTATGATATTTTTACAGTTGAATTAATGAACAATAATAAATGGGATAAACCTGTAAATGTGGGTTATCCGCTTAATACTACCGGGAATGATTTGTTCTATTTACCGCTCAAAAACGGAGAAATTGGTTACAGTTGTTTAATTAGGCCTGATGAAAATGGTAAGCGTAGTATTTACCGGATTGAAAACATTACTGTTCAAAACCGTAAAAACAAAGCATATTACGAAAATTTTCGTCAAAGAAAAGTTGTACTTAAAGACAGACAAACAAATGACATATTGGGCATCTTATACTTCGATCAAAAAACAGATAGCTTGAAAATTAAGGATTCTAATCAAAAAATTGACGTCAAGGTTATAGAATAAGTTAGTTGAAATCTCCAAAATATTTTATAGCTTTAGTTGAATTTTATAATGAATGACTTGCTTTGTAGTGGTTGGAAAATAAATTGAAATGGTTAGCAAGGCTTTAAAAATAATACATTGGTTGATTTTGGGGTTTGAAGGTTTAAACTAAGTAAATCATATTCTGATGAAAAAGTGCTTGGCCATTTTTGTATTTTTTGCTATTAATTTTAATATCTATTCTCAGGATTATAATAATTCTCAATTATTTATAAAAGCGGAATTTAATTTATTCAATAAAAATTATATTGAAGCTGCTAAAATTTATAAATCGTTATTATTAAAAGATTCTACAAATCGCATAATATCTTACCATTTAGGGCTTGCTTATTTAAATATTCCAGGGCAAAGTTGGCAGGCTTTGCAAATGTTCAAAAATGTATTTCCTGACAATTCAGGAAACCAAGAAGATGGACAATATTTAATATATACTGGAAATTCAAGATTGCTTGAACCTGAAAGCAGAACAATTACAATGCAGGATACAACTTCATTTAAAGGGTTTAAAATTAAAAATCCTTTTCTGAATTATTCAAATATTGTAATGTCAGCCAATGAAAAAGAAATAGTTTTTGTGAATAGTCAATCTTCGGCGAATAAAATTTTCATAATTGTTAAGGATGACGATGGCGTGTGGAAATCGCCACGTGATATTACCGGTGAAATTGGCTCCGATGGTACTTTTTTCCCGTCATCAATCAGTGCCGATGGGAACAGAATTTATCTTACAGCTTATGATAGTTTTCAAAGTGATATTTATGTAAGTAATTTAATCAATGATGTTTGGTCGCCCAAAATAAAACTCGGTTCAAATGTAAACAGTATTAACTGGGATGCCCATGCAGTTGAAACTCCCGATGGTTTAACGCTTTATTTTTCAAGCAACCGGCCTGGCGGACTCGGAGCAATGGATATTTACTTTTGCAATAAGGTAGGAAATGACTGGGGAAAAGCTGTTAATGCCGGAAGTCGCATAAATACATTGCTTAATGACGATTATCCTTATTTTACAAATAATGGCAATACCTTAATATATGCATCCCAAGGATTTAAAAATGGGAAAGATGGATACGATCTCTATTTTTGTCATGTAGCCGGTGAAAATACCTGGACTGAGCCAAAGAATATGGGTTATCCGGTATGCTCTTCCGAAGATGACATTTCTTATATTCCTTTATCTGATGAGAGCCAGGCATATTTTGATTTATTCCTTAATCGTAACCGAATTCCTCTTTCAGGTTATATTGATAGTAAAAATATTAAAGGACTGAATATTGTTGGAAAAGTTTATGCCGGAACGGATAAAAAAGATTATTCTGATTTAAGCATTCAGGTTTCAAATAGTGATTCACCTAAAGAACCTGTTTCAATTAAAAACAACCCAGATGGCACTTTTGTATTTTATATAAAAGAAGGCCTTTATAATATCACCTACAGTTGTCCCGGATTTATTCAGAAAAAGCAAATTGTTATGGTACCTTATCTGCTTAGGAGTGATACGGTTCATATCAATCAAACATTGCTGTTCGATGAGCATTAAGTGAATTGAAAACGGAAAACTTGGAAATGATTTTGGAGTAATGGAAAAAAATATAGTTTATCTCGAAAATGATATAATCAGGCTTCGGGCACCAGAACTTTCCGATTTAGATTTACTTTATCAATGGGAAAATGATACAACTACGTGGATTGCAGGTACAACATTAACTCCATTTTCAAAACAGGTTCTTGCAAAATATCTTGAAACAGCGCAATTGGATATATTTGAAACTAAACAATTACGCTTAATGATAGATTTGAAAAAGGAGAAAAATCGCACAATCGGCAGCATTGATTTGTTCGATTTCGATCCATTTCACAACAGGGCTGGAATTGGAATACTTATAGCTAATAAAACCGACAGGGGCAAAGGATTAGCGTCTATTGCCTTAAAAATTTTGATTGATTATTGTTTTGAAATTCTTGGAATGCACCAGTTGTATTGCAATATTGCAACAGATAATGCTGTAAGTATAAAACTTTTCGAGTCGAATGGGTTCAAATTAATTGGCACTAAAAAAGATTGGTCCCGTCAAGGGAAAATTTTTACCGATGAATATTTACTTCAATTGATTAGTACCGGATAATTCCAAATCACCGTAATTAGGAATTTCATTTAAAAACTCCCATTTTTTTTCAGCATAATCAATTTTACAGCAATAATGAGTTAGTCCATTAGTTAGAATAAGTACAATTGCATTTAATTTTAGGTTATAAGATGCAGCCTGATCAAAAACTTTTTGCGATAATTTTACTTTCGGTGATTTGCATTCTACCAACAAACATACGTGTCCCGCTTTATCATATATAACAATATCACTTCTTTTATCATTTTGGTTTAAAATAAATGGCATTTCAAGCGCAATTAACTGTGCTGGATAATTTTTATTTTGAACAAGAAATTTAACAAAGTTCTGACGCACCCATTCTTCGGGAGTTAACAACAGTCGCTTTCTCCTGATTTCGTCAAAAATATATTTCTTTCCGTTTTCTTCCGAAATAGTAAAATTAAATACTGGTAGGTTCAGTGCTTGCATAATTCAGGTCCGAATTAAAATCTTCTTTTTATCTTTGAATCGTGGCTCAAAAATAATGATATGGCTGCGAAATTTGAATTTTCTATAATTTTTTCATGAAAGAATTTGACGAACTGCTCAAAGAGCTTAAAAATAAAATTTATCATCCCATTTATTTTTTAATGGGCGAAGAAACTTTTTTTATCGACGAAGTAACCGATTATATTGCGAAACATGTGCTTACTGAAGCAGAAAAAACTTTCAATCAGGTTGTTTTATATGGCAAGGATACCGATGTGCCAACTATTATAAATGCTGCCCGCAGGTATCCGATGATGGCAAATTACCAGGTTGTAATTGTGAAAGAGGCACAGGAGCTTAAAAAAATTGATGAATTGGTTTATTATGCCGATAAGCCTTTAAAATCAACTATTCTGGTAATTAATTATAAATATTCGTCACTCGATAAACGAACAAAATTATATAAAGCGCTGGGAAAGCATATTATTATTGAAGCTAAGAAACTATATGAAAATCAGTTACCCGATTGGATTGTCGGGTTTTTAAAAAAGGACGGATACTCAATTGATGCTGAAGCCGCGGCATTGCTTACCGAATCGCTGGGTACTGATTTAAGCAAAATTGTTCATGAATTAGAAAAACTAAAATTAGTAATAACTACCGGCAATAAAATTATTACCAAAATATTAATTGAACGAAATATTGGCGTCAGTAAGGATTATAATAATTTTGAACTTACAAAAGCTTTGAGTCAAAAAAATGTTCTAAAAGCAAATAAAATTGCTGATTATTTTAGCAAAAACCCAAAAGCTTCGCCGTTCCCAATGACAATTCAGGTATTGTTTAATTTTTACAGTAAACTATTGCTTTTCCATTTTCTTCCGGATAAATCGAAAAGCAGTGTTGCATCCAATCTGGGAGTTAATCCCTACTTTGTAGCCGAATACGAACTGGCTGCAAAGAAATATAATCCTGCCAAAGTGGTTGCTATTATTGATTATTTGCGTGATTATGATATGAAATCGAAAGGCGTTGGAGATATTTCAACTCCCGAAGGGGAATTGTTACGGGAACTTCTTTTTAAAATTTTACATTAAATCAGGTTTTTTGCAAAATAAGCTTTTGTAATTTTGAGGTATAAAATTTTTGTATGAGCTACCAAACCTATCCATCGCAATTACTTGAAGAAGCTGTGAATGAGTTTTCAAAACTACCGGGAATTGGCCGAAAATCTGCATTAAGAATGGTTTTATTCCTTTTAAAACTTCCGGTTGATGAGGTTACAAATTTTGGAAATGCAATTATTAAGTTACGGAACGAAGTGCAATTTTGTAAATCGTGCAATAATATTTCCGACACTTTAGAATGTAGAATTTGTGGGAATCCTTCACGTGACCATGCTTCCATTTGTGTGGTAGAAAATATAAAGGATGTAATGTCTATCGAAAATACCGGGCATTACAATGGTATTTATCATGTGCTTGGTGGTATAATTTCTCCAATGGATGGAATTGGCCCTTCGGATTTGAAAATAGATTTACTCGAAAATAAAGTCGCCGGGGGAAATATTAATGAATTGATATTTGCATTAAGCGCCACAGCCGAAGGTGACACAACTAATTTTTATTTATACCGGAAGCTGGGCAAATATCCTGTAAAAATGAGCACAATAGCAAGAGGTGTTGCAATTGGCGATGAATTGGAATATACCGATTCAATAACTTTAGGTCGATCAATTGTGAACCGTGTACCTTTTGAAGGGAAAGTATAGAACGGAGTACAGTGAAGGTAAAAACGGAAATCGTAAAATATGCTTATAGCTTAGAATTCAAAATGTGCCCTTAACCCAAAAACATTTACTGGCCCACGATCCTTATTATAAGCAGGGTTTATTATAAATTGATAATCGGGCGAAATTGCCAAAGCCAAAAATTTTATTTGATATGAATAATATATTTCAGCAATTTTCTCAAAGCCATAATTCAATTTGCCATCTCCAATAATAAATCCATAGCCTCCGGCTGCTAAATAATTTTTATGCCACTCCGAAAGTCCGTTAACAATAAGTGCCACTCCAATTTCATCTTCTTTGCGTAGCCAGGAACTGCCCTTTAAATTAAATCCACAGCTTAATGATCTGTCAATTTCAGTAAAAATCCATGTTTCATTATGCCCGTCATTCCAACTTGCCCTAAAGAACATACCTGCGTTAGTGCTTAATTGCTGTGCTAAACTTAATCCAAAGCCGTATTTTGTATTTCCAATTTGATGAACACTATCAATATCTGGCACTTTATTTTGAGCAATTCCCCAATTTATAGCATTTTTGTACGACCCCATTTTTGCCTTGGTAAAAAATCCTAAAATATGAATAATCGCTTGACGATCATTGATTGAAAAAGTCCTCTCAAATTCCAATGCCTCTGAATTTGCATGTTTTATGTCTGTATCAAATTTTAAACCATTCGGTTCGGTTGGAACCATAACCGAACTGAAACGAGCTTCCCATTTTGGGTTCACCCATTCAAGTACTGTGCCGTAATCATATCCCTTAGTATCCGCAGGATAATCCCAGGCACCATTGCCCATTAATGCCCAGTTGTAAAATTGTGTTCGCGGATCGTGGCTGAATGGGTTGTTGTCAAAATAGTCCATAATGCTGAATTTCCCTGCTGTAATGGCAAAATAATTTTCGGGTTGCATTGTAGCCAATTGGTTTTCGTCTTCGTCAACATGAATATATGTTTTACTCAATGCAAAAATTTGTCTCAAATAAAACCTTGCATTCGTATAATGTGGTTTTGGATCGCTTACCCTGTAAACTTCCCCGTTAGGAAACCCGGCAACACCTAATGTTTCAGAAAATCCTTTCCCTGCAGATAATTCAGGGTCAAAATAAAATATTCCATTTTTCCAAAGTTGAATTCCAAAAAATAATGTTGAAGTTGAAGAAAGTGTAGTTTCAATGTTGGGACTTAAACTGTTTTTCCCGGAATAATCGGCATGAAATGCCGGATGATATTGTAAAATTTCGGTATTTTGAAAATGTATATTCCATCGTTGTGAAGTAGTTAAGGTATCATTGTTTTGAGTTTTTCCATTCAAACTAAAAAATAATACAATTACTAATAATAAGTGAAACTTCATGCGACGATTAAACATTGGAGATAATTCCATAATAAAACAAAATAATACTTTCGCTAAAGTATTAAAACATTCTAAACAAATTCGACCCAAAATCCTTATAACAAGTTAACTAAATATTAAATTATAACACAAAGTGATCAATAATGTTTAGTTGATAGTTTTTCAAATAAATACAAGATTATTATTGAATCATCATAGTAAAATAAAAAAGGCATATCGAATTTCGATACACCTTTAATATATATTTTTAAAGAAGAATTAATCTCTTCGTCCCATATAAATCATAATATAATATGCAAGCATTGCTAACGATGACAAGGCTGCAACTATATAAGTATAGGAAGCCCATTTTAAAGCATCCTGAGCTTTGTCGTAATTTTCGCCATAAGTGATCTTAGTAGTTGTGAGCCATACCAAAGCCCTTCGACTTGCATCAATTTCAACCGGTAAAGTTATAAATGCAAACAAAGTAAAAATTGCATAACATCCAATAATTATAGGAAGAACAACGTTCCACGGGAATAATCCCCTCACAAAGAATGCTCCAAAAAACATGGCAATAAAAATAAAGTTCATCACTTTTGCGCTCACGTTTTGAACAGGAACCAGAGTAGTTCTTAAGTTAAGCCAGGCATATGCATCGGCATGTTGAACTGCGTGACCACATTCATGTGCTGCAACTGCTGCTGCCGAAATATTTCTTCCATAAAAAACATCCGGGCTTAAGTTTACAGTCCTTTCAGCTGGGTTGTAATGGTCGGTCAATTCACCTTCAACCGACACAACTTTTACATCAAAAATGCCATTTTCCCTAAGCATTTTTTCGGCAATTTCTTTTCCACTTAGGTTTTGACCACTTGGAATTTCGGAATATTCTTTAAATTTCTTTTTCAGCTTGTACCCAATATACCAGCTAAAACCAATAGATACTATTAATATTATCCAAAACATAGTTATAAAATTTTAATACAAAATTAATAACAAATTATTTGCCAAATGTGTTTCACTGTAACATTGTCAGTAAATAATATCTATATCTTTGAATCACATTTTATTATTTATTATTTTCGAAACGCGAAAAATAGAAAATGAAGATAGCTGTTGATTTTGATGGAACAATTGTAGAACATGAGTTTCCTTATATTGGAAAAGAAAAAATTTTTGCTTTTCAAACCTTAAAAGATATCCAAAAGCGTGGTTGGCAAATAATTTTATGGACATGCCGTTCAGGTAAAGAATTAAATGAAGCTGTTGAATATTGTCATAATAATGGGCTCGACTTTTATGCAGTAAATAAAAATTATCCTGAAGAAGTATTTGATCCGTCAAATAGTCCTAAAATTGAAGCTGATATATATATTGATGATAGAAATATCGGAGGGTTTCCAGGTTGGGGCGAAATTTGGCATTTACTTTATCCCGAATCTGATGGTTCTCAGTTAAATAAAATATCGAAGAAGAATACTATCTTTTCACGATTTAATAGTTTGTTGGATAGTTCAAAAGAAAAACATTAAAATTTCATAGATGATAAATTTTAGGTTTGTGTTGAATTATATTATTATTATGGTCAGTTTTAGTGGGTGCCATAATGTCAATAATTCTTCTGAAGATTTAAATCAAAGTCAGAATGCTTCAATAAGCACACCTGATTTAATTGAATTAGCCAGGCCTTTTGGTGGAAGTAAATATAAATTGGGTGACAAAATTGATATTCAACTCAAAAAGACTTCCGATTCAATAAAAGTTGATTCTATAATTCTCACGTCTGGAAATGAAATAATAGGGAAAACACAAAATGAAAACTTTAGAACTGAATGGTCAACCAATAATTGCAGGTTAGGAGATATTCCCATTGATGCAAAAGTATATGCAAGTGGGAAAGTTGTGCAAGTTGCATCAACTGCTGTTCAGATTTTATCAGACAGCAAGCCTGTTCAATATTCGTATAAGATTGTTAAAATATATCCACATTCGCGCGATTATTATACGCAAGGACTAATTTTTGAAAATGGTTTTTTGTATGAAAGTGATGGGCTTTATACTAAATCGGCAATACGTAAAATAAATCTCACAACAGGTGAAGTTGTTGATGTTACTAATATGGATAAGTCAATTTTTGCTGAAGGTATAGCTAGATATAAGGACAAAATATACCAATTATCCTGGCGCGAAAAAACCGGGTTCATATATGATAAGAATACGTTGGAATTGGTTAGTAAATTTAATTATTCTGTTGCCGAAGGTTGGGGTTTGGAATTTAATGGAACCGATTTTATTATGACTGACGGAAGCAATACTTTATATTTTATGGAACCTGAATATTTTACGCAGGTTGATAAAATTGAGGTAATGGACGATAAAGGTCCTGTTGAAAATTTAAATGAACTGGAATTAATAAATGGCAAGCTTTTTGCGAATGTTTACCAAAAAGATATTATAGTTATAATTAATCCGCATAATGGCAAAGTGGTAGGTTCCATTGATTTTACCGGTTTATTACCATCTTCAGATTATATTGAAAATACTGATGTGTTAAATGGAATTGCATGGAATCCTGCGAATAATCATATCTTTATTACAGGTAAAAATTGGCCAAAATTATTTGAAATCACAATTGAACCTAAAAGGTAAGATATAATATTGGCATAAGTATTGTGCTGATTATTAAATTATATTTTCTTTGTTCACTATTAGCATATTGGCACATTAAAGTAGGTAAATTGTATTATGGCTCACATTCTTGTTATTGACGATGAAAAAAGTATTCGCAACACGTTAAAAGATGTGCTTGAATATGAAAAACATAATGTTGAAATTGCTGAAGATGGAATTCTTGGGCTTGAATTACTTGATAAAGGAGTTTTTGACCTGATCCTTTGTGATATTAAAATGCCCAAAATGGATGGCATGGAGCTTCTTCCAAAAATATTTGAAAAGAATGAAGACGTTCAGGTGATTATGATTTCGGGGCATGGCAACATTGAAACTGCAGTTGAGGCAATAAAAAAAGGCGCATACGACTTTATTGAAAAGCCTCTAGATTTGAATCGATTATTAATTACAGTAAAAAACGCCCTTGATAAAACAAAATTAATTGCTCAAACCACGGTTTTAAAAAAGAAAATGAGCAAAGGTTTTGAAATCATTGGTGAATCGCAAGCGCTATTGAAAATTCTTGAAATGTCGGATAAAGTTGCCCCAACGGAAGCAAGGGTTTTAATAACCGGAGAGAATGGTACGGGCAAAGAATTGCTTGCCCGACGAATTCATGAATTTAGTCCGCGTCGTTTGGCTCCGTTTATTGAAGTAAACTGTGCAGCTATTCCTTCTGAATTGATTGAAAGTGAACTTTTTGGCCATGAAAAAGGCTCATTTACTTCTGCAGTAAAGGACAGAAAAGGAAAATTCGAGTTAGCCGATGGAGGCACTTTGTTCCTTGACGAAATTGGAGATATGAGTATAGACGCACAAGCCAAAGTTTTAAGGGCTTTGCAGGAAAATAAAATTAACCGTGTTGGAGGTGAAAAGGAAATTAAGGTCAATGTCAGGGTAATAGCTGCTACAAACAAAAATTTAAAAGATGAAATTGCAGCCAACCGGTTTCGACAAGATTTATATCATAGATTAAGTGTAATTGTAATTAATGTGCCATCTTTAAATGAAAGAATTGAGGATATTCCTGTATTGGCAGATTATTTCAACAACTTAATATGTAGTGAATACGGTATTCCATTGAAAATTATCCATGAAAATGCAATTCAGGAGTTACAAAATTTAACATGGACTGGTAATATCCGCGAATTTCGAAATGTTATGGAACGATTGATAGTATTATGCGATAAAGAAATAAAGTTAGAAGATGTAAAAGCTTTTGTACAACCTATGAACAAAATTTAAATTATCCCATTTCACTAACTTTTTGCAACTTAGGTAAATTAGTTATTTTTATTCGTTTTCCATCTAGTTCTAATAATCCTTCACCAGCAAAACTCGATAGCGTACGAATTGCATTGGAGGTAGTCATATTCGAAAGACTGGCAATATCTTCACGAGATAAGTAGATATTTAATGTTAAACCATCATTTTCACAACCATAAGTGTCTTTTAAAAATAAAAGTGATTCAGCAAGTCTTCCACGTATATGTTTTTGAGTAAGTGTTACTGTTCTATTGTATGATAATCCTAATTCTGAAGCAAATGACCTGATAATATTCAGCGATAATTGATGGTTTGATAATAATAATTTCATTAATATGTTTTTATCTAGCTGACAGGTAACCGAATCTTCTATAGCTACAGCCGTTGAACTGTGCATTTCTTCAGCAAAAAAGGCTCTGTATCCAATAAATCCAATAGGTTTAGCCATTCTAATAATCTGTTCCCTGCCGCCAATACCTTCTTTATAAATTTTTACTTTACCTTCCACAAGAATAATTAATCCTGTAGGTTTATCACCCTCGCTAAAAATTGCTTCGCTTTTTTTGTAAACAATACAACCTAAATTTCTCTGGAGCAGTAATTTTTCATCTTCACTTAAAATACTAAAAACAGATTTCTGTCCGTTAAAAATCATACCACACTTATCTGCATTCTCAATGTACATCTTACTTTTGCAATTTTTAATGTTTTACAACATCAAAAATAGTAATTTTATACAAACTGTATAATAAAAACCAAAAAGAAAATGATGATTTAAATCACTCGAATTTGAAGGATGAAAACTGAGAATTTTGAAATTTAAGTTTTATAGCTAATTTTGCCCGCATTAAATTTAAAATTTACTTGAATGAAACCTTCATGGTTGTGTTAATTATAAAAAAGGTTCAACCACAAAAGGACATGAATATAAAGAGCTAGGATAACAGCCACACCATGAAGGTTTGCCGGAGGGGTTTGTGGGTGGTTTTGAGGGCGAGACCGGCAACTAAAAAAAATAGCGGCTTGGCATGTTTCAAATATTTGGAATTTAAATGTTTAACTTAATTATATTTGAATGAAGGCTTATGTTTTTCCTGGACAAGGTGCTCAATTTATAGGAATGGGCAAAGATTTATATGATAATTCCACACTTGCAAAAGAATTATTCGAAAAAGCAAATACCCTTTTGGGTTTTCGCATAACCGATTTAATGTTTTCAGGCACTGACGAAGATTTAAAACAGACTAAAGTTACACAACCTGCAATATTTTTACATTCAGTTATATTAGCAAAAACACTTGGAGCAACTTTCAAACCCGATATGGTCGCTGGTCATTCTTTAGGCGAATTTTCTGCATTAGTAGCAAATGGTGCTCTTACATTCGAAGATGGCCTTATTTTGGTTTCAAAAAGGGCGCAGGCAATGCAAAAGGCTTGCGAAATTGAGCCATCAACTATGGCTGCAATACTTGGCCTCGATGATTCAATTGTTGAGCAGGTTTGTAATTCAATTAGCGATGTAGTTGTTCCTGCAAATTATAATAGTCCTGGACAACTTGTTATTTCAGGTTCAATTTCAGGTATTGATAAAGCAATTGCCGAACTAACTTCCAAAGGTGCAAAAAGAGCATTAAAACTTCCTGTAGGTGGAGCATTTCATTCACCGTTAATGGAACCGGCCAGAAAAGAATTGGCCGAAGCTATATTAGCTACAAAGTTTTCAAAGCCAATTTGCCCGGTTTACCAAAATGTAACAGCCTCAGCAGTTTCTGATCCTGAAATCATTAAGGCTAATTTAAATGCACAGCTTACGGCTCCTGTTAAGTGGACTCAAACAATTCAACAAATGATTGCTGATGGTGCATCTGAGTTTGTTGAAGTGGGTCCTGGTAAAGTTTTGCAAGGTTTAATTAAGAAGATTAATAAAGATGCTGTTGCATTAAGCGCTTAATCGTAAAATGAGAAAATCAAAAAAGCCCGACAAATTGTTCAGGCTTTTTTGATTTAACATAAATAATTCACCTATAGGTAGTTATAATTATAAATACTAGGAATTTAAATAAAGAAAATATTAGTTGAAATAAATTCTAATTCATTAAATTTATAATTAATAATACGATACCTTTGCCGCTCTTAAAAAAGGGAAATAAATTATTTGAAATTTCAATTTGTTTAAAAGTTTGAAGCTTTAAGTATTGCAAAATGCTTTGATTCAAAAAAATATTTTATTGAGCTGTTTGTTTTTTCAAAAAAAAAAATACCTTTGCAACCCATTTTAGTAATAAATAAGTAATTTATTGATTGTATGCCAACAATACAACAGTTAGTTAGAAAAGGACGAAAGAAACTAGTAGACAAGAGTAAAGCTCCTGCACTAAATAGTTGTCCTCAACGCCGTGGAGTTTGTACTCGTGTGTACACTACCACTCCAAAGAAACCGAATTCTGCAATGCGAAAAGTTGCACGTGTTAGGCTTACCAATGGCATTGAAGTTACAGCTTATATTCCAGGTGAAGGTCACAATTTACAAGAACACTCAATAGTACTCGTACGTGGTGGCCGTGTAAAAGATTTGCCAGGTGTTCGTTATCACTTAATTCGTGGAACACTTGATGCCGCAGGAGTTGAAGGAAGAAAACGAAGCCGTTCACTTTATGGCGCAAAACGCCCTAAAGCTGGAGCCCCTGCAGCAGCAGCTAAAAAGAAATAAATTAGATTATATAATAAGGTATAAAAATTTTTGCTGACCGATGAGAAAAGCAAAGCCAAAAAAAAGAATATTATTACCCGATCCCAGATTTGGAGATTTGTTGGTAACGAGGTTTGTAAATAACCTGATGAGCGATGGTAAAAAAAGCGTTGCTTATGGTGTTTTTTATCAGGCAATTGATGCAATTGCTGAAAAGAACAAGGACAATGAGAAGTCCCCACTTGAAATATGGAAAAAAGCACTTGACAATATTACGCCTCAGGTTGAAGTTAAAAGTCGCCGTGTGGGAGGAGCTACATTTCAGGTTCCTCAGGAAGTTCGTGCCGATCGAAAAGTTGCCTTGGCAATGAAGCATTTAATTATGTTTTCGCGTAAACGTGCCGGAAAGTCGATGTCGGAAAAACTTGCTGCCGAAATTCAGGCTGCATTTAACGAAGAAGGTGGTGCTTTCAAGAAAAAGGAAGATATGCATAAAATGGCAGATGCCAATAAAGCTTTTGCACATTTTAGATTCTAATTAATATAGGTTTATTGATATTCCTTAAAATATCAAAGATTAAAGAAGTTGATTTAGTTAGTTAAGATAGAGAAAAATTTTAATGGGCAGAGATTTAAAATATACCAGAAATATTGGGATTATGGCTCACATTGATGCTGGAAAAACCACCACCACTGAGAGGGTTCTGTATTATACTGGTGTAAATTATAAGATTGGTGAAGTTCATGATGGCGCTGCTACAATGGACTGGATGGTTCAAGAGCAAGAGAGGGGAATAACTATAACTTCTGCAGCTACAACATGTTTTTGGAATTATCAAAATCAGGAATATAAAATAAATATTATTGACACTCCTGGACACGTTGATTTTACTGTTGAAGTAGAACGTTCTTTGCGTGTACTTGATGGCGCTGTTGCCTTATTCTGTGCTGTAGGTGGAGTTGAACCACAATCGGAAACAGTTTGGCGTCAGGCTAATAAATATAATGTACCTCGTATTGGTTTTGTAAATAAAATGGACCGTACAGGTGCTGACTTTTTCGAAGTTGTTCAACAGGTTAAAGACAGGCTAGGAGCAAATGCAGTTCCTTTCCAGATTCCTATTGGTGCTGAAGAAAAATTTGTGGGTATTGTTGATTTGTTTGAAAGGAAAGCTCATATATATGATCCAAGTGATCCCAAAGGTGAAAAGTTTGTTGTTGGTGAAGTTCCTGCCGATTTAGTTGAGGTTGTTGAAGAATACCGCGATAAATTATTAGAAGCCATTTGTGAAATGGATGATGTATTGCTCGAAAAATTCTTTGAAGATAAAGAATCTCTTACCGTTGAAGAATTGATTGGAGTTGCCCGAAAAGCAACAATAAGTATGAAGATTACTCCAATTCTTTGCGGAGCTTCATTTAAAAATAAAGGTGTTCAGCAATTGCTTGATGCAGTTGCAAATTTTCTACCAAGTCCGTTAGATGTCCCTAGTATTGAAGGGATCAACCCTGATACTGATGCCGTAGTAACTCGTCATCCTGATGAAAAGGAACCACTTTCGGCTCTTGCATTTAAAATTGCTACCGATCCATTTGTTGGTCGTTTGTGTTATGTTAGGGTTTATTCTGGTACACTAACTGCTGGTTCATATGTGTTAAATTCAAGAACCGGTAAAAAGGAACGTATTTCACGTCTTTTCCAAATGCATGCTAATAAACAAAATCCCCGCGATATTATTGAAGCTGGAGATATTTGTGCTGCAGTTGGTTTTAAAGAAATAAGGACTGGTGATACACTTTGTGATGAAAAATCGCCAATTGCATTAGAATCAATGATTTTCCCTGAACCGGTTATTGGTATAGCTATTGAACCAAAAACTCAGGGCGACCTTGACAAACTTGGAAATGCATTATATAAATTAGCCGAAGAAGATCCTACTTTCCGTGTAAAAACAGATGAAGATTCCGGTCAAACAATTATTAGTGGAATGGGTGAGCTTCACCTTGAAATTATTGTTGACAGGTTAAGACGTGAATTCAAAGTAGAATGTAACCAGGGTGCTCCACAGGTTGCTTATAAAGAAGCAATTACTGTACCAGTACAACATCGTGAAGTGTTTAAAAAACAAAGTGGTGGTCGTGGTAAATTTGCTGATATTGTTGTTAAAGTTGAACCTGCTGAAAAAGGTAGTGTTGGCTTAACATTTGTAAATGAAGTAAAAGGCGGAAACGTTCCTAAAGAATATATTCCTTCAATTGAAAAGGGATTCAAAGAATCAATGAAAAATGGCGTTTTAGCAGGATATACAATGGATAGTTTAAAAGTTACCTTGTATGATGGTTCATTCCATGCCGTTGACTCTGATGCACTTTCATTTGAAATTTGTGCTAAAATGGCTTACAAGGAAGCTTGTGCCAAAGCAAAACCGGTATTTTTAGAACCTATTATGAAACTCGAAGTTGTAACTCCTGAAGAATATATGGGAGATGTGATTGGCGATTTAAATAAACGCAGGGGAAATATTGAAGGAATGGAAATGAAATCAGGTGGACGAGTAATTAAAGCTAAAGTTCCACTTGCCGAACAATTTGGATATGTTACTGTATTAAGAACACTTTCGTCGGGTAGGGCAACTTCAAGTATGGAGTTTTCACATTACGAACAAGTATCAGCTAATTTAGCGAAAGTTATTTTGGAAGAAGTTAAAGGTAAAGCAACAGCAAATTAAATAAAATTCAATAATGAGCCAGAAGATTAGAATAAAACTGAAATCTTACGATCATAATTTAGTTGACAAGTCAGCTGAAAAGATTGTAAAGACAGTGAAATCTACAGGAGCAGTTGTAAGTGGTCCAATTCCACTGCCAACACACAAAAAAATATTCACTGTGTTGCGCTCACCATTTGTAAATAAAAAATCAAGGGAGCAATTTGAACTGAATTCATTCAAACGTTTAATGGATATTTACAGTTCTACCCCTAAAACCATTGATGCACTTATGAAGTTAGAACTTCCTAGTGGTGTTGAAGTGGAAATTAAAGTATAACTTTTTAAAAAGTACTACAATGCCAGGATTAATTGGTAAAAAGGTTGGGATGACTTCTTTGTACACCGAAGAAGGAAAATATATCCCGGTAAGTGTTATAGAAGCCGGCCCTTGTGTGGTTACACAAGTTAAAACGGTTGAATCTGATGGTTATTCAGCTATTCAACTTGCTTTTGGCGAAAAAAAGGAAAAACATACAACTAAAGCTTTACAAGGTCATTTCAAAAAAGCAAATACTGCTCCTAAAAGTAAGTTAGTTGAATTTGAATCCTTTGGTGATTCTTTAAAATTAGGTGATGTAATAACAGCTGATGTTTTTCAACCAAATGATTTTATTGATGTTACTGGAAGAAGTAAAGGTATGGGATTTCAGGGTGTAGTTAAACGCCACAATTTTGCTGGTGTTGGTGGAGCTACTCACGGTCAACATAACCGTCTTCGTGCACCGGGTTCAATGGGTGCATCATCTTTTCCTTCAAGAGTTTGGAGAGGCAAACGTATGGCAGGTAGAACTGGCTTTGATAACGTAAAAATTAGCAATTTGCAAGTTGTTAAAGTTCTCGCTGAAAACAATATTCTTATGATTAAAGGTTCTGTTCCTGGTGCTATTGGTTCGTATGTAGTTTTAGAAAAATAAATATTGAAATGAAACTCTCAGTTTATAATATATCAGGTGCCGAAACGGGAAGATCAGTTGAACTGAACCCCGAAATATTTGAGGTTGAACCTAATGACCATGCTATTTATTTAGATGTAAAACAACATTTAGCGAATAAACGTCAGGGAACATCTAAAACAAAACAACGTGCCGAAGTGTCATATAGTACACGCAAAATTAAAAAGCAAAAAGGTACAGGTGGTGCACGTGCTGGAAGTATAAAATCGCCACTTTTTGTTGGAGGAGGTCGTGCATTTGGGCCAGAACCACGCGATTATTCATTCAAATTGAATAAAAAAGTAAAACAACTTGCACGCTTATCAGCACTGAGTTATAAAGCTAAAGACAACCAAATATTAGTAATTGAAGATTTTAATTTTGAAGCTCCAAAGACTAAAGAATTTGTTGCTTTGAGCAATAATTTGAAAATTCAAGACAAAAAAATACTCGTTGTTCTGTCAGAACAAAATAAAAATGTATATTTGTCGTCCCGGAATTTAAAGGATAGTTCGGTCGTAACTCTTTCAGAGTTAAACACATACGACATTATGAATGCATCAACTTTAGTAGTTTCGGAACGTGCAATTGACGTTTTACAAAAAAGTGAATAAAAACGGATTGAAAAGAAAATATCATGGATATTTTAATTAAACCTATAGTAACGGAAAAATTAACTGCTCAAGGCGATAAGCTTAACAACTATGGATTCAGGGTTGATTTACGCGCCAATAAATTGCAGATTAAAAAAGCAATAGAAACAATGTATGGTGTGTCTGTAGAATCAGTTAATACTATAGTTGTTGGTGGCAAAAGCAAAAACCGTTACACAAAGGGTGGGTTTATCCAGGGACGGACAGGCTCATATAAAAAAGCTATCGTTACTGTAGCTAAAGATGAGAAAATTGATTTTTACAGCAACATTTAACAATCAACAATGGGCTTAAAGAAATTTAAACCGGTTACACCAGGGCAAAGAGGTAAAATTGCAGTTGACTTTGCAGAGATTACTAAAGTAACTCCAGAAAAGTCGTTATTGCTTCCTATTAAAAGCAGCGGTGGAAGAAACAATACCGGTAAAATGACAATGCGCTATATAGGCGGCGGTCATAAAAGAATGTATCGTATTATCGATTTTTTGAGAAACAAAGATGGCGTTGCTGCAACTGTTAGTAGCGTTGAATACGATCCAAACCGTACTGCACGTATTGCATTACTTACTTACTCCGATGGTGAAAAAAGATATATTCTTGCTCCATCAGGTTTGCAAGTAGGACAAAAAATAGAAAGTGGCTCAGGTATTGCTCCTGAAATTGGAAATACTTTGCCATTAGGGGAAATACCATTAGGTACAATAATTCATAATGTTGAACTACGCCCGGGTCAGGGAGGAACTTTAGCTAGAAGTGCTGGTTCTTATGCGCAGCTTACATCACGCGATGGTAAATTTGCTATCATTAAGCTGCCTTCAGGTGAAACACGAATGGTTTTAGTTACTTGTCGTGCTACTGTTGGTGCTGTTTCAAATTCTGATCACAGTAACGAAAAACTTGGAAAGGCAGGTCGTTTACGTTGGCTAGGTCGTCGTCCTAGAAATCGTGGGGTTGCAATGAACCCGGTTGATCATCCAATGGGTGGTGGCGAAGGTCGTGCTTCCGGAGGTCATCCACGTTCACGTAAAGGTTTACCAGCTAAAGGATACAAAACGCGCTGGAAAAACAAAGATTCGAATAAGTATATAATTGAAAGAAGAAAGAAATAATTTTCTATATAATATAAGCTATGAGCCGTTCACTTAAAAAGGGACCATATATTAACTTCAAATTAGAGAAGAAAGTTTTGTCAATGAACCAAACTACAAAAAAGTCAGTTGTAAAAACATGGGCTAGGGCTTCAGTTATTTCTCCTGATTTTGTAGGACACACAGTTGCTGTTCATAATGGAAATAAATTCATACCGGTTTATGTAACGGAAAATATGGTTGGTCACAAATTAGGTGAATTTGCTCCAACTCGCACTTTCCGCGGACATAGCGGCAATAGAAAAGATTAATAATTATAAAATTACAACATTCAGCTTACTGAAATGGGTGCACGTAAAAGAAATATGGCGAATCGCTTGAAGGAAGCCAAAAAGGAAAAATCCTTGGCAGTTTTAAAAAACTGTCCTACATCTCCTCGTAAAATGAGGCTTGTAGTAGATATGATTCGTGGAATAGAAGTAAATAAGGCTCTAAATGTTTTAAAGTTTTCTAATAAAGAAGTAGCAGCCAGGGTAGAAAAATTACTTATGTCTGCTATTGCTAACTGGCAAGCTAAAAACGAAGGTGTTCGTTTGGAAGATGCTCATTTAGTTGTAAAACAAGTAAATGTTGACAGTGGCCGAATGTTAAAAAGGCTTCGCCCGGCTCCACAAGGTCGTGGTTATAGGGTCAGAAAAAGATCTAATCATGTTACATTAGTAGTAGAATCGGTAAATAACGCAGTTCAAACAAATTAATTCATGGGACAAAAAGTCAACCCGATTTCAAATAGGTTAGGAATCATCAAAGGCTGGGATTCTAATTGGTATGGTGGCAGAAATTATGCTAGCAAATTAGTTGAAGATACAAAAATAAGAGAGTATTTAAGTGCACGTTTAGCTAAAGCTAGTCTTTCAAAAATTATAATTGAACGTACTTTAAAACTTATTACAGTTACAGTGAACACTGCTCGTCCGGGTATTATTATTGGAAAAGGCGGACAGGAAGTTGATAAATTAAAGGAAGAATTAAAGAAAATCACCAATAAGGAAGTTCAAATTAACATATTTGAGGTAAAACGTCCTGAACTTGATGCAAATATTGTAGCAAATAATATTGCTCGGCAGGTTGAAGGGAAAATTTCCTACAGACGTGCAATTAAAATGGCTATGGCATCTACAATGCGTATGGGTGCTGAAGGTATTAAAGTTATGGTTTCTGGTCGTTTAGGTGGCGCTGAAATGGCTCGTACTGAAATGTTAAAAGAAGGTCGTATTCCATTACATACTTTCCGCGCTGATATTGATTATGCTTTAGGTGAAGCACATACAAAAGTTGGTTGTCTTGGCGTAAAGGTATGGATTTGTAATGGTGAAGTATTTGGAAAACGTGATTTGGCACCAAACATTGGATTGAAAAATCAGAAACCTGCAAAAGGTGGCAATGAAGGTGGCAGGGAACGTAACGACAGAGATAGAGATTTTAAAGGTAAAAGAAGAAAATAAGGTATAGCATAATACATTTTCACAATGTTACAACCGAAAAAAACAAAATTT
Organism: uncultured Bacteroidota bacterium; assembly: GCA_963701015.1. Taxonomy (GTDB): domain Bacteria; phylum Bacteroidota; class Bacteroidia; order Bacteroidales; family DTGW01; genus MFD09286-c1. The sequence continues at coordinate 2,999,374 of OY969556.1, read as the reverse complement.
AGAAGACAGCAAAAGGGTAGAATGAAAGGCGTTGCACAACGTGGCAATACTATCTCATTTGGTTCATTTGCTATCAAGTCCGAAGAAACAACATGGATTACCGGACGTCAGTTAGAAGCAGCACGTCAGGCAGTTAGCCGTCATATGAAACGTGAAGGTCAGGTTTGGATTCGTATATTCCCTGATAAACCTATCACAAAAAAGCCTGCGGAAGTACGTATGGGTAAAGGAAAAGGTGCTCCTGAGGGATTTGTTGCACCGGTTACTCCTGGTCGTATATTAATTGAAATTGAAGGTGTTCCGTTGGAAGTTGCAAAGGAAGCATTACGCTTAGGAGCTCAGAAACTTCCGGTAACGACAAAATTTATTGTTAGAAGAGATTATTCCGAAACAGTTTAATAGAATGAAAACCAGCGAAATTAGGGAATTAACTACAAAGGAAGTAGAAGAAAGGGTAGATGCCGAAGAAGGTACACTCATTAAACTTCGCATGAACCATGCAGTATCTCCTTTGGATAATCCAATGAAAATAAAAGTTGTGCGCAAAGATATTGCGAGAATGAAAACTGAATTGCGCACAAGACAATTAAAAGAAACAAAGAAATAAATACTATACGATGGAAGATAGAAACTTGCGCAAGGAACGTGTTGGCGTTGTTGTAAGCAATAAGATGGAAAAAACCATCGTCGTTTCTGTAAAACGGAAAATGAAACACCCTATTTACGGAAAATTTGTGAATAAAACATCAAAGCTTTATGCACACGACGAAACCAATACTTGTAGTATTGGCGATACTGTAAAGATAATGGAAACCAGGCCATTGTCCAAGTCGAAAAGGTGGAGATTAGTCGAAATAGTTGAGAAAGTTAAATAATTATGATACAGCAGGAAAGTAGATTAGCAGTAGCCGATAACAGTGGAGCTAAAGAAGTACTCTGCATCCGTGTTCTAGGAGGCACACGCAGGCGTTATGCCAGCGTTGGCGATAAAATTGTGGTAGCAGTTAAAAGTGCATTACCATCGGGTGAAGTAAAAAAGGGTACAGTAAGCAAAGCAGTTATTGTTCGTACAAAAAAAGAAATCAAGCGACAGGATGGTACCTATATCAGGTTCGATGACAACGCTGTTGTATTATTAAATAATGCCGACGAAATTCGCGGCACACGTATCTTCGGACCGGTTGCCCGTGAATTACGTGACAGTTATATGAAAATTGTTTCATTGGCACCCGAAGTACTTTAATTTTCAAATTATCAGTATCAATGCAAACTAAATTGCACATAAAAAAAGGCGACACCGTAATCATTAATGCAGGCGAAAGTAAAGGTCAGCAAGGTAGGGTTTTGGAAGTGATCCGCGAAAAGAACAAAGCTATTGTGGAAGGTGTAAATATGGTATCTAAACATACCAAGCCAAATGCTCAATCACCACAAGGAGGCATTATTAAAAAAGAGGCAGCTGTTCATATTTCAAATTTAAATGTTGTTGATCCTAAATCAGGTACAGCAACTCGAATTGGACGCCGTATGAATGAAAATAATAAACTAGTGAGATACGCTAAAAAATCAGGGGAGGAAATAAAATAATGAGCTACATTCCTAATCTTAAGCGTAAATATAAAGAGGATGTAATTCCTACTTTAAAAAAAGAATTCAATTACAGCAGTGTAATGCAAGTGCCAAAACTTGAAAAGATTGTTATAAATCAAGGAGTTGGAGCAGCTGTTGCTGATAAAAAATTAATTGAAGTTGCTCTTAATGAGTTAACAAATATTAGTGGTCAAAAAGCTATTCAAACATTTGCAAAGAAAGATATTTCAAACTTCAAACTGAGAAGTAAAATGCCAATTGGTGTTAAAGTAACACTTCGTCAGGATACTATGTTTGAATTTTTAGAAAGACTTATAAATGTGGCTCTTCCACGTATTCGCGACTTTAAAGGTGTTAATGCAAAATTTGATGGACGTGGCAATTACACATTAGGTTTAACTGAACAAATTATTTTCCCTGAAATTGATATCGACAAAATTACTAAAGTAATGGGAATGGAAATTAGTTTCATTACCACAGCAAAAAGTGATGAAGAAGGTTTGGCTTTGCTTAGGGAATTTGGAATTCCATTTAAAATTGCAAAAAAGAAATAATTAGATATGGCTAAAGAATCAATGAAAGCCCGCGAGGTTAAGCGTAAAAAACTTATTGAAAAATATGCTGAAAAAAGGGCAAAACTTAAATTGGAAGGCGATCAGGTTGGGTTGCAACTTTTACCCAAAAATTCAAATCCAATTAGATACCATAATAGGTGTATGATCACTGGACGTCCAAAAGGATATATGCGTCAGTTTGGTATTAGCCGTATCCAGTTTCGCGAAATGGCTTCAAAAGGCCTTATTCCAGGAGTTAAAAAAGCAAGTTGGTAATTATATTAAAGAAATAAAAAAATGACAGATCCTATTGCAGATTTACTAACACGCGTAAGAAACGCTATTAAAGCTAATCACCGTATCGTTGAGATACCTGCATCGAATCTGAAAAAGGAAATAACCAAAATCCTATTCGATAAAGGTTATATTCTGAATTACAAATTCGAAGATCAGGGCCTTCAGGGGATTATTAAAATAGCATTGAAATATAATCCTGAAGACAGGAAATCTGCTATCAAGTCAATACAACGAGTTAGCCGCCCAGGTTTGCGTAATTATGCAGGCCATGAAAAAATGCCAAGGGTTCTTAATGGATTGGGAATTGCAATAATTTCCACTTCACAAGGTGTAATGACCGATAAAGAAGCCCGAACAAAAAATATTGGCGGTGAAGTTTTATGCTATGTATATTAATATCGGAGGAAAACAATAATGTCAAGGATTGGAAAATTACCGATAAGCGTACCAAAAGGAGTTACTTTAACTGTTGATAATTCAAATATTGTTACCGTTAAAGGTGCATTGGGTGAATTAAAACAAAAAGTTGACCCGGATATTAAGGTAGCTATTGAAAATAATGAAATTATAGTAACACGTCCCACTGAACAGAAAAGACATCGTTCAATGCATGGCTTGTACCGTTCACTTATTGCTAATATGGTAAAAGGTGTTTCGGAAGGCTTTAAAGTTGAACAGGAATTGGTTGGTGTTGGTTATCGTGCTGAAGCCAAAGGTCAAAATTTAGAAATGAGCCTTGGATATTCACATGAAGTATTATTTCAACTTCCAAAAGAAATTAAAGTTGAAACCAAAACTGAAAAAAGAGCAAATCCTATTGTTACTTTAACTTGTGCAGATAAACAATTATTGGGAACTGTTGCTGCAAAAATCAGGTCGCTCAGGAAACCAGAACCATACAAAGGAAAAGGTATTAAGTTTGTTGGTGAAAACATTAGAAGAAAAGCTGGAAAAACAGCTGGTGCAAAGTAAGTAAAGTAAAAAATTAAAGATATGTCTTTAACAAAATTCGAAAGAAGAATACGAATTAAGCACAGGATTAAAAAAAGATTATCCGGTACTGCTGAAAAACCTCGTTTAACGGTTTTCCGCAGTAACAAACAAATTTATGTGCAGGTAATTGATGATATTGCAGGTAAAACACTTGCTTCAGTTTCTTCAACAAAAAAGGAAATTGCTGAAATTGCTAAAGGAATAAAAGCAGATCAGGCAAAATTAGTAGGCAAAAAAATTGCTGAAGTTGCATTAGAAAAGGGAATCAAAGAAGTTGTTTTTGATCGCAATGGTTACCTTTATCATGGAAGAGTAAAAGTATTAGCAGACGCTGCCCGTGAAGGCGGTCTTAAATTTTAATAATTTATGTCAGAAAACGCTATTCGTAGAGTAAGAACTACCGACATTGATTTAAAAGACAGGTTGGTTAGTATCCAGCGTGTAACCAAAGTTACCAAAGGTGGTAGAACATTTAGTTTTTCAGCAATTGTTGTTGTTGGCAATGAAAATGGTGTTGTTGGTTATGGTTTAGGTAAAGCCAATGAAGTGACTACTGCAATTTCGAAAGGAATTGAAGATGCAAAGAAAAACCTTATTAAGGTTCCGATTTTTAAAGGAACAATTCCGCATGAACAATATGCTAAATTTGGGGGTGCTAATGTATTTCTAAAACCAGCTTCTGGTGGTACTGGCGTAAAAGCTGGAGGTGCTATGCGCGCTGTACTTGAAAGCGTTGGAATTCATGATGTACTTGCAAAATCAAAGGGTTCATCAAATCCGCATAACCTTGTTAAAGCTACATTTAGGGCATTGTTAGAATTGCGCGACCCTATTAAAGTTGCTTATTCAAGAGGAATATCAGTAGAAAGAGTATTTAAAGGATAATAATTGTTTTAAAAACAATGGGTAAAATTAAAGTTACTTTAATTAAAGGGAAAAGTGGTTCTACCAAAAGACAACAAAGAACACTTGAAGCTTTAGGGCTAAAAAAGAGAACAAGTAGTGTTGAAGTTGAAGAAACTGCTGTTTTTTTAGGAATGGTTTCAAAAGTTAACCATATGGTCCAAATTGAAAAGTTATAGAAATGAATGTAGTTGTATTTACAACGAACAACCAATAAAAATATCATGAATTTAAGTAATTTAAAACCTGCATCAGGTTCAGTAAAAGATAACAAACGACTTGGAAGAGGGCAAGGTTCTACTGATGGCGGTACTTCCGGAAGAGGACATAAAGGCGCTAAATCACGTTCTGGATATTCCAAGAAAAGAGGTTTTGAAGGCGGTCAAATGCCTATGCAACGTCGTTTACCTAAATTTGGGTTTACAAATATAAACAGGGTTGAATTTAAAGCTATCAATATTGAAGTTTTACAAGGTTTAGCTGATAAAGGAATTTCTGATATTACACCTGATGTACTTTTCGAAGCAGGTTTAATTCACAAACATAGTTTAGTTAAAATTCTTGGTAAAGGCCAATTAAAAGCAAAACTTAATGTTAAAGCACACGCTTTTTCAAAATCAGCAGAAGCCGCAATTCAGGCACTTAATGGAACCGTTGCAAAACTTAATGATTAATGAAACAGTTTATTGAAACCATTAAAAATATCTGGAAGATAGAGGATCTAAGAGCTAGGATTCTTTATACAATAGGTATCATTTTAATTTACAGGTTAGGTTCATATATAGTATTACCAGGAATTGACCCAACATTGCTTACTCAGTTACATAGACAAACTGCTGAAGGTGTTTTGGGTTTATTGGATATGTTTTCAGGAGGTGCATTTTCTAATGCCTCTGTTTTTGCATTAGGTGTAATGCCTTATATTTCAGCGTCAATTGTGATGCAGTTGTTGGGAATGGCTGTTCCTTATTACCAAAGATTACAAAAAGAAGGAGAAAGCGGTCGTCGTAAAATTAACCAACATACACGTTATTTGACAGTTTTAGTTTTATTATTACAAGCACCTGCATATTTAACTAATTTAAGGGTAACTGCTGGCGAAGCTATTATTGGAGGTTCGTTCTTTTATCCAACTGCTGTAATTCTGCTTACCGCTGGTACAGTTTTTATAATGTGGTTAGGTGAACGAATAACTGAAAAAGGCATCGGAAATGGTATATCATTAATTATTATGATTGGTATCATTGCTCGTTTCCCTACTGCATTTGTCCAGGAATTTGCCTCTCGTTTGGAACAAAAAGGTGGAGGCTTGGTTGTGTTTTTAGTTGAAATTGTGGTTTTATTCATGGTTTTTGTAGCTGTAATACTTTTAATACAAGGAACACGAAGAATTCCGGTTCAATATGCAAAACGAATAGTTGGGAATAAACAATATGGTGGTGTTCGTCAGTATATCCCATTAAAGGTTAATGCTGCTGGTGTAATGCCAATTATTTTTGCACAGGCATTAATGTTTATACCTATTACTGTGGCTAGTTATGCGAAATCAGCGAGTATGTCTGGATTTGTTTCAGCATTTTCCCAAATTACAGGGTTTTGGTATAACTTTACATTTATGATGTTGATTATAGTGTTTACTTATTTTTATACTGCAATTACTGTAAACCCTAATCAAATGGCTGAAGATATGAAAAAGAACGGAGGATTTATACCTGGTGTTAAACCCGGTAAGAAAACTTCTGACTTTATTGATTCTATAATGTCAAAAATTACATTACCCGGTGCAATATTCTTAGGAATTGTTGCAATATTACCTGCATTTGCTATCATGACAGGTATGACAAGCGGGTTTGCTCATTTTTATGGCGGTACAAGTTTGTTGATCTTAGTTGGGGTTATTCTTGACACACTTCAACAAATTGAAAGTCATTTGCTTATGCGCCATTATGATGGTTTAATGAAATCTGGCCGTATAAAAGGCAGATCAGGTGGCGGAATGTAAGTTGTAAAGTTCTTTGATGATAAATATTCGTTCAGCGGAAGAAATTGAATTACTTAGAAAAAGTAACGATTTAGTTTCAAGAACACTAGCAGAAGTTGCAAAAATTTTAAAACCCGGAATATCTACCGAAGAACTCGATAAGAGGGCTGAAGAATTTATTTTCGACAACAAGGCGGTTCCCGGGTTTAAAGGATATAATAAATATCCAAAAACACTTTGTACCTCTATAAATTCGCAGGTTGTACACGGAATTCCCGGTAATGTTGTGCTAAAAGAAGGCGACATAATATCTGTTGATTGCGGTGTAATTCTGAACAAATATTATGGTGATTCAGCCTATACTTTTGCAATTGGTGAAATTGAAGAACCTGTTAAGCTGCTTTTAAGAAAAACTAAAGAAAGTCTTTTTCAAGGAATTCAGCAAGCAGTTGAAGGGAAACGAGTTGGTGATATTAGTTATTCAATTCAGTCGTATTGTGAAAGTTTTGGATATTCAGTAGTTCGTGAAATGGTTGGACATGGTTTAGGTACAAAACTTCACGAAGCACCTGAAGTACCAAATTATGGGAAAAGAGGTTCCGGTCCGGTGTTGAAAAAGGGAATGGTAATTTGTATTGAACCCATGATAAATATGGGAACTAAACGAATTTTTCAGGAAAAGGACGGTTGGACAATTCGGACACACGACAATAAACCTTCGGCTCATTTTGAATTAGCCTTGGCTATTGATAAAGAAAAAGCAGATGTATTATCAACATTTTCATATATTGAAAATGTTTTAGGAAACAGGGAGTTTTAGTTATATGTCAAAACAAGCATCGATTGAACAAGATGGAACAATTACTGAAGCATTGTCAAACGCAATGTTTCGTGTTGAACTTGAAAATGGGCATGTTATAACAGCTCATATTTCAGGAAAAATGAGGATGCATTATATAAAATTATTACCTGGTGATAAAGTAAGGGTTGAAATGTCGCCCTATGATTTAACAAAAGGTAGAATTTCATTCAGGTATAAATAGGAATTTGATATTTTTTAGATATAGTATTTTGAAAAATAAATTACAATGAAAGTAAAAACATCCATAAAGAAGCGCAGTGCCGATTGCAAGATTGTAAGACGGAAAGGTCGTCTTTATGTAATTAACAAAAAAAACCCAAAGTTTAAACAACGTCAGGGATAATTAATTAATTTTGCATTTCCAAAAAAATAGTCTATGGCAAGAATAGTAGGTGTCGATCTACCGAAAAATAAAAGAGGCGTAATAGGATTAACCTATATTTACGGAATTGGGAGAAGTTCTGCAAAGAGCATACTTGATCAAGCTGGCATTAGTGAAGATGTTAAGGTAAAAGATTGGGATGATGATATGCTTTCAAAAATCCGTTTAATTATTAATGAACAATTAAAAGTGGAAGGCGAATTGCGTTCTTCAGTTCAATTAAACATTAAACGATTGATGGATATTGGCTGTTACCGTGGTATTCGCCACCGTTCAGGTTTACCAGTAAGGGGACAACGCACTAAAAACAATTCGCGTACCAGAAAAGGTAAGAAAAAAACAATCGCAAATAAGAAAAAAGCAACTAAAGGATAAAAATTAATTAGAAATGGCAAAAAAGACTGGAACATCTAAAAAGAAAGTCGTAAAAGTTGAGTCAACCGGTCAGGCACACATTCACGCCTCCTTCAATAATATTATTATATCATTGACCAATAATGAAGGACATGTAATATCTTGGTCGTCTGCTGGTAAATTGGGTTTCAGAGGTTCCAAAAAGAATACTCCTTATGCTGCCCAAACAGCTGCTGAAGATTGTGGTAAAGTTGCATTTGATGCAGGTTTGAGAAAAGTTAAAGCTTTTGTAAAAGGACCTGGAGCAGGTCGTGAATCAGCCATGCGTGCTATTCATGCTTGTGGAATTGAAGTTACTGAAATTGTTGATGTTACACCATTGCCACACAATGGTTGCCGACCACCTAGCAGAAGAAGGGTTTAATTTTTTATCATTTTTTTGAACTTGAAATTACATTAATTATACAATGGCAAGATATACAGGACCAAAAACAAGAATTGCAAGAATATTTGGAGAACCCATTTTTGGGCCGGATAAAACTTTTGAAAAGAAAAATTTTCCTCCGGGTCAACATGGACTAAACCGTAAAAGGAAAAAACTTTCTGAATATGGTACGCAGTTAAAAGAAAAACAGAAAGCTAAATATACATATGGTGTTCTTGAACGTCAATTTGAAAATTTATTTGATAAAGCACAAAGCAGTAAAGGTGTAACTGGTGAAGTTTTACTTCAATTGCTTGAATCGAGGCTTGACAATGTTGTTTTTCGTTTAAGCCTTGCAAACAGTAGGAATGGAGCCCGTCAATTGGTTTCACATCGCCACATTACTGTAAATGGCAATGTAGTTAACATTCCATCTTTTCATGTTCGTCCTGGTGATGTTATAGGCGTTCGTGAAAAATCCAAATCACTTGAAGTTGTTACTGAAGCATTACGTAGTGCTCGTTTTAATAAATCTTCATGGTTGGAATGGAACAAAGAAAGTTATACTGGTAAATTTTTAAATGTACCAGAAAGAACTGAAATTCCTGAAAATATTAGGGAACAGTTAATCGTTGAATTGTATTCGAAATAATTTTAAATAATTATATGGCAATATTAGCATTTCAAAAACCCGATAAGGTTATTATGGTTAGTGCAACCGAGACTACGGGGCAGTTCGAATTTCGTCCCCTTGAACCTGGTTACGGAATTACCATTGGTAATGCACTTAGAAGAATATTGCTTTCTTCGTTGGAAGGATTTGCAATAACCTCCATAAAAATTGAAGGAGTGGATCATGAATTTTCAACTATCAAAGGTGTTGTTGAAGATGTATCTGAAATAATTCTTAATCTAAAACAAGTTCGTTTTAAAAGAATTATTGATGATGTTGATCATGAAAAAATTCACTTAACTTTTACCGGTTCAAACACATTTAAAGCTGGTGATTTAAATAAATATTTAAATGGTTTCAAAGTACTAAATACCGATTTGGTAATTTGTCATATGGAACCAAATGTTAAACTTCAGATGGAATTAAGCCTTAACAAAGGCCGTGGTTATGTTGCATCTGATGAAAATAAAGTTGCAAATGTTGAAATTGGTGTAATTGCGATTGATTCAATTTACACTCCGGTTAAGAATGTAAAATATTCAATTGAAAATTATCGTGTTGAACAAAAAACTGACTATGAAAAATTAGTATTTGAAATTCAAACCGATGGTTCAATTCATCCTAAAGATGCTTTAAAAGAAGCAGCAAAAATACTTATTTATCATTTCATGCTTTTCTCAGATGAAAAAATTACACTTGATACTGATGAAAAGAGCGCTAATGAAGAATTCGATGAAGAAGTATTGCATATGCGCCAGCTTCTTAAAACTAAATTAGTCGATCTCGACTTATCAGTACGTGCTTTGAATTGTTTGAAAGCTGCTGAAGTTGAAACATTAGGCGATTTGGTTAAATTCAACAAAAACGATTTATTGAAATTCAGGAATTTTGGTAAGAAATCTCTTACTGAATTAGATGAACTTTTAGAAGGAATGAGCCTGAATTTTGGAATGGACGTTGCTAAGTATAAATTAGACAAAGAATAATTGCAATGAGACACAACAACAGTGTAAATCATTTAGGACGCACGAGCTCACATCGTAGAGCTCTTTTATCAAACCTTGCTGCTTCATTAATTCTACATAAAAGAATTAATACTACGGTTGCAAAGGCAAAATCATTACGTTCGTATGTTGAACCTTTGATTTCCAGAACAAAAGAAGATTCAACAAATTCAAGAAGGGTTGTTTTCAGTTATTTACAAAATAAGGAAGCTGTATCTGAACTATTTCGTGAGGTTGCTGCAAAGGTAGCTAATCGTCCAGGTGGATACACCCGTATTTTAAAAACAGGAAATCGATTTGGTGACAATGCTGAAATGTGTATAATTGAATTAGTAGATTATAACGAAAACATGTTGTCAGCAAAAACAGCTAAAGCAAAAACTACCCGTCGTGGTCGTAGGGCCGGTGCTAAAAAAGTTGCTGAAACAGCTACAGTTGTTGAACCAATTGAAGCGAAGGCAGATACTGAAACAGCTGCTGAATAATTATAGAAAAAATTAATTTAGTAATATAGGGAAGGGATAGGGGGCAACTTTTATCCCTTTTTTTAAGTTTAAACAAATAAAAAATTAAATTCTATGGGCGAAATTGTTAACATACACGCTCGTGAGATATTAGATTCTCGCGGAAATCCTACAATTGAAGTTGAAGTTGCATTAGCAAGTGGCGCTGTTGGACGTGCTGCTGTTCCATCTGGTGCTTCAACAGGTGAAAATGAAGCTATTGAACTTCGTGATGGCGATAAAAACCGCTATGGCGGAAAAGGTGTTTTAAAAGCAGTTCACAATGTAAATGAAATTATTGCAAAAGAACTTATTGGTTACAATGCTCTCGACCAGGTTGCAATTGACAAAAAGATGATTGACTTAGATGGTACAAAAACTAAAAGCAAACTTGGCGCTAATGCTATTCTTGGTGTTTCATTGGCTGTTGCTAAAGCTGCTGCAGAATATCATGGTTTGCCACTGTATCGCTATATTGGTGGAGTAAATGCTAAGACACTTCCTGTTCCAATGATGAATATTATCAATGGTGGTTCACATTCCGATGCTCCTATTTCTTTCCAGGAATTTATGATTCGTCCTGTTGGGGCTACTTCTTTCCACGAAGGTTTGAGAATGGGCGCTGAAGTTTTCCATGCATTAAAATCAATTATTAAAGCTAAAGGATTAAGCACTGCTGTTGGTGATGAAGGTGGTTTTGCCCCAAATTTTGCTGGCGGAACTGAAGAAGCTTTGGATAGCATTATTGCAGCAATTGAGAAAGCTGGTTATAAGGCTGGTAAAGATGTAATGATTGGTTTAGATTGCGCTGCCAGTGAATTCTTTAAAGATGGTGTATATGATTATACTAAATTTGAAGGTGCTAAAGGTGTAAAACGTAATTCTCAACAACAGGCTGAATATTTGAAAAGCTTATCTGAAAAATATCCAATTGATTCAATAGAAGACGGAATGTCTGAAAACGATTGGGCTGGTTGGAAAATCATCACTGATTTAATTGGAAAGAAAATTCAATTGGTTGGCGACGATGTATTTGTTACCAATGTTGAATATTTGAAAAAAGGTATCCAAACCGGTTGTGCAAATTCAATACTTATAAAAGTTAATCAAATTGGCACTTTAACAGAAACTTTGGATGCAATTGAAATGGCTCATCGTGCTGGATATACAACTGTAACTTCACATCGATCAGGTGAAACTGAAGATTCTACTATTGCTGATATTGCTGTTGCAACAAATGCTGGTCAAATTAAAACTGGCTCATTAAGCCGTTCCGACCGTATGGCAAAATACAACCAACTTTTACGAATTGAAGAAGAATTGGGTGATTTAGCAATTTATGGTTACAAAAAATATTAAAAATTGACGATAAAATTAAAGAGGCCGTCTCAAAAGTAAAAATGAGATGGTCTTTTTTTGGTTAAAAAACGTAGAATTTTTTTGAACTGATCAAAATGTTTTATGGTAGATTATTTTTTTGTTTGATCGATTTAGATTTTTTTGATAATAATTTAATAATTACGATATAGGACATTTGTTGCCTTCCTAAGAGGATGGCAAAGCAGCCTATGCTGCTCTTTTTGCTAAATTGTGTGCCAACGCTAGTAAGCCCATTTCAATTTCTGTTTTTAACATTCCTTTAAGTCCAAAACGCTTAAATCCTTTATTAAACTTGATATTGGCAAAAACGGGTTCAACATCAACCCCTCTTTTACTTCGGTAGTAAAGCCCTTGCTCACTCTTCAAGCGTTCTGATGCTTGGGCCTTTAGTCGGTTTAGATTATGATTAATTTCTATTATTTTATTCTTCTTACTTTTATGACAAGCTCCACGCAATGGGCATGTACTGCAATTAATAGCTTGGTAACGAGATATTTGTTGCTCAAAACCGTTTTCTGTAACTCGTTTGATTGAGCCAATGTAATTCATCGGTTGACCCATTGGACAATAGTAGCAGTTCTTTTCAGAGTTGTAGAATAAATTGCTATTGAGAGAGTTCTTAATTTTGCGTTGATCTTTGTCAAAATAGTTAAACTTTATATAAGCGTCTATTTTTGCCTTTTCTAACAATGCGTAATTTTCTTCTGAACCATAACCAGCATCTGCCACAGCTACTTTAGGATAATTGTTATACAGGGTGTGGAACTGTTCCAAATGAGGCCTTAATGTGGTTGTATCGGTTGGATTGGGGTGATGGCTATAGTTTACAATATATTGATTATTAGTGCTTATCTGAACATTATATCCTGGTTTCAACTGACCGTTTTTCATGTGATCTTCTTTCATTCGCATGAAGGTTGCCCCAGGGTCTGTTTTACTATACGAGTTCCGTTTGCCTAATATCTGCTCTTGCTCCTTGTACTTGTTGAGATTTTGTGGCCAATGTTGGCGAGCGTAATTTAATTTCTGTCTTACTTTCTTGTCAACCTTTTTATCAGATAATGCTTGATCTATTTGATTAATAGTCCGTTTTACTTTTTCTGCATCTATTTGGGTAAAGTCAACATTATCTGTATCTTGTAATTCCTCTTTGGCTAACGATTGGGTATAATCCCATAACTCTTTTAGTTGTGCCACCATTTTCTCCTTATTGGTCTTTATGGAATTGCCCCAAACGAAAGTATAACGATTAGCCTTGGATTCTATTTTGGTCCCATCAACATAGATTTCCTGAAGGCTTACATGTCCCGATTCCACTAATAACATGACTACTTGTGCAAATATTTCTTTTAAAACATTTTTGAGCCTATCACTTCTAAATCGATTAAGTGTATTATGATCAGGGTGGTTCATAGCACTCAGCCACATAAAATGAATGTTCTCTTTTAAGGCTGTTTCCATTTTACGACTACTATATACATTGTTCAGGTAACTGTATATAAGAACCTTCAGCAACATCCGAGGATGATAGCTTGAGGTGCCACCTCCTTTATATTGTTTATGCAATGCATCAGCGTTAATACTGTCAATGACTTTGTTTACAACCCGAACTGGATGGTTTGCATCTATGAACTCCTCCAGTGATGGGGGAAGTAACATGATTTGATTGGGACTGTAGTCTTTAAAAACTACTTTTGATCTTTGGTTATACATGTCTCATACTTTTGATAATGAGACAACTAAACAAGATAAATGATTAAATTAATGAGCCTTTTTTATGAACTTTTTATTAACAAAAAAAGGTGCCTCGACTTTTGAGACACCTTCTTTTTTATGTCAATTTATTTTTTAATAATTATTTTCGAAAAGCTAGAATTACCATAGTTATTATTGATTTTAATTATGTATAATCCAGGGGAGTAGCTTTTTAAATTCATTTCCATAATAGTTCCTGAAAATTCTTTTTGAAAAACAAGTTGTCCCTGTAGATTTAAGATTGAAACAATAGAATTACCATTTCCAGCATCGGGATTAACAATTGTTAAGTTTTCAACAACAGGGTTTGGATAAACCATTATTGATGCTAAATTCGAGTGATTAATGTTGGTAAATACAGTATCGGTTTTCATAATTGTATTTACATAATTAAGTAATGCTGTTTCACCACTTACTCCTTTAATTCCGGAAGGCAATTTACGAACATACCATTTTGTTTGCCACTTAAGCGAATCGCCGGCTGCAATACTTGTATAAGCACCCTGGTCTTCCAATTCAGTATAAACATGGTCAGGCGAAGTATAACACTCTACTTCAGCTTCTCCGCTGGGTGATTGACTTGCTTTAATATCAGGAAAAGTTTTAATAAGCAAATATCGGCTATCGGTTTTATGAGCCAGCCAACCTTTTCCATCGCAATTAAATTTTGCGGTTCCGGCTGGTACAGTAGTAGAATCCTGACAATACCATGCATTGGTGCCAAGAATTTTTGCATTGGATGCCATGATACCTGTTGGGGCACCCGAACCAACTGCAAAAAATGTTAATCCATTAGCATTTATACGTGTAATTTCCCATGGTGCCCATGATTTAGCTGTAGTTGCCCAATTTTTCATATAATATTGTATTGTAATAGAAGTATCAGAAGGGTTTACGGTATAGACTTTTCTAAAACTTAAATTGATGGCTGCATTTTTATTACTGTGTACAATCAATTCTCCATTGGTTGAGTCTACTGAATATTTATTATAACTTAATTCGGTTGGTGGAGGCCAGTTCCAAACACTTTGTGGACTTGGCCAGAATGTTGAGCCTGCATTATCCGATCCATTGGGCTGTCCAATAGTTGCAACATAAAGTAATTGAGTGCTATCTATTATTAATGAAGAAACACGTCCGCCATAAGCTGGATTTACTTCAAAATAAATATTGGCAAAAGTAAATCCATAATTTCCAGAAGTAGTTTTTACCGGTGAAACAGATTGGCTTTTAACATTGAAACACGCACTTTGAAATACGATGAAAGCAATTAAGCAATTTTTTAAATTATTCATCACAAATTTTTTTAATTAGAAATGAGCTATAAATTTAAATAAAATCTTAGCTATATATTTTAATTCATCCTATTATCTTTGGATTTTTAATCTGTCAACTGCATTTTAATTGTAAGTTAATAAGTGATTGATTAGCTTACATTATTGTTGTTAATGATATGTTAATATTAGTTTCAGTAATTTTAAAATTTCATTATGTATTCTCATCAATATTTATTTGATTTTACCAGTACTATTTTTCAAAAGATGGGTTGTAGCAAAACAGATGCCGATGCTACGGCCAAAGTATTTATTGCCGCTGAATTAAGGGGCCTTCCATCACATGGGATGATTCGTTTAAAAGATTATTTTGAGTTGTGGAAGGCAAAAAGAATAAATGTTCAGCCAAATGTACGTATTGTCCATGAATCAACTAGTACAGCTGTTGTTGATGGCGACAGGGCAGTTGGAATGGTAGCTGCAACAAAATCAATGCATATTGCTATTGAAAAGGCAAAAAATGCCGGTACTGGTTGGGTTTCTACCCGCAATTCAAACCATTATGGCATTGCAGGCTATTATTCAATGATGGCGCTTGAACACGATATGATTGGGATTTGTATGACAAACGCCAATCCTTTGGTTGCCCCCACCTTTTCAATTTCGCGCATGATGGGAACAAACCCAATAGCTGTGGCAATTCCGGCTTTAAAACAACCGGCATTTGTTGCCGATTTTGCTACAACCCCAATTGCTCGAGGAAAATTAGCGGTTTCAGAAAAAAAAGGTGAAAAGGTTTCATTTGGTTACGTTCAGGATAAAGAAGGAAATGCAACGGACGATCCGTCAATTCTTGCTAAAGGAGGCTCAATGGTAACTTTAGGAGGAGATTATGAACACGGAAGTCATAAAGGTTTTTGCCTTGCTGCAATTGTTGATATTTTTTCTGCTGTATTTTCAGGTGCAAATTTTGGTCCGTTTGTGCCACCTTCAGTTGCTTATTTGCCGGTGTTGGATAAAAAAGTAGGCGAAGGTACTGGGCATTTTTTTGGAGCCATGCGAATAGATGCTTTTCAACCTGCTAATGAATTTAAAACTAAAATGGATGAATGGATTGAAACTTTCAGAAATGCCAAATCCGCTCCCGGCAAACCTAATGTTATAATTCCTGGTGACCCCGAACGTGCCATTGAAGAAAAGTTAAAAATTTCAGGTATTGAAATTATTCCAGCAATTGTAAAAGATATTAAAGAAATTGGTAATTATTTCGAAGTGAAATTTGAGTAATACTATTTTATGTAAAAATTTAATTCCCATGAAAATGAAAGAAATTACAAATTTAGCTAACCGGTTCTTAGACAATAAAGAACTTGCCATTGTTGGTGTTTCGCGTAATAAAAACAAATTTGGTTATAAGGTCTTTGATTTGCTAAAGTCAAATGGATATAAAATTTATCCTTTTCATTATCAGGTTAAAGAAATTGATGGTATTCCATGTGTTCAGTCATTCAACGATATACCTGACACAGTCAAAAACTTATATGTTGCTACACCTAAATATGTAACAAATGAAGTGATTGCTTCATTAAATCGGAAGTTTGAAATGGTATGGTTTCAACAAAAATCAGATACAATTGAATCTGTTGAAATGGTTAAAACTAAAGGATCAAAAGTAATTACAAACAGATGTATGTTTATGTTTGTAAACCCAAAAGGTGGCCACGAATTTCATAGAAAATTTATGAAATTTTTCGGGAAAATATAACAATGAATTTTATAATTATTAGTTGAAGTTGATAATTGTTTCATAGACACGATTTCTTGTTTCTTCTGGACTTGGATTAAGTTCTTCAGTAATAAATTTTCCTGTTGAAATATTTATTCTTTCAAATACCATAAGATATAAATTAAATATAATTTCTAAACTTAATTGGTATTTGGTATCCAAACAAGGTTTAATCTTTTGCATTATTTGATATGTTTTTTGACGATATTCATCAGCCAAAATAACATAATCTTCAATTAAACTTCTGAATCGATTATTGATATTTTCACCATGTGCAAAACCGGATAATTCACCAATTGTTAAATTATTTTTTATTAGCAAATCATCGGCAAAATAATTTAAGTGATTTAATTGATCTTTCTGAAAGTCCCTGATTATATGGACTAAATAACTAAATATTGCACATGGCGTAGCTGCTTCTTTTAAATCAAAGCAAGGTTCCACATAATTATTACTTTGTTTAGTTAAACCACAAAGATGAACAAAAATTGAAGCCGGTGCGACAGATGCACCTCCCGCATATTCAATAAAATCATGAATTGTTGGAAATCCATTATTATAAATATCATATATCATAGATTTGGCAAATGCTTCTAATGGCCAAGCTGGTATTTTAAACTTTTTAATTGTATCGAGTAATTCTTGCTTGTATGGATTGCTATGGTCAGGTTTGATAATTGTGCTTATCCAGTTATTTACATTTTCATTAAATTGTTGTTTATCTTTTTCAGCTATTTCAATATATACGGACTTATGGTCGTCAATTAAATCATCAATGGCTCGCATAAATTTATAGCAGGTTTTTGCTGCAACGTATCGTTCGGTGTCCCAAAAATTAGCTGCTATAAGAATATTTGGATGATCTTTAATTTTCTCAAATTCAATTTTTTGAAAAGTTTCCAGGAAGGTTTTGTTTGTTGGGTTCATAGTTTTATTTTGGTTATTTTTATTTATAATTTCTATTTTATTTTGAAATTTTTTAGCTTCTCATTCATTTTATAAAATTAGTTTGATGAAAAATCTTTAAAAATTCTATCAGCAGTTAATTTTGCCGATAACAATACCAAAGGCACTCCATTGCCTGGATGCGTGCT
Organism: uncultured Bacteroidota bacterium; assembly: GCA_963701015.1. Taxonomy (GTDB): domain Bacteria; phylum Bacteroidota; class Bacteroidia; order Bacteroidales; family DTGW01; genus MFD09286-c1. The sequence continues at coordinate 2,981,565 of OY969556.1, read as the reverse complement.
ACCGCCTACAAAGTATAAATTATTATATCTATCGTGCTTATTATGAGGACGAAAATATCCCATTTGCATAATGTTATGGTTAAGACTTCCAAAAACCGCACCTTTTGAAATGTTATAAGCAGTTTTCCAGGTTTGTGGCAAATAGCAAATTTCAAATTTTATATGTTCCTCAATATCATGTAAACCAGCCAATTTAAGCCTTTCAATCACACTCGTTCTGGCATTGTTTTTAATTGTGTTCCAATCCTGGGTTTTACTTGAATCAATATGACCGGCAGGTATTACAATAGATATTGAATCCTGATTTTCTGGTGCGGCTGTTATATCAGTTCGTGTTGGAGAATGAACATAGAAGCTTGGTGGATTATCAATAATTTTATCTTTAAAAATTTTATTCATGCAATTTTCGTAATCATTGGATAAAAATACACTATGATGTTCAAGTTGCGTGTATTGTTTATTCAATCCCCAATGAAAAACTATTGCGGAACAAGCGTAATTTAAATTATTAATTTTATTTGCTATTTTTTTATCCGGTAATAAGTTGTTGTAAACATAGGGTAATTCAGCATTTGCAACTATTATATCAGCAGTGATCTCACTTCCATCAGCCAATATTATGCTTTTAGCTTCATTTGAATTTGTACAAATTTTAGTTACTGGTTTATTATAATTAAATTTAACTCCATATTCTATAGCCGTTGAAACCAGCTTATTTACTATACTATACATTCCACCTTTCAGGAATAACGATCCTTCATTTAATTCAACAGATGGGAGCATGGAGAAGAATGCCGGAGCATTATATGGACTTTGTCCGACATATATATTTTGGAACGTAAAAGCCATTTTCAAATGTGGATGTTTAAAAAATCGACCCACATAGGTATAATGTTTTAAATACGACTTTAATTGTAATAATAATATTGCATTTCGGATATTTAAAAATTCGAAAAAAGAATAAAAATTTCGACCTAATAATTTGGTTATAGCTATATTGAAGAATTTATTTCCTTCGGAAATATACGATTTCAATTTTATAAAACTTCCGGGTTCAATGGCTTCAAGCTGCAATTGCATTTTATTTTGATCGGTTGTAAAAGCAATATGTTCACCATTGTTAAAATGAATATTTATAATGGTAGATAGTTCAGTAATTTCAAAACAATCTTCTAATTTTAAACCTAATGAATTAAAAACTTTACGGTAAATTGATGGCATTGCAAAAATTGTAGCACCAAGGTCAAATCTATGACCGTCGCGGATTATATGACCGCATCGTCCACCCGGAGTTGCATTTTTTTCATACACACTTACTTTAAAACCATTTTTTGCTAAATATATTGAAGTTGCAATTCCTCCTATTCCTGCGCCTATTATTATTGCAGTTTTTTCAGACATTATCCTTAGTGTTAAGTTTCTAACTTAAAATTTAAAAATAAAAATACTTCGAAATAGACTATATTACTTCTTTAATTTTTAATTTTCATATTAATTTATTGGTATTTAATTTTCAAATTTAGAACTGTATTTTCTTTAATATCAAAAATCCATTTATCAAATTCAGGAGGACCAATTGTACCGAGTACATTATTAGAAAATCCATAACCTTCTGTTGGAATACCAATCCAGTTTAAATCCAGTTTATAATTTTTGTTTTCGTCATGAAAGTAACGAATAGCATATTTTGACGGTTTTAAATCATAAAATGTTACAGTACATTCATAATTCGCTATGTCGGCTTTTTCTTGTTTTAGTAAAGAATGATTTGCTGTATAAAGTTCCATTAAAATAGATCCGGAATTTTTTCTTATGCAAGTGATTTTGACTTTAAGTGTATATTGTGAAAATAATAAGCTGGTTACAGAAAAACTTAATAAAACAAAAAACAGAATTTTCTTTTTCATGTATTATAGGTTCACAAATATTTATTGAAAATTAAATTCAAAGTTATTATTGGTTTGTTGAAATTCATTCATGTATTGACGATTCAATACCTCAGTTTTAAAAATGTTCAAATGAAATTCAGCTTCTGAAATATATTTTTCCTTTAAATTTAATTCATTATTTGTTTTGTTGACAAATTGACCAAGAGATAATCTGGACTGTTCTTCAAAATATTTTGCAAACGATACAGCAAGCCTAATTATACGAGCAGATTCAGCATTACTGCAAGCTGCAAAATAGTAATCCCAGTTTTCAAGTTTCGAAACTTCCGTCTTGTATTCATCGGTAAATTTCAGCCAATTTATTAATGCTGAAAATATTTTGGCATGCTTTTCATTATAATCGTCAATACTGATGCCCTTTACGTGTGATAAATAGTAATTATGAAAATTATTGATATAATCGGGCATTTCAATATTGTTGTAATGGGTAAGTAAGGTCTCATTTCTTTTTACATTCAATTTTCCTAAAGAGTTTAAAGCAAAATGAGCATATTTGTCCATTAAAAGTCCAACCAAAATAAATTCAGTAAAATATGCATTATTACTTTTGTTATCATCAATATTTTCATTCAGTAAAAATGCTTTGAATGAATTGATTTCATTATTCAAAAACAAGGAAGCTTCCAATAGAATTTTGTCTGTAAATGATGATAAATTATTGTAAAAATTATCAATTGACTTATCTGATGAGGATTTCATGGTTATTAAATTTGATAGCCAAAATTAAACATCGTTTGAATTTTAATCAATGATATTTCGGTGAACAGGCAATTTTAGCGGTTGAACAGTACTTGCAAAAACTTATTCATTTCAGCATTTATACCTACTTTTGTAATTTCTTAAAATAAGAATGGATTTAAAGAATTTTTATTCAAGCCATAAGAATTTTGCTGAGTTGCAATTGTTGCTGAATTCAGGCGATAATTTATTTATAAGGGCTGATGGTTTGTATGGCTCTGCTTTTTCGTTGTTTGGAGCATCAATAGCTGAAGAAGGCAAGCTGGTTCATTTATTTGTTTTGCCCGAGAAGGAAGATGCATCTTATTTTGCCAATGATTTGTTTTCTGTTATTGATGATAATCGGATATTCCTGTTTCCTTCATCTTATAAACGTCCAGGGCAAAGCGATATAATTGATTCGTCAGGTGCAGTTCAACGAACAGAGCTCTTAAATTATTTAAACCAAAAGAATTTTGACAAATTTCCGATAATTGTTTCATATCCTGAAGCCTTGGCCGAAAAGGTGGTTTCGAAAAGCAAACTAGCACAGAATACAATGAGTTTGCATAAAGGTGAAAAAATTGATTTGGACTTTCTTAAGGAAACCCTTAAGGAATATAAGTTCGAACGTTCCGATTTTGTTTATGAACCAGGTCAATATTCCATTCGTGGAAGTATTGTTGATGTTTTTTCGTATGCTGCTAAATTCCCTTATCGTATTGATTTCTTTGGAAATGAAGTTGATACTATTCGTAGTTTTGATTTGGAAACCCAATTGTCGGTTGATAAACTTGAGAAAATTCAAATTGTTCCTGATGTCAGGAAATTTGGTTTGAACGAATCGAAAATGTCATTGCTTGAGTATTTGCCAACTAATTCCATTATTTGGTTTCGCGATTTAACTTATACTATTGATCAAATTCAGTCAATACACCTGGCACCATGGCACAGGATCGAAGATCGCTACCTTGAGGAAGAATCGCAATTAGCTCCCGATTTGGTTCATACCAATGAATTTGTTTCAATTCTAAAAAAGCTTACTATTATTGAGTGCGGCAATCAACCGTATTTCAAAAATAGCAAATTGCTGGCTTTTCAAACTTCGCCACAACCAACATTCAATAAAAATTTTGATTTACTGGTTCACAATCTTAAACAAAATCACGCAAACGGATTCACAAATATTATATGTAGTGAAAATTCAAAGCAGTTTAACCGATTAAATGAAATTTTCGCGAGCATTGATCATGAAGCCAATTATGAACCATTGAATGCTGGATTACAGGCTGGTTTTATTGAGAACGATTTAAAAATTTGTCTTTATACCGATCACCAGATTTTCGAGCGTTATCACAAATATAAGTTCAAGCAAAATTATACCCGCAACGAAGCGCTTACAATTAGTGAAATTAACGATCTTCATCCAGGCGATTTTGTTGTACATATCGATCATGGAATTGGGAAGTTTGGCGGAATTGAAAAGGTTGAAATTAATGGACGCTGGCAGGAAGTAATAAAACTTGTTTATCGTGATAATGATGTATTATATGTTGGCATACATTCGCTGCACCGAATTTCGAAATTTAAAAGTAAAGATGGTGAACCACCTAAAATTTATAAACTTGGCACAGGAGCATGGCAAAAGCTAAAGGCTACAACCAAAAGCAAAGTCAAAGATATTGCTAAAGACCTTATTGCACTTTATGCAAAACGAAAGGAATCAACCGGTTTCAGGTTTAATCCTGATACTTATATGCAGCAGGAGTTAGAAGCTTCGTTTATTTATGAAGATACACCAGACCAGGAAAAAGCTACAAAATTAGTGAAACAAGGTATGGAGGGTGAGTTTCCGATGGATATGCTGGTTTGCGGCGATGTTGGTTTTGGCAAAACTGAAATTGCTATAAGGGCTGCATTTAAAGCAGTTGCTGATAGCAAGCAGGTTGCAGTTCTTGTTCCTACTACAATATTGGCGCTACAACATTTTAAAACCTTTCGTGACCGGTTAAAAGAATTTCCCTGTACAGTTGATTACATCAGTCGAATGCGAAAGGCAAAAGATCAAAAGGATACTTTAAAGAAAGTTGAAGAAGGTAAAGTAGATATTTTAATTGGAACGCATCGGTTGCTGGGAGCCGATATAAAGTTCAAAGATTTGGGCTTGCTTATTATTGACGAGGAACAGAAGTTTGGCGTATCCATGAAAGAGAAACTGAAAAAACTGAAATTGAATGTCGATTCACTTACCCTCACTGCAACTCCAATTCCCCGAACATTGCAGTTTTCATTAATGGGCGCCCGCGATTTGGCAATTATTAATACTCCTCCGCCCAACCGCCATCCTATTTCCACTGAGGTACATGTGTTTAATGAAGATATTCTTCGCGAAGGAATTATGTATGAAGTTTCACGTGGCGGACAGGTTTTTATTATCAATAACCGCATTCAGAATATTTACGAACTTGAAAAAATTATTAATCGAATTGTTCCTGAGGTAAAAACTACAGTTGCTCATGGGCAAATGGAAGGGGATAAGCTTGAACAAATAATGCTTGGTTATGTAAACGGCGATTTTGATGTTTTAATTGCTACTACTATAATTGAATCAGGACTTGATATTCCAAATGCAAATACAATTTTTATCAACGATGCGCACCATTTCGGGTTAAGCGATTTGCATCAGTTACGTGGCAGAGTGGGACGTTCAAATAAACAAGCATTTTGTTATTTACTTGCGCCCCCAATGAATGTATTGACGCCCGAAGCAAGAAGACGTTTAAAAGCAATAGAGGATTTTTCAGATCTTGGAAGTGGTTTCAATATTGCCATGCAGGATTTGGATATACGTGGTGCAGGTAATTTGCTTGGCGCTGAACAAAGCGGATTTATTGCTGAAATTGGATATGAAACATACCAAAGGATTTTAAATGAAGCTATTCAGGAACTTAAGGAGACAGAGTTTCGCGATATTTTTTATAACGAAGCTAAACCTGAAGAAAAGGAAGTGGATAAACCCAAAACGAATATACTCGAAAACCACCAATTTATTTCAGATTGCCAGGTTGATACCGATTTGGAAATTATGATCCCTGAATTTTATGTTGAAAATATTAGTGAACGCATAAAGTTGTACCGCGAAATTGATAACATACAGGATGAAGAAACCTTAAACCAATTTGAGAAAAGACTCATTGACAGGTTTGGCCCGGTTCCTCCACCTGCCATTGATTTAATGAATATTGTCAGGTTGCGATGGCTTGCAATAAAGCTTGGATTTGAACGGATTTCAATTAAAAATAATCGTATAATGCTTTATTTTATTGCAAACCAACAATCGCCCTATTATCAAACGCAAGTGTTTAATAATATTCTTTCTTTTATTCAAAAGTATCCGCGAGCTTTCCAAATGAAAGAAGCCAAAGATAAGTTAACGATGAGTTCCGAAGGAATTAATGATGTTGGTGCAGCAATTAAACTTCTTTCAAAACTTAATTAAAGAAACATTTAGATTATTATAAAATTGCAAAAACTAAAGACTAATTAATGAACATAATTTTCGACATAGGAAATACACGAACCAAAGTTGCAGTTTTTGAAAATGGTAAAATAATTGAAAACAAAATATTTACTGATATTCAAATTTGCGATGTAGAGTTAGTTTTGCGACAACATTTGAGTATAAAAAATTGCATAATATCATGTACTGGCAAATTAGAAAATGAATTGTTTGGTTTTTTACAATCGAATTTCAATAATTTAATTCAACTTTCCGGAGAATCTAAACTGCCTTTTAACAATAATTATGAATCGAAAAATACACAAGGAGCTGATAGAATTGCGGCAGTTGCAGGTGCACAAGTAATTTACCCAAATTCCGATGTTTTAATAATTGATGCCGGTACTGCTTTAACTTTCGATTTTATTGATGCTGAAGGAAATTATAAAGGAGGTTCAATATCCGTGGGAATCCAATCACGTTTTAAGGCCTTACATAATTTTACATCAAAATTGCCGTTATTATCGCAAAGCGAAAACTTCAGCCTGCTGGCAAATAACACACAGCAGGCAATTATATCGGGAGTTCAGAATGGTGTGATATTTGAAATAGATAGTTATATTAACCAATTGAAAATTTATTATCCTCAATTAAAAACAATAATTACTGGTGGTGATGCTGATTTTTTGGCGAATAAATTAAAAAACATCATCTTTGTGGACTTAAATTTGGTTTTGAAAGGATTAAACAGAATACTTGAATACAATGCGGTTTAGCAAAAGGATTATTTTTTTTATAGCGGCAGTTTTTAGTTGTTTGGAAGGTTTCTCGCAATACGATTTAAATTCGCCATATTCAGAATACGGTTTGGGTGATATTGATAAAACAGGATGGGGTGTAAACCGCGCACTAGGTGGAATAGGTATTGGTATGCGTCAACCAGATCAAATTAATTACCTTAATCCGGCATCTTATTGTTCTCAGGATACAATGTCATTCATTTGGGATATTGGTTTATTTTCAAAAAATATGAAATCAACGGTGAACGGTGTAGGAATAACTTCACGCAACAGCATGAATTTTGACCACCTTGCCATGTCGTTCCCTGTTTACAAAACGTATTTTATAAGTATGGGTTTGGTTCCCTACAGCACAATTGGGTATAATTTAAGTGCCAAACAAATTGGCTTATATACCGGTGAAATCGATTATACCTATAAAGGCTATGGAAATATTAACCAATTATATTTTGGACATTCTGTTGGTTTGTTGAAGAAACATATCAATTTGGGTGTTAACGCTAATTATTATTTTGGTTCATTGCACAAGGAAACTTCTATGGGATTTTCTACTACCGCCGATGGTTCTAACCCTGCTACATTGGTTCAAGAATCATTAGTACCTAAAGGCTTTGGCTTTAATTTTGGCGGACAATTTGTTATTGATTTGCCGTTTAAGTCGAACTTAATTATTGGTGCAACTTATGATTTAAAAACCAATTTAAAAACACAATATACTAATTATGTTATCCGATCGTATAGTCAAAACTATGAAGATACTTTAATACTTGATAATTCGACTGATAATTATGCAATTCCATCGAAATTGGGATTAGGAATTACTTATAATATAAAAGATAAAATATTAATTGGATTAGATTATACAAGACAGAATTGGAAAAATACAAGTTTTGCAGGAAGTGTTGATCCGAGTTTACGTTTAGATCAAAGGTATAGCTTTGGCGTTCAGTATGTTCCGGAAGAATATTCCTATAAAAGTTACTTCAGAAAAATACGGTATCGATTTGGTGGTTATTACAATGAATCAAACATTCAGATAAATGGAACCGATATTAAAGATATGGGATTATCGGCCGGTTTTGGCCTGCCTTTTAAAAATACGCATACTATGTTTAATTTCGCGTTCGAAGTTGGTCAAAAAGGTACTTTGGCAAATGATTTGATTAAAATTAATTATACTAGAATTACATTTTCTGTCAATTTCTTCGACTTTTGGTTTGTTAAACGCAAATATGATTAGGCAAATTGATAAATTTTTATGATAATTAATGCTTTGTTCTTTAATCGAAAGCCTGAATCCAACAAACGGATTTGTAAAAATAAAATCCTTGCACAAATATATTTTCTTTCTTCAAGAATAGTAGGTTTCAGAAGAAATGATGCTTTTTCCCGTTTACCATTTTCCACAATCCGTTCGCCGTTTTTCGTTCATTGGCTATCATTTACCATTTGCCTTTTTCTAATTCTAACTGGTTGCGAGAATAATATTGAAACTATTAAAAACATTACAAATACAAAAGATTTACCACAAGTATCAGCTGAAGACATGGAGATTTTGTATAGTGATTCGGCTCGTGTTAAAATGAAAATTGTTGCAAAACAACTTGATAAGTACAATTCCAATGAAAAAGATTATATTGAGTTTCCAAAAGGGATTATTGTATATCAATATGATTCTGCTTTAAATATTGTTTCTGAAATTAGCGCCGATTATGCAATTTACAGGGATAAACAGAAATTATGGGAAACCCGTAATGATGTTGTAGCAAAAAATTTAAAGAAAAATGAACAATTATTTACCGAGGAATTATTCTGGAACCAACAAAAAGGAACAATATATTCAACTAAATTTACTAAAATAATCAACAGTGATGGGGTTTTTTGCGGCGATGGTGGTTTTACAGCGAAAGAAGACCTGTCGGACTGGAAATTAATTGGTGTTAAAGGTACAGTAAACGTTAAAGATCAAGATAGTGCATCTCAAAATCCGTGAATATGTCTGGCTTGCCGTTGCATTACTTTGTTTAATTGCAGCTATTCATCAAACAATAATACAAGGTATTTCTAAATCGTATCTTTTCTTTGTATTTGCTATATTTGCTTTATTGTTTTATTTTATCCGGAAGAATATGCGAAAAAACGAAAATTCCCGGAAATAATAAATTTAAATGCAACCTGGATCTATTATAGCATTATGTTTGGTTTTGTCCGCTTTTTTTTCGGGAATGGAAATTGCATTTGTTAGTGCTAACCGCTTGCGAATTGAATTAGATAAAAAACAAGGTCTTTTTGCTTCCCGAATCGTAAATATATTCATTAAAAATCCTGCCCAATTTATTGCAACTATGCTTATAGGTAATAATATTGTTATTGTTATTTATGGTATTACAATGGCTAACATTCTTGAACCTTTTATTTTCAGGTTAATTCCACATCAGTTTTATGTGTTGCTAATACAAACAATTGTTTCAACTTTTATAATTTTAATTACCGCCGAATTTCTGCCAAAAGCAATATTCAGGCAAATGTCCAATTTCTTTTTAAATGGACTAAGTATTCCTGTTTATCTGTTTTATATAGTTTTTTATCCATTAACAAAATCAATAATATGGTTGTCACATAATTTTATTCATTGGTTTGTAAATGGTCAACTTGTTGATAAGAATAAATTAAATGTTTTTGGGAAAACCGATCTTGATCATTTAGTTCAAAATACAATTACAAAAGGTTCACATGAACTTGATACCGAACATGAAATCAGGATTTTTCAGAATGCCCTTGATTTTTCGAAAGTGAAAATACGCGATTGTATGGTTCCCCGTACCGAAATAGTTGCAGTTGATAATAAAATTAATCCCGATGAATTGCGTGCAAAATTTATTGAAACCGGATTTTCAAAAATTTTAATCTATCAAAATAATATCGATTCAATTATTGGCTATATCAGTTCAAAGGAATTATTCAAAAATACGGCAAGTATTCGGCCTAAAATTATCAACGCACCTTTTGTGCCCGAAACCATGAATGCCAATAAGTTATTGAAATTACTTTTGCAACAGCATAAAAGTCTGGCAGTTGTGGTAGATGAGTTTGGTGGCACTTCGGGAATTGTTACAACTGAAGATATAATGGAAGAAATATTTGGTGAAATTGAAGACGAGCATGATGTTGATGAAATAATTGAAAAAAGATTATCCGATAACGGTTTTATATTCTCAGGCAAATTACAAATAGAATATTTGAATGAAAAATATAGGTTTAAAATTCCGGAATCAGATGAATACGATACTCTTGCCGGCTTTATTTTCCATCAATTAGGACGAATTCCGGTTTTTAATGAGCAATTTGAAATCGCACCTTTTAGTTTTAAAATTCTAAAAATCAATAATAAAAGACTCGAAATAATTTATTTAAAGCATCTGAATGAATGATTTTCTTTTTTTCACTGTTTCAATAAAAATTATAATTGCTATATTCGTACCCTCAAAAAAATAATGTAAATATCATTAACAATGGCAGTATTAGAAAAAATCAGGACTAAAATGGGAATTTTAATTTCCATTGTAATTGGCCTTTCATTGTTGGCTTTTATTCTTACCGATTTTCTTACAGGTGGAAAATCAGTTTTCAATGGTAATCAGTACGAGTTGGCTAAAATTGCAGGCAAATCAGTTGATTATAAAGAATATGAAGCTAAGATTCAGAAATTAGTAGATGTATATAAAGCAAATTCTGGGAATAATAATATTTCTGATGAAGCCTTACAGGATATTCGCGAAAAAGTCTGGCAACAGGTAGTTGAAGAAAATGTAATGGAAGATGAATACAGCGATTTGGGAATTGAAGTATCACCACGTGAAGTTTTGGATATGGTAGAAGGACCAAATCCACATCCTTATGTACGTCAATTATTTACCAATCCTGAAACACAACAATATAATCGTGCTTATGCCATTCAGTTTATTAAATCACTTGATCAGGACAAAGATGGTAAACGCAAATTATTTTGGTTATATGTCGAAGGCCAAATAATTCGAGAACGCTTAATGACTAAATACAATAATTTATTAAAGAATGGTTTATATGTTACTTCGGTGCAACTTCGGGCTGACGAAAAAATTAACAGTAAAAAAGTCAACTTTAATTTTGTTTCTGAAAAATTAAATACTGTTAGTGATTCGGCTGTAACTGTTAGTGAATCAGATTTGGAAAGCTATTTAAAAAATCATAAAAATGAATTTCAACAGGAATCATCAAGAGATATTGAATATATAACTTACAATGTAAAACCATCGCAAGATGATGTACAAAAGGCAGAAAAATGGATACAGGATATTGAACCTGAATATAAATCAACAAATGATGTTAAGCAATTTATAAATTTAAATTCCGATATTCCTTTTAATGAAAAATATTTGAAAGAAAGTGAACTAAACGACACATTAAAACCATTGTTTAAAGAAAAAGTCGGATACACTTTTGGGCCATATTTTAATAATAATACCTATGAAATTGCACGTGTAGTTGATTTTAAGGAGTTGCCTGATTCTGTGCGTGCAAGCCATATTTTAATTCGTCCGGCTGATAAAACACAGGAAGCATTGGCAAAGGCAAAAGCTACTGCCGATAGCATATTTAAATTAGCGACTAAAAAAGGTGCTGATTTTGCTGCTTTAGCTAGCGCAAATTCTGCGGATGGCTCGGCTAAAAAAGGAGGCGATTTGGGTTGGTTTAAAGAAGGCGCTATGGTTAAAGAATTTAGCGATGCCTGTTTCAATGGTAAAAAAGGTGACATTGTAGAAGTAACTTCGCAATTTGGAATTCATATTATTAAAATTACCGACAAAGGAAAAGAACAAAAAAAGGTTCAAATAGGTATTCTTGCCCGAAAACTTGAACCAAGTAATACTACAATTCAAGATGTATATCAACAGGCAAGCGCTTTTGCTGGCAATAATAATACTGGTGACCGCTTTGTAGCTGCTGTTAAAAAATTAGGGATTACTCCAAAATCTGCCAGTTATTTAAATGAAAACATGAAAGGAATACCTAGTATTCCTAATTCACGCGAAATAATACGTTGGGCTTTTAAAGCCAATGAAAATGACATTTCCGGAGTATTGGAATTTGGAAATACTTTTGTAATTGCAAGATTATCTTCAGTTAGGGAAAAGGGAACAGCAAAATTAAAACAAGTGTTGCCACAGGTTGAAGTTGCAGTAAAAAGGGAAAAGAAAGAAGATATGATTGCCGATAAAATTTCAAAACAAATTGCAGGACTTACAAGTATTGACGCAATTGCTACGAAATTAGGAACTACTGTAGAATCAGCAACAGATTTAACTTTTAACTCATATTCTATTCCTGGTGTTGGTTATGAACCTAAATTAATTGGAACTGTAACTGCAATAGCTCCAAATAAAACAACTGATCCGATTAAAGGAATTGCAGGAGTTTATGTTGCTGTGGTCACAAATGTTTCGGAACAACAACCTCAATCAGATGATATTCAAATGATGAAAATGCGTGCAATGGGAATGTATAATAATCGTGTAGGTTATGAGGCTTTTGGCGTATTAAAGAAAATGGCTGATATTCAAGACGAAAGAACGAAATTTTATTAAAATATTCTACTATAAAAATTCAAAAGAGACTGCATTTTGCGGTCTTTTTTGTTTTATACCTTTGAAATAAAATAAATTAATTGTTAAAAATCTTTTTCATATTAAAACATATTTATAATTTTGGAACGTTAAACTAAATTGGTCGAAAAATTAAAAACTAATTGGTATGGCAGTAATTAAGGAAGAAATTAGGGATCATATTATTGAAGCGGCAAGAGGCATTTTCAGTCGGTTTGGATTTAAGAAAACCACAATGGACGAAATTGCAATGGCAATGCACAAGGGTAAAAGTTCAATTTATTATTATTTCATTAGCAAGGAAGAAATATTTGCTGCGGTTGTGGAAAAAGAGGCAAATATTTTACGCAATGATTTACATAATGCATTAAAGGATATTTCCGATCCAAAAGAAAAATTGAAAGCTTATATAACTACCCGTATGTATGGTTTTAAACGCTTATCAAATTTTTACGAAGCAATTAAGAGCGATTATCTTAGCCATCTTGATTTTATTAATAAAATTAGGGTGAAGTATGACGAAAATGAAATAAAAAACATTTCAGATATTTTACAGGAAGGATTAAATGCTGAAATTTTTAAAATTGATGACATTAATTTAGCCTCTATTGCTATTTTTACAGCTATTAAAGGTCTCGAAATCCCTTTGTTCTGGTCAGTTGACGATCATGATTTGGATAAAAGGATTGACAGTCTCTTGTCAATATTATTCTACGGCATGGCAAAAAGGTAATTTTTTTTTGCTATAAATTCGACTAATAAACTAAAAAGGTCAAATAATAAAAAATTCTAAAATGAAAACAAAATGTAAATTATGTAAAATTGGTTATCGAAGATCAATTCACCATTACTTACGAGTAATTATCGGGTGTGTTTTTTTTATTTGGATAACCAATGTGAAGTTGGATTCGCAAACGAAAAATAATTTTGTTTTGCCGGATGCAAGGGAACTGTCTGAAATGGCAATTCATAAAAGCATGCAACTGAAAATTGATGAAGCAAATGTTCAAAAAGCAAGCCTCAATAAATCTAAGGCGTATGAGGCATATCTTCCGAAAGTCAGCATGGACGCAAGTTATACAAGGCTTAATGATGATTTGGTTTTCCCGGAAGAATTACAACAACTTTTAAATGGTGCACAACAATTGCTTATTAAAGAACAAACAGCAATCGCAACTTCAAATTTGCCTGATGCTTATAAAGTTACATTTTCAACGCCTTATGCTTCTGATCCTTCAAATTCAAACGCACCGGGTAACACATTAATGAAGGCTGAACAGGCAAACATGAAACCGATTCCGCCAATTCAGGGTAAAAATATTACCAAAGCAAACCTGAATGCTCAAATGCTGTTATTTAGCGGGTTTAAAGTCCCAATGTTGGTTAAAGCTGCTTCACATCAGCAAAATGCAATGTTGCTACTAAGTGAAAGTGAAAAAATGACAATTATCCAACAGGTTATAAGTACTTATGATAAAATGGCCGTTGTAAATGAGTCTTTGGATGTTCTCAATTCAACACAAAAATATCTGGAAGAGCAGAAAAAATATGTTGATAAGGCTTATAAAAATGGTTTGACGATTGATTTAAGCCGGCAAAAAATTGATTTGGTTATGCAACAATTAGAAGTCCGGCGAATTGACCTGGAATCGGACCATAAATTACTTTGTGATAGAATTGAAGAATTATGTGGTTATCCTGCTGATTCTGCTGCATTATTAAAACCGATGATATTACCATGGTTACTTGCCGATTTAAACGGACAAACCGCCGACAGGCCTGATATTAAGGCAATTGACGAAGCTATTGCAGCAACTGATTATAAAAGAAAAGCTGAATGGGCTGAATATACGCCAAAGATTGTAGCATTTGGAAAGCGTGAATTGATCAAAGATGATTTGACTATGCTCGAGCCTCTTTGGTATGTTGGAGTTGGTATGCGTTGGACAATTTTTGATGGAATGGAAGCACAAAACAATGCTCAACAGGCAAAACTCGATAAAGCAATTTTAGAGGAAAAAAAACAGGAAGCGGTTGAACTATCTGATCTTAACCTGAAGCGAATAATATATGAAATAGAAAAAGATGTGAAAACAATAGAAACAACTGAAAAGCAAGTTAAACTGGCAGAAGGCATTCTCAACCTTAGTAAAAAACAATATGAACAAGGCTTAATTTCTCTCAACGATCAATTATCATCGGTTAATGATTATGAAAAAGTAAGACTGGAATATCTACAGGCAATTGCCCGGGAGAGGGCAGACGTAAGTGACTATCTGGCTTCATCAGGTAAATTAAATATTGATTCTATTAAATAATTAAAAAAAATTTCATTCGAAAAATAAACATAAAAAATTACAACAATGAATTCAAAGAATATAATAATTATAGGTGTTTCAGTAATAGCTTTGTTAAATAGCTGCAAAAATAACAATACTAATATCTTAGAAGGAAAGGTAAAACGCGAAACAATTTCAATTGCACCAAAATATGCAGGGAGAATTGAAAAAATATTTGTTCACGAATCGCAAATAGTGCACAAGGGCGATACATTGGCAATTCTTGATATTCCCGAAATATCTGTCAAGCTCGAGCAGGCTGAAGGTGCATCGTTATCGGCAAACTCACAGTACGAAATGGCTTTGCACGGTGCAACAAAAGACCAAAAGGAACAAGTTAATGCTGCATTTAATGCTGCCCAGGAACAATATTTGTTTGCAGAAAAATCGTTGAAAAGAATCCGTAATATGTATAACGATAGTCTTGTTTCACCACAGGCATTTGACGAAGCTTTGACAAAATTCAATATGGCAAAAGATCAGTACGATGCTGCTTATGCTAAAAAACAAGAAGTAGATGGCGGTATTCGAGACGAACAGGTTAAAATAGCTTTAGGACAAAAAGATCAGGCTGAGGGAGCAGTTAAGGAAGCAGAAATAGCATGTAAAGAAAAATACATTATAGCACCAAAAGATATGTCTGTTGAAACCATTGCCTTGCGCGAGGGCGAACTTGCCCTGCAAGGTTATAATATTTTTATCGGTTACGAAGTTAACAGTACCTATTTCAGGTTTACTATCAGCGAGAGCATGATTAATTCTGTGGTTAAAGGAAATGAATATGAAGTAAAACTACCCTTCCAAAGTGGTAAAATATTTAAAGCGAAACTCGAAGGGGTAACAGAATTGGGACACTATGCTTTTAAGTCAAGTTCTTATCCAAATTACCAGTTAGGTGAAGCGGTGTACGAATTAAAGCTTGTCCCTGATAATGCTAAAACAGCCCAATTGCTATATGTTAATTCAACAGCAATTTTGAGCCTTTCTGAAAATATTGGCAAAGTAACAGTTAAATAAAAATCCGGATTTTTTATATTAAAATTTTTTAACAATGAAATTATTTTGGAAATTAGTTCAAAGGGAATTCAGCCTTTTCGGTTCAAATTCTTTAGCATTGCTAATATTTATTGGTGCTCCTATTTTGTATGCTCTTTTAATCGGTTTTGTTTACAAAGGTGCAATGGTGAAAGATTTGCCAATTATTGTAGTTGATTTGGACAATAGCCCGTTGAGCAATAAAATAATAGATGCAATTGATGATAACCAATATCTAAAAGTTGAAGATGTAAAGTATATTTCAGGTAACCTTCGTGATGAAGTTATTAATAAGGAATATATTGGCGTAATTACCATTCCGTATAAATTCCAAGCCAATATTGAGCAAAAAAGATTTTGTGAAATTGATGCCGATATTAATGGTTCAAATATGCTTACTGCCAACTATGCTTCAACAGGTATTCAAACTGTTCTTGCAACTGTAAATGCGGCTTTAAAAATTGAAACCTTAAAAAAGGAAGGCGTGCCGGCAGAAATTGCATCTCAGCAATTCGAGTCGTTTAGGATTAACATGACACGATTTTTCAACCCTTCATCGAATTACTTGTATTTTTTGTGGCCTGGAATGTTAGGAACAGTTATGCAGCAAGTATTTTTATTAACACTTGCATTAAGTTTTGCCAAAGAGTTTGAAGAAAATACATTCCGGAATTTAATCCGCTACAGCGACAAATCGTCATATTTACTGATTGTTAAAGCTATACCCTATTTATTTATGGGAATAACTTTCTGGATATGCCTTATTCATACATTTTTTAGTTTATTTCATATGGTAATGCCGCATTCGTTGATTGCTTTCTATTTTATTTCAGCATTATTTATGATTTCCCTTATATTCATGGGCATAGCGTCCAGTATTATTTTTAAAACGCAATTGAAAGCAACAGAATTTTTAATGGTTGTTGCGGTTCCGAGCTTTATTATAAGCGGGCAAACCTGGCCTTTATCTCAGATGCCACATGCTGTTCAATGGTTTGCACAAATTATTCCGTTAACACATTATCTTGAGGCTTTCCGTCGTTTAGCGCTTGAAAACGCTTCGATTAGTGACATCCTTCCACAAATCCAAGGATTATTATGGTTGTCAGTTATATATTTCTTGGTGGCTTATTCTGCTTTGCGTTATCGAATTGTAAAGCAAAAAACCATTAATAAAATAAGCTAGTATAATTAATTTGATATTATTGAAAAGCCCGATTTATTGGTAACACAAAGTTGGGCTTTTATTTTAAAATGAATCGTCTAAATTAATTGCCTTAGTGTTTTTAAAATTCCTTGCGCGTCGAACCCGCATTCACTTTGTAATTCTTTTAGTGAGCCGTGTTCAATAAATTTATCCGGAACTCCTAATCGAATAAGCTGTGCGTTGTAATTGTTGACAGACATAAATTCTAGAATTGAGGAACCCATTCCACCTGCAATTACACCATCTTCAACGGTAATAATTTTCTTAAAGTTTCTAAAAATATGGTGTAGTAATTCCTCGTCTAATGGCTTTATAAACCGCAAATCGAAATGTGCCGGAATGTCAAATTCACCTTGTATTAGGCCAATTGCTTCCTGTACAAAATTCCCGGGATGACCAATTGATATGACAGCAATATCTTTTCCTTCAGATATTTTCCGGCCTTTTCCTATTTCTATTTCGGAAAAAGGTACCTGCCAATTGTTAATTACACCATTTCCTCTTGGATAACGAATGGCAAAACTTCCAAAGTTTCTAAGTTGTGCAGTGTACATTAAGTTACGAAGCTCAACCTCGTTCATGGGGGAGGCTATAGTTAAGTTTGGAATGCACCTCAAATACGCCAGATCAAAAACCCCATGATGTGTAGCGCCATCTTCACCAACCAATCCACCCCTGTCCATGCAGAAAATTACTTGTAAATTTTGAAGTGCAACATCATGAATAACTTGGTCGTATGCGCGCTGCATAAATGAGGAGTAAATATTACAAAACGGAATTAAGCCCTGGGCAGCAAGTCCTGCTGAGAAAGTAACTGCATGTTGCTCTGCAATTCCAACATCAAATGTTCTGTTGGGCAATTCATTCATCATTATATTCATTGAACATCCTGTTGGCATAGCCGGTGTTATACCTACTATTTTCTCATTCATTTTAGCCAGTTCAAGCAATGTGTTCCCAAATACATCTTGGTATTTTGGAGGTTTTGAAGGACTATTTGTATTTGCACCTAAAATTTCACCGGTATCTTTATTGAATATTCCCGGGGCATGCCAAACTGTTTGGTTTTCTTCGGCATACTTAAAGCCTTTTCCTTTTGTAGTAATTATGTGAAGTAATTTTGGGCCAGGAATATCGCGTAAATCAGTCAGAATTTTTACCAAATGCCCTACATCGTGGCCATCTATTGGACCAAAATATCTGAAATTAAGTGATTCAAATAAATTTCCTTCGCGGAGCAAAACTGTTGATTTTATGCTTCCCTGCACTTTTTGTGCAAACCTTCTGGCCTTATTTCCAACTTGTCGGAACCGGCCTAAAGTATTCCACACCTGAGTTTTTACTTTGTTATAGGTTTGAGATGAAGTAATATCTGTAAGGTATTTACTCATTGCCCCAACATTAGGATCAATGGCCATGTTATTGTCGTTCACAATAACCAGTAGATTACTGTTCATGTGCCCGGCATTGTTCAAACCTTCGAATGCAAGTCCTCCTGTAAGACTGCCATCACCAATTACTGCAACTACGCGTCGCTCGTTTTCGCCTTTTAATGAGGAGGCAACTGAAAGGCCAAGTGCAGCTGAAATTGAAGTTGAGGAATGTCCGGTACCAAAAGAATCAAAAACACTTTCCGACATTTTTGGAAATCCGCTAATGCCTCCAAATTTTCTGTTGGTATTAAATAAATCTTTCCTGCCAGTGAGGATTTTATGACTGTAAGCCTGATGCCCGACATCCCAAACTAATTGGTCATAAGGAGTGTTGTAAACATAGTGCAATGCAACGGTTAATTCAACCACACCCAGACTTGCACCTAAATGTCCCGGGTTTGCACAAACTTCATCAATAATAAATTGACGTAATTCAGAACATAATTGTGGCAATTCTTGTGCTTTTAATTTTCTTAAGTCGGATGGAAAACTTATTGAATCAAGTAAAGGCTTCCCCTCATTTTTGCTATCCTTTGTATCAGGCATTTCCCTTTCTTAAAAATTTGTCAAACATACATGAATTTTGGCAAATTCAAAATTAAAACTATATCAATCATTGAACCTCGTAAAGTATTTAAGTTTCAAAACTTCAACATTTCTGCTAAAAACGGTTCAAAACTTTTAATTCTGTTTTAAGGGCTTTTGCAAATAT
This sequence comes from uncultured Bacteroidota bacterium, assembly GCA_963701015.1. GTDB lineage: Bacteria > Bacteroidota > Bacteroidia > Bacteroidales > DTGW01 > MFD09286-c1. The sequence continues at coordinate 2,962,232 of OY969556.1, read as the reverse complement.
TACTTTTAATTTACAAATCAAAAATCAAACTATGAATAATTCTAAAAACTTGCTTAAAGTTACTGGTATAATTTCTTTAATTTTTTTAATTTCATGTGTTCCGGCACAAAAATTCCATGAAACAGAACAAAATTATAAAAATTGCAGTTCTGAACTCGATGCAGCAAAACAAAAGCAGGAACAACTTTCGGTTGAAAATACCGAAATGAAACAACAGCTATCGAAAAACCAGGATAAGATAAATTCTTTAATAAAAGATAGTTTAACTACAAATGGTGAATTGTCGAAAACGAAAAGTGATCTTGAAAGTTTAAACCGTCAATACACTGACTTACAGGAAACCCACGAAGCCATATTAAAGGGAAATGCCCGCGAAACGACAAAGCTAATGAAGCAATTGCAGAATACGCAGGACGATTTAAAAAAGAAGGAAGAAAATCTGAACAAGTTGGAAACAACCTTGGATGAGAAAAAACAAAGTCTGGACAATCTTACTCTTGAATTAGGTAAACGTGATGCAAGATTGAAGGAACTTGAGGCAATTTTATTCAGAAAAGATTCTGTGGTTAAAGCTTTAAAAACAAAAGTTTCAGATGCCTTGCTAGGGTTTGAGAACCAAGGCTTAACCGTAAAAGTTAAAAATGGAAAAGTTTATGTTTCATTAGATGAAAAGTTGTTATTTAAATCGGGCAGCATAAAAGTTGATCCAAAAGGTGTGGAAGCGCTTCAGGGACTTTCCAAAGTGCTGGAACAAAATACTGATATAAACGTGACTATCGAAGGTCATACTGATAATATTCCTTATAAATCGAATGGCTCAATTAAGGACAACTGGGACTTGAGTGTACTTCGGGCTACTTCTATAATTCGTATTTTGCTCGACAATTCGACTATTGACCCTAAAAGGTTGACAGCTTCGGGACATGGTGAATTTGCACCAATTGCCTCAAACAAATCATCTGAATCGAGGGCAAAGAATAGAAGAACTGAAATTATTTTAACCCCTAAATTGGACGAACTTTTTAAAATACTCGAAAGCAATTAAATTAGAATCAAGAACCAAGAGAAAAAGTAAAGGACTAAACTCAAATAGCTAAAACCTAATTTGTAAAATTGTTTGTATGAAAAAATCATTTTGGATTATATTGGCTTGTTTTTTTGGATTAATTGCATTTTTGGCTTTACCAGTAAATTTTTATTTACGTGGGGTTATTTTCAATGGTACCGCTAAAATAACCGATTACAATTTCTTCAACAATCGTGATGTTGAAAAAGGAAAGGATCAGCCCTGGAAAATTTCAACAGAGTATAATGTAAAAAAAATCCCGGACAATTATTTACGAATACTTACTAATTTAAAAACGGTTGCATTTTTGGTCATTAAAGATACCGCAATTGTTCACGAATCTTATTATTTGGGTTATAACGAAAGCTCCTATTCCAATTCCTTTTCAATGGCTAAAAGTATAGTATCCCTGCTTGTTGATTGTGCTTTAGAAGATGGTAAAATTAAAAGTCTCGATGAACCGGTTGGAGACTTTATTCCAACTTATAAAAAAGGAGCCAATGCAAAGCTTACTATAAAAGACTTACTTACCATGAGTAGCGGCTTAAATTGGGGAGAGGCATATTACAACCCTTTTTCAATGACAGCCAGATCGTATTATGGGAATAATCTCCACGAGCTTGTTAATGGACTGAAAGTTGTTGAAACTCCAGGTAAAAAATTCAAGTATTTAAGTGGCAATACACAGCTTTTAGCCTATATTATTGAGATAGCTACCGGAAAGCACTTGGCTGATTATGCTTCGGAAAAGCTGTGGAAGCCAATAGGGGCAAAATATAATGCTTTGTGGAGCATTGATAAACCAAGTGGAACAGAAAAAGCTTATTGTTGTTTTAATAGCAATGCCCGCGATTTTGCACGCATTGGTCAATTGGTGTTAAATAAAGGTAAATGGAACGGCAAACAATTGGTTTCAGAAAAATATATTCAAGAAGCAACCAGTCCTGCGTCCTGGTTGGTTGATGAATATGGACACGATCCTTTAATGTATTATGGGTTCCAATTTTGGCTGCTCTCATATCGTGGCGAAAAAGTGATTTACGCAAGAGGAATTCTTGGCCAATATATATTTATTATTCCTTCGAAAAATATGGTAATTGTACGACTTGGTGAAAAGAGGTGCAGCTTGCGGACATGGGTTTTACCTTCAGATATTTATATTTGGCTTAATTTGGGAATGGAGTTGGTTTAATCAAGAATCAAGAACCAAGAATCAAGAACCAAGAACCAAGGACAAAGAGTAAGAAACAATGAGTAAAGAACATAATACCTAGCACCCAAAGCCTAATACCCAATTCTTCATTTTAATTAAGTGCCAAAAACAAAAAGATCAATTAATCCGCGACGAAGTTAAAACTTCTATCGAAGAAGTTAATATTTCAAATTAAATCTTATTATAAAATTTATATATTTGCGGTTCTTTAAGAAAATTATAAACTTTTAAACAATATTCACATGCAGAATAAAGGTGCCGTTAAGTTATTAGCAATATTGCTGGCATTGGTTTGTTTGTACCAATTGTCGTTCACGTTAGTAACTAAATTAACGGAAAGAAAAGCACATACAATAGCGAATGGAAATGTTGAGCGTGAAGACGCTTATCTTGATTCAATCTCGGGTAAAACTGTTTACAATTTTTTAGGTTTAAGAAAATTTACCTATCATGATTGTAAGGAAAGGGAAATTAACCTTGGTCTCGACTTAAAAGGCGGGATGGATGTAATTCTTGAAGTTTCAGTTCCCGACATTATTGTATCATTATCGAATAACAGTAAGGACACAACTTTCCTTAAAGCTATGCAAATAGCAAGAGAAGAACATAAAACCAGTCAGAAAGATTTTATTACAATTTTTGGCGAAGCATTTACCAAAGTCGATCCAAATGCTCGTATGGCCGCCGTTTTCAATACTTTGGAATTAAAAGATAAAATAAATTTTAATTCTACCAATGCTGATGTAATAAAGGTTTTGCGCGATCAATCAAATAGCGCTATTGATAATTCATTTAAAATATTACGAACCCGTATTGATAAGTTTGGGGTTGTTTCACCAGAAATTCAGAAATTACAAACCAATGGAAGGTTGGCTGTTGCTTTACCTGGTGTGAAAGATCCAAAACGTGTACGTAGATTATTGCAAGGAACTGCTAATCTTGAATTTTGGGAAACCTATGAAAATAGTGAAGTATATAATTCATTACTGGATGCAAACAAAAGATTAAAAGAAATTAATGAAGCTTCTAAATCATTAGCCGACTCATCTAAAATTTCCAGTTTTAAGACTAAAGTTAAGGGCAAAAAAGCATCAAAAACTAATATTGAAGCAAAACCCGATTCCGCTAAAAATGGTGGAGTTGCACTTTTAAACGAAATGAAAAGGGATACTGCAGCTAAGAAAGATTCGTCGCTTATGCCCGATCAGTTTAAAGATAATTATCCATTATTTTCAGTATTACGTCCTGCGGTCAGCCGTAACAGCGAATTAATACCTGGCCCGGTTATTGGATATGCAAACTGGCGTGATACTGCTAAGGTTAACGAATATTTAAGTATGAAACAAATTCGTGAATTATTCCCTCGCGATATTAAGTTCATATGGTCTGTTAAGGCAATGCCTCTAAAATATGATCCTTCCGGAACAACATTTGAGTTATATGCTATAAAAATTACAGGACGTGATGGAAAAGCGCCACTTACAGGTGATGTTGTGGTTAATGCCAGGGCTGACTTTAACTCACAACGTGCTGCAACTGCCGAAGTTTCAATGGCAATGAATGGTGAAGGGACAAAAATTTGGGCTCGTATGACCCGCGATAATGTTGGCCGTTGCATTGCAATTGTACTCGACAACTATGTATATTCTGCTCCACGTGTGAATTCAGAAATTGATGGTGGAAATTCACAAATTACAGGGGACTTTACTACTGAAGAAGCAAAAGACTTAGCCAACGTACTGGAATCAGGAAAATTACCCGCCCCAGCTCATATTATCGAAGAAACTGTTGTTGGTCCTACTTTAGGTCACGAATCAATTCAGGCTGCTTTCCGTTCATTTATTGTAGCTTTTATTGGAGTTTTACTATATATGTTTTTGTATTACAATCGTGCAGGTAATGTTGCAAATATTGCTTTATTTGCGAACGTGTTGTTCTTGTTCGGTACAATTACATCTTTGGGAACGGTTTTAACTTTGCCCGGTATTGCCGGTATGATATTGACCTTAGCTATGGCGGTGGATGGCAACGTTATTATTTATGAGCGTATGCGTGAAGAAGTTCGCGCTGGTAAAGGAATGCGTATGGTGGTAAAAGACGGTTTCTGGCATGCCTATTCATCCATTATCGATGGCCACGTAACAACAATATTAACTGGTATTGTATTGTTTATATTTGGTTCAGGTCCGGTTCAAGGGTTTGCAATAACACTTATTGTTGGTTTGTTACTTTCGCTGTTCTCATCCATCTTTATTGCAAGGTTGGCTTTCGAATGGATGCTCGACCATGATGTTCATATTAGTTTGGGCAACCGTTTTACCATGGAAGTCTTCCATCATATTAAAATAAATTTTATAGGTATCCGCAAAATAATGTATGTTGCTTCCGGGATAATTATTGGTATTGGAATAATATCATTATTTGTTCGTGGTTTGGACCCAAGCGTTGAATTTACTGGTGGACGTACATATATTGTACGTTTTGACAAACCGGTAAAAACAGTTGATATTAGAAATTCATTGACAAAAACTATGCAGGATGCACCTGAAGTAAAGACCTTTGGCTCTGACAATCAGGTAAAAATTACCACAAAATATCTTATTGAAGATAAAACCGCAAAAGCCGATTCACTTGTTGATGTTGCTTTATATAATGGTTTAAAATCGGATCTTCCTTCATCACTTTCCTATAAAGATTTTTCGGAACATTCTGAAACAAAAACTGTTGGTGAATTAAGCTCAATGAAAGTTGATCCGATTATGTCGAAGGACACTTATTTATCAGGCCTTTATGGCGGTATTCTTTGGATTGATAATTATATTTATATATATTGCTATCAGGTTTAAGAATTGGAAATATGGTTTAGGCGGTGTAGTTTCGCTATTCCATGATACAATGGTTGTAATTACATGTTTTACTTTGTTCTACAAAATACTTCCATTTAGCATGGAAATTGACCAGCAGTTTATTGCAGCCTTGCTGACAATTATTGGTTATTCCATTATGGATACTGTAATTATCTTCGATAGGATACGTGAATACACATCATTATATCCAAAGCGCGATTTAGCCGAAAATATAAATGGTGCAATTAACAGTACATTAGGCCGAACCATCAATACTTCAGGTATTACTTTAGTAGTATTACTTGTAATATTTATTTTTGGTGGTGAAATGTTACGTGGTTTTATCTTTGCATTGTTGGTTGGTGTTGCAATTGGTACATATTCATCTGTTTTCAATGCTACTCCGGTTGCCTACGATTTAATTATGATGACAAGAAAGAAAGAAAAAAAGAAGGAATAATTTTAAACTTCTTTATTTAATATAAGGATTAGTTAAGCCCTGAAGACTTTCAGGGCTTATTTTTTAATTTTAATTATTTAAAAAAATTAAGTTTCGAATCATAAAGGTCGAAATAATTGAAACATTATCTTTAGTTGTTTAATTTTGTTGCAACTAAAAATTTGCTTAAACAATGGGAGGCGAAGTTATTTTAATCCTTTTGGCAGTGTTGGTTTTGTTTGGCGCTGATAAACTTCCTGGTCTTGCCCGGACTTTAGGTAAAGGAATGTATGAAGTTAAGAAAGCCACAGATGAAATTAAGAATGAGCTAATGCAAAGCACGGGCCAAATAAGGAATGAATTGAACCAGGCAACTTCTGCACTAAAAGAAAATTTTAATGAAATTCATCAATCTGCAAATGAACCTATTAAGGAAATAAATTCAAGCGCCCAAATTGTTGATAAGCAAGAAATTCCCACTACAGAAGTTCTACCAGATACTTCATCAGAATTATATAAAACTACCGAATCGGGATTTAATAGTGTTTTTTCAAAAACTAAAAAAGAAGTTTCTGAAAACAAACCTGAAGATAATAATCAAACGAAAGCCTAAGCAATGATAGAAGTCAATGATATTCATAAATCGTTCGGAAAGCTTAAGGTACTTAAAGGAATAAACCTGAGTATAAAGGAAGGAGAAGTTGTTTCAATTGTTGGGGCTAGTGGTGCCGGGAAAACTACGTTGTTACAAATAATAGGAACATTAATGAAACAGGATCAGGGGAATATTATTATTAATCAAATTGATCCTTTGCGTCTTAAAGAAGAGAAATTAGCTGCCTTTCGTAATAAAAGTATAGGTTTTATTTTTCAGTTCCATAATTTATTACCCGAATTTACTGCGGTTGAAAATGTAAGTATTCCGGCCTTAATTGGTTTGCAAAAGAAAAATGCATCTATTGAAAAAGCTAAGGACATTTTAAATTTCCTTGGTTTGTCAAATAGGTTGGAGCACAAGCCATCTGAATTGTCAGGGGGAGAGCAACAAAGGGTTGCTGTAGCTCGCGCTTTAATTAATGATCCAATGGTTATACTTGCTGACGAACCTTCAGGTAACCTCGATTCAAAGAATAAACGTGAACTGCACGAATTGTTTTTTCAGCTTCGCGATAAATATAAACAGACATTTGTTATTGTTACCCATGATAAGGAATTAGCCGAAATGTCGGACCAAAAATTGAACTGGCCGATGGGTTGGTAATTAATAAATGATTGATAAATCACTAAAACAACTACTCGAAAAAAAGTTCAGGGACTACAATAATTTTGAATTTATTGATTCTGATCCAATTCAGGTTCCTCATTTGTTTTTTAATAAGGAAGATATTGAAATTGCGGCATTCCTTACCTCTACAATTGCCTGGGGACAGCGAATATCAATTATTAAAAATGCCAAAGCTTTAATGAAATTAATGGATGATAGTCCGTATGATTTCATTTGTAATAGTTCTGATAAAGAAATAAAAATCTTCGGGAATTTTGTTCATCGAACTTTTCAGCCTGTTGATTGCATCTTTTTTATTGAGGCTTTAAAAGATATTTATAAAAACCATAATGGGCTAGAGTCTGTTTTTAATGTCGGGTTCGAGCAAAACAGTAATATTTTTGGAACATTAGCTTACTTCAGAAATATATTTTTTTCAATTCCTCATCCGGCTCGGACGGTAAAGCATGTTGCTGATGTTAATGCAAATGCTTCAGCAAAACGGCTGAACATGTTTCTGCGTTGGATGGTTCGTAAAGATGATGCTGGTGTCGATTTTGGATTGTGGAATAAAATTCATCCTTCCGCTTTAATGTTGCCACTCGATATCCATTCCGGTAGAATCGCCCGAAGTTTAAACTTACTTACACGTAAACAGGACGATTGGAAAGCAGTAGAGGAAATTACCCAAAATTTAAGAATATTTGATCCTATTGATCCGGTAAAATACGATTTTGCTTTATTTGGGATGGGCGTTTTTGAAAACGCTAAATTTTAAATTTTTTTATAAGCTTCCTTGTATTCAATTAGGCGGTTCGTTCAGAATATATTATTTTTGATTTTTTAAGAATTCTGCAAATTCAAATAGTACAATTATGGAAAGTTTTAATGTTGCAATTTTAGGTTGCGGAACCGTTGGTAGTGGAGTAGCAAAAATTTTGCTCGACATGAAATCTGAATTATCAACAAAGTCCAATTACTCCATTGAATTAAAAAAGATTGTTGATCTTTTTCCTGTTAAAAGTGCTCAGGCTTATAGTATTCCATTATCATTATTTGCAGGTGGTGGAAAAGACTTAAATAATGAAGAATCAGTAAAATATATTCATGATATTATTCAGGATAAAAACATTCATGTAATAATTGAAACCATTGGCGGAGCCAGTGATTTTGTTTACAATATTATATTAAACTCACTAAAAGCCGGAAAGCATGTTATAACAGCCAATAAAGCAATTTTAGCTGAAAGGGGAAAGGAAATATTCGTCATTGCAAAGCAAAATAAAGTTTGTTTGGGCTATGAAGCCAGTGTTTGTGGAGCAATTCCAATTATTAAAGCCATTAGGGAAAATTTCACCGGCGATCAGGTTTTGGAAATTTCGGGCATATTAAACGGTACCAGCAATTATATTCTTTCGAATATGCAGGATGAAGGATTGGATTTTGCAACAGCATTGAAAATGGCACAGGAAGCTGGATATGCTGAAGCCGATCCAACACTTGATATTAGTGGTGGCGATGCAGGTCATAAATTGGCAATACTTATTAAACTTGCATTTGGTGCCGAAGTTACTTACGAAAACTTGTATATTAAGGGAATTCAGAATATTGAAAAAGAAGATATTGATTTTGCTAACGAAATGGGCTGTACAATTAAGCTTATTTGTTATGCCCGTCGTATTGACAGTAAAGTATTTGCAATGGTTAAACCAATGATGGTAAAAAATGCAAATTTTCTTTCGAAAGTTAGCGGGGCAACCAATTGTGTTGAACTATTAAACAAATATTCCGGGAAACATTATTTTGTAGGTAAGGGAGCTGGAAGTCTTGAGACTGCAAGTTCTATTGTTTCAGATATTGTATTTTCGGCAAAATACCATCAAAATATTAATAATATTACCGATGCTGCTAAAATTGAATTAGTTGATGCCGATAATTTTGAATTTTCGTATAATATTACGTTTGCTACCGAAAACTATCCGGGAATTACCGGTTTGGTGACTACTGCAATTGGTGAGCAAAAAATAAATATTGATACTGTAAGCCATAACAGGCATAATAAAGAAAGAGCTGTATTTTCTATTGCAACCATGCCTTGCACAATGAAACAGATAAAAAAGGCAATTGCAGTAATTCGCGAAAAGGCGCCTTCATTGCTACTTGACGATCCGAAAATTATTCCAATACTTAATTGAAAAGGACACTTGCAAACAATCACTTTGGTTTATTAGTATTATAAAAATGATTTCGGCAGTTATATTTGATATGGATGGGATTCTGATTGATTCAGAACCTTTTTGGAAAGAAGCAGATGTATGGGCATATCAACAGGTTGGCTTAACTTTAACACATGAGCAATGTGCTGAAACTACCGGAATGGATACGCATTCATCAGTAAAATATTGGTTTGCAAAACATCCCTGGCAAAATAAGAGTATTGTTGAGGTTCAAAATCTTATTGAAGCAAAGGTGGTTAAATTAGTTGATGAAAAAGGAGATCCAATGCCTGGATTAGACAAGGTTTTGGCATTTTTTCAGCATAAAAATTTACCAGTAGCCCTTGCGTCATCTTCGGCTATGCATATTATTGAAGCGGTATTAAGAAAACTTGATATTAAAAGGCATTTTAAAGTATATCATTCTGCACAATTTGAAATTCAGGGAAAACCCGATCCTGCAGTATTCCTTACTACGGCAAACAAATTGAAAGTAAAACCAGAGGATTGCCTGGTATTTGAAGATTCATTCAATGGTGTTAAAGCCGCCAGGGCAGCAAATATGAAAGTTGTTGCAATGCCCGATATGCATAGTGTTTCGCTTATTAAACCAGATATGGCCGATGCTTTTATTGGGCAATTATCTGATTTTAATGAAGATATGTTTTTGAAATTACTATAAACAATAAAATAATATAAATTTAACTTTAATTTTTAACAATTTTATTGTTGCAAGATGTTGAATCTATAAGAGTTATAAATTGAAATTAATTGAAACACTTTTGTTCGTTGATTGTTAATATATTTAGCCTAATTATCAGCAATTTATAGGTATAAATTTTCAGGTTTTTTCATTTGTTAATAACTACGATAAGGTAGTTAATAATTGTGAACTTAGTTTCTTGGCATAAAAGGTCATTGCGGTTTAAATTGCAATATCAAATTTAGCCTCTTCCTTGAACAGCTAAAAGCCATTTTACTAACAATTTAATAAACCTTTACAATGACAACTGAAGAAACCCTTGCCATGAAATTAAAAAAGGATGAATTAGAAAATATGGGCAGGACCTCAAAACATACCGGCCAAAAACAAACCTATACTTTTGATGAAGCTTACAAAAGCTCATTGGAATATTTTAAAGGTGATGAACTTGCAGCAAGGGTTTGGGTTACAAAATATGCATTGAAGGATTCGTATGGCAATATATACGAAATTAATCCCGATGATATGCACCACCGTATTGCGAGGGAATTGGCACGTATTGAAGCCAAGTATCCTAATCCAATGAGCGAACCCGAAATTTATGAATACTTACAAGATTTCAAATATATAGTTCCTCAAGGAAGTCCGATGACTGGTATTGGTAATAATTTCCAAATTGCATCCCTTTCGAATTGCTTTGTAATAGGCAATGGCGCCGATTCATATGGTGGAATTATGAAGACTGATCAGGAACAGGTGCAGTTGATGAAACGTCGTGGTGGCGTTGGGCACGATTTGTCGCATGTTCGCCCACAGGGGAGTCCGGTATTGAATAGTGCTCTTAGTTCTACTGGTGTTGTTCCATTTATGGAAAGATATTCCAATTCAACTCGTGAAGTCGCCCAGGATGGAAGAAGAGGTGCTTTAATGTTAAGTATTTCTATTAAACATCCCGATTCAGAAAAATTTATCGATGCCAAACTCGAACAGGGAAAAGTAACCGGTGCTAATGTTTCGGTAAAAATGGATGACGATTTTATGAAAGCTGTCGTGGATGGAAGTCCATATATTCAGCAATATCCTGTTGATTCAACAAATCCTACTTTTACAAAAGAAATTAATGCAAGGGAATTGTGGAAAAAAATAGTCCATAACGCATGGCGTTCTGCTGAACCCGGTGTTTTATTCTGGGATACAATTATTCGCGAATCAGTTCCCGATTGTTATGCCGAATTTGGTTACAAAACAGTATCAACTAACCCGTGTGGCGAGATTCCTTTATGTGCTTACGATAGCTGTCGTTTAATTGCAATTAATTTATATGGCTATGTTGAAGAACCATTTACGCCAAATGCAAAATTTAACTTCAATCTTTTCAAAAAACATGCTGCAGTAGCCCAGCGTTTTATGGACGATATTATTGATCTGGAAATTGAAAAAATTGAAGCAATTATTACTAAAATTGAAAAGGATCCGGAAGACATTGAAATTAAAAGGGTTGAAAAGAAGCTTTGGGAAAATATTAAAATTAAAACTGAAGAAGGCCGACGTACCGGTATTGGTATAACTGCCGAAGGAGATATGTTGGCAGCTTTGGGAATTAGATATGGAAGCGATAATGCCACCGATTTTTCTGTTGAAGTACATCGTACTTTGGCAATTGAAGCCTATCGTTCGTCAATGAATGTAGCAAAAGAACGTGGTCCATTCCCAATTTATGACGCACATTTGGAAAGGAATAACCCGTTTATTCAGCGTATTAAGCAGGAAGACGAAAAGTTATATCAGGATATGCAAAAGTTTGGCCGTAGAAATATTGCTTTGCTAACTATTGCACCAACAGGCACTACCAGTTTAATGACACAAACAACATCAGGCATCGAACCTGTTTTTATGCCTTATTACAAACGCAGACGTAAAGTAAATCCAAATGACACGAATGTTAAAGTAGCATTTATCGATGATTTAGGCGACCATTGGGAAGAATACAATGTATTTCATCATAAATTCCTTACATGGCTTGATGTTAACGGTTATAATTCAGAAGATGTTACCCATTATGACGATGACCAGGTTCAGGAATTGGTTGCTAAATCACCATACTACAAAGCTACTTCAGCCGATGTTGATTGGATGAACAAAGTAAAAATGCAGGGAGAAATTCAAAAGTGGGTCGATCATTCAATTAGCGTAACTATTAATTTGCCTGAAAACGTTGATGAAGAACTTGTCGGCGATTTATATATTCATGCATGGAAAAATGGATGTAAAGGATGCACTGTTTATCGCGAAAATTCTCGTTCTGGTGTTTTAATTTCAAATAAAAAGGAAAAAAAACCTGAAGGAATGCAGCTCGATCTTGATATAGAACAAATTTTAAAACGTCCAAAAGTACTAGATGCTGAAATTATAAGGTTTAAAAATAACAATGAAAATTGGATTGCCTTTGTTGGTCTGCTTAATGGTCGTCCTTATGAGATATTTACCGGTCTTCAGGATGAAGATATGTTTCCAATTCCAAAATCAATTACTCATGGAAAGATATATAAAAACAAAGATGACGAAGGAAACACACGATACGACTTCCAATATACTGATAAATATGGGTATAAGAATACTTTAGGAGGGTTGTCGCACCAGTTTAATAAAGAATACTGGAACTACGCAAAATTAATTTCGAGCGTAATTCGTTATGGAATGCCGATTTCAGATGTAGTAAATTTGGTTACTTCACTTCAGCTTGACAGTGAAACCATAAATACATGGAAGAATGGCATTGAACGTGCTTTAAAGAAATATATTCCTGACGGTACAATGGCTAAAGCCGGTCAAAAATGCGCTTCATGTGGTTCCGAAGCATTGATATATCAGGAAGGTTGCCTTACTTGCAAAAATTGCGGAAATTCAAAATGTGGCTGATTAAAAGCTATAGCAATAACTAGATAATTTTTTTATATGTTAAAAATCCTTTCGTTTGAAGGGATTTTTTTTTGATTAAATGAATTGTGTTTTTAACTTATAATGAATTAACCATACTCTTTGCTAATCTGTCCGAAACGCCACTTCCACCTAGTTTTCGTTCAATTTCATCAAAATTTTCCAGCATCTTATTTTTATAACTTTCATCAGATAGGATTTTGGTAATTTCAATTTTTATGTCAGACGCAAGGTTTTTTTGAAGCAATTCTTTAACTACTTCCTTATTCATTATAATATTAACAAGTGAAAAAAAACGAATTTTTACAAGGGCTTTGCCGATTACATAGGTTATTGGCCCTGTTTTAAATATTACAACTTCCGGTACTTTTAACAATGCAGTTTCAAGTGTTGCAGTACCTGAAGTTACAACTGCACAGGTAGCATTTGCAAGAAGGTTATAGGTTTGGTTATAAACAATTTTAATATTGCTGCTACCAATTATACTTGCATAAATTTCTTTTGAAATAGATGGAGCTCTAGCAACTACAAGCTGATATGAATTATAATCTTTTAAAGCTTCCATCATTTCAGGCAAGCAACGCTCAACCTCGTGTTTGCGACTGCCGGCTAAAAGTGCAATTATTGGCTTGCTGTCAAGATTATTTGATTCAATAAAATTTTTATTATTGGATTTGTTTTTCTGAAATTCAGCGATTGAATCATTTAAAGGGTTACCAAAATATTCAGCTTCAATTCCATGTTTTTTGAAATAATCCACTTCAAATGGAAATATTACAAATAATTTGTCAACATATTTTTTTAGCAATTTCACCCTGGATTCTTGCCAGGCCCAAACTTTTGGAGCGATATAGAAGAATACTTTAATAGAATTTGCTTTTGCAAACCTGGCAATTTTAAGATTGAACCCTGCATAATCAATTAAAATAATAACATCGGGTTGCCAATTTAAAATATCTTTTTTGCAAAAATTTAAATTCTTGGCAATTGTCCTAATATTAAGCATTACGTCAAATAGTCCCATAAATGCCATTTCGCGGTAATGTTTTAACAAGGAACCACCTTGCTGTGCCATTAAATCGCCTCCAATGCAGCAAAATTGAGCATTTGAGTCTTCAATTTTAATGGATTTCATTAGGTTTGATCCGTGCAAATCACCTGAGGCCTCGCCAGCTATGAGATAATATTTCACAATAAAAATTTTTATGATTGGTTCAAAGATATAAAGAAAATATAAAAGCCCTGCAAACTTTAGTTTACAAGGCCTTCTTTGTAGCGAATCCTTGTGGATTAACGAACCGGTTTTTCAGAGATTTCAATGATATTGTAATGTTTATGGATAGGAATGAAACAATTTATTTAAATTTTTTCAAATAATATATAAATTCCCGATTTGTTGATTTGAAAAAAGATAAACTACTGTAACCAAAAGACATGTAATACGGAAATTTAAAAGTCAGTAAATAAAAGTAGAAAAATCTATTTTCAGATCGTATTAAATTCTTTAATTATTAATTTAGTGTATTCTAAAATTTTAATATTAATAATTTTCTTTTAAAATAGGACTAATAATTATAACTATGAAGAAAGTAATTTTATTTAGCATTTCGATTGTGATTACAGCTTATATAATGGCTGCTGGATTAATGCCAGCTTTAACATTGCAAAAAACTTCTAAAACTGTAGTTCCTGATGGTGTTATAAATACTGATGGAAGTGAAGTCTGGACTACAACATGGATTGAACTTACTGATCAAAAAGCTTCAAATACAACAAATAAAATTAGTGCTAGATTTCAGATGGCTTATAATAACTATTATTTATGGATTGCTTTACAACAGTCAGGTAATTCACAAATTGACACATCATATTCAGATGCCCAATGGGAAAGAGATAATTTTGTCGTAAATATTGGAGTAGATACTAATTCATTTGCGCATAAAGGTAGGTATGGTGAGGGCGATCTAGATTTTTTCATGAATAGAGGTGTTTCAAATATAATTTCCCCCTATAATAGTGTTGACAATGCCGTAGCCGGCTTACCTGTGGACCCTTATGCTTTTGATGATGGAGGTTGGTTAACAAAGATAAGTGTTAATAATATTGCTCAAAATAATAATAATTTCAAAATAGGACAGGTTGAATTAGGTAATGGCGTTTTTCAGCAAGAGTGGCAAATTCCTTGGTCCGGATTAATTGGTTCGCTAAAAGATTCAGGTATATTCCTAGGTAATTATTTTAAATTTGAAGTAGAGGCGGACGATTGTACAACTCCAGGAAATAATGCTGGCAGGACTCAACAGATATATTGGCACAATAACTCAGATAATGAATGGCAGGATACAAGAACATTTTCTCTGATATATCTTGCTACATCTGTTGTTGAGAGTAATGATTCCTCTATAATTCAAAATCCTTTAGATTCACTTAATAACATTATTAGTAATATAAGAATTCATCTTTCAAATCTAATTAATGATTCTACTTCAATGGCAAATCGAATTATTAATTTACAAGATAGTATTTTATATACAAAGTTCGACACTTCAGTGATTAATGTTACAATTATAGATATGCAAGATGTTTCTTCAATAATTGGTCTTTCAGGTACTAATGTCTCAATTAGAATGTTTCCTAATCCTGTAAATGATAAATTAACAATAGAAAGTAATGTTAATATTGAAAAATATGAGATTTATTCATCGGCTGGCATTTTAGTTAATACTGAAAATCTAAATTCTATTTCATCACAAATTGATATTAAGGGATTTGAAGATGGAATATATTTCATGAAATTATATACTCTATATGGAAATATCGGATGCAAAATGGAAATTTTCAAAAATAATGGGAATAAATAAAATTTTGAGAAAATGTAAATTAATTCCTTATTGAGCTTAGTAATTGTTTTTGAGTATCCTACTTCAATGGGGTTAATTAATTTCAATTATTACCATTCTGTTTTTTTGATTTAACTGAAAGTATTTTTAATAATTTGTCAATTTATAAGATTTTTTACACACATTAAAATTAAAAGGCCTCTTAAATCAGTTGTTTAAGAGGCCTTCTTTGTAGCGGGGACCAGACTCGAACTGATGACCTTTGGGTTATGAGCCCAACGAGCTACCAACTGCTCCACCCCGCAATATATTTTTTAACAAATTGCTGTATTTGGCTTTTTTCGAGGTGCAAAGATATTCCAGTTTTATTATCCTGCAAAAAAAATGTTACTTATGTTCGGTTTTTTTTCAGGATTCTGTAAGTTTACGTTTTAATAATTAAAAATGTATGCCTAGAGTTTTCAGTCCTGTAGATAAGGAATTGTTGGAAAAGGAAGTTCATAAAGATTATTTCGACCGTCATTCTCCTATAATTATTTGTGATAATTCGGTGAAGGAAGGTGAAAAGTTTTTAGTAAAGGTTCGGGTTGGGAACGAATATGTTCATCCCGATGATGGCGACCACTTTATAGGATATATTCAATTGTGGAATAGGGAAACTTTATTGGCCGAATTAAAGATATTTCCTGGAAGCATGGGAAACCATCCGGGACATCCCGAAGTTGATTTTTTTATAGTGCCTAAGGTAAGCATGAATTTAACAGCAATGTCATACTGTACCAAACATGGTTTGTGGCAAAGTGAATCAAAAGAAGTTTCTGTAATTCATTGATATACCAATTTCAAATAGTAACTTTGCAATTTTAAATTTAATCTAATGAATAAACCGAAAAGAAAGCTGTCGCAAAAACTTAAAGATCGCTACAGACTTATCGTATATAACGATAATACTTTCGAAGAAGTTGGGTTTGTAAGGTTAACCGGGTTCAATTTACTTTGGATTATTGGTGCACTAGGTTTTATTCTTGTTTCATTAACCTTTATTTTAATTGCTTATACTTCTGTTCGGGAGCTTATTCCAGGCTACCCTGATAGCAATATTAAAAGGGAAATTGTGCTAAATGCATTAAGATTGGATTCTTTACAACACGAAATTGAAATCAGGGACAGGTATTTCACCAATATCAATAATATTATTTCAGGTCGCGACCCATTGGATACCGTGAAAAGTAATTCGCAATCGATAAAATTAAAAAATATAAAATTTACAAAATCGGAAAATGATTCATTGCTACGTAAGCAGGTTGAAGGTGAAGAACAGTATAATTTATCTTTTTCACAACAACCCAAGAAGCAGAATTCCGAAAATCTTGCGCAAATTCATTTTTTCACACCACTTAGAGGTGTTGTAACCAGTGGTTTTAATTTATCAACAAATCATTTAGGAACGGATATTGTTGCAGGGCCAAATGAAGTTATTAAATCAGTACTTGATGGTACTGTAGTTCTGGCAACCTGGACACTTGAAACCGGATATATTATTGAAATTCAACATGAAGACAATTTAATTTCAATTTATAAACATAATGCTGAATTACTCAAACATGCCGGCAGTCATGTAAATGCAGGCGAACCTATTGCAATTGTTGGTAATTCTGGTGAGCTTACAACTGGCCCTCATTTGCATTTCGAACTGTGGTATAATGGACGGGCTGTAAACCCCGAGGATTATATCGTTTTTTAAATCAAATCACAATAACAGAAATTTGGCAGAAGGGATGATTAAACGGGTTGCAATTCTTGGTTCCACAGGTTCAATTGGAACACAAGCTTTAGATGTTATTCAAAAAAATCCAAAAGAATTTCAGGTTGAAACTTTAACAGCATACAATAATGCAGAGTTACTTGTGGAACAAGCTTACAAATTTGTTCCCAATAATGTAGTAATAGTAAATGAAGATAAATATCAATTTGTAAAGGATGCTTTAAGCAATTATGCAATTAAGGTTTTTTGTGGGGAGTCATCACTATCTCAGGTTGTTCAATTTTCAAATGTTGACATTGTTCTTACTGCAATGGTTGGGTATGCCGGATTGTTGCCTACAATTAGCGCTATTAAAGCCGGTAAAGCAATTGCATTGGCTAATAAAGAAACTTTAGTAGTTGCCGGAGAATTAATTACCGAATTGGCGTTTGCAAATAAAGCCGCTATAATTCCGGTTGATTCAGAACATTCAGCCATATTCCAATGTTTGGTTGGTGAAAATAGTCCGGTTGAAAAAATATACCTTACCGCTTCAGGAGGTGCCGATTCAGAGGTAAAGATTTTGATTTTTTAAAATCAGTTTCTCCACAACAAGCTTTGAACCATCCAAATTGGTGCATGGGCAATAAAGTTACTATCGATTCTGCATCACTTATGAACAAAGGCCTTGAAGCAATTGAGGCTAAATGGTTGTTTGGGCTTAAACCCGAACAAATAGACGTAATTGTACACCCGCAATCTATCATTCATTCTATTGTGCAGTTTACTGATGGTTCTATGAAGGCCCAAATGGGATTGCCTGATATGCGTTCACCTATTCAATATGCTTTTTCATTTCCGAACAGATTAAAATCTGATTTACCAAGGTTCAATTTTATTGATTATCCGCAACTTACCTTTGAAAAACCTGATGTCGAGAATTTCCGTAATCTTTCATTAGCATATGAAGTAATGAGGTTGGGTGGAAATATGCCTTGTGCCTTAAATGCTTCAAATGAAGTTGTTGTGAATGCTTTTCTTTGCGAAGAAATTGGTTTTTTGAAAATGTCGGATATTATTGAAAAAACCATTGCTAAGGTTACACATATTCATCATCCGGGCCTTGAAGACTATCAACTAACAGACAAGTTTGCACGTGAATATGCCGAAAGTTTAATTTAAATTAGTTTGACACATTAAAATACAATCATGGAAATACTTATTAAAATTCTTCAATTTCTTTTAAGCCTATCTATATTAATCATTTTACATGAATTTGGGCATTACTTTTTTGCAAAGCTTTTTAAAACACGTGTTGAAAAATTTTACTTGTTTTTCGATCCATGGTTTTCGATATTTAAGTTTAAAAAAGGTGAAACTGAGTACGGTATTGGCTGGGTTCCGCTTGGAGGCTATGTTAAAATATCAGGAATGATTGACGAAAGTATGGATATGGAGCAAATGAAACAACCTCCACAACCATACGAATTTCGATCAAAACCTGCATGGCAGCGATTATTAATAATGCTTGGAGGTGTTACTGTTAACTTTATTCTGGCATTAATTATTTATAGTGCAGTGTTATATGTTTGGGGTGAAGAATATTTGCCCACAAAAAATGCGACTTATGGCATTACTGTTGATTCATTAGCCTATAAAGCAGGTTTGCGAAATGGTGATAAAATATTAACAGTTGATAACAAAGAAGTTGAGGACTTTTCAAAAATACCTTATTATATTGTTATTAATGAAGCGAAAACCATACAGGTTCTTAGGGATAGCCAAAAAGTGGATATTCAATTACCCGGAAGCATTGTTCATTCGTTAATGCGTAAGAATTCCTTCATTTTTCCACGTATTCCTTCTATAATTGGCAAATTTACAACTGAATCAGTTGCTGCTGGTGCAGGTTTTGAAAAAGGCGACACTATGCTTTCGATTAATGGCGAAGAAGCCCGATTTTCAGATGAGGTGCGTAGTATTTTAAAGAAAAATATTGGCAAGGAGGTTTTATTTAAAGTTGGTCGCCTGGGTGGTGATAGGGATGTGAAAGTTACTGTTCCGGCAACCGGTTTGATTGGTATTGAGTTTGGTGGCGATATTACTAAATATTATAAACTGAAGCATATAGATTATGGCTTCTTTCAATCAATCCCTGCCGGAATTTCAAAAGGCTTCGAAAAACTTGCCGATTATGTGAGGTCGTTTAAACTTCTTTTCTCAAAGAAAGCTAAAGGGTATGAACAACTTGGTGGTTTTATTACCATTGGAAGTATTTATCCCGGACAATGGGATTGGGCAGCTTTTTGGAACATTACTGCATTGTTATCAATAATATTAGCATTTATGAATATATTGCCTATTCCAGCGCTCGATGGAGGCCATGTAATGTTTGTGCTTTATGAAATGATAACCGGCAGAAAACCTAGTGATAAATTTTTAGAATATGCTCAAATCGGAGGCTTGGTTATACTAATGGCATTAATGCTTTACGCGAATGGAAATGATATTTTAAAATTATTCCACAAGTAAAACGCTTCTATTTAGGGATTTAATAAACATTCAATGCCATAATGGCGCAATAATTTTAATATTTGTGCCATTATGGCATTGTCGTTTTAAAATATATATCAAATTGTCAGAAAAGATGCTGTTTTTAACTACGGCATAAAAATTGAAAATACCTAAGTGTAATTAAAATTCAAAATATTGTTAAACTAAAATAATGGAGGATTGAGCCATGTTAGCACTTAGAAATTTAAACAGTTTACCCAATTTGGTTGAAGAATTTTTTAACCATGAATTACCTTACAGTTGGAACCGCAATTGGGCTACGGTTAGCACACCTGCAGTAAATATTGTTGAAGGTAAAGACGAATTCAGGATTGAAGTTGCTGCTCCCGGCCTGAATAAGGAAGATTTTAAAATTAATCTCGAAAATGATGAGCTTACAATTTCTGCAAACAAGGAAATTGAAAAAGAAACCAAAGAAGAAACCTATACAAGAAGGGAATTTGGTTATAGCTCATTCTCTCGCTCATTCACTCTTCCAGATTCAGTAGCAGGCGAAAAAATTGCTGCCACGCATAAAGATGGAATTTTAACCATTAATGTGCCTAAACGCGAAGAAGCTAAGGCAAAACCAGCAAGGGAAATTGCAATTGTATAACTAAAAGAAGCCGGTTATCCGGCTTTTTTTATTCTTGATTTAGGAAATATCGAATGGTTTTTAAAAATAATTGAGGATGTTCGGCATGCACCCAATGTCCGGCATCAAAAATTGTAACCAACTCTGCTTTTGGAAATAGTTCTTTTATTCGGGCAATATTTTCATCCTTAATGTATTCCGATTTTTCACCACGAATAAACAATACCGCGAAATTCATTATTTCTTTATTGGGCAAAATTTTATCAAAGTCATTACCATTCATTATTTCGGGCAAATATTTATTTATAGCCTCAATATTTAATTCCCAATAAAATTTTCCAATCGAATCTCTTTTAAGGTTTTTAAGTAAAAATTGCCTTATATTTTTTGATGGGATATAACTTTCAAATTCTTGCTCAACTTCATTACGGCTTGAAACTTTCAACAAATCGACAGACAGAAAAGCTTGCATTATATTTAAATGTTCAAGTACTTGTTTTTGAGGCATGTCAAGACTTAAGTATGAGACTGGTGCAATATCAACAATTACAAGGCTTTTAACTTTTTCGGGATGTTTAAGTGCAAAAAGCATTGCAGTTTTACCTCCCATGGAATGTCCAATAATTACAGCCTGTTCGATTTTAGTAGTGATAAAAAATTCAAACAAATCGTCCTGCATCGCAATGTAAGTGTGAGTATCACTATGTGGAGATTTTCCATGATTTCGCTGATCTAAAGTATAAACCTCATAATTGTTTGACAATTCCTTAGCAATACTATGCCAATTGTCAGATGAGCCATATAACCCATGCAAAATGATTATTGGAAATCCTTTTCCCGATTTTTTGTAATACAGTTGCATGGATTATTTTAAACAATCGAGATATAATGCCACTGTTTTTTCAAGTCCAAAATATAAGGCATCAGAAATTAAAGCATGGCCAATGGAAACTTCCATAAGTCCGGATATATTTTGGTTGAAATATTTGAGGTTTACTAAACTTAAATCGTGACCGGCATTTATGCCTAAATTGCATTGAATAGCAACTTTTGCTGCAGAAATATATGTTGATTTAGCTTCCTCCCGATTAATCACATAATTAGTTGCATAAGGCTCAGTATAGAGTTCAACCCTATCAGCGCCAGTTTTTGCGGCAGCTTCAACCATTATATCAATTGGGTCAACAAATATTGAAACCCTTGTACCAATTTGCTTAAATTCCTTAACTACCGATGAAAGGTATGAACTGTTTGTAATAGTGTTCCATCCGGCATTAGAAGTTATGGCATTGTGTGCATCTGGCACCAAAGTTACCTGGCCTGGTTTTACCTGGCGCACTAATTCAATAAAAGAGTCGGTCGGATTTCCTTCAATATTCAGTTCTGTGGTAATTACTTTTTTAAGTTCAATAACATCGTCATAGCGTATATGTCTTCCATCAGGACGTGGGTGTACTGTGATTCCTTCTCCGCCGAACTTTTCAATATTTAATGCAGCCTGAATTACATCCGGAACATTTCCTCCTCGGGAGTTCCGAATTGTGGCAATTTTGTTTATATTTACACTTAATCTTGTCATACCCGATGTTTTGAATTTTATACCTTTGCAAAGGTAAGTGAAAATTGAAGAACGAATATGCTCGCGAAAGATTTAATGTCTGATGTACTTCCCGCTTTGCGAACTTCTGATACAGGTTTGAAAGCTTTGTCATATATGGATGTTTTCAGGGTGTCGCATTTACCTATTGTAAATAATACCGAGTTTTTAGGTTTAATTTCAGATAAGGATATATATGATTTGAATATGGCCGAGGAACCTATTGGAAACCATACACTATCGTTGACTCGACCATTTGTAAATCAGAACCAACATATATATGAAGTAATTGAACTTGCTGCAAGGCTTGAATTGTCAGTAATTCCGGTGTTGGATGAGCATAATAATTATGTTGGGATTATTACCCAAAATAACATAATGAAATTTTTCTCAGAACTTTTGTCAGTTAAGAATCCTGGTGCTATAATTGTTTTAGAACTCAATGAAAACGATTATTCACTTTCACAAATATCGCAAATAGTTGAAAGCAATGATGCCAAAATTTTGAGTGTTTATGTTTCAAATTCTATTGATTCAATTAAAATAAATATAACTTTAAAAATTAACCGAAACGACCTGACATCAATAATACAAACATTTAATCGCTATAATTATACCATAAAAGCATCCTATTTAGATAGTGACTCACTTGCAGATATGCTTGATGACAGGTATGAGATGTTTATGCGTTACCTGAGCGTTTAGGTTAATCAATTTATAAATTATGAAAATTGCTGTTTTTGGCAGAAAATTTGAAAAAAGCTTTGAAGCCGGTTTAAACAGCTTTTTTAATTTATTGCAAAGCAAAGGTTCTGAAATATTTATTTATGAACCCTTTGCTGATTATTTAAATGAAAACTTCAAAATTCAAACACAATTTAAAAATAGTTTCAATTCATTTACCCAAATTACAAACAAATTTGATTTTTTTTTTAGCCTTGGAGGTGATGGTACATTTCTCGAGGCAGTCAGGTATGTGCGCGATTCACATGTGCCAATTATTGGTATAAATGTTGGCCGATTAGGATTTTTGGCAAATATTGCACAGGAAGAAATTTCAGCATCAATTGACCTATTATTTGATGGTGATTTTCTGCTTGAAGAGCGTTCTTTAATAAAATTTGAAACAGAATTGAACCCATTTCATGAATTTCCGTTTGGCTTAAACGAGGTAACTATTCAAAAGCTCGACTCATCATTAATTACTATTGAGGCTGAAGTGAATGGAAATTATTTGAATACTTATTGGACCGATGGTTTAATTATTTCTACACCTACAGGTTCTACTGCTTATTCAATGAGTGTTGGCGGGCCAATAGTTTCCCCCGATTGCAATGCTTTAATAATTTCTCCTATAGCTTCGCACAACTTAACGGTTCGTCCGATTGTTATTACCGATAACCAATCAGTTAAATTAAAAATTACAGGTCGTTCACAACAATATGTCGCAACGCTCGATTCTCGTTCATTTAAATTAAAGACCGGAATGGATATAGAATTAACATTGGCAGAGTTTAAAATTAGTTTTGTAAGGTTAGCAAACCATTCATTTTACAAGACTATTAGGAAAAAACTAATGTGGGGCGCCGACATTAGAAACTATTAAATTGATAACGACCTCTAACGAATAAATAAAAATACTATTTTTGTAAAATTGAACAATGTAATAGTTTAATGTATAGATTTTTATTATTTTTCTTTTTTATGCTTCTTTCATTTCAGAGCTTTGCTCAAAAATGGAAACTAACCCGCTATGAATTTATGTTCGGTGTTGGTCATGCAAATTATTTTGGCGATATTGGCGGTTCTGCAACAAAATCAAATTGGTTTGGCATTAAAGACATTTCAATAAAAACTACCCGTCCTTCATTTTTTGCCGCTGCCCGGTATAAGATCAGGGAAAATATGTCAATAAAAGTTAATATGGATTTGCTTTTTCTGGGAGGGAATGATAATGGTTCTAAACAGCAAATACTATATGGGGCAACTTATGCGTTTAATACAATAGCTTTTGAACATAGCGCCCAATTCGAATATTCATTTTTAACCGAAGACAGGCACAGATATTCATTTGCATTATTTAACAGACGTGGAATGGTAAATAATTTCTCAAGAATAAATTTTTATGCTTATGCCGGTATTGGTGGATTGGCATTTAAACCTTTTATTTCAGGTACTTCTAAAACTCCGCAATATGATTTGGTAAGCAATAGTTTTGGATATACTGCTGTAATACCAGCAGGGATAGGTCTTAAATATGTTTATAGCAACCGGATGTCAATAAATGCTGAATGGGGTGCGCGTTATTCCTTATCTGATTATCTTGATGGCTTAAGCTCTAAGTATTCTCATTTCCCCGATGTTTATTATTTAACTACAATTGCTTTAGTTTACCGCATCAGGTCAGATAGAAGGGGTTATCCTATTTTGTTCAGAAATAATGGTTGGTAGAGAACTAATCATATGAAAAGGGCATTATTTTCCTGGTTTATTTTATTTTCATTTTCGGCTTTTTCACAATCAAAATCTGATTTAGGGATTATTATTGGTTCCTCATATTATATGGGCGATATCAACCCATCCACTCCATTTTATTCACAAGGTTTAAATGTTGGGATTACATACAGGTATAATTTAAATGAAAGATACGTACTAAAAGGCGAAGCAAGCTACTTACAACTTTCAGCAAAGGATGGCGACTTTTCAGATAAATTTCAACAAATAAGGGGAGCAATTTTTTCATCCCAATTGTACGATTTTGCTATACAGTTTGAATTTAATTTTTTACCACTTAAATTTGTCGAACGAAAAATTTCTTTTAGCCCGTTTTTATCAACCGGAATTGGATGTTATGATGAGCAATACGTTGGTTTTAAGCCTGTATTGCCAGCTGCATTAGGAGTTAGAACGGCATTGGGCAGAAGATGGAGCATTGGATTGCAATGGAATATGAGAAAAACATTTACCGATAAGCTTGATAATGTAACTAATATGATACCAACTTCGTCGCAAACCATATTAAATAACAACGATTGGTATTTTATTACAGGATTATTCCTGACGTATAAAGTTTTTGATTTTCCAAAAGATTGTTCGGCTTATAAGATTGATCAATAAATGGATTTAAAAAATAAAATAGATTCTTTAAAACTACCACAGCATGTTGCAGTGATAATGGACGGAAATGGGCGTTGGGCAAAGAAAAAGGGTAATCAACGTATTTTTGGACATAAAAACGGAGTTGCGGCTGTTAGGGAAACTGTAGAAGCTGCTGCTGAAATTGGAATTAAATACTTAACATTGTACGCTTTTTCAACTGAAAATTGGAACAGGCCAAAAGCTGAAGTTAATGCATTGATGCACTTACTAATATCATCGTTAAATTCTGAAGTTGAAACATTAACAAAAAATAATGTAAGGCTTTTAACCATTGGTGATACGCAAAGTTTGCCTTTAAATGTTGCCGCTCAGTTGAATGAAACTATAAAATTGACATCAAAAAATACGGGACTTAGTTTAGTCCTTGCTTTGAGTTACAGTGGGAGATGGGAAATTGTGAAAGCATTTAAGGATTTTGGAAATAAAGTAAAATCAGGTGAAATTAATCCTGATCAAATTAATGAAAAGTCTATTAATAATTTACTTCAATCTTCTTTTATGCCCGATCCTGAGTTGTTAATCAGAACCAGTGGGGAATATCGGATCAGCAATTTTTTACTTTGGCAAATTGCATACACCGAATTATATTTTCCGGAGACACTTTGGCCTGATTTTCGGAAGAAAGATTTTTTTAATGCCATTCTTGATTTTCAAAAAAGAGAACGACGTTTTGGAAAAACCAGTGAACAACTGGAAGTAACAAAGAAATAATATTAATTCAATATAATTTCTTTTTAATTTTTGAGTTTTAGAATTGAAATATAAATTAAAGTACTGCGTGTTGAAGATGATTAAAAAGTTTTTTCCGTTTATTGCATTAATATTTAGCTTTTCGTATTGTTCATTCGTTACTGCTCAGGAATCAGATAGTACTAAATTAGTTGATTATTCTACTCCACATGACTATATTGTGGACACTGTAATTGTTACTGGCACTCATTTTTTAGATAAAAGGGTTTTGGCAAATATGTCAGGATTTTCAAATGGTGCTAAAATTACCATTCCGGGTGATGACATTTCAAAATTGATAAGGAAATACTGGGACCATGGTTTATTTGAAGATGTTCAGGTTTCCTATAAATTACTTTCCGACAATAAAGTAGCTTTGACAATTTTCCTAAAAGAACGTCCACGTATATCCAGACTTACTATTGAAGGAATAAGTAAATCAGACAAAGATGATTTAAAGGAAAAAATTAATCTTCGGGTGGGAAGTCAAATTACTGAAAATGTATTAAATGATGCGGTTACCATTATTAAAAAGTTTTATACTGATAAAGGTTTCTTCAATGTTAATGTAGATTTAATTCAAAAACGCGATACCAATCAAACCAACAGAATAGCATTAACCATAAAAATTGATAAAAATAAACGTGTAAAAATAGCTGAAATTCATTTTATCGGCAATAAATCAATTCCTGATGCAAAGCTCAAAAGAGCTATGAAAAAGACAAAAATTCGCGACTGGAAATTCTGGAATTCATCCAAATTCATTGAATCGGATTATAAAGACGATAAAGATCATATAATTGAAACATATAACCAGAATGGTTATCGCGATGCTAAGATTGTAGCCGATTCCTTTAGAAAAGTTTCTGAAAACCGAATTGCAATTTATATTTCAATTTACGAAGGGAATAAATATTATTTCCGCAATATTAAATGGGTTGGCAACACAAAATATCCTTCTGATTTCCTATCACATGTTTTAACTATAAAAAAGGGTGATGTATTTAACCAAAAAATGTTGGACAAAAGACTCCAAAGTGACGACGATGCTGTAAGTTCGTTGTACTTAGATAATGGCTATTTGTTTTTTAATGTTTCTCCCACGGAAGTTGCTGTTAGCCATGATTCTATTGATTTCGAAATGCGTATGTATGAAGGGCGTCAGGCAACTATTAACAATATTATAATTTCGGGAAATACTAAAACCAATGATAATGTGGTGCGTCGCGAAATTAAAACTTTGCCGGGCGAATTGTTCAGTAAATCAGATATTATTAGAACTGTTCGTGAATTGGCAAATTTGGGACATTTCGAACCTGAAAAAATTGAACCTGTACCTATTCCAAATCCAGGCAATTCAACAGTTGATATTGAATATAAGTTGGTAGAACGTGCAAATGACCAACTTGAAGTATCGGGTGGTTGGGGGCAAAATACTTTTATTGGTACGGCAGGTATTCGTTTTGCAAACTTTTCATACAGTAATTTCTTTAATTGGAAAGAATGGCGTCCGGTACCTTCGGGAGATGGGCAAACACTGAGCATTAGAGTTCAATCAAATGGAACGTATTACCGGTCGTATAACGCAACATTTGCCGATCCCTGGTTTGGTGGCAAAAAACCAAATTCATTTTCATTATCTTTATATTATTCACGTATAACGCCATATAGCGGAAGTTCATTAACTACATTATTATCTTCAAACCCTACTCAATTTATGCAAATCATTGGAACATCAATCGCTTTAGGACGAAGATTGCATTGGCCCGATGATTACTTTACAATATCAAATAGCTTGAACTACGAATTTTACAATTTAAAGAACTATCCATTGTTTGGTATTTCAAGTGGTGTATTGAATAATATAACTTTAGGAACAACTATTTCTCGTTCATCTGTTGACCAATTAATCTACCCGAGGACTGGATCAACATATTCTTTAGCTATTCAGCTTACCCCGCCTTATTCATTATTTAATCATGTTAAATATACCGATACCACTTCGGCCGAAACACGATATCGTTGGCTCGAATATCATAAAGAAGAACTTAAAACTGCATCATATATAAGTTTGATTGGCAATTTGGTATTAATGACCCAGGCAAATTTTGGAATGATAGGTTTATATAACAATGCTGTAGGTTACCCACCTATTGGTAAATTTCAGGTTGGTGGCAGCGGATTGGTTTCTTATTCTATGACAAATGTTGAAATAATTGCATTACGAGGTTATGAAGATGGAGCACTTACCCCTTCGGTTGATGATCATAACAATTTATTGCGCTATGATAATACTGGAAATGGCGGAAGAAATGGCGGTAACTTATACGATAAATTTACGGCAGAGCTTCGTTATCCTGTAACTTTAAAAGAACAGGCTACAATTTATGGATTAGTTTTTGCTGAAGGCGGAAACAGTTGGAATAGCATGTCGTACTTCAATCCATTTGATATTAAACGTTCACTCGGTTTCGGGGTAAGGGTATTTTTACCAATGTTTGGTCTTTTAGGATTTGATATGGCTTATGGATTTGATTATGCCAATCCATCGGCAACAAAAATTAGTGGCTGGCAACCTCACTTTACAATGGGGCAACAATTTTAAATTAAATATTTTGGCATAAATTATGTTAGCTATAATTGTTAACTAAAAAAATAAATGTTATGAAAAAGTTAGTTGTTTTAATAATGTCAATAGTATTTTCGGTTGCAACTTTTGCTCAAAAGTTTGCTTATATTGATACCGAATATATATTGAATAATATTCCTTCCTATAAGTCAGCACAGGATCAGGTTGATAAGCTATCAGATACCTGGCAAAAGGAAATTGAAGGAATGTACGCTGATATTGATAAAATGTACAAAACCTACCAAAATGAAAAAGTACTTTTAACTGACGACATGAAAAAAAAGCGTGAAGAAGAAATTACAACTAAAGAAAAAGATGTTAAAGATTTACAAAAAAAATATTTTGGGCAGGATGGCGCGCTATTTAAAAAACGCGATGAGTTGATTAAACCCATTCAGGATGAAGTATATAAAGCTGTTAAAGAAATGGCAATTGACGGTGGTTATGCAATTATTTTTGATAGTTCTGCTGGTGCAACAATGCTTTACACCGACCCTAAATATGATAAAAGTGATGCTATTCTTCAAAAGTTGGGTTATAAAAATTAATTATTTACATTTGCGCTGTTTGTTAAATTTTATATAGAAAATGAGAAAACTTTTTATTTCAATTATCGCAGTTGTATTTACAACTTGTTCCTTTGCTCAAACTACATTAAAGTTAGGCCACATTAATTCGCAGGAACTTTTACAGGCAATGCCTGAAAGTGACAGCGCCCAGGCTAAACTCGAAAAAATGGTTAAAGAACTCCAAAATCAGATGGAAGCTATGCAAACTGAGTTTAACAATAAATATCAGGATTACATTAGTAAAAAAGATACTTATTCTGAATTGATTCGACAAACCAAAGAATCGGAGTTGCAGGAAATGAACCAACGTATTCAAACATTTCAGCAAACTGCCGATCAAAATGTTCAGAAACAAAAAGCTGAAATTTTTAAACCCGTATTAGACAAGGCCAATAAGGCTATTGCTGCTGTTGCTGCCGAAAACAATTTTACATATATTTTTGATATAAGCGCTGGAACTGTTATTTATCATTCCGAAACCAGTACCGATATATTACCTTTGGTTAAAGCAAAATTAGGATTGAAATAAAATTTTTATAAAATAATTTACAAGGCCATCTTTTCGAAGATGGCTTTTTTTATTGCAAGTTTTGTAACTTTAAACCATGGATGCTCCAATTGGCATTTTTGATTCGGGATACGGTGGTTTAACCGTAATGAAGGAAATTGTTAAGAAATTGCCCCAATACGATTATATTTATTTGGGAGATAATGCACGCGCTCCGTATGGTACACGGTCATTTGAAGCAGTTCATAAATATACGCTTCAGGCGGTAGAATGGTTTTTTTCAAAAGGTTGCGAAATTGTTATATTGGCTTGCAATACCGCCTCAGCTAAGGCACTTCGGACAATTCAACAAACAAATTTACCTGTCATTGCACCAAATAAACGTGTATTGGGAGTTATAAGACCGGTTACTGAATGTGTAAATGATTACACAATTTCAAATCACATTGGTGTTGTTGGCACATCGGGAACTATCGCATCACAGTCATATGCAATTGAAATAAGTAAATTCTATCCGCAAATTAAAGTTGTACAGGAGGCCTGCCCAATGTGGGTACCTTTAGTTGAAAATGGTGAATTTGAGAGCGAGGGCGCTGACTTTTTTATAAAACGTGATATCTCCAACTTACTCAACAAGGATAATGATATTGATGCCATTGTGTTAGGATGTACTCATTATCCATTGCTGATGGACAAAATTCAAAAATATATTCCTAAAAAAATTAAAATTATATCACAAGGCAAAATTGTTGCAAACAGCTTAAGTAATTATTTAAACAGACATCCTGAAATGGAGGTTAAATGTAGTAAATCATCATCTCAATTGTTTTACACAACTGATTCACCTGAACTATTTAACAAACAAGCCTCAAAATTTTATGGAGTTTCAATTAACTCTATAAAGGTTAATTTAACTTAAAGTTTAATCGGGTTTCCTTTATAAAATTCTAAAATCTTTGTTTTAAAAATGAACTGATATTTCGATTGTAAATAGTCAGATTTTGCTTTGATAAAATTATTTTTTTCAACATTGTAATCAACAGAATTTACAATACCTACATCAAATTTTTCCTGCATATATTTAAAACTTAGTTCATTCGCTTCTACTTCTTTTTTCCGTGATTTATAATTTTCAAAAGCAGCTAAAGCATCAGTATAGGCTTGTTCCACTTCTTTACGTAATTGAATTTGGGCTTGACGAAGCGCATATTCATTGTCCTGAACTCCAATTTTGGCATTACTAATACTTTTTTGAATTTGATACTTGGTAAATATTGGAATATATAGGTTGAACGAAATTTGCTTATAAGAATTATTATTAAATTGACTACCAACACTGCCTAAGACATCAGTATTTTTCAAGTCATAATTCGAACCATAAGCAGCTGTTAAACCAAGTTGAGGATATCTTCCACCTTTTGCTATAGACAATTGCGATTGAGAGCTTTTTAACTGATATTCATAAGTTTTAATCTGCGGCATATTATTTACTGCAACACGATAAATGGAGTCAGGGTCATCTGAAAATTGTACCGGAATATTTAGTTCCGTAGGTATATAAATAGTAAAATTCTTCAGTGTATCTAAATCTAAGGTCTGCAATAATGCTACATTGGAAAGTTTCAGGTTGTTATTGGCAGTGGTAACATTTGATTCCTCTGCTGCAGACTGTGCTTCAATTTGAAGTAAAGTTCCTTTTGCTTCGTTACCAACATCATAAAGTTTCTGGGTTTTTTCTACCTGTAACTTTGTAATATCAAGTTGGCTTTTTGCTACATCCAAAAGTTCCATGGAATATAATATTTGTAAATAGGCCGCAGCAATATTAAGTGTTATATCATTTTTAGCTTTTTCGAGATTTTGCATTGAACTTAAATAATTATAATTATTCATTTTCACTGTATTTATTTTTTGCAGTCCACTAAACAATGAAACATAACTTTGAATTGATGCTTGGCCATTACTGAAAGTTTGTTTAGATACCTGATATATTTGAGCGTTTGCCGAACCAATATTATGATATTCTGAAACAGAGAGGTTGGGTAAAAAGTCAATTTTCGATTGAACTAAATTATTTTTGGCAACATCAGCCTGTAATCCTTGTCGTTTAATTTGAATATTATTTTGGAGTGCATAACCAATACAATCTTCCAAAGTCCAAGCTTTTTGAGAGAATATTGTTGTATTTTGAAAAAATAAAACAGCTAAAAATGAATATTTAAAAATTGTTTTCATATGAAATTGTTTAGTTTGTTTCACAAATTACAATAAAAATTGGGAATATTTTCACTTATTATAACGAAAGGTTATGCAAAATAATACTTTTTCCACAAATTTTTTTAATTATAAAATATAACAGATGTTCTTTACCCTTGAATTTATATTATTTAGTTTGACGGTTATAGTTTGCAATTAGTTACAATTATTTTATAACAAGTTTATCAGCATCGCCAAAACTGTCGTAGCCTGAAGTAATAACTTTATCACCTGGTTCAAGTCCTTCGAGCACTTCATATGAGTTCGGATTTTGTCGCCCTATTTTTATGTTCCTTTTAGTTGCATTCTTTCCCGATTTGTCAAGTACAAAAATCCATTGGCCACCAGTTGACTGATAAAATCCGCCGCGCGGCACTAATATGGCTAGCTGCGATTCGCCCAATTCCAAACGTACCCTTGTGGTCTGTCCAATATGTAAGTCGCCAGGAATTTTTCCAGTGAAAACCATATCAACCGAAAACTGACCATTTTTTACCTCAGGATAAATTTTTGATATAGTGGCAGAAAAGTCACTGTCGGAAAATTCGCAAAATGCGCTTAGTTTTAATTTAACTCTGTCAATATAATGTTCATCAATATCAGCTTTTAACTTATACGAATCTAAAATATTGACCGAACCTATGGATGTACCATAAGATATGACTTTACCCAATTCCGGGGTTAAAGTTGCTAATTCACCATTAACTGGAGCTTGAATAGTTAATTTTTTCAGACGGTTCCGATTAGTATTAAGATTGGTTTGCATACTTTCTACCATTTCTTCTGACGAGGCAATTCTTGTATTGGTTGAAATTGAATCCTGATATGCTTTCTTTGAAAGCAATTCGAATTGCTTTTTTTTGCGTTCATAATTTTCTTTTGATAATAAATATTCTTCCTGCGATATATAATTATTTTGTATAAGTAACCCGTTTTTTTTAAAATCGCGTTGAAGTTTTAGTAAATCGTAGTAATAATCAACTAATTGGCTGCGATTGCTTATTTGTTGGTTCTCCAGTGTTAATCGCATCGATTTTAAATCATTTATTGCCCTGGCAACTTCTGCTTCGTTATTGGATATTTCGAGAACTAAATTGTCATTACTAAGGCGCATTATTGCATCGCCTTTTTTCACCATAGTTCCTTCCCTTAAATAAATTTCTTCAACCCGGCCACCTTCTGTTGCATCTAAATATACAGTTTGAATTGGCTCCACTGTTCCTATGATAGAATTATAATCTTGAAAAACATCTTTTTTAACTACGTCAATGGTAACTTTGTCACTGTCAACATTCAGGCTTGAGCTTTTATCCATGAAAATAAATAACAAAATAAGCGATATAGCAGTAATTCCTATGATTGAATAAAGTATTATTCTTTTCAACTTCTTTGATTTATTTGTTATAGGCTTGTCCATAGATGAAATATCACCTAGTTTTTCAGTTTCATTACTTTTTCCTGTTGTTATATTTCCATTCATTTTGTATATATATTTATTTATTCATACTTCAAACTTTCAACTGGGTTGCGTCTTGCTGCGCTCCAGCTTTGCCAGCCAACTGTTATTATAGCAACAAAAAATGCTATTGCCCCGGCAATAATAAATATCCACCAACTGAGTTCGATTTTATACGGAAAATTCTCGAGCCATTTTTTTGTTAACATATATGCCAAAGGGAATGATATAATAAGAGAACCCATTAACCAACCGATGAACGACTTATTTATGCTATATAAAACTTCAAAGGAGCTGGCACCATTAACGCGTCTTATACCAATCTCTTTAATCCGTTGATTGATGAGCAAAATAGAAAGCCCGAATAAACCCAGTGACGATATAATTATTGCAATTGCTGATGTCCATCCTATAATTTTGCTCCAACGGTCTTCAGTTTCGTAACGTTGTTTTAGTTTCTCGTTCCAAAAATCATAGGTTAATTCTTTGTCAGGTGCCACTTGTTTATAGCATTTTTCAATATGTTTTATAACCGATGAAAGTTGGGCAGGATGGTACCTTAAAAGTATATCGTTACCATAATCTGTGAATTCAGTTCGTGTAGAAATCATGGCTGGCACGATAGGACTCTCCATATTAAAAAAATGATAATCGGCAACTACGCCAATAATTGTAAAATTTAACCCCCAAAAATTAAATGTTCTACCAATCGGATTTTCAATACCTAATTGTTCTACGAACTTTGAATTTACAATAGCGGAGCGATCCTTTGGGGTTTCATTGGTTTCGGTAAAATCTTTGCCTTCAACAAGAGTTAATCCAAGGGTTTTTATATAATTGCGATCTCCCGAGAAAATTACAACATCAACTTGTTCGCCATTATCTTTCCGTACAAAACCATCGGATTCACCTGTTATGAAATTTCTACCGACCAATGATAAATTCAATACTCCCGGATGTTGGGCAAGTAACTTTTGTAATAATATTTTCTGATCGTTTTTTTCAATTCTGTTAAGATGTATATCAATAATGTTATTTGTGTCGAATCCTAAAGATTTATTCTTAAGATAATTTGATTGCCTTACTATAAAAAGCGTTAATATAATGAGTATAATGCTTAAGCTATATTGAACAGAAACAAACATTTGCGATAAAATATTTTTTCGGCCAACGCTTATTCTTTTTGAAGCCAGTTGGTGAGGAGTGATTGTTGAAAAAATAAGTACAGGAACAATACTCGTGAACACTACAACGAATATAAATAATATACCAATAAACATTGCAATTTTGCTAACAGGTATAAGATTGGTATAAATTTCGGTTTGTGCCAGTTTTGCAAATATTGGAATTAAAATATCACATAAAAGACCTCCGGCCAGAAATGAAAAAAGCGTTATTATAATGGCTTCAGACAAGAATACTGTAAATATATTTTTATTGTTGGCTCCCATAGCCTTGCGTATTCCAACATCTCCAATCCTTTGTAAATACTGGCCAAGCGATAAAATAATATAATTACTTATGGCTATAATTAAAATAAGGAGTGCGATGGTAATTAAAATGGTAAAATTTGATTTATTGGTTGATTTTTCGAAGCAATTTTGTATATCACCTGCCAAATAAGTTTCTTTTAATGGTAGAACATATGGGACAAAAGCATCGCTTGTTTTTGCCAGTTCATTATTGTCCTGCATTGATTTTACCCTCGATTGATAATATTTTGTAACTGATTTGTTTACATTCTCTGCTACAACTTTGGAATTGACATTATTTTTTGTTAAATAATATATTGATGTATAACCAAAATAATTGTTGCATCCACCAAAGTTTCTACCACTTTTTCCCGATATAACTGCGTCGAAATTGATGCTTGAATTTTTGGGAATATCTTTAATTATTCCAACAATAGTAAAAGGCGTATTTCCAAAGACTACAGGATATTTAATTATTTTGCCTAATAATTTTGTATAATTTTTTTCTTTATTAAAAATCTTATCTGCGAGTTTTTGGGTAAGCACAAGTTCATTCGGATTGTTAAATATTTGCAAAGGGTTGCCTGCTATAAATTCGAAACTGAACATTTCAAAAAAATCGTGACTTGCATAAGCCATCTGAACATCGAAAAAATTATTGTTATAACTTAATAATTGTGTAAAAGCATATCGGTATTCACAACATTTTTCAATTTGAGGCACTTCTTTTTTAAGAATATCTATCAATTCGGCTTCCAACCTTACTTCCTTATTTAAACCCATTTGATATTTAAGGTTGTAATTGATCCTGTAAATTCGATCGGCATTTTTATGAAAATTATCATAATTATATTCTTGTATAACATATAAATATATTATCATACAGCAGGCAATGGCAACTGATAAGCCAAATACAGTAATTGCAGAATTTATATATTTTTTCTTAATATTCCGGAACGCGTAAATAAAATTTGTTTTCATAACAGGTATAAA
Organism: uncultured Bacteroidota bacterium; assembly: GCA_963701015.1. Classification (GTDB taxonomy): domain Bacteria; phylum Bacteroidota; class Bacteroidia; order Bacteroidales; family DTGW01; genus MFD09286-c1. The sequence continues at coordinate 2,926,448 of OY969556.1, read as the reverse complement.
TTAATAATACAAAATCAGTGATATGATCAATTATTTATATTGTTTAAGTTTATTTTGGACTGTCAATATTTACAGGTTTTCCGGCCAGATAAAAATTACTAAATACCGCTTTGCACATTTCATTGTTGTTATGGCTTGTAACAGCAAAACCTATAAAAATATCGTTTTTTAAAGAGATTTTTATTTCTCCCATTGATGACCAATTGTTTCCATTTTGTGAACAGAAATAGCTTATAATGTTACCTTTTCTCGAAATTTTAACCCAATAAGGTGCAGTAATATTTAGTTTAGCATCACCATTTTCTGTAAGGTCGTCGTTATTGAGCCTTTGATTTACGGCTATTCCATTTTTATTGGTAACACAAACAAAAAACGATTTTGAACCTCCGTATAACGATTCTCGTAGCATAACCCCGGCTTTAGCCCATTCTTCCTCAGCATCAAACGATTCAACTTTTGTAACCATTTCACAATCGCCACTTATATATTGATACGTAAAACGAAAACCGTCAAAGCTGTTCCATATATCGTTTCCTGAGCTAATGATATTTAACTTTTTATTGACACATAAAAAACTTCCTGTTTTTGTATAATTTCCCAAATCGCTTGATATCCATGGATAACTTGGATCGGTCTTGCTCTTTATCGTTATAACTACCCTTGCTTTGTTTGAAATATTTATTCCATCGCTTATTATATAATTAAAACTATCTGTTTGTGGAGATATTGAATTTGCTTTATATAATAGCTTGTTCTTAATCAATTTCAATTGACCATATAATGGTTGAGAGATTTCCTTTATAATTAACGAATCACCTTCGGGGTCTTTGTCATTATCCAATACATTAATAGGAATACTGCTTCCGCTGTAAGCTATAACTGAATCACGATTTGCAACGGGAGGCAAATTTTTATTTACCGTTATAACAAAATAGGCTTCTTTCGATTCATGCCTTCCATCGCTAATAGTATAAGCAAAACTATCTGTTCCGGTAAATCCTGAAGTGGGGGAATAAATTATATTATTTCCTTTTTGCTTAAAAGTGCCATGTTTTGGTGAAGCTATATGAAACAGCGAAAGTGTTCGGGTATCGTCATGTATTGCAATATTTGACAAGGGCGCAATTTTTATTGATTTACCTTCGGTCATATTTGTATAATTACGTTCCGCTTTTGGACGTTGGTTATTAATTTCTATAATTCCAATAATTACTATTTGTATTGCCACAAATGCCAATAAAACCTTTAAAAGGTGAAACCTGAAAAATTCTCTTAGTTGCATAATTTATTATTTTTATTTGATATATTGAGACTTTATATCCAATGTCATGTTCATTACACGGTTTGTTTTATATATAACTGGCCAGATTATGTTTATAACAAGCCCGGTTATGAATAAAACCTCTTTTATTAGGTTTATAACCTTCCATATAATGTTTAAAACCTTTCCTGTTATAAGTCTGACATGCCCTGTTATGTTTATGACCCGTTCAATCATGTTTATGATCGACCGTGTAATGAGTATAACCTGTGCTATCATATTTATAATCTTCTTTATAATGTTTATAACCTATCCTGTTATATGTCTGACTTGTCCTGTTATGTTTATGATCGACAGTGTCATGAATATTACCTTTCCTGACATGTAATAATCTTACTTTTTAAGTGTTATTCAGTTTTATCTTTGCCCCTAAATCCCCTAAAGGGGACTTGTAATTCTTTTTTGCGTTTTATACATTCATTTATTATTAACTGCTTTACTTTTTCAAAATCGCTTAAAACTTCTTCATTTTTAAACCTTATAATTTTTAAGCCAAATTTTTCAAGCTCAATTTCACGTCCTATGTCATATTCATGGCTTTCCGGTATATCATGGACACTTCCGTCAATTTCTAAAACAAGTTTCAATGGATGGCAATAAAAATCAGCAATAAACCTGTTAATAGGATGTTGTGCCCTGAACAGAAATCCCATAAGTTTATTTTTACATACTAGTTCCCATATTTTTTTCTCTGCATCGGTCATTTCATTGCGAAGCTGTTTTGCACGTTCAAAAATTATTGGTGATGCCCCAAAAAACATTGTAGTATCAATTTTGCCTTTCATATATTTAAGTCTTTTGTCCCCTTTAGGGGATTTAGGGGTTTATTTTATTCATACCTCAAACTTTCCACGGGGTTGCGGCTTGCAGCCCGCCAGGTTTGCCAGCTTACGGTAAGCACTGCTATTAATGATATAATTATTCCTCCTAAAAGGAATATCCACGCGCTCATAGTTATTTTAAACGCATAGTTTTGCAACCATCTTTGCATAAGATACCATGCGAGAGGCGCAGCAATTAATAAAGATATAGTAACAACTAAAAGAGTATCTTTTAATAACCATTTTGATATTTGACCAAACCTCGCACCATTTACTTTCCTGATACCGATTTCTTTTGTCCTGGCCTCGTAAACGATGCCTGTAATGCCGAATAGGCCTAATGAAGATAATACAATTGCCAGCAAACAAAGAACCGTTCCAATATTCCTTAGTTCATATTCATTCTTATAAACTTTTTTATATAGATCGTCAACAAATGTGTACTTCAATGGAAAATCGTGGTATATTTTGCCCCAGGTATTTTTAATTAAAGCCATAGCCTTGGTTTCCCTGGCTGTATCGTATTTAATTTGAACACTGAACAACCAGAAGGTCTTTTGGAAATATACGTAGGGTTTTATATCTTTTTTTACTGAAGATGGTTGGAAATTGCTTACTACACCTACAATTCTTCCTGGTGTTTTAGAAATAAAATCATGCACCAAACGAAAAGGTTTACCTATAGCTTCTTCGTCATTTTTCCAACCCAGGTATTCGACAGCTTTTTCGTTCAAAATGTAATTTTCGGGGATGGAGTCATTGCCGGTAAATTTTGGGAAAATATTGCCAGCTTTAAGTTGAATTCCATAAAAGGAAAAGAAATTGTCATCAACAGGGCATATGTAAATCAATTTTTTACTGGTATCATTATCAACATCGGTTGTCTTAAACCCTGACATATCTTCAATTTCAATACCGGGGTCTTCCATGCTACTTGTAACGCCTTTAATCAAAGGGTTACGAAGCAACTCTTCTTTGAAAATTTCATATTTATTAACTACTTGACAAGGAATTTCATGGATACATAAAATTCCTTGTTTATCCTGGCCAAGTTGGTAATCGCTAAAAAGTCGAAGTTGGTCATTAATAACAATAACACAGATAAAAAGTACGAAAGTGGAGACATATTGAATTCCAAGTAATAATTTAAGAGTTCGTGAACGGCTCTGAAACCTTGGTGAATTTGTAATTGACAATTCTTGTAACTTCATTTTTTTAGCTCTGAATTTTTGCGAAGCTTTCAGAATTGTATAAGGGATAAGCCCTGTCAAGACTGTAATAAAGACTAAGAATATGATACTTAATTCTGAAATTTGTATAATATAAGGATTTGCAGATAGTTCCTGTTTTCCTATGAGTTGGTTGAAGTCGGGGGATATTAATTGAACAACAAAAAATGAAACTATGGCCGCAAGCACGCTATAGACTATTGATTCAACAATTTGGTAATTATATATGTTATTGGTTTTTGCCCCGACAAAACGAAACAAGTTAAGTATTTTGCTTTCTTTAATTAGGCTTATATAACGAATAGTAAAGTAGTTGAACAAAGTAATAAATAATACGAAAAGAGCAAGTCCTATTACCATATATACTTGTCGAAGACTTCCATTCTTTTCGAGTTCACGGTCTTTGTTTGAATATAAATGAATATCTGTAATGTTTTGTAAATGTGGAGTAATGTCTGCCAGTTCTTCTTTATTAATATACTTGCCTGCAAAATGTTTAAAATTTTTAAGAATATCGTTTGGGTGTGTCTTTTTTTGCAGAAGGATGTAATAGTAAGCCCAATCCACATCTTCCACAGGATTATCGAATGAGGCAATTACATTAAAATGAACATGTGAGTCAAAAGGAGTGTCTTCGAAAACTCCAGTTACCAGATAAGGCTTTTTTTTATTACATCTGCTGCAATAAAGAAGTATGGTTTTTCCTAAAGCGTCTTTACAGCCAAAGTACTTGTTTGCAGTGCTTTTGCTGAGAATTACTTCATTTGGCTTGGACAGACATTTTTTAGGATTTCCATTTAAAAATTTGAAATTAAATATATCAGTCAGTGAAGAGTCAGTATAAAAAATTTCTTCTTTGAAAACTGTATTATTTACTTTTACAATACCCGATTCCCAACGGTTAAGTCTGACTACTGATTCAATACCGGGAATATCCTTTTTTATATTTTTTAGCCATCCATACCAACTTCTTGCAAAATTCCAATGAAATCCGGTTTGCTTATTGTTAACTTCAACAGTTAGCCGGTATATCTGGTCTGCATTTTTATTAAAGCGGTCATAACTAAATTCATCACTTGCCCATATTGTAACCAAAACAGTTGAAACAAATCCTATAATAAGACCAACTATTGAAATGACTGGGAAAAGTGGTTTTGAAAATAATTTTCTTTGAACTATTTTTAAGTAATAAAGTGTTCTTATTTTCATAATATTATTATTGTTTATCTTTTATATTATGTTTTAATGTTTCATTCATATTAGTATCCTGATTTAATAGTTGTTAATTATATCTCAATTTTGTTTTCAGTATTCTATATTTTACTGATTACAATAGTCTCCTTATATCTTCCGAAACAAGTTGTCCATCGAATAATTGTATAATCCTATGAGCTCTTTCGGCATGGGCAGGCGAGTGAGTAACCATAACTATGGTAGTTCCTTCGTTATTCAACTCTTCGAGCAAGCGCATTACTTGTTCGCCATTTTCAGAATCGAGGTTTCCTGTGGGTTCATCGGCAAGAATTAATTTTGGACTTGCTACAACTGCCCGTGCAACTGCAACACGTTGCTGCTGACCGCCCGATAATTGTTGTGGAAAGTGTTTCCGGCGATGCGAAATTTTCATTCTTTCCAGAACGGATTCCACCATCTTTTTTCTTTCAGAGGACTTTATTTTAAGGTATAAAAGTGGTAGTTCCACGTTTTCGAACACATTCAATTCGTCAATAAGGTTGAAACTTTGAAATACAAAACCAATGTTTCCTTTGCGTAAATTTGTTCGGTGACTTTCGCGGTATTTTGCAACTTCAATGCCGTCGAACCAATATTCACCTTCCGATGGGTTGTCGAGCAACCCTACAATATTAAGCAAAGTGGACTTCCCGCAACCTGAAGGCCCCATAACAGCTACAAATTCACCTTTGGCCACTTCAAAATTTACATGGTTCAATGCAGTCGTTTCAACTTCATCAGTGCGAAAGATCTTTTCAAGATTTACTGTTTTTATCATTATTTCAAGTGTTAAATTTATTGTTACTGTCTTGTTGCTTAGAGAATCATAAATTTCGTGCCATAATATTAATTATCACAATTTCAATAAATTAAAATAAATTTAATGAATTTGTTGTCTCATTTTGGTACAAGCGTTTTTTAATTTGGTACAATTGGCTTTATCTTTAATTCTAAAACTAAAATTCCTACTCTATGAAAAAATTTCCGGGAAGTATTCTTGCCGTTGATGATAATCCTGCGGTGTTGGATGCTTTGGAATTATTTTTAAAAAATAAAATAGAAAAAGTCAAAACCATTAGGAATCCTAATCAGATTCCTGCTTTATTAACTGCTGAAGATTTTGACTTAGTTCTGCTTGATATGAATTTTACGGCAGGTATTAATACTGGCAATGAGGGCTTATATTGGCTCAATCGCATTTTAAAAACTAACAAACCGCCAGCGGTAGTCCTTATTACGGCTTATGGCGAAATAAACCTGGCAGTTCAGGCCATTAAGGAAGGGGCTACTGATTTTATCACCAAACCGTGGGACAATGAGAAGCTTTTAGCGACTGTGCAAACGGCTATTAAATTGAAACAATCGCAAAATCAGGTGCAGAAGCTCCAGAACCGGGAAAAGCTGCTGGACGAGGATATTGAACGTCATAACCGTTTGATTACCGGAAGTTCAGAAAAAATGAGGAAGATAATAGAGCTCATTGATAAAGTTGCCGGTACTGATGCAAATGTGCTTATCTTGGGCGAAAACGGCACCGGAAAGGAAGTAGTTGCACGTGAAATTCATAAACGTTCCCATCGCAGTAAGGAAGCTTTTGTTCCGGTTGATTTAGGTGCAATTACAGAGTCGCTTTTTGAAAGCGAAATGTTTGGCCATATAAAAGGCGCTTTTACCGATGCCCGCGATAACCATACCGGGCGAATGGAAACTGCTTCCGGTGGAAGTTTGTTTTTTGATGAAATCGGGAATCTTTCACCTCCTATGCAAGCAAAATTACTTACAGCAATTGAAAACAAACGTATTGTGGCGGTTGGTTCAAACAAGGAGACGCCAATAGATATAAGGCTTATATGTGCAACCAACAAAGATCTTGCAACAATGGTGTCTAGTCATCTGTTTCGTGAAGACTTGCTGTATCGCATCAATACCATTGAAATTAATCTGCCACCATTACGCGAACGGGGTGATGATATTGAGACACTTGCCCTTTCGTTTTTAAATTGCTTTAGTGTAAAGTATGGCAAACCTGGCATTAAGCTTAATTCTGATGCCATTGACAAACTTTATGAATATCCCTGGCCGGGTAATATACGTGAACTCAAACATACCATGGAACGTGCAGTAATTCTTGGCGATAATAATATCCTTAGGCCAAATGATCTTCATTTGCCACAATCAAAAGGATTTGCATCAGACTCGAACAATACGCTTGAAGATAATGAAAGAATAGCAATATATAATTCATTGGAACGGAATGGCCACAATATTTCTGAAACAGCACGTGAATTGAAAATTGGTCGTCAAACGCTTTACCGGAAAATTCAACGTTATGGGCTTTAATAAACTTTACATAAATATTATTATCAGGATTTTGCTGATTGTGGGCACTATATTTTTATTGGTCTTTAATATTTTATTGTACAAAATTGAAATATATTCTGTCTTATTAACGATAGCGCTCATAATACAGGTTTATCTGTTATATTCATTGGTCAGCAAAAGTTGGGGGCATCTTGAAATTCTTTTTGAAGCCATTGAAAATGACGATTTCAGTAGTATGGTAAAATCCAGATATAGCGATAGAACGTATAGAAGCCTGGTAAAGAGAATGGACAATGTACTGGAAAAGTTGAAAAAACTCAGGATTGAAAATGAAAAACAAGCACAATATCTTAACGCCATTGTTGAGAATGTTACAATTGGTCTAATTGCGCTGGACGAGAATGATAACCTTGAAATTATTAACCGTACAGCCAGAAAGATATTGGGAATTGGGAATATAAAACATATATCTAAACTTGCACTAGTGCAACCCGAATTTTATAATGCCATTATTAACTCTAGCATCGTAAACCGAAAAGTCATTAAGGTTGAATATAAAGGAGAACATTTGCCGGTTTCGTTCATTACGGGTGAATACCGTTTCATGGGAAGGCGCATGCGAATTATTACTTTTCAGAATATTAAAAATGAGTTGGAAGAAAAGGAGTTGGAATCATGGCAAAACCTTATAAGGGTACTCACACACGAAATTATGAATTCCATAAGCCCTATGACCTCTACCATTGATACGCTTACAGAATTAATTAAAGAAAATCGTCAAAACGGCGAGATACTACTGGGTGAAGAATTGACAGGCGATATTGAAAAAGGGATTCGGATTATCAAAGATAGGAGCGTAGGAATCCACGATTTTATACGTCGTTTTCGTAGTATAACATTACTACCTAAATTAAATCGTGCAGACTTTCCAGTAGCAATACTTTTTGAACATGTCAGCATACTGTTGCATGAAAAATTACGGCTTGAAAATATTCAAATGCAAGTAGAAATATTTCCATCAACCTTAAATTTAAATGCTGATAAATCTTTAATAGAACAGGTGCTAATCAATATTGTGCAAAACTCGATAGATTCCATGCAAAATAATTCCCATAAATTAATTTCCTTAAAAGCCTATAAAGGCTTAGATAATCAAATAATTATTGAATTGGCCGATAATGGGCCAGGTATTGAGAATAACCTACTCGACAAAATTTTTATTCCATTTTTTACCACAAAAGAAAACGGCTCAGGCATAGGCCTTAGCCTGGCACGCCAAATTATGCGTCAACATAATGGTAAAATCAATGTATATTCAAAACCAAATGAAAAGACAATTTTTGAATTATTGTTTTTATGATATATTACATTTTTATTTAATCACATTTTTAACTGTACTCATGGTTATTAAATAATGAAGGATGAGTTCCTGATCATTGGCTTTTATTTTCTTATATCCAGCATCCTGATTGGTTTTTTTAACCATTTGCGGAACTATGGTATTCCATTCATTTTCTTTTTTTGATTCAGGTAGTTTTAAACGATGACATTCAGCACAATCTTGCTCATATAACATTTTTCCATTATTCAAATCGGAAAATGTAAAATTTGAGAATTTCTGCGCTCCCCTGTCTGCATCGGCTTGCGTTGGTGAAATCAGCTTAATTGAAGCGCATGCTGTAATAAAAATAACTAAAATAAATCCGCTAAACTTTCTCATAAATGCAATTTTTATTGGTTAATAACTATTTTCATTCAAAATTTGATTAGTCAATTTGTATTACAATTTTTCCTTTTGTATGTTTCTGTTCGCTTAATTCATGGGCTTTTTGAATATCTTTTAAAGGATATATCACATGAATTGTAGTTTTTAGCTTCCCTAAATCGGTATAATTTGCTAGTTCGCTTAAATGAACAGCATTGGGTTCAACAAAATGATAATAGAATTTGAAATTCGGATTAGTTGTTAATTCCTCACTTGGGGGAGTAGTAATTGAAATTATTTTGCCATTTGGTTTAATACAGGCGAAACTTTTTTGAATGGTTTCACCTCCCGTACAATCAAAAATAACATCAGCTTTTTCAGGGCATGTAGCAATAAATTTGGCAACCCAATCTGATTTGTCATAGTTTAGTACAACATCAGCTCCTAATTTTTTCATATAATCAGCGTTGGTAAGACTTGCAAGCCCATAAACTTTAGCACCCATTATTTTTGCCAGTTGAATTGCCATTGAACCAACGCCACCGGTTGCAGCTAATATTAATATTGTCATTCCGGCTTGTAAATCAACTTTTTTTAACGATTGATAAGCAGTTAAACCAACCAAAGGAACTGAGGCCGCTTCTTCAAACGACATCGTTTTGGGTTTATGGGCTATATAACTTTCAGGAATAGATATGTATTCTGCATAGGTACCATGTTCAATCACTGGTCGCCGTGTATAGGCAAAAACTTCGTCGCCCGTTTTGAAACGGCTCACGCTAAAACCTGTTTCTTCTACAATACCTGCCATATCCCAGCCTAAAATGGCAGGAAATTGAATAGGAGTACGTCCTTTTACCAATCCTTCCCTAATTTTCCAGTCAACAGGGTTTACACTCGTAGCTTTTATCCTTATTAAAACTTCGGCTTCCTTAACTATAGGTTTGGGAAAATCTTCAGTGTAAATAAGTTTGTCGCTATTTCCAAATTCATTTATATATACTGCTTTCATTTTTACAAATTAATTTTTGAATAAAATAAGCTAATTCAAGATGTGCTTTTTATTCTATCATTTTAACAGGTTTTCCTATAAAATGTTCGAATTTTTCAATTTCCATTTTTATTAATTCTTTGTTCGATTTATTCATAGAGGTGAAAAATTTTAATTCAATTTCAACATTATTTTTTCTAATTGAACGTTTCCATATCCCTTCAACTTGTCCATTTATTGTTATAATTGGCCAGAAAATGCCATTGCTTGAAATTGCTTGTTTAACAATGTGTTCAGATATAGAAGCTGATCTATTCTTATAACTGATTAAGAATTCATCATAAGCAGGAAGCAAACTGACTGTATTTTTCAGGTTTATTTGCAATGGCTCAGAGAACAAGTATTTTTCTGAGCCTATATTTTCAGTAATAAATTTAGATTTGTTTGATTCTATAGCAATTTTGGCTTCACGACTTGATAGCCCTGACCACCAAATAAAGTCGTTTATAGTTGCCGGACCATGACTTTTAAAGTAACGAACAGCTAATTCTGCCAAGGCTTCATCAAACGTTAAATTTTTAATATATTGAACTCTTTTATGGAATAAGGCATACGATAGCTTATTATTAATAATTGGACCACTACATATAACACTTTTTAATTCTAGATAAAACAATATATGTGATAATCTATTTTCATTCGTAATAATTTTATGTTTATTTAGTATTTCGGCAATTTCTGATCTTGTAAGGTTAGTTTCTATTGACAATGATTTTTCTACTATTTTCGTACACTTAATTAAAATTTCATCTGTCAATTCTAATTCAGTTTGTCTTCCTTTAGCTGAATTTAAAATCCTTTGCGATGTTAAACTCATCATCCATGTTAAATCATGCGCGCTTACAATGTGCCATGTGGGGCGCATTATATGAGTTCGTATAATCTCTCCGTTATTAAATGCCTCTTCAATTATTTGTTCAGTATTATTTTTTATTCGCAAACCAATCGCCCACTTAGCCATTAAAAAGTCCTGAGCTTGAATGGCTCCCATCCATTCTACCAATTCCACAACATTTTTATATTGCTGAGTATATATTTGTTGATTAAATAACCGAATATTGGCAATTTCCAATGCTGTCATAAAATTTTATTTATTACAGATTAATATACATTCCTTTGTGTTCAATCCATTTAAATTGTTTTCTTCTTCATTAAATTCTAATATATTTACATTAAAACCAGTTTGTAATAATCTGTTTTTTAGACCCTCAACAGAATAAATTCTTACATGGTCATCCTGACCAAAGTGTTTCAACCTGTCTTCTTTTGCTGTTATAGAATAGTCTTCATAAATTTCGCCACTTTTAAAAGGTGTTTGGATTATGCAGGTTCCACTAAATTTTAAAATTCTGTATAATTCCTTCATAGCTTGCAAATCATCAATTATGTGTTCTAAAATATGATAACAAATAACCAAATCAAACGATTGATCATTAACAGCAATATTAGTTATATCGAATTTATTATCTGCAATAAAATTGCCCGATAAGTCAGTTGTTACATAATTTATAGCAGTATTCTTTTTAAGCTTTCGGTAAAGACATCGCGAAGGGGAAAAATCTAAAATATTTAAATTATTCTTAATATAAGTTGCTGTTAAAATTTTCCATAATCGCCTGTTTCTTGAGTTACTTCCACAATAGGGACATAGCTTGCCACCATTTTCCAAAGAAATAAATTTTTTCAGATTTTTATTACAAATATTGCATTGATATTTATTACCAGTATAGAATAAATATAATATTGATCTGATAAACGATTCATAGTTATATAATAACCTTTTTGGAAAAATTCTTTTAATAAATTGTTTTGCAATTTTATACATAATTTATTTTGTGACTATTGGGTTAACTTATTTACTTTTATTTTTTAGTTTGTAACTCTTTCCATTTATTTACAACATCTTCTTCGCCCTTAAAATATTCCACCTGCGAATTTTTTTCATAAACTTCATAAGGCGGAATTATATTTATTTTTCCCGAATCTGGATATTCACAAACATCTACATTTATTAGAGTCCTTATATCTAAATAAGTGCAGGGTTCATTGCTGTGATTGTGGAATTGATGAGCCCCTGATTCACCCATTTCAAAGAACACCAAATCGTCTTTTTCCAGTGTGTCAAAACCTTTTGAGGGCACTCATGGTCATTGTACCTGAAGTTATCATTATTAATTCTTCAGCATGACGGTGAAAATGATAAGGAAATGAATACTGCCCGGGATTTAATATTCTAATATCAAAAATTAAATTCTTTGAATTTACAACAGTTGAAAACCTCGGCGTAGATGTTAATAGTTTGTAATGTTCAATTTTAGTAGGGTTCTCTTCGAATTTAATTTCTGAATGTTTAAAAATTGTTGACATATTAAATTGATTTTTTAAAATTTTAAAAATTATACTATATGGTTCAAATTTAGTTAAAATGGTACTATTTTAATCACTCTTTTACAATTTTAAAAACCTAATAACAATGAAATCATTGTGTTTGTGTATCTTTGCAAATATTATTTTTTGAATATAAAGAGAGATAGTTTTATGAACAAAATGAAGGAAAAAATAAAAAGCAAAAAGGCATTCATTTGCGATATGGATGGTGTTATATATCATGGTTCAAAGATATTAGATGGTGTTAAGGAATTTATTGACTGGGTACAGGCTGAAAATAAAAATTTTCTTTTTTTAACCAATTCCAGCGAACGTTCGCCACGCGAATTACACGAAAAGCTACTACGAATGGGACTAGATGTTCCTGAAGACAGGTTTTATACCAGTGCGTTGGCAACTGCATCGTTTCTTTCGAGCCAAAAACCTAAAGGCAGCGCATTTGTTATTGGCGAGGCCGGCTTATATAATGCATTATATAATGTTGGTTATACGATGAATAATGTCGATCCGGACTATGTTGTTGTTGGCGATACACGTGGCTATAGTTTTGAGAAAATTGAACAAGCTATAAACTTCGTTATAAAAGGTGCAAAGCTAATTGGAACAAATTCTGATTTAACTGCACCGGTTGAAAATGGTATAATTCCGGCCACCAGGGCACTAATGGCTCCAATAGAATTAAGTACTGGCCGCAAAGCTTATTATGTTGGAAAACCAAACCCTTTAATGATGCGCAGTGCATTACGCCGGTTGAAGGCTACGACCGAAGAATCAATGATTATTGGCGACCGAATGGATACCGATATAATTGCCGGTATTGAATCTGAAATAGATACTTTGCTTGTGTTGAGCGGTATAAGTACCCGGGAAACAGTTGATTTATTCCCTTATCGCCCACACTATATATTGCAAAATGTTGGTGAAATTGTAAAATAAACTTCCAAAACAATTTTGTTTTCAGTTTGTTATAGATTAAAATTTTAAAATCTATATACTATGAAATCTATTCTATCGTCTTTCATTTTGGTAATTGCAACAGTTGTAATGCTGTCATGTTCGTCCAAAAATATGAAAACACCAATGATAAAGGAAGAAAATATAAGCTATAAAGTTGGTAATGTTGACTATAAAGGCTTCATTGCTTATGATGAAAATGTACAGGGCAAACGTCCTGCAGTGATTGTTGTTCATGAGTGGTGGGGCTTGAACGATTATCCAAAAATGCGTGCCCGTAAACTCGCTGAGTTAGGTTATATTGCTTTAGCTGTTGATTTATTTGGTAATGGAAAAGTAGCTGCAGATCCAAAAGAAGCGCAGGAATTGACTATGCCTTTTTATAAGGACCCAAGCTTGGCAAAAACATTGATGGATGCCGCTGTGGGTAAAATTAAAGAATATCCTCAAACCGATACATCTAAAATAGCTGCAATTGGATATTGCTTTGGCGGTGCAATTGTTCTGAATTATGCAAAATTGGGTGGAGATTTAAAAGGTGTTGTTAGCTTTCATGGAGGATTGGCTGGAGTACCGGCAAATAAGGATTTACTGAAAGCTAAAATTTTAGTTTGCCATGGTGGTGCCGATAAATTTGTATCGCAAACCGATTTGGATAATTTTAAACATCAGCTCGACTCAATCCGAGCTGATTATTCAATTCATATATATGCCAATGCTACACATGCATTCACCAATCCTGCATCAACTGAAACAGGCAAAAAATTTAACTTGCCTATAGCATATAATGCTGAAGCTGATTCAGCCTCATGGCTGGAAATGAAAAATTTCTTCGATAAGATTTTTCAATAAAATAATATAGAAAATGTAAAATTATAGATTGAAGAAACTAATTGAAATTTCTTCAATCTATTTATTTTTACTTTTAATAATTTTCTTCTTTGAGTTGCATAAATGCTTTTGGATGCAAACATACTGGACAATTTTCCAAAGCTTTTTCCGATTCATAAACATAACCGCAGTTCATACATTTCCACCACACTTTTCCATCTTTCATAAATACTTTATCTTCCGAAATATTTTGTAATAATTTCAGGTACCTGCGTTCGTGTTCAGTTTCAACTTTGGCAATCATTTTAAACGCGGTGGCAATTTCAGGAAATCCTTCTTCTTTTGCTATTTCGGAAAATGCAGGATACAAATCAGTCCATTCTTCATGTTCACCTTCAGCAGCAGCTTTAAGGTTTTCCTTAGTTGTGCCTATCATTCCGGCAGGATAGCTTGCAGTTATTTCTGCAATACCACCCTGGAGAAATTTAAAAAACCTTTTTGCATGTTCTTTTTCCTGGTTGGCTGTTTCCTGGAATATTGCAGCAATTTGTTCATAACCTTCTTTTTTTGCAACACTCGCAAAAAATTCATAGCGGTTCCGGGCCTGTGATTCTCCGGCAAAAGCTTTTAACAGGTTTTGCTCAGTTTTTGTTCCTTTTATGTTCTTTTCCATGGTTATAATTTTTAAAATTCTATAATTGTTAAATTAATCTTTAATAGCAAAATCTGCCTTTGCGGCACCACAAACCGGGCAAACCCAATCATCTGGTATATCTTCGAAACGTGTTCCTGGCGCTATTCCTGAATCAGGATCGCCAACTTCAGGATCGTAAACATGACCGCAGGCTGTGCAATAATAAATATCGGCCTTAACCTTTTTTCCAGGTTGCTTAAGTTTATCAGGATCGATATAAGTAGGTGCATTTTTAGGAGCTTTACCTTTTTTAACCTCACGATACCAGGCGTATGTGAGTGGTTCCAAACTTTCGTCAATCAAATCGCCATCTTCAACTTTGCCAATAAATAGCAAATGAGATCCAACATCAATTGTTTGTACTATAGAACACTCGAACCAAGCAACAGCACCTTCCAATAATATTGGCGCTCCTGTTTTACCTATTTTATGGTTGTACTTTTCAAACTTATTAAAATCTGCCCCGGAACGATAGCCAAACGTTCCAATTATATCAGCTTTTGCTTCTTTTTGAAGTACTGAAATTGCAAACGATTTGCTCTGCTTAAGAATATTAGCTGTGAAGTTGTTTTTACTGCATGCAATCGCAAATTGTGGCGGTTCGGCAGTAACCTGGAAGACAGTATTGGAAACAAATCCGTTAAATTTGTCTTTATTTGCCGTACTTACAACATACAGCCCGTAAGTAACTCTGAAAAATGCTTCTATATTCATTGGTTTAAAATTTCGTGTAAAGACCTTCTTGTATTAAAATTTTATTAACTTGTTTTTAAACCAATAAAGTTACAAATAAATTATCCCAAATAATTTAGAAGCTTTATAAATTAAGAAGTTTAATGATATTTTAATTTAATTTTTTGAAAAAATTAATGCAGATAATTATTTATTCACTACAATTTTTCCATTATATATATCACCATTGGTATTACTTTTCACTGAAATGAAATATATTCCTTCTTCCAAATTTTCAGTTAAAATAATAGTTTGATTGCCTTTTATAATGCTTTGCTTCACAATTTCACCAGCAGGGTTTTCAATGATTAAATTATAGATATCAAAATTCGGGAATATTATTGTAGTCTTTGTTTTTGATGGATTAGGAAATATAATTAAGTTTTTCCCAGTTTGATATTTATTTGAAGGGTTTAAAATATCTGCTGTAACATTTCCAAACCTTGAAATCCCCCTATCTGTTCCAAACCACTTATTTCCAAATTTATCTATTGCAATTGACGATATCCTATTATTAACTAATCCATTCTTTGAAGAATAATAATTTGTCCAATTTTTGCCATCAAATTTTGAAATTCCATATAAGGTACCAAACCATAAATTATTCTGAGCATCAATAGTAATAGCATGGACAGTATTATTAACCAGCCCATTGTTAACATTGTAAGTTGTCCAATTTGTACCATCAAATTTTGAAACCCCGCCACCATCAGTCCCAAACCATATATTGCCTTTTTGATCTACTGTCGTAGCATTAACCTTGTAATATGCCAGCCCACTATTGAACGGAACATAAGTAGTCCAGTTTGTACCATCAAATTCAGATACTCCGTTATATGTTCCTAACCAGATATTTCCTTGGGCATTTATACATATACTTAAAATCAAATTATCAGCTAATCCATTATCAAAATTAAAGGTAGTCCAATTGGTACCGTCAAATTTCGAAACACCACTTCCATTTGTTCCAAACCATTTATTTCCATTTGCATCAATAGCTATATCCAATACGCAATTATTTATTAAACCGTTGCTTGTGGTATAAGTAGTCCAATTGATTCCATCAAATTTTTGTACCCCTTCCGAAGTGCCAATCCATTTGTTTTCTTGTCCATCTATAGCAATAGCATAAACACTATCGCTAATCATTCCATTGTTTGTATTATAGTACGTCCAGTTTACATCATCAAATTTCGCAATTCCTCCAAAAGTTCCAAACCATTTATTGCCCTGGTCATCCATGGTAATTGAATTAATTTTTGGTCTGACCATTTTATAATTAGTCCATTTTTTACCGTCATATTTAACCACGCCATATCCCAGCGTAGCAAACCATAAATTACCCATAGCATCAGATGTAATTGAAGTGATTGTGGTATCCATCATGTAAGTTGTCCATTTTTTGCCATCAAATTTTGATAGTCCACTGTCAGTCCCAAACCATTTATTACCTTTAGTATCAATTATTATTGACCTAACTGAATTATTGGCCAAACCATTGTTTACAGTGTAAGTATTCCAATTACTGCCATCGAATTCTGTAGCTCCGAAAAATGGAGTTCCCACCCAAATGTTATTCTGATTATCTTCAGTTATGGAATTTACATAATAAATACTATCGTAAGTATAGGTAGTCCAATTTTTATAATCAAATTTTGAAACACCTCCATTTTGTGTACCAACCCAAATATTGTCTTTGTCAGCTATAATGGAAGTTATATAGTTATATTCTAAATGTTCAGCCCAATTTTTGCCATCATATTCTAATAATCCAAAATATGTTCCAAACCATTTATTGTTTTGTGCATCTATTGCTATTGCTGTGATAAAGGTATCAGCTAAATATTTGGTCCAATTTTTACCATCAAATACCGATACCCCAAAATAAGTTCCAATCCATTTATTTCCTTGTGCATCAATAGCCAATGAAGTGATGCTATCACAGACTAATTTACTGTTGGATAAGTTATAAGTGGTCCAATATACGCCATCAAATTCTGATAATCCGTTTTGCGTTCCAAACCATTTATTGCCATTTGAATCAATAACAATTGTATTTACACTGTCGTTGGCTAAACTATTTGATAATTGAAAGGTTGTCCATGTTTGCGCCTTTGTTATGAATGAAATTAAAATGAAGATAAATAAAATTAATTTTGTTTTCATCTGTTCAAATTCTAAATGTATTAGGTTCAGATGGAATTTTTCAATTATATAAAAACACAGGGAAATATTCGAATAGTTTCATTTTAAATAATTATTTAAAACCACGAATACAGTCTAAATTATAAATTAGTATAACGAAACCAATCAATCTTTTTTCTAACTCAATTAAATAGTAATTTTTAAAAGTTTATACGAATGTACAATTAAATTTTTAACAGGTTTGTTTATATTTAAATTAAGTATTAGTTTTAGTTTTAGTTTATAAAAATAGGTTCAATTTAAGTAAGAATATTCTATTAATGTATTATTTCCTTATATTTTGTTTTGAAAGGTTAAAAAATGAGGCTGCTTGTATTTATATTTATTTTTTCAATTATTTCTCAGGCTTGTAAAAAACCTTATAATGATCCTCCTATTAAGGAAGGCATATCAAGTTTGGTGGTTGAAGGATCAATTTCGAATGAATCTCCACCTTATACAATAAAGCTTACAAAATCTGTTCCGTATAATTCACAATATACTACTCCGATTGTTGCAAATGCAAAGATGAGTATTATAGACAATTTAGGTAATATTGAGAATATTATTGAAAAACCTCAAGGTTCAGGAAATTATACAACTTCGCCAACTGGAATGCAAGGTCGGGTGGGAAGAAGCTATAAATTAAAAATAGCATTAACCGATGGTAAAGGAGCTATAACAAATACTTATGAATCGGATTGGGAAAAAATTAATGAAATGCCTGAAATAGATTCAATGTTTGCTGAACCAGGTCAGGTTCAATCGCTTTTACAAGATTATGATGGAACTTATTACACCTATACCCAGAATGGGTTTAATTTGTTTATAAATGTTAAAGTTCCTTCAAATCAGGATTATTACTTTCAATTTAAATCATCTTTAATGCGGCAATATTTATGTAGTTCTCAAGAAATGGGCTTAATATATGGCTGGTACACTATTGATAATCCTTTTAAAATGAATTTGAAATCCGGGATTGTAGGTGACCAACCACAAATTGAAAGTTTTTTTGACGGTTTTATTTCATCTGGATTTAGCCTTCAAAAGGAAGATAGTTATTTAGTTATAATTAGCAATCAATTTATTGATACAATGTTTTATGTATCTTATTTGTGCGATAGCAGCTCTGCCGGCGATATTATAACTACTAATGTTTATTCAGTTTCAAAAAAAATATATGAAATTTATTCACAGGAAAATTCCCAAATAAGCCCATCAAACACTATTTTCGATCCCATACCTACACAAATTGAATCGAATATAAAATGTACAAGTGATAGTGCGCAAGGCGTATTAGGATATTTTTGTGCTACTTCAGTTAATAGTATAAATTATTATTTTAATCAAAGTTTGGGAAGTACATATATAAAATCTTATAAAATAGATTATATGCCTGTTGGGCTTTCTCCCGAAGGACTAGATACGCTTAATTATACGCATAAACCACCGAAATATTGGTTTTATTAATTCCTTTAATCTATAAATATTGAAGTTAAAGAATGTCTTTTAAATTACTCCTTTCATGCCTATTTATAAGAGCGCCTCAAACATATATTTAATATTTTGTCAGGTGAATATTCAGGCTGAAAAAATACCTCCTTCCCGGTGAAATATTGTCAAAGCTTTTTGAATTTATAATGTTGAAAATATTATCTACTCCAAAAGCAAATGTTATGTAATTTCCAATATGATATGAAACATCGCCTTTCCAGATATAATAAGGTTTATCGCTGATTGGAATTGTATCAATAGGTGGATAATTTCTATAACCATTATATTTCCCATATATTTCAGCGGCAGCTTTTTCTTTAAATAATTTAAAGGAATAGTTGGCTGAAATATTTGCCGATATAGGACTAATACTGTACAGTTGTTCGCCGGTGATATTATTTTTCGCATTTACCAAACTTAAGCCGCCATTCACAACAAAATTTTTAAATGGCATTATCCGTTCCATAAAGTCAATTCCCATGATTGTTGCGGATGCATTGTTCATATATTGGTCTATTTTTTTGCCTGCTGAATCTACCGTCCAGCTATCGGAAATCATGTCTGAGACCCTGTTATAATAGAAGTTTACCGAATGGTTGAACAATTTTCGGTTCATTTCCAGGGAAAAACCTAAATATTGAGATTCTTCAGGCTTCAATGAAGGATTACCCAGAATGGTAAACATTCCAAAATGATCAAAATAATAATACAATTCTTTTAATGTAGGTGAGCGATAACCATATCCATACGATAACCTTAAAATAACCGGATTGATATTTGCCATGAATGAAATTTTTGGAACGGCATGCAGCCCGTAACTCGAATGATGAGTTGTCCGTAAACCGGCATTTGCTGAAAAAATGCTGTTGAACTTATAATCGAACTGGCCAAAAACATTAAGCTCTGTTGCTTCTTTCGTATGAACTGTTTGAAACAAATAATTTGAAAAAAGACGTTCCGGAAGATATTCAGCGCCTGCCGACAAAGTTCCTGACAAAATTTTTAAATTGGCCAACAGCTTTGTGCTTTGCAAATAATCGTACGATGAAAGGCGATGCCAATCATTAAGTTGTGTAAAAACAGTGTAATTTGAATAATCATCGGCATCATACGAAAGTGAAATATTCCCGGAATCTTTCAGTTGGTAAATGGCTTTTACGTAACCATTCACATCAAAGTAAGCGCTGTCAGAAGGACGATACGAAGTCCCAACAAACAAACGGTTGTAGAATATCCCGCTATTTGCTATAATTGTCAACTGGTCTGTTGGATAAAACTCTAAACGCTGAAATAAATTTCCATTCTTATATTTTTCCTGCGTATGGTATGTTGTTAAAAAGGCCTTCGGATCCAGATCATAGCCGTCAGACTGGTTATAAATCACATCTGTTGAAGTAGCAAAATATTTTTTTTTCATCGAAATATTTATGCTCGATTCCAACTCGTTGTACTTTGAATACCTGGTGTTATAATTTACTTCCAAAGGTTTCACCGGATGTTTGGTAATAATATTAATAACACCGCCAATTGCATTAGAGCCATACAATACCGACGAAGCACCACGGACAATTTCAATACGGTCAACATTTGTTAGATTGAGCATATAAAAATCAATACTCCCATTTTTTTCACCTGCAATACGTTCGCCATCAATCAACATTAAAATATAACCGGCATTCATTCCCTGAAATGAAATCGAAGGCCTCAAAGGATTTTGGGAATAATCGAAATTAAGTCCCGGCACTTCACATTCGAGCGCAGGTCCAACAGATGTGATGCCTGTTTTCAAAAACTTATCTGCATAAATTACCTGTGTTAACACAGGTGTTTCCTTCAGTTTCATTTCTGAATGTGTTCCTGTAACAACTACGGTTTCCAAGTCCTCAACAACCGGATTAAGGAAGAAAATTTTGGAACTGTCATTATTCGAAGGTAATGAAATAGTAATTTCTTTAGTTCCATAACCTAATAAGGAAACTATACATGAGTATTTGCCACTCCTTAATCCGGTGATTTTGAATTCGCCTGAAAGATTGGTAGAAAACACCTTATTCGAATTTTTAATTTGAACTACGGCGCCAACCAAACCAATTCCATCAGAACTATCAACGACACTTCCAATAAACGCATTGTTTTGTGCATTCAGAATTGAAAACTGAAGCAAAAGAAAAATAATGAAATTTTTCATTATTAAGTTTAGTTAAAAAAACAGGCCAGCGAAATAATCTGGCCAGGCTTTTATATTAATGCTTAAAAACTTTTTGAGCCATCAGGCAGATATACGTATTTGAATTTGACGTAACCCGGCACATTCAAATCGCTGTAATAACTTTCAATCCATACTTTAGCATAATTCCCGGAAGCAGTTTTTACAATAAATACCATATTTGTTGGCACTAAAGTATTTGTTCCAAAGTTATAATTGAACCATGTATACAAAACAGGATTTACAGTATCCATACCATATCCCATGTATGTCATTACCTGCATATATTTGTCAGTGCTAAAATTAGTTGAAGTAACTGATTTATAAGAATCAAATCCTGTTTGACCATTTACATTTGCGCTATCAGCTCCGGCACTTCCAATTCCTGAAAGGCCACCATTAGAACGAACGTAAAATCTTTTGAAGGCTATATCCCAACCGGTAGAATTTTTTGGGTCAGAAATTTTCACAGAATCGTTTTTATCAAATGAAAAATATACCCATTGCGTTTCGCTGGTAGCATTAATGATAAAAGTAGTACCTGTCAATGGAGTAGAAGTATCTGATTTTTTGCAACCAACGAACATAAGGCTGCATGCAAGTATTGATAAATATATAAATTTCATTTTTTGTATTTTTAATTTATTTGAATATAATTATAGGACTATTTCTATGCTTTAAACTCCTTCAATGGGAATAAAAAACATAGTTTTAATAAATTTCTAAGATAGAATTGATATTAAAATGCACGTATTAATGTGCTATTATACTATCAAAAAAAGTAAATTTAAATTGGATTATACTTCTGGTGGTGGACGCGAAAATAATGAAAATATTAGCTTATATGAATATTCGGCAATTGGTTTTTCATATAATTTAAATTGTTGACCTGTTTTGAAGAAAATATGGCCACTATCTATTTTATCAATAATAATTTCCGATTGCTCTTTTATAATATCTACAAAAAAACAAGTATTTTCTTTCGAAATATTTTGTAATGAATTCGTGTGTGATTGATATATTACTTTATCATTGGCAGGTTTTCCAAGTGATTTAACTTTTAAAGCATTAACAGAAAAAGCGCCAAATCCTGCCAAATAAAATATCGAAAGGATAATATAGGGAATATGAGTGGAAAATAATCCGAAAAAAAACATTACATTGATTTTAATTGTGCAATAGTAACAAAAGTAAATCCAATTTTGTTCGTTTCCCTTAAATTTTTAAAAATAAGTTCTAAATAAAGTACTTAAACATTAATTATTGATATTAATGGCTCAAAGGTTCAGTTTTTAATAATTTTTATTTCTTTTAACAACCTTAGTACAAAATTATATTTTTGTCTTGTAAATTAATTCATTAACATTGCAGAATAATTATTGAAAATATTTTTTAGCTTTTTACAGTAAAACCTTAAATTCAATAATTTAATAGAATTTAAGAAAGAACATTACACCTCAAAATAAATAATTTGGTTAATGTCAATTTCTGAGTAATTAACCAAAATATTAAATGGAAGTAATAAAAAAACAAAAAAAAGTAATTGATTTTAAAAGTAAATCTCACGTTTCTTACAAAAGGACAACAGTAAATAAATCAAACAAAAAACAATTAGACACTCGGTTGTTTGAAAAAAAGGCATTAGCAATAGAAGAAACCCAATATATTTCCTCAAGGTTTATAAAAGATCTTCCTGTTCATCAATCTATCATCGGCAACTTGTTAAAAAAAGGTTATAACACACCAACTGAAATCCAGGACAGGTGTATTGAACCTGTTTTAAACGGAAAAGATGTATTAGGCGTTGCTCAAACAGGAACAGGCAAAACAGGGGCATTTTTAATTCCCTTGTCACATAACTTACTCGAAACGAAACCTGCTTTTCAAATTTTAATAATTTCGCCAACCCGCGAATTAGCCGTGCAGATAGAACAAGAGTTTATTAGTATTGCCAAAGGGCTTAAATTATACAGTGTATGCTTAATTGGTGGCACTAGTGTGAAATCAGATATAGCCAAACTTAGGCAACCTAGTCATATTGTCATTGGAACTCCGGGCAGAATTGGTGATATGGTCAGGCAACGCGCGCTGAACCTTAAAAATTTTTCAGTACTGGTGTTGGATGAATTCGACCGCTTGCTCGATATGGGATTTGCTCCTGAAATTATGCGATTTGTTGATAGTATGTATAATCGTAAACAAACCGTACTTTTCTCTGCTACCGAAGATAAAACCCAAAAAGATTTAATCGGGAAATTGCTTAATAACCCGCTCGAAGTAAGGTTAAAAAACGGAAATAGTTCTGCAGCAAATATCGATCAGGAAATTATAAGGGTAAGTGAGGGCCAGGATAAAATGGCTATTTTGGTTAAAATGATGCACGATTCAACTTTCGAAAAAGTTCTCGTTTTCGCTGAAACCAAACGATGGGTAACCAAAGTTTGCAAGAACCTTCAAAAAGCTGGTATAAAGGCAGATGAAATTCATGGTAATAAATCACAAAATTACAGGACTAAAGCACTCGAATCATTTAAGAACAAGAAGATACAGGTTTTGGTAGCAACTGATGTTGCCGCCAGAGGTCTTGATATTGTTAATGTTTCGCATGTAATAAATTACCAGCAACCGCAAAATATGGATAGTTATATTCATAGAATTGGTCGTACCGGAAGGGCTGGGAAAATGGGCAAAGCCTATACATTTGTGAATTAAGTTAGGTATAGGAATATTTTTATAATGGCATTTTTTATTTATATAATAAGCTATATAGCTAGAGTAACACCAATTAAATTTTAATTTTATGAAAGA
This sequence comes from uncultured Bacteroidota bacterium, assembly GCA_963701015.1. Taxonomy (GTDB): domain Bacteria; phylum Bacteroidota; class Bacteroidia; order Bacteroidales; family DTGW01; genus MFD09286-c1. The sequence goes on along the minus strand of OY969556.1, from coordinate 2,902,475 downwards.
AGGTACAGTTAAATTTTTCAATAAAACCAAAGGGTTTGGTTTTATATCACCATCAGATTCAAGCGCTGATGTTTTTGTTCATCAAAGTGGATTAATTAGCAGCGACATTAAAGAGAATGATAAAGTGAAGTTCGACGTTGAACGTGGAAAAAAAGGATTGAATGCAGTTAATGTTGAATTAATTGACTAATCCGTAAATAATTTTTAAAAAAAGGCCACCTGAAAATGATGGCTTTTTTTTTGATAATTTTTGAATTGATGAAAATTTTGACATGTTTACTTTTATGTTAATTTTATCATAATTTGAATTTATTCGCTATAATTCTTTGTTTTATTAATGATTTAATGGCAAAAATTATCTTTTTATTTTAACTTTCATAAAAAATAATTGTTTTTCAAAAAAGTGGATAAAAAATTAAATCAATTAGCTAAGTCATTATCCGAGAAACTAGGTCTATTCCTAAGTATATGTTTTGGTGTGTTTTTATTTATCCTGTTTTTTGAACCATTTCCTATCCATAGATTCGATTTTAATAATAAACTTTTGTTTGTGTCTGGCTTTGCTGCTATTATTTTCATGTTCATGGTTTTAGCCCGTATAACATTTCCATGGATATTGAAAAATAAGCAACAGGAAAATTACGAACCTGTTCCATCATATATGACGGGTTTTATTATATTAATTTTAAGCACAGTTGCGTTTTCATTCTATTTACATTATGTTGGTGATACCAGTTTAACATTCTTCATCACGTTTAAAATTGCATTAATTTGTCTTGCACCTGCAATTATATTGGGCTTATATGATACTATTCATGATTTAAGGAAACAAAATGAATTTCTAATTTCTGAAAAAAAATTAATTCAAAAGCAAATTGAAAAATATGAAGATGATATATTAAATAAAACAATTGAGTTTGTTTCGGAAAATGTATCTGAAAACTTTAGTTTAATAATTGCTGATGTGGCATTTATAAAATCAGCTGATAATTATGTGGAAATTGTATATAAGGAAGAAAATAATTTCAAGAAAAAGCTTATTCGAAATACTTTAAAAAATATTGAACTTCAGATTAAACAATATACAAATTTTATACGATGTCACAGAATTTGTATTGTAAATATGCACTATGTTGAAAAGATGAATAGCAGCTATAGCAGTAATTTCCTTACTTTAAAAGGCTATGACGAACATATTCCTGTTTCACGTCAATACCTGCTAAAACTAAAAGAAGCGCTGTAAATTAGCGCTTCAGTATTTTATAATTCAAATATATTTTATACAAAAAATTATTTCAATCTTAAATAGAAAATTAGGATGCAACCGGTTTTCGGGTAACAATTTGAACTTTGTTTTTAGCTTCAAGTCTTGACAAATATCGGCTTTTAGCATCTTCCGGATTTGCGCCTATAGCAATGTATATTTTTGTACGTGCATCAATCACAACTTCTTGTAATTTTCCTAAATCAGGAGTTTTAAAATTTGTTTGCTTTTTTTCGAACATATTGTTTTTTTCAGTGAATAAATATGAAATGTATTTTTCTTAAAATCATAATCCCTATATAAATATAAGGATGTTTTTTATTTAAATCAGATTTACTGCTAAATATTTGTAATCTTTTTATTTTTCAATATATAAACAGTAAATCACACCAATTGTTTTTAAAAATGTAAATATACGCTAAAAAACCGTAGTATTTTTATTTTTATAATTTATTAGCAATTATCATATTAAGCAATTTCATTAATACATTTTAGAATTTATAAAAATTATTTTTGAAATTAATACTTTGTAATAAGTTACAATTAAGCAGTTAGAAAACTATTGTAAATTATTGTCTAAATTATTTTTTAAATTGGTTTTTATTTCAATAAATAAACTTACCTTGCACACATATTAATTTTAAAATAATGAATAAAGGAACAGTAAAATTTTACAATGATTCGAAAGGATTCGGATTCATTAAAGACGCAAATTCGCCAAAGGAATATTTTGTGCATTCATCTGGTTTAAAAGATAGCATTCGTGAAAACGATGAAGTTACTTATGACCTTGAAGAAGGAAAAAAAGGATTAAATGCGGTTAATGTAAGACAAGCATAGTTTATATTTATATAAACAATCACAATTTTGAGCCTTACTTTTTGTAAGGCTTTTTTTATGTCAATTATTTTTCCTATTCAATCGATCAACTCAGTCAATTGTTTACTTGCAACTTTTAATTGTGGCGAATGTCATTCGCAATTATAAACTGAATTTTATCCCTTCACTGCTTTATTAACCACTTATTCATTCCTACTTATCCCTATTTTCATATCTCTTTAAACTGTCGCCATACCTTTACGAAGTGATTTCATGTATTATTTTAGATAGCTTTGGTTTGAATATCAATTCTTTTATATAATTAATAAAATGGAAACAACACATGAACAAAAGGTTGAAAAATTTTATTCGCATGGATCGAAAAAAAGAGGAAATCAGGAAGGCGGATTCCTTTCACTCGGTTATTGGAACAATAATCATTTAAACTATCACCAGGCAGTGGAAATTTTAATTAATCATTTGCTAAAGGATGAGAAACCAATGAAAAGTGGGAATATACTTAATGTTGCTTGTGGTTACGGCGCTGAAACAATGGAAATATATAAAAAATTAGTCCCAGATAAAATTATTGCCATTGATATAACAGAACCACATGTTGAATTTGCCAAAACAAGAGTTGAGCATACGGCGCTTTCAGATAAAATTATTTTTGAAAAGATGGACGCATGTAAACTTCCATATAAACCATCGAGTTTTAAGTATGTAATTGGAATAGAGGGTCCAGCGCACTTTAATACCCGCCAGAAGTTTTTGCAAAAAGCTTATGAGGTCATGGATGACAAAGCTGTATTATTATTAGCCGATATAACCGTAAATGAACTTAAAGGAAAAAGAAATATATTTAATAATGTTATAGGTAATTCATGTGCCAAGCATTGGTATATGCCAAAAGAAAACTGGATGTCAACAAACCAAATGCTTGATATGATAAAAAAAATTGGATTTACAATTGATTCATGCGAAGTTGCCGGTGATAAGGTTTATCCGGGGTTTGCCAAGTTCAACCTTAAATGGTCATCCATTGTAAATGCATTTCGGATTCGTGGTATATGGACTGGTTCCGGATTGACCATTATTTCATGGATGTTAGGTTATTTGTATAATAGAAAAATGATTGATTATGTATTTATACGGGCGATAAAACCTATATAATTCATCATATATTTTTAACAATATTAATTTCAAAATTTGATTAAATTATGATAAAAGAAAAAATAAAATTCCCCGCACAGCAAAATCCTGATTTCATTAATGAATTAAGGACTTCTGTAAAAGAATATTTCGAAAAAAATAATATTTCAAAATCAGGTGATTCAATAATGGTTTTGAAAGCCATTTTTATGTTTTCGATCTATTTGGTTCCCTATATATTAATGATAACCGGAATTATACAGGCTTTACCTTTGATATTCATATGTTGGGTAATTATGGGAGTCGGAATGGCAGGAGTTGGCATGGGAGTTATGCACGATGCCAATCATGGTACATTTTCAAAACACAAAAAGATAAATAAATTTATGGGACAATCACTATATCTGTTAGGTGGTTTCCCTGAAACATGGAAATATCAGCATAATACATTGCACCACGGTTATACAAATATCGACGGTCAAGATGAAGATATTGACCCAATTGGACTTATGCGGTTTTCACCACATAAACCACTAAAGAATGTTCATAAATTTCAATATTTATATGCCTGGTTTTTTTATGGATTGATGACATTATCATGGACTATTATCAATGATTTTGAACAATTATATAAATACAATAAAGTGGGTAATGAATTCAGGGGAAATCAATCATTCCGTAAATTATTTATTAAATTAACTTTATCAAAAACTTTTTATTATATAATTTTTCTTATCATTCCTTTGATATTTATTTCGGCTCCCTGGTATTGGATTGCAATATCATATATAGCCATGCATTTTACAGCCGGATTTATTTTGTCTATAATTTTTCAGTCGGCACATGTTGTTACATCTTCAGAATATCCGTTGCCTGATAAAGACGGAAATTTGGAAAACAATTGGGCAATTCATCAATTGCTCACTACTTCAGATTTTGCCCCAAAAAGTAAAATATTTTCGTGGTTTGTTGGTGGTTTAAATTACCAGGTTGAACACCATTTGTTTCCCAATATTAGCCATATTCATTATAAAAAATTGGCAAGGTTAGTTAAGGCAACAGCGCTAAAAAATAACTTGCCTTATCATGTGCAGCCAACATTTATGAGTGCGTTGGCAGATCATGCAAAAATGTTAAAAATATTAGGCAGACAAGAAGTGGATTCTTATAATTTGAAAAACTCATGGCTACAGAATATTCAATCTAAACAAGTTGAAATGATTTAATAATATTTCCCAACTATTTTAATTGAAATTTCACCGTTAAATTTTGCTTATTTACCGATTCTTTTCATGTAGGTTCCGTTCCTATTTCTTTACTTTGCACAATTATTTGTAAAAATAAAGATGAAGCGAAGAGATAGGAATCAAAACAAAGGTGAAAAAAGTAATCCCCAGCTTTTTAGCCTACTTAAACCCTATGCAGGATGGGTTGTAATTCTTGTATTGGTTGCTATTATTAGCAACGGGGCAAATTTAATTCTGCCTACAATAATTTCAAAAACAATTGATGCCTTTTCAGCCGGCCATTTTAATGTTAAACTACTTCTTATTACTTTTCTTTCTGCATCTGCTGTAATTTTCGTGTTTACATTTTTACAAAGTATTGTACAAACTTATGTATCTGAAAAGGTTGCTAAAAATTTAAGAACGCAGATATCGAATAAAATTTCGCAGCAGAGTTATGAATATGTGCTAAAAGCAAATCCTTCAAAGCTTCTCACCAACCTTACCTCCGATATTGATTCAATTAAATTATTTGTTTCACAAGCGGTGGTAACTGTTATATCATCGGTTTTTGTAATTATTGCAACCAGTGCATTATTAATTTCTATTAATTGGAAACTGGCATTGCCGGTACTTTTCATCATTCCTATAATTGGTGGGACATTTGGTTATATACTGGGAAAAGTAAGAAAACTATTTAAAAAAAGCCGCGAAATTATTGACCGATTGAATAAAATAATAAACGAAAGTATTTTAGGTGCTGCTTTAATCCGCGTAGTAAATTCGCAATATAACGAAAGCCGAAAGTTTTTAAATGCAAATACCGATGCTAAAAATTTGGGAATTTCAATTGTTGCCTTATTTTCAATGCTTATTCCAATCATTATTTTTGTTTCGAGCCTTGCTATAATTACAATTCTTGCACTTGGTGGACATTTTGTTGTGCATGGAAGAATGACGCTTGGCAATTTTGCTGCGTTTTACAGCTATTTAGCCTTATTGATTTTTCCAATTTTGATGATAGGTTTTATGAGCAATATAATTGCCCAAGCCACTGCATCATTTAGTCGTATATCATTGGTTTTAAACCAAAAAGATGTCATTGAAACCTCTGATTATAAACATGGTTTATCGGGGAATATTGAATTGAAAAATATCGATTTAACCTATGGAGATAAACCGGTTTTAAAACATGTTTCATTTACAGTTGAACCGCAAAGCCATACTGCAATTATTGGTCCAACTGCCGCAGGTAAAAGCCAGTTATTGTGTTTGCTCACCAATATGATAAAAGCAGATAATGGGCTAATAATTTTTGACGGAAAAAAAATTGAGGAATATGAGAAGGATAATTTTCATCAACAAGTTGGGATTGTTTTTCAGGATAGTGTAATTTTTAATATGAGCTTGCGTGAAAATATTGCTTTTAGCGGAACAGTTACTGAAGAATCATTGAACAAAGCAATTGAAACGGCCGAATTGAAAGACTTTGTTGAATCGTTGCCAGATAAACTCGAAACTGTAATCTCGGAACGAGGTTCAAACCTATCGGGTGGCCAAAAGCAACGCATAATGCTTGCCCGTGCTTTAGCAATCAGTCCCAAAATATTGTTACTCGATGATTTTACAGCTCGTATTGACCGTAAAACTGAAAATAAAATATTGTGTAACCTTGAAAACAATTATCCTGAAATAACAATTCTTTCGGTGACCCAAAAAGTTTCATCAGTTAAGAACTTCGAAAAAATTATTTTGTTAATGGAAGGCGAAATAATTGCAACGGGTACTCATACTGAACTTATAGAAACTTGTCCCGAATATGTTCAGGTTTACAATTCACAACGTAGCACAAGTCATTATGAATTATAATTTAAGCCAGGCAAATGTAGGTAACGACAAGAAAAAATCGACATTTGCTTCAATAAAAAGAATATTTGATCTTATACGCGAAGAAAAACGAACCTTAATTTTCGCATTGGTTTTTATACTCGTCAATTCGTTTTTGAGCCTGATGGGACCATTTTTAATAGCCCATACAATTGACACCTATTTTCCTACGAAGAATATGCACGGTATATTATTTTATACCGGAATTCTACTGGTTTTATATGTGGCTGCATTTTTTGCCAATTATTTTCAAATGCGCCTCATGGGTGGTTTTGGACAACGAATGTTGTTTAGCCTGCGAAATACAGTGTTCAATAAATTACAATCGCTACCCGTCGATTTCTTTTACCAAAACAAAGCGGGCGATCTTATATCACGCATAAATAATGATACAGATAAGCTTAACCAGTTTTTTTCGCAATCGTTAATGCAATTTATTGGCAGTATTTTCACCATGGTTGGTTCAGGAATTTTTCTTATTTCACTAAAACCCGAATTAGGACTGGCAGCTTTAACTCCAGCTTTATTGGCCTGGATTTTCACGAAATTGGTATCGGGCTGGGTAAAACGTAAAAATGCAATTAACCTGAAAAGTGTGGGGGCACTGAGCGCTGAAGTGCAGGAAAGTCTGGATAATTACAAAGTTATTGTTGCCTATAACCGTCGTGATTATTTTCGCAAACGTTTTGACGAAGCAAATAACCACAATTATAAAACGGCTATAAGTGCCGGAATTGCAAATAATTCGTTAGCGCCATTTTATGGATTGGCCTCAAATTTTGGACAGTTGATTGTTCTGGGTTTTGGTATTTATTTAATTTCAACTGGTCATTTCACAATTGGTCTGTTAATAGGTTTTATTGCATATATCAACAATTTTTATTCTCCTTTGCGACAAATAGCAGTGCTTTGGGCTAACTTTCAAACAGCAATGGCTGCATGGGACAGGGTCACTCAAATTCTCAACCTCGAAAGTAATTTACAAATTATTCCAGTTAGTGAAATTGAAGAAAATGCCCCATTAATTTCATTTCGCGATGTTTCTTTTAAATATCCCAATGGAAAAGAAGTGTTGCACCATGTGAGTTTTAACCTTGAGCGTGGTAAAACGTATGCGTTTGTAGGTCCTACAGGTGGAGGGAAAACAACAACTGCTTCGCTGTTATCGCGTTTATATGATGCCAGCAAAGGCACAATTCTTCTCAATGGCAAAGATATTCGCTCCTTTACTCCCGAGGAGCGTATGCACAAAATTGGATTTATATTGCAAGAGCCATTTTTGTTTACCGGAACGGTTCGTGATAATATTTTATATGGCAATGAAGAATTTCAGGATTTAACGAACGAGAAATTAGTTGATTCAATTAAAAATGCCGGATTGGATGGTTTGTTGGAAAGGTTTGATCAGGGATTAGATACAAAAGTTCAAACCATAGGCGATGGAATAAGTTTAGGGCAAAAACAACTAATAGCTTTTATGCGAGCTGTGTTACGAAAACCTGAATTGATAATTCTTGATGAAGCCACTGCTAATATTGATACGGTAACAGAACAATTGCTATCCGAAATATTGTTAAAACTTCCTTCATCTACAACACGCGTGGTAATTGCCCATAGGTTAAATACCATTGAAAATGCCGATGAAATATTTTTTGTTAATTCCGGCAAAGTAACATTGGCTGGTTCACTCGACGATGCTGTAAATATGCTGTTACATGGCAAACGCCAAAGTTAAGCGAGCGTGGGTAATACTATGCAACTGACAAACAATAATTTCTTTGAGTAGCTTTTTGATAACTTTGTGGTACTTTGTGTTATAGCCGTTTCACAAAAGTAACAAAGAATGCACGAAGAAATACTAAGTTAAATATCTCATTATCATCCTCACTTTCAAAGAACTAAAATACATTCTCTTTGAGTAACTTTGTTGTACTTTGTGATATAGTTATTTCACAAAAGTCACAAAGAATACCCAAAGAAACACCAAGTTAAAATATTTCCCTATTTCTCTTACTGTTCACAACGACTTCTATAACTATATTGAATACTTTTCGACTAAAAAAATAAATTTCTTTGAGTAGCTTTTTGATAACTTTGTTGTACTTTGAGTTATAGCTATTTCACAAAAGTCACAAAGAATACCCAAAGAAACACCAAGTTAAAATATATTGTAGTTTCCGTCACTTTCATAGAACTAAAATTCATTCTCTTTGAGTAACTTTGTGATAACTTTGTGGTACTTTGTGTTATAGCTATTTCACAAAAGTCACTATGAAAACTCAAAGTAACCCTTGTTAAAAAATATTTTTATGAATGAAAACGAACTATCAAACAAAATAATTGGTTGTGCAATCGAAGTGCATAAGTAATTGGGGCCTGGATTATTAGAATCTGCCTATCAGGAGTGTTTACTTTATGAATTAAAGATTTCAGGTCTTGAAGTTCAAAAAGAAAAACCAATGCCAATTGTTTATAAGGAAGTTAAACTTGACCATGGTTATAGGATGGACTTATTGGTTGAGAATAAAGTAGTAATTGAAATTAAAACTGTTGAAGCCTTAAATGAAGTACATACTGCCCAAGTGCTTACATATCTTAAATTGGGCAATTATAAGCTTGGCTTACTATTAAACTTTCAGGTTACATCGCTTAAAAATGGTATAAAAAGAGTAATATTATAGAAATATTCTGCATACCAAATAAAGAATTATGTAATTATTGGATAGATTCGAAAATGATTATTTATCTACTACAATAAATACATCTTCATCATCTTTTTTCATGTAGTATTGTTCACGGGCAAACTTTTCAAGGTTTTCCCTGTCGGTGCGAAGCTCTTGTAGTTTATAACTATCCAATTTTATTTTATTCTGGTAATATATTTTAGCAGCTTCCATTTGATGATATTTCCTTATTGCAGCTATTCTATCAATCAAATTATTCTGATCGAAAAAAAACATCCACACAATAAAAAACACTAGAGCAAGCACATACTTGTTTCTCAGGAAGGGCCATATTTTCTTAAATACCTTTAACATACTAAAATATGGTGCTAAATTAATACTATTGTAGTATCTTTATAAAAACAGGAGGAAAAAATCATGATACGAGGATTTTACGAGGTGCCTGCGCCTCAGAATGAGCCTGTTAAAAATTACATTTCCGGCTCAACCGAAAGGGCTGAACTAAAAAAGGCCATTGCCCATGCCCGTTCCAGTGAAATTGAAATTCCAATGCTAATTGGAGGCAACAAAATATTTTCAGGGGACTTGGTTGCTATTCATCCTCCGCATGAAATAAAACATACTTTAGGGCGCTATCACAAAGGAAACGAACATCATGTTCAAATGGCTATTGAAGCTGCTTTATCTGCCAGTGAAAAATGGGAGGCTATGTCGTGGGAGCATAGGGCGTCGGTATTTTTAAAAGCAGCTGAATTGATAGCAGGTACATACCGATCAAAATTAATAACGGCAACCATGTTGGGTCAATCAAAAAACGTATTTCAAGCCGAAATTGATGCAGCTTGTGAAACGATTGATTTTTTACGTTTTAATACCCATTGGATGCAGCGTATTTACAGTATTCAGCCACGTTCTTCATCCGGAATGTGGAACCGTATGGAGCATCGGCCTTTGGAAGGCTTTGTTTTTGCTTTAACACCTTTCAATTTTACGGCCATTGCAGCAAATTTACCTACCGCTCCGGCAATGATGGGCAATGTTGTAGTATGGAAACCTTCGCACAGTCAAATTTATGCAGCCAGTGTGTTGATGGAAATTCTTATGGAAGCCGGCTTGCCCGATGGCGTTATCAATCTTATTTTTACTCCCGGTCAGGAAACTGCTAATATAATTTTAAATCATCGTGAGTTTGCCGGATTACATTTCACTGGTTCAACGTCAGTATTTTCTGAAATGTGGCGAAAAATAGGGGAAAACATTAAAATATATCGCAATTATCCCAGGATTGTTGGCGAAACAGGTGGCAAAGATTTTGTGATGGTTCATGAATCGGCAATTCCTGCCCAGGTTGCCACAGCATTGGCTCGCGGAGCATTTGAATACCAGGGACAGAAATGTTCAGCAGCTTCACGTGCCTATATTCCGGGCAATATTTGGCCTGAAATTAAAACTATGTTAATGTCCAATATTAATACGTTTAAGATGGGTGGTGTTGAGGATTTTAGAAATTTTGTGAATGCTGTCATTGATGAAAAGGCTTTTGACAAAATTGTGCGTTATATCGAAATGGCTAAAAAGGATAATGATTCGGAAATTCTTGCTGGCGGAAAATATGATAAATCAAAGGGCTATTTTATTGAACCTACAGTAATATTAGTAAAAAACCCATGTTATATAACCATGATGGAAGAAATATTTGGCCCGGTTTTAAGCATTTATATTTATGAACCCGAAAAATATATAGAAACTCTTGAACTGGTTGATAAAACTTCGGTTTATGCCTTAACTGGTTCAATATTTGCAACCAATAGAAATGCAATTGAAATTGCTACGGATAAATTACGGAATGCTGCAGGTAATTTTTACATCAACGATAAACCAACTGGTGCTGTGGTCGACCAGCAACCTTTTGGAGGGTCACGTGGTTCGGGCACAAATGATAAATCTGGATCGCTTACGAATTTAATGCGATGGGTTTCTCCCCGCTCAATTAAAGAGAACTTTGTTCCTCCGGTCGATTTCCGATATCCATTTATGGAAGAAGAGTAATAGCTTTTACCCGGCTTTCTCCAAAAGTGAGTGTGATAATGATGTTTGTAAAACTTCAACTAATTTGAGACTCGTTTTATACTTGAAATCGCTTCAATAAGTTCGCGATGTTTAATATTGAAAGGTTGTTTTTATATTGGAGTATATTAGTTAAAACAACTGCTCAATTCCGTCGTGGAGAAGAGGGCTAGGGAGATTGATCGGCCAAAATCGAAACTAATTTCAATCTCATTGGTCGCTTTTCCAAGGCGAAGAAAACATACTTATCAATTTGTAATTCGTCCTAAGATTTCATTTTCAATTTCCCCGTATTCAGTTTTCCCTTTCTCCGTTTACCGTCATCCGTTTATTCTTCTCCGTTTTCAGTTCTCATCAACTGTTCCCTTTCAAAATAAAAGGTATTAATCAATTGTCCGTAATTCATTTGACCCTGGAATTGTTCAATTTTAGTAAAGCCTTTACTTTCCATCCATTCCGTAATCTCATTAAAAATAACTTTCAAATATTCGATACCCTTTTTTTGAAGAATGTTGGAAATTATTACCGCGTTTGCCCCAATGAGTAATAATTTAATAATATCAGAAGCTGATGAAATATCACATGAGGCAGCAATATTCATTTTATTAATATGCGAAGTAGCCAAACCTATCCAACGCAAAGTGTTATAATAATTATTCGAAAGTTGGTTTTGCCTGCTGGTGATTATTTCCATTTCGCGGAGGTCGATATCAGGTTGGTAATGATTGTTGAACATCACAATTCCAGATGCTCCACGGTAAAACAAGCGATCAATTGCATTCAAAGGATTGGTAAACAATAGAGGGATTTTTATGGCAACCGGAATTTGAAGCTGATGGGTTGCTTTCAATACCAATTCGAAATATATTTTTTCATAGTCTTCAGCTCTAAAGTCTTTATCATCAGGGAAAAAGAAAATATTCATTTCAATGCCATCAGCCCCGGCCGATTCTATTTCTTTTAAAAAGCTAAACCAGTCGCCAGTTTTAACACAGTTTATACTTGCAAAAACAGGTATTTTTACATCGCGTTTGGAATTTTCAATGAGTTTTAAATAATCCGCAAGCGGAAACTTACTGGAATAAGATTGAATATATTCTGCAAAATCAGCTGGGAAATTCGCAAAGTCTTTAAGATTGTTTGATTCCAGGCAGATTTGTTCTTCATAAACTGATTTCAGGATTATAGCCCCGGCGCCTGATTCAGATATACGGCAAATACTATCAAGCTCACTAGTTAATCCACTGCTTCCCACAATAATTGGGTTGTTAAGCTCAATTCCCATAAAGGTACATGAAAGGTCAACCATTGTCGAATGCGTTATCGTATTTATATATTAAAATTAAAAAAATGTTATTCAAAAAGAAACCAAATACATTTTATTAATGTTTAACTGTATATAAAATATTCAAAAATTAAACTTTCAAAGTCAATAATAAATAAAACCCTAATAAATAAAATATCCGCTGGTTTTATTAAATTTGATAGAGATAAATATAAGTAAATTATTTAGATAGCAAAAATATATCAAACTAATTCGTCAATAAGTAACATATATCACCCAATTGGTTGCAACTTCTCAATGTTTAATTCGTAAAAAAGGAAATTAGAAAAATCTCACATCGTATCTAATTGCTACGCTCGTGAGATCACTAAAATACTCTTTCCAGAAGTGAGAACGTTTCTTTTCATTCACAAGGTTCTTCAAACTAGGATGGATTTGAAATAAAAAGGTTGAAAAGGAGATTTAAAGTTCAAAAACAGAATTGATTTAAATATAATTTGGAAAAAAAACAATATTAGCTCAGTATTTCTCTTTTCAAACAGATAGGGAATTTAAAAATGTATCAGAGTGGTGTTTTAACCAAACCACTACACTGTTATTGTCACTTTAGAGGTTTGGGGTTAAGATTGAGGAATAGGGTTTAGAAGAATAAAAATTTGATAATAAAATTAAAAAACAAATTAAGTAATTCAATCTCTTTATAGAATGGGTAAAACCATCTCCGATTGGAGAGGGAAGGGTGAGGTAAAGTAGTTAATTGAATTTTAAAAGGTACTGCTTGGGCAAATATTTGAAAGAAAAAAAGTAAAAAATATATAAAACAAATTATGTTGAAGTTCAATAATAGACGATGTGATATTGATGAGAAAGTGAATAATTTGAATAAAACTTTCAATAAAGCAAGGAAACGTATAGGCTTAGTGGTATTGATCCTATTCATTCTAATTAATTTTGACTATATTCATGCAGCAACATACTATTCAAGAATTACTGGTACTTGGACAACAAATACAACATGGTCTCTTTCAAGCGGAGGTGGTGCAGTTGGAGCAGGCATTTATCCTGTTGCTGGCGATGTTGTAATAATTGAACGTGGTTTTACTGTAACTATAAATACTGCTGTAGCAGCTTGTGCAAGTTTACAAATTGGAAGTTTTGGTGCTGGTGGAGGTTCTGGTGCTGGTACCTTGAATTACACTGTTGCGGGAAATGCTCTTACAGTTAGTGGTTTAGTTCAAGTTGGTGGCTGGGGAAATGCTGCATGGACAGGAACAATTACTTTTTTTAATACGTCTTCTCTTACTGCTGGTAGTCTGATATTGGGAGGTACTGGAGCTACACCTGCAACTGGCACAATAACAATGACAGCCGGCAGCACATTAACAACCGGAAGTTTAGCTGTTGGGACAGCTGGTGATATTTGGACACCAAGTACAGGAACAGTAATTTTAAATGCAACAAATACTTTACCTGCGACAATTTTTGCTTCATTTGGTAATTTAACAATTTCTTCAGGAACCACTGCACTTGGCCAAGCAACCACGACTACTGGGTTGCTAAATTTGGCTGGAGGTTCAATGAATATGGCTGATTTCACATTAACTTTAGGATCGTTAACAGGTGCAGGAAATCTAACCAATACTTCAGGAGGAACAACAGCCCAAACCATTACCATTGGTAGCGATAATACAAGTCCTGCAGCATACAGTGGAGCAATAAGCGATGGAACTAATACAGGAAGTGTATCTATTACTAAAATCGGAACTGGTTCACTTACCCTAAGTGGAAATAATACCTACTCGGGAACAACAACACTTTCGGCAGGGACTCTTAACATTAATAGCCCCACTGCTATTGGTTCCGGGCCATTTACTATAAGTGCAGGTGCAACAACAATTGACAATACAAGCGGTGCTCCAATTACCTTAAGTAATAACAATGTACAGAATTGGAATGCGAATTTCGCATTTACAGGTACAAATAATTTGAATTTGGGAACGGGAGCTGTTTCAATGAGTGCTGCACGCCAGATTACAGTTAATGGCGGCATATTAACAGTTGGTGGTGTTATTTCTGGTGCATTCAATTTAAATAAACTTGGCGTTGGTGCTTTAACTCTTTCCGGTGCAAATACCTTTACTGGTGGCGCAACATTAAGCTTAGGTACATTAAACATTAATAATGCTCAAGCACTTGGAACAGTCGCCGGAACATTTATAATAAGCGGGGGTACAATAGACAATACTTCCGGATCACCAATTACATTAATTAATTACCCGCAAACGTGGGGTAACAGCTTTATTTTTACCGGAACGAATTATTTAAATTTGGGAACAGGCGCTGTTACAATGAGCGCAGCCCCCACTGTAACCGTAAATGGAGGAGAACTAGCTATTGGTGGTATTATTTCAGGCGCATTTAAGTTAACCAAAGCTGGTACTGGAATGTTGACGCTTTTTGGTGCTAATACATTTACAGGAGGGACAACACTAAATGCAGGGACTTTAAATATTAATAATTCACAAGCTCTTGGAACAGTTGCTGGTACATTTACAATTGCAGCCGGCACCGCAATTGATAATACTTCTGGAGCGCCTATAACAACTCTTAATTACCCTCAAGCATGGAATTTAGGGTTCACTTTTACAGGTACTCAAAATCTGAATTTGGGAAATGGTAATATAGTCCTGAGCGCAGCCCCTACTGTAACTACAACTGCTGGAGCATTAACTATTGGCGGGGCCATTTCAGGTAATTTTCGATTAACCAAAGCTGGGGCCGGTACTTTGACAATTTCAGGTGCAAGTTCATCTACAGCCGGAACAACATTAAACGCCGGCACTATAAATATTAACAATACCAATGCACTTGGTACCGTTGCAGGGACATTTATAATTAATGGCGGAACTATTGATAATACTAGTGCAGGGGCAATTACCACAATAAACTACCCAATGACGTGGGGAGGCGACTTTGCATTTACAGGTACTCAAAATTTGAATTTTGGAACAGGCGCTGTTGCAATGAGTGCAGCTCGTCAGGTTTCAATAAATGGAGGCACACTTGCAGTTGGTGGTATTATTTCAGGAGGCTTTCGTTTAACTAAATCCGGCGCAGGTATTCTTACTCTCTCCGGAGTAAACACTTTTACGGGAGGTACAACATTAAATGCGGGTACCCTAAATATAAACAGTGCCAATGCACTTGGCACCGTTGCCGGTACATTTATAATTAATGGAGGCTCCATTGATAATACAACTGCTGGGTCAATTACTACGGTTAATTATCCAATTACCTGGAATGCTGATATTGCATTTACAGGTACACAAAACCTAAACTTAGGTACAGGCGTTGTTACCATGGGAGCCAGTCACCAAGTTACTGTAACGAATAATACATTGACTGTAGGGGGTGCGATATCTTCCGCAGCAAACGATTTAACAAAATTAGGTAATGGAACACTAACCTTAGGTGGAGCTATTTCAATAAAAAACCTCAATATTAATGCCGGCACTTTAGCAGATGGAGGTTCTACTATAAATGTAAGCGGAAATGTTGTAAACAACGGCACTCACAGTGGTGCAGGTAATATAACATTGACAGGCGGTGCGGCTGCACATAATATCACTGGAACTGGCCAATTCCAAAATATGGTCCTTAATGATGCCAATGGCGCTACATTAGGTAGTAATACCACAATAAACGGCACATTAACCCTAACTAATGGTTTGCTCTATCTGAACAATTTCAATTTACAAATGGCATTAGCAGGTTCTGCCATTGGTGGAGTTCCTTCTTCAAGTAACATGGTGGTTATAAATGGTACTGGGCAAATGCAAAAGTGGTTTGCAGTCGGAGCTTCAGTTTTTAATTATCCAGTTGGTGATAATGCAGGTAATTATTCCCCAGCAACTTTAAACTTCTCGGCTAATACAACAGCCGGCTTAGTTGGTGTTAAGGTTTCAAATGCCAAGCATCCAGCAAATACACAAGTAAATAATTATATAAACCGCTATTGGAGTTTCACTGCACCTACCTTGATAAATTATACTTATTCTGCTATTTTTCAGTATGTTACTACTCCTGTTACAGATGTAGTCGGAAGTGATGCTTACATTCTTTCGCAGCGTTATGACAATGGGACAACAGCATGGACAACTGATATTGCTAGTTCGGCCAATACTGGTACACATCAAATTATAACAAATGCTGCATTAACCCAAGTAACAGGTAAACTAGATAATAATGATTTTACAGCTTATAATGGAGGTACAAATCTTTATTATTGGTCTAAAGCAACCGGGAACTGGAGTGCTGCTGCTACTTGGGAAGTATCTACAACACCTGTTGACCCCGGAGTTGGATTAGGAACCCCTGCAACTGCGCCTCCAACTAATTTAAACAGCAGTGGTATAACAATAAGAAATGCAAATAATATTACGTTAAACAACTCATATACTGTTGACAATTTTACTGTTATTGGCACGCTTACTATACCTGCTGGCCAAACCCTTACTGTTGCCAATGGTGGATATACACCCGATATGGTTGCTAATACTACAGGTGTAATTACAAACTCAGGCACAATTACCGCAACAGGTACTATTTCATTTCTGGGTAATGCTACCTACAACCACACGCAAAATGGTGGAACTATTCCAACTGCAACATGGTCAGCCACTTCACTAGTCAGTGTTACATTTGGGGCAAGTGCAACACTTAATGGACTTGGACAGACTTTTGGAAATTTTACATACACAACAGCAGGTGCTTTTATAATGACTTTGGGACAAAGTCCTACCATTCAAGGTACTCTCACAGTTACGGGTGCTACTGGTACATTTGCCATTGGTGCTAATTCGGTTGACCTGAATGGTAGTCTTACAGGGAATGGTATAATTACAATGACTTCCGGAACTCTTTTCATTTATGGAGATAATTCCAGTTCAGGAGTTTTCACAGCGGGAACTGGAACAGTTAATTACAACGGCGTAAACCAGATTGTAAGGAGTGTATCAGCAGCTAACTCATACTATAATTTGCAAATTTCAAATGGTGGGATTAAAACCTTTAGCAACGCAACACCGGTCAATATTAACGGAAACCTTGACATAAGCAATGCTACTCTAGCTTTCAGGAATAATGCAATTCAAACGGTTACATTAGTTGGAAACCTAAATCAAACAGCGGGTAATTCAGGGACAATAGACATGAGTCCCGGCAATTTTGTGCATGTACTTAATTTAGGAGGAACAACAAATACTATTGGAACATTGACTACCGGAGCAGCCGCGAGTGTAATCAATTACACCCTGGCAGGTGTGCAACAAGTATTTGCCTCGCCAAACTATCAAGTTTTAAATATTAATGGTGGTGGGGCAAGTATTAAAACTTTGCAGGGAAATATAACAGTAAATAATAATTTAACCGTTGCTGCAGCTACTGTTTTTAATTTAGGCACAACGGCAAGTACGGTTTCTGTTGGCGGAACGGCCACTATTAATGGGTCGCTAAATTTCGGCACAACCACAGACAAAACAGCCACCATAACAGGCATAATTACTCTTGCAGCCGCTGGAGTAATTGACATGAGTGGTAGTGCAAACCATGCCTTATACTTACGTGGTGGAGCAAATGTATTCGCAGTAGGCGGAATATTATCCCCGGGAGCAGGCAACCAAACAGTTTATTACGATGGCGACATAAACCAGAATGTTGCTGGATTAACATATAATAATTTATATATTGGAGACAACAATGGTAGCGCAGTTGCCGGTTATGTTAAAACATTGTTGAATAATTCTACAATTAATGGAAATCTCACCATCACAGGCGTTTCTGCAACAGCCCTTATGACATTAAATGTTAATACTTTTACAATTAACGTTTCAGGAACAACAACAATTAACGGCTATGGTATTTTTAGCCATACCGGTGCTACAGGAACAAATAATTTCACTGGTCTCGTTACTATCAATAGTAATGGACAATGGACGATTGCTGGTAATACAGCCTGTAATTTCCAGAATGGATTGACATTTAATGGATCAACCTTCACAAGTGGAACAGGAAATTATACATTTACTACAAATTCTCAAAACATTTCTGGCGGACAATCCATGACCATTACAAACAATCTAACCACTACAGTAGGGAATACTGTTACAAATAGAAACACAGCAGGGCTTTCGGCAGGTATAATTAATGGTGCAGGCAATTTTGTTAATGGCGATGTCGGATACAATTCTATTTTATACCTTACCGGAGCTGGAAATCCGCTTTCACTAACTGGTACGATTGATTTTGCATCGAATCCAAATACAGTAAATTACTCCGGTGTCGGTGCTCAAACTATTGGAGCTTATAATTTTTATAACCTAACAACCAGTGGTAACAGAGCTGCTGCAGCCATAACACTTGTTAATGGAGGAACAATTGGAGTGGCAAGCACATTTAATCCATCCGCTACTAATTGTTCATATACAACAACTAATAATACTATTAATTTTAATGGCTCTCTGGCCCAAAATATTTTACCTCCTGCAGCATCAAATCCATATAATAATGTAACTATTTCAGGTGGCAGTACCAAAACACTTCAGGGTGCTATAAGCATCCTTGCCACAGGGGTTTTAAATCTGAGTGGGGGTGTTATCGAATTAAATAATTATAACTTAACGCTACTGAACAATGCCGCTGGTGCTATTATTCCTGGTCTGCCATACGGTACTAACAACATGATAGCAACCGATGGACCGGGTTACTTGCAAAAAAATGGAGCTGCAGCAGCAGGTTTCCAAATTACTTATCCTGTTGGCTCAAATGGATATTATTCACCAATGAGCATAGCAACAATAGGTTCAGTTATTCCAACATACATGCGTGTTATTGCTGTTCCTACTGCTATAAATCCAAGTTATATTAAAGTAAATTGGAATGTCACATCAAATGTAGCTTTGAATGGCTTAACAGGTGTAACAGCTACATTTACATACGATCCTGCCGAAGCTAATGGGGCATCTCCAAATATGGCTTATTCACCAGATGGTGGCGTTACCTGGCAGAACCCTCCTACTATTGGTTCGCCGTCTTATGGGGCTAGTTCATTTACCATAACAGGAACAAAGCCCTTTACGGGCACAGCAGTCCCTTTTACCGGTATCTGGACTATGGGCTTCAAAACATTTTATTCCTATCAAACAGGCAACTGGAACACAGCATCCACATGGACAACTGACCCTAGTGGAACATTGCAATTAGGTAGTGCTGTACCAGGTTATAATGACAATGTTGTTATTTTATCGGGGCGCATTGTGTCACTTTCATCCGATAACGCTACACAAAATCTTAGCATTACAATTAATGCAGGTGGATATTTAAATTTAGGAACCTACCAATTCACCAATGGACTTTTATCCCTTTCGGGCCAGGGAATATTGCAATTATCATCAGCAAACTTCCCAACAGTTACTACAGATAATTTTATACTTGCGGGAGGTGGAACAACCGAGTACGATGCAAACATAACGCTGCCAGCAAGCCAGGCTATTTATAACAACCTTGCTATAAACACAAGTGTTGGTGGTTCAGACATTCTAAAAACCAATCTTACTTTAAACGGAGATTTACATGTTGAACAAGGAACATTCCAAATAAATGACAATACAGCCCAAAGGCTAAACATTACAATTAATGGTAATGTTATTGTGGAAAGTACAGGTTTAATTACTGTTGGAACTGGTAATACTGTTACAGGTGCAAATACACCTACTACTGTTCTGAATGGTGGTGTTGCTCCTTTTATTAATTATTACAATAACGAAACCCATACCATAATAATTCTTGGCAATTTTATCAACAATGGTACGGTAAGGTTTACCAACCAAACTTATCCGCAATACGGAACTTTTCCAAATAATGGTGCGGTAACAATTTATTTCCAGGGAGCTACTAGTGACACCTTAACGTGTAATGGCCTGACCGACTTTTACAATCTTGTATTAGACAAAGGCACCGACCCGACTTATTCGCTTACTATAAACTCCTCGGATTACCCAAATTTCAGGTTATTTGGTGCCAATGTTGCAGTCTGGGACATTAATGGCGCATCAAATGCAAACCCAAATATTAAAAAAGCACTATGGATTCGTAATGGTAATTTAATTCTTACCGGATCAACCGTAATACCTTCATTGACCGAAGGTATCACCGGATCGATAACCACGGGAACACCTACAAGTGATTATATAATACCTGCCAGCGCAGCGCTCACAATAAATGGAGGAAGTGTAATTGTTTTATCAACAGCCGATGATTTTACTGAAGTTAATGCAGCCTATGGTTTATCTGGTGGTTCAAATGCAATTTATGGAATTGGTGCTGGAAGTGGTAGTAGTTTATCTGTATATGGCAAATTACAAATGAATAGTGGATACCTTTCCACTCGCGAATCATCGGGTTTGTTATATTGGAGTTACAACCTGGGGCAGGTTGTAATGAATGGTGGTATCATTGATACAAAGCAAATTCATTCGCCCGAAGCTGCTAATGTGGGGTTAATTAATTATTCCCAAAGCAGTGGAACCGTAATTTTACGCGGCCGGTTTACAAATACGATTAATTATACATTGCCAACTGACCTTGCCACTCCTGTAATAAATACAGCCAGAGTTGCCAACGGAATTGATGCAGGGGTTGGAACATTTTATTTAAATTCCAACGGTTCAAATGGGTTTTCAATGTCAAACGGCACTATTGCCATTTACGATGTTTGCGGTACACTTGCTACTCCATTTGCTTTTCAGCAAAGCTGTCCTGTTTCAAATATAAGTATTACAGGAGGCACGTTGCAAATAACACCAACCACGGGAACAGGGCTTGCCGATGCAAATTATTATATTAATACTACTTCACCTTTTGGGAACCTTTTGGTTAATTTAGCCAGTGGGGCCTCAAGTGTTCAATTAAACACAAATGCCATAACAATATTAAACAACTTCAGCCTTCAAACAACAGGGAGTATTTTTAATGCAAATAATTTGAATGTTACTGTTGGCGGAAATCTTCTTTTTGCAAATGGAACAACTTACACCCCTGGAACAAACACAACTATTTTAAATGGTAGCACAACCCAGACATTAACTGTAAACCTTGCTGCCCCATTGTCACTCAATAATTTAACAATTACAACACCTTCAGGAGTTGAAGTTAATATGGCCGGTACCCAAACTTCTGTCAATGTATTCGGTAATTTTAACCTTACTGCAGGGACATTGAACGACAATGGAGATTATATATACGTTACCGGGAATGTTTATAACTCCGGGCTACATACCGGAACAGGGAAAATTCAATTAAATGGAACAGCCGCACAAACCATTGATGGTAACGGTGTTTTTCAGAATCTTGAATTGAACAATACAACCGTGGGGAATACTGCACCGGTTTCATTGGTCAATAATACAACCATAAATGGGGCATTGAATTTACTTTCGAATAAAATATTTATTATTGGTACTTATAACTTATTAATTAATTCTTCCGGTTCAATAACCTCAACACCTGGTTTTACTTCCTCATGTTATATTCACGGAAGTGGTAATTCTGGGGATGGTGGGATAACTAAAGCTTATTCAACAAACGCAGCATTTGTATTCCCTGTTGGTTGTTTTTCGACCAATCGCTCGGCAACTTATGCTTATACTCCTGCAACCATTGGTTTTAGTGCTAGTCCAACTACTTACGGAAGTATTACTATTGTGCCAGTGGGATATGAGGAACCCTCTACTACTGTAAAGAGCCAAAGCCTTACATTCTTTTGGCATGTTATTTCAAACGGTTTTACTGGACCTTATTCTGTTACACATACATTTATTTATTCACCAACCGATATTCAACTTGGCGTTTTAGCAAACTATGTTCCATCATTATATAACAGGAGCAACTACACTTGGAACAATGGGCTTCATGCGAATATAAATACTGGAACCTTTTCTATTACGGACTGGGGCGTACCAACAAACAGTTCAACCTTTCTTGATGCTGATTATACGGCCGGCGATAATACAACAGGTGGCGGAGCGTTTGGAACTCCCAAAGTTTATTACAGCCTTGCTAACGGGCTTTGGAATTCAAATGCTACCTGGACCTTTAATAGTTCACATACAGGTGCTCAAGCGGGAAGTGTTCCTGGCATAAATGATATTGTAGTCATTGGCAATAAAGATTCTGTATATTTAACCAATGCCACTTACATTTTAAACACACCGGCTGCTAATGTTGCTAAATGTGCATCTCTTCAAATTGATGCTGGAGCTTGCTTAGACATTGACAATTGTCCTGGAAGTATTTTTAGCACAGTTGTAAATAGTCCACTTGGAAATGGGGATTTTAGAGTATCGTTAAATAATGGATCTGGAAGTACATTTGCATTCCCTTCTGGTGATTTTTCGGCTTTTAATACGAATCTTGGGACAACCGAGTTATATACCAACAATGCTGGTGCCGGAACAACTTATTGGCTTCCTCAAAATATTCCATCTTATGGAAATTTAAAACTTTCACCATTAGGTGGTTCTAATATAATTTTTGGGAATCTTAGTTTGACCATTTATGGAAATTTAATTACTAATGGTCAAAATGCAGATTCATGGTTCTTGCCTACATGGAATCCAACTACTTATCCTACGGCTCCTACAGTAGCTGTTGCAAAAACTATAACTATTAAAGGAAATCTTCAGATTTTGGGAGGTGCACTAATATGGTATGGGAATGGAGCATTAGCACAAAACATTGTTGTAAATGGTGATGTAGTAGTTAGCCCTTGGGGTGCTATTCAGAATTGGGGCGCTGCTAATAATCAAAGTTTGGCTATTGGAGGCAGTTTAATTAATAATACAAATAATGCTACTCAAGGTGGTGTAGGAACTGGAAGTTGGGTAGATTTCAATACCAATGGAGCAATACCAGTTACTTTTTTTGGCCCTAATAGTGCCTTTATTAAAAATTCAGCGGGCACGCCAGGTACAACATTCAATACTGTAACAGTAAACAAGGGTTCTTCGCCAGCTACTACATTGACATGCAATATTGCGGGAACATTAAATACAAATGGAGCCTTGGCCGCACCAAATGATAACTGGCTTAACTTACAAAACGGAACCTTTATTTACAACCGCTCAGGAAACTTTAATATAACAACTGGCAGTACTTTCACAATTCCTTCAACTGCTGGCCTTACAATTAATACGCCTTCCAATGTAAATATAGCCCAGGCAAATGTAAGTAACAATACTTTGTACTTAAGCGGTAACCTTACATTGGCTGCTGGCAATTCTGGTAATGTATACATTGGAGCAAATGCCAATAACCAACATAATGATATTGAATATTCCAGTGGTGGATCAGCTTCTATTGAAGTGGATGGTGGAAACTTAATAGTTAATGGCGCAATAAGACGCAACCCAGCCAACCCAGCCGGTGTATTAAGCTATACCCAAACCGGCGGACAGGTAATAATTTTAGGTAACTCAACTTTAACTTCCAATGCTAAGCTTGAAGTGGTTAACAGCGGCAGCCAGTTCAATATGTCAGGGGGAATAATATCAATAGTACGAGGTGGAGGTATTAATTATGGCGATCTTTACCTGCGTCCTCAAACAAGCTCTGTGACAGGAGGAACTATTCAGTTCAGTCAGGTTCCACCTGTTGTAGCGCCTGTAATAGCTACTGTTAATGCTGCTCAAAGCTATTTAATGGATGCCAACATCCCCTTGAATAACCTTACAATCACAGGAACTGCTAATACCGCAACGGTCAGTCTTATGGTGGATCCATTGAATGTAAATGGCAATTTAATTTTATCGAATGTCAATAGCATTTTAACTTCAAACAACAAAAACATAACAATTGGGGGTAATTTTAGCAATAACGGAACCTATAATTATGGCACAAACCTTACTAATTTTAATGGAAGTGTACAAAATATTTCAGGCGCTACAGTTACAAATTTTTATAACCTAAATATTTCACCTGTTACATCAGTAACTGAAAATAGCAGCCCAACTGTAAACGGTTATCTTAGCATTGGAAGCGGGACATTTGTATTGGGAATTAATTTGGTAAACCTGAAAAGCAACCTTACCAATAATGGAACTTATACCGATAATAATACAGGGAGCAGCGGGGTAAGTTTGTCAGGCAGTGCCCAACAAGTTATATCCGGCACGGGTTCTTTCGGTAGTTTGACAGTCAATAACAATGCTGGAGCATTGGCAACAACTAGTTTAAGCCTTCAGGATAATTTAACACTTACCAAAGGTAATTTAACAATAAGTTCGAATTTACTTTCGCTGGGCCTTAATAGTAATATTAATGGATATCCATTTGGTGTTACCAATATGATCGTTTGTGATGGGGTTGCAAGTAGTGCTGGGCTTCAGAAGTTTTTTAATCCAACTGCAATACTCTCAACTTTTACATTTCCAGTTGGTGTTTCCGGTAAATACACTCCAGCAATATATACATATACTAACAATGCAACAATTGGATACATTCAGGTTAACCCCGTAAATAATAATGAGCCGGCTGTTCTAGATCCCACAAATGTTTTACATTATTATTGGCAAATTTCCAGTTCCGGTATTTCGGGTTTTGCAGGAAATGCTTTATTACAATATTTACCAGGTGATGTTCAAGGTGGCCCTGAATCTAGCTATGTTACAGCGTGGCTTCTGACACCAGGTACATATTGGGCTAAATCAAGTCCGGCTGGCACAAATGTTGATGCTATAAACCATCAACTTACATTTAATTATCCTGCTGGAACTGCAAACTTGAATGGCGACTATACTGCTGGTCTTGATGCTGCAATACCTAGTGAAGTCCCAGCTTACCAATCCATCGTTAATGGATTTTGGTCTGACCCCACTATCTGGCAGCCAGTAGGTGCTGCTCCCCCATGTCCGGCAGGAGGTCCAAATGGCTTCATAGTTATAATAAACAATGCTGTTACTACCGATGTCAATTATTGTTCTGCGTATCAAACCATAATCAATGATTCATTGTTGGTTGTTTCGCCCACTTATGGGCATAATCTTGGTACTGTTTCAGGAAACGGGGTTTTGCATGTGGAAAGTGGAAATTTACCTGCTGGGAATTATGCTTCATTTGTGAGTTGTGCAAATAATGGCACTATTGATTTTGGTGGTACAGGGAATTATACGCTCATTGTTACCCCATTCCAGGGGCAGTCCATTCCTAATTTGTTTTTTACTGGTACAGGGAAAAGGATTTTGCCTAATTCAGACCTGACTATTTGCAACCGCTTTGTAATTAATGGGCCTATAGTTGACAATAGCGCCAATAACAGGCATTTATATATATTAGGTACTATGGAAAAACCTGGTTTAGGTGCATTTACACAAGGTACTGGGGCAAATGCAACGGTAACTTTTTCCGGGACATCGCCACAGACTATTGGCGGCCCGCTGGGTAATTTTACTTTCAATAATATGGAAGTTAATAATAGCGCAGGACTTAGTATTGGTACAGGTGGTACAATTACAATAAGCACGGGAAACTTATATTTAACAAATGGGATCATTTCTACAACAAGTGCTAATAAACTTACTATTACAAATACTTCTGCTGCATGTGTAGTTCCAGCAGGTGGAAGTGCAAATTCGTTTATCAATCGGACCGTTAACTAAATCTATAACCAATGCTACGAGTTTTAATTTTCCTATAGGACAAGGTATAACACAAGGGCATCAACTTATACTTTCTGATGCTACAGGTGCAGGTACAGGTTCGTGGACAGCTCAGTATTTTTCGCCTAATCCAACTTATACATTATTGACATCACCTTTACAGGCGGTTAATGATATCGAATATTGGGGGGTAAAGGCTACTGGAGCAAGAACTGCAAATATTAGCCTTGGGTGGAGTCCAACCAGTGATTTAACTCCTTTAATGACAGTAAATGGCTTGAGCGACATGAATGTAACGCAATTTATTACGGGCAGCTGGCAACAATTAGCCTCCACCCCAACAGGAAGTACTACAAATGGAACTGT
This sequence comes from uncultured Bacteroidota bacterium, assembly GCA_963701015.1. Lineage (GTDB taxonomy): Bacteria > Bacteroidota > Bacteroidia > Bacteroidales > DTGW01 > MFD09286-c1. The sequence goes on along the minus strand of OY969556.1, from coordinate 2,876,016 downwards.
GGTTACCAACAGTGGCGTTAGTTTTGTGGCAAATGTACAGGCAAATTTCACTACGGCAAGTATTACCACTACTGCACCAAAAGCAACCTTAAACCCTTCGGCGTATATGCGGCAACTCTGGTATTCCCATTAAATTCACTACATATTTTACCATAAATTTAAATTATTCGCTTAGTTATACTATTAATGGTGTGGCACAAACCCCAGTGACAGTAAGTTCGCTTCCATATACCTTGCCAACGCCCTCATCTGGTGTTTATCAGTTAACGGGCTTTACCTATAACAATGGCGCTGCTAATGGTGTTGTTGACCCCACAAATGTCACTGATTACAATACACCTGTAACGGCCAACGCGGGGACTGATCAGTCTCATTGCGGGGTTTCAGGCACTACACTAGTTGGGAATAACCCATCGCCCAATACTGGGTTATGGAATATTGTCAGTGGAACAGGTGGTACAATTGTCACTCCTTCTGCTTTTAACAGTGTTTTTGATGGACAATTGGGAAATTCATATACCTTGCAATGGACTATTAGTTCAGGGGGTGGTTGCCAATCTTCTGACCAGGTTGCAATAGCGTTTCCGGTGGCGCCACAGGAACCTTCCTCATTTACTGCTGCTCCTACTCCAGTTTGCCAGGGTTCGAATAATGTTACCTATACTGTACCTGTTATTGCTGCTGTAACATATAACTGGAGCTATTCCGGTACTGGGGTTTCAATTGTGGGAAGCTCTAATTCAGTGAAGTTGAACTTTAGTTCGTCTGCAAGCAGTGGTGTTTTAAGTGTAACCGCCACAAATTCATGCGGTACAAGTGTGGCAAGGACAACATCTATTACGGTTAACCCGGGTGTTCCGGCAACCCCTGGTGCTATTACAGGCACGGGTTCAAGTTGCCCGACTACTGCAAGTTTGATATATAGTATTTCATCAGTTTCAAATGCAACTACTTACAATTGGACTGTTCCAACAGGTTGGTCATTAACAGGTGGAAGTGGTTCTGTTTCAATAACAGCCACATCTGGGACAGCAGGGCAGAATGGAAATATTAACGTTACAGCAGGCAACAGTTGTGGCGCAAGTACAGCAAGCAGTTTGCCTGTTGTGGTCAATGCTTTGACTTCGATATCATCTGATCCATCAGGCGTTAGTATTCCTGCTGGTAGTAATACTTTATTCACAGTTGTTGCTGGTGGAACAGGACCATTTACTTATTCATGGGCTGTATCTACTGACGGCGGTGTAAGCTGGAACCCTGTAAGTGGAGGAGTTTATAGCGGTGAAAACACCTCAACACTTTCTATTACTGCTGCTACCTTAAGTATGACTGGTTATTTGTATCAATGTATGGTCACAGGCACCTGTAGTAATGCAACTTCCGGTAATGGCCTATTAACTGTAAACCCAACGGCAACTGCTATAATAAGTGGGTTAACTTCAATTTGTAATGGACAGAGCGCAACCTTAACTGTTACTTTGACTGGTACACCAAACTGGAGCATAACCTATACTGATGGAGTAACGCCAGTAACAGTGAACAACATTGCGATAAGTCCATTTACATTTAATGTTAGTCCTGGTGTAACAACAACTTACAATTTAAGTTCGGTTATTGATGTTAACGGAGCTGGTACAATAAGTGGCAGTGCAACAATTACTGTTACGCCATTACCTGCAACAGGTAAAATGTATCGATTGCCCAATCAATAGAAAATGTTAAGCTTTATAAAGCAATTGATACATTGGCTAAATAAAGGAACTTTAAAAAATATTTCCAACCCTGCCAGTTATTGAAATCATGGCAGGGTTTCTTTTTGGGAATTATAAAGGGTTTGCTCCCCCGTATTAGTTTCTACTTTAACGCCCAACTTACATCAAACGAGAATATTAAATTCATGTTTATTCAATAATTTATATACCCTTTCTATACCCATACATTATTATTAGAATACTAAAAAAGTATATAAATATTAAATAAAATATAAAATAAATATAAGATAATTATTGTTTATATGCAAAATAATTTTTACTTTAGTCACGACTAAAACAATAAGTGTTGAATTAAAAAACGAAACTATGGCCAGATTACCATCAAACAGTCCATTCGCTGGAGCAAGCGGACGATTTGGGAACGCAGTATTATATATGTCGAATGGCATACCAATTATTCGTTCTTTGCCTGGTACTCCCAAAAAATGTAAATCATCAGTATTGCAGAAAAAGCATATCAGTTCATTTCAGGCTTTGCACCATTTGGCAAGAAGCGTTAAGCGTAGTATAATAGACAGAGTTTGGAGCCGTGAAGAAATACCGCTTGGCTTAAACCCATACAATTATTTTATAAAATGCAATAGAAATGCATTTGCCAAAACTGATCATGTTGAATATCCCCAATTGATTACTTTGACAAATGGGTATCTTTTACCGGCAGAGAATTTAAATTTTAACCTGGTTGAAAAATCGCTACAGGTAAAATGGACTTGTACTTTAAAAAATAATTATGCCGAAACAGATGATTGTTTAAATGTTGCTTTGCTTATTGACCGTAAAGCTTTTTTTGTATTGAACACAATAGCCTTAAGGAAGGATGAAAATGCAATTATAGAAATACCATCAATTTTTGAAAGTATTAGAGAAGGTTTTATTTTCTGGTCATCGAAGGATGATTCTGCCTTTTCACGCTCAGAATATTGGAATTTACCACTGTAAAATAAACAATAATACAATCAAACCAAAATACTGTTTAATCAAATTTTTAGGCAGTAAAAAAAAGTCCGCCTTTTGGGCGGACATACAATTTAAACGTGTGAATGTTGTTCCGAAAGTATTTCGTGTGCCAGATTGAGAATTGTTTCATCATCAAATGTTACAATTCCGCCATCAGGACCTTGTTCTAAGTGGATTCCGGCGGATTTCCCGTCTTTGTAATTGGCCCCACCAAAATAATTTCTAACAGTTTGTTCATCTATTGATAATTTGTCAGCAATTCTTTTCATACTTCCTGCAGGAAGATGATCTTTTAACTTTCTTAATTCATTAAATGTGATTGCCATATGTCTAAATTATTAGGTTAGTAAATCATTGAATCGTTGTTGCAAAGTACAAAAATTTAATGATTTTTTCACATAAATTAAACATAAAATTCATTAAAACGATGTTTTTATTAACAATTGTTTGAACATTATTCTATTTTCATTGATTTTATCTAAGCTATCCGAAAATTGAATTAAATTTTTAAAACATATCAAAGTAATATTTTAAAGTGAAGAACAACTAATCTAATTCATAAATAATAAACTTATTACTATATATCTTTATTAATATATTCTGTTGGTGTTAAGCCAAATTGTTTTTTAAAACAGCTACTAAAATACCTAACATCATTGAAACCTGATTGAAACGCAATTTCAGAAATATTAAATTGTTTTAACAGAAGTAATTGTGCGGCACGTTTGAGCCTAATTAGTCTTATAAATTCTACCGGCTGATGCCCCGTTATTGTTTTTAATTTTTTAAAAAACACAGTACGGCTCATTTCAAAATTTGCCGATAATTTTTCAACAGTAAAATTAGGATCAGAAAGGTTTTCATTAATAATAGTTATAGCTTTTTCTATGAATATTTTATCTTTAGAAACAATTTGAATTTCGTCGGGTTTTAACTCTATTGTACTCTTAAATTTTTCTCTTATTATTTCGCGTTGATGGATGATTGTTTTTAAATATGATAGCAATAAATTCTGATTAAATGGCTTTGAAATATACCATTCAGCTCCGGTTTCTATTCCCTTAATCTGGTCACTAATTTCTGATTTAGCCGAAAGTAAAATTACTGGTAAATGACAGGTAGTCTCGTCCTCTTTTATTTTTTTTAACAACTCCAGCCCATTCATTTTAGGCATAATAATATCAGTTATAACAATATCGGGTAGTGTTTTTTGAATTTTTTTCCAGCATTCTTCACCATCTTTAGCTAAAATAATTGAATAGGTATTTGAAAGTATGTTCGAAATATAGTGTCCCATATCTACATCATCTTCAACAATTAAAATCAATGGCTTTTCACCAGATAATAATGTTTTTACAGAAACCAGTTCATCATTTTCACTTTCATCTATTATTGGTTCATGAGAATGAATGGAAGTATTATTTTTGTGTTGAATTAATTGTTTTGTGCCATAATTAACATCTAAAGGGAGCGTTACTTTGAACACGGAACCAACATCTTTTTGGCTCTTAACTTCAATATTTCCATGATGAAGTTTTACATATTCCATTGCTAAAGATAATCCTATTCCTGTACCTGTAAATGGATCTTCGGCATTGGTATGTGAAACAAAAAACCTGTCAAAGATAAAAGGTATATCAGCGGCTTCAATGCCTTTACCCTGGTCGCTAAGAATAACTTCAATGCATTTTTTTTCAGTGTTTTTAAACACTACCAATGAAATTGTTTTATTATCATAGGTATATTTAAAAGCATTTGACAGTAAATTGAAAAATACAATATCAAGTTTTTGTAAATCACCAATTATTTTAATCGAAGATTGGGAATATAAAAATTTAAAATCTATGTTTTTTTGTTTTGATGCGGCTTCGTAACAGTCATATATTTGTTTTAAGAATGGAACAATATCAAATTCATCCAATGATAATTTAACATTATCTTGTTGAATTTTTCTAAAATCAAGAAGTTGGTTTATAAGCCTTAATAACCTGTTTACATTTCTGTTTGCTAGTTTTAATTGATTCTTTATATCTTTTGATATATCATTTCTATCTATTAGCGATTCCAGTGGCCCTATAATTAGCGTTAAAGGAGTCCGGAACTCATGGGAAATATTGGTAAAGAAACGAAGTTTTGATTCTGCAACTTTTTTTTCAATAACAATATCATTTTCTAATCTTGTAATTTTTACAATTATTTTTAATATAATTTGAATAATTACTATTATAAGTATAAAATAAATAATGTAGGCATAATAAGTTTTCCATAATGGAGGGCGAATTAAAATAGTAAGTGTTGCAATTTTTGATCCCCATGAGCCATCTATATTGGTACATTTAACTTTAAATATATATTTACCATAAGGAATATTTGTATATACGGCTTTATTTGACTGGCTTGCATAACTCCAGGTTTTATCAAATCCTTCAAGTATATAGGAATATAGAACGTTCGGGGACGAATTATATAATAATGATGAGAATTCAATAGAAAAGGCTGATTGGTTATAATTTAAAATTATATTTTTAGTATAGCTGATTGATTGTTTCAATGGTGAATTTTTATCTCCCGGAATAACTTCTCTGTTAAAAAGTTGAAAACCTGTTAGTTGAATTAATGATTTTAAGGGTTTACTATTTTTTATATTGGGATTTATTATATAAAATCCATTTAAACTTCCAATAACTATATTTCCGTTATCGTCTAAAATACTTGCATTCTCTGAGAAATTTAAACATGGCAATCCATTTTTTTCATTAAAATTAATGATGTGATCATTCTTTGGATTAAGCTTTGAAAGTCCATGATCAGTTCCAATCCAAATGTTACCATTTTGGTCATTAGCCAATGAAAGGGCCAGATTATCACATAGACCATTATTCGTATTGTAATGCTTGAAAATTGCTTTACCATACTTTGATAAAGTAAGATGATTTACTCCACCTCCATTTGTGGCCAACCAAATTGTTCCATTTTTATCTTCAAGTATCTTAATTATATCGTTACATGATAAGTCGGAATTGTTGGAAGGGTCTGCCTTAAAATTGATAAAATTTATTTTATCATAATTTGTTTCGTCGAGTTTAAAATAACTTAAGCCTTTTGTTGTGCCAATCCATATACGCGACTTGCTATCAATAATAACACATCGTACTAAATTACCGGAAATATTGCTATTTTCAGTTGTAAAGTATTTCTTTATTAAATTATTATATTTATCAAAATGTAGTTTAATTAATCCTCCACCAAAAGTTGCTATCCATAAATTGTTATTATTATCTTCGGTTATATCATAAACTTTATTTTCATCGGTTGAACTCGAATTATTTGTTGTTAATGAATAATTGATAAATAGAATATTATTATAATCAAAATTTTTGGCTTTTATTGTCAATTTCGATTTATATAAACCTGAACCTTTTGTACAAAGCCAAATAAATCCATTATGATCTTGAAATATTTTATAAACATTATAATTTGAATTTATTACATTTTTGGTTTGATATGAATTTTCTACTTTATTTTTGACACTATAAATATATATTTTAGCTCCTTTCGTAGCAATCCATAGATTCAGGTTAGAGTCTTCCAAAACTGCCCTTACTGAATTGTCATCATTGTTTTCAGTCAATTTCCTTGGCTTTATATATTTAAATTCACTATTCGTTTGTATTACCCTGTTAATTCCATTATCCAAACCCACCAATAGATCATCTTCATTGTCTTCAATCAAACTTGAAATAGTATTGGACGATATAGAATGATTGTTATTCGGGTCATTTAAATAGGTAATAAATGTATTATTTTTTCTGTCATATAACGACAAACCACAGACTTGAGAGCCAATCCAAAGATTACTATGCCTGTCTTCGTACCAGATAAAATCATCGCCGTATATCAATATATTTTTATTATATGGGATAAAATTATATTGTTTAATTTGCGAAGTTTGAACATCAATTCTGATTATTCCATATTTATCTGTACTCAACCAAACCTGATTAAAACTGTCAAAGAATATTTTTTTGATGTTATTATAACGAGATAAATCATAGGTAGAAAGTGAACTGCTAGTAATATTATATTTAAAAAGTTGTAAATTATTCGTACAAAACCATACATTTTGTTGATTTACAATTATTAAAGTAATAGTTTTATCAGCGATAAGTTTATTCAAATTTTCATTTTTAGGATAATTGAATTTTCCGGTAGTTGAATTGTAAAAAATAAATCCTTTTTTAGTGCTGTAAAAACAGATATATGATCCTATTTTAATTGCTTTAGTGAATATAATACTTGAATTATGAGAGATTCCTTGCAGAGTGTCAAATTTTGCAATTTTAATGCCGAGATTACTATATGAATTAATATTTATTTTATTCAAACCTTTTTTACTACCAATCCAATAATTCCCAACAGAATCTTTCACCAGAAAATTTATATAATTGCTTAAAATAGGCTGAGGTGAATTATTAGTTAAATGTTTAATAATTGCTGTGTTATTATATTTATTTTGACTGATAATATATAAACCGATTTTATTAGTAATAACCCACTGTGTTGAGTCATCAAACTCAAACATTTTGCATGTTACATCTTTTATAGTAGAATTATCAGGAAAGCTGATTATTTTTTCCGAAGCAGGATCAAAACGAAGCATTTTATCTTCTAAAGTATAAATCCATAAAAAGCCTGATTTATCTTCATGTATAGTTTTAATATAATTGCTAGAAATATTATTAGGACTTTTTTCATATAAATTGTAAGAAATGAATTTATAGCCATCAAATTTATTCAAACCATTATAGGTTCCAATCCAAAGAAAGCCCAAATGGTCTTTTACCATGTTAGTAACAGATCGTTGAGAAAGATTATTAGACGATTGTAATGGCTCAAATCGCAATTCCGATTGGCCTGAGACCAGAGAGGAGGTTATGGTTAATATAAGTAAAACTAAAGCTCGCGCAATCATAAAATAGTTTTTTAAAACTATATTTTAATTACTTGTGCTAATACAAGTATCCAAAAATAGGATATATTTTTTCTTATACCATAATTAATTTATGCACTTTGTGTGGAATATGCAAAAACTATCAACTAGCAGGTAAATGAAATATTCAAATACTTATTCTTTAAAAATTTAAATATTAAAATAAAAAAGAGACTGCCCGAATTATTCTCAAGCAGTCTCTGGTATTTAGAGCGATAAGCAATTATTACATATTATTTAATTACAATTTTGAATGTTAATTCTTGTAATTTCAATATATAAAATCCTTTTGGTAATGAAGTAATATCAATACTTTCCTGATCAGAGACAATCTGTTTTTCTATAAATATTTGTCCACTGCTGTTAAAAATTGTGAGTGTTGCATTAGATGAATTACTGCGTTTAATAGTTATAAAATTACTTGCCGGATTAGGGAATATTTCAAAAGCATTTTGAGCAATACCTGTAATTCCAGTTGTACCTGCATCTTGTGTTACAGTAATTGTCTTATCAGTTACACCAGTTCCTTTAACGGTTATAGTTGCCGATCTTGTTGCTGTTGTTGGATTTGCTGCAGCTGATAATGTTAAGGTCATAGTATCAGAACCGATTGCATTACTAACTGTCAACCAAGTTTGATTGCTTGTAACCGTCCAGCTTGTATTTGATGTGATATCAAATGTTTGAGTACTGTTTGCGTTCGCTCCAATCGTTAGTGTACTACCTGATACTGTCAAATATGCTTCTGCTTTTTGTGTAACTTTGATCAGTTGGTCTGACACTCCCTCACCTGAAACAGTTATTGTTGCAGTTCTTATAGTTGTTGCCGTATTTTCATTAGCTGTTATTGTGATGGTGTCATTTCCCGTACCAACTGCTTTACTAACAGTTAACCATGTTTGATCACTTTTAACTGTCCACCCAATTACAGTTGAAGTAATTTCAAATGTATTTGTGCTATTCGCTGGTGCAGCAATGTTCAAGCTATTTGACGAAACTTCGAGAACAGCAACTGCACCATTTTGAGTAACCTTGATTACATTGTCTGCCATGCCTATTCCCTTTACAGTTACAGTTGCTGATCTGGTTGCTGTAGTTGGATTTGCTGTTGCTTTTAATGTTATTGTAGCATTACCCGAACCATTGGCAGTGTCTACATTTAACCATGTTTGATTACTTGTTGCCGTCCATTCCATATTTGATGTGATATCAAATGTTTTTACACTATTGGCTGGCGCTGCAATAGTTAAAGTCGTATCAGAAACTGACAATGTGTCTTCTGCAAATGGAGCCCAGTTATCAGTTCCTTTGGTAAAGTTAAAGAGCTTTATTGCAGTACCATCTGTTAATGTATCTTTGATCAATTCGGTTGCCCATGAAGCCCGGCTTGCCAGGTTGTTTTCACCAGATTTCTCAATTGTACCGCGTTCATAATAAAGGCTTGAATTTCCTCCCAAAGAGTTATTCCATCCCACTGGTTGAATCAGCGATTTGCCTTGATACCCTGGATAATTAGTAGTATCAACAGTAGTATAATAGAATACAACTTCAGCAGTATTAGCCTGCCATGGACGACCAAATATTCCGGGTTGAGCTAAATAAGTTGAAGCTGATTCAATACCAGGTATCGCAGATTTAATAGCGCATTTGTAAAATAAATAACCACGACCACTTGTTTGTTGAGCAGCTGCAATGTAGGTGGCATCACTACTAACATCACTGACATTCATGACCAATTGGGTTTTATAAAATACAGCAGTCATAGCTCCAAATATATAATCAACAGCACCCATCAGGACACCTTTATTTACAATAAAGCGTGACCCTGTTCCGCCGTAAAGCGCATCCTGACGACCAATTATCCTGCAATTATTTAATATTCCTTTATCTGCATTATTGGCAAAGGCTAAAGCGCAAGCCCGTTCAACAAAACTCCTGTTTTGAACGCCAGTATTGCCAACATCGGTAGGCCTTATGCCCTTACCACCTGATGTCCACATTACAACCACGTCTTCTGATTCTTTTTTGGAAATGTATTGGTTGTATGAATTTTCAAAGATAATATCATCCGCTTCGAAACCATTGGCAGTTACAACTACTGTTGAGTTCCAATACGAACCGTTGGTTGTACCAGCGCCTGTATTAGTATATTTTGTATATCCATTACCTTTGTTAACTCGTAATGCATCAGCACTCCATTTTTGGTTAGTTCCCATACTGTAGTAGTTATAACCAGTTCCGTAATAAGAAGTAATTCTCACTGCATTAGCATTTATATCTACACCTTTATTTAAAATGGCAATGCTTGGTGTAGTTGCAGCATTTTTAAGAGTTACATTTGGCAGATTTATAACCAGCATTTCCTCGTAGTTGCCGGGATCAATCATTACTGTTACACGCTGGGAGTTTGTTCTTGACATCCTGCCAATAGCAGTTAATGCGTCGTTAATAGTTTTGTAATCTTTGTCGGCACCAACATAGATAATTGGTTGATAAGTTAATAATGTATCAATAGAAATTTCAGTGATATAAGTAGTAGCTAAAACCTTAATAGTATCAAAACCGGCCACAGAACCATTATAGGTATGATTAACATATTCTAATATGCTCGTACTGCCGCTTGAAGTTTTAGTTGTGTCTGTACCACTGTTAATTTTGAAACTTGCTGCGTAATAATATGTAATTTTTGTGGCATATCCTGGTTTTAAAGGTATTTTAATAGTAGAACCAGCATTGCAAACTAAATGTCCTTTAATTGAATCACCTGCAACTGTACCAGTGAAAAGAAGCCCTTCATAAGAAAACGAACCACTTGCAATTGCTTTATCATCAAATGACCAATCGGAAGCACGACCAAAAGCCAATGTTTTAGAAACAGGGGTGCCTGAAACTACAAGATTTGACGTTGCGCCTAATTTTACGGGGAGTGAATCAAGGTTGCTACATAAAATTGAATATGTTCCATCCCGCAAGGTAATCCCATTAAGTGATGTAAATTTATATGAATATCCTGGTTCATTCAAATTGTTAAATGTCAGATTAAGTTTATTTGATGCCTGATAAGTTGTTAAACCTGTAGTATTTATTGTTACACCATATACTGGCTTTGTGGCAAATGTAAGTGCTAAAGTTGTATCTTTCTTACCTATAGTTATTGTATCTGAAGTAATATAATAATCATTAACGCCAGTGGCAGAAATTTTATATTTACAACCAGGCTCTAATTGTAACGAATAGGTGCTTGCTCCCGTATTAACAACAGGTGCTGGAACATATATTTTATGTTGAGCAGTATCTGCCGTATAAACCAATCCAAGTTTTGCCAAGTTAGCAGCACTTAAACCTGAAATGGAGCCACTGACGTTGTGCAGTTCGCATTTCAGAGCTGTAATGTTATACGAAGTTGTAGACGTGGTAACATTCAAAGTAGTTGAGCTAGTCATAATATATCCATTGGCATTTGAAAAACCCAAAGAATAGGTATATCCAGCAGGGACTTTTATATTGAAAGTGTCGTTTGATACAACTGCATTCCAAACTTTACCCTGATCATTTGTAAAATTGACTCCGTAACCACCAGGAATGCCATGAGCTTCAGTAGTGTCAATTGTTCCGTGTATTGTTACATAAGTAGCATCTTTCCTGTAAACCCTGAAATAACTAGGTTTGTTTACATTATCAAAAAACCGATATGTTCCTGCAGTTTTTGCCCTAAAAGTGTAGGTAGCTACAACTCCAGAAGCTGAAGGATTAACAACTACGTCCTGAGTTGTAGCTGTTGTAGCATTGTAAAAGTTCATTTTTCCATCAGCATCCGCTCTGAAAACTAAAGTTACTTCATCATCTTCAGCTAAGGCTAAGCTAAGATATCTTGTTGTAAGGGCAGCTCCATTCACATAAATACGCCCTGTGTATGTTGTAACACTGGCAATATTTGCATCATAACGAGTAAGGTCCGTATTTGTTGTTCTAAGTCGGTCACTGGTTGAAGTGGTAGAAACCCATGTCAATTTACCCACAGTCCATGTAAGGGGCAAATTTCTGCCGGTACCTCCATGAAGTTGTCCAGCTGAATAAGTATACCACGAATTAATAACAGCAGTATCCAATAGGTTGTTATAAACAGCAGTATCTAATTGTTGCGCCAAAGTCCCAAACGTCTGTCTTAGTGTTAGCATTTGCCGAGTTTAGAAATGCCAACACAATACATGCAATTAAAATAACATAAGTTTTCATCTTCATAATACATTGTTTTTAGTTAGTAAAGTTTGAACTTCCTTAATAAGAAGTTATGAGTTCAAATTTATTCAGAGATACTATGTAAGATGTTTACAAATTGGTGAAATTGTAGCGGTATATTGTTATTAAATAGTTTCTATGTATTTGAATATTAGATATTAATATAAATTTGTTTAAAATTTCTTTAAACTGCATATTTTCAAAAATCTATTAAGTTAAAAAATTTAACCTAAACAATAGTTATTCTTTAAATTGAATTTCAGATTGACTTATCCAATCATTCGCCAGTTTACATTATCTTTTCTGGCTTTTGAAATCAATATTTTTAATTTCAAATTTTCTGGTTTATTCAGGTTCGGATCGTCATGAAGAATTTCGGTTGCAATATCTCTTGAATATTGAAGTATCTGCTGGTCTTTTCCCAGATGTGCAATTTTTAGGTCGAATGGAATTCCGCTTTGCTGCGTACCTTCAATATCCCCGGGTCCTCTCAGTTTTAAATCAGCTTCGGCAATTTCAAAGCCATCATTCGTACTTTCCATAATTGCCATGCGTTTGCGCGAATCCTCACCCAATTTAAATGAGGTTGACAAGATGCAATAGCTTTGTTCGGCGCCACGACCTACACGTCCGCGCAACTGGTGCAGTTGCGAAAGACCAAACCGCTCGGCACTTTCTAAAACCATTACTGACGCATTAGGCACATCAACACCTACTTCAATAACCGTTGTTGCAACCAATATATTTGTTTTGCCTTGAACAAATTCCTGCATAGCAGTATCTTTTTCCGAAGGCTTCATTTTACCGTGAACCATGCTAATTGTATAGTCAGGATTTGGGAATATTTTTAACAATTGTTCATAGCCCTCTTCCAGGGCTTTAAAATCCAACTTTTCTGATTCTTTGATGAGAGGATAAACAATATATACCTGACGCCCGAGTGCTATTTCTTTTTTTAGCAGTTCAATTAGTTTTGTACGTTGTTCACCTGCTATGTGTTTTGTGAATATTGGCTTTCGGCCAGGAGGCAATTCATCAATAATGGAAACATCTAGATCGCCGTAAACAGTCATTGCTAATGTTCGTGGAATTGGGGTTGCTGTCATTACCAAAACATGGGGAGGACTGTCATTCTTTTGCCAAAGCTTTGCCCTTTGGGCAACACCAAAGCGATGTTGCTCATCAATAATTACTAATCCCAGATTTTTGAATTGAACAATATCTTCAATAAGCGCATGGGTGCCAATAAGAATTTGAACGCTGCCATCCATCAATCCTTCATGAATAATTTTTCTTTCTGATTTTTTAGTAGAACCGGTGAGTAACTTGATTTGAATATTCAACCCATCGAGCATTTTTGAAAGGTTAGCAAAATGTTGATTGGCCAGAATTTCGGTAGGGGCCATTATGCTCGCCTGAAAACCATTATCGAGCGCTATAAGCATTATCATTAAAGCAACCAGGGTTTTTCCACTGCCTACATCGCCCTGCAACAATCGGTTCATTTGTTTGCCCGAGCCCAAATCTTTTCTTATTTCTTTAATAACGCGCTTTTGAGCATTGGTGAGTTCAAATTTTAAATTGGTATTGTAAAATGAATTCAGGTATTCACCTACTTTTTCAAAAACCAAACCTTTATTTATAGTTTCCCTGTTAATTTTTTGTCGTAATATACTTAACTGTATTGTGAAAAGTTCCTCGAATTTTAAGCGGTATTCAGCTTGTTTAAGCAATTCAACTGATTGTGGATAATGGATATTGAGCAATGCCTCACGCAAAGGTATGAGTTTGCAGTTTTTCATTAATTGAGCCGGAAGCGTTTCTTCTATTTCGGTTAAACAACTTTTAAGTATAATGCCAATTAATTTATGTATTGAACGAGTAGTCAGAAAATTATCCTTCATTCGTTCCGAAGTATTATAAAAAGGCTGAAGCGCTGATTTTAATGATTGTTCCTGCTTATCAGCCAATTCAATTTCAGGATGGGCAATGTTGATATGGTTTCCGAATAAATTTGGCTTGCCATAAATGACATAATTTATTCCCGGTTTATAGGTTTGCTGAATCCATTTTTCACCTTTAAACCAAACCAGTTCTAATTCCCCTGTACCATCGGTAAACAAAGCAGTTAAACGTTTTTTATAGCCATCACCAACCAAATTATACCGTGTAATCTGGCCAATTACCTGGATATAGGGGAGGTCAGGGTTGAGTTCACTTATTTTGTATAATTTGGTCCTATCAATGTGTTTATAAGGAAAGTAATAAAGTAAATCTTCGAATGTTGAGGTTCCAACTTCTTTTGCCAGTAGCTCGGCCCGCTTGGGCAACTCCTGGTAAATATTTCAAATCTTGTTGGAGCTTATTCACGTGAATTTAATTTATTTAAACTTTTAAATTTTAAACATTTGCAGATTATCAAGCCGCTTACATTTTTAGTTGCCGGTCTCGCCCACCAATCAACCCACGAGCCTCTCCGGCTAACCTCTATGCAAGAAGGCTCTTCCTTTTTTTTTAATTATTCACTATGTTCATGAAATCGCTACACTAAGGTGCTGTACTTTATGCCTTTAAATTTAATTTCTTCAAGCATATAGGTTTCATAAATGTTCTTAAATTTCGAGTTGCAATTTAAGAACAATAGGAAGATGTAAAAAATTTTCGATTTAGGAAAAACAAACTATTTTCGATTCAATAGTAATTTTCATACAAACAATGCTATTTTTCAAATTATCATCATATATTAAATTTTGTATTAAGGCCAAACCGCTTGTAGGTCATGGAATCCATTCGCAATTTGTTTATCATTTAGCTACCGATATATTAAGGGATGCAAAAAATTATAAAATTAAATTATTGCCGGTAATAGCATTAAAAAATGATTTAGCTAAAAGCAAAGCTTCTATTTCTATTTCCTCAGATGAACTTTTCATAAAAAATAAACAAAATTTGAATATCCGGAAGATTGTAAAAAAATACTTGAATAATAATAAATATTTTGAACTGTTATATACATTGGCAAATGAATTTAAGCCGCTTAATATAATTGAAACAGGTTCTTCTTTTGGTTTATATGCAGCAACAATGGCTTTGGCTTCACCTAGCTCAAAAATAATATCGTTTGAAATGAATATAATAATGGCAGAAATATCCAGAATGAATTATAACAAGTTGGAATTAAAAAATATAAGCCAGAAAATTGAAGAAAACCTGCAATTTATATCTGATATTAAAAGTCCTTTTTTAGTGTCTATTGGTAGAAATTGTAATATTAATCAAACACGTAATTTCTTGACTCAGCTAATTGAAAATTCAAGTTATGGAAGTATTATTGTTTTAGATTCAATTCATATTTCGCCTGAAAGGGTAAAGTTATGGAACGTAATTAAGCAAAACAATACTATTACTATAAGTATTGTTTTATATAGTGCAGGATTACTATTTATGCGTAAAGGCGTAACAAAACAGGATTTTTGGATAAGATATTAATATAAGTATTTCTAAAGTTACCTTCAGATATTATACAATCCCTCTTTCTTTTTTAATTTTTTCGTAAGCTTCGTTTACTTTTTGAAATTTTTCATTTGCCGCATTTCTTATTTCATCGCCTAAATAGGAAACTTTATCGGGATGATATTTTACTGCCATTTGGCGATATGCCTTTTTAATTTCATCATTTGTTGCAGTATTTTCAATTTCAAGTACTTTATATGCCCAACCTGTTTCTTCAATAAACATTGATTTAATTGAATTCAGGTCGGCAGAGCTAATACCAAGCCGTACACTAATTTCTTCAATAGTTTCAACTTCATCAGGTGTTATAATTCCATCAGCTTTGGCTATTCCATATAACAAATGAAGCAATTGCAATCGAGATGAATAATCAACATGTGTGCGGATTTGTGAACAAACATCGGCTAGTGGAATAGATGGCTTGGCCAATATATCTTTAAGCAATTTTAAAGCTTCGGCTGTATCGTCTTCGCCAAATGTCCTGAGCAGATATGTTTTTACATAATCAAGTTCCGATTTCATTATTTTACTATCGGCTTTCATAACCGCCGCCATAAGCACCAATAAGCTTACCATGAAATCACCGGCTGTAGTTTGCATTGCATGACCAGCCTTCACTTCAACATTATCGAAAACTGCACCAATAGCAAAACCTAAAAATGCTCCAATCGGTCCGCCGAAGACCCATCCTAAACCACCACCAATCCATTTTCCAAAACCAGCCATTGTGTATTCTTTTTAAATATTTCTTGAAATAATTTTATTATGCAAAGTCAAAACCTGAGGAATTAATAAGTCCAGGCCATTGTTATTAATTATATAATTCGTTAATTTAATTTTTTCATCATCCTTCATTTGGTTGTTTATCCTTTGTTCTACAATAAACCTTTCAACCTTATCACGAAATATCACTCGTTGGATGCGCATTTCGACAGGTGCGTGAACTAGAATTGTAGAATTAAAATGCCCCTGACTTTTACTTTCAAAAATTAATGCTGCTTCATGAATAACATAAGGCATTTCATCATATTTTGTACACCAGTTTTCAAATTTATTAAAAACAAGCGGATGAATAAAATTGTTAACTTTTTCCAAAGCCTGTTTGTCACTGAATATTAAGGAAGCAATTTTCTTTTTGTCAGGAATATTGTTTGTGAATGCTTTTTCGCCAAACAGGGTATAATAAAAATCCCTTACCAGATTCGAATTTAATAAGGTTTTGGCTTCTTCATCGGCATTAAATACTGGAATACCCAAATGTTTGAATATTTCACAAACTACAGATTTTCCTGAGCCAATACCACCGGTAATGCCAATTTTCATCATTATTTTACTATAATGTAATCGACATTTTTAGGCCTGAATGAGACTGAACGTATTATTGCCGGTTGGCGTTCAAGAGTGACTTTCAGCTTATTGTTAATACTTGAATGGGCCATATTATAATCAACCGTTGCCCTGAAATTCCAAACCGAAACTTTATTATAATTATCTAAAGCAACTATATAATTTACTTTTATAAAAGTTGGGAAAAGCTTCATTTCCATGCTATCAGGTATATTTATAATTTTTATTGGAACATTAATGGACGATTCAGTAAACTTTTCAACCGGCACCGAAATGACAACTATTTTTTTTGTAAAAGAAACGTTGTCAATTGGCAACAATTTTAATTCCTCAGAGAAAGTTCTGTTAGTGCGGGTATATTTTTTATATTCGGTATAAACATGGTCAATTGTATCCAAAGTTGATTCTGGCCCGGTTATAACAATACTATCAGGCATTGCTACTATACTTCCGCCCTGCATAAATTGCTTTTCGAATTCGATATCTATATCTGGCTCTATGCTTACCTTTTTACGTACAATGGGTGAAAAAGCATAAAACAAAGTATCTGGTGATATATAATTTAAAGTGAATTCAGTATTAATCTGCCTTTGAATATTATCTTTTAAATTATTGGTAAGTAAATATAACTTTCCGGAATCGCCAGGAACATTGTTGAGGTCTAATGTAATCATCCTGAATATAATCGGATGCTGACTGCTTGTTAAAATTCCTCGTAACAAAGCATAACCTTGTCCGGAAACATTTACGGTAATTTCTTCGGGGATATTTCCAACCATTTCCCTGTCGGGACGCAAAAGTATATAACGAATTGGAAAAGTTATATTGGCTGAAAAATTATGGTCGAGCGTATTTAAAAGCCAGAAAATAGTTGATAGCACAAGGAAAAACAAAAACACAAGGACTTTTTGTCTTAGTCTATATTCCTTGCGATTAATGCTGGTAACATCATTTTTTTTTTGCTCTTTTTCCAAAGCAAATAATTTATTTGTAAAAACAAAATAATGAATATCGAAAGACTAAAATTGTATTAACCAATAATTTGAAATTCAATATTCATTATTCTACCTATTATAAAATTGACTTTCGTCAATTATCTCTGTGCAATATCGCTAGGGTCTTTTAAGATTGCTGATTTGTCAACTTTTATTTTGACATTTGAATCAATTTCAATCATTATGGTAGGACTTGTGCTATCAATTTCAACAATACGTCCATAAATTCCACCAGTAGTAATAACTTTATCTCCTTTTTTTAATTCTTCACGAAATTTCTTCAACTCTTTCTGACGCTTCATTTGTGGGCGAATCATGAAAAAGTAAAACACTACTATAATTAATAATAATGGCAGGAATGTTGTTAATGGATTTCCTTGTGTGGTTTGTAAAAGCACTAATTTGATGAATAACAAACTTTTCATTCTTTCTTCTTTTTAAATTTAAATAAACAATATTTTAGGCAAAATAACTACAATTTTAAAGAACTAGCAAACGGAATAATAAAGCTTAAGAATGAAATTTGAGAAATGCTGATTTTTAAAGAATATCCGATTCATTTTTCAAGTTTCATTTGTCTATAATTCATAACTTTTTTTTCCAATTTCCGATTTTCGGTTTGCAGGTTCATGGTTTCTCTCAGCTGTTTCTTCAATTAATCCACGGCCGGTTTTAATAATTTTATTTTCAGCTTTCAGGTTTTTAACCAGATTGTCTAAAATTCCGTTAATGAAAGTATTGCTGTTGCTTGTGCTATAATCTTTAGCAATTTCGATATATTCATTCAATGACACTTTAATAGGAATAGAAGGGAATTCAAGAATTTCACAAATTGCCAGTTGCATTATTAAAATATCAATTAAAGCAATACGCTCGTAATCCCAGTTTTGAGAATGATTTTTAATCATTAAACCGTATTCATCGTGGTTAATCATTACTTTCCGGTATAAGGTCTTGGCAAATTGCTGGTCGTCATCGTTTTTGTACAAAGGCATTAATGGCTTTTCTGATCCACTTTTTTCCTTAAAATTTTGAAGTGTTTTTATAACCATACTTAGAATAAAACCAATATCGTCATTCCAGAAGATACTTTGTTCTTCAAGTGTGGAATCCATTTCATCGAAAACAGGCAATTCTTCTTCCAAAATTCTTAAAATAATCCATTTGTCATCTTCGTAAGTATTGGAAGGCTTTTTAAGATATTCAATAAAATAATCCTTTGTTCTTATTTGGTTATAAAGGTTTCTAATAAGCTCGGGATTATTTACCCATGATATTTTATTTTCCGAAACATATTTGCTTAAAGCCCAGTTCTTGCGGATTTGTTCAACGAGTTTATTGTCGGCAAAACGTGTATTTGGATTCGTATCTTCAGCCTTTTGGATTAATTTTTGTTTTGCCATATCAATCCGCTGTTCTTCATACTTTACCAGTTCAACCGGAATAAGCAAAAGCAAATGGTACAAATCGTACGACTTGTTGATGCTAAAAAATAATTCCTTTTCTGATTGGTTGATTGATTGATCGTTTTTATTGTGATCGGCATATAAAACCTGCAATATCTTTACCCTTATGAGCCGCCTGCTAATCATTCCTAAAGAACTGTTTAATAAAATTAATAAGGCTGCAAAGTTATATTTTTCAATTTAATTCTTTCGAATTATTTTTTTGATAAAATGTTTTGAAAAAAGCTGTTGATTTTTTCGAGTACCTAAAATTTTAAACTTAAGGATGTTTTATTCACTTTATTATTTAAAATTGTTGCTCTTAAATATTTCAAAAATTATAGAATAAAAAACAACAGGGCCAATGATGTAATTGCTGTAAAATCAACAATTTCATATTAATTGTCAATAAATATTTGCAAGAGCATTAGTTTTTAGGTTTCAAGTTTTCCTTTAATTTAATTATTTCGCAACCTGCTAATATAATTGCACCTAAACCATGAATATCATTGAGTGCGGTAGGCCTTTTGTAGTAAAATGGCAAATTGTTTTCAATACCAGTACCTACGCAAACATCAGTAATTTGTCCTTCGGGCCTTATTTTTGATTTTAAACCTTCCCAACCATCAATAGCAATTGAACTATAGCGTTTGTCAAGCCAACCTTCATTCACACCTTTTGCTATAGCATAAGTAAACATAGCGGAACAAGATGTTTCAAGATAAGAATCATTTTTATCAAGCAACTGGTTCCATAACCCACTTTCGCTTTGAAACCTTGCCAAACCATTTACCTGTTGCCTGAATATTCTTAAAAGTGTATCTCTTAATGGATAATTATGTGGTAAAAAACTGAGTAAATTAACCTGTGCCATAATACTCCAACCATTTGCACGTCCCCAGTGAGCAACTCCATTTTGTTTTAAACTATCAAAATAGCAATGAAAATATATACCACTCGTTTTATCGTATAAATATTTTGTGAACTGAATTATTTGTTTGGCAGCAAAATTAAAATAAACAGTATCCCCAGTTAGTTGTCCATATCGTGCTAAAAAAGGCACGCTCATATAAAGGTCGTCAAGCCAAAGTGTTTTATTATAAGGGCCGTTTCTGGCAAGGGTTCCATCCATTAATCGATTTTCTTTATTTAAAATAAAATTGGCAGTTTTGTGAATATATGTTATATATCTTTTGTCAGAATCCAAATGATAAACATCTACTAAACCTGCAGCCATTGCGCCACAGTCGTCGAGCATTTGCATCCTGAAAAATTGTTCCAAACCTGTATTGTATATTCCTTTTTTATTTAAAGCTTCGAAAAAATCGAGGTTACTAAAAACAAAACTATAATTATTCAAGGTTTGATTTTTGTACTTTTCATCATTTGAAACATTTGCCAGCTCCAGCATCGCAATATTTAAAACACCGTTCCAGTATTTCCATTCAACATAAGGACTGGTTATATGATAAATTTTATTTGGTATAATATTATTAGTTGAAGTAAAGATGTTGCCATTTTCATCGTTAATTGTATAGGAAGTATGTTCAATTATATTATCAGCTATCATTCTAACTATATCTATATCTGATGGGTAGGATTGACCTTGAAGGTTAAGTTGAGTAATTGCAAATAAAATTGGAATTAGAAATTTTTTCATTGGAATTCTTTTTTATACTAAAGTAGTATTTATAAGTGAATGATTGAATTGAACTTGAATAATTTTTAAAACAAATATTTTTGGATGCGCTTCTTATTTTATCAGAATTACAAACTATTAAAAAATATAGTAGTCCAAATAAATTTAAAGATTAGCCTATTTTTGCAAAAAATTCAGGAATGATCAGTTATTTACAAATCGAAAATCTTTCTAAAAGTTATGGTTCCTATGTAATGTTCGAAAATATTTCGTTTCAATTAGGACAAGGTCAAAAAATTGCACTAATTGCTCCCAATGGAACTGGTAAGACCACTTTATTCAATATTTTATGTGGAAAAGATACGCCTGATACAGGTTCAGTAATGTTTCATAAAGATATTTCCATTGGTTTCCTGGAGCATGACCCGAAATTCGATAAGAATAAGACTGTAATTGAGCAGGTGATGGCGTCCTCCTCGCAAATGGTGCATGTGATTGAAGAGTACGAAAAAGCAATGGTTTCGGAGAATAAAGCACGTCAGCAAAAAGCTTTAGAACAAATGGAAGCCAATAATGCCTGGGACTATGAACATCGAATAAAACAGATATTAGGAAAATTAAGGATTACCGATTTTGATAAATTAATGGGAACCCTTTCGGGAGGACAAAAAAAAAGAGTTGCACTAGCAAATGCACTCATCAATAACCCCGATTTGCTGATACTTGATGAACCTACCAATCATCTTGATTTGGAAATGATTGAATGGCTCGAAGACTTTTTGACTGAAGGGAATTTCACTTTGCTCATGGTTACGCACGACCGCTATTTTCTCGACAGGGTTTGCAATGAAATTATTGAAATTGACAATAAAAAACTTTTCAGTTATGCTGGAAATTATTCGTATTACCTCGAAAAACGATCGGAAAGGCTGGAGAATGAAACAACAAATGTCGATAAGGCTAAAAACCTGATGCGCAAAGAATTGGACTGGATTCGAAGAATGCCTAAAGCGCGAGGTACCAAGGCAAAATACCGTGTAGATGCTTTTCAGGATTTGAAAGAAAAAGCTTCCGCTTCGCGCAATGAAAAGCAGGTAAATATTAACGTGCAATCAACAAGGTTGGGTTCAAAAATAATTGAAATAGAACATTTGGCGAAAAGTTTTGGTGAAGTTAAAATTGTAAATGACTTTAGCTATGTATTCTCGAGGTTTGAGAAGGTTGGCATTATCGGCGACAATGGTAGCGGCAAGTCAACCTTCCTGAACTTAATTACGGGTAATTTAAAGCCTGACAGCGGAATTATTAGCGTTGGCGAAACAATTTCATTTGGATATTATCGTCAGGATGGGCTGAGTTTTGACGAAAACATGAAAGTTATTGATGTGGCTACTTCAATTGCCGAAGTTGTTACATTGGGCGATGGGAATAAAATGAGCGTTTCGCAATTTTTAAATTATTTTTTATTTCCGCCTGAAGTGCAGTATTCATTTGTTTACAAATTAAGCGGAGGTGAAAAACGCAGGTTATATTTGATGACCATTTTAATGAAAAATCCAAATTTCCTGATTCTTGACGAACCAACTAACGATTTGGATATACTTACTTTAAATGTTTTGGAAGATTATTTACAAAATTTTAGCGGTTGCACCATTATCGTTTCGCACGACAGATATTTTATGGATAAACTGGTTGACCATGTGTTTGTTTTTGAAGGAAATGGGCAAATAAAAGATTTTCCGGGAAATTATAGCGATTATCGTGCTAACCTTATTCAAACTGAAAAAGAAAACAAAATAACTGCTAAAGAAGAAAAGAAACCGGTTGATAGAAGTCAAAATTCAATTAAAACTGCACAAAAGAAACTCTCATTTAAAGAACAACGTGAATTTGATTTGCTAACTAAAGAAATAGAAAAGCTAGAAACTGAAAAAGAAGCTATTGAAAATAATTTAAGCGCGTCACTTTTGACTGCCGATGAAATAGTGGTAAAGAGTAATCGCTTAGGAGAAATACTTAAATTAATTGATCAAAAAACGGAGCGATGGATGGAATTGAGCGAATTAAGCTAAAACCGATTTATTAATTACAAATGATTTTTGTGTCTAGATGCTTATTTCTCATTTCGTCTAAATTTATTAATATCTATCATAAAAATAAAAAAGTAAATTAATTTTGTTACTTACTTATTAGTAAGTATATTTGTCCCGATTTACTAATTATTGTATAAAATGTCAGTAACACGTGAAAAGATAATTGAATTAGGAGAAAATCTTATTCGCACCAAAGGATATAATGCCTTCAGTTATCAGGACATTTCAACAGAATTGGGCATTAAGAATGCTGCTGTTCATTACTATTTTCCGACAAAAGAAAATCTTGGTACCAGCATAGTAAAAACAAATATTCAACGATTTGAAGAAATGGTTGACAATATGCATAGTCGTGGATTTGATGAATGGAAACAACTGGACACATTTATCAAAATATATATTAAAAGTCATAGAGAACAAAAATTATGCATAGTAGGTTCTTTAGGTCCCGATTTTAATACTTTAAATGAAACTACTCAAATTGAACTTGTTAAAATGACGGAAATAATTCTTAAATGGCTTACAAATATTCTAAATTCTGGCAAAGAGAAAAAAGTGTTTGTGTTTAATGATGAGCCTAAAGATAAGGCAACGGTTATATTTTCGAGTTTAGTTGCAAGTTTACAATTATCGAGGATCATGGATAAGTTAGACTATAAAAGTATATGTCAGGCTGTTGTTGAAGATTTAAAACCCTAAAAAATTTACTAATTTTACTTACTTATTAGTAGGTATATGACGAAAATGAATAATTAATATTTTAAAGCAAATTTGTATGAA
The DNA here is from genome assembly GCA_963701015.1 of uncultured Bacteroidota bacterium. Taxonomy (GTDB): domain Bacteria; phylum Bacteroidota; class Bacteroidia; order Bacteroidales; family DTGW01; genus MFD09286-c1. The sequence continues at coordinate 2,852,246 of OY969556.1, read as the reverse complement.
AAGAGTAGTAGTAACAGGACTGGGAGCTATAACACCAATTGGTAATAACGTTGGCGACTATTGGGAGAATTTGATAAAAGGTAAAAGTGGTGCATCTGCAATTACAAAATTTGATACTACCTATCATAAAACTAAATTTGCCTGTGAAGTGAAAGGTTTCGATGTTTTACAATATATTGAAAAGCAAGAAGCCAGAAAGATGGACTTATACACTCAATATGCAATTGCTGCATCAGACGAATGTATAAAAGATTCCGGGTTAAACCTGAAAACGTGCGATTTGAATAAAGTTGGGGTTATTATTGCAACCGGAATAGGTGGAATGTTGACATTCGAAGAAGAGATATTAAACTTTGGAGAAAATAAAAAAATTCCACGGATCAGTCCTTTTTTCATTACAAAAATGATTTCCAATATTGCAACAGGCCAAATATCAATTCGATATGGATTACATGGTATTAGCTACTCAATATCTTCAGCATGTGCTTCATCGAATAATGCAATTGCAAACGCTTTAGATATTATTCGATTGGGACGCGCAAATATAATGATTGCCGGAGGCTCGGAAGCTACAATTACTGAAGCAGCAATTGGAGGGTTTAATTCAATGAAGGCACTATCAACACTAAATGATTCACCTGAAACTGCATCACGACCATTTGATAAAACCCGTGATGGATTTGTTGCTGGTGAAGGTTCAGGAGTACTTATGATTGAAGAACTTGAACATGCTTTAAAAAGAGGGGCTAAAATATATTGCGAATTAGCTGGTTATGGCGCTGCTTCCGATGCCTATCATGTTGCAGCAACACATCCCGAAGGTTTAGGGGCTATATTGTCTATGGAAGATGCCTTAATTGATGCCGGACTAACAACAAATGATGTTACTTATATTAATGCTCACGCAACATCAACACCTGTTGGCGATATAAGTGAAAGCAAAGCAATAGAAAAGGTTTTTAGCCAATCGCTGAATAGAATTCAAATTAGTGCTACAAAATCCATGACCGGCCATTTATTAGGGGCTGCAGGAGCTATAGAATCAATTGCATGTATTAAATCAATTGAAAACAATATAATTCCTCCAACAATTAATCTCAATGAAATTGATGCTGAAATAAATTCACAATTAGACTTCACACCTCTAATTGCCCGTAAAAAGGAAGTTTTGGTTGCACTTAATAATACATTTGGATTTGGCGGGCACACATCAACAACAGTTTTTAAAAGATACCAATTATAAGTAGAAAATATATTTTTCTCTTATCAACTTTATAATCGATTTTAGAACTTCTAAAATTGAGCAAAACTAAAAACTATCAACAAACAACAAACAACAATAAAGTAGCTACATTAAATATTCAATTATTCTTTCCTTTGGAATAAAAGGTTTGAATTGGCTTAAACCAAGCGATTCAATGGCTATGTTAATTATTTCATCTTGAGAAAAAGTATTTTGTATATTTTGCTTTTTAATGAAATATTCGCCTGTATCAAGTAATGCTTTTAATGGAACCATACCAATAATTTCGGAACCTGTTACCTGGGCGCCCAATAATGCCGTTTTCGTTTTAACCTCATCGAAAGCTATGTGTAATGGAGTTTTTAAATAATTGGTAAGGTTCATCGAAACCTGCGTACAATTGTATTCTTCAATAAACCAGCCAATGGCTTTAACCGAATGTAATGAACCTGGGATTCTCTGTTTCAAACCGTTTATGTTGATTATTTTGCCTTTTTCCCTAATATTTAAAGCAATTTCATTGGCTATTTCTACATTTTTGGAATTCAAATTTACATTATAGGCAATTAAAATTTCACGTGCACCTAACACGCTGGCACCTGTTTTTGCATTAAATGTTAAAGGTCTCAAAATCTGGTTTCCCTTCGGGAGTTTCCATTTTTTTCTTTAAACCTTCATATTCACCTTTTCTGCAAAATGCAAGGTCTCTTCTAGGTTCCTGATAAGCGGCATTTTCATAACAGTAAACCGGTATTTGCAATTCATCGCCTATTTTTCTGGCTAAATTTCTTGCCAATTCAACAGTTTCGTCCATTGTAATCCCTGAAATTGGAATTAATGGGCAAACATCCAAAGCCCCAATTCGCGGATGTTTACCAAAATGTGAACGCATGTCAATTAATTCTGATGCTAGTTTTGCAGCATTAAATACGGCATTTACAACTGAGTCAGGTTCTCCTGCAATGGTATAAACAGTTCTGTTTGCATCAAAACCAGAATCGGTATTCAATAACTTTACTCCGGAAACTGAACTGATTGCATAGGCAATTGCTTGAATTACCTCGGGCCTTCGGCCTTCACTAAAATTAGGCACACATTCAATAATTCGTCTCATTGGTATAATAAAATCCAAATTTACTTGAATTTTATTTCCGATATTAAAATATTAGCCTAACAAATATTCAGTTTCGTCAACAAAAAAATTAGTTTCAACCGTGGGTTATCTGTTTGAACCTTATTTCAATCCGATTACTTATGAAAATCGATAGTTAATCAAAAATCCAATTTTTTAAATAAACGTTATAGTATAAAGTAATAAATTTACAACTAAATTAAATAGTGAAAATTAGACATGATTGAGTTGATGAAAAATGCGGTGGAAGTTTTGAAAACTAAGGTTGCTATTAATCTCGAAGAAATCAGAAAAAATGAAACCAGATTTAGAATAATGACGAAAGAAGGGATCACTAATTTAAATTCTTTGGAACTTAGTACTATAATTGAAACTAATAAAGGTTTACTTGCCGAAAATATTGATATTATTAATATTCAAATTTCAATTCTTCGGTTTATTGAAAAATACAAATATTCGTACATAACTGAAAATGAAAATTACGATTTTGAAGAACAAGAAGATGGCCCTGAAGTAATTGATTATTTTGAATTAGCTATAAACGGTGATTTACCATATACTGCCGTACATCCATTATTTAATGACAGCGAATTTTTCGGTAAGCTTATGAGCTATTATGAGTCGATTGAAGCTTATGAACAATGTTCGGAATTACTAAAAATTCAAGCGTATAATAATTTGAATTAAATTGGTATGGAACAAAATTTAAAAATATTGTTCAAGCAAATTATGGAAGTAATGAAAAAGAGGGTGATTGATAACCTCGAGGAAGTTAAATCGACCCAGGGGAAATTATCAATAGACGAAGCACGACAATTTGAAAATGATTTTAAGTTGTATCAAAAACAAAAATACAATAAAACTTTACTTGCAGAAAACAAGGATTTTCTGGAGCTTCAATTAAAAATTGTAGCTTTTGTAAATAAATATTACAAATCGGAATTAATGAATATTCCTGTTTCAAATTTTTTAGAACGAAACCCCGAAAAGATTGATTATTATTCAGAGACTATTCAAGGGAAAATAAAATTTGATGAATATCACCCTTATTATTTCGATCCTAAATTTATTGATAAACTGATTGAATTTTATCTTTCGACTGAAGATTATAATGAATGTAACCGATTGAAACAAATAAAGATAAAAATAACTTCACTCATAAAACCCCATGTCTGAAAAATCAAACACAGGGTTTACAAGTAAAGAGAAGCGGAATAAAGCTTAAAACTTATTCTTAATCTTTCGAAATTGATGATGCCCCTGATGATTCAGTCTTTAAAATCTTTGCTTCTCCTTTGTAGCTTATATTGCTGGCGCCTGAGGCCGATAATTTAAGTTCATGATCGCAGGTAACAGATATTTTACTGGCGCCGGAGGCTGAAATATCAGCATCTGCTGAAATTAAATTAAATGCCGAACATTTACTTGCACCTGAAACATCCATTTTTAATGTACCAACAGCACCTTTAATATTTAAGTTTGAAGCTCCGCTTAATTCTCCTTTAATATCAATGGCCTTAATTTCGATATCACAATTACTTGCACCACTTAAATCGAATTTAAAGGAACCTGCTACAAGCGGGGCTTTTGAAAATAATTTTGAAGCGCCCGACAATTCAATTCCTTTAATATCTTTCATCACTATATCAATCCTCAATTTGCTATAATTCGAAAGATGCCCGTCAGTGTAGGCTTTAAGTGTATTGCCTTCCACCTCTGTTTTTACATTTTCCTGCAGGTTGTCGTCGGTAATAACAACAACACTTTGCGTATCGCCTTGTGAAAGTGAAACTTCAATAGCGCCACTAATTTCAATTTTTGTAAATTCACCTAGTTGACGAGGTTGTTCAACAACAGTTCCACTACCGCTTTTCCAAAGGCGTCCGTCAACATTACAATTGTTAAATCCTAATAAAATAAGGCAACAAATTACTAAATTCAATCCGTTTCTCATAAGTTTAAAGTTTATTGTTTGTAATTGGACGAATAATTATTTTAAAAAGTTACACATTTATTTTATCATTAAAATTAGCTAATATTGATAATTCAAAATATAAATTGGAAACAATTAATAAAATAGTATTTATAGGTGCTGGAAATGTTGCTAACGTGCTGGCCCCAGCTTTTTCCAATGCCGGACTGAAAGTTGCACAAGTTTATTCGAGAACGTATAACAACGCTGTATATTTAGCAAATAAAATAGGAGCGGAGCCACTTTCGGAGATTAAAAATATTAATGATGCTGATTTATATCTGTTTTGTGTTTCTGATTCAGTCATACAATTAATTTTGGAACAAAGAAGCTGGCAGGATAAATTTCTTGTACATACAGCCGGAAGTGTACCGCTCAATATTTTTAAACCTTATAGTAATAAATATGGTGTAATATATCCGTTGCAAACATTCACAAAAGACAGGTTGGTAAATGTTGCGCAAATTCCTTTATTTATTGAAGCATCATCGCAAACTGGAATTGAAATATTACATGAATTATTGAATAATGTTTTTGAAAATATAAAAGTTATTACTTCTGCCCAACGTCAAAAAATTCATTTGGCAGGAGTATTTGCCAATAATTTTACGAATTACATGCTTACTATTGCTACTGAAATATTCCAAAATGAAAATTTACCGGTTGAATTTTTAAAGCCTTTAATGGAGGAAACTTTTCAAAAAGCTTTAATTATTGGTTCAGTAAAAGCTCAAACCGGTCCGGCAATTAGAAATAATGCAGAAATAATTCAAAAGCATACTGAATTGTTGGCACAGCATAACGATTGGCAAAAAATTTATACTTTTGTCACAGAAAGTATTCAAAAATATTATCATTCAAATGGCTAATTTCAGGGAAGGTTTAGCAAAAATCAAGGCATTTATTTTTGATGTTGATGGCGTATTAGGCTCCGACAGGGTTTTGTTGCATCCCAATGGCGATATGCTGCGAACCATGAATATTAAAGACGGTTTTGCCATGCAATATGCAGTTCGTAAGGGATATAGAATTGCAATAATAACAGGCGGAACATCGGAATTGGTAAAAAACAGGTTTGAAAAGCTAGGTGTTACTGACATATATATAAAGTCGCACAATAAGATTGATGATTATATTAATTTTATTGAAAAACATGGTTATACCGATGAAGATATATTATATATGGGCGATGATTTACCCGATTACGAAGTGATGTTAAGAGTCGGAATATCAACCTGTCCATCAAGTGCGGTAGAAGAAATTAAGTCTATTGCAAAATATATTTCAAATAAAGAAGGTGGCGAAGGCGCTGTGCGTGATGTTATACAACAAGTTTTGCGTTTACAAGGCAAATGGATGGAAACCGATGCTTTTAGATGGTAGAGTTTTAAATATTTAATTATTATAAATCAATTATATAATTAAAAAAAATACATATAGCTTATAATATAATTAATCTTGAAAATAATTCCATTTATAAAATTAATCCGTTGGCCGAATTTAATAATTATTGCTTTAACAATGTATTTGTTTCGGTATTGTTTGTTAAAGCCATTACTTATTTCAAATGGTGTAAATATTGTTACCACTAACCTAAACTTTTTTTTACTTACGCTTTCGGTTGTATTATTAACTGCTGCCGGATATATAATTAACGATGTAAATGATGTAAGTTCCGACATGGTGAATAAACCCGAAAAGGTTATTATTGGTAAATATATAGGCATTCGACCTGCTGAAAATATATATTTAGTATTGAATTTTTTAGCTATAGGAATTGGAGTTTATATTTCATTTACAATTGGTTTACGTTCTGTAAGTATGGCTTTTTTGCTGGTAGCCGGATTGTTATATTTCTATTCTACAACATATAAAAGTCAGTTAATACTCGGAAATATAATTGTTGCAATTTTTGCTTCACTTGTTCCTATAATGGTTGTTTTATTTGAATTACCATTGCTGAAGATGAAATATAAAACGTTTATCGACTATTCAAACTTCAATTTCAATTTTATTATTGCCTGGTTTGGGTTTTATGCAATATTTGCTTTTATTATTAACCTTATTCGCGAAATAATTAAAGATATTGAGGATTTTGAAGGCGATCGTTCATATGGCTACAACACCTTACCTGTTGCAATTGGTGTAAAATTTTCAAAACTTATATCTTTTGTTTTAATTGCAATTCTGATTGCTTTAGTATTATATTGTCTGTTTATATATTTATACAATTCGGTTTCCATCAGTTATATATTGATATTTATTATTATACCAATCCTATATTTGATTTATAAATTGGCATTTGCAAAAAGTAAAGTTGATTATTCTATTGCTAGTAATATTTGTAAACTTATTATGTTAACGGGGGTGTTTTATGTTTTAATAGTTAAGTTTCTGGTTTTGAAATAATTTATTGTAATAGAATAGCACTTATAATCAATAGTATGCTTCTTGATAAAATTAAAGAATATAAACTCATTCTTGCAACACAATCGCCACGCCGACACTTTTTAATGAAAGAAGCTGGCTTTAATTTTGAAATTAAAATTCCTGACAATATTGAAGAAATATATCCTGAAACGCTTTATGAAATGGAAGTTCCTGCATTTCTAGCTGATTTAAAAGCTTCCTGGTTTGCAGGTAAATTAACTGAAAAGGAAATTGTTATAACAGCCGATACAATTGTGGCCATTGAAGGAAATGTTTTGGGTAAACCTGCAAATTTTGATGAAGCTGTTGCAATGCTTAAAATGCTTAGTGGCAAAAGCCATGATGTTGTTACTTCAGTATGTATTGTATCAAAAAATAAGAAAAAAATATTTTCAAATATATCGCGCGTATTTTTTAAGAAATTGACAGAAGAAGAGATTTTATATTATGTAAACCAATATAAACCTTTTGATAAAGCCGGTGCATACGGGGCGCAAGAATGGATTGGATATATTGGAATTGATAAAATTGAGGGTTCGTATTTTAATGTTATGGGACTTCCAATTCATATGTTATATAACGAATTAGAAATATTTATAAGTTAAATTTTGAGAAAGAAATAAATTGAAAAGCAATATAATATCAATCCATGTTTTGTCTTTCGCGTTGTTCATTTTGAGGATAACGTTGTATAATTTGCCTTATAATTTCGTTTGCTGTTGATTCTATTGGTTTATAGGTAACATCGATTATTGTAAAATTCCCTTTTCTGAAAATACTTTCTGCCCAATCCAATTCATTTCTAACATCATGAGGTTCGATATATGAAAAGTTGGTAAAATTTGCACCTAACCTCTCAACTCGTTTGTTTCTATGGTTCATTAATTGGTTAATTGAAATTGTTAAGCCAAAAACCCTTCCCGGATCGACTTTAAAAAGCGCTTCAGGTGGTTCAATGCCATTAACTAAAGGAACATTGGCTACTTTCCAACCAAACATTGCCATATATATACTCAAGGGTGTTTTGCCTGCTCTCGAAACACCTGTTAATACTACATCAGCATTTAAAATTCGGTCAGGATCAAGTCCATCATCATGAGCAATTGTATATTCAATTGATGCAATACGGTCGAAGTACTGATGGTTCAACTTTCGATAAAGACCGGGAATACGCATAGGTTCAACACCGGTTAACTGGGTAACATAATCGCTTAAATCGCCCATCATGTCGAAATCCCTTATATCATTTTCTTTGCATAATTTTTTTAACTTGTTTCGTATATCCGTGTCAACCATTGTATGAACAATCACACCATTAGTGCTTTTCACTTCTTTAATAGTTGATTGGAGTTTTTCTTCATTTATAACATCGGGAACTGTTATAACAGGTATTTTATTTCCCGGGAATTGAATAAGAGTAGAATGAACCATTACATCGCCGGCTATTCCTTTTCCTCCTGAAACTACATAAATTGGAGGAAATTTTTTAGCATCATCCATAATTTAAGCCTTTGTTACGAATTTTTCAGATTTAACAGGTTTATTAAATTGCATGAAACTGTGCTTCTTGTATTTTGGTTTAGGTTCATCGGGGCAATCACATCCATTGTGACTTTTATTATATCTGCCTGGTGCGCAATTTGTAAAGAAAAATATTGATGATAAGAAAAAAAATATTTTTAAAATTCTAATAAACAAGGTCATAAATTTAATTTTTTAAAAATTCACTAATGGTTGAAAATAATAAATCCTGAATAACTGGCTTAGTCATATAATTATTGCAACCTGCCGCCATACATTTATTTCTGTCTTCGCTTAAAGCATGTGCTGTTTGTGCAATAATTACAAGGTTCGGCCTGAATTCTTTAATTCGCTTTGTGGCTTCATAGCCATCTATTTCAGGTAATCGCATATCCATTAATACTAGATCTATCGAAATATCTTTTCTACAAAATTTAACAGCTTCAAGTCCGGTAATGGCATGGGTAATTTTAATCCCAGTTTCTTCCAGCATTTCTTCTATTAATGTATAACAAGTTAAATCATCTTCAACCACAAGTATATGATATTTTTCCCATATTTTGTCGGGTTCTAAATTAATTATTGCTTCTTCTTCAATTAATAATTCTTCAAATTGAAGTGGAATTGTAAAATAGAATGTTGAGCCTTTTTCAATTTCCGAATTAAAACTTATAGCACCGGAAATTGAATTTAGCAAACCTCTTGCAATGGCTAACCCTAATCCATTTCCACCATATTTTTTTCTGATTGGAGAATCAGTTTGACGAAAACTTTCAAAAATTACTTCTTTTTCCGATTCTTCAATTCCTATACCTGTATCGCTAACATAGAATTCTATAAATTTATTTTTAACTGAACAACCAAAACTAATCTTACCTTCATCGGTAAATTTTACAGCATTTGCTAACAAATTGGTTAAAACCTGCCTTACTTTATTTTCATCTGTAAATATAATATCCTGATTTTGTGGCACATTACAATTATATTCGAGTTTAATAGCTGATTTATTTCTCGAGGCAAGATAATTTAAGTAGAATTCATAAAATTCTTTCATTAAACTGTAAATTGAAAATGAGGTATAAAATGTTTCAATTTCGCCGGTTTCAATTTTTGAAATATCTATTATATCAGATATTATTTTTAGTAACTGCTTTGAACTATTAACAATTACTTTCAGGTATTGGTCTTTTTTCGACTGGTTTACCTGCGATTGCAACATTTCAGCAAAACCTACAATACCGTTCATTGGGGTTCGCAATTCATGCGACATATTTGACAGGAAAACTGTTTTCAACCGTTCAGCTTTTTCAGCTTGTTCCTTTGCCTGTATCAGTTCGTCTTCATAAATCCTTTGTGATGTAATATCTAATGCTGTAAATGTAAAATTTAAATGTCCCTCATCTGATTCAAGGCAAGTAGCAGTTATATAAATATCTAAAATTGTACCATTTTTTGTTTTCCATTTTGTAATTACTGACTTTGTGTGCCCATTTGTATTGTCTTTATATAAAGTTTCATAAACTTTGTGATATTCTTTGTCATTGGGATAAACAATACGGGTGTTATTGCCTATTATTTCATCAATTTCGTATCCGGTTGTAAGGGCAGTGTATTCATTGGCAAATAATATAATTCCATCTGAAATTAGGCCAATACAGGCAGGCACAGTTTTAAAAATGCTATTTAAATAAGCTTGTTTGTCTTGCAGTTGTTTGTTGAATTTTGAAATTTTCCTGTTACTTTCAGTAAGTTTATTGTTGAGTTTCGCATATTCTTCATTTTGTTTCTCAAGTTTCTCCTTGTGGCTTTTAAGCGAAAGCTCAATTTCTTTTTGTTTTGTTATATCAACCTGTATTCCAATTATTTGAATTGGTTTTCCGTTTTCGTCCTTTGCAACCTGATGAGCCCTTGATAGCATCCATATATAATCACCAATTTTTCTCCTCATTCTGTATTCAGTTGAAAATTCAGTTATTAAACCTTGCGAAATGAGTGTAAATAGATGCAATGTTGCTTCAAAATCATCAGGGTGTATAAGACTTTTCCATGATTCAAGGTTATGCGAAAATTCATAAGCATCGAAGCCTAGCATAGTGAAAAATTTATCGGAAAAGAATATTCTATCGGCTTTTATATTCCAATCCCAAACACCATCATCAATATCATTAAATGCAAGTTTCAAACGCATTTCATTTTCAACTATACGAACCTGTAAATCGTCAATATTTTTTTGTTGTTCAGTATATGTTTTATTGAAATTTTGCAATTCCAATTCTTTTTCCAATAATTTAGCTTCAAAGTCATTATCAATTGGTTGCTGTGCTTGCAAATCTTTTTCTATTTTAGCACCATCTGTCAAATCATTAAAAATGAATAATACCTTTTTTTCTTTGGAATTTTCATTTACGTATTGGCCTTTAATTTGACCTGATAATTTTATATTCTGTCGGGTATTTAATTTTACAAAAAGCTGAATTGTTGACGTTTGAAGAGGGTTTGAATTTAAGATCTGTTTTAATATTTTAGTATCGTTTTCATCCAAAAACTCATAGAAATTAATATTCTCTTTGTGGATGAACTGGATGCCTGCTTTTTCACAGAAATTTTTATTGGCTTCAATTATAAAACCTTCCTGGTTAATAATAAAATAAGAAATAAGTTCATTAATATTTAAAAGTTGGTTTTGTGAAACAACTTCGCCTTCGGGTTCAACCTTGTTCCTTTTAAAAATAGATTTAAGCATCTTAGGCTGATTGGACGAAGTTATATTAGGGTTTTCAAAATTCATTAAGATGTTATTTATATGAATTATAGCAACTTATATTTATTGTTATATTTTTCATTAAGGTATAGATTTTTAAGTTATTATACCCGAATAAATGCACAATTATTTTAATATTCTACTATGACAAAACCAGGTGTTATTTTATGATATATCTTATAATTTGAATTGAACAAAATAAAAATGAAATTATTCTACCCCTTATTTAGAGACATTATGAATTTCGTATATTTTAAAAATCAATGTTAAAAAAATAACACAAGATTATTACCTTTGTCGGGAAAGAAATTATCGGGATAGAAACCTGGTAAAATGTTTTAATCAAATGAAAATCAGAGAGGTTGTGCAATTGTTAAGCGCAAAGTTGGTCACAGGTGAAAACCAACTTGAGCGCGAAATTAACCACGCTTTTTCTTCCAACCTGATGCGCGATGTCCTTACAATAGCAATGTCAAATGTACTTCTAATTACCAGACTTGCCAATATTCAAACCATTAGTACTGATGAGTTGTCTGTTAGAGACAAAGGGTATATTTTCGATACAAGAGAGTTTAAAAAGGTTTTGGATGAGACAAACATTTCAAAACCAGCGATTACTAAATATTCAAATGAATTAATAAATGAAAATTTGATAGAAATAGTTGCATCTACATAAAAAATTAAACGTATAAAGTATTTTAAAAATAGAATTATGACAAAGATTAAATCGCTCGATGACCTGAGACTCTTGAAGCAGGAGTTAAAGGCCAAAGTTGATTTGAGTGGAAAAAGCTCAAATCCCGGGCAAACGGTACAAGTAAAAGTAGCAATGGCAACCTGTGGAATTGCTTCAGGTGCCAAAACAATTATGGGATTTATGATTGACGAGTTGGAAAAGCGAAGTATTGATGCTGTGGTCACACAAACCGGTTGTATGGGCTATTGTTATGCCGAGCCAACCATTGAAGTTACATTACCCGGCAAAGAACCGCTTGTATATGGCAATGTTACCAAACTTAAAGCTGACGAAATAATTGAAAAATATATCAAGAACGGGGAACTTGTTGACGGGATTATTCCGGTTACTTACCAAAATATTGAAAATAAATAATTGGAGGAATAGCTAATGTCGAATTATAAAACACATGTAATGATATGCGGCGGCACGGGATGCAAGTCGTCTGAAAGCGAGATTATATTACAAAATTTCAATACTACGCTCGAAGCAAATGGATTAACAGATGATGTTCAGGTTGTTATGAGCGGTTGTTTTGGATTTTGCGAAAAAGGGCCAATTGTTAAAATTCTTCCAGACAATACATTTTATGTTCAGGTACAACCTGCCGATGTGAAAGAATTGGTTGAGGAACATATTATTAAAGGCCGTCAGGTAAGCCGTTTACTTTATATTGATCCTAAAACCAAAGAAGTTGTTAGTGACTCGAAGAATATGAATTTTTATAAGAAGCAAATACGAATAGCATTGCGTAATTGTGGTTTTATTGATCCTGAAAACATTGATGAAGCAATCGCCCGTGATGCATACGTTGCACTAGGTAAAGTTCTTACAGAAAAAACACCTTTGGAAGTAATTGATATTATTAAAAAGTCAGGACTTCGTGGACGTGGAGGCGCAGGTTTTCCAACTGGTATTAAATGGGAAATAGCCAACAAGGTTAAGGGCGATATTAAATATGTTGTTTGTAATGCCGACGAAGGCGATCCGGGAGCATTTATGAGCCGTTCGGTCTTGGAAGGCGATCCACATTCAGTGCTCGAAGCAATGGCAATCTGTGGATATTGCATTGGTGCTAAACATGGGCTAATTTATATTCGGGCCGAATATCCACTAGCAATTGAACGCTTGAAAATAGCAATTGGTCAGGCACATGAATATGGGCTTTTGGGTAAAAGCATATTCGGGACTGATTTTAATTTTGATATTGAACTAAAATATGGCGCAGGAGCTTTTGTTTGCGGTGAAGAAACTGCTTTAATCCATTCAATGGAAGGCAAACGTGGTGAACCGACATTTAAACCGCCATTTCCTGCGGAAGCCGGATATTTAGGAAAACCTACCAATGTGAATAATGTTGAAACTTTTGCAAATGTACCTGCTATAATTTTAAAAGGTGCAGAATGGTTTTCAAGTATTGGTACTGAAAAATCGAAAGGTACAAAAGTGTTTGCCTTAGCCGGGAAAATTAATAACGTTGGATTAATTGAAGTTCCAATGGGAACAACCTTACGTGAAATTATATTTGACATTGGCGGCGGAATTAAGAATGGCCGTAAATTTAAATCGGTACAAACAGGTGGTCCATCAGGAGGTTGCTTAACAACCAAACATCTTGATTTACCAGTTGATTACGAAAACCTTACGGCAAGTGGTTCTATGATGGGTTCGGGCGGTATGATTGTGATTGACGAAGATGATTGTATGGTTGCAATGGCTAAATTCTATTTAGATTTTACTGTCGAAGAAAGTTGTGGAAAATGTTCACCCTGCCGAATTGGTAACAAGCGATTAAACGAAATTCTTCACAAAATTACACAGGGCAAAGGAACAATGGAAGATCTTGATTTGCTCCGAAACCTGGGAAATGTAATTAAAGATACTTCGCTTTGCCAATTAGGAGGATCATCCCCAAATCCTGTGCTTTCAACACTCGATAATTTTTATGATGAATATCTGGCACATGTAAAGGATCATCATTGTCCAGCAGGCCAGTGTAAGGCATTAATGCAATATTATATTGATGAGGAGCATTGTATTGGATGTATGGCATGTGCACGTAATTGCCCTGTCAATTGTATTTCGGGCGAACGCAAACAACCCCACACCATCGATCAGACAAAATGTATAAAATGTGGACAGTGTTTAGAAAAATGTAAGTTCAATGCTGTTTTAGTAAAGTAAAAGGAGCACTTAAAAATGGAAATGATAAAAATAACAATAGATAACAAAGTTGTAGAAGTTGAAAAAGGCACTACTATTCTAAAAGCCGCACATAAAGCTGGTATTGACATACCAACGCTTTGTTATATGAATTTAGAAGATTTGAATATTGAACACAAACCAGCGGGTTGCAGAATTTGTGTGGTTGAAGTTAAAGGTAGGAGAAACCTTGCACCTGCTTGTGGAACAGATTGTGCTGAAGGAATGGTAATAAATACACACACCATAAGGGTTTTAAATGCACGAAAAACAGTAATGGAGCTAATTTTATCGGACCATCCAACAGACTGCTTAATTTGTGCAAAATCAGGTAATTGCGATTTACAATCTATGGCCCACCAGTTAGGCATACGTAAATTGCATTACGAAGGTGAACAAAGTACCTATCGTGAAGATACTTCACCTTCAATTATCCGCGATATGGACAAATGTATCATGTGCCGCAGGTGCGAAACTATGTGCAATACTTTTCAAACTGTTGGTGTTTTGTCTGGTGTAAACCGTGGATTTATGGCTGTTGTTGCACCGGCATTTGAGCAAAATCTCGATCACAGCACCTGTACTTATTGTGGCCAATGTGTAGCAGTTTGTCCAACAGGCGCTTTAACTGAGGTTGACCATACCAATAAAGTAATTCGTGCTTTGGCGGATCCTACTAAAACTGTAATTGTTCAAACTGCTCCTGCCGTTCGTGCAGCTTTAGGTGAAGAATTTGGTATGGAACCTGGCACTTTGGTTACAGGGAAATTAGTTACCGCACTACGAAATCTTGGATTTGATTATATATTCGATACTGATTTTGCTGCCGACTTAACTATTATGGAAGAAGGAACCGAATTGCTCGATCGTTTGAGTCGTTTCCTGAATGGCGATAAAACTGTTTCATTGCCTATTTTAACATCATGTTGTCCGGCATGGGTGAAGTTTTTCGAACACCAATTCCCCGATATGCTTGATATTCCTTCTACAGCTCGTTCGCCGCAGCAAATGTTCGGGGCAATTGCCAAAACTTATTTTGCCGAAAAGATTGGTGTGAAACGCGAAGATTTGGTAGTAGTTTCTATAATGCCCTGTTTGGCTAAAAAATACGAATGTACGCGTGAAGAATTTTCACACGATGGAAACCCTGATGTTGATTATTCAATATCAACAAGGGAACTGGCTAATTTAATCAAACAGTCGAATATTGATTTCAATACATTGCCCGATGATAATTTTGATAATCCCTTAGGTGAATCAACTGGGGCTGCAGTGATATTCGGAACAACCGGTGGAGTAATTGAAGCTGCAGTTCGCACTGCGTATGAGCTGTTTACAAAAACCAAATTGCCAAAATTAGATTTTCAGGAACTTCGCGGATTAGAAGGCATACGGCAGGCAGCCATTGATTTTAACGGAACGCCAATTAATATTGGTATAGCTCACGGATTAGGCAATGCGCGAAAATTATTGGAAGATATTCAATCGGGGAAATCGAAATTTCATGCAATTGAAATTATGGCTTGCCCGGGAGGTTGCATTGGTGGAGGAGGACAACCATTGCATCATGGAAATTCAAAAATATTGAAAGCCCGTCAACAGGCAATTTACAGGGAAGATAAAGGTAAAGCAATTCGTAAATCACATGAAAATCCTTTTATCATTAAGTTATATGAAGAATTTTTAGGGAAGCCGCTCAGCGAAAAATCGCATCATCTCTTACATACTGCCTATTTCGACAGGAGTAGCAATAAAGTAAATGTAGATAAATAGTCGTTTTACGGTGTAAAAAAATAAATATATGTCATCATTAAAATTAGAACTTAAGCAAAATCAGATAGAAAGAATACAATCAATTTGCAAGGAGTATAATAATACCTCGGGTGAATTAATAAATGTATTACATAAAACACAGCATGAGTTTGGCTATTTACCTGCTGAAGTGCAGGAAGTAATTGCTCACGAATTAAAAATTCCGGTTGCCAAAGTCTATGGTGTTGTTACTTTTTATACATTTTTCACTATGTTGCCTAAAGGGCAATATCCAATTTCGGTTTGCATGGGAACAGCGTGTTATGTGCGTGGTGCCGAAAAAGTTCTGGATGAGTTGAAAAAGGAGCTAAAAATAAAAGTTGGTGAAACTACGCCGGATGGTAAGTATTCCCTCAATTGCCTGCGTTGCGTGGGCGCTTGCGGATTATCTCCTGTGGTTACAGTGGGTGAAAAAACTTATGGACGAGTAACTCCTGAAGGTGTTAAAGATATTCTGAAGGAATACGTATAAAGGTTAAAGGAAAACGAAAAACGGACAACGGAAAAAGGATATTGGGTTAGGATTTACTATATAACTCTATATCCTTAATTTAATTTATGTTCGATTTTTAAAATTCTTTTAGTTGAAGAAGTAATTTTAAAGCGATCGTCAATACGTAAACCAACTATCCATACGACCTGATCAGCGCTGGTAATTAACCAACAATTTTCCTTATCAGGAATGGATAATTTTATGTCAACAAAGAAATCACTTAGTTTTTTAATACCTTTCATACCTAAAGGTTGAAAATAATCACCTTGTTTCCATTTGCGCAGGATTAAAGGAAAAGTAAGCTTTTCAGCATCCAAAAATGCTAAATTTTTATCTTTAATTATTTCAATAGCTTCATCTTCAATAAATTCAAAACTAATTGAAATAGGCAAATTTATTATGTTATAGGAATCTGGATCAATATAATATATATGTTCTACATTTTTATTTTCAATTTTATTAATAATAAATTTTTCCCTATCCTTAATTAACCTGAAATTAGTTGAATAGTAGAATTGACCTGATATACCTGAAATGTTTTGGAATATTTCATTAGCTGTTTTTGGCGAAAATCCGTAGTTTTTAATTATTTCGAAAAAAATAGTGGAAGGTGCAGGTGTTTCCAAAAGTTTTTCAATATTGATATAACAATCACCATTTATATCGTTTTCAACAATTACATTCTTTAATATCGACAAAGCATAATTGTATATATTTTCTGCATCTGCAAATTTCGATAAGTTTTCATGCATCGTAATTTCGAAATTTGGCGCTAGTTCCGAAAGCATTGGGAATAATTTATGTCGAATACGGTTACGTAGATATTTGTCTGAATTATTCGAAGAATCGGTTCGGAATTCAAAATTATTTTGTGTGCAAAACTCTTCAATTTGCTGCTTATGTGCAAAAAGCAAAGGCCTTATAATATTTCCAACTTTTGAACGAATTCCTGTTATGCCCTGTATTCCAGTACCTCTAAATAAATTGATAAAAAATGTTTCTGCTGCATCATCAGCATTATGTGCAATTGCAATGGAATCAAAATCAAGCTGACGGCGTAAATTTTCAAACCAGTTGTATCTTAATTCACGGGCTGCAATCTGTATGCTAAGCTTTTGTAACTCGGCGTAACCTTTAGTATCAAAATGCATTACATGAAAGGGTATATTTAGTTGCAAAGCAAGTTCTTTTACAAATTGCTCCTCATTATCCGATTCATCTCCCCGAAGTTGAAAGTTGCAATGGGCGATTGCTATATTTATTTTTGCTTTGTGAAGTAAATGCGTCATACACACGGAGTCAGCCCCGCCACTAACAGCAAGCAAAACTTTTTGCCCATCAGTAAAAAGTTTCGAATCATTTACGTATTTCTGAAATTCGGACAGCATTTATTTTCGTGGTGTAGCGTACAGAACATTTTTCCATTCGAATTCAGCAGTATCCTGAACAATAATTCCCTTCCAATCGTCAACGGCTGGAGTAGTTGCTGAGCCATCTCCGTTGGTATCACCTTTTTTACTGTCATCATAAATTGAAGTAAAATATACACCGGGACCATTATTGTTCAAAAGCATTTGGTTCACTCCGTCAATTACCATCTCGCTTCCGGGCAAAAATTTTAGCACAACATTATTTCCAAGTAGTAATGTGTTATTGGAAGTAAGTTCAAATTTTGGCCCAGATATTATAAAAGCGACTTCATTTTCATCCCACTCTACAGGATTTGTTATTGATTTCTGGGTATTGACAAATATCCCGTTATATTTATTTTGCTGGCTTTTATCATTGGGATTATGGAAAAGAGTAGAATTATCGATGATTATATTTGAATTTATGCTAATCGGTAAATTATTATTATAGAAAACTAAGTTAACAATTTTTGTATTTGCCGAACTATTGCTTGCATTTAATACACCGTTTCCACTTGTAATATTGCCTCCGTCATTATATATAAAGCTGCAGTTTCTTATATTTGCCTGTGTATTATTTAAGGTAAGTGTGCTTCCACCTTTTCCACCGCCATAATAAAAATTGCAGTACCCAATATAAGCCTGTTTTGTACTGTTAATTATAATTCCATCCCAATCGCCCTGCGCAGGTAATTGAGCTGAGTTTTCAGGAATATTATCTTTGCCGTTAACCTGGTCGTATAGTGAAGTGAATACAATGGATTTAGCATCTGAACCATGTGCTGAAAAATATCCATTCTCACTAACAACTATGTTACGTCCATTTACCGGATCGAATTTAATTACTGTACCTTCCTGAATTATAAGACTGTCGTTAATTGTAAAATTTGGTTTGCGTATAATATAAATAGTAGTATTATACCAAAAAGTTGATGTGTCTATATCAGTGGTTACATCTTGTGTTAAAGTTCTTTTTTGGGTTGGATCAGTATCCAACTGACATGACGAAAGAATTTTTATAAACAGCAATAGTGCAATAGTTATATTTAAATTGCGGATTATATAATTCAAGTTCATTTTATTTATAATGAATTCTATTTCAATTGAACATCATAATTACCGCCAATAACCTGCCAGCATATATTGTCACAGGCGCCTTGTTGTTGTGAATCCATATCGCCACCGTCAACAGCATAAATTATTTTATCACCCGATTTATATTCTGCCCTAACTGAGTAGAAATGATTAGTAGGAACATATATACTTACATTCGATGTGGTTTGTATGTTTGCTGTATCCATAATAAATACAGGTGGCATTCTGTTTGGATTATACCTTCCCTGATACACAATTAAAGGTACCACTGGATTTTCATTGTTCAAGGTAACTTTAATATTTATTAAAGCGCTGTCGGGTTCAGTTGGAAGGCATTCAATACAATTTGTGCCATTAATAGTATTTTTATTGCATCGTATAAGAAATGTAAGTAATAAAATCGCTATAATAAAAAATGATATTTTTATAAAATTTTTCACTATTCCCAAGGTTTATAGTTAACTTCATCAAAATCGAATAGGCTGCCAATTATCACTTTAAAAGTCAAGTCAATTCGGCTGGGAGAAACTTCAGATGTTGCAAATTTCATGTATTTATATTTAATGCCAAACTGAAAATGTTTTGTAGTTTGATATATTCCAATTTCGGGTACAAATATATATTTTACAGGTATATAAACACTTGTTCCTCTATAATCTCCGAAGGTATATATTCCTTGCAAACCAATACTTATACCACTATTAATAATTTTATTTGGGTTAAATATATCGAAATGTTTTTGAATTTCGAGATAAGCATAATTTCTTCTTTCCCAATACTGATGATAGTATATTGCTGAATCGTGCGACAGAACTCTTATGCTAAAAGGTCTGAATAGTATTCCGCCATTTATATCAAATTTATATTTGTATTCTTTTACACCGGCAGATAAACCAACCATAAAGTCATTAAAGTTCCATGAAATTTCAGGACCAAGAGTAACTCTTCTGAAATCGGGAAAAATATTTTGCGTTGCTCCTTTTGATTGTAACGCTTCAATTATAAATTCATCAACCTGGTAATAACGGGCAATAGTCATTGGTGTTTCAGCAAAAGTTAGCTTTTGGTTTACATTTGCCCCGTGATCAATTAAATACTGTATAAGAGTTTCATCCTTTTTTTCAATTGCCAGAGTAAGTGCTGTTTGGTGATGTTTGCTTATATTATTTATGTCAGCTCCATGTTCTAAAAGCCAATCAATTGAATGAGTATCATTATTTCCGGTAGCTATCATTATTCCGCTCACGTTATTTTTATCAGTTGAATTAACGTTTAATCCCGTATTTAGCAATAATTGGGCAGTTGAAAACTGGTTATTAATTATAGCAGCTAAAAATGCGTCAAAACCGTCCATGTCTTTTAGAGCTGTGTTTGCCTTTAATTGCAAAAGTTTTTCGCAAATTATGGTATCACCATATGCACTGGCATAAATAAGTGCAGTTCTGTGAATATCATCTGTCAGATTTATGTCTGCTCCTTTATTAACCAGAAAATCAAATACTTCAGGATGTCCACTTTTTACCGAAGCAACAATTGCTGGTTTTCCCAAACGTGGTACAAGATTAACATCAGCGCCTTTTGAAACAAGTAGTTCACAAATTTTTAAATTGCCCGATTGGGCGGCATAAGCTAAAGCAGTTATACTTTCGTCAATAATTATATTAGGATTCATACCGCTGTTTAATAGCGACTCAACCATTTGATAATCACCTTTTAAAGCAGCTACTACAAAATTATATTCATTATCATTTGAAATATATTGTAATGAATCAGAATCACCAAATGGCATTTTTTCAAACGAATAAAGATTCGCTGAACTTATAAAGTTTATCAAAACAATTGAAATACAAAAAAATATGAATTTATTCCAATGAAGTTTCATTATATGGTTTGGCATTTTAATAATTATAAAGATAATACTAATTTCGTTCCTGCAAAAGCTTTGATTTTATTAAATTAATTTCAATCCATATCATTCGGTAAAAAGTAAATGCTTTTAAAATAAAAGAAATTGTGTATATTTATAAATTGTGAAAGATTTGCCATTTTCTGTATTAGTAAAATTTGAACATCAATTATAATGAAAGTAATTACAAAACCTATAAACTTGATAAAGGAAAAATTATTTTCTTCGAAGGCACAAAAAGAATTTAACGATATTTTAGTTAAACAGTCAATCCAAAATCAATCATCAGTTATAGGAGTGTGGATGTTCAATCCAAAAACACAGGAAATGCTTTGGAATGATGATATGTTCAAATTATTGGAATTTGAAAATGATATTTTACCGACATTTGATTTAACAACAAAATATATACTACCCGAATCAAAGCCTTTATTTTTTGAATCGTTTAACAAGTGTCTTGCTGAGGGAATTTCCTGGGAAGTTGATTTAAAGTTAGTTTCGGCAAAAGGCAAAAAGTTATGGTTAAAGTCAAAAGGTGAACCAATTTTAAAAAATGGCAAAATAATTCGGTTATCGGGAACATTTTTAGATATATCAATTGTAAAAGAAGCAAAGTATAGTACATCGCTTTTTAATAGTTTAATTAATGAGGCCAATGGGGCAATTTTAGTTTCAGATACTTCGGGAGCAATAATATTTGCCAATAATGTTGCATCATCAATGTTTGCCTTGTCAAAAAATGAACTTCTAAATTTAAATATACAAGATATTGATTCAAATTTTGACGACAATGCAAAATGGCAGCGATTCCTGGCTGATTTAAAGGAAAAAAGAATTTTGACATTTGAATATAATTTTTTGAATAACGAGGGAGTTGAAATTCCTATTGAACAACGTTCGAATTATACCGAGCTGGATGGAAATTCATATGTTGTTTCATACATTAGCAATATCAGTGACAGACGGCAGGTCGAGCAAAAAATAAGAAAAAGTGTTGAACGGCAACGAATACTTTCCGAAATATCATATTTATTAAATTCAGGAGATAGTTTTGATTTCAAAATTCGAGAAACACTCAGGATATCGGGTAATTATTTAAGTGTTAACCGGGTATTTATTTTTGAAGATATTTTGAACGGCAAAGCAACCAGCAATACTTTTGAGTGGTGTAATAAAGGTAATGAGCTGCAACGAAAAAATATGCAGGCAATTCCATACACATTGTTTCCAACCTGGAAAGAAACTATTTCTAAAAAAGGATATATTGAAGATTCGTCTGAATTGCAAATGGATGAAGAATATGTATCTATATTTAAACCTTACCAGGCAGCAACATTACTTATGATGCCACTTTTAATTGATTTTAAATATTATGGTTTTATTGGTATTGCAGTTACAAAAACCAAACGAACTTGGACAATTGATGAACGCGAATTTCTCGAAACACTTTCAAATATTTTAAGCAATTCTTTTGAGCAAAAATTGTCTATTGACGCTTTGAAAAAAAGTGAAAAACGCTTTCGTGAATTTGCTGAACTTTTGCCTGAAATAGTACTCGAAACCAGTATTAACGGTAAAGTTACATTTGCCAATAATTTAGCATGTGAACGATTTGGAATAACAAGCGAAAGTCTTAGTAAAGGAACTGTGTTATATTCTTTGTTTACCGATGATGACGAAGTTCGTGCATGGGAGTATTTTGAACGAAAAATTCAAGGTGATGGACCTTGAAAACGAGGAGTTTAAAGTAAATACACGCGAAGGTAAAATAATGCCCGTGATTGTATATGCAAATATTATTCTACGTGACCTTTTGCCTATTGGATTGCGAGCGGTTATGGTAGATATAACTGAAAGGAAAAAAGCTGAAGAGCAAATAATTTCATTGGCAAAATTTTCGGAAGAAAGTCCATACCCTGTCTTAAGAGTTGATAAGAACGGTGAAGTATCATACTGCAATAAAAAAGGCGTTGTTGTGAAGGATTTTATTGAACAAAATTACGACAACAGTTTTAAAGAACTTTTTAAAGTTATTTTCAGCAATAACATTGTAGAAGACTTGGAAATAAATATTTTGGGAAATTATTTCAATTTAACCTTAACACCCATTAAAAATTACATCAACGTTTATGGCAAAGATATAACGCAGAAAAAGATTGATGAAGAACGATTGCGGTTAAGTGAACAAAGGTTTCGCGATGTTACCGATGCTGCAGGTGAATATATTTGGGAAATCGATAGGCATTTTAAATTCACTTATATATCTGACAGGGTTTTTGGAGTTTTAGGTTACGAACCTAAAGAATTAATTGGCAAAATGCCTTTTGATGTAATGTCTGAAGATGAATCGGAAAGAATGCAAAAATTAGTCCGTGATTATTCACAACGCGGTGAAAGTTTTAAGAATCTGGAACATCAGGCAATAACAAAATCGGGGAATGTTATTTGGCAAATGGTTTCGGGAATTCCAATATTTGATGGTGCCAGAAAGTTTTTTGGATTTAGGGGAACTGTAATGGATATTACTGAAAGAAAAAAATATGAAGATGGTTTACAGGAAGCCAAGCAAATTGCAGAACAAGCGTCGAAAGTAAAAGCCGATTTTCTTTCCACTATGAGCCATGAAATTCGTACACCAATGAATGCCGTAATTGGTCTTACCCATATTTTACTGCAGGACGATCCACGACCAGAACAGCTCGATTCATTGAAAGCGCTCAGGTTCTCTGCTGAAAATCTTTTGGTTTTAATTAATGATATTTTAGATTTCAGTAAAATAGAAGCAGGTAAAATTTCATTTGAAGAAATTGATTTTAATATTGAAGAATTAGCAAAAGGTATAAAAGGAACTTTCATTCCAAGTTCTGAAGAAAAGGGAATTTCAATTAATTTAAATATCTCGCCCGAAATGCCCAGGCAATTAAATGGAGACCCCGTGAGGTTAGCACAAATTTTAAATAATCTTGTCGGCAATGCAGTTAAATTCACAGAATCGGGTAGTGTTGAAATAAATATTTCACCTTTAGCAAAGCAAATTGATTATGTAGTTGTTAATATTGAAGTGGTTGATACGGGTATTGGAATTGCCGAAGAAAATTTAGAAATGATATTCGATAGTTTCACACAGGCCAGTTCCGACATTACACGCAAATTTGGTGGCACAGGACTGGGACTTGCTATTTCGAAAAAACTTGTGGAAATGCAAGGAGGATTATTAAAAGTTGAAAGTAAATTAAATATAGGTTCAAAATTTCATTTTTATTTACGATATAAGATGGGTGACCAAAATGTAATAACCGATTCAACGACATTATTTTCAGGGCATTTCGAAAGCCTAAAAGGTTTAAAAATTCTGATTGTAGAAGACAACCAGATTAATCAAGTAGTTGCACGAAAATTTCTTCAGAAATGGGATGTGGAATTTGATATGGCTGAAAATGGTAAGAAAGCAGTTGAAATGGTGCAACTAAATAATTACGATATGGTGTTAATGGATATTCAAATGCCAGTAATGGATGGATATGAAGCAACAAGAACTATCCGCAACCTTGAAGATGAAAAATATAAAACAATTCCCATTATCGCCCTTACAGCTTCAGTATTGCTTGAAATTCATAATAAAATTGTATCGGCAGGAATGAATGATTATTTAATAAAACCTTTTAATCCTTCAGAATTGTATTCAAAAATTAAAAAGTTCACAAAAAAATAATGTTTATAAAATTTTTTATGATTTGATTTTACAAATAATGTAAATTTGATTACCTGAAAACAAGATTAATTAAAAACCCTTGGTTATGAGAAAAATATTTACCATTTCATTTTGTTTGTTAGCTTGGTCAATGATACAAGCACAAATTACCTTAAATTACAGCACGCATTCTTTTCGTTTAGGCGATTCGCACGATTTTATTTTTATGATAGAAACAAGTGAAGGCGCTTCGGGTGAAAATGTAAACTGGGATTTTACAAAGCTACAACCTAATAATATTAAGCTCACCAGTAAAATGCTTTCTCCGGCTTCCTTTGATAGTTCATCCAATGTTCCACAGGCAAATTTAGTTTTGGAAGAATTTGGAAACCATTTCTATTTCAAAGTTAGCAGTACCGGTATGGAGCAATATGGAACCATGAGCGGTAAGGTTCTTACTATATATGATCAGCCAATTTTAAAGCTTAAATACCCTTTTACTTATGGCGATGATGTTACGGGTTCATATTCAGGAACACAACAGGTTAACAATTCGAACGTTAAAGTTTCGGGAACTTATGAAGTAACAGGTGATGCTTATGGAACACTATTACTGCCCAATAATGTTGTGATAAATAATGTATTACGTGTGAAACAAGTACATACCTTAAATATCAATGGAACAACTTTAAATGAAATTACCTATCGTTGGTATTCCGCAAATGTTCGTTATCCAATACTGGTTATTATAAAATATATAACACCTGAAAAATCATATATTGCCGAAACAGCTATGTATGCACATGTTGGTGAACAAAATCAAACCAAAGCAGCTACCGATATTGCATCAGTTCAGGCAATTTCGAATGTTGAGGCTTATCCAAACCCTTATGAAGATAACCTTACCATCAGCTATACACTCCAAAATGCTGGAAAAGTAAGTGTTGAAATATATGACGCTTCTGGAAGGCTCATGAAATCAGTATTAAAACCAACTATTCAGGAAAAAGGATTTCAATCATTGGTTATTGATACTAAAGAAAATGGTTTTACGCCGGGTAACTATTTTGTGAAAATTAAAATGAATGATAATGTTGTTACCAAGGAAGTAATAAAAATAAACACACATTAATCCTACTTTAACAGATTCGAAAACCAAACTGTTTTTACCCTTAATCCCTAAAGGGAACAGTTTGATTTTCAGCTTTCACCTTTAGGGTTTGGTGTAAATGAAGCTGAAAATAATTGAAGACAGTTAATGTGTTAAAGTAGTATTAATCCCCAACAACTTCACCAAATGATTTGAATCCATAACCAATAATTTCATTTGCATCAATAATTGTAACGAATGCATCAGGGTCAACTTTTTTAATAAAATCTTTGAGAATATATGCTTCACGGCGCGAAACATTTGTAAAAATAAGTTTACGTTCTTTTCCTTCCCACATACCTTCGGCTTTTATCAAAGTGCCGCCACGACTTAAATCTACCAATATTTTCTGTCTTATTTCTTCGTAATGATCCGAAATTATAAGCAACGTTTTATTGTAATTGATTCCTTCAAGCGTAGCATCAATAACTTTACCGGTAATGTATATTACTATCCATGAATACAGAGGGATTTTCCAATCTTTAAATGCTATAAGCCCAATAATAACAATAGTTGAATCAACATATATCATTAGTTGTCCCAATGGAAGCCTTGTATATTTGGCAAATATCATAGCAATAATATCCGAACCACCCGAAGTTGCTTTCGATCTGAAAATAATACCCAATCCAAAACCAATTAGTACTCCGCCAAAAATCGAAGACAAAAGAGCGTCATTTTCCACCAGCGGTTTATCACCCCAGAAATAAGTGAGAAAATCCATGAAAAATGAAGACAATATAAAACCAACTATTGTTTTAATACCAAAGCGAGGGCCAAGAATTTTAATTCCCAAAATAGTTAATGGTATATTCATTATTAAACCCATGGTTCCAATTGGCAAACCTTCAGGTGCAAAAGAAAACAACCCTTTAGACATATAATGAATTACAATTGAAATTCCATAAACTCCACCTGGAACTATTTTGTAAGGCGTAATAAAATAAACGAATCCTACTGCCAAAATAAAGGAACCTATAGTGATTAGAATATAGGATTTAAACCACGGCCATGAAAATATTTTTTCTTCCGAAACCAATTGCATAAAGATTATAATTTAACCAAAGGCAGCAATACTATGTTGTTCGATTAGTACAATTTTCAAGATGATAATAAAATTCTATATTAATATTATCATCTTGAAATTCAAGTAATAGAAATTATTTGCCGGTTATTTTAAATTCAACCCTTCGGTTTTGAGCTCTGCCGTCAGCTGTTGTATTCGGTGCAACAGGTTGATTTGGCCCATATCCTTTAAATGTTAGCCTTGATTTATCAATTCCTTGCTTTGTCATAAAATCTACAACTGCTTTTGCACGTGCCTGTGATAATTTGAGGTTGGAATACAATGAACCAACATTGTCGGTATGTCCTGAGACTTCGATGGTTAAAGAAGGATTTTCTTTCATAAACTCTATTGCAGCATTTAATTGCTGGAACGATTCATCCTTAATTGTTGATTTTCCGGATTCGAAGAAAATACTTTTCATTACAACTTTTGCTCCAACTTCAAGTCCTTGAAGATAAAAGTCTTTGGTAACAATATCCGTATTTTTTCCTTTTAGGTTAACAGTATCTAAATAGAACAAGTATCCTTTGGCTGTAATTTGCACTCCATATTGTTTACGCTCAGGGATATGTGTTTTGTATCCGCCGGCAGTATCCGTAAGTAAGGTGGAAACCACAGTTGATTTTTGAGAGTCAATGAATTCGAGTTTTGCAAATATTGGTTTTTTAGTTTCAGAGTCCAAAACTTTACCTGTCAATACTATTGATGTATCCACATCAAATTCAGATATAGCATTTCTGAAAAGAGTTTTTGAATCATATAATTCAAATGCTAAAGGACTACTGGCAGTTGTCATCACCATTTCTTTTGCAGCACCCAGATAAATTATTTTATAGATATCTTTTTCGCCAATACTTTGTTCACGGTTTGATGAAAGATAAGCAACGCGACCATTTCCCATCATACTGAAAAATAAATCGTCATCGGGAGTATTTATCGGATATCCCAAATTAACGGGTTCCGACCAGTTACCGTTGTCATTTAATGTTGAAGTAAAAATGTCATAACCTCCTGAAGTTGAATGGCCTTTCGAAGAAAAGTACAATGTTTTACCATCTTTTGAAATTGATACCCCTTCTTCATCTTCAGGTGAATTAACCGGTGCTCCGATATTTTTGGGTTTCGACCATTTTCCGTTTGTATCCCGATCACTATAATAAATATCTTTTCCGCCCAAAGAACCTTTTTCACGATCACTTACAAAATATATTTTTTTACCGTCTCCTGTAATGCTGACGGAGGTTTCACGTGTACTTGAATTTATTTTTTTAACCTTTTTAGGTTTAATCCATTTACTATTTTTTTGTTCGGTATAATAAATATCACCATTACCATTGGTTTTGTATAAATAGAGTCGTTTATCATCTGGAGAAAGCGCTAAAGCAGCCGTATTTGTTTTATCGCTTATGCTGCGGCTTAACAACTGGGCTGTACTCCAAGTTTTATCGTGTAGTTTTGAAACGTAAATAGCCTCTTCATATTTTTGATCGTTTAAGTTTCTTTTTTTATTTGTTTTTGATGGTCTGCGTGAAGTAAAATAAATTGTTTGTTCTTTCGAATCTAGCACGGGATAATAATCATCGTATTCTGAGTTTATTGTTTTCCCTAAATCCTGAACAACTACCCTGATTGGATGACTTGCAAGTATTTTGCCATTTTCGCATTCATTCAAATATTTATCAATATTGATATTGAGCTTTTGGAATTTCCGGGGAGATAACGATGATTTGAACTCCTTATATTCTTTTTCAGCATTATCAAAATCATAATTCATATGGTATGCGCGTGCGAGCTGGAAATGAATATCGTCCGCAACATCCTTTTTGAGTTGGAATGCCGTAGTGAGGTATTTTATTGCCTGAAATTTATCATCGGAATATAAATAACAAACTCCAATTTTATAATTTAGTTCAGCATTTTTATCATTGTATTTGTATGCCCTTAAGTAAAATTCGCGGGCTTCCCGGTAAGTAGCTTTTCCAAATTTATATTCTTTATTTCCTTTTCGGATATTCTTCATGGCATCACTAAATCCATCTTCTTTTGTAAAAAATTCGGTACGTTTAATTTTTACATTTTCCTGGGAGTATGTGAATATAGGATATAATATAAATACCAAAGCAATTATAAAAGCATATTTATATTTTCTATTATTTTTCATGCTGTTCATAATTGATTATTTACATTCTTTAACATATTTGGCAGCGTCCTGGTTGCCAAGTTTTTCAGATGACTTCCAATCCATACAAGCGCCGTCAATATCACCGGTTATTTCTTTAACTAATCCGCGGTTTAGGTAAGCGTCAGCAAAATTAGGATCAAGCTTAATAGCTTTATCAAATTGCTCAATACCGGCTTTGTTATCCCCGAGCTTCGACAAAGTATTTCCCAAATTGCTGTATGCCGGTGCATACATATTATTTATACCAATTGAATTCTTAATATCATCGGAAGCTCCCTGGAAATCGCCCGACATATATTTAGCGCTACCTCTGTTATTGAATGCTTTGTAATTGTTAGGTTGTTTTACAATTAATATCGTATAATCGGCAATGGCGCCACTGTAATCACCATTATGCATTTTGGCATTGGCCATATTATTATAGGCATCTATCAAAGTAGAATCATAGGATAATACCTGACGAAAATCGTAAATGGCACCCTGATAATCACCAAGCAAATTTTTCATGTTGCCCCTGTCAAAATAAGCCAAAGTATAATCTGGTTTTTTTTCAATTGCAATTGAAAAATCGTTTAATGCTCCTTGAGCATCGTTTTTGTAAGCTTTTAAAACACCACGGTAGTAATAAACAAAAGGTTCAACGAAACCATTTGAAATAGCTTTATCAAATTCTTCAGTGTTCGCTTTTGAAGAATCTTGTAATAATTTGCAATAGGCTAACGAGAAATAAGCTTCACCTGAATTTTTGTTTAATTCAATTGCTTTGTTAAAATCTTCAGCAGCACTATTTAAATCTTTTAATTGCAATTTTGATTTTCCGCGTTGAAGAAAGGCTAAATCAAAATTTGGGTTATTTTCAATAGCCTTATTAAATTCTTTAATCGATTCTAAATATTTTTTCTCCTTAATATCAGCTAATCCTTTATTATAAGCTAATCCTGCATTTTTCTTTTTAATAAAATTATTTGAATCATCAGCATTGGTTGAATTCTGCCCAAACAGTATGGGTGAAACAGAAATTACTAAAACAAATATTAGTGAGTGTTTAATCATTTTTTACTTGTAATATTTATAGCACTTATTAATTGCTAATTTATTAAATTTATTGTTATAACTGAAATTATCAGTTAATAAAACAAATTTTTTAGTGTTCAAAAAATTTCAATTTAACATGTAATTGCCTTTATTTCTGAAATTAAATAAAAATTAAATCATTTGCTAAATATAAAAAAAATAATTTATTTTTAGATAAAATTTAAAACAGGCATTAAAGGATAATAATTAAAAGGTTATCTTTAACATAAAATATTATAAGGCAAATAAATGAAAACAGATTTAACCTATTTAAGGAATATGTCGGGCGGAAGTGACGATATTATTAAAGAAATGGTAGGTATATTTGTTGACCAGGTTAAAGAAATTTCCGATGGAATGCATGCAGCATTAAACCACAATGAATGGGTGGCATTGAGTAAGTTAGCCCACAAAGCAAAGTCATCTGTAGCAGTTATGGGGATGAATGATTTATCAGCCGAATTGAAAAAACTTGAATCAATCGCATCTGAAGGGATTGAAACAAATAGTTATACTGAAATTGTGAATAAATTTGATAGTGATTGTACAATTGCTTTAAATGAACTAAAAGAATATCAATAAATAATTATAAAATTTCTCCTATGCTTAAAACGGAAAAAATAAACAACATTATTGTAGTATCATTCAACAATGTTGGCAGATTAAATGCTTTGGTTTCTGAACCTATTAAAGAAGAATTAAAAGGTTTGTTTAACAAGGCCAATACAAAACTTATTCTAAATCTCGAAGGTGTTCAGTTTATTGATAGCTCAGGTTTCGGGGTATTTCTTTCTGTAATGAAAGTTGCCAATAATAATTATGGCGCTTTTAAAATTTGCAATGTTTCACACGAGGTAATGGAACTATTTAAATTGCTTCAATTGCATAATGTATTTGAAATATATAATAATGTTGACGATTGTGTGAAAAGTTTTGCATAAGCTGTTAACTTTAATTTTCCATATAATAATCCGGTTTTATTGACCGGATTTTTCATTGTAAGTTGAACTAAAAATTTTTAAATTGAAAAAATATAGCATTTTATCCTTGTTCGTTGCAGTGTTATTGAATTTGAACCTTAATGGCGAATCAAGACTTTTAAGGTTTCCCGCCATATATAACAATCAAATTGTATTCAGCAGTGGGGGTGATTTATATACAGTTAGCGCTGATGGAGGAGTAGCTCATAAACTAACCAATAGTAAAGGAT
Organism: uncultured Bacteroidota bacterium; assembly: GCA_963701015.1. Classification (GTDB taxonomy): domain Bacteria; phylum Bacteroidota; class Bacteroidia; order Bacteroidales; family DTGW01; genus MFD09286-c1. The sequence continues at coordinate 2,821,158 of OY969556.1, read as the reverse complement.
ATGAGATGTTCCCACGCTTTTCGCCCGATGGGAAAAATATAGCATTTACGGGGCAATACGACGGCAATACTGAAGTGTATTTAATTCCTTCGGAAGGTGGAGTTCCCCAAAGATTAACTTACACTGCAGTTTTAAGCCGTGATGATATAAGCGACCGAATGGGTCCAAATAATATTGTAATGACTTGGACACCCGACGGCAAAAATATTACGTATCGTTCACGCAATGAATCTTTTAACGATTTTAAAGGAATGCTATTTAATGTTTCATCAATTGGCGGTCTATCAAAAGAAATACCTTTATCTGTTGCCGGATTTTGTTCCTATTCACCTGATGGAAAAGAATTAGCGTTTAACGAGGTTTTCCGTGAATTTCGTACATGGAAATATTATCGAGGAGGAATGGCCGATGATATTTGGATATACAATTTTGAAACAAAAAAAATTGAAAATATTACCAATAATCCAAGCCAGGATATTATTCCAATGTGGATTGGCCGTGAAATATATTTCTTGTCCGACCGCGACAGGACAATGAATTTGTTTGTATATAATTTAGATACAAAACAAACTTCAAAAGTTACAAATTTTGATTTATACGATGTTAAGTTCCCATCTGCCGATGGCCAAACAATTGTTTTTGAAAATGGTGGTTACATATATAAATTGGATACCAAATCAAAAACAAGTGTTAAGGTACCTATAACTATTGAAGATGATAATTTATGGGCAAGAAATGAGTTTAAAGATGCATCGAAAAATATAAATACTTTTGATATTTCACCCAATGGAGAACGTCTTGTTTTTGGAGCGAGAGGAGATGTATTCACTGTCCCTGCCGATAAAGGTATAACCCGGAACCTTACAAATACTCCTGGTGTACATGAAAGAAATGTTGCGTGGTCACCTGACGGACAATACATAGCCTATATTTCAGATGCCACAGGTGAATTTGAAATATATATGCAAAAACAAGATGGTTCGGAACCTGCTATGCAACTTACAACCAATGCAAGTACTTATAAGTTTGATATCGTCTGGTCGCCTGATAGTAAAAAAATCCTTTGGTCCGACCGTTTACTCCGGCTACAATATATTGATGTAAAAACCAAAGAAGTTAAACTGGTGACCGCCTCTAAATATAATACAATTGATAATTATAATTGGTCGCCCGATAGCAAATGGATTGTATTCGACCAGGAAGCAGTAAACAGGTTCAATGTTATTTCTGTATATAATACTGAAACTTCAAAAATAAATGATATAACAAGTTCATGGTTTGAATCTGATAAGCCATTATTTTCAAATGATGGGAAATATATAACATTTATATCATCGCGTGATTTTAATCCAACATATAGTCAAACAGAATGGAACCATGCCTATATTAATATGGAGAAAGTTTATATGGTTTGCTTACGAAAGGATGTGCCATCTCCCTTTGCCCTTGTAAATGATGAAGTTTCTGTTGAGGAACCGAAGAAACCTGAAACCGATGTTAAGAAAAAGGAAGAAAAATCAGCAAAAACAGGACCTGTGAAAGTTGACATTGATTTTGATAATATTGAAGAACGCATAATTTCCTTGCCTGTTCGACCTTCGAATTATTTGTATGCTGCTTGTGTTGGAAATAATGTGTATTATACCGAAAGATCGAATACCGAAGGCATTATTAATAAAATGTACGATTTAAAAAAACATGAAGAAACAGAGTTGGGCAGAAATATGCAAATGGCAATTTCAAGCAATTATAAAAAGATGGTTGTTCATGAAGGTGAACGATGGAGTGTGATTGATTTACCAACTTCAAAAATTGCCATGAAAGATATTGTTGACTTGAGCAATATGAAAGTTTTGGTTGATTATAGCCTTGAATGGAAACAGATATATGATGAAGCCTGGAGGCAAATGCGCGATTTCTTTTATGTTTCAAACATGAATGGACTTAATTGGAAAGCCATTCATGATAAATATGCGCCACTTGTGCCTTATGTTCGTCAGCGTGATGATTTAACTTATATAATTGGAGAAATGATTGGAGAGCTCAGCAACAGTCACGCTTATATTAATGCCGGAGAAAAACCTCGTATCGAAAAAGTCCCGGTTGGTTTACTTGGTGCCAAATTAAGCAAAGATGCTTCGGGCTATTTTAAAATAGATAAAATACTGGATGGTGCAAACTGGAGTAATGATCTTCGTTCTCCGCTTACAGCAATAGGTCTGAATGTTAAACAAGGCGATTATATTCTTGCAATTGATGGAAATTCATTAAAACAGGTTGATGATATTTTTAAATTATTGCTGTATAAATCCGATAAGGAAGTTCAACTTACTATCAATGATAAACCTGATATAACTGGTAGTAGAAAGATTATTGTTACACCTTTGCATGACGAATCGCAATTGTATTATTACAATTGGGTACAAAATAATATTAAAAAGGTAAGTGAGGCAACCAACGGGGAAGTTGGTTATATTCATATTCCCGATATGGAAAATGATGGTTTGAATGAATTCGCCAAATATTTTTATCCGCAATTGAACAAGAAAGTTCTTATAATTGACGATCGGGGCAATGGAGGAGGAAATGTTTCACCTCAAATTATTGAAAGATTGCAACGTCAATTAACACGCTCAGAATTCATGAGAAATTCAAATGAGCCTAATCCGGTACCTAACGAAATGATGATGGGGCCCAAAATTATGCTTATTGACCAATATTCAGCTTCAGATGGTGACTTATTTCCATATGCATTTAAAAAGAATAAATTAGGAATATTAATAGGTCACAGAACTTGGGGTGGTGTAATTGGAATAGGAGGTTCATTGCCTTTTATTGATGGTACTAGTTTACGGAAACCTGAATTTGCAACCTATTCTGCCGATTCGAGTAAATGGATTGTTGAAGGTCATGGCGTTGACCCTGATATTGAAGTGGATAATGATCCTTCAAGAGAATATATGGGTATTGATGATCAATTAAATAAAGCTATTGAAGTTGCAAAAGAGGAATTGAAAAACTATAAGCCATTGCCACCAATTCCTACAGCTCCTGATAAAACTAAATGATGGTTTAGTTTTTAAATATATAAAATGGTTTATTTGATTGGCACGTTGATTTCATAGAGTTGTACTTTTATTACTTTTGCAGACTAATTTAAAATTGATAAAAAATGTTTAAAACGAATGAATATTTTAACGGCAATGTAAAATCTATTGCACTTGAATCAGCCGAAGGTAAAGCAACAATTGGTGTAATGGCGAAAGGTGAATATGAATTTGGCACTTCAACAATTGAGGTAATGACAGTTATTTCAGGTAAATTAACAATTAAACAACCAAACGAAAAAGAATGGAAAACTTACAAAAAATTTGAATCATTTGTGGTTGAAAAAGATGTAAAGTTTAAAGTTAAATGTGACGAAGACACACCATATCTTTGTTTATACAAATAATAACAAATTATACCAGTTTCAAATTTGAATTTTTAATTATTTTAAATGGAAGAAGTTGAAATAAAACCAGAAAGCAATCTCAGACTTTTAAAGGTTTTCCGCACAAAAGAAGAGACTATTGAAGTTTGCAATCTTCTGGAAGAAAATCAGATTGCTTTTGAATTAACTGATTCACAACCTCCACTTCTTTTAACTACCGATACCAAAAATTTTCAATGGTGGCTTCTTGTTCCCGATGATGATATTGAAAATGCAATTGGCTTACTCGAAACATTAGATCAACAAAAACTAGGTATAATTGAAAAAGAGACTTACTATTTGTACGAATTCAGTAACGATGAATTATGGCAGGTTATTGAATGTTATGATGAATGGGGAAATGAGGATTACAATCTTGCAATAAAAATACTTGGTGAAAGAGGTATTGAAGTTAATACTGAAAAACAAACGGAACTAAAATTAAAAAGATTGGAATTATTATCTCAACCTGAGAAAGGCAAAACCGGCTGGATTTTATTTGGATGGATAATGGCTGTTTTAGGTGGAATTATTGCAATTTTTATAGGTCAACATCATAAAACTTTTAAAAAAATATTACCTGATGGCACAAAAGTTTTTTGTTATGATAATTTAACCAGAAAAACCGGAAATAATATGTTTATTTTGGGATTAGTTATGACTGTGGTCTGGATTGTTGTATTTATTGTATTATCTTTGTTCAATTAAGTTTGGTTTAGTTACTTATCAATAATACTACAGCCCATACTTTTATTTTTTTCAAAATAACTTAAAATATTACTGCTATGTTTAAACCTCATCCAAACGAAGTATTTAAAGAAATAATTATTCCTGAAAAACTTCGGTTACATTATGCAATTTCAAATTATGGTCGTTTAATTAGTTATACTGAAAAATTTGAAGATGGGACATTGTTGAAAGGTGGATTATCGGATGGTTATAGAACTTTACGCTTTAAAACAAAGGTTGATGAAAAAATAGTCAGCAAAAATTATTTTCTATATAGACTTGTGGCTAATAACTTTATACCAAAACCTTCAGAAGAACATACATTTGTTTTGCATCTCGATTTTAACAGGGCAAATGATACTGTTCGCAATCTGAAATGGGCTACACGTCAGGAAATGCTTGAGCATAGCAAAAAAAGTCCATATGTTATTGAAGCAAAAAAGAAGTTGGTTGAATTTAATAAGAACTCAAATCATTACAAACTCAATTCAACAAAAGTAATGCTGCTTAAAAAGCGTTTGTTTGATCCGAATAGAAAAACCCGGTTGAAAATGTTAGCTAAACAATTTGGTATAAGCGAAATGCAGCTTTCACGCATTAAAAAAGGCGAAAATTGGGGACATATTAAAATTGATTAAAATTCCGGTGAATTATTATTTCTAAAGTGTTATAATTTTAAATTGTTATATCTGAAACAATTTATTTCGTGATCGTTCACCATTCCGGCTGCCTGCATGTAAGAATAACAAATAGTTGAACCAACAAATTTAAAACCTCGTTTTAGTAATTCTTTGCTCATTTTATCTGATATTTCAGTTTTCGCCGGAACATCCTTTATGCTTAAACGTTTATTTTGAATTGTTTTGTGGTTCACAAATTTCCAAATGTAATTGTCAAATGAACCAAATTCAGCAATTACTTCCTGAATTCGATTTGCATTATTAACAGTAGCTTCAATTTTAAGTTTGTTTCTTATAATGCCTTCATTGGCCATTAATTGTCCAAATTTTAAATTGTTGTATTTGGCTATTTTTGTAAAATCGAAATTATCAAAAGCCAGCCTGAAATTTTCACGTTTTTTTAAAATGGTTAACCAGCTCAATCCGGCCTGGAATGCATCCAAAACCATAAATTCAAAGTGTAAAACATCATTATGAACAGGATTACCCCATTCCGTATCGTGGTAATGTTGCATTAACTGATTATTTTCAGCCCATTGGCAACGATATAAATTTTGAATTTTTTCCATAAACATTTAACAAACAGGCAATTGAATTTTTACTATTGCACCGCTATCAGAATTATAAGCAGCAATAGTGCCATTATGGTTTTCAACAATTAATTTAGCCATTGCAAGTTCTAAACCTTCATTTTCATTCACATGTTTTACTCCAGGCGAAAAAACATCAAAAAGGCTATTTATAGCTTTTTCCGAAAATCCCGGACCTCATCTTTAATTTCAAATTCCAGTAAATTGTCAAATTGCGAAGCTTTTATATCAATTTTACCGTTAACAAGGCTGAATTTTATAGCATTATCAATAATGCTGGTAAAACAGGTTGAAAGTAATTCAAAATCACCATTAACTATAAATCCTTTAGGCAATTCAGAATTGATTGTAAGTGATTTTTGTTTTATTTGGTTATTTAGTTTCAGAACAATGTTTGAAATTAAAAGTTCACAAGGAACCGGTTGAAAATCAAGATGGTATTTTTTCATTTTCAACTGGGTAATTTTTAATGCCATTAGAGTAAACTTTTCGAGCCTTGTTACCGAAATGTCTAAAATTTCAAGTAAATGGCTGATATTTAATTCTTTCGACAATTCTTTAATAAGTTCCATTGAACCTTTAATTCCGTTTAGAGGTGTACGGATTTCGTGACTTATTATATGTAAGAATTCTGATTTTGCAGCATCTAATGAAATCAAATCTTCATTTGCTTTTATGAGTTTTGAGTTAGTTTCAACTAGTTCACGTGTACGTTCTTTTATAATTTCTTCCTGAATTTTATTGATATTTTTAAGTTGAAGTTTATTAAACCGTAGTTCAATATGGGTTCGCACACGAGCAAGTAATTCCGATGTGTCAAATGGTTTTGTTATATAGTCCTGTCCTCCTACTTCAAAACCATGAACTATACTTTCCTTGTCGGTTTTAGCAGTGAGAAAAATTATAGGCATGTCATTTAAATTGCTATTTTTTCTGACATGTTCACAAACTTCAAAACCTGACATTTCAGGCATCATAATATCTAAAAGAACAAGGTCGAAAACTTTTTTATTGAACCAGCTTAAAGCTAGCTGTCCACTTGTAGCAAACTCTAATTGATAGCCTTCGTTACGTAAGGTATTCCCAAGAAGTTGCAGGTTCTTGGGATTATCATCAACCATTAGAATTGTAAATTTCGATGATAAAAACTCGTCCATGACTATTAATCCTCGTTTATTACTTTAAAAGTAGCTAAAAGTTTTGGATATTCCTTCAATGTTTTAAGCATTGCATCAATATCAAAATTATTTATTGATGTAAGTAATCTGTTTCCATAACTTATAAGAATATCTAAATTGTAGTTTTTACCTAAGTCCCTTAATTTATATGCAAAATCTTCAACTTCGCCCAAGGGTTGCTGTACTTCAAACGATTTCCAAACAGTTGCCAAATCATTTTCGAGGATTAGAATTGCGGTTCGCATATCAGAATCGGAAATAGCCGAAATAGCAATATTTCCATAGAAATCTTCATTGGGTTTTTCTTCAATAATTTCGTGAGGTAAAATTCGCATGAGTTCCATAAAAACATCGTTCACTTGAATTGGTTTTATTAAAATGCCATCAAAATTGTGCACATTAACTTTTTCCCTTTCTTCGATACTTGCCGAGGCAGTTGTTGCAATAACAGGAATATCCTTTAAATCCGAATTATTTCTCAAACGTTTTAATAGCTCGAATCCATCATATCCGGGCATTTTCAGATCGGTAATGACAATGTTAGGTTTTACTTTTAAAACTAGTTCGTAAGTGTCAGGTCCATTGCTCGATTCCAAAATTTTAATATTTGTATCCTGCAATATTCCAACAAAATATTTTCGGTTTACTTCAACATCATCTGCTAAAACTACTGTTGCGGGTTTAAATTTTATCCATTTCGGGTTTATAGTTAACAAATTTGTATTGTCAGGTTTTTTGCCCGATGTTTTCAGGTTTTTAAATATAATTTTAAAAATACTTCCTTTACCTGGTTCACTTTCCAATTCAATAGTTCCATTAAGCAGGTCGATCAATCTTTTGGTAATTGAAAGTCCTAACCCTGTTCCACCATATTTTTTTGTATTTTGACCATCTTGTTGTGTAAATGGCCGGAACATTTGCTTTTGAAAATTTTTTGAAATCCCAATTCCACTGTCTTCGATAATAATTTCCATATCAACAAAATTGAAATTATCCTGAACCGACTGCGAAATACAGTGAACGTTCACTGTAACATAACCCTTGTCTGTAAATTTTACAGCATTGCCAATAAGGTTAATCATAATTTGACGTAGTCGTACTTCGTCCATTTCAATTCCAATAGGAAGGCTTAAATCAGTGTCAACATGGAAATCGAGACCTTTTTCACGTGCTTTGAGTGAGAACAAATATTCCAAATCTTTAAAGAGCAAAAACGGATCAATATATTCTTTCTGCATCATCATTTTACCTGCATCAATTTTTGATAAATCGAGAACATCATTGATTAAGGTAAGAAGTGTTTTGCCGCTGCTTTTAATTGAATCGAGATAACTACGCTGTTGTTCATCGTTAATTTTTAGCGAGAGCAATTCAGCAAAACCCAGAATTGCATTCATGGGCGTTCGAATTTCATGGCTCATGTTTGCCAGAAATTCACTTTTTGCTTTATTGGCATTTTCAGCAGCTTCCTTTGCTAAACGCAACTCATTTTCAAAATCGATACTTTTTTCTTTGTCATCTAATAAAACCTGTGCCAATTTCCGGTCGGTTATATCACGCCCAATTCCAAATATTCCTATTGTTTCACCTTTTTCATTTTTAACGGGAATTTTAGATGTTGAAAGCCATCTGCGTAAACCATTTGAATCAATTGATACTTCCTCAATATCATTCAAAGGATCTCCCGATTCAAGCACTAACTTATCATCACTTAAATATTTTGAGGCAAATTCTTTTGAGTAAAAATCGCTATCGGATTTACCTATTAAGTCATTTGCTGAGCTTAAGCCTAAATGTTCGGCATGTGTTTTATTGGTAATAATAAACTTCGAATGGGTATCTTTTAAATAAATTAAATCGGGACTTGATTTTAACAACAATTGAATGAAGAAATTATTTGATAATTCATCAGAAATAGCTAAAAGGTCTATGGATTCAACGTCTCCCTTTGTTGATTTATTTTTTACTTTACTATATAATTCCTGAACAAATTGTTGAATTTCATTAATTGAATTTTTATTATCATTAGGTCGGTTATTATTTTTAGAATTCTCAATTAAACGCTTTAGCTTGTCTAAATCATTCAAAATACTTGTGTAGTCCATCTTATACGCGTATATAATTTCAGATTAAATGATTTATTTACTTAATGAAAATTTAATAACATTTTAAATCAATTACAAAATTCTCAATAGAACCTACGATAACTTTGCCATTTGTGTTTCAATTAAATTATATTTTTATATTTAGACAATTAAATACCTTTAAATATTAATATTTTAAATAATTGGGATACAATAAAATATGCAACAATTTTTTTATTGTTTTATTTTTCACAATAAATATTGTTTTCCTTTTCACAATTAAATTTGATTGCTTATATTTGCATTGTTATTTTTATAACAATGCAAACTTTCACAAGTTATTTAATAATAGAAATTTAAGATGAATTTTAAATATAAAATTGCTGAAAAATGACAAATAATCAGAAACTTTTAGCTTGGGTTAAAGAATGGGCAGAATTATGTCAACCTGAAAATGTTTATTGGTGTGATGGTTCAGAAGAAGAGAACCAACGTTTACTTGAATTAATGGTTAAATCTGGAATGGCTGTTAAATTGAATGAAAAAAAACGTCCGGGCAGTTATTATTTTCAGAGCGATCCGAGTGATGTAGCACGTGTTGAAGACAGAACATTTATTTGTTCCGAAAAGAAGGAGAATGCTGGCCCTACAAATAACTGGACAGATCCTACGGAAATGAGAAAAACACTTCGTGAATTCTATAAAGGTTGCATGAAAGGCAGGACTATGTATATTATACCATTTAGTATGGGTCCTTTAGGTTCAAAAATTGCACATATTGGTGTTGAAATAACCGATTCACCTTATGTTGTAGCCAATATGCGCATTATGACTCGTATGGGTAAAGCTGTTTTGGATATTTTGGGAAATGATGATTTTGTACCTTGCGTGCATTCTGTTGGAGCTCCTTTACAACCCGGTCAGAAAGATGTAAAATGGCCATGTGCCCCAATTGATAAAAAATATATTGTACATTTTCCGGAAACTTCTGAAATTTGGTCATATGGTAGCGGTTATGGAGGAAATGCGCTTTTGGGCAAAAAATGTTTTGCGCTTCGTATTGCGTCAAATATGGCAAAACGTCAGGGTTGGCTGGCAGAACATATGCTAATTATGGGCATTACTAATCCAAAGGGTGTTAAAAAATATATTGCTGCTGCCTTTCCAAGTGCTTGCGGAAAAACCAATCTTGCCATGCTAATTCCAACAATTCCAGGTTGGAAAGTTGAAACTGTTGGTGATGATATTGCCTGGATGAAATTTGGCGATGATGGCCAATTATATGCAATTAATCCTGAAGCTGGTTTCTTTGGTGTAGCACCATATACTTCAATGGAAACCAATCCCAACGCATTACTTTCATGCCGTGCAAATACAATATTTACCAATGTTGGTTTAACTCCCGATGGCGATGTTTGGTGGGAAGGAATTGGTCACGATGTTCCAGAAGGAACAATTACCTGGAAAAACCAAATTGCAGATCCAACCAATTTATGCGAACCTGTTGCTCATCCTAATGCCAGGTTTACAGCACCTGCAAGTCAATGTCCGGTTATTGATAAAGATTGGGAAAATCCTAAAGGTGTTCCAATTTCAGCTATTCTTTTTGGTGGCCGCCGTCCTGGTACTGTTCCTTTGGTTTATCAGTCGTTCGATTGGAACCATGGTGTATTTATTGGATCGATTGTTGGTTCTGAAGTTACGGCTGCTGCAATTGGTCTAAAAGCAGGTGTTCGTCGTGACCCATTTGCTATGTTACCATTCTGTGGATACCATATGGGTGATTATTTTGGCCACTGGGTTAAAATTGGCGAAACAGCGAAAGACAAAGCAAAACTCCCAAAGATTTTCAATGTAAACTGGTTTAGGAAAAATGCTGAAGGCAAGTTTTTATGGCCAGGATATGGTGATAATATTCGTGTTATCAAGTGGATATTTGAACGTGTTGAAGGTTCAGCTGATGCTGACGAAACGCCAATCGGATTTGTTCCTAAAAAATCAGCAATAGATATTTCTGGTTTAAGCGGACAGGCTGAGAAAATGGATGAAGTATTAAAAGTTGATAAAACTGCCTGGTTAGATGAATGTGAATTGATTGCTGAACATCAGGCCAAATTTGGTGATAAACTTCCGGTTGAAATGAAAAAACAATTTGAAAGCCTGAAAGCCAGATTGTCTATATAAATTAATTAAGAAAGTAATAAAAAGGTCACTCAAGCAGTGGCTTTTTTATTTACTATTCTGGATATTCATAAGCAATTCAAACAGTTTTACTGTTGCTAAAGCATCGCCAGATGCCCTGTGACGATCTTTAACGTTTATTTTTAAGTCGTTGCACAGTTTTCCAAGGCTGTACGATTTTTTTCCGGGAATTAATTTCCGGCTTAGTTTCACTGTACAAAGCTTATCCCTATTAAAATTATAACCCAAACTTTGAAATTCAGTTCTGATAAAATTATAATCGAAACTAACATTGTGAGCAACAAACGTAGTATTTTCGGTTAGTTCAACAACTTTTTTAGCTATTTCGTAAAATTTCGGGGCTTTTGCAACCATTTCGTTAGTAATTCCTGTTAATTCTGTTATATAGCTGCTAATGTATTTTTCAGGATTAATTAATGTTGTGAACTCATTAACTATTTTTTTCCCATCATGCACATAAATTGCAATTTCAGTTATCTTTTCTTTATAAGGACTGATGCCAGTTGTTTCAATATCTATGATGGAAAACATATTCGGAATATTGAGAATAATTATTTATTAATTGCCCTTCTCCATATGAATAAAGAAGGGCAGGAGATAAGGTTTTATTTCCATAGGTTTTTTGGATAAACACCTTTTTCTACTAATAAATTGATGTTATTAATAGTGTTTTGTTTGTCTTCTTTATAAGTTACGCCAAACCATTGAGCGGAAGAATTAAGTACTTTCACATTAGCTTTATTTTCTTTAATCAACTGATCAATGGCAATTGGAATGTAAAATTCAGATTTTAAATTCTGATAATTGGCTTCAATAAATTGTTTAAATTTATTCTGAAGTTCAGTAAATACGCTAACAGGAAATCCCCAAAAATTCATCGATGCAAATTCTTTTCCGGTAAGAGGTTGCCATTTTTCATCTGCATCTTTAAATACAATTTTCCCATCCAAACGTTGAATTTGAGTACGTTCAACAATGCTCTTCAGAATATGGTTTGCATCGGTTTCGCATATACCCCGAGAAACATGCCCGTTTTCCGATAAAGTTTTATCAACAACGTAACCAACCATGCTATAAACATCCTTATCGTTTTGTAGTGCTGTTAAATGTTCGGCCATAACCTTGTAAGCATCGGCACCATAAAAATCATCGGCATTAATAACAGCAAAAGGAGTATCAATTTTATCTATAGCAACCATCACTGCATGTCCGGTTCCCCATGGTTTCTGGCGTTCTGCAGGCACTGAAATACCAGTTGGAACATTGTCCAATTCCTGAAAAACATATTCAACTTTTATTTTATTGTTGAACTTACTGAACACTTCTTTAAAGTCAGCTTCAATGCTCTTACGAATTACAAATACAACTTTACCAAAACCTGCACGAATGGCATCGTAGATAGAATAGTCCATAATTGTTTCGCCCGATGGCCCCAGTTTATCCACTTGTTTCAAACTTCCATAACGGCTACCCATTCCGGCTGCTAATACTAATAATGTTGGCTTCATAATAAATGATAAATTAATTTATTGGGTGACAAAATTAAGTTTTTTCTGAAACAGACAGAATGAATTGCCAAAATTGTAGCCACCTTTACATCAGAAATTTTTTAAAAATGATTTATAAAATTGAAAAAGATATTGAACTGCTGGAATTTTTGCAGAATAATTATGCGCAATCGCCAAAGACACGATTAAAAAAATGGATTCAGAACGGTTTGGTAAAATACAACGGGAAAGTAGTTTCCAGGGCAAATTTTATATTAAAGAAAGATGCTGTTTTGGAGATAGACAAAGGCATGGGAACAATTCAAAAGAATAGTGAAAACTTTCCATTTACCATTTTGGTTGAAGATGAATACATTTTAGCCATTGATAAGCCGGTAGGCATTGCCAGTGTGAACACTGGAATAGAAAATACACCTAATGTTCATAAAGTCATTTCAAGCTATTACAAATCAATCAGGCAAAAGCAACAGATTTACATTGTTCATCGCATAGATAAGGAAGTTTCAGGGGTATTATTATTTGCTAAAACCGAAGAGGCAATGAATATAATTAAGGACAACTGGGGCAAAAATGAAAAGACTTACGTTGCTTTGGTTGAAGGAAGTCCTGAACAACCGGAAGGAACTATTCAAAGCTGGTTAAAGGAAAATGCCAATATGGTTGTATATTCAACCCATGAAGAAGAAGGGGCAAAGTTTGCTTCAACGCATTATCAGGTTATTAAAACTTTTGAAAAGTATTCTCTTATTGAAGTAAAACTCGAAACCGGGCGTAAAAACCAAATCCGTGTGCATTTGTCAGATATTGGCTGCCCAATTGTTGGCGATACAAAATATGGGAGCAAAGATAAATACAATCGACGTGTAAGGCTTCATGCCAAACGGTTGGAATTAACCCATCCGATAAATGGGAAACGAATTAAAATTGAATCGCCATTGCCCAGAAATTTCTTGACCCTTAAAAACGAAAATGAAAAATATTGAATCAATTATTTCTTATAAAAACGCTTATCCTATTTGGTGAATAATCACTTATCTGATGAATTGCCAAATTTGCATTAGGCAATAATTTATCCTGTGTAATTAATTTTTGAATAGCCGAGGCTTTGTCCAATTCATCAGCTTCGCAGCGGATTTCATTGGTGCTTATTAAGAACTTTCTGCGTGCATTGATGGTCTGTGGCAGCATTCTCAATCGGATAGTATAAGCAGGAAAATTTTGCTTAATAATAGTTGATGCTTTTTCGGCCAAAGGTTTCGATTCAGCCTTGGTTTCTTCTAAATATATAACATCAACCGTAAAAGTGTTTTTATCATTTACATTTTCCGATCGAAACCTGGATTCTTCCTTTTTCTGTGTCTCAATAGTTTTTTTAATTGCCGGTGATGAGGTATGCGATAAAACATTGATTAAATTGCTTCGGTAAGTTGTGTCATCGGCAAGCATTTCATTAATTAAAATAATAATTGCTTTTTGCTGACTGGTATCATTTTGCGAAAGAGCATCTTTAACTTCAGTAAATAATTTGAATTTTAAATCTTCGTCAAACTGCTTTTGCTTTAAATTCATATCGGCAGTTTGTTCCAGCATATCGAGCTTGGTTTTGTTGGCTTCAAGGGTTTTGTTTACATTATCAATGTAAAAACCATAAACAGTGCCTAGAATTGCAACTATAGGAGCAACCGCATATTTGTTCAGTTTTTCAAAAAAATCTTTCATAAAAATCAGGTTAACAAGTTAGAATTAGTTTTACAATACTAAAGTAACCTAATTTTCAAAATTAATTTTAAGCAGCATCAACATTTAAAACATCTTTAAAAGCTTTTTTGAATGTTTCTTTAGGTAAAGCACCCATTGCCATTTGAGGCTGGCCTTCAGATGGAACAAACAGTAAGGATGGGATGCTTTGAATGCCAAATGCAGCTGAAAGTTCACGCTCTTCTTCGGTATTTACTTTATAAATATTCAGTTTCCCGTCATACTCTTTTGCAAGCTCTTCCAATATTGGTGCAACTGTGCGGCATGCGTTCACACCAATCTGCGTAGAAGTCAATCAAACAAGGTTTGTCACCTTCGAATTTCCATTCTTTCCCCGAACCATAATCAAAAACTTTTTCCTTAAAGCTTGCCGTTGTTAAGTGTTCTAGCATAATTATTATGTTTATTTTTTATAATACAATCTATTTTAGGAAATGTTAAACGATCCTACAGTTCATTTATGAATTGTTATAATTTTGTGCCTCATTGGTAAATTAATTGAAAATATTCATTTGGAAAGTTTTTTAAATAAAAAAATAATAAAGGTAATTGCTGAAATTGTTCAGTCTGAAAACCTTGAAACTTATGTTATTGGTGGTTATGTGCGCGATAGTATTTTGGGGCGCAAAAGCAAAGATATTGATATTGTTGTTGTTGGAAGTGGAATTGATTTAGCACACAAAGTAGCAAAAGTATTAGATAATAATACAAGGGTGAATTATTTCGAAAACTTTGGCACTGCCATGTTGCATGCCGATGATTTTGACATTGAATTTGTTGGTGCCAGGAAGGAATCGTATCGTAGAAATTCTAGAAAGCCAATTGTTGAAAACGGAACTTTACAAGATGACCAGATTCGCCGCGATTTTTCGATAAACGCATTGGCTATAAGTTTAAATAAAGCCAACTACGGACAATTAGTCGATCCGTTTAATGGTGTTGAGGACCTGAAAAATAAAACAATCCGCACACCAACCGATCCTGATATTACATTTTCTGACGATCCGTTAAGAATGATACGGGCAATTAGGTTTGCAACACAATTGAACTTTTCAATTGAAATAAATACGTTGGATTCTATTGGCAAAAATTGTCAAAGGATTGAAATAGTATCGGCGGAACGTATAAGTGACGAATTGAATAAAATTATTTTAGCGCCAAAACCTTCATCGGGTTTTCATTTGCTTGAATATACGGGACTTTTGCAAATTATTTTTCCTGAACTCGACCAAATGAAAGGAGTAGAAAACAGGAATGGTAAACTTCATAAAGACAATTTTTTACATACCCTTGAAGTACTCGATAATGTTGCAAAAGTGAGCGATAACCTGTGGTTGCGTTGGTCTGCAATACTGCACGATATTGCAAAACCTGCCACAAAACGTTATGCAAATGATACCGGATGGACGTTTCATGGACATGAGTTTTTAGGGCAGAAAATGGTCCCTGAAATATTTAAAAGACTGAAACTGCCGTTGAACGAAAAAATGAAGTATGTCCAGAAACTTGTCAGCCTTCATTTACGCCCAATCGTTTTATCAAAAGAAGTAGTTACCGATTCTGCAGTTCGTAGGTTATTATTCGAAGCCGGCGATGATATTGACGATTTAATGATGCTTTGCGAAGCTGATATTACATCGAAAAACGAAAAATTGAAGACTACCTATCTTTCGAATTTTAAAATTGTACGTGAGAAATTGAAGGAAATTGAGGAGAAAGATGCACTACGCAATTTTCAACCTCCAATTGATGGCAATGAAATTGTTGAAATATTTAAACTTCCGCCTTGTAAAGCCATAGGCGATATAAAAAATGCAATTAAAGATGCAATACTCGATGGAGTTATTTCGAACAACAGAAATGAAGCGTATGAATATATGTTGAAAGTTGCCAGACAAATGGGTTTTGAAGCTACAGGTAATAAAAATTGATTAGAGAAAATTGAACTGACTTAACTTTTTTTAATATTTTTCGTTAAAATCAATTACTTATTACTTATGATGAATTATGAGTAAATTTTTAAACATAAATTTTTTATTTTTAAATAAATAAGATTTTGTATAATTTCAATTATTTAATGCAATAAACATTAATATTATAGAGAAATTCCGGAATTAAATATTGTTCACATGAATGCTCGGTTAATCATTTTATCAATAATATTTTCATTTGTTTCCTATTTTCAAAATATTAAAGCACAGTGCTATTTTACTATTTCACCGAGTAGTGCTTCAACAGGTTGTTATATTTCGGAAGAAGATGTAGTTTGGCAAAATTTGGTAAATGTTACTGCAACAGGCAATACTTTAACAAAAACTACCGCTAATGGTTGGAATGGTGGTGCTGCTTCCACTGCCAATGTTTATAATTTTGGATATGTTTATTGTGTTGCTGCTCAAACCAATACAGATAGATTTATTGGGTTAAGCGCATCAAACCCTGATGCAACCAATAATTCAATTCAATTTGCCATTAATTTGACTAGCGCAGGCGGCCTTAATATATATGAAAGCGGCGCAAACAGAGGTGCCGTAGGAAACTATGTTGTTGGGGATACTTTAAAGGTTGCTATGGAATATAACCGTATAAAGTATTATAAAAATAGTACTTTATTATACATTAGTAACCTTGTTCCTGCTTCCACTTTAATAGCCGATGTGTCTATAAATCAGATTGGGGCTAAACTTAGTAATGTTGTTATTGGTAATTTATCCAATGGTAATTTCACAGCTACTTCAACAAATGCAGGAAGTTCTCCCAGCTATCAGTGGACTTTAAATGGGGTAAACACCGTTACAACCAGTACATATACAAATACCACATTTAATGCAAATGACCTTATTTCTTGTACTTTAACCTATGGTTCAGGAGGATGTGCCGTTGGGTCGGTTGTTTCGAACAATATTAAAATTAAATTGATTGCTCCATCGTATTTTGAATACTTTTATTTAAGCCCAGGATCTTCCATATCAGGATGCAGTATTGAAAAAGAACAGGTAGTTTGGGACCATTCAGCTACAACCAATTTAAAAGAAAGCTCAAATTCCTTAACTAAAATTCAAAGTGGGGGAAATTGGGATGGAGGTGCAGCATCATTAAATAAAGTTTATAACAATGGATATATATATTCAATAGCTGCTGAAACAAATACAACAAGAATGTTTGGTTTAAGCAATACCAATATTGATAACAATTATACTACTATTCAATATGCTTTTTATTTGCAGAATGGAGGCACTTTAGGTATTTATGAAAGTAGTGCAAATAGGGGAAATTTTGGAACATATTCTACCGGAGATACATTAAAAATATTAGTCGATCAAGGTATAGTTAAATATTTTAAAAACAGTACTGAATTATACGAAAGTGCAGTTGTTCCAACCCTACCAATGTTGGCCGACGTGTCAATTAACACACTGGCAGGAACTATAAACAATGTGAATATTGTAAATTATACCAATGGTATTATTAATGCAATCTCAACAAATACAGGTGCTAGCCCAACCTATCAATGGTATTTAAATGGTTCTACAACAGGTACAAATTCCTCGAATTATTCTTATACACCTTCAAATAACGACAGGCTTTATTGTACAATGGTTCCCAATTTAACGGGATGTTCCACATTTATCAATAGTACCAAACGAGATACTTTTTTAACTCCCTTAAACAATTTGCCTATCAACTTTTATATTAAACCTGATTTGGTAAGCAATGCCTGTATAATGGTAAAGCAAAAAGTAAACTTTACTAATTATATTTACGTTACACCCAGTGGCAATAGTATCACAAAAACCTACAATTCAAATGCCTGGAATGCTGGAGCTTCGACTTTAAATACAGTAAATGATAATAGCTATGCTTATACAGTAATTGCTGAAACAAATACACTTAGGGCTTTTGGGTTAAGTGCCAGTGATGTAAATATAAATTACACTTCAATACAATTTGCTTTTTATATAAATAATAATGGAACTTTTGGAATTTATGAAAGTGGTACAAATGTATATAATCCGCCTGCACCTTTGTCAACTTATGTAACCGGTGATACCTTAAAAGTTGCCATTGAACAAACTAAAGTTAAATATTATAAAAACAGTCAATTGTTATATATAAGCAACACGGCACCTATATTGCCCTTACTGGTTGATATGTCATTAAATACTGTAAATAGTACCTTAAAGAATATAACAGTTGTAAATGCTACTCAAAGCACATTTACAGGAATGTCAGCAAATTCTGGGGCACATCCCCATTATTATTGGAAGTTAAATGGAACAACAGTTGCCTCCGACACTTCAAAATATGCCAATAATTCATTGTCAAATAGCGATAATATAACTTGCACTTTAACACCAGATCTATCTGGCTGTACTTCGGTTAATATTCCTTCAAACCAATTGTCGGTTTTAAGTGAACAGGTTGCTATAAATTCAAATTTTTATATAATTCCTGATACTACTAGTAAATCGTGTTTGCTCACAAAGCAAAAAGCAACAATTACTGATGTTGTAAATGTTGCAGTTAACGGAAATAATATGACCAAATTTTTTAATTCTAATGCCTGGGGTAATGGTGGTGCTGCAACATTAAACAAGGTGTATAATAATGGTTATGCATATACGGTTGCTGCAGAAACAAATACTGCAAGAATGTTTGGTTTAAGTTATACCGATGCCGATGCCAATTATACCTCAATTCAGTACGCTATTTACTTGCAAGCTAATGGTACGTTTACTATATATGAAAGTGGTGCAAATCCATATAATCCTCCGGCATCAATTTCATCTTATTCTACTGGGGATACATTTAAAGTTGCAGTAGAAAACGGTAAGGTTAAATATTATAAAAACAGTATTGCAATATATCAAAGTGCTACAGTTCCAACCTTGCCAATGTTGGTAGATATGTCAATTAATACATATAATGGCACGTTAATGAATATTACCACGGTGAATAGTACCTTGGGTGGATTCTCAGTAAATCCGATCAATGTAGGCGGAACCCCACATTTCCAATGGGTACTTGACAATACAAATGTAGGTACAGATAATGCAATATATTATAATGCAAATATAAACAGCGGCGACTCACTGATTTGCAAGTTAACGCCAGGTTTAAATGGTTGCTTAACAACCCTGGCACCTTCAAATACAATTAAATTATCAACAGCAAATATTAAAAGTAATTTTAATTACTATGTTTCGGTTGATACAGCGTCACTTTCGTGTTTACAGGCAAAGCAAAATGTTAGCTTTACTAATACTTTAAATATATCGACCAGCGGAAATAATTTAACCAAATATTTAAATACTGGGGCTTGGGACGCCGGTGCAGCATCGTTTCAAAAAGTATATAACAATGGATCGGCCTATACTGTAATTGCCGAAACTAATACCATTAGGGCTTTTGGATTAAGCGCAACAGATGCCAATGTTAATTCAAATACTATACAATTTGGCTTTTATTTGAATAATAATGGAACTTTTTATATACTTGAAAATGGGGCAAATGTATATAACCCGGTTCCCAATACATATTCTACAGGAGATACGTTGAAAGTTTCTGTTGAACAAATGACTATTAAATATTATAAGAATAGTCAATTGTTATATCAAAGTTTGGTTTCACCGGTTTTGCCTTTACTGGTCGATATGTCAATTTATAGCTATAATGGAACATTAAAAAATGTAACGGTAATAAATTCAACCTTATGTAAATATTACGCAAATGTTACTTCAGCCGGAGTAAAACCAAATTTCCAATGGTTACTAGATAACGTAAATGTTGGAACTGATACTTCTTATTATTACAATTCCGCGATTAAAAACGGTGATTCAATAATTTGCAAACTTCAACCTACATTAGGAGGTTGTTCTTCAATCAGTGTTCCGTCGAACACATTGAATATTTCGAACACAAATTTTGCAAATAATTTAAATTATTATTTGTCGGTAGATACTTCAAGTTATTCCTGTTTGCAGGCAAAACAGAAAGTGAAATTTACAAATTTAACAAAGACAAATTTTAACGGAAATAACCTGACTAAATATATAAATACAAATGCCTGGGACGCCGGTGCAGCTTCATTACAAAAAGTATATAACAACGGATCGGCATATACTGTAATATCAGAAACAAATACTTATAGGGCTTTTGGGTTAAGCAATACCGATGCTAATGTTAATTTCAACTCAATTCAATTTGGTTTCTATTTCAATAATAATGGCACTTATTATGTACTGGAGAATGGTGCAAATGTTAATAATCCTAATCCTAATACTTATTCTGTTGGCGATACATTGAAAGTTGTGGTTGACCAATTGAAAGTAAAATACTATAAAAACAGCCAATTGGTTTTTCAAAGCGCTAATGCTCCTGTATTACCATTGTTGGTGGATATGTCAATTTATACATATAATGGCACTTTAAAAAATGTAACCGTGATAAATGCTTCGCTTTGTTCATATAGGGCAAATGTTGCAGGTGCCTCAGCTCATTATCAATGGGTTTATAATGGAAATAATGTTGGGTCGGATGTTTCGAATTATAGCAATAGCAGTATTGTTTCAGGCGATTCAATATATTGCAAACTTACACCTGCATTAGCAGGATGCGCTTTAGCACAGGTTAATTCAAATGCCATAAACATATCAAACGCATCATTAGGATATTTATCCAAAATGTATTTATCTGTTGATACAACAAGTATTCCTTGCTTGCAAACAAAGCAAAAAGTTAGTTTTACCAATGTTGTCAGGTTAAATATCAGTAGTAATAGTGTTGTAAAATATGTAAATTCAGGTGCTTGGGATGCAGGGGCTTCGTCATTAAACAAATTAAATAACAATGGATATGCATATACCGTAATTGCTGAAACCAATACTGTTCGTTCTTTTGGGGTAAGCACTACCGATGCCGATGTGAATTATACATCCATACAATTTGGTTTTTATTTGAATAATAATGGAACCTGCAATATTACCGAAAGTGGCAATAATGTATTTGGCGGTTTAACTTATTCCATTGGGGATACATTAAAAGTTGCTGTTGAAAATGGGAAAATAAGGTATTATGATAATAGTACATTGCTATATCAAAGTTTATCATTACCGGTGTTACCTTTAATCGTTGATCTTTCGTTGAATACAATAAATAGCACATTGAAGAATATTACTATCGTCAATAGTACTCAATGTAAGACTTTTGCAAATGTCAGCAATATAGGTTTAAACCCCTTCTATCAATGGAAATACAACAATTCAAACGCAGGAATTGATACTTCTTATTATTATAACAGCAATATGGTGGCCGGTGATTCGGTATATTGCCAAATAACACCTACACTTGCAGGTTGCAGCGCCAGCCAATTAAACACAACGGCAATAAATTATTCCAATGCTACGGTAAACAATAATACCAAGTTTTATATTACTGTTGATACTACCTCAAATTCATGTTTGGTTGCTACACAAAATGCAAGTTTTACTGATATTACTAATGTTATAGCAACAGGTAATAACTTGTATAAATATTACAATATTGGAGGTTGGAATAGTGGAGTAGCATCATATAATAAAGTATATAATAATGGCTACGCTTATACTATAGCTGCTGAAACAAATACATCTAGAATGTTTGGATTGAGTTCTGTTAATGCCGACGCCGATTATGTAACCATTCAATATGCATTATACTTAGCTAATAATGGAACTTTGCAAATATACGAATCAGGCAATTACAGAGGAACTTTTGGAAACTATAATACCGGAGATACGCTTAAAATTGCCATAGAATTGGGGAAAGTACATTATTATGACAATTCAAATTTATTATATGAAAGCGCAAATAATCCAAGTTTACCATTATTGGTAGATGTTTCGATGAACACTGTGAATTGTACGCTTAAAAATATAACCATTGCAAATGGAACGAAATGTAGTTTTAAAGCAGTTGCTATAAATGCGGGAACAGCACCTGTATACAACTGGAAAGTAAATGGAAGCAGCGTTGGTTCAGGCTCAACCTATTCAAATGTTGGATTGAATCCGGGTGATATTGTGACTTGTTATTTGACCCCTAATTTGCCCGGATGCAATAATGCAAATTTAACAGCAAATGCTGTTAATCTTTCAACAGCTCCAGTTTCTAAATATGCGAATTTTTTTATAAAAACTGATACTGTTGGAAATTCGTGTTTATGGGCTCGGCAAAAAGTAAATTTTACAAATATTGCATATTGTAATGTAAATGGTAATAGTATTACAAAATTTGAAAATACCGGTGCTTGGAATGCCGGAGCTTCGTCGTTAAATAAGGTAAATAACAATAGCTATGCTTATACAGTAGTTGGAGAAACAAATACACAACGATATTTTGGTTTAAGCTCCACGGATGCGGATGCTACACAAAATAGTATTCAATATGCTTTTTATCTGTTAAATAATGGCACATTGCAAATAATTGAAAGTGGCAGTGGAAAAGGTGCATTTGGTACTTATACAACAGGCGACACTTTAAAAATTTCGGTAGAATCGAATGTTGTAAAATATTATAAAAATAGTCGGCAATTATACGAAAGCAGCAAAATACCTACACTTCCTTTGGTGGTTGATGTATCATTGCTCGATCAGAATAGTACATTGAATAATATAATTGTTGTAAATGCAACTCAGTGTCACTTTTACGCAAGTGCTATTAATGTAGGTGCTTCACCAAACTATCAGTGGAAATTGAATAGTAGTAATGTTGGAACCGGTTTAAATTATTACAATGCTGGCTTAAAAGCAACTGATACAATAAAGTGTTACCTTACACCAGGTTTGCCTGGTTGTTCATCTGTACAGACAAATGCAAATCAGGTTGTGTTGAAAAATGCGCCGGTTGCTACATTTAATCAAATAAATATTTCTCCTAATACAGCATCCACAACTTGTTTGGTAGCAAAGCAAAAAGCAATTTTTACTAATCTTTCAAATGTTTTAGTCACCGGGAATAATTTAACAAAGTATTTGAGTAATGGTAATTGGGACGGTGGCGCTGCTTCTGTAAATCAAATTTATGATAATTCATCGGTATATACTATTGTTAACGAAACAAACACTAACAGAATGTTTGGTTTGAGTAATACCAATCCCGACGCCAATAATGCATCCATACAATATGCAATATACCTGGTAAATAATGGAACCCTTCAAATATATGAAAGTGGTGTATATAAAAATTCAGTTGGTAATTATACCACCGGAGATACTTTAAGAATATCAATAGAACAGGGAATTGTAAAGTATTATAAAAATAGCCAATATTTATATCAAAGTACAATATTACCAACATTGCCATTAATAGTAGATGTTTCGCTAAATACTATAAATAGTACATTAAATAATATTACCATATTAAATAATACTTTATGTTCCTTTAACGCGAACTATATTAATGCAGGAGTTAGTCCTTCATTTCAATGGGTTTTGGATAACAGCAATGTTGGAACAAATTCTACTTCCTATACAAACAGTGGTATTGTTGCGGGCGATTCAATTAAATGTTTAATTACGCCAAATTTGCCAGGCTGCACATTAACAAAGGCTTCATCAAATATTGTAAACTTATCGTCAAACCAGGTTTCAAACTTAACAAAATTCTATATTACTGTTGATACAGCTACATCGTACTGTTTATTGGCACAACAGAGTGCCGCGTTTACAGATTTATTTAACCTTACAGCTACGGGTAACAGTTTATATAAATATTATTACAGTAATAACTGGGATGGAGGCGCAGCATCATTAAACAAAGTAAATAATAATAGTTATGTATATACGGTTGTAGGCGAAACAAATACCCAGAGAATGTTTGGATTAAGCCATACCAATGCCGATGCTAATTATACAACCATACAATATGCGTTTTATCTGGTAAACAATGGAACTTTGCAAATATATGAAAATGGTGCAGGGAGAGGAGGATTTGGAAATTACAATACCGGCGATACTTTAAAAATTGCTATTGTACAAGGTATTGTTAAGTATTATCAAAACAGTGTGCTTTTATACGAAAGCACTATTGCCCCTGTATTGCCAATGATAGTAGATGTATCTATAGGTTCAACCGGAGGCACACTGCAAAATATAAATGTTGTAAACGGAACGCAATGTAAATTTTATGCAAATGCCACAAATGCCGGTTCAACGCCGCATTATCAGTGGAAAGTAAATAGCTCTTTGGTTGGGACCGATAATCCTGTATATTCCAATTCATCTTTAAAAGCAAATGATACAGTTATTTGTTATTTAACTCCAAATTATAATGGTTGCTCTGCAACAAAAGCTGCCTCAAACAAAATAGTATTAGCAAATGCACCTGTCTCAAATTTAACGAACCTATACGTTTCAGCTGATAATGCAACTAGTTCATGCTTAATTGCTAACCAAAATGTAGTATTTACTGATTTACATTATGTCACAGTTACGAATAACAATATAACTAAATATTATAATTCAAATAATTGGGACGGAAATGCATTTTCGTATAATAAAGTATATAATAATACTTCTGCCTATACAATAGTTGGAGAAACCAATACTTACAGAGATTTTGGACTCAGTTCAACAGATGCTGATTATAATTATACCTCAATTCCTTATTCATTTTACCTTGCAAATAATGATTTGTTTTATGTTGTTGAGAATGGAAACAATATGGGTAATTTCGGTACGTATAATACTGGTGATACACTCAGGATTTCTGTTGAATCGGGGGTTGTAAAGTATTATCGAAATAGCCAGATGTTATATCAGAGCACAAATGCACCTTCGTTGCCATTATATGTAGATGTATCTTTGTACTCTCCTTCAAGTACTTTGAATAATATAACTATTGTTAATAATACACAATGCTCATTTACAGCCAATGCTTTGAATGCAGGAACTCATCCTCATTTTCAGTGGAAATTAAATAATGCGAATGTAGGTACTGACACTTCAAATTATTACAATTCAAATTTAATTGCCGGAAATACTATTCAATGTTATTTAACACCAAATTTACCTGGATGTTCAGTAACAAGTTCGCCTTCAAACCTAACAACTTTAACCTCAGCACCTGTTATAAATAATACTAAATTTTATATATCGGTTGACACTGTTACCAATTCATGCCTGCTGGCTACCCAGAAAGTAAATTTTACTGATGTGGTTTATGTTACTAATTCGGGTAATAATCTTACAAAATACTATAACAGCAATAATTGGGATGGAGGTGCTGCATCACTCAATAAAGTTAACAATAACAGCTACGCTTATACAATAGTTGCCGAAACAAATACTGAACGAATGTTTGGGTTGAGCAATATTGATGCAGACGCTACGAATAATACTATTCAATATGGAATATATTTGTTGAATAATGGGACATTACAAATATATGAAAATGGAAATTATAGGGCATCGGTAGGTTCATATAATACTGGTGATACACTAAAGGTAAGTGTAGAACAAAATAAAGTCAGATATTACAAAGGAAGTTCATTGTTATATGAAAGTTCTATAACACCTATTCTTCCTTTAATTGTTGATGTTTCGTTAAGAACTCAAAACAGTACCTTAAATAATATAACTGTTGTGAATGGCACTCAATGTCATTTTTATGCAAATGTATCAAATGCTGGTACTAATCCGCAATTTCAATGGGAACTTAATTCAGTAAATGTTGGAACAGGAAAATCATATTATAATGCTAGTTTAAAAGCAAACGATGTGATTGTATGTGTTTTAACTCCAGATTTACCCGGATGTAGCTCGAACCAAACAACTTCGAACCCAATTATTTTATCAAATGCAAAAGTTTCGAATGTTATGTCATTTTATCTTTCAACGGATAACGTAACAAACTCATGTTTATATGCAAAACAAAATATGGCTTTTACAAATTTAAATTATGTTGCCGCTTCAGGAAACAACCTTACAAAATATTATAATTCAGGGGGATGGGACGGAGGAGCAGCTTCATTAAATAAACTAAATGACAATAGCTATATTTATACGGTTGTAGCTGAAACCAATACTTCACGAATGTTTGGGTTAAGTTCTACAGATATTGATGCAAATTATACTTCAATCCAATATGCGTTTTATCTTGTAAATAACGGCACTTTGCAAATTTATGAAGATGGAAACGGTTTAGGTGGTTTTGGGAATTATGCAACCGGCGATACATTGAAAATTTCTATTGAACAAGGCAATGTAGTTTATTATAAGAACAGTACAGTATTATACCGGAGTTTATCAATACCAGTATTACCATTAATTATGGATGTTTCAATGAATACTGTTAACAGCACTTTAAATAATATTGCAATAGTAAACAGAACACAATGCACTTTTACAGCAAATGCTTCAAATTATGGAACTTCACCAATATACCAATGGGTTGAGGATGGTGCCAATGTTGGTTCAAATACAACTACATATACCAATAGCAATATGGCTTCTGGCGACTCGGTATATTGTTTGTTAACACCGGGGCTTCCAGGATGTTCAATAATTAAATCTCCTTCGAACACAATTAAAATGATTGCTGCCACTATAAGCAATTCAACAAATTTCTATATTTCTACCCAAAATGCAAGTGGTTCCTGCTTAAATGCTATACAAAAACCATCATTTAATGATTTGGTTTATGTAAGTGCATCAGGAAATAATTTAATCAAAACCTATAACAATAATAATTGGAATGCCGGGGCATCATCATATAATAAGCTATATGACAATAGTATGGCATATACAGTAGCAAATGAAACAAATACAAATAGAATGTTTGGTTTAAGTGCAACAGACAAAGATGCTGATTATGTAAATATTCAATATGCAATCTATTTGGTTAACAACGGCAACATTCAAATATATGAAAATGGAACCAATCGTGGAGGTTTTGGCATTTATACAACCGGTGATACTTTAAAAATTGCAATAATTCAGGGAGTTGTGAATTATTTTAAAAACAGTACTTTATTATATAAAAGCAATAGTTACCCAACATTACCGCTCGTACTTGATGTTTCAATCAATACATTTGGAGGCACACTGAATAATATAACATTTCAAAATGGAACGCAGGGTAAATTTAATGCAAACTCATTAAATGCTGGTACATCACCCCATTATCAATGGAAATACCATGGAAGTACTGTTGGTTCTGATACATCCTATTATTATAATAATGGCATTGCAAATAACGATTCGGTTTATTGTATGTTCAATCCAGGTTTTGGAGGTTGTTCCGCAAGTTATTTTGCATCCAATACAATAAATATTAAAAATTCAACTTCAGGTAATATAACTAAATTTTCTGTTTCTACCGATAATTACAGCAATTCCTGTTTCAGGGCAAATTTAAATGTAAATATCACCGATACTGTTAAGGTAACTGTATCGGGCAATAATTTAACAAAATATTATAATAGTAGCAATTGGGATGCAGGTGCAGCTTCTTTGAACCAAATAAATAACAATAGTTATGCTTATACAGTGGTTTCGGAAACTAATACTGAAAGGTTCTTTGGTTTAAGCAATGTTAATACCGATGCCACCAATACTTCTATACAATATGCAATATATTTGTTGAATACCGGAAATCTTCAGATTTATGAATCAGGCGCTTCAAGAGGAAATTTTGGCGCTTATGCAAGTGGCGATACCCTGAAAGTTTCTGCTGAAAATGGTAAAATAAAGTATTACAAAAACAGTACATTATTATATACAAGTACTATAGTCCCAACATTACCATTAATTGTAGATGTTTCATTAAAAACAATTAATAGTACATTACAAAAAATAACTATAGTAAATGGTACACAGGGGATTTTTTACGCTAATGCTTTAAATGCCGGGGCTGTTCCCGTATATCAATGGAACTTAAATGGAAGCAATGTTGGTACAGATACTTCGGTATATATTCCAAATGCAATTCATAATAATGATATAATCACATGTACATTAACTCCCGATCTGGCAGGTTGTTCCTATCCGGCAATTACTTCGGGTCAGGTGAAAATAACCAATACGCCGGGCGGAGCTGCGGCAACATTACTAGCTACAGCAGATACTACTGGAATGCCCTGCTTAATGGCTTATCAAAAAGCAGTCATTACTGATTCTATATATGTTACAGTAACTGGTAATAATATTTCAAAATTTCATAACAATGGAAATTGGGATGCCGGAATTGCTTCTGTAAATAAAGTTTATAATAATTCCTATGCTTTTACTGTAGCTGCTGAAACCAATACAAACAGGATGTTTGGATTAAGCCATACCAATACAAATTCAAATTATCAAACTATAAATTATGCGTTCTATTTACAAAATGGCGGAGCGCTTAGCATTTATGAAAATGGGAATAATGTTCAAAATGTTGGCACATATACAACCTGGGATACATTAAAAGTTTCAGTTGAAAATGGAATTATAAAATATTATAAGGGAAGTACATTTTTATACCAAAGCACAAATTTACCATTATTGCCATTAATTATTGATGCTTCAATTTCCACTCAGTACGGGACTTTGAAAAATATGACCATTGTAAACGGAACGAATTGTACATTCTCAGCAACCCAATCAAATGGAGGAACAACCCCTGTATATCAGTGGTATGTTGATGGACATGCTATAAGTGGTGCAAATTCATCCACATATACCAATAATAGCTTGGTTGCCGGTGATTCAGTGTATTGCACCCTAACTCCAAGTGCCGATGCATGCAAAGCTACCGTTGCTGTTTCAAATGCTATTAATTTATATAATCCTGTTGGAAATAACGCAATTAAGTGCTATATATCATACGATACTACAAGTAATTCCTGCTTTTTGGCTAAGCAAAATGCTACCCTTACCAATGGTGTAAATGTTACTATTTCGGGCAATAATATAACGAAGTTCTATAACTCAAATAATTGGAATGCAGGAGCAGCTTCATACGAGAAAATTAATAATAATGGATATGCATATACAATTATTGGTGAAACGAATACAGAACGATATTTTGGGTTAAGCAATACCGATTTAAATGTATCGAATACCTCAATTCAATATGCATTTTACATTATAAATAACGGCACTTTACAAATATATGAACGAGCCAGCTATCAGGCATCTGTTGGTAGTTATGCAACTGGGGATACATTGAAAATTTCGGTGGAACAAGGTGTTGTAAAATATTATAAAAACAGTTCATTATTATATCAAAGTGCAAGTGCGCCAACGTTGCCTTTAATGGTTGATTGTTCTTTAAGGACCAAGAACAGTACATTAAATTCAATAACAATTGCAAATAACACAGCTTTCAGGTTTTATGCAAATGGTATAAATGCAGGATTAAGTCCCAATTATCAATGGATATTAAATGGCTCTAATGTTAGTACAAATAGCTATTATTCAAATTCATCAATGGGAGCCAATGATATATTGGAATGTGTTTTATACCCAAATATTGCCGGGTGTAGTGCTTCAAATATAACCTCAAACCCGATAACAATTTCAAATTCATCTATTATAAATTCATTAAACTACTATATTCAGGTTGATACAACCAGCAGTTCATGTTTATTGGCAAAACAAAAAGTAAAATTTACCGATTTGATAAATTTGAGTGCATCATCCAATAATTTAACAAAATATTATCCATCGAATAATTGGGATGCTGGAGCAGCTTCGTTTAATAAGGTTTATAACAATGGATATGTATATACTATTGCCGCAGAGACGAATACCAATAGAATGATTGGGTTAAGTAATAGCAATGCCAATGCAAATTATACGTCCATTCAATATGCCATTTACCTGGTGAACAATGGAACAATTCAAATTTATGAAAGCGGAAATGGAAGAGGAACTGTTGGCAATTATGCAACTGGTGATACGTTAAAAGTTGCAATTGAACAAGGTGTGGTAAATTATTATAAAAATAGCCAATTGTTATATCAAAGTGCTGTTACGCCAACTTATCCAATGTTGGTAGATGTTTCAATGAATTCACAAAATAGTACTTTAAATAATATAACTGTTGTAAACGGTACACAATGTAACTTTACCGCCAATGCAATTAATGTTGGGGCTTCACCAACATACCAGTGGGTTTGGAATGGCACAAATGTTGGTACAGGAAGTACTTATTCAAATTCTGGCTTAATTGCAGGCGACTCGGTTTATTGCAAATTAACTCCAGGAATTCAGGGTTGTTCTTCGGTTCATTTAAATTCAAATTCTGTAAAATTAATAAATGCCCCTTCAGTAAATATTGCGAAATTTTATGTTTCTGTTGATACATCACTTGCAGCCTGCTTAATTGCCAAACAAAAGGTCAATTTTACCAATGCGACCTATGTTAGTATAAACAAGAACAATATTACAAAAACCTATAATAATGGAGGCTGGAATGCCGGGGCTTCAAGTTTAAATAAAGTATATAACAATAGTACAGCTTATACAATTGTTGCCGAAACAAATACTACAAGGTTCTTTGGTTTAAGTACAAGTGATGCTAATATTAATTATAATTCAATTCAATATGCCTTTTATTTGTTAAACAACGGCACGCTTCAAATTTATGAAAATGGAGCCGGGAAAGGGGCATTTGGCAATTATTCCACCGGTGATACTTTAAAAATTGCAGTTGTACAAGGCAGTATTAAGTATTACCAGAATAGTGTTTTGTTATATGAAAGTAGTGTATTGCCCACGCTTCCTTTGATAATTGATGTTACATTAGGTACGTATAACAGTACTTTAAATCAAATTACAATTGAAAATGGAACTCAATGTAATTTTTATGCCAATGCTTTAAATGCAGGAGCACACCCACAATATTTGTGGTATTTAGATGGATCGTCAACAGGCAATACTGCATCAAACTATTCAAATAGTGGTTTGGTTGCAGGAGATTCGGTTTATTGTAAAATGACACCAAGCAATGCAGGCTGTGCAAGTTCTTATGTAACGTCAAATTCGGTAGTTTTAAAAAAGGCAAGCGTAAACAATGTAATGAAATTTTATGTATCCGTTGATACTGCAAGTTCTTCATGTGTTCTGGCAAATCAAAAAGTGAACTTTACTGATTTAACTTATTTATCAGCCAATGGAAATAATTTGACCAAATATTATAATTCAAGTAACTGGAATGGTGGTGCTGCTTCATTAAATAAAGTAAACAACAATAGCTATGCCTATACAATTGCATCCGAAACCAATACTTATAGAATGTTCGGTTTGAGCAATACTAATATCGATGCAAATTATACAACAATTCAATATGCAATTTATCTTGTAAATGATGGTTCCATTCAAATTTATGAAAATGGAATTGGTCGTGGAACTTATGGAACATACGCTACCGGTGATACTTTAAAAGTTTCTGTGGAAAATGGGATAGTAAAATATTATAAAAATAGTACAATATTATACCAGAGTAACAATACTCCTGTATTACCTTTAATAGTTGACGTATCAATGTATTCGCCTAATAGTACTTTAAAAAATATAACAATTGTAAACGGAACTCAATGCAAATTTACTGCCAATTCTATAAATGCCGGAACAAGGCCACATTACCAATGGTATTATAACGGTCATGCTGTCGGTACCGATACTTCATATTATAATAATAGTAATATAATTGCAGGCGATTCGGTATATTGCAATATGACACCCGGTTTAGTAGGATGTTCATCAACTAGTTTAATTTCGAATGCAATTAAATTATCAAATGCACTGGTCAGCAATAATACTCAATTCTACGTTTCGGTAGATACCGTAAGCACAGCTTGCTTATTAGCAAAACAAAAGGTAAATTTTACCGATTTGGTAAATGTTACAGCATTGGCAAATAACCTTACAAAATATTATAATTCTAATAATTGGGATGCCGGAGCCGCATCTCTCAATAAGGTAAATAATAATAGTTATGCTTATACAATAGTTGCTGAAACTAATACCGAAAGGTTTTTCGGATTAAGTTCAA
Source organism: uncultured Bacteroidota bacterium (assembly GCA_963701015.1). GTDB lineage: Bacteria > Bacteroidota > Bacteroidia > Bacteroidales > DTGW01 > MFD09286-c1. The sequence goes on along the minus strand of OY969556.1, from coordinate 2,788,942 downwards.
ATAATTCCGTAGCAAATAATACTACGGTTCAATATGCTTTTTATCTTTTAAATACCGGTGCATTGCAAATTTATGAATCGGGTGCATATAGAGGCACATTTGGGAATTATTCTACAAACGACACATTAAAAGTATCAGTTGAACAAGGTATTGTTCGTTATTATCAAAACAGTACATTGTTATACCAAAGTTCTATAACTCCTACACTCCCTTTAATTGTTGATGTTTCATTAAGAACATTAAACAGTACTTTGAAAAATATTACCGTGGTAAACGGCACACAATGTCATTTTTATGCAAATGCAATTAATGCTGGTGCATCGCCCCAATACCAATGGAATGTAGATGGAGTAAATGTTGGTTCAGGAAGTACCTATACCAATTCAGGTTTAAAAGCAAATGACTATATAACCTGTACACTCACTCCTGGTTATGCCGGTTGTAATTCAACACAGATTACTTCAAATCAAATATTACTTTCAAATGCACCAGTTACTAATACTACAAAATTTTATGTTTCGGTTGATAATTCATTAAACGCATGTTTAGTTGCGAAGCAAAAGGTAAATTTCGCTAATCTTTCCAATGTTTCGGCTACAGGTAATAGTTTATTGAAATATTACAATTCAAACAACTGGGATGGTGGCGCAGCTTCATTAAATAAAGTAAATAATAATACCTATGCCTATACAATAGTTGCTGAGACCAATACACAACGCATGTTTGGTTTAAGTAATACGGACTTAAATTCAAATTATACATCAATTCAATTTGCTTTTTACCTTGTAAATACAGGAGCGCTTAATATATATGAAAGTGGTGTTAATATTGGTAATTATGGAAATTATTCAACAGGTGATACTTTGAAAATTTCGGTTGAACAGAATGTTGTAAAGTATTACAGAAATAGCATTTTATTATACCAAAGTGGTACAACACCTATATTGCCTTTAATAGTTGATGTTTCCATGGCAACACAAAACAGTACATTAAAAAATATAACCATTGTAAATAATTCACAATGCAATTTTACGGCAAATGCTAGTGGTGCTGGCAATAATCCACATTATCAGTGGGTTTGGAATAATACAAATGTGGGTACTGACGCATCAACCTATTATAACGCTAGTCTTGTTGCTGGTGATTCAGTTCTATGTAAACTAACGCCTGATTTAACAGGATGTTCTGTTACAAAAGCTGCATCGAACCCAATTAATATTGCAAATGCACAGGTAACCAATAACAGTCAGTTCTATATAACTGTTGATAATGTTCCAAGTGCTTGTTTACTTGCAAAACAAAATGTTTCATTTACTAATATAGTAAGTCTTGATATTTCAGGAAATAACTTGAGAAAATATACCAATACCAACCTTTGGGATGCCGGTGCAGCTTCATTCCCAAAAGTTAATAACAATAGCTATGCATATACAGTTGTTGCTGAAACCAATACTGAAAGATTTTTTGGTTTAAGCAATACCAATACCGATGCAAGTAATACAACTATTCAATATGCGTTTTATTTAATGAACAACGGAAATATTCAAATATATGAAAATGGAACCTCAAAATTAGCAGTTGGGACTTATTCAACCGGAGATACATTGAAAGTTTCAATTGAACAAAGTATTGTAAAATATTATAAGAATAGTACAATATTATACCAAAGTACAACTACTCCGGTACTGCCTTTATTGGTTGATGTTTCACTGAGAACTTATAACAGTACTTTAAATAATATAACTATTGTTAATGGAACCCAGGGTACATTTACAGCATATGCTTCAAATGCAGGCACACATCCACATTATCAATGGAAGTATAATGGAACAAATGTTGGAACAGATACTTCGGTTTATACCAATACAACAGTTGCAGCCGGTGATGTTATAAAATGCGCATTGACTCCTGATTTGCCGGGATGTACAATTACCAGCAGTAATTCAAATCCTATAACAATTGTTAATGCTTCACCTGCAAACCTGGGAGCATTTTATATTACTGTAGGGCCTATACCAACTAATGTTATAACTGCATTTCAAACAGTAACATTTAAGGATGTTCAATATTTAACAATAACAAATAATAATTTAAAGAAATATATGGCAGGCGGTGCATGGAATGGAGGCGCTGCAACTTATCAAACGGTTAATAACAATAGCTATGTATATACTGTAGTTGCTGAAACAAATCTTGCCAGGGCAATTGGATTAAGTACAACCAATTCCGGAACCGATTTGAATTCAATTCAATATGCAGTTTATTTAACCAATGCCGGTCAAATGCAGATATATGAATCAGGCGTATTTCGATTGGCTGTTGGGGCTTATGCAACAAATGATACTATCAAAATTAAAGTTGTTAGTAATATAGTAAAATATTACAAAAACAGCACATTGCTTTATACCAGTGGTATTGCACCAACATTGCCAATGTTGGTAGATGTATCATTATTTGATTTAAATTCCACTTTAAAAAATATCACAATTGTTGATGGAAGCGATGGTACATTTTTGGCTTATGCTACCAATGGGGGGGCAAGCCCAACTTACCAGTGGAAATTAAATGGTGTAAATGTTGGCACTAATTCAAATACATATTTAAATAATACCGTAGTTACAGGTGATATAGTTACCTGTTCAATGTTGCCAAGCATCTTAGGGTGTAATGTATCCGCTTTACCATCGAATACTATAACTTTAAATGTAAATCCGCTGCCATCAGCTGCAGGTACAATTGTTGGAAGTGCAAATATCTGCCAGGGACAAAGCGGAGTAGTTTATACAGTTCCTGTGATATCATATGCTACGGGTTATGTTTGGTCGTTACCTGCCGGAGCATCAATTACTTCAGGGGCCAATACTAATTCTATAACAGTAAGTTTTTCAGCAGTTGCTTCTTCCGGAAATATAACTGTATATGGAACAAATGCCAGCGGAAACGGTACAATATCTCCAAATTATGCTGTTACTGCTAATTCAAGACCTGCAGCACCGGTAACTTCAGCTCAAAGTTTTTGTGGAAGTGGAGTAGTATCTTCTTTAACAGGAACACCTTCGGTTGGATGTACGATTAACTGGTATTTAGCATCTTCTGGCGGTTCGTTATTGCCTGGTGCTACCTCATTGGTTACAGGTAATTATTATGCCGAATCGTTAAATTCAACAACCGGATGTACTAGCGCTACCCGCACAACAACTGGTATAACAATAAATCCATTGCCATCATCATCGGTACTTACAAGTAGTTTGTCATCAATTTGTTTGGGAAATTCAACTGCATTGCAAGTTGCAATTACAGGTGGTTCGTCGCCTTATACAGTTATAATTTCAAATGCTGGAACAACAAATAATTATATAAGTGGAAGTAACATTGTTATATCACCTGTAGTAACAACTTCTTATTCAATAACTTCTGTTCAGGATAATAAAGGTTGTTATTCTAGTGGGCTTAGCGGTAATCCAACGGTAACATTATTGCCTAAGCCAAATTCAGGAGTTATGTATAGATTGCCAAATAATTGATAGAGTGTGGTTTTTAAACTAAGGTAGCATTATATCCAGCTTGTGCAAGTGTTTCGGTAATTATTAATTCGTCAATATTATTTCCTTCCACTGTCAATATTTTGGAAGGGTTCGCAATGTCAACATTCCAATAAGTAATTCCTGAAATTTTATCTAAAAATGGCGTTGCAGAAGCAATGCAATTACCACAATTAATATTAGTTTTGAATTTTAAAGTTTGCATGATATATAAATTTTCCACAAAAGTAAATTCTAATCTTAGATTATTGTGTTAATTTTATTATAATTCAGTTTAATATACATGCTTATATTTGATACAATAAATACTACTTTATTTATTAACAAAATTTATCCAATTGCTATTTTCTTCATAATTTACAATGGCAAAAGTATTTTCAATGATTTTATAGTTTTCCAATAAGTTTGCAATATCAACTTTTAACATATTTAATGCACCTAACAACAATTCGGGATTGAAATTCCGTTCATTCATTTTTAAAATAAAATCCAAAGTAACAATGCGTGAAATAATTTGGCCAAATTCGGTAAGTTTTCGTTGAGGCATATCATCTTTAATAGTGAAATCTAAAAGCTTATGAATTTGATCAACTGCTAATCTGGATAAATGAAAATCCTTTAAAAATTTAAACAGGTTTAGTTCTTTTGCCGAAATCATTTTTTTTAGTACTGATTCAGCAATTTGTATATAAAGTATATCGTTTGAACCTTCGAAAATTTGAAATGGCCGGCTATCAACTGTTGCGCGCCCTGCAACATGGTTAAGCTTATAACCTTTAGCGCCAACCAATTGAAGCAGTGATTGCGAGGCTTCCTGCATTAAATCTGTGGTAATGCATTTAATTATATTGGCTTCCAATCCAAGTCCTGCTAGATCATTTTCCAATATAGCCAATTCACTTCCCATTACACATAATGTTGAACAGATGGTATAACTGGCTTGTAACCTAGCCAGGCGATGTTGCACCTGGTCGTAATTCCACAATGTTTTGCCACCAACTATTCTTTGTTGACTATGTAAAATTGCTTCATCCAATATACGTTTTATAAAACCCATACCCATTCCGGGAAATTGCACCCGGCTACGATGCAATATATCAAGCATCATTTTTATACCACTTGTATGTGGAATTAATCGTTGTGATTTTGGAATTTTTACATCAATAGTATTAAGGCCATATGGAATTAAATATAACCCCAAATTTTCAAATTTTTCATCAACAATAATTTTTTGATCCTTGGCATCAACATCACATATAAAAAAATCAATATCGCGTTTTAACCCATCGGTGCTATTTTGCCTTGCGGTTAATAACCAAAAATTTGCCATGCCTGTTAATCCGCCCCAATGCTTTTTTCCTTTTACATGGTAATATTCATTGTATTCAGAAAAGTTGGTTTGCATATTTAATGCATCGCTACCAAAATCGGGTTCAGTAATCATTAGGCCGCCCATATTTTGATGATGTAAAAATCTATCGAAAATTGGTTGTTTTATTCCCTCTTGTCCATATTTTGTGACGGGTTGAATAAATAGTGCATAATTTATACTTAGCATTAGTGAAAGTCCTAGTGACTCATATGAAGCTTCAGACATAACGGCTATATTTTCATGTATTGGTGCGCCACGTCCACCAAATTTTTTAGGAATACAAATGGATAATGGATTATATGCCATAATTTCTTTCAGAAACAAAGGAGGCAATCCACGGCTTGAACTAAGTGCATTAAAATCCCACTTATTGTGAAAAGTATCTTTCAGCTTTTCTTTAAAACCAAGTAAAAAATCATTAAAAGGAACCTGATTGGCAGTATTTTCAATGATATTACTATCAAATTGTGCAGAATTATTCATAGAATTGTTTTTAATGAAACCTCCATGCCAGTTTGTTTATATTAAGAGGAACTGGCGTAAAAGTAAATGAAATTATATAAAAAGATTTAGGCAAATACATGGAGGTTCGCCGGAGTGGTTTGTGAGCTGATTTGCGGGCGAGACCGGCAACTAAAAATGTAAGCGACTTGATTTGTTGCAAATGTTTGAAATTTAAATGGTTAAATAAATTATGTTCGCTTGATAGTTTAAATTTCTATCAATTAAATATTGACTTTCATTAAAAGCCAAAAATTTTGATTTATATAATTAAGAAACAATGAAATTGTATATTTGTTCTCCTATCAATATTTATTTCTAAAATTTCAAATATGGAAAATCTTAATATACTATGGACAACAGATAATAAAGATACTGTATTTTCAATGTTATCAATGTATTCAATTAATTCAAAAACTAAAGGTTGGTGGAATAATGTGAATGTAATCATTTGGGGAGCTTCAGCAAAGCTTGTTGGAGCCGATACGCAGGTTCAAACTGAGGTTGCAGAAATGATTAGTAAAGGCGTTTCAATAGAAGCTTGCAAAGCATGTTGTGATAACTTTGGTGTTTCAGACAAATTGTTGCAACTTGGGATTAAAGTCAGATATATGGGACAAGCTTTAACAGATTATCTAAAATCAGGAGAGAAAATATTAACTATATAATTTTTGTTTAAAAAAGAAAAACTAAATATAATACCTGAAAAGGCTCTTATATTTAGTTTCTTATAACTTTATTTTTAATTCAATTTATAACATATGCCTAATTTAAGCCAGGCAACATCCCAACCCAATTCTCCAAAAGCGCTTAATTTATCGTTGAAATAATATTTACCTCCTGCAAATAATCCATAAAACAAAGTTGTATAATGATCGTTTGTCCCATTACCCAGATAAGTAAAAGTCGGATAAGAATACATTCTTAAACCCAAAGAAAGTCCACCATACAAATCAACCTTATCAATTTTTAATGAAGTTACATGCATAGTTCCACGCCCTCCTATATATAAATCGTTCCAGCTCCAATTATATTCAGAAATTGACATGTGTTTAAAAGCTAAAATGGCGCCAGCTGAAATTACTCCAACATTCTCAACTTCATATACACCCTTGTCAGCACCAACAATTAAAGTAGGCCATGATGATACCCCTGAATATAAATCATAGGTATAACCAAGTCCAATTCCACCATTAACAGTTAGGTCTCCAATTTTATAAGTTTGTGCATTAGCAACAGTTAGACTTAAAGTTAAAACTACTGAAATTAATAGTACTTTCATTTTCATAATAAAAAAATTTAGGTTAAAGTTTTGAACAAAATTAGTACAAATAATAGTGTATTTAAACCATTTTATTTTAAAATAGTTTAAATAATAATATTTGTTTTGCAATTTTAGTTTTTAGAAAAATAAATTAAATCCCTTTAAAGGTGGATTTTATAAATATCTTAAAATTGAAAAGAAAATTAAAAATTAGATAAAGCTAAAAATTCAAACGAGTCTTTAAATTTTTATATCCACTATCGCTTACTTTTAATTTAGCACCGTTTTTAAGTATAACCAAATAATTTTCTTTACTAAAATGTTCCAATTGAAGAATATAATTGACATTAACAATATATGACCTGTGAATACGGATGAAGGTTGAATTTTCCAGATGTGATTCAAAATATTTCATTGTTTTTTCTTTCAGGTGTTTGCTATCTTCAGCATAAATCATCACATAATCGTCCTGTGCTTCGATATACATTATTTTATCTGTTGGGATAACTTTAATTTTTGTCCCTGTTTTCACTACAACGCGATCAATAGAATCTGTTTTTTCATCAACAGTTTCAACCAATTTCTTTATTTCAGAAACTTCAGATTTTTTAGCATTTATTTTTTCAAAAGCTTTCTGAAGAGCGCTGTTAAATCTTTCGGCAGAAAATGGTTTTAAGAGATAATCTGTTGCGTTCATCTCAAAAGCTTTCAGCGCAAACTGATCATAAGCAGTAGTAAATATTGTTACAGGTAAATGCTCAACTAATTCCAGAATCTCAAATCCGGTTAGTTTTGGCAATTGAATATCGAGAAACAACAAATCGGGTTTTAACTCATTGATTGCTTTTACACCGCTGAAACCATCGGCGAACTCACCAATAAGTTCAATTCCATCATGGCTTTTAAGATATGTTTTTACAATATCTCTTGCGGGTTCTTCATCTTCAATAATTATTGTACGTATGCCCATAGTTTAAAATTTTAATTACTGATAACCAATGACCAATATTTAATTTATATAAAAAAGTTCGTAATTCATTTCTCGTTTACCATTTTCCGTCATTCAATTTGAGGTATTAAAAGTTTCACTTCAAAAGTATTTTCATTTTTAAAAATTTTTAATAAACCTTCAGACTGGTATGTAATTCGGAGTCTTTCAGCTATATTTTTTAAGCCAATTCCGGCTCCTTTTTTCGAAGGGGCTTCAGTATCGAAATTATTTTTAATAGTAATATTTAGAAAATTGCCTTCAACATTTATAATATTCGAAACTACTACAGGTTCGGTGCTTTCATAAACACCATGCTTCACTGCATTTTCGAATAGTGGTTGAAGTATCATTACCGGCAACATTTTTTCAAGGGAATCTTCAGCAATTTCTGGTTTATATTCGAGTCGTGAACCAAATCTTATTTTTTCAATATCTAAATAACGCTGTATATTTTCAAGCTCGAGTTTTAAAGTCGATTTTTGATTGTTATCGCGAGCTATTGAATATCTCAAAAAATCGGATAACTTTATTATCATTTCCTGAGCTTTCGAAGGATTGGTAATAGTAAGCGAACTTATACTATTCAAACTGTTAAACAAAAAATGAGGATTTATTTGTGATTTCAGCAAATTTAATTCAGCTTCTTTAACCATAGCCAAAAGCCTGTCTTCATTCTTTTTCCGTTCTTTTAAATTGCTATTGTAAATTATTAAATAATATACAAGCATAAATATTGAATAATAAACTATTGCAATAATTACGTATCCAAATATATGCGAAACAATAAAGTTATATATTGGCTGTGTAAGTAAGGTACGGTTGAGAAATAAACCAGTAAAACTCCATAATAAAATAAAAACTGAAGCAGCTGTTATATGGTTAATAATTAGAGATACAAAAGAAACTTTTTCAGGATAACTATACAGTACAACATACCATATAGCAACACCCATAAAAGCGAAAAGCGCGTTAAATATAAAACTTGAGGTTAAACTTGATGTAAAATCGAAATGATAATTATAGTGAAATGCTGATGAATCAGCAATTATAATAATAGTCCATATAACTGCATATATTAGTAATGATCGGGTATCCTTTAATATAGGATGTTGCATAATTAAAAATTAATGTTCCCAATGACTTTTGAAATTTTTAACATCACCACCACCAAAAACAGCAACACCTTTAATAACAAGTTCACGATCTTTGTTGCCATCAGGCATTTTCATTCGTTTGTCAGCAAAACCACCTAAAATTGAAACAACTTCTGTTCTAACATGCCAATCAGCTGGGACAATAAGCGAAGCCCCACCAAACAAGCAAACCAAATCTATCATATTAACCCCGTCAGCAAGTTTTGCATTTGTAAAATCGAGTTCAGTTCCTCCGAAAATACAGGTTATACGTCCACCTTTAAAATTTTGATCATTGATATTTTTTCTTCCTCCACCAAAAATTAAAACTTCATCTATTAAACCACCATCTAAATTATTAACATCGGTGTATTGGAAATGTCTGTTGTAGTGATAATGGTTGTGGTGAAAATTAACCCTGCGTCTGAATATTATCAGAACTCCTACTATTATTAAGATTAAAGGCCATAACATTGAAATAAAATTGAAAGGCAGACTAAAAACATCGGGAATAAGAAAAAATGTTCCTATAATTATTAAAACCAATCCTCCAAAATAGCCGTTGCGCTTAAAAAGGTTCAGAACACCAATGCCAATCAATAACATCTGCCAACTAAAAAAAACCGATTTAAAACTATGTGATAATATTCCAAAATTATCGGCTAAAAGCATCAAACCAAGTACTACTATTATTAGTCCCAGTACTGCTTTTCGGCCATTTCTGTGTCTTATAAAATCAGACTTTTCATACTTTTCCATGATAGTATTTTTTCAATAACGTCTACAAAGATATATTAGCAAATGACTTCAAATTTATGAAAATTCGGCAAACGAGATTAAAATATCGGTAAACTGAATTACGAAGAATGGAAAATAAAGAAAACGAAAAAGGAGAACAGGAATTAAATTCATTTCCATCCTCCTTTTCATAATTCTATATCCAATTAAATTATTATTTTTTCCACAATTTTACCATTTCTTCTAGTGTTTTTCCTTTTGTTTCAGGAACCATTTTCCACACAAATATAATTGAGAGAATACTCATTACTCCATACAAACTGTATGTAAAGGTCATGCTAAATGATTCCAAAACAGGGAAAGTCGCTGATACAATAAAATTGGCTACCCATTGTGCTGCAACTGCTAAAGCAACGGCTTGTCCACGAATTGTATTTGGGAAAATTTCAGAAATTAATACCCAGCAAATTGGACCCCAGGACATCATAAATGAAGCTGTATAAATTACAATAAATATGAGTGTACTAACTCCAATTACCTTATTGAAAGCTAAGATGCCAATGGCAAACATACCTATGGCCATGCCCGCTGAACCAATAATTAGAAGTGGTTTACGACCAAACTTATCGACAGTAAAAATAGCAACCAACGTAAAAATAATATTTACAAAGCCCATGATGACCGTTTGGTACATGGCTGCATCATTACCAAATCCAAGCCCTTTAAAAATAGTTGGGGCATAATATAGTACTACGTTTATACCTACAGCCTGCTGAAAAACAGAAAGTAGGACACCTATTATTAAAACCTTCCAACCATAGGAAACCATTTTCTCAACCTTTACATGATGTGCAGTTGTTTTAATATCATCGAGTATGGTAGCCGCAATTTTTGATCCATTTATTTTGGATAGAATCCTTAAAGCCCTTTCATCATAGCCTGCCAATGCCAAATAACGTGGAGTTTCGGGAACGAAGGATAGTAACAGACCGAATATTGCTGCTGGTACTGCATTTGACAGAAACATATATCGCCATCCAGTTGTATTAACCCAATCAATGTTTTGACCCTTTGTAATAAAATAATTCACAAAATATACCACCAACATTCCAAATATAATCGCAAATTGATTCCATGACACCAATTTACCGCGAATGTTGGCAGGCGCAATTTCAGCAATATACATAGGACAAATAGCGGATGCTAAACCAACTCCAATACCTCCAATAATACGATATAGGTTGAAAGCTATTAAAACACTAACTGAGCCTGTTCCTTTAGTGAAAAACAAAAACTCAGGGAATGCTGCACCACAAGCCGATATAAAAAATAAAGCAGAAGCTATAAAAAGTGATTTTTTACGACCAAAAAGTGTTGCAAAAAGACCCGAAATTGTGCCACCAATTATACAACCTATGAGTGCACTGGAAACTGTAGCACCATGATAAAATGCAGCAACATTTCCGAACGTTTCTGTATTTAAATGAAAAAAGACTTTCAATGAATCTACGGCTCCTGAGATAACAGCAGTGTCATATCCAAAAAGTAAGCCACCTAATGTAGCTACCAAAGTAATACCAATAATGTAGAGATTACTTCCCTTATCAAGGTTTATTTGTTGCGTTTTTGAAGAAGCGTCAATAAATGCCATATTATTTTTGTTAGGTTTTTATGTAAGGAAACCGGAATAATCTATATAGTTGTATCCCGGTTTCCAAATATAATAGTTTTTATTAAATATACTGGTTAATTATAGCTTCGAACATTTCTTGTTTGCCGCTTATTTGTTTTGGTTCTCCTTTTTCAGCAGCATAATTACGTAAATCTTCCAATGTAAGCTTGCCTTTTTCATATTCAGCTCCTTTACCACTTTGGAATGATGCATATCTTTCGGCACGTAATTTTTTATAATTCGATTTAGTAAGAATATCCTGGGTAATTAAGAATGCCCTGGCAAAATTGTCCATACCTCCGATATGTGCAATAAAAATATCTTCTAAATCAGTTGAATTTCTGCGTGTTTTAGCATCAAAGTTTACACCACCTGTAGTAAATCCACCAGCTTCAACAATTACCAACATTGCTTCTACCATTTCATATAAATTAACAGGGAATTCATCAGTATCCCATCCATTCTGGTAGTCACCGCGGTTTGCATCTATACTTCCAAACATGCCATTATCAGCTGCAACCTGCAATTCATGCTGGAATGTATGTTGTGCCAATGTAGCATGGTTTACTTCAATGTTCAATTTGAAATCTTTATCCAAACCATGTTGTTTTAAGAATCCAATAACTGTAGCGGTATCAAAATCGTATTGATGTTTGCTTGGTTCCATTGGTTTAGGCTCAATTAAGAAAGTGCCTTTCCAGCCTTGTTTGCGTGCATAATCGCGTGCCATAGTTAAAAAGCGACCCATATGTTCGAGTTCAGCTTTCATGTTTGTATTTAACAAGCTGCCATAACCTTCGCGGCCTCCCCAAAATACGTAGTTTTCGCCACCTAAAGCAATAGTTGCATCAATAGCATTTTTAACCTGTGAACCGGCATAAGCAACTACATCGAAATTAGGATTTGTTGAAGCACCGTTCATATAACGTGGGTTGCTGAAAACATTGGCAGTTCCCCAAAGTAATTTTACACCTGAAGCTTTTTGTTTTTCTTTCGCATAATCAACAATAGTTTGTAATCTTTTTTCCGATTCTACAACATTGCTTCCTTCATCAATTAAATCGAAATCGTGAAAGCAATAAAATGGGATACCAATTTTTGTCATTATTTCAAATGCAGCATCCATTTTATTTTTTGCTTTGCTAACAGCATCAGTTCCTTCCGCCCATGGAAATACTTTTGTTCCAGGACCAAATGGATCGCCACCTGTTCCGCACAAAGTATGCCAATAAGCCATGGAGAACCTGAAATAATCCTGCATAGTTTTTCCGTTTACAACTTTTTTTGCATCATACCATTTGAATGCAAGTGGGTTGGTTGATTCCCTTCCTTCATACTTAATTTTTCCAATCCCTTTGAAGAATTCCTTGTTTCCTGTTAAATATTCCATATCTAAAATTATTAATGAAAATTATTGAATATATTTTAATAATGAATGTTTCCAGTTTTCATAAGCCTCGGTATATTGAGCTTCCTTAGATTTATTGGGTTGAATGGTTTGTAGTTTTTCGAGGTTTGAAAATGCCTCTGCATATGATTTATAAATATTTGCTCCAATGCCTGCTCCCCTTGCTGCACCTAATGAACCGTCTGTACTGTATAATTCAATAGTAGCGCCTGAAACCCCTGCAAGTGTATCCCTGAATACCGGGCTTAAAAACATATTAGCATTCCCAGCTCGTATAATAGAAGGGTTAATTCCTATTTGCTGCATAATTTGCATTCCATAATAAAATGAAAATACAATTCCTTCCTGTGCAGCCCTTGCTAAATGTGAACTTGTATGCCTGTTGAAATTAATATTTGCAATTTGGCATCCAATGTTTTTATTACCTAACATACGTTCCGAACCATTTCCAAAAGGCAGAACAGATAAACCATCACTTCCAATTGCAATTGAAGCAGAAGCATTGTTCATTTCTTCGTATGAGGAAGTAGGGAAAGCAGTTTTACGAATCCATGAATTTAAAATTCCTGTTCCATTAATACATAACAAAACACCTAAGCGATTCCCAGCCACTCCATGATTAACATGGGCAAATGTATTTACGCGTGATTGTGGGTCGTATTTAATTTCATCGCTTACACCATAAACAACCCCTGAAGTTCCAGCAGTTGCCGCAATTTCTCCTGGATTAATAACATTCAACGAAAATGCATTATTGGGTTGGTCGCCTGCCCTGTAGGTTACAGGTGTTCCTTTGGTTAAACCAAGTTCAGACGCTGCATTTGCAGAAAGTTCACCCTGGTTTGAGAATGTTGGCAATATTGTTGGAATAAATTCTGGCGAAAAACCATATTGTTCCATTAATAATGAAGCAGTTGAATTTGTTGAAAAATCCCAAAGAATTCCTTCCGATAATCCTGATGCTGTGGTTACTGCATTACCTGTAAGTTTTAAAGCAATATAATCACCAGGAAGCATTATTTTATGAATTTTTGAATAGATATCAGGTTCATTGTCTTTAACCCACTTGAGCTTGGAAGCTGTAAAGTTCCCGGGAGAATTTAAAAAATGTTTTAAACTTTTTTCTTCTCCAATAGTCTTGAAAGCCTTTTCACCAATTTCAACAGCACGGCTATCGCACCATATTATAGATGGACGAAGAACATTATTGTTTTTGTCAACAATTACAAGTCCATGCATTTGATAGGATATTCCAATGGCTTTAATATCGGATGGATTTATTTTTGAGCTTTTGAGTACTTCATGCGTTGCTGCCTTAAGGTTTTCCCACCATTTATCAGGATGTTGTTCAGCCCATCCGGGTTTAACTGATATAATTTCCATTTCGGTTTTTGGGTAAAATGCTGTTGCAGCACATTTACCGGTTGAAGCTTCTAAAATACTTGCCTTTACGGATGAACTTCCAATATCGAATCCTAATAAATACATATTTTAAATTTTTATTTTAACCTGAATACTATCAGTCTTAACTATTAATTATAAATTTTCAGTAAAATATCCTGCTCTTTTTTTCTGATAAATTTTTTTATCGAATTTGAAAAATTGGGCTGGTTTATGGGCCACAAACTTTTCTTTTTCATCTATTGCAACAATATAACCCCATTTACTAATACTTTTTCTGAAGTTTCTATTGTCTAATTTTTTACCAATAATTATTTCGTATAAAGTTTGTAATTGCCTAATTGTGAATTTTTTAGGCAGAAGCTCAAAAACTACAGGTTCATTCTGTATTTCTTTACGCAGTGTTTGCAACCCTCGCTCAATTATTTCCTTATGATCGAAAACCAGTTCGGGAATTTCTGAAACTTTACACCAATTCGTTTTTCCAGTAATTACAAGGTTTTTAGTAAGTTTAATCAACGAAAAGTATGCAATTGTAACTACCCGATTGACTTTCATTCCGGTTGTACTTTGAAGCCAATCCAAATCCTCCTTTTTATTCAACCTTAATGGTGAACCAAAAACATGGAATTGTTGCAAATATATATTTGTTAACCCTGTCAACTCCTGAAGTACACGGTTTGCAGCCGTGTCAATATCTTCATCATCAAAAACAAGGCTTCCGGGTAATTTTTGTGTATGGTTTTTTATTGGAATTTTAGTATGCTCAACATCATCATTCCTGTCAATTAATAATACATTCAGGCTTTGGCCATCGAAGCCAAATACGACACAGTCAACTGATACATGTGGGTTTAATTTTAACGACATAAATTGCTAATTTTCTATTTTATCAATTTATCACAATTATAATGGTTAAACAATAGACTTTACAATTCTTTTTATAACTACTGAAGTTCAATCAAAAATTTATGAATTTCGGTGTAAATATATATTACAAATTTACTAAAAACAAGCTTAACGTACAAAATACGTTAAATATTTTTTAATTAACAGATAATTAAATATTTATATTGTTTTAAAGTGATTTTTAAATTTCTAAATAATTGTTTCGAATTATTACATCTTTACAATTGGAAAATGATCAGTTCTTTCAATTTCAAGAATTTCCAGTTCCTTAATTTCATTTCCATCAATTTTGAACCTTACTGCGGTTCTAATTTTATGAAAACCTGAAATGCCTGCTGCACCCGGATTAATATGAAGTAGGTTGTTTTGCTTGTCGTAAATTACCTTTAATATGTGGGAATGTCCGCAAATAAATAATCTTGGAGGATTTTCGTTCATCTCATTTCGCACTTTAACATCGTAATGACCAGGATATCCTCCAATATGAGTTATCCAAACATTTACATTTTCGCAATTAAAGCGCAAATGTTCCGGATAAACAATTCTTAATTTTTGGTCATCAATATTTCCATAAACAGCTTTTAAAGGTTTAAAAGCTGCAATTTTATCAGCAGTTTCAATATTGCCTATATCTCCGGCGTGCCAAATTTCATCGCAATTTTCAAAAAATTTTAAAACTTTATCATCAATAAATCCGTGAGTATCTGAAAGCAGGCCAATCTTTATCATATTTAATAACACATTTTAATTCCACTTTAACATATTAACTGTCTTCTTTGATTTTCAGCTTTATTTACCCCAAAACCCTAAAGGGTGAAATCTGAAAATCAAACTGTTCCCTTTAGGGATTAAGGGTAAAAATAGTTTGATTTTCGAATCTGTTAAAGTAGAATTAATTAATTCTATTATTTGCCTAAATTATAATTGTTTTAGTTTATAAGGTTTCCATTTTAAAATTTATTTTTGATTATTTAAATACCAAACTATGCATATCTTTTATACTCCTGATATTTCAAACAATTCATATGTTTTAAATGAAGAGGAATCAAAACATTGTATTCGTGTTTTGCGATTGCAAATTGATGATGAAATTAATTTAGTAGATGGTAAAGGTGGATTTTATAAAGCAAAAATTGTTTCAGAAAATCCAAAAAGTTGCGCATTGGAGATTTTTGAGAAAAAGGAAGATTTTGAAAAACGAAACTATAATTTGCATTTAGCGGTTGCTCCAACTAAAAATAGTGATAGAATTGAATGGTTGATTGAAAAAGCTGTTGAAATGGGCATTGACGAATTTACACCCATTATATGCGAACATTCCGAAAGAAAGCATATAAATATTGACAGGCTTGAAAGGATAGTAATTTCAGCAATGAAACAATCGGTGAAAGCTTTTAGACCTGTTATACATGAAAGTATTTCATTTAATAATTTTATACACCAGCAATCAACTTCCTTGAAATTAATCGCACATTGTTATAATAACAAAGATTTTGTGAAACTTCCGTTAAGTAAAATATATAAAAAAAACGATTCGGTAATTTGTTTAATTGGTCCGGAAGGAGATTTTAGTGAAAAAGAAGTAATTGAAGCATTAAAAGTTGGCTATAAAGTAATATCACTAGGCAGCAGTCGGTTGCGAACTGAAACAGCAGCATTGGTTGCCTGCCATAGCTTTTATTTTATGAATATGTGAAACGGAGAACGGAAAACGGGGAACGGGAAACGGAGAATGGAAAACGGAAAACGGGGAACGGGGAACGGGAAACGGAAGACGGAAAATGGAAGACGGAAAATGGAAAACGTGGAACGGAAGACGAAATAATTTTGATTTTCAATAACACATTGGCACATTAACACATTAGCAAATTAGCAAATTAACATATGGAGCCATTTCTTAAACTAGTTTCAAAAGATATTTTCAATCGATTTGGAGAAACAATGCATGATATAACTATTGTATTTCCTAATCGCCGTTCAATTTTATATTTTAATAAGTATTTATCGCAAATTGTAAATAAACCAGTTTGGGCGCCACAATGTGTTACTATTTCAGCTTATATTCAAAGCTTTTCAGAACTCCAGAAAGCTGATGATTTATTGTTGTTGTTCGATTTATATGCTGTTTATTGCAAAATAAGAAATTCAAACGAAACATTTGATAATTTTTATTATTGGGGAGAACTCATGCTTTCCGATTTTGACGATATTGATAAATATTTAGTTGATGCACAAAATTTATTTCAAAACCTTTCAGCACTTAAAAATATTAATGAACAATTTTCGTATTTGGACGAGCAGCAAATTAAAGCCATTCAGCAATTCTGGAAAAATTTCGATCAATCAAAATCAAGTAAGTATCGTGAAGGTTTTTCTGATTTATGGCAATCAATGTTTTTAATATATAGTGAGTTCAGGAATGTGTTGCATAGTAAGAAACTTGCATATGAAGGAATGATATACAGAGAAGTTTCTGAATTAATAAATCAAAGCAAATTCCCCGATATAAATGCGACAAAGGTTATATTTGTTGGATTTAATGCATTAAACGAATGCGAGAAAAATATATTCCGTCATGTTAATACACTTAACAAAGCACTATTTTATTGGGATTATGATTTGGAATATTCCGAAAATAAAATTCATGAAGCCGGGTTTTTTATAAGAAATAATTTAACGGAATTTCCTTCGGCTATAACAAAAGACAATTTTAATAACTTTAAAACTCCAAAAAATATTTCAACTTTTGCGATTCCATCAAATGTTGGCCAGGCAAAAGTAATCCATCAAATCCTTTCAGAATCAAACAAATCAATTGAAGATTCAGATAATACTGCTATATTATTAACCGATGAAAATTTACTTATTCCTGTTTTGCATTCTATACCTGAGAATATTCCCGATATAAATATTACAATGGGATATCCGGTTCAAAATTCAAATATAGTAGCGCTTATTGAATCAGTCGGTATTTTGCAATCATTAGCCCGTGTGCAAAACGAAAATGAAATTTTATATTATCATAAGCATATATCATCGATATGTTCACATCCTGTAATAATGAAATTTGCTCCAGAATTGCTTATGTTTTATGAAAATGTAATTATTCCGAATAATCTTATATATATTGGCAAGGATAAAATTCCGAATAACGATATAAATAAATATATATTTAAGAATAATATCAGTGCCATTGAATTTATAAACAATTTGGCTGAATTTATTAAATATATTGGACAGCATACAATTACTGAAATTAATGAAAATACCATTCCGCGTAACGAAATAGAACTTGAAACTTTAAAAGTTTTATTTTCAGCAATTAACAGAGCTGCTGATTTATTAAACCAATCATCTATTAATGTTGATATAAAATTGGCATTACGAATCCTTTTAAAAATAATTAAAAGTTATAAAGTGCCATTTGAAGGTGAACCTTTGAAGGGTTTACAAGTTATGGGATTTCTTGAATCGCGCTCACTCGATTTTGAAAATGTAATTATAATTGGTGTTAATGAAGGAAATTTGCCTAAAACAAATGTTCCAGCATCGTTTATACCTTATAATTTGCGATATGGTTTTGGATTACCAACTTTAGAATATCGCGATGCAATGTATGCGTATTATTTTTATCGTGTATTGGAAAGAGCAAAAAATATTTCGCTTGTTTATAATACCCGGGCTGATGAAATGGGATCTTCAGAAGTAAGTCGATATATAACACAATTGCAATATGATGGTAAGTTTAATGTTCAACAGAAGATCCAAACTTTTAATATTAAATCGTCAAAATTGAATGAAATTTCAATCAATAAGGATGATGAAATATTCAAAAAATTGGAAAAATATATTGATGGCAACGAAGCCAAAGCTTACCTTTCTCCAAGTGCTATCAGCAATTATATCGATTGTAGTTTACGCTTTTATTTTCATTATATAGCTGGTATAAAAGAAATTGAACAGCCCTTTGAAGAAATTGATCCTGCTGTATTGGGAAATATTCTTCATTTAGCCATGCATGAATTATATAATCCTTATATTCATAATTTTGTTGATATAAACATCCTGAAAAAAATAATTGATGATACAATAATTATTGATACAGCTTTAAAAAATGCTATGGCAAAGGCATATTTCGGAGACAATAAAAATACTGAGATTAATGGAAGAAATATGATTATTTATAAGATTCTTCAAAAATATATTCGTCAAATAATTTATTTAGATACTGAAAATGCTCCATTTAAAATTATTGCACTTGAAAAAAATATTTCAATAATTACTGATATTATTTCGAAAAATAATAAATATAATATTCGAATTGGCGGAAACATTGACAGGGTTGACAGTACGAATAATTATATAAGGATTATTGATTATAAAACCGGCATGGTTGATACTAAATTTTCAACAATTGACGAACTATTTATATCACCTGAAAAACAAAAATTAAAAAAGGAAATATTTCAGTCATTTTTTTATAGTTTAATTTATAAAAACCTTATACAACCAGAACTTCTTGTACAACCAAATATTTATGGTTTAAGAAAAATATTTAATGATGATTTTGATTCAAGGATATATTTTCAAAAGGAACCAGTAAATAATATTGATGAAATTGCATTAAATTTTTCGGATAATTTAAAAATTATTCTTGCCGAAATATATAATCCTGATTGGCCTTTCAGACAAACTGAAGACGTGTCGAAATGCAAAAATTGTGCTTACAACGCTATTTGTCGTCGGGCCGAATAGTTAAAATACATATAACTTATAAATTATAAACATAAAAATGTATCAATGATACAAAAGCAAATTAGCAAATATGTTTATTCTTTAATATATTTACTATTCGAATTAAAATTTATAAAATGATTTTTAATGATAAATATGATTTTAAAAATGCAATACGAAAAATTGCTGCTGATTTTGAAATTAACCAGGACATGTTTGATAAAATATTCGGGAATGTGTTTATGGATATATTTGAACGTGAGCAGACGGCAGCTTGCATTCTTAAAAGATTCAACGTAAGTTTATGTCAACAAATATATGCTGATGTTAAAACTGTTAAAAAGTCAAATAAAGAAAATTTTCTATTATTATTTGAAGATTATCAGAAAATCAGTAATGAACTTGCAGAATTAGGCGTAAAAATTAAAATGGTTTGTTACGATAAAAATGGGAAGTGCAAAAATGTGCAGGATTGCAAAGTTAACATTAAACATTTTCCTTTAATTTTCAATTTTATTGAACGTAAAGACCTTCAGGAATTTCATCCTGATTTAATTCCTTCTAAAGCATTTCTGGAATTAATAGAGCAAAATATGGATAAGCCAGGACTTTGTTTTTTGTATAATCGGAATAAGGAATTACTGCATATTAAAAAAGCAACAAATTTAGGGGCAAAAATTGTTGACTCAGTTTGGGAAACCAATGCCGATGGCTATATTGCATTGGCAATTACCATAAAGGTTGATGACATTCATTTATATGAACCATATTATAAATTGATGTTGAAACCTTTACTCGAAACCGATATAATTGCCTGTAAGGAAAATTTAAGTATTTCACTCGAACCTCTGGAAATATCTGAGCTTGTTAAAATATACGATAACAATTAATAATAATTCAGTTATTCGTTATTGTCAAGGTTATATGGTGTAATTTGATATACATAATAATTCAACCAATTCGAAAAGAATAGGTTCGCGTGACTGCGCCACTTTACAATCGGATCTTTTGACGGATCGTTTAATGGAAAATAATTTCGCGGCACTTCAATTGTTTTTCCTTTATTTATATCACGGAAATATTCAGTTTTTAAAGTAACCTGATCGTATTCGAAATGTCCGGTCACAAAAATTTGCCTGCCATCATTAGCCATTACAACATGAATTCCGGCTTCATCAGATTCTGCAACAATTTCAAGTCCAGGTATAATTTCAATATCCGAGCGTTTTACTTCAGTATGACGTGAATGTGGTGCCATAAAAGTGTCATCAAAGCCTCTAACCAAAGGTATTTTAGGATTTAAAACTTTATGTTCGAAAACGCCAAACATTTTTGCCGGTAGCTTATATTTAGGTATATTAAAATAATGATATAAGCCAGCCTGTGCAGCCCAACAAATGCAAAGTGTTGAGGTTACATGCTTCTTTGACCATTCCATAATTTCCTGAATTTCTTTCCAATAATTCACCTGTTCAAATTCAAGGTGTTCAATTGGTGCGCCGGTAATAATTAAACCATCAAATTTTTGGTCTTTTATTTCATCAAATCCTTTGTAAAATGCCTCTAAATGGTCAATTGAAGTATTTTTTGAAATATGACTTGCAATGTGAATAAGTTCAAGCTCAATTTGCAACGGACTATTTGATAACATACGAATTAACTGGGTTTCCGTTGTTTCTTTAACAGGCATCAGATTTAAAATACCAATTTTCAAAGGCCGGATATCCTGATGCAAAGCCTTTGATTCATCAATTACAAATATATTTTCCTCTTTCAGGACTTCAATAGCAGGTAACTTATCAGGAACATTTATAGGCATTGTCGAA
The DNA here is from genome assembly GCA_963701015.1 of uncultured Bacteroidota bacterium. Taxonomy (GTDB): domain Bacteria; phylum Bacteroidota; class Bacteroidia; order Bacteroidales; family DTGW01; genus MFD09286-c1. The sequence goes on along the minus strand of OY969556.1, from coordinate 2,767,451 downwards.
TAATTTAAAAATCAATTTGCAAAGTAAATAAACATTGGTGACCATAACATTAAAAAAACAAAATAATTAAGTAGAAGTTTATTATTTCTAAATTATTTATGTGTATTCATTTCTCACAGTTCAAAATTTCAATGATTTTCATTTCATTATAATAGAATTATTTTTTAAAATTTTGCTTTAATTATTGAATAGCATTAAACAAAAAATAGTTTACCTTACACTTATTCAAAACTTTTAACTTGTACGTGTTTGAAGCCTCACTAAAAAATTCCATTTAAATTGAACAAAACTCCATATATCCTATTGTACAAACATTTTTATATTGTAACTTAATCACTTTTGAAACTAATGATTTTCAATTTCCCTTCATAAATAATTTATCATTAAAAGTTGCTACTGTAAATAATTTGACAAAAAAAGATAGAAATATGAAAGGATAAAGTTGAAAAGGTGTATTTTTTTGTGTTTATAAAATTTAACCTAAAAAGTTCTTAAATTAATTTCTGCCCCTTCCTAATTATTGAATGATTTTTAGAAAACCTGAACTGCAATTATTTAATTTATTAAATAAATATGGTAAGAATATATTGCATTTTGTTAATTTCTATTTTTCAGTATTACGCGTTCGGCAAAAATGAAGATTTTAAATTTCAGCATCTTGAAGTTAAAGATGGACTATCGCAAGGCTGGGTTAGATGTATTTATCAGGATAAATTCGGATTTCTATGGTTCGGGACAGGTGATGGGTTGAACAGATTTGATGGATATGAATTTAAAATATATAAAAACAAATTAGGCGATCCTCATTCACTTCTCAACAATAATATTAAAAAAATTTATGAAGATTTAAAAGGTAATCTTTGGATTGGAACCCAAGGTGGATTGAGTTTGTATAACAGGGAAGATGATGATATGATACCTGTTCCTTCAACCTTTCAACATTCGGTTGAAGATATTTCGGAAGATAAAAATGGCAATTTATTTTTGGCAGGTGCTGAGGGGATTAATTATTTAAATACAAGAACTTTTGCCTTAAAACGATTAGTTAACAGCATATATGTTAATGCTATTCTTAAAGATAATGGTAATAATTTTTGGTTGGGTACTTATAGTGGTTTATATTTTTTCAATTCTGAGAATAATTCTATAAAGGAAATCAGCATTGATGCATATATTCCAAAAGGTATCGGGAATAACAATATCCGTTCCATATATAAAGATACTTATGGCAGGATTTGGCTTGGGACAAATAATTCAGGTTTATTATATATTGAATTTAACAATAAGGATTATAAAAATCCAAAGATTGTAAATTTTATTCATAACAACGGTAATAAAAATAGTATCAGTAAGGGAGCTATACTAGCATTAATTGACGACCATAATGGAAATTTATGGATTGGAATTGAGAATGGTGGTTTAGATATTCTCGATTTGAATAATTTAAAAACAAATGAAGTTGCATTTAACCATTTTACAAATTCTTCAACAGATAATTCAAGCATATCAAGTAATTCCATTCATTCTATATTTAAAGATAATCAAAATACGGTGTGGGTAGGAGCCTATGGAGGTGCACTGAATTATTACAACAAACTGTTGCAAAAATTTAAAACAGTAAGTCAAATCCCCAATAATATAAACAGTTTAGGAAATAATCATATAAATGTGCTTTACAATGAAAAGGATTATTTATGGATAGGCACTGAGGGTGGGTTGGATGTTTTAAACAAAAAAGATAATACATATCGTCATTTTGTTCATGTAAACGATAATCTAAAATCATTAAGTTCTAATGCAGTTTGGGCTATATTCAGAGATAGCAGAAAAAATATGTGGATTGGGACATGGGCTGGTGGTTTGAATTTGATGGATGAAAAATCGAATTCATTTATCCATTTTCAGGATCAGTTAAATTTTGAAAATAGTATTGGAGTTGATAATATAAATCAGGTAATTGAAGATAAACAGAATAATTTATGGATGGCTTCAATGATTGGAGGGCTTAAGGAATATAATTATCAAACAGGTACATTTAAACGCTTCCTTAACGATTACAAAAAAAACAGCATTTCAAACAATTGGGCTTGTGATGTTATGGCAGTTGGTGATAATGAAATTTGGATAGCCACATCTATTTCCGTTGATTTATACAATAAAGAAACCGGAAAATTTATTTCATTTCAACATGATTCTGCTAACAGGAAAAGTTTAAGTTATTATGGTGCAATTGGCTTTTATATTGATAGTAAGAATCATATTTGGGTTGCGACTGGTGGTGGCTTAAACCTTTTTCACCGTGCTGACAGCACTTTTACTTGCTATCGCGAGGAAGATGGCCTTCCGAATAATACTATCAATGCTATATGTGAAGATAAACACGGCAATCTATGGCTTAGCACAAATAAAGGAATTTCTGAATTTATAAATGGAATAAATGTTCCTGTAAAACCTAAATTTAAAAACTTCGATGTAAGTGACGGGTTGCAGGGAAATGAATTTATTCAATTATCGAATTGTAAAGATGAGAACGGCAATATTTATTTTGGAGGCACAAATGGTTATAATGTTTTTAATCCTGATAGTTTAAAAGAAAATACAATTTTACCCACTATTGTTTTCACCGATTTTTTACTCAATAATAAACCCGTAATTATAGGTGATAATAATTCTCCATTAAAGAAAAATATTAACCTGGCTTCAAAAATTATTTTAAATCATAAATATTCAGTATTTACAATCGAATTTGCTGCTCTAAGTTTCATTTCACCTGAGAAAAACCAGTATGCTTTTATGATGGAAGGATTTGAAAAAGATTGGAATTATGTGGGTTTTCAGCGATCAGCGACCTATACAAATCTTGATCCGGGGAAATATATTTTTAAGGTAAAAGCCAGTAATAATGACGGACTTTGGAATAATAAATATTCATCAATAGAAATTGACATTTTACCGCCTTGGTGGCTTACTTGGTGGGCAAAAACATTATATGCAATTATGGCTTTAATTGCTTTATATTTATTAAGAAAATATACACTCATTTCTATCAATATGAAAAATCAGCTTATGCTTGACCATATTGAGAAAGAGAAATCGGAACAATTGTACCAGCTTAAAAATCAGTTTTATACCAATATGTCGCATGAACTGAGAACTCCACTTACTTTAATTATTGGGCCATTAAAGCAACTTATATCCAATGGCACGTTGTCGGCACAAGTGGAAACTATTTACCGAAATGCTAACCGATTGAAAACACTGGTTGACCAGATACTCGATTTCAGTAAAGTTGAAAATAATATGATGAAAATTAAGCTATCCGAATATGATGTTGTTGGTTATATAAAAAATATAGTTGAAAATTTTAATGATTATGCGAAACAAAAAAATATTTCCCTTTTATTGACATCAAATGCATCATTTTGCAAGGCTTTAATTGATGAAGATAAAATTGAAAAAATAGTAACAAATATTATTTCAAATGCTATTAAAAACACACCTGAACAAGGCAAGGTTACAATATTAATGAACCTTTATCCGGAAAATTCAAAACTGAAGATTGAAATTACAGACACTGGATTTGGCATTAGTCCTGAAGAAATTGATCATATATTCGATCGGTTTTATACGCCAACAAATGTTTTGTTGGCCAGACAAGGTACTGGAATAGGTCTTAACCTTACACTTAAACTAATTAAGTTATTAAACGGATCGCTCGAAGTTTCAAGTAAACCTGATGAAGGATCTACATTTGCTATTGATTTACCGGTCAAAATTAGCGATATCAATTTTCAAGAAATTGAATTACATCAATCCAATCATATAATGAGTATTAATCAAACACAAAAGCTGTTTATTGATGCAAAATCTTTTCAACATGAATATACTATACTAATTATAGATGACAATGTGGATATATGTGTATATATTGAATCAATATTAAATAAAGAATATAATGTTATTTGGGAAAACAATTCAACGGAAGCATTAAACCATATAAATAAATACTTGCCCGACCTTATTATCAGCGATGTTATGATGCCCGAACTGGACGGTTTTGAATTGTGCCGGCAAGTTAAATGCGATCTACGTTTTTCGCATATTCCCTTGATATTATTAACAGCCAAAGTTGGCATCGAAAATCAGGTTACCGGATATGACAAAGGCGCTGATGATTATATATTGAAACCATTTGAAGGCGAAATTCTGAAAGCAAGAATTAAAAACCTGATACGCCAAATTGAAAAACTCCGGCAACATTTTATCGGACGTGATGGTATTATTAATCATAAGGTTCAGGCGAATGCACTTGATATAAGCTTTATGGAAGAAATACTAAGTACAATAAAGGAAAAATATGTGGAGCCGGAATTTAACGTGAACCAAATAATTGAAAAAATGGGAATGAGCCGCAGTGTTTTTTATAAAAAATTTAAAGCGCTTTCAGTAGAATCGATTAATGATTTGGTAAAAAATTTCAGACTTCATAAAGCAGCAGAATTACTTACCAATGGAAATTTAACAATAAGTCAGGTTGCAAATGAATGTGGATTCAGCGATCCTGCTTATTTTAGTAAAGTATTTAAAGAATATTATAAGGTTTCTCCAAAGGATTATTGTTTAAATGATAAAAGATGAATTGATTAGATTACAACATAGTACTTAATTAATTATATTTTTATTTTTCCAACATAATTAGAAATTATACTTTTTAATTAAGAGGTAATTAATTGTATTGAAACTGTCAATCTCAATAAGTTATTTTTCTAACCAGATAAATAGGTAAATGAAATTAGAAGACGGTCAGTTTTTTCTCTTTATATCCTATTAAAATCAGATCAAAGACAATATTACAAGAATTAAAGACAAATTTACAAGAGTTGGTTTAAGCGAAAAAATAATTTTGGTATTGTTATTCTAATATTAACTAATTTAAATTAACAATTTTATGAATCAAAATTTTAGAAAAGGGATGAAGGTTCTATCATTAGGAATCGGTTTTTCAGCAGCCATTATGCTGTTGTTCGCAAGTTGTTCTAAAGAAACTGTAACTAAGGACAAAGTTTCAACAGGGAGCTACACTAGTGGATACACCCAGGATAGTAGCAATTTAAAAAGTACAGGTTCTGATCATGGCTACTTCTGGCAATGTTATGTCAGTAGTGGATCAGGGAGCATATCATTTCCTTCGGCTGGAACTTATGCTGGTAATTTCGCTGTTAGCTGGTCTAATATTGGTGATATTGTAGCTGGTAAAGGCTGGAATCCGGGTAGTAATAGAACTATTAATTACAATTGTGGCGCCTTATCAGGTCAATATAAAAATTTTGGGGTATATGGTTGGACCACTAACCCGCTTATTGAATATTACGTTTGTGAAATGGGGTCTGTTGCATCAGGTTCGGCAATAAACTCCATTAGCAGTGATGGACATAACTATACTTTTTATAAACATCAACAGGTAAACCAACCTTCCATTACAGGTACTGCAACTTTTTGGCAGTATTTAGATAACTGGGGTGGATCTTCAACCGGGTCAAATCACGCAGTTACAATGGGCAACCATATTAATAATTGGAAGAGTAGAGGTGGCCAGGGTTTCGGTAGTTTCAATCTCCAAATATTGGCTGTAGAAGATTGGGGCGGAGGAAGTGGATACTGTAATGCAACTGTATGGTAACAGTTCATTTGCACATTATTTAAAATTATATGGCCGGCCGTTGTATTAACTGTCGGCCTTTTTCTATTAAAAAAACTATTTAATTTTAGGATTTTGAAACTATTAATTTAATTTGTTAGTTTAAATTTAAGGAGACATTTCAATGAGGAAACCTGTATTTTTTCTTTTTGTTTTAATACTGATTGTTGCCAGTTCATGTTTAAAGAATAGGCAAGATAACTTTGCGCTCATCAAAGGAGGAACGTTTATAAACACAAAATCGAACTACTTCGGAAAAAATGTGAACCTTTCGGACTTTTACATTGGTAAATATGAGGTAACACAAAAAGAGTGGGTTGAAGTAATGGGAAGTAACCCATCAGAATTCAAAGGCGATAGCTTGCCTGTTGATTCGGTTAGTTGGTACGATTGTGTTGAATACTGTAATAAACGAAGTTTAAAAGAGGGCTTAAATACTTATTATAATATTGATAAGAATGATAAGGACCCGTATAATACAAATGATATTGATACTATTAAATGGATTGTTACAATTAATGAAAAAGCAAATGGTTATCGATTACCAACTGAAGAGGAGTGGGAGTATGCTGCAAGCGGAGGCCAGGAGAGTAATAATTTCATATACTGCGGAAGTAATAATATAGATGAAGTTGGTTGGTATTGGAAAAATTCTGGTGATAAATACTTAACTGGTGCATGGCTCTGGCCAGAGTTAGAACAAAACAATTGTAAAACAAAACCAGTAGGAAGCAAGAAACCTAATGAATTAGGCCTTTATGATATGTCGGGAAATGTAAGAGAATGGTGTTGGGATTGGCATGAGAGTACCGGGCCAAATGATTTTCAGGGACGTGTTTGGAAAGGTGGCGGTTGGATTGGCGGCGACTTCTGTTGCGAATCATCATTCCGCGGCAGCCATGAAGCAAATGGTAAAGGACCTGATCAGGGATTACGTGTGTGCCGCAATAAGTAAGCTACAAAGTTATTTGGAAATAATTCTCCCTTACTAAAAAGGAGTAGGGGGATTATTTTCTCAGTATGTTCTTCTTCGAGAGACCCTTCTCGGAAATAATAGGATTTTAAAAAATTTAAAGATTTGAAATGGAATTAGCCCAGTTTCTTAATAAAAACAGGGCTAATTATAATTAAACATTTCATTTGTCAACACTTGCCATTAAACTGCCAGCCGTTTTAGCAAGCCTTACAAACTCTCCTCTATAGCCTTCTTTATCCTTGCCCTTAGCATTGTCGGCTATTTCAACCAAATCAGTATAATTGCAATTCCCTTTAAATTCAGAATTCCTTAACAACATGCCAAACATTGCAACTGACGATGAAAACCTTAAATTATCAGAAGCCGAATCAAACGGGATATTTTTATCAATAATTGGATGTACTATCTCTATACTTTTATCTTCATCGGGTTTTTTATATCTGAATTTTACAGTAGCAATTTCATTGCTATCATCATTTTTATTAATACTGTTTTTTTGATATTTCAAGGGGATTGAACTTTTCACATATTTACTTTCCACTCCTACAGGGATAATTTCGTATAATGCAGTTACCGTATGGCCAGAACCAAGCTCTCCGGCATCTTTAATATCATCCTTAAAATCTTCATTATTAAGCAAACGATTTTCATACCCAACAAGTCTATATGCAGCCACTTTTGAAGGATTAAATTCAATTTGAATTTTTACATCCTTGGCTATTGTGAATAAAGTACCGCCGAATTCATTTACAAAAACTTTTTCAGCTTCCATAATATCATTGATATAGGAATAATTCCCATTTCCTTTATCGGCAAGCAATTCAATTTTCGAATCTTTATAATTTCCCATGCCGAATCCAAGACAAGTTAGGTAAACATTGGTTTTTCGTTTTTCTACTATGAAATCTTCAAGTTCGTTTTCGGTAGAAATACCAACATTGAAATCACCATCTGTGGCAAGTATTACGCGATTATTCCCTCCTTTAATAAAATTTTCTTTGGCAACTTTATATGCTAAATTAATTCCTTCACCACCTGCGGTGGAACCCGATGCATAAAGTGAATTAATAGCATTCATAATTTTTTCTTTTTTATCTCCATTTGTTGAAGGTAAAACAAGTCCTGCTGCTCCCGCATAAACTACAATTGCAACGTGATCTTGCCTACGAAGATTATTCACCAAAAGTTTAAATGCCGATTTAATTAATGGCAGCTTATTTGGCATATCCATTGAACCTGATACATCTATTAGGAAAACCAAGTTACTCGGTGGTAAATCTTCAGTTGCAATTTTTTTACCTTGAAGTCCTATTTGAATTAATTTATGACCTTCCTGCCATGGACAATCGGAGTATTCAGTTGTTATGGAAAACGGATGTTCATCTGTTGGTTGTGGATAATTATAATCAAAATAATTAATCATTTCCTCAATGCGAACCGCATCGGTTGGTGGCAATTGACCCAGACTAATAAATCGTTTTATATTTGAGTAGGAAGCCTTATCAACATCAATTGAGAAAGTTGATAATGGATCATTCTTACTCATTTTAAAACCATTTTCATGTATTTTGCTATAACTCTCATCATTTGGATCATAAAATGTAGGATTAGATCGTTGTCCAGAATTATTTGCAATTGATATGCCAGAACATTTTCCTTGGAATGCTTGTGAAACCTTATAATCTCTTCCAGTAAAAATATGTGAAATAGAACCAGTTAAGGAACTTTTCTTCTGTACTCCATATCCAATTACAACAACTTCATCCAATGTTTTAACATCTTCCTTCAATACAATTCTTAATGGTGTGTTTATGTTTGTCGCCTTCACTTCCTGAGAGTTATAGCCAATAAACGAAAATACAAGTACGGATGATGAATCTTGCACCTGAATTTCAAAAACACCATTTACATCGGAAATTACACCTGTATTGGTACCTTTTATCATTACATTCACCCCTGGAAGTAAACTTCCATCAGTTGCAGTAATAGTTCCATTAATTAATTGCCCAGCAATTATATTAAATGCCGAAAAAGACATCATCACTATAAATAATAAAATCTTAGAAAAAGATGTCGATTCTGTTTGATTTAAATGAATAGTTCTCATATTTTTAAATTTTAATTAATAAATTGGTGTATTAAATTTTTAAGCGCTTGCTTATAGGATGCAAGAACTTTTCATTTTCCATAAATAATTTTTAATAATTTTATTTTTTTGATAAAAGCAGGAGAAATAAAGACATTAAGTGACGAGGAACTTATTAAAGCTTTTTGTGAGGGAAGTGAAAATAAATTTCTTCAGGAACTTTTCAGACGTTACCTGCACTTTGTCTTTTTTGTTTGTATGAAATATTTAAAGAATGAAGAACTTGCCAAGGATTTGGCTATGCAGGTTTTTGAAAAAGCATCTTTAGATATTAAAAGATTTACAATACAAAATTTTAAAAGTTGGCTGCACACGGTTGCTAAGAATGCCTGCTTAATGGAACTACGCAAAAAGAACTACCTTAAAATAACAAATATTTCAGATGAAAAAGAATTGGAAAAAAATATGGAAAATGGTAGTTTTTTACATCTTGAAGATGAAAACAACCATAACCTAAAACTCGATAAACTTGAGAAGGCTTTATTGTTGTTAGATAATGAACAAAAACTTTGCGTTGAACTGTTTTACCTGAAAGAAAAAAGTTATAAAGAAGTTGCTGATATTACAGGATATTCTATAAATCAGGTAAAAAGTAGCATACAAAATGGGAAACGCAATTTGAAGAATATTTTGGCCAGTAATGGTGATGCTTTATTTTTTGTTTTAGTAAGTTTATATTTCAACTTGTAGATTTGAAGGAGCATTGGAAACATATTATTGATGCAGGGCATTGCCCGGAAATGGAAACACTTATACTTTACCATAATGGGAAAATTATAAGTGATGAACGTTTTATTATAGAAAATCATTTAGCCAACTGTGAACAATGCAACGATGTTCTTGAAGGCATGTCACTTCTGAATAATAATAATACATCTTTGATTGATATTGAAAATGATTTAAAACAACGCATTGATAAATTATTAAACCGGGAAAAATACAAACAGCGGATTTTACCTGTTTACCGAAGACTTATGATTGCAGCATCAATTCTTCTGCTTGTAGGTGTGGGATTTTATATGTACACACTATTAAAGCCACAAACTAAATACATTGCAAAGCTTCCTACAAAGAATAATCAAATTGTCAATTCAAAACTAGTATCATCAAAATCGACTATAAAGCAAAATAATAATGCTAAAAACTTTATTGCAAATTCAACAAGGCCAAAATATAAGCCCGCGAATACCAATAGTAAGGCTTTTGTAAAATCATCAAATGAAGCTGTGAAATCATTACCTCTTGATGCTAATAGTAAAGTAGTTTATTCCAAATCTTCAAAAAATGCAGCTATCCAGGTAAATGACACGGTAGCTATTGAAACTATTGCTTTAACAGGCACAGCAGAAAATATAAATGAGAAAGAGATACCTATAAATGCTAATAGAGTTTCTTATTCTGGCCAACGGGTATTAACCGGAATTGTAAAAGATCAGTCAACCGGAGGAGCTTTACCGGGAGTAAATGTTGTAATAAAAGGAACAACAAAAGGTACTGTTACAGACATAAATGGCGAATTCAGCCTGAATGTGCAGCCATCTGACAAAAGCATTGTTGTGAGCTATATTGGGTATAAGAATGATGAGATTGCTCTTGTCGATAATGCAAAACTTGATATAAACCTTACTGCAGATGCTCAAAAGCTTGATGAAGTTGTTGTAATAGGATATGGAGTGCAGAAGAAAAGTTCCTTAACCGGTTCAATTTCAAAAATATTTACAGGTAATAATAAGCAAGTTGAGGAGGAATTGCAAGGCAAGTCGCAGGGCGTTAGTGTTGCAAGGGCAAAAGAAATTGAATCAACCATTGATACTCTTAAGTTTTCCCTAAAAAGTAATCCACATAATAGTACCAACATTAAATTGCTGGCAGAAAAATATATCGAGCTAAAATATCAAAATGAATCGATAGAACAATTAAATAACCTTCAACAGATCACAACAGACCCAATTCAAATAAACCAAATAAAAGATATTATTGAGTTGGTTATAAATGGCAAGTACAATAAAGCACTAAAAAAATTAAAGAAAATTCGCCCGAATTTACCCCAATCCCTTAAGAATTGACAATAACAGGGCATAACATAGGTTTGTTAGCCATGCCAGGGTTAGAATTAGACTTTGCTTTTCTTGTCATGCAAAACATGAAAGAGCGTTGGCCTGATTATCCGAGGGAGCCAGCGTAAGCTTTGAACGAGGGGGTTCGGATGATCTTGAGTTTTTTGCTTCTTTTTGTTTCAAGACAAAAAGAAGAGGAATATAAGTAAAGGTTTTACATTTAATATTATGAAATATGAGAGTGTCCAAAAAAGTGTGCGTAAAATGGAAGAAATTCCGTGATGTTATAAAAAGTTCGTTAACAATTTGGCAGATTTTGACCCCTTTAATTATACAATTCCACTGAGGCAGTTTGCAGAAGGCAGGGGGTTATATACGTGCACCATATTGGATATAAATGCTAGTTCAAGATTTTAGATTTGACTACCTTATTTTAATATTCAATTGATTTTTGCAAACGCATATGTAGCATAAGTGGACGCTTGTGTTAGCGAGGGCAGTTGCCTTATCACTTAAATCATATATTGGGTGTAACTGGTGTTAGCTGCAGCCTAAACTTATTCTTTAAATTTATTTTATTTCATATTATTTCTAATTAATAAAGTTGTTGCATCTTTATAAATTTTTGGTGAGATAATTTTAAAGCTATGATTTAATGATGTGTCAGAACAATTTAATTCCGGTGAATTATTAACAGGTATATCTTTGATTGGAAATCGTAAACCATCATATCGTGCTTTCATGCAATATTCTTTAAAAACAAAGCTTAAATCTTTCCAATGTTTACGATAAGCAATTATATGAGGACTTAACATTGAATCATCTTTAAGATTATATCCTAATAATCCAACTATAACTTTACATTTAAGATAATACATGTATGAAGTTTCTTCATAATTAGCTGCTATAATTAGTGTATCAGTTTTAGGATATAAATTTTTTATATATGGAATTGTAAAATCAAGAGGTCCTTTATTTTGATTACAAATTTCATAAATATGACCTTTAAAGTAGATATAATTATTAATAAGTGAATTTAATACCAAACTGAAAAAAATTAATGATATTATAAATACTTTAAAATTTAATTGAATAAATTCTTTTATTGAAATTAATTTAATAATAGTAAAAAAATCTAATATAATAATTATAGATAAAAATGGCTGCAAATAAATAATATATCGGGTAAAAATGAAATTAGGAATTTTCGCAATACAAAATATCGAAATTATAAAATATAAAGTCAAAAGATTGGAGATCTTAAATATAACTGGATTCAATTTAATCAATTTTTTAAATAAAATTATTAGAAATACTTTAAATACTAGAGCAAGCAATATAAAATCAAAGTGAAAAAAATAATTAAAAGCTGTATTCAAATTATAACAATACATTTTAAAATTATATCCATAATATTCATTTATTACTTTTGCAATTTCAAAGGTCTTAAAGTAGTGAAGAAAAGGAATTATAGAAACTAAAGAAATAAAAAGGGATAAGTATACAGGAAATGTTTCTTTAATTGTTTTTAATTTTTTGAATTGACTTATAATTATAATAAGTTCTGATATACCTAATACTAAAACTGTAATGAAATATACTGGTGAAAAAGTTATAAAAAGTAGAAACAAACTAATTGATTCACTTGCAATAAAAAGTATTATATTAAAACGTTTATAGAATCTGAAATTGGTATATAGCCCAATTATAAGACAAGTAAGAAATATAACCAAAGAATAATATCTAACTTCTCTTAATGAAAGAACTAATGAAATTGATATTAATTCCATAAAAATATAAACTGATATAAATACATATTTTATAAATTTATCAGGAAAAAATCTTGAAATAAAGAATCCAATTAGTATTAACCCTAATAAACCAACTGAAGCAAAAGTAATTCTGTAAATACCAGTTTTTAAATATATATCATTAGTTTGGGATACAATTTTGTAACCAATAGTTCCAAAGTAATATTGCCCCCATCCTGCACCTCCAATATAAGCATCATCTTTTTCATTAATTCCTAATTGTGAATTACTATTTCGAAGATCATAGAAAACATTTTTACCATCATGAACTTTTGGGTAACCAAACTCAAGTACTCTTTCAGATCCCATTGCAGTCATACTTTCATCAGCCCAAAATAGTGGATAACTTATATTTTTGAACAAACTTATTAAGAAAAGAAAAAATAAAATTATTGATAAAATCAGAATCTTATTTGTATTTCTTTTTTTGAATTTTATATACATAAATTTTAATAAATATTTTTGTGCATGCTAGAATTTCTTTATTTTAAATTTTCTTTCTGTAAATAATTATAAATATCATATTAAAAGAATAGGTTGCAGCTAATTAGTATATAATCGCCATGCCATGGCACATATCATATCAATTATATTCTAATAATTGCCATTATTGGACGCATTATTTATTTTACATATGAATTCTTTTCTGTCTTAAAATAAAATTTATTTCATTTTACAATTAAAATAGCCCTACCCATAAATTCTATGATTTTTACATTAAAAGTAAAAAGTTTTTTGGTATAAATGCCATAGAGTGGGTATAAATAACGGTTAATTTTTAAAATATGATATAGCCACGTGATATATTTATATTAGAGGTTGACCTTGTGAGATTATTTGAGTTGACAGCCTATTCAATTGGGTGCCGTTTTATATATTGTTATTATTTAAAGTTATAACTTATAAGTTCCCATATACCATTGCCAATTACAGGGCCTAAACTAAATTCGTTTTGATTGAGTTTAACAAGTCCAACATGCTCCTTAAAATAAATTGTGTCATTGGTCAAGGAATTGGTCACATATCCTCTGACTTTGGAAAGACGAAAAACATTTGTGAATGAACCTTCAGGAACTGATATACTTTCTTGGTCTAAGACTTTTGTAGTATCACCATAAGCGGCATTTGTAAACCATGATTTACCAACATTTAATGGTAGAATATAATGCAATCGCTCAAATGGCATTTTATCGGTACAAGTAAAACAAGGTTTATCATAAATTCTGACATCATTATTGATATAAGATACCCAAAAAGTGTCTATATATATCAGAGTAGGTAGTTTATAGGTATATTTCCAAATTTTAGCACTTACTCCATTTGGTAAGGTACCTTCTCCTACAATTTCAACTTTAATAGTATCAATATCGCTTGATGTTAATTTATATATCCATTGGTAACCCAAATTGTTTGGGAAGTAATCTATTTGTTGTGAATTATCCTTTGTGCAAGAAATATTCAATATAAATAAGAACAATTGTAATAGCAATATTTTTGTTTTCATATCTTCTCAATGATTTATTCAAAGATACAAAGTAATAGTCAAAAGTTGCTTTAGGCGAATTCAAGTGTCTAGTAAAACAAATGTTATTAAATTCCCAATGGTTCAAAGTTATTTATATATGGCTTTAGGTGTTAGAAACAGGCAATGGTTTATATTTTTCTTTATTTATCATTCAATTGGCTTTCATTTTTTCCTGATACTTTTATCCCAATAATCAATAACCAAAGAACCATAAGCGATTCACCCAGCGCTTCAGGAATACTTAAATATTTTTCAATCACTATATAAAATTCAGGAAGTGTCAATGAAGAGAGACTGCCAAAAAGATAACCCAGTCCAGAAATTACCAACAGAATAGCAAGTATTTTTGGAAAAAAATTTGACTTATACACAAGATAAGCAAACGGGAAAAGCCATAATCCCCAGAATATCTCGACTATATGAACTCCAACAATATTTAAATTCATAAATAACATTGAAATTGAATTGATTTGATCAGGCGAGAAAACTTTTAAATATTCAAATCTGCTTAAAACTAATAAAGAGCCAGTTTGTAAAAATATATTAATAAACATTATTGGAACAGAAATTAAGATAAATGAAAGCATAAGCATTGCTTGATTCTTATTAACTTGTTTTAATAAGTTATATAAAGCTAATCCTAATAAGATAAAACTTATTTGTCCAATAATATTACTAACAATCGCGATAAGATATTGAGATTCCGATCCAAGAATATTATTTGTTGTAAGTGCTGGGTTTCCAACTACAAAAATTTTAGTGATAAACATCCAGCTATAACCTGAAGTTATTGCTAAAATCAAATACCAAAGTCCGGCAATTCGCGCAATTTTTTTATTAGCGATTATTTCATCTGAATAATTTCCCATACTTATTTATTTTTATTTAATTATTTGTCACTGAAAACAAGATAAATTTCACCCAACATTCGCGGCTAAAATGCCGTTCGGAATTTACTAGCAATATTTTTCAAGTTGCACAAATATAATAAAAACTTACAGAACTTTGGAAACAGCTATAACCCCCAATGGTATGAACCAGCGATAACTTTAACATTTTTATAATTATAGAATTAATTATGTTTTTTCCTAAGCCATTCATTCCAGTTATTCAACGACGGCCTTATGTTGCCATTTCCATCGAGCAATCCTATATCTTTCCATGCACTTAAAGCCTGATTATTTAGGCCAATTGATTGTAAATATTGCCATCCTAGATCGTAATCGCGAACTTCCCAATAAACAACAAATTCAGCATTCAAATTTTCACATTCGGTTAATAGTTTAGTAATATACTTCGCTTGCCAATCCTCTGTTCCGTGCTTTGTTATTCCATAGTCGCTTAAATTAAGGTCTTCTGCTATATAGCCTGTTTCAGCTATTCCAAATTTCTTTCCAGGCGCTATTGATTTCATTTTACTAAGCCAATCTACCGGAAAATTATCTGAATTGGCATCACCATACGATGCCGGTCCAATATAGATATAAGGATAAATGCTCAACGCAACATAATCAGTATATGGCATCAATTCTGCGGCATTGTTAAATGATTTTTCGTCGGCGTCAACCATTACACTAAGCATTAGATTTAAGTTTGGATATTTGGACTTTAAAGTTGTATAAACTTTTGAACAGAATATTTTGTATTTTGAAAAATCGTTTACTGGCCATTCGTTACTATTACTTTCTATTCCATAATTAAAATAATCGGGGTTAAGCTTGTCAATAAGCAAACAACAATAATTAATATAAGCGCTAACAACATTATTGTTGTCAAAACTTATCGTGTCCCAGGGAGAAGGTAATGGTTGATTATCATTAGTATTTCTATATAGAGCCAGTTTCGTACGGGGTGAACGTAAAGCAGCAACTGAAACATACAATTTATGTCCCATTTGTATATTTGACTTTTTTTCAGTTAAGTCGTCAAGTATGCTTTTGGGATAATCGGTATTCGCTAAAGCTTCATTCCACGGAATTCCATTATCAAAATGATAGGCAATTAAATCGCCTAATTCATTCACTTTATTATAGGTATATTGTTTGGCACTATCAGTAAAATCGAAAGGCCAGGTTGTAAAACCCATGTAGAAACTTCGGGTTGTTGATGTACTATTTTCTTTGTCTTTTTTACAGTATGTAAATAAGAAGCAAACGATAGAAACAGATAAAAATAAAATGTTTTTTTTCATACCCGGAAGAATTCTTTAGTTTTCATTAAAAACGTTTAATGCGAAGCTCTGACTTGATATTTTAACTTCTTGCAATTTCCAAAAATATAAATTTAGTATATTAAAATTATGCCATTTTTCGTGTTGTTAGCGGACGTAAAGAAAACCGAATTTAAATCTTTAGAAGTTCCGCTTGACAATGCTGACCATTGCGAATTTGCAGTGAAGTTGCAAATTATGAGTAAAATAAATAATAGATATTTTTTCATTTTTTATGGTATAAAGATTCAATATTAATAATTAGTATGAATTCGCGTTTTATGCCAGCTACGTTCGTAGTTGCACAAATATATATAGAAAGCTCCCCATTTGCAAGCCTTCAAAAACAAGCCTTATATTTAACTAAAGTAGCGTTTATACTTTAATTTTTAAATCTATATAATATCCAACTGGCTACTAAATCAGGATAACCCGGAGACAAGTACCACCAAAAAAATTTGTTATTTTTTTCAGGGAAGATGCACAGGTTATGCTCAGCCTTTGGTAATAATATTTGAGTTACATCTTTATTACGTCTTTGTTCAATTAAAACCTTATCAATATTGTTAATATATTTTTTAACATCTTCAATTTGATCATTTTCGCCATAAACCAATAATGTAGGTATTTTTATCATTTTCCAATATTCAATTGAATTATAGTTACCAGTTGCCTCATAATATTTCCATATCCAATGCCCAATCGGTGGTGCTTCAACCCATTCAAACCATTTTTTGTCTTTTGACTTATTATTTAATGAATCTAATTTTTCAAATCCGATTCCTGTTCTTGCGATGTCTAACCATGATTTATAATAAGTCATAGCTTGTGATATTTCAGCAGGGTTAAATCCATTTGATTTTAAATTATTATCAACCCTGTATAAGTCCTGTTTGTACACAGTATCCCCAACGGAAGCTGCGGCAATAATAAATGAAATATCTTTTGATTTTGACGCGACTAATGGTGCTAAAGTTCCTCCCTGACTGTGTCCGTAAATGCCTATATCATTTTTATTAACCTTATTGAATGTTTTAAGAAAGCTAATTGAATTTACATAATCAATTGTTAAGTCATCAAAATTTGCCATAGTCCAATTGCCTGTGGATTTTCCCACACCTTGCTTGTCTTGGATTAAAGTTATTATTCCTTTAGATGCTAAATATTCAGCCAAATATTGGTTTGCAAACATTCCTTCGCTACCAGAGCCATGCATAAAAATTACAGCCGGAAATTTGCCATTTTCTTTTGGTAAATATATGCGACAAGCAATTCTGTTTTTGCCACTTATAAATGATGTATCAGAGTATATATATGAAGTATTTGGTTCCTCTGAACGAGACATTGAAATAGTTCCTTTTGAAAATCCTTCTTGTGTAAACTCTCCATTAATTTTGTATTTTGAAACTTTGCAGTTAAATTTTGTAATTGGACCGGACATTAGTTGAAATTGAATAGAGTCATTTATTACAACCATACTGTCTAATGGAATACCACTGGCTTTTTGAGAAGCTGAGTTAAAAAATCCATGTATATTGTTGCCTTGTAACTTAAATACAAATGAAACATTCATTACCGAACTATCTCTCTCCATAGTTCCTGTCCAATAACCGATGCATTTACTTTGGCAGACAGTGATTTTGCTGTGGAAAGTAAACAAAAGGATGAATATTATCAGCAAGGGATAATAAATTTCTGGCTTTTTCATTTCATTGATTTTTTTAACCTTCGTAATTGCCGTGAATTTTTATAACCTATTTTGTTAGCTATAACATCACTTTTCAATTCCGTATTTTGCATTAATGTTTTTAACTTTTCTAATCGCATTAGCTTTGTGTATTGGTTTATGGTTAAGCCAGTAGCTTTTTTAAAGGTTCGGGTCAAATTTCTTTCACCCATATTTGCTATCGACGTTAGCTGTGCAATAGTAAATTTATTTTCAAGGTTTTCAATTAGCCAGTCCTGCACAATATGAATTCCTAGTTGTATATGATTTCTGTAATTTAGATATACATTTTGTTGGGTATGATTCCCGCTTCTTCTGTAATATACCAATAACTCGCGGCTTACTTTGTGGGCAAACAATGGTCCGTAATGTTCTTCAACTATGGCAAGGGAAAGGTCTATTCCGGAAGTAATTCCCGCACTGGTGTAAATATTTTTTTCAATGGTATATAAGACGTCGTTCTTTGTTTGCAAATCAGGATATGTGGCTTTTAATTCTTCAATTCGTTTCCAATGTGTTGTGCATGATTTGAAATTTAATAAGCCTGTTTCTGCCAGAATGAATGCCCCGGTGCATATGGTACAAATGTTTATACCTTCAGCATTGTTTTTTTTCAACCAGTTAAAAAATTGTTTTTCTTTTTTCAATTTAGCTGAACGCAGGTAATCCATTTCTGCCCCTGGTAAAAAAATATAGTCTCCATTTTGTATAACCACATCTGAATATAACTGTACACCAGAAAAAGCTAAACCAGCCGAACTTATTATATTGTCTTCAAGCGAACAATATATTAATTCATAATGAGCTCCATAACCATTGGCTTCATAAAACACCTGAACCGGGCCGGTCAAATCAAGCACATGAACCTTCTGGGGAATAAAAAATACAATTGTTCTTTTTATAGCCATTTCTATCAATATTTTATTAACAAAGATAACATGTCCGAATTTCTAATAAAAGGACTTAAAGCGGACATTTTAGGACAATGATTTGAATAATAATTTTGCACAGTGCAAAAAAAGTCTTATTATGCATAACACGCAAAATTTACGGCTACAAATCAGTACATGATTTACTTGAAATAATTGTCAGGTTGAATAACTGTAACACAGGTTTGTTAGCCCTTCCAGGGATGGAAAAAGACTTTGCTTTTCTTATCATGCAAAGCATGAAAGAGCGTTGGCCCGATCATCCGCGTGAGCCAGCGTTGGCCTTGAGCGAGGGGATTCGGATGATCTTGAGGTTTTTAGCTTCTTTTTGTGTCAAGACAAAAAGAAGAAGAATAAAAGCAAAACTATCCGTGGACGCTCTACACGCAAAGCAATTTGATGAATTACATGCTTTGAATAAATTCCCCCTTAGTAAAAGGGGGTAGGGGGATTTTCTTCGTGACAGGGCTTTCTTCGAGCAATCCTGCTGGGGAGTAAACTAATGTATTAAATTGGTCCGAATTTACCCCAACCCCTTAAAAAGGGGCAATAACATAGCATAACACAAGTTTGTTAGCCCTTCCAGGGATGGAAAAAGACTTTGCTTTTCTTATCATGCGAAGCATGAAATAGTGTTGGCATGATTATCCGCGTGAGCCAGTGATGGCTTTGAGCGAAAGGGTTCGGATGATCTTGAGTTTTACTCGACTTCGAGGAATAAAATTTAGGATTTAAGTGAGCAAAACATTCCTCAATAAATTTTGTTTTTATAATAAAAGAAAACGAAAAATTTAAACTTCATATCATGGTTTGATAATAGTACGGTGAAGCATCTGCGGTTGCCCTTTTCATTTTTTTTAATGCCGGTGTTTTTATTTGCTTTAAGTCAGGCTAATTCCATTAATTGGCTAACAACAGGTATTGCATTTCTAATATTGCATTTGTTTATTTTTCCTTCGAGTAACGGTTATAACAGTTATCAGGATAAGGATGAAAGCAGCATTGGGGGATTAAAAAATCCTCCAAGAATTTCTGAGAATTTATTTTATGCTACATTATTATTGGATGTTTTAGGTGTATTATGTGGTCTCTTTATTTCGATATATTTTTCTCTTTTTGTTTTATTATTTATACTTATGTCACGGGCTTATAGCTACAGAAATTTACGGTTAAAAAAATATCCTATTATAGGATTTTTAACTGTATTTATATTTCAGGGTGCATTTGTATATCTAATGGCATCTTCGGCAATATCAACCTTTTCATTTGCTACTTTTTTCACTCTCAATAACATTATTTGCATGAGTGTGGCAAGCTTTTTTATTGGAAGTATATATCCTCTTACCCAAATTTATCAACACGAAGCTGACAAAAAGGACGGTGTTATCAGTATCAGCTATAAGCTTGGATATAAAGGCACTTTTGTATTTTCAGCAATATTATTTGCAATAGGAACTATGTTATTGCTATATTATTTTAATATGAAACGGCAAATGATAGCATTGGCACTTTTTTTATTAATCATACTTCCTGTTGTTGTTCGTTTATCGATATGGTTTAACAAAGTTCGCGAGGATACCAAACACGCTAATTTTGAAAATACAATGGCTATAAATATAATATCATCAACCTGCATGAATGTTTACTTTTTAGTTCTGGTTTTAAATAATCATTATATATGGTTTTAACATGAGTAAAATTATTTCAATTGGAACAGCTGTTCCCAAATATGGAACAAGCCAAAGTACAATATTGGATTTTATGCAAAAGGCCTATAATGATGATACAACTTCGCGAAAACTAAAAATATTATTTCATAACAGCGGCATAAACACACGCTACTCTGTCCTTCCCGATTTTAATAGTGAACAACCGGAACATATTCTTTTTAATGTAAATCAG
This sequence comes from uncultured Bacteroidota bacterium, assembly GCA_963701015.1. GTDB lineage: Bacteria > Bacteroidota > Bacteroidia > Bacteroidales > DTGW01 > MFD09286-c1. Next base: position 2,746,472 of record OY969556.1, on the reverse strand, counting down.
AGCGCTCCGAATGTTGAAAAAAGGCTTAATGTATTTAAAAAAGAAGCTTCTTTACTTGCAATATCAGCAATTCATGATTCGTTTAAAAAAATAAATACTTCGATAGTTGAATTCGGCATCACACATTTAATCACTGTAACATGTACTGGAATTTACGCTCCGGGTCTTGATTCCGAACTTATTGAGCAATTAAATTTACCACTTGATATATTTCATATAGCCGTGAATTTCCTGGGTTGTAATGCTGCATTTCATGCATTAAAAATTGCCGACATGATTGTCAAAACCAATAGCAATGCCAAAGTGCTGATTGTGTGTGTGGAGTTATGTACATTGCATTTTCAGGCTAAGAATAATGATGATAATTTATTGTCGAATACAATTTTTGGTGATGGTGCTGCTGCTGCAATTGTTACTTCCAACACATATACCGGACATCATAATAATATTGAAATTGAAATAAAAGGATTCTATTCCTTGCTTCTTAATAATGGAAAGAATTTGATGGGTTGGAATATAACTTCTTTAAATTTTGAAATGATATTAGATTCAAGAATTCCTGATTTTATAGGCAATGAGTTAAATGAAATTATTTCAAAATCTGAAAAAAACCTCCATTTTAATATATCCGAAATTGATAAATGGGCAATACATCCAGGCGGAAAAAAGATATTGGACACGATAAAAAAGCAAATGCAAATGGACGACTCCAAATTGCAATATTCATATAAAATTTTGGCAGCATATGGGAATATGTCATCACCAACCATTTTGTTCGTTTTGGATGAATTTATGCTGGCAGAACATAAACCTGATGAATCTATTTTTTCAATAGGTTTTGGTCCCGGATTAAGCATTGAATCAGGACTTTTTAATTATGTCAAATAAATTCACACAGCGGTCAGGTAAGTCAGAATTATTGGATGCATCATATATTCCAAAAGAGTTATTGTTTAAAAATTTACACGAACTCGATATTATTAATCGCGCTTTAGGAGGTCATTCCATTTCGTTAAATGGCATTAAAAAATTAATGACTGACAAAAACAAAACTTATCATATTGTCGATTTGGGTTGTGGTAGTGGCGATACTTTAATATATATTGCCAAATGGGCCAGAAAGGAAGGTTATAAAGTGAAGTTAACGGGAGTGGACAAGAACGTTGATGCTATTTATTATATGACAAATCATTGTAAAATTTATTCCGAAATAAATGGTGTTGCGAACGATTATCATAATTTTTTAGAAACTGGTATAACTGTCGATATCATTCATTGCTCCTTGTTTTGCCATCATTTAAGCGATACTGAATTGAAAGAATTGTTTAACTATTTTAAGCATTATGCCCAAACAGGTTTTGTAATTAACGATTTGCATCGCCATTGGCTGGCATATTATGGAGTTTATGCAATTACCCGTTTACTCAATGGATCAATATTGTCGAAAAATGATGGACCTATATCTGTTTTACGCGCGTTTAAAAAGAAAGAATTAGAGATACTGCTTAATGAATCACAAATAAAGAAATATACAATAGCCTGGAAATTGGCTTTTCGATATTTAGTTGTTGGTCACTCTGATAAAGCTTATACGCATTAACGAATTATAACCCTTGCCAACAAAATGGAGGCTTTAACACATGTTAATAAGAATATTGATGTTTTAATTGTTGGAGCAGGGCCAAGTGGACTCATGATGGCTTGTCAATTAGCAATTCGCGGTATTCGTTTTCGTATAATAGATAAAAAAGAACAACCCATAAGCTATTCCGGAGCATTAATTATACAGGCACGAAGCCTTGAAATTTTTAAGCAGATGGGTATTGCACAAAAAGCCATCAACAATGGAATTATAGCTGACGAAATTCGTGTACTGTTCAATGGAAAAAAAACATTTTCAATTCCTATAAAAAATATTGGACAAGGGCTTTCACAGTTTCCGTATTTTTTGATGCTTGAACAATCAAAAACGGAGCAATTACTTATTGAATTTTTGGAAAATTATGGGTATGCTGTGGAAAGTAAAACTGAATTATTAAAATTTACGCAGGATAGCAATGTTGTAACTTCCATTTTAAAACTTGAAAACAGGCATGATGAAATTCTAAAAACAAAATATATAATAGCAGCTGATGGCGTTAATAGTTCTCTTAGGCAATGCCTGAATATTCCTTTTATAGGTACAACCCATCCTGTTTCATTATTTGTTACCGACTGCAAAGCAGAGTTGAATATACCTTCAAATACAATTTGTTTTTCATTTTCAAATAATGCTTCAACGGGTCTTTTCCCGTTAAAGGATGGCAAATGGCGCATCGATGGCACTATTCCCAAAGGATTAGAAACTAATAGAACGCTCAAATTCGAAGATATTGAAAATAAATTTGCTGAACGTATTCCAATGAATATCAAATTATATGAGCCAAATTGGTTTTCGGTATTTCATTCTCATCAACGGTATGCAAAATGGTTTCAACAAAACAGATGTTTTCTTGTCGGCGACGCGGCCCATGTATGCAGCCCGGTTGGAGCACAAGGTATGAATACCGGATTGCAGGATGCTTATAACCTGGCCTGGAAACTTACTTTGGTTATAAAACAAAATGCGGCAGCATCAATTCTCAATTCATATTCAACTGAAAGATTTGGTATTGCAAAAAATATAATAACTTATACCGATAAGGTATTTAATTTAGTCACAAGTAACAACTTCTTAGTTAAAAAATTTCTTGTTTATATAATTCCTTTTATACTTAAGTTATTATTGCCATTTCTGCAAAAACAAAAAAATATCCGGCAATTTTGCTTCAAAAAAATTTCTGAAATTGGAATTCATTATAGGAAAAGTGCTTTTTCAACAAATGCAACTTCTGGCAATTTTCCGTTGAGCTCGCCAAAACCGGGTGACCGGTTACCCTATTTTATATATTATGAATTTGGAAAAGAAATTAATTTTCAAGACAAAATAAAAGGTACAGGGTTTCACTTATTCTTGTTTTCAAAAAATGCCCCACTTCATGAAATTATAGAAGTTGCAGAATATTATAAAGGCATTATTTCGGTTGAAATGATACCATATAATCCTGAATCAAAATCATTATTCTACAGCTTAGGCATAAAGAATAGCGGTTTCTATCTTATTCGCCCCGATTCGTATATAGCTTATCGTTCCAACAAACCTGATACGAATCATTTCAAAAACTATCTTCAACAATTTTTGAAGGTATTCTAATAGCTATAACATCCTTTGCTTTTCTACCTGTTAGTCTTTTTAGCAATAGCAATGTAGCGACACCTATTATTGGATATACTAGTTTATGGGTTTATTTGATAAATGTGCAATTTATTTTAAGTTTATCATCGTTCACGACTGAGTATAGTGCAGCATTTGATCGCAGGATGAATCCCGATACACATATATAGCAAAATCTTTATGACTCGCAAGTCCCACTAAAACCCCTATTGGGTGTAATTTACAGTTGGTTTTATATTTTAGCTTGATTTTGAATCTGGTTTAAATTGTTTAAATCGAGGAATCCATCTTGGAACATTATTTTTGTAATCCCGATATTCATCTCCAAACCTTTTTTCCAAATTTGACTCCTCAAATACCACAAAATTAATCCACTTTTATTCATTTCGTTCTTGATGACACTATGCTCAGTTCTAAAGGGGAAAATACAATTTTAAATTCACCTTTAGTCATGCAAGGGATGGAAAAAGACTTTGCTTTTCTTATCATGCAAAGCATGAAAGAGCGTTTGCCTGATCATCCGCGTGAGCCAGCGTTAGCTTTGAGCGAGGGGGTTCGGATGATCTTGAGTTTTTTGCTTCTTTTTGTGTCAAGACAAGGGAAGATGCCTCTCTCCGGCCCTCTCCCTAGGAGAGGGTGAAAGAAATTATAAATTTGGCGCAACATAAATTAATTCTTAAAGCCCCTTTCTTTAGGAAAGGGGGTGGGGATAGGCACTTTGGCTTTCGGATCGCACAATCCGTGGACGCCCTACACGCAATGCAATTTGATGAAATATTATCTTATCATGCAAAGCATGAAAGAGCGTTGGCCCGATCATCCGCGTGAGCCAGCGTTAGCTTTGAGCGAGGGGGTTCGGATGATCTTAAGTTTTACTCGACTACGTCTCATGAGATCGCTTCGCTAAGTTTTGCTTCTTTTTGTGTCAAGACAAGGGAAGATGCCTCTCTCCGACCCTCTCCCTAGTAGAGGGTGAAAGAAATTATAAATTTGGCGCAACATAAATTAATTCTTAAAGCCCCTTTCTTTTGGAACTAAGCGAAGCGATCTCATGACCGAAGGGAGTAAAGGGGTTGGGGATAGGCACTTTGGCTTTCGGATCGCACAATCCGTGGACCCCCAACACGCAAAGCAAATTATTGCATTATTTTCTTATCGTGCAAAGCATGAAAGAGCGTTGGCCTGATCATCCGCGTGAGCCAGCGTTAGCTTTGAGCGAGGGGGTTCGGATGATCTTGAGTTTTACTCGACTACGTCTTATGAGAACGCTTCGCTAAGTTTTGCTTCTTTTTGTGTCAAGACAAGGGAAGATGCCTCTCTCCGGCCCTCTCCCTAGGAGAGGGTGAAAGAAATTATAAATTTGGCGCAACATAAATTAATTCTTAAAGCCCCTTTCTTTTGGAACTAAGCGAAGCGATCTCATGACCGAAGGGAGTAAAGGTGTTGGGGATAGGCACTTTGGCTTTCGGATCGCACTATCCGTGGACGCCCTACACGCAAAGCATTTTAATGAAATACATGCCTGGAAATAATTCCCCCTTAGTAAAAGGGGGTAGGGGGATTTTCTTCGCAACAGGGCTTTCTTCGAGCAACCCTACTTGGAATTAATTTCTTCAAACGCATTTGTAGCACAAGTGTACGCTTGCGCCGGCAGGTTAATAGTTAAAACATATTAACTGTTATTGAAAAATTATTTCATCGAAAATTTGTTTTTATAAAATTTTGTTTTTATTTTTCTCAAATATTCAATGTTTAAACCCAAATATTGTTGAATGATTTATTTATTTAAAATTTAATTATCAATTCTAAACCCATATTAGTATGGCAAATAAAAAAGTAATCCGTAGGGAAGTTGTGGTGTTAAATTTACCGCAATCTGTTCCACAATTAAGTAGTAAAGGAAAAAATGTAGTGCAGTCTATGACTGGGAACACTTATTGTCCTTTACCTTTTCCGAGTAATGTACCAGCGTTACCCACCGTTACCGCAGATATAAATGCGTTAGACGCTGCTGAATCGCTGGCTCTGACCAAGGTAAAAGGTTCAGTTGAAGCCCGTGATGCCAAAAAGGAAATTGTTATTAAAGACCTTAGGGCATACCAGGCTTACGTGCAAATAATTGCCGATAACAACCCTGTAAATGCGCTGGCCATTATACGAAGCGCAGGCATGGATGTAAAGCAGGCTGGCAGCCATTCAAAAACCGATTTCGAAGTATTGCATGGCAATGTTTCGGGTTCGGCAAATTTAGTGGTAAAGGCAATTGCCCGCCGTGCATCGTACAAATGGCAAATGAGTACCGATGGTAAAACATGGACTGATTTGCCTGTTACATTAACCAGTAAAACCACCGTTACGGGGCTTACTCCCGGTTTAACCTATTATTTCAGGTATAATGGAGTAACCAAAAATGGTGAAGGCTCATGGAGCCAGGTAGTTTCTATTGTAATTATTTAACAATATACAATCAAGGGGAATGTAAACATAGAATATACTATTTTTTAATTTTAAGATGGGGCTGCTTGTAGTGAATACATGGCAGCCCTTTCGTTTTAACACACTTTTTTGGACACTCTCCACAGTTTAATGGAGTCTACCCAAAGAGCGTTTAAATAGTAGAACCAACTTAACCTACGGTTGAACCAATTTAACCAAGGGTTGAACCCACCTAACCGATTGTTAAACCAAATAAACCACGGGTTGAACCAACTTGGAGACCAGTTAAACCAACTTAACCAAGGGTTAAACCCACTTAACCAAGGGTTGAACACAAAAAACCAACGGTTGAACTAACTTAACCAAGGGTTGAACCCAACTAACCAACGGTTGAACTAACTTAACAAATGGTTGAACCCAATTAACCAACGGTTAAACCAACTTAACCAAGGGTTGAACCAACCTAACCAAAATGTAGCTTAAAGAAAGTGGTGGTTGAACAAATTATGCACTTGGTTAAACCCATTGAACCAAAAAGACAAATAAGCAAACCCGTGAACCCAATAATCCGGAATATATTGACCCTAGAGTGTCCAGAAAAGTGTATGACTTGGAATTAAGTATAAGCAGTGGTTGATTTACCCTTTGGAAATGGGAGAGGGGGATTGAATTTAATTAATAACTAATGAATAAAAAAGCGTAGAAGCAATCTGGGTTCAGCCCTTTAATTCTTTTCTCTTTTATTCACATACTGCGATTAGCGGTTGAGGGCAGTTGTATTATTTATTTCCAATTTTCTCAACAATTTTTTCCATTAAACTTGTAGGCAAAAAATTGAAATCTTTTTCATCTTTATCGTCTCTGGGTCTTAATGGATCTTTATGTATTTCATCTAATACTTTTGTCAAGTATTCAGCAACTTTTTGTGGGTCTTTCTTTCTAATTTCATCTGCAAAAGCGATTATTGATTTAGAAAGCACAGCTTTATACGCATAATCTTCAGCAATATTTCTTTGTTTAATAAATTGTTTAGCACAAAAAGTTGCACCTGTTATTGATATTGCTACAGCAACAATTCGAGCAACAATAAGACTGATACCTATACCATTGCTACCTAAATGTCCAGTTGCAATCCATATCGTTATCCCTAATGCTGATAATATAAATACCGATGCTCCAATTAACCATAGATTAATTTTCTTCCCTTGAATTTTTAAAATTCCTGTTTCATTTGCTGTATGATATTGTGTTGAAAATGCTGCACTAATCCCTTGGGCAGATTTTAAATTTAATGCTTTTTCAGCTTGAAGTATTAAATCATCAATGACTTTTTCTTTTGAAATGATTTTTTCAGCCTCCTCTTGTAAGATTTTAATAGCTGCTTTATACTCCTCAATGTTTCCAGCAAATGTATTTACCTGAAGTTTTTTGCCTTCGATTTCTTTCTCACTTTCTTTGATTAGAATACTAACTTCATTTGTTTTCTTAGCATTCCCAGCGACATCTATTTCTAGTTGAGTTATGTTTTTAAGTTTTTCTTTTATCTCAGTTAATATTTTATTAATATCATCATTAGTTTGATTTGCAACTTTAAAAACTTCGTCAGTTTGAGTTTGTAATTTATCTAGCTCATTTAACTGTTTTAAGAGGTCAAGGTATTTTTTCCTAACTCCAGATAAATTTTTTATTTCTTCTTTATAGTCTTCAAGTCCAATTGATTTGGCAAATAAATTAGCTGTTTCTACAAAGTCTATTAGATTATTTGTCTGTTGAATTATAGAATTTGCTAAGTTTACAACATTTCCATTACTGAAATTAAAACTAAATTGTCTGCATTGATTTACATGTTGATTAATTGTGGAAACAGCACTCCAAATTTGATTTCTTTTTGAGAAAGGAATATTGTCAAATAAGTTATTATCTGCCGTTTTTATAATCAGGTCTGCAATTCTTACAAAACTATCATAAGATTCAGTTATACTTGTCTCCTGAAAAATATATGTTGGATTATTACTTTTTAATTGATTAAAACCATCTATATTACTCTGCTGTTTTAAAACATTATAAATGTTTTGTGTCGTTTGTTTCATATGTTTAGTTTTTTATTATGTTGCCAACGTTTTGCGCTATAACTATTGACGGATTTCGAAGAACTTCTTTATCAAAATACTTGCAAATTATAATTATATGAACTAATTTCAAAAACAATATAAAACCCGTCATTACTTATGAGCGCGTGTTGGCTGAAGTATTTTAATCAGCTGCACCTTGCACCATATTTAATTCATTGCGATAAATAAATGGAACCCAATATTTAGGATTCAGGGTATCACCTTTTTCTTCAAAAAAGCCTATGTCAACCAGTTTTTTAGCATAAATTTTAGTTTCTTCTTCAGATAAAGACCAAACTCTTGCTAAAGAATCTATACGCTGATCCGTCTTTTCAGATTCAAGTTTTTGAATAAATGTTTTTAGGCTTGGATATTCAGCATAAATAGTCTGTTCTAATCTAACTTTTGAGACAGCATCAAGAGCTATTTTAAAAGCGTTTCGTCCTATTAAATTATCACCTTCCAAATCAATTTGACCTATTTGCAATTTCTTAATTTGCTCTTTTATAGCTTCATTGAAAAGATGAATTATTTCTCTTGGTGCAATTATTCCTTTCCCATCTCTTATTCGACCGAGAATCCATTCAATTGTTTTAGATTGTTTTTCTCCAATCTCAATTTTTGTTGGAAAGAATCTATAAAATAGCTCTTCCTGCTTTTTATAGTCTAACAAAATATCGCTCTTATTTAATTTAAACTTATCAATTATTTGCTGATTATATAGAAGCCTACGAATAATCAAATTAACAATTGTCTCTTTTGACCAATTAATAGTTAATGTTTTTGTTATATGACTTGCCTCTCTAAATCCTTCTTCCGTTAGTCGCCGCCATATATCATCTCTTAGAAATATCTTTATTTTTAAATAATTCAATGGAGTTAAATCACGATAAACTTTAAATAATGCTTTTAAAGCATTTGTTTCTAATTCGAGATTCTCAGTAAATGCAACATCTAATCTATCAACAGCTATCCAAAGTATAAATTTTGTGTCCCTTAAAGCTTTTTCTAATAAGTTGTATAAATAATCAATAGATTTTATTCCTGCATCTACTTCATTTTTATTTGGCTCTCGAAATGAAACTTTGAAATTAACACCTTTTGGCATTCCTGTTGCTTCATTCAAATCAATTCCGGGCTGGAATGACTCAATGTTCAATATTTGCCGAACATAATCTCTGCATACTTTTAATATTGATTTTAATCCCTTTTGCGGTGGAATTAATCCAGAATATTCTAATAATTTTTTTAACTCATTAAAATAGATATTTTCGTTTTGCCATTTCTCAAATTCCGCATATGTTATAACAATAAAATACAATTTCCAAAGTCTTACAAATTCAGTTTCTCCTGTTGGCGGATCATATGTCAATCCTTCAAAAACAGTATCTCCTCTTGGATTCTCTGCTGTTGTAAGTAAAATGTTTTTATCAAAAAGTTTTTCTGTATTGGTATCTAGAATTGTATATATCGCACTCTTGCCAGAACCTTTTGCACCATAAATTATATCAATATCTCCATTAAATACTCTTCGCCAATCATCAGTTTCAACAAAATATTTGATTAAGTTCTGAGTTTCCTCTTCTGCAACTCGTTCGCCAAATTTAATAGCTTGTAATTCTTCGATTGTTATCATATGTAGAATTTTAATTTAAAATTTCAGACAAATATTATTTAAGCGTCATGAAATGGAGCTCATCTTTCCAATTAATTACGGAAACTGCCATTATATGACGTATTATTTATTTTATCCAATAAATTCTTTTCATTCATAAAATAAAATTTATTTCATTTTACAATTAAAATATCCCTGCCCACAAATTCCCTGATTTTCACCTTAAAAGTAAAATGTTTTTTGGAATTATAACCTTAGAATGAATACAAATAAAGGATTGGAAAATAAAAAGGGTGAAACAGAGAGGGGAGGGGCTGTGGGTGGTGAGAGACTTAACTTAATGATATTACGCTTACGCAGGCAGACAAAAACGAGGTTTTGTTTTTAATATATAATGGATGCACGAGCTACAAGCTAGCGTCAGTGAAGGGTTTGTTGTTCTTTGATTGCTGTCGTTACTTTGTCTGTTTAACTCCATCTATTATTGCTGTTTCAAGTGTATCAATATTTATGTCTTTTAGCGTTTTAAACTTAATGCAATAACCCGTTACACTTGCCTTGCCTATTGTTTTTCCGTAGGTTTGAGGCAAATACTTTTTGTCTTCAATGCCCATAATATATACGGAAATTCCTGTTGTGTTTGCACTGATACCAATTTGATAAAACTCTTTGGTCTTTCCGTCAGCATACTTTATTGTTTGGAGTCCATATCCTATATTGGGATTGGAAATAATTTTGCCGTTATCGTCTTTACCATCTAAGAACCATAGTTTACATTCTGGCAAAGTTTGAAGTATGCCTTAGTGCAATGTTTCAATGTCAGCACGTTTTTGTTCAGGCAGGCTATCAATATACTTTTTTATTTGTTCTTGAATTGTCATTGTCCTGATTTATTAATTTTTTGTCAGTTTGTAGTAAAGTGTTACTGCACCACCACTAAAAGTTTTTGTCTTTACGAGTTTAAGAATTGTCCTTTCGTTTACCTGTTCAAATAAAGGCAAACCATTTCCTGCGATAACAGGGTGAACCATTACTTGTAATTCATCAATTAAATTCAGTTTCATTAACTGGATAATTAAGCTCCTACTGCCAACAAAAATATCTTTGCCCGGTTGTTGTTTGAGTTCTAAAACTTCTTGGTCAATGGTTTGGTCTGCCAACTTTGCACTTTTCCAATTTACATTCTTAAGCGTTCGGGAAAAAACAATTTTGGGAGTTATGTTCATTACAATAGCAAAGTCGTCCATTGACTTTTCACCTGATGGATTTTCTGCCAGGGTTTGCCAAAATTCCATAAGTTGATAGGTTATTCTACCATATAGAATAGAGCCTGCATTACGCAACAAGTTAGCGTAATGTTGATGTATTTCTTCATCCGGGATTATTGCCGTATGGTCGCAAAATCCGTCAAGCGTCATATTGATTGCTGCGATTACTTTTCTCATACTTAATTTTCATATGAATGTCAAATCTTTGTTATGTCAATTTTCTGTTTCCGTAGGGAAGTCTGTTACAAAGAACGCTAATCTTTCCCGGCTTCAAATTAGTGCTGGGTTTGCTTGCAGGATAAATCAAAATAAACAAATATAATTAGAAAGTACTGAACTTGCAAACTTGCTGAAACCCTTATTTTATATGAGCCGATGTTGGTGGGCGTTATAATCTTAATTTATTATTCTTGAGGATTAAATGACTTATTTATTGCAAGAAATTGATTAAATACTTTTATTAATAGAAAATAATTTATTACTTAATTAAAAATAGAGAAGGGGTTGTTCGCCCCTTTCTCCATTATAAAAATTATCTTTTAATAAATTTCTCAGTTGTAATTTTATTGTTGTCGTTTATTTTTATAAAGTAGACACCATTTTGCAAATTACCAACATTAATTTGGTTATTGATGTTTTGCTGACTGAAGGTCAACTTTCCTTGAATATCATATATTGATATAGTTGCACTTTGATTAATACTTTTAAGGTTTAAAAAATTAGTAACCGGATTAGGGTATAGGTTCGAGTTGACATTTTGATTCAAATCTATTACACTCGTAACTGGACCTCCGCCATCTGTGGTTTTCAAAATAACTCTGTCCCCTACAACATAACCTGTATTAGCATCGGTAAAAAAAATCGAACTAAAAGGAGTGTATGTAGGAAGCTGCGGTAAAGGTAAAGAATCCCATGTAGCGCCGGCATTGGATGTTCTAAGGATAATACCAGCTCCGGTTAAACTACTAGTACCAACAACGTATCCCTGGTTGGGGCTTGTAAATAAACATGAATGAAAACTTAGGTCAATTTTATTTTTTAATCCGGTATTTAGTACCGTCCATTTTAATCCTCCGTTAGTTGTTTTTAAAATTGAACTTCCGCAAGTAGCATATCCGTTTAAGGAATCTGTAAAATTAATTGACTTAACCCAGGTCTGCAAAATTGTAGTTAACGTATCCCATGTCATCCCTCCGTCAGTTGTTTTTACTATCACCCCATTTCCTCCTGCATATCCTGTCTGCATAGTAGGAAAGTTAACCGAATTCATTATACTATAAGTATTCATTATGCTATAAGGAGTCCAGGTATTACCACCATCTGTAGTTTTTATAATAGTCTGTAAATTACCACCGGCAATATATCCGATAGAAGTATTTGTAAAATCAATATCGTAATTATATGGCGATACATTTGATGAAATTCCATCCGAAATTTTTTTCCAAGTTTTGCCTGCATCAGTAGTCATTAAAAGTGTTGAGTTATTACCATCGGCAAAACCAATATTGGCATTAATAAATCGCACGCAATTTAAATCAGATGTTGTTCCACTCGATAGGGTGTCCCAAGTAGTACCTCCATCAATGGTTTTTATTAATATTCCGCTGTACCCTGCGGCATAACCAGTATTGGCATCGGTAAACCAAACGGAATTTAAACTCCAGTTAACACTAATACCATTGGTTAATATCCACTGTGCATTTGATGCAGAGCAGAATATCACAAATAAAATGGGTAGAATAATTCTTTTCATAATTAAAGGTTTTAAAGATTTTGATTTCGTTGAACTGACAATTAATTTTAAGTTTTTAACAGTTCACTAAACAAAATGTTTAGTGCTTAGACCCTTTTTAACATTTCAAAATAGAGCTTATCGAAATATTTTAACTTTTTAAATGTCTTAACGGTGTGTTCGTATAATGCCCGCCAACTATTAAATAAACACCATGAGATGGAGTTTATATTTCCAATTATGTGCTAGTAATTGCCATTATATAGTTTACTATTTATTTTATCCAATGAATTCTTTTCTTTCATAAAATAAAATTTATTTCATTTTACAATTAAAATATTCCTGCCCACAAATTCCCTGATTTTCACCTTAAAAGTAAAAAGTTATTTGGTATAATAACCATAGAATGAATACAAATAAAGGATTGGAAAATAAAATGGGGTGTAACAGAGAGGGGAGGGGCTGTGGGTGGTGAGAGACTTAACTTAATGCTATTGCGCTTACGCAGGCAGACAAAAACGAAGTTTTGTTTTTAATATATTATGGAAGCACAAGCTAGCGCCAGCTGGTTTTTTTATTTTTTTGTTCCAAATCCCTTGAAAAAAGTATAACTAAAAATTCCATCAGGTTCGGCAGTCCTATATAAATCCTTTATTCCCTTTTCAAATGTAATGCCATCTATAATGCCATGTTGAATTGCCTTTTCACCAACCACCTCAATCATAGCAGTAAATGTGTTTTTAATAAATCCTTCTACTAGCTGTGGTCGGCTGGCATCAACATAAACCATCCGAGGCGAAACAGATATATCAGAAAGTCCTATTGAGCTTAATAAAGGATATAATTCTCTCCCTATATTTGAATTACCTCCACTTTGTCGTTGAAGTTGAACCTGGCAATCTATTGCTAAATGTGCATATTTACTATCAGGATGAAAAAACGTTGAGCCATGGTCGCCCTCAATGGCAATCATTTGGCCACCTCTTTTCATTACTCTTTTTAGTTCATTAAGGGCTTGTATAGGATTGTGAAGATGTTCCAATACAAAACAAATTATCACACTATCAAAAGTCTCGTCATTAAATGGTAAATTATAAATGTCCGCTTGTTTGAATTCAACATTTTTAATGTTCATACCTTTTACCAATTCCTTTGCTTCTCTAATAGAATCATCTGATAAATCAATTGATATAAAGTTTGAATGGGGATTTTTTGTTGTTATTATTTTTGTCTGTGCTCCAACCCCGCAACCAGCTTCAAGAACTAAACTATCATTTGGGAATATAGTATCATTATGAATTATATTATCCAATGTATCTGCCTGGTCATTAAGTCTCACTGCTTCTTTGTCAGAATATCCATGAACATATTTAGCGCTTTCCATTTATCTTTTTTTCAAATATATTAAACTGTTTTTAATATGAAATTATTTTAACAATGATTAAGAGAAATGCTGATCTTTAAAATATAACCCAACCAGCAGATAAACGCCATTATATGGTGTTTATCATTCCAATTATGTACAGATAATTGCCATTATAGGACACATTTCTTCTCTTCTCAGCAGGGTCTTCGTCGGGAAACCCTGCTTGGAAGATATATAAGCAATGTATGGCAGCATAGGAACGGTTGCAGTAACGGGCTGCCTTTCTCTGCTATTTGTGCGATGTTAGCAATTGTTTTTTAGTTTTTAATAAACTTAATAGCATCTTTAGCAATGCCATTGTTTAATAATTGGGCTATATAAATTCCATTATTTAATTCGGATACTTTTATTTTGCTTTTATATGATTCTTGTAAAAGTAAATCACCACTCATATTATATATCTTTATTTCATTATATTTATTTGAGCTCTCGAATTGCAAATAATTATTTACCGGATTAGGATAATATTTTAATTCATTTTTATTTTCAATCTTTTGAATAGCAGTTATTGAAGTAGTATCTAGTATTGCATTAAATGGATATTCATTTCCGTAATAAAAATATTCACCGCTTAAAAATTTCTTGTCATAGCTTAATATTCCTTTAAAAAGCTGTTGATGCTGAAAACCACCATTAATCTGAACATAAAAAATCATACTTACAGTATTATACGTATAATTTGTTCCTTGGCTTGTTTTATTAACATACCATCCATAAATCATTCGAGTAGAATTATCTATAACCATTGTACCTGTAAAAAGGTTAGCAATACTATCTTTTACGTATAATTCGCCAGTAAGATTTCTTGAAGGTGAAAATAAATTGAGACTATACGCAGTTATGTTGTTGGTCTGACAATAACTGTTTGCAATATAAAAAAAACTAATTAATGCTGCTAAAATAAACTTTCTCATAATTTAATTTTTAATTGATTATAATATAAATCCATTTATATATATATTTTGAATATGTACTCGTCTAATTACATATAATGTCTAATTAAACTTTATGCGCCATAGTATGGCTTTTATCTTTCTAATTATGTAAAGATAATTGCCTTTATAGAATGCATAAGTAGCTAGCATTTATAAAAATATTTGAAATCCTACTTTAAAATCTAAACTATTTATTTTACTGATATTAGTTGTAGGCGCATATGTGTTATCATTATTTTTAATTGTTTCTTTTAAGTATTCGTAGTATAAACCAAATTCTAAGGAGGTTTTAGAATTCAGAAAATAGGCATATCCAATCCCTGGTGATAAACTTAAGTTATCAGTCGTATATTGATTGGCTGTTCCTGAATTATCATATTGTTTTGCAATATTATAAGTTAATTGAAAGGAAAAAAACAATCCTTGGTCAGTATAATATTTTGCAAAAGGTCCCAAGCCTATCGTATATTCATAATTGCTTGGTCCTCCAATAAAATTATAATATCCTAATGGTAGACTTGCACCTATTGCTAAATGATTAATAATAAAATAACCAACATTTGGATTTAAATTTATTTCGAATATCTTGAAATTTGAATATTTTATATAATCAGTTGTAAAACTACCTCCTATCAAATAATTACCTTGCATTGTTGGTTTATCATCTTGCGAAAACACATTAATGCAATATAAGAATGCTAAAATAAATGTAATCTTTTTCATAATTTATATAATTTGGTTAATAATTGCAACGCTTGTCCATAACTAATAAATAAGCTCCATGACATGTTGTATTATTTATTATTTCAATAGAATTCTTTTCTTTCATAAAATAAAATTCATTTCATTTTACTATTAAAATATCCCTACCCGCAAATTCCCTGATTTTCACGTTAAAAGTAAAAAGTTTTTTGGTATAAATGCCTTAGAATGGATATAAATAACGGTTAATTTTTAAAATATGCTGTAGTTATTGACAAGTAACCTTGTCAGGGTTTGTTGATATTATAGACAGCTTCTAATTAAAAATTATTCTATAAAATCGGGTTTATTCTCAGCAATGTCTTCAGCGAGATACCCTGCCGGGAAATAATGGCCAGTAATTTTATTTCTTAAACACCCTATTGATTATAACTTTGTTAGCGGCTGTGATATTTTAATATTTTTATTCTTTATATGTCAATCGGTATAATTCATTTTAAATGCATGGCATTTAGTTTCTTTCATATTTAGTAATGCAGGTTCAAATGATGTATCATTTAAGGCGCTGCCATGTTTTCTCAAACAAAATGGGCATGCATGAATGTCTGCATTCGAGTCAATATAAAAATACCTGTTCCCAGCTCCAAAGCATCCAACTTTTCGTTGATGATCTCCAGGGTAAACTAATATTGGGTAATCAGAATATTTACTTTCCGAGTTAATTTTCAAATAAAAATTTTCAAGAATATGCCAATGCGAAAATTCAAGTTCAACATTTTTATTCGTATAACGGCCAGCACTTCTGGGTTCTAATATTCTAATAAAATCAACTTCCCAGCTTTTTGCTAATTCAACATATTTCCAAAGATTGTCTTCTGAAATAAATTGTTTTGTGGCGCATAACGACAAACTAACAATTAAACCATTATTCTTGCAATTTATGACGGCTTCCTTCACCCATTTAAAGGAGGTATTATTATTCCTGAATTCGTTATGATTATCCTCATTCCAATGATCTAAACTTATATTTACCCCAATTAATCCGGCTTGTTTTAGTATGGCTGCTTTTTCATTTGTAAGACCGTATCCTGATGTAAGCAACCAGAAATTTGATACTTTTTTTGCCGATTTCATTAATTCAATCATTTCATTCAAACGTACTAGAGGTTCGCCTCCGCTTAATTGAATATGATAAATTTCCTGGTTTTGAATTTTAATTAAAATATGCTTTAATTCCTCCAAGGTTAACTTATCTATCGAGTCGAGCTTATCCCATTCAAAACAATGTTCACATCTTAAATAACAACGGTTGGTTATAGCAAATATAATTGTTTGAATTAATTTATTATTTTTATTTTTTGACCTTACCCTATTAAATTCTTTTTTAATATAAATATTAAATGTCTTTGATGGCCAACCCGGAAAATCGGTTGTCCAATAATATTTTGATCCGGATTTTATAAATCTCGGATTACTTGCACTTCCTATTATCTTTTGTTTTTTGTTTATTAATTGACGAAGAACTTTAAAAGCTATAACAGGATTTACATATTCCTTAATAGATAGCTTTAAAACAGTCAATCTTATACCAACTCTAATTAAACGAGCTTTATAACCATAAATTATTGAAGAACGAATATTCATAGTATCATTTACTTCCAACAAGTTTGTATTCATTTATTTCTTATTATTTTTATTATATAATTGCAGCATTTCTATTGAAAACTTGTTAAATCGACCAGGTTTTCTGAACTCTACTAAATATTTTCTATCAGCAATTCCGGAAGGGTTTCTTAAAATTTCATAATAACCTTTACTATGGAGAAAAACTGATCGGTTAGTTGACTTTGTTTTAGGTGCAGAAAATGTCAACATCGCTTCATCACCAACATTTGGCTGAATATAATATGTACTGTCGTCATCTTTCAGTAGATTGGTAATATTTTCTCCTTTATTGTTTACGGCATTTTGAAGTGGTACTTCCAAACTTTTTAATTCAAGATTTTTTGTAAAGTCAGCGCCAACATAATCAATATCCCAGAAATATGATCCTGATTCAAGTTTTATTTTTATAGTGTCGCTATCAATTCCAGTCAAATCAATTGGCAATACATCTTCTTTATAGGCCATTGGGCCTGAGAGATTATAATAATCGACAAACTCCCATTTATTGTTTTTTTCGATATATACTGAAAGTGGAATATTTTGATCTAAACTCCATTTAATGAGCGACGATTCGGATGCTGTTTTTTGCTTATTATTCCATTTGTTAAAGGACGAACCAAATAAATCATAAAATTTACCAAAAATATAATCTAACCAGAAGGTGTTTTTTGCTCGTATAAATAGCTTGCAATTGGAAACAGTTTTCGGGTGTTTGAAATTCATTATAATTCCATCTGTTTCAATAGCTTCATCGCCTAGATAGCTTAAACTGTCTTTATTCAGAATGAGATTCAATATATTTTTCCCATTTAAATTACAGGCGCTCAAAGGAAATTCCATATTTGTTGATGTTTGAACTACACCATATTTATCTATTAAAACTGTTGAACCTTCAGGATGATCAATTGCAATTAATTTAGTCAGATTTGTATGTTGTATTTCATGTATTTCATTGGTAATTTTAAGATTATATTCACCATTTTTCTGCTTTAAATCAGGTAATGGAAGATAATCGTTCCTCTCAAGGGGTGGATGTACTGCGCCACTGTAAATTTCACCGGTGAATTTATAATCTTTACCATCCCATACATAAATGAACGGGCATGATTTTTTTGTTAAAAGAACAATTATAAATAATGTAACTGCAACTAAGGCTGTAATACCAATAGCCCCAAATACCCATGAAGCAATAGTAGCCAAATGGTCCGGATCATAAATTTCAATTTTAGTAATACTACTTAATGGAAAAGATATTTTGCCATTATCTTTTATAACATAACCTGAAATATAAATATGTACTTCATTTATAACGTCACTTTCATTATTTATTTTGTACCTGTTTGATGTTTCCGGATTGGTAGTTTTGTATTTTTGATGGCCTTTAAAATCACTTACAGAACCATACAATACATTGTTTTCAATTGAAATAATCTTAAGGTACTTGATTTGTATTCCTGAATGAACTATTATAAATTTATTATTATTTTGAAATTCTATAATATCTTTCGTTGCCAGTTTTGTTTTGGTATTCACCTTATAGTAATAACAACCCACAACCATATTCAAAAAAGCAATTATAATAAGAAATGAAATATTTCTTTTCAAATGTTTTAATCGAAAAGTTTTGAAAACAGGAAAGGGTCTAATATTTTTCATGATATTTTTTTTTATTTGATATCCAAAATAACATCTTAATAATATTGAATTCAAATTGTTTTTTGCAATTGCAAAATATCATTTTGAATTTAATTCTAAAATTTCTATTACAATTAATGTTTTAATCAGAAATTATTAATTAATGATTATTGAAATGTTAATTTAAAGGAAAACTGCAAAAATTAAGTTGAACATTTGCAATTTCTGCAAATAAAAGTTCCAATATCCGAATATAATAGATTTAAAATAATCAATCTAATGTCTTGAATCGGCAGTTCCATTGCCGCTAACGCTTCCAGGCTACACCGCAGTGTCGGATTTACTTGCAATAATTATCTGGTTGCACAAATGTAATAAAAACTTACTGAACTTTGCAAACCACTGAAACCCGTATTGCAGGTAAAACCTTTGTTGGGAGTAGTTTCCTTTTTTAGCCTATCCTATTTTTACAAGTGAGTAAATTAGGACTTCATTAAAAAATATATTCAATAAAACACTTTTTCTTCAGTAATTGTTTCATTAAATCTGCTATTCAATAATGAGTTTGCGTACCATTTTTTTTCTTCCAGAAGTGAATTCAACGAAGTACATGCCTTTGAGCAATCCCGTTAAATAAAGCTTGCATGGATTATTCTGGCAATGAATATTCTTTAAAGTTATTCCTGCAATGTTCTTAACTGTAATTTTAGCCCCTCTTGTCAACATTTCTGAGTAAATTGTTATATAACCAATTTTTGTTGGATTTGGATATATTTTAAAAGTACAATTTGACTCAATGATTACATTTTCTGTTGGAGCTTCTATACTATAGATCGAATCAATATTTGAGGCTGTTAGCGAATAGTTGTATATTTTCATTTCATCCAATTCGCCTTTAAAATATCTGCCATTAATTAATCTCGAAGAACCAATAATAGTTTGATTTAACCCTGCATTGGAGGTCAAATATTCTGTGATTTTTTGAGAAACGACAAGTTTGCCATCTACAAAAAAACTTGCCATACTATCAGAAGTACTAACTAATGAAACCTGGTACCATTTATTTGTAACTATTGAGTAGGTGATCTCAGTTACATTTGCAATAGACATAAGCAATTTTAAACCATTATTACGAAATAACAATGTTGCATAAACTAATCCATAATTTAAATTTGGATTGTCAGAACAATAAATTATGCGGTAATCAGAATAGCTATCATCATAAGCTTTAAACCAAAAACTAATTGTTCGGGATGGAAAATCAAAAGTGTTTTCAATAGATATGTAGTCATTTATACCATCAAATTTGAGAGCTGATGAGTCATTACCTAACCTATCAGTTATGGGTGTTACTTCAAAAATAGTTCCATTATTGCCGTTATCACTTGCATCATTAGCATTTCCATTCAAATGATATAGAGCAACAATTTCTTTTTTCGGAGGGTTGGGATTGGTAACCGTAATATCAGAAAATATTTCATCTCCGTTGCATTGACTATTATTTACCTCATAAACCTTAATGCTTCTCTTTCCTTCAGTTTTCCACAGAACAGAAATTTCATTGGTTAAACTTGAGCCAGTACCTCCGGAAATAGTCCAATAATACATCGATCCGTTTCTGCTTTCAACACTATATTTTTCAATACTATCCACAAAAACATTCTTTTTGCCATCTATAACACCTAAGGGTAATGGATTGGGTTTAACTGTTATGATAAGTGGAACACGCTGGCTTTCGCAATTATCTGCAGTATTAGAAACATAAAGAGTATCAGTCTTTGTAATTGAAACAAAGTAAGGATTATTGGTACTCACTGGAGATCCTCCTGTTTCTGTTTTATACCAATTGTAATTTGTTCCATTCGACGCTTCAACTTTGTCAACACTGCAGCTTTCTATATTTTGCGTAACCGGAAGAGTGGCTGTGCAATTTATATAAATTGTTTTAACCTCATCCTGGCTTAATACCCTGTTGTAAATTGAGAAATCATCATATGTAGCAGAAAAAAGAGCCCATTTCGCTATATCAATTTCCGGGTTTGAAGGTAAAGAGAATTGGATAGTTGCAGAGCCCTCTTTGGTGCCATTGATATAAACTGCCATCTGTTTATTTGTAAAATCAATTGTAAAGGCAATACAATACCAAACATTGTTAGTAATATTAGAAATACTGGTAAATGAGTCAGTTTTTAAAGTATTACTGAAGTAGGCTAATTGAATCTGTTTAGAGCTTTGAATGAAATTCAATTCATATTTCTTTTTCAATGAATTTTTAATAGAAATAATTGGAGAATAATTGAAAGAAATAGTGGCAGGTGTTTCATTTTTCCTATACCAAAACACAAAAGAAGCTCCATTCATATTATTTAAACTGTTAATACTACTGTCTTCATTAATAACTAAAAAGTTATAATAATAACTTTCTCCACCAATATTTGCTGCGTGTTCTGAAACACCATTTCTGTCTGGAACAAAACCAATTCCATTATATACAGCAGCATTGTTGTAATTACCCGATTCATCTTCAATAGATAATGAACTACTATTGCTACTACTAAATGAATAAAAAGCCACAATGTTGCTTAATTTTACCTGAGCAAAAACTCCAGATGAAAGGAGAATTCCCACAATAAATAATTTGAATTTTTTCATGTTGTGTTAATTAATTTGAAATAATTAATAATAGGTTTAGCCAACTGGAATATAAATGTAATAAAAAATTTGTTATACATAATTTAGAAAGAATCGGAATTACGCCCAACGTTCGAGGATAACCGCCAGTACGGGTTTTACTTGCAATATTTATCTGGTTGCACAAATGTAACAAAAACTTACTGAACTATACAAACCACTGAAACCCGCATTGGGTGTAACCGGTGTTGGGCACTTTTAATATTTAATTTTACTAATATAATACTTTATTCCAATATTTATATTAGTCCCCAAATTATATGTATTAAAGTTTCCATGCATAACAAATGGAATAACGAAAAATCCATCATTGAATTGAACTTCTGAAAATACACTAATTGGAATTTTATTTGCATTTAGTTCCAATCCAAAACCAAGAAAAAAAGAAGTAACTCCCAAATCTTCACCTCCTCCATTTAATTCAATTATTTTTAGATGTTGTCCAGTTAATCCTCCTTGAACAAACATATCAAATCGTTTTGAATAAAGAAAAATATATTGACATCCAAGATTGAATATATATGAAGTTAAGGTGGAACTCCCAATTGTTTCAATGGGTGAAATGAGATCACCAATATTATATGTTCGAAGGATACCTTTGTCTTTGAAATACATCCCTTTTATATATAGATGAAACAGTTTATCTGAAGTCGGTATCCCAATTGTAAAACCATTTATAAATACATAATTACTATATATAGGATTCATATAATAATTTGATTTAAGAAACTCTTGTCCTTGAAGAAAACATCCAGAGTTTAATGAAATAAAAATATTTTTAGCAATTGTATCTTGACTTTTTATATCAACATTACAACTTAAAAAAAAATAAAATAATAAAAAAGACCTATAAAAATAATATCTCATAATGATGAGTTTAATTGCGCACAACAACCAATTAAGCGTTATTATATGACGCATTTTTTATTTTATCAATTGAATTCTTTTCATTCATAAAATAAAATTCATTTCATTTTACAATTAAAATAACCCTGCCCACAAATTCCCTGATTTTCACCTTAAAAGTAAAAATATATTTGGAATAGAAGCCTTAGAATGGTTATAAATAACGGTTAATTTATAAAATAGGCTGTAGCTATTGACAACAAACCCTGACAGGGTTTTTCTCAAAACTTATTGTAATGGAATTAGTAACTGACCAACTTTGATTAATAATAACCCTGTCAGGGTTTGTTGATATTAAAGACAGATACTAATTAAAAATTATTGTATAAAATTGATTTAAACTCCGGCCGGTGTAAAATAAATTTCACAGAACTATTACTATAACCATAGAAAACAATTAGCTTATTCATATGTTTAAATATTTAAACGCTTAAATATGTGAAATATGAAGATAAAATTGAGTATAATAATGTTATTATTTTTAAGTGTTAATGGTATTAATGCCCAGGTTTATATGTTAACCCAAAGAGGCGATAATAACCGTAATGGATGGTATTTTAATAAAGAAAAGGTACTCACAACCTTGAATGTGAAGGCAGATAGCTTTGGATTTTTATATGCATATCCAATTGACGGGCACACTTATGCACAGCCGCTTTATGTGCCAAACCTGGCAATAAACGGGCAAAATAAAAGAAATGTAATATTCATAGCAACTATGCATAATTCAATATATGCCTATGATGCTGATTCTTTAACTGCTCCACTGTGGAAAATATCACTTGGTCCATCGTGCCCTGTTCCCGATCTGAATTTTGGCTACCGTTATGGTGCATATCATGATATTCAGGTAGAAATTGGTATAACTAGCACTCCTGTTATTGATACAAGTACAAATACTTTATATGCCGTTGCATTTATTAAAGACAGTGGCAAGTATTTTCATAAATTATACGCAATTGATATTACGAATGGTCAAATAAAATACAACAGCCCGGTAATATTAAAGGCATCGGTAAATGGCGTAGGTGCAGGAAGTGTTGGAGGCATAGTAAATTTTGATAGCAAACAGCAATTACAACGTCCGGCACTGGTTCTTTCAAAGGGTATTGTTTACATAGCATTCTCAGGTTATGCTGATACCGATCCATATCATGGTTGGGTTTTAGGATATACTTGTGATAGTTTAAAACAAAAATATGTTTTTAATACTACTCCCGATGGTACTGAAGGTGGTATTTGGATGTCGGGCCAGGGCTATCTATAGATGAGAATGGCGATTTATATTATTCTACAGGTAATGGCGATTTTAATGCAAATACATCAGGTCGAAATTTTGGTGATAGCTTTATTAAACTTCATCCTACAAGCGATTCATTGAATGTAATAGATTATTTTACTCCCTATAACCAAGCTTATTTACAATCAATAGATGGTGACCTGGGTGTGGATGCACCTGTAATTGTGCCAAATAGTAATATGTTAATTGGTGGGAACAAATCGGGGGAACTATACGTGGTGAATAAAACTAAAATGGGGCAATATAATACAAGTGCCTGCAAGTGTGATAGCCAGATTTTTCAAAGTTTTAATACATTTTTAGGTGCCCCTGCATAGTTCTGTAGCTTACTGGGAAAATAATTCCGGTGGTTATTTATTTGCCTGGAGTGCCGATGATAAGCTTAAAGCATTTAAAAGAAATGGTAATGGATTTGTTGTTACTCCGTCTTCTACCAGCAATGTTACAGCACTTTATCCCGGAGGAATGTTAACTGTATCGAGTAATGATACTTTAAAAGGAACAGGGATTGTGTGGGCTAATATAGCGGCATCGGGCGATGCAAACGGGAATGCTGTTCCCGGTATTTTGAGGGCTTTCGATGCTTCAGATGTTAGTAAAGAAATTTGGAATAGTGAACAAAATAAAATTCGTGATCCGCTTGGTAATTATGCCAAATTTAATGCTCCAATTGTAGTGAACGGAAAAGTTTATGAACCTACTTTTTCGAAACAATTGGTAGTTTATGGTTTAAATCCACCTGTTAAATACCTTGATGCTATAATTACTTCAAAAATTGTTAAGGGAATAAATTACTATTATTATAAGGGAAATTACACAAGTTTGCCAAATTTCAATAGTTTAAAACCAATAAGAAAAGATAGCGTTCATAATTTTGAAGTTGACAAAGACAAGGATTCAATAAATTTTGCAGTATCCTATCAAGGCTATATAAATATTGACCAGAAAGATTTATATACTTTTTATCTCAATTCAAAAGATGGTAGTGAACTATTTGTTGACAATTACAATATTATTTTAAATGATGGCGTTCATCAAGCAACCGAATTGAATGGATCGGTTGGTTTAAAGCCTGGAATGCACTCACTAAGAATAAACTATTTTCATGGTTCAGTTGGGAGTCCTTTACTTGGGTTATCTTATTCAACTTCAAATTTAATAAAGCAAATTATACCCGATTCAGCGCTTTATCGCGATTCTATTGTATTAACTAATATCAATGAACTTAAGAGTAATTATAACGATGTTTATCTTCATCAAAATATTCCAAATCCTGCAACCGGGAATACTAAAATTTATTTTGGGGTAAACGTCCCCCAAAAAGTTATAATCACATTATATAACATGCAGGGTGTTCAGTTACAAACCCTGTTTAATGACGAAATATGTGGTGAAAGAGAAATAGAAGTTAATATAAATAATCTTATGCCAGGCATTTATATATATAAAATGATTTCTAAAAATTTAATACTCAATAAATCGTTAATTGTAAAATAATTTTAGGTTATAGGTTAGTAAATTCAAACTTTATAGTACATAGCAATTATGATTACATTACTATAAAAGTTGTTCCCGATATAATTAAAACGTAGTATTATATTAGATATACTGAAGTTACTAAAATTATTTCATAAGAGGTTATATTTTGAGAACTATGGCGTCACTAGGTTAAATACAATATAAATTATTCCAGTAATATAAATCCCACTACACAAATATAATTAGAAAGCACTGAACTTGTAAACCCTCTACAACCCGCATTTTATATCAGCCGATGTTAGCTGTTGGGGTTTTCTATTCCTAATTGAAAAAACAGTGCTTTAATTATTTCATTTTGAGTTTTTGTATCGCCAATTTCACCATAAAATTGGGCAAATCTTTTTTTATCTAATGTCCTTATCTGATGACATAAAATTATAGATTCTTCCGGCAGTCCAAATACAATACTCTCAAGTAATACTTCATTGGGATATATCATCCTATTACCTTTCCTTGTAGTGATTGGTAAAACATTTATTGTATTAATCAAGTCATTTATCGAATCATCACTTATTATTAACACTGGTCTCGTTAAACCTTGCTCTGAACCCACTACTGGATCAAGATTAGCCCTCCAAATTGTCCATCTTTTATATTTTATTGAATCTCAGAATCAATATTTCTAAAATCCTTAGAAACAGAATCTATATCGGCAAGAAATAATGGATCTTTGGAAGCAATTTTCATTAAATCCATTTTATTTGCTTTCGTGTCAACTGAATCATCAAGTACAACAAGAATCTGTCTCTTACTCCTAAAATTATCAGGAAGATTTATAATTAATTGACTTTTATTTTCAGTTTTATATATTTGTTTTACAATCATATTAATCAATTTATATTACAAATATAGTCAATTTATAAATGAGTCAAAATGTATCTGTCCGTTTTTTTCCCTTACAGCTAACGTTTCCCGGCTACACCGCAATGCGGGATTTACTTGCAATAATTGTCAGGTTGAACAAATATAATAAAAACTTGCAGAACTTTGGAAACCTCTATAACCCGCATTTTATATAAGCTGATGTTATGGCAGTTTTTATTTTTGTTTCAATTTCTCAGATACTATTTTAAGCATTGTCTTAATAATCAGTTTATGAAAAGGTTTTACAGGAAAAAAATAAAGTCTGCCGAAAATATTATTGTATTGAACTATTGTCGAACAATACAAATATCCATAATCTTTTTCTGCGACATTTTCAATTAATAATGAAGTCCTGAAATTAAGGTGTTTATCATTCTCTGCCAGCACAATTTCATTAATATTTCTATTTTGGACTTTAAAAATTACTGCCTCAGAACCAATTGGAAAATAAATTGATTCATCTGGTTCTTTCAATTTACTTATGCCGCCACCTTTTAATCCAAAAAACTTAACTATAAAATTGCGAAATGATAACAACATTTTAATCCATGCAGGCAAAGATATAAAAAATAGTGCTGTTATATAATCAATAGAATATTCCTGATAATCATAAATAGGTACTTTATATGTATCTATATAATCTATTTTTCCAAATGTTTCATTGATCACAGAATTTGGCGGAAATGCAGAAACTTTAATTATTTTATTCATTTAATAATATATTTATTTTATTAATGCCGGAATCAAATATATTGATACACAAATTAGCAGTATAAATCCAAAGATAAATGACCTACCTGGAAAAACAAGTTCCATAATCAATCTTGCAAAAAAGAATAATGCTATAATAATTAATATTGCGCTGCCAAGTGATGAAAACACAATCTCTGT
Organism: uncultured Bacteroidota bacterium; assembly: GCA_963701015.1. GTDB lineage: Bacteria > Bacteroidota > Bacteroidia > Bacteroidales > DTGW01 > MFD09286-c1. The sequence continues at coordinate 2,719,503 of OY969556.1, read as the reverse complement.
GCGAAAATACAGTAACACGAAACCCATTGATAATAACAATAAAGATGTACCAATATTTAGCATTTGTATTACATTGCTATTTTCTTGTTTTAACTTTGGTAACTCATTTCTCCAATCTAACAGTTTCCATAAGTATAAATGGAATAAACCAAATAAAAGGGAGAGTATTCCTCCAATAATCACAAGTGTATTTTTCATATTTTCTATTTTATTAGTTTAAAATTACCAAAAGACGGTGTGTTAAAATTGCCACCAACGTTCCGTGCTACCTGCTGTGTGGGATTACTTGCAGAATAAATCCAACTACACAAATATAAATAGAAAGCACTGAACTTGCAAATCCTCTATAACCCGCATTTTATATGAGCCGATGTTGTGCGGTCGTGCTTTATTTTTGTTTATTCGTACTAAATCTATCCATAATCAATTTGAGTAATGAATCAAATGAAATAGCAAATCCAGATGCAGTCAATCCAATTGGAGCACCATAGTTGTTTTGATTAAAAGCCATCAATTTGCGTTTAATTGCTTTGTCTTGACTTTTAATAAATTCATCTGGATTATCCACATGTATCATTATCATTCGTTGTCTATAAATGTTTATTGTTGATATTTTTGTAATCCTACTCCAATCAATAAATCCATTTATATTATCCTTAGTATCATAAATTATTCCTTTGTCCGTAATTATCAATCCAGGTCTTGTCTGAAACAATCTGGATATAAAAACGAATATTCCAAATCCAAAAAACAAAATCGAAATATATCCTACTACAGATATTATTATTGGGTTTTGAACCCAAATAGTTAGAAATCTTATCGGGTCAATCACAAAGAATACTCCAATCAAAACAAATGTAGTCGAAATAATCAACAGCCGAATTGTCTTTGATTTACTTACAGGAATTTCAATATTTGTCAAATTATCATTCATGTTGCTGTCTTTTTTGCATGCCGCACAACGTTCCTCGGCTACGCCTAGTAAGGGATTTAGTTGTAATCATTATCCATATAAATAAAAATAACAAAGACTTGACAAACTACAAAACCCATTGAAACCCTTATTAGGTGTAGCCGATGTTAGCGGGCGTTATTATTTTAAATCCCAAATGTGAATCCTAACCCTAAAATAACTCCACCAGGTTGTATCAATTGAAGGGCTGAATTAGATGTATTTGACAAGGTTGAACCATCAGTGACTTTCCAAGGATTTGTCTCCATCGGAAAAGCATATCCAAAATCTAAATAAAAGGTATTTTTCTCACCAATTCTCCAACTGTATCCTGCTTTTAAATTAATTGTACTTGCCTGCAAATAATTTAATGTCACTTGCTGCGTCGTTCCTGTTGAAATTTGTAAATTAGCTTTTATATCATTCTCTCCCGGACAAACAGAATATCCAAGACCATATGACCAGCCTCCGTCATAGTGTTTATCATATATTATACCTATCGAATATTTATAACCCCAACCGCCCAGTCCTATGCCTCCTTGCAATGAAAGTTTATCTACTACTCTTAATTTGGCCGAAAATCCAAACATTGCAGTGAAATTATTAATCCCAGACCCAAGGCCAATAGCAAATCTTGGTAGAGTATCCGAACGATGATTATTATTTAGTCTTTGTCCATCTTGTGTTAAGTTTGAGTTATTTGTTACATTATATCTCAAATCTTGAACATCACTTTTATTAATAATTGTGTTAAGCTTATTTCCATTTCTATCCAAACTGAAATAAACGTTCATACTATCAACTTTGGTAATCATACAATTTATTTTATCGCCATTTTTCCTTATAATAACATCTTGAGAAAATAAATAAACTGTTGAAGTCAAAATAATAATCAGTAATACTGTCCTTTTCATATTTTTTTAATTTAAGGTTATTGAATATAATTGTTAATTTAAATTTCTGATTGTTAATGCCCGCTAACGGTTTGCGCTATGAGCATGTGGCGGGTTTCGAAGCGCTTCTCTATCAAAATACACCAAAACTTGATGCGAGATTGAAAGCTAAATAACCATATAAACCCCGCCATTGCTTATGAGCGCGTGTTGGCGGTAGTAAATTTTAAAATACAACTGGTATTATAAATGTTCTTTTTTCCAATCTGTTATGTTCAATCCCTGGCAACCATTTTGGAGATAATTGAATCACTCGCAATACCTCACTATTTATTACCTTATCAATACCTTGTTTTATTCTTATATTTGTCAATGTTCCATCAATTTCGATACAAAACACAACATAAACTGCTCCTTGAATATTATTTCTCAAAGCATAGTCTGGATTAATATTTGATTTTACGAACTCCCTGAATTTAGAATATTTTATATCATCAAGAACAAATACAGGCAATCTATCAATAGTATCTGAGTTCATTTGCCTAATTCCATTGTCATCCAAATAATCCTTTTTAATAGCTTTCCCATTTTTATATATCTCAATAGATGACAATGAACCACTAATTCTATAATAGTTCCACTTACCTTCCTCTTTGCCTTTTATATAATCTCCTTCAGATTCAAGGTATCCATTATCATAATAGTTAATCCAATGACCACTTTTTTTACCTTTTAAATATTTACCCTTAGTTGAAATATTTCCATTATTTGAATATAAAATAAAGTCCCCTGTCCTTTTTGATATATTTTGTGTACTAAAATATCCAATTGTATCACAAGAACAACCTGAATTAACATCTACTAAATTATAAATCTTAATATCACTAGAATCCTTTTGGATTTTAACTTTATATTGAGCCTCTCCAATAATACCAGTCCTTTTAAGATTGGGTTTAAGGTAGAGCCAATCATTTTGTGATTTAACATTATCTATAAATCCAAATAAAACTAAAATAATTACTAAATTTCTCATATGTTACTTTTTATTACCGCCAACGTTTCCCGGCTACACCGCAGTGCGGGATTTACTTGCAATATTTGTCAAGTTGTACAAATATAACAAAAACTTACCGAATTACGCAAACCGCTATAACCCGCATTGGGTGTGAACCGGTGTTAGGGCACGTTAGTTCTAATATATGAATCACCATTTTTTAAATCATACCTAATAATTCCAATCTTCTGTTGCCAAATCATTTTTGTTATTGTATAACCAGTATCTGTTCGAGAAGTTTGTAATACATAATAATCAATAATTTTTTTATTAAAGTAATTTAATGTATCAGTATGATTTAATATACCTAAGCTATCACTATACCATCCAAAATATTCTACTAGACCAATATTAATGTTATAACCACCATTGTGATCATTCCATATCATAAGTAAATTGCCCTTTTCATTTTGTGAATTTTTATCTATTGGAACATCCATGTCATGACAAGTTACGTAAGCACTCCTAAGATTAGATTCATCGTAAAGATTATTTTGTTCACGAGTCTCATTTGTATATTTATCTGTGATTAAATATTTTTTAATATTTCCTTTCTTAACTGATTTGAAAATCAAAGTATCTCCAATATTATAAGCATTATAGCAAGCTAATTCACATTTATTCAAATCATACGGATTATCATTACAGGATATAAATCCAATAAATAATAAGAATAGCAATAATTTATAATTTCTCATACACTTAAATTAAATGTTTCAATCAAAGTTTATTCTTCACTAATATTTCAAATCAAAATTTAAGGATCCTCTAATGTGCCCTAACGTTTGAGGCTAAACCCAGTTGGGGATTAGGTACTGAGAAATTATCAAGTTAAAACAAATGTACTTAATAACGCTGAACTCCGCAACCCACTTAACCCCCAATTGGGTTTGAGCCTTTGTTAGTGGCTGCGGGTTTTTGTCTTATTTGCCTTTAGTCTTTATATTATTTTTAGAACTTATCGAATTAGAAAAATTTTATCCAAATATAATTACATTTTTGAATTTGTCAAGTTGATTATATTTGAGAATGTTTATCTAAATACTTATATCAATAAAATCAATTTGTTTTTTAAATATAATCCAATAATCATAAGGTTATGGCTGAATCTGAATCAAAATATTTTAGTATTAAAATTTTGTTTAAATTTTATCCAAATTATCCGTGAACATTTTTGTCAAATTGGCGACTAAATCAATCCAAATAGTTTAAATCCTTTTTAAGTCGAGGTTTGACTGTCCATATAAATATTTAAAAAATCGTCAAACCAAATCAATTTAAAAATTATCCAATTATATTATCGGACAGTCGGGCGTCGACTTTTTGAATCTATAAACTGTTCGCATATCTTAGTTACCCGTTGCCACTAACGTTTCCCGGCTACACCGCAGTGCGGGATTTACTTGCAATATTTGTCAAGTTGCACAAATATAACAAAAAATTACTGAACTTCGCAAACCACTATAACCCGCATTGGGTGTGAACCGGTGTTGGCTGTAGTGTTTATTTTTTTCTTTTTAATAATCTTTGAGCAGCTTCTCTAGAATAATCGGTATAAACATTTTTATTATTAATAATCTCGATCAATTTATCATGTGAATAATCCCTAAAATTATCTTCATATTCATTAACTTTATCTTCATATTCCTTAGTAGTAAGAACATTATCTCCCAAAAACCAATTTATAAATGGTATATCTGAATAAGCAGTTTTACATTTTAAATTTAAAATATTAATAATTGTTTCTGGGTCAGATAAAAGGCATGTTATATATATTCTTTTTTTCTCATTTAGAATTAAAACTATATATTTATATGAAGGATATCGAAAAACTTTATTCCTTACTTTATCACTATTAACCATTACACAAAATGATTCTACCACATCATTATGACAAATAGTAAATTCTTTACCATTTCTTTTAATTAATATCTCATTTTTAGATTTATCAAGATAGACCTGCTTAGTTAAATCCACATAAAAATAGGTAACTGATAATATACATGGAATCAAAAATATTATAACAATAGCAAGCGAAATAAATAGCAAATCTCCTTTATGAACATAGAGTCTATAAAAGACGAGAAATAATAAACTTAATGTGCCAACAACGCTTATTAGCAGAATCAATACTTTGTCTATTCTAAGTTTTAATTTCTCCATATGTTTTTATATTTTCAAAAACATTACAGCCAACGTTTCCCGGCTACACCGCAGTGCGGGATTTACTTGCAATATTTGTCAAGTTACACAAATATAACAAAAACTTGACGGACTTTGCAAACCGCTATAACCCTCATTGGGTGTAACCGGTGTTAGTTGCAGAGCTTACTTATTTATTTCTTTTCTTTATTTTTTCTGGATTCTGCCGAGTATCAAAAACGTCAGTAATATAAATTTTATGATTGTATATTTTATAAATTATCTTGTAGTTGCCTCGTAAAATATATCTATGTCCCTCATCTAAATCAATCAATAATTCTTCAATTTGGCCAGAATGAAATTGCTTTTCCAATTGTCTTGAACTGGAGAGCACACTATCTTTAATATTTTGTGCAATTGTCAAACTAACATTCTCTTGATAATATTTGTATATATCTGAAAGGGAATTTAACGCAAACTTTGTCCAAAAGACTCTCATAATCTACCAACTCTGTGATAATTTTTCTACTTCCTCTTGAGTGTAAACTTCCCCATTCTCAATATTTTTATTAGAAGCCTTCGCTCGATTCAATAAATCTTGTTTTGTAAATCTTTTAAGTTTAGGTCTTTGCAATGAATTGTCAATTAAATCTTCAATTTGCTTAAACACCTTATTATCATTGAGAATAATCAATTGTTCAATAATATTAAGTTTTCTATCTTGAGTGCTTAACTGTCTCATTTTATTTTTTTATGTAAAGTTAATCATTTTTAGAATTGTCTCAAAATTAGTACGACTCAGCTTTGCAACTAACGGTTGGCGCTATGAGCATGTGGCGGGTTTCGAAGAACAACTTTGTCAAAATATTTGCAAATTTTAATTATATAAACTATCTTCGAAAACCATATAATGCCCGCCATTGCTTATGAGCGCTTGTTAGCGGTTGTGTTTTTTGTATTTCTATTTCATCCAATCCTTTATCGAATTTTTATAATCATTGGTATATCCATAATGTGCAGAGAATATGTACTCACAACTAGGTATATGTACTATTTTGTCAATTGATTGAATTGCTGTTTTTGTATCCATATTAAAAAACTCATTGAATTTATCAATCTTACCAGCCTTTAAACTTAATAAATCACCTGTAAATAAATATTTATCATTAATCAAATAACACATAGAACCTGGAGTATGTCCTGGAGTTAAAATTCCTTTGATTTTTATATTTCCTATTTGAAAAACCTGACCGTCATCTATTAATGAATAAACTTTTGTGTCAATCTTATTTCCAATCCACAAAAAAACTGATTTTTCCCCATTTATCATTTGCTCCTCTTGCCTTGAAAGATAGATTTTGGCTTTTTTAAATAATTTGATTGCAGCCACATGATCACCATGTGTGTGTGTCAGCAAAACAGCTGTTATCTTATCCGGATCAATATTAAGCTTTTGTAATTCCACAGAGATAACCTTTATATTATTCCCCGCGTCAATAGCAATATATTGATTGCTATCTCTAATTAAAAATAAATTAGCAAATGAATCGTGAATAGTGAATATATCACCTACGATTTTCCTCGTTTCTATTGGAGACATTTTTTTAGTCTCGGATCTAAATTTTATATAATATCCAAAGGAAAAAATCGCCATCACTATAATTACTGCAATTATTCCCAATAAAACTATTTTCAATATCTTTTTCATATCATAAATTTTTACGTTTACATAATCCTTATAAAGTATGCCTTTTTTAACATAACCGCTAACGTTCGAGGCTACGGCCAGTGCGGGAATAATAAACAATGGCTTATCAACCTAGAACAAAATTATTTAATAACGATACAGCCCGCGCCCCACTTAATCCCGCATTGGCTGTGAGCCTTTGTTGGTGGCTGGGCTTTTTATTGTCATTTCAATTAATCCATATGTCATTAATAAAATTGCACCTAAGTATCCCCAAATTACACTTTCAAATCCCTTAAAATCAATCAGATATTTTAATGAATAATCAATTATTATCATTGAAAGTCCTATTAATCCAAATATACGACTTAATCCTTTTATATATTTATACTTTGAAACATTATAAAAATCTAAAAGTCGAAAGTCAGTTTTATCAAATTGAAGTAAAGTTTTAAAATATTTTATTGCCAAGTAATATTTTTCCCTGTTAAAACTATCAATCGCAACATCATAAATCAACGATTTATAAAATGTATCAGATTTTAAATCATAATTGTGAAGAAGCGAATAATCTTTAAAAGTTGTTATTGCATGCTTTACAATCATTTTAAATAATTTAAAATCCTTTTGCTTATATGCTGAATTAGCAATCTCAGAAATCATCCAAAGATTTTTCTGTCCGATTTCTTTATCTTTTATATCAGTAGTTATAAAGTAATCCTTATTGTCATAAAAATATTTTATGATAGACAAGTCATCATTTTCATCAATCCTAAAAAATCCTTTTTCTAATTGCTTAAAAGTTTCCATTTTGCGTTTTTTGCCTTGCCACCAACGTTTTCGGCTAAATTGCGTGCGGGTTTTACTTGCATAATTTGTCAAAATATAACCAAATATAATTAAAAAGCATTACAAATAAAAACCTTCTGAAACCCGCATGAAATTTGAGCCGATGTTGGGCACAGTTAAAAATCTTCTTTAATTTTATCAAGTGTCATAATATTAGTGATTAAATAATTATAGTCATCATCGTTATCACATAATCCTTTGATATCTTTAAGTTTAATAAGCAATTCCGACAAGTATTTTTTGTCCGGTATAATTAGATATTTGATGTCTTTTGCTTTAATTTTTATACCATAATGTTTAAAATGAGGTTTAGAAGGAAATCGTTTACCTAAATCATCAAAATCATCTTCCCAAAATATATCTGGATATTCAGTCACATTACTATCAACAATTTGTGGTATATATCTCCATTCTCTTTCCTCGTAAAAATTATAATCATTTTCTATTCCATCTCGTGTCAATCTCCCTTCAAAATTTTTAGATGAATGAATCACGTTTATAGCACCTTTATATGCTTTATTATAAAAATTGTCAAAGTCATCATCCTCTAGCCATTCATGCCAATCCAAAAAAATAAAATTCAATGTTTCTTCTAATCCCGAAGCCAAACGTGAATTTTTATCAATATAAACCACAGGGTTTAATCTATTTTTTACAGCCCATTCTCTAGTAAATCCGATTGCAAATGAACCATATTTATCTGTATGATATTGTATATCTGTCAACGGAATATCACAAAATGAAATCATTGGAATAGCATACGAATATTTTTTAATACCATAAATCATATTCTCTTTGCAATAAGATGGAAAGAATTCATCGGTTAATATTTTGATGATATTCTCAAGACTTTCTGTATAATGAAAAACTCCCTTAGTACTTATTCCCATTTCCGTATTTTTAATTTAAAATGAACTTTCAAAATCGATATGTAATCTCTCATAAGTTCAGGTTTTGCTTAATTGTGCCCAACGGGCCTCGGCTATGTAAAGTGCGGGATTTACTTGCAGAATAAATCCCACTACACAAATGTAATTAGAAAGCACTGAACTTGCAAACCTTCTATAACCCGCATTTTATATGAGCCGATGTTGGCCGATGTGGCTTATATTTCGTTTAATTCTATCCTCATTTGATGAATTAAGTCATTTTTATAATTCTGAATCACATTGGCAATTGCTTCCATATTCATTTGATTTCTTGCCATTCCTTCTTTATCCTTAGTTAACATCTGAACCTGCAATTCTTTCATCATTTTAGTTGATTCTTCAAAACTTTTGCCATAAGCGTATTCCAATGAATCAAGTATCTGCAAAATTGAATCACTTGCAATAACTCTTATTGTATTTGTCTCAATCTTTAATCTTATTTGTTCTTTATTTGAGTCAATCATAAGTTTCTGAATCTTCTTTGAAAATGTAGTTGTTGCGTCTGTTTCGCCTTTTTTATTATTTTGACTTGCAGCATGTAGATAATTTCTATTAAACTCATCAATTATTGGTAACATCTGCTCTTGCATTTTTATATTTGTTTCAGAGCTAAATGTATCTAGGAGTTTGAAAAATTGAATATACTGTTCTTTTTTACTCTCATATTGATATTTTCTTTTTTCTATATCTAATTGATGTCCTTTTCTGATCTCTTCAATTTCTTTGCTAAATCTTGATTTTATTTCTTCTGTTTCCTGAGTCAATATTTTATTTTTATTAAGTAGCTCTCGTATTTTGGCTTTTTCTATAATTATTGTTCTCACATATAGAATCAATAATCCTATCAAGGAATAAATTATAATATGAATATATGGGATTAAAAAATCAAACTTCATATATTTTATAAATTTTCAATTTTGCAGTCAATTTGCCATTTCGGCCAACGTTCCTCGGCTATGTAAAGTGCGGGATTTACTTGCAGAATAAATCCCACTACACAAATATAATTAGAAAGCATTGAACTTGCAAACCCGCTATAACCCGCATTTTATATGAGCCGATGTTGGCGGTTCGTGCTTTTTATCTGTCATCACTCTAAATATTCAATGTCAACACCTCGGTCATGCATATGTAAAATACATTTTATTATTTGTCCATTTTTGTAGTGAATAGTCAGTCCGTAGTCTGAGAATGATGCACCCATTCCATCGTGTCCATAACCACGAAGAATAATCATATTATTATCTTGTTTGATGACTTTCATTTGTTTTGGTGCCATTTGAACATTGTTTTGCCATACAGGATGGTTACCGTCAAGATTGTAAAGTGTTACAGTATAACCTTCATCTCCGGTGATGTTTGGTTCAACTTTTACTGCACGTCGTGCTCCACCTTGCGGGCCTGAAACATGTCTGCCATTTTCGTAACGAAGATGGTCTGATGAGTTAAAAACAAAATTTAAGTTCATAACTATATTATTTTGGCTATTAACAGTATTTATTTATTAAATTTTGTGCGTCTGTATTACCGAGATCATTAGCCCTTATAAGAGCTTTTTTTGCTTTTAATTTGTCTCCCATTTTTATATATGCTATCCCTTTGTTTATATAAAGTTCGGCTTGATTTGGTTTTAATCTAAGTGCTTTGTCAATATCTTGAAGTGCTTCAGGAAATCTATTTAATTCAAAATAAGCTTGAATTCTTTTAGAATAGGCATCAAAGTTAGATTTGTCATAATGGATAAACTTTGTCCAGTAAATAATTGCATTAGCATAATCCTCAGAATTAGAATATGCCAAAGCAAGATTGAAATAACATGGTTTAATTAAGTGCCGCAAGTCTTTATATGAATTTCTATTCATCAATTCAAAAAATTCATGTATATAATTGATAGCCTCTTGATAATTACCATCTTTTAAATTTTCCTCTCCAAGTTTTGCAAAGAGATTTACTCGAACATAATCAGCAGAATCTTGGTTTTTCTGCGAGTTATTTTTACCTCCAAATAAGATATCAAATAGTCCCATATAAATTTTGTTTTTTATCTTTTTAATCTTTTCGGTATTTATAATCCCAAATTAGTCTCGGTGTTTAGCATGACCGCCAACGTTTCCCGGCTACACCGCAGTGCGGGATTTACTTGCAATATTTGTCAAGTTGCACAAATATAACAAAAACTTACTAAAGTTTGCAAACCTATATAACCCGCATTGGGTGTGAACCGGTGTTGTGTGCCGTAATTATGTTATTTCAGGAAATTTAATAATCTCTCCAAGTTGTTCGTTTATAGATTTTCTACACTGCTCTTTAAAATTGTCATTTTTTGTTTCAAGTATATATTTACAAACAAAAAATAAATCAGGAGTCCTTATTAATCCGATTCTCTCTCTTTTAGCGCCATCAATACATTTGGTAGTAAAGCCAATCCCTCTTTCACTTGGTAAATTAATCCTTTTAGGGTTACCAAAGATTAGGCCGAAAGCTTTTTCTTTTACCTCTTCTCTTTCAAAATCTTCATTAAGTGAATCTTGAAGTTGGCGAAATTTCGAAATATCAATATCCTTACTATCTTTACCTTCACATTCACCAATATATCTAATATTTTCTGGGCTAATTATTACTTGATCTAATTCGAGATGTCCATCATTAAAATTCTCAGCACTGTAACCAAGAATTTTTAATGCAAGTGTAACAGCATATTCCAAAGGCTTCCCAGTCTCAAAAAGCAAGTCCTTTAATTTTTCTTGCTCAATAAGCAAAGCATTAAGATTCTCTATTTCCTTTTGAATACTATCTATCTTTTTCTTGCTTAATTCAATCTTCTTCTTAGTTTCATCTGCATCCTTAAGGGAATAGTCATTTGTATTTACCCAATCAGGTGTGGGTGTTTTGATTTCATCTTTTCGAACAGCTTTATCAATTTCAACAAGATCATATAATAATTGCTTGCCAATCTGAAATGCTTTATTTGTCCATGTTTCTTTATCGGTCGTTTTATTATATTTAATTAAGTCAGTTTGATTAAAATTTACATAAGGTAAAAATACAGCAAATCCATTGCCAATCCTTACAGTTACTCCTAATACTCTATCCTTATTTTTTGTTGTAAATAATGGATTTGATAAACTGTCAGAATAAATATAGGTTTGAAATTCGAGTAGGTTTTTAAAATTTTTATAGAAATTATTCACTAATGGATGGCTTGGATAGACTTGTTTACCTTTAACAGAAGTAAATTCAAATTTAAATGGCAAGCATTTATAATTGGAGTATGGTTGAACATGATATGTTGTTTTTTGATTTCGTCCATTTCCAGTAAAAGATTTAGTACCAGAATATATATAAAATTCATTCTTTTCAGAAAGTATAATAAAAACAGTTTTCCCATTATTTAAAAAATTCTTTAATTCATTTCTCCAATGCTCGGTATGTTCTAATATTCTAGCTGAAGAATCTTTATTATATAAACTGTTTCCTTCATAACCCTCATAATCATGGGCGTAATATGTTTTATCATAACTTGGACAAAAAACAACTATATCACTGTCTGAAAGAGAACTTACAGAATCTAATCTGATAAAATCCTCATTTGAGGGAATATCTATACCAACACCTGTAATAATTAGGCTCATGATGATTAATTTTTATGGCACACAACGTTCCTCGGCTATGTAAAGTGCGGGATTTATTTGCAGAATAAATCCCACTACACAAATATAATTAGAAAGCACTGAACTTGCAAACCCTCTATTACCCGCATTTTATATGAGCCGATGTTGGCTGTAGTTGATTATTTATATATCATAATTCTCCATAATGGCACAAAAATCAAAATTAGAGATAGCAATCCAATTATCAATGAAATCCGTTTTATTGTTATATCTTCTCTTTTATAAAATGCCGTTATCGTAAATCCTAAAGCCGCTAAGCTTATTAGAATAAAGTAATATTTATAATAGAAAACTAAAGCTTCAATAATCCCAAACAATAATTTTGTTTTGCCATCAGATGAAATGTATCTAAGTGCAATATCATGATTAATTTTTATAATTGAAGCAATTGATAAAAGGCTTAATATTATTGATATAATTGAATATTTGGCATTTTTCATAATCTACTTGTAATTTACAATCCAGTTATTAGAATCCAATTGCGCTTTTGTAATCTCTAATCTTTTAATAAATCTTTTATTTTTCCTCAATGAATCCCAATTGCAATTAACAACCGAATCATAGTCAAATATAAATAAATTGAGCTTTTTATTTTTACTACTATTTATATAATAATCCCAATATTTTGTCGATCCCGGCATACTAACTTGATTTGATTCATTGGGATTAATCATATAACTGCTCATATAAAACTCCTTTTTACCAAGTGCAGGAATAGTCAATATTGTGTCCTTATCAAAATCAAAGCAAATTTTTTTATTAGAATTGTTTATTATAGTCAATCTATTATCAACATAATCACACGAAGTCAGAATCAAAATAAGGAAAAACAATTTAAAAGAAATCAAATTATTCATTATCGTATCCATATTGTAGAATTTTCTCTTCAATTACAGCCAACGTTTTCGGCTAAATTGCGTGCGGGTTTTACTTGCATAATTTGTCAAAATATAACCAAATATAATTAAAAAGAATTACTTTTGAAAACCCACTGAAACCCGCATGAAATTTGAGCCGATGTTATGCCCTGGCTTTTTATTATTTAAAATCAAGTTCAATCCCAACCATTTTTCCATTTATCGCTACAATCATATTTTACAAAATAAAACAGTGATTTTTCAATTTTAATCTTTTTAGTCAAAATTCCTCTTTTAATATGGACATTATAAATAACATTTGGATTATCCAAATATCTTGATAGTCCATTTTTATATCCCATATAATTATGAGGCCAGCTGTGGTATCCAACGCCAAAAACACCTCCATCAAACTCACAAAATCCTTTGGGAGGTATATTTATCTTATATGCGACATTACTATTTATTGAAGAATTTATATTATATCTTGAGAATTCACAATCAAAATAAGTCCCATATAAATCTGAAGGGTCTCTGGTTGAAAAAATTAAAGTCTTGTTTGTATTATTATATACTCTAAAAGTATAAGTTATACAAATCCTATGATATGGAAATATTGTATCAAATCCATTATTACAAAAATTGGTCTTTGATTTTAACAATACAATCATATAATCATCAGTTTGAGTTTTTTTATTATTACATGAGAATCCAATTAAAACTATCAAAACTGCAAACAGTAAATGTATCTTAAAATATTTAGTCATATATCTTGTTTTTAAAGCTTGGGCATAACGTTCCTCGGCTATGTAAAGTGCGGGATTTACTTGCAGGATGAATCCCACTACACAAATATAATTAGAAAGCACTGAACTTGCAAACCCTCTGAAACCCGCATTTTATATGAGCCGATGTTGGCAGGCGTTAGATTATTTTTTTTCAAAGCTTTTAAATTCATTTTTTATTACTGAAATATTATCTTTTACAAATGAAAGATAATCATCAACAGTCCCTCTCTCAATTTCATTAAATCTGGAATCATTTATTATCGCTTTAATTTCATTAATTTCTTTATGAAAGAAATTACGATTTTTTTGTTTAGTAACATTTAATCTCTCTTTAATTTCTTCTTTCCTTGCATTAATTTCCCTTATATATTTTGATTCAATTTGTTCAGTCTCTTCAATGAATTGTCTAATATTTAAAATTTCTGTAATAATTTCATTTTTAAAATCTATAATATGTTCTTTTCTAATTTTAATCCAATTTTCAAATCCAATACCAAGATAATTATCCTGAAGTATCTCTTTTATTTGAATATCTGAAAGGTCATTTAAATAAACTTCTGATTCTAATTTTTCTAATGCTCCACTCTTTAAGTCATGTTTATTTAAATCAAATATTTTTGAAAATATAAGTGGAAGTAATATCAATATTGCAGCAATTTTTATAAATCCTAATTTTGGGAATGCAAAATGCCCTATATTTAAAGTATAGTAAATAATTGGAGAAATTAATAAAATCAAAACCATTATATAAATAATAATTGCAAAAATATCCCTATCAGAAGAATTTGTTTTGTATTCAATTACTTCATACTCACTACTTATTTTCTTGTGAGTCGGAATAAAAAATATTAATAAAATTAATATCCAAACTATATTTATAACATAAAAATACCAATCAAGTTTTCTTAAATTAAGATATAATACAAAAAATGACAAAATCATAGGAATGAAAATCATTGAGAATTCACAAAAATTTTCTATTATTGATTCTTTCCTTTCATCTCTTTTTATAAGTTTTATAGCTGTTGAATCATTTTGAGTTATAGCATAAAAATAATATATAAATAAAAGACCAAAACACACATTAAATGATAAAGATAAGAAAGTAAGTTTTGCACTAAAATTGATTCTAATAGAAACACTTAGCAATGTTTCTATTAAATAATATGTAAGTATTATTACAATTGAAGTCAGAGCGTATACGGTAAATCCAGATTCTCTTCTTTTTTGAATATTTCTATCATTAATTTTAGAAATTAAAACTATCAGTTTACTTTCCATATTATTATTATTTAATAGTTAATGAAATTAATAGTGAAATATATTATTAATATAATAAACTAGATATCAAATTTAGAAATCTCAATATCAGAAATAATAGCATTTGGTAACGTTTTTATTAATGCCTGCCAACGTTTTCGGCTACTGCCAGTGCGGGATTGCGTGGTTGCGTCCCTGTCCGCTGGCACATAAGCCCACATGCGAGCGCTGACACTTGCAAACCTTCTGAAACCCGCATTGGCTGTGAGCCGTTGTTAGCAACTGGCCTTTATTGTTTAATTATTCAAATCTAATCAATCTAAATTAAATGTGCAAATGTTCGCATCTCGTGCGTGAGGGCGGGACGGGCTGATAAGCTCTTTTGCTGCCCCTGCGATGCAATGCTAGCTTGACGGGCAGCAAATGTGCTTAGCAGCGAAGGGACGGGAGCGATGGGAAACCCAATCAAAATATCTTGCGAATGTATCTTAACATTGTGCGGAACCATCTTGCGACCTTGCGGAAACATCTTACCGATGAGCGGAACCATCTTGCGACCATGCGGAAGCATCTTACAGGTGAGCGGAACCAACTTACGAGTGCGCGGAAGCATCTTAACGTCGTGCGGAAGTATCTTGCGAGTACCGGAAGCCATCTTACAAGTGAGCGGAGGCATCTTATCAACGAGCGGAGCTATCTTACAAGTGAGCGGAGCTGTCAAATTTGTGTTCGAAGCTGACTTATCTAAGGTCGAACGTGACAAAATAATGTGCGGAGCTATCGTATCAATATGCGAAGGTATCATACGTTTGGTTATCAAGGTAGTATATTTTAACACTTTTATTTGGAAATTAATTTTACATTTTTTACTTTAGTCCTAAGATGTTGTAAATAAAAGACTAACGAGTCTGAAATTAATTTTATTATTAACCCTTAAAATTCAAAAATTATGACAAACAAACAAGAAAGCGTTGAGAAAATGTCCTTGTCTTCTGTTTCATTTTTGAACGCTAATGCTACAATTACTGCGACTATTCCAGGTTATTCTACTTATTTTCCAATTGTTGTTACTACCAACGGTCAAATTCAAACTACTAAAGTCCAGCAAGAGAATGATGAAAGTGGCAATATTACAGCCAAAAACCAGATAAGGGCAACTCTTATTACTGAGGTTTTGGATGTTATTCGTAAAACTGTTGCATACGCCACAGTTGTAAATAATAGTGTTTTACTTACACAGGTGAAATATACTGAAAGCGCTGTGAATAAAAGTTCGGATTCGAATTTAACAAGTATTGGCCAAGTGGTACACGATGCTGCAAATGCTAATGCTGCTGCTTTGGTTGCATACGGTGTTACTGCTGCCAATATTACTACGCTACAAGCTACGATAACAAGTTTTGTTGCTGCTATACCCAAAGCCCGGATTGGAACTACCGATGGCGGAGAAGCCACATTATTACTTGCTACATTGTTTAAAACCCTTACTGATACATGGACAAAAATTGATACACTTGTGGAAGTTGTAAAAACTTCTCAACCTAATTTTTATAATGAGTATCATAGTGTACGCAAAGTAATTTCGACAGGTAATGGCTCGTTTGCTTTGCAGGCATCGGCTACTGAAATAAATTCAGGCGACCCTGTTGCCAAGGCAACTTTTACTTTTGCCCCTGCTACCACGCTTTTAAAAAGTGCTGTCGCTAACAGTAAAGATAACATTGTAAAGAAAACGGCTGCAAAAGGAAAATTCAATATTAAAAGCATGCCCGAAGGTACTTATATGGTTACTATAAGCAAGCCAGGATATAAAGACCAAGTTGTTACCATAAATGTGGTGAGTGGTGAACTGGCCAAATTAGATGTAATACTTGAAAAGGTTTAATTATAGAACCCGGTGAAAGCCGGGTTTTGTTTTTTATTTTATAATATCATTTCTTTCCTAAATTTGGATTTAATATTGTATCAATTGCAGGTATTGGCGAAAAGTAAACGCTTTTATTAAAAGTTGAAGGACTAACTCCTTCTTCAGGGTTGCGCAATTTTGGCAAATCTTCTACCATTTCTAATCTTACTAAATCGAACCAGCGGCCTTCGGGTTCACCACAAAGTTCCCAGGCACGTTCTTGAACCACAGAATCGGCAAATGCGAAAGGTGATAAACCAACAGGTAAATCATATTGAGAAGGTGAGTTTATGTTAAGTTGGTGTGCCCTACGCCGAATTTGATTCACACATTCATAAGCATTCGTATTCAACTGGCCTGAACGTGCCATTGCTTCGGAATATGTAAGTAATGTTTGTGCATACCGAAAAATATAAACTCGCGGAATACCGGAGAATGATGCATCATAATTTAAACTATCTGAACCTTCATATAAATTATAATAAAATTTTCTATATCCTATTCTATCACATAAATCAATATTCCTAATATAAATAAAACCAGTCTTTGGAGCATAACCACTATTAGATAACGGAACATAAATGGTTGTAAAAAAAGTTATTTCTTTACGGTATCCTTCAGGAAAGTTATTATAAAAATTTATTTCAGTTGGGTAAAATGTTGCATTAATAGCAATAGGATTACTTCCAAAGATATTTTTTGAATATGAAGGTATTATAGGAGCTTGGCCTTGCGCTTGACCAGAGTATGGTTCATTAGAATTCCAGCCATTAGCAGAAAATGTAGGTCTCGGAAAGTAAACTGAAAAAACAGATTCTGAATTCATTAAATGAGCGCTATCCCAAACATTAGTGAAATCATTTAACAACCCGAAGCCAAAATAACTGGAACTGTCAATAATTTCACCAGCCTCTTTTGCTGCTAATTTATATTTTGTAATATCTTTTATTGGATATCCAGCCCAATTTAAATATAATTCAGCTAAAATAGCCTTGGCAGAACCACGATGTACTGTTATAAAAGGAATTCTTGCACTACCATTATTTTTAGGCAGTGTTTCCATTGCCAATTTTAGGTCGCCTTCTATAAAGTTATAGATATCAGCATATGATGGTTTTAAAACTGTATAATTAATTTCAATATTTTTAATAATAGGTATTTGTCCATAAGTTCTTGTAAGCCTGAAATAACAATAAGCCCTTATAAAATATATTTCGCCAAGCAATTCTTTTGTTGGTTCATCATGTATTGATGACAAATTATATTGTTTCAAAATATTGTTTGCAGAAACTATGGATGAAAAGAATGATTGATATACAAAATCAGAATTTCGGCTTATATATTCAAAATTATCATCTTTCCAACAACCAACTTCAATACCACCATATACACCTGAATAACCATAAAATGAATTGTAATGAGGCCATCCAATATTCAAATCATCACCTTTTAAATTTGCAACATAAAAACCTTCATTATTTACTGTATGGGCAATTGAACCATACAACCCATCAGTAGCTGAAACCAATTGGTCGAAATTTGTAATTTTACCAATTGAAATTTCTTCAGGGTGAAGCAACTTCTGGCAATTTGTAAAAATTAACACTATTGGTAAAAAAAATAGTATTCCTTTCATATTTTAAAACTTTATACTAATGGTAGCATACATTGATTTTGGATTTGGCACTGAACCTCGATCAATAGCATTATCAGAGAAATTATTATCCGTAAATGTGGTAGCTTCCGGGTCATATCCTTTGTATTTTGTGATTGTTATCGTATTCTCGAAACTCAAAGCAAATCTGAACTTCAAATGTCCAAATAGTTCTTTATAGGGTTCATAATTAATTGTAATAGTTTTTAATCGTATAAAGCTTGCATCGTCTATAAATACAGATGATTGGTAAAAATGTTCATCACTAAGAGCCGTTAAACTATCATGCAGGTAATTATTTACTTCTCTGTTTGTTCCTGTTAATATCGTGGCTGCCCTGGTAGCGTTGTATTTTTTTACTCCTTGTACAGCATACCATAAAAGATTCAAACTAAAATTTCTATATTGAAAGGTATTGGAAAAATCCCACATATATTTTGGAATTGAATTCCCGATCACAACCATGTCATTTGAGTTAAATCCATTATTGGTTGTATCTGCATTTAGATATTTCATGCCACCTAAATTAATATAATGTTTATTATGAGTATTTAAGTCGACCAAGGTAGATTTTCCAAAATTTTTGTATCCATAAATATCCCCAAGTGGTTGACCTTCTTTGATAATAAACTCTGGCATGAGTATATCTCCATTATTAGAAAATACCATTGGTTTATCATCCATTACTTTCTTTACAATTTGGCGTGAGTTGGAGAAATCAAGTTTAATATACCAAGAGAAATTGCTTGTTTTTATTGGGATTGCTTCAATACTTAATTCTGAACCGTTCACACCTATTTTACCTATATTAAGATATTGCATTCCGCCTCCATAATAATAAGGTATTTGGCGTTGGATAATCAAGTTATTTATGTTTTTAATATAGTAGGTTGCATTAATTATAATACGTTTATCTATAAATGAACTTTTTAAACCATAATCCAATTCATCAGTACTTTCATGTTTTAAATTGTGATTTGCAAGTTGTAATACAGTAGGATAAGTTCCAGTTGTTGTGCCTGGAGTATATTGCATATTTTGATAAAGGTCATTAGCCAAACCATTTAGCGGGAAATTTCCACTTTTGCCCCAATTGATATAAAGGTTGAAACTATTAAGCCAAGTAATTTGTTTGAAATACCATTCATGGGCAATATCCCAACTTAAAGCCAAAGAAGGAAATAAAGCATAATAATTGGTATACAAGCCCTCTTTTATATTACTAACATTTGCTACTGCCGATGCAAAATACGTTTCGTTGTAATTGTAAGATGCATTCGCAACATATGAACTGATTGAACGCAAAACTGAACCATTAGGCCCATAAGCCGCCATTGAATTACGTAGATATGAATAACTGTTTAGCTGGCCCTGCATAGTATCAACTTTCCACCATAAATTATCTTCATAAAACCGATAAGCAGCAACCAAATCTATTTTATGTTTACCATAAGAATTAAAATAATATATATTGTATTGATGGTTATATAGGAAAACATCTTCGTTGCTTTGCACTATAGCATCAGCATTGTAATAATAATTAGAATACCTAAGCATAAGCGATTCCATAGCATTAAAGCTCAAATGATCGGTAAGTTGTAACCTTGCTGAACCATTTATAACATTTGAATTAATTCGTAAACTATTATTGTTGTTTTGTATAATTGTTTGGGGCAATTCCGGATTATTAAGTTGTGCATAATTAGGGTAATAAATTCTTGGATTCAGAAATTTAGGATACTTATTATAAAGAAGCGAATCGGGTGTATTTCTAAGACTAGGTGATTTTGTGATTCCAGCAAAAAGAAGAGGAGTTCCAAGATAAAGGTCTTGGTTGTCCTTATTATCTTGTAAACTGCCACGGTATCCAACATCAATAGCTAATTTCTTCAAAAATATTCGACTAAACCTTGATAAAATAGTATAACGACTATAACTTGCATTGGGTAAGATTCCCTGTTGGTCGGTATAATTTCCCGATAAATAATATTTTATTTTATTTAGAGTACCTGAAGCCGATAATTGATATTCTTTACCGGAACCAGTACTGAATATTTCTTTTTGCCAGTTGTCATTGCTTGGATTGTCTATAATTTTAGGATTAAATAGATATATATATGAATTAATATTATTTTTGGCCAATTGAAGTGATGCAAGATAATCGTTCGTATTCATTTGATCGTAAAAATTATTGAACCATTGAGTTGAATATTTTGTGGAAAAGTTTATTTCGTTTTCACCACCTTTTTTCGTATCAATTAGTACCACACCATTGCCACCTTGAAAACCATATAATGCAGTAGAAGAAGCATCTTTGAGTATGGTAACATTTTCAATGTCGTGAATATTTAAATCGGCAATTCCCAGACTCGACATATTAACAATAGGAACTGGAACACCATCTACAACATATAAAGGCTCGGCAGAAGAAAAGAATGAGTTTTGTCCTCTGATTCTTATTTTTTCATGATCGCCCGGAGAACCAGATGTTTTGGTCGCCCATACACCTGAAACACTAGCATGTAATATATCCGAAGCATTGTTTGTATTTTGTAATTCAATAGTTTTACTTCCGATAGTTGGTATATCTCGGCCGTATTCCATGTTTCCAAAGAACTTACGTTGGCTTGTTATTTTAACTTCATCAATGTTAGTTAATGCTTGCTGCATTGTTACTGTTAAAAACTGATTTCCATTTAAACTAGCAGGGATTTCTTTCGTCTCGTAACCAGTATAACTAAATACTAAAGTATAGTTACCTTGTGTATTTGTCAATAAGAAGTTTCCCTTTGAATTAGAAATTGTCCCTTTATTGGTGCCTTTAAATAAAATTGTCACACCAATTAAAGTATCTCCATTGGCAGCATCCCGAACAATACCGTTTATTTGATTTATCTCTTGTGCTGATATGTAATTAGATAAAGTAAGAAGAATCAAAATATAAGGGAAAAGAATACTACGTTTCATTTAAATATTTAATTGCAAAGAATTAGTCTACTAATATAAATAAAGTATAATATAAAACTGTATCAAGTTATGCAAATTAACAACAAAGCCGGAGCGGTGGTAAAAAAGCAGTGTATGGCAGCGTAGGGAAGGTTGCAGGGATGGGCTGCCATTCTCTGCTTTTGTGCGGTGGCGTATTTGTCTTTTTTGTATTTTATCAAGCAGTAAATTGTCCTCGTAGAATTTTTTTTAGGCTTGTTGCTAACGTTGGCGGTATGGCCAGTAAGGGATTGCGGAGCGACGTTCCTATCAACCGAGACGAAAGATTGATGCGGGTGATGAACTTCGCATACCTCTGAAACCCTTATTGGCTATACCGCGTGTTGGGCGTAGTAATTTTTTTTATCTGTCTAATAATCCAACTTTCTTCTTTGGTTTCTTTTATGCTACTAAATTTTTCAACCACTTTATCAGTCGAAAGTCCAAGTGCACGAGTTGCATTATATGCTACTAAATACTCCTTGTGGTTACGAAAATCATTAAGCACTTTATCTACTCTGCTGTCTTTAAAGTCAGGTAGCATGTATAAAATATCAATAATCTCGTATTGATTATTCAGTCTTTCCGTTTCCTTCAGGACTATCTCAATCATACGAGAATCATTATTAATCAGAAAAATTGAATGCGCAATTGTAATCTTAAAGTGTTTCGAGCCTTTATCAAGTAAATTATACAACTTATCCAACGACAGAGTAGATTTTAAATATCCAAGTCCTATTATTGGCCATGAATCTTTAAGGTCAGCATGTTCAATTAGTTCCTTTTCTGCAATTATCTTATCAGCTTGGTTAAGCTTGTCTAAAAGGTCAAGAGGAACACCATCTTTTCTTTGAGGCCAAGAATTCGCATTAAGATAATCCTTATAAAAAGCTTCTAATTCTTTAGTCATAATCTGTCATGTTTCCGTTTCTTATTATTACGCCCAACGTTCCTCGGCTATGTAAAGTGCGGGATTTACTTGCAGTATAAATCCCACTACACAAATATAATTAGAAAGTACTGAACTTGCAAACCCTCTATAACCCGCATTTTATATGAGCCGATGTTGGCAGAAGTTATATTTATCTAGTTGTAAATACAAGACCTCCAAAAGTCGCCACCCATTTGTTACCATTTTTATCAATAGCAATTGAGCATACATAATCATTTGGTATAATAGAATTAAACTTATTATAAATCTCCCAATTAATACCATCAAAACGACCTAAACCGCCCTCATGAAAACCAAGCCAAATTATATTATTTTCAAGTTCAATATCCCAAATAGTATTTGTAGGTAATTTAGAATTTTCTTTTGTATAAACAGTCCATTTATTTTCATTATCAATCTTAACTAAACCTCCCTTTTCCTTAACCTCATTAGTCCCAATCCAAATATTCCCAGACTCATCACCTTGAATGCAAGAAATATTATTACATGGTAAAGAAGAATTAACAGTATTATAAATAGTCCAATCTGAATTATCAAGAATTGCTATACCATTTGCAGTAGCTATCCATAATTTGCCATATTTATCGAGAAATACATTTCTTACATTATTAGATGGAATCTTACTATTTTGTGTATTATAAATTTTCCAATCCTTACCATCATATTTAATTAATCCCTTAAAAGTTCCAAACCAAATGACACCATTCTTATCAATAGATATTTTTTGAACTGATTTTAAAGGAGAATTGGTCGTATCATATTTAATCCAATTTACACTATCAAACATTATTACATTCCCATAAGATTCAATCCAAACTCTATTTAAATTATCAATAGCTAAACTTGTTGTTATTGTTTTTCCAAATTTATTTTTGGGAAGTGGAGTATTTTCAGCAGTCATCACAATCCACTTTTCTCCAACTATTTTAACTATACCTTCATCAGTACAATACCAAATATTCCCATTTCTGTCTATTTTAACAGACCTTGACATATCAAATGGAATTACAGAATTGTCAGTTGTATAAAGCTTCCACTGGGAATTAGTTTTGGAATCAATTCTGACAAATGGATTGTTTTTAGTATTTTCATTCTTCTTAATCTTGGGTAATGATTGCAAGTTAATCCCATTGTCTGTAATTTCATACCAGCCAGCATTAGCATTATTACCAAGCCTTTTTAACGATACTAAATTATCTTGGAATTTAAGAACGATGATAGCTGAAATATTTTCTTTTAATTTTCTCCAGTGTAATTTATCATCAATTGTTCTTTTTAGATTTAATTTACTAGTTGAGAAATTCGTTTTATTATCCACACTTAATAAACAAGAATTTCCTTCTAAATCAACGAAAATTTGCAAGGCAATTGAACCTTCAATTTTTCTCTTTATTTTATGGGTAAATCCGCTAGATATAATATCAATAAATTCCTTATCGGTAATTTTGGCAATCATTGAGTCACTTTCCAAACGAAACGCAGCTGCTTTACAATCTTCAAATTTCTCAGGAAAAATTTGTTGAGCGTTTAGATTTGCTCCAATAAATAATGTCAAAATGATTAAAATCTTAGTCATTGTGTGGTATTTTTTTTAATTTCTGCCAACGTTTCCCGGCTACACCGCAGTGCGGGATTTACTTGCAATATTTGTCAAGTTGCACAAATATAACAAAAACTTGCTGAACAACAAAAACCGCTATAACCCGCATTGGGTGTAACCGGTGTTAGCAACCGTTTTTATTTCTTTTATTAATTTAAAATTTTTAACATTATCATCTTCATCTTTGAAAAAGTAAAGCAGAATCGTATCTTTTATATCATTTACCCCAAAAGTAATTATATTATCAATTGGCGATGCACCACTAACATTAGGGTTATCTATTTTATAATAAATTCTACGAAATGGAGAATTCTCATTAAACTTACCATCTAATTTGATTATTAAATTATATTTCGTTGTCTCGATCCTTTTTTTAATTATTCCACTATTATCAATTAAAATACTTTTCTCTATCCAACCATATTTTAACTTAACAGTATCAGATTTATAGTTAAACTCATTATCATCAAAAACTAATAGGCTAATAAACCGATTATCCTTTTTAGATTCATTAATGTCATTGCAAGATGGAGCTTCCCAACTCAAGCCATATGTGCTAAAAAAAGAATAATATAAGAATGTAATTATCGCTGAAATAATTAATCCTATAATTGTTTTAAAAAAGTATCTTTTTGAAATGCCATAAATTAATATTGCAATAAATGATGTCAGAATACACGACCAAGAAATTAATAATAACCATCCGTTGCCTTCAGAATCAATAGAACCTTTTGAAAATGTTCTGAAAATAAAATCAATTATTAATACTATTGAAATTACTAAAAGAATCTTAATGAGTAAATCTATTTTACTTTTTTTCAAAAATATCCATGCAAGAAATCCTAAAATAATTGGACTTATCAAGAATATAATCAAACCAATATTTCCCATATTAATATCATGTTTTTAAATCGTCTCGTCAATCTGAAAATGGTTGCTAACGTTCGAGGCTATGAAACGTAGGGGTTTGCGGGTTTGCGAATGTATCAACCGATACGAACCTTGCCAGCGGGCTAAAATGTAACCTAACCACTTAAACCCCTATGTTTTATGAGCCTTTGTTGGGCAACGTTTTTTTTATATTTGATTATAATAATCTATTAACTCCTTACAAAAAACATGATTCCTATTTTCAACATACAACGAATTAATCATTGATTTTAATTGCTTAATTTCTGAACCTTGCTTTAATTTATCTTTTATAAGTTGGTAATAATAAACCAACTCAAATTCACCAATATGATTATTATGCAATTGATAATCTATTGCTTTTGCAGCATCCCTAATTATTTCCATATACCTTTGCAATCTAGCTTCTGATAATCTATCAATAGGTAACATTTCAAATGTTTCTCTAGCTCTGGTTTTATCAATATCTCGTCCAAAAGCATGTGCAACATTATTCCTAATTTTTCGCATTTTCTCCAAGTCAGAAACACTTTGACTTAAAATTGGTGGCACAGTCTTAAATAGATTCTCATAGCTACTAATTCTTTTAGGCCATTCACCTTTAGTAACTTCTTCAGATTTTTTAACAAATGAATAGTCTTTAATATTTCCATATTTTAATACCATGACACCATCAATTCTTTTGGGAATCGAATATAACAAACCTAGGTCAGATTCGATAGCTAAAGAAACTACTGAACTCAAATATGTTTCAAAATATGATAGTACAGCAACTAAGGTATTAAGCCTTGTCCAATTATCAAATTCCTTAAGATGATCACTGTATGCATTAAGTGATTTTGTTACTCTAAATGCATTAATGCCACTTAAATTAAAAACAGAATGAGTAGTTTGATTTGGATTTATGTTTATGGCTCTTCTATATATACCCTGAGCATAACTTGAAGCTGGAACATGAGCCCAGTAAATTGAATTCATATACGTATGATATTTTGAAAATAATCTAAATGCATATGAATATGTATCCTTTGAATTCCACCTATCAAACATTAAATTTTATTTAAAATTCAAAATGAATATTTCTTTATTTCTCGTATAAATAATCAATCTGACCTGCTTCCTTAATTAGTGTTCTTAATCTTTTATCTTTTGTCCAAATCTTTTGACTAGGTCTAACATAAACAAGAAATGCTAAATCATACCAATCATTTTTCTTTATTTTCATGCCTGTTGTCTCAAGTTTGAAAAAGTAGTAATCTAAAGTTTTTTCAAATAGTTCAATTTTACTCCAATCAAAGTTTTCAGGCAAATTATGACCTGTTACAGATTTGACTATAAAAGAAATAAAATCCTTTGAAATCCCAGAGTTTCTTGTTTTTTTAAGAACAGATTTATCTATTAAACCGTTTTTGAAAACAGTAATTAGTTTTGTGAAATATTCGGTTCCCTTTATTAATCTATCATCCCGAAAGGTGACATAATTCCTTAACTTTTGTTTATCTGCATCCGTAAATTGTTGGTTACTTGCAATTGATTGTGTAAAATCTAGAATCTTGCTATCATTGGCAATAATATCATAATTATAATCTGGAATAGACTCTACTAATAGAAGAAAAAATGGAGGTTCATAAATCACATTTTTGTTTATAATCATTTGTTGAATTGATAATCTGACATTTTCGATAAGTTTATCATCTAATAATTTATCAGATTTAGACAATTCATCTATTGAAAGATATGTCGACCAAAGTGTACAATCTTTGTATTCTCTTGGCTTTATCAAACCACTCCCAAGGTTATACCAAATATTTGTATCACAAATTACATCCATTCTGGATATTTTTTAAAATGTTGCCCAACGTTTCCCGGCTACACCGCAGTGCGGGATTTACTTGCAATATTTGTCAAGTTGCACAAATATAACAAAAACTTACTTGACTTTGCAAACTACTATAACCCGCATTGGGTGTGAACCGGTGTTATGGCCAGTGCATTTTTATTTTATCAAATCTCGAGCTTTTACTTTTATGATTTTCCCATTTCTTGAAATCACAAGTTCTCCATCTTCTTTTTGTTTAGATATCAACAGCCGACTATATGATAAATCTATTCCCTGGAGAATCTTTGTCCGCATAACCTTTACACTTTCCTTTGTCATAATTTAACAATTTTATCGTAAATGATTTGATTATTAATTTCTATATCTTCAGTTTTAAATCCTTCCGCTACTATCTGAAATGGTGGCTCTGAATTATCTATTATCAGCCAATAATCACAAATAGGCAAATATAATTTTGAAAGATTATTGATACCTGCCCAATATCTGCGATTAATTACATTTATAGGAATATCATGTCCACCTGAAATTACTCGAGTTTTCACACGCTCAACAGCAAGTTCAGGAGAATTAAGCCAAAAATAAATTAAAGTTACGAAGTATCCTTTTGATTGAGCTTTTCGAATAAATTGCACATATGATTTGGTTGCCAATGTTGTTTCAAAAGCAAAATCCACATTATGATTAATCAAGTCCTTAATCCTGTTTAACATAATCCGACCTGAATCAATTGCAGCTTTGTCTGGTTGAAATGGAGAAAGTCCTTTTGCAATTTCATCAGCATTAATGAACTCCTTACAATCAAGCATATCAGGTAAAACAGTATAGGAAGCAGTAGTCTTACCTGCTCCATTGCATCCTGATATTACATAAAGGTTTGCCATTGAATATTTTTAATCCAAAGATAAGTTTATTTGAATAAATCCACCCAAATCGTAGGCGATTGCATTGGCCATAACGTTCGAGGATAACCGCCAGTACGGGTTTTAATTGCAATATTTGTCTGGTTGCACAAATATAACAAAAACTTACAGAACTTTGCAAACTACCGAAACCCGTATTGCGGGTAAAACCTTTGTTAGCGGAAGTTTTATTTTGTTTATCTCATTATATTACAAAAAGAAAATTAAGCCAAAGGAGAATGAAAGACTCTTTTCAGTGTCATGATAAACTGTATATGAGTCTAGTTGAAATCTTTTTTGAATATAATATGAAATAGCTGGAATTAATGCAACATTAGATTTAATAAAATAAGCATAACCTAAATCTGCGCTAATACCAAATGTATTGTATTGATAATTTTCGTCTATATTAATGTTCGAATAGTGATTATAAGTTTTATTGTTAAAATATTGAGGTGCAATGGTAAGAAAAAAACCATTATCAAAATAATATCCTACAGAAGTTGAAAATCCTAAAGACAAATCTTTAGTATTATTATCTTTAGAATAAGTGCACAAAGGGGAAATACCAATAGCCAATCCTTTTGTAACAAAATAAGCCAAAGAAGGGGTCAAACCTAAATTGTAAGAAAAATTACTTTGTCCATTTATCAATTCTTTACTGTAATAGCCATTTAAACTACCACCTAAAATTATGTTCCCTTTCAATATTGGTTTATCAGATTGACCAAACATAGAAAAAAAATAACAAGAAATCATAAAAATAAAAATAAATCTCATAAAATGTATTTTTTAATTAATTCTAAAATAAAATGATATTGTCGTTTCAGACCATTTTCTAAAATTTCCGCTAACGTTTCCCGGCTACACCGCAGTGCGGGATTTACTTGCAATATTTGTCAAGTTGCACAAATATAACAAAAACTTGCTGAACAACAAAAACCGCTATAACCCGCATTGGGTGTAACCGGTGTTAGCAACCGTTTTTATTTCTTTTATTAATTTAAAATTTTTAACATTATCATCTTCATCTTTGAAAAAGTAAAGCAGAATCGTATCTTTTATATCATTTACCCCAAAAGTAATTATATTATCAATTGGCGATGCACCACTAACATTAGGGTTATCTATTTTATAATAAATTCTACGAAATGGAGAATTCTCATTAAACTTACCATCTAATTTGATTATTAAATTATATTTCGTTGTCTCGATCCTTTTTTTAATTATTCCACTATTATCAATTAAAATACTTTTCTCTATCCAACCATATTTTAACTTAACAGTATCAGATTTATAGTTAAACTCATTATCATCAAAAACTAATAGGCTAATAAACCGATTATCCTTTTTAGATTCATTAATGTCATTGCAAGATGGAGCTTCCCAACTCAAGCCATATGTGCTAAAAAAAGAATAATATAAGAATGTAATTATCGCTGAAATAATTAATCCTATAATTGTTTTAAAAAAGTATCTTTTTGAAATGCCATAAATTAATATTGCAATAAATGATGTCAGAATACACGACCAAGAAATTAATAATAACCATCCGTTGCCTTCAGAATCAATAGAACCTTTTGAAAATGTTCTGAAAATAAAATCAATTATTAATACTATTGAAATTACTAAAAGAATCTTAATGAGTAAATCTATTTTACTTTTTTTCAAAAATATCCATGCAAGAAATCCTAAAATAATTGGACTTATCAAGAATATAATCAAACCAATATTTCCCATATTAATATCATGTTTTTAAATCGTCTCGTCAATCTGAAAATGGTTGCTAACTAGCTTATACCCGCCATAGCGTGGCGGGTATCTTGCCATTTTGGGTGGATAACCGCCATAATGTGTCGTTTATTTTCTTACTTCTTATAAATTTACTGTTCATTTTGTGGCTCTTCTCAAACTTTTTATATTTTAAAAGTAATTACTTTTTCTTATCACGACAAAATATTTTCTTTTTTTTGCCTGCTTTTTTTACTGCCAGTATTTATTGCTTCCATTTTAATAGTGTGCAAGCCATTACACCTTTTTTCCATTATTGTAAAACCCATAAAATAGGCTTGTATGCTATTAAATTAAATTTTGTGTATTTAGTTATGGGTTTCAATTGAATAGGGTAGTTAGGTATGTTTATATTTTGGTACTAAAGTATAATTTTTATTAACATAAAAATGCTTAAATGAAAAATAATTAACTAAAATAACTTGCATATTAAATAATTTAATATTTTTGTTTATACATTTATTAATTAAATACATATTATTATGGCAAACAAACCCAAGGCTAGTGCCCGAATTCTTGTGGCATTAAATTTTCCAACAATTATTGCCGATTTTATTGTTTTTGCTAAAACAATTTACAAGGCAATGTTTAACAATGCTACCTTTACAGCCTCTGCTGCTAAAGTTACTGCTCTTAATGCCGATATTTTATTACTCGATACGGCTGAAACAAACTGTAATTCCATTCCACCTGCAGGTACTGTTGCTACCCGCAATACACTGTTAGAAAAGGTAAAAACCGATATCCGTGTGTTGCGCAACGATGTGCAAAGCGTTGCCGATGCAAGTCCGGCAAATGCTGAAGCAATTATTAAAAGTGCCGGAATGGGAGTAAAGAAAAGCACCCCTCCGGGTAAGCGAAAAAACAATGCCATAGATGGCGCTGATGAAGGTACAGTAATTTTAACCGCCGACACAGCCGGGCCACACGAATGGCGTATGACTACTGACGAAAAAACATGGATGCTGCTATCGTCAGGACGTACCGCTAAAACCACTGTTACAGGTCTTTCTTCGGGTATGGTTTATTATTTTCAAAATCGCCAAATGTTGCCCAAAAATATAAAGAGTGAATGGAGCCAAAGTGTAAAATTTAGGGTAAAATAATTTTATTTACTTTATTTTATTAAAAAGGAAGCTTTCTTATTAAAAAAGCTTCCTTTTTTTGTATAAAAGCTTACTTTCTTAACAATAAACTATACTTTCTTACTTTAAATACTTACTTTCTTTACAAGTATATTAACTTATTTAACATGAATGTTTACTTTGTTAACAGGAAAGTTAACTTTGTTAACAGGAAAGTTAACATTCTTAACAGGAATATTTACTTTGTTGTTGTAAAAGCAAACTTTTATAACAAGTAAGTTTACTTTGTACTTTGTACAATGCTAAAGCCAATGTTTAGTTGGTATTTACAACATTGGTGCCATGTATAAAAAAATTAGTTTACATAATTGTGGTTTATTTTCCCTTTTACTTCTAACTTCATTTATCGCATTTTTAAGGTTAATAATATATCAAATGCACTAAAGTTAAAAACTGAAGAATATACTGGCTGGTTTTGATTATTTGCTTCTCAGCAGAACCTTCTTCGAGAGACCCTGCTGAAAAATAAACTTTTGAAACCCACTACAACCCGCAATTTATATGTGCCAATAATAGCCGTTCAGGCATTTTTAATTATATATACGTCTTGTTGTACAGGATTAATATTTTCTCCAAAGCCTTACTCCAAGTCTGACAATAGGAGATAATTCAAAAGTTGGAATAGAATAAAATTGATTGTTGGTAAAATTTATTGATTTTTCTGCTCTGAAATAACTATGAATACCTGGCTGAATATAAATATATCGTCCAATAAAAAATTGATAACTAATTCCTATCCCAAAATCATTTGAAATAATATATTGTTTTTCATTTGATGATAGTTGTTTTATTTCAAATTTGTGCCTTTCATAATAACCATATAATTCCAGGTTCTTCCAAATATTATATCCAAGAAAAATACCCGGCGAAGTTGTATAATAACGTCGATAGCCTTTATAAACCTTACCAACAGCCTGATCATCGACATTATAACTTCCACCATTTATTACACTTACCCTGATTCGTATATTTTTATACCTATAACCAATTCCAAAATGATACCCACCATAAATAAACATTGGGAACAACGATTCAATTTCCAAAGCTTCTTTAACTTCATAATTTCGTGGTTTGGGATTCCAAAATGTACCTAAAGAATCGGATTGGGTAATTACATTACCTTCAACTTGGGTCAAAAAGCCGGTCAACAGAAAAATAACGAAAGGACAAAATATAGATTTATTAATTTTCATAAACGTAAATTATTAGTTGTAAAATTATCCGTTTATAAAAACCTGGACAAGGACAAATGTCTATTTCGTACCTGCTCGTAATCTGCTTAAGTGTCGTGGCTTTATCCCTAATATTGATGCAAGGTATTTATCAGGAACGTTTTGTACTAATTTAGGATAGTTTATTTTTAAAATGTCGTACCTGTTTTTTGCGTTTAAAGCAATTAATGAGTACACCCTTGCCTCTATTTCAATTAAATATTCTTCTATTGATTTTGTCCAGAAAAAACGGGCAAATTCTTCATTCTTACAAAAAGTGTCCCACTGCTCTTTTGAAGCGACAAATATTTTTGTAGGAATTATTGCCTGTATATTTTCATGGGTTTTAGTTTGTTTAATAAAACTTCCAAATGAAAATACAAATTCGTTTTCTAAAGAAACCCACCTGGTAACATCTTCTCCATTGTCAGATACGTAATAATAACGACACATTCCAGTCATTATAAATCCAATTTGTGCACAAACAGATTTTTCTCTTAATAAGAAATCATTTTTTTCTAATATTATTTGAGTAGAAAAAATAGACGACATTTTTATAGCTTGTCTTTCCTCTAATCCAAATAACTTCAGTTTATCTGCGAATTCATTCATTTTACAATACTAAGAAAAAAATTAATATTATTGCCAGGCTTTTAAATTGGGCACAATGTTTCGTGGCTGCATAGCAGAGCTGGATTTACTTATATTATTCGACAAGTTGAATAATTATTACAAAAACTTAGTAAACTTATCAAACAGCCATAATCTGCATTGGGTGCGCACCAGTGATTTTATAGTTTTATTCATTTCACAATAAAGTTACAATTGCAAGTAATTCCATTTGTTACTCATTAGAACGCTTGGTTTTAAGCATAACAACCATCTTAATAAAAGCATCTCATATGCCTTATTTTAACATTAAAAAGTCATAAAATGGCCTTTATTTAATGAATGTGAGAATATTTATACTCAATGTGAGAATATTTATAGGCCGCTCGTTGGCAATTTTTTAATATCGCCCATTAATTGTATCATTTTAGTAGCAAAGCTTCTCAATCTTTCATACTAATTTATACTAACTAAAAGTAATATTAAACTAACTAAATTATGAAACAAAAAAGATTAAAAAAGGGTTTTTATCATTATCTTCCTCTGAAAAGGCTAGTAATGATGCTATTTGCCATCAATTTTGCAGCTTCGGTTTTTGCCCAGGGGCTTCAGGTCAGCGGTACAGTTACCGATAATACAGGGCAAACAATGCCGGGCGTTAATGTTGTGGTAGAAGGTACAACTATTGGCACAACAACTGATGCAGACGGGAAATATACTATTAAAGTACAACCGAATGCTTCTCTTGTTTTTTCTTTTATTGGATACAATTCCGAGAAGTTTACTATAACTGATCAGAATAAAATTGACGTTTCAATGACCCCTGAAATTAAAAAGATGGAGGATGTAGTTGTTATCGGATATGGTGTTCAAAGGAAGGAAGCTGTTACAGGTTCTGTTGCTTCGGTGAATGCTGAAACAATACGCGAAGTTCCATCATCTGATATTACACAGGCTATTCAGGGTCGTGTAGCGGGTGTCGATCTTCAACAAAACAATAGCCAACCTGGCGCAACAATGCAAATACGTATTCGTGGCGTACGTTCATTGAATGCAACTAACGACCCGTTAATTGTTCTTGATGGTATCCCTTTCCAGGGAAGTCTTAGTGACATTAATCCCTCAGATATCAAGAGCCTTGATATTTTGAAAGATGCCTCGGCAACCGCAATTTACGGTTCACGTGGCGCAAATGGGGTTATATTAATAACTACATATAATGGTAAAAAAGGTCAGGAAGCTCAAATTACTTACAACGGGTATTATGGTGTGCAAGATATCTTTTCAAGATATCCAATGATGAACGGTACTCAATTTGCTGCACTTCGTCATGCTGCTAATATTATTAAAAACACAATTGATGAAAATGACTCAACAAACACCGATTGGCAAAAACAATTATATAGGACCGGTACAGTACAAAACCATGATATTAGCATTTCAAGCTCTACTGACAAGGGTCATTATAGCTTCAGCGCAGGTTACTATAACAATTCGGGGGTAGTTCCACTTCAAGACTTTACCCGTTATTCTTTACGCTTTACAGGTGATCAGGAAATTGGAAAATATTTACGTTTTGGCGTAAATTCAACAAGCAATTTTTCTATTACCAACGGCTCAGGGAGTGCCAGTAAAAATCCGGTAGGTCTGGTTCTGCCACAATCACCACTTGTTAAAGAGTATAATGCCGATGGCACATTAAAACAATATTATCAACAAGCAACATCCGGAAATCAGGAGATTGTTACCAAGACAATGTTGAATGGTTTGGGCGATAAATATATTGATGAAGATAGAAAAATGGGTACCTATAACTCTTTATTTGGTGAAGTGAAAATACCTGGTGTAGAAGGTTTAAAATACCGTGTTAACCTTGGTTTGAACTTTATTCAAGATAATTATGGCGATTACCAGGGATATGGTGTTTTTAGTGGCACACCTACTAATCCATCAATTGCTACTATCCAGAACCAGCACACTATTAATACAGCCATTGAAAACCTATTGAGCTATGACCGTACTTTTGCTGAAGTACATAAAATTGATGCAGTTTTTCTATATTCAGCCGAACAAAATACATTTTGGCAGTCATATGAAAGTGCAAAAGATATTCCAGCCGATGCATTCCAGTTTTATAATATGGGAGAAGGCCGTTTCAAGTGAACAAATTACCGATCCAGGTCAGCAGAAATATCAGCAATGGGGTTTAATGTCCTATATGGGACGCGTAATGTACTCATTCAACGACCGATATATGTTGAGCGCTACTTACAGGTCCGATGCTTCATCGAGGTTGGCATCAGGGCATCAGTGGCATTCATATCCTGCCTTATCTGCAGGTTGGAATGTTAAACAGGAATCATTTTTAAAAGATGTTGAACTTGTAAATTTGTTGAAGTTACGCGTAGGTTACGGACAAACATCAAACCAGGCTATTGACCCATACAAAACACTTGGGCTTTTGTCAACTATGCCATACAATTATGGCGCTTCAACCTATGGAACTGGCTTATATGTGACTCAGTTACCAAATACTAATTTAGGTTGGGAATTTTCAAAAACATGGAATTACGGTATTGACTTTGCTCTATTAAAAAACAGACTTACAGGTACTATAGAGTATTACAAAATGACAACTGATAATGTATTAATGAATGTTAATTTGCCCAATACTTCTGGTGTAAGTAATTATACGGCTAATATCGGATCAACCGAAAATAAAGGTTTTGAATTAACACTCAATGGTACAATAATTGATAATCCTAACGGTCTTAGGTGGGATGCTGGTTTTAACCTGTATTTGAACCGCAACAAACTAACGGCCCTTGCTTCTGGACAAACAAAAGATCAGAGTAACTGGTGGTTTGTAGGCCATCCTATTAATGTAATTTATGATTACAAAAAAATTGGCCTGTGGCAACAAAAAGACTCAGCTTTAATGGCCAAAGAACAACCTGGTGGAAATATTGGAATGGTCAGGGTTAAATATGACGGCGGTTTTAACCCCGATGGTACACCCAAAAGAGTAATAAATTCAGATGACAGGCAAATTATGAATGCCGATCCTGATTTTATGGGCGGTTTCAATACACGCATAGCCTACAAGGGACTAGACCTTAGTATTGTTGGTGATTATCAACGCGGAGGTATCCTTATCAGTGATTTATATGGAGGCGAAAGCTATCTTAATAATTTGAATGCCCGATCGGGTAACAACGTAAATGTTGATTATTGGACACCAACGAATACCGGCGCTAGTTTTCCAAAACCAGGCGGTGTAGGTGGCGACAATCCTATGTATGCCAATAGTCTTGGTTACTTTGATGCATCATATTTGAAGATACGTAACATTACTCTTGGTTATGATTTTACCCAAAATTGGGTTAAAACTGCAGGTATTAGCAAATTACGTGTTTATGTTACCGTTCAGAACCCGTTTGTGTTCTTTTCACCATACAAAAATCTATCAGGTATGGATCCTACAACTAACTCAAACGCCAGTCAGGATGCTGCTGTTCCTCTTGCCCCCACTACAAGTGGTGTTGTAAGCAGCTTGTCACGATTGTTGACAATTGGTACCAACTCGCCTCAAACACGTAATTATTTGATGGGAATAAGTTTAACTTTTTAAAAATGAAAATAATGAAACATATACATAAAAAAGCTTTTATAGGAACATTGTTACTGGTTCTGTTCCTGATGGGTTGCTCTAAAATTTTGGACGAACAACCTCGTGCAGTTTTCACCCCTAATTTTTTCAGTACTTCACAAGGTGTTCAAGGTGGTGTAACTGCTTTGTATTCCAACCTACGCTATGTATGGGGAAATATGTACTGGTATGATGCTTGCGAAACCGGTACCGATGAATACACATGGGGTGGAAGTGGAGCTGGCGCTTCATTTAATACTATTGATTTATCCAGTACCAGTGGTACTCCAACTCCAATTAATTCACAAAATTCGGATGCAAGTATGGCCTGGGCTAATGCATTTACAAGTATTAACACTGCTAGTGGTGTAATTGAGAATGCAACTGCCACGAATGAAGCGGCTGGGAAAATTGTTATTGATACTTCCCTTATTTCCGAAGCCAACTTTTTCCGCGCATTTAACTATTTTATATTGGTACAAACTTTTGGTGGAGTACCCTTGGATTTAGGTTCCGGCATTTTGAAGTTTAACACTTCAACTGTGGCTGCTTCAATACGTAATACCGTTCCTGAAGTTTATACACAAGCCATTTTCCCCGACCTGTTAAAGTCAATTCAGTCATTACCGGTAAATCCACGTTTAACAGGAACCGTAACTAAAAATGTTGCCCGTTTATTTTTGGCAAAAGCCTATCTTACCTACGCATGGTGGCTTGAAAATCCAAACAATATTCCCACTTATCCGTTGTGTGACAGAACCGATCCGAACGGACAAACAGCCAAGTGGTATTTTCAACAGGCATACGATTTAGCAACATACGCTATTAATAATCCTGGCCCATATAAATTACAGGCTACCTACTATGATGTTAATGTGGCCATCAACGACCGTAACAGTGAAGAAATGTTATGGGCTGACCACACTCAACAAAACCAATATTATAATGGAGCCGATCTTTCTTATGGAAGTGGCGGTGCACAGGACAATTTTGCAGGTTGGGCAGTACAATGGAGCTATCAATCTATTACATCCTCGTCAACATCATTTACTAATTGGGTCCCTGCAAATAAGAAATTTACAGGTTATACAAATATAAATCCAGTTCAGCGTATAGCTACACAGCCCTTGGGACGTCCATGGGTGCGTATGGCTCCTACAATTGGTGCATTAGTTAATACATTTGCTGATAAAACCAATGATTCACGTTGGGATGGTTCATTCACAACTGTTTATCGTGGCGACTGGGAAGCTGGCAGCGCCCCAACTTTGGCACAGGTATATAATGCAAATAATTTAACAGTTCCATTGGATGGCGCTATTTTGACTT
Source organism: uncultured Bacteroidota bacterium (assembly GCA_963701015.1). Classification (GTDB taxonomy): domain Bacteria; phylum Bacteroidota; class Bacteroidia; order Bacteroidales; family DTGW01; genus MFD09286-c1. The sequence goes on along the minus strand of OY969556.1, from coordinate 2,681,942 downwards.
TCCTAAATAATGATACAACAGGAATTGATTATAGTGATACAGTAGCTGGTAATAGTAGTGTACACGTTGGTATATTACCAGGAAGGGCTGATTATGTAATGGATCCAAGTGCAATTAACAGGACGGTATATCCGGGTCTTTGGAAGCTCGGTGAATACCGCACTGACAACGGAAAAGGTTTAGGACAACCAAATGCAGCAAGCACCCGTCCCTGGTTTATTGCCAAATTCTCTGAATTTTATTTTATTGCAGCTGAAGCTGCTGTAGAAGGTGCAACTACAAGTTCTGGTCAGGCTGCTTATGACTTAATCAATGTTATTCGTGCACGTGCCGGTATGTGGAAATGGAACAACGGAGCAAATACTGCTCAAGTTGCTGATAATAGCGCTGCAATGAAGGCTGCTACACCAACAGCAATAACCATTGACTATATTTTGGCTGAACGCTCACGAGAATATTTTGGTGAAGGTTACCGCTGGTTCGATTTGGTACGTACACAGGAATGGAACAATTTAGCAAATACTTATAAAATTTGCGGCACTCCTAATACTGCGCATACACCAACAACTTTTACACGTGCAATTCAGCCATTTAATTATCTGCGTCCCATTCCACAAGCACAGCTTGATGCTTTAGATATGAGTTCAACAGATAAAGCTGCTTATCAAAACCCTGGATATTAATTGACTAATGAAATGAAAAATAATTCTATTTTTAATTAATGAGTTAGTGGTTAAGTAAATTTAGTTTTGTTCATTTAGTTAAATGGTTGTTGTAGTTAGCACATTTGGTTAAGTGAGAAAGCGCCACTTTTTGAGTGGCGCTTTTATTTTACCTTTTTATTAGAAATATAAGCTGAAGGAGATTTTCCATATTGTTCCCTAAAACATTTGGTAAAATAGGCTGGAGATGAAAATCCTACCTTAAACGCAATTTCGGATATATTTAAATTGCCTTCCTCCATGATTTTTATTGCACTTTTTAATCTTATGGTACGAATAAATTCATTGGTAGGTAATCCTGTAAGCGCTTTTACTTTTCTCCACACATGACCTGAACTCATTAACAAATGAGAAGAAAGATCATCAACTGAAAATTCGCCACTGGTTATATTATCTTCGATATAATTAATAACATTTTCAAGAAAATTCTGATCAAGCTTGTTATTACTCATTTCTTTAGGCATAATATATACATCCTGACTAAAGCGTTGAAAAAGTTTCTTCCTGGACTCAATAAGGTTTTTGGCTACAACTTCAAGATATTTAACATTGAAAGGTTTGGTAATATATGCATCAGCGCCAGTTTCAATACCAATAATTTTGTCTTGCAAAGTAATTTTGGCAGTAAGTAAAATAATTGGAATATGACTTGTAATGATATTCTCTTTGAGTTGGTTGCAAAGTTCAATACCTGAGAGAACAGGCATTATAATATCGCTAATTATTAAATCGGGAACATTTTCAGTAGCAAGTTTAAATCCTGATTCTCCATCGCCCGCTTCAATAATTTTATAGTTGGATGAAAGTGAAGTAACTATATATTTCCGTAGTTCAAAATTATCCTCAACCAGTAATATTGTAGGTGCATTTTGTGGTATTTTAATTTCCTTGTTTAATTCTATTGGAGCAATAGGTGCATAGTTCATAGTTGACCTTATTTCAAAAGGTTCCATAATAATTTCTTCCTTTTTGAAATGATTGTTTCCTAATGGCATTAAAATTGTAAAGCAAGTTTCTTTACCTTTTTCACTGGTAGCAGAAATATTACCATGATGTAGTTCTACCAGGGTTTTAGTAAGCGATAAACCAATTCCTGTACCGGTTTGGTATGTATAATCTTCGTTATTCCCCTGATAGAACCTATTAAAGATTTTATTTATATCAACCGGAGATATCCACTTACCATTATCAATTATAGATATTTTTAATAATTCTTTTGATGAAAGTATAGTTTTGTTATATTCTTTCTGTTTTAATTGAATACTATTCGAACTCAGCTTTTCTATCATTATATGAATAGTACCATTATCAGGCGTAAATTTAAAAGCATTGGAAAGTAAATTCAAAATAATTTTTTCGTACTTATCACGATCAAACCAAGCTTCAATGCTTGATGGCTCAGATTCAAAAGTATAGATAATCTGTCTGCGTGAAGCTTCATCACTAAAAAAGAATGAAAGTTCTTGTATAAACTTAACAATATCAGCGTATTGAACCGATATTGTGAGTTTGCTTTCTGTAGCTTTCGAAAAGTCCATAATTTCATTAACAAGTCTGAACAATCTGTTTGAATTTTTGTAAATCAATTCAAGCTGCCTCGTAATTTCTTTATTCTCCTTTGCAAAAGCTAATATATTTTCTATTGGAGAAATGATTAAACTCAAAGGTGTCCTTAATTCATGTGAAATATTTGCAAAGAATTGTAATTTCATTTGGTTTAATTCAGCCAAATGAATTTGCTTTACTCTTGTCACTCTAAATCGAATAATTGCGAAAATTATAAATATAACAATCAGAAAATATAACAAATATGCCCATATAGTCTCCCAAATTGGAGGAAGAATAACAATTTCTAATACAGTAGGTGTATTATTCCATATACCATCATTGTTTGAACCTTTTACTTTAAACAAATATTTTCCGGGTTTTACGTAGTTATATGCGGCAGAATTTTTATTTTCAACTATATTCCATTTATTTTCAAGTCCTTCAAGAATATACGCATATTTACTTTTCGAGCCCTGTATATAGTTTAATGCAATAAAATTGATGGTAAACATTGACTGGTTATACTTCAAAGTAATTTTGTGGGTTTCGCTTATACATTTTGTTAAAGGAGAATCTTTTGTTCCGATTGGAACCGACTCGTTAAAAAGCTTGAAATCAGTTAAAAGTACTTTTTGAACCGATGTATTGTTTTTTATTTTTCCCGGATAAAAACAACTAAACCCTTCATTGGAACCAAAAAGAAACATTCCGTCACTGCTTCTCAGACAACTGTTACTATTATATTCATCCGATACTAAACCATCCTTTTCAGTATAATTGGTAAATTTCTTTGATGATATTTTAAACTTTGATATTCCTTTATCTGAACTGATCCATAAATTACCGAAATCATCATTTAACATACCTAGTATTGAATTACTAGGCAATCCATCCTTTTTTGTGAATGAGATAAAGGAATTTTTTCTTTTGTTATATAAAAACAATCCCTGATCAAGACTACCTAACCAAAGGTTTTTGTTTTGGTCTTCGAATAAACTAGTAATATAATTACTATGAATTTTCCCGGGTGAATTAGAACTGTTATAAACTTTAATAGAATATTTGTTATTGCCTGATTCTGTTAAACAAAACAATCCATAAGCTGTTCCTACCCAAATAGTATGATCTGAAGTTTCCAGGATTGGGAATACATAACCAAAATCCCACGGATGTATGCCATTTGATTCATCCGATATTTGATTGAATGATTTATGTAACTTATCGTATTGTAAAAGACCTGAACCGGAAGTACCAACCCACAGGTTGTTTCTTTTATCAATATATAGTGTATTAATTTTATTTCCAACACCTTGTCGTATCCCTTTAATTTTAAAGTTACCAATTTTTGCAAGGTTTTTATTAAAACAGTCAATACCCTTATCTAATGTGCCAACCCATAAATTTCCTTCTGAATCAAAAACCATCGAGTTAATGGCATTTGTAGTTAAAGTCCCTTTTTCCTGGGATAAAACTTTATTAAACTGTTTTGTTATAAGATTAAACGTGCAAATACCATCGTAAGTACCAATCCAAATAAGTCCATTTTTATCTTCTGCAAAACAACGAACACCATCACCACAAAGAGTTTGACTAGCATAAGGATTTTTACGATATGATTCAAATCTATTCCTTCTTTCATCATTTATATTAACGCCTCTACCTATTGTTCCTACCCAAAGAATATTTAAATCATCAATATAAATTGAACGTATTAAATTACTACTTAATGTATATGGATTTCCTTCTTCGTATAAATAATGTTCAACAGTACCCGAGCTTGTATTAAATTGTAACAAACCATTATTTTCGGTTCCAATCCAAAGAAAATTATGTTTATCAGCAAAAGCGAATAAAATTGTGGAAGGTTTATTATTGTTATCAATTTTAAAGTGCTTAAACCTAAATTTTTTATCATTGATTATTAATTTGTTTAAACCTCCATAAATGGTACCTATCCATAAAGCGCTGTCATTCTCAATCAAAAGGTTATTGATAAAGTTATCGCTTAAACTTTCAGGGTCGTTAGGTTTTGTTTGAAAACTTTGGATAATCTTTCCCTTTGTATCCATAAGGCACAGGCCATTCCATGATCCTATCCAAAGTCTGTTTTTATTATCAATCAACAAACTAGTAATGTGATTCGAATTTATAGTAGCAATATCAGGATGAGCACTGGTAAAATTTTCAGCTTTATTCTTCTGTAAATTATATTTTGTTAAACGGCTACCTATGGAACCAATCCATATATTTTTATCCTTATCTTCACAGATAGAACTTACTGAAGTGCTTTGAAGTTGAGTGATACGGTTAAAATTATTTCTCTCTCTATTATATAAATTCAATCCAATAAAAGTACCTACCCATAGATTTTTGCTTACATCTTCATATAAATAACTAATATTGTTATAACATAAACTATTCGTATCACCAGGAATGTTTTCATAAACAACAAAGTTTACTCCATCATAACGGGTAAGTCCGTTTTGTGTACCGAACCAAATAAAACCTTGACTATCTTTCAGAATACACCTTACATATTGGTTCGAAAGTCCTTGCCGTATTGATTGAAATTTTAATTTTGTTGATTGGCAAAATATTGAGGTAGAATACAAAAGCAAGGGAACCAATATCAATATTTTCTTATATTGGTTATGTTTAATGAACCATTTGAATATAGAATTCATATTTGTTAAATATTTTTGAAAAACAGAAGGTGGTGACAATACAAAGTTAGGTTAATATCAATTATGATTTGTCGTCAGATTGCCGAAGCAAAAATATTGTTATATATAGTTTGACTTAAATTGATCACAACCACTGCTTTTTCAAATTAGTTTAAATATTTAAACGAATAATTTATTCCCATATAATATTATCTATTAACAATTTAATTTTAGGCATTATCATAATCTAATGCAAAATCGGTTGGTGATTTTCCAAAATGTTCATGGAAACATTTCGTAAAGTATGAATGAGAAGCAAAACCAGTTTCAAAAGCAATTTCAGTATAACTCATTTTTTTCTCTAATACAAGTGTAGCGGCTTTTTTTAATCGTATAGTTTTGATGAATTCTACAATAGATAGCCCACTTATAGCTTTAATTTTTCTATAGGTTTGCACTTTGCTTAATGAAACATAACTAGCTAGCTGATCAACACTTAAATTTGGATTGATTAGGTTATCTTCAATAAATTTCATTACTTTTTGTATAAACACTTCGTCAAGGACTGAGACTAAAGTACCTTGAGGAATTAATGTAGTTTCTTTCAAATATCTTGCATATATTGATTCTTTGAAATTTATTAGTCGAAATACTTGTGTTTTTAAATGATCGATATTAAATGGTTTAATCATATATACATCTGCGCCCATTTCTAACCCTTCAACCTGGTGATCAACACTTGCTTTAGCCGAAAGTATAATTATAGGAATATGGGAAGTACTCATTTGGTTTTTTAAAATACGACAAAGCTCAATACCCGACATTACAGGCATCATCACATCGGTAATAATCAAATCAGGAATTATTTCATTTGCCAGAATTACACCTTCTTCGCCATTTTTCGCCGAAGTTATTTTAAAATTATCCGAAAGTTCTTCTATAATAAAATCTCGCATATCCGACTCATCTTCTACCAATAATAATTTATAATGCGGCTTTTGTTTTTTTCCAATTAATTGGTACGATGGCTCTAATTCAGGTTTCTGAATATTATTATCAGCTATATTAATATCTTGAATGTTTTGAGTATTATAATTTATCTGTTTTACAGGCAAATAAACTTCGAAACAAGTTTCAATATTTGGTTCACTTTTAACTTCTATCCTTCCATGATGCAATTCTACAAAGTTCTTCACCAAAGCAAGGCCAATACCAGTACCTTCTATTTTTCTATTTTGAAGGTTTTTTACCTGATAAAACCTATCGAATATATTTTCAATGTCTTCCTTTGCAATGCCTTCACCTGTATTTATAACTTCAATTTTTATATATTCAATATCCATCTCATTATAAGTAGAAATATTTACTAATACAATACCATAATTTGGGGTATATTTAAAAGCATTAGATAAAATATTGAATAATACCTTTTCAATCATTCCCTTGTCAATATGGATTTCACTTAACTTTTCAAAAGGGGAATTTATTTTAAAATCAATATTCATTGAATCGGCCAGATTGTTAAAAAGCTGGCAGGTATTTTTAACAAATTGAACTATTTCACAAGGCTCAAATTCAGGGACAAGCAATTTCTTTTCAACCTTACTAAAATCCATTAGTTCATTGGTAAGTTTTAGTAAACGATCACTGCTTTTTAATATTAGTTTTATCCTTTCTTTGTTTTTATTAGAAATTTCTTCATCCTTACTTAGTTTTTCAAGTGGATTGATAATTAAACTCAGAGGTGTTCGGAATTCATGAGATATATTGGAGAAAAATTCACTTTTTAATTTATCTAATTCTTCTAATTTCTTTCTGTCATGACGTTCTTTCTCAATTTGTGATTTTTGAAATATTCTTTGAATAGTTAATTTTCTATATGTATAAATAAGCAATAATAATACGATGATATAAACTACATAGGCTGGAAATGTTTGCCATATAGGTGGTAAATAATTGATTTGTATTTGCCTTTCACTATTATTTTTTGGAGAATTAGCCAGCATTATTCTTAATGTATATAAGCCGGGCTTTAAGTTTGGGAGACTTAAATTTCGTTGATTTGCATTTAATATAATCCATTCTTTGCTATTTCCGAGATTATATTTATAAAGCAATTGTTCCGATGAGATAAAATCGAGTGCAGCAAATTCCAGGCGAAGTGTATGATTATATGGAACATTAATTATTTTACATTCGTTAATATTGGTATTAATAATATTTGTTCCATTAAATTTTTCTAAAGGAGTTACCTTTTGATTATCAATTTTTATATCTGTAATATAAATTGGAGTTTGGGCAATTTGGGTTTCTTCGGAATTCGGATTAATAGTAACTATGGCTTCATCAGACGAAAAGCAAACTATGCCATTTGCTGCTAAAGCTGAAGCATTAGGAATGTATTGATTATAATTCTCCTTGTGGTTGTAAATATAATTTTGAATAGAAAAATCCTTTGAATTCACTTTTGATATTCCATAGGTAGTTGATAACCATAAATTCGATTGATTATCTTCCACTATATTGTATATATTATCAGAATTTAATCCATCATACTTTGTAATTATTTTCAAATTGACATTTTCACCTTTCCAATAACTAAGTCCGGAATTGGTGCCAATCCATACTCCTTGTTTGTTATCTTTTAATAGAAAATTCACATTTAAATTTGGAAGCTGGTCATTAAAATCAGCAAGTTTACCAGTGTATTTATTAGGGGTTGTTTCATCAAATTTAATTATACCACTTCCTTGTGTTCCAATCCATATTGTGTTTTTTTGAACCTCTAATATAGAAAGAACTGGCGCTATCGGAAAATTTATTTCATCCCTTCTTTCGTCAAAATAAACATTGGTTACTTTACTGTTTAAACGTAATGTATTTGTATTTTTTGCTTTAAGGAAATCATTATTTACATCTATAAAACTTAAGGCTCCCCACGATCCTATCCATAAACGACCCTGGCTGTCATTATAAAATTTAGTTATATATGAATTCAACCGAATATCTGGAGATAAAAGTATATTGGCATCAATAGGAACAATATTATTATTATTAGTTTCGTTAAGCAATTGAAAAACATCATCCGCAGGTACAACATAAAGTCCAATACGTCTATATACAATCCAGAGATTACCTTTAGAATCCTGATAGCAAGAGGATATATCATTATTTAATAATTTAAGTTTCGATCCAGCCAAATTTGTATATTGTGTAAAATGGCAAGATTGGATATCAAAAAGAAAAATTCCATTTCCATTGGTCGAAATCCATAGTTTGTTTTTATCTACAGTTGGATTTACTTCTATAATTTCTTTATTTTCTTGTTCTAATTGAGTTTTAATTAAACTTGTATAAGATATATTGTTCTTTTGTGAATAAATTTTCGTTAATCCGGAATGTTCCATACTTAACCATATAATCCCAGACTTATCGAGATATAATTGGTTGATAAAATTAGATTTTATATTTTCATCAAGATTATCATTACTTTTATAGTTATATACTGAAAAATTTTTATTTTTAAAAAATATAAACAACCCTTTTCCGTAAGTTGCTACCCATAATCGGTTTTGATTATCAAAAATAACCGATTTTACACGCTTATTTCCCAGAATTTGATTTACATATTGGATAAATAAATCATTCTCTAATTTAAGGCTTTTTGGGTTAATGCTAAATATTCCGCCATCCCAACTAGCTGCCACTATTTTATCAGAATACTTCGAAAGGCTTCTTATGGAATTTTGGCCATAAGTATTAATCGTTTGAAATTGATTAGTATTGATATTAAATACATTTAGTAATCCATTTGTACCTACCCAAAGATTATCACTAAAAGGAATTGCGTATAATGTATTAATAATATTGTCTTGTGAATTTTTGTCAAATGGATTAGGCAAAAATGATTGTGTATTTAAAGTATCATTTTCATTAAATACTTTATTTGGATTTATACTCAACAATCCAATATTTGTGGCAGCCCAAATTTTATTCTGAAAGAACAATATCTGGTTTACATTTGCATTACTTCCTAAACGCAGTGCAACATGCGTAAGTTTTTCATTGTGTGTATTTAAATGAAAAATACCTTTGCCAGTTGTCCCAATCCAGAAATTATGTTCATTATCCTCTATTAAACATAATACTTCATAATTTAATACATTATTGGTAAGTGTATTTAAATTTCGAAAACCATAACCATCATACCGAAACAATCCATTCATTGTACCAAACCATAAAAACCCTTTATAGTCTTTATAAGTACAATTAACACGAGCTGTAGTCAACCCTTCCTTATATGAAAAATTATCAATTTTAAAAGTTTCGTCGTTGGCAAATATTAATCCAAATTGAGAAAAGATCAATATTAATATAAAAGTCAAAAGTTTAATTTTCACTTCGGAATCAAATTAAAATCCATATTAACAAACAAATATATAAACATAAAATAACTAAAATCAAATACTCAATAACTTCTTTTAAATTATATTTATTTCTATTTGTTAGCATGATTTTTTGTATATGCTTTTATATGAATTTTTTAATCTATTTTAAATTAGTTTTAATGAGTTTCATACATATTAATACTGAACCAATTAATAAATTTAATTGGATGCCCGATTTTAATAGTTAGCATCAGTAAATTAAATATTATTGCTTAGAAGATACAATTTCAGGAATAAACCTTCATTACTTTAATATTAAAGGGAATCAATATATTTTACTATTTCATTTTATCTTAATTATGTAATGCAAAAATGGAATTACAAAAAACTAATCTAATTTTAATATTTTTCAAAAATTTATTGCTAATTAATTTGTATTCCCATCCAATACCAATTTAAAATATAAAATACATGTTTCATATTTTGTTTAATGAAATTGTATTTTTATTTGAATTAATAACTTTCATAAAATTTATAAAATTGGCAGTTTATTTAATATTTAATTTTAAACTAAAGGTATATTCTATGATATTCGCATATTGTAAAACAGTCTATTAAATTTATTTCATTTTGTTTTAATCGAACATCATTGTGACATTTTGAACTAAGCATGAATGAATTTTACAAGAATATCTCTAATTGTGTAATTTATAAATTTTTAAAATAGGCATATTTATTCCACTAAAACCTATTATATAATGTCTTAAGCTTATATAATAGGATAATAGCAATTAAAATAAAGAATATCTGTTATAGTTTACTTTGAGATATTTAAAATATTTTATTGAATTGTGACTTTAGTCATTTTTAAATCTTTTATATCAGAACTGGTTCCGTAATATACTTCATAATTTCCCGGAATTACAGCCATTTTACCATTTGCACGATCGTAAAACTCAAACGCTGTAGGTGCGAGATTTATAGAAATATTTTCAGTTTTTCCAGCAGCAACTTCAATTCTTTGAAAACCTCTTAAAGTTTTAATTGGGCCATCATTATCAGTTACTTTGTGTATATATACCTGAATTACTTCTGTTCCGGTACGCATACCTGTATTCTTTACAGGAACAGTTAATTGAATTGGTTCGTCAGCTTTTATTGAAGTTTTGTTAAAAATGGCATTGCCAATCGAAAATTTAGTATAGCTTAACCCATAACCAAATGGGAAGAGAGGGTCGGACATATATCGATAAGTACGGCCTTTCATTGAATAATCTTCAAAACCAGGCAATTGTTGTATATTTTTATAAAAAGTAATCGGAAGTTTACCTGATGGATTATAATCGCCAAAAAGCACCTCGGCTGCAGCTTGTCCGCCAGATTCTCCTCCATACCAAGCCTGGAGAATAGCATCACAACTTTCGGTTTCGGGAACTAAACCAATCGCCGAACCTGAACAATTCACAAAAATAATTTTCTTTCCTGCTTGCTTCAATGCTTTTAAGCAATTACGCTGAACAGCAGGTAATTCAATATCAGTGCGGTCACCTCCTTTAAAACCAGGTAACTGAACCGGCATTTCTTCTCCTTCTAATTGAGAAGAAATTCCTCCGACAAAAATAACCAAGTCAATCCCTTTCAATTGTTCAATAAGTGCATCATATTTCACAGGTACTTCCTTACCAAAATTTAAATTTAGACTTGCTGTCCAGTTGTCAATTTGTTTGAAGCGGGCTTCTATTTTATAATCTTTACCTTTTTCAACCTTATATGTTATCCGTTTTGGAAGTGGTCGCCACATGTATATTTTTGAAAGTGTATCACCATTAACAATTAGTTCAAATCCTCCGCAAGCTTCTAATTTAAAAGCTATTTCACCAGATTGAGAAGGTTTATAATCCGTTTCGTATATAGCAGAAAAATCTTCGAGATGAACACCTGCACTAAACTCATGTTGACCGAATGTGGATAATTTAATAGGATTAACGATTTGTTCTGAAGAAGCAACATCACCTTTAAAATTTCGGTTGTTCCAATAAGTAGCTTTTATACCTGGTTTTCCACCGAAGGAACATTCACCAATTGCGGTTTCTGTAACCATATCTTCAACCAGGTCGCACCCTTTTTCATAAACTATTTTATCAGAGGAAAGTTCTGATTTTATACCTTCCAAAATAGTTATAGTACTATCGGGAACACCATTATAATTTCCCCACATTAGTGGTTTATCATCAGCATTAGGACCAATTACGGCTATTTTTTTAACTGATTTGGACAAAGGCAAAATATCATTATTATTCTGCAATAAGGTCATCGATTCCTGAGCCATTTTCAAGGCTAATTTTTTATGTTCATCTGAATTAACAACAGACATAGGAATTTTCGTCCAGGGAACCAATGAATCATTGTCCATTTCACCCAAATCGAAACGGCCAACCAATACACGCATTAAATGTTTGTTAATTTCATCGTTTGAAACTAGTCCTCTTTCAACTGCATCAGGTAATTTTTTAAAAGCATAACCAAAGCCGCACTCAACATCGGTTCCGGCTAAAACACCTTTAGCAGCAGCATGCGTGGCATCGGATGAAACTTTATGCGAATTATAAAAATCGGATATCGCGCCACAATCAGATACAACCAGGTATTTAAAACCCCATTCATCGCGTAAAATATCTTGCAACAACCTTGTATTGCCACAGCAGGGCTCATCGTCCAATCGTTGATAAGCGCACATAACCTCACGTACATTTGCTTGTTGAACAAGTGCTTTAAATGCTGGTAGATAAGTTTCCCAAAAATCACGTGGGTCTAAGTCATTGATATTGATAGTATGGCGGCTCCATTCGGGTCCGGAATGGACAGCGAAATGTTTTGCACAAGCAAGTAATTCTTTGTACCTTTCATTTGATGGCCCTTGCAAACCTTTTACTACTGAAATGCCCATACGCGAAGTGAGATAAGGGTCTTCGCCATAAGTTTCCTGACCACGTCCCCAACGTGGATCACGAAAAATATTAATATTCGGTGTCCAAACCGAAAGGCTCAAAAATCTTTTATTCTCTTTCCCTTCTTTGCATGCTTCATTATATTTAGCACGTGTTTCATCGGAAACAGCCCGGAATATATGAAAAAGCAATGTATCGTCAAACGAAGCAGCCATGCCAATTGGCTCAGGGAAAACAGTAACATTTCCATTATTTGCCAAACCATGAAGTGCTTCACTCCACCAATTAAACTTTTTTATACCCAATCGGGGGATAGCGTCTGATATATCACACATCAGGCTCGCTTTTTCTTCGATTGTTAATCTCGAAATCAAATCTTTAGCCCGTTCAGATGAACTCAATTTAGGATCTTGAAATGGATATTGTTGTCCATTCAATAATACTGTTAAGAATAAAAATATAATAACTAATAGTTGTATTTTTATTCTTAAATGTATTATGAAACCTGAGATAATTTTATTTTTCATAGCTGATAATATTAAAAGTTATTGTTTATATTAATTAGATATTTGAATTCTATAATTTTACAATCATTTTTTCACCTTTATATATTAATTTTTTATCCATCTTTTCAGAATTATCAATTCCTATACCTTTGCCATTATTAACTATTACAACATTAAAAACATGTTCTTTAGGCATACCATTAAAATTACCAAACCTATCATTAATAGTTAACGTTTTCTGATTATCATCCCATAAAAACTTTATAAGGGTATATTTTCCTTGTTCATAATTATAATTGTCATTTTCATCCTCATATAAAGTAAACTCGCCATTGGCTCCAGGATATATTCTTAGTTCAATAGGGTCATTGTTTTCAGTTGCATATTGTATATATGGCCCTAATGGTAATATTGCTCCGGCTTTTATAAATAAAGGCATTGTTTCATATACGGCATTTGCTTTAATATGCTGCCCTCCATTAAATCTGGCACCTGTCCAGAAATCATACCATTGGGTTTTTTGAGGTAAATAAACATCACGAGTATAATCGGTGGAGTCCAATTTTACATTATTTGGAAGGAAATAAAAAGGTTTTACAACAGGATTTACCATTATATATGGACCAAACATATACTGGTCATTGATGTTATAAGTTAAAGAATCGGATATGAAATCGAAAGGCAAAGCACGCATAATGGTATAATTATCATTTGTAACTTTCCATGCCAAAGAGTAAATATATGGCATTAACCTATAGCGCAAGTTAGTGAATTTAAGTAAAGTTTGGTAGGTTTTAGAAGTAGAATTTCCAAAAGCCCAAGGTTCGCGTGGAAAATCAGCCCCATGTGCACGAAATAAAGGACAAAATGCTGCAAATTGGAACCAGCGTGTATAAAGCTCTTTAAAACCTGCGTCTTCCTGACCATTTTCAAATACTCCATTTGAAAACCACCATCCTGGTTGATGCTTTATAAAGTAACCTGCTATATCAGTTGTCCAATAAGGAACACCTGTCATACAAAAGTTAAGACCAGCAGGAATTTGCATTCGGAACTCTTCCCAATTGGCCGAAACATCGCCTGTCCAGTAACTTGCACCATATTTTTGCATTCCGGCAAAAGAAGAACGTGTTAGGATAAAAACACGTTTACTTGATTTAGTTGAAAGCTGTCCTTCATATAATCCTTTTGTATGCATCAATGCATAGGTATTTATATAACGACCACTGCCCAACATTTTCTTTTGGGTTTCAATATTTACTTTTATTTGGTTTGCGTTTGATAATTTAAAAAAAGGCGAATCCCAGTCGGAATCGTACCCTTCAGAACAATCTGCCCACCAGCCGTCTATTCCGGTTGAGAAAAGGCTATCATTTACTTGTTGCCAATACATTTTACGCGCTTCAGGTAAGAAAACATTCAAATGTTCATTATCATTAAGTAACCCATGTATTTTAGAAAGTTCTATTTGATTTGGAGTTCCTTTTGTCATATTTGGCCAAATAGAAATTATTATTTTAGCATTCATATTATGAATATCATTAACCATTTTAGTCGGATAAGGATAATTTTTGTAATTGAATGATTTTTGTCCCCATTGACCTTGAGGCCAATACATCCAGTCCTGCACGATTATATCCATTGGAAATTTTCTGTCACGAAAACCTTTCACAATAGATACTATTTCATCTTGTGAATTATATTTCTGTTTTGATTGTATATAACCGTAAAAACTTTTAGGATACAATGGTGCTATACCTGTAAGTTGTCGGTATGCTGAAACTATACTATCCAAATTATCGCCATAAATAAAATAATAGTTAATTTCATCGGCCACTTCTGACCACATATAATAGCTTCCTTTTATATCATTAAATTCACTAAATGAATAGTTATCCCATAGTAATCCATAATGATTGGTTGAAATTATTACAGGCACAACATCGTCGCGATTCTTCTGGTATAGCTCTATTTTCTTGCCATTCAAAGCTATGTCTGCATCCTGAAAACTACCCAAGCCATATAGTACTTCGCCATCCTTATAATGAAAGGTTTGTTTAATATGATAACAATTTTCATTAACTACTTTGGCTGGTTGCGCCTCTTTTGATTCTTCATTTAATATAGGATGTCCAAGTTTATTAAAGAAACTTACATGCAAAGAATTTTTATCAACCTTGGCTATTATTGAATTTGTAGATAAAATTATTTGTGATGGAGTTTCAACAGCATCCCAAATTACTGGGTTTTGTATTTTATCTGTTATAACAAGGCTTTCGCGAGTAGAGAATTCACTTATCGGAGATGCTATTATTTGCAGAACATTATTACTTCGGACATTGATTTTCAATTTAATAATTCCATTTATATTTTGTGGACTATTTATTGTTATTCCATTAGAGTCTTTCAGGAATGTTTGTCCAAAGATTATAGAACAATTAACCACAAAACCAATTATAACAGTCAATAATTTCATATTCATTTTACAATTATATATTTAATTTGGCAAACTTTACTTTTATTCAAATAGAATTACTTAAACAGTAATTGGGCAAAATTGAACAAGTCATTTCTCCATACCGGCCAGGTGTGACCGCCGGGATATTCGTAATAGGTATATTTAATTTTTAAATCATCGTACTTTTTATCCATGAGCTGGCAATTCTTATAAGCTATGTCTTCCTTTCCTCCAATGCCAATCCAAAATAGTTTTAAATTGTTGTTTAGTTTGCCAGCATTATTCTTCATAAACTCGTATTGCGAATCGGCAATGTCTTTTTGCATAGGTTGTATCCAACCTGAACTGAATACTCCGAGGTACGAAAATAAATTAGTATTATTAATACCAACATATAATGTTTGAATACCACCCATAGATAAACCTGCCAATGCACGATATATTGATTCGGTTTTCACCCGATAATTTTGCTCCACAAACGGAATTACACATTGTTTCAGCTCTTTTTCAAATACTTTCAAAACTTCTTCATTAAATGGGGGTAAAGGTATATTACCGTCAACCATTATAACAATCATAGGAACTGCCTTTTTATCGGCGATAAGGTTGTCGAGAATTAAATCTGTTTTACCCTGTGTTGCCCATCCGCTTTCGTCTTCACCACCACCATGCAAAAGATATAATACCGGGTATTTTACCATTGTACTGGTATCATAACCAGCTGGAGTATAAATAAATAATCGTCTCCAGCTATTGGTCACTGTTGAATAATAGCGTTTTATTCTGATATCTCCATGTTTTACATTTCTTACTTCGTAGTAACTATCACCCTTAAATGGTACCTCAAAACCACTGGCCATGCGACCCATACCATAAAATGTTTCGCTTGCCGGATCGGCCAAAGAAACTCCATCGATAATTAATGAATAGTAATGAAATCCTTCGCTTAAGGAATCTGTTGTAACTTCCCAAACACCTTCATTGTTTTTTACCATATCGTATTTCTTCCCTAAATCGAGTTGTACTTTTTGGGCATCAGGAGCTTTTATGCGGAATATAGCATGTCCATCAGGTAAAATTTGTGGATATTGCGCCCTTCTTACATCGGTTTCCGCTGGTCGGCCAGCATCACTAATTTTATCGAATGATGAAGTATTGACAGGTTTAAACAAAAGTTGTGAAAACATATACAAACTGTTCTTCCAAACATTCCAATCGTGATAGCCATGATCGACATAATAAATATGAGGAACGGTATTAGCTTTCAAATAATCATGGGTACGTTGGCTAAAAGGAATAAGCCTATCTTTATCACCACATGAAATCCAGAGCAATTTCAACATTTTTTTTGCTTTTTCAGGATTGCGGACTAATTCTTCTGGTTTTTCTGTGTTCGGTGCGGGCGAAAAAGCACCAATCCATGCATATTCATCAAGATTTCCAAGCCCAAAATTCAATGATTGTCCACCTCCCATAGATAAGCCTGCAATAGACCTGTGTTCACGATCATTATATGCCGGATAATTTTTTTCAATAAATGGAATTAGATCATGAAGTAAATCTTTTTCAAATGTTGCAAAAGCTTGAATTTTAGTACTATCAAAAATATTTCCGATTGGACGGTCATCTTTCATAGCCCTTCCATTGGGCAGTACCACAATCATAGGTTCAATTTTATTTTCAGCATACAGATTATCCAGAATTACCTCAGGATGTCCATTATACCACCATTCCTTTTCGTCGCCACCAATGCCATGCAATAAATAAAGCACAGGATATTTTTTATCTTTCGAATAACCTGGAGGGGTATAAATTAATGCTTTTCGATTAGTCCCAACTATATTAGAATGATAAGTAATTGTATCAATATTACCGTGCGGAATATCATCGCGTACAATATCAAAACCCATTGGGGCAGGCGTTATATCATTTTGACAAAATGCCAATGCATTATATGCAAGCGCCAAAAAAAATATAAAAATTGCTTTTTTCATAGTAAATTATTTTTCAATTATTATTGATTATTAATCCATTTCGAATCTTCCATCCATTGGAACAGTGGCACCATCCAACCTTTCTGGTGAAAAATGAAGCCATGCCCACCTTTTTGATAAATATGTAACTCGGCGGGAACACCTTGATGCCGCAATTTTTCAAAATAAATGATACTGTTGTCAACGTCAACCAGTTTGTCGTCGCCTGCATGAGTGATATATGCCGGAGGGGAATTTGTATCAATATGCAATTCGCTTGAAAACTCATCAATGAGCTCCCTGGATGGATTTTTGCCCAACAGTTTGGTTCGTGAATCGAGATGGGCTAAACTATCTTGCATGCTTATTACCGGATATGCTAAAATCTGAAAATCAGGACGCAAATTTGTATGCTTGCTATTTTCGATATAAGATTTTTCATAATGTGTAGCTTCAGTCGAAGCCAAATGCCCTCCGGCAGAGAAGCCCATTATTCCAACCTTATTTACGTCAATTTTCCATTTCAATGCATTTTCCCTAACAACTTTAATGGCTTGCTGGGCATCTTGCAGTGGAGCAATTGTTTTATTCAATTCAAGCGAATCATCAGGAAGGCGATATTTTAGAACAAATGCTGCAATGCCATGTTTCGCAAATTCTTTTGCTGTCGATATACCTTCGCCCTGATAAACTATTACGCTATAACCTCCACCAGGACAAATGACTATGGCTGTACCTGTTGATTTTTCTTTTTCAGGAAGATATATCTCAAGTGTAGGTTGAATAACATTTCTATACATTCCTGAAGCATAGCTTTCTTTTATATTTGAAATTTTTGAATTAGGAATTTCTCCAGGATATAAATTAATTATTTCTTGTGCACCAATTGTTGCTGAATATAGAATTATCAAAACAGTAGAAAAAAGTGTTTTCAACTTTAGTTAAGTTTTAAAATTTATTTTGAATAATTATTTATTTTATCACAGTTACTTTAATTTGGGTAAAAGAGTGTGCTGGAAAAGTACAGGTAATTTTATTCTTATCTGTTTTAATTTCGGATTTTACAGGGACATATTCATTCTGTTTACTAAATTCGAAAGGGGCAGTCAACAATTTACTGTTAATTAAAGTTGTTTCAGCTTTTCCTGAAAATTCATGGTCATAATTTTCAATTTCTGCAGTAATTGATTTGTCTTTGTGCCTGTTAACAACATTTATATAAACAGTATTGGTTTCTTTTGAATATACTGTTGTAACATCCAAATATGGAATTCCCTTATATTTTTCTGTATTGAAAGTATCACATTCAACATACGTATCGACAGAGTTTCCCAGACAATTGTTCGAAAAAGATTTAAAAACATAAAACAATGGAGTCTTATAAGTACCTTTATCTTTGTCGCTGGCTAATAATGATGTAAGCATAGTGAAATTTGTCATTTTTACTACATCGGCATGCCTGATAAAAGAATTCAGGCATTGAGCTACAGGTAATACTGAAAGCAGGTTATTTCCAAAAGTTCCCCATTCATCGAATGAAATATAAATTGGATTTTTAAAATCTTTCATAGTCCTCACTATTTCAATTTCATCAGCAGGTATTTTAATTTTTTCCTCAAATTCCATTGCCCTTTGTCCCATGAAGGTATAATAATCAGGCATGCTTCCCCAGTTCCAATAGCCATGAATTGAAATATATTCAACCAAATCACCTAAACCTGTTAGTACTTTTTTGTTCCATTCAACCCATTGGCCGGTTGGCTCGAAATACGCTGAACCTGAAGCAACAAATTTTATGGAATGGTCAACGGAACTCATAGCTTTTGCAGCTTCTCTGGCAATTTTTACATAATCATCGGCATCTTTATGGCCCAATTCCCATGGTGAACCATCTACTTCGTTACCTAAATCCCATATTTTTACATTATAAGGGTTTGGATGGCCATTTTTTGCCCGTATATCAGAATAGAAAGTTCCTTTAGGATAATTACAATATTCAACCCAGTAACGGGCATCGTCAATATTACCCAAACCAAGATTCACACATAAAACATTTTCACTACCGATTGATTTATTCAGTTCAACCCACTCATCGGTACCAACATGATTATTATCGGTACTACCCCATGCAAGGTTTATACGAGAATGGACGCTGGTCTTTTGGGCCAATTCCATCCTTCCAGTTATAACCCATTACATAATTTCCGCCAGGCCAACGCATATTGGTAACTTTAAGTTCTTTCATAGCATCAATATAATCTTTTCTGAAGCCATTGGAATCAGCAAGAGGTGACTTGGGATCGTAAAGATTCCCATAAAGCGTATTAAAATCAATAGAATCAGGTAATCCCATTCGTTTTCCATTAAAATGGATAGGTTCCATAAATACTCCGTAAATTTTCGGATCAATTTGCCCGATAGTCCGGTCAATGTCAATTTTAATCTTTGCCGTTTGTGCTATCAAAGAAACTGGCAATATTAACAGTAGGTTTAGAATAAATCTTTTCATGAAAATTAATATTTAGTTAATAAGCATATTTAAAATTATATCATAAAATTATAAAAATTCAATATTCCACACATTGTTTTGTCCATGTGGGGCCATTGATATAAAACATTCCGTTTTTGTATGTTACAGGTTCTATTCCCATTTGAGTTGTCTTTTCCCATGGTTCAAGATTAGGGCAATATGGATATGGACGTTTGTTGTACATCAGGTAATGACACGAACTCCATAATTTGCCGTCAGGTCCTGTAAACAGTACATTACTTGCTGCTTCACAATATGGATCACTTGTATCGTTATATTTTAAAGTATCGTATCCGCCTTCAATAGCCATTTGACTTCGGTATTCCCTTTTACAAGTACCAAAAATTGGCACTGGCGAAGCAAGTTCCCATGGACCAAGTGGTGATTTCGATTTTAAAAGTCCGATTTCGTATCCACGAGTCCAGGTCGAAAAAAACATGAAATACGTCCCTTCTTTTTTTGTAACAAAAGGGGCCTCGATACCGCCGAACATCCAGCCAGGGTTTCCTGGTGAACTCTTATCCAGGAACTTTTGAACCTCGCCAATTATTTTGCCCGTTGTTAAATCAATTTTTGCCTGAAAAAGTCCGTTTCCGCTACAATAGAGATAGGTTTGACCATCATCGTCCTGAAACAAAGTGGCATCATTGTTATATTGCGGTGTTAACGGACCGTTTATCAGCTTATAAGGTCCAGTGACCGAATCGGACGAAAACAGCCATATACTATGCGTTTTCATGCCTTTCGGATCTTCGTTAGTAACTTTACCACTGTTTACTATTAGATAATATTTGTGATTAATATAATGGATCTCTGGTGCCCAGAAACGTCCGTTATAAGGACAATCAGGAGGTAGTTTACTTGCATCGATGAGCCATGAATATTGTTTCCAATTTAGTAAATCGTCTGAGACCAATAACCGAACACCCGGATTATGACCTGTCCATACAGGGATGGATGTTCCAGTGCAATACCATTTTTCACCAACTTTGATGATGCAATAATCGCGCATGGAAATTGAAGTATCCCTTGTAATTGGATTGGTATAACAGAATATATGCATGGTCTTTTCAGTTGTAGCTTCTTTACTTATCCTTCCCTGGGCAAAGCAATAAGACGTTAACACAATAATGCTCCAAAACAAGATTAATTTACGGCTCATAATAACTTAATTAATTTGTATCTCATATTTCCTTTATTCAAAACGTATCCAGTCCACTTCAACTGGTTTATCATTGATAAGCATGACAACCAAATTTTGAATGCCGCGTTTTAAACCAGTTACTGGCACTTTAATGGTTTTCCAATCATTTCCTTTAGGAATTTCAACCTGAGCAATAACTGGACCTTCGGCTTTTGTTAACCTGATTTGCAAGGTTCCTCCGGTTTGTGAAATAGCCCTTACTTCTATTGATTTGAAATCTTTCTTCCCAAAATCAACACTATTGTATTGTACCCATGCTCCGACTGAGTCAAGTTCAGTTTTCCAGCCATTAAACGTATTTAAGGAATCGATAAATTCGACAGAAGTTCCATTATCACTTATTTTACTACACCTGTCGATCTGAATTTTCAGAGAGGCATCCGTAGTTCCAATACCACGTAAAGTAGGAATTACTTTTCGAATTGTACCATCGGGATTAAAGAACAAACTGTCGATACGAACCGACCTGTTTTTATCAAAATTTGGCGACAGATCGTTTTGATGATAGAACAAATACCATTGTTCTTTAAAATTAATTAATGATTGATGGTTTGTCCAACAATGGGGTGATTCGTCCATGATAATCCCGGCAACTTTGAAAGGACCAGATGGACTATCGCTCATTGCATACTCCAAACATTCTGTTTTGTTTTGAACATGCGGGTATGTTAGATAGTATTTACCATTACGCTCAAATACAAATGGACCTTCTTTTAAACCAGCTTCAGGTAAGTTGGCAATTATTTGTGGTTCCGAAGCAAGTTCAAGCATATTATCTTTCAATTTAGCCATGTAAATGTTTCGTGCAGCCCAGTATAAATAAGCTTGCCCATCCTTATCAATAAATGGGCAGGGATCAATTCCATGCACATTTTTTATCGGTTTGATTTCGGGAACAAACGGACCAGTTGGTTTGTCAGATATTGCTACACCAATGCCGAAGCCTTTTCCAATTAAAGTATCCTTAATTAAGGATGGGAAAAAGAAATAATATTTTCCATTATTAAAAATACAATCGGGCGCCCACATACTGTAGGTATTTGAATCGACCCAGGAAACTTTATTCTGACTAACAATTACGCCGTGGTCAGCCCAGTTAGTAAGGTTTACTGATGAAAACACATGATAGTCCTGCATACAAAACCAACCGGCACGTCCGTGACCTTCCACTACTGGAATGTCATGAGAAGGGTACAAATAAACGCTATCACCAAATACCCGTGCAGAAGGATCAGCTGTAAATTGATCACGAATAATTGGATTTTGGGCCAATATTGAATTGTTTATAAGGATTAGAAAAAGATAAAATACTACTATTTTCAACCTCGAATATTTCATATAATTAATTAATCTATTTATTTACTGTAATAGCGTCAGTTTTAAACCAGTCAAAATCGACGTATCCGCCAAGCTCTTTGGTAGGGAAATTGAATAAGCAAAATTTATTTCCGGTAAATATTTTAAGGTTAAATTTCATAGACAGTTCGTTTCCAAATTTTATGAATGCTTTATTATCCATACTATAAGAGAACGTGGCTGTTCCAGTGCCGGGAACGCCCTTATTATCAAAATAGTGTTCAGCGCCAGACCCATAAATAGCATCTGCTCTTAAATAAATTGTTAAGCCATTTATTGCAGTAGAATCAATTACTTTACCATTATTTACCATTATAACATAGTTTTTTTCCTTAATTTTTTTAACACCAATAAAAGCATAAGGATTCTGAAAAACAGCTAACCCGGCTATATCGCCATCTTTCAAATACCCAATTTCCATTTTTATTGTAGCCAGGGAAGCCAAAGAATCTGAATAATATGCAAACATTCTTTGGGTAAGTGTATTCACGGCTTTTGGTAAACTATCAACGACCTTTACTGTCTTCAACCTTAAATAACCAGGGTTTTCAGATAATGACCATTTAGTTGAATCCGGATTATGATTCCAGCCCCATTGCATTCCTAAAGTTTTACTTTTAAATTCGTCGGAAGTTGGTAATGTTTTAACCGGATAAGTTTTACCAACATTAGGTTTCTTATATTTGACAACAGCTTTTCCATCTACACCGACCATTGGCCATCCATTTACCCACGTAACCGGTTGTAAAGACGGGAAACGTCCAAAAGGGCCACTATCCACAAATAGCATGGTCCACCATTCATCAGTTTGTGTTTTAATAAGCGCTCCCTGATGTATTCCAAAATTTGGACCATGATTTGTTTCACTAATTACAACCTTTTCTTCAAACGGCCCGTAAATGTTTTTAGAACGGAATGCTACCTGTATACCATCTAATCCGCCATATGTGCAATATAAATAATAGTAACCGTTTATTTTATATACATGCGTTCCTTCTAATCCATTTCGTATATCACCTGTAATAATAAGCGAATCCTTTGTTATAGGAGAAAAATTTCTATCTAATTCGGTCATATATATTTTACTATATCCATGAGCTACATAAATTCGGCCATCTTCATCAAAAAATAAACCTGGATCGTAAAATCCTTTAGGTAGCTTTTTAATATCCCATGGCCCTTCAGGTTTTGATGCAGAACATATAAATCCACCTTCGTTTAAAGTAATAAAGAGCAAATAAAATTTCCCATTATGGTATTTTAAGCTTGTTGCCCATTGTCCATGTCCATATCGGCTACATCCATCAAGGTTATAACAAGGACTGAAGTCGAAACGGGGAACAGCATTGCTGCAATATTCCCAGTTAACCAAATCGTTTGATTTTAATACAGTAACACCAGGGAAAATAAACATGGTAGTAGTTACCATGTAATAAGTATCCCCTATTAAAATTACATCCGGATCGGGGAAATCGGCTGCTATAACCGGATTGGAATAAGTGCCGTCGCCATTATCGCTAAGGTTTTTCTGCGCGGACAATATATTTGATACAAGTATTGAGATAAATAAAAATACAGCAATAGAATTATTTTTCATGCAAAGTGTTCATTTACGATTTATATATCGACTTGTATTTGTTGTGTAATTAAACTTACTTTCGGACCAAACGGATAAAATATACAGCACCAGCAGTACTCTCAGGTAATGCCTGAAATTTCACTTGTATATGATTTTTATCTTTAACCAGCATATTTGGAATTTTATATTCTACATCCTGAAATTTCGATTGGTACCATTTGCCAGTATTATCTTCTGTTATCAATTTTTCATTATCAATAAAAATGTCAAATTTTCTGCTTCCCCATTCATATCCCCAGTAACGAACTATTAAAGCTAAATCTGATTCGCCTTTCGTAGCCAAACTATAACTAAAATAACCGCCATTACTGGCATCACGCCAAAATTCATCTAAAAAATTACCAGTATTTGAATTTGAATTTTGCATGGAATGATCAGCTTCCGGTTGTTGTTCGCCAGGTGCAACATAATCAATAGTTCGATTTTCTATTGCTAGTTTCTGTTTTTCGTCAATAGCAATTGAATCTAAAAAGGAATGATATTGTTTATTTGTTAAAGCCATCCAATACATCATATACCTTGCATCATGTATTTCGAAGAAAGGTTCCATTTCAACATTAATTGGATTGATCAATTTTATTTCAGGAATAGTAAAATGCAATGGTTTACCTTCCAAAGGTTTTAATTTATCAGCAACTTTAGTGATGTTATCATCAATAATTATAGGAGCCTTGTCAATTGGGAGTTTTTTGCCGCTAGCAATTTGCCCCCATCGGCTATCGTCGGCAACTAAACCAGCTAAATCTTCAGTTCCTGTTTTCGCCCCAAGTAAAATAGGCCCGTGCATAAACGCTATATAAGCTGGTACATTAGGCAAATGCTCAATTGTGTTGTGCATAGGTAGAATTATTTCAATAACATCACCAGCTTTCCACAAGCGATTGACACAAGCATAAGAAGACGGTTGCGCGTCAATGTTTAGCGTATCCTTATTGACAATAATTTTAAATGCACCATCAGTTACCCATTTAGGATAGCGGACTAACAGCTTAAAATTTGAAGAACCTTCAGTTATAGTTAACTTTGTTTTTTCTTCAAAAGGGAAATTAGTCTCCTGTTTTATTTTAATCCCCTTAGCTTTCCAATTTAATTCAGAAGCTATAAAAAGGTTTACAAATAAGGAATCATTTTGATGCGTATAAATGAGCTGATTATACTTTCCATGATTTTCCATTCCGGTTCCAACACAGCACCACATAGCTTCATTTGGAGCTGAATAAACCCTGTAATGGCGTGGACGTGCCGGTGTAAAATAAACATAACCGCCATTTACCGGATGCTGTGTTGACAAGATATGGTTGTAAATTGTTCTTTCATAGTAATCCATATACTTGGCCAATGGATCTGTCCTGAATAAATCTTCAGTCAATTTAAGCATGTTATATGAATTGCATGATTCAGGCCCTTCCACATCATTGATATAATCACTACATGCTTTCACACTTGGGAAATGTTCTTTTCTGCTGTTTCCTCCAAAAGCCAGGCTGCGATTTTTTGTAACAATTTCCCAGAAAAAACTTGCGGCCTTTGCATATTCATTATCTTTTGAAAGTTCAGCTATTCTTTGAAATCCAATTACTTTAGGAATCTGCGTGTTGGCATGTTTATTATCAAGGTCATCGTTTCCAGCCGCCATCGGTTCCAATAATGCTTTATGGGAGAAACGTTTAGCTGCAATTAAATATTTATCATTTCCTGTCATCTGATAAGCATCGGCATAAATCTCATCCATACCGCCATGCTCCGTGTCGAGCATTGATTGCATTTGAGTTTCAGATAAGCCAGAAGTAATATTTATTCCCCAATCACAAAATTTTAGAAAAATGGTTTTAGCTTCTTGATTTCCAGCATATAACCAGGCATCTCTTAACCCCGCGTACATTTTATGGACATTGTACCATGGAACCCAGGCGGAATGATAAGCATTAAAATCGCCATTTTTTAATGTCGACCAAATGTTATTACTATTAGGAACTCCGCCAACATAACCAATTCCCCAATCAGCATGATTTAGAGAATTGGTATCCTGGCAAGCTTTGAGTTCCGATATCATATACTCCATTCGTTTTTTACACTCCGAATCGTTCTTTGCAGCATAATTTATAGCCATGGCCGATAAATAATGCCCGCCAATATGCCCATCCAGACCTTCCCAGTTTGGATAACTTTTAGCTTTTGCAGATAACCCTGCTTCTTTGCGATATGGAGCTAATAAACGATCAACATCGTATTTCAGTAAAGTTTGAATATTAAGGTCACGGGCATGTTTAAAAGGTCCATTTAATAACTTTACATCTCCTAACGGAAACTCGTTTGAATATAAACTTTCCTGCCCTTGTATTTTACTTATACAAGTTAATACCAAAAGTGAAATACATATAACCTTAATATTCATTTTATTTAAATTATTGGTAAATACTATTCTTTCATTACCTTTAAAATTGCTTGTTTTTTATCATTGCTTAAAATAAGCAGATAAACTCCTTTACCTAATTTCGAAGTATTAATTTTAGTATTCTCTCCATAATTTAAATTGAATTGGTCAATTTTTCGCCCATTGATATCTTCAATTGTAACAAATTTAAAATCATTGGTTTTTGATATAATAAGCTGATCGGTAAATGGATTGGGGAAAATTTTAACCCCATTTTCATTACTTATAATTTGAATAGCTGTTTTGGTCTTGTTTGTTACATTTGACGAAAATGCAGATACCGGAACTCCTATTGAAGAAACAAGTGTGCCTGGTTTATAAGATATTTTAATAGAATCACCAAACTTAATTGTTGTATTTACGGTAAGTATAAAATCTCTGTTATTAAGATTATATAAAATAACATTGGAAACCTGATAAATTACATTATTTATACTTACAGTGAAATCTGATTCCATACCAGAAGGATCTGCCATAAACTGACTAAAATTAACCTGTATAGACGTACCATCGGTACTGGTTAATGCCGAAACAAATGTTGGTACAAGTACACTGTTTGAAACCGTTTTTGCATCAAAACCTATTACCTGCAAACTATCAGTTGTAATTAATGATCCAGGCTGATATGTAATTGTAATTGCATCAGTTGTTTTTACTATTTGATTGGTTAAAGTAAGATACGCGGTATCTTTAGTTGCATTCAATGAAACTTGCGTTATTGGATTGTTTACATTGTTCACTTTTACTTTAAAACTGACACTATGCAGCGATGTATCAGACATTTTCTTATTAAAAGCTATCTTCACTTTTTTCCCATCGCTGGTAGTTGCTGACGATAAATAAGCAGGTACAATGGTTTCGTCTAAAACCGGGCCAAAAGGTTCAAGAATACCTCCATCTGCCGAAGTCTGATTGCCCGGATAATAAGCAACAGGAATGTATCTTTTAGCTTTTATTGAAGAATTCATAGTTAACACAATTGTTGTGGAATCTCCAGCTTTCAGAGCTGCTGATTGAACATAATTAGTAGTTGTATCGAATACTTTGTAATTCCTTAATTCTGCTGAAGGATTGGCCATAGGTTTGTCAAATGTAAGTTCAACTCCAGTTGGTGCTTTTAGCCTTACCTTCTTTAAAACCGGACTAGTCACCATTCCATCTCCTTGTTTAAGAACAAATGTTTTACCTGTATCAACTTTGTCGCATGAAATTTTAAATTTTTCCCAGGTAGTTCCTGATTTTATAAGAATATCATAATCTCCAAAATAGCCATTAAAATTGTAATTTCCAGAATTATCTGTGAGGTCATTTATTTTTGTGGTCCACACTTCATGAATTAGATGATAAACAGAATCAGCAACAATTCTGGGTGTTCTATCTTCATTAATTAAATTTTCAACACCAGTTGCCCAACCCGGATCCATTAATCCCCAGAAAATGAACCCTTCAATTGCAGGATGTGAGAAACAAAGACGCATCATTTTTGCTGTTTCTGTAGCCTGTACCTGTTGACTTACTGAAGCTGCATTCATATCAAATTCAGTAACTTTAATTGGAAGTTTCAAACTGGCAAGCTCGTCGAAACGCGATTTAAAATTTGGAATATCTGTTGAAGAACCAATATGACATTGTGAACCAATGCCAGTTACCGGAGCGCCATTTTGAATCATTTTCTTAACTAATGCAACAAAATCGTCCGTTTGACTTTGATACTCAATAATATTATAATCATTTACAAAAAGCTTTGCATTTGGATCTGCAGCATGAGCCCATTTAAAACAATTCCAATCAATAGAATCGCCGACTTTCGATTGCAAATAAGTTGCATGAGTAGGTTCATTCAAAACATCATATTCTTTTACAATTCCCTTATAACGAGTCATTTCTCTGGTTACCCTCATTTTACAGGTATCATACATTACTTTCGGAGCTAAAGCGCCCACCCATTGAGGTAATTCGTGATAATCGGTACTGCTTGTACCTCCCCAAAGCAGGTTATGAGCCCGCATATCCCAGCCAACTTTATGAAACCAACTTAATGTATTTTCAAAAGGAGCATAGTTTAACACACCCTGAGTAGGTTCAATACCACTCCATTTAAACTGGTTTCCACAAACTCCGTAATTGCAATATTTAAGCATCATTGCTTTAGTCCAATCATCATTTGAGGTACCTGTTGCCATTGCATCTTTATTTACATAAGATAAATCACTCAAGTAGGTATTACCACTTTTAGTAGTCATTGCTGCTCCTCCACAATTGAGCTTGAGAATAGGAGCTCCTGTACTATCAGATAATACAAGTCCCATAATAGCTGCATTATCTTTTGTTGCCTTAAATTCAAGGTTTATTAAAGTATCGGTGGCAGTTACAACAACTGTTGTGTCAAAAGCCTTATATTCACCACCTGCTAAAACAAATTTATCCAAATTCTGCATAACTTTATTTCCATAAACATACACGTCAAAAAGTCGTGAATTTGCTGAAGAAAAATAATTTTCAGAGAGTTTGATTGTAATTTTATATTTTTTCCCCTTATCAGAAGGAAGTAAATAAGCTAGATAGGAAGCAAATCTTTCAGTACGATAAATTTCGGAATCACTTTTAGCAGTGATAGCTTGTGCTGCCGTATAAACATTTCCTGCACCAATATTATAAGTTAAATCAATAGCAGTACCCCAAGGAAATTCATGTTTTTTATGTACAATTTTTACACTATCCTGAATACCATTTCCATTTTTATCTTCTACTTTAATGGTAAAATTTCCTTTTCTTAAACTGTTAATTCTAATTTGAGCACTGTCATACCATGCATTAGATGCAGCGTTTGAATAACATAACAATGTTACCAACGCTAACAAAGTAAGAATTACATTTTTTTTCATAATTGTATGTTTATTTAAAATTAATGAATTAGAACGTATGAATATTTTTCAATTGATGTTGAAATGAATAATAATAAACCTATTTAATATTATTTCATTTTTATTGTATTATAATTTTAGAATAATTTGATGACGAATTACCATTTACTCTTAAAATATAAGTTCCCATATTTAGATCTATAACTAACGAAACTTTGTTTAGATTTTCATTATATTTTTTTATCATAATCAATTTCCCATCCATATTAAATATTGATAATGTATTAAATGGACTTTCAGAAGTAACATTTAATTCTTTATCAACAGGATTTGGATATATTATTATTTGGTTTGTTAAATTTATAGAGTTAATAGACAATGGAATTGAATTTGGGACTAAATAGTCGAAAAAATTTGCAAGTATTCCGCCATGTATGCTTGAAACATTTCCGCCGGTATAACTTATTTTCACAATATCACCATTCTTAATATTTGGAGTTATTGTAAACCTAATGGAGTCTGAGTTCCCATATATTGCAGAAATTGTTGCTGCAACATCATTTATTTTAATTGTAAAAAAATCTTTTTGAGTACTTACATCCGTAAGTGGCCTGTCGAATTTTAACGTTATATATTTATATGTACTTCCTGATTTTCCAATATAAGCTGATGTTACAACTGGGGGATAACCTAATGATAAGTTTGTTAGGGTTAAGTTTGGATTTTTTTTTAAAACGCTACTATCAACTGAAATAATGTCGGTTCCCGTATATTTTAATATATTTATATTCTCATAAAAAATTTTGTAGGTTAACAATAAAAAATAAATACTGGAATCTCCCTGTTTTAAACTTATTGATTTAATTGGATTATTTAATAAATCTGTTGTTATGGAAAATTCACTTAAAAAACTTTTAGGGGAATTCATTTTTTTATTGAATTTTAAAATAACTGAATCGCCATAAATGGAGGTTTGCGCCTCTATGAGTCGAGGCGCGGAACCCGGTAATAAATTGTTAACTATTGTATCATCAAATGGGAAAATATACAAACTCTCAGTTGTATTATTTACATTAAATGAAATATCAATATTGTCAGAATTAATCAGTTTTTTTTTTAGAGTGAAATTAAGTACCGACAAATCTGAAGAACTCACCTCGGCATTTACTATTGAATCTGTTTCAGTCCCATTCAGTGTTATAGCAAATCCTGTTGAGGTAACAGTACCAGTAATTGGTTCATTTAGTTTAACAGAAATGGTTGAATCGCTTGTGGTAGCTGAAGAAACATATTCTAAAGCATTCTTGGCAATAAATTTCACCCATTGCAATTGAAAAAGTCTGCCAGTAGCGCTTCCTGTAAATCGAAAATAAACATCATGTCTTCCTGTTGTTTTATCCACTTTTGCGACGAAAGTATTAAATGTATTCCAATTGCCCGTATTACTTATTTTGCAAGTCCCAATTTTGGTTCCAGTTTCAATGGAATCAAGCCATATTTCAACAGCTCCTCCATTCGTTGCTGATGAGGCAG
This sequence comes from uncultured Bacteroidota bacterium, assembly GCA_963701015.1. Classification (GTDB taxonomy): domain Bacteria; phylum Bacteroidota; class Bacteroidia; order Bacteroidales; family DTGW01; genus MFD09286-c1. Next base: position 2,651,176 of record OY969556.1, on the reverse strand, counting down.
TAATTTGAATTGAGTCAGAAAATTTGGCATATTCCTTATTTCCAAATTCAACTCCTGCATACAAGGCCCAATCGTTATTGTGGATGCTGTCTAAAACGTTTCCCTGGGTTGTAGAAACACGAACCGTACCAAATTGGTTAGCTGGACATTCTGCTAATATTGGCGTGTAAGCATCACGATAAATATATAAATCAAAATCAGCACTGTTGCCCTGTACATACAAGCCCTGACGGTTTCCACACCAACCATTGTAATTTGTGGTATAACTATCAAAAGCTGCTACATTAATTCCCGTTCCAACTTGTGCCCAATTAAATCCATTTGAGCTAAAAAAGCCCGTGAGAGTATGGTTTATTCTAACTAATTTGAGCCATATTGTATTGCCTATAATATTATCCGATTCGTAATAAGTTTGATTGTAACTAAATGAAATAACTTTATGTCCGTAACTATTGACAGTACTATAAATTTTTGCAAATAGATTTTGATTACCATTTATAATTCTAATCCCAGCTTCATCGGTTGTAGAAGTAGCATTAAAATTGAGGCGGGTTATTAATGAATAGTTATGTTCAGCATCAGTTTTAATAATTGTATTTGAATTATTTGAACTGCTTTTTGGTTTTAACCTTAACCAACCAGGATGCTCTGTTAGTGAATAAGAACTTGTAGGTGTATATCCCAAAAATGACCACTCTGGACCAAGTGTATCGGAATCAAAAAAATCGGATTTAGGAACCATCCATGGAATTCCACTACTAGGCAATTCAGGGGCATTAAAATATTGGTTATCAGGGTAATCAACAACTGGGAATATACTAGCATTGTAATGTACCTGATTTACTAATCCCTGTCTGCCCTGGCCATACCATTCATTATTGTTTGCGCGAGCCCAAACCGGATGCATTACCCAGCTTGTGCTGTCATTCAATAATATTGCAGCAGAACTATGGTTAGGGTTCGAAAAAATTGCTTTCGATTTATTAGGGTCATTTTCATTAAAAAGGTCAATCGGAACTGACCAAGCTGATTGGTCTTCAGTTAAAGTTAAACTTCTCATCACCTTCTGGCCACCTGAAACATCGCGAGCAAATGAATAATAATAATATCCATTGTATTTCCACATTACCGGGCCTTCAGCCCAACTATACGGGTAACTTGGTGATGGGTTTAGCCAGGACAAATTATATACAGCTCCTGAAGGTTGACCATTTATACCCAATTGAACTATCCAGTTATTTACCTGTCCATTTTTAACTAGCAAATACCAGGAGCTATCACTATCAATAAAAATGGAATTGTCAGCACCAAAACCCGGTACACTTGAAGGAACATTCATTAATGTGGGGCTACTCCAGGGGCCTTGTGGTTTATTGGCTGTGACAAAATACATTACAAAATTCCTTCCAAAAAAATTCCACCATTTATTGTTATAATAAACAATTTGACCGCCCCAACAACCTCCTGCAACAGCATCACCATAATTCGACCATGCTGCTGATACAGGCTGAGAAATTGCTTCCCAGTGGATTAAATCAGTTGAATGATAAATAACAGGTGTTGGATTAAATGAAGATCCAGTAGTATAAAAGTCATTACCTACTTTTGTTAATGTACAGTCAGAATGATCGCCTGGAATTACCGGATTGGTATATGTTTTAAACGATGGCGATTGACTAAAACAAAATGATACCTGAAGTAAACAAAATGTACTCCAAAGTAATTTCGATAATTTACTTACCATTTTTTTTAATTTAGATTCTTAATCTTGCTTGTTTGTGAGCTATTAAATAAGTTTAAATTTACTAAAAAATTAAGAAAGGGCTATTAATAATTTGCCCTTTCTTAACTACTACTAACCAAACTTAACTAATACTACTACCACCCAGGATATTGTAATAAATTTACGTCTGTATTTACTTCAACCTGAGGCATAGGATAAAAATCGTTCTTTGGAGAAACATATGTTACGGTATAACCAACAGATAGATTTTGACCATTTAAATATTTTGTTGCAAGATTCCATCTCACTAAATCAAAGAATCGACTTCCTTCCATAGCTAATTCAAGTCGCCTTTCATGAATTATCATATCCATTGTAATTGTTGTTCCTGCAGCATAATTGGCAGGGCAAGTATTACCTGTAGGGCCAGACATTCTAGCCCTGGTACGAATCATATTTATATATGTCAATGCTTTAGCATTATCTCCTGCCATTACAGCTGCTTCAGCTGCAATAAGCACAACATCCGCATATCGGAGTACCCTTATATTAAAAGGAGATTCAGACCAGCTGGCACCAGTACCCAAAAACTCAGGATATGAACATTCATATTTTGCCTGGTACATGCCGGTTGGATTAAATTGTGTTGCACTGTATTGGTAACAAATTTTTGACCATGTAGCCCCGTTAGGATAATTTATTGAATCGTTTCCACCAATTGTATCTTTATGTATGGTTGTATTAAACCTTGGATCGGCAGGTGTTAATGAACCAAATAATGGGTCTCCTGGTTGCCTTTTTTCCTGATTGAATTCATTTACAAGACTTTCAGTTGGGATATTAAATCCCCAATAACCAGGTTCAGTAGGTTTACCAGTTTTTGGGTCATATATCCATCTGGCGCTGGTCCACCAAACACCGGCTGATCCACGAGTAGCATCCCAACCTAAGGCTAGATATTCACACTGAATATCAAATACTGATTCTTTTGAATTATTTCCATCGGTAGTAAAGATGTATCTAAATCCATCTGTATTTGGACTACGCCATGAATTATATTTTTCACCATCAATCCCAACCAATTTATATTGACCTGAATTAATTACATTCTCAGCCATAGATAAGGCATCTGACCATCTTTCTTTTAAGCCTTGAAATCTGCTCTGTCCCTTATTTACAAGAGAATAATTATCATTTGGATAATTATGTGCATAGGATGATTCGAACAAATAAACTTTTGCCAATAATCCCTGAGCTGCACCTGAAGTTGCTCTTCCAATGTTATCAGCATCCCAAGATGAAGGTAATACTGCAATTGCATCCTGTAAATCTTTTTCAATAAAGTCATAAACACTTCGCATAGAAGACCTGCTAATTGCATATTCTGATGCACCTAAAACATGATCAACTAATGGAACTTCGCCAAAAATCTGAGATAAATAAAAGAAATCAAGTGCCCTTAAAAATTTAACTTCACCTATTCTTTCATTGATATATGCTTCGGTAGCAGAAGTATCCTTTTTAGGAATTCCCGGAAGTTGTTCTAATGCTATATTAGCCATAAAAATGCTTTTGTATAATACACCGTATGGTTCAGCAAACATGTCAGCAGCAATTGAAGGTGTAAATGTGAACCTGTCAACATTTTGAAAGTCGGGCGAGTCTTGTGAATTATTTCCACCAGCTTCTGCATCGTCTGAAGCAATACTACCCAAATCGAACATTATATCTTCATCCCAGTTACTCATATAGTCCAACATTCCGTAAACTGCCGTAACAGCCTGATCAGCTTCAGTCTTAGAAGAATAAAATGAGCTACTATTAATTACCCCTATAGGTTTAACATCCAAAAAATCCTTTGTACAGCCTACAATAAAAAGGCCAGCTATTATAAAAAGGAAGTATTTTTTAAATATATTTTTCATTTGTAAATTTTATTAAGTTTAGAAATCAATATTAACTCCAAAAGTGTACATGCGAGCTTGTGGATAGCCGCCAATATCAATACCGGCCAACTTTGGATCGGATTGACTAATTTCAGGATCATAACCTGAATATTTGGTTAATGTCAGTAAATTCCTTCCGATAAAGTATAACCTAAACTTATCAATTCCTACTTTACTTGTCCATGCAACAGGTAATGTATAACCTAAAGTTAGCGTTCTTAAACGCAAATAAGATCCATTTTCAATATACAAGGTAGATGGTGTTCCCCAGTTTTGAGCCCCAATATTTGGCATATTGGAAGTTGTATTTCCCGGATCAATAGTAGTTCCGTTATATATAACAGGTAAATGATAACGATTGGCAAACTCTGCAGCATGGTTTTGAGATGTTTCCCAAGTGTAAGTAAACCTTTTTATACCGTCAAATATTTGATTTCCATATACCCCTTGAAAAAATGCTGAAAAATCGATGCCTTTATATTCCATACCTAAAGAAAATCCAAAAACATAAGGTGGTATATATGAACCTAAATATTCTCGGTCATGACCATTTAGCAACCCGTCATGATTTGCATCAACCCATCTGGCATCTCCTGCTTTAGCATTAGCCTGAGCGTAAGATGTATCCGATCCGTTTACGTAATAAATCTGGTCTGCAAACACATATTTTTTAGATTTGTTATTGTAAACCATTTTATCGCCTTGTTTAAATAATCCATTAAACCTGTATCCAGTAAATTCTCCAATTGGTTCACCAACTTTACTTACAGTGAGCCCCCCTAAATCATGAACAGCTCCCTGTGATACTGAATCTGTAGCCAATTCTGTAATTTTATTTACCTGATACGTCAAATTAACTCCAAAATTAATTTTTACATCGCCAATTACCTTTTTATAATCTAATGTTAATTCAATACCTTTATTGCTGACAGATCCAAAATTAACCGAAGGATACGTCGATTGAATCCCTGTATTGCCAAATTCAGCGCCTCCTGCGCTAATATAAAATGTTCCTGCAACATCATTAACGTGCTGAATCTGTATCATATTAGTATTATCTTTAGTAAAATAATCAATGCTAATATTTAACTGATCTTTGAAAAAGCCTAAATCAGCTCCAAAATTCTTAGTAGTTACAGTTTCCCAGTGTAATGAAGGATTAGGTACCTGAACCGGAGCAAATCCAGAAGAAAGTGTTTTATTATCGAAAGCATAATCCATAACATCAACACTTAAAATTGTTGAAGCATATGGCCAATAGCTCAATCCTTGAAATTGACCGCTTTGACCTACCCCAAATCTGATTTTCCCAAAGCTAAAGATGTTTAAATCTTTAACAACCTGTAATTCAGTGAACTTAAATCCGACTGAACCAGAATAAAAATTCCCCCATTTATCATATGGGCCAAAATTCGATTCACCATCCCGTCTAGCATTAAATTGCGCAAGAATCATACTTTTATAATCATAATTTATACGTCCATAATAAGCAGCACTGGTTGCTTCCTTGGCAGAGCCTCCAATTATTTGAGAAGTACTACTTAAATCAAGTGAATTATCAAAATATAGTAAATTTGGATTACTACTGGCAAAATCCTGTCTAAACCCATTCATGTGATAATCCCACCAATCTGATGATTCCATACCAGCCATTAGAGAAATATTATGATCATCTAATATAGTTTTATTATAGGTTGCATAATTCTGTATAGTCCATGAATAACCTTTATCCCAATTTTGAGTAAGTTTACTCATAGGATTTGCATCATTTGCCCATGAAAAGTATTCTGGTTGAAAATTCCACGATTCATTGTTATCTTCTGTACCGCTTAATCGCAAAGTATATGTTAATCCCTTTATAAACTCAATGTTTAAACCAACATTACCCTGAATATTCGCATCTTTACCTTTTTGGTCAGACTTTTCATCAATTCCAACAAAGGGGTTCATAGCACCAATAGGTGAAACCGACCATTTACCATTTGCATCGTATGGCTTTAAATATGGATCCATGGATAATGCCGGGAAAGTTGTGAAATTGTTATACACATTTTGATATTGCCATTCAGCAGGGCCAGTAGTTTGATCATTAGAAAACCTAACAACTGCATCAAGTTTTACATGTTTAGCAATATTTGTAAGAGAACTGACACTTAATAATAATCTGTTATAACCAGTATTTCTTACCAAACCTTCTTGTTTCAAATAATTTGCGCCAATTGAAAATTGCGATCTATCATTACCACCTGTAATATTAACGTCGCAATTATTTTGCAATGCAGTCCTATAAATTGCTTTTTGCCAATCAGTATTCATATTTAAACTGTCCTGGCTGAAAATAAAAGGCTTTCCATTCATAGCAGTGTATAATTGATTCCATTGGCGGGTATTCATCATTGGAATTGTTTTTTCAACTTGTTGAATACCAGTATAAATATTTACACGAGTTGTTACACTTCCCGCCTTGCCTCTTTTTGTAGTGATCAATATAACTCCATTTCCACCATTTGAACCATATATTGCTGCCGACGCAGCGTCTTTTAAAACTTCAATAGATTCAATGTCGCTTGGACTGATTTTATTCATATCTCCGCCTGGAATACCGTCTATTACAACCAAAGGAGCAAAACCGTTTATTGAACTAACACCACGAATTTGAATGTTGCTTGACCCCCCTGGCATACCAGTTGCTGATACCACATTTACACCTGCCGCACGACCTTCTAAAGCTTGATCTATTCTTGTTACCGGGGTTGCCTGAATATCTTTGGAAGTAACTGAAGAAACAGATCCGGTTAAATCGCTCTTCTTCTGAGTTCCATAACCTATAACTACTACTTGGTCGAGTTCTTTTACATTTTCGTTCAATACTACCTTAATAGTAGATTGTTCTCCAACAGTGATTTCTTGATTTTCATATCCAACATAGGTAAAAGTAAGTATTGCATTATTGTCTGGAACTTTAATTGTAAAATTTCCGCTAATATCAGAAACAACACCATTGCTAGTACCTTTTATTACAACATTTACGCCTGGTAAAGGCATCCCGGTAATATCAGAAACTGAACCGGTAACAGTCTTTTCTTGTGCATATAATGCACTTGTAAAAAATAGTGGAATAAGCAATAACATCCTAACCCGAAAGAATAGATGCCATAGTTTTGCACTAAAAAATTCTTTAATCATAATAATTTAAATTAGTTAGTTAATAAATGTAGTTTTATGTAGTTCAAAAATATATTTTGATATTTCAAGTCATTGTAAAACCAGCTATTAATTTTATTACATTGACCAATAAATGAAAGTAGTTTTAACGTTTTGAACAAAATATGATTGAAAATTACAAATCAACAATAATTATATACTTAAAAGTGATGTAAGTCCTCATTTAAAATTTAGATATGAATAAATTATGATTAATATGATATTACAAATATTTATTTCATTATCTACTTATTAGTAAACAATTTTTCAGAATCGAACAATTCAATTTAAAGGACGATAAATAAGAATTATTTTATATTAATGCAGGCGATGAAATTACAAGGGATATTACTAGATTTTTAATTTCCATAAATTTTTGGTTTTACTTTTGAAAGAATTATCACGTTGCAAAGGTGGTATCCAAATTTTCGCGAAATGTTAAATATCTTAGGCTATAAGTTATTTAATTCATACTGTTTGATGTAAAGGTTATGAAGAAGGATAGAATTTAATTTGAACACTCTAAAATAATTTCTAATTAGAAAAGATTTTAAATATAGAGAATGATTAAGCAAAATTTATATAGAACTAAAATATTTTATGTACGGTTCTAGAATTTCCAAGTTCAAACTTTAGAAACTATTGTATATTTGAACTCAAGGGTTCTATGCAGGTACATTGGTATGTTAAAAAAAAGACAAGTGATAAGTAGATAAATAAAAAATTATAAGATAAATTTGATAAAGATGAAATTTAATAACATCCGATTTAATTATAAACCGGGAACTAGTTAAAAAATTTCGATATAAACAAATAAACTTTCACAACTATGAATAATACAAATGAATTGTTAGATGTGCCAATTAAATGGTATAATTATCTTGCAGGTTTTTTTGCAGGAATATTTTTAACAAATGCGGTTCCGCATTTTGTTAATGGAATTTCAGGAAATGCTTTCCCCACACCATTTGCTAATCCACCAGGTCAGGGGCTTTCATCACCTTTAATAAATGTATTATGGGCATTATTTAATTTGCTTGTAGGATATTTACTATTTAGGGTTAGTAAAATCAATTCAAAAAGTAAATTAGGATTGTTCCTGTTTTTTGTAGGAATGATATTAATTAGTATTATGAGCAGTATTACATTTATGAATAAGGTAAAATAAATGTTTCGAGTTAAATAATACCAGCCTTTAACAATACATAGGAATAAATTGAAAATATATTTTTCAGTTTGGTCTCTCAAATATGACTCTGCTATGTTGCAATGAAAACATAACTATATAACCTGATTTCATCTATATTGAAACTAAAAATATTTAATTATGAGAAATAATAATATTTTACTTTGCATAGTAATAGTTATTTCTTTGATTTCATGCAAAAAAAAAGATGATAATAAAATCATTTCAGATTCTTCATTTTATGCAATAAAAAATGATAGTGAATAGATTTCAGCAATTAGTTGGGCAAACTATTCATTAAATGATAAAAAAATTGTGTTTGTTGCGGCAAATGAGATTCCAAATATTATCAGGACGAGCAGTTGTATTTTACCTTTAAGACTACAGATATCTCGAAATCTAATACAGTTACACATTTTTATGCTGAATGGAATTTTATAGTAGGTGGTGACGCCATCTCGGATATCTACATTATTGATTCAACCTATAATAATTTGGTAACAATTACTTTATTTAATACAATTACTAAACAAATTACAGGAAATTTTGAGATAAAATTGGTTAGAGATAAATTAAGGTCTGATTTAGGAGAAACAATGCTGTATAAAAATGGAACCTTTAAACTAAATTATAACGATTTATAATAATCAACTTTGCCTAACATATTGTTGTTGCAGGTTTATGGAACGATTGGACAGATAAACAAACTGGCGAAATATTGAATACTTTCAGCATAGTTACCACAAAGGCAAATAAACTCATGTCAGTTATTCACAACAATCCTAAATTGCCTGAACCACGTATGCCTTTAATTTTGGATGAAAGTTTGGAAGATGTCTGGCTAAATTTAACAGGTGAATTGGAATTGAAAGATTTGGCAGTTTCTATCTCCGACAATAAAATGGAAGCGCATACTGTTCAAAGATTAAAAGGTGCAGCCGCAGTTGGAAATTTGGAGCAGGCAACCGATAAGTTCTTATATCCTGAATTAAGTCCGCCTACTTTGTTTGAATGAATTTCAGAATAATCTATTAGATACTCTAATTCACTTGAAAAAGAGAGAGTGTCCAGAAAAGTGTGTAAATGAATTTATCCTCAAGTTTCCAAAGACATTAAAAAAAGAACATTCACCCGAGGTATTCATATATCCCGGATCGAATACTACGGACTGAACTCGTTGAGAAGAAAAGTTAAAAGTATAGTACCTTTCCAGTCATTCAACATTTTACTGGTATTTATGGCCATTACAACTAATTTTTAATATAAATGTATTTAATAATTGCTTATATGTTTATTACCTAGTATTTTTATTCAGTAAATTTTATATACAGCAATGAATCATTCAGTATCTCTAATTTCAATTTAATGAATACTTCAGTTCATTTTGTCCGACCTTCGGCTATACTTCAGGATGTAATTGATTTTTATTATCTTTTTGATATTAATGTGCCTGAAATTTCAATGGCATCACTTAACCATTATCATATTCATATGGCTGACGGGGGTGTGGAAATGTTATTCGGTTTGCATAATTCATCGTTTCAAATTCAGACAAAGGCAATGGAATTGTTAGATCATAAATCATTTTTATTCGGACCGAAAGAAGTGGATAATCTCATACAATCTACCGGATATACTAGTACCTTTAAAGGTTTGGCAATTAGATTTAGTTTTTTAGGACTTTTCAGGGTGTTTAATATTTCGCTCAACGAGATTAAAAATGGCAATTACGAAACCGATGAAGTTTTTGGTAGTAAAATGATATTACTGAAGGATAAACTCGAACATTCAAGAAATAATGATGAATGCATAGGTTATTTAAATAAGTTTTTTACCAAACAACTTGAAATGAATAATACTAATTCATTCAAAGTTGAAAGATGCAAAGAAGCTTTTCGTATAATTAACCAATTTCATGGCAACGTTAAATTATCAGCATTATGGACCAGTTTGAGTGTTTGTGAAAGGACTATGGAGCGCGATTTCAGGTTAGTTGGAGGAATGGGTCCAAAAGATTTTTGTAAAAATGCCAGGCTTAATAAAGTAATTATAAGTCTTTATAATGACATTTCTGTTGATTGGGCTCAACTCGTTCATGACAATTGTTATTACGATCAGGCGCACATGATAAAAGAATTTAAAAATGCCGTCCACGTCACACCCGAATGGTTCTTTTTAAATCGGTATAAAAATGTTTTTAAAAATAGCAATCAGATAATCTTTCCGGCTACATCGCAATTAAGTAAGTTTCAATTTGAAAATATAATGAATGCAACTGATGAAGGTTTCAGAACCTATATTCAAAGCGAAGTTCGATAAGATTATCATTAGGTAACATTATTGTTCAATCAACAATTACTTTCATACACTATCTTTTGCTTTTCATAGTGATTATAAGAATTTATCAATAAATAGTTAAAATCATTTTGTCGGTTTTTTACAATGGGAAGAAAATATTCAAGGATATATTTATCGTTGAATATTTTTAATAAAAAATATCAGGTATTACAATAAAAAGTTACAAATCTAAAATCTAAAAACCATGAAAAATTCATTTCTTAAACAATCGGGGAAAAGCAACTTTGTAATGTATTTACTCGTTGCATTAATTATTTTAGGTGGATGTAAAAAAGAATCCACAAAAGATGATACAACCACTACAACTACTACCACCACCAATTCAAATACGGTGTTAAAGGAGGGTACTCTTACAGTTACCATAAATGGCGATGGCCTTACCAATAAAACAATTACCTATATCGGGCAAATAGGAACGAACGGAACAGTTTGGGCGGTTATATATGTAAAAGATACAATCCATGGCCTTGGTCCGGACAAAGATTACTCAACAGCCGATTTATATTATATGCCTCCAAAATACTCTGCTACAAATTACGATTCAGCGGGTTCAGCGAATGGAATGGTTGCAATTCGATTTTCGGGAAATAAAACTATTACCAATGACCCATGGAGCTATACAGATTTATTAACTTATAGGGGAATTGTTGAATTTTCATTTAAAAAGAACAAAACGGATGCTGATGCTGCAATGTACCTGATTGAAGATGGTATTACTGTTGGTTCTACTACGGTTACTGAATATGATACAAGGGTTAAAGGTACTTTTACTGCTACAAAAATGAAAAAGATGGATTTCTTATCAACAACACCTATTTATGTTGATATTTCAGGGACCTTTGATTTATCGGTATATTAATAATTTTGAACAAATAGTTACTTTATGAAAACATGTAATTTAAAAATACCTCTGTTCAGCTTTAAACGATATATACTATCTGTTATGCTTTTAATAGCATTTAGTTACTTTTCAATCGCTCAGGACGCTGAAGGATGTAAGGACCATCCATTATTAAATCGTCTGCCTGATTTTTACATTGAAAGTTGTACGAATAATTACGACCAAATGGATTTTTTTAATTCCAATGGAGAAGTTATAAAAGTTGAAGGGAATCTTACATTAATTAAATATACCAATACCGGTAGTACAAATAAAGCTCCAAGTTCTTTTCAAATAATGAAAAACTATTCCAATGCAATAATAAAAGCAGGAGGTACAAAAATATTTTCCGATAACGTTGCGGCATGTTATAGTTTAAGAAACAAATCAGGAGATTATAACATTAAAGTTTGTTGTTATGGAACTTATTCCGAAAATGATATTGTATATGAGCTTTCTGTGATGAAATTAGAAAGTATGAAGCAGGAAATTGTGGCAAATGATATTTTAGAAGCTTTGAATAAGGATGGACACATTGCTTTGGATATTCTTTTTAATACAGGGGAGTCACAAATCAAGCCAGAATCACAAGCTATTGTAGACCAAATATACCAAATGCTTTACAACAACCCGTCCATCAGTATCAGCATCGAAGGGCATACTGATAATGCAGGCACTGCAACCGGAAATAAAACCCTTTCCGGGGCACGTGCCCAAGCAGTTTTGGATGCTTTGGTCTCGAAGGGAATTGACAAATCCAGGTTATCTTTTATTGGCTGGGGACAAGAAAAACCAGTTGCCGATAATAGTTCTGAAGAAGGTAAAGCTCAAAACAGAAGAGTTGAAATTGTTAGAAAATAATAAAAACACATACAATTATTTATTAAGCAGGGCCTCATGAAAAGTGCCATCAATCGGCGTAGTTTAGAACATCGGCTCATATAAAATGCGGGTAATAGCGGGTTTGCTAAGTTCAGTGCTTTCTAATTATATTTGTGTAGTGGGATTTATCCTGCAAGTAAATCCCGCACGTAATTTAGCCGAAAACGTTATGGCTCATTAAAAAGCAAATTGAAATAAAACTTAAAACTGACAGATAAAATAAAAATGAAAAATAGCATTGCAGTTTATGGTGCTTATGGACACACAGGAAAGTTCATTGTTTCTCAACTTTTAGACCAAGGTTTCAATCCAACTTTATGTGGACGGGACAATGAAAAGCTATTAAGTTATAGTCATCAATATCCTAAATTAGAGACAAAAGTTGCGGATATAAGTCAACCTGAATCTTTGGACAATGCCTTTTCAGGTTCGGACATTATAATAAATTGTGCGGGTCCTTATTTAGACACATCGGAACCTATTATTCAATCTGCTCTTCGACATAGTAAGCATTATATTGATTTAAGTGCGGAACAAAAAGCTGTATTGGATATTTTTGAGAAGTTTTCTGACCAAGCGAAACAATCTAATACTATTATAATCCCTGCTGCTGCTTTTTATGGTGGGCTTGGAGATTTGTTAAGCACTGCCCTTACAGACGGTTGGAATGAAATTGAAGATATCAATATTTACATCGGTCTTGACTCTTGGCATCCAACTAAAGGGACAAGGTTAACAGGGCAGAGAAATCACTACGAAAGATTTGTCTTTGCAAATGGACAATTGCAATCACTTCAAGCAGGCGAACCTATCAAATGGGATTTTCCAAAACCAATTGATACTAAAGAAATGATAGCTGTTCCACTTTCTGAAATCATTACGATTTCAAGACACTTAAATGTAAAAAACATCAATACTTACATAAGTCTAAATTCAATTGAAGATATTAGAAATGTAAAAACTCCAGAACCAAAACCTATTGATGAAAAAAAAAGGTCATCCCAACATTTCTGTATGGAAGTTGTTGCACTCAATGGTAATAAGAAAAGAAAAATTTCTGCTCAAGGCAGAGACATTTATGCAGTTACTGCACCGTTAGTTGTAGAAGCGATAAAAAGAATAATAGAAGGAAATATAAAAAGAAAAGGTGTAACAACATTGGGTGAGATTTTTCATGCCTCAGATTTTTTAAATTCTTTAAGTGCTGATGACATTATGATTTCTCATATACAAGAAAGTATAATTGAATAATGACGACAAAAAAATGTACTACAGCCAACAAAGGTTTTACCCGCAATGCGGGTTATAGCGGTTTGCAATGTTCTTTAAGTTTTTGTTATATTTGTACAACCAGCTAAATATTGCAAGTAAAACCCGTACTGGCGGTTAGCCTCGAACGTTAGCGGTCATTGCACAGACACCCACGAACTACGATAAAATATGATTCTCGACAGAAAACATTTTGACATCAATAATAAATGTGCAATTGAAAAATTAATTATCAAGACACCATTAAGACTTGGCTCAGTTTTTCAGGATGAAGCTTGTTTTACTTACCTTAAGGAAGGAGAAATGTCTATCACTTCCCCAACTGACAACCTATCTATTCAAACAGAGGAAAGTGTTTTACTTCGATGTGGTAACTACTTCTCAAACGCAATTCGAAAACTACCTGCTAAGACGACTTGTGAAGTTTTTGCTGTCCATCTATATCCAGACATTTTGAAAGAATTATACAAAAACGAATTTCCAAATTTCATAAAAAGCTATGCACATAAACCCTATATCAGGAAAATAGAAAAACAAGTTGTTATAACCCATTTCATCCAAAGCCTTGATTTTTATTTTGAGAACCCAAACTTGGTTACAGACGATTTGCTTAAATTAAAAATCAAAGAACTTATTTTATTGCTTCTTCAAACGGACAAAGCAGAAAATATCATTACTTTATTTTCTCATTTATTTAATCCAAGACAAGCTAATTTATTTGAAGTTGTACAAGCACATTTGTATTCAGCTATTTCGGTAGCCGACTTAGCTAAATTGACAGGGCGAAGTTTGTCAGCATTTAAAAGAGATTTTGAAACGCAATTTAACGACACACCTGCCAATTTCATTAAAGAAAAAAAAATGGAAAAAGCACTTGAATTGTTACAATCAACCGATTTATCTGTTGCCGAAATTTGTTACGAAGTGGGCTTTCTGGATACTTCAAATTTTACAAAGGCGTTCAAAAAAAAGTATAATCAATCACCTTCCGAGTATCGTAAGAGTAATTGAACCAATTTTACCTGTATTTGGACTTTGTTGCCAAGTTGGAATTTATTTTAAGTTGCATTTTTGCATTTTAATTTAAAAAAAAACAAAATAAAATGAACGAAAGTATATTAATAACAGGAGCAAATATTGGGCTTGGGAAAGAGACAGCCCGACAGTTAGCCTTAAAACCTGAAACAAAGAAAATTATTCTTGCCTGTCGGAATAGAGACAAAGCAGAAGTTGCAAAAACTGAACTTGAAAATGCAACTGGAAAAACAATTTTCGAAATTGTTATCATGGATGTTTCAGATGCAAATTCTGTAAGAAAAGCGGTAGAAAAAATAAAGGAGCCTATTGATGCAGTAATTTTAAATGCAGGTGGAATGGTTGGGAAAACAGCTGCGAAAATTACGCCATCGGGCATGAATGACCTGGCTGCTACGAATATTTTAGGTCATGTGATCTTAGTGGAGGAATTAATTAAAGATGACAAGTTAAAAAAAGCAGTACTATATCCCAGTGCTGAAGCTGTACCGGGAGTAAAGATGCTCGGAATGAAACCAGTTGCCATGAAGACTTCCTCTGTAGATGAGTTTGCCGGTGTTCTTGATGGATCATATTTTGGTAATAAATTTGATGTAACTCAAGCATACGGATATGTCAAATATGCAGCAACCATGTGGACCTTGTCAATGGCAAGAAAATATCCCGACCTAAAATTTGTTGTTATGAGTCCCGGGAACACAAAGGGAACTCTGGCACCAAATAATCTTCCCCCGGCAATGAAATTTATGTTGAAGTATTTGATGATGCCTGTTGTATTCCCATTGATTGGAGGAATGGTGCATAAGCTGGAAGTAGGTGCAAAACGCTTTGTAGATGGCATTTCGGATGAGCGATATAAAAGTGGCGTTTTTTATGCAAGTAAAGAAGGTAAGTTATCAGGGGACGTGGTTGACCAGAGCAGTTTTTATACTGATTTGAAAAATACTACATTTCAAGATAACGCTGACAAAGCAATTCACCGTTTTATAAATTAAATATTACGAAATACAAAAAAACAACGAACCGCTAACACCGGTTACACCCAATGCGGGTTATAGCGGTTTCCCTGCTGGCGCGCGTTTGTAACGCGTGCCTCTCTAATCTGCATTTATAATTTAATCCATACTCTTGTCAAATACTAATTAGTTTTTTTCTTCTCAGCAGGGTCTCTCGTAGAAGCCCCTGCTGAGAAGAAAAGCTTGAAATAGCATTATAAAACCCGTTCACGCACTGGTGCAGAAATGTTGCCCGTGCTATCAATAATAATAAAAAACCACGCTTTCGCAGGGCTTGTATTTTCTCCCTCCCCTTCGGGGAGGGTTGGGGAGGGGCCTCTTACTTCACCAGCTTTATTTCAAGTTCGGTAACTTTTCCTCTTTCAATGCTTATTTTCATTGTTTGTGAGGTATAACCGGCAAGTGCAACCGTAATATTATATGTCGCAGGTTTTACTTTAATTATTTCAGCAATTCCGTCAATATCCGAAGTTGTAGTTTTGCCATTTACTGCTAATATTGCCCCTTGCAAATCAGCGCCTGTTGTGGCATCGGTAATATGGGCAGATATACCACTGTGGTGGGTAGGTAGTTTTTCAATATTACGGTTCAATAAATATTCTTTTACCAAATCGGGATGGGCAGCCGAGTACGAACTTATAATCAGGTTATCAATTATGCCTAAACTTTTGTCAATGGGGTGCATTAAAGTTTCAATTGCCTGTGTGCCTTCAGCTTTATGCGATTGTGCCGCACCTGTAGTGCCAATGGTTTTTTCATAGGCCGTAATAGCAGCATTAACAGCAGTAACATCGGCGGCAACCAATTGTACACTTGCCATCGAAGTTATGTTTGCGTTAAGTGCATCACGTACGTTTTTAATTTTTGCATAAGCAGTAGCTTCAGGCAGGTCAGTAAAATTTGATTTCTGTATATCAAAAATTTCGGCTAAGTTGTCATTTGCAGTATCAAGTGCCCAAACATAAGCTTTTTGGGCTTTAGCTACTATAAGCAATACCATAGTCATAAAAGCATCATTTTTTGTTTGTGTTACACCCTTTATATCGGCTTGGTGCTGCTGGATATAATTATTCAATGCAGTATTGAGTGAAACAAAATTGGCAATTTCGGTCACTAATCTTGTAAAAGCCGTCCAAATTGCAATGTTTAGCGGATTGGCAAAGAAAATAAGCATCTTCTTATACATGCCATTTTTTTCAATAATTCGGTGTCTCATGGTGTTTTGTTTTAAATTAATAAATCAGTTTTGTTAAAATGTAAATCAAAAATAAAATTTTAACATTTAAATAACAAAATAATTTATAACTTATTTATACTAAAACTATACTTACACGCTGTATTCCTTTAAATACAGTTTTCACAATATAAATTATACTTAAAATTATTTATATCATAAATTGAAAGTCGAGGGCCATTGAAAAAAAGTTAGATGCTACGGGTCAAAATTCGTAAGTCATAGTTCAAAAGTTAAATGTCATGTGTAAAAAGTTCAATGTCATATTTAAAAAGTTGAATGTCATAGTTCAAAAGTTAAATGTCATGTGTCAAAAGTCGTATGTCATGTGTCAAAAGTCGAATGTCACATGTCAAAAGTTGAATGTCATGTGTTAAAAGTCGAATGTCATGTGTTAAAAGTCGAATGTCATGTGTCAAAAGTTGAATGTCATGTGTTAAAAGTCGAATGTCATGTGTCAAAAGTCGAATGTCACATGTCAAAAGTTGAATGTCATGTGTCAAAATTCGAATGTCATACATCAAAAGTTAAATGTCACATGTTAAAAGCCAGAGAGTATAAAGGAGATATAGAGAGTGTCCAAAAAAGTGTGTAAACTTAATTCAATGGAGAGTGAACTTAACTTTCTTGCAGGTACTAATTAGAGTTTGTCCATAAAGTCGAGAAAAAAAGGCAAGTAATCGTGCCAGGGTTTTCTTGTATTAAATTCAACAATTTAAAAATATTGTTTAAAAAAAACAATATTTAATTAAACAAAAGTTTATTCTCTTTGTTTTTAAGTTAAATCAAAATGAATATGAGAGTTTTTTTAATTTTTGTAAGCTGTTTTATAATAAGTCAGTTATCATTTAGCCAGTCAAATAATAATGGGTTTATTTATGGCAGGGTTTATGATGCAAAAAATAATCAACCGGTTGCTTTTGCTTCAATTGCTATTTGGGAAACAACTTCGGGAACATTAAGTGATACTGCCGGAAATTTTTCTTTTTCAAACGTAAAACCCGGATATGCAGAGTTAAAAGTAAGTTGCGTGGGTTACGAACCTTATACTTCGGAACAATTTCTTGTCACCAATGCCGATAAAAAATTTATTGAAATACATTTAAAAGAAACAGCTCAGCAAATAGATGAAGTTGTTGTTAAGACATCAAAATTCAGACGTGATGATGAAAGCCCTTTATCGCAGATAAATATTGGGATTAAAGAGATTGAAAAAGAACCCGGCGGAAACCGTGATATATCAAAAGTGCTTCAGTCATACCCTGGAGTCGCATCCACTCCTGCATATAGAAATGATATAATTGTTCGTGGCGGAGGTTCTGCTGAAAACCGGTTTTATCTCGATGGTGTTGAAATACCGAACCTTAATCATTTTGCCACACAAGGCGCTTCAGGTGGCCCGGTGGGAATAATAAATGTAGATTTAGTGCGTGAAGTGAATTTTTTATCAGGCGCTTTCCCTGCCGATAGAGGCAACGCTTTAAGTTCGGTAATTGAAATTAAGCAAATTGACGGGAATAAAGATAAAACAAAGGTTAAAGCTTCTGTTGGAGCTTCAGATATGGCTTTAACCCTCGACGGTCCAATTACAAACAATACAACTTATATATTTTCAGTAAGGCACAGTTATTTGCAATTTTTATTTTCACTTCTGCAACTTCCATTTTTACCAACTTATAGCGATATGCAATTTAAAATTCGTACAAAAATAAATGCTAAAAATGAAATTAGTTTAATTGGTCTGGGAGCATTGGATAATAATGCACTGAACCTTGCTGCGAATAAAACCGAATCAGAACGATATATTTTAAATTATCTTCCGGTGAATAACCAGTGGAATTATACTATTGGTGCCGTTTATAGGCATTATCGCGAAAATAATTACGACACCTGGGTCGTTAGCCGAAACGAACTGGACAATGTTCAATATAAATATTTTGATAATAATAAGGACAGCGGTACTTTGTTGAATTATCATTCCTATGAAATTGAAAACAAATTCAGATATGAAAACAATGCTGAACTGGCAAATGGTTTGAAAACAAACTTTGGGGCAAGCTTTGAAAATGCACAATATTATAACAATACATTTCGTCAAACTTACACGGGCATTCCTGAAATATATCTAACCAATATTGATTTCTTAAAATGGGGGACATTTGGCCAGGTAAGTAAAACATTTTTTAATAATCGCTTACTGCTTTCGCTTGGTATCAGGTCAGATGCAATTAATTATAATGCAGCTATGTCAAATATTTTGCATCAAATATCACCTCGTTTTTCTTCGTCATATAGCATTGCAGAAAAATGGCACTGGAATTTTAATACTGGTAAATATTATGAATTACCGCCATATACAACATTAGGTTTTAAAGATAATTCAGGAAATTTTATAAATAAGGAAAATGGGATGAAATATATTTCGGTAGCCCATTATGTTACTGGCTTTGATTTTTTGCCCAATGTAAATTCAAAATTATCGTTGGAAGGATTTTTTAAATATTATCAGCATTATCCGTTTTCATCAAATGATTCTGTAGCATTAGCCAGTGAAGGCGCTGATTTTGGTACTTATGGCGATGAAGAAGTTCGTTCAACAGGAACTGGAAGGGCATATGGAATGGAGTTTTTATATCAGAATACTGATTTAATGGGAGCGAATGTAACTTTATCCTACACTATAGTACGAAGCGAATTTCAGAATATTTACGGGAAAAATATTCCATCAGCATGGGACAACCATCATTTATTTAATATAGTTGTTCGTAAGGAATTTAAAGGAAACTGGACTGTCGGTGCAAAATGGCGTTTCATTGGCGGCGCACCATATACACCAGTAAATCTTGCAAAATCGGAACTGGTAACTGCCTGGGATGCACAGGGACAAGCATATTTAGATTATTCTAAATTCAACACTTTACGACTTACTGCCTATCATCAGCTTGATATGAGAATTGACAAAGAATATTACTTTTCGCGCTGGTCATTAACCGGTTATATTGATGTACAAAATGTTTACGATTTTAAATCTGTGGCGCCACCAGCGTATTTAGTTGAAAATTCGTTACCAATTTCAGGAAACCCTCCTCGATATACTTTAAAGGAATTGCCACAAACCAATGGTGGAACTATTTTACCAACAATCGGGATTATTGTCCAGTTTTAAATTATGCTATATTATTTGGCCTTTTCCGTTTTTAAGCTGGAAAATATGTTGTATCGATTCCGGAAATTCTTCACTGCGGTGCGATACAAATATTAATGTCCTGGTTTTGCAAAAGCTGTCAATCAACTTTTTTGCTTTTTCTACCAATTGTTGTGTATAGGATTGAAATGGTTCGTCGAGGATTACTACTGGCGCATTGTTCATAAAAACGCCAACTAAAAATGATAATCGTTGCAACCAAATGGGCAATTCAAACAATTGTTTATTTTCGAATTGTTTAATTTCAAAGTATTGCATAAGAAATTGAAATTGCTGCTCATTTTCATTAGTAGCAACTTTTTTGTTATATGGATTTGCATTTAGATATGCAAAAGCTATTTCCCTTATGGTTTTCGACTTATCGGCATATAAAAATAGCTCGGATGAAAAATAAGCAATCCTTTCTTTAATTTCCCAAATGCTTTCACCTGTTCCCCTTCTATTGTCGAAAAGATATATTTCATTGCTGTAGGCTTGAGGGTTATCTGCAAATATCAGGCTGAGCAACATTGATTTCCCTGCTCCGTTTTTCCCGGTCAAAGCCCATTTCTCATTGCATTTTACTTCCCAGTTTAGTTTATCCAATATATTTCTGTCATCATAACAAACACTTACATTTTTTAATTCAAATGCTTTAGCGAATGTATAATTGGAAGTGTTTATGAAATAATTTGCCGGATTATTTTCTTCTTTTATAATTGGTGAAAATTGAAATTTTTCTTTCTCACCGGAATATATAACATCATAATCCTTAAATTGAAGTATATGTGTTATTAATTCAGGAATTTCATTCGAGTTTGAAACCAATATAACTATTATATTCTTTCGTGTTATATGATGAAGTAAATCATTTAGTTTTATCCTGCTTTCTTTGTCAAGCCCTGCAAATGGTTCAACAAGTATTAAAATTTCAGGGTTCTTAGTTAATGCTTTAATAATAGATATTTTGCGGTATTCGCCGGTAGATAATTTTATTATTTCTTTATCAAGAAGTTTTTCGGCATCAAAAAGCCGAAGTAAAACTTGTGTTTCATGATTTGTTGCAAAATTCTCATTATTAAATATGATCGTTCGTGCAGTTGCAATTCCATTAACTTCCGTAGCGTTATATCTTTGCTGGTAATAAAAATTGGCATGTCGGGTCAGGTCACCCTGAAAATCGGCTAATGCCAAATGTTTTTGTAAATTATCAATCCCAAATTCAGGAACATCAGCAAAATAATTAACCACCTTTCCATTATTAGAAAATCTTTTGGCCGTTAACCATTGGATTAATAGATTGGTTTCATTACCGTTACTTGTAATTAGCCAGTTTTCAGATTCATTAATTTGCCATGAAAATGGTTTTCCTGGTTTCTCAAAAGGATTAGTATTTTCTATGAAAAGTTTTACAGAGTTCTCCATTTAGTTTTCAATGGATATTTAGTGTTATATGGAATAATTTAGGTTTAATAAATAAATGTACCGAATTCGCTATTTATCGTCAGCATTTTCTTTTCAGATTTCTCACATCTGCCAACAATTTGGGCTTCGATGTTAAATTTTTTAGAAATATTAATTATATCCATTGCTGTAGTCTCATTGGTATAAATTTCCATACGGTGGCCCATATTGAAAACTTTGTACATTTCCATCCATTCTGTTTTGCTTTGTTCCTGGATTATTTTAAAAAGTGGTGGGATTGGGAAGAGCTTATCTTTTATGATATGGATATTTTCAATAAAGTGCAAAACTTTTGTTTGCGCGCCTCCGGAACAATGTACCATTCCGTGGATTTGAGGTTTGTGTTTTTCGAGAATTGATTTTATTACCGGGGCATAAGTACGTGTAGGTGAAAGCACAAGTTTTCCGGCATCAATACCTAATTTTTCTATTGCATCGGTAAGTTTATATTTACCTGAATATATCAAATCTGCAGGAACATTCGAATCATAACTTTCGGGGTATTTTGCTGCTAAATAATTTGCAAAAACATCGTGACGGGCAGAAGTTAGCCCGTTGCTTCCCATGCCTCCGTTATATTCTTTCTCGTAAGTTGCTTTTCCCGACGATGACAATCCTACTATTACATCGCCAGGCTGTATATTGGCATTATCAATAACGTCCGAACGTTTCATACGGCAGGTAACAGTGGAATCAACAATTATGGTACGAACCAAATCGCCAACATCGGCAGTTTCACCACCGGTTGGATATATACCAATTCCTAATGAACGAAGTTCGGAACAAAGCTCATCGGTTCCATTTATTATGGCCGATATAACTTCTCCGGGAATTAAATTTTTATTTCTGCCAATTGTAGATGAAAGTAAAATATTATCTGTAGCGCCAACGCAAAGCAAATCGTCAAGGTTCATAATCAATGCGTCCTGGGCAATTCCTTTCCAAACTGAAATGTCGCCGGTTTCGCGCCAATAAATATAGGCAAGCGACGATTTTGTGCCAGCCCCATCGGCATGCATTATATTGCAAAATTGTGGATCGTTTCCTAAAATATCGTGAATTATTTTGCAAAATGCTTTTGGGAACAGACCTTTATCAATGTTTTTTATGGCATTATGCACATCTTCTTTCCCGGCAGAAACACCTCTTTGGTTATATCTCGATTCTATTGGCATTGCTTATTAAGCTAAATAATAATTTGTCATTAATCAAAAGTCATTGTTTTATTGATTATATCTTATGGTTTCAGCCGGACTGAATTTCGAAATTATAAACGATGGCAAAATTAACATGATTATTGTTATTAAAATAGTTCCAATATTTAAGGCCAAAATATGACTAATGTTCAAATTTATGGGAACATGATCGATATAATAAGTTGTAGCATTTAGTTTAATCAAGCCTGTGTATTTCTGGAAAAGGCATAGGCCAATACCAAATAAATTTCCCCAAAATAGCCCTTTAAGAATTAAGAAAAATGATTCCATAATGAATATCCTGCGGACACTTTTGTTGCTGGATCCTATTGCTTTCAGTATCCCAATCATTTGTGTCCTGTCTAAAATTAAAATCAGCAAGCCTGAAATCATATTAAACCCACTCACTGCTAACATCAAAATTAAGATTATTGTTACGTTCATATCTTGCAGGTTGAGCCAATCGAAAATTTGCGGATACTTATCCTTGATATTTGTAACACGAAGTGAATTGCCAGCTTCAGTATAGCTGTATCCTACAATATCATTTACTTTAAGCGTCATCGCGTCAATTTTGTCAAAATTGCCGACATTAATTTCAAAACCACTTATTTCATCTTTGTCCCAGTTGTTGAGCTTAATAACATGACCAATATCACAAAGCACGAACGTTTTGTCCATTTCTTCAACACTGGTTTCGTAAATGCCTGAAATTTTAAACTTTCTTACACGCGGAGGACTTTGAACAAAATACATGGCAAAATCATCACCAACTTTCAGTTTTAATAGTTTTGAAAGGTATTTTGAAATTATAACTTCGTTGGTCTTAACAGAATCTACTACTTTAAAAGTTTTACCGGCAACAAGGTTCTTTTTAAAAAATGACCAGTCGAAATCGGGACCGACGCCTTTTAATACAACACCCTGAATTTCATCTTTGGTCTTTATAATTCCTGCTTTGGTTGCAAATTCCTGTATATGTTTTATTCCAGGAGTCTTTTTCAATTCGGGTAAAAATTCCTGATTTTTATTTATCGGTTGAGTTTCATACGATGTATTGGAATCGTAATTAACAATTTGAATATGCGAACCAAAACCGATTACTTTATTGCGGATTTCATTTTTAAAACCGGTAAGTATTGAAATGGAAACTATCATTACTGCAATGCAAAGTGCAATGCCAAAAACAGCAACATTTACAAGTGAAGATGAAATTTTACTTGTGCTGTCTTTGCTGGCCATTTGGCGGCGTGCTATAAAAAATTCGAATTTCATTGAATTCTTATTTGCTTTGTTGCAAAAATAGCAAAAGAAAGGAGGTAGATTTTTATTTTTTCTATTTTTGTAAAAAAGCTTTAACCATGCCTTTAAAACCTGCATTTGTACTGATTCTTGTATTTTTGTTTTTAAACAATTATTCTCAGGAAACACATCCTCAACCGGCTGCATATAGCACTCAACTGTATTTTCCAATTTTAAATGGGAGAAAAGTTGCGTTGGTTGGTAACCAAACTTCAGTTATTGGGAAAGTTCATCTTTTGGATACACTTTTATCTTGCGGAATTAATGTCAGGGAGATTTTTTGTCCTGAGCATGGGTTTCGCGGAAATGTTGATGCCGGTGAGCGTGTAAAAAATTCAACTGATGCAAAAACAGGTATTAAAATAATTTCGTTATATGGCAAACATTACAAACCTAAACGTTCTGACTTTTCGGATATTGATGTTGTGGTTTTTGATATACAGGATGTTGGTGTTCGGTTTTATACCTATTTGTCAACTTTAAATTATGTAATGGAAGCATGTGCCGAGAATAACAAACCATTGATTATCCTTGACAGGCCTAATCCAAATGGTTTTTATATTGATGGACCTGTTTTGGAAATGAAATATAAATCTTTTGTTGGGCTTCACCCTGTTCCACTGGTATATGGAATGACAATTGGCGAATATGCCCTTATGTTAAATGGTGAGTACTGGCTTAAAAATGGTGAAGCGTGTAATTTAAAAGTAATTCCATGTGTTAATTATACCCATGCAAGCAAATATGAGCCAATGCTAAAACCCTCGCCAAATTTACCAAATCTACAATCTATTTATTTATATCCGTCACTTGCTCTATTTGAAGGTACTGCTATAAATGTTGGACGAGGAACTAAATTCCCTTTCCAGGTTTTTGGACATCCGAAACTTGAAAAATGTAAATTCAGTTATATGCCTGAATCAAACAGTATTTCACATTTTCCAATGCATAAGGATACATTATGTTATGGCTTAGATTTACGCAATTATACATTTCCTGACTCAGATTATTTTACATTGAAGTGGTTAATTTTTGCTTATCATAATTTTCCAAAAGATGAAAATTTCTTCAATAACTATTTTTATTATTTATCAGGAAGTAGTGAACTTATAAAGCAAATTAAATTGGGTGAAAGCGAGGCGGAAATAAAAGAGAGCTGGAAAAAAGAAATTGATAATTTTAAAATTATTCGTTCGAAGTATTTAATTTATAAGTAATTTTTATAAAATTGTCAAATAAAAGAATTTAGTTATAAGCGTTTTTCCTTCTAAAACCTAAAGCCTAAGGCCTTAAGCTTAATTAACCTTAAATACTAATATTTTTCTAAATTAGCATTAAATTAAAATTCGAAAAAAAATGAAAATATTATTTATAGGCGGATCGGGAAATATTTCTACAGCTTGTTCCAAATTGGCTGTTCAAAAAGGCTGGGAAGTTTTTCATTTGAACCGTGGAATAAAAAAGACAGAAAAAATTGATGGAATAACTTCAATTATTGCCGATATAAATAATGTCGATCAAGTTAAAAAATTGCTAAAAGATTATACATTTGATGTAGTTGCAAATTTTATAGCATTTACACAAGCTGATATCGAACGCGATTTTAAGCTGTTTCAACAAAAAACAAAACAATATATATTTATTAGTTCTGCTTCAGTATATGAAAAACCACTTACTTTTCCTTATGTTACAGAATCAACTCCTCTAAAAAATCCTTTCTGGGAATATTCGCGCAATAAAATTGCTGCTGAAGAAAAATTAAATCAATTATATCGAGAACATGATTTTCCGATAACTATTATACGACCATCGCTAACTTACCAATTTGTTATACCAATGGCAATTGGAAGCTGGGATGATTATACCATTGTTGATCGTATTCGAAAAGGAAAACCAATAATTGTACATGGCGATGGAACCTCGTTGTGGACTATAACCCATGCCGAAGATTTTGCTAAAGGTTTTGTTGGGTTGTTGAACCATCAACAAGCAATTGGTAACGCCTTTCATATTACCTCCGATGAAATATTAACATGGAACCAGATTTATCAGGCAGTTGCAGATGCAGTAAATTGCAAAGCAAATATTGTTCATATAGCATCGGATTATATATGCAATTTTGCCGATAAAAATGGATATGCATCCATGCTAGGAAGTCTCATTGGCGACAAATCATTAAGTGTAATATTCGATAATTCGAAAATAAAATCATTTGTTCCTGAATTTAAAGCCGTTATACCATTTAGTCAGGGAATTAAAAGAACAATTGACTGGTTTGAAGCTGAACCTTCACGAATGAAAATTGTAAAAACAAACAACGAATTCATTGATGCTTTAGCGCATGATTACTTGATGAAATAACTGATAAACATTTCTAATTAACCAATATAATAATTAATTATTCATTCTTAAACAATAAACAAAATTCGAATTTATTGGTTTTATAATTATTTCAGCATAAATGGTAATTAACTTGAATTATACAATTAATTAAACTGATTTATTATGTTTTCAATTATATTGGCACTGCATTCAATATTTAGATGGCTAGTTTTAATAAGTTTACTACTGGCAATATACAAAGGTTTTTCAGGTTGGTTTGGTAAAAAATTATTTACAAAATCGGATAATTTTTGGAGATTTTTCACGGTAATTTTAATACATATTCAATTTATTATTGGTTTATGGTTATACGCTATAAGTCCAATTATTAAATATTTTTTTCAGAATATTCAAACTGCAATGCATGTTAATGAAGCACGATTCTTTGGAATGGAACATTCATTCGCAATGTTAATTGCTGTTGTATTAATTACTATAGGTTCTTCAAAAGTTAAAAAACAGGGATCAGATAAGAATAAATTCAGGACAATGGCAATATGGTTTTCAATTGCTTTAATAATAATTTTCTTTTCAATTCCCTGGCCATTTCTTTCATTTACTGCTCACAGACCGTTAATTTAATAATTTTTTTATTTTTTTGAATTATCAAGTATATTTTGTAGCCTTAGCAGTTTGTTATTGTCAGAAGTTAAATTTTTTAATTCATCTAAACATTGAGATGCTTTAGAATAATCTTTCTTTATTATATAAAGAATAAATAAGTTATTTAAAATATCTGGATCGTTGGGTTTTAGTTGATTTGCTTTTTCGAAATAATAAAGTGAATTTATATCTTTATTTTGATATAAAATACTTCCTATCATTTGATAAGCCATACTCGTTTCTTTTATTTTAATAGATTTCTGAAGTAATTCATAAGCTTGTTTAAAGTTTTTTAAGTTTATTGCATTTAATGCTTCATATATCAAATCAGTAGCATTTTTATTGCTAAAATCTAAAAATAAATTTTTATTTGAAGTAGCATCCAAATTATTTGGGTCAATTTCAATTGCTTTATTAAGGTCTTCCAATGCTTCTTTTGAATTCCCTAAATAATATTTTATTACTCCTCTGGCATTATATACACCTTTAAAATTTGGATCTAAACTTATTACTGTGTTAAAATCTTCCAAGGCAGATTTATATAGTTTTAGATCTTTTTTAACAATTCCCCGGTTGTAATATGCTAAGGTATAATTAGGTTTTATGTTTATAGCCATGTTATAATCTGATATTGCTCCATTTAAATCACCAGTCGAAGCCTTTAATTCTCCCCTGTTATAATAAGCTTTATAATAGTCGGGATTAATAGAAATTGCTTTATTATAATCAGCCAAAGCTTTATCTTTATCTGAATTTTTAAATTCTGCAACACCTCTATTTGACCAGGCTGTGGCGATGTTAGGGTTATTTTCAATTACAGATGTCCAAAATATAATACTGTTATTCCAGACTTTTATCCTGGTGTTTGTCATATAAACCAGAAACAATAAATAAATTCCAAGAAGTACATATATAAATGAAAATTTGTCGGAATATTTAATTATTAGATATGAAATAATAAAAAAGAAACCAATAGAAGATAAATATATGTATCTATCAGCCATTATAGCATCTCCAAAAGGGAAAAATTGAATTAGCAAAATAATGTTTGCTATAAAGAAAAAAATACTAAATAGTATAAATCTGGAAAAGTATTTACGAAACTTAATTATAACAATAATTAAAGCAATTGTTGCTGTAAAACTTATCCAATATTCCCACGAAATGCTCACTGGATAAGGATATATAGCTGATAGACCAACAGGGAATAAAAGTTTTATCACATAGCATATAAACCCGAATGAAGCGAATATAATGTTAGCAAAAATTGGATATGATGTACCAATATTATCCTTGCCTTGACCAATTATGGCAACGATTCCAAATATTAAGGACAAAATTATATATGGAATTTTTTCGAGTATTACTTTTTTTGACAATAATTTTCTATTATAAAAATAATCAATTGCAATTATGCATAATGGCAATGAAGCCGCAGTTCCTTTTGATAAAAGCGAAAATAAGAATAGTATTAAGGAAAGAAATAAAAAATACAGCTTTTCAGTTGACACATATTTTATATAACCAATTATGGAAAGCAAAAAGAAGAAAACAAATAATACATTTTTTCTTTCGGACACCCAAGCAACGGATTCAATGTTTAGTGGGTGAATTGCAAATAACAATGAAGTAATACTTGCGAATAGTATGGGCTTAAATTTCGAATGTGTTATTTCATCTTTAAATTGAAGAAATAGTAAATATGCAAGCCAAAACACAAATAATGCATTGAATATATGCAAAATTAGATTTGTAATTATATATACTTTTGGATTTAATCCGCCAATCTGATAATCTACAGCATATGACAACATTGTAAGTGGCAAATAGTCACAAACGTAATTATTGGTAAAGTAGTTTTTAATATTTCCACTATTAATATTTTGAATTTCATGATTGTTGACAACATAATCCTGATCATCCCAAGTAATAAAATTGTTTTTAAAAACAGGGAAATAGGCAATTATCGTTATTGCAACAATTGCTAATAGCTGTATTGTAATTTGTTTTATTGATATTTTGTATAAATTCTTTGAAATTGGTTCGACAATTTTATTATTATCATTTCCATTTTTTTTATTGATAGAATTTTGCATATAACCTTAATATTAATTGAGCAAGACAAAAATATAATTTATTTTCATTTGTCAATACTTTATTTCTAGTGCAATTTTTTGTACAATTACCAATTAAAATGAAATTGTATTATAAAATTATTTGTAGTTGCAAGCAGCAATGTTTCTTTTCAGCCCTTCATATTTAGCTCTTTTTACAGGTGACTTATAAAAGAGTTGTTGGAACGTTTCTTCCGATATATTTTCTAATTCCGAATCGGTAATTTCAGAAAGCTCTTGAGAAGTATTGAATTCAGTTGTGTTATGTTTGGTCGATCGTTTGTTGAACGGGCAAACTTCCTGGCAAATATCACAACCAAATATGCGTCCGTTCATTTGAAACTGAATATTTACAGGAATTTCACCTTTATTTTCAATGGTTTGATAGGATATACATTTATTTGAATCAACGACTTTATTTGCAACTATAGCTTTTGTGGGACATGCTTCTATACATTTTCTACAAGTTCCGCAATATTCGTTCAATTGTGGAGTATCATAGGCCAATTCAATATCTACGACTAATTCACCAATAAACACATACGATCCCAATTTTTTACTTAATAAAAGGCTGTTTTGGCCAATCCAGCCAAGCCCTGCTTCACGCGCCCAAACTCGTTCCATAACTGGAGCTGAATCAACAAATGCACGGCCATTAACATTACCAATATTTTCGTTTATATCTTTTATAAGTTTTTGAAGTTTTTCTTTTACAACAATATGATAGTCCTTGCCCAAAGCATAGCGGGCAATTTTGTATTTTTTATTTTCGAATGGATATTGTTTGGGAAAATAGTTAAGTAGGACAACAATTATTGATTTTGCACCTTCTACTAATTTTGTTGGGTCAATTCGTTTTTCATAATGATTTTGCATATAATGCATTTCAGCATGAAACCCGCTTTTCAACCAATTTTGTAAATTTTGGGTTTCAGAAGTAAGTTGGTGGGCTTGCGCGATTCCACAATCATCAAAGCCTACAATCGCAGCAAGTTGCTTAATTCGTTCACTTTTTTCTTTGAGAGTCATTTATAATTAAAGAAAACCTAATTCCAACATGGCTTCTTCGCTCATCATTTCTTTTGTCCAGGGAGGTTCAAAAGTAACTTCAACATTAACTTCATTCGTTGCCGGAATCTCTTTTACCTTTTCGTTAACTTCACCCAATAATTCATCGGCCATAGGGCAATTCGGCGCTGTCATGGTCATTAATATTCCAACGTTACGGTTTTCGTCAACATTTATTTCATAAATAAGTCCCAGGTCAAAAATATTCACCGGGATTTCCGGGTCGTATATATTGCGGAGTACATTGGCTATTTCGGTTTCGAGTTGTAAAATATTATTGGTTTCCATTTGTTATATTTTTATAAATAAAACAATTAAAATTATTAATTGTTCTGGCTCATTTTGGCCTGAAAAGCCAAAGCATACATACGCATTTGTTTAATCATAGATACCAGTCCGTTTGCACGTGTAGGTGAAAGGTTTTCCTTTAAACCTATTTTATCAATAAAGTACAAATCGGATTCCAGAATTTCCTCAGGCGTCCGGTTTGATAAAACCCTTATCAACAAAGCTATAATACCTTTTGTAATGATAGCATCACTATCAGCAGAGAAAACAATTTTTCCGTCAATCAATTCTCCATTGAGCCAAACCCGGCTTTGGCAACCTTTGATGAGATTTTCACTTGCTTTAAATTTGTTGTCAATAACAGGTAAATCTTTACTTAGGTCAATCAAATAATTATATCTATCCATCCAGTCATCAAAAACCGCAAACTCTTCAATTATATCTTCCTGGATATTGTGGATTGTTTCCATAAAGTGTTAAAAAAATTTCTGCAAAATTAAAAGAAATTAGCAACAATGAATAGTACAATTGTGACATCGTACTAATTCCCCACGTAAACGTTTATTTACCATTTCGTCAATTCTTTCTTTTAATGGTTTAATTTTAATAAGTTCAACAATTTCATGGGTAAATGCAAACATTAACAATAATCGTGCTTCTGGTTTACCAATTCCTCTTGAACGTAAATAGAACAATGCTTCCTGATCGAGTTGACCAACAGTTGAACCGTGGCTGCATTTTACATCATCGGCGTATATTTCAAGTTGTGGACGTGCACTCATTTTTGCATCTTTAGTCAATAGCAAATTACTACTTTTCTGATAAGCCATTGTCTTTTGTGCATCACGACTTACAAGAATCCTGCCATTAAAGGAACCTGTGGATATATCATCCAAAACTCCTTTGAAAATCTGATTACTTGTACAATGTGGTTTTGCATGGTTTATAAACACATAATTATCTACATGTTGCGTTTTATCGGTTAAGAAAAGCCCGGAAGCATTGGCTTCAGCACCTTCGCCATTGAGTATAATTTTTAAATTATTCCTTACAATTCCGCCATGCAAAGTATAGGTGTTATTTGATAGGTAGCTGTTTTGTTCCTGGTTAATAAAGACGCCCGAAACTTTAACCGAACCATTGTGTTCGTTTTGTAATGAATTTAAATCGAGCCTTGCCCCGTCAGCAAGAAAAACTTCTGTTATTGAATTGGTTAAAAAATCTTTGGCAGAAAGGCTATGGTCGCATACAACAATATTAGCACTACTGTTTTCGTCCATTACAATAAGGTTCCGTTGTTGAACCATTAGATTCTCTTCGGAAAGTAAAATATTAATTATTTGTAAAGGTTTCTCAAGTATTGCATTTTTTGGTACATGAACAACATAACCATCAGTAAAAAGCGCTGTATTAAGTGCAATTAGACCATCATCATAGGTAGCAGTTTTGGCTAAATATTTTTCAACCCATTCAGGCTTTTCTTCTATTGCTTTTGAAAGACTGCCAATCCAGATATTACCGGGAAGGTTGCCATTTATCTGATTTTTGAAATAATAAAAGCCATTTACTACAATTATCACATCGGTGCCAATATCAGGAACATCGCATTTGAAAATATCATCCAATTCAAAGGAAAACTTATCAGCCGTGATTTTGCGATTGTATTCTTTGGCAAAAAATGGATCTAAAAAAGTATATTTATAACGTTCCGATTTTTTTGCTGGCATTCCCAACTTGCCAAATTCTGCAATTCCTTCATCACGTATATTTTTAATAAATGCGGGCGCTCCTTTTAAAAGGTTTTCCCTGCTTTGGTTGTAATGATTCCTGTAATCACTTACCAGGTCTTTTGTTGAAACATCAGTTTCCATCTTTACTTATATTTATTACAGGTTTTATACAGCTAATTCTTTTTTAATCCAGTCGTAGCCTTTTTCTTCCAATTCAAAGGCCAATTCTTTTCCGGCAGTTTTTACAATCCTACCATCGTACAATACATGCACCACATCTGGTACAATATAATCGAGCAAACGCTGGTAATGTGTAATGACTATAGTAGAATTTTCTGTAGTTTTTAATTTGTTTACTCCGGTTGCAACAATGCGTAATGCATCAATATCCAAACCCGAATCTGTTTCGTCCAAAATTGATAAACGTGGGTCGAGCATTGCCATTTGGAATATTTCGTTTTTCTTTTTTTCACCACCTGAAAAGCCTTCATTTACTGAACGATTGGTTAGTTTTGAATCAATTTCAACCAATTCCTTTTTTTCACGCATCAACTTCAGAAAATCACCGGCTGATAAGGCAGGTAAATTTCTGTATTTCCTAATTTCGTTCAATGAAGTTTTTAAAAAGTTTACCATACTAACACCTGGAATTTCAACCGGATATTGAAAACTCAGAAAAATACCTTCACGGGCACGATCTTCAGGAGCCATGTCCAGGAGATTTTTTCCCATATAATTAATTTCTCCACTGGTAACTTCAATAAATTCACGACCAGTGAGAACTCCTGCGAGAGTGCTTTTCCCGGATCCGTTCGGCCCCATAATAGCATGAATTTCACCAGGCTTAACTTCTAAATTGATACCTTTTAATATCTCTTTATCACCAATTTTTGCTTTTAAGTTTTTAATATGTAGCATATATTTTTAATTAATTTGCCCCTCCTATACCTTCCCCAATTGGGAGGCAAAGAAGATATTTTATTTATTTGTTATGAAATCGTATTCTGTTTTATACTTTATAATTACAATTCCTCCCATATTGGGAGGTTTAGAGTTGCGCCTATCTTACCCTACACTTCCTTCCAACGAAATTTGTAATAGCTTTTGTGCTTCAACTGCAAATTCCATTGGCAATTGGTTTAAAACTTCACGCGCATAACCATTAACTATCAACCCAACTGCATCTTCAGTGCTTATTCCACGCTGGTTGCAATAAAAAATCTGGTCCTCGCCAATTTTTGATGTTGTGGCTTCATGTTCCACAATGGCCGATGGATTATCCACTTCAATATATGGGAAAGTATGTGAACCACAATTACTGCCCAGTAACAATGAATCGCATTGCGAGAAATTTCTAGAATTTTCAGCATTTTTCAGAACTTTCACCAAACCCCTGTAACTGTTGTTGCTTTTACCTGCCGAAATTCCCTTCGAAACAATCCGGCTACGTGTATTTTTACCAATGTGCATCATTTTTGTGCCCGTATCGGCCTGTTGATAATTGTTGGTTACGGCAACTGAATAAAATTCACCATATGAATTATCGCCACGCAAAATGCAGCTTGGGTACTTCCAGGTAATTGCAGAACCTGTTTCAACCTGTGTCCAGGATATTTTTGAGTTATTGCCTTTACAAATTCCTCTTTTGGTAACAAAGTTGAAAATTCCGCCTTTGCCATTTTTATCACCGGGATACCAATTTTGTACTGTTGAATATTTAATTTCTGATTTTTCGAGTGCTACTAGTTCTACAACTGCAGCATGCAACTGATTTTCGTCACGCATTGGGGCAGTGCAACCTTCCAGATAACTAACATAAGCTTCGTCATCGGCAATTAGCAATGTCCTTTCAAACTGACCGGTATTTGCGGCATTAATTCTGAAATAAGTTGAAAGTTCCATTGGGCATCTAACGCCTTTTGGGACATAGCAAAAAGAGCCATCACTGAAAACTGCAGAATTCAATGCTGCAAAGTAATTATCGGTATAAGGCACAACGGAACCGAGGTATTTCTTAACCAAATCAGGATGTTCTCTTACAGCTTCGCTCATGGAGCAAAATATTATACCTTTTTCCGAAAGCGCTTCCTTGAATGTAGTTTTTACCGAAACACTATCCATAACGGCATCAACAGCAACTCCTGCCAAATGCGCCTGTTCATTTAAAGGTATCCCTAATTTATTGAAAGTTTCCAACAATTCCGGGTCAACCTCGTCAATACTAGCATATTTGGCACTTTGACGAGGTGCTGCATAAAATATAATATCCTGGTAATTTATCTCAGGAAGTTTAAGATGTGCCCAAGTTGGCAAGGTCATTGTTTTCCAATGGCGGTATGCTTTCAACCGAAATTCGAGCATAAATTCTGGTTCTTCTTTTTTTGACGAAATTAAACGAACTACATCTTCGCTTAATCCTTTTGGTATGGTATCTGTTTCAACATCACTAAAAAAGCCATATTTATAATCGCCATCGGTAACATCATTGATTAATTGATTCTGTTCTCTTTCCATTTCTCTCTGTATTTCAATTATTTGAACGAATATACCATTTATTATTTAGAATTATTCTAAATAATATGCAAATTTACGAATTCTACTCAAAAATTCTCCACATTTGCAAAGCAATATCAAATTAATTTAGGCAATTTTAATCTTATGACAAAAAAACAATCCTATGCTGAGGCATTGGCTGAAATTGAAGAGATTATCGGAAATATTGAAGATGACAAATACACCATTGATGAATTGGCCGATAAAGTGAAAAGAATAAGTTCACTTATTACTTTTTGTAAAGATAAACTACATTCTACAGAAGAAGAGCTGAACAATATTTTAAAAAAGATGCAGGAGTAATTCTGATTAATTTATCTTGTTTACTTTTCCAGCACCTGAAATTACTTGATTAATTTGTGGTTCTCCTTTGTAATCGACTTTCCCAAAACCTGTAATATTGACATTTAATTTTTTGATGACATTCAATTTTGCTTTTCCCAAACCTGAAATTTCAATATTGCTTTCCTGAACAATAAAATTCACTGCATCAATACTTCCGGTACCTTTAATAATTCCATCAAATTTTTTGGCATTGCCACTAAACGTTAGTTCCGCTCCTCCGCTTACATTTGCTAATAAACTATCAGTATTAAGGTTCATATCTATTCGTCCAATTCCTGAAATTGTAATGTTTAGAATTTTATAAATTAATCCGGAATCGGAATTAAGTTCGATTGCGCCTGAGAAATCACAAGAATTAAGTTGAGGGTTTGTAATTATTAATTTTAATTCTTTTGAACGAAGAATATTTTTGGAATTATATACTTTAAGATTGTTACCTGAAATTTCAGTTTTTATAAATGGTAAAAGGTTTTCATCGGCTTCAATAACGAATGAACTGACTGACCCTTTCTTTACATATACGGTGTAAGCTCCATTTACACTTAGGCTAGAATAATCTTTTAAATCACGGTTTTGAAAAATTACTTTTCCATTTCCAACAACAGATTTCTTATTGCAACCCGACAAGGAAACTGCACAAATTCCAATAAATAAGATAACTAATTTTTTCATCAACCTGAATTTAATTTATAATTGAGTTCAAATTAAATGAAAAATTAAATAAAAACTACTAGCTAATCGGTAAACTAACTTTATTTATAGGCGAAATTTTACTACTTTATTATTGATTGGTTTCAAAGTACGCAAATAGGAATATATTGCACTTAAATCTTCGGACTTCATTCCTCCATACATTGTCCAGGGCATAATAGTATTAAATTCATTAGCTGCAATATGCGAAGGCGTATAGGTTTTAATATCAAATGATTTGAACCTGGCAACGAATGATTCTTTAGGCCAGCGACCAATTCCTGTGGTTGAATCGGGAGTTATATTGGCAGTTGAAAGTGTGCCACCAAACATTTTAAATTCACGTCCGCCAGCAAAATCCATACCTACAGCGTATTTCCCGTTTTCAAATTTGGTATGACAATCATAACATCCGCAAGCATTTACTAAATATTTGCCATAATTAATACTGTCCTTTTTATCAGGCATATTTTGATTTACCAATTTGCTTGGAATTATATGCATTATAACGTTCATAGGAAAATTTGCTTTGGATTTAGGAGAAGTGTACTCAATTGGCTGTAAACTTCTAATATATGTTATAACCGAATAAATATCTTCCTTACTCATTGCTCCATAATGTGTATAAGGCATTATGGGGAATAAAGGTCTTCCATCAACGCCAACACCTGATGTAATTGCCCTGTATAATTGAGCATCGGAATATTTTGCAAGATGATAGGGAGTTATATTTGGAGAATAAAAATGTCCGGGGAAACCCAATTTTTCATCAAATGTTTCGCCACCTTTTCCTTCGGTGCCGTGAACCATTGGTCCTGAAAATTTTGTCCAGTCGCGTGTTGAATGACAATCTACACAAACCATAACATGATTTGCCAAATATTTACCTCGCTCAATACTTGCCTTTGATGAAACAACTGTTATATTTTCTAAAGGTATGTTGGGAAAATGAAAAGTAATAAAAGCTATAAAACAAACAATTATTAAAATTATTGAAATCAGGCTTATAAGAATAATCTTAATTGATTTTCGCATTTTACTAATTTTTAATTTTGCAATTTTTGATTAAAACAGCAAATGTTAAATTTTGTTTAAATACGAAAAGGTTAACTTTTAAATTTAGAATGTTTTACGTTTCATTTTATAATCAAACAACAAATCTTCTTCACTTTTACCTTCATTTATACCTTCAATAAGCAGTTGAATAAGTTTATCGGCTTCTGAAACCTGA
This sequence comes from uncultured Bacteroidota bacterium, assembly GCA_963701015.1. Lineage (GTDB taxonomy): Bacteria > Bacteroidota > Bacteroidia > Bacteroidales > DTGW01 > MFD09286-c1. Next base: position 2,614,293 of record OY969556.1, on the reverse strand, counting down.
AATCCGGCAGCAACTGCATAACAATTTGCCATATTAATACTTTCATTGCTAATACTGCCATTTACCAAAATAAGTTTGACAATATCATAGATTTGATCAAACCTTTCAGTTAATTCATAAGCCGGATGGAAAGTTGTTTTGCCAGGAGTTTGTATAATTGATTCTATTTCCTGATCGGTAAAGCAAAGTTTTTTACCAAATTGATAAAGCATTTCATACTCCGAAGTATCAACTTTGCCATCGGCAAGAGCAATTTTAACCAAGTGAACAAAATGTTCCCTGCTTAGTTTTTTACTATGATGTTCTAAAATATGTAAAACGTTCATATTATTAAATTTTAGTTAAATTCATTTTATTTAGAAATCAATATCAAAATTAAATAAAATAGTGATATGAAACTAAAAAATATATAATATTAACATTTGTATTTAAAAATTTAGGGATAAAAATAATAAAATTCGATTTATCGTTATATAAATAACAAAAAAAGCATAGTTTTTAACTATGCTTTTAATAAATATGAAAAATATTTTAAGCTTATAACCTATGAATCTTTATTTGACTTTATTAATCCATATTAAGGCATTAATAAATGCTTCAATCCATGGTGTTACCTGATCGTCTTTTCTATCTTGTGGATAATGTGCCCAATTCCATGGATATATGGATCTTTCGAGATGTGGCATCATGCATAAATGGCGTCCATCAGCGGAGCAAATTCCGGCAATGTCATAATTACTGCCGTTTGGATTTCCCGGATAACCTGAATAGCTGTATTTCATAGTCACATTATACTTGGTTTCTTCATAAGGCATACTGAATTTTCCTTCGCCGTGTGCAACCCAAATTCCAAGTCTCGACCCTGCCAATGTTTTAAGCATTATTGAATTGTTTTCAGGAATATTTACATTGATAAATCCTGATTCGAATTTATGCGATTCATTACGCAACATTTTTGGCTTTTCATCATGTTCAGGAGTTATTAAACCAAGCTCAATGACTAATTGACAACCATTGCAAACGCCTAAGCTCAAAGTGTCATTACGCGCGTAGAATTTATCAAGTGCTTCTTTAGCTTTCGGATTATACAAAAATGCCCCGGCCCAACCTTTTGCCGAACCCAGAACATCAGAGTTTGAAAATCCACCTACAAAAACAATAAAATTGATGTCTTCTAAGGTTTCACGTCCACTGATTAAATCAGTCATGTGAACGTCTTTGACATCAAACCCTGCAAGGTGCATTGCCCAAGCCATTTCACGATCACCATTAACTCCTTTTTCACGGATTATAGCCGCCTTTATCCCTGATTTAACAGTACGGCTGGATTCTATATTGAATTGAGCAAATTTTCCTGTAAAATTTGGATTAAACTGAAATATAAGTTCTTGCGACTTATAATTACTAAACCTTTCCAACGCTTTATCTTCACCGCTTTGTTTACGATCGAGCAAATATGAGGTTTTAAACCATGTGTCACGTAGTTTACTAATTTCAAAATTATAAACCGAACCCGCTTTTTTTATTGTAAAACTTCTATCTTTTAATGGTTTCCCAATCAAATGAAAATTAATGTCCTTTTGTTTCAGGAACATTCCAATTGATTCTTTGTCCTTTGAGCTTATTTGAAATATGATTCCCGGATTTTCACTAAATAATAACTTGATAATATCTTTTTCAGTAATACTGTTCAAGTCAATATCAAGTCCAATTGTTGGATTTGCAAAAGTCATTTCCAAAAGTGTGGTAATTAAACCACCAGACGAAATATCATGACCTGAAAGAACCTTATCTTCATGAATAAGAAGTTGAATAGCATTGAAAATACTTGCAAAATATTTTGGATCTTTTACTGTTGGTGTGGAGTTTCCTAGTTTATTTAATATTTGAGAAAAACTGCTTCCACCTAGTGAATATGGCGACTTAGAAAGATCGATGTAGATTAATTCACTCGAGTGATCTGAAATAAGAACCGGGCTAATGGTTTTTCGTATATCGCTTACTTCAGCGCCAGCAGAAATAATAACAGTTCCTGGTGAATAAACAACATTTCCGTCTGGATATTTTTGGGTCATTGAGAGCGAATCTTTTCCGGTTGGAATATTAACGCCCAAAGCCAAAGCAAAATCGCTTGCCGCTTTAACAGCTGAATATAAACGGGCATCTTCACTTTCTTGTTTGCAAGGCCACATCCAATTGGCACTAAGCGAAACGCCACGGATTCCTCCTTCAACCGGAGCCCAGATAATATTCGTTAACGCTTCCGCAATGGAAAGGATGGAGCCATTTTCAGGGTTAACAATTGCAGCAACAGGCGCATGGCCAATGGATGATGCAATTCCTTTTTCACCTTGATAATCAAGTGCTACAACAGCTACGTCATTCAATGGCAATTGAATACTTCCAGCTGTTTGTTGTTTTGCTATTCTACCTGTAACCGAACGGTCAACTTTATTGGTGAGCCAATCTTTGCATGCAACTCCTTCAAGTTGAAGCATTTGTTCCAAATATTCATTTATTTTTGCTGCATCATAAGTTATTTCTTCAAACTTATGTTCTAATGTTGAATCGTTTAATACTGTTTTTGGAGGATTTCCAAACATATCCTCAAGTTTTAAATCAATTGGTTTGGCTTTTGTTATAGGTTCAACAAAAGTAAACTGGTTATCACCAGTAGTTTCACCGATAACATACATTGGTGCTCGTTCACGATCGGCTATACGTTTTAGTAAATCAATATCTTGAGCCTTCATAACAAGCCCCATACGTTCCTGCGATTCATTTCCAACAATTTCTTTTGCTGAAAGTGTTGGATCGCCGATTGGTAATTTGCCAATATCAATAGTTCCTCCGGTGGCTTCAACTAATTCTGATAGACAGTTTAAATGCCCACCTGCACCATGGTCGTGAATTGAAACAATTGGGTTATTAGATGATTCAGCTAAAGCCCTTATTGCATTATAAACACGCTTTTGCATTTCAGGATTTGAACGTTGAACAGCATTTAATTCAATAGAGTTTCCATATTCACCTGTTGCAACTGACGAAACAGCACCGCCGCCCATTCCAATCCGGTAATTGTCGCCACCTAACAATATAACTTTATCTCCTGTTTCAGGAGTATCTTTTAAACTATCTTTTTTGTTTCCAAAACCAACACCACCGGCAAGCATTATTACTTTATCAAAGCCATATTTTTTGCCATTTTCGAAATGTTCAAAAGTGAAAACACTGCCGCAAATAACTGGCTGGCCGTATTTATTTCCAAAATCGCTTGCCCCGTTTGAAGCTTTTATAAGTATTTCCTCAGGAGTTTGGTATAACCATTTACGTGGATCGGTTGCTTTTTCCCATTCACGGTTTTCCTCGGAGCGAGGATAAGAGGTCATATAAACTGCAGTTCCGGCAATTGGAAAAGCTCCTTTTCCTCCGCCAATCCTGTCACGAATTTCGCCTCCGGTTCCGGTTGCCGCGCCATTAAACGGTTCAACTGTGGTTGGAAAGTTATGTGTTTCGGCTTTAAGTGAAATTACTGTTTCAATTTTCTTTATTTCAAAAAAGTCCGGTTTATCTTGTGTAATTGGTGCAAACTGTTCAACTGTTGGCCCTTGAATAAAGGCGCAATTGTCTTTATAGGCTGAAACTACACGATTTGGGTTTGCTTGCGTGGTCTTTTTAATTAGTTGGAAAAGTGTAGATTCTTGTTCAACACCATCAATTATAAATGTTCCATTGAATATTTTATGACGGCAATGTTCTGAATTTACTTGTGAAAAGCCAAAAATTTCACTATCAGTCAATTGCCTACCCAGCTTGTTACTAAGTTCTTCCAAATAAGTAATTTCATCTTCACTAAGTGCAAGGCCTTCTTGTTGATTATAAGTTTTTATATCGCTTATGTTTCGGATAGCTTCAGGCAACTTATTAATTTTGAAAATTTCCTGGTTAAGGCCATGGTAAAAAGCCTGCAGCATAGGATCAAATTTTGGTTGGGCATGCTGAACTTCAAAAAACTCCTCAATTCGGACTATTCCTGAAATACCCATATTCTGAGTAATTTCTACGGCATTAGTGCTCCATGGAGTTATCATTTCTTTACGCGGGCCTACAAAATTTCCTTTAATCTCAGAAGCATTTACAAAATTTGCCCCAAAAAGCCAGGAAAGCTTTTGTTGCTCATCTTTACTCAATTCATCCTTTGTTTGTACCGCAAAGTATTTATTTTCGTTATTGTTGAAATACAGTACCATAGCCTAGTTTTAAAGGGTTTCAGTTGAATTGCAAAATTACAAAATATGTAACAGTATTTTTGATAATGTTGAAAAGTTATTAAAATTAAAAATGTTCTTAATTTTTTAGCTTATTAATTATTCTTCGATTTTAAGCAAGAGTTTTTGAGGTTGACTTTTATTTTAAATATTTCCGAATTTTCCCATTTTATTACCAGAATTCTTTTTTCTCTAATTCAGTTAAACATTATATTACTGATAATTAAAATAAAAACTCCTCTTTTAGTACTGGTTATAATCAGTCCTTTTTTCAGTCTTAATTAGTCATTTATCCTCTTTCAAAAAAATAGCTGCCAAAGTAACTTTATTTAACAAATTGAATTGAACCATGGAAACTGAAAGACTTAAGATATTTATTGTTGACGATAACAGATCGTTCCGTGATGCTGCAAAACAATATCTGAAAAATGAACTTAACCACGAAATTATTGGTGAAGCATCAAACGGTGCAGAATTCCTGGAAAAAGTAAAAACTTTGAATCCCGATATTGTACTTATGGATCTTCAAATGCCCGAAATTGATGGAATTGCAGCAGCTAAAAAATGGAATATAATTAATAGTACAGGCAAAGTGCTTGCCGTGACAATGTTTACCGAAAAAGCTTATTTGCTTAGGTTAATTGAATCGGGATTTAAAGGCTGTATTTTCAAAACAAGGTTTTTTGCCGATATAGTAAAAGCTATTAATGCTGTTTATCATGGCGAACTATACTTTCCAATTGATTTGCCAATAGATTAACCTTATTAGAAAGAATATAAATTTTGTGACACAATGTTACAAGAGGATTGATTAGATTTTTTTTCATCAATATTATAATTATGGACCCGATACTTCAAAAGTTCCGGAATAAATTTATAGAAGAAGCCCAAAGTTTGCTTGACAATCTTGAAATAAACCTTTTAGATATTGAGAACAATCCTAGTGAGAAAGAACTTGCCGAATCTGCTTTCAGGGCAATGCATACTTTAAAAGGTATAAGCAGCATGTATGGATTTGATTTTATTAGCGAATTTACACATCATCTAGAAAGTATTTGGCAAGGTATCCGCGATAATAAAATGCAATTTAGCAAAGATGTTTTTCAAATTACTTTCAATTCAATTGATCATATTCGTAAGCTTTTGGATGATGAAAATCTTGAAAACAAGGAAAACAAGAATAATCATAAAAGCCTGCTTGAAGATGTTATAAGAATAAGCAATGTTGCACCGGTTTCTGACACAATTTCAACAGAAATTCCTGCTAAAACCAAACCCGATACCAATTCATGGCACATATTGTTAAGAATTACTGAAAGTTTGTTTTTCCGGGGAATAAGTTTAAAAAACATATTATCCGAACTGGTTGCTTTAGGTGAATATGAAATTTCGAAAGTCGAAAGTTTATGCGATAGTGAAACTGACGTGTGGAGCATCATTTTTACTTCAGAAGCTAGTGAAGATGATATTAAAGAAATATTCCTTTTTATTGAAGATGAATGTACAATTGTAAACCTGGCCAAAGGCAATATTCTTTCCGGAACCTTTAAAGATGATTTGTTTTCAGATGAAAAAGAAAAAAAACAATCAATATTGGATTACACTGAAAATATTCAAAACCAAAAGCCAGAACCAATTCATACTGATGAAATTAAACCAGTAGAAGAACATGTTACGCAAAGCAAACAAACTGTTAAACGTATTTCGGTTGATTCGTCAAAACTCGACCAACTCATGTTTCTTGTAAGTGAGCTAATTACAGTAAACGCCCAACTGAATTTAACTGCACGAAGCGGAAAGATTGAACTTATGGCTCCACACTTGGAAAAAATTGATACACTTTCAAAGCAGTTCCGCAACAACGCTCTCGAAATAAGGCTGGTTCCATTAAGCGAAACCATGCTTAAATTCCAAAGGCTAATCCGTGATTTATCGAAACAATTGGGTAAAAAGGTTGAATTTAAAACATACGGAACAGAAACAGAATTGGATAAAAATACAATTGATCAACTATCAGAACCATTGATGCATATTATTCGCAATTGTATCGATCATGGTATTGAAACTCCTGAAAACAGGTTAAAAAATGATAAACCTGAAACCGGAGCAATTGGTCTTACGGCATACAATTCGGGCAACTTTGTATTTATTTGCATTTCAGACGATGGCACAGGTATCAATATTGAAAAAGTAAAACAAAAAGCTATTGATAAAGGAATATTCAAACCTACCGATACGCCTACAAATAAGGAAATTTTCGATCTTATTTTTCTTCCCGGTTTTTCTACAGCCCAAAGTTTAACATCCGTTTCAGGCCGCGGCGTTGGTATGGATGTGGTTAAAAAACGGATTACCGATTTACGCGGCGAAGTTATGGTTAGCTCCGATTGGGGAATTGGCACAACATTTACTTTAAAAATTCAGCAGTCATTGTCAATTATTGATACTTTATTATTCACAGTAAACGAAAATTACTTTACTGTACCTATATCTGAAATTGAAGTTTGCCTGCAGTTTAGTGCAAATGAAATTAACGAACACCGCAATACATCAACCATTCCATTTAACGATCATTTAATTCCTTTTGTCGATTTAAGGTACCTTTTTGATATTCATGACGGAACACCTAAGAATTATAAATTAATTGTTATCAGGAATGAAAACAGGGAATTGGCATTACTCTCCGACAAAATCATTGGCGAACATCAGGCTGTTTTAAAACCTCTTGGCAAATCGTTTGAAAATCAAAAATATATAACTTCTTCAAGCCAATTGGGCGATGGTAACAATGCCTTTATGATTGATACCAATGCTTTATTAAAAGAAGGTGGATATTGATATTCGAGAATAAAAAAAATTCAGGATTTAGAAATATTAACAAGCTAAAAATAGAAATTATGAACAACACTTATTTGTCATTCATCATTAGCAAAGAATTATTTGCTGTAAATGTTTCCAAAGTGCTTGAAGTTTTGCAAAAACAAGCCATTACAAAAGTGCCGAATGCTCCTGATTTTATAAAGGGAATTATAAACTTTAGAGGCGAAGTAGTTCCGGTTTTTGAATCGCGCATAAAATTTAAACTCCAGGACAGACCTGAAAATGAATCATTCGTAATTATCGTACTTGATCTTTCAAAGGAAAATGAAATTTTCCGCATTGGTGCAATTGTCGATTGTGTGAAAGATGTGCTAACCTTTGACGATTCTGAGATAAAACCAGTTCCTGCAATGAGCAAAGATTTTAACACCGATTTCCTGCAAGGAATTTTCAAATTGCATAACGATTTTATTATGTTGCTCGATCCCGAAAAGGTATTCTCAGGTGCCGAACTGTCAGAGCTCAAAGATGCCCATAAACTCGAAAAACAATTGGCACATTAATTATACAAAATAAATCTTAATACAAATCAATAAAGTAAACACATGGCATTTACTTTCTTTTTCAGGGATGAACAAATACTTTCACTTGCAGTTCAAAAACTTGTGCCTTTAACCATGGGGCGAAGCAGTGTAAAAATTTTAAATGCCGGCTGTGCTATGGGAATGGAAACTTACACATTTGCAATTCTATTGGCCGAAACAATGGGAAGGTTTGCAATTCGAAATGTTAGGATTTATGCTGTGGATATTGACAATGAAAATGTCGATTTTGGAAAAACCGTTAGAGAAGGCATTTACCATAAAGAACATTTACAAAGAATTCCTCCTGAGCTATTCACCAAATACTTTATCCCAACTGAGAAGGAAGATTATTATATTGTAAGTGCCGATTTGCGCTCGCTTGTTGATTTTAAGAAATACGATTTATTGACACTCAGGTCGTTACGCGAAGATTATAGTTTGATTATATGTAAAAACGTGTTGTTGCATTTTAATTTTCGCCAACGCGTTGAGGTACTAACCATGTTTCATAGTTCATTGCTATATGGAGGTTTGCTGGTGATGGAAAATACGCAAAGCATGCCCGATGAATTAAGCACAAGGTTCAGGAAATTGGCAGATTATGCACAGTTATACGAAAAAATATAACTATAATGAAAATCATGAACCTAACGGAAGACAGTAAACAATATACTTCAAACGTTTATCTTGTATTGGGTACCTGGAACACTATTGACGATATTAATACACTTATTGATGTTGGTAATGATGAAAATATAATTGAAAAAATTGAGAATATTAACACCGGATTAGGCAAGAAAAAAATTGACCAGGTTATATTAACGCACAGCCATTCCGACCATTCCGCCATATTACCTGCAATTAAAAAAGCGTTTAATCCTCGTATTTGTGCATTTAACTCGCATTTACAAGGAATAGATAAAATTTTACGCGATGGTAATATTATAAGAATTGGTGAACAGCAATTTGAAGTTTTTCATATCACAGCCCATAGTTACGATTCAATTTGTTTGTTCGGTAAAGACGAAGGTATTTTATTTTCAGGCGACACAACTTTCCCCATTGAATTTGAAAACGAGGTTTTGAAAAAGGAAAATGAATATGTGATATCAAGGCTAGACGAAAAAAAAATATGGACTGTTTATGCCGGTCATGGTTCAATACAGGACTTTTCTGGTAGAAAATTCAATGTATTAAAAGGGTACAAATAAATTATAAACTAATTGAAAATAGAGATTAAAGAATATCTAATTATTAATTAAATTTTGGAGGACGTAAAAATGAAAATTACAATCCAGGTGAAGCTTTTATTTGGCTTTACAGCAGTGGCTATTATTGCTGCAATTATAGGGTATATTGGAATATCGAAGTTGAATCAACTCGACCAGGCTGATACCCAGATGTACGAAAAGGCAACTGCTCCAATGGCAGATGTGGTAAAAATGGCAACCGATTTCGAACGAATAAGGGTCAATTACCGTGATGCAATTTTAGCGGATAAAGAAGAAGTTATTAAGGCAAAACTTAATCGAACAATGGAATTAACCAAAGATTTTGCTAATTCGGCAAAAAACTATAGTTTAAGTTTTAAAGATGAAACTGATAAAAACAATTTTGAAACCTTAACAGCTGCTTTCGATAAATACACAGCGTTAGGTAATGAAATTGACCAACCAGCGCTCGATAACCAGGATGCAAAATGTATTGAATTGTTAAATGGTCAAATGAATGATGCTAATAAAGAATTGCAAAATGCAATTGATAAATTATCTGATTATAATATCGCAACTGCTAAAACTATTTCAGAAGAAAATTCTAAAACAGCACAAGCAAGCATTTCACTTATGGGTGTTTTCTTAGTGTTTGGAGTACTTTTAGCAGTTGCACTTGGGTTATTGATTGCATTTAATATTAAAGCTATTATTAAAAAATTAATTGCTGAAACTAAATTATTGGTTGATGCTGCTGTTGGTGGAAAATTATCGCAAAGAGCCGATATTAGTAAAATTAATTTCGAATTTCAGGAAATACCAAAAGGTGTTAATGCAACCCTCGATGCTGTGATCGGCCCATTAAATGTAGCTGCCGAATATGTTGACCGGATTTCGAAAGGCAATATTCCTAACAAAATTACTGATAGTTATAATGGCGATTTTAACGAAATAAAAAATAATCTGAATGCTTGTATTGATGCAGTTAATTTGCTTGTTGCTGATGCCGGGATGTTATCAAAAGCTGCAGTAGAAGGTAAACTTGCAACCCGTGCAGATGCATCAAAGCATGAAGGCGATTTTGGCAAGATTGTAAAAGGTGTAAATGATACACTCGATGCTGTAATTGGCCCGTTAAATGTAGCTGCCGAATATGTTGACAGGATTGCAAAAGGTAACATTCCTACAAAAATTTCCGATAGCTATAATGGCGATTTTAATGAAATAAAAAACAACCTGAATGCTTGTATTGATGCAGTTAATATGCTAGTTGCCGATGCCGCTATGTTATCAAAAGCTGCCGTAGAAGGTAAACTTGCAACGCGTGCCGATGCTTCAAAACACAATGGTGACTATGGTAAAATTGTTAAAGGCGTAAATGATACCCTCGATGCTGTTATTGGCCCGTTAAATGTTGCAGCCGAATATGTTGACCGAATTGCAAAAGGTAACATTCCAACCAAAATTACCGATAGTTATAATGGCGATTTCAATGAAATAAAAAATAATCTGAATGCTTGTATTGATGCAGTTAATATGCTAGTTGCCGATGCCGGTATGTTATCAAAAGCTGCCGTAGAAGGTAAACTTGCAACGCGTGCCGATGCTTCAAAACACAATGGCGACTATGGTAAAATTGTAAAAGGTGTTAATGATACGCTTGATGCTGTTATTGGCCCATTAAATGTGGCAGCCGAATATGTTGACAGAATTTCTAAAGGTAAAATACCTGCAAAAATTTCAGATAACTATAATGGCGATTTTAATGAAATTAAGAATAACCTCAATCTATGTATCGACAATCTTAACATGTTAATTAGTGAAATGAACCATATGTCGAATCAACATGACCTTGGAGATATAGATGTAGCAATGGATGGTAATAAGTTTTTAGGTCAATATCGCGAAATGGCAGAAGGAGTTAATAAAATGGTATTTGGCCACATTTCAGTAAAGAAAAAAGCTATGGCGTGTGTTGCTGAATTTGGCCGTGGCAACTTTGATGCTGAACTTGAAAAATTTCCTGGTAAAAAAGCATTTATTAATGATAACCTTGAAATGCTAAGGGCTACAATTAAAGAATTTATCAAAGATATGAACAACATGTCTAAACAACATGACTTGGGAGATATTGATGTAGCAATAGATTCAAATAAGTTCAAAGGTTCCTATAGTGAAATGGCCGAAGGTGTAAACAAAATGGTATTTGGTCACATTGCCGTTAAGAAAAAAGCTATGGTTTGTATTGCTGAATTTGGCCGTGGTAACTTTGAAGCTGAACTTGAAAAATTCCCAGGTAAAAAGGCCTTCATAAATGAAAATATTGAAATGCTTCGTGGAAATATTAAGGATTTTATAAAAGACATGAATAATATGTCAAACCAGCACGATTTGGGAGATATTGATGTATTGATTGATTCCGGTAAATTTACTGGTGCTTATAAAACTATGGCCGAAGGTGTTAATAAAATGGTTGGCGGCCACATTGCAATAAAACGCAAAGCAATGGCATGTTTTACTGAATTTGGTAATGGAAACTTTGAAGCTAATATGGAAAAACTTCCAGGTAAAAAGGCTTTTATTAATGAAGCGATTGAAGGAATGCGAACTAATTTAAAAGCTGTTACCGGTGATGTTAATACATTGGTTAAGGCTGCTGTTGAAGGGAAGCTTGCCACAAGAGCCGATGCTTCAAAATATAAAGGTGATTGGCAAGTTATGGTATCTGGTGTAAATAAAACTCTTGATGCTGTTATTGGTCCATTAAATGTTGCTGCCGAATATGTTGACCGGATTGCAAAAGGCAATATTCCTGCAAAAATTAACGATAGTTATAATGGTGATTTCAATGAAATTAAGAATAACCTGAATGCATGTATTGATGCCGTTAATTTGCTTGTTTCTGATGCCGGAATGTTGGCTAAAGCTGCTGTGGAAGGCAAACTTGCTACCCGCGCAGATGCTTCAAAACATGATGGTGATTTTAGAAAAATTGTTGACGGGGTTAATAAAACTCTTGATGCTGTAATTGGCCCATTAAATGTTGCTGCCGAATATGTTGACAGGATAGCAAAAGGCAATATTCCTGCAAAAATTACCGATAGCTATAATGGCGATTTCAATGAAATTAAGAATAACCTGAATGCATGTATTGATGCAGTTAATCTGCTTATTACGGATGCCGGGATATTAGTAAAAGCAGCCGTTGAAGGTAAACTTGCTACCCGCGCCGATGCCTCAAAACATGAAGGTGATTATAGGAAAATTGTTGATGGTGTAAACAAAACGCTTGATGCTGTAATTGGCCCGTTAAATGTTGCTGCCGAATATGTTGACAGGATTGCAAAAGGAATTATCCCAGCCAAAATTACAGACAGTTATAATGGTGATTTTAATGAAATAAAGAATAACCTGAATGCTTGTATTGATGCTGTTAATTTACTTGTAGGTGATGCCGGAATGTTAGCAAAAGCAGCTGTTGAAGGTAAACTTGCTACTCGCGCCGATGCTGCAAAGCATGAAGGTGATTACAGAAAAATAGTTGATGGTGTAAACAAAACACTCGATGCTGTTATTGGTCCGCTAAATGTGGCAGCTAATTATATTGATAGAATTTCAAAAGGTGATAATCCTGATTTGATTTCGAATGAATACAATGGTGATTTCAATAATATCAAGAATAATCTGAACAAGTTAATATTGTCAAACCAGGAAATTATTGAAAAAGCAAAAATGGTTGCCCAGGGCGATTTAACGGTTACTTTACAAAAACGTTCGGAAAATGATGATTTAATGGGAACCTTGGATGAAATGGTTAAAGCCAATGCATCAATGATTTCGGAATTCAAAATTGCCATTGAAAACATTGTGGCTGCTGGTCAGGCAATGCAGGAAGCTGCAGTTCAGCTATCCGAAGGTTCTACCGAACAGGCTGCTTCAACCGAAGAAGTATCATCGAGCATGGAACAAATGGTTTCGAACATCAATCAAAATTCCGACAATGCTACACAAACTGAAAAAATTGCCCTTCAGGCTTCAAAAGATATTGAAGAAGGCAACAAATCAGTTATGATAACTGTAGATGCCATGAAAAAGATTGCAGATAAAATATCGGTAATTGGTGAAATTGCCGAAAAGACTGATCTTTTAGCAATTAATGCTGCAATTGAGGCAGCACGTGCTGGAGAGCAAGGCAAAGGTTTTGCGGTTGTGGCTGCTGAAGTTCGTAAATTAGCTGAAAATAGCCAGGCTGCTGCAAAGGAAATTGACGATTTGTCGAAATCAAGCGTTCGAATTGCCGATGAATCAGGAAAATTATTGCAAAAGATTGTCCCTGATATTCAGAAGACAGCAACTTTAGTCCAGGAAATTACTGCTTCGAGTATTGAACAAAATTCAGGTGCAGGACAAATAAACAATGCAATAATGCAACTGAATGCTGTTACACAAAAGAACAGTGCTACAGCCGAAGAAATTTCCTCAAATTCTGAAGAACTAGCAAGCCAGGTTGAACAATTGAGTGTTACAGTTTCATTTTTCAAAACGGAAATGGATAGCACACAAGTACGCAGGCAGAAGAAGGTTAATCCTCCAATGAACAATTTAAAATCGAGTCATTTGAGTTCCATGCATCAGCCGTCAAAACAAAGTTTTGTAAAAAACGGAGTTTCTAAAGCAGAAGAGCATAACGCAAAAGAAGATGGTTACAAATTAAAAGGAATGCCAGATACCGATTACGAAAAGTTTTAATAATGTTTTACAAGAAAAAAAGAAGGTGTCTCAAAAGTCGAGGCACCTTCATTAAATTATTTCTTTATTAATTTGATTTGTCCTGTTTTATTTGATAGTTTAATAAAATAAATTTCTGAAGGAAGATAGCCAAGATATAAAATCATATTTAAATAGTCATTTGAATATGTTGCGAAAGATGCTACAAATTTGCATGTATTATTAAATACTAGCATTTTACTATTGTTAATTACATTATTAGCCGTAATTGTAATTTCATTTGTTAATGGGTTTGGATATGCATTAAAAACAGTAAATATTGATGAAATTACTGAGATCCCAGTTACAGATAAATCCAATGCAGTACAATATAATTTAAGTAATGGACATATAAATAAATTTTAATGTTACTTGCATTTACAGTTTTACCAAAATTAACGAATAAATTATTGTATATTTATATTTACTGTCAGCCAGTGGATTTTTGAAAATTGCGTCCTTGTTAAATATGTTAGAAAAATAACATTTGTTAATCAATTACAAAACATCTTAAAGCTGTTTCTTATGAACTTAATGTTGATTTGAAATATCATTTCTACTACAAAAAAAAGTCATTTCAATTGTAAAAAATGACTCTTCATTACTAAATCACATAACCATTGTAAATAATCAATATTTGTGCTTGTAAGTTCTTTTGCTATATAAGTTTTTATTATAAAGTGTAAAAAAATAATTAAAAATTTATAAATTGCTTAACAGATATAGAGAAATTAAAACTTTACTTTGGTATTCAAGTTGAATTTAATTTTTATTAGATTTTTTTAAATAATTATTTTTTAGAAATTGGATAACCCTTCAATAAAGCAATCATTACTGAGTACACTAATTTATTATGATATTTTTTCGTATCCGCTCACGATTGAAGAGATAATAAAATATTGTAACCTTCAGAAGCTAAATACCAATGAAGCTTTCAATGTATTGGAAGAATTAAAAAACAAGAGCACAATTGGATACTTCAATGGATTTTATTTTTTAGGGAATGATATTTCTAAAATAAAACGAAGACTCGATGGAAATATATTGGCCAATAAAAGAATTGCAACAGCAAGAAAATATTCTACCTTGATTTCAAATTTTCCGTTTGTTAGGGCAATTTTTATTTCAGGTTCACTTTCGAAAAATTTTATGTTGCCTGATAGTGATATCGATTTTTTTATTGTTGCGGAACCCGGAAAATTATGGATATGTAAAGCTATCTTAATCCTGTTTAAAAAACTATTTCTGTTTAATTCTTATCATAATTTTTGTTTAAACTACTTTGTGGATTCAACTAATTTGGAAATTCCCGATAAAAATATTTACACTGCAAACGAAATTGTGTTCTTAATACCAATGTACAATTATCTATTGTACAAGCAATTTATGGCTACAAATATCTGGGTTAAGACATATTACCCTAATATAGAAATCAGATCTGAAAATTATTTAGTAAAACCTTTCGGAGCAAAACAATTTTTTGAAATGCTTTTTAATAATAGGATTGCTAACCTGTTTGATGATTTGAGCTTTAATATTTTTACGAAATTTTGGCGACGAAAATTCAACTACTTTGATGATGAAACATTTTCAATAAGATTAACATCGAAAAAGAATGTATCGAAACATCACCCAAATGACTTCCAGGAAAAGGTTTTAAAAATATATGGCGAAAGTATTATTGAACTGGAAAAACTGCATAAATTTAAGTAAAAATGAATGAAGCAAGAAAAAACGTTTGGATATTTGGAGGTACTGGCTTTGTGGGAAAGACATTGGTAAATTATCTTTCAAATGACCTCAGGTATCATTTAAATTTACTAATACATAAAAATGTTCCTTATAAGTCCCTGGAAGCATTCAATACTTTTACCGGGACCCTTAATGGTTTTGATTTAAATTGGTTGGAAAAATACCCACCTGATATTATTTTTCATTTAGCACGACTGGGTGGAAGAAACAAGCTTTTGAGACATTTTGCATCATATAAAGGAGCAAAAGCAAATAACCGTTTGATTAATTTTTTAATTCAAAAGGAAATTTCGCCTGTAATTATCTACGTTTCAAGTTTATTAATGTATGGAAACCAAGTGCAAGGAGCTTTTGCATCTGAAAGTTCTGTTCTGCATCCACTATCTTATGCACAACAACAAATACTTGCTGAGCAACCATGGTTGGATGTACAATTAACTGAAAAATTAGATGTTCGATTCGCCCGACCCGGTTGGATTATTGGCCCTGATTCATGGTTTAAAAATTTTTACTGGAATTATTTCCGTGAAACAGGGAAGGTGCCGATGTATGGCAATGGAGAACAGTTGATGTCACTTGTTTATGTTGATGATCTTGCTGGTCAATTAGTAAATTTAGCCGAAAATGGGGGAAAGAATAAAACCCTAAATATTTATACAAGCGAAACTCTAAGTCAACAAAGTTTTGCAGAATTGCTTGCAAAGGAATTAAATACAGGTGTTGAACCTGTTACATGGAAAGCTTTAAAATCTAAATTTGGCAAAGCAGTTTCGGAACCAATTATTTCTTCCATTCCTTTAAAAACAAATTATAAAACATTACAGAATTTATACAAGCCTCAATATTCAACGGTTGAATCTATGCTTAAGAAAACCATCTCAATGCTGAAAAACGAATAATGTATATTCGCCAAATCGCCACAAAAATGTTTTATTTAGTAAAATATCAATTTTCCATAATATTCTGCTGATTCGTTTACCAAGCTTTCGGTTAATTTTGGTGAAATACCATGCTGGATGTATTATACAATAACCTTTTTGTTTTGTAATATGTAATTTATTAAATGCTTTTTTAACCTGGCCAGAACTATAACAATGGCTAGGTAAGAAATGATCGGGCGAATAGCCGCCCCAAACCGACTTTAGCCGTGCAAATGCTTTTTTAAAACGAAATCGAAATAGATCTATTATCATCCCTAAAATGTACCATTTATTTACAACACTTAAAACAATAGTACCACCAGGAGAAAGAAGATTTTGAACTTTATCAGCAGCAAGTTGCAAATTTTCTACAGTATTTAGTGCTCCAAAAAAAACATATATAATGTCAAATTTGGTATCTGGAAATATATTTTGAACATCTTCATTACTACATTGCACAATTTCAATATTTCCGTAATTATTCATATTAATTCGTTCTTTGCTTAACCTTATCATCTCTGACGATACATCAATTCCATATATTTTTCTATCCGGGTGGGTTTTTCTAAAATGAAGCAAGTCAAGCCCGGTACCACATCCAATCTCTAACATGGTTATACCAGAATATCTTTTCACTTCTTCCCTGAAAGATTGGCGCATTTGCTGAATAACCGGATTACTCCAATACCGTTCATCATAAGTGCAAGCATCATGATTATAGTACGATCCAATTTCAGTGTAATAATTCGAACCCATTCTCAAATAGTTTTATTTATGTTTTCTATAATTGTTCATTCTTTATTTAACCATTATTAATACTTAGTTATACTAAATTTCAAATATTTTCATAATTATTTTTTGATTCATATAACGATATAATCCAGGCTGCAAAACCCCAAAACAAAAATGCAAACTTGTCAGTATTTAAAAAATTATTGAAGCATGCATGGAATAGATATGTTGATAATACTGCAAATGCTAAAACAATAAATTTTCTATAAAACAAGTTATTTGATCTTTGAAATGCAATCCAGGTTAACCTACAAATTATTAAAAGAAATGAAATATAGCCTAAAATACCCATTTCACTTATCAACAATATATATTCAGAATGAGCAGTTCCACCAGAATTTGAAGGCACGTGCCATGGATCCATTACTGTCAATCGATTCATAAATTCCTTTTTTTGGAATGGAATATATTTAAACTGGTAAGTTCCCGGGCCGAATCCAAATATTGGTCTTTCAACGAACATCTTTATTCCTGAAACCCACCGATTCAAACGCTCAATATTAGAAACATCAGAGCTAATATTTCCCGACGATTCAATTTGTTCCAGATAATTGTTCCGGTAATCGTGCGACATATATTTGTTGGAATATAGCGTATTTAAAAGTTCATTACGAAATATGAATGAAAAAATAATTCCAATAATCAAAACGCCAATTATATATTTTAACCGGATTGATAAAAAAAGAATTATAGAAACCAAAACGAAAACAGAAAGGCTTAAAATAGCGGCTCTGCTTGTACTGAAAATAACGGCAGTTACAAAAAATAATCCTACAATAAAATAAATTATTTTTAATGATTTCATCATTTCATTTAATGAATATAATAGCCAAAAAGTAGCCAAAATAGCAGTACTGGCTCCAAAAATTGTATGGTCATTATAAAATGGACGAAATGTTCCTTTAATTGTGGCCGGTTCCCAATTGTATTGCGAAAATTTATATAACCCATAAATAATAACAGCTAAAATAGATAAGGAATATAACGTAATTAATTTTGGAAATAAATTATTATTTTTTCTCAAAAGATATTTTTGCCAAATAAAAAAAACTAAAATATAGGTAATATTTACTATTGAAAATTTTATTGAAACAATTGTCATTGTTGATGTAAATGCACATAGGATGTAACATAACAATAACGGGATTATCCACAAACTTTCCTTATTAAATAATTCAAACAAAAGCTTAGGTTGTTTCATTATATCAAAAACAACTGAAAGTATAGCAACAGCCAGCAAAGGTTCTGTTGGTATATTCACATTTGTGGTTCCGATTACATTATATTCGAATGAAAATGGCAATAATGCCGCAATTGCAAATAAAAGGTAATATTGAAGTTTAAATCTGGAGATTGACCATGCCAGTAAAATGATAAACAATGACGCTATTATAACAGACCATTTGGCTTGCGTATATAATAAACTTGCTACAATTATTAAAGGCAAAATTAAATAATTGGCCGAAAATTCAACTGGAATATTTAACCGCTTTGATATCACGTTTAAGAATTTCAATGAATATTAATAAAAACAAATATGTTCCTACTCCAATTAACATAAATAGCCATTGTTTTGGCCATATTGGATTTGGTGAAGGAGCTGCTGTTGAAACTATATAAGTTTTAGGCAGCGGAGAATCGAAACCATTTTTTTCCCGTTCAAAAACTTCTTTTCTTGACATGAATTCCTGAAGTTCAAAATTATAAATCCGTAAAGTCTTGTCCATTAAAAAACCATTTTTATCTGCTTTTTTATTCTGTAAGGGTCGTAATGAATCCAAAGTTCTTTCTAATCCTTTTATTTCATTTGATTTTTGATTGAATAAATTTTGAGCATAATCTAATGATGCCCGCCTGTTACTTTGTAATAGATTTTTTTTAATTATTTCACCATAATTGACAATTCCATTAGCCATTTCAACAGCTATTTTTGGGTCGGCATCCCGAACCTTCAACGATACTGAACCATAACGGGTTTTTTCAATGGTAATACGAGATTCAAGAGTTGAATAAATAGAACTTTTGAAAGCTGCCTTTGCAGTATCAACATTATATGAACTTGCCAATTTGAAATGACTAATCAAACAATCCTTCAATTGATTCGACTTAAGTATTTGAATATACAAATCAATTTCATGGTCATTTGCAAAACCAATTCCCTGCTGGTTTAATTGCTGTGACAATATAGTAAGCGGAACATAGATAATTACTTCAGCTTCATATAAAGGTTGAATAAAAATGGGAAGTGTAAAAATGAAAATTAATACCGCCATTATTATAGCACCAATTGAAGCCTTCTTCAAAAATTTAATTTGCCAAATCCATGAAATACTTTCTAATGATTTTTCCATAGAATAGTTTGTTTTGACGTCAATTTACAACAAAAGAACAAATAATTGCAAGTTTAGTTACAAAATTATTTGCAGTATTAAATAGTTTTGAAATGTTATATCTAAATTCGATTTTTAATTCCTATGATATGAAATAAGTAAAAAATACGATTTGGATAATCAATTAGCAAATATCAATGAGTATATAAAATTCCAATATAGGGAGAATTATATATATGAAAAAGGATGGGACAAATTTGCAGAAGAATATAGTCATCTGTTAAAACCTTTTACAATCTATTATTTAACCAAAGAAATAGCCCATACAATTGTTTCTGAATTAGTCCCGAAAAATAAAGAGATATCTGTATTGGATTTGAATTGTGGGACAGGTAATGATTTCCCATTTTTTCTTAAACAACGGTGGAAAATATGTGGAAGTGATGGGTCGGCAGGAATGCTAAATAAAGCATTTAAAAAATATTCAAGTGCGATAAAATCAGGGAATATTGAACTTTTCTTAGGGAAACTTGAATATTTAGATGAAACCTCGTTTAAAAACAAAAAATTCGATCTTATTTTTTCAATCACCGGAGGTTTCTCTTATATAAACAATGAAATGTTTTTGAGTGTGAATAGAATACTTTCAAGCTATTTAAAGGATGACGGTATTATTATTACAGCACATTTAAACAGTTTTTGTTTGCCCGATATGCTATATAATTTATTTCGCTTAAAGGTAAAAAAAGCATTTCAAAGGTTTAGAAAGAACCTAATTATAGATATTAAAGGAGAGAAGTATAGCATGTTTTTACGAAACGCTTCTGATTTAGAAAAGCTTGTTCCTGATGAATTGAAAATAGTAAAAAGCCTCCCATTACTTGCATTCACACCACCATACCAGACAGGATATAAGCCATCCAAATTTTTATATAATATTCACAAATGGATTGAATTAAGAATCTGCAAAATTTCTTTTTTCCTAAAAATTGCTGACCAAATCGTATTGATTTATAAAAAAAGTAAAATTTCAAATTCTTAACTCTTTTAATTTTAGGCCTTCTACCTCTAATTGAATAATTAAAAGTCTCCCAAACTCTTGCGTTGAAAAGTGATTTAAACCCCAAGATTTTTTCTTTTCAACTGCAAATTATT
Source organism: uncultured Bacteroidota bacterium (assembly GCA_963701015.1). Taxonomy (GTDB): domain Bacteria; phylum Bacteroidota; class Bacteroidia; order Bacteroidales; family DTGW01; genus MFD09286-c1. The sequence continues at coordinate 2,593,694 of OY969556.1, read as the reverse complement.
AAAAGTTATATTTAACTTATAAGCAAATAAAAAACCACTTACAAAAATTGCTGTAAGTGGTTCATTATCAGCTCCCCCTCAAGGACTTGAACCTTGGACCCTCTGATTAACAGTCAGATGCTCTAACCAACTGAGCTAAGGAGGAATTAATTTGGAGCTGCGAAAATAATAGGATTAAACTAATTTCACAAAAATATAGCTATATTTTTTCAAAAAAATTTTTCAGATAATTTTTATTTAATCATTTAATCTAATAATCAGTTATTTATGTTAAAAATGGTAGTTTAGTTTTTAACTATCAATATAAAATGGTTTGTTAAATTTGTGCTTTTAATAAATTAATTAAAAAATTAAATTAATAACTTTTGAGGATGAATTCGAAACAATTGTTTGCTGAGATAATTAAAAAGAGAAGTTTTTTATGTGTAGGACTTGATACAGATATAAGCCAGATTCCTAAAATCATAAAAGATTCTGAGTATCCTATTTTCGAATTTAACAAACATATAATAAATAGTACAGCTAAATTCACTGTTGCTTATAAACCAAATCTGGCATTTTATGAATCGGCCGGTGCCGCTGGGTGGGTTAGCCTTCAAATGACAGTTAATTTTTTACGTGATAATTATCCTGAAGTCTTTATTATAGCCGATGCAAAACGTGGTGATATTGGTAATACTTCAAAAATGTACGCCAAAGCTTTTTTGCAGGATTTTAATTTTGATGCAGTTACGGTTGCTCCTTATATGGGAGAAGATTCTGTAACTCCATTTCTTTCATATCCTAATAAATGGGTGATATTGTTAGCGCTAACTTCGAATTTCGGCTCTGATGATTTCCAAATGACCCGTGATTCATTAACAAATGACAGGCTTTTCGAATTGGTCATTAAAAAATCGGAGAAATGGGGTACTAAAGAAAATATGATGTATGTAATAGGTGCTACAAAAGCTGAAATGCTGAGTGATATTCGAAAAATAATTCCCAATCACTTTTTGTTAATCCCCGGTATTGGGGCTCAGGGAGGAAGCTTGGAAGACGTTGTTAAATATGGATTAAATTCAAACTGTGGATTATTGGTAAATAATTCACGTGGTATCATTTATGCCGACTCAACTGACAGATTTGCCGAAGTTGCCGGAGAAAAAGCATCTGAAATGCAAAAACAAATGGAAAAACTGCTTATAATCCATAAATTACTTTAACTTCTAATTATTGTTTTTTAGGTTTAAAGTTATAATCTAAGTAAATGGCTTTTTAATACTTTCATTATTACTCATTTTAATTCATAGCCAATTCATCTCATAATTTTGCCCATTCGTCAGGTTTTACTTTTAGTAAGAATTGTTAAATTCTTTTCTTTGATTTTGAATTGAAAATTCATTTATAGATTCATTTCAAGAATTTATCAAAAACTAAAACTTAAACTAAACAATTATGATCAAAACTTCAACTTTAAAAGCTTTACACAAATTAATTGCAATTTCTATTTTTATTTCACTTTCTATTACCTATATTAAAAGTCAGGAGTTAACGCAAAATATTAGTGGTCAGGTTTTGGACAAACAGTCACAACAACCTTTGCCCGGTGCCAATATTATTTTAGTAGGTTCAAAACCTATAATTGGAACAACATCAGATGTAAATGGATATTTTAAATTGCCTAACGTTCCAATTGGCAGGAAAAATTTAGCAATTAGTTTTGTTGGTTATAATACAGCAAATTTAAGCGATCTAATACTTACAACAGGTAAGGAATTAAATATTACTGTTGAATTGGAAGAACAAGTGACACAAACGGATGAAGTAGTAGTAAAAGCTTCAAAATCGAAAGAACAGGCTAATAACGAAATGGCAACAGTTTCAGCCCGGTCATTTACGGTTGAAGAAACTGAAAAATATGCTGGCAGCCGTGGCGACGTGGCACGAATGGCATCGAACTTTGCAGGTGTTTCATTTGCAAACGATAGTCGCAATGATATTGTTATCCGTGGTAATTCTCCAAGTGGTGTTTTATGGCGGTTAGAAGATGTTGATATACCAAATCCTAATCATTTTGCCGAAAATGGCACAACTGGCGGACCTGTTGGGATGCTTAATAATAATACCTTAAGAAATTCGGATTTTTATACAGGCGCATTCCCTGCAGAATATGGGAATGCACTTTCAGGAGTTTTTGACTTAAAAATGCGTAATGGGAATAGCGAAAAACATGAGTTTTTAGGTGAAATTGGTTTTAATGGATTTGAGCTGGGCGCTGAAGGTCCAATTAGTAAAGAAAATCACAGTTCGTATTTGGTCGATTATCGCTATTCTACATTGGGTTTGGTTGAAAAAATGGGCATAAATATCGGAACTACTGGCATTCCTTATTATCAGGATATAAGCTATAAAATTAACATTCCCATGAATAAAGGATTGTTCACTGTATTTGGGCTAGGTGGAATAAGCAGTATTGATATGCTTGCAAGCAAGATGAGTAAAAGTGATATGTATGCTTCGGATGGTCAGAATTTATATAATTTTTCATCTATGTTTGCTTCAGGTGCGTCTTATACCCGGTTTTTGAGCGAAAAAACTTATGCTAAGTTTATTGTTTCAGGCTTTTATGAGGATGGAGGTACTAATATTGATACTTTAGATGCAAATTTTCAAAATCCTACACATTGGTATCGCGAAGATATATCGGAAAGTAGGTTAACAGCCTCGTTTATTCTTAATACTAAATTTAATTCGCAATTAACTACTAAGTTTGGTGTAACTGCAAATCAAATGGCATTTGGCTTACATGCAAATGTATTTATTGATACAACAAATAGCTTGATGCCAATCCTTAATTTATCAAAATCGTTATCACAGGGTCCGCAATTGTTCGAAAGTTATTATGAAGCTACATATAAAATTTCAAACCAACTCGCTTTTAACCCGGGGGTTCAATTTATATATTTTGATATGAACCATGAAAATGCATTTGAACCAAGGGCCGGATTAACTTGGTCGTATGCAAGAAACAGAAAATTAAGTTTTGGTTATGGTTTGGTGTCGCATTCACAGCCACTATCGGTATATTATTACCTGAAACCTGGTTCGAATATTGAAACCAACAAAAATCTTGATTTCACAAAATCGCATCAATTTGTTATTGGACACGACTGGAATATTACAGATGAATTACGCCTGAAAACTGAAGTATATTATCAATATTTATTTAGTGTCCCAGTTCAAAAAGATTCTGCTTCAAATTATAGTATTCTTAATTCTGGCGCATACTGGGGCGTTCAAATGTATGACAATTTAATAAACTCCGGCAAAGGATATAATTATGGATTGGAATTGACTTTTGAAAAATTCCTGAGCCATCATTATTATTTTCTGCTTACATCATCATTGTTTGATTCAAAATATCGCGGAAGTGATGGTGTATTGCGCAATACAGCTTTCAATAGCAACTATGTTGTAAATGCATTATTTGGAGGCGAATATCCTTTAGGTACAAAAACTGCAATTACTACCGATATAAAAATTGCATATTCCGGAGGTATGCGATATATTCCTATTAACGAAACACTTTCGGTTACGCAACATCAGTCGGTATATGATTATAATCAGGCATTTGACAAACGTTTTCCTGACTATTTAAAAGTTGATTTTAAAGTTGGGTTTAAAATAAATCATACTAAAGCTACTGAAGAATGGTCCATTTATATTGAAAATATAACTAATCATAATAACTATTTATTACAATCATACAGTTCGCGCCAGCAAAAAGTAATTACCACCTATCAACTTGGATTTTTTCCAATGATGCAATGGAAAATTAATTTCTAAATAAACTATATTTGATTATGGGAAAATTTCGCTTCATCATAGCTTTAACATTATTAGCAGCAATTGTTATACCGGGATATTTCCTTATATATTATTATTTAACTGAACATGAATTTTATATAGCTTCTATATTAAGAGGAGTAATTTTTACAATTTTTGTAACTTTAAGTATCGGTATTACCAATACTTGTATTATAAATCTATTACAAAAAAAATATCCATGGCAACATAATAATATACGTAGGTTTATTACCGAATTAACAACAACAAGCCTCAGTGCAGCAATAATTATTTCAATTATATTGTCAATTTTTTATTTTGCATTCAAACGGTATAATATTCCGGGGGCTGCAATATACACAGTTTATTTTACCAATATAGTAATTGCTTTAATTGTAAATACTATAGCCGTATCTATTTACGAAGGAGTTTATATTTTCAGACAATGGAAAAACGCTTTATTGGAAACCGAAAAATTAAAAACCGAAAAAGCTGAATCGCAATATGCAGCTTTGAAAAGTCAGGTTAACCCACATTTCTTATTTAATAGTTTAAATTCATTGAGTTCATTAATTCGCGTATCACCAGATAAAGCAATTGATTTCGTTGATAAATTTTCAAAAATATATAGATATGTTTTAGATATGAATGATAAAATGGTTGTTGAATTAAAAGAAGAATTGGAGTTTTTGCAATCGTATTATTTTTTGCAAAAAATACGATTTGGAAATAATCTCGAAATTGATATAAATATTGATGCTACTAAAATAAATGAATTCATTCCACCTTTATCTCTTCAAATTTTAATTGAAAATGCCATAAAACATAATGAAATTTCATCGGAAAAACCTTTGAAAATAAAAATATATGTTGAAAATAATTTTCTTATAATTTCGAATAATTTACAACTTAAAAATGCAATTGAAAGTTCCACAGGTATTGGTTTGGTTAATATTAAAGAGCGTTATATGCATTTAACTGATGAAAAAGTTGAATTTTATATGACTAATGACAATTATATTGCTAAATTACCATTGTTGGGGATTTCCTAAATATATAAATAGTATAATATGATTACACTAAAAGAAAAACTCAGAGACGAGTTTGTATATTTTAAAGTATTCGATGGAATTCTGGTTATATTAAATGAAAGATACAAAATTCGATATAAACGAAATAAAATCATTAATACCTGAAAATGTTTCAGAAACAGTGTCCAAATTATTATGCGACAACAAATTTTATTGTATAAGTTTTAAAAAATAGTTTTTTGAATATTATAATTTTACATTTTTATATAACTATATACGTATAGAGTAGTGGATATAATTATTATTGAAGATGAACAACTAGCAGCAGATAATCTCGAAAAGCTTGTGCTTTCAATTGATACCAATATTAAAATTATTGCAAAAATTGAATCTGTTCGCAAATCGGTAAAATGGTTGTCGGAAAATACATGCGATTTAATATTTATGGATATTCAACTTTCCGATGGTAATTCATTCAGCATTTTTGAACAAATAGATGTAAAAATTCCTGTAATTTTCACTACTGCATATGATCAGTTTGCTATTAAAGCATTTAAGCATAACAGCATTGATTACCTTTTAAAGCCCATAAATGCTGAGGAGCTAAAACAAAGTATTCAAAAATATAAACAATACTACCAAAACCATCAAATACCCGATTTTAAATTACTTTTAGAAAGTTTAAAACTTAAGAAGGAATATAAAGAAAGGTTTTTGGTGAATGCTGGTCAAAAAATACTTTCTTTAAAAACCAATGAAATAGCCTATTTTTTTGCCCGGGAAAAGGGTATATTTTTATGCACTTTTGAAAATAAGCAATTTGATGTGGATTATACGCTCGAACAACTTGAAAATATTCTTGACCCAAAAATATTTTTTCGTATAAACCGCCAATTTATTGTGAATATTGAATCTATAGAAAATATGCATATTGTTTCCAAAAGCCGATTAAAGCTGGAGCTTAAGCCAAGATCTGAATCGGAAGTAATTGTGAGTTTTGGCAATATGCACGAATTTAAAATTTGGCTAAACCGCTAGTATTTTTGTTCATCAAATTTAAAATGACCAACTTTACAGCCATAATTTATTTAGTTTATGGTTAAACAAGGAAGGCTTTATATAGTTCCAACCCCAATTGGCAATCTCGAAGATATTACCCTTCGCGCTATTCGTATATTAAAAGAAGTTGATATTATTATTGCTGAAGATACTCGTAAAACAGGTTTCCTGTTAAAGCATTTTGAAATCAGCAAAACGATGTATTCATTTCATAAATTTAACGAACATAAAGCGGTTTATTCCCTTGTTGGCCGAATGCAAAATGGTGAAACTATTGCAATGGTTTCAGATGCTGGAACTCCTTCGATTTCCGATCCCGGATTTTTATTGGTTCGTGAAGCTATAGCAGGCAATGTTATAATTGAATGTTTACCAGGCCCAACAGCACTTATTCCGGCGTTAGTGAACTCAGGTTTACCAAGTGATAAATTTTGTTTCGAAGGTTTTTTACCACAAAAAAAGGGAAGGCAAAAGCGATTACAGGAATTATCAACAGAAACACGAACTATGGTTTTTTATGAATCACCTTTTCGATTAGATAAAGCATTAGGCCAATTTGCAGAACATTTCGGAACGCAGCGCCGGGCAACAGTTTCGCGTGAGCTGTCTAAAATTTATGAAGAAACTATTCGTGGTACTTTAGAACAGTTAATTGCACATTTTGCAGAAAAAGAAGTAAAAGGTGAAATTGTTATATGTGTTGAAGGAATTAATAATTGAAATGTTTGTTAGCTTATATTATAGATAAATTTGAAATTTATAGCTGAATAAAAGTCAATCAGTTTAAAACAGGAATTGTAAGATAAAAGGTTGAGCCTTGTCCTTTTTGCGATTCAACCCATATATTTCCACCGTGTTTTTCTATAAATTCTTTACATATCATTAAGCCGAATCCGGTTCCGCGTTCTCCATTTGTACCTATTGCCGATTTTGTTTCACCAATTTTGAATAAAGAATTTATGGTTTTTTCATCCATACCAATTCCATTATCAGTTATTGAAATTTCAATATTATCATTGTTTTGTTTAGAATTAACTATAACGGAACCATCAACTGTTGTGAATTTTATAGCATTGGTAAGCAAATTTCGTATAACTGTTTTTATCATTTCTTTATCAGCTAAAACATTTGTTTGTTCATCAATTTGAATTTGTATAGTGATATTTTTAGCAAAAGCGCTGCTCTTGACTAAATTTAAACATTCATTAGTTATAGTAAATAAATTTGTGTTTTTTGGATTTAGTTTAACTTTTTTTTGTTGACTATATGCCCATTCCAGAAGATTTTCAAGCAGATTAAATGTGTCTTTTGCCGAATTTGAAATAATTGACATATATTCTTTAAGCTCTTCCTTGTTATATTCATCAAAATTATCTGTAATTAATTCAGTATAACCTAAAATTGCATTAAACGGATTTTTTAAATCATGTGCTAATATTGAAATAAACCTATCTTTGGTTTTGTTTAATTCTACCAACTGTTCATTTTGTTGTTTTATTTTAAGTTCCGATTCTTTTCTTAAACTTACATCTTGTTTTATAGCAACATAATTAACTATCTCATTTTTTTCATCTAAAATGGGTGCAATTGTAGCTTCTTCCCAATAGTACGTACCATCTTTCCGTTTGTTATATACTTCACCTTTCCAGGTTTTGCCTGAAAGTAAAGTACTCCACATATTTTGATAAAAATCGGCGCTATGAAAATATGATTTTAATATCCTTGGGTTTTTCCCTAATGCTTCCTCGGCTGTATAGCCTGTTATAACTGAAAATTGCGGATTTACATATTCAATTTCTCCGTTTAAATTTGTTATAACTATAGTTGTAGGACTTTGATTTACCGCTGTTGAAAGTCGCCTGATTTCTTTTTCAGACAATTCTTTATATGAAGTATCTCTGAGATTGAATATAATTATATTGTTGTCCTTATCAATTATATGGAATATGATCTGGGCAGAAATTGCGATATAATGTCCGTCTTTATGTTTAATTTTTAAATCTTCATTATATGTTTTTTCAATAATATCTATACATTCCTTTTGTAAATATTTTTTTATTTTTTCAATATATTCTGGATGGACAATGTCAATAAAATTAATATCCATGCATTCATTTTGGGTATATCCTAATATTTTTTCTACGGAAGGGTTCACATAATACTTTTCAAAATTCCGGTACATCACTATAATATCGCCAGAATAATCAGTCAGCATTTTATATTTTGCTTCGCTTTCTTCAAGTTCCTTCTGAACAGTTTTAAATTCAGTGATATCGTTTTGCCACGAAACAATGAGTATTTCTCCAGTGGCTGAAGGCATTGTATATGCTGAAACCAAGAAGGTTTTAATTTCGTTTGCTAAAGTTCGGAATTTGATTTCTTTATTTTCAATATATCCTTTGGTTACTATTTCATCAATAACTTGTTGTCTTTCGTTTATGTTAGCATAAAATTGAGAAGCCTTATATTGCAGGAATTCCGACTTTGATTTGGCTTTATATATTTCAAATGTTTTATTATTGGCATTTATAAAATCACCTTTCAAATTAGTAATTATAATAGCATAAGGTGAAGTATCAAATAATAACCGAAATGTTTTGTCACTTTCGTCAAGGGCTAATTTTGTTTGCTTTTGTTCTGCTATACTTTTCTTTAATTCATTTGACATGTGCAAATATCTAACAGCCACCAGAGTTGCTACAATTAACGATATTACAATTGCAGATATAATAAGATATAAATAAGTTAAATCAGGTTGAACAGGTATTGGCTCATATATGAAATTATTCAGGTTAAAATCAGGTTTCAACATTCCTAAATCCTGGTAAGTTTTCACTATTCTTTCCCAGCGATTATGGTTCATGTGACCAATCTCAACCATAGATTCATCAATTAATGGCAACATTTGTTCGGCTTCAAACCTCAAATGGTCTAAACTTTGTTTGTAATTGTATTGGTTAATAATTAATTTTTCAATTTCGTCGCGATGGTGCATTGCATATTCCCAACCCTTAAGGCTTGCTTCACGGAACTTTTTTACAAGCTCGGGTTTCGATTTTATTAGCGATTCAGTAGTAAATAAATTGTCGCTGTAAAAATCGATCCCATCCGAAATGGGCGAAAATATTTTATACCTTATACCAAATTTTTCCAATTGATATGGTTCATTGGTTATATATGCACTATAGGCAGAAACTTTACCAGATATTAAATCCTGTAAATTAATTGAATGAGTAATTAATTGTAGTTTAGTTATATCAAGTCCTTCATAATTTAAATACGCTATTAATTCTGCTGAACCGGCATCGAGCATAATTGGTTTATTAATCAAATCGTGAACTGTTTGAATATCATCTTTTTTTAAACATATCAAAACCATTGGTGTATGTTGAAATATACAAGCCAATACTACAACCGGCATTTTTTGTTCGCGTTTTAAAAGCAAGTCAGTTGCTCCAACTCCAAACTCTGCTTTTCCACTTACAACTTGTTGAATTGGATCTTCTCCAGGCTTTTCAGGAATAATTTCAACATCAATTCCAGCATTTTTATAATATCCCTTCGATTTGGCTGCATAGTATCCGGCAAATTGAAACTGATTTTGCCATTTTAATTGTAATCTTATATGCTCAGGATTTAGTGCCGTGCATATTTGAACAAAACCAATTAGTATAAATAATATTGAGATGGATTTAAATTTCATATCAGGGCACCAAAAATTCGTAATACTAAATATACTAAAAATTACCGATATATAAGCAATTTAAAAATAAACCAAAAAGAAATCAATAAGTTTAGTGAATTGCAATTTTTAATTTCTTCGAAGGAATATATTATCTGATTTTAGAAGCAAATGGTTTTACAGAAAAATTGCAACAATAATTCCACCAAGTACTATCCATACAACATCAACTTTACGTAATAATAAAATAAACGCAACCATGGAGATGATTATTTTTATAATGTTCCAATGTATATCAATGGCAAATCTGAAAGTTACAACCGCCAATAACCCAACAAATGAGCATAATATACCATTTATTACTTTATTGAATTGAGGATGTATTTTTAACCTGTCGAAGAATGGTATAATACCCATTAATATTAAAAACGATGGTGTAAATACACATATAGTTGCTAATATGCTTCCTATAATTCCGAAATGCATATAACCAAAAAATGTTGCCGCAATAATTAATGAACCCGGAGTTACTTGGCCTAATATAACACCATCCATAAAAGTCTTTTCCGAAAACCAACCAAACAAATCAACCAGTTCATGATACATTATAGGCACAGATGCTAAACCACCTCCAAAAGAAAACAAATCGATCCGCAACATAATTGTGGCCAGGATAAAGTATTCCTTTTTTATAAAAAATAATAATGCAGCGCAAATGGCAACAATAATCAATAACTGCATAAAAAATTTAAATGTTCTGGACCTTACTTGTTTTTCAGGTTTCACAATATCTTTTTTTGTAAAAACAAGGCCTAAAAGTGCTGAAATTATTAGAATTATTGCTGGGTGAAGTTTTGTTAGAAATATACCTGCAGCAATTATAGCAATTATCCAATCATTTAAATTATTGAAATTCTTTTTTCCAAACGTATATGCTGCATTGGCAACAATAGCTACAATTATAACACGTAAGCCATTTAAAACAAGCTCAACTCCTGAAATATTTTTAGAATGCTTGTAAATAACCGATAAAATAAACATTACCAAAAATGAAGGAAATCCAAAACTTATAAAGCTTATAACAGCACCTTTATTTCCTTTTAACTTTAATCCTATATAAGCAACCAATTGCATTACAATTGCACCTGGTATTACCTGGCAAAGAGCAAGTCCTGTGTCGAAAGTATTTGCATTTAACCACTTTTTTTTATCTACAACTTGTTTTCGGATATGTGCAGTCATAGCTACACCTCCAAATGCGGTGAGCCCCATCCAAAAGAAAGTTCGTAATAATTCAGTATAGCCAGGTTTATTATTCTGAGGCATTGTTATTTGTTATGAAACTTTAATATTACACAACAAATTGCATTTTACAAAACCGTGTGAATAATAATTGTCAACGATAATACGGAAATGAATGCCCACAAAAACACTCCTTGTAAAAAGGGCTTAATTCCAACCGAAGTAATAAGTTCTCTGGAAAGACTAGTGCCAATTAAGAAAAGGGTGATTTTTAGACCAATTTTTGAAAGCAATACAATAAATGATGTTTCAGCATGAATGGCAGGTATAAATGTATTGATAAGCATTGCCAATACAAATAGGAATATGAAATAGGGTATCTTAATTTTTTTCGATTCACTTTTATAAATAAAAGTTGAAATTATTGCAATGGGTATAATCCATAATGCTCTTTCAAGTTTAATAGTAGTGGCAGTTTGTAAAGCCAAAGCGCCATATTTGTTGGCAGCTCCAACAACCGAACTTGTATCATGAATGGCAATGGCAGCCCAAACACCAAATTGATGTTGTGTTAGATGAAACAAATGGCCAATCCAGGGAAATAAAAATAATGCCACGGAATTAAGGATAAATATTGTACCTAAAGCAGTTGAAATTTGTTTTTCATTCGATTTAATAATTGTTGAAATAGCAGCAATTGCACTTCCTCCGCATACTGCCGTTCCTGTTGATATTAAGTATGATGTGTTATTTTCTATTTTAAGACGTTTACCAATAAATAATCCTAAAGTTATTGTGCTAAGGATTGAAAAAATGGTAAACAAAAGCCCTTGTTTACCTGCAGCTAAAGCTTGAAACGCATTCATGCCAAAACCCAGGCCAACCACTGATATCTGAAGTAAAATATGCACAAGCTTTTTACTTGTTTTTATAAACGGATGACGAACTGTTTGGGCAAGTATAATGCCAATTAATAAAGCAAATGGTGTGTCAATTATAGGCATAGTACATAAAGCAATACCAATAATGTAAATGACTTTGGCTTTTGAAATGTTCATTGTTTAATAATTTGTTGCTGCAAACGTAAAAGAAAGTCAAGCAGCAGTCAAATCATTATTTGTAATGAACTATAACTATAAGTTATAATGCTTTTGTATAAAATTTAGAAATAATTTTGCGAGTCCTGTTGGTTCGGGACCTTTGGGAGAAATAAAATAAAACTGACGGTGAAACTTTAAACCAGGTGTATTTATTATTTTGAAAATATTTGCTGAAAGTTCCTGTTCAATTGCAAAGCGAGAAACTATACCAACTCCATTTCCTGTTTTTATAAATGATTTTATAGCTTCGGTACTTCCTAAATGCATAAGGATATTCAATTGTTTTGGATTTATATGGCAATGTTTCAGGCTTTTTTCAATAATTTCCAATGTACCTGAACCTCTTTCGCGCAGCACAAGAGGGAGATTTAAGAATTCTTCATTCGTTAACGAATCGGGAATTTTCGATTTTTGTGTAGCTGTAAATATTAACAATTCATCATTCAGGAAAGGAGTATAGCGAATATCTGAATTTGTTGGTTTACCTTCAACTATTCCAATATTTATTTCATTTTTTATAAGCAGATGTTCAATAAACTCAGTATTCCCATTAGTTAATGATAACTTAATTTCAGGATAGTTTTCGTTAAACCTTGCTAATGCAGCCGGAATAACATATTGTGAAATTGTAGAACTGGCACCAATTCGCAAAACTCCTTCAACATTTCCATTCAACTGGCTAATTTCAAATTTCAATTCGTCATGTAGTAAAAGAATTTGCTCGGAGTATGATAATAATAGTTTCCCAGCTTGGGTAAGTGAAATTTTATTACCAGTTCGGTGGAATAGTTTTATTTCAAATTCCGATTCAAGTTCTTTAATATGTTTTGTTATGGCAGGTTGCGAAACAAACAATTCATTCGAAGCTTTGGTAAAGCTTAAATTCCTTGCAACACACTGAAATACTTTTAATCTGAAATCGAGCATGAAGAATATTAATATATATTAAAGCTAGAAAATTTATAATTATTGCAAAGCGAAAGCCCGAAAATATTTTAAAATTTCCGGGCTCTATAGTTTGTAATCAAGAGAAAATTATGCTTTCTTTTTCCCGGTGCTAATACCAAAAGGCCAATAAATTGGACAAAAACTAAATATTACGGTTAATACTAATACAATAGCTACAATTAGCAAAACAATTGCTAATATACCAGATATTGCATTCATAAAGAATAGGATAGCAATTGCGATTGCAATCAATGCTCTGATTACTTTGTCAATAACACCTAAGTTTTTCTTCATAATTTTAATTTTTAAGTTTAAGAAATTAAAGAGAATTTATGATTTATAAAATGTTTCTATAGGATTATGCTTATGTTCCCTGTCTTTTACTATCAAAGTTGTGGCTGGTGATTTCGATTTGGCTGAAAAAACCATATCGTGTCCAACACATAAACCCATAACAATATTTAATTCGGTTCTATTTTCAGCTAAATATTCTGCCTGACCGGCAGGATTGCATGATATACCTTTCGCATCGTCACCAATAATTTCATTGGCTGGTAATTTACCACATTTACAATCAACCGAAAAAACCTCAAAATCAGTAGACAGATATTCTTTCAATTGGTTGGTTTCTTTCTGAACAGCTACACAGTTTGCTATACCTATTCGTTTATAACCTGCCAGTTTTGCATAATTTTTTATTTCTTCAACTCGGTTTTTACCAGGTAATCGGGCGCTATCGGCCAATTTCATTTTTTTCTTATCTGAAGGTTCGTAAAGTTTATTTACTTCCATTATATAATTATATTTTGATATTTTTTAAAATTCTGCTATAACATGATTTAAATAATCATTGAACTTCCAATTTTGTCAACCTATTGCGGTATTATTTAAATAGCACTACGATATGATTAATTGATTTTTGTCCATGTGCTTCATATATAACGTTCAGATTTGCTTTTTCTGCCAAATAATATATGCCGCCATTTGCCATATAGCTTTTATAGTTTCTGTAGTGTTCACGGCCTGCCATAAATTCAATAAATTTACTCAAAATTCCATAAATTCCTTTAGGTCTTGGAACAGAATAATCACCAATTATTATTTTATCAGCTACCTGGGAAATATTTTTTAAAAGCTGAATCCTTTCTTCTTCATTCACTTCATGAATAACATAGGTTAGCAAGGCATAATTGAAATGAAAACCTTTATCACTATTTAATTCTTCTATTGGTCCGTGATGAAATGAAATTTTTGAATTCGGCATCAGGTTCAAATTTTTATTTGCCCTATCAATATTGCGTTTCGAAAGATCTATTCCTAAAATTGATTTACAATAATCGGCTATTGTATAAGCAAACCTACCGGTTCCGCAACCAACATCAATTATTGTAGATTGAGGTTCAATTATAGCTTTAATTTGCCCAAATAAATAGTCCTGATTTGGGGCAATTATTTTATCATATATCCAGCCATCGTACCAATGGTCTTTGTTTTGTGCCATGTAATTTATAACTTTTGAAATTGTTTAATTAAAAAATCTTTTGATTTCACTCCCACAAAACGGTTAACTTCATTACCATTCTTTAAAAGTATTAAAGTAGGAATACTGCGTACATTGTATTTCTGAGCAAGTGATTTATATTGTTCAATATTCACTTTACCAACGTGTATATTGCCTGATAATTCATTTGCTACATCATTCAATACCGGTGCCATCATTCTGCATGGTGCGCACCAGCTTGCCCAAAAATCAATCAGTACAACTTTGTTTTTCACCTGTTGGTTGAAATTTTTATCCGTTAGCGTAATTATTTTATCACTATCGGCAACAGCAGGAATTTTCTTCATTTGAGCTCTTGCTGTATATTGTATAACTACAAAAATCAGGATTAATGAACCTAAAACAATTAATGTTATTTGCATTTTATTTTTATTTAAAAGTTAAAAGAGTCAAGAGTCAAGAACAAAGAACAAAGAAATATATTAACATTATTATCTTGATGCTTGGTTCTTAACAAATCAATCCAATTCTTTTGCAATGGAAATGGCAGCAATGGTTCCATCGGCAACTGCAGTTGTAATTTGGCGGTACTTTTTACTAATAACATCGCCAATTGCATATACTCCAGGAATATTGGTGCGCATGTCTTCATCGGTCTTTATATAACCCCAATTATCAAGTTCAAGTTTTTCTTTAAATAATTTAATATTTGCCTTAAACCCAATAAATATAAATACTCCATCACTAACCAATTTTGTAATTTCCTTCGTTTTCAAATTTTCAACTTCGGTAATAATTTTATCGCCATCTTTTTTAAATGCCCTTGGTTCATATTCGTATAGCACATTTACTTTCGAATTTGCCAATAATTTTTCCTGTGCTTTTTTATTAGATGTAAGTTTATCGAACTGGTGTACCATAGTTATTTTACTTGCAAAACGTGCTATAAAGTCCGATTCTTCAACCGCTGAATTACCACCGCCTATAACCACAACTTCTTTGTCAACAAAATACTTTGCATCGCAGGTAGCGCAATACGAAATTCCTTTGCCTTTTAATTCTTTTTCACCAGGCGCTCCGGTGAGGTTAGGCGAGGTGCCGGTTGCAATGATTATCCGCTTGGCTTTCAGTGTTTCAAATTCATCTATTACAACTTCCTTTTTTTCAAGATCAACCTTGGTTACATCAACAGCAACTTTATATACTGTGCCGCAAAGTTTGGTTTGTTCGCTCATGTTATGCGAAAGCACATAACCAGCCTGAGGCTCAATAAAACCGGGATAATTCGAAACTTCGTGCGTAGTAGATACATGTCCACCTGGCAAAGCAATGTCAACCATAACAGTATTAACTTTTGCCTGGCACAAATATAATCCGGCAGTTAATCCGCCTGGTCCAGCGCCCAAAATAATAACATCAAAATTGGTAACCGACGGTTTTATTTGCGATTTTATTGCTTTTACTTTTTCAGTCGGGACCATGGTATCAAGAATAGCTATAATATCGCTGCGCTTAATGCCGCCAGATAAACGGTCGGCAACTTCTTTTCCATTATCGAAAAACAAAAGAGTTGGAGATGATTTTACCCCAAGTTTTTCAGCCAGTTCCTTATTTTGCTGACGAAATATTTTAAGAAATGTTATGTCGTTACCATATAGTTTTGACAAACCTTCGAATTTCGGCGCTACCGCTTCACACGGAGGACATTCAGTGGAATAAAAATCGAGAACGACTTTACCATTATTTATAACTTCTTTGTCGAATTCTGTAACGCTAATTTCTTTCATAAGATTAGTTTTTATTGAATAACACTATTGTAAGTCAAATTGTCTTTGATTCTGTGTAAGTTACAACAATAATGTTTCTTTATAAAATTGTATATAAATTAATTTTTTAATAATATATCATTTATAGCATTGTCAAACGATTGTCTTGGAAGAGCGCCCATTGCAGCCTGGGGCTGACCGGTCATTGGCACAAATAATAAAGTTGGTATGCTTGATATTCCAAAAGCAGCAGCAAGTTCTTGTTCACTCTCGGTATCTACTTTATATACTATTAATTTACCGCTATAATCCTTAGCAATTTCCTGAAGAATTGGAGCAACCATTTTGCACGGTCCACACCAATCGGCATAAAAATCAATAATAGCAGGCAATTCACCTGAATATTTCCATTCTTTATTCACATCGTAATTAAATACTTTGTCTTTAAATTCCTGAGTAGTTAAATAAACTACATTACTTACTGTTGTTTCCATATATTTAAAATTTATTGTTATTACATCTATTAATTGTTGCATGAATTGCAGTTTAAACATGGAATATTTGTAAAGAATAGTCCAATTACAATTCCTGTAAGAATATCGCCATAAACATTATGCATTGTAGAAGTATTGCTGAGTAAACCGTATAATACAAAACCTAAAACAGATCCAACTACAACAGCAATTAAAGGTTTCCTAAACCATGACGATTGAACGAATTCCTTAAAATTTCGTGGGTTTATTGAACAATTGTCTTCCATATTTATAGTATTAAATATCTGAGGACAAAGATAAGAAAGTTTATTCAATAAATCGCTATAATGACACTAAAATAAATCGCATGGATAACACTTTTATTTAGATAGTGCTTTATTAACTGATATTTAGCAATTTGGTGAGAAATAATTGATACTCCAAAATTTTTATAGGAAATAAGTGGACTAACAATGTTTGTTAATTGGAACCCACTATAACAGTTAGTATAGTTTCTAAAACTTTGTGCAGTAAAGTAATAATTATTTAAATTATTGTGACCTTATAAATTTTCTGAAACTTTTATTTTGTATTTGGATATTTTAAAAATACGAAGCAAATCCTAATTCAAGTAATTCTTTTACAGGACGGCAATCGGTTGAACAGATTTTACCCGAATTGTTTTTTGCAACTGAGCCACAACCGCCTCCACAAGCTAACTGAAGATTGCAGGTTTTGCATTCAGGGATGGACATTACATCACGCTTTTCCCATTCATTTGCCAAATCTTTTTTCAATTTAAATTCAGGATAAAACGATCCCAGTGATTCTTCAGACTTTCCCACAGTGGCAGTACATGGAAAAATTTGACCGGTATAATCAAATGCCCATTCTGTTTTACATGCTGGACATGAATCGAATAAGGGTTCAGGCAACTCGCCATTTTCCGATAAGAACTTTGAAATTGAATAAGCCGGTTTATAAAACTCTACTATATGAGGACTTTTTTGAATTATGTTATATAAACTGTCATACAATGAAACCCTGCTAAATAGCTTATCGGGCGATGATTGACAATAATGTAATTCATAATTTCGTCCAATTTGTGTTTTAAAGAATGGACTTTTCGTCCAGCCTTTGTCAATTGCAAATTGAGCTAATTCCGGCAGGTTATTGATATTTTCTTTGTCAATTACCATGCGAAGATTAACAGTTATATTATTCGCAAGGCAAGCATCTATGCCACTTATAATTTTATCGAAAGTTCCTGCACCGCCTTTTAAAAACCTGCGTGAATTATGAATATTAGCAGTTCCATCAAGGGTTACTTGTATTTCACGTATCCGGCCTTGTTTTAAAACATCAATATATTCTACTAAAGTGTAGCCATTGGTTACAAAACACAAATCAATTTTTGCGGCATTTGCCTGTTCAATTAAGTAAGTTATAATTTCCCTGTGCTTGGGCGAATTCAACAATGGTTCACCGCCAAATACAGTAATATACTTCCTTCGTCCGGCAAATTCTTTGCTTATATATTGAAAAAAAGCATCAATAACAGTTTTCTCTTCCTCCTTCCCTTTTGCTGATGGTAGAGATGGGGCAACATATTCACCCTGATAGCAGTACGAACATGCGAAATTGCAACTATAACTTGGAACGTAAAAAAGCTGAATTTCATCTTTATCGCGTTCATCAATAAAATCAAGATATTTGCTTCGATAGATTTTGATTTCTTCAGCTTCATCAATTAAATAACCTTTCTTGGTCATTTCCTGTATAAAACCTTCGTTGTTTATAGCTTCGTTATTTTTTACTTTATTAATTAGTTCAGCATCGGCAGTATTCACAATATCTGCATTGCCAGTAAGTAAATTAACTATAAAGTAATTATCAGAATCCTTTATTTTTGAGAATAAGTTGTGTTTTGAAAAAATCATAAATACAAGCCCCATCTAACCTCCCCTGAGGGGAGGGAAAAAAAATTAATAGAATAAGTTTAAATTGATTTTTAAAAATTAGCCACACCAATTCCTCCCTTTTGGGGAGGTTAGGTGGGGCATCTTTGTTTTAATCGTGGCAACCGGCCACATTCCTTGATGTTTTAGCGCAACATTGGGCTACTTTGCCTTTTATTGCTACATCGTTCTTTTTAATTAAACTAGTCATATTCAATTGTATTTAAAAATTAAAAAATTGGTTTATTAACTCTTATTTTAAAATGAAATGTCTTTGTTCTTGGCTCTTTTGAAAAATTATTGAACCAACAAAACTTCTTTAATAGCTTTTTCAAGTGTTTCAGTTGGGAGTGCTCCTGTAGTTGCCTGTGGTTGACCTTTAACAGGTATAAACAATAAAGTAGGCAAACTTGATATTCCCATACTTTGTGCTAATAATCGTTCTACGTCAGTATCCACTTTGTAAACAACAATTTTACCGGCATATTTTTTTGCCATTTCTTCTACTCTTGGCGATAATTGCCTGCATGGGCCGCACCATGTAGCGTAAAAGTCAACAATGGCAGGCATTGTGCCTTCGTACTTCCATTGTTTATTAACATCATAGTTGAATATTTTTTGCTTAAAAGCATCATTCGTCAACACAATTACTTCACCTGAAGTATTGGTGTTTGATTTATTAGGACTTCCTGCATTACAATTGCTTAAAAGCAATGCCAATCCTAGCGATATCGAAATTAATATTTTTCTCATTATTGTAAATTTATTAAATTTTTTCATACAATTAATTGCTGCAATTACATTTTCCTGATGGTTTCTTGGCTGCTATAGTCCAGCTTACAACCCTAATTTTGCCTTTTTCATAAGCGACTGATTCTTCCAGAATACTAACATTTGAAAAACCCGCATTTTCAAGTTGTTTCAAATATTCCTCACGGGTAACAGAACCTGCCCAACATTCAGCAATTGCCACAGGATCATTTTTGTATTCATCCGGAACTGGACTCGTTGAATAAATATCGCTTACAACAAACCTGCCACCTTTTTTCAGAATCCTGAAAATTTCGTTCCAAACCGCTTGTTTGTCAGAAGCATGATTAATGGTACAATTCGAAATAACTAAATCGGCTAAATTGTCGTTAAGTAAAATTTTTTCCAAATTGCTATGAACAAACTTAACGTTAGTAACACCAAGACGTTCAGCTGTTTCAAATGCCTTTGTAATCATTCCTTCGGAAATATCAATACCAAAAACAAAACCGTTTTTGCCTACGGATTCAGCTAGTCTAATTGCATCAGTACCTCGACCACTACCCAAATCAACACAAACTTCATCGGGTTGGGCTTCGGCATAATTTACTGCTCCGCCGCATGAAAGGCAACAATCTGATGTTGCCAAATCGCTATACCGTTTATTAATTTCTACTAATGACATAATATAAGCCCCTTCCTAACCTTCCCCCAAGGGGAAGAAATTTACTTGATTATTAACTAATAATTTTATTTTACTGCCTGCCATCTTTCCCCTTCCCCTTTGGGGAAGGCCGGGATGGGGCATCTTAACATTTTCCCCTGCTACAAGGACTGCTTACTATAAAAAATCCCATGAAACCACCAAATAACATGCTCATGTATGGATTGCTTGTTATTGCACAACTTCCGGAAGCGCAACCTACAAAGTGATAATATAAAAATCCTGCAGTTGCTCCAATTATGGTTGCAATAAATGGTCTCCAAAAGTACCATGAGGTAAAAAAATCTTTTATAGTTCTTGGTCTTGGTTTTACTTCACAATTATTTTCCATTGCAGCTTTTATTAAAATTTTACGATGTAAAGATAAAAATTTAAAATAATAAATCACTATAATATCACTTAAATCTTTTCAATGTCACTAATTTATTTTATCTTTGTACACAGAAATAATTGATTATGAGCATGATTTTTAATGAAGGACTAAGCCCGGAGCAACTTGAAGCAATGTTTCATAATGACGAAAAATGTTTCGAGTTTTTGGCAAACCTTAAATGGGCAAACGGATTTGTGTGCAAGAAATGCGGAAATACTAACTCCTGTCCAGGTAAAGAAGCTTATTCACGACGTTGCACCAAATGTAAGTCAAAGGAAACCGCAACCAATGGAACAATATTCCATGGTGTGAAATTTCCAATAAGCAAGGCTTTTTATATTGCCTATAATGTTTGTAAAGGGAATGAAGGAATTTCATCTTACGAATTTGGTCGAAGGTTATCATTGCGTCAAATGACATGTTGGAATTTTAAAACCAAAATTGAACATGCACTTATTGAAATAGACACTTTAACTGACAAAGAACGAAGTTCAATAGAAAAAATACTTACCAGTTGAGGATTAAATAATTCTTTATAAGTTAAAGAACCCTTTATTTGAACCTTGCTTATACAGTACAATATTTGTAGTTTCAACAGTAACCATACAGCCATAACGCAACTTATCGAACCAGGGTAAAATAGTTTTAGTAAACTTTTCAATTTTTTCTGATTCGTCAACAATTTCAATCACTACAGGCAATTTCTCAGTAAATTCCCAAAACTTAACTGAACGAACAATACTACTTGAGCCAAATCCCATTGAACCTTTTAAAACAGTTGCACCTGCAAGTCCATAACGTTTGGCTGCAAAAACAACCATTTCATATAATAAATTATGTTTAAACTTATCGGTATTGCTGACAAATATTCGCAATAGTTTGGCTTCACCTTTAATTTCCATACTTAAAATATTTTAGTAATTAAATTACCTGAGTAAGTTGCCATAAAACCAAGAAAAACACTAAGACTTGTATATAATGCAAAATAAAAGAAGTTGCCATCACGGAATAATGTTACATTTTCATTTGCAAAAGTTGAAAATGTTGTAAAACCGCCACAAAAACCTACAGTAAGGAACATCCTCCATTCAGAACTTATAAAGTTTCCACGTTCTGAAATTCCGTAAATCAAGCCAATGAGAAAACAACCCAATATATTGACGATAAAAGTTCCATATGGAAAGGCTGACATAATTTTAAATTGAATATAGCGCGATGCCAGGAAACGAGAAATTCCGCCAATAAAACTGCCTGATCCAATGAGTAATAAAATTTTTAACATAGCAAGCTTTCTTTACTTTAAAGTTAATAAATAAAGTTTAAAGTAGGAGTTATCAGCTTATTTAAGGCGGTTCAAGGCTAACCCCATAGCCATTCTTCAAAGTTATGCAAAAATCTATATTTTGAAAGGGTAATTATTTCTTTTCAAATTAAAAAAAACATAAATTTTAATATTCAAGAACAATGAATTGCTTTTATTACTTGAACTTGGAATGAATGTAATATTAAGATTATGCTTTTTGAGCAATAAAAAATAATCGTTTGAAAGGGAACAACACTTTCCCGTTTTCCTGAAGTGGATAATTTTTCAAAATTTCCTGAAGAACCGAATTTTCAAAATCATTTTTTTCGTTATCAGAATCTAGCCTTTCCAGAAAAGGTTTAAGTCCTGTGCTTCTTATCATTTCAAGTATTGCATGATGCGAATTCATGATGTGAATATAATCGGTTTCCCATAATTCAATGGTTGTAAATAATTTGGCTAATTGGTTGTAGTAGAACGAGGGTTCGTGAATGGTAAATAATTCTTTAATCCCTTTGGTCCTCTCTTTCCATTTACTTTTGTTGCTAGTTTCAACAATTGTTTTGCCAATTGGCATATCCCAAAACAAAGGAACCTGAATGGCCAGTATTCCTTTAGGGTTTAGTAATGTATGTAATTTTTCCAATAATTTAGCATGGTTAGGAACCCACTGAATTGCCGCGTTTGAAAATACAAGTTCATATTTTCCGGGTATTTCATCTTTTCCTGCATCAAGAAGTAACCAGTTTTCCTTTGGATAATCATTTTTTGCTTTATCAATCATGGCGGGAGAATTATCTATGCCCGTAATTTCAGCATTTGGCCATCTTTGAACAAGAATTTGGGTGCTATTTCCTGGTTCACAACCAATATCAATTATTTTAGAAGGATTTTCATAGTTAATCCTTGATACTAAATCAATTGAAGGTTGAGTTCTTTCTTTGTCGAACTTTAAATATAATTCGGGGTTCCAATCTTTTTCCATTTTGAATTACATTGATGGCTTTAAAATGTTACCACTTTTTTGCTTCGTTTTACAATTTCATATAAATCGTATATTGAAGTAATGGTGCACATTTGCACATTGTCGGTGTGCCTCATTTTAGCACAGGTTGCACAAGTATAAATATCACCGCCATTGTATAAAAATTGCTGGCTTGTTTTGGGAATATCGAATTTTGAACTGTCTTTCATAAATACATCAATTCCTTTGCCAATTACAAAAATTACAACGCTGTCGCCTTTTGATTGCGCTGCAATTCCAAGACGAATTGCGTTCCATACGGTTTCAGCATCGCCGGAACTTATTACTATTCCCAAATCGGGTGTTCGTGAAGGACTAAATGCTGTAACTCCTTCGCATCCTGCAAACAATTGCGAATACCCATTGTTTGATATAAATATTGCAAACAATAAAAAAAACAAATACTTTTTCATCTTTTATCTATTTTTTTGCAACCAATAAAAAAACCGGAAATTTTTCGCCCGATTGACGTTTTACTTCAAAACATTTTTTGTGTTCAACATTTTTAAAACCTACTGTTTTTAATATTTTTTCAAGTGTTTTGGGGTCAAAGCCTAAATGAACATCTTTGTTTTCTTTACCATGAAATGAACCATCTTCAGGATATAAATCAGCAATAGCAAGATATCCTCCAGTATTCAGAATATAGTAAAACTTTTGAAGAATTGAATCGACATTAATTACATGGTGCAAGACCATTTGATTGTAAATAATGTCAAATTTTTCAGGATAATCGTTATGTTCAAGGTCATGCCAAACCGGCTTTATATGATTAGTTTTAAAATATTCAACTTTTTCATGGCAAACATCAATCATTCCCTGCGAACTATCCATTAAGGTTATTTCAGCAAATTTATCTTTCAATAGAAAACTTAGTATGCCTGTTCCGGCACCATATTCAAGGGCTTTAAAAGAGTGGGCGAGAGGAACCATTTTTTCTAGTTCTGCAGCAATGGCCAGCGAACGTTCCATATGCATTTTGTCTTTGTCCCATTCACGGGCACGCGCATCAAAACTACTCATTCAATTTATTGTTAATTCGTATCCTGTAAAATTATAAAATAAATGTGACTCACATTCCTGGTGCAAATCGGCAAATTTATCTAGACCGGTACAATGACAAGCACCAATTGACTCTGGTTGCAATGTTCTTAAATAATCTTTAATCTGGATATATTGTTCAACAGAGCAATTTTTCATGTGAAAACCTCCCAATATTAAACCAACCGGAAGGTTGAAGTAATCCGTTGCTGTTTGGCATATGTTTGTAATCCCCCTATGAGAGCAGGCAGTAATAATATTTATTTGTTGAGGTTGTTTAATTACCAAAAATAGCTCATCTTCAAACTGATCAGTTATAAGCAAATTGTCAGCTTTTCTGTTTAATCCTGTAAAATTTGTATCAATAGGATTATATATTTTAATCTCAGGCATGATAAATATATTGTCGGCAATTTCAGTAACTGATACTATATAAATCATTCTGTTTTTTAATAATTTTTCATCATATAAAGTACCAATAAAGCGGGTTTTACCGCTATATTTAGGAATGAAGATACTTGGTTTTGCACATACTTTAGCCTTTGAATTTTTTTTCAAAAATGGATAAAGCCCACCGGTATGGTCGTAATGGCCGTGAGATAATACAAGGCAGTCAATTTCGGAAATGTCAATACCGATTATTTTGGCATTCTCAATAAAGGCTCCGGTTTGTCCGGTATCAAATAATATTTTTTGGTCAGATGTTTCAATATATAAGGATAAACCATGTTCAGCTGTTAAACGGCCACTGTTAACTACATTCTCTATGAGGGTTATTATGCGCATTGGTAATTTTATTTAATAATTAAAATGCAACTCTTAGTTCGAAGCGAAACATATTTATATTATTTGTCACCAGTTTTGAAGATATTAAACTATAAATGCCTGTAAATTTGGCATGTTTCATGAATTTAAATCCCAACTCAATATCGAATTCGTTTGTTTTATTCTCGTTCTGTTGACCTACATAACGAAAACGGATATGTGGGTTTAATTTTATTGGAAAAGTATGGCTAACTGAACCAAAATATATCGGTAGATCAAAAGCATCGAGACGTGCCACTTCTCCAAGAAAAAGATTTGTAAAAGCAGGCGAAAATACTGAGCCACTATCGCTGTTAAGTTTCCCAATATAGCCTAGATTGAATTTTGAGCTTGCGCCCGATTGCCAAACCACATCTTTATAGAGCTCAGCCGTATAAGCAAACGTATTATTATTTGAAATGAATTGCTGAACAGCTTCGAGTTTCATTTCAATACCTGAAAACAAATTTATACTACTGAAAGCACCTACATAGTGTTTAATGGTGCTAAAACCGGAACCAAATTCCTGATAATATAAAGCACCTGCTTCGTTAAATTTAAAATTACTATTTTCTTCAATTGCGCTAAATTCATCAACCGGTTCAAATTCATCGGGTGCACTTGATGCCGCAGTGTTGGCTACTTTCCCATTTTCCCATTTAATATTGGCATTAACGAAATTGGTTTCGAAAAGGTCAACCCCCACCTGGTTTATATTCGTTTTACTTTTTAAAACGTTGTATAAGGGCCTAACACCGCAAACATTTTGCATACGCGCTAAATCTCTATTGGTGGTTGCTAGCATTGCCTGAAACTCAAATGTATTAAGTTGTTGTATTACTTTCACGCCCAATACTCTTTCGTCCATTAAAAAGTAATCGCCTGCAGTGGTTGTTTGAACTCCTGTTTTTATGGTTGTTCCCGTATGGTTAAACAAATAATATCCTTCGCGCAGACCAAAATATTTTTTATCTGTTGATGTGCTTTCAGAAGTTTCAGTTGTATCTGTAGCAGCATCGGTTCTGCCTGCACCGGGTGTTCCATGAAACTTACTCCAATATTTGCCAACACCTTCAATATCAATATGATGTTCTTTGTTTATAGATGTATAGTCGAAAGCACCAATAAGCATTATATTTGCAATAGGGCTTTCATCAATAAAACCCGCTCCCAGCGTACTTTCAAGTCCAAGGCCAATGGTGCTGTCTTTACTTACCGGATTAATATGGGCTCCAATTATACTGCGACATTCCGACTGGGCCATTAATCTTATATTTAGTATTAACATCATGATAAATAATATGTTAATTTTCACTTTTACATTGTATTTTGTCATGATGCTTTTCGCTTTTCTGGTAAAATTTTAATGAAATCTTTTTGCAACTATTTAAGCAATCGCCACAAGCAATACATTCCTGATTATCTAATACGCTTATTTTCTCGTCTCTTGTTATTGCCCTAATCTTGCAAGCATTGTGGCAGTTGGCACATGATGTGCAACTATCGTTATTGCCAATTACCGATGCTCCCGGTATTTTACTTACCCATCCAAGTATTAAACCAATGGGACAAGCTACTTTGCAAAATGGACGGAAAATAAAAACAGAACTTACCAAAACGAGAATCAGCAAAATTAGTGTTATTGTGTTGGCTGCAATTAAATTGTATATGGCTTTGAAAGGATCGTAATGTTCATAAATGGCAGTTTTGGTAATAATTAGCTGAGAAACCAAAATAATAAGCAATGCAATGCGGGTATAACGCATAATCTTTTGGCTTTTTTGGCTTTGCAGTATTTTAATGCCCGATGGCAAATGTATAAGTTCTTGAATAGCACCTAACTGGCAAATCCAACCACACCAAACCTTTCCGAAAAAATACGTAATAATTATTAAGCCCGGAAGGTAAATAATGCTTCCCCAATAAATTTTAACACCAACTAGAGTTAACGTTAAATTTTGAATACCCAAAATAGGACAAGGGCAGCCTCCTTTATAGAATCCAACAAAAGCAACAGAAGCAAGAAGAAACAGGCCCCGAAAGTTACGAGTTGTTTTAAACCTTACTAAAACACCTGCAATGATTGTAAAAAAAAGTATTTCGAGAATCCATATGACGTTTTCTTTTACATTCCCTGTTTTACATTCTCCATCATTGGCACATTTGGTGTTATTATTTGTAGTGTCGAAAGCGGCAAATTCATTGGATGTTGAAATTTTTTGTGTGGTGTCAAAAGTTTCAAATTCATCGTTTTGTTCAGCTCCCTCAGTAGTTTGCGTCAGTGCTATTAAAAGCATTGCAACTAGTAGAAACCACCGTGAGAGTTTTAATTTAGTCATCTTACATCCAGCTTTATTAAGCCTTTGCCGCCATCTTTGTCACAGTCGCGTACGGCGCTGAGGTAAACATTGCCCTTATTTGTATCTTTAATAATTACTTTGAATTTCCGTTCCCAAGTTCCCGATTTTGTTTCAATCCATTTGGTAGCACCTTTCATTTCTAATCCTTTGTAATCAATTTTTGTTTTATCCATAGCTACCTGGCAGTTTCTATGGGTTAGTACTACTTGAACTTTTATAACCAATTCATCACCAATAATATATGTTGTTTTACTGTTTTTATCAACTGAAATGAATATTTCACAAGCTTTTGAAGCAAAGCCAAAAATTATGAGTAAAATGATTATTGAAACAATATTTTTCATTTCAAAAATATTAGGGTATAAATTATATAATTTGCTTTAGAGATGCCATATACATGGCAAAAGAGCGATACAGAAAATGAGTCCATTTTCCGAGAGGTACAATAATTATAGCCCATTGAACAAGAATAATCATATGCAATATATACATCCAGCCATTTTGTTCAAGAATATTTAAATCTATAAATAATCGTACTACAAAAGCTGTAAGACCCATTAAAAGCAACCAAATTACAAAGAACCAGTCCGATGGTTGTGAATATTTGCTTACTTCTTTGCTCTTTTTTACTCTGCTTGATACAAAATCAATGGTAATGATAAAAATAGCAATGCTTTCAACGTAACCAAGTATGATTACAAAAAGGTTTGTAGATGAAAACCAATCGAGAAAAACTGTTGTAAACAGTAAAGTTAAATAACCAAATACCAATACCAGATGTTCGAACCAACGAAACTGATTATCATCGCAGCCCAAAGATCGTTTTTGGGTAAACATGTGAACAAAAAGTTCGCCTAATGATTTAAAATTGGATAATATATGTACTTTAACCTTTGGCTTTCCAATCACAAACCACCACATACGAATTAAATTGGGCAGCAATATTATTGCAAAAACCGAGGCAATTGCAATCATTTCGAAATAATGACCTACAAGCATTATTTTTTCTAAGTTGAAGTTTTCGTGAATGCTATACCAAATAACAGCAACAGCAGCAAGTAAAAATGCTATAATGCTTAATGGTAGCGACTTATATAAAAGTCCTGATAAGCCGGTCCAATCGTAAACTGAAGTTAACCAACGCCTGAGCGACATCATTAATTCACCTGGTGCTGCTTCGCGCGGACAATGCGATGTACATTCACCGCAATAATAGCAAAGCCAGGGTTTTAATGAGGCTTTTATATTTTCAGTGTCACCAAGTACGCTTGAGCGGACCATTTCTCTCGGGAACGAATCATTTTCAGTTGATAAGGAACAAATAGCTGTACATGTTCCGCAATTATAGCAGGCGTTAAAATCGAATGCCCCGTATTTTTTTAATTCTTTGCCGAATGCCGGATTTATAGTTGCCATTATTTTTTAATTTTATAAATGAAATATTCGTCCATATCATCAATGCCTTCAACGGTAACCTCCCCAAATTTTTGAAGCGACATTAAATAATAAGTTGTTTCGTGTAAAGGAAGTTGTGTTAAAGCTGCAATCTGAGGGATTGTTTTGCCTTCATCCTTTAAAGCCTCCATAATTGCTTTGCGAGTTTGAACAAACTTTTTTCTGCTTTCCGAAACTTGCGGGGAAACCTTTCGTGTTTCCTTGATAATATTGATTGTCTTTGATTTTGCTTCCATTTTTTATTTTTTTAACCCCAACCCCTTGAAAATGGGCTATAACAGAGTTAAGTATTTTGCATACTACACTGTTTGCCCTCCTTATTAAGGAGGGTTGGGAGGTTTATTCTGCTAAAGCATCTATCATTCCTTCAATTTGTGCATTTGTGTAACCCTGCAAATCAATTGCATCGGTTGGGCAAACAGGAGTACACATGCCACATCCTTTGCAATTCGAAACATTTATTTTTGCTACCTTTTTCCCTTCATATTCCGATTCTGTAATTGCATCAAAAGGGCAGGCTGAAAAACACTTATCGCAAAAGTTACATGCAGCAGGATTGACCATTGCCAGCGTTGGTTCAAGTGATATTTCGCCTTTAGTTAAAATTGAATTTGCTTTTGCCGATGCCGCCATTGACGAATTCATAGTTTCGAGGATATTTTTTGGCGATTGGCATGTTCCGGCGATGAATACACCATCAATAACCGTTTCAACCGGGCGCAGCTTCATGTGAATTTCATTGAAAAAATTATCTCGTCCAACTGGTAATTTTAATTGATGAACCAGGTTTTCATTTTTGCGAGGCACCATGCCGGTTACCAAAACAACTAAATCGGCTTCGGCTTCAATTTCCTTACCTGCCGAAAGAATATCTTTTACTTTTATAGTTGTATTATTGCCTTTTTGTTCTAATTGTGGAATACTGTCGAGCGAAAATTGTAAATAAATATCTCCATTTTTTGACGATTCATCGTATAACAATTCCTGCTTTCCATAAGTCCTTATGCCTCTGTTGTAATGCAGGTTGGTAATATTTTTGAATTTATTTTTTACTTGGATGGAACTGTGAATGGCCGCTGTACAGCAAAAGCGTGAACAATACTTGTTGTCGCCTTCTTCGTCCTGGCGGCTTCCTACACAATAAATATATGCTACGGTTTCAATTTTTTTATTGTTGAATTTTAGTTCACCCTCTGATTTTTCAATTAATTCCTTAAACTGGGGAAGAGTGATAACATTATTGATTTCACCATAACCATATTCGCCTTTTACAGGTTCGTAATTTTCAAAACCTGTATTAATTACAAATGCACCAATATGCAAAGGAAGAGTTTCGTTACCGGTTTTAACTTTTATATCGAAATTTCCAATACCTCCTTTTTTCTCAACTAACTCTGCATTGGTGAAAAGTTTGATGTTTGAACGTTTTTTAATTTCTGAATGAAGGTTTGATACCAGATTTTTTCCATCAATATTTGTTGTGAACAAAGAACCATAATTTGCAACATGTCCGCCAACCGAGTTTTCTTTTTCCAATAAATAAACTTCTGTTCCCATATCGGCCAAAGCAATTGCCGAACGCATGCCGCCAACACCTGCTCCAATAACAGCTACGGCATTTGTAGTAGGAATTTTCATTGAAGTTAATGCTTGTGATTCAGAAGCCCTTGCTATACCAGCTTTTACCAATTGAATTGCTTTTTCAGTCGCCCCAATCGGGTTATCGGAATGTGCCCATGAACTTTGTTCGCGGATATTCACTTGAACATAATTGTAAGGATTTAGTCCTGCGCGTTGAGCAACACCCCGGAAAGTGGGCACATGTAATTTGGGTGAACAGGATGCCACAACAATAGCATCAAGTTCACTGGTTTTAATATCTTCAACCATTTCCTTTTGCGACGAATCGGAACAGGCAAACAAAGTATTCTTTAAAAGGTAAACATTTGCTTCGTCCTTTACAGCTTCTTTTACCTTTTCAATATCAACATAATCGGAGATGTTGCCACCACAATGGCATACATAAACGCCTATTTTTTTATTCATAATCTATTTCTTTATATTCTATTACTTTTTGACGTTACAAAAAGTAACCAAAAAGAACTTGACAGTGTAAACTCTCTTCGTCTTGTGCCTCGACTTCGCTAAAACAGCACACGGCCAATAAGGAATTCTATATTTTACGCTTCGCGATGTTCTGATTTAGGTTTTGTAAACCTTTAAACTTTCATATTCGAATTAGCACAATAAATAATTAGCAAATTGCATTTAAATAACCACTTGTTTCAGCAGCAGCAGCACCGGCTGACATAATGGTATCTGGAATATCCATTGGAGCTGTTGCTGTACCGGCAACAAATACTCCTTTTATTGAGGTTAATGCCGGGTTTTGCAGCAAATCGGTTTGTTTTATAAAATTTGATGCGTCAATTTCAAGTGTTTCGTTTTTGAAAATTCCGGTAATAGCCGGATTAGCCAATAAACCGACCGATAACACAACCAAATCGTGTTCGCTTTCAGTAACTTTACCTGTTGCAATATCTTCGTAACGTAGAATCAGGTTTCCGTTTTCTTTTTCAGTAACCGAAGCCACTTTTCCCTTTATATAATGGGCACCCATATCTTTCGCCTGCATATAAAATTCATTGAAACCTTTGCCAAACGCACGAATATTTATATAATACATGGTAATATCCGCCATTGGCAATGCTCCCATAAGCAATTGAGCCTGTTTTGTCGAATACATGCAACAAACCTGTGAACATATTGCATTTCCACAAGTATTGTCGCGTGAACCTGTACAAAATATATAAGCAATTTTATCGGGCGTTTTGCCATCCGATGGCCTTAAGATGTTATTGAACGGCCGGGTTGGTGCTAATTCCCTTTCCATTTGCATTGAAGTAATTACGTTTTTATATATTCCAAAACCATAGCGTGGTATTAAAGTTGGGTCGAATAAATTGAAGCCAGTAGCCACAATAACCGATTTAACTTTAATCTGCATGGTTTCTTCTTTTTGCGAAAAATCAATGCAATGTGAGGGACATTTCTGTTCACATAACCCGCACAACATGCAACTTTCAATATCTATAAGTGCAACACGGGGATTTGCAATATTAAAAGGTATATAAACTGCTTTACGTGCAACTAAGTTAAATTGAAACTGATCTTCAACAATTGCCGGGCAAACGCGTTCGCATTCCTGGCAACCGGTACAATCTTTTTCAACCACATACCTTGGATGTTTTTTCAAAGTAATCGAGAAATTGCCATCGCTTTCCTTAAAAATACTTACAGCTTCAGTTAGTGTAAGTAAAGTAATATTCGGATGGCGAGCCGTTTCAGAAACTTTTGGTGTGGTAATACATGCAGCACAGTCGAGAGTTGGAAAAACTTTGCTAAGCAATATCATCTTTCCACCAATGGAAGGCTCCTTTTCAATCAGAAGCACCCGAAAACCCATGTCGGCAAGCTTAAGCGCCGATTCTTCACCTGCAATGCCCGCTCCGACAACTAAAACATCAAAGTCGGTAATTTGCTCTTGTTCGTTATTTGTTGGCATAATTATATTTTGTTTTTATAACCACAACCCATTGCAAAGTGGCTATAACATGGTTGTGCGATCAATTCTAAATACTGTGTGGTAACTCTTCCTATAAAAAATGTGGTTTAAGCCTGTTTTAGCGTTTCTAATTCTTTCATAAAGCCAGTAATTTGTTTTACAAAAGGTTCGGCACAAACCGAGCAAATGGCAGCCATTTTTAACTGAGAAGGTTTTAAGCCTTTGTCACGCATGAGTTGGTGTGTTGCAGTAATAATGGCCGATGTGCGTTCAGTGCAAACTTCTCCATAGGAGCAATCGGTTCCATCGGCGGCAATAAACACACCATCAAAGCCTTTTTCATAAGCACGCATTATCCAACGTGGTTTAATACAACTTGAACATGGGACGCTTATGGTAGTTGCTCTGTATGAATAATGCTTTTTTAATAATCCAGCCAAATCAATGGCCGGATCAGAAATTTTTTCTGTCGAGAACACCAGTAATTTTGGCTGTTGGCTCGTATTCATAATTTATTTTTTTAAGAATAACCTGAAAATACCGTCTTCGTCAATTGAACCAAAATATTCGTAGTTCATTTTTTTACACCATTTTGGAATATCACTTTTGGTGCCTTCGTCTGATGAAAGCACTTCCATAACTTGTCCTGGCTGAATATCGGCTACTGCTTTTTTAGCAGCTAATAATGGCCCTGGGCAAGCTGTTCCACGTGCATCTACTACTTTGTCACTTTTTAAAACTTTTAATTCATCTGTTGTCATACTATTAATTTTTTAATTTGCTAATTTGCAAATGTGATAATTACACAATATATTAATTTGATAATGAGAACCAAATATCCATTTTTTGTCTTGGTTCTTTGTTCTTGACTCTATTTTCTATATAAACAGCTGTACCCTGCTTTCTCCTGCATCGGCTAAATAGGTTGCAACCCCACAATATTTTAGATTCGGGTAATCAATCATTTCTTCTTTTTTGAAACCCATCAAATCCATTGACATTTGACAAATATTGATTTCAACACCCAATTCGGCAGCTATTTTAAACAATTCTTCAAGCGAAGCAACGTTTTTCTTTTTCATTAAACCCTTCAACATTTCAGTACCCATTCCGCACATATTGAGCCTTGAAAGTTTAATTTTTGAAGTTCCACTGGGCAGCATGAAACCAAACATTTTCGACATGAAATCTTTTCCTTTGCCCGATTTATTTTTATCACGCAACATGGTTGTTCCCCAAAAAGTGAAAAACATTTTTACTTCCATATCCATGGCACGAGCTCCTGTTGCAATTATCATTGAAGCAAGTGCTTTATCCAATTCACCTGAAAAAACAATAATTGATATTTGGTCGTTTGGTTGACTACCTTGAAGTTGCTTAATTTTTTCTTCAAGTTGTTTAACCTGATTTTCAATTTCCTGTGACATATTCTATTTTTTTAATACAATTATTTTTTCAGCTAACATTTATTAATAAGTTACTACTGTTTTGGCAGACATTACTTCGGTAACAACTGTTCCCGCAGCAATTATGCTGGTTCCGGATATTAATTCTTCTTTAGAAATATTCCTTTCTTTAAGACAAGGCGAACAAAGCAATAAACTTCCACCTGCATTAATATATGCCTCTACAAGTTCCTTTAATGGCATAAAGCCTTTTGCATTAATTTTTTCAGCTTCACCTTGTTTACCAATTACAACTGCATTCGATTGAAGAATTACAGCTACTTCAACATCTGATGCTTGTGCGGCAGTTGCCAATACAAATGGTAATGTAGCCTTTTCAGGATGTTCATTTCCAAGTGTACTAATAATTACTAATTTTTCATTTTCAGCCATTATATTCTATTTTAGAAGTAGTTTATATATTCGATAACACAAATAAACAGCGAAGTCTCAAACTGTTATTTTTATCACAACAAAATTACTGCTATTCTTTTCGCGAAAGGTTAATTCTTATGTGCAGGTTTATAAAGTATATTGTGATTTAGCGCACATATTTAATTTTGCTTATCTTTATTTTTTTAAGTAAATTAAAAAATGGATAGGTCAATTTGTAAATTCTGTAATTTAAAATCGAATGCTGCTAGGATGTTAAATGACAGAGAAATAGATGTGCTTGAAAATAATTGTGCCGAAGTACGTTTTAAACCTGGAGATATAATTGTTAAACAAGATGCACTTTCAACTAATGTTGCCTATATTAAATCAGGTTTGGTGAAAATACATATTAACGGTCCTATAAAGGAACGTATTATGAAAATTACCAAAGCTCCTACTTACTTATGTTTGCCAAGTACATTTGGTGATAAAATTAACCACTTTTCAGCAACCGCTATTGAAGACACAACCGTTTGTTTTATTGATGTTACAGTCTTCAAACAATTTATATATGAGAATGGTGAATTTGCTTTTCAAATTATTCTGGATTTAAGCAAAGGGGAACTTCAAAATTTCCAAAACTGTTTAAATAATGCACAAAAGCAAAATATGGGTAGAATAGCTGATGCTGTTTTATTTTTTGCCAGAGAAATATATAATTCAAATAAATTTACTTTACCTATTTCGCGTCAGGACTTAGCCGATTTAACAGGTATTACACGTGAAAGCACAAGTAGAATACTATCAGATTTTCATAATGAAAAAATATTGGAAATTGATAGTCGTAAAATTTCTATTTTAAATGAAACTTTATTGAAGCAAATTAGTGAAAAGGGATAATTTCATTTAATTTAAATTCATTTCCCTAATAATGGTTTCAACGTCTTTAAAAGAGTTTGGTAATAAATCAGGTGGGCATTTACCTGTCTGTTGTTTTACCAGATAACGTTTACATTTGTTCCAACCTTCTTCGCCAGCTTCGCAGTAACGATTTCTGTATCCTTTGGCTGTAGTGTCTTTGCCAGTTAAGATGCCACTATAAATAGGGCATTTTTCAAAATTTTTACAAATTGCTTCCATGTTAGTTTTCGGTTTAGGTTTTAAAATTAAATTTTTTGTTAAAATTTTCAAAATAAAACAGAGTTTTTATAACAGCTATTTATTTATAAAATCGAAAAGTATTGAAAATAAGCTATTTGCAAGTTGTTGTTGATATACAAAATAATTTATTCGCATTTTAATATTTTGGGTTTTTCGGGTTTGCCAATGTTTTCGTTATTTACACCGCTATATTTTTCTTCAAAGTTGTGTTGAATTTCCATTTTATCGAGTAACGAGTCTACACTTATTTGATGCAATTGCATTCCCATTTGCCAGGGATCGAAACCAAGTACAAGTCCGGCCATTTCTTCGTAAGTTAAAACAGGAATGCCATAACCACTTTCAGCATAGGTTTTACCTTCCATTTCAGCAATAACATATTGCCAACGATCCATAAAAAATGTACATCCGGGGCAATTGGTAACTATGAAATCAGGTTTATACGGTTCCATAGAATCAAATTTCTTTTTGGTATTTGATAACGAATACCCACGATTTTCGCGAATAACATAATTTCTGAAACCAAAGCCGCAGCAATGCCTTCGTTCTGGATAATCAACCACTTCTCCTCCCCATGTTTCAATCATACCTGTTAAAACTTGTGGAAACTCAGCACCACCAATTCCTTTATTTGGAAAAATTTTCGCATAATGACAACCAATATGTTCAACTACTTTTAAAGGCTTACCTGTCTTTTTGTTTATTAAGGCATATTTTGACTGTTTCCAGATTTCATCTTTAAACCTGTAAATAATATCGCTTGTATGAACTAGGTTTTCGGGTATATTAAATTTTCGCCCGGTTGCATTTTTCAAATGTTCTTTTGTTTGCTCCATAGTTTCAGGAAAATGCTCCCAAGCATCTAACATTTCAGAATAAATGCCAAATGAAGTAACGCACGAAGCAATGAAGTTTTTATAACCGGCATCATTCATAAGTGAGAACTGACGGGCAACAACAGTCATTGTTGTTTCAATTGGCACAATATCTGAATGATAGGCAATTCCTGTGCAAGTGGTTTGATGCGGGTCGTCGAAAATGTCTTTGCCTAAAACAGTGCCTAAAATCTTCAAAAAAGTTTCTTCGGAACCAGGGAAAAAATTCTGCCTGATACAACTCCTTGCGTAATAGTAATTATCAGGGGCAATTTCTTTTTGGTAATCGAGCCAATGTTTTTGATTATTCATTTTTGCCATTGCATTGTTTTTCAATTATTTTGAATCGTTCAATAGCTCCGGTTTCTTCAAAAATTTTATGTAATTCACTTAAATCTTCTTGACTAATTTCACGTAAAGTTCCGGCTCCTTTTCCTTTATAATTTGCTCCAATTTTTTGCAATACCGATTTTGTGTTTTTTCGGTACCAGTCCCAAATTGGTCCTTGTTCAGGATGTTCATCGGTGTTTATTTCATCAACAAAAACACAATAACCATACTTTAATATGTTATCGCCAATAAGCCGTTTCACTTTTAATTGTTGTCGTCCATGTTCTGAAAAAGTGAAGAAACCATTTAGCTGCGCAAGGTTGCGTAATGCCTGAATGATATAACCGGGTGTATTTCCTCTAGGGCAACGTGTTTTGCACGAAAAGCATTCACCACAGTACCAAATGGTATTACTTTTCAACAAGTTTTCAATTTCTAATTCATCGCCCTTCTGAACAATATCAACTATTTTGCGTGGATCGTAATCGTAAAACTGGGCAGCCGGGCAAATAGCTGTGCATGTACCACAGTTCATGCAGGCTTTTAAACCTTCTTTGAATCTGATATCATTATTTAACAGTTCTATTAATGATGGCATGTTTTCATGAAATTTATGAAATGGTTTTATGCAGTTCTATTGCCTTTATCACAAATTCTGGCGCTGCACATGGTTTCCAGTTATCTCTTCTAACAAATGCCAATTCTGTTTCAGCTTCATTTATTAATTCACTTTTCTCGTTATAAAGTTTATACGTAAACCAAATGCGAACGCCTTTAATTGTTGTAAGTACTGTTTTTACTGTCAGCAATTCGTCATAATGTGTTGTTTTCAGAAATTTAAAATTCATTGTTATTACGGGCAGCATATATCCGGCTTCTTCAACCGAATTATAAGAAATGCCGATACTTCGGAACAACTCCCATCGGGCGGCTTCATAATATTTTGCATAGTTTGCATGATGCACCGAGCCCATTTGGTCGGTATCAGGATACATAACCCTGAAAGTGTATGTGTGTTCTATCATTGAAATGCAACTAAAGGTTCATTTTAAAATAACTCGAATATTGTAATTGCCTAATGGTTGCATTGGTGTTCTGCTCCTTCGTTTTCATGATGGTGACAGCCTTCACCAGAGTCACTAATAGCACCGGAAATAAAAGCTTCAGCTAGTTGATGAACATCGCCTGAACATCCGCGATAAACATCAATTCCATTGCTGTTTAGTACATTTAACGCACCATTTCCCATGTTACCTGCAAGCATTACACTTACACCTTTTTCCTTCAATACTGAAGCGATGTTACTTTTGCAACCACATCCCTGGGGTGAAGGTAAAATTTCAGCATTAATAATTTTATTGTTTTCGTCAATACTGAAAACACTGTAAACTTCACAATGGCCAAAATGGTCATCCACTAAATTTCCTCTTGTTGGAACTGCTACTTTCATAATAATTTATTTAAGTTGATTAATAATTTCCGTTAATGTTTTTTGTGTATCAGGTATTACCATTTGAATATCGTTTTTCCGGAATACTTCTAAT
Source organism: uncultured Bacteroidota bacterium (assembly GCA_963701015.1). Taxonomy (GTDB): domain Bacteria; phylum Bacteroidota; class Bacteroidia; order Bacteroidales; family DTGW01; genus MFD09286-c1. The sequence continues at coordinate 2,555,977 of OY969556.1, read as the reverse complement.
ACTTTTGAACCAAACCGACCAGCAATTGCCATTTCTATTTTTTTGCCAATTAGTAATTCTGCTGCTTGTTGTCCGGCTTTTGCCTGATTATCACGAACTGTGTTTTCTATAAATGAATAGTTTTTATTTATGGTATTATATAGGCAAAACCATTTACAACGGCCAAAATGTGGATCAACTTTTGCTTTCAAATGATTCTTATTTGCTGCAATTGCTACAATCATTACTTTAATTATTTTCTATAATTGATATAGAATTACACAATGGACAATTTTTATAGTTATGTTCAGGAATGGTGAAAGTGATTTTGCATTCAATACATTTATACCACAATGAGATTGTTTCATCTCCACTTTCGAAAAATATTGCTGAACCTTCTACGAATGCTTTTGCTATATTCCTGCGGGCGCTTTCGTAAATTCTTGTGAAAGTAGGGCGTGAAACATTCATTAATTTTGCTGCTTCGGCCTGGGTGAGCAACTCATAATCGCATAAGTTCAAAGCTTCGTATTCTTCAAATTTAATATGCACTTCAGCATTGGATTTACTTTGTAACCCCAAAGGTTTGAACCCACTGAAATGCGGAGCCATTTGAATAAACCTGTCTTTCTTTGTGCGTGGCATATTATTTATTTTCACGCAAAGATAATGAACATATGTTCATTATAAAATTAATTTTGAACTTTTGTTCAAAATAGTATAAAATTTTAACTTGTTTGGAAATCTATTCGTTTAGGTTATTCAATAATTTTACAAGGCTTGAATAATCAGGAATATTATATTTTGCTAATGAAGGGCTTAAACCAACACGTATAGAATATGCAAAACTTGGCATAACTTTGAATAAAAATTCATCTGTTGAATCGTCACCTGCAGCTAAAATGAAATCGAATTGTTCATCTTTCATTAATGAAAGTGCTGCCTGACCTTTATCATATTTACCACTTTTGACTTCCAGAACTTTGTTTCCTTCAAGAATTTCAAAATTGGTTTTATGTCGTATAATTTCAGCCAGGTCATCGCGCAATTCATGTAGGCGCAATTGAGCAAAATCGGAATCGGCATTTCTGTAGTGCCATGCAATGCTTCCGGTTTTTTCTTCAATAAAAGTACCATTACAACGACTCACATACTCAATTAAAATTGGCATTACTGTTTCTTTCCATTTTAAATCGGCAGTAATAGTTGATTCCCATTCTTGCCCAGCAGGTTTAACAAAATAGCCATGTTCAGCAACTAAAGTGACAAACACTCCAGTAAATTGCTTTTCAAGAAATTCTTTATTTCTGCCACTTATAATTACAATTTTGTTCTGCGTATCGGTTGATAATTTTTTAATAATTGAAAGTGTACTTTTATCAATAGTTGCCAATTCGGGGTATTTCGCAAATGAAACCAGTGTGCCATCGTAATCGAGAAAAAGTATCCTGTTTTTTGCATCCTTATAATTTGTAATTATTTGTTGCGATACAGTTTTGTTTATTGTTCTTACGCTCATAAGTTTTTGTTGATCTTTTGTTTCAAATGCCTGGTTAAAAAAATCGAATGCCCAAGTAAATACATTATAGTTTGAAATTCGGGCTTTCATCCTGCCTAACCTTAAATGTTTTTCTCTTGTTTTCATTTCAAGGGCATTAAAAATTGCATTTGCCATTTCTATGTCATCAGCTGGATTAATGATAATGGCTTCATTTAGTTCTGCTGCAGCTCCCGTCATTTCACTAAGAATTAAAACCCCTTCATTTTCGACCTGACATGCTACATATTCTTTGGCAACAAGGTTCATACCATCACGCAAAGGTGTAATTAATCCAACATCACTTAAATCGTATAATGCAACCAATTCATTAAATTTAAGCGATTTATATTGATAAATAATTGGTCGCCATGCTAATGAACTATAATTACCGTTAATCCTTCCAACAGAATATTCAATCTCTTTTTTCATGTCTTTATATTTCTCAATTTGGTCGCGAGATGGAACAACAACCATATTAAAAATGACTTTTGAATGCCATTGTGGGTATTTTTCAAGAAACTTTTCGTAGCCTTTGAGTCGCAAGAGTAATCCTTTTGAATAATCAAGCCTGTCAACTGAAAAAATCAGCTTTTGGTTATTTAGATAGTCTTTAATTTTTTTCTTTTCAGCAATAACCGGTATTGTCATACAAGCCAAATTAAACTTTTCATAATCAATACCAATTGGGAATGCATCGGCCTTAACCAGTTTAGTTGGTGTATATATTATATTTTGTCGACATTCAAAACCAGTTGTTCGTTTAACCGATTTAATAAAATGTTGGGTATAATCATGTGTATGAAATCCAATTAAATCAGCTCCTAACATTCCGTTTATTATTGATTCCCTCCAGTTTCTGGGCATTAACCTGAAAATTTCAAATGAAGGAAATGGAATATGTAAAAAAAAGCCAACTGTTGCCTCGGGAAAAATTTGATGCAACATGGCTGGTAATAAAAGCAAATGATAATCGTGTATCCAAATAAAATCGCCGGGTTTAATAATTTTTACAATTTCATTGCAAAATAATCTGTTACTTTCTTCGTAAGCTTTAAAATAGTCATTATTAAATACACTATACGAAGGAAAATAGTGAAATAATGGCCAAATTAAATCATTGCAAAAGCCTCCATAAGACAAATCGTTTATTTTTGAGGGAATGCGTACCGGGAGAAGTTCAAAATATTCATTTTCTAATTTTTCTTTCGGAAAATTTTCCGGAATATTATCGGCAGTTCCAGCCCAAACTATTTTACTATTACTACTGAAGTTGTTACTTTTTTTTAAATTTTCAGATAATGCAAGAATGGCAGAGACTAAACCGCCTGAATTTTGAACAGCTTTAATTCCCGCTTTAGTTTTTATAAACTTGAACGGTAACCGGTTAGCTGCTATAACCAAACGATTAAATTCTTTTTTCATTCATTTAGGTTTTAAATTTTTAAGCGCACAGTGAACTTTGTGCCAATGTTTAAGCCCGATTTTACATCAACTGTTGCTTCATGTAAATCGGCAATTCTTTTAACTATTGCAAGTCCAATGCCATGGCCAGGTTTGCCAGAAGAGTTGCTTCCACGATATAATGGTTTGAATATTTTTTCCCATTCATCAACCGGAATTCCAATACCATGATCGATAATAGATACAATAATATCATCAGATGTAAAATCAATTGCAACAATTGCTTTGTTATCGACAGAATATTTGCAGGCATTGTCAATAATATTGATGAACATAAGACGCAATAACCTTTCATTGGCCATACATTCCAATTGGGTATCTGTTTCAGGGGTCGATTTAAAATCAACTGAAACGTTATAGCGCGGTTTTTTCTTTTCAAATTCGTCAACGATTGAAAATATAAGTTCATCAATTCTAATGGTATTCATTAGAATTTTATTATTAGCGAAGTTTGCTTCGGCCAAATCGAGGAAGCCATTAATAATGGTGGCCATGTTTGAAGTGTCTTCATACACCGATTGCAAAATCGATTTATATTCTTCCTCGTTGCGTTGTTTATTAAGCGCTACTTCAATTTGCCCTAAAATTGAAGTTACAGGAGTTCGTAATTCATGTGAGGCATTCGAAATAAATGATTTCTCAGTTTCAAATGCCTGTTCAATGCGGTCGAGTAATGTATTAAATGTTTGGGCCAATTGCGAAACTTCATCAGTTCCCTGAACAGAAATTCTTTTCTTTACCAACAACGGATTTATTTCTTCAACTTCTTTAATTATTTTTTTAAACGGTTTTAACGACCAAATAGCATTATAAAATCCAAAACCAATTATAACCAATATTGAAAAAATTAGCACAATTGAAATTATTTTCAGAAGGCTTTTTAATTCGTCTAATCCATATGTATCAACTGCTGAAGCTACTATTTTGCAGTTTTGTCCGAATTTGTACTGTGTAAATGATATTTGTTTATATCCTATGGCAAATAAACCAGAAATATTATTGTTTTTAGTATTATGAATTATGCTATCTGATTTTGTTAAATTGGTATAAATTATTTTGTTATTAATGTCATAAATTGTAATTTCAAGTTCACTCATTGATGTTATAATATTCCTGTCAATTAACCGAAGCATTAAACTATCAATGCTATTACTTTCGTCTAATAGTAAATTTGCCGAACTGGCAGCCCGGTTATGAAGCCTTATTTCGAAATTATGCTGTCTATATTTGACATATGAAAATACTACAACTAATGAAAATAAAATTAGTAATATAATGGAAAGTATGGAATAATTGAATATTAATTTGGTGCGGATTTTCATGTTTTCTTAATATTTGAAGGACAATTTAAATTTACAATTTTTTAAACCAATAAGCATTTAAAATTTCATTGATATGATTAATCTTGTTTTTCAGAAAACACATAACCTAATCCAATTCTGGTATGTATTAATTTTGGCTCAAAATCATTATCCATTTTTTTACGCAGGAAATTAATAAAAACATCAACAGTATTCGTTCCGGTATCGAAATTTAAACCCCATACGTGATCAGTAAGTTCCGACCGGACTAGGACTTTATCCTTATTTAAAATCATATATTCAAGTAGCTTATATTCTTTGGCGCTTAGTGAAATTGATTTTCCGGCACGGGTAACTTTCATCTCATCTTTATACAATTCTAAATCGGCAATTTTAATTACTTGAGAAACCGGGGCAGTATCAGTTGATCTTTTAAGCAATGACTTTATTCTTAAAATAAGTTCGCGAAACTCAAAAGGCTTTAGTAAATAATCATCGGCTCCAGATTCAAAACCTTCAGTTTTTTCATTAATTCCACCTAAAGCAGTTAACATAAGTATTGGAACTTTACTGTTTATTTCACGAATTATTTTGCAAAGTTGAAAGCCATTTAAATGAGGTAAATTCAAGTCTAATATAATTAATTGATAACTGTTTTCTAAAGCCATAGCTTTGCCAACCAAACCATCGTATGCTATTTCAGCCGAATACCCATTTTCATCTAAGCCTTTTTTTATAAATGCAGCAACCTTGGGCTCGTCTTCTACTATTAGTATTTTAGCTAATTCCATTTAATATAATTATTTTACTATATTTTTAATATAAATGTAAATATATATTTTACAAGGTTAAGATTGGTTAAAGCATCATTAATACAAAATTAAAATCAGATTAAATCTAAATTTAAAAGAATTTATAACTTCGTGCAAGGCTCGTAAAATTTAAACTATATGGTTAAAGTTTGAAATTAGTTTGTTATAGTTTGAAGTTTACTATATCATAAAAAATAAATGAAATTTTAATGGCATTTATTTATGCTTTTATAAATAGTCTGGTACTATAATAGCTGAAATAGTGTAGGTTTTCATTAATATTTGAATAATAACTATTAACGTTGCAAAATTATTTAAAAATCAAGTGTTTATAATTAAAGTGTAGTTAAATGGAAATTAAACTTCAATTAAAATTGAACACTTATTCCCGGCCCAATTAACCAAAACATTTTTTTTGCCGATAATAAATATCCTCCACCCAGATAAATAGGGAATGATAATTTTCTATTGGCTGAAACAGGATTTAATGTTCCGATTACTACAATTCCCATATCGCGGTTGGTTGAGGTTTTATTAAAATCAAATGCATCTATTGCTATAAAGCCAACCCCAATTTTATAGGGTTCTAATTTTGCTATTTTATCTTTGGCATAGAAACTATACTGTGCAATAACTGCCATGCTTATACCGGTAAAGTTACCAAAAACTGTATCATTTGCTTTTTTAATCAACAAACCTGTTGGGAACGAAACATCAATATCAAAGCTGTACATTTTTTGCAAAACAATTTCAATAGTTTTCGATTGGTTGTCCTTGGTATATTTCCCATCGGTACTTTTAAATGAAATTCTGATTTTTGACCAATCGTTCAGGTCATATATTTTACCATTAAGTTTACTGTTAAGGCTTATTTCGGTATTTGAACAATCCGATTTGTCGTAAAATGAATACCGGGGCGATTTGTCGCCGGGACAAACAACCAAATTACTAATTGTTGTAAAATCTTTTAAATTACCGTCTTTATCAAAAATTTTAACGTCTATATCAAAATATTGCTTGCCATAAAGCTTGTTATCATCGTCAATTTTATTAGGGTTAAATGAAATAATTACGTCTTTTAAACTTTCGCCATATATTTCAGGTCCTTGAAATTTAGATACATTTTTAACAGTATGACCCAAACTTACATTGATATAATCAAATGGCCTGGCTTTTTGATATTCCTTTACATTTAAACTTTTTCCTGTATTTTGGTTGTAGTTATATATTGTTATAGTTTTTTTGCTTATGGTCAAAGGAACTTTAAGTTTATATTCAATAAAATTATCATTTTTAATTGCTGAATCGCTTGCAATTTCTACAAGTGCATCAAATGTAAATTTTGCTTTACTTAAGCTTTGGCCCTCTAATCGCAAATTAACCGTTTCACCGGGATAAACATTATTATCTTCAATCCAGTCCTTTCCATTGCGCATAATTTTAATTGCATCAATTGAAGTATTCGGAATTATATTTAAGTTGGTTATAAATTTAGGATCATCTCCATCTTTTATATATAAATATCCATTGGACTGTTTGTGCAAATTGAAAATATGTAATGTTCCCGTTGCTTTATTATTTGTCAGTTTATCATGTAAATATAATGTTGCAATTAATGGCGAACCCGGTGTTTCCTTGGCGTCGATCAAATATGTTTTATTTAATTGCAAATACCTGTTATTGTCAATTTGAATGGTTATACCATTTTTAATAGTATTTTCATCATACATTATTTCAGTTTTATCTGTTTGAAGAAAAACAAGGCCAGCCGATCGAATGTTAAATGAATAATTTAGTTCAGGCAAATTATATATCAGTTTTTTGTCAATATAGTCTGGCTTAAAAACATTCAGATTAATATTAAGTGTCTTTGTTCCTGTTGAACTGGCTATTATATGAGTATATAACCTGCCATTATTTTCTACTATTCTATAACTGATATCTTGGCTATTGTCCCAATCAGAGCTATATCTGATATTATCGACATTATTGGTTATAAGTTCAAAAACTTTTTCTTCACCTACAGTAATATCATTTGTATTAATATTCAACCTTGCAGTTGTTTTAAAAACCGGGAATAAATTAACGTCATAATTATATTTCACTGAATCAAAATAATATATTATAGTAAATTTCAGAAAATCAGATTTTGTTAAATGTTTAAATTTAATTTTGAAATCGTAATATAAATTGTTATAATTTCGGATAGAATCAATTATGTCATAATCGCCTGATTCCTGCAATGATATGGCTTTAAAATGCCATAACGAATCGGAGTTTAATATTACATGGCAAACTTCATCTTCACTATAATATTTGAACCATATTCTTTTTTCATTATTTACTTCAATAGTATTTAACGTTCTTGAATAATTGCCTGAATCGGTTTGTAAGGTTATATCTTTAAATAAATCTGTCTTTACATTGTTTTTAGCAGAAACAAAAAAACAACTATATAATAATATTGTAATTATCTGAAGTTTCTTCATATAAATTATATTTATTAATTTCCATATTAAACTTTGGAAATATTAGCAAAGTTCATTTAAATATGGTAAATTTTAAAAGAATATTAAATAAAAATTGAATATTATTATAAATCAGTAAATTGATTTATTGGAATAAATAAAATGTTTTCTTGCTGTTATTAATTATAGTGAACGTTTGTTAGTCCATATAACCAATGTATATAATATGAATTAATTTGTTTTTAATAAAAATGAACCGAAATTTGCATGTTCCTTCCATGTTGCCAATATCGCAGGTGTCGAAAGTTAATGATTTGATTCCAAAAGCTGTTGTAAAATTGTTCTTTGAATCACCAATATGTAAATTACCTGCAATTGCAATAACAGGGTTATCGGTATCAAATGCTGAAATCATTGATTTCCCGGACGCATTATAAAATTGTATGATGCTATTTTTGTGAGTAAAGTTAATTAAAGTGTCTTTCATGTTTTTATCATGAATATTTTGCGATATTTCCGTATCCTTTCTAAAATATCCCGGGTAATTATTCTCAAATATTTTTGGTTTTAATTCAAATCCTAAAGGTGAATTAATAAAACTATCGGATTGAAAGTAGGGTATATTATTTTCAATTCGCAACAATTTTGCATGATAATGGTTTGAAGTAAAATTGTCATTTCTGCAACTGATTATTATAATTGTTATAATTAAAAATGGTATTAATCTGATGTGTTCTTTTATCATTTTCGATTTCGTTAATAAAATAAAGTAAATTCTTTCTGACACAAAAAAATATTAATTTAAGTTTGCGAATTGTAAAAATTTCAATAGGAATATTAAAATTTTTGAATTATTTAAAGTTAATCATAAAAAATTCACTGGTCGATGAAAATTAAATTAAAATAAAATTAAATTGTTATTAAACCTGAAAAATATTTTTTAAATTAATGCCATATACATACAAAATAAAGGTTTTCAAAGTTATTTACGTTAATTAAACAGTTAATCGTGTTTTAATGTTAACAAAAACTATATATCTTATTTTTGCAAAAAAAAATTGCAATGTTTGAATTCGCAGTTGTTATTATAATATTTATTATCGGCTATATTGCAATAGCCATGGAAAATAAAATTAAGATTGATAAAGCCGCTTCGGCTATAGTGACCGGAGTGCTATGTTGGTTGTTTTATTTTTTATCAGATAATAAGAATTTGGCTGAACATCAATTGTTGACTCATTTGGGCGAAATTTCTTCTATACTTTTTTTCTTGTTAGGCGCCATGACAATTGTTGAAGTAATTGACTCGCATAATGGCTTTAATATTGTAACCGATGCAATAAGAACACTTTCAAAATCCAAATTATTGATTTTAGTAAGTTTAATTACTTTTTTTCTTTCAGCATTTCTTGATAATTTAACCACAGCAATTGTAATGGCTTCATTATGCAATAAACTCATAAATGAAAAGCGGGACAGGTTGTGGTTTATGTCGTTGGTAATTATAGCTGCTAATGCAGGTGGAGCATGGTCACCACTTGGCGATGTGACAACTACTATGTTATGGATTGGAGGACAAATTACTGCACAAAATATTATTATTAAAACATTAATACCTAGTTTATCAGTGATGATTGTACCTCTTATATTTTTATCAATTAAATTCAGGGGTCAGAAAATACCTAATACATTTCAGGAAAAGAATAAACATCCTCTTGAAAGTAATATAATATTATTTTCCGGTATTGGGATGTTATTATTTGTTCCATTCTTTAAAACTTTAACACATATGCCACCAGTTATGGGAATGTTGCTGGCTTTAGGCATTATATGGTTTATAAGCAGTATAATACATTTAAGCAAACATCCCGATGAAAGGTATAAATTTTCAGTAACCAGTGCCTTGAAAAAAATTGACACTTCCAGTATTTTATTTTTTCTTGGAATATTGCTTGCTATTGGCGCGCTTCAATCAAATGGCATATTAGGTTATATAGCGGAAAGTATTGTAAAACATATCAAAAATGTTTATATTATAGGAACAATACTGGGACTTATTTCATCAGTAATTGATAATGTTCCTTTGGTTGCTGCATCGCAGGGAATGTTTAGTTTAAACGTGTATCCGACCGACCATGTTTTTTGGGAATTTTTAGCATTGTCTACAGGAACCGGAGGAAGTGCAATAATTATTGGTTCGGCTGCCGGAGTCGCTATTATGGGCATTGAAAAAATTGATTTTCTTTGGTATCTGAAAAATATTAGCTGGCTCGCACTACTTGGCTTTTTTTCAGGTATTTCAGTATATATTTTGCAACAATGGATTATTCGATAAAGAAAATTTATAATGAGCCAATTTTTAAATAATGAAAATATCAGATTATTGATTGCAATAGGTTCATTTATTGCAATTTTGGTAATTGTATTTTTTATATATAGACGTTTATTTCGTTATTTTAGAAAAAAAGTTCTTTCAACTCCTGGTAAACTTGATGATTTTATTCTCGATCTTTTTAGAATTCCTGCATTATGGTTTATATATTGGATATTATTAAAAGCGTTCACACATTTATATCTCCATAATCTTTCATTTTTCCCAATTTTGCTTCATATTAATTCCCTTTTGTTTATTTTTTCTATCACCTGGATTATCATTCAATTTATAAAAGCCGGAACTTATTACTTACAGGGAAAGTATGATATTGGCGTTTCAGATAATTTAAATGCCCGAAAAAATTTAACACAGATAAAGGTTTTTAAAGGAATTGCGAATACTGTAATTATTATAATTGCAATTGCTGTAGGTTTGTTAACATTTGATGGAGCCAAAACCGTTGGTTTAAGTTTATTAACTTCTGCCGGTATATTTGGTATAATTATAGGTTTTGCTGCACAAAAGAGCTTGGGAATGATACTAGCCGGAATTCAACTTGCCATTACACAACCTATACGACTCGATGATGTTGTTATTGTTGAAGGTGAGTGGGGTAGGATTGAAGAGATTACTTTAACTTATGTAGTTGTTAAAATTTGGGACGAACGAAGGTTGGTATTGCCTGTAAATTATTTTCTTGAAAAACCATTTCAAAATTGGACAAGAAGTAATGCTGATATTACCGGCACCATTTTTATAAATGTCGATTATGATTTTCCGGTTGATAGTATTCGTAATGTTTTACCAAATTTTCTTCATGGAAATACATACTGGGATGGACGAATTTTAAATGTTCAGGTTACTAATTTAACAGAACAATATAAAGAAATAAGAATTTTGCTTAGCAGTTCCGATGCATCAAAAAATTGGGATTTGAGAGCCGATATAAGAGAAAAATTAATTAACTATATAAATGAAAATTATCCCGAAACATTTGCAAAAATTAGGATAAAACCAGTTACAACTGAAACGAATAATACTAAAAACTCTTCTGAAAGGTAAGTATGAAAAGGATTGCAGAAAAAATGAGTATCAGATTAGTACACTTTATTTCAAAAACCAGATTTAAATTAAAACATTTATTCGATCAAATTCGAAATGAACGGCTGAGGCAGAATTTATTACAAGCTTTACCATTTTGGGTTGCTTCATTTTTAACTGGTTTGGCTGCTATAGTTTATGCCCAAAGTTTTGCAATGGCCGAAAATTTTACAACAGTTATATTCCATTATCACGCATGGTTATTATTCATTATTTCACCAGCATGTTTTATATCAGCATGGTGGCTGGTCAAAAAATTTGCACCTTATTCTCGTGGAAGTGGAATACCACAGGTTATGGCTGCAGTTGAGCTAGCAACTCCAAAGAATAACGATAAAATAAAAAAATTATTAAGCTTTAAAATAATATTTGTAAAGTTCTTCTCGAGTATGATATTGGTAGTTGGTGGTGGCGCTGTAGGTAGGGAAAGGACCAACAATTCAAATTGCCGGTTCTATTTTCAGAAAAGTATATGAATTTCTACCTAACTGGTGGCCTAAAATTTCTAAAAAAAATATGATAGTTACCGGAGCTGCAGCTGGTTTGGCAGCGGCTTTTAATACGCCTCTTGGAGGAATTGTATTTGCTGTGGAAGAGCTTACCAAATCGCATATGAATACATTTAAGGCATCTATTTTTACAGGTGTAATAATAGCAGGGTTAACGGTGCAAAGTTGGTTAGGCTCATATTTATATCTTGGTTTTCCAAATGTTGCAAATGTAACTTATTCAATGCTTTTTGCAGTTGCTTTGGTTGCACTAATTGCAGGTATTGTGGGAAGTGGAATGGCTAGAATTATGTGGCTTATATTTAAATGGAAGGCTAAATTTACAACCGATAAGCAACATTTGGGTTATTTGTTATTTTGTTCACTTACAATAGCTTCACTTGCATATTTTGTAAATGAAAGCATGCTGGGTTCAGGTAAAGCTTTAATGACCTCATCGTTATTCGCAGCTGATAAATATTCGCACTGGTATATGCCAATTCTTAGAACAATTGGACCAATCTTATCATTTACTACTGGTGCATCAGGCGGTGTATTTGCTCCCGGACTTAGCGCTGGTGGAACAATTGGTTCTGTTTTTTCAGGTTGGTTTCAGTTTTCGGCTTCCGATACAAATTTAATGATACTAGCTGGTATGACAGCATTTTTAACAGGTATAACCCGTGCTCCATTTACATCTGCTATTCTTGTTCTCGAAATGACCGACCGTAACAACCTTATTTTACATTTAATGTTGGCTGCCATAGTTGCTAATTTTGTTTCAGTACTAATTGACCGCCATTCATTATACGATTATTTGAAACAGCAGTATTTAGAAGAAATATTGGAAGATGAAAAAAATAATACCATGGAAAAAGAAACTATTGCGACCTAGACTTATCAAAATAAGTTTTTTTTAGTTTGAATTAATGGAGGATGCAATACATATATTTGTTATTATTTGTCTATAAAAAGTTGAATATATTAGAATGAAGTTTTTTAGTCGCGGAATATTATTTTTTAAAAAACTAGTCAATCTTATAAAAATATTTATAATTATTTTGGTATTTACAGCATGTAATTCAAAGCACGAAAATTATATATTTCCTGAAAAGGCCTTTCCTTCCTTATATATTGATGTAGAATCGAATCATGTTTTTGCTGATGATAAAACATTTCCTGATTGTATCCCTAAATATTCTCCTTTTCTAATTAATTTAAAATATGACATTTGGAAATGCTTCAATAATAAAAATAAATTATCGAATTTTATCAATAATAATTTTCAACTTCCCGAATTTTATATATCAAAAATAAATCCGACCGGGGATATAATTGATCATATTAAGCAAGTTATGTTGGTAATGTCAATAAATATTGACAAACAACCATGCAATTCTTCATTAATTCAATTGCCGTATAATTTTGTAATACCGGGTGGACGGTTTAGGGAAGTATATTATTGGGATACTTATTTTACCTTATTAGGTTATGCTGATTTACACAAAAATTTAATTGTGGATAATATGACTGAAAATTTAGCCTTCCTGATTAAAAAATTCGGACATATTCCCAATGGAAACAGAAGTTATTATTTATCTCGTTCTCAACCTCCATTTTTCTCATATATAGTTGATTTGGATGCAAAGTTAAATGGCGATTCTATTTATATTAAGTATCTTCCTGAACTTTTGCTCGAATATAAATATTGGATGAAAAATCCACATCATTCTAAAGTGTTTGAACATAGTGTTATATTGAATAATATTGATAAACTTAACCATTATTATGACAATGTAAACTTGCCAAGAACTGAAATGTATAATGAAGATGTTAGTAATTTCAAATTATATAAAGCAAAAATTAAAGATACATTAAATTACTTCAGAAATATTAGAAGTACTGCTGAATCAGGTTGGGATTTTTCATCACGATGGTTATTAAATGATACAAGTTTTGAGAATATTTCAACGCTTGATATTTTGCCGGTTGATTTAAATTGTTTACTATATCATCTTGAAAAAACAATAGCGAAAGCTTATTCCTTAATGAATGATAATACAGCATTATTATATAACGAAATGGCCAATAGACGCAAATATTTAATTAATAGGTTATTTTGGAACAATAAAAATGGTTTTTATTTCGACTATAATTTTATTCAAAAAGAAAAATCATTGGATTTTACTTTAGCCGGTGTTTTTCCTTTATTCATTAATATAGCTGATTCCATTCAAGCTGTTAAGGTTTCGAATACAATCCGTAAATATTTTTTAAAACCCGGAGGAGTAGTTACTTCATTAGTAAATTCCGGTCAACAATGGGATTATCCAAATGGTTGGGCTCCATTGGAATGGATAACCATTCAGGCGTTACGTAATTATCACATATATGGATTAGCCGATACAATTAGGGAACGTTGGTTACATACGAATAAAATTTATTTCAACCGAAATCATAAAATGATTGAAAAATATAACGTTGTTGATACAACCTCAATACCAAATGATGGAGAATACCCGGCACAAGACGGGTTTGGATGGACAAACGGGGTATATATTGATTTGGTTAACGAATAGCTATTATGTTAATCTAAGGTTTAATAAATTTCGACATAAATTTTTCATTTGAGAAAAGAATTGCAGTATTTATAAGCGCTAAATGCGAATATGCCTGTGGAAAATTTCCTAATAATCGTTTTGAGTTGAAATCTATATCTTCGCTAAAAAGGCCAACATGGTTGCAACATTTTAGAAGGTTTTCAAAAATTTCTTTTGCCTCATCTTCCATACCAATTTTATATAATGATTGAATTAGCCAAAAGGTACATATTGTGAATGACGAAGAGGGTTTTCCAAAATCATCGGAATTAATATAACGAAACATTAATCCATTATGAAAAAGTGCTTTTTTAGCAGCTTGAACCGTTTTTATATATTTATCATCTTTAGCATCAATAAAGCCGTAATCAGCCATTAATAGAAGAGAAGCATCGAGCTCAGAATTACAATAGGTTTGTGTAAACGTTTGTAAATCTTCTTTCCAACCTTTAGTTAAAATTTCGTTTTTAATGTCATTTGCAATGCTTCCCCATATTTCAGCATAATAATCTTTATTCAGTAAAATAGCTATCTTAGCGGCTCTATCCATTGCCACCCAGCTCATTACTTTCGAAAAAACAAAATGCTTTTTGCCATTTCTAATTTCCCAAATTCCCCTATCAGGTTTTTCCCATTCAGTAGTAACGGTGCGGCTTATATTGCGGACAATTTCCCACATATCTTCAACTTCGTCAAGTGTACCTGGGAAAAATTGGTAATATTGGTACATAACATTCAGAATATAACCAAAAACATCATTTTGTTTTTGTGTAAAAGCATCGTTGCCAATTCTTACCGGTCTTGAATTTTCGTATCCTGCTAAATGTGGTAAATCAGTTTCTGTTAATTCCCTTTCACCCCTAATGCCATACATTATTTGAAATGAATCATGTTTCGATTGAAGAATACCTTTTATATAAGTAAGAAAACGCTGTGCAGCCAAATAGTGGCCCATTTTAAGGAGCGTATCAATAGACATTGAAGCATCGCGAAGCCAACAAAAACGATAATCCCAATTGCGCACTTCTCCAATAGTTTCTGGAATACTTGTTGTTAATGCCGCCAACATTGCACCGGTTTGTTGAAATGACATTATTTTCAGAACAAGCAAACTTCTAATAATTTCTTCGGAATAATTTTCGTATTTTTTAGAACGGTTCATCCAGTTTAACCAGTAAACCTTTGTACGTTGATATTCGAGATAAACCCTGTCGATATTTACTTCAATTAATTTTTGGTTATACGATAAAAGTAGAAATTGATGTTGGGTAAGTTCGATTTCACGTGATTCAGTTATATCGGTTAATGGAAGGCTTGAATACAAATAAATAGTGTCGGTTGGGTTTAATATAGAGTATGTTCTGATTTGTTTACCATAAATTACATTAGCAATTTCTTCACGGGCATAATTAAACATGGGGTGGTAATTAACCCGAAACACCGGTGAACCTGAAATGTAACGAATATACCTGTAAATTTCACTAGGAGTAAAATATTCATTTTCGTTCGTTTTATACCTTGGCATAAAGTCAATTACTTCGAATACTCCATTTTCTGACGTAAAAGTGGTACATAAAATATTTGTCCTGTATTTATATTCCTGGGTTATTTTATAATCATCGCTAACAATAAAACTGAACGAACCACCTTTTTCTTCATCGAGAATTTTCGCAAAAACCGAAGGAGAATCAAAATAAGGAAGGCAACACCAATCTATGCTTCCATTTTCATAAATCAAAGCAGCGCTCCTACAATTTCCAATTACTCCATAATTCAGATTGTTCATATAATAAGCCAGTTTTAACTTATAACAAAAATATTTGCTACAAGTTTAATTTTTTAATTTAATCTACTTTAACACATTAACTGTCATCAATTATTTTCAGCTTTATTTACCCCAAACCCTAAAGGGCGAAAGCTGAAAATAAAACTGTTCCCTTTAGGGATTAAGGGTAAAAACAGTTTGGTTTTCGAATCTGTTAAAGTAGAATTAATATGATTAGTAAATCTTAAATTTATAAAATTCAGTATAAACTAATTTTTGTATAATTTATGATCTTTGATGGAATTTGACTCATTATGATTTTTATTCTCTGCTAAGTTTCTTTCCGATTGATAAACTGATTCAGCTACATAAAATTCATCGGGTTTAAGAATTATATTTCTTGAAATGGAACCTTTTACAGGAATATGCGAAAAAATTCTCTTTTCAACCTGACCTGATTTATTATAATAAATTTCCGCCAATAAGTGGCTATCGGGTGATAATTTGTATTTTTGCGAACCACTTAAAATAACGAGATCCTTTGTTTTTACCCAATTGGTTTCTTTTCTCAAATCGGTATATTGAAAACCTAACTTGCTTATTCCATCAGCAATTTCTTTCAAATAATCGAGGTTTACAAATGTATGAAAAAAGAATGAAGCATAGCCATCCCGCACATTGAGCAATCCTTTTGCGTTTGCCAGTATATGTTTTATATATAGCTCGCTACTATCACGTGGAATTATTGGCATATAACCAAGGTCTTCAGGAAAATCTTTTTGGCCATACATATCCTTTTGTATTTCATACGGGAAAAATTGACCATATTTATAACTGTTGGTAACTAGCAGTCGTTCTATTGTTGAACCAAAATGTTCGGAAACAATTTTATAGGTTTCAATTGAAGCAGTATAATGAGGAGTTTCCCAATATAATGGGTAAATCCCATTCTTTACACATTCATCAAGGCCTTCATTAATTTTATTTTCTATTTCTGAAGCTGTTTCATTTGCTATTGGTTTGTTCACTGAACCGTCCCAAAATTCAAAATCAATTCCTGATATTCCTTTATATTGATGTGTTACACCATGAAGTACGATGGATGCTCCTTTTGAAACACAGTATTTTAAAGCAGCCACTAAAGCCGGTTTGTTCGAAAGACTTATACGAATGTTATGTGATGGGTCAACATAAAATGGTACAACACCAATTAAAAATGGTATATTACGTTCCGATAAAATATCTGCAATTTTACGCAACCTTTCCGGATCACGTATAGGTGTTACATCTTCAATTCTAACAATAGCTTTATGCTCTTCTTTATGGTTTTCTTTTAATAAATCGTGTAAAATATCTGCAAATAATAAATACCTGTCATTGTCGCCACAATTAAAATATGGAATATCTGATATGTAATATAAGTTTTTTGATTTGACTATATATGGCATTGAATTCCTCTGATTATCGCTAATTGCTGTCGCTAATACATTTGCTTTTTTATTATTTGTTGTTTGAATAGTATATAAATTATCACCACCTCTTGTATAATATATATTTCCTGCTTTAACATTATTATACGATAGTGATTTATCAATTTTACCAACCAAAAAACCAAGTTTCTCAGTTTCACCTTTTTTACTTTCAAATTTTGAAAAGCCACTGTTTATCCAAACTACAGTTTTATTTGTATTATATATATCGTTTATGAGTGCAGCTGATGGAGGATTATTAGTTTGTAACCCAATGTAAAATAATAGATCATATTTTTGAAGAGTTTTGGGTTTATAATTTATATTTTTTGATAATATTTATTTTTGTATTAAAATGTCCTAATAAATTATAGAGTTCATTACCGGCAGCAACAGACATTAATGAATCATTGCAGTTGCCTAAAACTATAATCACACGTTTTAAAGGATATTTGCTGTTTTCATTTAATTGAAACCCTGGAATTTTATTCCTGACTATTTTACCGGAAGATTTTTTGTAATTATTTATAGTTTCGTTATTTTTACTAATTACTCCTAAACCCAATATTAACTGTATTTGAATTAACTGAGAAATAATTACTAAAAGATATTTTTTCATATTCACTTTGGTTATAACAATCTTTAATTATGCAAAGTTATTATTCGATTAAATATGAATTTTAAAAATAGAGTTAAACAATACTAAAATTTATATTATTAAATATGAATAAAGTGAGATTTTATATTAATTATTTTTCTTATTGTTTCTGGTTAAGATGCATAAAGTGCCATTATTTGACAAATCTAACTTTATTTGATTAAATAAGTATTTTGAAAGCTTATAGGACTCATTGTTCGTTTTATCCGATATAAATATTGAATCACGATTTTTGTTTAAATAATAATTAATAGTATCTGGAGGCAATTCAACATCACTTTGAAATGTAATTATTAATATGCTATCGTTTACAAAATTCCATTTACTATTTTCAGGAATAAATCCTAATATATTTAAACCTGCATGGAACCCTGAATCGGCATTTATTTTTTTCATTTCATCGGTATTTAAACTATTACCCATTGATATAGTTAGTTTCCAGTTCCCTTTTAAATAAGCATTGTCAACCTTTTGATTATTTTTACAACTGATAATTGAAATTAGCGTTATAAATACAATTAAAATAATATTTAAATGTTTCATGAAATTTATATTTAA
The DNA here is from genome assembly GCA_963701015.1 of uncultured Bacteroidota bacterium. GTDB lineage: Bacteria > Bacteroidota > Bacteroidia > Bacteroidales > DTGW01 > MFD09286-c1. Next base: position 2,537,403 of record OY969556.1, on the reverse strand, counting down.
TATGTATTTCTTAATTTATCTTTTAATTAAAAACCCATGCTGCACAAGCAACAACCATCTTGTTTAACCCCTGAACATCAAGAATGGCTATACTTGTTTGCATGGGTAATTTAGTTATTAATTATTTGTTTCAGTTATAAAAATGAATTAATTATTCTAAAGTCCTTCTCGAAAGTATTTTCAAATCTTCATTTATTATATAAACTAATTGGCATTATTTATCATTTGTACTTACCTATTAACTGCAACTTGTAATTTTTGAAAAAAATCAACTTTATATAATTGTTTATGATATTATGTAGTGAACAAAAATATTTCTATACTAAAAATTAAGTGATCAAAATTATATTAAGATATTACCTGAATAGTGAAAATGAAATTAAAAGAATATTAAAAAGCGATTAAAAATATGATATTATTAAATCTTCTTAAATTCAGTTAATGATTATTATAACCTTTTGCAATCGGGATTAATGCGATGTAATTTTGTGGTGAAAATAGTTTATGTAAAGTTGAACCAATAAATTTTAGTTGCCATGAGAACAATAAATAATTTCGGAAGTCTTTTAAATATTTTTTGTTTGGCAGGTTTAATAGGTTGTACAATATTTATTGCGAATAAAATACCTGCTCAGGATAAAAATATTAAATTGGCTGATAATAAAAATGAACCAAAAATTAGTATAAAAGTTAACAAACAAACAGATAAAAATGGGAATATTACTCGTTATGATTCAACATATGAATGGTCATGGACAGGAAATGGAAAAGTTCCGTCAAATGTTGATTCAATGTTGAATAAAATACAAGACCAATTTTCATTTAATCAATTTGGCGATAATGATATGTTTAAAATGCCTTTCGATAATAACGATTCCAGTTTTGTGAGCGATAATTATGGAGAAATGTTTGAAAAAGAATTTGGTAATTTTGATAATATAAATCAATTGATAAAAAGTCAAAGAAAAATGATGGAGAACTTTTTTAATAATGCACCAATACTAACAGTTCCTGAAAATCAGGGTTCACCTAAAAAAGATTCTACTTATTTACATACAAATAGTTATAAAACTATGCTATAGAAGTAGTAATTATTTAATTTTTTCTAATATCCGAAACAACTGCGCCATCTTCAATAGTTATAACGTGTTTAGCTTTGTTAACAACGCGTTGATCATGAGTTGAAAATATAAAAGTAATATTTTCTTCCTGGTTTAATTTTTCCATAATATCTAAAAGATTTTCAGTAGATTTTAAGTCAAGGTTGGCAGTGGGTTCATCGGCCAGGATGAACTTAGGACGCGAAGCAAGCGCTCTGGCAACAGCTACTCTTTGTTGCTGGCCTCCGGAAAGGTTTGCTGGCCTGCTATTTTCTCTGTCTCCCAAACCGACCGATTCCAGAAGCTCTTTAGTTCTGCTGTTCCTTTCTTTTTTTGATTTCCCTTGCAAGTGCATTATAAATTCAACATTTTCGTGCGCTGTAAATACCGGAATAAGATTATATGACTGAAATACAAACCCTATATTTTTCATCCTAAAATCGGTCTTTTGCCTGGCAGAAAGTGCATTTATCTTCACTTTGTCAATAAATACATCTCCGGTCGTGGGATCGTCTAATCCACCAACAATATTTAATAAAGTGGTTTTGCCAGAACCTGAAGGTCCTACAATTGCAGTAAATTCACCTTCTTCGAAATTTAAACTAATACCATTAACAGCGATAACTGGCATTGATTTTTCGTTATAAACTTTATGCAAATCTTTTATTTCAATTATATTCATAATGCTATAAATTATTAATTAATTTGAACGAATTGCTTCAGATGGCTTTAGTTTAATTGCTTTATAAGCTGGGTAAAGTGCTGAAATAATACCAGCAATTATAACTAATATAGTAGTAAATAGTATAACCCTAAATTCTATTTTTGGATATATAAGTGAGGAAAATCCAAGTTCTCCAAAAGCTTCTTTCCAAAAATATAAATTTATACCAGCTGATGCAAAGTAACTTGAAATTGCCCAACCTAATGAAATTCCAATAATTCCGCCGGTTAAGGATAAAAAAATAGTTTCGAACATTATCATTATAAAAACTTTAACCCTGTTCATGCCTATCGCCATAAGCATTCCTAATTCTCTTATACGTTCCATAATAACCATTAACATAGTGTTAACAATTCCGAAACTCAAAGCCATAAGAATGATTATTGTAAAAATATAGGTATATTGGTTCATAGCACCAACTAATGCACCGGCATCGGGACTTAATTGTAACCAGTTTTTTACTTCCAAATCAGGAAATTCTTTTTCAATTATTTTGGTTGTTGATTCAGTATATTTATTTTTATCAAGTAATACAGCAACTTCATGAACATCATTCGGTGATATACCAGTTAACTTTGCTATATCATTGTTTCTTACAAAAATATTAGCTTCATCAAACAACATATTGTCCGTACGATATATTCCGACAATCCGAAAGGCACCACCAGTAATGTTTTTGTTTACATCCTGAACAGTTAAAATTAATTTATTGTGTAACCCTACTTTTAATTTCTGTGCCAGTCGTTCGCTTATTAATATTGGATTTCTACCTTCATTGGATAAATATAATCCATTTATGATTTTTGAATGTAATTGGCTTACTTTACTTTCTTGCTGTGGATTTATACCATTAATTTTTACGCCTAAACCTGTTTCAGCTGATGCAACCATAGAATTTACTATAATTCTTTTTGAAACAGCAATTACATGTGGAATTTTCATAAGTTCGTTTACCATAGAATCATTTACATTAAATCGTAAAGAAAACTGGTCATCTTCTAAAAATTCCGGTTTGTGAAGCTGGATATGCGACATTTCATTACCAATTACAGCGTTAACGCGGCTATCAATCATTCCGTTCGAAAATGCAATTAAAAATATACCTGCAAAAATTCCAACAGCAAATGCCGCCATTATAACTGCACTTCTGAGTTTGTTACGCCATATATTTCGCCAGGCAAAAATGGGTATCATAAATATTTGTTTTTATTAAGAATTAACTATGTAATGCTTTATTTACCTTAAGTTGGGATGTAACTAATATTGGATATAAGCCTATCAACAAACTTATTACAAGTATTATCATTGCCTGAACATAAAATACCGAGGGGTGAATACTAAATGACATAACAGGTTCAAAACCCATTTGTAGCATTGATTCTGCTGTTTGTCCGGTAAACGGAATAGGATGAAATTTAAAATACCAGGCAATTGGTAAACTAAATAAAATTCCGGTAATGCTTCCCAAAACTCCAATAAATAATGTTTCAAGTAAAAGCATATAACTCAGGCGATATTTTTGCATTCCAACAGCAACCAAAACACCAAATTCTTTTCTACGTTCAAGTGTCATCATCATTACAGTTCCAAATATACCAAAGGCTAATATTAAATATAGAAGACCTTTTATAATGAAACCTGAAGCTCTGTCACTATCAATTTGTTTCATCAAAATTTGGTTTATTTCTTTCCAGTCCTTTACTTCATAATTTTTTCCAAGTTTGGCCGATAAATCTTTTTTTACATTTGCAACATTGTCAGTATTTTGGGTCATAATTACCAATGATGTTATTTTGTTGTCGGCTGAAAATAATTGCTGGCATTGATTTATATCCATATATACAACAATTCGGTCGAGTTCCGGCGAAGGTTGTTTTATAATTCCTTTAACCCGATACTTTCCTGCGGCGCTTACACCATGATATCCCTGGCTAAGTAATACTATTGTATCATTGACTTTAAGTTGCATATGTTTTGCGAGCGTATTGCCAACCAGAACACTACTATCATTTGGCAAAATGTAATTACCGCTAATAATTTTTTTTGAAAGGCTTGTTATGCAATCTTCATCTTTTGGTGAAATTCCTATAACCATAACCCCTTTGGTTAGGTCAGCGCTTGAAGCAAGGGCGTATGTTTCCAACCGTGGTGAAAAGTTAGTAACTTGATTTTCTTTTGAAACTTCGTTACGAATTTCAGGAGAATAAGTAAATGAGTTGTTAATGACTTTATCTTCCCAGTATCCTGTTTTGTGAACCTGTATATAACCTGAATAGGAATTAACAATTGTTTTAATCATTTGTGCATACGAACCTTCCTGCATCGAAGTCATAATTGATGAAAACACAACACCAAAAAAGATGGAAGCACTTGTAATTATTGTTCTTCGCTTGTTTCGCCAGAGATTACGCCACGCAAGTTGAATATATATGTTCATAATAAATGAAATTTATTGTTACCTTATTTTCTTCATATTTTGTTGTGAAAAAAAACTTTCATCAATTTGTTGGTTAAAATTGCTGTAAAGTATATCTATTAATGTTTTATTGCCCTTTTTATTCACCGGTTCAATTTCAAGATGCGAAGGAATTTCCCTATCACCCATCTTTTTAATATTTGAAGCATTCATCACATTTATAAGATTCATATCTTCATCGTAATATTCTATTTTCCATTGGTCGAAGCCATGTGTTGTTATCCATATAATAACTTTTCCCCATGTTACCGGAGCATCTGGTTTAGGAATTAGTTCTATTTTATAACATTCCTGGCCACGAACTAATTCTTTACCTAATAATTTTTGCGTATAATCTGATACAAGTGAAGATTCTTTGACCAAATCGTCATTTGTAAAATCCGAACCCATCCATGACTGCATCATCATTGATGGCGGTACTTTTATAAGTCTTTCAATACTTGGCACCCAATTCCACATTTCATTTATACGTTTTAAAAAAACCTGTCCTTTTTCTTTTGCCGGATCAGTAATGTAAATTAATGAATATTTAGAACTTTTCGACCACATTTTCATTGATATACTTCTTGTCCAATCGGGTCGTATAATCGTCATTGTCATTTCGGAGCTATTCGATTGTCCGCGGTTTTTTTCATCAGCTTTCTTAACTATATCAATGGCAGATAGTCCCTGTCCATATAATTGGTTTATAAAATATATTGAACCAAATACTAAAATAATAATGACTTTAAACAATTTCGAACTCATAGTAAATTTTTTTATGCAAAGAAAAGCTACGAATCAAAACTTGTCGTCCCAGTTTCCAAAATTAGGACAAACTTATAATTAACAATATGATTATCAGTATATAAAATAAGTCCTAATAAAATAGGACAATATAATTAAGGCCTATGTTTTTTTATAAAATCGCCAGGAGTAAGGCCTGTAATATCTTTAAAAATGCGATTGAATGCTGACTTTGAATTAAAGCCGCAATTTAGCGCTATGCCAAGAATTGTCATATTTTGATATTCAGGTAAAAATGCTTTTTGTTTGAAATCTTCTATTCTATATTTATTTATAAATTCGAAAAAATTGCATGAAAATTCCTTGTTAATAACTTTCGAAAGTTGGTGTGATGGAATTTCAATTAAACTGGCCAAATCATGAATAGTTAATGTTGGTTCAAGATAAGGTTTTTTGACTTTCATAACTTCTTGCAATAGTTTCGATTCCTTTTTAAATTGTTTATTAACAGTATTATTTACTTCAATTATGGCTGGTTCTGGAATAATTGTTACTTCGGTATTTTCATCATTATAGTTAAAATTAAATATCTGTCCTTGTTGGTAACCCCAATATCCTAAAAAGAAAATAAATATTACAAGTGTTATAAAAAAGAAATAATCAGCATAAACCAGTGAATGTAATACATAATAGGAATAAAACCCTAATGGAAAAACAAGAAATGAGATAGCGGCGAAAAGTACAACTAATCGACGTAACCATAGCAAGTCAATGTTTTCGCGATATGAATATACTTGTAAAACATTATTTTTATAATCTTTTAATACCGTATAACTCAAATAAATGTTATATAAAAAATATAATATCATTATTATAATTATAGGCAAATAAATTATTGGCAATAACTCTTTACCTTCAATAAATAGCAATCTTTCTTTTGCGGGAAAAATAAAGAATGATAAAGCTGAAATTTCGGATATAATAATTATTACGGTATTCCAAATAATTACTTTTTTATTCGGAAGCCTTCCAATAGTTGACTTTACATAAAGATACAATAAAAACGGGTGAAATGTATAAAAAACTATTTCATAACCTGCATATTTATAATAAATATCTAGGTTCGCAAGATATAAAAACGGGATAAACAATTGAGCAAATAATACAATTAACCAAATTCCCAAAATATTATCCGCAATAGTTCGGCTTTTTTTTGAGAAAATTAGGCAACTGAAGAATCCTGCATTTACTGCCCCAATTAAATAAACCAAACGAAAAGTACTAAGTATGCTCATTTATTCGATTCAAAATTAATGATCGTTTCAAATCAAATTTAAACATTTAGTTATTATGAAGTAATGTAATTCTTGGATTAGCTTAAAATTTAATTTAGATTTAATAATAACACATTGAAATGGGAAGTTAATATTAAAATAAAAACAATTTATAACGATTTGGTTAATAATTATATATTAGCCAATTTAACAGCCCTTACAACAATTTCCAAATCACTAACTCCACGAAAACCACTGAAACCTATGCTAAGTTTTTTACCACTTTTTAAAATTATGGGCTGTCCGCCTTCCCAACCAATCATATCAGGCCGAGTAATGCGATACTTCGATTCATCAACTTTTCCTGAATAAACCAGTGTTTCGTATTCACCGGTTTTATAGCCGGTAATCCAAACCTGGCTGGCTTTTGTCCAGGCTATTTTATACGATTGTCTCGTTTTAATAACATCTTTGCCCAAAAGTTTACCAAAAACATTGTTTTCTTCATCAATAATACAAACTGCAAGACTTCCATCAGTAATATTTTTATCTATTGGATTCGCCATATATTCTGGAATCAGCCTTTCAATTGCTTCCATTAATTTTTTTATTTCTTCCATAACATTTATATTTAAATAGTTGAACTATGTTTTTGTTTAAATTATTTATGAATAATAGTTATATCAATTTTTACAATATTATTATATTTTGTCTTTTGTTTTATATAATGCTTCGTGTGTTTCTTTCAGGAGCTCAACAATTGGAATATTTTCGGGGCATTTGCTCAAATCAATTTTATCAAGTTTATCTTGCGTTGGAAATGCCCCCTGGAACCAATTGTCTTTTTCCAGAAACATATTATACCTGTAAACTCCAAAATTTTTCATGTCATAACATTTAAGCATAGTTCGGAAACGCAATATTTCCGGAATATTAATTCCAGATGGGTCATTTGCCATACAATATCCATCAAATTCAGCATATTTATCCAGCAATCGCTGGCTATCCATTTTCATTTTAATGTTTGCATCTTGCTCAATTAAAGGGATAGATGTTGGGAAAATACCATCAACCTGATCAAATGGCGAAGTTGCAGGAAATCCAAAACTCAAAGTATGAATAGCAGGATTAGATAAGCAAAACCTTGCATTCCACTGAATCGGAGTTAAAGGATGTGTTAAATCTTTTAGTTTTTGTGATGGGTTTATCAATTGACCACCTTTATCATTAGGAGAAATAATAAATACACCCATATCTTTAGCCTGAGCCAAGTCAACCGCTCCTTTGTTACGTTGAAAAAAATAGTAGTAGTGCAAATTCACAAATTCAAAAAAATCAGTTTCAATTGCTTTTATAATAACCTCAAGCGGGGCATGTGTGCTAAATCCAACATGTTTTATAATTCCTTCGTTTTTTAGTTTAAGTAATTCTTCAACCGGGCCATTTTTTTTACATGCCTTTTCAAATAATTCCATATTATTCATACCATGCCAGGCATAAAAGTCAAAGTAATCGGTTTTTAAAGCTTTTAGCTGTCCTTCAACAAATTTACGGGTTTCTTCTGCTGTTGATGGTGCGCCTTTAGTCATTAAAAAGTACGAATCACGTTTTATCTTTAATATATCGTTGAGTACAATTCCATAAGCATGTTCACTTTTCATATATCCATAAGCAGTTTCAATATGATTTATGCCCATTGAAAAAGCCTTTTCCACTGTATCTCTACATTCATCAAGTGTATCATTAGGAATAAGGTTCCGTGGTTCGTTCCATCCATGTTTGTAGCGCATTCCGCCTAAAGTTATAACACTTAATTTTTTGTTGGTCTTTCCAAATCGGCGATATTCCATTTTTGATTTAATGGGTGTTAAATTTTTATAATTCATATTTATAGTTCAAGGTAAATTGCAAATGTCTTTTTTTTAATCATAACTACTATGCGGTTTTAAATTTTTAATATTTTTTTAACTGACGATTAGGTTATTTTATAATTTCATAATTGAATTTATAAATATCATTTTATTCTTTTAAAACATGTTTTAGTGTTTATGATTTTAATTATAAGATAATCAATAGAATAATTCGTATTTTGAATTAATAATTAATTACAATTAGAATGTACATTTCTATAAATCAATTTTTTACAATTTTATGAAATTTATAATAATTCTAAATAAGCATTTTATGAAAAAAACAAATAATCAAGTAATTAAATATCTAAATGTTTAAAACTTTAATTTTTATAGTACGAAAATAAATTTATAACTTTATATGCGTCTATTTAATTGATTATTGCAAAAGAAATTTTGAAAATTTCAATTTCAGATTTAATTTAAAATAAAATTGATTAAATATTCTCAACCTGAATTGATTCAAAATGCTACGAATTTTTAAAAATATATTTCAGTTTTATTTTGAAGGTTTTAAAAAAATGACTGTTGGGAAAAGGCTTTGGTTAATTATAATTATTAAATTAATTATAATTTTTGTTGTATTAAAATTATTTTTCTTTCACGATTTTTTAAAAACCAATTTTAAAACTAATTCCGAAAGAAGCAATTATGTATTTGAACAGTTGACAATTAAAAAATAATTATATAAAAATTAATATATGGAACACATTGATTTTTCGCTTGTTGATTGGTCTCGTGCTCAATTTGCACTTACTGCAATCTATCACTGGCTATTTGTGCCTTTAACGCTTGGCCTTTCATTTATTGTTGCTTTTATGGAAACTTTATACGTTAAAACTGGCGACCCTGAATGGAAACGTATAACCAAGTTTTGGATGACTTTATTCGGCATTAATTTTGCTATTGGCGTAGCAACCGGAATTATTCTTGAATTTGAATTTGGCACCAACTGGTCAAATTATTCATGGTTCGTTGGCGATATATTCGGTGCTCCTCTTGCCATTGAAGGAATTCTTGCATTTTTTCTTGAATCGACATTTATTGCTGTAATGTTTTTTGGTTGGAATAAAGTGAGCAAAAAATTTCATTTGCTTTCAACATGGTTGGTTGCAATTGGTTCAAACCTATCCGCTTTATGGATTTTAGTTGCCAATGCGTGGATGCAATATCCTACAGGCATGAAATTCAACCCAGATACCGTGCGAAATGAAATGGTTAATTTTTGGCAAGTTTTGTTTTCACCGGTTGCCATAAATAAATTTCTTCATACTATTTCATCGGGATATGTATTGTCGTCTATATTTGTAATTGGAGTATCAGCTTGGTTTCTATTAAAAAATCGCGAACACTTATTTGCTAAAAAAAGTATTTTGGTTGCCGCATCTTTTGGTTTGCTTTCATCTGCATTTATTATTCTTACTGGTGATGGTTCGGCACGCAAAATGGCAAAATACCAACCTATGAAATTTGCAGCCATGGAAAATCTTTATTCTGGCGAACAAAATGCACCACTTGCAGCTATTGGTTTTTTACAAGCTAATAAAAATGTAACTGACCCAAATAAGCAGGATTTTAAATTCAAAATTGAAATTCCTAATATGTTGTCGTATTTAGCTTTTCTCGATCCGAATGCTTATGTACCTGGAATATATGATTTGGTTAAAGGAAACCCTGACCATAATATATTATCCTATAAAGAAAGAATTGAAAAAGGAGAAATTGCTATAAATGCCTTGGCTGATTATAAAACAGCTAAAAAGGCTGGAAATGATAGCCTTGCAAGTACATATTTAAACACCTTTCAGGAAAATTATAAGAATTTTGGATATGGTTATTATGCCAATCGTAATGTTAATGAACTTATACCAAGTGTACCTACTACCTTTTATTCTTTTAGGTTTATGGTATTTTTAGGGATACATTTTTTTGCCTTGCTTTTGGTTGTTTTAATATTAACTGTGAAGAATAAAATAGATAAAAAACGATTTATTTTATATACGGCATTATGGACAATTCCTTTGGCATATATTGCAAGTGAACTTGGCTGGATAGTTGCAGAAGTTGGCCGTCAGCCTTGGGTTATTCAAGATATTATGCCAACAATTGCTGCTGTTTCGCAAATTAAATCTTCTTCGGTACAAATAACATTTGTATTGTTTGCCATAATTTTTACAGCTTTACTTATTGCTGAAATTAAGATTATGGTAACCCAAATTAAAAAGGGACCTGAAAATAATATTGCTTAACCAATTAATATAATAATAACATATAATACTTTAAATTATGTTTGAATCACTATCTTATATAACATTGCAACAATATTGGTGGATTATTGTATCCCTATTAGGTGCAATACTGGTTTTTTTAATGTTCGTACAAGGCGGACAAACATTAATTTATACAATTGGAAAAACAGATGAAGAGAGAACTATATTAGTTAATGTTTTAGGCCGGAAATGGGAGTTTACATTTACAACTCTTGTGACTTTTGGTGGTGCATTCTTTGCCTCTTTTCCTTTATTTTACTCAACCAGTTTTGGAGGTGCGTATTGGGTATGGATGCTCATATTAATAGCTTTTGTCGTTCAAGCTGTTTCATATGAATATAGAAAAAAATCGAATAATTTATTTGGACATCGTACTTATGAAACTTTGTTGTTTATTAATGGACTGTTAGGCACAATTTTAATAGGGACTGCAGTTGCTACTTTTTTTACCGGATCGGGGTTTACTGTGAATAAAATGAATTTAACTATTTTAACTGGTAATAAAATGCCTGTTATTTCGGAATGGACAGGCCCTGCACATGGCTTAGAAGCTGCTTTAAATATTCAAAACCTGACATTAGGATTAACCGTATTCTTTTTGGCAAGGGTTCTGGCATTGTTATATTTTATGAATAGAATTAGTAATACTGAAATGGTGGAACGCGTTAAAAAGCAACTATTATTTAATGCTATACCATTTGTTATATTCTTTTTAATATTTGCTATATGGTTGATATTATCGAATGGTTTTGCTGTAAATCCGCAAACTAAGGAAGTATTTATTGAACCTTTTAAATATTTACATAATTTAATTGCAATGCCTTTGGTCGCAATAATATTTGTTGTTGGGGTTGTATTGGTTTTAACAGGTATTATACTGCCTATATTTAATTTTGTTAAACAGAGCTCAAAAGGAATTTGGTTTACTGGATTAGGAACTATTCTTACAGTATTTGCATTATTTTTACTGGCAGGTTTTAACAATACAGCATACTATCCATCAACAAGCGATTTGCAAAGTTCGCTAACTATTGAAAACAGTTCATCCAGCCATTATACATTAACTGCAATGAGTTATGTGTCATTATTTGTTCCTTTTGTTTTGGCTTATATTTGGTTTGCGTGGCGTGCAATAGATAATAAGAAAATTGATTTGGATGAAATGAAAACAGAAACTCATACCTATTAAAAATAAAATTATGATAACAGAAATATTATGGTTTTTAAGCTGGCCTTTACTTATATATATTTCATATAGTTTTGTAAAATATGCAATATTGAAGTTTGAAGGAAATAAAAATAAGGAAACTAGTTAGTTATTTTGTGAACAACTTATTTTGAGTTATTTAAAAACAGTAGCCTAAAGTAAGTTCATCATCAATACCTGAAATAATTTTGAATGCATTTACCCTGTTATTTGCAAATCTCTTATCAGGTGGATTATTTAGCCATTCGAATTTAGTTATGGGAATACCATAACCAAACCGTAATGCAATATTTAATCCTGATTTTTCTACCCATCTTAGCCCAATATTAGGTCCAAATGATATTGAAGTGTACTTAAATTCATATTTATTCATGTTTTTGTTACTCTGTATTCCATTTCTTACATTTGAATAATTTATAAATAAACCCCAAAAGCTCGATTTCATTCCAACTATTAAATGTCGCCTGTAATTCAATGACAAACCATATTCTTTTCCTTCATGTATATTAATTAATGGTATCCCAATAATTATGCCATTTATAGAATCGAATAAATGTTCATAATTTATAGAAATTGAATTTTGAATTCCTACAAAACCAATATTAATGCCATTTTTTTTTGTTAATATATTTTCTGGAGATTCCTGCGAAAACCCTGACTTAATAATTGAAACAAATAGAAAAATACAAATTGATTTTTGCATTTATATAAAACTAATTACACTAAAGTTAAAATAAAATAGTACTAATTTTTATCAAATACCATGGTATAGTTTTGCTCACCTTTAAAAGCTTTCGAATTTACTATAATTGTAATAACTTTCCCATGATTATTTAAAATCCATTGCTCATTCGAAAAAATGTCTATTGGTTTGTTCCAATCTTGCAATTTTGTGTCCGATTCTATTATAAGAGTATCTGAATTGTTTTGCCAGTGAGCTTTAATTATCATGGGCGATTTCATAAATTCCGATTTGCATTCACTACCATCAAGCTTAAGATTATCTGTAGTTACTTTATCTTCGGCATATTCTAAAATATATGATTTTTGTAACATAAAATCATTTCCCTTTTGTACTATATTTAATTTATATGGAAGTCCATTAACACCCATTTTATCTAGTTTACTGCTTTCTTCATTAAATATCCACTCTCCGGTAAAATTTGGTTTTTGATAATTTGGTTTATAGATATTTTCTTTTAACGGTAATAAATTGCAGGACATTCGATATGGTACCATAAGTTTACAGTAGGCCGAATCGCCTAACCATAAATAACGTGGATCATTTAGTAATGCTTTATACGCATTCTTATTTGTATTTCGAACCATTCCTGCCCAAATTACATAATACGACCATTTGGGTTGCATTTTCATAATTTCAGGAGATGGCGGATTACCAACCTCTCCAAGTGTAATTAACTTTCCTTTTGATAAATTTAAAAGACTGTCATAATACAATTGATTAAAATCATTTCCATAAATATCTATAGATGCAATATCAAAATATTTTTCACCCGGATTATATTTTGAAAATTGCATATTATCATTATGTGGCCGGTCAACATTCCAAACCCAAATTAAATTGTTAATTTTATGGTAATGGGTCAGGCGATTAAATAATTGTGTATATAAAACCCTGGAACTATACTTTCCAGTTCGGCCGCCCCACCAAAACCAACTACCGTTCATTTCATGGTATGGTCTCCAAATAATTGGAACATGAGCTGCCTGTAATTCTTTCAGATATTTGGCTATGGTATCAACCTGCGAGCACCATTTTTTATATAAATATGTTCCCGGAGTTAACACATCTTGAAATTGTTGATCGAGCAATTGTCCCTGAACACTAGCCAGTGAGTCGGGTGCAACTTTGCCTGTACGCGGACGAAAAGTTATTGGTTCATTTGCGGTAGGAGGAACTGCATGCCAGCATATTGTAATTATATAACCTTCTTTATTAAGTTCTATTGCCTTTTTAACAATATCAGGACGGGCAAGATATGAATCAGTATCGCTATCTTTTGCGAATCCCCAATCGGTACTGTAAACCAGCGGTGTTTTGCCAATATATTCAGCTGCAAATTGAGTATTCCGTCCTTTTATATTTGGAAAATTATGTTGACCCGTTAATATATAATTACCTGATGTGCTATATAGGAATTTAAGTAAAGCTTTTGCTTCAGTTGATGAATTTGGAGAAACAGGATATATGGTATTATCTGAGCAAAAAGATTTTGCGCTATAAAATAATAAAATTAATATAGTAAATTTTAATCGCATTCGTTTTTTTTTATGAAAATGGAGTTTAGAATAATTATTAAAAATTTTAATGATATATGTTAAATATTTTCACCAAAGTGAAATAAGTTCATCTGATTTTAAAAGGATCATCATATTTTTTAAATTTTCGAGAGAGCGATTATGTGCATCTTCATTCCTTGAAGACACTGCGTCGGTAATAATTACCGGAAAAAATCCCCTGTTCGATGCATCCCTGGCACTTGATTCAACACCTATTTCAGTAGCAATGCCGGTGAATAATATTGTTGTTATACCTGCGTTTCGCAACATAAGTTCAAAATTTGTTCCTATAAAAATACTTGCTGTATTTTTAGGTATAACTATTTCATCTTTATTTGGTTCTATAACTAAATCGAATCCTTCCGGAGATGAACTTAGCAATGAAGGACGGTTTTGCCATAAAAATTTTCTGACAGGTGATTCAAATTTTCCAGACAAAAGAGTAATTTTTGAATACATAATTGTAATTCCCTTTTCACGTGCCGATTCAATTACCTTTTTCAAATTTACTAAAAATGTATCGGTGTTATATATGCTATTTACTAACATTTTTTGAACATCCCAAACCAAAAGGGCTGTTTTTTCAGGAGATACAATTTCTTTAAGTTCCATATTCTTTTCAATTTAAAATTTTATATTTTGACTTTTTATTAAATCTCAAAAATGTGATGATATTTACAAGTTCAATTATTTATTATCAAAGTTAATTAAGTACTTTCAATAATTTAAAGCCCAATGAATTCTTTTTAATTTTAATAATTTTATTTCAAAACACTTAAAAGTACTAACTCTACATTTTACTAAAAAAACCTATTTTATTATATTATTGAATTAAATAATGTTAAACCTAAATACTAATTAATTTTAGAAAAATGGTTGCTATAGTTTTTTGTGAAAAGCAATTATTGATAATTTTAACCTGAGGTTTGTATAGTTTCATTTTATTATAGTAATTACTGATCATTATTAAGTTATAAAAATGATAAAAATATTCCATAATCCACGATGTAAAAAAAGTTGCGAAGGACTCAAATATTTGCAGAAAAAAAATGTTGAATTTCAGGTTATTAAGTATATCGAAGAAGGTTTAACAAAGGAACAAATGGATGAAATATTGCTAAAAATTAATTGTAGACCTATTGATATTATTAGAACTCAGGAAGAGTATTATAAAAAAGAACTAAAAGGTAAAAAATTTTCTGACAATGAATGGGTTAAAATCATTATCGAAAATCCAAAACTATTGCAAAGGCCCATAATTATTGGAAAATATAAAGCAATTTTAGCTAATCCTGCAAATTTAGTTGACTCACTACTGAAAAAAGAAGAGTTATAAATTTTTATTAATTATTAATAGTTCTTTTTTGATTTATAATGACACTTTATTTTAAATTGCAAAAATTATTTTAATAATATATTTATGAGCCCAAGAATTGAATATGAAGTAAATCCAAAAGAAAATATTTTTTTTGGAATCAGGTTGTTTTTTAGCATATTTATATATGCCGCTATTGTATATGGAATTTTATTACTTATTGATTCATATACATTGTATCCATCTGTATTTTCTAGTATAATAATTTATATAATTATAATTTTAGTTTTTATTCTTTTTGGCATATTACGATTCTGTTTGTTTATGGGTCATTTAGTCGGGAATGCAGTTAGGGTTGGTGAAAATCAATTTCCCGAAATATATGCTAAAGTTGTAAACCAAAGTAATTTATTAGGATTATCAAAAGTCCCAAGGGTTTTTATCTTACAATCAGGTGGATTACTAAATGCTTTTGCTGCAAATTTTTTCGGATCGAATTATGTAATTTTATTCTCAAATATAGTTGAATCGGCTTATGATCAGGATAAAAATTCCCTCGAATTTATAATAGGCCATGAATTAGGCCATATAAAACGTAAGCATATGATTAAAAATTTATTATTGCTTCCTTCAGCATTAATACCATTTTTGCGGACTGCATATTCGCGTGCTTGCGAATATACTTGTGATAATATAGGTCTTGCCCTTTGTCCTGATGGTGCACAAAATGGAATTTTAATTTTAGCATCGGGTGGAAAATTATTTAAAAAAGTAAATACGAAAGAATTCATTAATCAAAGTTATACCGATGACGGGTTTTGGTTTTGGTTTTCTGAAAAGTTATCTTCACATCCACATCTGATTAAAAGGCTTGAATCTTTTAATGATAAAATTATTCCCAAACCGATTTCGAAAATAAAATCAGAAAATGAAACTCTGGTTCAGGAAACTGAAAAATCAAATGATGATTATTCAAAATATATGCCTAAATAATTTAATATTTATATAATAATACAAAATGGAATATAGGATAGAACATGACACTATGGGTGAAGTTAAAGTACCCGCTGATAAATATTGGGGAGCCCAAACCGAACGTTCACGAAATAATTTTAAAATTGGCCCTGAAGCAAGTATGCCTCATGAAATTATTATTGCTTTTGCATATTTGAAAAAGGCTGCAGCAATGGCAAATAATGAATTGGGAGTATTGTCAGCTGAAAAACGCGATTTAATTGCAAAAGTATGTGATGAAATTCTCGATAATAAATTAAATAATGAATTTCCACTGGTAATTTGGCAAACAGGTTCAGGTACCCAAAGTAATATGAATGTTAACGAGGTTGTAGCATATCGCGCCCATGTGTTAACGGGCGGAAAGTTAACTGATGAAAAAAAGATTCTTCATCCCAACGACGATGTAAATAAATCGCAATCGTCAAATGATACATTTCCTACGGCTATGCATATTGCAGCTTATAAATTGGTAAGTGAAGTTACTTTGCCCGGAATGCAAAAATTATTCAATACGATAGATAAGAAAGCAAAAGATTTTAAAGATGTTGTGAAAACGGGCCGTACGCATTTTATGGATGCTACTCCTTTGACACTTGGACAGGAATTTTCAGGCTATGCACAACAAATTCAAAATTCAATGCGGGCTATACGTAATGCTCTTGTTATGGTTAGCGAGTTAGCTTTGGGCGGTACAGCAGTTGGTACTGGTTTAAACACCCCAAAGGGATATTCCGAATTGGTTGCCAAGAAAATTGCTGAATTAACAGGCTTGCCTTTTATCACAGCGCCAAATAAATTTGAATCTCTTGCAGCTCATGATGCTATGGTTGAATTAAGTGGAGAGCTTAAACGTTCAGCAGTATCACTTATGAAAATTGCCAATGATATTAGAATGCTTAGTTCTGGTCCACGATCGGGTATTGGTGAAATTATAATTCCTGACAATGAACCAGGATCATCTATAATGCCAGGAAAAGTAAACCCCACGCAACCCGAAGCACTAACAATGGTTTGCGCCCAGGTTATAGGAAACGACATTGCTGTTACAATAGGAGGTGCAACTGGTCATTTTGAACTGAATGTATTTAAACCACTTATTGCGTATAATGTATTGCAATCCGCTCGTTTAATTGGCGATGCCTGTGTTTCGTTTAACGATAATTGTGCTGTTGGCATACAACCTAATTATGATACAATTAAGCTTCATCTCGAAAATTCATTAATGCTTGTAACTGCATTAAATACACATATAGGATACGAAAATGCTGCAAAAATTGCTAAAAAAGCGCATAAGGAAAAAAAGACTTTACGTGAAGTTGCAATTGAATTAGGTTTAGTGACCAATGAACAATTCGATTTGTGGGTCGATCCGAAAAAAATGGTATAAAATATTTATGGAAAATAATATTGCAAATCAACCTTGTAATATTATTTTTCCTATTTTATTACCAAAAATTGGGTAAGTAGGAAACTAACAATAAAAATATCAAATAATATTTCAAGCCATCGACCTCTGCGTGCTGAAAGAAAATAGTTTGAAAATAGCATTGATATAGGAAAAGCAGTGATAAAAATAATGTCAACAGACGTAGATTTAATAATAAAAAATATAGCTATACATATTAAAATAAGTATAGCAAATAAATTGAAAGTCCGTCTTGCCAATATTTTCATACTTCCCAATCGAGTTAATGTATAGAATGCTGAAATAATTAAAATAAGTATAGTTAAACTTCCAAAAATATATTGTACTTTATTAAATATCAAAGGAAATTGAATAACAAAATTTTCTTTAATTGTTATAAATAAAAATTTTGAATCAATGTTTAATAGATAATATATACTCAATAAAATAAAATATGGAATACTAAGTCCTATAATAGTATATAGCCATTCCCTCCATTTAAATGATCGCAAAATGCTTAACGCAAACCAAATAAAAATAATAAAAAATATAAAATTAAAATAGAACAAACTCGCTATACCTATTAACAATGAAGCATCGAAACTATTATACGAAAGACTTTCATTTTTATATGAATCAAGCATCCTGTCCAAGCTAAACAGAAAAAAAAGCATCCCAATTAATGTAGCTGTTAAATCTTTATGCGATAGTAAGCCACAACAAATCAATAGATAGAAAGTAGCAGGTAAATAAGTTCTGTCGGGAATTAATATATATTTAGTATTCAACCTGTTTATATAGAATGATATAAGCAATAGAATAGCTAATCCCAGTATCTTTGAAAACAATGAATATTCAGCAATATATTGCCTCACAATTCCCTGTAATGGCATAACTGGAATATATGGATCTATGATTTTAGTATTTCCAATTATAGGATTAAACCAAATAAAAGTTATGATAATTGGTATAACAATTAAAGCAAAAGGTTGATAATTTCTGACTTTGTTTAATAACACTTTTTAATTATTTATAAATCAAAACCAATATCTTTCCTATAATATTTATCCTGAAAATCAATAATTTCAGCATTTGCATAGGATTGAGCCAATGCATCATTTTTATTTTTCCCTAATGAAGTTATTGACAGCACTCTACCTCCTGAAGTTACTGTTTTTCCATCTTTATGTGTTGTACCTGCATGAAATACCATACTTCCATTCACTTTTTCAAGATTTAAAACTTCATACCCTTTTTTATATTCACCCGGATAACCACCAGAAACCAACATAACTGTAGCAGCAAAGTCTTCGTCAATTTCAATTTTTATTTTGTCTAACGATTTATTTGAAACAGCTATAAGTAATTCAATTAAATCGTTTTTTAAACGTGGAATTACAACTTCCGTTTCAGGATCGCCCATCCTAACGTTATATTCAATTACATAAGGTTCACCGGATACATTAATTAAACCGAAAAATACAAATCCTTTATAGTCAATTCCGTCATGTTTTATTCCATTTATTGTAGGTTGAACAATTTTCATATCAACCTTTTTCATAAACTCTGGAGTGGCAAATGATACAGGTGAAACAGCTCCCATGCCGCCAGTATTTAAGCCGGTATCACCTTCGCCAATTCGTTTATAATCTTTGGCTTCAGGCAAAACAACATATGATTCGCCATCGGTTAATGCAAAAACCGACAATTCTATTCCCGAAAGGAATTCCTCAATTACCACAGTTTTACTTGCTTGACCAAATTTACCTGCCAACATTTCAGTTAGTTCATGTTCAGCTTCGGTTAAATTATTCAATATTATAACACCTTTACCGGCAGCCAAACCATCAGCTTTTAAAACATATGGTGGCTTTAAGGACTTTAAAAATGCAACACCTTTTTGCAATTCGTTCTGTTTAATGCTTAAATATTTTGCGGTTGGAATTCCATGGCGCATCATAAATTGTTTGGCAAAATCTTTACTACCTTCAAGCATAGCACCTGCCTTTGAAGGACCAATAACCGGAATGCATTTTAAATAATTATTTGATGCAAAATAATCGGAAATGCCATTGACTAAAGGTTCTTCAGGGCCAACAATTACCATATCGATTTTATTGGTAAGCACAAATTTGCCAATTGAATCAAAATTGTTTGGTGTAAGTTCGATATTAACAGCAATATTTCCTGTCCCTGCATTCCCGGGTGAAACAAATAACTGTGTAAGTTTAGGGCTTTGGATTAATTTCCATGCCAGTGCATTTTCCCTGCCTCCCGAACCTAATAACAAAATATTCATAAATAATAAAATCAAATTGCAGGCTAAAGTATAAATTATATTGAATTCAAACGATTATTTTCAATTCGTTTTTTTAACAGAATTTGCAATTTTATAACCAATTAATCTTTCATAACGACTATTCATTGCTTTATAATATACAAATACCAAATAATCATTTTCGGTTTCATAATGGTTGCGCTCAACATATGATAAGTCAATTTTATTATTATTTGTTGCTTTATATGCATACAAATAATTATAATAACCTTGTTTTAACAATAATTGACATTCATATTGGCTTTTGTCTAAATTATAATGCAAAATTGAATTACTGTTGCACTCCCAGTTTGTTAATGCACCAAATATATATAGGTTGCCATCTATTACCGGTTCCAATGTCGGTAGAGTAAATTTAATTTTAAAATAATCAGCATCAATGTCCTTTGTTGTTCCATCACTATTATTGATAAAATAATTTCCATTCAGGTCAACTTCGGTAAAATATTGTTTTTGGTTTCTCCATTCATCATTAGTTAAAGTGATGATATAGGATGAGCTATCATATTTAATTGAACGTATATGTTCACTTTGGTATTTTTTACTTTTTATATCAAATGCTCTATATTCATTACTTCCTGCAAATAAATTAGAATCCGGGTCGTCATAAATCATCGTTTGTGAATTTTCAATACGTGACAAATAACATTCTTTTCTACTATTTTCATTATAGTTTTGCATTATAAATGTTTTAATTTCACTTCGCAAATCGGTATAATCATTTAAATTTGGGATAATACTAATTTTATATTGTTGATCTCTTGCCATATATTTTGGAATTTCCGGACGAATAATAGACAAATCAATATTGGCCATATATTCGGTTATATAGAATCTTTTAATAAATATTATATTTGATTCATCTGAATTTTGAAACACTTTAACGATATAGTTTCCAGAAATTTTGGGATTACAATTTTCATTCGGAATATCAAAGGAATAATGTATATATGAAATAGTTGTATTAATTGAGAATTGCCTGTCTGTTATTTGGTTTTGGTCAAAACCATCAAAAACTTCGGTATTCGATATTGACGAAGGTTCCCATTTTGAATTGCAATGTTCAATCGTATAGCTGTAATTCTCAGGATTTGTATTTAAATCGTCAAAACTTATTTTTAATTTTTCATTTGAATTTAAGGCAATTACTGGATATGATAATTCCCAACCATCCTGATATATTTGGACCGATCTAATTTTTAGATTACATATAGTATCCGAAATGCTTTGACAATTAATATTACTTATATCGATACTAAAAAGAATTAAAATGTATAACAATCTATAATAGTTTTTCATTTCATTGGCTTTTTACAAAACTAATCATATTTTCCTTTTAGCTTAATTACACAGTCCTTTATCCTGACTTCTTTTATTAAGAAGCCTTAACATACAGTTAACAGAATTTAAAATTTATTTAGTCTAATTTCGAATAATGTTTAACTTTAAAAACATATTGTATGAAAAAATTATTTGTATCAATTGCTTTAATTGCTTTTGTTTCAGCAATGGCTGTTCCAAGTATTAAAGCTTCGGATAATAAACCTGTGATGCAGCAGGACTCAAAAGTTGCTGCAAAAAAAGATGATAAAAGTTGCAATAAGTCATGTACTAAAGCAAGTGGAAGTTGTTGCAAAAATAAGTCGAATGCCAAAAGCACTTCACCGAGTCAAACTGATAAAAAATAACTATTTGTAAAAAGCTGAAAAACTAACACTTTCAGCTTTTTTGTTTTTTTAAACAAGTAATTATTTACCCGAAATACTTAAATGTATTTTTCCTATTTGATAATTCTTTCTAAATTTGTGGCATATTGTGGGATTAAGGTAATGGACAAATTTTTTACAAATAATTAAATTGAAAGAAAATGACTCATCAAAATGTTTTAGAGGTTTCTAATGATGTAAAATGGATTGGAGTTGCTGATTGGGATATTGTGACTTTTGATATTGTTATGGAAACAAAAAATGGCACCACTTATAATTCCTATTTCATTAATGCTGATAAAAAGACCATAATTGATACCGTTAAAGATAAATTCAAAGACGAATATTTGCAAAAAGTTCAATCGGTTGTTGATCCAAAGGAAATAGAATATATTATATGTAATCATACTGAACCTGACCATTCCGGCAGTTTAAAGTATTTGCTTGAAATTGCCCCACAAGCTACGGTAGTTGGCAGTGGTCAGGCTTTGAATTATTTGAATGAAATTTTTGGCCCTACTTTTAAAAGCTTGAAAGTTAAAGATGGTGATATAATTGATTTAGGAAATAAAAAATTAAAAATTATTGGCGCCCCAAACCTTCATTGGCCCGATTCAATATATTCCTATTTGATAGAAAATAAAATACTCTTCACTTGCGATTCATTTGGCGCTCACTTTTGCAATGATTTGATGTTCGACGATTTAGTTGGTGATTATAGTGAATCATTTAAATATTATTTTGATGTTATTTTAAAACCTTATAGTAAGTTTCTATTAAAAGCAATAGAAAAAATTAAGCCACTTGAAATTGAAGTTATATGTCCTGGACATGGCCCAATTTTACGTTCAACTTGGAAAGAAAGGGTTGCAGAATCAGAAAAATATTCACATGAATACCTCGATACAGTTGGTCATTGCGAGAAAAATGTTTTAATTGCTTATGTATCTGCCTATGGATATACAGGTGAAATGGCTAAAATGATAGCCAAAGGAATTCAGACAAATATGAACCTGAATGTTGATTTAGTTGATATTGAAAATATTTTATTAGGTGATTTGGAAGAAAAGATAGTTAAAAGTAACGGTATAATTATTGGCTCACCTACTATAAATCAAAATACTTTATTGCCTGTATATAAAATGTTTTCGCTTATAAGTCCTATCCGTGACAAAGGTAAACTTGCTGCTGCATTTGGCTCCTATGGCTGGAGTGGAGAGGCTGTTAATATTATTGAAAGTCAATTGAAAACATTGAAATTGAATGTTATATGTGAAGGATTGTCAGCAAAATTTTTTCCAAATGAAAATAAGGCAGAACAGTTTTTTGAATTCGGTAAAAAAATAGCAGAACAACTTTCTCTTCAGAAAGTGCAAACCGAGTAGCCAAACAATATTTTTTAATTTAAATTTCATGCGTACAGTATTCATAGTTTTTTTCTCATTATATATTTTAATTTGTTATGCTACTGAACCGGTATTTAAGAATCCGGGGTTTCCTGATTCGGAATCATACGAAATAAAAGATTATATTGATGACAAAATTGGCTTTGTTATTGCAAAAGTTGACATTTCTGTTCAGGATAAAAAAGGAGAAAAAATATACCATCTTTCAGTAAATGAAGGAAATATTTTCTTTAATGAAATTGATTTGAATTATAATAATTTAACAACAATATCGGAAAAACGAACTGATTTGAGAGATAATACCATTGTTGAACAATACATCAATTTGGGCAACAATAAGGTTTACTTCATGAACAAAGAAAAGAAAATAAACAAAGTTTTTAACCAAACCGATAGTAATATATATAGTCGTTATGCATATTTCTTTTCATTTAGTGGATTTCCGTTTGAAACAGCGAAAAGTGTTACATTTAAGTCCTATATGTTTGAATATGGTGATGCATTGAATATGAAAGTTACAGATGTTTCAAATGAAGTTGTAAAGGTAAAAACAGGAACGTATAATTGCTATAAATTAGAATTAATGGTTGCCGGATGGCAGTCAGTATTTGCATCGGATAAGTATTATTTATATTTTTCGACACAACCTCCACATCAATTTATAAAATATGAAGAAAAAGAGGCAAATGGACTTTGGAATGCCAATGAGTTGTTTAAAATTAATAATTAAATTATGACTCATTCATTTTCACTCGCAATTCATGATTTAAGGGTTTCGGGAGGAACTAAAACAATTGAAACAATTAAATTCTTAATGAATGAATTTGAATTACCTCTTGCAATCCATTTAGTTTTTGATAATTCACTTGAAAATAAGCCTGAACTTTTAAAATTTTTAAAAGAAAATATACGGAAGGATAAAATTGAAGTTGTTTTTCATGGTCTTACACATCAATGTTCTAAGGAAGTATCAAAACTTTTGGTTTTTTACCATAAATACCAGGCTGAATATTTAGATGATTCCGATTCGCTCCGATATAATACTTTAACGATGTTTAACAAACAGTCAAAGTTACTGAGAACAAATATGGGTATTTGTCCGCCTTGTTGGATTACAGTAAAAAAGAATTATAATTTTTTGAAATCATTAAATCCAATATATATAGAATCAATTTTAAAACTAAATAATCTTAAGCATCAAAATTTTTCAACTGTTATATCATTAGGAAGTCCGAATAATTTTGAATTATTTTACTTGAAAATTCTTGCAAACATAATGTTGTATATAACAACTATATTTAAAGGAACACGCTTAAGAATTGCAATACATACTTGCGATCTCGAAATAAATAATTCAATGTTATTTTTTTCAGGAATAATTAACAAATTGAAGATGAATAAATTTAAAGGAGTTTTGCTAAAGGAATTAGCTATATAAGTTTATTTAACTCTTTCCGGGTTTTTCGATAAAAATTCTTTCCAACTTTTTGCACCTGATTTTAAGCCTGCCATTTGGCTATTTTGAAAGAAATGACATACTGCTGCTGCTAATCCATCCGTTGCATCTAACTCATCGGGTAAGTCTTTAAAATTTAACATACGTTGTAATATAAAAGCTACTTGTTCTTTTGCTGCGTTTCCCTGACCGGTTATAGCCATTTTAATTTTTCGCGGAGCATATTCGTAAATTGGTAATCCTTTATGCAAAGCGGCAGCAATTGCAGCTCCTTGTGCTCGGCCAAGTTTTAGCATTGATTGTACATTTTTACCGTAAAAAGGAGCTTCAATAGCTAATTCAGTTGCTTTAAAATTTTCAATTAAATTAAGTGTACGTTCAAAAATTTTTCCAAGTTTATCATAATGGTTATCTAGTTTCGAAAGGTTAATAACGCCCATAGCCAACATTAATGGTTGTTTTCCATTTGCATCAATAATGCCATAACCTGTAATAGTTGTGCCGGGGTCGATACCAAGTATAATTCTTTTCAATACTATTTAAATGTTGAATTACCAGTTGTTTTTAACATAAAATTTACAGGTTCATATTCACGGTAAATTTTTCTATAAGTTACTGTAGATTTTTGTGTTGAACTAAAACTTCCATATTGTATATAATATATTGCCTGAGCTAGGCATCCTTCATTTCGGTCGCCAAAATTATGGGTTATATCATCATCTTCAACCTTATCGGGAGTAAATCCGTTATAGTATCCGCCATAACCTGCATTATTGGTTAATTTAAAGCTTATTGGATATAAATAATAATTATAATCGAGTATGAATTGATCCATACCTACAGGCTTACCATCAGTTGTTGTACCTATTAAATATACTGGCATGTTAATACCACGTAACCCATTAATTACAGCTTCACTTGCCGACGCTGTTCCACTTGTTGTAATAACAAATAAACGGCTTAGATTCAATCCATATGGTGAAGTTAAAAATTTAAAAGTTTGGTTATATTTTGAATTTTTATCGTTATAAGTTAAGTTAATAAATGTTTTTCCATTAGCCATATTACCGCCAATCATATTTGAAAGATTTTGCGCTACACTAAGTAAACCACCGCCGTTATATCTTAAATCAAGAACCAATTCATTAACATTATTTTCCTGAAAATAAGTAAATGCTTTTTGAAGGGCAGTATCTGCATCCAATTCAAATTCGAGGAATGAAATATAACCAACAATTTTATTATTTACATGTAAAGTATCGTAAGCGAGAACGGTATTCTGAGTAATAGCTTTCTTTGCAAATGTAATGGTTGTGTCGGTGCCATTTGGACGTGTGAAAATGAATGTTTTTTTCAATCCAAGTTCATTATCTCCAAATAAATTTGAAACATTTGCACTATCAGGACTTGTACCATCAACACTTTTGATAATCCAACCTCTGGTAACTCCTGCACTATCTAACGCAGATGTTTTAAATATATAAATAATCCTCATTTTGTTAGCATCAAAACTATAGGCAAATCCGAAACCATAGTAAATACCAGTTACAAAATTTGATTGATATTCCTGTTGGGTTAATATAAAACTCCAATGATCCCTCCAGTTTTTAAGAGAATCAATTAATTTTTGAGGATCAATATTTATATTTGAATTAATTACCGGAATACTATCATACCATAAATAATTTTGCTGCATTATGGAATAAATTTCTGCATTTACATTCTTAATGGAATCGGCATAATTTTGAGCAAAAGGTGAAGTATTGGATATTTCTTTTTTACACGAGCTTATAAATTGAGCTATAATTATAATTCCAATTATTGCAAAATTGAGTTTTAAATGTATTTTCATTTATTAAATATTATATAGGTAAAAAATTGTGAGTAACATTTTGTCAGGTTAATTAAACTAACAAATTCGAAATATTATTGTTCCATCCATTACAAATCTGCAGGATATTTTATTCCACATTCATTTCTTAATTGGTCAAGAATACGAATAAGTTTAATGCTAAAATCGAGCGGTAACTGTGGATGTTCTTTTAAACCATCTATCAAACATTGGGTTACTTCTTCAGCTTCAATATCATAGCCATTGCTCCTATAATTGAAATTAATTTGTTCAGTTGGTGCATTATTTAAAGTATATGACATATTTGTGGGCATATGCCACATGCGGTTAATCCTTATTCGGCCTTTGGTGCCGGTTATATCTGTTTCAACAGGAGAACTGCCTATTAATGTTGAATATAATGACGCCATTGCACCGTTTTTATATTTAAAAATTGTTGAGAAGGTTTCATCAATACCGGTTATTCCAATTTTTGCCCTACTAATCATTTCTGTTGGTTCTCCAAGTAATAATAAGGTTAAAAAAACAGGATATATACCAATATCAAGAAGGCTTCCGCCTCCTAAATTCCTGTTAAACAGTCTCCATTCAGGATTAAAGTCAGCAGGGTAACCAAAGTCAGATTTAATGTGCACTATATCGCCAATTATACCTGAATTAATTAAATCAATTGTTTTTAAAATAGTTGGTAGAAACCTTGTCCACAAACCTTCCATGAGAAATAATTCTTTTTCTTTTGCCTTTGAAACCATTTTAAGTACTTCCTTTTCATTTATTGCAAAAGGTTTCTCACATAAAACAGCTTTGCCATTGTTGAGACATAAAAGTGTGTTTTCGCAATGGTGAACATGTGGAGTTGCAATATATACAACATCTATATTTTTATCGGCAACAAATTCTTCGTAAGTGCCATAAGCTTTTGTTGCATTATATTTTTGACTGAAGGAAATTGCTTTATCAATTGAACGTGATCCAACAGCATATAACTTAGCATTTGGAACATATGCCAGCCCTTCGGCAAATTTTTCGGCAATTCTTCCTAAACCTAAAATTCCCCAATTAATAATTTTGCTCATAGCTTATATGTTTAATTTATCAAAATCGGCCCTAATTCCTATAACCAATAAATCATCTACCTGTTCATTATTACCGCGCCACGATTCCATTGATTCATCAAGATATATTTTTTGATTTTCCAACGGTAGCTTATTTAAACTTAATAACAAATGCCTGAAACGGCGATATTTAAATTTCTTACCTTCATATCCTCCAAATTGGTCAGCATATCCATCACTAAATATATATAGCATATCGCCTTTTTGCAATTTCACTTCATGTGTTTCAAAAACCAATTCTTCAATTTTCTTTTCCATACTTACCGAAAAACGATTGCCTTTAATTTCCTCCAATTTATTATCACGAATTAGATATAGAGGGTTAAAAGCACCTGCATATTTCAATGAATAATTTTGTTTATCTATAACACAAAATGAAATATCCATTCCATCCTTCAGACTAATATCGTCAATATCACTAAAAATTTTTGAAAATTCCTCATTTAACCTACTAAGAATTATGCCTGGCTCATCTATTTGTTCCTGAGTAATCCTTCGAAAAAGCTCGACCCCTAAAATTGACATAAAAGCACCGGGAACTCCATGTCCAGTGCAGTCAACAGCAGCGACGAAAGTTTTTCCCAATCTTTCATATATCCAATAAAAATCACCGCTAACAATGTCACGTGGTTTATGATATACAAATGAATTTGGCAAAATTCTTCGAAAAGTACGCTCCGATGGCATCATTGAAATTTGTATGCGTTTTGCATAATTTATACTATCGGTAATGTTTTTATTTTTTATAGTTAGCTCTTCCTTTTGTTTTGCAATTTCCTTGGCAGCATGTTCCTTTTCAATAAGCTGTTTGTTTGAATGCCTTAACTTTCTTGTTCGTAATTGAACTGATATATAAATAATCAAGGCAAGTACAATTATATATATACTAATTGCCAATTTAGTTTTCCATAAAGGACTTTCAACTATAAGATTGATGGAATATTCTTTATCACTCCAAATATCGTTGCTGTTAGCTCCTTTAACTTTAAATGTATATTCACCCGTTGGAAGGTTCGAAAATGTTTGGGTATGCCGGTTCCCAATATCAATCCAGATACTTTCTTTCCCTTTTTGCGAAAGCATATATTTAAATTGATTATTTTCGGGATACGTAAAATCAAGAACAGCAAATGAGATATTAATTAAATTTGTAAATGGTGGTACAATAATATCCTTGTCGGGCCAGACTGGAATCCGCTTTAAACTTCCTTTACCAATTAACTCAACTGATGTTATTTCAATATTGGGCTTTGAATTATTTGTCTTCAAGGAATCGGGATTAAAATAGTTAAGACCATTTATTCCGCCAAAAAATAGTTCCCCATTTTTTGATTTATAAGCTGAACTTACATTGAATTCATAACTCTGTAACCCATCTGCCAAATCAAAATCTTGAAACTGATCAAGATTTATATCATATTTTACAATTCCATGATTTGTACTTAACCATAAATTATTTTTTGAATCTTCTAAAATAGAATATATAAAGCTATTAGGAAGTCCGTCTTTCTCAGTGTATATACTAAAATTGTCATATTGTTTATTGTATTTACATAGTCCGGAATTTGTCCCTATCCAAATATTATTTTTAGATGTTGTTAAAAGTGAGTATATAAAATTGCTACTTAGGCTGTTGATATTAATTTTATTGTTCGAATGATATTTCTTAAATACTTTTTTTTCTTTATTATATTTAATTAAACCAATTCCGGTACCAATCCAAATATTATGAGATGAATCCTGTGTAAGGCAAAAAACTGATTTAAATTGGATTCCCTGAGAATCAGGTAATGAAATATATTTATCTATAGTATTATTTTTGGGATGAAATATATGAAGCCCATGATCTGTTCCGATCCATATATCGCCATTATAAATTTGAAGAATTGCATTAACTCTGTTATTTTCCAAAAAAGTATTGTCATTGCAAATATTTTTAAAATCGGTAAATGATCCTGATTTTGTATTATATATAAATATTCCACTTCCGGTTCCAACCCAAATTCTTGAATCCTTATCAGGGTAAATAACAAATATATTGTTGTTTTTTATAAAATTGCTGCTATTTTGCGCAGTATAAGTATTTTTTGATTTTGTTACCCGATTGTAAATTGTTAGCCCTTCTCCCCAGGAACCTAACCAGATACGTTTTTTTTCATCGGCATAAACCGAAGATATATTATCAGCAGTTGTTGATGAAAGCCCATCTTCTGAGTCACGGTATATGTTAAATTTAAAAGGTTTTAAATCGATTTTTACAAGTCCCTGATAGGTGCCTAGCCATAATAAATTTGAGTTATCTTTTAAAATAGAAGTAATGCCTGTGATTGATAGCTTTATATTATTTATATATAAATACTTATATTGTGTGAAATTATAATTATTTGTATTTAAAGTACAAAACCCATTTTCCGTGCCTATCCATAATAACCCATTATTGTCACAGTATATTTCGTCAACATTATTATCTACAAGACTATTACTGTTGTTGGGGATGTTAGTAAATCTTCTGAATGTATGATTTGCTTTATTATACAGATTTAGTCCATATTCTGTACCAACCCATAAATTTCCTGATTTATCAAAACATAGAACTTTAATACGGTCGTCACTTATAGTTGAATTATCATTTGGGTTATGATGAAAGCGTTCAAATAATTCGAGATTTTTATCGAAACAATTTAAACCATCCTTTGTACCAATCCATAATTTACCATTTTTATCTTCATTAATGGGGAAATAAAAATCACCTGAAATGTAGGTGAACACGTTATTATAATGGAAATAATGTATAAACTGATTTTTATCTTTATTAAATTTTTCTAAGGATTGCAAAGTCTTAACCCAAATGAAACCTTCTTTATCTTCATAAACGGAATAGAGTGAATTGTCAGAAATGGAATTTGGATTATCCGGATCGTTATAAAAGTTGGAAAAATGACCGGTTTTAGAATCGAAACGACTTAAGCCATTGTTTGTTGCAATCCATAAATTACCATCGCCCGATTCGCAAATATGACGAATGTAATTATCACAAATTGAGTTACTATCTTCAGGTTGATGACGAAATACCTGGAAAGAATTACCATCGTACCTGTCAAGTCCGTCCTCAGTTCCAAGCCAGAGATATCCTTTGGAATCATGGAATACACAATTTATTCCTGTTTGAGATAATCCGTTTTCAATAGTAAATAAGCTGGCCCTTGAACCCAAGTGTTGCGATACCACGCCGTTGGTGGTGAAAATTAATATTGCAACACAAAAAATTATCGACTTGACCGCCTTTTCCATGAAGGGCTAATTTAGTATTTCTTTCAATGATTACCAACTTACTTACAATTCAAAAAATATTTTAGGTATTTTTTTAAGTTTTTTACTCATTTTTCAATATAATTTCACTTAAAATAAAAAAGACCGACTGAGTGTTTCAGCCGGTCATTTTATTGTTTTGTAATATTTGTTATTTTTTAATTATCAATTGCTTTCGCACAAGACCTGTAGAAGTTTTCAACTGTACAATATAACTTCCGGCTGCCAAAGCAGAGGCATCATAAGTAATTTGTTTTTGTCCAGTATTAAAACTCATAGATGAAATATTGGCAACTTTTTGTCCAATCATATCATAAATGGAAACTTCTGCAAGTGAATTTCCACCCAGATTATAAGATATAACCAGCTTATCAGTAACCGGGTTAGGATATACATTAAAATCAGCGAAAGTAGAAACTGTATTAATTGCGTTTATAGCGCCAGTTGTAGGGACACTATCACATTCCATTGCAGAATCCTTGGCAATCGGGTCATAGTAAGTTAAACAAACATAATAGGTTCCAGCTATCTCATAAATATGAGTTGGTGTATTACTTGTTGAATCAATAGTAGAATCTCCAAAACTCCAACGCAAACGTGCATGATCTCCAACTCCTGCACCTGTGAAATCAACAGGGTAACCATCAGCCTTTTTACTATAATCTTTGGCATCAGCACCAAATTTGGCCGAAATTGTATCAGGCATTCCAATATTTATTAATTGGTATGATTTATTAGTACACGAGGAATCATTGGCAATTTGCAATGAAACAAGATAAAAGTTATTACTGTTGTATTGTGCACTTATATTAGCTGATTTTGTAGAAGTTGTTTTATTTCCAAAATCCCATTTCCATGAATTTGGGTTACCAATAGATTTGTCATAAAATGAAACCGTTTTGGTTGCCTGATTTACTGTATAAATAAACTTCGACTGGCAACCCGAATTTGTTACTTTAACCCACTTACATTTCATGTTAGGGATATTATTTTCGTTCACAACTGACAAACAAACATCATAATATCCAGCTCCACCTGAGTATTTATGCGATGTATTTTTACTGGATACAGGAACACTTCCATCACCAAAATCCCATAAGTATTTTTTTATACTACCTAATGAATTGTCATTAAATGTTACAGTGTTAGTTGTATTATTTACCTGGTATGCAAAATCAGCTTTGCAACCAATTCCTGAACTACCAATTAAAACATTCTGTTCATTATAATCCATACACCAATTGGAATTGCTTATATCAAAAGTATTTAAGCCAATTGTGTAATATCCCGGATATTTAAATTTATGTACAGGATTTGCTTGTTCACTTGAGCCTCCATCACCAAACGACCAATAAAACTGGGTCGATTTTCCTAAAGCTTTGTTTTTGCAATATGCTGAGTCTGTGGAAATTTCAATATAATAACTAAAATCAGCACTACAGGTAATTTGCCCAACTTGCACCTGTTGCTCGGTATAATCCATACATAATCCAGAACCATCTGAAACGGTTAGGCTTACGAAGTGCATGCCTTCACTAAATTTATGAGTTGGGCTTGCTTTGGTTGAGTATCCGCCATCGTCAAAATACCAATAGTACAATCCGTTTGTAACTTTTGAAGTATTTTTAAATGTGACATTAAAGTTTGTAGTATCCACGTAATAACTGAATTGTGCTAAACAATTTCCTTGCCCAACTTGTAAGAAGTTGGCGTAATAATCTGCACATCCAGTTTTAGATGATCGAATTGCTAGGCTAACCAAATAAAACCCTGCATTTTTATAAGTATGCGTAGGATTATTTGCACTTGAAGTACCTCCATCGCCCCAATCCCAATAATAGGTATCAAAATCACCGGTTGATTTATTTGTAAATTTAACCGTAGTTGTATCAATTAAATACGAATAACTTGCAACAGCAGTACAAACTGCTTGGCCAACAGTAATGGCTTCGCATTTTGAATTACTGGACCCATCAGTTGTACTATATACAGTTAAACATGCATTGTACTGACCAATTGAATAAGTGTGCGATGGATTTTTTGTAGATTTATAAGTACCATCGCCAAATGTCCAATAGTAATTAGTAATATTTGAAGATGACGCATTACTGAAATGAACTGTATTTGAAGTATCGGCATACCACGAAAAGTCAGCATAAGTCAAACTTGATGCGTTTCCAACTTTTATATCCTTTTCAGTTTCATCGTAACAACCAGTTGTTTCATTATACATGGAGAAATAAACTGTATAAACATCAGGATCGGAATATACATTGGTTGGATTTTCTTCATAACTCCCATTCCAGTCGCCGAAATCCCAGTAAAAATCAGTAACGCCAGCCGTACCCGTTGATAAATCCTTAAATTTAGCAGTGTCAGAATTAATTGAATATGAGAAATTTGCCTTACATTCGACCTGTCCAGCTGAAATTTCATAGCATTGTGTATGAGTACATCCCGTTGAATCACTTACTGTAACACACACATTATATACACCCGATGTAGTATATGAATGGTTCGGATTTGCAAGACGAGAATTTTTCCCATCACCGAAATCCCAATAATAATTTCCAATAGAAGAATAATTGTAAAAAGTTATATGGTTGCCGGAATCATTTGAAGATGAAAAATCGGCCCAACAACCAACATTTCCAATTTGAATTGATTGATAAGCATAATTGTAACAGTCGCTTGCTGAATCATAGGAAGTCACCCAAACATTGTAAGAATAATCGTTTTCAAAATTATGACTTACTTTTATCCCGGTAGTATCGTTGGAATAATCATCAAAATACCATGAATAAACTGTTCCTGGTTGAGGATTTGTTACAGTAAATGAATATAAGGTACCATTATTTGTATAGGAGAATACAGGCTCAACACAGGTGTATTGTAAATAAAGAGGATAGGTTGTTGTTGATTTACAATAGGTCCCTTTTGTTGTTAAAGTAACATTGTAAGATCCAGGGGCATTATATTTATGTACAATATTCTGGCCTGAAGCCTGACTTGATCCATCACCAAAATTCCATGACCATGATTTTACCGTATCTGTTGTTACATAACTATAACCCTGGAAAGATTCCTGCAAGCTATCCATTAAGTTATAATTGAAATAAGTTTCACATGAAGTATCAGGAATAACTAATTTATATGTTTTCCAATCGGTACATCCATCACTTGCAGTAATAGTCTGCGTTATATTATATACTCCAAAATAATTATATTGGTAACTTGCTTTAGTTGTAGTTGCGGAACCATAGTAATCACCAAAATCCCAAGTCATTGATGTAACATTTGTTGCTGTGCTTCCATCGACATTTACAGTGTTTGTTAATTTATTAAATGTTTCTGTAAATGTAGCCTGACAATCACCGGCAATAAATACTGATGTATCTAAATTACAATAAATACCATTAGGTAAATGTACTTCCAAACTAACTTTTTGTCGGCCTTTATTTGTAAAGGTGTATGAACATGTTGTTGAATCTATATAATTATAATAGCCATTATCAATTATCGTCCAATTGTATGTACCTTGACCGGAGAGTTTAGGTGAAAAGTTAAAAGTGTTTCCTGAAACAGAAGTAGAAATAACAGAAGCATTGCATGGTTTACCATTAAACGGAACTGCACCTATATCTGAGACTGTTCCATCAGAATCTTTTAAAGCTGGGTCCCCTGCATTATAACATGGGGAATTTGTATAAATTGAATAATAATATGTGTCGAAAAAATTTGGACCAATATCTACTAAATTATGTTGTGACTGAAGTGTAGATATATCGGCATGTGTAACATTCCAATAATCATATAGATCATTGTATTTAAACCCTGTCATTAATGTGTTTGCATTATCAAAAGTATAATTGAAACCATAAATAATGTTATTTTCTATTGTTCCGGTAAGTCCTTTGTAAATTATTCCTGTATTATACCAACCAGTAATTGTATTATTTTGAATTGTTAAATTAACATCGGAATTATCTTTATAATTTATTCCATTTATCCCATTGTAATATACATCAATAATATTGTATTTAATTGTAGGAGCCGAATTATTTGATAGTACTATACCATCAGAATCAGGTTCAATATAATTATTTTCAATTAATGGAGATGAATTGTTTGTAAGGACAATTCCATTAGCAAAACTGCTTATAAAAAATCCATTAATTGTGCCTGATGAATTATTAAGCAAGAATGCATCTGTATAATTATCAGCATAAATAGTAGTTGCATATTTACCATTAACTGAATGAATATTCAAATTTTTACTATTTATGGTAATGGGCGATTCAACATAGTAAGTACCATCCATTACAACAATTTCATCACCAGATAAAGAGGTTGTAACAGCTTTTTGTATGGTAGCAAATGGAGCAGCATTGGTTCCTGCATATGTATCATCACCATTAACAGTTGAAACATAATAAATAGTTCCAAACGATTTTAAGGCTATTGTTGTTAAAAACAACAAAATTAAAATTGATTTCGGGGGTAATTTAAATTTTTCCATATAATTAAGGATTAAAAGGTATGTATTTCAAATTTATTAATTCATTGAAACATATTGAATTACGACAAGTTAAAATTATTTAATAAAGTTAAAAAATAATTTTTATAAAAATTGTATTTCATTAAAATATTATAACAAAATTGATATTATTTTTTTAAAGTAAAATCCATTAAAAAAGGGAATTAAAAATTTAAAGCTATAAACAATATTGAAATTCTAGAACAAAAACATTTAATTAAAAATATTTATACATTAATCATTCATTATTCATCCCCGGTCAAAAAAATAAATAATATTTATTCAATTCCATAAAAAAGTTTTTAACTTTAAAAGCTTGCTTCTTAACCAATTGTTAACTAATAGAGAAACCTATGAAATGGAAAAATTTGAGGATTGGCACTAAATTGGCGATAGCTTTTGGCGCTATAATTTTGATTATTTTTTTGGTAGGAGGTTTTTCTATCATGAATATTATAAAGGTGAAAGATGAAGCTTCGAAGCTTAGTGATGAATATTTGCCAATGTCAATGGTTTCAAATAAAATTGCTACTTCGGTTCAAAAAGTAATTGCTTCGCAACAAAGTTATTTCTACACCTTAGATAAATCATTCCTTGATGAAGGTGGAAAATATCTTGATAGTTTAAAAATTTATCTGGTTCAGGCACAAACTTTAACGAACAATTCCGAAAACTTAGGGAATTATAAAAATATGGTAGATGCAACACAAAGAACAATTTCAGAATTTGAATCGAATTTTGCAAATGTTGATGGACAGGCATCTAAAGTGGCTGAGAATAAAGTAAAAATTGGTCAGCTAAAATCAGATTTTGAATTGAATAGCCAAAAATATATTGAACTTCAAAACAATTATCTGAATTACGAAATTAGGAATAATAGTAGTCATAATTGGACAAGCGGAAGGGTCAATAAAATTAGTATTTTCAATTCAGCAAGTAACAAAGCAATTGAAAGTTTCATTGTTTTACAGAATATATCACCATCATCTTATGAAAGTTCAATTAATTTAGCCAACAATAATTTCGATGAAGCAGAAAAACAATTCAATTCACTTATTAACTATTCGGGAACCGAAGAGAAACAAAAATTAAACTTAGCCCAGCAGCAAATTGATGCCGGAAAGAATATTGCTTCAGATAATAATGCGCTTATTGCGAATTTAATTAAGGTGTCATCGAGTAGTATTAATATTTCAAACCAGTTTACAACTGATTTTCGAAATGTTTCAATGCAAAGCAATTTAAGTTCATCCCTAAGTGCCAAAGAAACCATTAAAAGAGTTGACGATTCAGGTAAAGTTGTAGTTCTTGGCCTGTTAATTTCTATAATTATTGCGAGTTTATTTGCCTATTTTATAACCAAAAGTGTTTCACGTTCTATAAAAAAAGGTGTTGCATTTGCTCGTAAGGTAGCTTCGGGTGATTTAGAAGCTGACATTGATATTGTGCAGAAAGATGAAATTGGCCAATTAGCAGTTGCAATGAAAGATATGGTTGAAAAGTTACGGTTAATTATAAACGAAGTACTTGAAAGTGCAAATAAAATTGCTGATGCAGGTGTGCAAATTAGTAACAACGCGCAAAATATGTCGCAAGGAGCTAATGAACAAGCCGCAGCAGCTCAACAGGTATCATCGTCAATGGAACAAATGGTGGCTAACATTCATCAAAATACTGATAATTCAAAACAAACAGAACAAATTTCAGTTAAGGCTGCTGAAGGTATTCGTAATGGAGCTAAGACAACTATAACTGCTGTAAATTCAATGCAGAAAATTGCCGAAAAAATTACAATCATAAACGATATAGCTTTTCAAACTAATATTTTGGCCTTAAATGCTGCTGTTGAGGCTGCCAGAGCTGGTGAACATGGACGTGGTTTTGCTGTTGTAGCTGCTGAAGTGCGCAAGCTTGCTGAAAATAGTAAACATGCAGCTGAAGAAATTGATGAATTGTCAAAATCAGGACTATCGGTATCTGAATCGGCCGGGAAGCAATTGGAAGCCATTGTTCCTGAAATAGAGAAGACCGCAAAATTGATTCAGGAAATTGCATCGGCTTCGCGTGAGCAAAATTTGGGCGCTGAACAAATAAATTCTGCCCTTCAGCAATTAAATAGTGTAACACAACAAAATGCCATTATTTCGGATAATGTTGCATCAAATGCTGAGAGCTTAAATAATCAGGCTGAAAAGCTTAAAGAAATCATATCATATTTCAAACTTGGAAAAAACAAACAATCACCAATTGAAAAACCAAAGAATAACCAAAAGGAAACTAAACAAACATTAGTAAAACAAAACAATTTACCTTCAAAACCAAATAAAATAGAAGAACAGCATATTGTTGCAAAGCAAGTAAATATCCAAAATAGCTCATTATCAATTAAAACTAATCATCAACAATTTAATTCAATTGCAGAAAGCAAAAAAATTAACGGATATACATCAAAAAATAATTATCAGCCAACATTAAAAGCAAAGGAACTTAATGGTAAGCAAATACCAACTACACAAAAAATACAACCGGGTACATACAAAAAAACACAAATGCCTGTAAGAAAAGGAGCAGTGCTTGATTTAACATCAAAAGAAACCAAAGATGATAAGTACGAAAGATTTTAATTTATTTTTAAACTTTGGTATTATTCTGTTTTTTTGTAATTTAAATCTATAAAATATAAATACCTTTTAAGTTGATTATATTATGTTTGAAAGTATTATTGAAATGGATTAATGTAAACGTCAAAGTATGCAAATTCAAACGTTAAACGAAATATTTAAGGCTAAACTTACCGATGAGGAGTTTAAAAAGTTGAGTGAATTCATTTTTAATGAATATGGAATTAAAATGCCACCTGTAAAAAAAGTAATGTTACAAAGTCGTTTGCAGAAGCGTTTAAGGGAATTGAATTTGACAAACTTTAAGGAATATGTGAGCTATGTATTTAGCAAAGAAGGTCAGGATAACGAAGTAATTCACATGATTGACGTTGTTAGTACCAACAAAACTGACTTTTTTAGAGAACCAGTACATTTTGAATTTTTGAGTAATGTTGCTGTTCCGGAATTCATGGAAGAAACACATGGCAAAGGTACAATGAAAATTTGGAGCGCCGGTTGCTCAAGCGGTGAAGAACCGTACACTATTGCTATTACAATGATGGAATGCAAGGAACGTTTCCCGATGATGGATTTTAATATACTTGGAACCGATATTTCGTCACGCATTTTAAAATCTGCAATTGAAGCTATTTATAAAGAACCAAGGATTGAAGGTGTTCCTTTAAGTATCAAAAAGAAATACTTCCTTAAAAGCAAGGACAGAACTTCACCTACAGTGAGGTTAATCCCTGAAATAAGA
Source organism: uncultured Bacteroidota bacterium (assembly GCA_963701015.1). Lineage (GTDB taxonomy): Bacteria > Bacteroidota > Bacteroidia > Bacteroidales > DTGW01 > MFD09286-c1. The sequence continues at coordinate 2,498,596 of OY969556.1, read as the reverse complement.
AAGCGAATAAACTTTGGAAGGCTTAATTTTATGGATAATTCATATAATGTTAATGAAACTTTCGATGTTGTTTTTTGTCGAAATGTTCTAATATATTTCGATCGTGAAACCCAGGAACGGGTTATAAATAAACTATGTATGAAATTAAAAACGAATGGAGTGTTTTTCCTTGGTCATTCCGAATCAATCACAAGTATGAAGGTTCCATTAAAACAGATAAAGCCAACCATATTCCGAAAAATTTAAAATTTTCATTAACTTTATATTAATAAATAAGAAATTTAAAGATCACTTATATGGGCAAACTTACAGATCAAGAGCTTGTTGACGAATTACAAAAACGTTTTGAAGAAAATAGAAAGACCATTGAAGAACTCAAGGATTTAACTGAGGAGTTGAAAATTGTTAATAAAAAATTAGAAGAATCCGAAGCTTTAAAAAGTCATTTTATTTCCAATATTACCAACGAAATAATTAATCCATTCACTTCAATATTAGGTCTTTCTCGAAATATTCTGGCAGTTAAAAAAGAAAATTGGAAACGGGTTATTTCAATGGTAGCGCTAATACATTCTGAAGCTTTTAATCTCGATTTTCAGTTACGCAATATTTTTCTTGCAGCTAAAATTGAAGCCGGTGAAATTTATCCTGAAATTTTAAATGTTGATTTAAAAAACCTTGTAAAAAGTGTTATTGATAATTTCCGCATCGAATCGAAAAAGAAAAACGTTGAAATGGAATTACTTTTTGATGTCAAACCTGAAAAAGGCTTGACATTCTATTTTAAAACCGATCCGGAAAAAGTTAAATTGGCACTTGCAAATTTAATAAGCAATGCTATTAAATTTAGTTACGAAGACAATAAAATAATTATTAAAGTTTGGAAGGAAAAGGAGACAGTCCATTTCTCTGTACAGGACTTTGGGACAGGAATTTCTGAGGCAAACCAAAAAATAATTTTTGATAGGTTCAAACGGCTCGATTCAGGTATAAATTCAATTAACCGTGGACATGGTTTGGGCTTATCAATAAACAAAGCTGTAATTGATCTGTTGCAAGGTAATATCGATATTAACAGCGAAGTTAATAAGGGAGCAACGTTTTCCATTTCTATACCTGAAGCCAAAACAAATATTGCAGGCTTTTCTACCGACGGAAACGAATTTTTATTTGACGAAGACGAAGTTTTTTAATTGTTCGCAGGCATGGAAGAGAATACACATTTCTTATATCCTGCAGCAATGTTTGCAAGCAGAACGCCGCATTTGGTCACCACTATCTTAGGTTCATGTGTGGCTGTATGTCTTTACGATCCAATAATTAGGGTTGGTGGAATAAACCATTATATGCTGCCACTTTGGAACGGACAGGGACTTGCTTCGCCAAAATACGGAAATATTGCTATTGAAAAGCTGCTGGATAAAATGATTTCACTGGGTTGTAACAAAAATAACTTGCAGGCTAAAATATTTGGTGGGGGTGAAGTTATTGAAACCAACATTACCCAGTTTAACATTGGGGTACGAAATATAAAACTGGCTTACGAAGCTTTGGATGATCTGAAAATTCCTATAATAGGACAAAGTGTTGGAGGTAAACTGGGAAGGAAAATTTTATTTGATACTGAATCTTTCGAAATTAAACAGAAATTTATTCAAAAATCAGTTATTAACGATGGTCAATAAATTTTTCGAAATTTAATTTTAAAAGGCTAAGTAATTTTTAAACGATAGAATTTAGTAAATTAATTAGTAAAATTTGTTTTTTAAAATATATTCGAGTGAAGAAGGTTAGGGTATTGATTGTTGATGATTCGGCTGTTGTAAGACAAACTTTAGCGAGTATTTTGGAATCCGATCCTCAGATTGAAGTTATGGGTTCGGCTTCTGATCCATTTTTTGCTGCAAAAAAAATTCAAACTGAAATTCCAGATGTAATTACCCTAGATATTGAAATGCCACGCATGGATGGATTGACATTTTTGAAAAAAATTATGTCGCAGCATCCAATTCCTGTAGTTGTAATTTCGAGCCTTACGGCAGAAGGTACTGAGACTGGCATGAAAGCCTTGGAGTATGGTGCGGTTGAAATTATTACCAAGCCTCAAATGAATACCAAGCAATTTATTGAAGAATCGAAAATAAGAATTTGTGATGCTGTAAAAGCTGCGGGCATGTCTAAAGTCCGTCGTAAAAATTACGCCGAAATTACTGTTCAACCTAAATATTCAGCCGATGTTGTAATTCCAATTACAAAGAACAACCAGGCTATGATACAAACTACTGAAGCTGTTATTGCGGTTGGTGCTTCAACTGGAGGTACCGATGCTTTGCAGGTTTTTTTGCAGGATATGCCTGCTGATTGTCCTGGAATTGTTATTGTGCAACATATGCCTGAATTTTTTACGCGATCATTTGCAAACAGGTTAAATGAAATTTGCAAAATATCAGTGAAAGAAGCGGAGAATGGCGATACAATTCTTCGTGGCAGGGCTTTAATTGCTCCCGGAAACCATCATATGCTTTTAAAACGAAGTGGTGCAAGATATTATGTTGAAGTAAAAGAAGGTCCGTTGGTAAATCGCCACCGTCCATCGGTTGATGTATTGTTCCGCTCAACGGCTCGTTACGCTGGTAAAAATGCAATAGGAGTCATTATGACCGGCATGGGTGATGATGGAGCAAAAGGTTTATTGGAAATGAAAGAAGCAGGAGCATTTACAATTGCTCAGGATGAAAAATCATGTGTCGTTTTTGGTATGCCTAATGAAGCTATTAAATTAGGTGCTGCTGATAAAGTTTTATCACTTGAACAAATTGCTGGCAATGTAATTAAAATGGCTAACAGCAGGTTTCCGGCGAGCTAATGGTTTTCCCATTCCAATTGATTTTCCGAATTATATTTAATTTTCTCATTATCTAAAAGCCAACGTATAACTTTTAACATTTTTTCCTCTCCATACCTCGAAGTATTTGCATCAACAATCTGGTTTAAACCGGTAGGAGCAAGGTGTAAGTTTTTCTTTAAGTCTTCAACAATCAAATCAAATTCATATTTACTTATATCCAGTTCATTTCGTTTTTGACAAACATCGCATTGGCCGCATCGGTAAGGGTCTTTCTCTCCAAAATAGCTTAACAAAATCTGACTGCGGCATTTATTGTTTGACGAAGCATAATGGATCATTGCTTCAAGTTTATCAACATATCTCTCTTTACGTTTCGAATATTCATCAAACGAAATATGCAGCGCTTTGTCTTCAAGCCTTTCTTCAGTAAAAACAACTACCGGATTGGTTTTTCTTGGAATATAATTTAATACCTGAGCCGATGCTAATTTGCTCAAATATTTATAAATGTTATCAATAGTGGTATTTGCCCGTTTTGCAAGTAAACTTTCGTCAATTCCAACATAATTTGTAAATAATCCTTCGTACGATCGCAATAATAATTTAATAAAGGTATCGAATGCAAGATTTGCAACCTGAAAACGATATAAATCATCTCTACTTACAATAAAATGAACTTTTGCAGGATTATTTAAATTATCGGTTATTTGAATATATCCTTCCTGTTCGAGAATTTTCAGACTACTAAATGTAGTGTACATATTTAGTTTATAATTGGCTGAAAAATCGGCTAATTTAAAATCATAAGCCAAAAATTTACCAGCTCCATATGGCAATTGAAGATAGTTCCCCAAGGCATTGTACACATTTTTAATAGTTTTAATATCCGGAAAATTTGTGTCAATTCTTTTTTCGGCATTCGATTTATCTGCACCCGTATAAAGTAATACAGCAAAAGCTTTTTTCTCATCACGTCCTGCCCTTCCAGCTTCCTGGAAATAAGCTTCCGGCGAATCGGGTAAATCGAAATGCACTACAAATCGAACATTGGGTTTATCAATTCCCATACCAAAGGCATTGGTTGAAACTATAATCCTTATTTTTCCTGCCATCCATGCTTTTTGTTTTTGCGAACGGGCTTCATCGGTCAATCCAGCGTGATAATAATCAGCTGAAATTTTATTTTTTTGAAGAAATACGGCAATTTCTTTTGTTTTAATTCGGTTCCGCACGTAAACAATCCCACTTCCTTCGGTTGACTGAATAATTTTAAGTAGATAAGTAAGTTTATCTTCGGTTTCACGGACAACGTATGCAATATTTTTCCTTTCAAAACTTTTACGATAGACTTCTTTATGTCTGAATTGAAGTTTTTGCATAATATCTTCAACCACATTAGTTGTTGCTGTTGCTGTAAGTGCCAATACAGGAACATCGGGCAAAATATCACGAAGTTCAGTGATCTTTAAATAGGAAGGCCTGAAATCATATCCCCATTGTGAAATACAGTGAGCTTCATCCACAGCAATGAGGCTAACATTCATTTTTTGTACCCTTATTTTAAAAATATCGGTACCTAATCTTTCCGGTGAGCAATAGAGAAACTTAAAGTCACCGTAAATGCAATTATCTAAAGCAATATCAATTTCATCACGTGTTAATCCGGAATATATAGCAACAGCTTTAATCCCCTTTTTCTTAAGGCTTTCAACCTGATCTTTCATTAACGCAATAAGTGGAGTAACCACAATACAAATTCCATTTCTTGATAATGTTGGCACCTGGAAAGTAATTGATTTTCCGCCACCTGTTGGCATTAGGGCAAGCGTATCCTTGTTATCCAATACCGATTTTATTATATCTTCCTGTAAAGGACGAAATGTACTGAATCCCCAATATTGAATTAATATTTGCTTACATTTTTCCAATCTTTCGAAATTGTTTTTGCGAAATTAAATAAAATCAGTTGTTTAGCTGTATTGCATGTTTAAAAATTAAAATACTATTACGTCTTAAATTAGTTTAATTTTGCAAATGTATTTTGGAATAAATGCTGTATATATCAATTTTGTTAGTGTTGGCATTTTTTCTATTTTACAGTACGAATAAAAATAAGGGAAACAATTTAAACAATTTTATCAATGAATATTGAGCAGATACAGAACCTAAATTCAAAATTCGAAAAATCTTCAGCAGAAGATGTATTACATTTTTTTTTGCATGAATTTAAAGGCAAAATTGCATTATCATCAAGCCTTGGAGCGGAAGATCAGCTTTTAACAGAAATGGTTTCAAAAATTGATAAAAATTGTAGGATTTTTACGCTCGATACTGGACGACTTTTTCCTGAAACATATAATTTAATTAACGATACCAATAAAAAATATAATTTAGCAATTGAAGTATTTTTCCCTGATAACCAGAAAGTTGAAAAAATGGTGAAAGAAAAAGGGATTAATTTGTTTTATGAGAGTATTGAAAATAGAAAAGAATGTTGTGCAGTTCGAAAACTCGAACCTTTAAAACGTGCATTTAACGGACTTGACGTTTGGATTTGTGGCTTACGAAAAGATCAGTCGGTAACCAGGTTTTATTCAAAAATGGTTGAATGGGATGAAGTGAATAATTTAATAAAAATAAATCCACTTATAAACTGGACAGAACAACAGGTTTGGAATTATATCGAAAAAAATAATATACCATATAATCCTTTACATAAAAATGGTTTCCCCAGTATCGGATGCCAGCCATGCACACGTGCCATTGAAAAAGGTGAAGATGTTCGTGCCGGACGATGGTGGTGGGAGCAACCCGACCAGAAAGAGTGCGGGTTGCATAAACGATAAAATTCATGTTTAATAGAATTTTTTATATAATGTTTTTTATATAGACTTAATAATTATTATCCCAATACGTATAAATTCCTTTGAAACTTTGTAAAACTGCAAAAGTTGCAATCATCAGTGAGCTTAATATTTCCTAAGACAAATCGTCTTTAATATATTAATATTCTATAGTTACAAATTTTTTTCCTATTATCAAAATAAATAAGCATAATTGAAATCACTTTCTAATTTATTTTATATCAGCATTTCTCCCAATTTTTATAACAATTAAATATGCAATATTTCATCTTAATTTTTTAAATAGTTGATTATTTAAAATTTAACTTTATTACAAGGGGATAATTTTAATAATTTAAATTATTTATCAATAAAACAGGAGGAATATATTATGATTAAGAATTTTTCTATCCGAACTTGGTTACTTACAGGTTTTTTCCTGGTGGCAATTATTGCTTGTTTAATTGGATATGTGGGAATATCAAAAATTCACCAAATTGACAAAGAGGATACTCGGTTATATGAAAATGTTACCAATCCAATGGGACAACTTGCAAATATGTTAAACGATTTTCAAAAATTGCGTGCTGTTTATCGCGATACATATATTGAAAAAGATATAAGTGAAAGGCAAAAAACAATTCAGGAACAAGACGATTTGATGAAAGATTTTGAGATTAATGCTGATATTTTTGAAAAAACTATTGATAATGACGAAGCAAATAGAATGTTTAGTGATGTAAAAAGTAATTACAGCGACTTAAAGAAAACATTGGCTATATATAATTCAAATTTATTAGATAAAAAGGACGATGATGCTTTGGCTTTGCGCAATTCAATAATGATGAATTATTCTGTTTCAATGGAAAAAAGTTTATATGGATTGCTCACATCAAAAATTACTATTGGAAAAAACATTTCAGACGAAAACGCATCAATGGCTAATATATCAGCTCAGTTTATGTTTATATTGATTATATTAGGACTAGTGGCTGCAGTTATACTAGGTTTATTAATTTCAAATTCAATTACAAAAATTATTAAAAACGTGAATTTTGAAGTAAAAAGGTTGACTAAAGCTGCCATTGATGGGAAATTACAAATCCGTGGTGAACCTGAAAAAATTAATGAGGAATTTAGGTCAATTATTTATGGTGTGAATGAAACATTAGATTCAGTAATTGATCCGTTAAATATTGCAGCTAATTATATTGATAGAATCTCAAAAGGAGATGTGCCTCCCAAAATAATTGAAGAATATAATGGCGATTTCAATATTATTAAAAACAACCTCAATCAATGTATTGATGCAATAAATTTATTGGTATCAGATTCGAATATACTTGCGAAAGCTGCAATAGATGGAAAATTGCAAACTCGGGTAGAAGTGGATACTCACTTTGGTGATTTCAGGAAAATAATTGATGGGTTTAATCATACACTTGATGCAGTTATTGGTCCAATGAATGTTACTGCAAAATATATTGAATTAATTTCAATAGGTGATATGCCTGAAATTATTAAAGACGAATATAGGGGCGACTTTAATAAAATTAAAAATAATATAAATTCACTTATAATGGCTATTGGCCAAATTGTTGAAAAAGCTAAGATGGTTGCTTCCGGTGATTTAACCGTGTCTTTGGAAAAACGTTCGGATAAGGATGAATTGATGAATTCATTAGATGAAATGGTGAAATCAACATCAAACATAATAATTGAATTTAGGAAAGTAGCCGATAGTATTGCATCTGCAAGTATAGAAATTAGTACTGGTTCGCAACAAATGTCACAGGGTGCAACAGAACAGGCTTCTTCAGCTGAAGAAGTATCCTCATCCATGGAAGAAATGGTTTCAAACATTGAACAAAATACTGACAATGCTCAGCAAACCGAAAGAATAGCACTTGCCGCTTCCGATGGAATACGATTAGGAAACAATTCAGTTGAAATATCAGTAAGTGCAATGAAAGATATTGCAGCTAAAATTAAAATCATAAATGATATTGCATTCCAAACCAATATTTTGGCATTAAATGCAGCTGTTGAAGCAGCTCGTGCAGGCGAGCATGGAAAAGGATTTGCAGTTGTTGCCGCAGAAGTCAGGAAATTGGCCGAACGCAGCAAAGTTGCTGCAGATGAAATTGATGAGTTGTCAAGAAATGGAGTTGAGGTGTCAGAAAGGGCTGGAAAACAATTGGCTTCACTTGTACCAGAAATTGAGAAAACAACCAAGCTTGTTCAGGAAATTACAGCTGCAAGTATTGAACAAAATTCAGGTGCTGGTCAAATAAACAATGCAATTCATCAACTAAACCAGGTTACACAGCAAAATGCGGCAGCTTCGGAAGAAATGGCAACTAATGCTGAAGAGCTTTCGCAACAAGCTGAGCAATTGAAAGAAATTATGGCATTTTTCAAACTTAATTATGATGCATCTGCTGAACAATCGCAATTTAAAAATAATGCAGCAGCAAATATGCGTAAGGAAAACCGTTATGGATATACTTACGGCACAAAATCTGTACAGCATATATCTAAACAAAAAACTTCAAAAGGTATGGATTTTAAAATGCGAACAACAAATGAAATAAACGATGGCGATTATTCTCACTTTTAAATGAAATTTTGGGATTAGTCTTATATGTCCGTAGGCTTTTATTCCCTCCTGTTGAAAGAGGTTTGATCAATGGATCGTCCTCTTTTACATTTTTAATAAAGTTTTAACTAAAGTCAATTCTAAAAAAGCAAAATATTAATTAACTTTAATTATAAGAGAACTATTTATTAGAAATAAAAAATAATTAAATAAATAAATCATTTTAAATTTCTGTACATAAGTGAGAATGCATCGATTAATCACAGGTACGCGAATTATTTATCTGTTTGCTATTCTTATAGCATCAAATATTATTCTTACTGGTGCATTAATTTATATACTATATAATCAAACAGTATCTTCATTAAATAATAATCTTTCAGGTACAGTTCAACGTCAGAAAACCTTGATTTGGGAATTAAGCAGTCATGGTATGAGCAGTAGCCAAATAATTCAGTTTATTGGTGAAATGCAAAACAAATATTACAAACTTGGTATTTCAGGTGAATTTGTAATAGCAAAAAAATATAATGATAGTTTAAAATTATTGTTCTCTTTAAAAAAGGATGTTATTCTTAAACATCCTGGCATAAATGACAATGGGTACCCTATGGAATTAGCCTTAATGGGTAAATCAGGTTTTGTTAAAGCGAAAGATTACAATGGTAATTTGGTGTATGCTGCATATACCTATGTTCCGGAACTTGAATGGGGAATTGTTGCCAAAATCCCAGTTATAGAAGTTAACCGACCGTATATTAATACTGTAAAAGTGGCTGTAGTTATTGCATTTATATTAATTGTAATTTGTGTTTTTTTATTTTTAAAAATTACAAATCCAATAATTGAAAAGTTGTATAATTCGAAACAAATACTAAAAAAGAGCAATGAAGAATATTCGGCTTTAAATGAAGAATATGCTTCTATAAATGAAGAATTACGTTCAAGTGAAGAGGAATTGCAGGCTCAAAATAATGAACTTAGAATGATTAAAAATGACCTTGAAAAAAAGGAAGCTTTATTGAATGAATCGCAGCAAGTTGCAAAACTAGGCCACTATGTTTTTGATGTTTTATCCGGATTTTGGGAAAGTTCACCAACGCTTGACGAATTATTTGGGTTAGACAAAAATTTTGTTAAAAATGTTGATGGCTGGATGCAAATTATACATCCACAATTTAAGAACGAAATGTTCGATTATTTAACACATCAGGTTTTAACAAATCATTTGCCATTTGATAAAGTATATAAAATTACGAAAGTCGACGATAACGAGGAACGCTGGGTGCATGGTCTGGGAAAATTAAAGTTTAATTATAATGGCGAACTTATTGAAATGTTTGGAACTATACAGGACATTACAGAACAAAAAAGTACCAATGATAATTTAAACCGCGAACAACTTTTATTCAGCAAGTTATTCGAAGCTTTGCCTGACAGGATTTATTTTAAAGATACGAAAAGTCGTTTTATTCGTATAAATTTTGCTGCGGCTAAATTTTTCGGATTCTCAAATCCAAAAGAAGCAATAGGCAAAACCGATTTTGATATATTTTCTGAACAACATGCCCGTCAGGCATTTGATGATGAACAAAGGATTATTAAAACAGGAGATATTATAGTTGAAAAAGAAGAAATGGAAACCAGAAATGATGGCAGTATTACCTGGGTTTTAACAACTAAAATACCCATCTATGAAAATGGTATTGTTTCCGGAATTATGGGAATTTCGCGTGATATTACAGAAAAGAAGAAGACGGAAAATGATTTAATTCAGGCAAAAGAAAAAGCTGAAGAAAACGACAGGTTGAAAACAGCATTTTTGCAAAATGTATCACATGAAATTCGTACACCAATGAATGCAATAATGGGATTTTCAGAATTATTGGTTACCAGGTTTCAGGATAAAGTTAGTGTTGAAAAGTTTTCGAGAATTATTATGCAACGATCAGCTGATCTCTTGCAAATAATTACCGAAATACTCGATATTGCAAAAATTGAATCGAATCAATTACCGGTTTACAAGGAAGTGTGCAAACTTGAACCTATATTTAAAGAAATTGAAGATTTTTTTATTGAACACAGTAAAAGGATTAATAAAGAACATATAAAATTAAGTATAAATTTAGAATGTAACGCTGCTTCGTTATTTATTATAACCGATAAAGTGAAGTTAAAACAAATTTTCATTAATTTAATTGGAAATGCATATAAGTTCACAGATTTGGGAATCATTGAGGTTGGGTGTCAATTAGATTCAAATCAAAAGTTGATATTTTATGTTTCCGATACAGGAATTGGAATTCCTAAAGATAAACAATCACTTATATTTGAACGTTTTGCTCAGGTCGATCAAGGTAATTCACGTTTATACGGTGGAACAGGTTTGGGTTTAACAATAATTCAGGGTTTATTGAAACTTTTAAATGGCAAAATTTGGCTTGAATCAGAACCCGGGAAAGGTTCAACTTTCTATTTTTCTTTCCCATATGAAAATGCTTTATACGCCCAACCAAATGAAATTATTGAAAAAATAAATGACGATTTATCCTTTAATGGCGAAACCGTTTTAATAGTTGAAGACGATGAGTATAACGCAGATTATATGAAAGAAATTTTAACTGGTTTAGGTTTAAATATAATGCATACAATTTATGGTAAAGAAGCGGTTGCAATAGCAATAAATAATAAAATTGATATAATATTGATGGATATTAGATTGCCAGATATTGATGGTTATGAAGCTGTTAAACAAATAAAACAGGTTAAACCGGATATAAAAATTGTTGCTCAAACTGCTTATACAGCTTCAATAGATATGCAAAAGGCTTTGGATACGGGCTGTATCGATTTTATAAGCAAACCTGTAAAATCTGCTGTATTAATATCAAAATTAAAAACCCATCTTTAAAATAATTGTATTAGAAAGAACTTTTAAAAAGTCGTAAAACATTTTGATTCAATTTCTACTATATATTTTACTTAACTTCAATTAAATCGAAATATACGGGTAAATGATCGCTAAATCCACCCATATATTTAAGTCCATTATATGTTCTGAATGGTTCACGACCGCCATATTTTTCGTCATCTTCTAATAAAAAAGAATCATCGTCAATTTTAGCGGTTGATTTTTTATAATAAAGACTGTGTGAGCCTTCATTTAAAAGGGTTCCTGAAATAATAATCTGATCGAATATTGACCATTCACCTTTATATTTGATTGTCCCAATTTTATCAATTGTTTTTAACCAGGAATAACTTAAATTATATAATGTTGTATTATTTATATTTGATGCAATTGGCGAAGTATTTAAAACTTTAGTTATACTGATATCATCAGGGTTATCATTAAAATCACCAACAATAATAATTTTCGATTTGGATGAACTTTTAAAAATCGAATCAATTTTCTGGCGAAGCACTTGAGCAACAATATTTCTAAAAGGAAAGCTTTTTGATTGTCCACCATATCGCGATGGCCAATGGTTCACAAATATATGAATTGTGTCAGTATTTAAAATAATTCCTTTGGTATAAAGTATATCTCTGGTGCGGTGGCGTTTGTCAAACGGAAAATTTATTTGGATAAATGTATTTTTTATCGGATGGTATAATTCTGGCCTATACAATAAAGCAACATCAATTCCACGTGGATCAGGTGAATCCTTGTGAATAAACCTATAAGAATATTTCAACAATGGTGTTTTTTGAGTTAAATCAACCAATACATGATCATTTTCAATTTCAGATAATCCAATAATTGCTGGAGGTTGAATATCAAGTGAAATAATTACCTTGTAAATGTTATTAACTTTTTGCAAATATCTTTGATAGGTCCAATGTCTTTCTGAATTTGGTAAAAATTCATTGTCATTCGTGTTTGGGTCATCAAATGTGTCGAAAAAATTTTCGGTGTTATAAAAAAATATCCTGCATGTTTTTTGAGTATAATTATCATCGGCTAAAACAGGCTCTAATTCAACAAAAAATGAATATATAAGAATAAAAATAATTATATATTGATGACGGTTCATTTTGTTGAACCTGTTGAAACATACTGAAATGACCCAATATCAGGACTGTTATACCTGCTGTTTCCATAATAATCAAACGGGAACTTGTTTCCAACTATAGTATCTCCGGCGCCAATTGCTAATGAATTTTGTTTTAGCCTGAAATTATATTTATATGCCACAAGCGATTGAAAACCGGGATCGTCATTCGAACCAATAATGTTTTTTATAAATTTGGTTTGGTCTGATACAGAAATTGTTTTGTCGGCATCCTTAATTAAACAATGGTCAAATACATCATTAAACTGATAATTGCTGTCACCTAATAAATATAATTCAGGCGTATTAGTTCCATATATAATACAATTATTGAAATTTCCTTTGGTCAAGTCTCCGTAATATGTTGAATCATTTGTTGGATAATAGTTTGAAAGTAAAACTGCGCATTTAGGTAATTTGTTGTTATTTGGATAAATTGAATAATCAACAATTGAACATTGATTAAACTCATATGAGCCTCCCAAAAATGCAACAAAACCAAATTGAATTGAATTCGATATTAAAGTATTATAAGCGCTTATATTAGCTTTGGTGGCATAAATACCAGCATATTCTGAATTGTCAATTATGCAATTAGCTAATTCCAATGTTGGAGTATTTTCCATATTGGTTAAATCACCAACAACTAATCCATTAATTGCACTTTTAATTGTTGTATAATTCAATTTATTCCCAATACTTGAATTCCTAAACCAAATTTGTCCCCATTGACCCGGATAATCATTATACGCTAAAGGAGGTGAAAAATTGGAAGAGTCTAACCTATCACCACGGAAAATAATTGGATTTTCGAGCGTGCCATTAGTAACTAATGTTCCATAAACCTTAATAAATCCGTTGAGGTGAATGTATATTATTGAGCCTGATTGAATAGTTAAAGTACTCGAATTGTTAATTTGAAGTGAATCGTAGATCAGGTAAGGTTTGTCATTTGACCATGTTGTATCTGATTTAATAATAGAACCTTTTAACAAATGCACATCCTGTCCCCAAGCCATTAAAGGAATTGTTTGAATATTGCCATTTACAGTAAAAAGCAATGAATCGGAAATAAGCATGGGCGCATTTTGTTTTAATGGATCAATAAATACCTGCACAAATATATAAGCACTATCATTGGCACGAATTTCAATATTATTAACTGTTGGTCCAATAAGTCCGTCAACATTTATTTTAAATGCCGAATTTTTGTCACCAGCCAATTTCACTTCTGATATATTTATTGATTTGCTATTATGGTTATAAACCATAAATTGCCTGGTAGCACTACCAATTGAAGTAAAAACAGTATCGAATGTTATTGCTTTTTTTGAAAATGTAAGTTTTGCCGACGATGAAGTTGTTATCTCATCGCGCTTGCACATTGAAATACTGTAAATTAAAATTATTGAAAATGAAATATTTAAAAATCTTTTTAACATAAATTTTTTAATTTGAAACGGATAATTTTATTAAAAATTATTTGAATTACCCCAATAAATTTGCAGCACGAATTTAATGTATTTTTTTACTTTTAGAATTTCAATTCAATAACATGGTCAACAACCTAAAAATTTTAAGATTATTAAAAATTGAATTATTGCTGATTATTTCATTGGCTGTTGCTTGTAATAATAAAAACAATAGACAGAATGGAAAAGTTTTTCGATATAACGAATCCAAGAATATCGCAACTCTCGATCCGGCATTTGCCCGAAACCAGGCTGCTATTTGGCCAATCAATCAAATTTACAATGGTTTGGTTCAAATTAACGATTCTTTAAAAATTATACCCTGTATTGCAAAAAGCTGGAATATTTCAAACGATGGCAAAGTCTATACATTTCAGCTTCGCACCGATGTCAGTTTTCATAACAGTGATGTTTTTAAAAACAAAATTGGACGAAAAGTTACTGCCAACGATTTTGTTTATAGTTTCAACAGAATAATTGATCCTATTACCGCTTCACCCGGTTTATGGATTTTTAATAATGTTGACAAATCAAAAGCAGGTTCTTTGAATGGATTTAAAGCGCTTAACGATAGTACAGTTCAAATTTATCTTAAATCAGCTTTTCCTGCATTCCTTGGACTTCTTACCATGCCTTATTGTTTTGTTGTCCCTAAAGAAGTTGTGCAACATTATGGACGTGACTTCCGAAATCATCCTATTGGAACGGGCCCTTTCGAATTTAAATTTTGGAAGGAAGGTGAAAAATTAATTCTGGTAAAAAATAAAAATTATTTTGAAACTGATGTACATGGAAATAAATTACCCAGGATTGATGCGGTTTCAATAACATTTGTTGCAGAAAAACAAGCTGAATTTCTGGAATTTATGAAAGGCCGGATTGATTTTATTTCAGGAATAAATGCTGCATTTAAAGATGAACTGGTTACAAAGGATGGAAAGTTAAAAGCTGATTTTGAGAAAAGGTTTAATATGCTGGTTTGTCCTTATTTAAATACCGAATATATTGGTTATAATCTCGATTCTTCATTACAAATAATTAAATCAAGCCCAATTAAATCAAAATACTTCAGGTTGGCATTAAATATGGCAATTGACAGAAAAAAGATGATGGTGTATCTCAGAAATAATCTTGGATTTCCAGCTAATTCAGGTTTTATTCCCAAAGGAATGCCTTATTATCCGGAAAATGAAATTCACGGTTATACTTATAATCCTGATTCGGCAAAAAAATTAATCCAGCTTTCAGGTTATTATAATATTAAAGAAA
Organism: uncultured Bacteroidota bacterium; assembly: GCA_963701015.1. Lineage (GTDB taxonomy): Bacteria > Bacteroidota > Bacteroidia > Bacteroidales > DTGW01 > MFD09286-c1. The sequence goes on along the minus strand of OY969556.1, from coordinate 2,483,510 downwards.
AGGTTTTATTGAAAATTTGTACTACATCTGATTATCTTGATATTTGCGAGTACATTCAAAATGAACTTTCGAAAGTTGGCGTAATTGTTGAAGTTGAGGTGGTTACAGGACTTTCGTATCGCGAAATGCTTGCCAATTCACGAATGCAAATGTTCAGAGCTTCATGGATTGCTGATTATGCCGATGCCGAAAATTATTTGGCTTTGTTTTATAGTCCTAATTTTTGTCCATCAGGGCCAAACTATACTCATTTTAAGAATATTACTTATGATAAATTATACCAATTAGCACTGAATGAGCCTGATATAATAAAACGAAATAAGCTCTATTTAAAAATGGACCAAGTAATTATTGATGAAGCCTGCACAATTCCTTTATTTTATGATGTTGCAATTAGGTTTGTACAAAAAAATATTACTAGTTTGAGCATCAATCCTATGAATTTATTGAATCTTAAGTTTGTTCAAATTCAGTAGAATATTTAAAAATTTTTGTTTTGCGCAATCTTAAAGCTTTTCAGCTATTTTTTTTAATTTCAAAAAAGTTAAATTTTTTTAAAAAATACTTGGTAAAAAGCAACCAATTCGAACTTTTTTTTTGTAAAATTACTCAGTTAAATTTTTGAAAATAAGTATTTCGAAATCAATACAAAGCGGACGTTGTAATGGTTTCGCCCAATTAAAACTCAAAAAAAACCAAATTTATGTACAGGAAGGTATGGAGTAAATGTCAGGGTGCTGTTTGTGCAATAAATTTTTACAGTGCCAAGGGTATTCGGTATGAGTCAGTAACTGGTTTCAGATATGGCCGTTATATTATTACCGATGAAATGGTTTATGCCATTGAAAAAGCAAGTGAAGTGCAAATTTCCTTTATGGAAGATGATGGTGCTACAGTTAAAGCATCGGTGAAAATTACAAGTAAGGATTTTAAAATGCGGTTGGTTAAAGGAGTTAGGGAAAATATTCCCGGATTTGCTTTAATTGATTCTGATTTTCCTCAATTTGATGGTATTCCATCATTAAAACTCTCGAGCAAAAAGAAAATTCCTGTTGCAACACCAATTGCTGTTATTGGTCATCAGACCGAACACAATAATATTGCAATTAAACAGGGGATTATTTCGTCCTATTCAAAACAAAATGGTACTAAATTTATTCAGTTTGATGCTGCACTTGATAAAGGTAATTCAGGTTGTCCTTTAATTGATATTGAATCATGTGAAGTAATTGGAATTGTTGGTCATCGTTTGGCTAATCTTTTAAACGGCTACAAAAAGATGCTTCAAATTATCAATCAAAACTTGGTTTTATTGAAAGATGCTGAAGGTAAAATTAATTTTAATGACATTGATCCTATCCAGGTATTGATAGCTAATCAGAATCAGGTAAAATATGTTGCCCAGGAATTCTTCAAAACTGCATCAATTATGTATGGATTTGCATTAGATATAAACCATGTTGCTGAATTTTTTGATATTACAGAACTTGAAAAGGATAAAGATGAATTTATTAGGGTTCATAGCCAATAGAAAAAATTTATAATTTGTTAAAGCCGTTTTAATGTAAAATTAAGACGGCTTTTTTATATTTAAATGTTTTATCGGGAAATTTTATGATTATCTTTATAGTATGATTACAGATACATTAAAAAATATACATATTTACGACCGTATAAGTGGTAATTTGGTCAAAGGTTTTAATTTCCTTTTGAACACGAACTTGAATGAATTAACAGATGGCAAACATTCAATTCAAGGTGAAGATATATTTGCTTCAGTAAGTAGTTATCAAACAAAGGAGTTTGATGTAAACAGATGGGAAGCACATAAAAAATTTATTGATATTCAGGTTCTCACGCAAGGCTCAGAAAAAATATTTTATGCACCTGTTGATTTTATGAATAAGGAAGTGATTGCATACAATCCAGAAAAAGATATCATGTTTTTCAATGGTGAAGGGAATAGCATTTCTATTATTCCAAGTCAATTTGTTTTATTATTTCCTACTGATGCACATCAACCGTGTATTATTAATAATAAAATTGAATTTGTTAAGAAAATTGTTATTAAAGTTAAAATATAAGATATTTTCATTTGACTTTTTGCAAAATAAAATGTTTAACTAAAAAGTAAGGGTTATGATTTATGTAGTTGACATACTTAAAGAAAAGGGGAACGATTATTTTGGTGTTCCACCTGAAACCATTACACTTGAAGCATTAAAGTTAATGGCTGAAAAAAATATTGGCGCTGTATTGGTTGTAAAAAACGATAAACTGGAAGGTATTTTCTCAGAAAGGGATTATGCCAGAAAAATTGTTTTGTTTGGCAAGTCCTCGGCCAATACTCAAATATCGGAGTTTATGTCTGTTAATTTAACTACGGTTCATGCAAATACTAAATTAACTGATTGTATGCAAATTATGACCGATAAGCATATTCGTCATTTACCTGTAGTTGATAACGATAAAATAATCGGGCTTGTTTCAATTGGTGATATTGTAAGCAGGATAATACGCGAACAAAAAAATACAATTCAACAATTAGAGAATTATATCACCGGAGGATAGAATTAATTGCGATTATTATTTTTGCAAATCCGATTCTTTAACCAAACCATCAGCAACAACAGTTTGCATATAATTTGATTTGTCCACAACTACAGGGTCGAACAAGTAAGTTGGAACGTCCATTCTATTGTTAAATGATGTTGAATTTGTTTCCGGTTTTTCTCCATTATACAATTTGATTGCATCAATTACGGCTGTTTCAGCTAAAATCTTAAATGGCTTGTAAATAGTCATTGATTGCTTACCTTTTATAATTTCTTTAATACTCTGTGGTTCAGCATCCTGACCGGTTATAACAACATCCTTATAAATTCCTAAATCATTCATTGCTTGTAACGAACCTCTGGACATGCCATCGTATGATGATAAGATTACATCCGGCACATCAAATGAACTTAATTTTAAATAGTCGCTCATTTCTTTATAGGCGTTATCTGCTGACCAATCTTCTGTATACACATTATAAACAATTTTTATTTTACCGTCCTGCACGTACTTTTGAATCGCATCTAATTGACCGGTTTTAACCATTATTGCATTTCTGTCGCTTTTATCACCGCCGAGAATTAAGTATTTGCCTTCAGGTTTTAATTTAAGCGCATAATCAGCCATATATTTTCCAACATTATAATTGTTATAGGATAAGTATAGGTCTAAATCGCAATTATAAATAATCCTGTCATAAGCAATAACTTTAATTCCAGCTTCGCGCGCTGTTCTAACAATATCAGCAGATGTATATGCATTTACAGCCATTATAACCAGAACATTTACTCCATTTTTAATAAGTTCCATGGCTTGATCCTTTTGTGTTTTGTCGTCACTTTTGGCATCGGAAAATGAAACCTGGCAATTTAACTCAGCAGCTTTGTTTTTAAAATAAGTTTCTTCCAAGCCAAACCTTGCACCTGTTGTATATGGAAACATCACTCCAATTTTAATTCCCTGGCTTTTTTTACAGGAATTCAATGAAGTAATTACTAGAATAACAACAAAAAATAATTTTATGTACTTAATTTTAAGCATAATAATTAAAATTTAAACATAGTATTTATGTAATATTAAAGATCATAAAAATTTGCTGAAAGATAAATTAAGTTTTCAATTTTAATCAAAAAAAAATTATATTATAATAATTTGATGTTAATTTAAGCTTGATTTATATTTGTCGGTATTGAGAAACTAAATTTACTTCCTTGCATAATTTTACTTTCTACCCAAATTTGCCCTTTATGTTTATCAATAAATTCTTTGCATAAAATAAGGCCTAAGCCAGTACCCATTTCTTTACTGGTTCCTGGTTTTGAATAATGAGTTTCAATTCGGAATAGTCTAGAAATATCTTCATTTTGTATTCCTATTCCAGTATCTGAAACCTCAAAAATAATATTGGAATTTTTGATATAACTTGAAATGTTAATTTCACCACCCTGTGGAGTGAATTTAATAGCATTTGAAATTAAATTTCGAATTACAATATTCAATAAGTTTTCATCGGCTTGAAAATTTTTCAAATTTTCTTCAATTTTATAATATACTACAATATCTTTCTTAAATGCAGTATCTTTCAATAATTCAATATTTTGTTTAATAAATGTTTCAATTCCTATATTAGTTGGTTTAAATTCAATCATTCCCCTTTGAGTAAGTGACCAGTCTAATAGATTAAGCAATAAATTATATATTTTATTAGAAGTATCGCTTATATTTTTTATAAAAGTAAGTCTTTTGTTATCTTCATATTTTGAATAATTATTGTATAATAATTCAGTAAATCCTAAAAGAACATTGAATGGGCACTTTTAAATCATGTGCAATCAGTGAAAAAAATTTATCTTTTGTAGCGTTTAATTCCTGCAATTTATCTCTGTGCGCTTTAAGTTCTTCCGATTGTTCCTCAATATATTGTTGTCTTTCTTCAAGAATAGCATTTGTATCGTTTAATATAATTGTTTTTGACTCAAGCTCTGTATTTTTTTTCTGTAATTCTTTGGTTCTTGCTTTGACTGTATATTCAAGTTCCTGGTTTCTTTTTTTCAAACTATATAAACGATAGTAATTAAAAACTATAATAGATATAATTATAATAATTATACAAATAATTATAAACCACCAGGTTTGCCAAAAAGGAGGTTTAATTATTAACGTAATTTCGGAAAAAGAATTGTTCCATATTTTATCATCATTTGAAGCTATTACTTGAAAGTAATAAGTTCCTGGACTAAGGTTTGTATAAGTTGCTTCATTCTTATTACCATTGAATTGCCATTGCTTATCGAAACCAATTAATTTGTAAGCATATTGGTTTTTTATTGAATTTATATAATTGAGTGTTATAAATTTAAAAGCTATTACATTTTGATTATAATTTAGTACTATTTGGTGAGTTAAATTTATATTTTTTATAAGTATTGCATCATTTTTAAGGCTTGGTTTTACACTTTTATTGAATAATTTGAAATCAGTAAATAATGTTTTTGGTATATATGGATTGAATTTTATTTCAACAGGGTTAAATAATATAATTCCTTTATTCGCACCAAATACAATATCTCCTGTATTCGATTTGCAATAAGCGCCATGATAAAATTCGTTTAACGGTAAATCATCTTCCGTTTCATAATTAATAAATTTATTTTTTGAAACGATATATTTTGTAATTCCTTTTCCAGTGCTTATCCAAATATTTCCTTGCTTGTCTGTAAGTAATCCTGAAATTGAATTATTTGAAAGCCCGTCTGATTTATAATAATGTTTAAACGTATTTGTAGTTTGTGAAAATTGATTTAATCCATTTGCCGTTCCAAACCATATATTATGGTTTGAATCTTCAGTAATGCACTGTACCCATTGATGAGTCAATTTTATTGGCTTAAGAGGTTCATTTTTATAATTATAAAAATGATTGCCTGAAATATCATATTTTGTAAATCCACCATATGTACCTATCCATAAATTATTTTTGCTGTCGCAGTAGAGTTTTAAACATGAGTTATTTACTATTCCGGAATCAGGATTATTGAGATTAATTTCAATGGATGAAAATTCTTGTTTTATTTCATCAAACTTGTCAATACCTCCTCCATTTGTAGCTATCCAAATATTATGATTTTTATCTTCAATTATATCTCTAACATCATTAAAACTCAAACTTTTTTTATTTTTCGGTATATTTACATATTGTTTTATTGCCTGGGTTGCTTTATTATATACAAATAGTCCGTTATAGCAAGCAATATATATTAACTTGGTATTTTCACTTTGGAAAAATGAAAATACAGTACCAAATTTTATTGAATTGTTTCCTGGTATATCAATATAAGTTCCATTTTTTAGATTAACTTTATAAAAACTCCCACGAAAAGTGCCAATCCAAAAATCATTGTCTAAATCAAAATATACTGATGTAGCCAATTGGTTACCAATAATATTTTTACATATGCTTTGGAAATTTTTATATGTTTTGTTGAATAAATATATTCCATCATTAATTGTGGAAACCCAAATATCGTTTTGTTTATCAATAAATATGCTTTGTGACATAATTGAATAAGGATTGTCAAGTCCAAAAATTGATGAGTCAGAATCGGTTATTTTACCATTTTGTGGATCGTATATACTAAAGCCTTTAACATGACTAAACCATAGTCTTCCATCTCGGCTGTATGATGCATTTCGAATGTCAATATTAGTAAGTTTCGAATAACTATTTATTCTATTATCAAGATTTGAAAGTTCCTGACTAAATTTATTTTCTGATTTATTATAAAAATATAAACCATTGCTTGTGCAAAAAATTATATTATTGTTTTTACCTTGTGTGATACAATGAATATTCATTTTAGGCGCATTGCTGTATTTTTTAATTTTATTTTTATTTAAGTTATATGAATATATACCTTCGCGTAAAGTACCAATCCATATAATTCCATCATTATCTTCATATATTTGCCATATTTTATTGGTACCAATACTGTTGGTATCTTTATTATTATTTTTAATTTTTCGAATCAATGAAAAATCTTTTGACAAAATAATTAAACCTTCTTGTGGTGATGCAAACAAATAATTTCCAGAATGATCTTCAAACATGCAACTTACTTGCATATTGGCTGTATTTTTTATTAATGAAAAGTTTTCATGCACTGCGTCGTAAAAGCAAACCCCAATTGTTGTTGCGGCCAATAATCTTCCTTTTGAATCAATCATTATTTGATTGAACACATTATCAATTACACTTCCTGAATCATTAATATTATTTTGATATATTTTGAAGTTTAGTCCATCAAACCTTGCTAATCCGTTATTTGAAGCAATCCATATATAACCAAAGGAATCTTGAACTGCATTAAGCATTTGATTACTGGGTAGTCCTGTTTCAATAGTATAATGAATAGTATGCCATTTTTCAATTTGAGAAAATGATATAACTGAAAATGTAATTAAAATGATAGATAATATATACTTTAGATATTTCAAATTTTATATATCTGATAAAAAAATATTTTTAAGCTCTAATTATAAAGATATTAATTTAGCACTAAAGAAAATATTTTAGTTGTATATTTTTGAATTAATCGATTATAAATCTACGCCGAATTAAATCTAATATTTTTTGCACGTAATTATTATTCATATCCCATGCAAATGTTTGGTTTAAATAATTATATGCTTCGTTAAAGTTGGATGAGTTATTTATTATACGAATGGTTTTATCATATGTTTCGGTATCACCATTAAATAGTTCCTTTATAAACAGGAATTTTTCATTTATTCCAATTGCCGATTCCAAATTATTTATTGGTTTCGATTGCATTATTGCTGACACGTCTTTCTTTTGATGTTCTTGTTTTAAAACTTCATTAATCAGAGGTTGATGTTGTTTAAACTTTTCCGCGATAATTTCTTTAGCATGGTGATTTTCTTTTTTATCCAAAATTTTTATTTCTTTTTCTGGTGAATCAATTTCTTTAATGTGTTCAGGTTTAGGATCATCAATAGTTATTAAATCACTGTGTTCAATTGATTTTGTATCAGTTACCGCTTTTGCGGTTTCCGTTTTTGTTATTATTTTGGTTTCCAATGGCTTAACTTGCTCTGTTTTATTTTCTTTAAAGTTAGTTGAACCTTGAATTTGAGGGATTGATTTATAATGATATAAGGCATCATAAACAAATTGGAGTTTTGATAAGAGTATATCAAATTCAATTCTCGGCAATTCACCGGTTTCTGAAAATTTATCCATCAAATCTTTTGATTTGTTTAATTCTTCGGCAATAATTAATAATGTATTGTTCATATTATTGATCTTTAGATTTTATAATCGTCAATTTACTTATTTTTGTAAAGGTAAAAAAGAAATTGTCCATAAAGTATAAACGTAAAATTGCCATAATAAATATATGTTTACTGAAAAAACACAAGAACATTTGTCAAACAATGGATCAATTGAAGCTATAACTGGTTCAATGTTTTCTGGTAAAACAGAAGAACTTATGAGGAGAATTAAAAGGGCAGTATTGGCAAATCAACGAGTCAAAATTTTTAAACCGATAATAGATAAACGATATTCAGAAAATAAAATAGTTTCGCATAACGATAATTCATTTATCTCAATTCCAGTAGGTAATTCAAATGAAATTCAAAATTTTTCAGACGGGGCAGATGTAATTGCAATTGATGAAGCCCAATTTTTCGATAATGGATTGACTGAAATCTGCGAACAACTTGCAAATTGCGGACATAGGGTTATAGTTGCCGGCCTTGACATGGATTATAGTGGGAATGGCTTTAGGCCTATGCCTCAAATTTTAGCAAAAGCTGAATATGTGACCAAACTTCAGGCAATATGTCAACGCTGTGGAAATTTAGCATATATTTCATTTCGCAAAACAAGTGATAAAAATATAATTATGCTTGGCGAGAAAAATGAATATGAACCTTTATGTAGGAAATGTTATAATTTATTAAAGCAAATTGAAAATGGCCCAATATAATTTAAATGAAATTGCACAGATAGTAGATGGCCAACTAAAAGGCAATGGGGAAATAAATATTAACCATTTAGTAACCGATAGTAGAAACTTAATATCCCCAGATAATTCACTTTTTTTTGCAATTAAAGGTGAAAGACATGATGGACATCAATTCATTTCTGACTTATTTCATTACAAAGGAATGAAGAATTTTGTAGTTGAAAATATTGATGAAAAAATTTCATTTAAAAATGAAGCTAATTTTATAATTGTTCCCAATACGCTGGATGCTATACAAAAATTGGCTACCTGGCATAGAAATAATTTTTCGGGAAAAGTAATTGGTATAACCGGGAGTAATGGAAAAACAGTGGTAAAAGAATGGTTATATCAATTGTTGCATTTTGATAATAAAATTGTTCGAAGTCCTAAAAGCTATAATTCACAAATTGGAGTTCCTTTATCAGTTTGGAATCTTGAACCTTCAGCTAATTTAGCAATATTCGAAGCTGGAATTTCACGAATTGATGAAATGGTTAAACTTCAACCTATTATAAGACCAGATATTGGTATTTTTACGAATATTGGTGAGCCTCATCAGGAAAATTTTCTATCTGTAAACCGTAAAATCCGTGAAAAACTAATTCTTTTCAGAGAGGTAAAAACTTTAATATATTGCTTGGATCATGAACTATTGGCTGAAGAAATTGATGATTGGATTAATCCCGGTCAGGAAAAATTAAACTGGTCATTTAAACATGATGCAACTCTTAGGATTACTGAATTGCAAAAAACGTCAAACACTTCACAGCTTTTCGGAATATATAATGGGAATTCTCTTCAAATTACCATACCATTTATTGATAGTGCATCAATTGAAAATGCAATTCACTGTTGGTTGCTTATGCTTTTTCTTGGATATAGCAATGAAAAAATTGCTTCACGAATGCTTGTCATTTCTCAGGTTGAAATGCGGCTTGAACTTAAAAATGGTATTAATAAATGTATTCTCATTAATGATAGTTATAATTCCGATTTCCATTCGCTTGAGATAGCTTTGGATTTTATGAACCAACAAAAACAACATATAAAAAAAACATTGATTTTATCTGATATTTTGCAAAGCGGGAAACCTGAACCGGAATTATATTTTGAAGTTGCAAAGTTATTGGAAAATAAAAAGGTCGATCGTCTTCTAGGAATTGGTTCTTTCTTATATGCAAATGCAGGTGTATTTAATTGTGAAAAGCAATTTTATTTATCAACGGAAGAATTTCTGAAACAAATTTCTTCAATTGATTTTAATAATGAAACTATTTTATTGAAAGGGTCACGAAGTTTTGAATTTGAGAAAATAGCAACAATTTTAGAGCAAAAGACACATAGAACAGTTCTCGAAATTAATTTAACAGCTATGGTTCATAATTTGAATTATTTCAGGTCGAAATTAAAACCGACTACAAAAATTATGGCTATGGTCAAAGCATTTTCTTATGGAAGCGGTAGTTTTGAAATTGCAAACATGCTTCAGTTTCAAAAAATTGATTATTTAGCAGTAGCTTTTGCAGATGAAGGTGTTTCATTAAGGCAAGCTGGAATTTCGTTACCTATTGTTGTAATGAACCCTGAAGATGAAAGTTTTAGGCAAATGATTGAGTTTAACCTTGAACCTGAAATTTATTCAATAAATCAACTCCATAATTTTTTAAATATTTTACAAACCTTGCAGATAGATGTTTATCCAATACATATTAAACTTGATACAGGCATGCATCGTTTGGGTTTCGAAGAAAATGATTTACCTCAGCTTTGTAAGCTACTTTCTCAAAATAAACAAGTTATTGTGCATTCTGTATTTTCGCATTTGGCTGCAGCCGATGAAATTCAGCATGATGATTTTACGGTTCAACAAATTCAATTGTTTTCAAAAATGAGCCAACAAATTTGTGATTTATATAAGCATAAAATTTACAGACATATTCTTAATTCAGCAGGAATTGAGCGATTTTCTGACTATCAATTTGATATGGTTCGCTTAGGTATTGGATTATATGGGGTAAATCCGTTTAATCAGCAAAAATTGCGAAATGTAAGTTCATTAAAAACTTCAATTTCACAAATTAAAACTGTTAAACTTGGAGAAACAGTAGGCTATGGACGTAAAGGCAAAGTAGTTAAGCCAATTAAAATTGCTACCATTCCTATCGGTTACGCTGACGGGTTAAATAGAAAATTTAGCAATGGTATTGGTTTTGCAAGGCTTAACGGCAAAAATGCCCCAATAATTGGAACAATTTGTATGGATATGTGTATGCTTGATATTTCTGAAATTGATGCAAATGAAGGTGACGAAGTTGAAATTTTTGGAGATTATATTACAATTACTGAAATTTCAGAGAAAATAGGCACAATCCCTTATGAAATATTAACAAGTATATCGCCCCGTGTAAAAAGAATTTATATACAGGAATGAAAAATTTGTTAAGGAACTATACAATTATAAAAAAATTCCATTAGGTTTGTATTAACTGCTAACTATAATTGTATGCCAAAAATATCGGTAGTAATAATTACCTATAACGAAGAACGGAACATTGAAAGATGCCTGAAATCAGTTGATGGAATTGCAGATGAAATTCTTGTTGTTGACAGTTATTCGACTGATAAAACGGAGGAAATTTGCAAATTACATAACATTCGTTTCATAAAGCATGAATTTGAAGGATATATAGAACAAAAAAATTGGGCAACCAGTCAGGCAGCATATAATCATGTTCTGTCTCTTGATGCTGATGAAGCAATCACTGAAGAATTAAAAAAATCAATTCTTACTGTTAAAAATAATTGGACACATGACGGTTATTCATTTAACCGACTAACTAATTATTGTGGAAAATGGATAAGGCATACAAGCTGGTATCCATCAAGAAAACTTCGATTATGGGATAGACGTAAAGGTTTCTGGGATGGAATTAATCCACATGATAAATTTGTTATGGTTAAAGGTTCAAAAGTCTGCCATTTAAAAGGTGACATGATCCATTATTCATTTTATACCATATCCCAACAAATCAATCAGATTAACAAATTTACCGATATCTTAGCTTTAGCTTATCATCAAAAAGGTATAAAACCAAACTATTTTCGATATATTATACTTCATCCGTTATGGCGTTTTTTCCGTGATTATATTATAAAATTAGGATTTTTGGATGGCTTTTATGGATTAGTTGTTAGTTTAAATTCATCCTTTGAAGTATATCTTAAATATTTAAAACTTCATAAGATTATTGAGACCGAAAAAGCTCGGGATCCATTTAGGATATGCTTTTTTACCTCAGTTAAAACATGGGGAAATGAGGAGGAATGGCAATTTCAGAATGCAATTAAAATTTATGGAAAAGGTTATGAACCAGTTGTTACAGCTGCTGGTAATTCTGAAATATTACAAAAAGTTAGAAAAACTAAAATGCATTATTTCAGGTTAAATAAATATGATTATTATATTTTAAATGTATATTCGATTATAAGATATATTAAATATCTAAATAGACATAGAATCTCAACCATTGTTATAAGTAATCCTGCCGATGTGAAATTTGTTGCATTATGTGCAAAACTTGCTAAAATTGAAAATGTTATATATCATACAAACAATAATGTTCCTATTCCTTCGAATATTTTATACCAATATTATTTTAAAAATGTTATCAATAAAGTTGTTATTAATTCTGAAAAAACATTCTATACGGTTATAATGAATAATTATAAGCTAATAACAAAAGATAAAATTAGCATACTTGATGAAAGAAATAATTTTGAACTTACAGATAAACTTTTGCAAAATAACCTGCTACATTTGTAATTTTAAAAAAACACCAACTTATACTGGAAAGTAACCAATAGTAATGATTGAATCAAAACATAAGATAAACGTTCCAAACGCAAAGTTTTCTTTACTAATTCCTACATGGAATAACCTTGAATATTTAAAGCTTTGCATTGGAAGTATTTTAAAAAATTCATATTTCCAACATCAAATAATTTTACATATTAACGAAGGCTCAGATGGATCATTGGAATGGGCAAAGGAAAATAATATATCATATACTTATAGCAATAAAAATATTGGAATTTGTTGGGCAATGAATGCTATGCGCACCATTGCTGACGCTGATTATCTGATATTTATTAATGATGATATGTATGTTTGTCCAAACTGGGACCTTGAATTGTGGAAAGAAATAGAAAAATTACCTGATAATTATTTTTATTTATCATCAACATTAATTCAACCACGCAAATTTTGGTGCAAAAGTATTATTTCACCAGTTGATTTTGGCCAAAATTTTAAAGAATTTGATGAAGAAACTTTGCTAAAGCATTATATGAACCTTCCTCACCACGATTGGAAAGGATCAACTTGGCCACCAACTATTGTGCATAAAGAAATATGGGATTTAATTGGAGGTTATAGTGTTGAATTAACTCCAGGTTTATATTCCGACCCTGATTTTAGTGCTAAACTATATTTGGCAGGTGTAAGGTATTTTAAAGGAATTGATAGTAGCAGGGTTTATCATTTTGAAGCGCGTTCAACCCAACGTGTAAAACGTAATAATGGAAGTAAACAATTTCTTTTTAAATGGGGTATTACCTCTTCTTCTTTTATGACTCATATTTTACAGAGAGGTGAACCTTATGGATATAGAAAAAGATCAACTAAGAGATTGAGATTTTCCTTATTAAGAGGTAAATTAAAACAAATTATTTGGTCAATAACTCCTTCTGGTATCGTAAATAAACTTTGGGAAATTTAATCTATATACGCAATTTCCTATTTTTTTTATAATCACAATAAAATGTCTCCAGAAACAAGTAATCAATAATTTCAATTGTTTTAAATATTAAGAAAAATATTTGAAGTTTTATTTGTATAATACTGAATATACTGTAAAAGTAATTTTTGAATTTTTATTGTTACTTTTATTCTTTTAATTTCAGCTTAATCAATTACTTTTATTCGAATGGAACGTGCAGTAGTTACAGGGATTGGGGCAGTTACGCCAATTGGGAATAATGTTAAGACTTTTTGGGAAAATCTATTAGCTGGCAAAAACGGAGCAGCGCCAATTACACGATTTGATGCAAGTGCATTTAAAACAAGGTTTGCTTGTGAAGTTAAAAACTTTGATGCTTCCTCTTGCATGGAAAAGACTGAAATAAGGAAAACAGATTTGTTTACTCAATTTGCATTTGCAGCAGTTAAAGAAAGTATCACTGATGCTGCTTTAAATTTAACAACTTCTGATTTAAGCAGGATAGGTGTAATTTGGGGTTCGGGTATGGGAGGTATGGCAACCTATGAAGATGGTATGTTTGATTTTTTTCAAAATAACAAAGTCCCCCGATTTAGTCCTTTATTCATACCTAAATTAATTCCTAATATAACATCCGGGCAAATATCTATAAAATATGGACTGATGGGTCCAAGTTATTCGATAAATTCAGCATGTGCGTCATCTAATAATGCCATTGTAGATGCCTTTAACCATATACGTTTAGGCAATGCTGATATAATTATTGCCGGAGGTTCTGAAGCACCTATTAACAGTGGGCCAATTGGAGGTTTTAATGCTATGAGGGCTTTATCTGAATTAAACGAATCACCCGAAACAGCATCCCGACCTTTTGATGCAACACGAACAGGATTTGTTTTAGGTGAAGGCGGCGGAGCTTTAATAATTGAATCACTTGAACATGCTGTGCAACGCGGAGCTAATATTTATTGTGAATTAGTTGGCTATGGGCTTGCTTCTGATGGACATCATGTTACTGCTCCTCATCCAGAGGGTACAGGTGCTATTTTAGCTATGCAACAAGCAATAAAAATGGCCGGATTACAACCTAAGGATATAAATTACATTAATGCACATGCTACGGCAACTCCATTGGGCGATATTAGCGAAAGTTTGGCAATTTCCAAAGTGTTTAAGGATGATTTAAAAAACTTACATATTAGCGCTACTAAATCAATGACGGGCCATTTAATGGGAGCTGCGGGAGCTGTTGAGGCAATTGCAACTATTATGGCAATAATTGATAATAAAATTGCACCTACTATGAACCAGTTTGAGCGTGATGCTGCAATTAATCCGGAATTAAATTTTACACCCAATAAATCGAAAGATTTGGAAGTGAATTATGCATTGAATAATACTTTCGGATTTGGTGGGCATATTGTGACTACTCTTTTTAAAAAATTTAAAAATAACTGAAAATTGTTTGAATAATTATTTTTGAGAATATTATGTATAAATCATTATCTTTGAATATATTAATTTATACCATTGGCAATTAAAAATTTGAACGAAATTCTAATTATTAAATTTGAATAGTAAACATTCCATTATTATTGCTGTTCTAATAATAAACAATTTTAAAAATAATAATAAAATTATGGCTACTATTACCTTAAAAGGCAATTCAATTCATACTATGGGTGAATTGCCTTCAATTGGAACAATTATTCCCGATGTGGAACTTGTTAAAAACGATCTTTCTCGTGTTTCATTGAATAGTTTTTTAGGAACCATGCTTGTTTTAAATATTTTCCCGAGTATTGATACCGGAACTTGTGCTATGTCGGTGAGAACATTCAACAAAAAACTTGCAGAATTAAAAGATACCAAGGTACTTTGTATCTCACGTGATTTACCTTTTGCACAATCCAGGTTTTGTGGTACAGAAGGTATAAGCAATGCAATTACTTTATCAGATTACGCGACTCATGAATTTGGTAAAAAATATAAACTTGAAATGACTGATGAACCTTTGGCTCATTTGCTTTCAAGATGTGTTATTGTTGTTGATAAAACCGGAAAAGTTGTTTATACCGAACAGGTTCCTGAAATTGTAAACGAACCTAATTATCAAGGTGCTTATGATGCATTGGAAAAACTTGTTTAAACACAAATTTTACCTGCCATAACACTAATTTCTTTAACCGCTGAATATAAATCAGTTAGTTCATATTCAGTCGGTTCTTTTATAATATACTTGTCCATAGAACAAATTGATTGAATACTTTCGTATTTCAAAATTCTGTTTTTTAAGCCAATTTCAAGAGGTATAACTTTTTCCAGGGCATAAACCAAATCGGTATAAGTATGATTTTCGGGCAATGTTTTGTGGTAATCTAAAATACCCATAACATAGCTTTCAAAAGCCATTGATAGTAAATTATACCTTATACTTGGCCTAAAAAATTTGGGTTTATCATTTCGAGGCGTACACGATTTAATATACAAATTTCCGTGTTCAATCCATGTTTTCCAATTGTTTGCTGTTGCCATAATTTTTATTTTATAGAAATTTAATTTGAATCTCTTCTTTCCCTTCTACTTGTTCCATATCGAATCTGCTAACAAATTCAATTGTTTCACCATTATTTTGCCCGACACTTTTAAGATTTTCAATCATTAATTTCATATCATTTGCAATGCAATCTTTATGGAAATAGCAGAACAAGCGGTTTTCAATTGATTCTTCAAATTGGAGTATAAATATCCCATGTTCCGAAAAAACCAAATCGTCATATGCATAGCTTAAATCCAGACCGGTCGCTTCTTTGATAATAAATTTTATTTTTTCCAGATCTCTCATTTTCAGTATGAAAATAATTTAAACCAATTTTCAATATCTTTAAAAACTTCTGCCTGTTCATAAGTTTGGCATTTAACAAGGTTCATGTTAATAGCATTTTCAAAATTATCGGAATTAAATCCTTTATTATTTGTTTGCAGCATTTCCATTAATTCTTCTATATCTGAAAAATTGTAGCATTGTAGGCGAAAACTTTCATCGTTTTTTACCAAATCAATAAACTCTAAAGCATTATTAAGCGACATACTTATTAATTTACACAATGTGAACTGCAACTACTACATGAGCTTAAACATCCGGCAAATGCTATGGAATGTTGAACTGTATAAACAGGTAATTGCCCACTTTCAAATAATTCGATATTTTTAATCAAATCAGTACCAACATTCTTATACACATTTAATTCACTTTCTAAAAACAAGTTCAATGCTAATAATTGCAAATGATTTGTAATTACTGAATTTATATTATTTGACTTTAATGCCAATGTTATATTGCCTTCCGATTTAATTATTTCCGATGATCGGCACCAGTAAAAACTTTTCGATTCATTATCGTATATACATATAAATTCTGTAACAGAAAAGCTGTCAGCAACTGTAAATTTCTTTGAATCTAAATCAACAACCGGAATAATTACTTTCATATGTTTCTTAGTTTAACTTTTAATTATCAATATTCATGCAAAAACGCGTATAGTGTTTATATTTAATGATATATTGAATATTTGTTATTTTTTAAAATTACATTTTTGTAAAAAAGCATTTTTAAATTGCAGAAATGTAATTCTCAAAATAGGGTAAAATGGTATTAAATTTGATAATCAGGTACCTCTTAAAAAGTTGTTAACTTTGATTTTTTTTAAGATTTATATGCTGGATTTTAAGTTAATTTGCAAATCTTTTTATTCAATTAAAACATTGATTCAATTATATTTTCTATATGAACTTTAAATTAAGTAGATTTTTAATCTGCATTTCAATAGTTTTTTCATTGTTTTCATGCCATTCCGGAAATAATAAGGAGTCTTTAAAAAAGGGAGCAACTGCATTTGAAGGTTATATTATAAAACCTATGGTAGTTGACGAAATTATTTCACTTTCCGGAACATTAAAACCATTCGAAGAAACAGTTTTAATGCCTGAAGTTAGCGGTAGGGTTGTTATGATAAACTTGCCCGAAGGCAAATTTGTAAAACAGGGAACATTATTGGTAAAACTTTATGATGATGATTTGCAGGCTCAATTACTACGTTCTCAAACTCAGCTTCAAATTGTTGAACAAACTGAAAAAAGACAAGCTGAATTAATTAAAATTAATGGAATAAGTGAGAGTGATTATGACCAGACTATTTTGCAAGTACATTCTTATAAAGCAGATATTGAAGTATTAAAAGTACAGATACGTAAAACTGAAATTCTTGCGCCTTATGACGGTGTTATTGGTTTAAGGAATATAAGTATGGGTGCCGAAGTTTCTCCAGGGCTTGCTTTAGCTACTATTCGTGAAATTTACAGGTTGAAACTCGATTTTAATGTTCCTGAAAAATATAGTAGTCAAATTAAAACCGGGATGAAAGCCAATTTTTCGGTTGAAGGTTCTGATAATAAATATGAAGCAACTATTATGGCTACCGAAGAGGGAATAGATGAAAACACCAGGAACCTGAAAGTTCGATCGGTAGTTGAAAATAATAATGCAATATTGATTCCAGGTGCATTTGCAAATGTTTTCTTAAAATTGAATGAAAATAAACATGCACTTATGGTCCCAACCCAGGCAATTATTCCCCAGGAAAGGAACAAATCGATTATTGTGGCTAAAAATGGCAAAGCTGTGTTTATTAAAGTTAAAACCGGAGTTCGGCAAGCATCGATGATACAAATATTAAATGGCGTTGAGGAAGGCGATACTGTTGCAACAACAGGGATATTATTTCTAAAACCCGGGGCAACATTAAAATTTTCGAAAGTTAATAATTAACATCCATGACATTATCAGATTTAGCCTTAAAGCGGCCAGTTGCTTCCATAGTTTTGAGTTTAATTATTGTGCTTTTTGGAATTGTTGGTTATACTTCATTAGGTGTTAGACTTTATCCAGCTATCGATCCACCGATAATTAATGTGCAAACGCAATATACTGGGGCAAATGCCGATATTATTGAATCGCAAATTACCGAACCGCTGGAAAAGGCTATTAATGGAATAGAGGGAATACGATCAATTTCATCATCATCGGCAATTGGTACAAGTAATATTACAGTTGAATTTAATATTGGCGCCGATCTGGAAAAGGCAGCTAATGATGTGCGCGATAAAACAGCTCAGGCTGCCAGAAGTTTACCACAAGATATAGATGCACCTCCGGTTGTTTCAAAATCGGATGCAAATAGCGATCCTATTATTACTTTATCGGTGCAAAGTACTACCATGACAGCGCTTCAACTTAGTGATTATGCCGAAAATGTTTTACAGGAAAAATTGCAAACAATTCCAGGTGTTAGTTCAGTTGGTCTTTGGGGACAAAAACGTCCTGCCATGCGCCTTTGGCTTAATCCACAGAAAATGGCAGCCTATAACCTTACTCCGTTAGATGTTAACGATGCTTTAATCCGCGAAAATGTTGATATGCCGGGAGGATTAATTCGTGGAAATGCAACGGAATTAATTGTAAAAACCAATGGGCGCTTGTTAACCGAAGATGACTTCAACAATATAATCATTAAGCAAACCAATGATCAAATGATTCGATTAAGCGATATTGGTGAAGCCGTTCTTGGTCCCCAGGATGAAGAAGTATATGCAAAAATAAATGGCGCTGAAGCTATATCGCTTGCACTTGTTCCATTACCTGGAGCAAATTCAATTGCAATAGCTGATGAATTTTATAAAAGGTTCGATGATATTAAGAAAAACATGCCACCGGGATTAACTATTTTCGTAGGTTACGATAAATCGAAGTTTGTGCGTCAATCGGTAAAGGATGTATTGGAAACGCTTGCAATTGCGCTGATTTTGGTTGTCCTCATAATATTCCTGTTTTTCCGCAATTGGGTAATTTCACTTCGTCCTTTAATTGATATTCCGGTTTCGCTAATCGGCACTTTTTTTATCATGTACATTTTCGGTTTTTCAGTGAATGTACTCACACTGCTGGCAATAGTGCTTGCAACCGGATTGGTAGTTGATGATGGTATAGTGGTTACTGAAAATATTTATAAAAAAATAGAACAGGGCAAAAACAAATGGGTTGCTGCATTTGAAGGTACTCGCGAAATATTTTTTGCCGTTGTTGCAACATCCCTCACGTTGATAGTGGTTTTTATTCCGGTTATATTTTTGCAGGGTTTCACAGGCCGTTTATTTCGTGAATTTGGAATTGTACTTGCGGGTGCTGTATTAATTTCAGCAATTGTTTCACTTACTTTAACCCCGGTTTTAAATGTTAAATTAAGTGGTAAACCCGGACATTCAAAGTTTTATAATGCAACGGAACCTTTTTTTGTGGGGATGGAAAATTTATACCGAAGGTCATTGAAATTTTTTATCAATCGAAAATGGTTAGCGCTCGTTATTCCAGTTGTTTGTTTAATTTTAATTGTAGTATTTATAAAAGTCATAAAATCGGAACTGGCACCACTGGAAGATCACAGTGTAATCCGTACTTTTATTACTGAACCCGAAGGTACCGATTTTGATCAAACCACTAATTTACTCAGCCGAATGGCGCAAGTCCAAATAGATAGTGTTCCCGAAGCACGAATGGTTTACGAAAGAGCTCCACGTGGTTCTGCCAATTCGGGAATGATAATTTCATTTTTATCTGAACCCAATGAAAGAAAGTTAACACAGGAACAGATTTATGAAAAACTGGGTAGATATTATAAACGATTTCCCGAAGCCCGTATAATTTCGAACCAGGAACAAACAATTTCTACCTCACTTTCTTCCGGGTCGCAGTTACCTGTTCAGTTTGTAATCCAGAACCTCGATTTTGATAAAATTGAAACAGTATTGCCGAAATTTTTGGATGAAGCCCGCAAAGATTCTGTATTTGCTAATGTTGATGTTGATTTGAAATTTAATAAGCCAGAAATAAATGTTTCCATAAACAGAATGAAGGCAACTGATTTGGGCGTAAATGTTTTAGATGTCTCCAATACACTTGATTATGCTTTAAGTGGACGAAGGTATGCATACTTTATTCGAGGAGGCAAACAATATTATGTTATTGGCCAGGTCGATCGTGAAGACAGAAAGAAGCCTGCCAATATATCTTCATTATATGTTCGCAGCAATAATGGAAGTTTGGTTCAGTTGGATAATATTGTTAAGGTTGAGGAAAATAGCAATCCACCTACGCTATATCATTATAACCGTTACAAATCGGCGACTATCTCCGCTTCATTGGCCGAAGGCCATACTCTTGGCGAAGGAATTGACGAAATGCATAAAATTTCAAAAAAATACCTCGATAGTTCTTTTCATACTGATTTATTAGGGCCTTCGCGCGATTTTGCCGAAAGTAGTTCAAATACTTCATTTGCCTTATTTCTGGCATTGATATTAATTTACTTGATATTAGCAGCTCAGTTCGAAAGTTTCCGTGACCCATTCATTATTATGTTTACGGTACCTTTGGCAATTGCCGGAGCAATGTTATCGTTATGGATTACTGGCAAAACATTGAATATATTCTCTGAAATTGGAATGATAATGCTTATTGGTATTGTCACCAAAAATGGTATTTTAATTGTTGAATTTGCCAACCAAAAACGTAAAGCTGGTTTGGCAAAGGCTGAAGCAGCTTTCGAAGCTGCTGTTGCGCGTCTTCGACCTATTTTAATGACTTCATTGGCAACAGTATTTGGAGCAATGCCAATTGCAATGGCGCTTGGAGCAGGAGCTCAAAGCCGTGTTCCACTTGGTATTGTTGTAGTTGGCGGTATTTTGTTTTCATTAATTCTTACTTTGCTTGTAATCCCGGTAATGTATATTTTACTTTCCGGAAAAAGACAGGAAATTGAATCATTGGATCAGGCACTTGAAATAAATATTAAGCGCAATTGAATATGAAACGAATTTTAATATTTTCCATTTTTGTAATTGCAGCAAATATTATACAAGCTCAGGTTCTTACTATTGAGAATGCAATTGATATTGCATTAAAAAATAATTTCAATATACTCGTTGCCCGGAGCAATGCCGATGTTGACAAAGCAAATAATACTGCTGGAAATGCAGGAATGTTGCCCAATATTGCAGCTAACGGATCAAGCACTTATTCTCAAAATAATTTGGATATACAACCACTTTCGGGGAATCCAATTGTATCGCCAAATGCAACCACAAAAACTTTAACAGGTAACATAGCACTTAGTTGGGTTTTATTTGACGGAGGGAAAATGTTTATTACCAAAAATAAATTGAGTGAAATTGAAGCTTTAGGCGAATTTCAATTTAAAGATACAATAATGCAGGTAGTATATAATGTTGTTTCAGCTTATTATAATGTTGTAAGCCAGAAACAGCAATTGTCAGCAATTAATGATGTAATATCGTATAACACTGAATTGGTTAAAATTTTGCAAACAAGTTTCAATGCTGGTCTTTCACCTAAGACAAGTTATTTACAAGCCCAAATTGATTTAAATGTATATAAAGAAAATGCTTTAAACCAACAATCGGTGATTATTGCAGCTAAACGGTCATTAAATACTATTTTAAGTCGCGATGCAGATTTTGCCTTTTATGTATCAGATTCTATACCTTTAGGCAATATGCCAGATAAAAACTTATTGCAACAAAAGCTCGACTCCGTGAATATTAGTATTTTAGAAATGCAGAAATCAGCCGAAATTGCCCGGTTAGCTTCAAAAGAATTTTCTACATTACGTTATCCAAAAATAACATTTAATTCTGCTATAAATGTTTCACAAACCCATAATTCATTGGGCACATATATTCAGAATAATTCATATGGACCATCATTTGGAGCAACTATTTCAATTCCTATTTATCAATCGGGAAATATAAATCGCCAGGTTGAGGTTGCTAATCTTCAATACCAACAAGCTTTATATGGATTGCAAGCTACAAAACTAGCAGTTAATATGAAGTTGCAAAATGCTTTAACTGCTTATAACGATCAATTACAATTGCTTGCAATTGAAAAAGATAATGTTACCTTGGCTAAAGAAAATATGGATATATCAATTGAGCGATTAAGACTGGGGCAAACTACAATTTTGGAAGTTCGTCAGGCTGAAGATAGTTATGAGCAATCGAGAACTAGATTAACAACATTTGAATATAACTTGAAAATTGCTGAAACTAAGCTAAAACAATTGATTTCTCAGTTATAAGGCTGTATTGCTAAGATATTACTGCATAAATAATAATGAAAATTTTATATTTTCAATTACAATTCAAACTAATCATTGGTTAAATTTTTAATTCATTTTAACTATTGACAATTTTGCCATATCAGCCTGACTCACTTTTGTGTAAAATTCTCGAAATTTGGAAGATTCGTTTACATCATAATTTCCTTTATTTAATGAAAGTTCTCGTACGTATATAATTGTGTTTTCATTTGTTATTTTACATATTGCACTATATGTTGCAAAGGAAGATGATACACTCACTACTTTTGGTACATTTTCAATTTTATATCCTATTGGAATTTTGTAAACTATAGTATCAATTTCAGTTTGAGGCCTTCTGATTACTATATCACTTTTTCTATCTTGTGTAATATTTGGAATTTCAGTTAATTTATTTGCAAGATTTAAAGGAATTATCAATTTTTTTTCTAAAATAGTCGCATAGTTATCAATTGTTATATTTAGTGAATTTAAAATTATAGGTTCTGATTTATCAGGTTGTTCAAAAGAGAAGTCATTAATTATAAAATTTGAAATTTCTAATTCTTTGTATAGTTCTTTTTTTATATCATCATTTGATTTTATCGATAGCATTTTTGCATTATCAAAATTTACTCCTCCAAATAATAATTTAATATTACCAATTCCAGATCCTTTACTATTTAATGAAACATAACTTTTCGTATAAATAAAGTTTTGATCAGGTTCGTAGAATTTTGTATGAATTAATTGTCCTCCATTTTTTGTAATCATTAAAGCTGTCCTATCATCTGTAAAAGAACCGATTTGTCCATATGGTAAATATGGGTTTGTACATTCTAAAAACAAGGTATCTTTTTCTACAGGAACTGTTAGTATGGCATGATTGAAAAATTGCGATGGAAAATTTTCCAGTAAATGAGGGGCGTTTTCACCAGCTGATATTAAAGTAAAGTAGGATGAAATCCCGACTGCTTTTAGTAAAGAGTACATATAATTTGACAATGCTTTGCAATCACCATAAGCTAGGCGATCAACAGTAAGTGCATCAAAAGGCTGCCACCCACCAATACCAACTTGAATACTTACATAGCGTGTATGTTTTTGCATATATTCATAAAGTATTTGGATTTTTTGTTTTTCTGAAAGTCCCGTTGTTAAAACCTTTATTTTTTCAACTGTAGCTGGTGATAAAGTATCTCGTTTTGAATTTAATTTAATAATCCATTTGCCAAATTCTTGCCAACTTGTAAAACTGCCCTCAATTCCATCGACCTCAAAAGTTTTAGGAGATAAATAGACGATTGGCAGGAATTCCTCTAAAGGTGCTTCAAAGTCTTCTTTCGAAAAAGCTGAAAAATTATTAATTTCCCATGAATATGACTTTGTTTTATTAAGTTCAATTGTTTTAAAGGTTTGGGGAATATTATTCTCATAATATCTAATCGTTGCTCCTTCATTTTCAATGACAGTTAATTTTGATTTTTCAACTGAAACATTATAATCATTGCATGGCATCCAGAATGATAGAAACATAAGACTTTTTAATTTTCTTTTATATGATATTTCAACGGTAAATGGATATTTTCTGTATTGCGGATCGAAATATTTTTGACGATTGTCTTCATATAATGAATAACCATTAATAGCTGAGTAATCGAGAATATCATTACCAAAATAGCTCTTAATTTTTTTACCTTCAGTGTCAAATATTTTAACATTTACATCACTAATTTTAATATATGAATTGTATAATTGGTCAAATATACTATGGTCATAGCCATTTTTATTTAATATTGTAATAGCTATAAAATGTATTTCAACTGCACTATTATTTTCAACTTCAATGATTGTATTTTCAGTCCGTATAACAGCCTTTGCATTTTTAGAAAGTATTTGTGGAATTAATGATGCTTTATAAGCAGGGTTGTCTGAGCAAAAAAGGTTAAAATTACTAAGAAACAACAGTAAAGCAATTATATATCTCATTTCTTTTTTAAGATTATAGGTTCAGATTGTTTATTTACAATTTCGGCATATAATTGTTTAATATATGGATACTCCGCTTGAGTATACAATGCTTTGTATAATGATATTTCACTTTGAACAACTATTATATTATTTAAAAAAGATACCCTGAATGTAAATTTTCCACTATTATCTGGTAGAATTAAGTTAATAGATTCTGGCATATGCTCTACTGTATAATTTTCCGGAATCTTAATTTTAAAGATATATTTCTTTTCATTTGGATTTATAAAATCAACAGGAATTTTTCGTTCGTCCGATTTAAAAGGATTAATTTTAATTCGATCAACTAAAAAAGGAACAAAGCTTAAAGTTGAATCGGTTATATCAGTATTACCATAGTTTTCAATTTCATATTTAGCAATTAAGGGATCGTATATAGAATCCAATGCATGAATTGTGCTGTTTACAACTTGCATTCCCGGATTTTCTCTTACATAATTTCGTATATATTCATTTTTATCATTGAATGTAGCATAATCTTTTCTGAATAAATATCCTGCATATTCATAATATGAATAAAATAAATTGCCTGTAATATTTCCTTTGTCATTTAAACTTAAATCGGCATAAAGTCGGGTTAAGTTTTTTCCACCTGGTTTTAATCCTGTCCATATCGAAACTTTACTATCAACTAATCTTCCATTACCATTTATACAGCGTTCTGGTAAGTAACCTGCAGGTAGAAACTCTTCTGTTGCATCTAATAAAATGTCTTCACTATTAATTTTTGCTAAAACAACTAAATAATTTAATTTGTTAATCGTGGGCGAAAATAATGGTAAAAGTCCATTATCTCTTGTACTTAATACAATAGGGTAACATTCTATCCCCAATTTTCTAAGTAATAAAATTAGGGCAATATTTATTTCACCAGCATTACCAGATCCTTTGTGTAATGCGTATTTTATTGTGCTTTTTGGAAAAATGTTTTCATCCTCATTCCATTTTATTTTACTTTTTATTGTTTCATAAGCTGCAACCATTTTTGCTTTTGTAGTTTTGCAGGAATCATTTATAGCATCTGCTTCTGAGCCCATGAAGAAACTAGTCTTAAGTTCATCACCAAAGGTGGTCCTGTCTAATAAAATATCATTTACTTCATTCCAGGTATTTGCAAAACTAAAACCTCTGAAACTAGTAACATCAATTTCAAATTTGGTTAAAAAATTGTCTAAATTATTCATAAAGGGTTCTTTCTTTAAAGCGGGCATATCTTTACATACCCACCTGTCGTCCTCGATTATAGTTATTGGTTGAAAGCCAAAATAGTTTTTCTTAATTCCCACTGTTGAACAATTGGGAAGCCTTAACTCACTCCAAATTACTGGAATGTCGCTTTGAAAATACCATTCATCAGGAATACCATTTAAATAAACCTTTATATCAATAACAGAACCTACCTGTACATCAGGCATTGTTAACCTGTATCTATAGTAATTATTTGTAATTCTCTCTTCAAATATTGATTCACTTTTTAACTTCTCTTTTACTATTTCACCATTAACAAGATTATATGTATAGCCTGAAAAATTTGACTTCCCCTGGACATTCATAATGAAATTTCCCCTGTCACAACCCGACTTTTTCAAAACCTTCAACCGGTATAACCTAGTAAATTGAAGCATATTTGCATCAAATTCACCAAAATCACAAACTATAACCGCATCAGCTGAAGTATCCTTGTCATATACTTTCATTTCTAACAATGATTTATCTACATTACCAAATTTCATAGGATTTGGTATGGAAAATATTTGTGAGCTTGAAATTATGAATATAAATAATAAAAATAATTTCAGCGGTTTAATAGAAATAAAATTAATCATTGAAGTAAACTTTTAAATATTTTTGATATGGGATTGAATGGTCGAAAATACAATATTTTTTAATACATTATTATGTAGAGTTATTAATTCTTCATTGAAATAAAAATTAAAATCTTCAACAAAGTACGTAACAAATAATTTGTAACATATTTAATTTCAATATAATGAAGCTAGATTCGAAATTATTATAACTTAAAATCTAAATATATATTTTCGACTAATGATTTTTGATATTACAGAAATATCAATTATTTAATTGTTCATAATAAATCAAATATCATCTGTAACTGCTTATTTTTTATGTTGTTTGAAAATTTTTGGCAGATACTAAAATTTACTATTGCCTTTCCATAGCCATCTTTCTTAAATCAACTGGCATCTTTTCAATTGCATATCTCAAAGCTGTTCTTGGCATTATTGATTTTTTCTTCATTACAAAATCAAAAACTTCTTTTTGATAGAACTGACTTGCTGCTTTTAACATCCAGCCATAGCCCTTTTGTACAAGGTCATCTTTATCTAGTAGCAAGAGTTCGGATAATTCAAAAATTGAATCTAAAAATTTCCCTTTTCGGGCAGGTATAATTAGGGAAACGGCGGAAGCCCTGCGCAACCATCTATTTTCAGATTTTGCCCAAACGTTTAACCTTTGCAAATATTCAGGATACATTTCCAAAAATTCACCTACGGTGTGATTGCACAATGTGTCACACGAAGCCCAATTGCCAACATAGTTTGCAACCCATTTTTCAAATGTTTCAAAATCATCAGGCGTATAAAACTTGTGCAAATAATATGACCAATTGCAAGCTATAATTGATTCTTCAAAATATCCCGATTGCCATAATTCATTACAAAACTTTAAAATATCTCCTTTAGAAATTTGTTTAATTTCATTAAAATATTTTTTGCCAATTTTAGTAACATCAGGATTTTTTAATCCATAGCACTTCAACTCTTCTTTGAAAAAATGCTGACTTGAAATTCTTATTTTTTCACTGGCATTGTTTTTCAGTTCTTCCCTGATTCTATCTAACGTGCCCATATTAAACTTAAATATTTCAACTTTGGAAAGACTTCGTTTCATTGCAAACCTTACGCAATCTATTTGGGTTGATAAGGCTTTCCTTCAAATACAACATCTTTCATCCTTTCAACAGGCATAACTTTTAAATCAACAATTTTTCCATTTTTATAATTGCATTCTACGGTAGTGCTTTCAGGTGCATTTAATTTGAATGTAACATCTAAATCTTTTGGCCAGGTGGGTAGAATAAATATTCGATTGTCAGTTGTTTGCATCAACATTTCCTGAAGTCCAATCATTCCACTTCCACCCCAGTTGTGGTCCGGAGCCCAATCAAACCCGGGTCCCCAAAATGCAGGGAAACGACGGCCTGAATCTTTCAATTTATTGAAACATAAATCGGCAGCTTCTTTTGTCAATCCCAGGTCAGCAGCCCATATATTATCTTGTTTCCAACCAATATAACTCCTGAACTTTTTAACCAAAGGATCGTAATTCCAGGTATTTAATGCTGTATCTAAACCAGGTTTCCCGACGCCATAAATTCCCCAGGGAAAAACCGGGTATAATTGAGGCGATTCTTCATTTTGAACACGCATCCAGGCTTCTGCAGGTGCAATTGTTGTATGTCCTTCACATTGGCGAAAAGTAATAGGTGGAATCCTATCTAGCATAGTTTGCCAATTTTTACGTTCTTCAGCCGTTAAATAATTTGCAGGTAAGGCAAGTAAATGTTTAAGTACAGTTTGTAAGGCAGCAATTGTAGATGTTGAGTTATATGCCATTTTAAATGTTTCACATCCCGAGGAAGGGTATAAAACCAATTTTCCATTTTCATCGAAAGTTTTAGTGCCACGTTTTCTTGCCAGATATTGATAATGCTCGTTATAGAAGGTAAGACAACTCTCAATTAATGGCATATATTGGGTTATATCATTATTGGCATATCTATTGGTTTCAAGTATCATAAAACAAAACTCAAGCGAAGTGTCCCATAAATATTCGAGCCAGGCATTGTCTTCCATTCCTTTGTCATAACCTGCCGGACGAATCCATCCATATTCGGCTGGATTGGGCAAGCCATAATCTTCAATTTGTTCTGTAAAACTTGCCCCTTTATGACCCCATGCCAATTTCGTCCGGAGTTCGGCATTGCGCAAAGCTTTTAAATAAAAGTCGAATTCCGGTTTCATCATATCGAAATCACCACTTTTCAACATGGGGAAATAAACAAGGCGCTGATTTTGGGCTGTCATTGTTCCGCCGCACCAATTGCGGTAATCGGGTGTGAATTTTTTTGAAGTATCGGTAAATACCGGATCGTAAGTAAATAATCCGCCATTAAATTTTGTAGGAGAAGTGCCATAAGCATTGCAACCAAGCATATAGCGGAATAATTGGTAATTTCTACCGGATTGCCATTCACGTTTTGAAACATCTGAATTATCAGGTTGAATTACTATATAACTTCTATTCCAGAATTGTTGCCACCATTCTCTTGTCTTTGATTTTGCAATTTTATTGTTTTCATCAGCATCTTTCATAATGCTATAAAGCCATTTTTCCCAATCATCCAGTGTATTTGTCTGACTGGTATAAAGAATTATATCAATATTATTTGACTTTTCAGGTGTTTTACTTTTTAACTTCCATCCTGTATAGTCTGTATTTACGTATTTTCCAGAAGTTGTTCCATCAGCAATAAAATTATTTCCCAGCATTAATCCACCAAATGTGTTATATTTTATAGGATTGAACATTTCATTTTTAACTGAATCTAAACCTTGTAACTTCACATTAGCATCGAATACTGTAAAACTATTATTCCTGTGATAAAATAAAACTTCATTTTTGTCAAATGCAATATTGTCTTTATGGGTATATATGGTATCGAAAGGTGCCCATTTATATGAATTTGCAAAACTTTCACCTGGTCTTTGTTTGGTATCGGAAATTCTCCAATTTTCATATATTGCTTCAGCCGTTATAGGTCTACTTGAATTTATTTCTAAATGAATAACCGGACGAAATACATCAACCCATAGTTCGGCTTCAACTTTTAAATCGCCATTTATACCTGATATTTTAACACAACCATTATTTAAATCGAGTTCCTGTTTAAACCCATTTTCAGAAAATGGATTGGGAGAAAGCTTTACCCTAACACGCCCAGCTTTTTGCAAACCATTGTTATCATCGAAAGCATCGGACTTGGATATATAGAAAAGAATTTCGTTATTTTCAACCCAAACATTTAGCCCAATGCTACCTCCACCGCATGGCATTGACTCGGATGAATTTTTGCTTTGACTATTCCAAATAACATTATATGATTTTGGTAAATTGTTGGTTTGTTTTTGTGCATTTATTGCTAATCCATAAATTACAGCTAAAAGCAGGAAATATTTTTTCATTATTTCAATTTTTAATATAAAATTAAATATAGCAAATTATCTGTTGTTCAAATAAAAATTAAAGCAATTTTCACCAAAAATATTTTGTTGAGTTTCTTCACTAAAGCTTGAAAAGTAATTCATAACAATATTCATAATTTCTATATAGCTTCCGCCAATAATACAAACGGGCCAGTCACTGCCAATCATTATTCTATCAGGGCCGAAGGCTTCAATAACTGTTTCTAAATAAAACTCAAAATCAGCTATTTTCCAATTTTTCCAATCTGCTTCAGTCACCATTCCGGATAATTTACAAAACACATTTTTATTTTTTGCAAGTTTTATGATTTCAGATTTCCATGGTTCTTGCTTGTGAAGCTTTATATTGGGTTTTGCAATATGATCGAGAACAAATTTTTGTTGTGGAAATTTTTCAACCAGTGTGTTTGCTACTGGCAAATGTTTGGGAAACAAAAGTAGGTCGAAAGTCAAATTGTAGTTTTGCAATAGACTAATTCCATGCTGAAAATCATTTCGTGCCATAAAATTATCGTCTGGCTCATCATGAATTACATGGCGGACTCCTACAAATTTAGGATTAACGGAGAATTCAATCAATTGTTTGTCAATTTCAGGAGAACATAAATCAACCCATCCAACCACACCTTTAATGAAATTGAATTCATCAGCTAATTTTAACAACCATCGGGTTTCTTCCAAAGTTTGCCTGGCTTGAATAACAATTGAACTATCAAATTGGACAGTATTTAATTCTTTTTTTAAGTCAAGAGGAAGAAAATCATTTTTTAAAATGTTCATTTTTTCAGAAATCCAGCTATATTCAACCTGGTTATATCTCCAAAAATGTTGATGGGCATCAATTCGCATTTTATAATTGATTATTATTTTAGCTGAATTAATATTTTTGAAACTATACCAGTGTTTTCATCCCAATATTTAAAGGCCTCAGGGGTTTGATCAAATGAAAATATTTTGCTAATTATATCGGTAAAAGGTTTTTCTTTTTTTTCAAACATAGAAATTACCGACGGAAAAACCCTTAAAGCATTGCGTGAACCATACATATTCACTTCCTTACGCACAAGCAAAGGTGCTTCGAAACTAACTTCTTTTTTAGGATATCCTATAAAAACAATACGTCCTGCAAAACAAACAGCTTCAAGTGCTAATTTATATGTTGCTTGTGTACCGGCAGCTTCAATGGCAACGTTTACACCTTCGTTATTGGTAAGTTTCATTATTTCCTTTAGAGCGTCAATTTTTGATGAATTAATGGTATGCTTAGCTCCAAATTTCAATGCTTGTTCAAGCTTTATATCATCAATATCCAAAGCAATTACACTAGCTCCTTTACGCGCCGAAGCTATCAATGCCCCCATTCCTATAGTTCCACAACCTAACAGCAATACTGTATCGGTTTCACAAACCTGACCTCTGTTCGCACCGTGATAACCTACACTCATAGGTTCAATTAATGCAAGCTCTTTTAATGTTAAAGTTTTGCTAACAAATACCTTTTCGAAGGGCACTGAAATTCTTTCAGTTAAAGCTCCTTCCCTTTGAACACCCAGTGTTTGATTAAACTCACAGGTATTTTCCTTACCTGCACGACAAGCCGGGCATGTTCCACAATTTGTATAAGGTGAAACAGTAACATTATCTCCAATTTTAATAGATGCAGGAACATTAATCCCTTTTCCAATAACTTTTCCACTGAGTTCATGTCCGGGAATTCGAGGTAGAGTGACCAATGGCATCAATCCGCGAAAAGAATTCAAATCGCTGCCACATAAGCCTATATAATGAATTTCAATTAATACATCTGTAGGATTTACTGTAGGTTCAGTAATTTCAATAGCTGAAATATCCATTTTTTCTTTAATAGCGAAGGCTTTCATATATTTCTTTATCCGTTATTCCTTTTATCCTTTATCCGTTTATTTTAATTTATAAATGCGTTCCATGAGTTGCCATTTTTGATCGGCTGTGGCATCTGTTGAAGTATTTTGATACTTTGCCATATATGCTTCCCATTCACTTTGACGTGGTTTTTTAGCCAGTTCATCCATTGCTTTATCGTGATTGAAATCGGGAACGGTATCCATTATCATAAATAGCTTTGTTCCCAATAAATATATTTCCATATCAAGAATACCAACTTCCTTCATTCCCTGTGTAATTTCAGGCCAGGCAGCATCTTTTGCATGAGCTTTTTTATAGGATGCAATTATTTGTTCATCATTCCGTAATTCCAATGTTTTGCAATAACGTTTGAATGAATTATAATTAACATTTTCAATATATTCCGACATAATTACTGTTTAAAAGTTACTTTAAAACCAACTGCTTCGGTACAAGGAAAAGATTTTGGCGAATCGATAATTAATTCATCCGCCTTTTGTTTCCAGTTAATTTTTTCTGAACTCCCCAATAATTCGATGCTTGAAATGATTTTACCCTTTGTATTTTTTGTTGAAAGTGACAAAATATTTATCTTCTTATCTTTTGGAACATCCAGTAAAAATGCATAAACTTCATTTCCTTTTGAAGTAAAACGAATATCTTTTGAAGTATAATTTACAGGTTTTAATTCTGAAAATGTGCCTTCAGCTGCAACTGTTGGTTACTTCTTCAACAATGTCCCAGGGACGTGTTCCATAAATGCCTTCTCCGTTTATTGCCAGCCATTTTCCCATCGCTAAAAGTACATTGGTTTGTTCATTGGTAATTGTTCCATCGGCTTTTGGACCAATATTAAGCAATAAGTTTCCGTTCTTCGAAACAATATCAATAAGCAAATCAATTAATTCATTTGACGTTTTATTTTCTTCTCCTTCAATATAACCCCACGATTTTTTACCAACTGAAGTATCGGTTTGCCAGGGGAATTTTTTAGTTGCCTTGCTACTTCCTCGTTCAATATCATAAACTGCAGCGCTATCAGGATATGCATTGTCTTTATAATTCAGAACAACCCCTTTATTCCATTGTTTTGCATGGTTATAATAATAAGCAGCAAAAGTTTTGCGATAGGGTTCCATTTCAGGTTGTTCAATATACCAATCGAAATAGAAAACCTGAGGATGGTATTTGTCAACCAATTCAGTACAACGTAAAAGCCAATCGTTCATATATTCGGTTGACATTGGAATTCTGCTTTTTGGGTCAAAAGGATTGAACGGAGTAGCAGGCCCATAAAAATCAGCATATTTAGGATCATTCACATCAGATTTAATTGACCGCCCGGTTCCCATGAAAAACCAATGTTCACAACGGTGCGATGAAATCCCAAATACAAGCCCTTCATTTCTCACAGCATTAGCAAGTTCTCCTATTATATCGCGTTTTGGCCCCATATTAAAGGCATTCCATTTCGAAAGGCTGGTGTTATACATAGCAAAACCATCGTGATGTTCAGCTACTGGAATTACATATTTTGCCCCTGCCAGTTTAAATATTTTTGCCCATTCCTTTGCATCAAATTTTTCAGCCTTAAACATTGGTATAAAATCTTTATAGCCAAATTTATCTGGTGTTCCATAAGTTTTTACATGATGTTGATAATAATTTGTTCCCCAAACTGTTGAATCAACATACATCCAACGCGGGTACCATTCACTTCCAAAAGCCGGTACTGAATATACTCCCCAATGGATAAAAATTCCAAATTTGGCATCCCTATACCATTCAGGACATTGGTATTGTGATAGGGATTCCCATGTTGGTTGAAAATACGGTATTGAATCTTGCGCTTCAATTTTTATCTCAACCGATAGACAAAATAATAATGAGGTAATTGTGATTATTTTTCTCATAATTAAACTATTTAATTTACTTCAGGTTTTACAATCACTTTATAGCCGGCAATTGCATAATAGAATATAAAAATAAAAAATGGAATTGGAGCTAAAAACCCTATAGAAATGGAATGACTTATATCTGCTATATAGCCCATAATTGGCGGAAATATTGCACCTCCAACAATTGACATTATGATATAAGATGAAGCTTTTTTAGTTTTCGGACCTAAATCCTTTATTGCTAATGCAAAAATTGTCGGGAACATAATTGACATAAAAAAGAATATTCCATATAATGCTATAATTGATAACCAGCCTAAGTTTGCACTTACAATCGGAAGTAATGCCAAACATAATATTGCGTATAATGCAAGCATGGCCGAAGGTTTGAAATGTTTCATCAAATAACTTCCGGTCATTCTTCCAATCATAAACAATGCAAAACCAATTGATAGCAAATATGGGCCATACGAAAGGTCGAAATGTATAGGTTGAGTATTATCAGTTAAATAATTAATAAGATAACTGAAAATTCCGGTTTGTGCTGCAACATAGGAGAATTGTGCTATAACACCTAATACTAAGTGTTTGTCTTTACTTAATGATTGTTTTGAAATTATTTCTGCAGCAGAATCATCATAGTCTTCTGTAATTTCAGGCAATTTAGTAACAATAAAAACTATAGCCACAGCAAGTACAACAAATCCAATAATCAAATAGGGCAACATTAGAGAATTCAGTCGCTGACCTAGAACGTTTGAATTATTTCCATAAATAAAAATTCCTATAAGTGGCCCAATTGTCCATGCCAAACCATTAAATGATTGGGAGAAATTTATACGTCTTTCACTGGTTTCCTTTGGACCTAATTTTGTAGTATATGGATTTGCAGCAGTTTCCAATGTCGCTAATCCACATCCCATAACAAATAGGAATAAAAGGAATAACCAAAACGATTCAAAGCCCGTTGTGATTGCTATAAATAATGCTCCGGCTGCAAATAATGATAAACCTAATATTATTCCTTTTCTATAACCAAATCGCCGCATAAAATATCCGGCCGGCAAGGCCATTGAAAAATATGCAAAATATACAGCAAACTGTATGAGTCCTGATTTTGCCTTACTTATATTTAATATTTCCTGAAAATGTTTATTTAATACATCCAGCATACCATGTGCTGTTCCCCATAAAAAGAAAAGTGCAGTTATGAGCGCAAATGGCAGCAAAAACTCTTTCGTTGTTAAACTTTTCTGATTCATATATTTGTTAGTTAGTTTTATTGAATTTTATGTTAAACATAATGATAATCGTTTCGAATTAAACCATTTTTTTTCATTTTGTAATAAAAATCATCTGGAATTATTGCATTTACTGATCCAACATTATGTTTCACATGATACGGATTTGATGTATTAAGTGAAACAGAAGATACTCCCGGCGCTTTTAAAGCAAAATTCACACAAGCATTCATCGGTGATACCTCAAATTCTCTACAAATTTGATGAAATTCTTCACGCCACTTAAAAAGTACTTTATTTTCAGGCATATCTGGCTTTATTTTTTTGTAATCATAATATTCTCCGCCCAGCAGAAATCCGGCTTGAAATACAGCTGAATTTATAATTGCAATTCCTTTTTCTTTCAATTGTTCCATAAATTGGACTAATTCCGGAGGATGGTTCATAATAGTCATACTGTTAGCAAACATTATCCAATCTAATTCAACAACATCTGCAATTTTTTGAATTACTTTCCAATTCTTAGCTCCAATACCAATAGCTTTTACAAATCCCAAACTTTTTAACTCTTTAAGCGCTTTGTAAGCTTCTAAAATATCAATAAAACGATGTTCATATTCCTTTTCGGTTATTGCATTATTTAAATATTCATCTGGGTCATGCACCGATAACAATTGTGGAATATATCTTTTTCCTAAAAGTTCATTGCCTTGCTGGAAACATTCAATAATCCCATTATAACTAATATTTTGAACAGCGTCAAATTTTAGTCCTTTCCAAACACCTGGCTCAAAAACTGGTTCACTTGTTGTTAAACTTGTTCGCAACCATCCTAGTTTATTGCTTATTATTACTTTCTCAGGTTCTACCTGAAGTTCGTTTAAAATTTCCCCTAAAATTTCCAACGATAATCCTGCTCCATATTTTCCTGCAGAGTCAAATACTACCTGTGAATCAGAATATAATAAGCTTTCCGAAATAATTTCAATTTTAAGGCTTTTTGGTAAATCTGCATATAGATTGCCTAATGCACTTGTGCCAAATATAACTTTAGGTAATTGAATCATGGTGTGAGTTTGTGATGCACTATTCATTTAATGAATTTAAGGAACATAATGATTTTGATAAATAATCAGCCAAAAACAAAGTGGAACATCAATTTATTTGGTTTCCAATTATCGCAAATATATTATTTTATCATAATTTTTAAAATTCAAATATTCAGTAAATTAACCGCAAAGCTTATCGCAAAGCTTTGCGATAAATAATATATGTTTTAAAACATATTGAATTGCTAAATAATTGTATTTCAATTTATTTTTGTTTTTATTTTTACGCAAAGTAATAATAGATTGAATGGAGAAAAGACATATTTCATTAAAAGATTTAGCTACGGAACTAAATGTGTCAATATCTACAGTTTCCAGAGCATTGAAGAACCATCCGGATATTAGCAAAGAATTATCCTTAAAAATTCAAGCTTTGGCAAAATTGCGAAATTATTCGCCAAACCCTTATGCAATGGGGCTTTTAAAACAAACTACCAAAACAATTGGCGTAATTGTCCCTGATATTGTTACTCACTTTTATGCATCGATTATAGGCGGAATAGA
Source organism: uncultured Bacteroidota bacterium (assembly GCA_963701015.1). GTDB lineage: Bacteria > Bacteroidota > Bacteroidia > Bacteroidales > DTGW01 > MFD09286-c1. Next base: position 2,446,977 of record OY969556.1, on the reverse strand, counting down.
GAGTTTTACCCGCGAACACGGATATTTTATTGTAATAAGTTCATCGCAAGAATCGACTATTAAAGAATCTGAAAGTATTCATAATTTACTGAATATGAGGGTTGACGGATTAATTATTTGCCTCTCAAAGGAAACGAAAGATTATAGTTTGTTTGATAATATAATTAAAGAAAATGTTCCACTAGTCTTTTTCGACAGGGTTTGCAGAACCAACGAAATATCATCAGTGGTGGCGAATAATTATGAAGCAGCTAAAGAAGTAACCTTGCATTTTCACCAAATGGGATGCAGACGAATTGCGCATATTGGAGGACCCAGGCATTTAAATATTACGAAAGAACGAATCGCAGGCTATAAAGCTGGTTTAAAGGATTGTGGGCTTAATTATAACGATGAATACCTGGTTTATTGCGATTTAACTCCTAATGGTGCAAGAAAAGCCACTCTTGAATTGCTGAATAAAAAGTTACGTCCGGATGCAATTTTTGGTGTGAACGATACAGTTGCATTCTCAGCAATGAAAGTGATTAAAGAAAAAGGATATAAAATTCCTGATGATATTGCAATTGTTGGATTTACGGATGAATTTCATGCTACTATCGTCGATCCCGAATTAACTTCAGTAATGCATCCTACTTTTGAAATGGGCGAAGAGGCTGCAAGGTTATTAATCGACCAATTAGAACAAACAGCAATTAGAACGTCACGACAGGTAACCTTAAAAACAAAACTGGTTGTTCGACAGTCTTCTTCCAGTTTGAAAAAAGTCAATTAGTTATATGTTTTTTATTTCTGCCTGATATAAATTTGAATTGGAACACCAGAAAAATTAAAGTTTTCACGGAGTTTATTCTCCAAATAGCGTTTATACGATTCAGTTATATATTGCGGATGGTTTGCAAAGAATGCAAATGATGGTGTAGCCGTTGGTAACTGCGTTACAAATTTTATTTTTACTAATTTTCCTTTCACTGCCGGAGGTCCATATTCTTCAATAACTTTTAACATTATATCATTTAGATTTGAAGTACTAATTTTTAATTTCCGGTTATGATAAACTTCAATGGCAGTTTCAAGTACCTTATGAATACGTTGCTTTGTAGTTGCCGAAGTAAAAACTATTGGTACATCTACAAATGGAGCTAAACGTTCCTTAATTTTTTCAGTAAATTCATTGGTTGAATGATTGTCTTTTTCAACCAAATCCCATTTATTCACTAAAATTACGATGCCTTTTTTATTCCGCCTGCAAAGTTGAAAGATATTCAAATCCTGTGCTTCAATGCCTTGTTTGGCATCTAACATCAACAAGCATACATCCGATTCTTCAATAGAACGAATTGCGCGCATTACGGAATAAAACTCAATATTTTCGTCAACTTTTGTTTTTTTACGCAAACCGGCTGTGTCAATCAAATAAAAATCGTGGTTGAATTTATTATATCGAATGAAAATTGAATCGCGCGTTGTTCCTGCAATTGGTGTAACAATATTGCGTTCTTCACCAATCAAAGCATTTATTAATGAAGATTTCCCAACATTTGGGCGGCCAACAATTGTAATTTTAGGCAAATCCTCATGTACAATGCCAATTTCTTTTGTAAATGAACCAACTACAGCATCTAATAATTCGCCAGTTCCGCTGCCTGTCATGGATGAAATACAAAAAATTTCGCCTAAGCCAAATTTATAAAACTCGTATGAATTGCTTATCCTGTCGTAATTATCAGTTTTATTGGCTACAACAAATACTTTCTTTTTTGATTTTCGCAAAATAGAAGCAACGGATTCATCCATTCCGGTAATTCCGCTAACAACATCTACCATAAATATAATGGCATCGGATTCTTCAATGGCCAACGAAACTTGTTTACGGATTTCTTCTTCAAAAATATCATCGGAATTAACAACATAACCGCCTGTATCAATAATTGAAAATTCAACACCAATCCATTCAGCCTTTCCATAATGACGGTCGCGCGTGGTGCCGCTTGTATCATCTACAATTGCATTCCGACCTTCGGTGAGCCTGTTAAATAATGTTGATTTTCCTACGTTGGGTCTGCCTACTATGGCTACAATGTTGCTCATTTTCTGATTTTTGCGAATTGGGCTGCAAAGATAACCAATTTTAATTGTTGCCTGAAAAATTTGAAACTACGAACTATATCCAAAACTTTTCAAAAGGTTGTCATTGCTGCGCCAATCCTTTTTTACTTTTACAAACAGTTCCAGAAAAATTTGTTTGCCAATAAACTTTTCAATGTCTTTACGGGCATAAGTCCCAACTCTTTTCAACGATTCACCTTTGTGTCCGATAAGTATTCCTTTTTGTGAATCGCGTTCAACATAAATCAGGGCAGAAATTCTATCAATTTCAGGTGATTCCTTGTATGAATCTATTACAACCTCAACGGAATATGGAATTTCTTTCGAATAATTTTTTAGGATCTGCTCCCGAATCATTTCAGAAACAAAAAAGCGAACATTCCTGTCCGAAATTTCTTCTTTGGGATAATAAGCCGGGCTCTCAGGAAGAATTTCCAATAACCGGTTGAAAAGCCCTTCGGTATTGTATTTATGCAAAGCCGATAAAACAAAAACTTCCGCTTTGGGCAAACGTTTTTTCCAAACTTCAATCAGTTCAGTTATTTTTTCCTGGTCGGACAAATCGGCTTTATTAATTGCCAAAATTATGGGTATTTCCAGTTTATTTAATTTGTCGAAAATTTCTTCAGTTTCAAAAAAGTCATCAATGCTGGTAAGAAAAAGCATTATATCGGCATCTTCGAAAGCTGAATCAACAAAACTCATCATTTTTTCCTGAAGCCTGTATTTGGGTTTTAGAATTCCGGGTGTATCAGAAAAAACAAGCTGGTATTCAGGCCCATTGGCAATACCTATAATCCGATGTCGTGTTGTTTGTGCTTTGGGATTTGTTATAGATAATTTTTCACCAATTAAAACATTCATCAATGTTGATTTCCCTACATTGGGTTTTCCAATAATATTTACAAATCCTGCTTTATGCGTCATTTAATTTATTTTAAACCACAAAATTAGGTTTAATGAACGAGACTTTACCATTGTTTATGAAAGAAACCTGTTAAGTTATATTTAATGAAGATTTGAGTTGCAAATGTTGAATTCAAAAATTTTATGAAATTTATTGCCTTACTTTTGCATTGAGTTCTTTTTCAAACACTTTCATTAAATTGTCCATTACCTTTTCAATTTGGTTGTCGGTTAGTGTTTTTTCTTCGTCCTGCAAGGTAAAACTCATGGCATATGATTTTTTGCCTTTTTCAATTTTTTCGCCCTGGTAAACATCAAATAAATTAACGTTTTTCAATAACTTACGTTCTGTTTTTTCGGCAAGTTTTACCAATTGGTCGTAAGTAACCGATTCGTCCATTAGTAATGACAAATCGCGCCTCACTTCAGGGAATTTTGGTAATTCATGGTAAGTTATCTGACGGTTTTTAATGAGTTTCATTACTAAATTCCAGTCAATTTCAGCTGCTAACACATCCTGTTTAATATCAAATTCTTTTAAAACACTCTTTTTTATATTCCCGAAATCACAAAGTTTCTGTTTGCCAATAAAATAGGCAAAACCATTTTCAATTATATCATGCTCGGTAGGCACAGCTTCAACCTTGGAGATATTTACACCTGATTTTTTCAATAAATTGTTTACGATAGATTTTAGATGAAAAAAAGTAAAATATTCTTCAGGTGTATTCCAGTTGGGCTGTTCGGTTAAGCCTGTAAGAAAGACTGCCAAACGAAAATTCTCGGAGTATTGGTTAAGTCTGTTTTCAGGGTTTTCATGCTTGTTGAAAAAGTAACAATTCCCAAATTCGTAAAACTTTAAATTTGGATTTTTGTGGTTTATATTATGGGCAACAGATTCAAGCCCGCCGAACAGCAGTGTTTGCCTCATACAATTCAAATCTGAACTTAAAGGATTAATGACTGTTGCTATATTATTTTTATATTTTTCATGGTTCACATAATAAGCACTTTTTGTCAGCGAGTTGCACATTATTTCGTTGAACCCGTTATCGCTTAAAAAGTCCGAAATGGAATTCTGAACAACTGAAGGTTCGGGTTTTTCAGAATATGTTAAGGTTGAAACAACTTTATCAGAAAATTCAATATTGTTATACCCATAAACACGGATGATTTCTTCAACAATATCATGCTCTCCATGCACATCAACCCGATAAGGAGGAACAGCCAGGGAAAGCCCTTCAGGGGTTTCATTTATTATTTTAATTTCAAGCGACAGCAATATATTCTTAATTGTTTCAGCAGGCAGTTCTTTGCCTATCAGGTTATTAATGCCTTTGTACGTTACCTCAAATGCAAAGTCAGCAATAGGAGAGGGGTAAACATCTACAATGTCCGATGAAATAGTTCCTCCGGTCAATTCCTTAATTAATAAAGCAGCACGTTTTAATGCGTAAATGGTGTTGTTCGGATCTGTTCCACGTTCAAAACGGAAAGATGAATCGGTGTTTAAGCCATGCCGTTTTGCAGATTTTCGTACCCAAACAGGACTGAAATAGGCGCTTTCAAGGAAAATATTTTTCGTAGTATCAGTTACGCCTGAATCGGCTCCGCCAAAAATACCGGCCATACACATTCCTTCAGTTTCGTTACAAATTATCAAATCTTCGGCATGTAGCTTACGTTCAATATTATCAAGAGTTGTAAACTTAGTTTCAGCAGGCATTGTGCGAACGATAACCTTCGAACCTTTAATTTTATCGGCATCAAATGCATGGAGAGGTTGACCAACTTCGTGCAAAACGAAATTTGTAATATCAACCACATTGTTTATTGGCCGTAAACCAATAGCATTCAGCCTGTTTTTTAACCATTCGGGCGATTCTTTAATAGTAACACCTTTAATTGAAACGCCGGAATATCTTTTGCAGGCATCAGTATTTTCAATTGTTACTGAAATTTGCAAATCGTGGTTGTCTGTTTTGAAATTATTGACAGATGGTCTGGTGAGTTTTGTTTTTTTACTTTGATTAAAAAATGCAGATAAATCGCGGGCAACACCGTAATGTGATGCGCAATCTATCCGGTTAGGTGTTAAACCAATTTCGAAAAACCAGTCATCTTCAATTTTAAAATAATCTTTAGCCAACATTCCTATTTTAGTCTCTGCTGGCAAAACCATAATTCCACCGTGCGATGTACCTAAACAAAGCTCATCTTCAGCACAAATCATACCTTCAGAAAGTTCTCCACGTATTTTCGATTTTTTAATTTCAAAAACCTCTTCACCCGAATATATTTTTGTACCGATTGTTGCAACAATCACTTTTTGTCCTGCAGCCACATTGGGCGCACCACAAACAATATTTAATGCTTCGGTTTGGCCAATATCAACTTTTGTAAGGCTAAGTTTATCAGCATTGGGATGTTTGCCACATTCTAAAACGTGGCCAATTACAAAGCCTTCCAATCCGCCTTTAACCGATTGCCAGCGTTCCAGTCCTTCCACTTCCAAACCCAGATTAACAAGAATTTTACTAAGTTCTTCAGGCGTTTCCTGTATATCAATATATTGTTTAAGCCAATTATACGAAATTTTCATTTATTAAAAATTTTACTTGAGCAGCAAAAGTATAAAAATTTCGTGAATGCATTTTTATGATTCAATGTTGGCGTAATGTTATTGATTGTCTATCTTTATTACTTGTGAAGAATTTTTTTGAATTCCATTCACCGAAATTACAATTTTGTAAACTCCATTTGATAGATCACCAATAGATGTTTTATAATTTAAATCATTACTGGTTTTTATAGTTTCGAATTGCTTAACTAAGGTTCCTTTTGTATTCCATATTTGAACAATTACTTTCCCTGTTTCATTGCAATTAATTGAAATATTAATATCGTTGCTAACTGGGTTAGGAAATACGGAAGATGAATTATTAGTTTTGGTATATACCAATACATTAGAAGAATCAGTACAATTGTCTTTATTATTAACTTTAATTGTATAATTACCGTTTTGTGCAGCCACATAATATTGATTTGTGCCATCTAAAACAGCTGAATTATTAAAATACCATTGATACTTTGTATAAATATTTTGTGCATTAGAACAAAATAAAACATCGCCCCACTTGGCTTTTATAGTTGGTGTTTCCATAATAGACGAAATAAGATATTTTTGGATTGTAGTATCACCACATGTGTTATATGATTTTACCGCAATATATCCTGATTTGAAACTTGTATCGAAATTTAAGCTTATGAAATTTGAACCATTTACGCCAGTTACACCGTTTGGCAAAGTCCATAAATACTTTGATTCATTTACTGAATCATTATAAACTGAATACAAAATATTTTCTTTGTTAGTACATATTAAATTTTCTCCAGTTATAGAGTCGAGTTTCGTTGATTTCGTTAAAAATTTAATTGATAAATTACTAGCAGGACCGGAACCACAGGAATTTTTTCCCTGAACTTTAATATTGGCCAATGAACTGGTAATAGTGTCGGGAAAGTTTATATTAATAGTATTTGAGGAACTACTTCCGTTTATATTATTTGAAAAAGTCCAGGCATAAGAATTTGACAAAGAATCTGAATTAATTGAATAGGAAATATTTTTAACTCCGGCACAAATCAATGTATCCCCAATTATAGCTGAGAGTTTTGAAGGTAATTGTTTTACTGTAATATAAGCACTGTCACTAGCCCCGAACCCACATAAGGTTACGCATTGGATCTTTATATATCCACTTTTAGCATTTGTGGGAATGTTGATATAATTATAATTATTATAGTCGATCATTATTGTATCCGTTTTATTTAGTATATGCCACTTAAGGCTATAGATATTATTTAATTGATTGATACCATTAAGAGTTATATTATATAAATTTTGAGAATTTATACAAACTGAAGTTGGGCCAGATATTACTGGAGTCCAATTAGAAATGGAAGTACAACTATCATTAAATAAATAGACTCCATTAGAAGAACAAATCCATTTATTGTTATTTTTATCAACCATAACATAAAATGTAAAATTATTATTTAAATAGAAGGGCAACCAATTCGTTTTATCATATTTCCAAAAATAACCATCAATACATATATCTTTTGAACACCATAAATTAGTATTTTTATCAATATACATAGCTGTTGATGATGTACTTAATTTATTATCAGAAATTAATGACCATGTTGTGTCATTAAATTTGTATATTCGGTGAGAATGAATTGAACAAGCAGATTGGGAAAAAGAGTCGACTTCAATCCATTTATTGTTTAATGAATCTAAAGCTATAGCATAAATTCTGCTGTTGGTTATAAAAGAATTAGAATACGTAGTCCAATTTGTTCCGTCAAAAGTATATAAAACCCCTGCTCCGCCAACCCATAATTTTCCTTTCTTATCATTTACTAATCCAAAGAAAAACGATCCCTGGTTGTTATTTAAATATTCATTCCAATTTTTCCCATCATATTTAACAATATAATTTGTAGTGCCAATCCATAAATTATTATCATTGTCAGTTTCAATAGAGTAAATTTCTTTATTAGCTAAATAGCTGTTAAAAGAAATTTGTTTACAAATGCCTGAATCAATTAAAGATAAACCCCAATCAGTACTGGCAAGGCCATTTGTTAATATCCATACTTGATTATTGTGTGAGATTTTAATAAATCCAATTTTATTATATTTTAATCCATTTGTTGTATTAAAATTTTTCCAAATTTTTCCGTCAAACGAACTTATACCATTATCAGAAGTACCAAACCATTGAATCTCTTTCTTATCAATAGCAGCATAGGCAACGAAATTTGAACAAATTTGGTTATCTTTTGTAATAAATATTCTGTTACTTGAATAACTTTGATTGATTTTTCTCAGTTGATCATTTATTATATATATTGAATCATATTTATCTACTATTAAACCATATGAAGGAGAATACATAGATCCTCCAATAAATGTCAAATTTGATTGGGTCAAGTAAAAATTACCATATATGCTTCCTCCATATATTTTACCTTTAATATTATTAATAAAATATACCGGTGTGCTATAAAAGAAATTAAAGACTTTTGTTAAAATATTGTATGAAACTAATCCATACCCTATTGATGCAAACCACATCATTTGATTTTTATAATCAAATGCTATACCAGTAATATTACTTCCTATATAGTGATCAAAATTTATATATTTTTTATTATAAATATAACCAATTTGAGTATTATTGGTTCCTATCCAAGCAGTATCTTTTCCTTGAAAAGCAATTACATTAACCACATTGCTTCCAATTTCACTATTTGAAGAATTGTAATTTGTCCAGGTTGTATCATTGTAAACCCAAATTCCGTTATTGCTTGTGCCAATCCATTTCTTACCTGAACTGTCAACGGATATACAAGTAATAGAATCTAATGCTGTATGATTGATTGAATCGAATTTTTGAAAATTTATTCCATTAAGTTTAACAATGCCATTATTGGTACCAATCCATTTATTGTCATTTTTATCAATAGCAATGGCAGTATATGGCCCTTCGGGTATTATACTATCACCGTACTGTGCTATTACATTTCCGTTTAAATTAATTTTAAACAAATATCCTTTACCTCCCAGCCAAATTGTATCATTATCAATTGCCAGACTATACATTTGTCTTTTGTAAATTTGGGTTATGTTCTGACTTTTACAGTTTACCCCAAATAATAATGCGAATAACGAAAGTATTATTACAAAATATTTATTTGATTGTCTCATTTTAATAAATATCTAATTGAAAAAACTATTCCTACTGAACTTAAAGTAGCTTTTGAATTACTTTCAAATAAACTGGCAAAATCAGGTACTGAGGAATAAGGTAGTGTTGGAGGAGATAAACCATCATTTATATTTTTCACTTTAATATTATTTAAAGACCTTGAATAATTTATTCCAAATAATATAGACATATCGCGTTTGATTTTATATTGTAATCCCGCTTCAACATCTGCATTCAATATAAATGAAGTGATTTGTAAATTTCCGAAACCTGAAATTACCTTGTTTTGGTACAAGCCATGTTCAGGTATATTACTTAATGTAAGGTTATATTGTGGATAGTATGCCACAAAAGAATAGGTGCCAGATCCATCATAATTACTATTTAATAAGTTCGATAAAATAAACCCTCCATTGATGTAAAAACCAAATGAAGAAAACAATTGTTTTAAATAAATAAACTCTATAGGGATTTCAATAAAATTTAGTCTATCCTTTTCGGAAATTGAAGATCCATCGACTGTTAATGTATAATTATCATTATCAGAATCGGTTCCGGTTATTTTATTTGCATAACTATTTTGACTTATTTTTTTACCATATGAATTAAATCCTATTCCAAATTTTATTCCATAACTATTTGAGAACATATATTCAAAATTTATTGTAGGTTTAATCATCAATGAATTTGCCAAATCGAATTTATTGTAATTCGAATTATTTACAATTACAGAATTGCTAACAGGAGCTAAGGAAAAAGAAACCAATAGCTTATCAGGTATAGTATTAACATCAATACCCTGGGAATATCCCGTAAGTTCCATAAGACTAATCAACAATACTGAACAAAATATTATTTTATATTGCATAATTATTTAGCTTTAATTATTTGCGCACTATATATTATTTTATTATTTATTTTTGCAGAAACATTATATAATCCATTTGTTAATTCAGATATATTACAGTTATAATTTAATATATCGTCATTTTTTATTATTTCAAATTCTTTCGTCAAAACACCTTTTGTATCAGATATATCAATTAACAATGCTCCAACTTCCTCGGAATTAATTATCAAAGTAAAAATATTTTCAACAGGATTTGGAAATATTGAATTTACAATAGTTTGTTTTGAATAATTAATCAAAGAGCTATCTTCGCAATTATCTGCACTATTGACAAATAAACTATAGGTACCGTTCTGAGAAGCTTGGTAATATTGATTAGTTGCAGCTACGATAGGTGAATTATTATAGTACCATTGATATTTGGTATATATATTTTCCAGGTTAGGACAAAATAGCAAATCGCCCCATTTTATTTTAATGGTTGGCTTTTCAAATTCAGGTGAATTCACATTTAATTGTACTGAAGTATCCCCACAAGTATTATATGCTTTAACTGCAATTTGTCCTGATTTAAAACTAGTATCGAAATTCAGGCTAATAAAGTTTGAACCATTTAATCCGGATACGCCTTCAGGCAATGTCCATAAATATTTTGTCATATTTAAACTATCCTTATTAACTGAATAAATTATATTAGATTTGTATGAACAGATTAAATTCTTACCAATTAAAGTATCAATTTTAGGCTTATCCAACACATAAATATTAAGAGTACTTGCGTTTCCATATCCACATGAATTGTAACCTTTTACAGTTATTTTTTCAGGATTAATATAAATTTTATCTGCAAAATTTAATTCTATAATGTTAGAAGTACCGCTTCCAGTTATGTCACTTGTTTGAAAACTCCATACATATTTATTGGAAATGGTATCAGTATTTACTGAATATTTGATATTTTTCGTTCCTGCACAAATCAATGTGTCACCAATTATATTGGATAAATTATTTGGCAAGGGATTAACAATAAATTTTGAACTTATAGTTGGGCCGCCTCCGCAGATATTAAAGACCTTGGCTTTTATAGTACTGCTTTTAGCATTTCTGGGAATTGTATAAACTAAATTTGAATATGGATAAACGATAGTATCATAAGAATCGAATAACGAAAATTTTGTATTATTTTGTGTAATTATATTGGTTAAATTAATATTTTGGCTTTGTGCTTGGCAAACAATGGTATCGTTAAAACTATAATTAGATGTTGGTAAGTTGCAGTCATGTTTTAAAAAATATATTCCCTGAGATGAAGAACAAAACCATTTGTCATTATTTTTATCAATATAACATGAGGTAAGATAAGTTTGAAGTTCTCCTTTAAATCCCATCCAAGTGGTGCCATCGTATTTTAATATTCCCTGACAACTTGAACCAAACCATATGTTATCAGAAGAATCAATTGAAAGGTTTTTAGAATTGGCATATATTCCAAAAGCAAAACTATAAATATTAAAATAGCTGTTTAAATTTTTAAATTTGAATCCTGTCCAACTTGATCCGCTGAATTTATTGACACCTAATTGAGTAGCAAAATATTTATTATTATTTTTATCTATACTTATTGAAGAAATATAATTAGTAAATAAACCTGAATTCGAAGTATTATAAACCTTCCATGTTGAGCCATTAAATTCGGCGACTCCAACTCCATTAAATGAATTACACCAAACATTACCATTTTTTTCACATACAATTGCATTTATATAAGAATTTGAGTTTCCGAATGGACTATATATTTTCCATGAATTGTTATTATAAACGTATACGCCAAGATTAGTCGCAAACCAAACATTACCTAATGAATCGGATGCAATACTATTGACTTGCAAAGAATTTAAATAAAAACTACTCCAATTATTGCTGTCAAATTTTGCAATTCCATTATTTGATGCCCCCCAAATATTTCCATTTTTATCAACTTCCAAATCAGTATAATTGCCTGAAGGTATTTTATTATTTGTGGAATTATATACTGTCCAAATATTTCCATCGTATTTTGATATTCCATTATCAGTGCCAAACCATTTGTTGTTGTTTTTATCAACTGTTGTACAGTAAACTAAATTTGAAGACAACTGTTTGTCATCAAGATGATAAATACTGTTGATATTTTTATAGTCCGATTTCATAACATCACTTCCACAGACCCATAAATTACCCTTGTAATCATTAGTTAAAGCATTGTTATAAAAATATCCAGTATTCAATATGTATAAGAAATTGAAAGAATTTGGACTAATATTTAAATAATTTAGGCCATTACTATTATATGAAATAAGTTTACCTTTATAATCAACAAAAAATTTCTGTGAATCCTGTATACTCCAACTAGTTAAAGTATTCCAAATGCCATTATTATATTTTGAAATCATATCGCCATAATATTGACCTTGTATAACTGATGATACAATTATCTCACCGGTATAATCTGCAACCACTGAGATATTATTATTATTTTCGTTATAATAGGTTGGTGGAACTAAATTTTCAAATTTACCTGAAGCATATCTAAATATTCCTGAATTGTTTGATGCTGCCAAAATCGTATCCTTTCCTTGCAATGACAACATATTAATAATATTACCTGTTAAATCACCACTGGCTACATTATAGTTTGTCCATTTTTTTGCACTATCGTATTCCCAAATTCCATTATTTGTAGTACCTACCCAAATGTTATTTGAGCTATCTAATAATAAACTTGAAACCGAATCAATAGGAGGAATACTTATATTTTCTTTCCCCATATTGCATGAAAATACAGCCAATCCATGAGCAGATCCAATCCAACGGTTGCCTTTTTTGTCAATAACAATTGCTTTATATGGCCCCTTAGGTAAACTATCAGCTTCGGAATATTTCGCCAAAACATTCCCATTTAAATCAAGCTTGAATATATAACCGGTTCCACCTACCCAAATTGTATCGTGTTCTGCAGCAATGCAATTAAATTGTCGCTTATAAGCTTGATAGAAATCCTGACTAAGAATATTTGCAAAATAGAATAATAATAGAATAATTGATATAATAATATTTCTCATTTTACTAAATCGAAAAGTTATTTCATAATCCAGTTTTCCCATTCACCTTCAACAACCGGGCTATAATAAATTTTAGGGGTCTGTATTTTTCCACCTAACCCGCTTTCACGCTGAACTGTTTGGTTTAAATAATCCGCCATATTTTTATATGAAATCAAACCATTTGACTCCTGCATTTTTTTAAGTAAATAATAAGTAAAGAAACCATGTCTGTGGCTTCTGTAAACTCCTGAAGATTCATCACCTGAACTTGATGAAAAAATAACCAGGTTGCCTCCAATTTTAACTTCTTTAGGTACTATCTTAACTCCTTTCATGGCAACAAGTGATTTGTTGCGTGCGCCACCGCTAAAGCAGGCATCAAGAAACATGGTTACTCTTTTTGATTCAACATTGGTTAACCGGTTAATAACATTATCAAGCTTTATACCATCCTGTAAATCGCTACCACTAACATCAACAGGAATTAAGTATGGCTCTTTTGTTTTCTCATCAGGTAATCCATGACCAGAATAATAGAAAATTAATTCAGCATTTCCATTTTCAACTTTAGCTAAATTTGTCAACCAGCTAATCCCTTGGTTCATTTGTGCATAAGTTGCATTGGTAAGCAACTTTATATGCGATTCGGGAATACACATAATTTGAGAAGCATATTCTTTAAATACTTTTGCATCATTTGCAGCATAATCAACATTAATTTCAGTGTTTAATGTGTTTTGAAATGTACTATAATCCTCATTGCCTATAATTAAGGCATATCTGTTGGGCCTTTCAATATTACTCTTTGGTATATTTTTATCAACATCAAAGTCTTCAGTAAAATTAACTGTATTTGTTTTTAAAGGTACAGTTTTCATCACGCTATTTCCTAACAGGGCAGTATTTTTATTTTTTATAGAATCATTGGAATTACTTGATTTCATTAAGCTATTGTCGCTATTTTTATTTAATGAAGCCACTTTTATTTGATAATTGCTATAATCCGTTTCACCTCCCATTTTAACTACTTTTGCACTATTGGCTAATCCATTAACAGGTGGTTCTATCAAAAGACTCTGCGCAAATTTTCCAGTACTTTCATACGGTTTAATTGTTATAGGAATAGTACTGTTTTTGTACATTTTATTTGGTATAAAATCGAATGAAATGGTTGCGGTGTCTCCAGCTTTTAAATTTCCTAAACTAAATATATCATTACTTTGCACTATAATATTTGTTTCAGGGACAATAAATGCAATACGTACATTCTGGGCATCGCCTAATCCAACATTCTGGATCAATGCCTTTACTTTAACAGGTTTACCCAATCTCACCGATCCATCCAATGTTAATATTTCAAAATCAACTGTTTTAATAAGCGGTTGCGGAGCTTTTTGAACAGCAAGTGTTAAAAGAAGTGTATCTGGCGGAAATCCCATATTTTCAGAAAATGCAACTTTAATTTCTTCAGATCCTGTCTCAATTGAAGAAGCACCTTTAAATGGAATATTAACCGTTTTTGTTTCACCAGGCTTAATCTCTCCAATTTCCACATAATTTCTGAATGTAATATTGTTTGTAGGTTTAATCGATTTTACATAAGCCCTTAACCCTTCGGCCGAAGCTTTTCCTCTGTTACTGATATCAAATGCAACTAGTGATTCCTCATTTTCATCAATTACATTATTATGGTTCGAATCAACAAATTCTATATTTGAAATTGATAAATCGGGTATTCCCCGTTTTACATTTTTGCTTAGTGCCATATTATAATTCAGATAGTTTAACCTAAAATCATTTATGGTTATTTGAGAGTTAACTCCAACTGAAAATCCAAAGTAATTACCCAATAATTGTAAATCCTTGAGTTCACATACGAATTGCTGATTTATAAATAGATAATATTTATTTTTAGTATGCCTTATTGTTACCTTATTTGCACTTGAATTATGTATTATATTTTTTTCTTTATATGAATGGTAAGTTTTAATTTGCCCTTTCGAATCTTCTTCTTTTACCATATAAACTTCACTATTCTGGTTTAATTCAATTCTAAAATGGTTATATTGCTCATCCATTCCAATAACTAAAGCGCCAGTACCGGAAATAATCTTTAAATTGACTTCCAAATCCCAGTCTTGATTATTGTCGAACTTAATAGGAATGGTACTAATACCAATATTATTATTGTAATTTTTATTTATTAAAGTGTATGTATTATCACGCATAGAAGCAGTTATCCAGTTATTTTCCAAAGTCCAATTATTAATATTATTGTCAAACCCTTCTACAAAAAATGTCATTTTTAAGGAGTCAGGGAAATCACTATATTTAACTTGTGATTCGCTTTGAAGTTCACATAATATGAGTAATATGAAAATATGAAACAATATTTTTTTCATAATTTTAATTTTATTTTGTTTTGAAAGCTTTTTTAGATTGAAATTCGACTGACAAAATAAATATTTTTTAACTTTTATAACTAATATATTTTACACTTATTCCAATTTATAATTAATCTAAGTATAATATATTATTTTCCTCATAAGATACTTATTGCTTATATTTGTTGCTTAAAAGCTTAATTATCCAGTGAATTCAGATAAATTAATTTTAGTTGTTAATGATGATGGCATTCATGCCAAAGGCCTTGATGCCTTAATAAACGTGGCTAAAAAATTTGGCAATGTGGTAGTTGTCGCTCCTACTGAAGGCCAAAGTGGTATGGCTCACGCTTTAACTATCAAAACTCCTATTCGGGTTAATAAAATTACAGATACCGAAACGTTAAAAATATACACTATCAATGGAACTCCGGTTGATTGCGTTAAAATGGCTATTAACCGATTATTGCCCTGTCGGCCTGATTTGTTATTATCAGGTGTTAATCATGGTTCCAATTCATCATCAAGTATTGTTTATTCAGGAACAATGGGAGCAGTTATGGAAGGTTGCATTAATGACATTCCTGCCATTGGCTTTTCATTGTTGAATCATTCCAGGGAAGCTGATTTTGCAACGGTACAGCATTATGCCGATAAAATAATTGCTAAAACATTCAAAAATGGCCTTGCAAAAGGGGTTTGCTTAAATGTGAATATTCCGGATATTTCGGTACATGAAATAGCAGGTGTTAAAATTTGCAGGCAAAATCATGGTGTTTGGCGTGAAGAATTTCAACATCGCACTGATCCGAATGGTCATGATTATTTTTGGTTAACCGGTACTTTCGAGGATATGGAACCACATGCCGAAGATACTGATGAATGGGCATTACGGAATAATTATATTTCTATTGTTCCGGTACAGTTCGATTTTACGGCTTATAAATTTATGGACAATTTAAAAAAATGGAATTTTAACGGAGAATAATGAGTTTTAAAGAAAAATTACCAAAATATGATAAGCTAAAAATAGGATTGTTATTTGGCTTACTTCTCCCTGTTTTAA
Organism: uncultured Bacteroidota bacterium; assembly: GCA_963701015.1. GTDB lineage: Bacteria > Bacteroidota > Bacteroidia > Bacteroidales > DTGW01 > MFD09286-c1. The sequence continues at coordinate 2,430,799 of OY969556.1, read as the reverse complement.
CTTTAGTAATAGTATTTTTTTATACATTTCATCATTATACAGTACATCAATTTTTACATTTCCTATATACAATGCGGGTTATGACAAAACTATTCAGTTTATGTGTTTTGCCTAATCTGGCTGTATTTTATATTTTTCTTAAACTAAATATGAACAGGGCGACCAAAGGCGTACTAATGTCAACTTTTATTCTTGCTATTATAATTGTAATAATTCAATTCGCAATCGGAGCCATTTAAAAGATAAAAAAAAGGAGAAGACCTAATTTTGATTTTCCCCTTTCTTTAAAATTAAATATTATATCAGAATTTCATTTTAATTCCACCGGTTATCCAACGTCCCGGCATTTGTGCTCCAAAGAAGTCGGAATATTGTTCATCAAAAATATTGTAAACCGTCATTGAAATAAAAGCAAGCCTTTTATATACGGCAAAATCAATATTGGTGTTCCAGACCATATACGATGTTTTTAAGTTTAAGTTCAAATAAGCATCATGCTCAGGATTCCGGACTTTATAAATTCCATTGATATTGAAAAATACTGGTCCATAGTTTGCTGAAAAATCTCCGTTAACCAAATGCTTTGGTTGCAATGATAAATACTTAGGTATGTTCGTATAATTTGTAACAATATGCAAATAAGTATATCCACCAGTAAATTTCAAGTTTATTGTATTAAAGATTTTCTTATTTAATGATAATCTGGTTTCAGTTCCTATGGTATTTGTTTTACTATTGTTTTCAGCATACCAGTACTGAGTGTTAGGATAAAGCAATAACCCTGGAATATGAATGTTACTTCCTGAAGTCTGCACATAATCTATTAAATCAGTAGTCTGACGGTAAAATTCAGTTACGCTGAACAAGATGCCTGGAGCGATTTTGTAATCGCCACCCACTTCGCTGTTCCATGATTTTTCAGGCAACAAGTTCCTGTTCCCGATAGCAGGAGCAAATTTTACTGAGTCTTTTGCATAGTTATTGGTATAGTTTTCAGTAAAATCAGCTTCTCTTACCGAACGTCCGAAAGTTGCCCTGATATTTAATGGGTCATTTATTTTATAGGATATTCCAATTTGAGGCAAGAAAAATGCTCCATAATTCTGGTCATAGTCTTCGCGAACTCCTCCATTTATATATAGTTTCTCTAAAGGATTGGCTGAAATTGTTACAAAGCCGCCAAAATGGTTTACGGAATGATTTCCTCTGTCATTGCTTATAACACTTCTATCGTCATATGTTATACCAAACAAGGATTTTAAAGTAGAACTAAATTTTACTGATTGTTGTGCTTTTATATTCAAATCGCCTGAATTATTATCGTTTGCAGTAGAACCTGGAGCATATAAATAATAATCGTTTGTTTTAATATAAGAAGCTAATATTTGAGTTGAATAATTTTCTTCGTTTCTGGTTAACTGAAATTGCTGACGATAACGCGAAACCTTTTCCGTTGCTTTATCCGTTGGATAATCGGTATAAAAATATTGGGCGTTAAAATCGCGGTAATCATTGGCAAACCTATAGGCTGCTGACCAGTTATTGTTAATTTGCAGTTGGGCTGCAAGCGATGTGCTGTTTATATCAAAGAAATTCTTTAATCCGCTTGAAAGTGGGTTTCCGTCTGATTTATTCAATAAATATCCACCGGAAATCCTGAATTTATCATTTCCATAATATATGCCATCACTGGTGTTGATAAGGTTATACTTGCCGTAATTTAATTTTGCATCGGCATGTAGACCTTTTAATTGTTGGTTTTTCGAAAATGTTTTGGTAATAATGTTAATTACTCCTCCTGTTGCATCAGGTCCATATTCAAGTGAAGCCGGTCCATGGATTACTTCTATGCGTTCAATTTCAGTAGGAGAGATTGGAATATTGCTGTTGAAATGTGCGGTGAGAGGGTCATTGATTTTTTGTCCGTCAATCAGGACAAGTACTTGGTTAAAATTGCTGCCGCGAAGGCTGAAATCGGTTTGTGCACCAAATGCACCGCGTTGTTGTGCGTCGATACCCGGAATGTAACGCAATAGCTCATCTAAGGAAGTTACAGGTAACGATTGAATTTGCGCACCATTAATTACATCAATTGAACGTCCTGTTTCGGCATTCTTCAAATCTATTAATGTTGATTGAACTGTAACTTCATCAAGTTCCATAATTCTTGATCCGGTTGTATCGCTGCTTTGCGCTGTAACATTAACTGATTTGGCAATAATACCGTAAGCCAAAGCTAATGTACAGATTTTTACAATTTTTTTCAGGCTGTTAAATGCCGAAAATTTTTTGTTGCTCCATTGTCGGAACAAGACCAACCTCCGTTGGCGTGCTTGTTTTTCTTTCATAATTTAATTTTTATTAAAATTCGAGGCAAATGTAAAACATTAATTATTTATTGGAAAGTTGGGCTTTTTATGTAAAAAATAAAAACGTAACCTCTTAATACGAATATCGTTTAAAAGATAATTATGGTTTGAAAACAAAATAATTTAAATTTGCAATGCCTTTAAACTAAATCATATGATACATAAATTCAGGAAGCTGGAGAATAAACTGTTTGTTAAACTTTTTGTTTTAATTCTTTTTATTGCCGGATGTAGTAATATTTCAGCAGTTGAAAAAAATCAAAAATTACTTTTTCATGTTTCATCGTCTGGTTTGAAATCCGATTCCAATATTCAAATTCAAAACATTATTAACTTTCCTGCACTTGATACAGTTACATTCGGTGTGGCTGACTTTAATCCCGGAGCTGAAGCAACATCAGGCCTTCCTGTAACCTATTCTTCGACTGATACCAATATTGTTTCTATAATAAATAATAAACTTCATTTGAAAGATACCGGCTCTATTACAATAACGGCCTATCAGAGTGGCGATAGTAATGTTTTATCCACTAAAGCAACGCAAAAATTATTAATTGTAAGAGCAGTTATCAAAAATTTTGATTCAACAAATACGGTAATATTCGGGAAAGCTGATTATAATCCTGGGGCAACAAATTCATTGGGATTGCCAATTGTTTATTCCTTATATTCCAAATATACAAGCAAGATTTCAATAATAAATAATAAGGTTCATTTGAATGCTGTAGGAAAGGATACGATTATTGCTTCCATTGTTAAAGATAGTAATTTAGTTGTGGCATCGGCAAAACAAATTATTACTATTATTAAAGGTTCGTTATACGCAATTGGACAAACCGATACTGTTAATTGTGGTAAATTGATTCATTTAGATTCTACTAATATTAGTTTTATAGGCCTTGCTATTGACGATAATGGTAGCACAATTAGGACTCAGTTACATGTTAAAACATCTGCCACCAATGTTATGGGGAAATTTCCTATAACAGTTTCAGGCCCGTCATCTTATGGAAATTATAATATTACTTATATCAATGGTATTCTTTTGGTTAAATCAGTGGGTACACTTGATTCGACTTTTAATTTATGCAAAGGCGATACTATGCTTTTGCCCAATGACAGTATTGTGAGAACCAATGGTACTTATTTATATACTACAATTTATAACAAAGGTTGTGATACTGTTACAGCTTATACAATAAAATTCATTAATCCCGATTCAGTTAAAATAAAAATTAATAAATGTATAGGTGATTCGATGAAAATTGGCAATATATATGTAAAAACAAAGGGAATTTACAAAGACACAATTCGAAGAATTTATGCAGGTTGCGATAGTATTTACCGAACTATTAATTTGACATTCGATAGCAAACCTTTTGTTGATGCTGGTATAAATAAGGAAATTTGTAAAGGCGATACTGTAATTTTAACTGCTACCGGAACAGGTTATATTAATTGGTTAGGTTATGCTGATACTTTAATAAAAGTTTCGCCCAAAACAACTTCAATTTACTCTGCAGTATCTACTACGGCTTGTGGTGATACATTGACTAATATAACCATAAAAGTAGATGTTATTCCACCGAAACCTGATATTTATATTAATAATGAAACATTTTCAACTGATATAAATACTAGTTTATACGGAATTCAATGGTACGAAAGTAATTTTGGTGCTATTAAAAATGCAGCTGATTGGAAATATACACCAAAACAAAATGGTAATTATTTTGTAGTTGCCAAGAATGGTCTATGTTATTCAGCCACTTCAGATACTGTCCCATTTATATTTACATCGGTTGGTTCTGAAATTTTACCAAATAACGAACCTGCAATTTTCCCAAACCCGGTGGAGAACGATTTTAAAGTTTCATTTGCCGGAGGAATAAATAGAATTGATGTTTATAATACTATTGGAAATAAGATAGTGTCTGTTGTTGCCACATCTTCTAATACACTTAAAGTTGATGCTTCAACATGGATGCCCGGTGTTTACCTTATAAAGGTATGGCCCGCCAATGTTGTTTTAAAACCTTTTGTAAATACAGTTATTAAGAAATAATTTAGTATTTTGCTACAATTGGCATTTTTCGACCAAATCCAAATGCTTTGGATGAAATCCTTAATATTGGTGGAGTTTGAAAACGTTTATATTCGTTAAAGTTTACCAATTTTAAAATTCTTTTTACCAAATTTTCATCAAATCCGGCAGCAATTATTTCTTCACTGCTTTTTTGCATTTCAATATATTGATAAAGAATGCCATCTAAAATATCATATTCTGGCAATGAATCAGAATCTTTTTGATCGGGCCTGAGTTCTGCCGATGGCGGTTTTTGAATTATGTTTACCGGTATAATTTCATTATTTCTATTGATATAATTTGCCAGCTTATATACATCAGTCTTATAAACATCGCCAAGAACCGATAAGCCTCCGTTCATATCGCCATATAAAGTGCCATAACCAACAGAAATTTCACTTTTGTTTGAAGTGTTAAGAAGGATATTCCCAAATTTGTTAGACAAAGACATTAAAAAAACACCCCTAATTCTGGCCTGGATATTTTCTTCGGTTATATCTTCAGGAAGTCCTTTGAATATTGGATTAACACATGAAAGCACTGCATCAACAGGTTGTTGAATAGGTGCAATTTCATAAACTATATTTAATTTCTCTGCCAGTTTTTTCGCATCATTAACCGAATGATCTGATGAATATTTTGAAGGCATTAATAGAACCATGACATTTTCATTACCCAATGCTTCAACTGCTAATACAAGTGTTACAGCCGAATCAATACCGCCCGACAAACCCAGTATAGCTTTCTTTAAGTTACTTTTTTGAAAGTAATCTCTGATTCCCAATACCAGTGCATCATGAATTTTTTCAGTTTCTGACTTGAAAATTGAAATTTCAGTATTTTTTGAAAGTTTTGAAGTTTCATATATTCTGAAATCTTCCTTAAATAAATACAAAGAATCTGCAATTTCACCATTTTTGTCAACTGCAAGCGAACCGCCGTCAAAAATTAGGTCAGTATGTGCGCCAACCTGATTGACATAAAAAAGCGGAATTTTATATTTTGCAGCATGGCTTATAAATATTTCCTGTTTAACTTTTCCTTTGGTATATGAAAATGGCGAACCTGCAATGTTTACAACAAGGTCGGGGTTATATTTTGATAATTCAGTCATTGGCGAAATATTGTAAAACCGGTTTCGCCCAAATGGATTATCAACGGGTGGATCGTCCCATAAGTCTTCACATATGGTTATCGCTATTTTTTCATTTTTATAATGAACAATTTCAAAATGTGTGCCCGGTTCAAAATAACGGTATTCGTCAAATACATCGTAAGTTGGAAGCAAAGCTTTATAATGCTGACTTTGAATTTTTTTTTCAGCTAAAAAGAATGCTGTATTATATAATATTTTTCCTTGTGGATTTTTGTTTATGCTTGGCCCTCCAACTATTGCAGCAATATTATCGCATAGTAAGGCAACTTTTTCAGTCCAAGAAATGCAGTTTTCAACAAAAGTCTTTTGCTCCAGCAGGTCGTGCGGTGGATAGCCGCAAATACAAAGCTCCGAAAATAACACCAAATCTACTTCATTGGCCTTTGCTTTTGCAATTGCGTCTGAAATTTTATCGAAGTTATATTCAAAATTTCCAATTATATAATTAATCTGTGCTAAGGCAATACGCATAATTGTAAATTAAAACAGTATTCCTAGTTTAAGGGCAACACTTGAATTAGTTATATTTGCATCGCTATTGGTGGTAATATTCATAAATCCGTTGGTATAGGTCAGTCCGAAAACTAATGCCGTATTTCCGCCCAATGAATATTCAGCTCCGGCACCAAAAAAATAAGCCATATCAAAAACGTGAATATTATCGCTAATATTATCACTGCTTAGTGTATTACCTTTATCATTGCTGTCGCCGGTTGCTTTAATATTAAACATCAAATCAAGACCTAAATTTGCATATAAAGTTAAATACCCAATTTGGTTCGATTTAAACTTTAAACCAACCGGTACCTTAATATATTGCAAATGATAATTTACAGTTGAACCGGGTGAAACTGACCGATCCTGACCGTGCACGGAAAAGTGAATACTGTCTAATGATTTATCATAATTCAAACGGCCTCCAATTGAGTTAATTGAAATACCTGAACTAAAAGCATAACGGTCGGCAAAATATTTATCTACAGTTAATCCGGCATCGAAGCCAAGATCAGCTCCATTGCTTTTAATTTGCTTGATATCGCTTTTCATCCAATTGATTGAAGGATCAAAAAAGACGCTAAAATTAATTTTTTGCTGTCCAAACAAATTTGAAGTAAACAAAACGATTATAATTGGGGTAAAAAGATATTTTCGCATAATTTAAAATTTTATTTTACAAAAATAATGAAACCCAAATGATTTGAAAATTAAGTTATCAACCTTTAGTTTGTTAATATTAATGATAATTAACGAGTTTGAATTTGATAAAATTTGTATTTTAACAGCCTTTAAAATTTCAATTATGATAAAATTATTTCAAATTTTTGGACTTGTAACAATTATTGGGTTTGCAAGTTGCATAAATCGTGATACTGTTGCTGATCCTGATTTGTCGAATATTCATATTCAGCAAAAATTTTTAAGGTTTGATGAAGATTTATTTAATTCCGATTTTGAAAAACTTTCAGATAGTATTCCATTTTTCCAAAAAAAGTATGGCGAATTTTTCGATCTTTTTAATATTAAAATTATTAAAATTGGGAATGCGTCAAACCCTGCCTATTCCGATTTATTAAAAGGTTTTGTTACCGATTATAATATGCACCAGGTATTTACTTCTATTGACAAAGAATATAAAAACGCGGATACTTTAAAGTTGCTAATCAATAATATTTTCAAGCACTATAAGTACTACTTCCCAAAAATGCCAATTCCTACCATAATCACTTTTGTTTCCGGATTTAATCAATCCATTGTTACAACAGACACAATTTTGGCAATTGGACTGGATAAATATTTGGGTACAAATTGTCCGTTTTATGAACATTTGGGAACGCCAAAATATGCAAGGGTGTTTATGAATAAATCGCAAATACCTTTAGACTGTGCGAAAGCCTGGGCAATTACTCAGTTTCCATTAAGCGATTCCGGATCAAACTTACTAGCAAACATTATTTATCAGGGAAAAGTGTCATATTTTGCACAAATGTTAATGCCAGTTGCCGAAGATAGTTCTATTATTGGTATGACAGGCAACCAAATACAATGGTGCAAGGAAAATGAAAGTCATATGTGGACTTTTTTGGTTGAAAACAAATTATTATTTCAATCGGATTTTATGATGATTAATAAATTTATTGGAGAAGAGCCGTTCACAAAAGACTTTGGAAGAACATCACCTGCCAGGGCTGTTGTTTGGATTGGCTGGCACATCGTTTCGGATTACATGCGAAACAATAAAAATATTACCTTAAATGCGCTTATGCATGAAAATGATTTCCAGAAAATTTTGAGGCTTTCAAAATATAAACCATAAAAAAACCGCAATCCTTAAGGAATGCGGTATGTTTTTGAAGATTGTCCAAAGTTTAAGCAGGATGAATAGCTTCTACGGGACAAACATCAGCACAAGCGCCACAATCTGTACAAGTTTCAGGATCTATTTTGTAAATCTGACCTTCTGAAATAGCTTCCACTGGACATTCATTAATGCAGGTGCCGCATGCTGTACAATCGTTTGAAATTTTATAAGCCATTGTCTTAAATTTTAATTTATTATTTCGAAATTTAAATTATTGCAAATTTACTGTCAAAAAACAAATTGAAAACTAATTTAAAGAAATTTTATACTATTTTTATTAAGTCTAAATACCAAAGATTAGCCTGCCTTAATAATTATTTTAACTAATTAATTACCTGATCAATATGATTAAATCTCAGTTTAAATGACAACTTATAATTTTTTAAACTCTTTTTCATAGAGTTCTGCAGCAACTTTTAATTCCGAGAACCAATTTTTCCCATATTTTCTAATCAATGGATTTTTTAAAAATTGATAAGTCTTAATATTTTCCATAATACCATTTTGAATTGCTGGTTTACAAATTTCCCAAACATGATAATTTAATGCTTCGTAATTTTTAAATTTTGAAATCCTGATAGGGTATAAATGGCAAGACATTGGCTTTCTGAATTTTATTTTTTTTTCAAAATAAGCTTTCTCAATGGAACATTTTGCTATTTCATTTTCGAAATAAACATATGCACATTCTTTTTCATCAACTAATGGTGTAACAGTATCACCATCGGAATCTATCACTGATGTTCCTTGTTTTTCAATTGATAAAATACTTTGCTCACTTAAATAGGACTTAATTTTCGGAAAAATTTTCTTTAAAATTTTCACTTCTTCAGGTTCTAGTGGAGCACCGGAATCGCCATGCACACAACATGCACCTTTGCATTTTGACAAATCACAGGCAAAATGTGTGGTTAATACATCAAACGAAACAATAGATTTATCTATTTGTATCACATTCATTATTTTATTAGGCAAAGATAAATTCTTTCACAATTTTAAACTTGAATGTACTACGTATTTTTATTTTGCAAAATCGACTTTAGGTTTAAAGTTATAATGAAAACAAAAATATTTTGTTTTTAACTCTAAGTAGGATTTCATATAAAGAATTTATATATTTGGTTCTATTAATAAAACCAATGGCTTCCAAAAAGAATACAATTAAAGTGATTATTGTTGACGACCATCAACTTTTTAGAAATGGCCTCAAGTTCATTTTGACTGAAATTTCTGATTTGGAAGTTATTGGTGAGGCTTCAAATGGTAAGGAATTTTTGAATTTACTAAAGGAATTTAAGCCCGATTTGGTTTTCATGGATATTAGTATGCCTGAAATGAATGGTATTGAAGCCTGTCAAAAAGGGCTCGAAATTTATCCAGATTTAAAAATATTGGTGTTATCAATGTTTGGAGAAGATGCCTATTATAATACAATGATAGATATTGGAGTCAAAGGATTTATTCTTAAAGATACCGATAATAATGAATTAAAAACTGCAATAAATACAATATTAAACGGCAACACTTATTTCTCTCAGGAATTACTTCTAAAAATAATCCGCAATAAAAATAGTTCACCTGCAATTCGGCTAAGTAGAAGAGAATCGGAAGTATTGGCTTTAATTTGTAAAGGATTATCTACAATTCAAATTTCTGATAAACTTCATATTAGTCATCGTACAGTTGAACGTCACAGGGCCAACCTGCTCGACAAAACCGACTCGTCTAATTCTATAAGTATGGCTATTTATGCTATTAAAAACAATTTGGTAATAATTGAATAATTTCCGGAAAATCAGAATAATGTCTTAAATAAATTCCGGAAAATTAACCAGTGAAAATTGGGTGTTTTCGCCCTATTATTTATAATTATTATTATTGAATTTTGAAAAATATAATTTATCAAACAAAAATAATTTTCAAAACTTAGATTTTTAGAATTTAAAAATAAAAATTGTAAGTTAAAAAAGTTTTATTACCGGTGGTTTTATTTTAAATATTATAAATAATAATTCGGAAATGAAAAAAATAAACATTTTGCTTGTTGATGACAATAAACATTTTTTGCAGGCTTTACGTTATATGATTGAAGAATTAAATTACAATAATATTGAAAAAATAGTTCTAGCCAATAATGGTACTGAAGCCATAGATATTATTAAAAATCAGCATGTAGATGTTGTTTTTATGGATATAGAAATGCCAGAAATGAATGGAATAACTGCAACACGCAAAGCATCGGAATTCAACCGGTTTTTAATAATTATTGCACTATCATTTCATCAGGAAATGGAATATGTAATGCAAATGTTAGAAGCTGGTGCCAGAAACTACATAATTAAAGAAGATATAAATACAGAATCATTAAAAAGGCTTTTTGAAACAACAATTCATATGCAATAGTTGTTAATAAATCAATTAAAATATTAATTGGTGAAAACAACGGTATCATGTTAATAATTAATATATCATACTATTGTATTTTTATATGATAATATTTACCTTTGTTTTAACAAAGCCCTATTAACAAATAACTATGGAAAACCTAGAAATTAATTCAACTAACGATACACCTTATGTAAAATGTGATTTCGATGGAGGAGAATTACTAATGACAGGTCGCTCGCTTCCCGAAAATCCTTTTAAGTTGTATGAGCCTATATTTAAATGGGCCGGAGAGTATAATAAAGAAACAATTCTAATCAATTTCAAATTAGAATATTTTAATACGGCTTCTTCAAAACAAATATTTAATTTAATTAAAATTTTTGTTGAAAATAAAAGTATCAAAGAAGTTTTGGTAAAATGGCATTATGAAGAAGGAGATTATGATAGCAAGGAAACCGGAGAACATTTCTCACACTTATTTAAAATTCCATTTGATTTTATTGAGTATGCTGAGTCTGGTTTTTAATACTAATTTAACCCCACAAAAGTGGGGTTTTTAATTACCACTTATTCAGATAGTTGCAAGTTGTTAGATAATAGTTTTACAAAAAATTATATCTAAAATAAAAATTATTTCTTTTAAAAAAACAAAAAAATGGTCATAATGGCTCTGCCAAATTTTTTTTTAATAAAAACATTAGTAAGTTTGTATGATTATACACGCAATTTAAATTGAAAACCAATACCTATTGAACTATGAAAAAAGTTTATTTTAGCAAATTAGCAATATTTTTAACATTAGCTGTCGCAATAAGTGGTTGCGCTGGATTGCAAAAAATGAAGGATGATAGTAGCAAAGTTAAATACGATGCAACTCCTAAAGTCCTTGAGCTACAGAATGGAGAAGTACAGGGAACTGTTTCTGGTACTTTCCCTCAGAAGTATTTTAATAAAAATGCTGTAGTTACAATTACACCTGTACTAAAATACGAAGGTGGTGAATTAGCACTTGATCCTAAAAAACTTCAAGGCGAAGCTGTTCAGGCAAATGATCAGGCTATCCCGTTTGAAGCAGGTGGAAGTTTTACACAACCTGTAAAATTTACCTATAAAGATGAATATATGCTGTCAGATCTTGAGTTAAAAGTAACTGCACAGCTAAAGAAAGAAACATTAGATATTGGAACTTTTAAAGTTGCCGATGGTATTATTACTACTCCAAAGTTGGTTAAAATAACACCTAAAACAATTTCGTTACCTGATAAATATGTTCAAGTTACTTCGGAAGATAAAACCGCTGATATTCATTATTTGATAAACAGGGCTGAAATTCGTTCTTCTGAATTGAAAAATGATGCAATTAAAAATTTAAATGATTATATCAAATCTGTTTCTTCAGGTACAAAAGATTCAATTAAAGCAATTGAAATTTGGTCAACAGCTTCACCAGATGGACCAGTTCATTTGAATACTAAATTATCTGAATCACGTGAAAATTCAGCCAAGGATTATTTAAAAGGCGAAATCAGGAAACAAAAAATCAAATCACTTGAAAAAAAGGATGATTTGATTAAATATTTAACAACTCCTGAAGATTGGGATGGTTTTAAAGATTTAATGGAAAAATCAGATATTAAGGACAAAGATTTGGTATTAAGAGTGCTTTCGATGTACTCCGATCCGGAAGTTCGTGATAAAGAAATTATGAAAATTTCAGAAGCATTTGATGAAATTAAAGTGAAAATTTTACCTGAATTACGTAGGTCGAAATTCACTGTTAAAGTTGATGCAATTGGATATTCAGATGCAGAACTTCTGCAGCTTGCCGACACCAATCCTGATACTTTAAAACTTGAAGAAATTTTACATGCTGCTAGTTTGATTCAGGATTTAAATAAAAAAGCTGCATTATATAAAAAGGCTTCAGATAAGTTCCCAACTGACGTACGTGCTAAAAACAATTTAGGTGATGTTGATATCCAGTTAGGAAAACTTGACTCTGCAAAAGTAGCTCTAGAAGCAGCTAAAGCAATTGATAATAATGATGCAGTTAAAACAAATATGGGTGCACTTGCATTATTACAAGGCGATATTGCAACTGCTGAAGAATTGTCAACAGCAGCTGTAGGTGCTGGTGATGCTCCAAATTATAACCTTGGAATTATTAATATAATGAAAGGCAAATATGATGCAGCTACCGGATATTTTGGTAACGCAAGCGAATACAATGCTGCTTTAGCGAAATTATTAAGCAAAAATTACAATGGTGCAATAACCACAATTGGCAATAGCAAAGATGAAAGCGGTGATGCTTATTATTTAAAAGCAATCTTAGGTGCCAGAACTGATAATTCAGATATGGTTTTCAATAATCTTCGCACAGCTGTTGGTAAAGACATGAAACTTAAAGCTTATGCAAAAAAGGATGTTGAATTTTTGAAATATTTCAATGATGAAACATTCAAATCAATCATTCAATAATCTTTTGAAAAGATTTACAACAAAGAGGCTGCTTTATGCAGCCTCTCTTGTTTTGTTATGGATTATGAGACAAATGTTTATAGTTATTGAAATATTGAAAAAAAGTATTTCTTACTTTATTTTATGAATTCAATCTTAAGTTTATTGTTTTCTATTCAACAATTATTTTCTTATTCAAATACCCGTTTGCAAATTTAATAGTTGCAATATAAACTCCAGGAATAAGATTTAATTCAACCGGACCAGAGTTGAAATGTTGTTTTTGTAACATTATTTCACCATTAATATCTGATATGGTTAATGAAACATCATTATAATTTTTAAAATTGGTCAGTTGAAAAGTAGTATGCTTATTTAGTATTGGATTTGGATATATATTAACATCAAAATTATTTATTGATTTTACATCTGTAGGAGTTCCTCCTTTATATATTTTATATGCATATGGTTGTAATTGAATTGTAGAGCCTAAAGTTATTGCCGTGTCAGCAATTGCATCAGTCCAGTTAGTGTTAGCTAAAGCAGCTGGTAATGTATAATTTATAGCTTCATTTCGTAAATTTGATATGACAAAAACATATTCCGTTCCCGATTTTTTTACGAATGCACAAATATTTGTGTTATCATATGAAGTCAAACTTCCTTGTCTTATTGCTAAACTGCTATTACGGAAAGCAATAATTTGTTTCATCAATGGGGTAACTGATAAATCTTCGCCCCAATTAATAACTGACGAATTAAAAGGGAAGGGCATTGCGACTGTATTTCCAACTTCCATACCATTGTATATAAACGGTACGCTTTTCATTAATGCTATAGTTACAAATGCAGCCATGGTCCCATTTTTACCTCCAAAAATTGTAAATGGAGATCCATAACTTCCATAAACATCATGATTCGAAAGATAACGTGCAACCAAATTACTGGTTCCAGCATTTGAGTATTCCGAAGCATTATAGCTATCTATTTTTGTCACCGAAGCTGCGCTTTGGTAAATTGGAGCAATAGCATTATAATAATAATCATCTCCAAATATATAGTCAAATCCATCAGTATAAAGACTAGTATGATCTCCCTCAGCAAACATCAACAATTTGTGAGTAGAAATACTTCTTAAACCTGTTAAGCATTGTTTCCAAAATGAATCTGGAGGATTGTTGGCAAAGTCACATCTAAAACCATCAATATTTGCTGTAAAAATCCAATTCCTCATACATTGTATCATTGTATCGCACATGATTGAATTGGAAAAATTCAATGCAGCAACATCTGTATATGTTGATAAATGAATGATATTACCGTTTGCATCTTGTTGGTACCAATCCTTATGTGCCGAAATCCAAGGATTGTCCCAAGAAGTTTGATTTACAACCCAATCCAATATTACAGCCATTCCTAAACTATGAGCACTATCAACAAAATTTCGTAAATCAGCAAGAGTACCATATTCTGAACCAACAGAATAAAAACTTTTCCAACAGTAAGGAGAATTAACTGATTTTGAACTGGTACCAACTGGTGCAATTGGCATTAAATATATTACATTCACACCTAAAGCTTTAATGCTATCAATTCGGTTCATTACGCCTTTTAAATTCCGTGTTGAACTAAAGCTTCTAATGTTTACCTGATATATTGAAACATCTCGTGGATCAGGAACACCACTAAAAGGTGTGCCATATTGAATTGAATCTTCGCCATATATGCTAAATCCTAATATCAGGATATAAATAAATACTCCAATTTTTCTTTTCATATAATTCTAAATAATAAGTTATTATTTTTTTTTACTACTTTATTTTGTTTGAAAGATAATTCAATGACATAGGAATATCAATAGATATGGAAGGAGATAAGATAAAATATAGAAAAATTTCAATTAAATTTTATAAATTTTTAATTGAATTGGTTCATACAATCGATTGCAGATAAACAATGAGATTTTATAAGAATATTAAATTTGAATTGGAAAATTTTAAGAAAATTGAATAATTTAATTATAAGTGAGTCAATGAATAATTTGAAACTAAAGTATCATATGGTTCCAACTATTAATAAATCAAGGTATTAATGGTTATTAATTTAAATAATCCTTCCAGGCAATAGGTTCCTCAATTGTGATTGAAAACTCCATTTTTTTACTATTTGACAGTAAAAAGTTATATAATTTAATTGTTAAATCGCATTTAATACAGCCTTGTTTATTTTGAATAAACTGAATTTTATTATAATTCAATATTTCAGATATCGACTCTTGAGCGTTATCATTATTGGGCATAAGATAATATGTTTCACTATTTTTTGGCCTTTCTTTAATTTCTATTTTATCCAATAATTCATTATCCGAACCTTTGCCTTTTAAAACATTGAAAAATTTCATAATCGAATTTTAGTTAGTTATTAAATATTAAATTCTATCTTAAAAAATTAAAACCTCAATAATGAATTTATATTGCTGAAGTAATCATTTTTTATATTACTAAAATTTTTGTGAATTCCTTATTTGTGTATTTATACAGATTAATTATTATACTTAATTTCACTATTATGGGTTACACAAACATTACCTTAAATTGTTTTAAATTTAATTTATTTTTGAAATTTGTAAACTCGCGTTAACTTTAGATTAAAAATTAATTAAATGAAAAACTACAAATATTTATTTATCTTTTTATCAATAATTTCTTTACAAATGAAGGCTCAAACAGGAAGCAACAATGTGAAAACAATTGAATTAAATACTGGTTGGCAATTTAAAGAAGCCGGATTTCCATCAATTTATCCTGCAACTGTTCCTGGCTGTGTTCATACTGATTTGCTGGCAAATAAAATAATTAATGATCCTTTTTATCGAACCAATGAACGTGATGAGCAATGGGTCGATAAGGTTAATTGGGAATACCAAACTACATTTGATATTACACCAGATGTATTAGCTAAAAGTAATATAATTCTCGATTTTATGGGTCTAGATACATATGCTGATGTATATTTAAATGATACTAAACTTTTGTCTGCCAATAATATGTTCCGTGAATGGCAGGTCGACTGTAAAAAAGTTTTAAAAGATAAAAAAAATATTCTTCGTGTATATTTCCATTCGCCTATATTTATGGGTTTACAAGAACTTGAAAAAAATGGATATCCACTTCCTGCTTCCAATGATCTTTCCGAAATTGGTGGATTAGGTTTTACACACGTGAGCAATTTTATAAGGAAAGCTCCATTTCAATTTGGTTGGGATTGGGGTCCGCGATTTGTCACTTCTGGAATTTGGAGACCAGTATATATAAAAGCTTGGAATGATATTCGAATTGATAATATTTATTTTTCGCAGGAAGAAATTACAGATGCATCAGCCAAGCTTATAGCCCATTATCAAATTGAATGTTCAACTGTTCAAACTGCAAGGTTAGAAATTAAATCCAATGCAACTGTACTAGCAAATAAGGAATTACATTTAAATCAAGGTGATAATAAAATTGATGTTGCTTTTGAGATCAAGAACCCTAAGCTTTGGTGGAGTAATGGTTTAGGTGAGCAATATTTGTATAATTTAACCAGTTTGGTTCACGATAAAAATCTTGTAGTAGATGAAGCCCAAACAAAAATTGGAGTTCGGACTTTGACTGTGGAACAGGATCTTGATAAAGATGGAAAAGGAAAAAGCTTTTATATAAAACTTAATAATGTAGCAGTATTTGCAAAAGGAGCCGATTATATTCCAAATGATATATTTCTTACAAGAGTTTCACCCGAAAATTATGAACATATTGTTAAGTCGGCTGCCGATGCACATATGAATATTCTGCGTGTATGGGGTGGTGGAATTTATGAAAACGATATATTTTATGATTTGTGTGATAAATATGGAATTATGGTTTGGCAGGATTTTATGTTTGCATGTAGCATGTATCCTGGTGATGATGATTTTTTAGATAATGTGAAGCAGGAAGCAATTGATAATGTAATACGATTGCGCAATCATCCTTGTATTGCCCTTTGGTGCGGTAATAATGAAATTGAATCGGGCTGGGGTGAACCTGGCGATGGAAATGGCTGGGGTTGGAAATCTTCATATTCAAAGGAACAGAAAAATATTATCTGGAAAAATTACATGAAAATTTTCAATGAAATTTTACCCGGTGTTGTTAAATCGAATACAAAAAATGCATTTTATTGGAGAACATCACCATATTCTGGTTCCGACAATGTTTCTACCTATGAATCCCGTTCTGGTGATATGCATTATTGGGGTGTTTGGCATGGGAAACAACCCTTTAGCGACTATAATAAATATATAGGACGTTTTATGAGTGAATACGGATTTCAATCGTTCCCTGAATTTAAAACTGTTGAAACCTATACAAAACCTGAAGATTATGATATTCAATCGGAAGTTATGGCTTGGCACCAACGCAGTGGAAATGGTAATATGCTGATAAAAGATTATATGAAGAATTTGTATCGCGAACCAAAGGATTTTAAAAGTTTTCTTTATATAAGTCAGGTTTTACAAGCCGAAGCAATTAAGGCAGCCATTGAAGCCCACCGCAGAAATATGCCTTATACAATGGGCACAATTTTTTGGCAATTAAATGATTGCTGGCCAGTTGCAAGCTGGTCGAGTATCGATTATTATGGCAGATGGAAAGCTTTACAATATTTTGCAAAAAAAGCTTATGCCGAGACTGTTATTATGCCATATTTAGAAAATGATTCGATTAAAATTTTTCTTGCAACCGATCGTATAAATTCAATTAATGCTGAAGTGCAACTTAACGCAATTGATTTTTCCGGAAACCAGGTTTGGACTAAATCGCTACCTGTTGAAATACAGCATAACAAAGGAATAATGGTTTATGAAGCAGGGGTAAAGGATATTTTAAATGGGAAAGACCGAAAAAATGTGTTTTTAAAGGCGTCTTTAAAGGAAGGGGATTCAATTATAGCGAATAATGTTTTATATTTATTGCCAGCAAAGGATTTAGAACTTTCAAAACCTGTAATTTCAAAAACAATTGAAAAAACAGCAAATGGCTATTCTATTACTTTGAGCACTGATAAACTGGCGAGAAATGTATTTTTGAGTTTGGAAAAAAACGATGGATTTTTTACCGATAATTACTTCGACATTTTGCCTGGAGAAAAAATAAATATTCAGTTACTCACCAAACAACCTATTGTTGATATTGAAAAACAACTTCAAATTTTAAGTTTGGTAGATAGTTATTAATATGATTTAAAAAGACAAAATGATTTTAAACTTTTTCAAAAGGCGAAAAATACTGAAGCAAACAAATACTCTCGATTTAATTCCAATTAAAATTGTTGAACATGAAATTGCAGACAATGGAAAAACTAAATTAATTGTTCCACGTTTTAAAAACAAAATTTTATCTAACACATTTACCGGCAGTCGAATTAGTTCTAATTTTAAAATTTCATTAGATGATAAAGGAAGCAAAACCTGGGAACTTATTGACAATAAAAAAAACATAAGCGATATAGCCAAAATTTTGAATGTTGACAACAATAATGAAAATTCTGAAGATCAATTATCATTATTTTTTATAAAATTATACAACGAAGGTTTTATCACTTTCCGGCAACTTTTAGACACAAAGAGTTAAAGGTTCAGCTTTTTTAATTATTTTTGATTTAGAATTATCCATTTAATATTAAACCATATGTCGGGAATAGCCGAACTTCAACCAACTGCACTCTGGAAAAATTTTCAGGAACTGTGCAATATACCAAGGCCTTCGAAAAAGGAAGAACGAGTTATAGCGTTTGTTCAAAATTTTGCCAAATTGCATAATTTGCAATGCAAAACCGATGAAGTTGGCAATGTATTGATTTCGAAACCTGCAGTGAAAGGTTATGAAAATTTGCCCATAGTTGTTTTGCAGTCACACCTTGATATGGTTCCACAAAAAAATTCGACAACTCAACACGATTTTGAAAAAGACCCTATACAACCTTATATTGATGGTGAATGGGTTAAAGCTAAAGGCACAACTTTAGGAGCCGACAATGGTATTGGCGTTTCAGCTATTCTAGCTATACTTGAATCAAAAGATATTCCGCATGGTCCAATTGAAGGTTTGTTTACAATTGATGAAGAAACCGGAATGACGGGTGCCTTTGGTCTTCAAAATAATTTTTTAACAGGTAATATACTTCTTAACCTCGATTCGGAAGATGAAGGAGAATTATTTATTGGTTGTGCTGGAGGAATGAATACTACCGCCACATTTAAATATAAAAGAGAATTTGTTCCTATTAATCATTCCGCTTTTAAATTAAGTCTTACCGGACTAAAAGGTGGCCATTCAGGTGTTGATATCCATTTAGGCCGCGGTAATTCAAATAAATTACTTAATCGGTTCATGTGGAACGCCGATCATTTTTTTGAAATGCGCTTATGCTCAATTGATGGAGGAAGTTTGAGAAATGCGATTCCCCGTGAATCTTTTGCTGTTGTAACAGTTTCAAAACAATTTGAAAATGATTTTATTGCAAGTACTGCTTCGTTCCTTAAATTATATAGTGAAGAATTAGCTGGTGTTGAACCTGATATTAATTTTACAGTTGAACCTGTTGCAAAACCAACGTATTGCATTGATAAAACAACGCAGGAACATTTATTTGATTCGTTATACGCTTTACCAAACGGTGTAATTCGTATGATACCTGAAATGCCTGATGTAGTTGAAACCTCTACCAATTTAGCTATTGTTAAATCCGATGATCATGAAATTCAGGTTAAATGCCTTTTGCGAAGTTCGGTTGACTCTGCCAAAAGTGATTTAGGCAATATGATTGAAAGCATATTTGATATGGCACATGCCGAAACGGTTCACGATGGTGACTATCCCGGATGGAAACCCAATGTGAATTCTTCTGTTTTAAAAACAATGAAAGAAGTATATAAAAATTTATATGGCATTGAACCTTCAATAAAAGTAATCCATGCTGGACTTGAATGTGGTATTATTGGGGATGTTTATCACGGAATGGATATGATTTCATTTGGGCCAACAATCAGACATCCTCATTCTCCTGATGAAAGGGTTAATATTGCTACTGTGGAAAAGTTTTGGAAATATTTGACAGAAACCTTAAAGCAAATTAAATAGCAATTAAGCTTCTTTCTGATTCAGTAAATCTTTCATTTTTTGAACCAATACGTCAATTTGAAAAGGTTTGCTGATATAATCATTCATTCCTGCCGCTAAACAAATTTCTTTATCACCCGAAAGAGCATTCGCAGTTATTGCAATGATTGGAACATTTGAATGCGTACTGGCTTCAAGTTCTCTAATTTTACGCGTAGCTGTAATGCCATCCATAATTGGCATTTGAATATCCATTAAAACAATATCGTATTTAATTGATCCAAATTTATCCAGTGCTTCTTTTCCATTATTTGCAATATCAATATTTGCAACTAGGCTTTTTAGGCTCAATACAACAATCTTCTGATTGATTAAGTTATCTTCAACCAGCAATACATTTGCATCTTTTATATCAATACTGCGTGTTGGAAGGTTTATAAATGGTCCAATTTTTGTTTCAGATTGAACAACTTTTTCAGCTGGAGTTTTGGCAAATTTAATCTGGAACTCCATATTGGTTACTTTATCTGCATATGATGCAAATATTCTGCTGCCGGAGAGTTCAACCAACCTTTTAGCAATTGATATATCGAAAGTTGAATTGAACAGATTAAGTTGGCTGAGCATTCCATCGCCCAACAACCATTTTTCCTCACTTAGGTTTATAGCCGGAAGTTGAAAATTAAAACTAATATTAAATAAAAGTTCAATATTGGCCTGATTTTCTTTAACCTGCGATATTGCTAATTCTAAATTTATATTTTCCTGAGGTTTAAACTTTAATAAATTTTCAATCAGGTTTAAGAATATTTGTTTAATCCAAATAGGATCGCCAACAATGTTAATTTTTTCAACATTATTGTCAATCAGTTTTATTTGAACACTATCCTGATATTGATAATTGAAAAGTTTAATAGTGCTTCGAACGGTAGAAAGAAGTTCAAAATTTATTTTATGCGATTTTTCATCAATATCGGCTACCGAAACTTTAACAATTGTATTTACAACGTTAACCAAATTATGTGTCGATGCAAGTATAGAATCTATTAAGTCTTTCTGGTTTTCGTCCAATGGCGTATTACCTATTAAATCGCCCAATACCATAATATTATTTAAAGGTGTACGAATTTGGTGTGAAAGCTTTGAAATAAACTCATCTTTTTCCTTTGTTTCACTCTTCAATTCAAGGTTTTCTGCTTCCTTTTCAATAAATCTTTGGTTTTTAAAGTACAAAAATCCATATGAAATTATAGTAATAAAAAGGTAAACTGAAACTGTACGGATTATTATTGCAGAAGGATAATGTACCAGTATAATTGAATTTTGAGGCCAAACCATTATTGCAATGAATAGTAACAAAAACGATAATGAGTATATTATGCCTCTTTTTTGGCCAATTAGAAATACACATACAGCCGGGTAAATAAATACCCATAAAAATCCGGTTTCTTTATCACCTCCGGTAATAAGCAAATACATTATATCTACACCTAAAAAGCAAATAAGAAAATTATCGGAAAAATTAAAATTTTTAGTTTTATGTAAAGCCAATAAATTAGCCATTACTAAAATAAAGGCGGTAAACATTACCAGGGAATGAATATAATTTTTTGTAATAAATGTAAAAATACTAAACAGGATGAATACTAACCCACCTGCAATGGATATGAAATTTGTGGCAATAACTTTATTAATAACCTGTTTATCACAGGAATTAAAATTACCAAAATGCGAAAGCTTAATCAATCTTTCCAATAACCCCATAAAATATGCTCTTTATGTCCACGAAAATATTAAAAATTAATCAATTCTGATTTGTGATTACAAAAAACTTTATTCATAAAGATTATTATTTCAGAATAGTTTTTATTCATTAAAATTGGTAATTTTATATTCTGTTTGTATATGTAGAATATAAGGCTAAATATAGAAACATAAATTTTATAAAACAAATATTCCGTTAAACTTAAATTATATTAAAATCATGAAAAAAATAGTAATGCTTATTCCAATACTTATAATTTTTTTATCATCCTTTTCACCCGATTATGTTCCCAAACCTGCAGATGTTGAAAAGTTATACCAAACAAAAACATTGGTAGTCCTCAGCGATAACCCTATGGCTCAATATAATTTTGTGATTAAAGATTTTATGAAAAAAGAATGGAAATTAACACCATACGATTTTATAACTTCAAATGAGTTTGATGAAAAGCGGATGGACCCTCAATATTCATTTATTTTATTGAACCAGGTACGTTTTGATAAAGATAAAAGTCTGGCTAAATATGAATTTTTAAGTCTTGTTTTAGGAGGAAAAGAAAAAATAGTATCGAATATGCCTGATTTCTGTCCGTTACCAGTGGCGTATTATGGTGTTGATGAAGATCATTACGATTATAAATTGCAGGTTTTATTGCGATTTATGCAAAACCATGTCGAAATGCTGCATAAAAACCCTAAGATGCTTAAAGTTAATATGTTTAAATACTATAATGAAAATATGGGCGATGTAAAAGATAAAACTTTATATATTGTCAAAGACGAACTGGCTCCTGATGTAAATACGGCGGAGAAAATCAAAAAAGTTTATCCGTATAAATTCAAAATTGTAACCCGTGATGAAGTTTCAAAAGCAATTGATTCAAGTGATTCTACTGTAGTTTTTTTGCATAAAGTGGGACCCGAAGGGACAAAACTTGTCGCCCGTTGCTACAATATTATAATGGGAGCATCCGATGCGGAAATTTATTATTTTGAATATCATAAAGTTTCCCATGATGAACCAGATGGTTTTTTACTCAAGGATTTTAAGAAACTGGCACGTAAGTAAAATTTCTTAAATATAATTTCACCCGAAATGATTTTCAAACGATAATTGTTTCGGGTTTTGTTTTTTGTAATTTTGCAATCTTTTTAACGAAGAAATGAAAACGGGTTAAGGAGAACGGAATATGAAATTCCGTGAAAATGAATTTCATATTTTTAATAGGTATTCGAAAATTTGTAATTTGACATTAGTAATTTGTAATTAATATTATGAGCGACGATAAAAAAATAATTTTTTCAATGGTGGGGGTAGGAAAAACTTATCCACCCCATAAACGGGTTTTAAACAATATTTATCTTTCATTTTTTTATGGGGCAAAAATTGGAATTATAGGGTTGAACGGTTCAGGTAAATCAACCTTGATGAAAATTATTGCCGGTATTGAAAAGTCATTTGAAGGTCAGGTTGTCTTTTCACCGGGTTATTCCGTTGGATATTTGGAACAAGAACCTAAACTTGATGACCTTAAAACAGTGAAGGAAATCGTACAGGAAGGTGTTCAGGAAGTTGTTGATATTTTAAAAGAATATGAAGAGGTAAATGAAAAATTTGCCGATCCTGACCTTACTCCTGATGCTATGGACAAACTTATAGCAAGGCAAGGTGAACTTACTGAATTGATTGAACAGCATGATGGCTGGAATTTAGACAATAAACTTGAAATTGCAATGGATGCACTTCGATGTCCTGATGGAGATGCAAATGTCAAGAACCTTTCTGGTGGTGAGCGTCGCAGGGTAGCTTTATGTCGTTTGTTGTTAAAAGAGCCTGATATTTTATTGCTCGATGAACCCACCAACCATTTAGATGCTGAAAGTGTGGAATGGCTGGAACAACATTTAAAGGAATACAAAGGCACTGTTATAGCCATTACCCACGACAGATATTTTCTTGACAATGTTGCAGGATGGATTCTTGAACTCGACCGTGGTGAAGGAATTCCTTACCAGGGAAATTACACTTCGTGGTTAGAACAAAAATCAAACCGCCTGGCACAGGAAGAAAAGCAGGAAAGCAAACGTCGAAAAACATTGGAACGTGAACTTGAATGGGTGCGTATGGCCCAAAAGCTCGTCAGGCAAAAGGGAAAGCACGACTGGCAGCTTACGAAAAAATGATGAATGAAGATGTGAAATTAAAAGAAGACCGATTGGAAATATTTATTCCTAATGGGCCACGATTGGGAAACAATGTTATTGAAGCCCAAAATGTTTCAAAAGGCTTTGGCGATAAATTGCTATTTGAAAACTTAAATTTCAATCTTCCACCTGCCGGTATCGTTGGTATTATTGGACCAAATGGTGCTGGTAAAACTACCTTATTCCGAATGATTATGGAAAAGGAAAAAGCGGATTCGGGCGAGTTTAAAGTAGGCGAAACTGTAAAAATTGGTTATGTTGACCAAACCCATACTGCCATTGATCCTGAAAAAACAGTTTTTGAAGTTATTTCTGGTGGACTCGAATTTATGAATATTGGCAATCGCCAGGTGAACGCCCGTGCGTATGTGGCAAGGTTTAATTTCACGGGTGCCGATCAGGAAAAGAAATGTGGTATTTTATCTGGTGGTGAGAGGAACAGGTTGCATTTAGCACTTACCTTAAAAGAAGAGGCAAATGTGTTATTGCTCGATGAGCCTACCAATGACATTGATGTAAATACATTACGTGCATTGGAAGAAGGTTTGGAAAATTTTGCAGGATGCGCAGTTGTAATTTCTCACGACCGATGGTTTTTAGACAGGATAGCCACTCATATCCTTGCATTCGAAGGCGATTCACAAATTTACTTTTTCGAAGGTTCGTTTAGCGATTATGAAGAAAATCGCAAAAAAAGGCTTGGCGACAGCGGTCCACATAGGATAAAATATAAAAAACTGACAAGATAATTTGCAAATGTGCCAATTTAGCAATTTGCCAATGATTCCGAAATTTTGGCAATTCTCTAAATCAGCACATTAGCACATTAGCATATTGACACATTAGCAAATTAACATATGAAACCATCAATACCGAAAGGAACTCGCGATTTTGGACCTGTTGAAATGTCCCGCCGAAATTACATTTTCAATACTATTCGTTCAGTTTTTGAATTATATGGATTTCAACCTATCGAAACTCCGGCAATGGAGAATCTTTCTACACTTCTGGGAAAATATGGCGAAGAAGGAGATAAGCTTTTATTTAAAATATTGAATTCCGGCGATTTTCTTTCTGATATTCATGATGAAGAGCTGAAAAAAGACAATGCACCTGGCCTTTCAGGTAAAATTTCTGAAAAAGGACTGCGCTACGATTTAACTGTTCCATTCGCCAGGTATGTAGTCCAGCATCGCGATGAAATTACCTTTCCATTTAAACGCTACCAAATCCAACCGGTTTGGCGCGCCGACCGTCCACAGAAAGGGCGTTATCGCGAATTTTACCAATGTGATGCCGATGTAGTTGGAAGCAACTCTTTGTTAAACGAAGTTGAGCTTGTTCAAATAATCGACAATGTATTTACTCAACTTGGAATTGATGTAACTATAAAAATAAACAATCGGAAAATTCTTGCAGGAATTGCAGAATTCATAGGCCATTCTAATAAATTGATTGATATTACTATTGCAATTGATAAGTTTGAGAAAATTGGAATCGATAATGTTATTTTAGAACTAAAAAATAAAGGCATTAATGATAAAGCTTTAGAGGATTTAAAAATTATTCTTTTTATACTTCAAGAGAATAGTCATAGAAAAATTCAGACTTTACAACCATTTTTTATAGAATCTAAAATTGGAACATTAGGCCTTCAGGAATTAAAAGCAGTTCTAGATTATTGTGAACAATTAAATGTTAAATCAAAAATTGAATTCGACCTGACTCTTGCCCGAGGCTTAAATTATTACACCGGTGCTATTTTCGAAGCTAAGGCAAAAGATGTTGAAATAGGCAGCATATCTGGTGGGGGTAGGTATGATAATTTGACCGGTGTTTTTGGAATGGAAGGCGTCTCAGGTGTTGGAATTTCATTTGGGGCAGACAGAATTTATGATGTATTGCTTCAATTAAATAAATTTCCCGATGAAACATCCTCTGCAACAAAGGTTCTATTTATTAATTTTGGTGAAAAAGAGGAACAGTTTTGCCTTCCTCTTGTTAATGAGTTGAGAAAGACCGGTATTAGTGCCGAGTTATTTCCTGATAAAGCCAAACTGGACAAGCAAATGAAATACGCCAATGCTAAAAAAGTTCCTTTTGTAATTATTGCAGGAGAAAATGAAATAAACGAAAATGTTTTGTCATTAAAAAATATGGTGTCAGGTGAACAATCGAAAATTAAGACCGGTGATTTGCTTCATTTTCTATCCAAAGAATTTTCAACAAAATAAATAGTAATGAAGGCATTTATCTTAACAATATTTGTCCTTCTCTTAAACATTCAGCTATTTTCGCAACGCAACCCTGATTCAGTTAAAGCAATATCAATCCTGCAAAACCGAGGTGAAGTGATTTTAAAATTTCCCCGCACTTCTAATTTGCCTTTGCAAAAACTTACATTATTGGTTTCTATTTCAAAAGTTGATAAGGATTCTGTTGAGGCTTATTTAAATTATAATCAGTTTCAGAATTTTTTAAAATTGAAATTGACTTTCAGAATAATTGAAATAAAAACTACCAAAAGCAGTCAAAAAGCCTCAGGCACAATTTGGGGCTTTAGTGCTTATCCTTCGTTTCCACAATATGTTTCAATTATGGATAGTTTCGCAAATGCTTTTCCATCACTTTGTAAAATAATTACAATAGGTGAAAGTGTTAAAAACCGTGCTTTACTTTATGCACGGATAAATACCGATACTACATTAGCTAAACCATCGGTAATGTTTTCATCAACCATGCATGGCGATGAAACTGGCGGCTATATTTTAATGCTTCACTTGATTGATTATCTTTTAACAAATTACAATAAAGATTCACTTGCAACAAAATTGGTTGATAGTTTGGATATTTGGATTAATCCGTTGGCAAACCCTGATGGAACTTATTATGATAGTACTAATGTATGGTCAGCTACACGTTTCAATGCCAATAATGTTGATTTAAACCGAAATTATCCCGACCCTGTAGAAGGCCTTCATCCGGATGGATTGGCTTATCAGCCTGAATCGCAAGCAGTAATGAACCTTGAAAATAAATATCATTTTGTGCTCTCAGCAAATTATCATGCAGGTGACGAAGTGGTAAATTATCCATGGGATTGTACATATACTTTGCATGTCGATTCAATGTGGTTCAAATATGTAGCTTCAGAGTTTGCTGATACTTCACAATATTTTGGGAGAAAAGGTTATTTTACCAGCGTAAGTCCTAATGGTATTACTGATGGAGCCCAATGGTACACGGTTTATGGTGGCCGCCAGGATTATATCACAAATTTTCATCAGGGACGCGAAGTTACTATTGAGCTTGATGCTATTACCAAAATTACTCCTGAAGATTCGCTTTTGAAATTATGGGATTATAATTATCGTTCATTCCTGCATTTTTTAGAGCAGGCATTTTACGGCTTTCATGGGTTTGTGTACGATTCAGCAACTCAAAAACCAGTTTTAGCTAAAATTGAATTGGTTGGACATGATAATGATAGCTCAGTAGTTTATTCCGATGCAAAAAATGGAAGTTTTTATCGCCCTGTTTATTCAGGAAATTATTCGTTAAAAGTGTCGGCTACTGGTTATAAATCAGCAATAATTCAAAATATATCCATTCAAAACAACGAAACTAAATATTTTAAATTTTATTTGGTACCTGGTGTTGACCAGATTTTAATTAATAATCTCAAAATTGAATTGTTCCCCAATCCATGCTTCAATTATTTTCAAATTTTAGATACAAAACTGAATGGGAAAATATTTGTGAAAATAATTTCAATGTCAGGTGAAAATGTTTATTCTGCATTTATTCAAAATGGACAAAAAGTAAATGTTCAAAATTTAGTGAATGGAATTTATTTTGTTGAGGTATTATCAAATTCTACCAGGTATTACTGTAAAATTGAAGTAGAACACTGAAATAGTCGTTTCTTAAAAATACAAATCGCGCTTACCTTGTTTAATTTGGCCAAGCCTTTCAACCAGCTTTTCATGAAACCCATCGGGTTCCATTGATGCGAGTTCTTTTTCAATTAAACTATAACCTAATTTTTTAGTGTCAGCCGGAGCATAATCTTCCAAGTATTCAGCCAAAGTTAAAATTGCATTGGGTTGGCAGAATCGTTTGATAAAGCCTGGTACCGAAAATTCCATAAAATGTTCGCCAGTCCTGCCTTGCCTATAACACGATGTGCAAAACGAAGGAATGAGGTTCATTTTAATCAATTCGTTGATTATTTCGTTTAACGATCGGTTGTCATTAATTTGAAATTGCTCCTTATCCAGATTTTGCTCAGCTTCAACGGAAGAATAACCTTTTAGTTCAATTTTAGTTCCACCATCAATTTGGCTAACGCCATACTGCAATATTTCATCACGAATTTCAGCCGGTTCACGAGCTGTTAAAATAAGTCCGGTATATGGAACAGCAAGCCTGAGTATTGCTACCAGCTTTGTAAAATCATGATCGTTAACAAAATATTTATTTTCAATTGAAAGTTGAGAGGCATTTTTGAGACGTGGAAATGAAATAGTATGTGGTCCAACATTATAACTTGCCTCGAAGTGGTTTACATGTCGCATTAATCCAAGCACTTCAAAACGCCAGTCGTACAATCCAAATAATGCACCTATACCAACATCATCAATTCCGGCTTCCTGTGCACGATCGAGAGCAGTTAAGCGCCAATCGTAATATTGTTTTGGCCCCGAAGGATGAAAAAATTTATAGGATGGTTCATGATAAGTTTCCTGGAATATTTGGTAGGTTCCAATTCCTGCCTCTTTAACCAATCGAAAACCTTCCACATCTAATGGTGCTGCGTTTATATTTACCCTGCGGATTTCACCATTCCCTTTCTTCACGCTGTAAACAGTCTTAACAGAATCGTGGATAAATTTAGCGCTGTATCGCGGATGCTCGCCATAAACCAAAATAAGTCTTTTCTGACCTGTATCTTCAAGCGCTTTTACTTCAGCAATTAAATCTTCGGAAGAAAGAGAAACACGTTCCTGGTTTGTATTTGAAACACGAAACCCGCAGTATTTGCAATTATTGATACATAAACTGCCAACATATAGCGGTGCAAATAAAACAATTCTTTTTCCGTAAATTTTTTCTTTCAGCTCTTTTGCGCCCTGTTTTATTTGTTCAACAGATTCGGCATCAGTTGTATTAACTAGTGTAGCTGTTTCTTCAAGTGTCAATCGATGTTTTTCAAGCGATTTCTGAATTATATCTTTTACTTTTGCTTTATCAGGATGGGCTTTTTCAAGTATTTCTCTAATTTCATCGGCATCAATAAACGGTTTCATCCGTTCGTCCGGAATACGGTATTTTTGTGGATTATAAATCATTGCAGTACGCTTCAACCAATCATCGTGCAAAGTTACTTGAAATTGAATAACAATCTCATCGTATGCAAGAAAATTTTAACAAGCAGTATAGCTAAAAAATATTTTAGAAATAAAACACTAATCCACCACCAAATAAGCTTGAAGCAGCATCATTAATACCAATTTCGCCTTCAAGTATTAAACCCATATATTTTCTTAAACCTATGTCTACACCAACGGGAATCCAAAACGGTGTTTGCACTTTGCTTTTATCAAAATCTACATTCAGGTGGGCGCCAGTAAGAATCCTTATACTCGAACGAATTGGAATGGAAAGGTTCAGGCAACCATTTAATCCCATAACATTGTTGGTGTATAACAATCCTGTATTTAAAGATACATGGTTGAATAATGCCCATTTTAAATCGGCGCCAAAATAACCTCCTCCACCAAAACCTGCTTTTAAATCGAGATTAATACCCGATTTTATACCGTAACCTCCATCAATAAAAACCATTAAATCTTTATCAGAAGTCAAAACTACCGGTTCAACACCAAGGAACATTCCACTTTTCTTTAAAATCACATCTGAATTAAATACTTGTGCATCATTTGTTGAAATGAAGCCAATTATTACCGTGATAAATATTATTAGTCTTTTCATTTTTTAATTAATTAAAATATCAAATAAAAATAGAGAAAGAATTTAAAAAATCAAATTTTTCAAAAAAATGTTCATTAATTTTAAGATAAAAATAAAGTTATGAAGTACAATTGGTTTAAGAAATATGGATTAATATATTATCCTATTTCCATTATTGGTGCAATATTTACTGTTTTAATTGTAGCATTTTGTATTACAGTATTTATTGCAATTGATAAGCATTCACATAGTGTTTCGGATACATTGTATGGTATTTTTCCTTATTTTATTTCAGCTTTCACACTTTTATTCTGGGTTGCAGCTAATTCAAGTAAAGGTTCATGAAAAAGAAAGACCGGCAAATTGAGCCGGTCTTTCTATAAATTTATAATATAATTACTTTACTTCTTCAAAATCAACATCGGTAACTTCCGAATCTTTTGCACCCTTTGCAGAGCCAGAATTTGCATTGGCATTTCCTCCAGTTGGTTGTTCAGCTCCCGGGTTGGGTTGTGACTGACCTGCTTTGTACATTTCTTCCGAAGCGGTTTGCCATACAGTATTTAATTCAGCTGTTGCCTGATCAATTGCTGCAATATCCTGACTTTTTTGTGCCTCTTTCAATTTGTTTAAGGCAGCTTCAATTGGCGCTTTTTTGTCAGCCGGAATTTTATCACCAAATTCATGTAATTGTTTTTCGGTTTGGAAAACCAAACTATCAGCATGATTGAGTTTGTCAATTTTTTCCTTGGCCAGTCTGTCAGTTTCTTCATTGGCCTTAGCTTCGTCGCGCATGCGTTTAATTTCAGCATCGGTAAGTCCTGAAGATGCTTCAATACGAATACTCTGTGATTTTCCGGTTGCCTTATCCTTGGCTGAAACATGCAGAATACCGTTTGCATCAATATCGAAACTTACTTCAATTTGAGGAATTCCACGTGGTGCAGGTGGTAAACCGTCTAAGTGAAAGCGGCCAATTGTTTTGTTGCCACTTGCCATAGGTCTTTCGCCTTGCAAAATATGAATTTCTACAGAAGGCTGATTATCCGATGCAGTGGTAAACGTTTCTGATTTTTTAGTCGGAATGGTTGTATTCGATTCAATCAATTTTGTCATCACTCCACCCATAGTTTCAATTCCCAATGAAAGTGGGGTAACATCAAGTAATAACACATCCTTAACTTCACCGGTCAACACACCTCCCTGAATAGCAGCGCCAACTGCAACAACTTCATCAGGATTAACACCCTTAGAAGGAACTCGTCCAAAGAAATCTTCAACAATTTTCTGAACTACAGGAATACGGGTTGAACCACCAACCAATATTACTTCATTTATATCTGATGCTTTTAAACCTGCATCGGCCAATGCTTTTCGGCATGGTTCAATTGTTGCCTGAACAAGAGGATCAACTAACTTTTCGAATTGTGCACGTGTTAACGTTTTAACCAAATGCTTTGGAATACCATTAACAGGCATTATATAAGGTAAATTTATTTCAGTTGAGGTAGTGCTTGAAAGTTCAATTTTAGCTTTTTCAGATGCTTCTTTCAAACGCTGTAAAGCCATTGGGTCGAAACGCAAATCAATGCCTTCGTCTTTCTTAAAATCATCGGCTAACCAATTCATTATCATTTGGTCAAAATCGTCACCGCCCAAATGTGTATCTCCATTAGTCGATTTTACTTCAAAAACACCTTCGCCCAATTCCAGAACAGATATATCAAATGTACCGCCACCCAAATCAAAAACGGCAACTTTCATATCCAAATGTTTTTTATCCAATCCATATGCCAAAGCAGCTGCAGTTGGTTCGTTGATAATCCTGCGAACATTCAAACCTGCAATTTCACCAGCTTCTTTGGTTGCCTGACGTTGTGCATCGCTAAAATATGCTGGAACTGTAATTACAGCTTCCGTAATTTCCTGGCCTAAAAAATCTTCAGCAGTTTTTTTCATTTTCTGAAGGACCATAGCTGAAATTTCCTGAGGTGAATATTTACGATCGTCAATAACAACGCGAGGAGTATTGTTATCTCCTTTTACAACATCATAAGGTACCCTTTGGATTTCTTTGGTTACACGGTCGAAACCTTCACCCATGAATCGTTTGATTGAATATACAGTCTTTTTAGGATTTGTAATTGCCTGACGTTTTGCAGGGTCGCCAACTTTCCTTTCGCCATTTTCTGTAAATGCTACTATTGAAGGCGTTGTACGTTTACCTTCGCTATTAGCAATAACAACAGGTTCATTTCCTTCCATCACTGCAACACAAGAGTTTGTAGTTCCTAAGTCGATTCCAATAATTTTGCCCATAATATTTATTAATTTTAATTAATTCGCTTTTCACTTTTTATATCAATCATTATGCCAGTTGAAAATTCGTTTAGTCAATATGAAATTATGACACAAGCCATAAATATTATCAGACATGACAAACAGATGCACTGACAAAAAGACATAATTTAAGTTAAATCCTGTGTTTTAAAATGATGATAGTAAAATATATTTTCAATGAATAATTCAAAACCTAAATAATATTTTCCAACTTTGCATTACTGTTTAATTTGAAATTCCAATATTATGTCGGTGCATAGTGCAGATATTAAAAAAGTGACCACGCATAAATTAATTGAAATGAAATTGCGTGGCGAAAAAATCTCAATGTTAACTGGTTATGATTTTTCAACCGCTAAAATTCTCGATCAGGCTGGAATAGATGTAATTCTGGTAGGCGATTCCGCTTCAAATGTTATGGCAGGCTACGACACAACTTTGCCTATAACTTTAAATGAAATGATTTACCATGCAGCTTCTGTAGTAAGAGGCGTAACCAGGGCCTTAGTTGTCTGCGATCTGCCTTTCGGCACTTATCAGGGTAATTCAAAAGAGGCATTAAACTCTGCCATTCGAATTATGAAAGAAACTGGTGCAGGTGCTGTAAAATTAGAAGGTGGTGAAGAAATTAAAGAATCGGTTGAAAGGATTTTGTCAGCTGGGATACCGGTGATGGGACATTTGGGATTAATGCCTCAATCTATCCATAAATTTGGAACATATATTGTCCGTGCAAAAGAAGAAGTTGAAGCAAATAAACTGCTTTCCGATGCAAAATTATTGGAAGAATTGGGTTGCTTTAGTATTGTACTTGAAAAAATTCCTTCAGAATTAGGTGGGAAAGTTTCACACGAGTTAAAAATTCCAATAATTGGAATTGGTGCAGGCAGGGAGGTTGATGGACAAGTTCTGGTAATTCATGATATGCTTGGTATTACAACGGAATTTTCGCCACGCTTTCTTCGTCGTTATCACAATTTATTTGATGAAATGACAGGAGCGGTGCAGCATTATATCAGCGATGTAAAATCAAGGGACTTCCCAAATGAAAAAGAACAATACTAAAATTTATTATTTATAAGTTATATTTCAATTGTCAATAACTATTGATAATTTTAGATAGAGCATAAACCTGTTACTTTAATTAATTTGGACATAATCTGGATTTTCGATTCAGATTGTAATTTTTTTTTCTAAGTTCAATCTGTTAATTTTGTGGCTATAAAAATAAAAATTAATGGAACGCGACAAAATTTTATTCGATTTAATTGAAAAGGAACATCAACGCCAGTTGCATGGTGTTGAACTCATAGCTTCTGAAAACTTTGTAAGTGATCAGGTAATGCAGGCAATGGGCTCGTGGTTGACCAACAAATATGCCGAAGGTTATATTGGTAAAAGATATTATGGCGGTTGTCAAATAATTGATGAAGTCGAAGGACTGGCAATTGATCGTGCTAAAAAGCTTTTCAATGCAGAATGGGTAAATGTTCAACCGCATTCTGGTGCTCAGGCAAATGCAGCAGTTATGCTAGCTGTACTTAAACCTGGTGATACATTCCTTGGTCTTAATTTATCGCATGGAGGGCATCTTACACATGGTTCAGCCGTCAATTTCTCAGGCATATTATATAATCCAATAGAATATAACCTTAATCCAGATACTGAAAGAGTTGATTATGACCAAATGGCAAATCTTGCACGCCAGCATAAGCCAAAACTGATTATTGCAGGAGCTTCTGCTTATTCTCGCGATTGGGACTTTAAGCGTATGCGCGAAATTGCAGACGAGGTTGGTGCAATTTTAATGGCTGATATTGCGCATCCTGCGGGTTTAATTGCAAAAGGTTTTCTTACTCATCCTTTCCCTCATTGCCACATTGTTACAACCACAACACATAAAACCCTTCGTGGTCCTCGTGGTGGAATGATTATGATTGGTAAGGATTTCGAGAATCCATGGGGCTATAAAACACCCAAAGGTGAATTAAAAACCATGTCAGCTTTGTTAGACTCTGCAGTTTTCCCTGGCATACAAGGTGGCCCACTCGAACATGTTATTGCTGCTAAAGCAGTTTCATTTGGCGAAGCACTTACTGATAATTACAAAGTTTATATAGAACAGGTGTTGAAAAATGCCAAAGTAATGGCAAATGCTTTTGTTGGGAAAGGTTATAAAGTTATTTCAGGCGGAACGGATAATCATTCCATGCTTATAGATTTAAGGACAAAAGCGCCTGATGTAAATGGGAAACAGGCTGAAAATGCTTTGGTTAAGGCCGATATTACGTTGAATAAAAATATGGTTCCTTTTGATACCCGATCACCTTTCCAAACATCGGGCTTCAGAGTTGGCACCCCTGCAATTACTACACGAGGGGTTAAGGAAGATGTCATTGTTAAAGTAGTTGACCTGATTGATGAGGTAATTTTAAATATCGAAAACGAAACAGTAATTACCGATGTTAGAAACAAGGTAAATAAATTAATGGCAAATTATCCATTATTCGCCTGGTAATAAACTTTTAGTTCTTTAAAAATTTATACACCCATTTTGTTATTACATATTAAAGTGTTAATGAAATGGGTTTTTTATTTTTTTTTGAAGATTGGATAATTTTATTGACAAGCATTTTTAAGAATTCTTTGGTTAGACAATAAATGCAATCCTTATAAAATATCTGACAAATCCCACAACTTTTTTGTAGAGTAAAAGTTTACATATAGACAATGTAACTTTTTTTATAAATTGCAAAATATTTGACACCTAAATTACCCAAAATTGAAACCTAAACTATTAATAGTATTGCTACTATTGCAGTTGATTATGCAGAATATTTCTGCTGGTTCTTCATCTGGTGGAATTAATTTTAATTGGGTTGGTCAATCTGAAAGTTGTTCACCCTCCTGGGCTGCAGCCATTTTATCTCTTGATTCAGCTACTCTAGCTTCAACCGACCATATATTATGGGATTTTGGAGATGGCAATACTCATATCCAGACTGTAGATAGTATTAATGAAGAAATAAAACATTATTTTAATAGTTCAGGTTCATTTATTATTTCCATTACAGCAGTTTACAAAAATGGCAAACCAGGTCCAAATATAACCGAACCATTTTATATTGGTTCACCAGATTTAGCAAGTTTTGGTATTAACCCTGCAATTTCTTGTAATGGGACTGTTGTATTATCTGAAAATTCAACAAACAATGGAATTTCTTCAGAAAAAACACGAAGTATTTTTTGGAATTTTGGCGACGGCGATTCCACAATGATTACCAGAAATGCTGATTCTACTTCAACAATAAATCACACCTATATATATGCAGGAAATGACACAACTTATACTGTGACAATGAGAGACACAGGAGGATGTGCTCCAAGTTCAACCACTTCAATGGTTAGGATTATTAATTTTAAACCCGAAATTAATTATATTCTACCTGCGTGTAAAAATGAAGGAATTCAATTTAATCTTAAAAATGGACCTGTTGGTGTAAATTATACCTACTCCTGGGATTTTGGCGATAATTCTCCAAAATCTGCATCAGGTACACCAACTCATAATTATACAACTGTTGGGATGGATACTGTTAAATTAAATATTCAAATTAATAATTCCAATAATAGTTGTAATCGAAATATTGATACTACAGTGAAAGTGCTTGATTCTCCCAATACTGGCTTTAAGTTAGGATATAATTCAAGTTGCGATACAATGACAGTTTCATTTTCAGATACAACAAAAAGCACAGTTAACATTTTATCCTATCATTGGGACTTTGGAAATGGAGATACTAGCAATGTTAAAGGTAGTCCTCCGTCATTACAATATAAAAAAGGAGGGAATTATAACATTAGTCTAACTGTAAAAAATGATAGCGGTTGTTCTACCACACAAACTCAAGCTCTTAATATCCCCGTTACTCCAATACCCGGAATTGTTTCTACTTCAGTCTGCGAAGGAGTATTATGTGCAATTAAAGATACATCTACTTATGTTTCAAAAGTAAGTCGTTTATCGGACCATGAGCGATGGTACTGCTGATACATTGCAAAGTTTTAACCATGTATTTAACACTTTTGGGAACCAAACAATTAAATTGAAAGTAATATCAGGGATATGTATTGATTCAGTTATACAAACACTTTTTATAAGTCGCAAACCAAAAGCCGATTTCACACCTATGAATACTGCTGGTTGCCCTCCCTTGTCAATTAGCTTTATTAATAAAACAGATACTGCAACTTCCTATAAATGGTATTTTGGCGATGGAATAATTTCCGGGTCAAAGGATACTATTCATACTTATGTTAATAAATCAAACCACGATACAGTTTTAAATGTAACTTTAATAGCTTCAACAGGAACTGGCTGTGCTGATACGGCAATCTCTAATGTTACAATTTATCAGGCACCGGTAACATCCTTTACTTCTGATTTGAATTCAAAACCAAATTGTGGCCCTGATACCGTTCATTTTGTTTCAACATCACAACCTTCTTCAGGTATATTGTTTAATTGGGATTTTGGTGATGGGACTTCATCAACTGTTGATTCTGTTGTGAAGATTTTTCAAAATAATAATATATACCCGCTTTATTTTACGATAAAGCTTATAACTTCTACACTTTTACACCAATGTCGCGACACTTCTGCCGAACAGGTTGTTACCATTTATCCTAAGCCTCAAACAAGCTTTTTAATTGATACAATTCAACTTTGCCCTCCGGCGAAATTTAATTTTTGGGCACCTCCTGAAAAACAGGCAACTTATACTTGGGATTTTGGCAGTGGCAACAGGATTAATGTTAGTACAACAAAATACCAGAAAACACTAGACAATTCCGGAACTGGGGATACTTCGTATTATGTTAAGCTTATTTCAGTTTCACAGTTTGGTTGTAGCGATTCTACAACAGTTACTATTACAATTCCCGGAAAGGCTAAGTCGTTATTTTCTGCAAGTCCTGTAAGTCAAAAATATCCTAATACTACAATTTCAATTTCAAATAAAGCAGTAAATAATCCTGGTGATTTATATTCATGGACATTTGGCGATAACATCGGAACATCAAATTTAATTTCCCCGACT
This sequence comes from uncultured Bacteroidota bacterium, assembly GCA_963701015.1. Classification (GTDB taxonomy): domain Bacteria; phylum Bacteroidota; class Bacteroidia; order Bacteroidales; family DTGW01; genus MFD09286-c1. Next base: position 2,393,458 of record OY969556.1, on the reverse strand, counting down.
GATTATACCTATAATAAATGGGGCAAATATACCATTTCACAAAATGTTAAAAATAGCGAAGGGTGCGCCGATTCAAGTTTTCAAACAATTGTAATTATTGCTCCTACACCGGTATTAAAAATTTCAGTTGATAGCAGTTCTGGCTGTCCTCCGTTAACCGTTAATTTTAAAGACATTTCGTTATATAATGATACTACTTTTGACACCTGGGATTTTGGTGATGGTGTTAAAGCTGCTGGAGTATCTGTTCAACATACATTTTACCAATCGGGTGATATTAGAGTGAGGTTTTCAACAAAAGATTTTAATGGAAATTCCTATTTTATTGATACTGTTTTAACAGTGTATAACCTTCCATCTGCAAGCTTTTATGCTGTTCCATTGAATCCTGAAATTCCCGACGATTCAGTTTTTTGCATTCCTTTATATCCAGATACAGTTGAAGGTGGGGAACAATATAACTGGAACTTTGGGGATAGTACAACCTCTAATAATCAGCGTCCTGCACATATATACCAATATGGTGGAAAATATTATATAACACTGACAGTGGTTTCAATAAATGATTGCAAAAATTCATATACACTAAATACTCCGGTTGAACCTGTTATAGGTGGAAAAATATCTTATCCAAATGCATTTATGCCAAACATGAGCGGTCCGATAGGCGGGAATAGCAGTGAAAATGATGTGAGCAATAAAATATTTTCTCCTGTAACAGCTGGCGTTACCGAATATCACCTTGAGATATATAATAGTTGGGGACAATTACTGTTTTCAAGTAATGATAAAACTATTGGATGGGACGGCTATTATAAAGGCAGTTTATGCAAACAGGATGTTTATGTTTGGAAAGTTACAGGCGTTTATTCATCAGGGAAGTCTTTTGCGAAAACAGGCAATGTAACTTTATTTCATTCTAAAAAATAATGAAAATGAAAAAATGTTTTCATTATTTATTATTTGTTTTTTTTTCATGTACTGCTTTAAATGCACAGGAAATAAGGTTTTCACAGTTCTATGCTTCCCCAATATATTTATGTCCTTCAACAGCAGGAGCTTTTGATGGTACCAGGATTGTGGCCAATTATCGTGACCAATGGCCCGGTATTCCTAACACTTATTTAAATTATGCGTTTTCAATTGATCATTATTTTCCACAATATAATAGCGGGCTTGGTTTTTTAGCTACACGCGATACACGTGGCGATTTGGGTTATAGCACAACAAATTTGGCATTTGATTATGCATATGATATAAAGTTTTTGAAAAAGTTTCATTTGCGCCCAGGTATGCAGTTTGCATATACCTCAAATGGAATAAACCTGGGCCAAATAAGGACACGTGACCAAATGGTTGCACAAAACAATGCACCGGCAACTTTTCCCGATTTTAATAATAATTCATATATTGATGCTGCAGCATCGGCTATTGCGTATTATCGTTCGTATTGGATGGGTTTTAAGGTCGATCACTTGGCTTTCCCGACACAAGTTTTGAATAGCAAAGACCCAATTCCTTTGTCTATTAATTTTTTTGGAGGTGCAAAATTTTCATGGAACGGAAGACCCTTTGAAAACAGGGGCGATAATATAATGCTGGCGTATAATTTTAGCACTGAATCGAGTTTTAAACAACTTGATATAGGCTTTTTAATGTTGAAAAAAGATGTGGAATTTGGCATGTTTTATCGCGGAATTCCAGCTGCCGATAAAAATTTTGGAAGCGATGCCGTAATTTTATGTATTGGTTATATTTTTCAAAATATAAATTTTTGCTATAGCCACGATTTTACGGTTTCCGGATTAAGTCAGTCATCAAATGGAGCAAATGAAGTTTCACTGATTATTCTTATTGATAAAGATATGCAGCCCAAGAAAAAGCATAAAGCTTTGAAATGCCCTAAGTTTTAGTCTAAAGTTTAAATTCATTTTTAAAGTTTTACCAACCATTTTTTATTTCTTAACGTCATTTGGTTGAAATATTATTCATTTTTGTTCATTAAGAAGTTCTCAATAATGTTGCATCTTCAAAAAAAAGCAACAATTTTGTTTTCAATAATTATAATCGATTAATTTCAGAAAAACCAATAAAATAGGCCAAATGAAACAATTTTTTAAAAGAATATTGCTAGTTGTTTGTATAGCTTTATATTTTACTATAAACTATGCGCAAGACAGCACAAAAATTGATAGTTTGCAAAAACGAGCTGAAGCAGCATCAATAACTGAAAAGCCATCGATACTTAATCAAATTGCCGAAGCATATATTGTTAAATCACCTCATGATGCTGAAAAAAATGCATCTGAAGCATTGGTTCTTGCTGAGAAAAATAACAATAATTTTGAACAGGCACATTCATATAAAATTTTAAGTAGTTGTTATATTCAAAGTGGCAGGTTTGATGAGTCATTATCTGAATCTAAAAAAGCTTTGGAACTATTCCTTAAAAGTGGGAATATGAAGGAATGTGCCAATATTTATAATCAATTAGGTCTTGTATATAAGCAAAAACGTGATTTCTCCAAATCGAATATTAATTTTAGTAAAGCAATTGATTATTACAATTTAATTAAAGATTCTAGCGGAATAGCTTTAGTAAATGGATATATAGGTAGTTTATTTCTTGCGCAAAACGACTATAACAATGCTATAAAGTATTATCAAATTTCACTTCAAATCCGATTACGATTGCATGATACAGATGGAGCTGGCAATTCATATTATAACCTCGGGTTGGTCAGTCGTGAAATTGGTGATTATGATAATGCATTGCAATATTTAAACAAAGCTTCAGATATTTATTATAATGATAAAAATGAGATAGAGCTTGCCAATATTTTAAATTTAAGTGGAGGCATTTATTTGAGGAAAAATAATAATAAAAAAGCAATTGAAAGTTATAAGGAATCTCTGGAGATTCGCAAAAAGTACGGAAATAAAGCTGATATTGCCATATCGTATTCAAATTTAGGATTAGCTTATAAAGAAATAAATGATCAGCAAAAAGCTCTGGAATGTTTAAATATGGGTTTATCAATCCGACGGGAACTTGGCGATGAAAAACTTATGGCAATTTCGTATAATTATATAGGTGGTGTTTATTTGAAATATAAAAATTACAATGATGCGCTGAAGAATTATCTCGAATCATTGAAAATAAGTACTGAATTGAAGGAAGATGCTGAAATAGCTTCGGCAGGCACCAATATAGGCAATATTTATTTTGAATTGGGAAACTATGATAAATCATTAAGCAATTATAGCGAGGCATTAGCTATTAGTGCTGTAATGAACGATAAAATAAGGATTGCATCATTATATCATTTAATGGGCAATACTTATTTAAAAATGAAAAAGAATACGGATGCTTTGGATAATTATAATAAGTCTCTTGAAATTTGGCGTAAGATTGGTGATAAAAGTCAAACAGCTTCTACGTTAAGCAGTATTGGAAATGTATATAGCGATATGTCTAAACTTGGCCTTGCTTTGCAATTTTATAATGAATCATTAAATATTCGGAGGCAAATAGGGGATAAGCCCGGCATTAGTACCTCGCTTACATATATTGGAGATTTATATGGAGCAATGGGTAATATAAGTCACTCATTGAGCTACTTTGAACAATCTTTAAAACTTGCCGAAGAAATTAAATTTACATATAATATTGCTTTATGCGATCGTAAGATTGGGGAAATATATTTGCAAATGAAATATTATGATAAAGCTTTGCCGTATATTGAAAACTCTATGACACTTAGCAATATTATTTCGAATAATGAATTAAAACGGAAATTATATTACGATTATTATACTTATTATTTAGCTAAGAATGATTATAAAAATGCACTTAACAATTATAAATTTTATTCGCAATATAGCGATAGTATAAACATGTCAATGACCAATCAGAAATTGCTGGATATGCAGGTGAATTATGAAATTAGCAGAAAAGAAGGCGAAGTGCAAAAAATTGAATATGAAATTGCTGTATTGCGTAAGGATAAGGAAATAAATGATATGAAGGACTTGCGTCGCAAACTAATCATTTTCGTTCTTTTGGTTATAACTTTACTTGTATTTTCTCTAGGTATTTTATATTACAACCGTTATCATATAAAACGCAAATCGACAATTCAACTCGAAGAAAAATTAGATATTATTGATAAAACAAACCAATCTTTAAAACATTCTGAAGAGGAACAGAAAAAGCTAAATATTACCAAAGATAAATTTTTCTCCATTATGGCACATGATATTAAAAACCCATTGGGCGGTTTAATTAGTGTGAGCGATATGTTGAAAAAAGAATCAACTCAAATGCCGGAAGATGAAAGGCAGGAATTATATGATGTTATACATAAAACCTCAGTTCAATTATATAACTTACTCGAAAATCTTTTGCATTGGTCACGATCGCAAATGGGTAAAATTCCATATAACCCAATTTCAATAGAACCTTTTGATATTGCCGAAACCAATATTGATTTGCTTAAAGCAAATGCAGAGAAAAAAAATATTTTGGTAATCAATATGATAGATCATAATATTACTGTTAATGCAGATAAAGAAATGATTACGCTGGTTATACGCAATTTAATATCAAATGCTATAAAATTTACACCCCAAAGTGGTAAAATAATGCTGGCATCTAATAAAAGGGAAGGCTATATTGACATATCAGTTGAAGACAATGGTGTAGGAATTCCAAAGGACGATTTAAATAAACTATTCAGAATAGATGTGCAGTATTCAAATGTTGGAACCAATAACGAAACCGGAACCGGATTGGGATTAATCCTTTGCAAGGAATTTATAGTTAAACATAGCGGCAAGATTTGGGTTGAAAGCGACAGCGGTAAAGGTGCAAAATTTACTTTCAGTTTACCAATTGCTTAAAGATTTGCTATAACAGTTTTATTGCCAAGAACTTTGTCGCCAATGTTTACATTTATTTTTGTATCGAGAGGCAGAAATATATCAACACGCGAACCAAATTTAATAAAGCCTAAATCGTCACCTTGTTGAAAAGTTTTGCCTTCGTTTGCATAACAAACAATTCTTCGTGCTACTGCACCTGCAATTTGTCTCAATAAAAGTTGTCGACCGTGTGGTGTTTCTAAAACAACTGTAGTTCTTTCGTTATGAGTAGATGATTTTGGATGCCAGGCTACAAGGTAATCTCCCGGATGATACTTATAATACTTTACTTCACCACTTACAGGAATACGATTTACATGCACGTTTAATGGTGACATAAATATCGATACCTGTAAACGAGGTCCTTTAAAAAATTCATTTTCCTCAGTGCTTTCAATTACTACTACTTTTCCATCAGCTGGGGCATATAACAGTTGTTCGTCATGGATTACTTTACGTTCCGGATTACGGAAAAAATACAATACCATGGCAAAAAAGCCAATGCTCAAAATATTTACAATTGAAAAAATAATTTCGTTCAATGACAGGAAGTACAAAATCCCATTCAAAATTAACAGATACATAAGAATAATCCGGATTAACGATTTTCCTTCCTTATGTAAGGTGAAGTGTTGTCTTATAATGCTTTTTATTGCTTCCGAAAATTCTTTTATTTTACTCATTTTAAAATATAAAGTAAGAAATTTAAATGCAAATTTAAATGAATTGGAGATAAATATACACAGCTGGTGCAGCTAAAAATATTGCATCGAAACGATCGAGAATTCCACCATGGCCTGGCAACATTGAACCAGAATCTTTAATATCAAAACTTCGCTTCAACATGCTTTCAACTAAATCACCAAAAGTTCCAAATATCACAATAAGAGTGGCAATAATGAACCAATGAATTAGTTTCAAATCGCCAAAAAGTTTAAAAAGAATAAAAGCTACCAACAAACTGAAAACAAATCCTCCTATGGCTCCTTCCCATGATTTATTTGGTGATACACGTTCGAATAATTTTCTTTTACCAAATGCACGGCCTGTTATATATGCCATTGAATCGTATGTCCAAATAATCAGAAAAAAGCCTAGTACTAAATGATAATTGTATTCATAAATATTATCGCGATAGGCAAAATGCCAGAATAGTGAAATTGGAAGTGCTATATATACAATCCCAAAAACAGTAATAGCAATGTTTTCAAATGGTGAAGGATGATTGCGGAAAAGTTCCACTATTACACTGTAAATTATAACAGGTAAAAGGGCAATAATTATTTGCTCGGGTTTTGTGTATCCAATTGATATAATATAATTGATAGCGAAAACTAAAACACCCATTACAATACCTGTAAATTTTTGTGGTTTACGTCCTGCATTTTCAAATATCTGGTAAAACTCTCCTATACATGAAATTAAAAGAACCAAAAACACCATCATAAAGGTGTATTTGTTAATTAAAATACCGGAAACAAGCACTATTACCAATATTGTCCCGGTTAATAAGCGTGATACAAAATTGCTCACAATTCCGATTGTTTAATTATTTCCAAGGCTTTATCTTTATTTTCACCACTAACAAATACTTCAATGTTTCCAAAAGCAACATAGGATGAATCTCTTTTATTCATTATTACACCATTAATGCCATTTTCATCGAGCAATTCAATAATTATGTCAGCCTGATAAGCCTGATCAGTAGTATAAATTTTTGTCCAACCTTCTTCCATTGTCATGAAATTTAATTGAAACTAAGCTATTTTGTTTTCTTCTGAAGTATCATTTCCCTTGCTTTTTCCATTGTTAATCAGCAATTGTTGTTCTTCGGGTAATCCACCAAATCTTGGGCCAAATATTGCTTCAAGGTCTTCACTGAAAATTACTTCTTTATCTAAAAGTTGTTCGGCTAATTTATTTAAGCCTTCCCTATTTTCTGAAAGTACTTTTTTAGCCCTTTCATATTCAATTTCGACCATTTTTGAAGCTTCATTGTCAATTACTTCTGAAGTCTTTTCACTATATGGTTTTCCGAATGAAAATTCATTCTGTCCTGATGAATCGTAAAAACTAATATTACCAACTTTATCACTCATCCCAAAATAAGCCACCATGGCATATGCTTGCTTGGTTACCTTTTCAAGATCGTTTAAAGCGCCGGTTGAAACCTTCCCGAAAACAATTTCTTCCGAAGCTCTTCCACCTAATGCTGAACACATTTCATCCAATAACTGCTCACGAGTTGTAATCTGGCGTTCTTCCGGTAAATACCAAGCGGCACCCAATGCACGTCCACGAGGTATAATTGTAACTTTAACCAAAGGATTTGCATGTTCCAGCAACCAACTCACGGTTGCGTGACCTGCTTCATGGTATGCAATAGTTTTCTTTTCGAGTTTTGAAATAATTTTATTACGTTTCTCCAATCCACCAATAATTCGGTCAATGGCATCCAAAAAATCCTGTTTTTCAACAGCTTTCTTTTCTTTACGTGCTGCAACTAGTGCCGATTCGTTACAAACATTTGCAATGTCGGCTCCAGAAAATCCGGGAGTTTGTTTTGCTAAAAATTCAACATCAATATCAGTCCCTAATTTCAGAGGTTTCATATGAACTTTGAAAATCTCACGACGTTCATGCAAATCGGGCAATTCAACATGTATTTGCCTGTCAAAACGGCCGGCACGTAATAATGCACGGTCAAGAACATCGGCACGGTTTGTAGCGGCAAGGATAATAACGCCGGTATTCGGAGCAAAACCATCCATTTCGGTTAACAGTTGGTTCAAAGTATTTTCACGTTCATCATTACTTGCGAAACTTGCATTTTTTCCACGGGCACGACCAACGGCATCAATTTCATCAATAAATACAATACAAGGCGCTTTGTCTTTTGCCTGCTTGAATAAATCGCGTACACGCGAAGCACCAACACCTACAAACATTTCAACAAAATCAGACCCTGACATTGAAAAAAATGGAACATTGGCTTCACCTGCAACTGCTTTTGCCAGTAATGTTTTTCCGGTTCCCGGAAGGGCCAACCAATAATGCCCCACGAGGGATTTTACCTCCCAATTCAGTATATTTTTTAGGGGTTTTCAGAAAATCAACTATTTCTTTCAATTCAACTTTGGCTTCTTCTAACCCGGCAACATCGTTAAAATTGATGTTAACACTGGCTTCCTTGTCGAAAACTTTTGCACGTGATTTACCTACATTAAAAATATTGGCACCTCCACCGCCGCCTCCAGCAGCTCCTCCACCAGACATCCTGCGGTAAATAAACCCCCAAATGGCCAATATTATAAGTAATGGCAATATAAAACTTAGGATATCATAAAAATAGTTTTTTTCGGTTTTATATGAAATGTAAACCATATCTCCGGGTGCGCAGTCTTTTTGCGAGTTATCAACGTCTTCTTTAAAAGCATTTACATCACCAATTTGGAGCTTAAATTGAGGACCGTTTTTAGGAACTTTGTTAATTCCCTGTTCCAATAATTTACTGTATTTCTGAATTCGGTTTGGTTTAAGATAAACCTGAGCTTCTTCTTTATTTACAACTTCAATCTTATCAACGTCTTTTGATGCCAGCATTATTTTTAAATCTTTCATGAATATTTCCTGTGGACCTTGTCCCCATTGAAAAAATTCAATAAATAAAAATGCTGCAATTAATATTCCATAAACCCAATAAGCATTAAATTTCGGTTTTTGATTGTTCATCGGATCAATTCCAAAAGGATTATCAAATTTTTTGTTTGAATTCTTTTTTGAATCTTTTGGGTCATTATCCACTTTTGGATTTTGATTCTGTTCTGACATATGTTTAACTTTCAATTATTCTTTAATTAATTCCATTTTACCATCAGACCATAGATCTTCAAGTTTATAAAAATGCCGTTGTTCTTTTTGGAATACATGTACTACAACACTAAAAAAATCGAGTAATATCCATTGGGCATTTTCGCGACCTTCAACATGATGCGGAGAAGTTTGTAAATTTACACTGGTTTGTTTATCAATGTTGTCGGCAAGAGCATTCACCTGCGTGTTCGATTCGCCTTCACAAATAATAAAATAATCACATATTGAATTATTTACTTCTTTTAGGTCAATTTTCAGAATGTTTTGGCCTTTTTTTTCCCTGATTGCTTCAATTATAACATCAACAAGCGTTTCGTCGTCGGGTGCAATTGTGTTTTTCTTTTTTGTCATTAATAATATTTAAGGCAAATGTAGCTAATTTTTAAAAATGCTGAATAAGTGTTAACAGTCTTTAGGGTTTAAGCTTATTTTTATTTATACCCTAAATATCGAGTTAATTTAAGTAACAAATAAAACCTATTTTTGTAAACAAACTAAATAATTATGTTGCAAAACTGGCCTGTTATTTGGCTTAATGAGGTGGATTCCACCAACAACTATGCCAACTTGTTATTAACTGAAAATAAGATAAATAGCGAAACGGTCATTTCGGCATATTCGCAGATTAAAGGTCGCGGACAAAAGGGAAATTTTTGGGATAGCGAACCAAAATTGAATTTAACCTTTACATTAATTTTATTTTCGAAATTTCTTCCAGTTCAACAGCAATTCTCACTTTCCCAGTCAGTTTCATTGGCTATAAAAGATACACTTTCTATTTTCGATATTGTGTCAAAAGTTAAATGGCCCAATGACATTTTAGTTAATGATAAAAAAATAGCCGGCATATTAATTGAAAATGCTATAATGGGATCTGATTTTTCTCATTCATTTATTGGAATTGGATTAAATGTAAACCAGGAAAATTTTTCCGATTATCTGCCAAAAGCCTTATCTATGAAAAATGTAAGCGGATTAGTTTACCATACAAAAGAGGTATTGAATGTATTATTGGATAAATTATATACACGAATTGAACAAATAAAGCAGAATGATTTTAAGAATTTGAAAAAAGAATATTTGTTGAATTTGTACCAATTAAATGAATGGCATGAATACAAGACTAAAGATAAGCTGTTGCAAGGTAAAATAGTTGATATAGGGGAGAATGGTGAATTAGCCATTTTGTCAGATAATAACGAAATTAATTTGTATATGTTTAAAGAAATTGAATTTTTGTAATTAAAATAGTATGCAAGAGAATTTTGATGAAATAATTCCAAGGGAAAATACCAATTGCCTTAAATATGACGCACGTAAACTCCGTTTTGGTCGAGCTGATGTGCAACCTTTGTGGGTGGCCGACATGGATTTTCGTGTTTCTGATGTTATCACAGAGAGATTTCAACAATTAATTAATCATGGAATTTATGGTTATCAATTAAAACCCGATACTTATTATCAGGCTATTGAAGAATGGTACAAAACCCGGCATAATTATAACATAAATACAAAGCATTTAGTTTTTACGCCTGGTGTGGTTCCGGGAGTTAGTTATGCGTTACAGGCACTTACACAAAAAGGTGATAATATAATTTTACAACCACCGGTTTATTATCCTTTCTTTCACATTGTGCGCGATAATGAACGGAATATTCTATATAACCAACTTATAGAAGAAAATGGTCAATATTCTATTGATTTTGATGATTTTGAAAAGAAAGCAAAGTTAGCTAAAATGTTTATAATGTGTAGTCCACATAACCCGGCAGGAAGAGTTTGGACAAAAAATGAATTGTTGAAATTGGCGGATATATGTTTAAAAAATAATGTAATTATAGTATCCGATGAAATTCATAACGACCTGGTTTTTGAACCAAATAAACATATTCCCATCGCAGCATTGTCGGAAGAGATTGATAAAATTACCATTACAGCACATTCACCCAGCAAAACATTTAATCTTGCCGGATTATATACAGCTTATCTTTTTACAAACAATGAAGTTTATTATAAAGAAATTAAGAACTATACCGAAAAATTACATGTCGAAAGCCTGAATATATTTGGTTTAGAATCAATGTACCAGGCTTATACCAAATGTGAAGGCTGGCGATTAGCACTAATAAATTATTTGGTTTCAAATTATGAATTTCTTGAAAATTTTATTGTAAAAGAAATTCCACAGATTAAAATTTTTAAACCACAGGCGACATATATGGCCTGGTTAGATTTCAGGGAATTTAAATTTTCTGAAAAAGAGTTGAAACAATTTATTATTGAAAAAGCTGGTTTGGGCTTGAACGATGGACCAGACATTTCGGACCAGGCGGAAGTGGTTTTCAAAGATTAAATTTTGCCTGTCCAAAACAAAAGCTTGGTGAAGCGCTTGAAAAATTGAAATTGGAAGTTGATGGAATGTAGAGTCAAGAGTCAAGAATAAAGAATAAAGAACAAAGAGTTTAGAGTAAAGAGTTTAGAGTAATATCAATAACCTAAACCCTAACATCCAACATCCAACATCCAACACCTAACACCTAACACCTAACAACTAATTTCCGAAGGAATGTATTCGAATAGAAGCGCTTTAAATACAACAAAACAAATCCACAAAATTCTATCAATTATAAGGACAGAAATCTGTGGATTATATTTATCTTAATACTGAATAAATTCATCAGTAAATATGCAAATCAGTGCATCGGTAAATTATTTCAATTCGAGTACAACAACTGATTTTGCAGGAATATCAACGGTTAAAACATCATCTTTAATAATTCCATTATTAAATTCTACTGGTTTAACATTATTTGGCTGATCAAATGAATTTATTGAATTTAATTCAGGTGCAGTAAGAATTTGTCCATGTACTTCTTTAACTTTTTCCCCACGTATATTGGCTGCCAAATGTATTGGCTTCTTTGGGTCGATATTTACCAATGAAATATGGATTAATCCGTTTTTATCTTTTGAAACACTTGTACTTAATGCAGGTAATTTTTCTCCATTAAATTCATAATCGTCACAAGTGGTAGAGGACGGCAGCAGTGTTGCATCATGATGTACTTTAAATAACTCATAAACAAAATAAGTTGGTGTCAGCACCATTTTATCATCTTTGGTAAAAATCATTGATTGAAGTACATTTATTACTTGTGCAATATTTGACATTTTTATTCTGTCGCATCTTTCGTTAAATGCATTGAGCGTAATGGCTGCCACAAAAGCATCGCGTAGGGAATTTTGCTGGAATAAAAATCCCGGATTTGTACCAGGTTCAACATCAAACCAATCGCCCCATTCATCAACAGCGAGGGCAATCTTTTTTTCAGGATCGTACTTATCCATAATGGCAATGTGCCTATCTACAATTTTTGGAAGATTATAACAAAGTTTTAAAGTGTTGAAATATTCTTTTTCGCCAAACTGTGTTGCAGAACCTTTATGCGCCCAATTGTCAACATTATAATAATGAAGTGAAATTCCCCACATCATCCAGGCAGGAATATCTTTCATTATTGTTTCGGTCCAATTGTAATCATCTCCAGCTGCGCCACATGCAATTTTTAATAATTTATTGTTTCCATAATTTTTGCAAAATGAGGCATATCTTTTATATTGGTCAGCATAGTATTCTGCTGTCATATTTCCACCGCATCCCCAACTTTCATTACCAATTCCCCAAAAATGTACTTCCCAAGGTTTTTCCCTGCCATTTTTCTTTCGCAAATCAGACATTGGATTTACACCATCTGAGGTTAGGTATTCAACCCATTTCGACATTTCATCTACAGTGCCGCTACCAACATTCCCCGTGATATACGGTTCAGTTCCTAATTGTTCACATAAATCCATAAATTCATGGGTGCCAAAACTATTATCTTCGGTTACGCCTCCCCAATTTGTATTTACCATTGTTGGCCTTGAATTTCGTGGGCCAATGCCATCGTGCCAGTGGTATTCATCGGCAAAACATCCGCCAGGCCAGCGAAGGTTTGGAATATCAATATTTTTTAAAGCTTGAACTACATCATTCCTTATTCCTCGGGTATTAGGAATTTTAGAATTTTCACCAACCCAAAAGCCACCATAAATACAATGACCCAAGTGTTCTGAGAATTGTCCGTAAATATTTTTACTTATGGTATATTGCCCCATATCGGCATTGATAATCATTTTTGCCTGGTAAGGTTCAGGTTCAGCTTTAAAAGCCTGGATTCCAAAAAGTGAAATAGTTCCTATTATAAATAGAAGCAATATTCCCAAATGGAAACGATTTTTTACTTTTTCATTCATCTCTGATTACTTTTTATTTGTTAATTGAAGTGATTAAATTTTACCTTCGTTATACATTGGTTCTAAAGCATAAGCCAACCTACAATATTTCGAATATAATTCATTATAAATTTTAACCATTTTCGGATTGGGTTGATATACTTTTTCAAACCCACTGCCCATTGCTTTTTGGGCTTCTTCAAAAGTTGCATAAGCTCCTCCAACAACAGCGGCTGCCATTGCAGAGCCTAAAGCGCAAGCTTGTTCTGAAACTACTACCTGTATTGGCATATTCAACACATCGCACATAGTTTGCATTATAAATGGAGATTTTTTTGCAACACCACCCAAAGCTATAATTCCATCAATTCTTATTCCTTCGGAAATAAACCTGTCTACTATTTTTTTTGCGCCAAAGGCAGTTGATTCAACCAATGCCCTGAATATTTTTCCGGCATCGGAACCCAAAGATATTCCTGCAATTACACCTTTTAGCAATTGGTTGGCATCAGGAGTACGACGGCCATTCATCCAATCCAGTGCCAAAACATTCGATTCTGATGGATTTACTTTTGATGCTTCTTCTGAAAGATAAGGGATTAACTTAGTTTCCAATTCTGAAATAAGTTTTTCTTTTGTAACAGCATCAATTAATTGGGAAGCATTTAATAAATTAATAACCGGGTTAATCAATAAGTTTTTAAACCAGGCATAAATATCTCCAAATGCAGATTGTCCTGCTTCGAGTCCTATCATTCCGGGGACAATTGATCCATTTACTTGTCCGCAAATTCCACTAACCAATTTTCCGTTTACCTCTTTTTCTGGAGCTATAAGCATATCACAAGTTGATGTACCCATTACTTTGCATAAATAATAAGGTTTAATTTCAGCACCTACTGCTCCTAAATGTGCGTCAAATGCTCCAACACCAACTGCAACATTTGTTGTTAATCCTAATTTTTTAGCCCATTCAACTGTAATATTTCCAATTTTGACATCTGCATTATAGGTTTTTGAAAACAGTCTTTCACGTAATCCTTTTAATTTTGGATCGAGCTGTTTTAGATAATCTTCAGTTGGAAGACCGCCAAATTCGTCTGCCCACATGGCTTTATGGCCGGCTGCACAACGGCTCCTTAAAAGTGTTTCAGGTTTTGTTGTTCCAGTTAACATAGCTGGCAACCAGTCGCAATGTTCTACCCATGACCATGCATTTTTATAAACTTCAGTATCTTCACGGATTACATGTAAAACTTTTGCCCAAAACCATTCGGAAGAATATATGCCACCTTCAAATTTTGTATAATCAATTTGCCATTTCTTTGACAATTGATTAATTTCATCAGCCTCCTTAACAGCGGTATGATCTTTCCATAATACGAACATTGCATTCGGATTTTCAGCATATTCAGGTAAAAGTGATAGTGGAGTGCCATTTTTATCTACTGCGACTGGTGTTGAGCCAGTTGTGTCAATGGTAAGCGCTATAACATTTGAAGCAGTTCCAACAGGAGCATTGGATAATGCGCCTTTTACCGATTCTTCCAAACTTTCAATATAATCAAGCGGATGCTGGCGAAACTGATTTTTTGCAGGATTACAATATTTTCCGGCTTTCCATCTTTTGTATTCCGAAACTGCAGTTCCAACAATGTTTCCATTACTAACATCGGCTATAACTGTACGAACTGAATCAGTACCATAATCTATTCCTAAAGTATATTTTGCCATTTAATTTTCTTATTTTTCGGTTGTTTAGTTTATTTTAAAATTTGTCATGTACGCATTTGTAAATTAACACATTAATTAATTAGCTTTTTTGTCCGTAATATGCATTTTTACCATGTTTTCGATTAAAATGTTTGTCTAAAATATATTGATTAATTGGTTTTGAATTTCCTAGACCATAAGTAATATAAGCCATTTTGGCAACTTCTTCCAAAACTACTGCATTATATACAGCTTTGTCAGGTGTTGTGCCCCAAGTAAATGGTCCATGATTACCAACCAGTACGGCAGGCATATGTTCCGGATTAATTTTAGCAAATGTTTCAACAATTACTTTTCCGGTCTCCTTTTCATAGGCATTTTCTATTTCATTTTTCGAAAGAATTCTTGTACAAGGAATTTCTCCATAAAAATGATCGGCATGTGTTGTTCCTAATGCTGGAATAGGTTTGCAGGCCTGAGCCCAGGCTACAGCAAATGTAGAATGGGTGTGTACAATACCACCAATATCAGGGAAAGCAATATATAAAGCAATGTGAGTCGCAGTATCTGATGAAGGACGGAGTTTTCCTTCAATAATATTTCCATCAAGGTCAACTATTACCATATCTTCAGGTTTCATAGTATCATAACTAACCCCGCTGGGTTTTATTACTACTTGCCCTTTGTTTCTGTCAATTCCGCTTACATTGCCCCAAGTATATATAACCAATTTCTGCTTTACCAATTCCATATTGGCTTTAAAAACTTCAAGTTTTAATTCTTCTAACATTATAAGTTATTAAAAGGTATAAAATATTAAATTTTAATTGAAATAGGAGAGAGGAATATAAAAAGAAAACCTTTGGAATTTTATGTTCCAAAGGTTTTCTAAAATTATTATACTAAAGCTTTATTCAACATGTAATAAATATCATTCATGCGAAGTTCCTTTTTAAAGTTGCTAATTGTTGTATCCTTATCAATAACAATCATTTCAATACCTGCAATTTCGGCATAATCTTCCAGGAATTCCTGAGTTAATGAAAAGGAGAAACTTGAGTGGTGTGTTCCACCGGCAAGAATCCATGAAGCTGCACCAATTTCAAAATTAGGTTGCGGTATCCATAAAGCAGATGCCACCGGAAGTTTAGGAAGTGGTTTAGATTTTATACAATCTACCTGATTAACAATTAAGCGGAACCGGTTGCCCATATCAATAATTGTAGCAGCAACTCCTGTTCCTTGCTTGGTTGTGAAAACAAGTCGGGCAGGATCGTTTTTACCTCCAATTCCTAATGGGTGAACTTCCAGTCGAGGTTTATTCTCAGCAATTAAAGGACAAATTTCTAGCATATGTGCCTGAAGAATAGAACTTTTTTCTCCATCAAAATTTAATGTATAATCTTCGAGAAAAGAGCAACCTCCTTCTAAACCTTGACCCATGAACCACATTGTACGGTATAATGCTGCTGTTTTCCAATCGCCTTCAGCACCAAAACCATATCCTTCAGCCATTAAACGCTGTGAAGCTAAGCCGGGAAGTTGATCGAATCCTTCCAATTCGTCAAAGCTTGTTGTAAAACCTTTTGCTCCTTTTTTGATTAAGAATTTGCGAATTGCAATTTCCTCACGAGCCGCTTCAATCAACTGTTTACGATCTTTTCCGCCTTCTTTAACATTGTCTGCTAGTATATATTCTGATTCATATGTTTTCAACAAATCCGATATTTCAGCTTCTGAAACAGTATTCATAACAGCAACAAGTTTTCCAATTGGATATTCATCAATATGATATCCAAGGCGCATTTCAGCTTCAACTTTATCACCATCTGTTACAGCAACATTATTCATATTGTCGCCAAAACGGACAATTACCATATTTTGTGAATCAACCCAGGCTGCAGAAACACGCATCCAAACAGCTATTCTGGCCAATGTTTTTTCATCCTGCCAATAACCAACCACCAATTTCCTTGGGCGTCGCATACGTGCATTAATGAACCCAAATTCACGATCGCCATGGGCGCTTTGGTTAAGATTCATAAAATCCATGTCCATTTTATCCCATGGAATTTCTTTATTGAATTGGGTATGCAAGTGAAGCATAGGCTTTTTAAGTTCCTGTAAACCATGAATCCACATTTTTGCAGGTGAAAATGTATGCATCCAGGTAATAATACCTATACATTTTGAATCATTATTGGCAGCCTTAAAAGTTGCACTAACTTCTGCTGAAGAATTTACAGTTCCTTTATATATAACTTTTACAGGAAGTTTACCTGAATCATTCAACCCTTTTACCATTTCATTAGAATGGGCATCAACAGCAACTACCGCATCTCCTCCGTACAGGAGCTGAGCTCCCGTAACAAACCACACTTCAAAATTATCAAACGCTTTTATCATATTATTTAAATATTTTACTAATTAATCAACTTAAAATATATTCAATATTAACGCAATTATAGAGAGAAATTTATATTTCCAATTTACCAGAAATACCAATAAAACAAAGCACACATAACAACTACACCGAGTGATGCAATAACATCCCATTTACTCCAACTATTCCTGACGATTGTCTTGTAATCGCCTGTGAAAGTGATAAACTCAATCTGTTGAGCAGTTGGTTTTGGTGTGAAAATCGATACTACAGCCATAGTCAGCATGATGAAGACAAGCAACCATATCTCAAAGATAAGCCAATTGGTATGCCAAAACCAAGAAGTGGATTCCCAGTACCAGCCGGTCATAACGTTATTTCCTGTATTTGTAATTATGTTGGTAAGTAAGCGTACCATACCTACACCAAAGCCTACTATTAAACCGGCTTCACCAGCTTTAGGCGTAATTTTTTTCGAAAAAATACCCAATACAAATACAGCCACCATAGCAGGTGCTAATAGCGATTGAATGCCTTGTAAATAGGAGTATAAACTGCCAAGGCTCATCATAACAGGTATCCATAAAATACCAAGAAACACTACAACAATTGTAGCAATTCGACCTACCAAAACGTATCTGGCTTCACTTTTATCTTTAAACTTTGGCTTATAAAAGTCTTCGGTAAACAAAGTAGCGCAGGAGTTGAAGAATGCTGCTAAAGAAGAAACAAGTGCAGAAATAAAACCTATAGTAACTATACCTTTCACTCCCGCAGGCAAAACAAACTTAACCATTGAACCAAATGCAGTATCGGGGTTAGTTAAAGTAAAACCACTTCCAGGACGAGCCGCTAATGCTGCCGCTATCATTCCGGGTATTAGAAACATAAATACAGGTAATAATTTGAAATAACCAGCAGCAATAGTACCTCTGCGAGCTCGTTTCAACACTACATCGTTAGCTTCACCTTTGCGCTGTCCGAGTACACGTTGTACAATATGTTGGTCGGTTGCCCAATACCAAAAGCCGATAATGGTAGCTCCTATAAATACCCAAAAACCAGGATAGTCGTCATAAAGTGGGTCGCCAGTCTGAAAATGAAACATGTGGTTTGTACCATATGCAACACCATCTTTTCCTACGTTCAACGTTTTAGAATAATCGATCATTGCAGTCCAACCATGAGCGATACTGCCGTCTCCGAGAGCTGATAATCCAAGAAAAAGCACTAGGAAAGAACCAATAATAAGGATTGGCGTTTGAATTGCCGAGAGTGTCATAACACCTTTCATACCACCCAAAACGGTAAAAATACCGGTTAAAACTATCAGACCAATAGCTCCGTACCAAAAAGGCAGGCCTAGAAGGCTCTCCATAAAGATACCACCGGTAAATGCTGTAACACTCACTTTAGTTAACACATACGCAATAAGTGTAATGATTGACAACCATGATCCTGTTGCAGGAGTGTAACGATTTTTAAGGAAATCAGGCATTGTAATGATTTTACCCAATTTATTGTTCATCAATTGGTAGAAAGGTACAAAAAGCCAGCCCAGAATGAGGATCATCCAGCCCTGCATTTCCCAGTGTGCCATACCTACACCTGCCTTAGCACCTGTGCCAGCAAGCCCAACAAGGTGTTCAGAACCTATGTTTGCAGCAAAAATAGCAGCACCAATAATATACCATGGTTCACCTTTACCAAACAGATAGTCTTCGCTGTCAGCGCCGTGCATCGAGCGTTTGTCTTTTTGAATCGCTCGCCATACAGCCCACGCAACACCTAATATCCCAACTGTAATAATTAACCAGTCAAGCCAAATAAATTCATGAGAAGTCCAATTCATCGATTTAAATTTATAAGTTTATTTTGTTATACTATTTTAAAAAAAATCAGCTATTTGTAATACTTTACCAAGCTCATATAAAGGAAAAAATATCATCTTGTAAGGCATTTTTTCCATTATTTATTGCTATTCTTCTTTCTGAAAATGCTCCAACCAAATTAACCAGGTTTCACTTCATTCAGAAAAACAAAAATTGCTTTTTTTATCTTTTTTATATTCTAAAATCCTATAAACTTTACAAATAATTTCAAAGAAAGATAATATGAAAACAATCCAGTTTTATTTTGTTATAATTATTTAATTTTTAATTAATAATGACTAATATAAAATTAATTTTTTATGAATAAAATTATGTAATTTACTTTTAATTTTATTACTGAATTCTAATTTCAAAATTAAGTGTTTTTATTACACTTAAAAATTTTTCGTCAAATTTTTTATGTAACTAAATGGTATTTTTTTACCAATATTGTTTTTATTGTACCAAAATCTATTAAGAATTTATTAAAGGTATTAGGTGTTTTAATTTTTAGAATTCTAAATTAAATGTAATAACTCTATAAAATATATTTATTATATAATTGGTATATAATGAAATAATGAAAATATTTAGTTGATGCATGAACCCTGAGCAATACAATAATATGCTCATTTAATAACCTGATTACACTTGATTATTTTTTTGGATTTGTATTTTCTTCATTTTCAGGTTTTTTATCATCGCCTTCTTCTTTTTGTTCTTCAGGTTTAATTTGTTCTTGTACTTTTTGTACACCATTCAGTTGAAATTCTTTCCAACGTTTTTTCAAAAGATCCATTTTTCTTGAAGTTGAAATCAGGAAGGTGTATGGAATTTGATTTCGTTCAACTTTCATTGACCGATCCGCATCTTTCATGTCATGGATGGGTTGGTTAAATCCTGATTGATCAGACGATAGTACCTGCATTGTACTACGGGTATATCCAAAATAGTAAAATGTATTGTCATCTGCCTGCAAATAAATATCCATTTTATTACCGCTCCGTCTGCGGTATATTTCAATATAGCCATCAACGTATTTGTTGATTTGCTTTTTGGCAATATAGCCTATACCAATTTTTCCAACTGATCGATATGAATTTTCTACATCGTCCCAAATAAATTTTACATCACTTATAAACATATTTGTCGAGAATTCTTCAGGCAAGTCTTTTTCAGTTTTTGGAATTGTATCGTAAAACTTGCTGAATTTTGCTGAATCAAGCCAATAACCGTAGTTTCTCAAGAAATACTTTGATTTCATATCTACTTTTCTTCCATTGACTGCAATACTATCAACTGTTTTTGCCATGGATTGCATTGATTTATCAAACATCATAAAATCAATTGACATGGAACAACGCAAATAAATTTCATTTTTTTCAAGGTCTTCATCAATTTTACCAAAAGCTTTTAGTTTTAACTGACCCAGGTCAACCCCAAATTTAATCTGGCCTTCGTCATGATGTTTGCATTGTTTTGTATCTAAATAAACCATTGGCAAAGGCAATGAATTTTTCTTAAATTTTGCATCTGAAGATACCAGGTAAATGGACGAATCTTTTACATATCTTAAGTTCCCTGTTGCAGTAGATATTAATGAATCGCTGTAATACTTTCTGGTACCAAAGAAACTGGAATAAACATGAATTGAATCGGTTGTAATTAATGTACCAAGTACAATTGGTCGTCGGTTTATTTCCACCAATTTATTGGTAACAGGAATTGCAACATTTAATGGATCAATTATTGTATCGAAACGAAGCCATGAGGTTCCATAATTATGGCAATCTTCAGTAATATGAACAGATCCATCAAATGTAAGATTCTTTTGCGCCGCAAATAGTTCTGTTTTTCCCTGGAACTGAAATTCAGGGTTCAATGTAAAATCATCTGGTTCAACAACCGTGGCATTTCCAAATGTTTGTCCTGATGTGTCAACTGCAATTTCAGTAAAATTCAAAGTTTCAACTTTGTTGTTTTCATCTTTATAGTCATATAAACCTTTGCCTGTATATTTATGTTTACTTTGAATATATGCCAAAGCCTTGTAGAAATTATGGAAACGTGTTGAAGTATTGGCTAAAATTTTTGCATTTTCAAGTGGAAGCATTTTAGCGTCTTTTTCAATAATTATATTTCCTTTATCAGGAAACAATCGCGCATCGGCAACTTCAATATATTTAACTTTTTGTACGTTTAATTTATCACTGTCATAATCATATATTGCCAATGGTGAAACAAAACTTAACGAATCCTGATCATGTTTTATTGAAGTATAGCGCGATCCGGCTAAAGGCTCATCTTTAAAGCCATATTTCAAACCTTCTTTAGAAGCTTCCTGTTGTCGATTTGAAATCATTTCCAGTGTTTTTGCATCCATTTTCCATTTAAACTCATCCAATTGGGCTATGTATCTGTTTTCAGGAAATACAGTCGTTGTAGTGTCATTGTTTGATTTAAATTTCCCGATCCGGCTTGCAAAATCAATATGTGATTTAACATTGTCGGTTGCTACTGCAAAACCATCGTTGTGCAACGATCTGAGTTTAAAGCTGGTTGTGTCCGCATCAATAGTGTTGAGGCCAAATGTATATTCTTTCGAAACAGCCAAGGCCGATTTCATATCAATGGTTCCATTACCTGATAATCCTTTGGGTTTTAGGTTTAAAGCTCCTGCAAGAGTTGCCTGTCCGTTAAACATTTTAAACGGTCCTTTTTCATTATTAATTTTCATTGTTTCCAAATATGGCATCCAATGTATATTAACATCGTTTCCACTAACTTGAGGAAATTGATTCCCTGCCGCAACCGGATTTATAGTAAAATCAGGTGCAAGTGTATTCATACTGTCTGGAAAGAATTTTATATCTTTTGAATTTGATGAGGAAGTTAAATATTTTATTGTTCCATCGCCTATTAATCCTAAATTCGAAAGTTGTACCGAACTTATAAACGTGCCTTTTCCTCCGTAAACCGCGTAACCTTCTTTTGGCGAATCGTGTTTAAAACCTAAAGAGAAGTCTTCTCTCAATACCAATTGTTCATTTATTAAAGGGAAAATTTTAGTCGAGGAAAATTCTCCTTTGAACTTCATAGCCTGTTTCGAAAAATTATTGATACTGTCAAATTCATAGGGATATATTTTAAAGTAGAAATCCTTTTTACGGTCATAAACACCTTTATATATATTCCGGGCATCATAATAAACATAGGAATTAACCAGGCTGGTAAACTTAGGATATTCAGGATTATTTTTAAGTCCCGATTTATTATTGGGATGATCAATTTCAACCTGCCCAGTAACATTGTTTAAAACGTTATGAACATCCTGTAAAATTGGTTTATTATAATTATCACGCCCAACAATTACTTTTATCCTAACTGAATCGACGTCTTTTAATACAACCTTAAAACTATCATAATTAAAGAAAAAGTTTCTTCCGAAAAATGTGAAAAGCCCGGCTTCCGTAACACCATCAAACTGGAAACTCCGGTTACGTTTCATAATAATGGATTGATCTTTCGGATATATAACAACATTTTGGCTATCACTCACAAATATTCGCTGAATACCGTTTATTTTTAAATCATCGTTGCGCAAATCAATGGTGCCGTTTTCAAGCGGAGCATTTGTTGTTGAGTTTAACCTAATTACATCATAATCAATTCGGCCAATACTTGCTTTAAGATTATCGAACAGCATATCATTCAATACAATTTGTTCAGTTGGAACATCGTATATAATATAGCCTTTTAATGTTAACGGGAATAATAAAGTGTGAACCTGGTCCAATGTGCGATGAATATAATCAGCGAAATCCTGTGCCGGAAAATTCCGTGATTTTATTTTCTCCGAAAATTTACGCAAAACTGTTAAAGGGTTTACAGCATCGTAATATTGAAGTTTTTCAAACTCCATTTGGTTGAAAAAATTTACCGATTCGAAAGTTGCCTTTCCAATTGCAGAACCGGGTGTTGTGGTTATAATAATATCAGGTTCATCAATACGCCACTTTAATTGCTCTAAATTTAGGTTTAACATATGGTATGAATCGAGAAAAGGGCTTTGTGAAGTATAATTTTCAGATTTTAGTACTGAAATTTCCTTGTTATTTGTGGTATAGCTAAACTGAACATCGCCATGTGAAATGGAATCTTTATCGAGAAAAATTCGAATTGCGGCATCGGGGCTTATCACTTTCTCTGGCCTGAAAACAAAATATAGCGATGAAACTTTCAACTTTAATGTATCACGTCTGTAAAAACTTAGTTTAGCAGGTTCTTCAAGTGATCCTTTACCCAGTAATTTTGCACCTTGCATTGAAAACCCACCTTTATAATCAACATTTTCATATAGGTTTTTAATTTCAAATTCTTTTTGATACGAATCAAATTTTGGATATAACGCTGAACTAGGCGATTTTATAAAGGTTACATCGTCTTCTAAATGTCCTAAAAGCTCGTAAGCAAAATAAGTTTTATTCATAAACTTAACTGAATCGGCTACATAAGACGTCTTTGTCAAATCAATTTTGTATTTCGAAAGGTCTGCTTTAATAACATTTCTATCATAACCAGCGCGTTCCCAGGTTACCAATGCACCATCCCCAATCCACAACGAACTAAAAGGAAGATCGTAACCTTTTGTATTGTAAATAACAATACTGTCGTGCTTTGCATAACATACCAGGTTGGTATTGTCAAAAACAATTTTTAAAGTTTTATCAAATTGGAAATGAAAATTATGCGATGAAGGTTTCCAAGTTAATGACGGGCTTTCAAATAATATATTATCAACCAATAATCCGTATGCTTGATTAAAAATTCGGGTAAATGAACTTAATGTTGATTTTTTATTCGCACATAAATCTTGCAAAGCACTCAACCATTCATTAAAACTCGAAGCCGGATGTTTTGCTGATATAAACGCATTCAGTGTTTTTAGGAATGAAGTGAATTCGGGAACAGGTCGTGCTTTTTTATCGATTAAACATTTCGATAGTTCAATTATTTTTTCTTTCTGGTATGTCGAAAATCTTGCTGAATCCCAGTTTAGATTAAATTCTTTTAAAAGTATTTCAATATCATTATCACGAACAGTAATAAAATCTGAGATTTCTTTTTTAAATAATTCTGGTTTGCCACTAAATTGTTTGAAGGGTTGTTCGCTATTCAGGGCAATAGAAAAAAAGAAAAAAGCCAACACGCTGCCTATTAGTTTTTTAATCATCACAATTGCATTAAAAATCTAAAATTAATTTTGGCAGAAATTACGAATAATTATTGTTTTTTAAAAACGCAAACTGTCCAGTTGTTCCTGATTTTATGAGAATTAATTAACAATTTATACAAGGCAGCTTCTTTTACAATCATTTCCATGTCTTCGGAATAAAAACCGCTTAGAATCAAAATGTTTTCGGCATTCATAAACTTACTATATGCTGAAATATCAGTCAATAGAACATTACGGTTAATATTGGCTAAAATAATCTGGTATATTTTGTCAGGAATTGCTGAAGCGTCTCCAATTATAGCTTTTATATTATTGCAATTGTTACGCTTGAAATTTTCAATTGAATTTTCGTAAGCCCATTCGTCAAAGTCAATAGCAGTAACATTTTTAGCACCAAGTTGTGATGAAAGTATTGCCAATATTCCGGTTCCACAACCCATATCCAAAACAGCCTTCTCCTTAAAATTAATTTCAAGCATTTGTCCCATCATTAAAGCAGTAGTTTCGTGATGGCCTGTTCCAAATGACATTTTTGGCTCAATTACAATTTCGTGGTCGAATTGTTTTTCAATAGTGTGAAAAGGAGCGCGAACAAGAATTTTGTCCTCAATGAAAATTGGTTCGAAATTGCTTTCCCAAAGGGCATTCCAGTTTTGGGCAGGAATGGTTTTGCTCGTAAAACTTAATAATATTCTATCAAACCTGTCTTTAGTCAATATGGATTTAATATTCTCAATTTCTATTAAATTTTCAGGAATATAAGCTAATAAAGAGTTTGTCGTTTCAGAAAAACTTTCAAAACCAACTTCTGCCAGTTCAGCAATTAATATTTCTGAAATTTCTGAATAATAAGGTAGAATGGATATTTCAAATTCAATGTAATTCAAGAGTTAATATTTTTATAAATAATTTCTTAAATATATTTTTCTAAAGCTTAAAAAATAAAAAACCTGCCGGAAATAGCGCCAACAGGTTTATATTTTGAATAAAATTAAAACGATTTTACAATAGCAATAAAGCTTTCGGCTTTTAATGCTGCTCCACCAATCAATCCTCCGTCAACATCAGGATTAGCGAAAAGTTCAGCTGCATTTTTATCATTGCAACTACCTCCATATAGTATTGAAGTATTTTCGGCTACTGTTTTGCCGTATTTTGCAGCAATAGAATCGCGGATAACTTTATGTATTTCCTGTGCCTGAGCCGATGTTGCTGTTTTTCCTGTTCCAATTGCCCAAACTGGCTCATAAGCAATAACTATTTTTCCAAAATCAGCTTCTGATAAATCGAATAATCCATTTTCCAATTGAGTTTTAACAACATCAAAATGTTTACCAGCTTCGCGTTCAGCCAATACTTCACCAATACAAAAAATTGGTGTTAAGTTGTTGGCAAGTGCCAATTTGGTTTTTTTGTTTAAAATTGCATCCGTTTCGTGATAGTAAGCACGACGTTCGGAATGACCAATTATTACATATTGCGCTCCGGTTGAAGCTACCATTTTAGCAGAAATTTCACCTGTAAAAGCTCCGCTTTCATTATCGGCACAATTTTCAGCGCCTACAGCAACTTTGTTTACAACTTTTTTAACTTCGGTAATATGTGTAAATGGAGTACAAACAATAACAACTGCGCCATTATTTACCTGTGCGGCAAGCGATTCTACTTCTTGTGCTAATTTTACGCCTTCCTGTACCGTAGTGTTCATTTTCCAGTTTCCGGCAACTATTTTTTTTCTCATTTTCAGTTTGTATATATTTAAAATTTAAGGGCGTAAAATTAGAAAAATACCATCAGTAAGCAAAAGAGAGTTGGGTAAATTAAATGTTATTTAGTTAAATTTTTGTTCGTGATTTTTTGTATTCATTATCTTTACAGCCATTTAAAAAATTAACATGATTAGTTTATTACGAAAAGAAATATCAGGCTTTTTCAGTTCCCTTACCGGTTATATTGTAATCATTGTTTTTCTTTTGGCAAATAGTCTTTTCCTTTGGGTTTTCCCGGGTTCATATAATATTCCAGATAATGGATATTCCACTTTAGAACCTTTGTTTGTAATTTCTCCATGGGTTTTTTTGTTTTTGGTATCAGCTGTTACAATGCGCATGTTTTCTGAGGAAAAACGCCAAGGGACGCTTGAATTATTGATTACACGGCCATTGTCGGAGATGCAAATGGTTTTGGCCAAATATTTTGCTGCTGTTTTATTGGTTTTACTGTCATTAATCCCAACTTTAATTTTCTTTTATTCGGTATATCATCTCGGAAACCCTGTAGGTAATATTGATACAGGTGGAACATGGGGTTCATTTATAGGATTGTTTTTTTTGGCGGCCATTTATGCTTCTATCGGAATTTTCGCTTCGTCCATTACCGATAATCAAATTGTTTCGTTTATTTTAGCTGCAATAATTTCTCTTTTCCTATATATAGGATTTGATGCTATATCTGTTTTGCCGATTTTTACCAATAAGGAAAGTTATATAACTCTGTTAGGAATTAATGAACATTATAAATCAATGAGCCGCGGAGTAATTGATTCGCGTGATATTGTTTATTTTGTTGGTGTTGCATTACTATTTCTGCTTTTTACAAGAACTGTTTTGCAAAGTCGAAAATGGTAAAAATGATAAATGACAAGTGACAAGTGACAAATAACAAATACCTAAAACCTATATCCTAAAAACTAAACCCATTAATTCAAAAAATTGATACATTATATTCAATATGAATAGAAAAGATTTAAAAAAGCAAAATATTATACAACTTTTACTGGCTGTTTGCATTGTTGTTGTTGCAATAATTATTGCTTCCTATTCGTTTTTCAGAATTGATTTGACCCAGGAAAAGCGTTATACTCTTTCCGATGTCAGCAAAAATATTTTACGCACTTTGCCCGATGAAGTTTTAGTGAAAGTTTACCTGGATGGTGATATTCCAATTGGTTTTAAACGTTTAAGCGAGTCAGTTCGCGAAATGTTGGACGAGTTCAGGGTTTATGCTGGCAACAATATTCAATATCAGTTTATCGATCCGTATTCGAATTCTGATCCAAAGTCAGTGGAAGCTTTGGTAAAAAGCCTTTATGATAAAGGAATTCAACCAACCAATGTGAAAATAAAAGATGCTAAAGGTGGTTTCACTGAGAAAATGGTAGTACCAGCTGCTTTGGTTTCTTACAATGGAGTTGAATTCCCGGTTAATTTATTGAGTAATAATCCCGGACTTTCAGGAGAACAAAATTTGAACAATTCAGTTCAGGCACTTGAATACAAACTTATAAATGCTATTCATAGCTTGTCAAATAACAAACTCGAAAAAATAGCTTTTCTTGAAGGGCAGGGAGAATTAGATCAGTACCAGGTTGGCGATATTACACGCGAATTGGCAAACTATTTTCAGGTCGATCGTGGCAGTATTAATGGAAACGTTCATGCCCTTGATGTATATAAATGTGTTATTATTGCCAAACCGCAAAAACCTTTTACCGAAGAAGACAAATTTGTGTTGGATCAATATTTAATGAATGGTGGTAAAATATTATGGTTTATTGATCCTGTGAAATTAAACACAGATAGCCTTGCCAAAGGCGGAACATTAGCATTTATTCAGGACTTAAATATTGACGACCAGTTGTTTAAATACGGAATTAGGGTTAACCCGGTTTTATTACAGGATGTGCAATGTTCGTTATTGCCGGTTAATACTTCGGAATCAGGCACACAATCAAAATTTACGCCCGAACCCTGGCTGTATAATCCCTTACTTTCGGCTTCTCCATATCATCCGGCTTCGCGAAATTTAAATATGGTTTTGACCAATTTTTGTAGTTATATTGATACACTCGATAGTTATGGTAAAACAAAAAAATCAATCCTGCTCGAGAGTTCAAAATATACGCATATAAAAGGTGTACCATCTATGATTTCGTTATCCGAAATAAATGAACAACATCAGCAATCTGATTTTGATAAATCATTTTTACCGGTTGCCGTTATGGTTGAAGGAACATTCACATCAAATTTTAAAAACCGTATGCTTTCACAGTTAAAGATTAATGGCACTTATAAATTTCGCAACCAGAGTGTTCCAACAAAAATGCTTGTAGTTGCCGATGGTGATATTATCCGAAACGATGTTCGAGAAACGCCTCAGGGAATTTTAATTTCCCCGCTTGGTTTCGATAAATATATATCGCAAACTTTTGGTAACAAGGAATTTGTTTTAAACGTGGTGAATTATGTTACGGACGAAACAGGCATTATGAATCTTCGCACACGTGAAGTAAAACTGAGACTATTGGACAAATTTAAAGTTCAGGACGAAAAGCTAAAATGGCAATTGATAAATGTTATCCTTCCCCTTTTATTGGTAGTACTTGCCGGCATTGGTTTATCATATTGGAGAAGGAGGAAATATGCTGCGTAAAAATAAAACTGCATTAATAGTTTTATTCATATTGCTTTGTATTGCAGGTTGGTATTATTTTTCAACGAGCGATCAGACATTTAATAAAAAGGAATCGGAATTTGCTTTAGTTGATACATCAGGTGTTTCTCAGGTTCAAATTATAAATAAGGATCAAAAACTTGTACTTCAAAAAACTGATGAATATTGGAAATTTGATCATCGTATTCATGCAAGTCCTGCAATGATTAGAATTTTATTCCGGTTTATATCGCAGGTTGAAATTAAATCGGTTGTGGCAAAAAGTACCCGAAATTCCGTTATAAACAACCTGATGAAAAATGGCGCTGAAGTTAAAATATATGCTGGTGATAAATTATTAAAAGATTATTTTATAATTGCCGATACTGCAACACACAATATTTATATGCTTATGGCAGGGTTTAAACATCCTTTCATCGTTACATTGCCTGCTTTTGAGGGAAATTTTGCCGGCTTATTTAATACGCATGTTGATTTATGGCGCGATCATTCTGTATTTCGCTTAAAACCAACCAATATTGAATTCATAAAAGCCGAGTATTTTTCAGATCCTTCACAATCATTCGAATTACAATTGAAGAAGAACAAGGTGTTAATTAAAAGCCTGCAATCTTTAAAAGCCATTGATTTTAAAACCGAGGCTGTTGAAGCATATTTATATTGCTTCCGAAATTTACGGGTTGAAAAATATGTAAACAGGAATGATTCCTTTGCTAAATTATTTATTTCGAGGCAAGCTGAAAAGGAAATTACAATAACCGATAAAAGGAATAATAACTATTGTTTAAAAATATTTTCAATTCCCGAAAAGAATGGCAAATTGGATGTTAATCAATGTTTTGCGTTTATAAATGATAGCGATGCAGCCCTTATAAAATATGTCGAGATTGATCCAATTACAAGGTCGCTTAGCTTTTTTAAAAAATAAATGAATTACCTTTCACAGCTTTTTCTTTTCTTCAACGTTTTTTTTACTTTTGGTACAAAATTGAAGAATGAAAAATAATTTTTAATATTATAAATCAAAATATAAGTATGAAATTTGTAGCCTCAAGCACCGATTTATTAAGCCATTTACAGGCAATAAGCAGAGTAATTAGTTCAAAGAACACTTTGCCTATACTCGATAATTTTTTGTTTAATCTCGAAGGAAATCTACTTTCTATAACTGCTTCCGATTTGGAATCAACTCTTGTTTCCATGATGACGCTCGAAAATGTAGCAGAAAGTGGCGTTGTTGCTATTCCTGCAAAAATATTACTCGATACACTAAAGGAATTCCCTGAACAACCTCTTACTTTTGAAGTTAATAAGGACACAAGGGCTGTAGTTATTAGTTCCCAAAATGGTAAATTTACTGTAATGGGTCAAAATGGCGAAGACTTTCCACAATTGCCTGGAATTAAGGAAGATAAAAAGAATTCGTTTAAGCTAAATGCATCAGTCTTATTGAGCGGTATTAATAAGACCCTTTTTGCTACTGCCGACGATGAGCTTCGCCCTGTAATGAACGGTATTTTTATTGAGGTCTCTACCAAAGATGCAACCTTTGTTGCTTCCGATGCACATAAGTTGTGTCCGTTACAAACGTTCCGATATCGATAGTGATGTGAATGGTGCTTTTATCCTTCCCAAAAAACCTTCTTCATTGCTTAAAACAATTTTGCAAAAAGAAGATGGCGGTGTATTGGTTGAATTTGATGAAAAAAATGCTTACTTCCAGCTTACCAATTATAAAATGATCTGTCGTTTGGTGGAAGGGGTTTATCCAAGTTACAATTCAGTTATCCCAACCAATAATCCAAACAAACTGATTATCGACAGGGTTGAGTTTTACAATACATTAAAACGTGTTTCGGTATTTGCCAACCAGGCTAGCAATTTAGTTAAATTGCAATTAACTGGCAACCAAGTTGTTATTTCAGCCCAGGATATTGATTTCTCAATTTCGGCTTATGAAAGGTTGAATTGTCAGTACGATGGTGACGAAATGGAAATTGGTTTTAAATCAGCATTTTTGGTCGAAATTTTAGCTAATATTTCGGCTTCCGATATTGCTTTGGAAATGTCTGACCCTTCACGTGCCGGGATTATTTTACCGGTTGTAAAGGAAAATGATGCTGAAGATGTACTAATGCTACTAATGCCAATGATGATTAACGCATAATTTTCATTATTCAAAATAATTGTAATGCAGGCAAATTTTTACCTGCATTATTTTTTTTCATAATTCGAATAACTTATTTGCTCATCTTAAATTATTTTAATCTTCATTTTATAAATTTGCGACCGTTTTGTAAACTTAATTTTATTGAAAATTGAATATTGACAGCAGACGGAGTATTAAAGAAATAATTGTGAACCAAAAATCTGTTTCCATTTGGTTTACAGGTTTATCAGGTTCAGGAAAATCAACTTTGGCTTATGAATTGGATTCGGCGCTTTCTTCACAAGGTTACTTAATTGCAGCCATTGATGAAGATGAGGTTAGGAACGGTTTATCGGCAGGTCTTAATTATTCTGAGGAAGATAAAACTGAAAATATTAGGCGCGTTGCTGAAATGTCGAAAGTCTTGGTTGAGAATGGTGTGATTGTTATAAATTCAATCAATTGCCCTACTCAGAAAATGCGGCAGATGGCACAAAATATTATCGGAAACGACGATTTTTTATTGGTTTACCTCACTTCTTCAAAAATAGAAAACACTGAAAAAGGTAAATTTACCAAGGCTGAAGAAGCTGTTAAGCCCGATTTTTCGAAAATTACTGCCGAATATGAAATTCCTAAAAATCCGGATTTAATTCTGGATACTGCTAAACATAATATCGATGAGTGTGTTGAATTGCTAATCGGTTTTTTAATACCGAAAATTACAAGTAAATAAAATTCTAATGAATTCGGAGAATATTCAGTTTCATACTTTAAATCATTTGCGCGAACTTGAATCGGAATCAATGTATGTAATCCGTGAAGTTGCTGCCCAGTTTGATAAACCAGCTCTGCTTTTTTCAGGCGGAAAGGATTCCATTGTTATGTTCCATATTGCCCGCAAGGCTTTTTGGCCAGCAAAAGTACCTTTCCCTTTGTTACATATTGATACTGGTCATAATTTCCCTGAAACATTGACATTTCGTGACGAATTAATGGAAAAGAATGGTGCAACATGTATTGTCCGTCTTGTTCAGGAATCAATTGATGCTGGTAAAGTGACTGAAGAAACAGGCCCAAATGCGAGCAGAAATAAACTTCAAACGGTTACATTGCTCGATGCTATTGAAGAGTTCAAATTTGATGCAGCTATGGGCGGTGGGCGCCGTGATGAAGAGAAAGCCAGGGCGAAAGAACGTTTCTTCTCGCACCGTGATGATTTTGGCCAGTGGGACCCGAAAAACCAACGACCAGAACTCTGGAATATTTTCAATGGTAAAAAGCGTATGGGTGAGCATTTCAGGGTTTTCCCCTTAAGTAACTGGACTGAAATGGATGTTTGGCAATATATATTTCTTGAAAACATTGATATTCCGAATTTATATTTTACCCATGAGCGTGAAATGATTATCCGCGATGGTGTGTTTTTAGCCAAATGCCCATTTATTCAGTTAAAAAAGAGCGATAAGGTTGAGAAAATGCAAATTAGGTTCCGGACTATTGGTGATATGACCTGCACTGGTGGTGTTGAATCACCGGCTTCAAATCTTGAAGAAATAATTACGGAAGTTGCAACAACTCGTACAACCGAGCGCGGAACAAGGTTTGATGACAAACGCTCGGAATCGGCTATGGAAGACAGAAAAAAAGAAGGTTATTTTTGATATGCAAATTTATCAATGTGCTGATTTGCTAATCAATACAATCAATTTTATTGAAATGATTCATTATAAAATCAGCAGATTAAATTATTAACACATTAGCAAATTATTACATTAAAGAATTTGCACATTAGCACATTAGCAAATTAAAGAATTAGCAAATTAGCATATTGATACATCAGCACATTATCACATTAGCACATTAAATAATTAGTACATTAATAATATTATGAATTCTACCAATGGATATTTAAATATGAAACTGCTTCGATTTACCACAGCAGGCAGTGTAGATGACGGCAAAAGCACCTTAATTGGCCGTTTGCTTTATGATAGCAAGGCCATTTTTTCCGATCAAATGGAAGCGCTTGAAACAGCTAGTAAACTGCGAGGTGAAGAAAATGTAAACCTTGCCTTGCTGACTGATGGGTTAAGGGCTGAGCGTGAACAAGGCATTACCATTGATGTGGCTTATCGTTATTTTGCTACACCAAAACGTAAATTTATTATTGCCGATACTCCCGGCCACATTCAATATACCCGTAATATGGTTACTGGTGCTTCAACTGCCAATGCTGCTATTATACTGGTCGATGCACGAAATGGAGTAGTGGAACAAACCATCCGTCATGCTTTTATTGCTTCGCTTTTGCGCATTCCCCATATTTTAGTTTGTGTAAATAAAATGGATTTAGTGGATTTCAAACAAGATGTTTTTGAAAAAATTAAATTGGTTTTTGAAGACATTGCAAAAAAGCTTGAGATTAAAGACGCACGTTTTATTCCTATAAGTGCTTTAAAAGGTGATAATGTGGTTGATCCATCGGTTTCAATGAATTGGTATAAAGGGGAGCCATTATTATCTTTACTTGAAAATATTGAAATTGCTGAAGACGAAGATTTACTTGATCCTCGTTTCCCGGTTCAATATGTAATAAGGCCATATAACGATGAATTCCACGATTACCGAGGTTATGCCGGTCGTGTTGCAGGTGGAATTTTTAAAAAAGGCGATAAGGTTATAGCCATGCCTGCTGGAATTAGCACAACAATTAAATCTATTGACACTTTTAATGGGGAACTTGATGAAGCGTTTACACCGCAGTCGGTTTCTATACAACTGGAAAATGACATTGATATTTCGCGTGGCGATATGATTGTTAAACCCGATAATATGCCACATTCAGGTCAGGACATTGAATTAATGGTTTGCTGGCTTCATGAAAGGAAGATGGCTTTGAACGGTAAATATTATTTGCGCCATACTACCAATGAAGCACGCTGTATAATTAAAGAAGTTGTTTATAAAATTGATATTAATACACTTGCTGAAAATACAACTGATAAAATTATTGGTTTGAACGAAATAGGTCGTATAAAAATAAAAACAACCAAGCTATTGTTTTACGATTCCTATAAAACCAACCGCGTTACTGGAAGCCTGGTTTTAATTGACGAAAGTACCAACGAAACTGTTTGTGCAGGGATGATTATATAAAACTATTCTTCAATAAAATCTTTATTAAAATTAACAAGGTATAGTTTTTCGCTTGCCCGGGTAAATGCTGTATATAACCATCGTAAATATTCAATCGAAAACATATCCTGCGTAAAATAGCCCTGGTCAATAAAAACAGCTTTCCATTGCCCGCCCTGCGATTTATGGCAGGTTATGGCATAGGCAAATTTTACTTGTAAAGCATTAAAATAAGGATCGGATCGAATAGCATCATAAGCTGCTTTGCGGGGTTTTAAATGTTTAAAATCTTCAAAAATTGTATAATACAGTTTTTTATTATCATCAGCCGAAAGCGCTGCACTCTCAATGGTCAAGGTTTCTGTAATAATTTTTACTTCAATTTCGCGGTCATCAATATCTATCAATCTTACTCTGGCATTGATATAATGAAAACCATATCGTTCCTCATGTTTTCGAATTTTAACAACTTGTATAATATCACCATTTGCTATAAATTCCGATTCTTCATTGTCATTGTCCAACCAATAATAATTGTTTTTAACTACCATCAAGTAATCTCCAGGTGCAATAGTTTCTTCACGAAACAAAATTGATTTCCGGATGCCGGAATTGAATAAATTGGCTCGTTTGTTAGAACGTGTTATGACCATTGTATTCTCAAGCCCAATTTTATCATAACATTCCTGGATTTCCTGAATTAATTCACTGTTGTTAATTTTAATAATATCGGTAAAATTTGAAGTTATAAACTTTGGTATTTCTAGCCTTTTGTCGGTTATATAATTTCTTAATAATGTTGCATTGGCCAAAATTCCCGAAAATTCGGTCTGACGAACAACATCGGTTAATATCGTTTTATTGATTGCAAACCCGTTGTCAGCAAGATAAATACCATCCAATGCCTGCCCCGATGTAGCTTCTACAGGCGGCAACTGTGCAGGGTCGCCAATTAAAATAAGCTTGCAACGTTTGCCCGAATAGATAAATTCTGTTAAATCGGCCATTAAATTGCCGGAACCGAACATTGAATTGTCATTTTGCCTTTCTCCAATCATGGAAGCTTCGTCAACAATGAAAAATGTTCCTGATAATAAATTCTTTCCCAATACAAATTTTCCAAAGCCGTCCTTTGAAGACTTTTGCCGGTATATTTTTTTGTGTATAGTATAAGCTGTTCGTTTTGAAAAATTTCCTAACACTTTGGCAGCTCTCCCAGTTGGCGCTAATAACAAGGTTTTGTGTTTGTTTTCTTCCAAAGCATTGATGAGCGCTGCAATTAAAGTAGTTTTACCTGTTCCTGCAAATCCGGTAACGATGAATACTTCATCATCCTTCTCGTTTAAAACAAATTGGGCTAATTGGCGAATACATTTTTTTTGGCTTGGCGTTGGTATTTCCCCAAGTTTTTCAAGAATTTTCGATTCAAAATAATCTGAAAGCATTCGTCAAATTTAGTGGTAAAATACCAATGTGCAATTTTCAATAATGGACAAATTTAAAAATTCCGGTATTTTCAGGATTAAACTAAAAAATAAGTTAAAATAATAAGTTCATCTTGTCCAAAACTTTATTATATATAAATTTGCATTAACATTTGAAAATGTTTCAATTCAAAAAAATGGGAGAAAATATTCCTTTTGAGCAAATACAGCAATTCTTTCAGAATTTTAAAGGTGATATCAATATTATTAATGAAAAGATTGATATTGCCCTGCAAATGGAATATTTTGAAATGTCAAAAACCATAAAAAACGATCAGGATACTTCGGAATGGGGACAACTTATTGATTTATTGTTTGAACCTGAAATAAATAACTTTACCAAAAAGAAATTATTAGTTCAGTTGGCAGCAATTGATGATGTTGGCGCTTACCGTTCCATTGAAAAATATTCGAAAAATGCCGATGACGAATTAAAACATTGGTCATTGCTAGCGTTACAAGAATCGCGGATGTTATTGCAATCGAAATTGCTCGATCAATCACAGATTTTTATCTCTACCGGGTTGGGAGGGAAGGAAAATAAGCTTCGTTATTTTTTTGCTTTTTTTACACGAAACAGCGAACCTTTTACCGATTTTCAACAAAATATTATCCAAAAAGAATTCAATTATATCTTCCCAAAACAGGAATCAGAAATTGAAGAAATTCAGTTTTTCGGTGAAGTTGTAACAGTGCTATCGCTTGTGCCTGTTAATATACCTGTTCAGGATGTGTTCAAATCAGCTTTGCAGGAATGTAACCAGTATGGCGATTTTATAAAGGAAAATTGTATTATAACCAATGTCCGCGTAATGAATTTGGATGAAATTCGAAATTTCATTAACCAGCCGGAATAATCAAAACCAAGAAATATGAACCAACAAATAAATATGGCAGTACAAATATTGCCAAGTTCAAAAACTGTCCATCCGTATAAAATAGTTGATAAAGCTATTGAAGTGATAAAAAGTTCTGGAGTAAAACATTTGGTTTGTCCATTCGAAACTGTAATGGAGGGAGAATATGACCAATTACTGCAGATTGTAAAAAATGTACATGAAGCTTGCTATAACGCCGGTGCTGACGATATTATATGCAATATTAAAATTCAATCGAGTAAAAATAATCCGGTAACTATTGATTCTAAAATGGAGATGTATTGGGAATAGCTTTTTTAGATAATTTATAAGTACTCATTAATTAAAATTAAAGCTAACAATTATTCTATTAAAATATTTAATTCATTCAAAAACTACATCCTATAAAATAAATTATCTTGCAGTCAATAAAATGAATCATTTTGAGAATGGGTTATAACTTTAAATTAAAAGGCAATCAGCTTTTGTTGCTTATAATTATTGTAATAGGCATACTATTAAGGTTCTGGCATTTTTTTTCTATTCCATATACTCCCGATGAATTTGGGGCTATTTTTGCAACCCGTTTTACATCTTTTCATGAGCTTATTAAGGAAAGGGTAATGATTGATGGGCATCCGGCAGGAATACAGGTGTTTTTATATTATTGGGTCAAAATTGTTGGTTCAAACCCATATTGGGTTAAATTGCCTTTTCTATTATGCGGGATTGCTTCCATATATTTAACATGGCTAATTGGTAAAAAATGGTTCAACAATACTTCCGCTCTTGTTGTAGCAGCATATATCTCGTGTCTCCAATTTACAGTTGAATACAGCCAGATAGCCAGGTCTTATATTAGCGGTCTGTTTTTTGTTTTATTAATGGTTAATGCATGGAGCAATATTATTTTCTTTCCGGAAAAGAAATATTTTAAAAATTTGGCTACATATATTTTTGCATCTGCATTATGTGCATATAACCATCATTTTTGTTTATTGCAAGTTATAATAGTAGGATTTACTGGATTAATTTTTTGTAAAAAACATTTGTTAAAATATTACATCCTTTCAGGGATAATTATCTTTTTGTTATATACCCCTCATTTGAAAATTTTTATCAATCAATTACATACAGGCGGTTTGTTGTGGTTAGGGAAACCTCATAAGGAATTTTTTTTCAAATATTTGGCTTATGTATTTCAATTTTCGTGGTTAGTTGCATTTTCATTATTAGCATTGGTTGTTTTAGCAATTATATATGGATTTAATAAGAAGTTTTTTAAGAATAAATTTTTTATGATTTCAGTGATTTGGTTTGTAATACCTATTGTTACTGGACTTGTCTATTCAAGATACGTAAGTCCGGTAATACAATATTCGATGTTAATTTTCACAATGCCATTCATGTTGTTTGCCTTTTTTTCATTTATAAAAGAAACAAATTTTATTATATCTACAATTTATGTTGCATTGATAATTGCAACTGTTTTACCTAGTCTTATATTTGAGCGTCAACATTATAAAATATTTTATCAGTCTTTGCCAGATGAATCATTTAATAAGATTAAATTATTCCGCCAATCCAAAGATCATAATAGAACAACAATTATAATTGATTGTCCTGAATGGATCAGAAATTATTATGTAAAACGTAAATTATTCCCAGATTCAAACTGCATTGTATTTGATACAATTAAAAGTTTGAAACAATTTCAGGAATATTTAAAATTTAAAAATGACAATTATTTGTTATATTTAGAATATTCATTTGCGCAACCAGAAAGTTATCAAATAATAAAACAATATTTTCCTTTTGTAAACTATCACAAATGCTATGTTGGTGGCGATTATTATGTATTCAGTAAAATGGATACTTCTAATATTAACGAAGTTACATTTACTGGCGAAAACCCTTTAAATTTAAACAGTAAGTCAAATGATTGGTCAAATATAATAAAGCGTAATATTATAAATTTTGATAATAAGCATGATTCATTAGCCTATAAAATTGATAGTACAATAGAGTTCTCACTAACATATGCAAAAAGCCTGAAGGATATGATAAAAAACAAGAACAACGTTATTGATATTTCAATAAATGTTCTGCCAAAAACAATGGTAAAAAATATAGTCCTTGTTGCTCAACTGGAATCTAATGGTAAAATTATTTATTGGAATGGTGCTGATATGATTAAATTTAATAGTGAAGAAAATGGATGGACAAAGATTTATTTGAGTGTAAAGCTTTCAGACATATATTTAAATTACAATAATATACTATTTAAAACCTATATCTGGAACAAGGATAAAGGCAAATTTTATATAACTAATTATAAAATACAAACAAGATATTCAAATCCCATTATTTATGGTCTTGTAACTAAAACTTATCCATATTTAAATTCTGATAATTAGTTAATGTTTTCAATCGCTTATTTTTAAACTATTAGGTATATTTGTGGCATAGATAATGTTATTTTATACAATTGAGTCAAATAATCATTAAAATTTTGATTTAAAGGATTTAATGATATTGATAATCTTAAAAAAACAAATTATTTATGATAATAAAGCTAATTAAGAGTGAAAACAAATCCAATATTTCAGGATTTAATTATAATTCTTTTAAATTAAAGAATACAAATAAACTTTTGATTTTTACCATCTTCTTATTTTTACTATTCTTGATTAGTTTATTCAAAAACATTAGCTATCCTCTATTTTGGGAAGATGAAAGTATGACTGCAATTGGATCTGAACGGGTTCTTGATTTTGGTTATCCTAAAGTACATGATGGGAAAAATGTATTCTATGAACTTCAGCATAGTGATCCAAAACTAGGTATAAATGAAAAGGATGATGCTTATATTGGCGGGTCAGGTTGGGGAAACTATTATTTTGGAACAATAGGTTATAAAATTGCAGAAAAAATAAATAATATTTATTTAAAAACTGGATTATATAGATCAACATTTGCGGTAATTGGATTAATTGGTTTATTATTAATTGCTTTTTTCATGACAAGGTTTTTCCACGATAAATTTACAAAATTTGCATTTTTATCACTCTTTTTATTATTAGAGTTAATGTCTATATCACTTGTCTTATTATTGAGAGAAGTTAGATATTATTCCATGGTAATATTCCTGTCTTGTTTAATAATGGGCTTATATGCTAATTTTAGGTTTTATAAGCGATTCAATAAAATACTATTTATTGTTCTTGAATCCATTGGATTATGGTTTCTTTTTATTACGTTTTCCCCAGTTTATTTTATAACTATTCTAACAATTGGCTTATCAGAACTTGTAATAGTTGTTTATAAATATTTCAAACATGGTATTTTAGCATCAATTAAAGATT
This sequence comes from uncultured Bacteroidota bacterium, assembly GCA_963701015.1. Taxonomy (GTDB): domain Bacteria; phylum Bacteroidota; class Bacteroidia; order Bacteroidales; family DTGW01; genus MFD09286-c1. The sequence continues at coordinate 2,353,739 of OY969556.1, read as the reverse complement.
CTTTACCTGCTATTTTATCATTAATTATTTCTTTTGCAGGCGTTTGTCCGCTTCTTAGTTATTTTAAAACTTTTGAAATATCAAAGGCTTTAAATGAGTTTAACAATTATAATAGCGAAATGTATTTTGAAAACTTAAATACTGTTTTCAATTACTTCAAAAATTTTGATTTTTTACTACTCGCTATAATTTTGAAAATAATCATAATATTCAATATTAAGAAGCTCTTGGTTGAGAAACCTTCTATTTTTAAAGTCTCAAATTTCTTTACGCTTTTCTTTGTAATTTCAATATTTGCTATTGTGAATATTCCAAATTTCGCGTATACCAGATATTTTATCTTTCTACAGCCATTTTTATCTATAATAATTATTCTTGATTTTTTTACAATACTTAGAATACAATCAACTTACAATTCGAAATTTCGAAATTTCAAAATTTTAGTACCCATAGTTATTTTTTTAGGTATGTTTATATATACTTTAATAAATAACTTCAATTATATCAAAGGGCATATTTACGAAATGAGTCATAGATATAAAGGACCATTAGATTACACAATTCCATATATATTGAAAATATTTCCTAAGACAGATACACTTATAATTGCTGCAAATTATGAAGAATCATCTTATATGTACTATTTAAAAAGTAAGGTTATAATAGGCTTTTGCGGAAATAATCTTTTAGAAGATTCAAAATTAAACCCTCATATTATTGCCTATCGCAAACCTTGGGGTAATTATGAATATATATTTAGAAATTTTGTTGAAAATGGAGCTTTTAAAAAAGTTGGATTTCCAGTTTATGATAATTGTGTGAATAATATACCTGAACTTAATTTTAAACCAGCTTTCAATCATCTGTTCATATCACAAAGTCCAGATAGCAAAGCTACAACTACCTACTTGTACATAAGGAAATATCAATTGCCTAAATAATAACTATAAGAGTAAATTAAATATGAATTAGAAAGTTAAATCTATTTCATATTCTGTTTAAAATTAAAAGGTACTTCCAAATATAATTAAATTAATGTGTTTTATACAGTTTATATAAAAATTGGTTTAATACCTCGACCCTTGGGTCGGAAACTAACATATTTGCTTCGCAAACACCTTTAGATACCTAGGGCTTGCCCAGGAGTCATTCATTAAGTTTTTATAGAAATTAATTTAAATTAAATGGACTTCCTCAATTTAGCGTAGTGTATAATAGAGTATTCGGCGTAATGTCATCATTATACCGTTCTTTCGGCTTCGGTTAGTGTTGCAAATACTTTCTGGTGCATTTTGTAAATGAATTAACGGGACACTTTGCCAAACACAAAATAAACTGAATTATATTAGTTATTAATTGCCATAATATTTTCCTTGCCAGGTATCTTTTTCCTTTAATTTCTTTTCAAATAAATTTAATATATCATGCACACGGAGTAATCCCCAGCCGGGACTGGCTAAAAACCAGGGTGGAACTTCGCCAGCAATACGTTCAATCACAAATTCAGGGTTCAGTCTTTCAGTTATTTTAACCATTAGTTCAAGGTAATCGTCTAACTCATATAACTTGAAAATACCTGGATTGGCAATATATTGCTGTTCCATTTTGGTATTTTTAATAATTTGCAATTGATGGAATTTTATACTATCCAAAGGCAAGGCTGAAATTATAGGAATCGATTTTATTATTTCATCTTCGGAATTACCCGGCAACCCTATAATAAAATGTGCTCCTGTCTTTATATTTCTTTTGGCCGTTTCCCGGATTGACCAAACTGATTTTTCAAATGTATGTCCACGATTAATCGCTTCAAGCGTTGAATTTTTAATAGATTCGACTCCATATTCAATGCTTATATAGTATTTTTCCGAAAGTTTCTGAAAATAATCGAGTTTCTCTTCATCAACACAATCGGGGCGTGTGCCAATAACTAAACCAATTATGCCCGGAAACTGAAGCGCTTCGTCGTATAACTTTATGAGTTGTTCAAGCGGCGCATGTGTGTTGGAATATGCCTGGAAATAAGCCAAATAATTTTTAGCCCTGCGATACCGTACCTGATGAAATTCAACTCCTTCGGAAAGTTGCTGAGCTATTGACTTTGCAGGCGTGCAGTATGATGGGTTGAAAGCTTCGTTGTTACAATAGGTACAACCACCAATAGTTATTGTTCCATCACGGTTTGGACAGGTAAATCCTGCATCAAGCGTTAATTTCTGAACCCTTTGTCCAAATTTTCTTTTAAAATACTCTGCGTATGAATTGAATCTTCTTTCGTGTTCCCAGGGATATACCATGCATTTAATTTACTTTTTCCAGTTCGTTCATTTTTAAATACCAAATATAGCTTTCAACTTCACCAAATCCCATTTCTTTTAAATATTGGCTATATTCTTTAACCTGTGCATTATACAGAACATCTTTCTTTTTACCAAACTTATAATCCACAACTATTGCTTTGTTGTCCTTTATCATAACCCTGTCGGGCCGGTACGAATGTTGGTTTGGAACAACTATGGTAGCTTCATTCATAACTTTCCAGCTTCCATTATACCAATCTTTAATAGTTGGTTGTATTAACATTTCCTGTGTTTCCTGAATTACTTTTTCTTTTTCTTCAAGTTTTATCAGACCTTCCAAAACCAAAACATTGGCCGCTTTTTCAATATTTTCGAACACTTCAATCTGCTGGAACATTCGGTGCATAATATTACCATAATTTACAGCGCTGGGTTTTGAAGTTTCAGGAATATCCCAAAAATCAGAAGAAGTATAGCGTTGACGCAATTTCTCTTTTATTTCAAAACTTGGATAAGTCAATAGTTCAATTTCATTATTTTCTATTTTCTCAGGCATTGGGCTATTATTAAGTTCCCCATATTCAAAACTATTTTCGTTTACTTTCCAGTCTTTACTGAATGAAATTGAAGGTTCAACAACAGCTTCAGTATTTATTCCATACTTTAAAGTTTTAAAAATCAAATCACTGGTGGTGCTTAATTTCTCCTCTTTTTCAGGCAACGGACAAAATAAATATAAATTATCAGCAGCTCTTGTGAAGGCAACATACAATAAATTTAAATTATCGACAAATGATTGTGCTTTTTCACTGAAATAGTCAAGACTAAATTGTGTTTTTTGCAATTGTTGTGAATAGCGCACCGGAAGATATTCAAATTGGTTAAATGGCTGCTCTAATGGTGTACACCAGATAGTAGGTGCATTAAATCCTGAGTGGTCAAGTTTCCAATGACAAAATGGTACAATTACCGTTCCAAATTCAAGGCCTTTCGATTTATGGATAGTCATTACCCTTATAGCATCCTGATTTTGTGAAACCGAAACTGAAAGGTTATGTTTTTTATCTTCCCAATAATCTATAAAATTTACAAAACTTGAAGTATGCGTTGCCATAAATTCGGCAATAAAATCATGGAAAGCCTGAAGAAAAGGCAAATATTCTATTGTTTCATTTAACTTAAAAATTGAAATAATTTGTTCAAAAGCTTCATCGGGTGCCAGGTATTTAAACGATTCAATAGTTGCAATTACTTCTGAAGACATTACTTCTTTTGGGTTCCAGCAATTCAATTTTTCTACTGAATTTTTAGAAATGTTTATATAGTCATTTGCTAACTCAGCTGCATTTACCAAATCGTTGGGGTTTATTAAATATTTGAATAAGCTTATAATGAAATTTATTACGAGCGAATTCTTCAGGAATGCCGATTCATTTGATAAAACATCATAGCGAAAAGGATGGTCGGCTGAAAATTGTTGCTTATATAAATTTAAATAGTCAACTACTTCACGACCATCGGCAGCCGATCGCACCAAAATAGCAATATCTTTTAGTTGTTGACCACTCGTCTGCAATTGTTCCAGTATTTCAGGAAGTTTTTCAAGTGATTGTTGTTTCCAGTCTTTTGCGCTGTTATCAATAAAATTAATTTTTATATATCCGCCTGGTACATTACGTTCCGGAGAAATTTCCTGTACACAATTGTTATAGGCCAGGCCGATAATGGTTTGTAAGCCAATTTTTTCGGTATCTTCTAGGCCTGAATCACTTATTGAGTCATTATATGCGCTTTGTAAAATAGCAGGAGCCGAACTGAAAAATGTATTGTTAAAACCTATTATATTGAATTTACTGCGCCAGTTATATTTCAAATTTTCATTGGTCAGACCATAACTTTCCATGTCGGCATCGAGCTGTGAAGCCATAATTTTCCAATCACTGTTGCGCCATCGATATATTGACTGTTTTACATCGCCAACCAACAGGTTTTCATTCTCCTGCGAAAGCGAATTGCCTATTAATGGTTTGAAATTATGCCATTGAATGCCTGATGTGTCCTGGAATTCGTCAATCATAAAATGATTGAATTGCTGCCCGGTTTTTTCGTATATAAATGGCGAATCGTTATCGCTAATGATTGCTTTTAAAAATGCACCAGCTTCGGCAAGCACAAATACATTGTTCTCCTTCGAATAATTGGCTACTTCGGTGGATAAATCGGCCAATATTCCTAAGGTATAAAATACCGATAATATTTCAGTGCTAGTTTTATAAGCTTTATAATTCGAATTGTATTTATCAATAATTGTATTTAGTAAGTTGTATAATCCGCTATCGGCCAGTGATTGCACTTTTTGTGCTTCTTCTTTGTCTTTTGGGAGCCAGTTTTCAACTGATTCGGCCATTGACAATATACGGTTAGAAGGTTCAAAAAAATCTTTCGAAAGCCTGTAAAAGTAACTCCCAACGCCAGCATTTTTTCCAAATTTGAAATTTTCAACCAAAAGACCAGCGGTTTGGATCATCTGCCAGCCTTCATTTCCCAATTTCAACATCTCCGATTCAAAAGTTGCTTTAATCGCAAACAATTGTTTTTGAAACGATTTTAATTCTTCCCTGTTTGTAAGTTTTTTATGAAACGATAATGGAAATGATTTAAATTTTTCATTAAAAAGTTCTTTGCCAAGTTTCAAAATTTCATGCTTAAAATCCCAGTTTTTACCATCCTCAATGCGTTCTTCGGCAAATTGCACCAACCATTCCAGCAAAGTGGCATCATCTTCGAGCTTAAGCAAAAGTTGATCGGCTGCTTGTTCAATAATTTCATTTGTATTCAGTGCAACTTCAAAATTAAACTGGATGCCCGCTTCACGCGCAAATGCTTTAATTATCCGTTGGAAGAAACTATCAATGGTTGATATGCTAAAACGTGAGTAATTGTGTAGTATTGTATTGAGTATATGTCTTGCTTTAGTCCTTATTTCAATTTCCGATGCATTATATTCTTCTATCAGTATATTAATATGACCGGAAGCTTGATTGTTGGCAATCTTGAATAATTCGCCCAATATCCGGCTTTTCATTTCTTCTGTGGCCTTATTGGTAAAAGTAACGGCTAAAATGTGCTTGTAATTTTGGGTATTTCGAAATAGCAATCGAAGATAATCGGCAGTAATCCTATATGTTTTTCCCGAACCTGCGGATGCACGTATAACTTTTAAATTCGACATGAATTCTTTTTTTTTCAAAAGCTAAGATAAGAACAAAAATCAATTACCACTTACCACTTACCACTTATCACTTATCACTTACCAATTTATTACACTTATACATTTGAATAGATTAATTTATTGCAAAATTCATTTTAATTTATAAATTTGGGTTACAAATAATCCAATTATTTATAATTGCCTTATTTTATGGTAATTATATGACAAACAAGTAACTATTGAAAAATTCACTATTATGAAGAAGCTATTGCCTTTTAAAACCCTGGGCATGACTGCCTTGTTTTTTCTATTTACATATGCAAGCACGTGGGCCGTTTCGCCCCCAACTATAACCTCTTTTTCCCCAACTTCTGGCGCAATTGGGACAACGGTAACCATAACAGGTACAAACTTTAATACTACAGCTGCCAATAACGTTGTGTTTTTTGGCGCTACCAAAGCAACAGTAACTTCCGCTACCACAACTTCACTTATAGTTACAGTGCCGGTTGGGGCAACATATCAACCATTTTCAGTTACTGATATTTCAACAGGGTTAACAGTATATTCTGTAAAACCATTTATAACTACATTTAATGGTAGTAATGCATTCGATTCGTATTCCTTTAATAATGCAGCTGGCTTTTTAAATAGTCATCAACCTTTAAAAGTAACTGTATGTGATTTGGATGGAGATGGAAAAGTGGATATTATTGCTCCTGATTACACTAATAATGTTTTATCCGTAATAAGCAATACAAGTTCAGTTGGAACAATTTCATTTGCAACCGAAAAGACTTTCACATTAGGCACTCATCCAACTTATGTTGCTACTGGTGATTTAGATGGTGATGGTAAACCGGATGTTGTTGTTACCAATGCAGGTTCCAATACCATTTCAATATTCAGAAATACAAGTACTATTAATAATATATCTTTTGCATCAAGGATTGATTCAACTACAGGCAGTATTCCTTATTGTGTTGCTATTGGTGATATAGATGGTGATGGCAAACCGGATATCGCAGTGGCAAATACTTCATCTAATACCATCTCAGTTTTTAAAAATAATAGTTCTATTGGTACAATTTCATTTAATACTAAGAAGGATTTTATAGCTAATGGTAGTATGACTTCAAGTATAGTGTTTGCCGATATTGATGGGGATGGAAAACCTGACATGGTGATTAAAAGTGGGTATTATATTTCTATTTTTAGAAACACTTCATCGGCTGGTTCCATTTCCTTTGCTTCAAGATTTGATATTAGTGCAGACGCAAGTAGTGAATGTATTATAGCTACTGATTTAGATGGAGATGGAAAACCTGATATTGTATCGACCTCTACAGGCAAAATTGCAATTTTGAGAAATACCAGTTCTATTGGTACAATTTCATTTGGAACAGAGATTGATTATACTACAAATTCATATCCTAGGTTTATTTCTGCTACTGATATAGATGGAGATGGAAAACCGGATATCGCAGTTGCTAATAGTTCATCAGATAATATAAGCATATATAGAAATAACTGTATAAGTGGCACAATTTCATTTGCAACTAAAGTAGACTTTAATGCAATTAGTACACCAGAAGGCCTAGCATTGGCTGATTTAGATGGCGATGGAAAGCCCGATATTATATCAGCAAAAATAAATTACGGTGGCCTTGTAGTGTGGCAGAATAATGTTCTCCCAGTTCCCACTATTACATCATTTACTCCTGCAAGTGCAACTTCGGGAGATACGATAACCATTTCAGGAACCAACTTTACTGGTACAAATACAGTTACTTTTGGAGGTGTATCTGCCTATTCTTTTAAGGTTGTTTCTTCCACAAGTATAACTGCTGTTATAGGTGCAGGAGCTTCAGGTAATATAGGTGTAATTGTTAATGGCCGTGGTGTGGCAAATCTTGGTGGTTTTACCTTTAATATTCCACCTGCCCCAACAATTTCTTCATGCTTTCCTTTGACAGCTTGCACAGGAAATACTGTTACAATAACTGGTACAAGTTTTATAGGAACAACATTTGTTAGTTTTGGTGGTACTCCTGCACAAAGTTTTAAAATTAATTCTTTCACAAGTATAACTGCAATTGTAGGAACAGGAACAACTGGTAACATTAGTATCTCAACTCCGGGGGGTACTGCAAATATGGTTGGATTTACATTTGTACAATTCCCAACCTTTAGCTCTTTTTCACCAACTTCAGGTGCTGTAGGTACTACAGTAACAATAACAGGGACTAATTTTAATACTACACTTGCTAATAATGCTGTATTTTTTGGTGCTACAAAAGCTACTGTTTTAAGTGCTTCTGCTACCTCTCTTACAGCATCTGTGCCATATGGTGCTACTTATGATAAAATCTCAGTTACAGATATAACTACTGGTATAACAGTATATTCTACGAAACCATTTAATATTACTTTTTCTGGTAGTAATGCTTTTGATCCTTATTCTTTTGCAAATAAGGTTGATTTTGCTACGGGTACTAATCCCCAATGTGTAGCAACAGGTGATTTAGATGGAAATGGTGCAATTGACCTGGTAGTAGCCAATTATGGCTCCAACACAATTTCAGTTTTTAGAAATATTAGTACAAATGGAACAATTTCTTTTGCCACAAAACAAGATTTCGCAACAGGTTCAGGTCCAAATACTGTTACAATTGGAGATATTGATGGTGATGGAAGACCTGATTTAGTAGTTTCAAATAAGAATTCTAATACAATTTCAGTCTTTAAAAATAATAGTACTAATGGGACGATATCTTTTGAACCAAAGGTTGACTATTCAGTGGGTGGTCCGGCATATCATACTTCAATATGTGATATTGATGGAGATGGTAGAGCTGATTTGTTTGTAGGAAATTACAATAATGGTTCAGTTTTTCATAATATTGGAACAGTCGGTTCAATTACCTTTGCTCCAAGAATTGTAATAAATATTATGAATTCTTATACATTTGACGCAATGGCTGATTTAGACGGTGATAAAAAGCCAGACCTAGTGGCTGCAAATGATAATACCAATCTTATTGTAATCATGAGAAATACCAGTATTCCAGGAACTATATCTTTTGATTATGGAATTCAATTAAATACTGGGATTTCACCCAATAATATTTCAATTACAGATTTGGATAGTGATGGAAAATCAGATATTGTTGTAACAAATTCATCCTCTGGTTCTATATCCGTTCTTAGAAATACTAGTACTGTTGGCTCTATTTCTATGGCCACTCATATTGATTATGTTGTTAATAGTTCACCTTATTGTGTGGTGACTGGAGACATAGATGGAGATGGAAAGCCTGACTTAGTTATCGGATATAGTAGTGGAAGTAATATTTCGGTATTTAAGAATATTTCATCAAGTGGCTCAATTTCTCTTGCAACTAAAGTTGATTATACATTGGGGAATGTCCCTTGTTATATTGCAATTGGTGATATAGATGGAGATGGTAAACCAGATATGGTTATAACAAATAAATCTTCTAATACATTTTCAGTACTAAAAAATAGTGTACTACCTGCACCCAAAATAACATCCTTTACACCAATAACAGCTACTTCTGGAAACACAGTAACTATAACTGGCGCAAATTTTGTAGGCACAGTTATGGCTCAATTTGGTGGAACAGCAGCCTATTCTAGTACCCTGATTTCCCCAACCAGTATTACAGCAATTGTAAATTCAGGGGCAAGCGGAAAAGTTAGCGTTTATGTGCCTGGTGGTGGAATAGATAGTCTTGCAGGGTTTACTTATTCCACACCACCAATACCTACCATAACATCATTTACCCCAGTTAGCGCCATTCAATGTACAACAGTTACTATTACAGGTACAAACTTTATTGGTACAACCGCTGTAAAGTTTGGTGGCACAGCTGCAGTTTCATTTACAGTTGTTTCAGCTACTAGTATTACTGCAATTTTGGGAATAGGTTCATCAGGAAGTATTAGTGTTACAACTCCTGGAGGAACAGCAACTTTGGCAGGGTTTACATTTCTTCCGCCACCAGCCATAACTTCTTTTTCCCCTACTTCGGGCGCAACAGGTACTACGGTAACAATTACCGGAACTAATTTTAATACTACATTGGCTAACAATATTGTATTTTTTGGTGCTATACAGGCAACTGTCACATCCGCTACCACCACTTCACTTACAGTAGCAGTGCCGATAGGGGCAACATATCAACCCCTCTCGGTTTCTGATATAAGCACAGGCTTAACGGCCTATTCAAGTCAGCCTTTTATAACTACTTTTCCCGGTAGCAATGCTTTCGATTCTTATTCTTTTGCACAAAAGGTAGATTTTACTTCAGGAACTTACCCTTCAATAATATCAATAGGTGATTTGGACGGTGATGGCAAATCTGACATTGTTGTAGTGAATACAGGTTCCGGTACAGGCTCCAATACTATTTCAGTATTGTTGAATACAAGCACAGTCGGCACTGTATCGTTTGCACCCAAAGTTGATTTTGTTGTAGGCACAAAACCTTTAAGTGTATCAATAGGTGATTTGGACGGTGATGGTAAACCGGACCTGGTTATAGCAAATTACACTTCCAATACAGTTTCAGTTTTGCGCAATACAAGTACAATCGGAAATGTTTTGTTTGCAAGTAAAGTGGATTATGCAACTGGTTCATATCCTTATTGTGTATCAATTGGAGATTTGGATAGGGACGGAAAACCTGAAATAGTAGTAACAAACTATGGTTCAAATACTGTTTCTATATTTAGAAACAATTGTACCAACGGAACAATATCATTTGCAAGTAAAGTTGATTTTACCACAGGAAGTTCCCCAATAAGTGTTTCAATAAATGATATAGATGGAGACGGAAGTCCCGACCTGGCTGTGTCAAATTATGCATCCAACACTATTTCAGTATTACGCTCTACATGCACAAATGGCACTATATCATTTGCACCAAAAATTGATTATACTACAGGTACTGGTCCATACAACCAGGCGATAGGTGATTTGGACGGTGACGGTAAACCCGATTTGGCTGTGGTGAATTATAGTTCCAATACCGTATCAGTTTTGCGCAATACGAGTATAAGCGGAACTATTTCATTTGCAACTAAGGTTGATTATACCACGGGGTCTAGTCCGGTGATATTAGCCATAAGCGATTTGGATGGCGATGGTAAGCCTGATTTGGCATTAGTGAACAATGCATCTAGTAGCATCTCAGTATTTCGTAATTTATGCACAAGTGGTACAATTTCATTTTCTGCTAAGTTAGATTATCCAACGGGAGCTAACCCCAGGAGTATAGCAATTGGGGATATAGATGGAGATGGAAAACCCGACATAGAGATTGCGAATTATAGCAGTTCTAATTCAATTTCAGTATTAAAAAGTAATGCACTACCTGCTCCCAAAATAACATCCTTTACGCCAACTACTGCAACTTGGGGCGATACAGTTACAATTATTGGCAGTAATTTTACAGGAACTACTTCTATACAATTTGGTAGAACATCTGCACTTTCTTTTAAAGTGGTTTCCTCAACGAGTATTACTGCAGTTGTAAATACAGGGGCAAGCGGAAAAGTTAGCGTTTATGTGCCTGGTGGTGGAACGGATAGTCTTGCCGGGTTTACTTATACCACACCGCCAGCCCCAACCATTACTTCATTTACGCCTGCTAACGCTATTCAAGATGCTACAGTAATAATTTATGGAGCTAACCTTATTGGTGCGTCATCTGTTATGTTTGGCAATACTGCCGCTGCATCATATACCGTAGTGTCAGCTAAAAGTATTACCGCAACATTGGCATTAGGTTCATCTGGTAATGTAAGTGTTACCACACCCAGTGGTAACACTGCAAAGGCAGGGTTTACATTTCTTCCGCCACCAGCCATAACTTCTTTTTCCCCTACTTCGGGCGCAACAGGTACTACGGTAACAATTACCGGAACTAATTTTAATACTACATTGGCTAACAATATTGTATTTTTTGGTGCTATACAGGCAACTGTCACATCCGCTACCACCACTTCACTTACAGTAGCAGTGCCGATAGGGGCAACATATCAACCCCTCTCGGTTTCTGATATAAGCACAGGCTTAACGGCCTATTCAAGTCAGCCTTTTATAACTACTTTTCCCGGTAGCAATGCTTTCGATTCTTATTCTTTTGCACAAAAGGTAGATTTTACTTCAGGAACTTACCCTTCAATAATATCAATAGGTGATTTGGACGGTGATGGCAAATCTGACATTGTTGTAGTGAATACAGGTTCCGGTACAGGCTCCAATACTATGTCAGTATTGTTGAATACAAGCACAGTCGGCACTGTATCGTTTGCACCCAAAGTTGATTTTGTTGTAGGCACAAAACCTTTAAGTGTATCAATAGGTGATTTGGACGGTGATGGTAAACCGGACCTGGTTGTAGCAAATTACACTTCCAATACAGTTTCAGTTTTGCGCAATACAAGTACAATCGGAAATGTTTTGTTTGCAAGTAAAGTGGATTATGCAACTGGTTCATATCCTTATTGTGTATCAATTGGAGATTTGGATAGGGACGGAAAACCTGAAATAGTAGTAACAAACTATGGTTCAAATACTGTTTCTATATTTAGAAACAATTGTACCAACGGAACAATATCATTTGCAAGTAAAGTTGATTTTACCACAGGAAGTTCCCCAATAAGTGTTTCAATAAATGATATAGATGGAGACGGAAGTCCCGACCTGGCTGTGTCAAATTATGCATCCAACACTATTTCAGTATTACGCTCTACATGCACAAATGGCACTATATCATTTGCACCAAAAATTGATTATACTACAGGTACTGGTCCATACAACCAGGCGATAGGTGATTTGGACGGTGACGGTAAACCCGATTTGGCTGTGGTGAATTATAGTTCCAATACCGTATCAGTTTTGCGCAATACGAGTATAAGCGGAACTATTTCATTTGCAACTAAGGTTGATTATACCACGGGGTCTAGTCCGGTGATATTAGCCATAAGCGATTTGGATGGCGATGGTAAGCCTGATTTGGCATTAGTGAACAATGCATCTAGTAGCATCTCAGTATTTCGTAATTTATGCACAAGTGGTACAATTTCATTTTCTGCTAAGTTAGATTATCCAACGGGAGCTAACCCCAGGAGTATAGCAATTGGGGATATAGATGGAGATGGAAAACCCGACATAGAGATTGCGAATTATAGCAGTTCTAATTCAATTTCAGTATTAAAAAGTAATGTACTACCTACTCCCAAAATAACATCCTTTACGCCAACTACTGACCATTCGGGTGATACTATAACTATAGCCGGCAGTAATTTTAACGTTACCCCTGTAGTGCAATTTGGTGGAACAGCTGCTAATTCTGTTAAACTTGTTTCTCCTACGATCATTTCCGCTGTGATAGGTAACGGAACTTCTGGTAGTGTTAGTGTTTATATTCCTGGAGGAGGGACAGCATCTTTAGCTGGGTTTATATATATCCCAGTGCCTACTATAACGTCATTTACCCCTACCTCCGGTTCTACAGGGACAGTTATTACTATTACAGGGACAAATTTTACAGGGGCAACAGCCGTTAGTTTTGGAGGTAAAGCTGCTACTTCGTTTACTATCGTTTCATCTACTAGTATTAATGCTGTTGTGGCAACTGGTGCATCCGGAAGTGTAAGTGTTACAACACCTGGAGGAACAGCCACTTTGGTCGGGTATACATTTATGCCACCTCCAACAATTACATCTTTTACGCCAACCTCAGGCGCTCAAGGTACTTTAGTTACCATTTCAGGTACAAATTTCAATACAATTGCTGCCAATAATATAGTATTTTTTGGTGCCGCAATGGCTAAAGTTTCATCGGCAACTTCTACATCACTTATAGTTACTGTTCCAACAAATTCCACATTTAAACCTATCTCAGTAACGAACCTTACAACCGGATTAAGTGCATATGCAACTTCGCCATTTAATACAACTTTTAATGGCGGGGCTGTATTTAATGATGAATCTTTTGCTGCCAAAGTGGATAATTCATCAGGTATAAATCCATATAGTGTTTATATGGCCGATATAGATGGTGATGGTATGACAGATATTATTGTTGTGTCTGGATCTAAAACAGTTTCAGTATATCGTAATACGAGTTCAAATGATACTGTTTTGTTTGCTCCTAAAATAAATTTTATAACCGGGACTGATCCTAGTAGCGTTTCTATTGGTGATTTGGATGGCGATGGAAAGCCGGATATAGTGGTTACAAATTCTTCAGACAATACGGTTTCAGTATTTAAAAATTCAAGCACAAGTGGTTCTGTTTCATTTGCCAATAAAGTTGATTTTATAACTGGTTCAACTCCGGTAAGTGTTACTATAAGCGATTTGGATGGTGATGGATGGCCTGACCTGGTTGTTGCAAACCAATTTTCTAATTCTATATCAGTATTAAGGAATATTACGACAAAAAATACAATTAACTCAACCTCATTTGCATCTAAGGTTGATTATGCTACCGGTAACCAACCTAAATGTGTTTTAACTGGAAATTTGGATGGGAATGGTAAACTCGATATTGCTATAGCTAATTGGGCATCGAATACTATTTCATTATTCCGCAATACAAGTTCAATCGGTACTATTTCATTCAATGCAAAAGTCGATTATAATGCAGGTTCAGGTTCACAAAGTATATCCATTGGCGATTTGGACGGCGATGGCAAGCCAGATTTGGTTGTCGCTAATTCCGTAGATATCGTAGTTTCATTATTCCATAATACAAGTTCAAGTGATACAATTACTTTTGACCCTAAAATTGATCTTCCGGCAGGAAATAGCCCTTTTGGCATTTCTATATGCGATATGAATGGGGATGGTAAGCTTGACCTTGCTGTAGTTAATAGTATGGATAACAATGTTTCAATATACAATAATACCAGCACAAGTGGATCTATTTCATTTGCTACAAAATACAATTATTTAACGGGTTCAAATCCTGTCAGTATTTCTGCAGGTGATATAAATGGAGATGGCAAGCCCGATTTGGTTATTGTTAATGAAAACGATAATACTGTTTCTGTAATTAGAAATACATCAAAAATTCCCACACTTATTTCATTCGCACCAACTTCAGGTTCTGCCGGTGCTACAATTACAATTTCAGGAACTGATTTTACTGAAGCAACCTTAGTCAGTTTTGGTGGAACTGCCGCCACATCTTTCAATGTGTTATCGCCTACAAGTATTTCTGCGGTAGTGTCAACAGGTGCATCTGGCAATGTAAGCGTTACTACTCCCAATGGAATGGCAACACGGTCAGGATTTACATTTATACCTATTGCAACAATCGCATCATTTTATCCAACATCAGGTTCCTCAGGTGCCACTGTAACTATAAAGGGTGTTAAATTTACCGGAACAACTGCAATTTATTTTGGAGGCACTGCAGCTGCTTCTTTTAAAGTAGTATCTGATACAATAATCACTGCAATAGTGGCCTCTGGTGCATCCGGAAATGTTAGCCTTACATCGCCGGGTGGCACAGAAACACTATCCGGATTTACTTATTTACAGGATCAAACCATAACATTTAATGCTTTAAATCAACCTACTTATGGCAATGCTGATTTTGATCCAGGGGCTATTGCTTCAAGTTTACTTAATGTATCCTATACAAGCAGTAATTCTTTTGTAGCAACAATAGTTTCAAATCATGTCCATATAGTTGGTGCAGGTAGCTCTATTATTTATGCAAATCAGGCTGGTAATGCAACATATAATGCTGCTCCTCAGGTTTCTCAGGCTTTGCTTGTTAACAAAGCTATGCTTATTGTTTCAGTTAAAGATACTATCAGGAAACTGGGTCAGCCTAATCCACCATTTATAATTGTGTATTCAGGTTTTGTGAATATGGATAGTGCTGAAATTTTGGATACTAAACCTACAGCTATTTGTAACGCTAATGTTTCAAGTGTTGTTGGAACATACCCAATTACAGTTTCAGGGGGCGTTGATAATAACTATAACTTTACATACACAAATGGCAATCTTACAATAACGCCAGCAACAGGTATTATTGATGCTTCAATAGCAGGTTATTATATATACCCAAACCCTGCCGATGATGCAATTATCATTACAGGAGCAAATGTCGATAAAGCCAATGTTATGATATTTGATTTAAGTGGAAGGTTAATGCTTAATTGTAAAGTGATGAACGGGCGCATTAATTTACAAAAACTTGTTCCGGGTATTTATAATTTAAAGATTGATAGTTTTAATTATAAATTAATTAAACAGTAATTATATTTTACTTTGACAATTAAACTGTTTTTACTTTAATCCTTAATGGGAACAGTTTTATTTTCAGCTTTCGCACTTTAGAGCTTGGAGTAAATGAAGCTTAAAATATCAATCAAGCTAATTGATTATAGTATGACTAATAAGAATTTAAATTAATTTTGAGGCATCACAAAGTCCTTTGCGGAACTTTGTGATGCCTTTTGTGATTTTCGTGTTTGATGAAATTAATTGAACCACAAAAAACCTCAACCAAAATTTTAATGGTCGAGGTAAATATTGTTATAAATAAATTTCTAAAACGCTAGTCTTTTACACATCGAACTGAATAACCACCATTTTTATTATCTGTACTATTGTTTTCAACAAAATTATTAAAACAATCTAGATAATACCGCCAACCATCAATGGTCCAAAAGTAACCATAGTCACCAATGTACAGGAATGAACCGGTGTGAAATCTGTAACCTCCGGGAACGGCTGAAAATCCGCTTTTATTGCTTGCCCCGACATTTGGACTGAACCAATGAGTTGTTCCAATTTCTTTAAGTGGGCCACCAGCCGTGCTGTCTCCGCCTAAATAACTTATAAGTGTTGTCCAATCAGCTTTTGTTGCAACATGCCAACCTATTGGGGCAAGATTTCTGCTGTCAGTAACAGCATACCAATTATATAATTTCCCATAAGTTGAAGCAACCAAAGGATCGTTATTATATTCGCAATAGGCGCCAGTTTGAATATACGTCCAGGCTGTACCATCAGTAACATTGGGAATAGGGTTGCCATTACGAAACTTTGTGACCTTTAGGTTTTCAGCCATCCATGTTTGTGTTCCAATAGTAACAACTTTATAAACATTCTTTTCCGAATCGGTAAATGTACTATAAGTAACAGTAGGATTAAAGATGATACTACTTCCTGAACTGGAATTATTGTCCTTATTACAACTATAAATAATCAAAAATAAAATAGCCGTAACCAATATCTGGAAAATAGAAATCCTGAATTTCTTTTTCATATGGAATAGTATTAATTGTTATTACTCAATTACAAAATTATAAACTTCAATTTCCGAAGAAAATAATAACTGCTAAGTTAAAAACTTTTTTTATTCCGCCGCTTCTTCCATTTCTTCCTGTAATGCTGCCATTTTAATAGCAACAATTGCCGATTCTTCACCTTTATTACCTAATCCCCCTCCGGCACGTTCTTTTGCCTGTTCATAAGTATTGGTAGTAAGTACTCCAAATACAACCGGCAAATTATATTGAATATTTACTTCTGTAATTCCTTGTGTTACCGATTGGCAAACATAGGTAAAGTGAGGAGTATCTCCCTGTATAACACTGCCAAGGCAAATAACTGCATTTACATTGGTATATTCTGCAAAAAATTGTGCTCCTAAAGTAAGTTCAACACTTCCCGGCACCCTTTTAACATGTATATTATTTGGTAGAGCACCTTTTGAAATGAGTGTATTGTATGCTCCTTCGAGCAATGATTCTGTAATTTCGGGATTCCATTCTGATGCTACAATTCCAAAAGAATAATTTCTTGCTGAGGGTATTTGATCGTATTTTGGCCTTAAATTGGTTGCCATAAATTTAATTATTTGCTTTTCTAAAGCTTATTTGTAATGAGAATTCTTTACTTTACAATTTGTCTATTATATCTATGAAAAGAATTTCAAATACTTTAAATTATTAAATCCGGAGTAGTATCCGAATTAATCAACTGCTTTTATTTCTTTCAAAATACTATTTAAGAGATCCCAAAGTTTTAACTCGGGATATATATTTATCTATCTGCCTGGCTTCAAATGAAAGAGGATAATTATCTTTAATATCCTGGTATGCTTCGAGTGCCTGTTTATAATTGCCAAGCATTTCGCATACTCCACCTGCTTTCATTAAATAAATAGGTGTAGTAAATTCGTTTTTATGCTTATTTGCCGCTGATAAGTAATAATCCAAAGCTTTTTCTTTATTTCCGAGTTCCAGATAGGCATCACCAGTAGCTCCGGTAGCTATTCTTGAAACTAATTTATCACTTGAGCTGAATTTTTTCAAATGATCAATAGCTTGCTGATAATTTCCCATTTGCAAATAGCTTATACCAGCATAATATTGAGCTAAATTAGCAGCTTTTGTCTGGCCATAATCATCTATTATTTTGAGAAATCCAAAGTTGTTACCATCACCATTGAGTGCAATATTGAACGAATCTTTTCCGAAATACTGTTCGGCCATAAACATTTGCGTTTGTGCTTCTTTGTCCATTGGGGCAATATATGCTTTCTTGTAAAGAAAATAAGCACCAATCACAATAACTATTGCTGCAACAATTATTGTAAGTATTTTTTGGTTATCTTCAATAAACCTCTCAGCTCGTGTTAAGGCTTCACCTACATTTTCAATATTGGTATGTTCAGCGGTTTCTTTTTTTATTTCTGCCATTTCTGAATATTTTTCGATTTTTAAAAAGTATCGGCAAATGTAATCGTTTTGAGAAATATTAGAAAATTTTATTAAAAAAATGTGTTGATGTGCAAATCTAATAATGTGCTAATTTGCTAATGTGTTAATTAGGTTGTAGAATTTAGAATTTAGGGTTTAGTTTTTAGACTTCAGACTTTAAAATATTTAAAATTACATTCTTTGTTCTTAACTCTTAACTTTTACTCTTTGTTCCTTGTTCCTTGTTCTTAACTCCCAACTCCTTTAATCGCCCTAATCATATGTCTTTTCCCGGGAGAGCCGGGAATCCTTTCAATTGTAAAACCAGCTTCTTTTAAATTTCTTTTTACTTCGCCTTTGGCGCAATAAGTGGTTAAAATGCCATTATTATTCAAGCTTTTAAAAAGTTTAAGAAACAATTCTTTTGTCCATAATTCAGGCTGTTTGTCGGGTGAAAAAGCATCGAAATAAACTAGATCGAAGTTCTCTGGAAAATCAATATTAATTGCATCCCCAAGTATCTTATGCAATATAAAATTTTCGTTGAGTTTAATAGTATCTCCCCAATTTCTTTTATGAAATTCTAAAAATTCATTTTCTAATTTTAGATTAATTAACTTACAATAATTTAAATTCTGAATAACATCAATTTCCAAAGGATACAGCTCTATTGCAACATAATAAACGCTTCTGTTTTGCAACATTGCATTTTCTAAGGTTAGCAAAGCGTTTAACCCGGTACCAAAGCCAATTTCAAGAATTCTTACCGGATTTGTATTTATAAAATTAAAACCGTTTTGGATAAAAATATGTTGCGATTCGGTAATAGCCCCAAAGGTTGAATGATAATGTTCGTCAATTGTTTGGTTATATATCGTGTGCGATCCATCATTGCTTAACTTTATTTGCCTTTTCATTATATTGTGTATAATTATGATTGCGAAAATTATACTAATTTTGCTATTAATTATAAACCCAAAATATTTAATTGTATGACAAAGTTTATTTTAAAATACCAAAAATTTCTTTATTTATTGGCTTTGCCTTTGTTATCGAGCTGCGGATATAACTCCATGGTTGAAAAACAACAAGCAGTTGTAGCACAATGGGCGCAAGTTGAAAACGTTTACCAACGCCGGTCTGATCTTATTCCAAATTTAGTTAATACCGTTAAAGGATACGCCGATTTTGAGAAATCAACCTTAACAGCGGTTATTGATGCAAGGTCAAAAGCTACATCAGTAAATATTGATGCTTCGAAATTAGATGCAAATTCAATGAAAGCATTTCAACAAGCCCAGGATGGGTTGAAAAGTTCATTGTCAAGATTATTGGTCGTTGCTGAGCAATATCCCAATTTAAAAGCCAATCAGAATTTTCTTGAACTTCAATCACAATTAGAAGGCACCGAAAATAGGATAACTGTGGAGCGGATGAAGTTTAACGATTTGACTCAGGATTTTAATACATACATACAAAAATTTCCACAGGTAATGTTTGCCAAAATGTATGGTTTTAAAGAAAAACCTTATTTTGAAGCTACCCAGGGTGCAGAAAAAGCTCCAGAAGTGAAGTTTTAATAATAAGTTCATAGCAAATATTTGGATATTGAAATTCTGGAGAAATAAATTGAATAATGGAACATGATTTTAGGTGTTAGGCTTTAGGTTTTAGGGATTAGGAATTAAGTTTTAGGTTTTACTCTTTACTCTTAACTTTTTACTCTTAATTTTTTGTTCTTTACTCTTAACTTTTTGTTCTAAACTCTTTGCACTTTGTTCTTTGTTCTTTGTTCTTTGTTCTTTGTTCTTTGTTCATTGTTCTTTGTTCTTTGTTCTTTGTTCATTGTTCATTATTCTATATAAAAAGTATAATTGTATAATATATGAAAGCATCCGATTTTCTGACCGATATTGAAAAAAAGGAAATAGTTGAGGCTATTAAATCGGCCGAACATGATACTTCTGGTGAAATTCGTGTTCATATTGAAATGAAATGCAAAACAGAGGTACTGGACCGATCGGCATTTTTATTTGCCAAGCTGAAAATGCATAAAACTGCCTTACGCAATGGCGTTCTGTTTTATTTGGCCATTGATGACCAAAAGTTTTCAATTATTGGCGATGCAGGAATAAACAGGGTAGTACCGGCTAACTTTTGGGAAGAAACCAAATCGAAAATGCAGGAATATTTTGTACAGGGAAAGTTTGCAGCAGGTTTGGTGCATGGAATTATGCTTGCCGGTGAAAAGCTTAAAGCTTATTATCCTTATGAAGTTGGTGATATAAATGAGTTGCCGGATGATATTTCATTTGGAAAAGATTAAAAACTTAACATTAAATTAAAATGTTTATTTTAAAAAAAATACTTTTTACAATACTTTGGCTAGGTATTTCGGTTGGTTTATTTGCCGGTACATCTGATATTCCTGTCAGGCCTGATCCTCCGCGTCTAGTAAATGATTTTACGGGATTGCTTGCACCTGCCGAAACACAGGCATTGGAATCGCAACTTGTGGCTTTTGACGATTCTACTTCAACACAAATTGTAGTTGTAATTGTTAACGATTTAAAAGGTTACGATGTTAACCAGTTTGCATATACTATTGGTCATAGCTGGCAGGTTGGGCAAAAAGGTAAAAACAATGGTATTGTATTGTTGGTTAAACCTAAAACTTCTGATTCACGTGGACAAGTGTCAATACAATCGGGCTATGGAATGGAAGCAACTGTTACCGATGCTTTGTCTAAAAGGATAATTGAAAATGAAATAATTCCACAATTCAGGCAAAACAATTATTATGGTGGAATTGAAGCAGGTGTTAAGGCTATAATGCTTGCAAGCAAAGGGCAATATAAAGCAGAGCCCAAAAAGGCTCGTCAGGGAAGTTATGGAGGTTTGATTATATTTCTGGTTATTTTTATAATATTTATAATTGCTGCAATAGGTTCACGTAAGCAACAATATGATGCTGAACATCATTCAGTTTCAGGGAGCAGTTTGCCTTGGTGGTTACTCATGGGGACATTTATGGGTTCGTCGTTCAATAATTCTTCAGGAGGACATTGGGATAACTTTTCGTCGGGTTCCGACAGTTTTGGCGGATTTGGTGGTGGCGATTTTGGTGGGGGAGGAGCAAGTGGAAGCTGGTAGCGGTTAATGAGTAAGGAGTTAAGAGTAAGGAACAAAGAGTAAAGAGTTAAGAACAAAGAAAAAGGTACAAAGAACAAAGAGTAAGGAACAAAAAATACAATTCTAAATGTCTTAAAGTCTAAATACTAAAACCTAAATACTAAATACTAAAACCTAAAACCTAATACCTGCAATCTATTTAAATCATTAGCAAATTATCATATTAGCGCATCAGCACATTGACACATTAGCACATTAGCAATTTTCTTTCTTTCTTTGCATGAGTTAAATTATTTACAATGAGAAGAACCAGTCTTTTATTGCTGCTTATTTTATCTTTTAATTATTTTCTTTTTGCACAAAAACCTGACAGTTCAAAGCTTACAATTGTATTTGCAGGCGATATTATGGGACATGTTCCACAGGTAAATGCAGCTTACGATTCTTCCACCGGAACTTACAATTACGAACCTTGTTTCAGGTATATTAAACCCTTTGTTGATTCCGCCAATATTGCTATCCCAAATTTTGAACTTACCCTTAGCGGGAAACCTTATACCGGTTATCCCACATTTTCAACTCCCGACGATTTAGCTAAATATGTTGTAGGCGCTGGATTTGATATTTTGGCTATGGCCAATAACCATTGTTATGACAAGGGCAAAAAGGGCTTTTTACGAACATTATCGGTTCTTGATTCATTAAAAATTAAGCATATGGGTACTTATACCGATTCTGCCCAGCGTGAAAAAAATTATCCCCTAATTGTTGAAAGAAACGGATTCCGTCTGGCATTATTGAACTATACTTATGGCACAAATGGTATTGTTGTTGAACAACCCAATGTGGTAAATTATATTAATAAAGCTACTATTGTTAAAGATTTAGCCCGTGCCGATTCCTTAAAAGCCGATTATAAAATTGTGATATTGCACTGGGGAACCGAATACCAAATGAAGCCGAACAAAGATCAGGTTGACCTGGCAAAGTTTTTGGCCAAACATGGCTGCAATGCTATTATAGGTTCACACCCACATGTTGTGCAAACATTCGAAATATTACACCCCGACACACTCGATACTACTAATATTGTACCGGTATTTTATTCCATGGGAAATTTTGTATCGAACCAACGCGACCGATATCGCGATGGAGGCGCTATGTTTAGCCTTACACTCGAAAAGGATAGTGGAAAAATAAAAGCAACGGACTTTTGTTACCAGCCTTACTGGGTTTTTAAAGGAACACTTGACGGGAAATTTCAATTTTATGTTATCCCCGCAACATTGCCCGATAGCAGTCTGGCGTCAATTCACCTGCCTGAAGATGCTGTTACACGATTAAAAGAATTTGAAGCAGATACAAAGCTTCAATTTCCAAACTTAAAGGAATCGGAGTTTTTCGATAAACCTAAACCTTGATTTGTTTTTTCGATTATGTGATTTTAAAAATAAAGTAAGGACAAGGAACAAAGAACTAGGAACAAAGAGTTTAGAACAAGAAGTTAAGAGTAAAGTGTAAAACTAATAACCTAAATCCTAAACTCTAACATCCAACAACTAACACCTAAAACCTAAAACCTACATACTACAGCCTAATTAACACATTGACACATTTTCACATTAGCACATTAGTAAATCAGTACATAATATATTCATTACCAATGAGTTATGGCTCTAATTTTCAAAATGTTAAAAACTCATGGAACAATTTTTTTTGTCCAATTCATTGTATTTCCATAAAATAAGCTATTTTTATTGCGTTTTTTATTTAAAATTTCTTAAATTAATATTGAATAGTTGAATTGAAAAATATTTTGCCTGCAATGTATGCTGTTTCTTTTAATCCTATATTTTGTTCGATTCGTCAAAAATATCTGACATTTTACGTAAATCAATATATCCATGTTAACATTTTTTTGATATTAACGTATAATGAATCTGTAATTTGGCGATAAATGTATTAGGTAAAATTTTGATATATAAAGCAACAATAAAATACCAATGGCTCAAACGTTAAAGCGAATTCAAAATAACATTGCTACAGGAATTCCTGTACCGGTTTGGCGTTGGCTTTTACGGATTGTTTTTGTTTTCACTTCAATGCTCATTTTTTCTTTTTCTTCTTTTGGGCAAACTACACTTTTTCAATTCCCATTTGAAGCAAATACAAATCCTACTATTAATAATACTCCTGGTACACCAGCTTTTACACCTTCAGGTTTAGCAAATACTGGTATAAATAATACTTATACTGGTTGTGGAACAGGCTCTGCCAATATGTATAGAGGTAATACCATGACAACAGGAGATTATTACCAATTTACGGTTAATACAACAGGTTTTTTTAATTTAATTTTTTCATATTGTGATGTTGCTGGAGGTAACAATTTTAATAATGTTTTAGTTCAGGTCAGTCCTGATGGGACTACATGGACAACAGTAATAGCAAGTTATGCACCTGCTAATGGAACTGTTACTAATAGAACTGCTTCAGCTTTTCCGACTTCCTGTGAAAATGTCCCCTTGGTTTATATTCAGATAATTAAATCAAATGCATATACATCAAATAGATATTATTATATAGATAATGCTACCTTAACAGGTTATCCAATTTATTATTCACAAGGTTCCCTTAACCCTAACTTGACTTCCAGTTGGAATACAAAACCTGCAGGAGGAGGTTCTTCACCAACTAATTTTACTTCGGCAAATCAATTTTTTGTTATTCAAAATGGACATACTATGACTACTGTTGCAGGTGGTTGGTCAGTTTCAGGGACAAATACAAAAGTTGAAATACAAAATGGAGGAACATTAACCGAACCTTATGCTATTACTCTTTCAGTTAATACTACTTTGCAGGTTGATAATGGAGGAACGCTTAATCATAATGTAAATTCAGCAACTATTTTTGGCGGTACTGAATCTTTTGCAGCGACCTCAACAGAAAATTATGGATTTGCCGGGGCACAAACTGTCGTGTCGGCTACCTATGGAAACCTTACATTATCAAACTCGGGAGCCAAGACAGTGCCTGCAGGAACATTAACTGTTGCAGGAAATTTGAATGTAACTGGTGCTTCTGCTGATTTAAGTACAAATAATGCTTCAGTTTCAGTTTCAGGCAATATTATCGGCACTGGAAATATTACATCGGGTTCCGGAACTATTACTATTGGCGGGAATTGGACAAATAATGGGACGTTCACAAGTGGAACCGGAACTGTCAATTTTAATGGTGGCACAGCTCAAACTTTTACAGGTATTACTTATAATAACCTTACTATGTCAGGCACCGGTGGAGCAACATTACAAAGTTCTCCACTCAATGTAGGTGGCAATTTAAATGTTTCTGGTACTTTAAATTACGGTTCATCGGCAATGACAATTAATGTTACCGGGAATGTAACTGGTAATGGAATTGTAAATATGATTGGCACTGGTCTTGTCCATCAACTAAATGTATCAGGAAATGCAAGCAGTTTTAACGGAAGTTTTAATACCACAAATAGTTCAGGCAGTACAGTCGTATTCAATACTGCTGGATCACAAAATATTTTTGGAACAGGAACTGGCTATTTTCAGAATCTTACTATTTCCGGAGCTAATACCAAAACCCTGCAAGGCGCAGCAACGGTAAATGGTACTTTAAGTTTAAGCAATGGTAACCTGGCATTGGGTACTTATAATTTAACTATTGGAACAACTGGTAGTATATCTGGTTCGTACGACAATACCCATATGATCGTATGCAATGGTGGAACCGGTACAGGTTCATTGATTGTACAAAGTACAACTGCCGCTGGGTTTCAAATGACTTACCCTGTGGGGTCCGGTACATCATATACTCCAATGGTCATCTCATCCTTGTCAGCAACTCTGGCTGGTACACAATCTATTACTGTAAATACTGTACCTTCAAAGGCTACTGGTGCTTCCACTACTGATCTGGCGCGTTACTGGAACGTCACAGCAAGTGGTGGTTTAACAGGTATTAATGCAAATGTTAATTTTACATATATTAATCCTGGCGATGTTGGAACAGGTGGTAATCAAAGTATTTATATACCTGCTTTATACGCATCATCTGCCTGGAGTACACCAAATGTACCGAGTTCGGGAGGGGTAATTCCAATCTCTTCCACCGGAACCAATGTTCTGACAGGAGTTTGGACAGCACGTGAACCCATAACAACCTATTATTCATACCAGGCAGGTGATTGGAAAAATGCCAGTACCTGGACTACTGATGCATCCGGGACTTTATGGATTAATCCCGGAAGTTCTATTCCCTCAAACACAAACAGGGTTGTTATTTTAAATGGCCGTACAGTATATACAAATGCGGTTGATGGAGGACGAACAATTCTATCGCTTACTATAAATGATGGCGGTATCCTCGATTTAAAAACTTCAACCGGTCATAATTTTGGAACTATTACTGGGCAGGGAAAATTACGACTTAATTCAAACACATTCCCGGGAGGAGATTATACTGCCTTTGTTGCTGGTGGTGGAGGTACGGTTGAATATTATAATTTAAACAATTCAAATATTAGTAGTTCTCAGTTAATTTATAATAATCTGCTGATATCAAATAGCTCTGCTGGTGCAAATACTGTTTATATTGATAATTCTTCTTCTCCAACATATACTTTAAATGGCAATTTTGAATTAAAAAATACAGGTTCCGGTAACCTTACCTTTAATTTTGGTAACCCTACAGCATCAGATAACCTGCTGAATATGACTGTTCATGGTAATTTTACAGTTGATGCAGGATGTAGCATAGGGGTTAATAATTTTGCTTCTAATGCCCATAGTTTTGCCGGTTCAACTTATACAGAGCCAACATTGCCTGTTTACCCTGTGCATACATTAAATATTTATGGTGATTTCACCAACAATGGCTCTGTCAGATTTACAGGATTACCACACTCAACCGTTTTAACAACTTTAGAAAATTATTATATACTTACAAATAATGCTTCTGGTGGTATAAATTATGGTGATGTTCAGGTTGACTTTATGGGTTCAACAAATAATACTTTGACTTGCAATGGTATAACTGATTTCTTTAGGTTAATAATTGAAAAGGGGACGGATCAGACTTATTCCTTGAATGTAAATTCTTCAAATACTAATAATTTTGCCCTATATGGACCAAATTATCAAGGGGGGGGCAATAAAACTGGAGGACCTGACGCACTTGGATGGGGTATTTTTTACAAAGCTTTATATATTCACTATGGGACTTTAATACTTAACGATAATATAAATATTCCTTCACTAACTGAAGGTGGATTGGATTTTAATATTTTACCCACGGCTCAATTATGGGTAAATGGTGCAAATGTATCTACAACTATCACAGGATTTAATGCTACAGGATATGGTACAGGTTCATATCAGGCATTGACATTAGTTGGAACTTTAAGAATTAGCTCAGGTCAGTTATCAACTGGCGATGCAACAGGAATTGTTTTAAATAAAAATGGAACTCCTTTATTCCAAATTGAAGGTACAGGCGTACTTGATGTCAGCGAATTTTGGGTAGATCCTACCGGTACAAATCTTATGAGTTACATTCAAACCGGAGGTACTGTTAACGTAAGGATGATGGGGCAACAGCAAACCGGGCCAATGATGAACCTTGCTATTACTTCAACAGTTTTCAAAATGAGCGGGGGTACACTAAATTTTACAAATAATGTTTTGTACACATATGGAGGAACTTTATCATATTATATAACTGATATTTTTGATATTGAATCTCAACCTGGTAATTTTGAAGTTACAGGTGGTACTGTTAATTTAAATTTACCCAGTTATGCAACAACTTACACCGCAAACTCAACAGTGCCATTTTATAATTTAAATATTTCAAGGAATTCATCCACAACAACTGGAACTACTTCAATTCAATGGAATTCTACTGGATTATCAACGGGAGTTAATGCGAATTTGACTGTATTAAACGATTTGACAATTGGGGCAAATTCCACATTAAATTTGGGTACCGGTACTATAAATTTGAATGTTGGTGAAAATTTTACAATAGCAACCGGAGGTACTTATACACCAGGTACAAATACCACAACATTTAATGGTGCAGGTAACCAAATATTTGATATCGAAGGGACATTAGCTTCTTTAAACAACCTTACCATGTCCGGTACATCAAGCCTTACCCTGAACAATGCCAGTGCGGCAACCCCAATAGTTGTAAATGGGAACTTTACTATTGGCAGTGGTTGCACATTAATTGATAACGGCCGTATTTTACAATTGAATGGCTCAACCGGTACTACTATTTATAATGCAGGAACTCACTTTATGCCTGCTTCAGGTGCGGGCAGTATTCAACTTACTGGTACAACAGCTCAAACCATTAGTGGTGACGGTAATGGAAGTTTCAATAATCTTACATTGAACAAAACTGGCGGTTCTGTAACTATGACATCAGCCATGAAAGTAACCGGAATTTTAAGATTAGCCGGAACTGCAGCTAATGCTGCACAACGATGGTCAACCCTGAATATTGGGTCGAATAATTTAACCTTGGATAGTTCTGCTATTGTTTATTCCAACATGGCAACGGGTACCAGTTTTAGCAATTACCAAATGATCCAAACCACAGGTCTGATGTCGGACAATGGTGTGAGCAAAAACTATAAAAATACCACTGCTTTTCTTTTTCCGTTTGGGATTTATAATACTTCTAATACTACTTATTATTATTTACCGGCTACCATTCAGTTTTCGAGTGCCCCTACAAAATATGGCACTGTTACAACAAGGCCCGTAAATAGCAGGCATTACCTGGCACAAAGTACAAACTCGCTGGCATGTTACTGGCATACCGCCAGTACAAATTTTAATGGAATCCCTGTAAGTAGTGTAAAACACCAATATAATTATAATACTTATTTTATCGGAGGAACTGAAAGCCTCTATTTACCAGGCGTCTACAGGGGCGGTAGCACATGGAGCTACATCAATGACCCAACTAAAATTAATCTTGGAAATCATACCTTTGTTTATGACACTGCATATGTTGCCGATGGCGATTATACGGCAGGTCAATTAACTACATTTACATCTGTACCTGTTTTATATAGCGTAGCCGATGGAAATTGGAATTCTTCTGCTACATGGTCTGCTACACGAGGTGGAGCGGGTGGAGCAGGAACACCATCCTCTGGTACAATTGTTAATATAGTTGATAATCATAAAGTAACAACAACTGCAACAGCCAATGCCGGGAGCTTATTAATTGAAACCGGATCAACACTTGATTTGGGGACAATAACCGGACATAACTTTGCTGCTTTACCGCAAAAGGGTGTTACAGGTAGAGGAACTTTACGAATTGCTTCGAACAATTATTTCCCAATAGGTGATTTTGGTGATTTTATTGGATCAAATGGTGGAACGGTGGAATATTACACTACAACAGCCAACATTACCATTCCAACAACAAGCGCTTCTGGTTTAGCTTTATCTACCTATTATAATTTAAAGCTTTCCCCGGCAGGTTACAATATAATATTGCCAGCAGAAAATCTTACTGTATATAATAATATGACTGTTAATGGAACCGGGACAACTTATATGGTACAAACTCCTGCTACACCCTGGACGTATATTATTGATGACAGTTTAAATATTGTTTCAGGAGTACTTCAATTTACAAATAGTGTTGCCCATACTATCCAGGTTAACGGCAATACCAATATATCATCAGGAGCAATATTTAATACTGGTGCAGGTACAACATACAATTTAAATTTGTATGGAAACCTTACCAACAATGGTACATTTGATATGAACCCCAGTGGTCATGCACAGGTCACTTTTATGGGTACTACCAACGATTCAATTAAAGGTACAAGTAGTGGTACAAGTTATAGATTTTATAATTTAATAATTAATAAAGGTTCTAATTCTACACCAGTTGTATTTTTGCAATCAAATATAGTAACAGGTTCAACCAATCCGTTCTTAACACTTAGCAATGGTACATTCAGGGTTGATAATTCAGCATTGAATGTCACTATTACAACTACAAGTGCTTTTACAATTCCTACAACAGCTTGTTTATCTGTTCATCGGGGAACTGCCACAGTTGGTTCGGGTTCTGCTGGAGAATTATTACTTTCAGGTAAACTTGAAGTTTTAGGTGGAATCTTAAATATAGGGTCTCTTGCAAATAATAATAATGACATAGAATATTCTGCTGCCGGAACACCACAAATTTATGTGGATAGCGGCACTTTAAATGTATATGGACAAATCAGGCGTGGATTAAGTACAACCAGTGGGGCGCTTCAGTATAGCCAAAGAAGTGGTAATGTAATTATTTACGGAAATGATCAAACTACCCGTGGGAAAATTGAAATTGTAAATGACAATAGTTCATTTTATATGTCGGGGGGTAAATTATTAGTTGCCAACTCTGGTACAACTACTCCTTATGACGATTTATATTTAAGACCTGATACTTCTTCTGTTACCGGCGGTACTATTCAAGTTGCCAATAGTGCAAGTTCTCAAACATTTACGATTAGTTCCACTGCATCGCTTTGGAATGTAATGGTTGGAGATGGCACCCAAAACCAAAACCTGAGCCTTGATGTATTGCCCATGACCATCCAGGATTCTTTAGTAATTAATGGTAATTCACAATTTCTGGCCAATGATAATGATGTTAATATTGGTGTGAATTTAACTAATAACAACAGTAATGCAGGAACTGGAACGAATGTAGGAGGATACCAGGCTGGAATTAATTCTACTTCTACCCAAATTACTACATTTAATGGAACCAGTGGAAGTATAAATGGTAATGGGTCGAATGTAACCAATTTTGCAAATTTAGTTTTTGCACAATCAGGTATCGTTACATTAGCTTCAAATTCCACATTACAAGTAAATACTGACCTAACTCTTAATACAGGTACTTTGGTCGATGGGGGCAATACAATTACTGTTATTGGAAATGTGGATAACAATGCTACACATATGAGTGTCTCCACTTCAGGTGGTATAAGCTTTTCCGGGTCGTCACAACAGGTAATTTCGGGTAGTGGTGCAGGTGTCTTTGGCAATGTTATACTTAATAACGGGAATGGTGTTGATATGATTGATAATTCAACCATTAACGGACAGCTCAGTTTTAACAGGGATGTATTGTTTTATATTGATGATTATACGCTCACATTAGGTTCTGCTGCAACAATTACCGGAGCTCCATTTAGTAGTTCAAGGATGATTTTATTGAATGGGGTATTGAGTGATGAAGGTGTTAAAAAATATTTTCCATCTGGGGCATCAACTTTTACTTATCCAATAGGTGTTCCGGCAAAATATACGCCTGTAGTTTATAATTTTACTGCTAATGCAAGCAGTAATGCCTATATATTAGTTAAGCCAATTAATTCGTTACACAAATCGGTAAAAGTTACCCCTACGGATTATATACCTTATTATTGGAGTGTAATAACATCGGGATTAACAACTTATACAGTTACCCATCAATATTATTATGTTGCTTCTGATATAATAGGAACTGAGGCTAGTTTTATACCACAACGATATGATGTACCAACGAATACATGGAATAACCTAGTCCCTGGAGCTTCAATTAATACGACAAGTCATTATATTAATGTTCCCAATATTAGCTCTGATCTGGATGGTGAATATACAGCTGGGGATGTTTCAGGAAGTATATATACGCCACAACCCATGTTGTATAGTATAGGTGATGGCAACTGGAATAGTACTACGGAATGGTCGTTGACAAGTGGTGGGGGTTCCTGTACCTGTTACCCAATTGGAAACCCGGTTACAATTTCGTCAGGCAACACAGTATCTTTGGCAGCAAATAGTGCCAATGCTTATTCAGTTTTAATTTCAGGAACACTTGATTGCGGACTAACAACTTTCCATGATTTGGGGCATGTTACAGGCTCTGGGCGTTTAAAAGTATCCGCAACTACCGATGGTATGTTTGTTTTTCCCGGTGGCGAATATGATGGTTTTTTTGCAAATACAAGTAGTATATTGGAATTTGCAGGAACAAATGATGGAACATTACCTTTAAAGCCGGGTAATATTTATAAACCATTTAATAACGTTGAATTTACAAATACGGGTATTACATATATGAGTGCTGAAAATATGCAGGTGAACAATTATTTGCATATTTTTTCAGGTGCTACTTTAACGAATATTTTGTATAATAAAGATATTTATATTTTAGGGAATTGGATAAACAGTACAAATCCATCAACTTTTAATCCGGGTACCGGGATGGTCACTTTTAACGGAACCGGAACTCAGACATTTAGTGCTGCCGGTACTGAAAACTTCTATGATTTAACCATAAATAATACAAATACTGCAGGACTTGTGATGACTTCCGGGGCAACAGGTGCAAATGTTTCAGATTTGTTGTATCTTACCAAAGGAATTATTACAACAGATGCTACGCATGCACTTACAGTTACTAATACTTCAACTTCTGCCATAATAGGCGGATCGGTAAATTCATTTGTTAATGGGCCATTAAGCAAGAGTATTATAAGTGGACAATCATTTGTATTCCCAATTGGTAGTACTACAGGTTCAAACAGATACGGACAACTTTCGCTAAACAATACTTCTACGGCTTCATCACCTGCAACATGGTCAGCTACTTATTATAATACAGGACCATCCTATCAAACCAATCTGGTTTCACCACTTACTTCGGTAAGTAATAATGAATATTGGACTGTGACGCGTCCGGCCGGAACAGGGACAGCACGTGTTAAACTGCGTTGGGATGCATCAAGTGGGGTTGTTGCAAGTTCTACAACCGTAGCTCAGCTTAACACTTCAAACAATTGGACTCAATTGCTTTCAACAGCTTCAGGCAGTACAACAGGTACTTGTACTACCAATGCTAATGTGTCAAGTGATAATTATACCTTTACATTAGCAGCAGTTGGCGTAACTGCCTATATTAGTGGAAGTCCAAGCCCGAGCACTATTTGTAATAATGGTGCTATTGCTTCCATTCCTGTAACCTTGACTGGAAATTCTCCCTGGACATTAACGTATAGCGATGGTACCAATACTTATTCACAAAGCGGTATTATGAGTTCATCTTATACCATTCAACTTACAGGAACAAATTTGGGATTTTCCGGAACCAGTCCTATCACTTATTCTAATATTCACCTGGTATCGGTTATAGGCAATGGTATAAGTGGTTCAGTAAATACAACACCGGTTTCGGTGACTGTTAACCCTACTTTTACACCAAGCATTACAGGCACATTTACTGTTGGCGAAAGTGAGTCACGTTCATATACAACATCTTCAGTTGATGCAGGGGCATCTTATGCATGCTGCCTGGAGCGGGACAGCCGGCGGTACACCAACTGCATCAGCATCAAATCCTTATACTATAACAACTATATCTACTCCTGGGACTTATCAATTGCAAGTTTTAGAAACTACAACATCATCGGGTTGTACTGCTACCGATTCAAAAACAGTTACAATAGTAAGCACACCTTCGCCTTCAATTACTCCAACAACGGCAAATGTTTGCCAGGGCAGTATTATTACATATTCAACACCGGTTGTAGGAACACATACTTATACCTGGACGGTTACAGGAGGTACATTTACCGGACCAACAGTTGTAAGTGGAAATGACCAGATTGTTGTTACCTGGGGTAGTGCTGGAGCTGGTACAGTTGCTGTTGATGAATATAATGGCACATTTCATGGTTATGCTACTAATAATTACAATATTAGCGCTTCAATAAGTATTTATAATGTTTCACCAGCTACCGTATCAGTTTGCTCCGGAAGTGGAACAAATATTGGATTAAGTAATTCGCAGTCCGGTGTTGCTTATCAATTACGTGATACTAATCTAAATACGAATATTGGAGGAACCGTTGCCGGTACAGGTTCAGCACTTTCCTTACCAACAGGAAACCTTACATTGAATACAACTATTGGGGTATTGGCATATAACAATGGATGTAATGCCAATATGTCGGGGACAACTATTGTTACTGTAAATGCATTGCCAAGCATAACTGCTCAGCCATCTACTATTGCACAAAGTGTATGTCAGAATAGTGGTGCTACTGCCTTTTCGGTTGCTGCAACAGCGGGTAGTGGTTCTATAAGCAGCTATCAATGGTATAGTAATACTTCAAATTCGAATAGCGGGGGTACTGCAGTGGGTATTTCAAGTAACACTTATAGTCCGATAACGAGTACCTTTGGCACTTTATATTATTACTGTGTTATAACCAACTCAAATGGATGTTCTATTACCAGTAATGTATCGGGTGGGGTAACAGTAAATGCTTTGCCAATAGCACCAACAGCCGGATCAACAACTGTTACTTTTGACGGTGCTACTCATTCTATTTCAGCAACACCTCCTTCGGGATGTACTGTTGATTGGTATAGTGCCTCAAGTGGCGGTTCTGCTTTTTTATCAGGGAATACAAGCTATACTCCGGTACAAACTGCCGCAGGTACTTATACATTTTATACAGAATCGCGAAATACAACAACAGGGTGTATAAGTTCTACCAGAACTGCAGTTTCATTAACGATTAACCCGGCAGCATTGACTATCACAGCGAATAATCAGACAAAGTCCTATGGCAATACGTTTTCATTTGCTGGAACAGAATATACCACAACAGGTTTACAAGGTACAGATGCTGTTAGTAGTATAACATTGACCAGTGCCGGAGCTGTTTCAACAGCAACAGTAGCAGGATCGCCATATACCATAACTCCATCTGCTGCAATCTTTTCTATAGGATCGGCAAGCAATTATACGATAACATATGCAACAGGAACGTTGACAGTAACGGCAGCATCAATTACGATCACGGCTAATAATGCGAACAAGACTTATGGAACGACACAATCGACACCTGTCGCAGGATCGAGTGCATATACAATCACAAGTGGGTCACTACAGAATGGAGAAACGATAGGCTCAGTAACATTAAGTTATGGAGCAGGAGCGTTGTTGGCAACCTCACCAGTTGGGTCAACCTCTGTAATTACGCCAAGTGCAGCTACAGGCGGTACATTTACGTCGAGTAATTATACGATAACTTATGCAACAGGAACGTTGACAGTAACGGCAGCATCAATTACGATCACGGCTAATAATGCGAACAAGACTTATGGAACGACACAATCGACACCTGTCGCAGGATCGAGTGCATATACAATCACAAGCGGGTCACTACAGAATGGAGAAACGATAGGTTCAGTAACATTAAGTTATGGAGCAGGAGCGTTGTTGGCAACCTCGCCAGTTGGATCAACCTCTGTAATTACGCCAAGTGCAGCTACAGGCGGGACTTTTACATCGAGCAATTATACAATAACATATGCAACAGGAACGTTGACAGTAACTGCTGCTGCCTTAACAGTGACTGCGAATGACCTAAGTAAATGTTCTGATCAAACATTGACTTTTGTTGGAACAGAATTTACATCCTCTGGATTAGTGAATAGTGATAATATTACAAGTGTGACTTTAAACAGTCCTGGCTCTCCATCAACAGCGAGTGCAGGCTCATATACTATTACACCAAGTGCTGCTACAGGTTCTGGATTAGGTAATTATTCAATTTCATATGTGAATGGAACATTAACAGTTGATGCAGTTCCTACTACAAATGCCGGTGCCGATCAGAGTACTTGTGACGATGCATCGTTATCAATTTCAGGTGCAAGCGCTGCAAATGGTACAATTAGTTGGACAGTCCTTTCAGGATGCGGAACATGTTCATTTACAAATGGTACTACATTAACACCAACTTTTACACCTGATGCAACCGGTTCTGACCATACTGCTATAATTCAAATTTCAGTTACCGGAGCGGGAGGATGCAGTAGTTCGGTTGCAACAAGCAATAAAAATATAACTATATATGCAACGCCCGGTACAAGTGTGATTAATCATAATTAGAATATAAAGTTAAGAGTAAGGAACAAAGAGCTAAGAAAAACGAAAAACGGAGGACGGAAAAATGATAAAGGAAAAAAGATAAATGGAAAAAGGTAAACGGGAAAATGGAAGTTGAAAGATTGCCAAAACCTATAGCCTTAAGCCCAAAACCTAATCAAAAACAAACAAAACAACTGTCGGTTGAAAAGCTGGCAAATGATACTGGAAACAATTAAAAACAAAATATATAAAAACAGCGTATAACGCTTTAAAAACGAGAGATTTAAAAATTTATAATAATTAAAAATTACGACTATGAAAAGAAAAGGTTTATTATTATTAGCAGCTATTATAGTAATGGTTGCTTTTGGATGGCAAAGTGCTAATGCACAACAGACTGTAGCTACAGGTTCAGCTTATACTTACACCTATACTCAAACTGCTAGTGGCAGTACCTTAGGTTGGGCTGTAACTGGTCCTGCATCTGTTACAACTTCCAGTACAACAACAACACAAGCTATTACTTGGCCAGCAACAACCGGTGCTTATACAATTACTGTAACGGAAACAAATGGTGCAAGTTGTACTGCAACAACTACTTATACTGTTACCGTTGGGAGCAGGACGATAGAGTTTGCCAGTACAACTGCTGGTCCAATATGTAGTACCCCCGGAACTGATTATACAACAACAGTTAATTTTAGTGTTGCTATGTCTGCTTCAGAATTACCTGCTACAGTTCCTGTTACTATTGCCGGTAATAATGGTACGGCAGGAGGTAGTGTAAGCGCAACTTTAACAGGTATTGGTGTAGCACCCTACAGCTCAGCAACTTTGACTATACCTAATGCAAGTAACGATTTCGAAGCAAATACTAATGCTTCAGCTCCTATGCTTAACCAGGATAAAACTATTACTTTAACTGCCACTACCGATGGAATGGGTGGAACCCTTGGTGTAGGTACTAATAATGTACAAAGTGTAACAATTGATGCTAAACCAGTAACATCGACAATTACTCATAATTAATGAAAAAACTTTAAAATTTATAATATGAAAAAGATAATAATATTATTAATAAGCTTTGTTATAGCTACGGGCTATATAATGGCGCAACAAAATGCCGGTGTAAATTCGACATTTACTTATAGCACAACTGCCAGCGTTGCTGGAGGAAGCACTTTTACATGGAATGTTTACAATCATGGAACAACTACTCCAGCTGCTGGTTATACAGTTATTTCTGGTGCAGGTACAACGGATTATAAATTACAATGGACGGCTACTGGTGATTATGATATTGTAGTTCGTGAAGTTTCTGCAAATGGATGTTCGAATCCGACTTCCGATAAATTACAGGAAGTAATAATTGCTTCAAACTTTATAAATTTAACTGCATATACAAATACTCCAAGTTGTTGGAGTGCAACAGATGGTTCATTACCATTTACCTTTACTTATGTACCGGGAGCTTCAGACTATCCAATTGTAGTTACTTATACTGTTTCATTAAATGGAGCTGCTGCAACTACTCAAACATATACGCTTAATAGCAGTGCAGATGCAACTACATTAACTATTCCAGGGTTCCTGAATAATACAACAACTGGTGATGTTACCAATGTTGTTACTATTACCGGAACAACATTTAATGGTTCTGCTATCAGCTTAGGGGCAACTGTTTCAGCAAGTCAAACAGTTTATGCTAAACCTGCAACCAATGGAATTACAATAAATTAATGAATTATAAAATACCACTGGTTAGGCCAGTGGTATTTAAAAATTAAAAATATGAAAAAAATAATTTTATTATCAATCATTACTATTGCTGCTTACACTGCAATATTTGCACAAATTACAACAATCCAGATTCCTGCTGGTACAACAGGTAGAACATTCAAAGCTCTTAACCCAACTGGTGCAACAACCTATAATTGGTCAACAGCAATTGTGTCAGGCGGAGGATCCACTTTAACTGATCCTTCAACAGGTCATGCCCAAACAACAATTCCAATTGATTTTAGTAGTACGGTTGGTGCGACCAGTACATTGAGTGTAACACCTGTTTCAACCAATGGATGTTCTGGAAGTGCAAGTAGTATTAGTCTTGTAATAGAAACTCCGGCACTTATGTCTTATATTGCCGGTATCACATTACCTTCAGCAGTTTGTGATGGCTCAACATTTTCAGCTACTATTACAATTACTGGAACCGGATCTACTGCAACGGTAAGTGGTGCAAATCCAATTAGTATTTATTATTCATTTAATGGTACTCCTGCTGCATCACCTGTTACTATGTCTTCAGCTTCACAAATTGTTTCATTTCCTGAAGTATTAACAGCAGCTGGTTCACCTTATACTTATTTAATTACTGGTGTATCTTTTGGTTCAACTTTATCAACAAATAATGTAAGTCAAGCTGTTAATGTTGATGCAGTTCCAACGGTTACTGGTATTCAATAATAGTTTCAAATTAAAAATTTGAATATGAACAAAATTTTTAAAATACTTGGTTTGGTTATTATTGCCGGCATTAGCGCTAGTAGTTTTGCCCAAAACAAAGTTTATACCATGCAGGCCGGCAGTAAGACCTTTACGGCAACTTCAGCCACAGCAACCAGTTTTAACTGGTATTTGAATGGTCTTATTCAAGCATCGCAAACCACAAGTTCCTTCGCGAATACGTGGAGTGCCGGAATCTATTGGTTATCGGCTGCCGGGGTCAGCTCAAGTTGTGCAGGCGACAGCTTTGATATGAAAATTGTAGTTAAAACCAATGTTATTAATGGGGGGGCACAGTTAGGCTGGGCAACAAGTACGTACACCGTTTGTCAGCCATCCAATACGAATCCATCGGGTAACTCAACCAATGTTCAGGTTAGCCTTACAGGATATACCTTAGGCAGTGGCGAAACTTACCAGGTTGTTTTAGCAATTGATGGCACTAATCAAAGTGTTATTACACTGAACATACAATCCGGTGCAAATGTATTAATAAGTCTTGTTGGATTAACTGCAGGTACCCATACTGTAAAAATTGCGAAATTAATTTATGATGTCAATAATGATGTGGTAGATTATTCCAATTCTATTGATGCAACATTATCGGCTACCTTAAATGTTACAGCAGCTCCATCAATTAGTGATATCCAGTAATAGGTAATATTAAGGTAATCTGGAGAATTAAATTTATTAAGAAAAGTTTGCAGATGAAAATGCAATGAAGGTTTTTGAAAGAAAATATTGTCTTATTTTACTTGTGCTGATTGGCGGTTTAGCTGTTCATGCCCAGGGTGTGCAATATGTGCAGGAGAGTTCTTCTGTAACATATTCTGTGCACAACCTGAACGGCGTGGCTGCGGAATACCACTGGTCGGTTACATCCCCTTCCGTTGCATTGGATCCTGCTACCGATTCAACCAAACTAATAAAATGGACTGGCACCGATGGCGATATTGATACTTTAACTGTTGTTCCACAGGCAATTGATGGTTGCTGGGGTGATTCAAAGTCCCTTATCGTCCATGTTTATTCTTCGCCAAATGAACTGCCCTTAAATGTGGCATGGGGCGCAGTGCCCGATTCACTTTGCCCGCCAGTAAACGGAAACGGTGTTTCGGTGAATATTCCTGTTACCATTACATCAACCGATACTGCGCTGGATAGCTGTAAATTATATTATACTATCGACAACGATAGCACGATAACTTATCCGGCAAAAGTTGCCATAGGTAAAGGCAGTGTTACATTAACTTTTACCGATCCGGTATTTACCATTTCGGGTAAGGTTGCAGTAAGTCATCAGATTAGTATTGTTAAAGTT
The DNA here is from genome assembly GCA_963701015.1 of uncultured Bacteroidota bacterium. Taxonomy (GTDB): domain Bacteria; phylum Bacteroidota; class Bacteroidia; order Bacteroidales; family DTGW01; genus MFD09286-c1. The sequence goes on along the minus strand of OY969556.1, from coordinate 2,314,507 downwards.
GTATCTGGCAACGTATCGCAGGTTTATAACAATGGACAGGTAGCAGTTAATGTGGTTGTAAAAGCCACTCATAACATTAGTGAAATTCAATTTTAAATGGAATAGGACAAAATAGTAAAAATTTGAGGAAACTGTTTTCCATAGTATTAATTCTACTCTTCACTTTGGCAATTTATAGTCAAAGGACTGATACTGTTTGTTATACCAGTCAGCCTTTCCGATTTGTTGTTAATGGTGATGCAGGAATGGTATTTCATTGGAAAACCGATTCAAATGCAATTTTTACAGACAGTTTAGGCAATAAAACCAGCGATACTTTAAAAGGGACTGTTTTTATACAATGGCCTAAAACTACTGGTACAGCACAATACAACTTGTCGGTAACCGGTGAAATAAGTGGATGTTATACCGATTCCAAGTCACTTACAGTTGTTGTTAATCCGGCTACATCAGTTAATTTGGGCGGACCATTTGCATTTTGCCAGGGCGATAGCCATACTTTCGATGTTACAGGTTATAATACAGTTCAATGGCAAAATGGGGAAAATAATACAACTTATATAGCCGATAGTGCGCAAACGGTTTGGGTAAAAGTGGCTAACACCTATGGTTGTATAGCTATTGATTCATCGTTGATAACGATTTATCCCAAACCTTATATTAATTTAGGCAATGATACTGCACTTTGTTTTGGCGACTTATTAATGCTTGATGCTGGCAACCCTGGCTCAACTTATCAATGGTACGATTATGATAAGTCGGTACTTTCGAGCAGTGAAAACTATGTTGCAACAGAAAAAGATTCGTTCCTGACTGTTTTAGTGACAAATGAAAATAATTGTGTTAGTTCCGACACTATTCACATTCTTAGTTGTAAGAATACTTTTAATGCAAACGAAATACCTTCAGCATTTACACCAAATGGTGACGGAATGAACGATTATTGGATTATTCCAAACATTGCACAATATACAAAAGCTATAGTTGAAGTATATGATCGCTGGGGCAGGCTCGAATTTCGTTCAAAGCCCGGCTATACCGAACCCTGGGATGGAAAAACAAAAAATGGTTATGTTCCTATGGATGCGTACTTCTTTATCATAAACCTGAATGTTAATGGAATAAGTCCATTTACTGGGTCTATAACTGTGATAAGATAAAAATGATTTAAGAATTGCGGGTATAATTTTAAAGTTTCTACCCATATTTATGAATTTTTGATAACTATAAGAAATTTAAAAAAAAGAGAAATTACAAATATCAATTCAAATGGCTAATTTTATAGCCATTTTCTTTTGTGGATTTATGAAGAAATTACTAATTATTGGTTTCACATTAATTATTTGCACAATTCTTTCAGCTCAATTTAGGGTTGGAGGGGAAATTGGTGCCAATGGGAGCAGTTTGGGTAGTGATGATAAAACAGCATATCAAACGAATAGTTTTTTATATGGTGGGGAAATTGGTGCAACCGGCGAATATAGTATTACCAATGACCTTATTTTTAAAGGTGGTTTGTTCTTTTCTCAAAAGGGAATGAATACTTCAGCCATAAATATTGAAGCTAATGGCGAAACAACTTATATTAAATCTAAAATAAGGTTCGATTACTTAGTTATTCCTATCATGTACCACGATGTTACCCAATTGTCGAGAGCAGAGAGATTTAAAGCTTTTTTTAATGTCGGGCCTGTAATTAGTGTTGCTGTTTACGGATTTCGAAATGATTCATACAACCGTATTTCGAGCGGCTTAAATGTTTCCGCTGATAGTTCGAAAACATTTCATGTTGGTTATACGGGTAAAGACATTACACCTATTAACCTTGGATTGCATTTGGGTGGTGGTTTGGAATATAATGACGCTTTTACTGTTGAATTTTTTTATTATAAAGGCTTAACCAAAGCTCAAGGTGAAACCCATTCATATAACAGTTCATTTGGTATAACTTTCGGTTATATTTATACCATTCCTGGTAAGTATCGTTAAATTAATCTCATATCGATATCTTCTTATAAACAAAAGTATAACTTCCTGATCGCATTATTCGTGTATGTTTTATGAGTAAAGAAATTTAATGAATTCTCTACTTGTCATGCGAAGCATGAAAGAGCGGAGAATCCAAATCAAAACTGAGAGTGGTGAGAAAGAATAAAATTGGCACAAAATATATTATTCCTTAAAACCCCTTTTGGTTGATTAAGGAACTCAATCAGCTTAAACTAAGAACTGAAACAGATCGGGCTTTTCGTTCAAATATTCCTGTAAAAAATTACTTTCTTTTAATTTTGACATTAAAGGTTCAAAATCTTCCTTTTTCTGAAGTTCAATACCTACAAGCGCCGGACCTTGTTCCCTGTTATTTTTTTTCGAATATTGAAAAAATGAAATATCGTCATTTGGACCAAGCACTTTTTCCAAAAATTCACGAAAAGCCCCTGGTCGTTGCGGAAAACGTACAATAAAATAATGCTTTAAGCCTTCATATAACAGTGAACGTTCTTTAATTTCTTCGGTTCGTGTAATATCATTGTTACTTCCGCTTACTATGCTTACAATGGTTTTGTTTTCAATTTTATCTTTGTAAAAATCGAGGGCGGAAATAGATAATGCTCCTGCAGGTTCCACTACAATTGCTTCTTCATTATATAATTGCAAAATAGTAGAGCAAACTTTTCCTTCCGGAATAGTTATTATATCATCGAGTATATTGCGACAAATTTCGAAAGTTAAATCACCCACACGTTGAACGGCAGCGCCATCAATAAATTTATCGATATTATTCAAAGTTACTACTTCGCCTTTTTCAAGGGAAGCTTTCATGGAAGGCGCTCCTTGTGGTTCAACGCCAATAATTTTGGTATCGGGACTCAATATTTTAAATACACTTCCAACACCTGCTGCAAGTCCACCACCACCAATGGGCAAAAACAAATAATCAATATGGCTTGATGTTTGAGAAAGAATATCCAGGCCAATAGTAGCTTGACCTTCAATTACGTGTGGATCGTCAAACGGGTGAATGAATTCAATATTTTTTTCGTCCCTGAATTGCATGGCTGCTTTAAACGCATCATCATAAGTATCGCCAATCAGAACAATATCAACATTATCGTGGCCAAAAAATTTCACTTGCGTTATTTTTTGCTTTGGGGTAGGTGTTGGCATAAAAATAGTGCCTTTGATACCCAACTTATGACATGAATAAGCGACACCCTGGGCATGATTTCCAGCACTGGCGCATACTACACCTTTTTTTAACTGTTCTTTTGGTAATTGACAAATTTTATTGAATGCACCACGTATTTTATATGAACGTACAATTTGGAGATCTTCGCGTTTTAAAAAAACATTTGCGTTAAAACGTGCCGACAAAGTTATATCGCGCATCAATGGTGTATCAACAGCAACATCGCGCAACCGTTCACGGGCTTTCTGAACTTCGTTAACTTTTAAATGATAAGCTTTATTTGATTTTTCCATAATTGTTCAAAATTAAACAATTTTAGGTTTTCATATCATTAATAAAAAAGGGGCGCCAATTAATAGCGCCCCTTAAGGGAAATTTGTAATTCGGCAAATTTAAAATTTTACTGTAATACCGGCTAAAATATTTCTACCGGCTTGTGGAAAATAACCATCCCAAACCTTGTTTTTCCCATCAAGAATATATGGCGCAACCCATGCATTGGCTATATATTGTGTGTTTAAAATATTGTTTATCAAAACATTGAATTCAATATTTTTACATAATTTTTGAGGGAGTTCATAGCTTAACAGCAAATTATTTACAAAATAGGCATTGAGCATTTTATCATCCGATTGAGTGTTGTCAACAAATTGTTTACCGACATATTTCGAAAGTAACTGAACCGACATATTCTTAATTGGGTTGTAAATTAAATTGCTTCCAGCCACAAATGATGGTGAAAATGCAATGGTTTTATTTTTTAAAACTGAAGTTGAATCAGGCAGGATATTCCAGTCAGCATCATATTTTTCGGTATAATTGGTATACTGAATTATTTTATTTTCACTAATTGTTGCATTTACCTGCCATGTTAAAGTTGGGAATAATTTTATTTTTCCTTCCAATTCAATTCCACTGCGAAAACTTTTTGGAACATTCATCATCAATGGGTTGCCAACATTATCTAATGCTCCGGTAAGTACCAACTGATCTTTGTAAACCATTAAATAATAATTTACATGAATGGCATATTTGGGTTGTACCAATGATAATCCTGTTTCCCAATCATATAATTGTTCAGGTTTTACTTGGGGAAAACCCGGTTTGGTAGTTGTATAATCTGTTTGGGTTGGTTCTTTATGAGCAACACCTAAAGATGTATACACCGAAAAATTTTCACTGGGAGTGTAGCGTCCACCAAATTTAGGATTGAAGAATTTATTATTGTGAGTTTGTGTAAGGTCATTTAAATCCTGATCTATTCCTTTAATGCTGTATTGAATTAAACGTTCCTGCAAATCAGCATAGAAATTAAAATCTGTACCAATTTGCTGATTAAATTTTATATAAGCCGATTGTTCATCTTTAAGTCCGCGATTACGATACCATTCATAACGAATTGGCCCGTCGCTTGGAAATTGCGCCCATATAACCTGTCCGTAATGCCATCCGAAATATTCATTAGCCGATGCACCAAAGGTTATATCCGTTCCATTGTTGGTATAATTTAACCGGTATATGGCACCATAAAAGTCGTTATTGAGCCAAAGCCTCCGGATTAAATTAGTAGAAGTAATTGTATCACCGCCGATAATTAAATTGCTTAAATTATAGTCGGCCAAACTGGCGTTTTCTTTATATTCTTCGTAATAACCCAATCCTTTTGTATAATGCAAAGTAAGGTTTGAAGTTAATTCGCTGTTTATTTTACGGATATATATCAATTGGTAATGGTTTTGCTGATAATTATCAGTTTGGTTGTCGTACAGAAATGAATTATAAGTTCTGTTATTATGTGGATTCAAAAAATTAAGCGAGTCTCCTTTAGTCTGAAAATACTCAGAATTGTCAATCATATATTGGCGCATTCCTGCAGTATCGTTATCAAGTTTAACTTTAGGAATGCCATTCCAGGCTTGGTAAGTTTGTTCGTTGCCGCCAAAAGCTATAAATTTAATAATATCCTTTGATGAATAATATCCGACTGCACCATAATATGAGCTGAGGTTCGACCATGCCCTGTCAATGTAACCGTTTGATTTTATTAAGGAAGCTCTTACGTCGAAAGTAAAATGATTGTCGAGTAAGCCACTACCAGCGCTGAATGAGTTTTTGTAAGTGCTGAATGAACCAGCTGAGGATTTGGCTTCGGCATAAGCCTGTGAGCGCATTGATGTTGTTAAAAGATTCATGCTTGCGCCAAATGATCCTGCACCATTTGTAGAAGTTCCAACACCACGCTGAATTTGAATGTTGTCAACATTTTCAGCAAAATCAGGTATGTCAACCCAGAAAACATCTTCCGATTCGGCATCGTTCAATGGCACTCCATTTATGGTAATATTTGTGCGGCTTGCATCGGAGCCACGGACCCGAATTCCGGTATATCCAACCCCTGCGCCAGCATCGGATGTTGTAACAATTGATGTCTGGTTTTGTAACAAAATTGGCAAATCCTGTCCAAGACTACCCCGTTCGTATTCTTGTTTGGCAATAGTTGTTTTTGTTACCGGGTCTTTATCGCTTGCCCTTAATCCACGCACTATTACTTCGTCGGTCATAATAGCTGACGATTGAAGGGAGAAATCACTTTGGAAATCGGAATTATTTATGGTAACATCTTTAATTATGGGTTCGTAGCCTACAAAAGAAATTTTTAAGGAGTAGTTCCCATTTTTCAAGTTAGGGATTTCGTACCTACCATTTGCATCGGTAATAAAACTTTTGTTGGCATCGAGTGTAACATAAGCTCCGGTAAGCTTTTCACCATTATTGTCAGTAACCGTACCGGAAATACTGTGTTGGGCATGTGCATAGCTAATTGCCAATGCACAAACCATGAATAAAATCATGCGTTTCATTGTAAATAATTTAAAAGTTAAACAAATAATTTGCAATGATTTACTGCATATGAGCGGGTAAGTGTCATTGCCTCAAATTCCCTTCGCCGGAATTACCCGGATCAGGTTCTAAGGGTATGATCTCAGCCTGTAATGTTAAGGCACCCCCTTAGAGACGATGCAAAGATAAATACTAAATTATTGATTTTGCAAAAAAATATTTTAGAAAAGAATTGATCTTCCACCAAAATTTAGTTTTCAGTGATTAAAAGAAGATTGAAAAAACAATGGTTTTTATTAATCTAAACCTATTTTAGATGGGTTTTCACCAAATTCCTTTTTAAAGCAGGTTGTGAAATAGTTTGGATCACTAAAGCCAGTTTGATAGGCTGCTTCAGAGACCCTTAAGCCATCCTCTTTAATAAGTTTGTAGGCTTTCTTCAATCGAATAGATTTGATTAAATTATTTGGCGTTGAACCTGTAAGTGACTTCAATTTCCTGTGCATTTGCGCAAGACTAACTGCAAAATGCTCTGAGAGTAATTCAACACCTAAATCCTGATTCATAATATTGTCCTCTATAAAAAGTTTTAGATTGAAAATAAAATCAATATCTTTTTGAGGTAAAGATTTTTCAAGATTATCGGGTGTTTCATTTTTATGAAATTTGTTTCTTAGGGTTTTCCTGTTATCAAGCAACGAATAAATTTGGGCATCGAGTAATTTTATTTCAAAAGGTTTTGTTACATAAGCATCTGCGCCCAATGAAAGTCCTTCTATTTGATACTCAATAGAGCTATTGGCTGTTAGCATAACTACGGGTATATGTGAAGTATCAAAATTTTGTCTGATTTCTTTACAAAATTCATAACCGTTCATATTAGGCATCTGTACGTCAGTTAATATTAAATCTGGACTAAATTCTTTCGCAAGTTTGAGACCAACAAATCCATCTTCAGCTTTATAAACTTTGTATTTTTTATTGAAATGCCCGGCTAAATATTCCCGAAGCTCCGAATTGTCTTCAACTACCAGAATTCCGGGCAAATTGTAATGTTTCTTTGAATCCTGCTGAGTGATTATTTCCATATCTTCAACAATTTCATCCTCGGAAATCAGATAATTAGGTTTTTCAAAAACAACTAATTCGTCTTGTGAAAAACTTTCTTTCCCGGAAGGGATAATAATAGTAAATGTTGTACCTACTTCTATCTTAGATTCAACATTAATTTCGCCATGGTGCATTTCTACAAGTTCTTTAACAATAGAAAGTCCAATTCCTGTTCCTTCCTGATTAATCAATTGAGAATTTTGAGTCTTAAAAAAACGTTCAAATATTTTGTATTTATCACTATCGGAAATTCCTATACCGTTGTCGCTTACCACAAATTTCAAACTCTTAACTTCGCCAATAATATGTTCTTCAGCGCTTAATGATATATTCCCGCCTTTTTTCGTAAATTTCAATGCATTTGATAAAAGATTCCATAGTATTTTTTCAATTTTTTTTGAATCAACAAAACCTTTCAGATTTCTATCTACAGCATAGTTTAATTCAATGGTTTTAATTTTACATTCTTCTTTAAATGCTTCATATATATCTATAATAATGTCATAAATTGCAGTTTCTCCAACTTCTAAAACATATTGTTTTTGCGTAATGTTTCTAAAATCAAGTAGATCAGTAATAAGCTTATATAAACGTTTCGAATTTCGTCGAATAACCATAAGTTTATTAACCTGTTCCTGATTGAGGTTTTCCGAATGCAATAAGTCATCAACTGGAGCACTAATGAGTGTTAATGGCGTTTTTAAATCGTGGGAAACATTCGTAAAAAATGACAGTTTTTTTTCTGTAACTTCATGTTCTTTTTGAATCTTAAATTCTGAAATCTCTTTCTCTTTTCTCAATTCCATCCTTTTTAAATAACTATATACCGAAAGATATAAAATGGTAAAAAATATAATCGTATAAGCCATGTAAGCAAACCAGCTTAAATACCATGGCGATTGAATATGAATAATAAGCCGGGTAATTTTTCCTTCTTTTGTCTTATCAGCGCTTTTAATTTCGAAAGTATATTTACCAGGGAATAAATTAGTATAAGTAGCATAATTGGTTTCTCCCAAATAAGTCCAATTTTTTTCCAAACCTATCAAACGGTAAGCATAGTTGTGATATTTTAAATAACTTTTATTCTTAGCGAAAAAGTGAATTGCAAATGAATTTTTACTATAAGGCAACCATATCTCTTTTGTATCTTCCAATGGTTGTTTTAAAAACTGCTTCCCTTCAGGATTTCTGATACTTTGATTTTGAAAAGTAATATCTGAAATTATTACTTCAGTTTTTGAGGCATCAGAATTTACTTTTGAAGGATCAATAATAGTAAAGCCAGCCATTGAGCCAAAAATTATTCTTCCATCGTTTGTTTTAGCTGAAGCTCTATCAAGAAACTCATTTGCCGGCAATCCATCGTTATGGTTAAAATTCAGTATTTGACCAGTTTCTATGTCGAACCTACAAATTCCTGAGATAGTGCTTATCCAAAGATAACGATCGTCAATTGATTCAATCCTTGCTAAATTATTAGAAGGTAAACCATCTTTTACTGTATATTTTTTAAAACTTTTGCCATCCATTGAAATACATAGCAGGCCATCGGTAGATGTAATCCAGTAATTACCTTTTTTATCCTGAAAGAAATCACTAATATAGCTTTCAATTCTCTTATTCAAATCCGGTAATCGGTTTTCCAGAACATTATCCTTCCAATTTACATGAAATAAGCCTTTATCGGAAATTAAAGCTAACAATTCGCCTTTTTGGTTTTTTCTTAAAGAATTTACCAAAAAATAGGTAATATTGCTGCCCTTATTATTCAATTCAAATACATCAGATTTTTCAGTTTCAATATTGAAGTTCAATAATATTCTGTATTGGAATTGTGTTAGTATTAACAAATGGGTTTTATTTATTTCCTGAAGCATAATTATTTGTTGCATTTCATCAGGGCCATCACTGCTGGGGTGATAAGTTTTTATAAGTTTATAATCCGGAGTATATTTTCCTAAAATTCCATCATAGGTAGCTACCCAAATATTATTAGATGAGTCAACATCTATAGCTGTTACTTTAGTTCCTTTTAAATCATTTCTTAGTTTATCGCTCCCCAAGTTCTTAAAAAGCCATGTATTTTCATTCAAGGTAGATAAGCCATAATTAGTGCCAAAGTACAGGAATGATTTTTTTATAAACACTGAAACTCCTTCATTTGCGACAAGTGAGTTTTCGTTCCCCTTTTCAGGAAGTATATTTTGAAATAAAAGGTTGTCAGGTAAAATGCATGTTAGTCCGGCTCCATAAGAAGCAATCCAAATTTCATGATTTTTACCAGGTAACACATCATATATGCTATTGCTATTGATAGAAGCATCTGTATTTTTGCTTTTGCTTAAAATTCTTAAAAAGTTCAGGTCTTTATCAAGGATAATAATTCCATTGCCATCAGTTGCAAACCAAATCTCCTGACCTACTTTAACAAACTTTTTGGGAAAATAATGATTGCTGACATTTATTTGCATTAATTTACCATTGCTAAGAACTGAATACAGTTGACCATTGTAACATCCAATTAAAAGTTTGTTATCTATTTTACTAATGAGTGCAATATATTTGCCATTAAGATACTTTGCTACAACTTTTTTAAATCCACTCTCACGACTTAGGAGCCAAACCCCATCATTACTTTTACCAATCCAAATTCCTTCTTTTGAAAAACAAAAATCAGAAAGAAAACTTCCAGAATAAACATTTTCGATTTTTTTGCCATTTACTTTATATATGTTTGAATTCATTATATAATAAATTTCACCATTATATTCCTGTACTTCGGGAATAAAACCTTCCATTATTATTTCGAAATAATTCGTAAGCCGGTTATATTTATATAATCCCCTTCCGGTAGCTGCCCATAGGGCATCCTGTGAATCATAAAGAAGTGTAAAAACACTAATACCTGATAATTCTTTATAGCAATAAAAATTTTTACCATCATACCGAGCAATTCCATTTGTTGTACCAATCCACAAATACCCATATTGATCTTGTTCTAGACAGGTAGTAATATTCCTTGGAAGACCGTCAACCTCAGTAAAATGCAAATATCTTTCCTGCTCAATTGAAAAAGCCAAGAAAGAGAATAGGAGAATTCCTAAACAGAATATAAGTTTTTTAAAAAATAGCGATAAGTCCATACAATACTTGGTTTATGCACCGATTATAAGCCTGTCAATTTTAGAATAAATATGATAGAATACCAAAGATTTTTGAGATTATTTTCAAGAAGTTGGATGGTTATTGAATATATTTTTGAGACGCATCAGAAAACTAAACTTTTTATTGATAAAAAATAAAAATTATGAAAAAAATCTATCTCATTTTAATTTCAATTGCAGCATATTCTTATTCTCCTGCACAAGAAATTCTAAAGGGTGGGAATATGGAAGATGAATCAGCTTGGACAATAACAGATGTAAGCCTGGTACAAACCGGTTTCGATCCTGCTACAATTACTTTCAATTACGCTGACGATAAACCAAAAGGTGGTCAAGGTGGTTGTTTAAGTGTTGCAGGATATGGTATTACACGTAATTTTATTTATCAAAAAGTGACTTTAACAAAAGGGCACACCTACTTATTACGTGGTTTATTAAAAGACGCAAGTGACACAATTAATCTTATTTCAAATTATTGGGTCGAAGTTGATTTGGTAAAAATTGAACCCAAGATTGAAAATTTTAATGGCCAAACAGGAACTGCTATTGATTTTGGAGCAAGTCCATACGACTACTATTTAGGTATGCAGTATTGGCTTACTCTTAATGGAATTGACTACAGCCGTCTAACGGGCTATGATGGACCAATACAGGCAACATTGCCATTTGAGTGGTTTCACAGTGGATACAATAATTCCGATTCTATAATTAATAGTCCACGAGATGCTGCTTTCACATTGGTTCATCGTGACAGTGCAAAGTTTACGTTGTCTGATACTGTTTCAACAACTGATTGGTACGTATTAATAAAAATTGGAGCATTCATGACTTCTGGTGCAACAGAGCCCTCATACAACTGGCTTATAGACGAGTTGAGCCTTTGGGATTTGGCGCAACCTATTCAAACTTCTATTGCAAGCAAATCAAAAAGCAAATATTCTTTTGAGATATTCCCTAATCCGGTTACTGAAGGATTGGTAAACATTAAATCAAGTTTTTCAAATGAAACCGACTTTCAAGTTTATAATACATTGGGAGAAATGGTTAAATCTGGCAAGACGAGTGGCATTATTGATTTAAGTAACTTAAGTAAAGGATTATATGTGTTAAGTCTTAACAATGGTTTAACCCATGAACAACACAAATTAATTTTACAATAAAAATACATATTTATTAGTAAATATGGATTAACATCTACTATGTACATCTAAAATTAGAATAAAATCTTTCAATATTTAAAAAAGACAAGAGAGAAGTGAAAATTGTCTATTTTATTAACTTAAACTAACAAAAAATGAAAAGAAAATTACTGAGTTTTGCTTTCAGCGCATTAATTGCCTCATCAGGCTTTGCGCATAATCTTATTGTTAATGGGGGCTTTGAGCTTCCTGACGACGGTCAAAAACACTTGTTTATTACAGAACGAACCGGTTGGATGAGTGATGATACAGTATCAAACCTTAACGGTGCAGAACACAGCACATCAATGTTTGGTAATTATTATTGGTATAATGTAAATACTGCCGGGACAATTTACCAACCTATTGACAAAATCACAAGTGATTCTGCGACATATAGTGTTTCATATGTTTATGGAACAGTTTGGAATGCTGATGGTGGCAATGATACCATGTATTCTGTTGTTTATTTCAGCCATTATAAACCGGGCAGTAGTATTAAAAACAGAAAGTTAATAGATTCTATTGCAACTGATGTAACCTCAGCAAGTTGGAATTCATTGGTTACAGCAACTTTCAAACTCCCGGCAAATACCAGTTATGTTGGAGATAGCCTGGTTGTTGAGTTTGCTACAAGGGTTGTCGATCATCATGCTGTAAACAATAATACTTGGGCTGCTGCGGATAGTATTGTTGTAACAAAATCAGTCGTTGCCCAATTACCTATTGTTAATGGTGGTTTTGAGCTTCCTGATGATGGCCAGAAACACTTGTTAATTACAGAAAGAACGGGTTGGTTCAGCGATGATGCAACATCAAACGACAACGGTACTGAACATAGCACATCTATGTTTGGTAATTATTATTGGTATAATGTTAGTACGGCCGGAACAATTTATCAGCCAGTTGACAAGATTTCCAGTGATTCAGCAGTGTATAATGTTTCCTATTTTTATGGAACTGTCTGGAACGCTGATGCTGGCAATGATACTATGTATTCGGTTGTATATTTCAGTCATTATACTCCAGGTACCAGCATTAAGAACAGAAAGTTAATTGATTCTATTGCAACAGATGTAACATCTGCAGGTTGGAATTCATTAATTACTGCCTCATTCAAACTTCCAGCTAATGCCAGTTATGTTGGAGACAGCCTTGTTGTAGAATTTGCTACCAGGGTTGTAGATCATCATATGGCCAACAATGCCTCCTGGGCTGGAGCCGATAGTATTACAATTCTTAAAAAGACAGGTATTTATGTTGGTACTGCATCATATAATTGGACAACATTCCCAATAGCTAAAATTACCGATGGAAAAAACCTGCCTTCTAACTTCGCACCAACTATGAAGTTGCGTTGGGATAAAGATTCAATTTACATGATTTTTAATGTTAATGATACATTGATTACTACAAATGTAAGTAGTGATATATGGAATGATGATAATATTGAAATATACTTTGATATGACTAATGGTAAAGTAGCTCAGTGGCCTCGTACCAGTGGTTGGCCGCCATCGTATTCTGACAATAATGGAGGAAGGATCCCTGGTTCCGGTTATTATCAATTCAGGGTTGTTCCTGATTCAAGCTGGACAAAATATAATGGTGATGCAGCAGCAACAGCTAATCTCAAATATACCAAAGTTAAAGGTGGTTACCAGTTTAATTTAAACATTCCATGGGATACACTTTATGCTGGCTTTAAACCATCTGTTGGAACAATGATTGGGTTTGATGTAAATGTAAGCGATAATAATGTTACACCTAATTATCGCAGTCAGGTTACCTGGAATTCGCCAACCACTAATATTTATGCTGATGCTGCTTTATGGGGAACATTACAGTTCCAGCTAAGTGGATTATTTAGCCAATCTGTTGATGCAAGTGTTCCAACTTTGCCAAAGAGCCTAAAAGACACCGTTATTAAATCAAAAGTAACTTTAACCTGGGACGCTTCAACCGATAATATAGTTGTTGATAAATATATAGTTTCATATGGCACAGTTACAGATACTTTGATTGCACTTAAAACTGGTAATAAATTTATGACAGACAGTCTTGCTGATGGAAGTTATACATTTACAGTGGTAGCAGTTGACCCTTCAGGCAATAAATCAGGCAAAGCTACGGCTAAAGTTACTATTGGCACATCAGTTGTAAACTCAACAGATGTTGCAACCTTGAATTTTTATCCAAACCCTGCAAACAATTACATTAATTTGAAAAATATTGAACCTAATTCAGTTGTGAAATTCTATAACCTTACTGGTCAGAACGTTCTTACCACAACTGTTCAAAATGGAAGGATTGATATAAGTAGTTTTAATAGTGGTATTTATGTAATTAAGGTTGAGAGTGGGAATAACACCTTTATTTCAAAGTTGGTTAAGAAATAATTAGCCAATTAATTATAGAAGTTTTTTGTTTTATTAAATAGTTTTAGTAAAAAGAGGCTGTCGCATTTGTGGCAGCCTTCTTTAATCAAAATAGTATTTAAGATGTAAACTTTTAAATTAAAAAACATTTTATAATAATTAAATAAAATAATTCGATGAATTGAATTATTTTAACAAAAAATATTGAATGAAACTTTCCTTAAAGTATTTTATATTTTTATTGATTTTTACTTGTGCTTGCAAAAGCAGAATAGGCGATTCAAATGTAAAAAAGAATATAAAGTTAGAACCTATGTCTTTAAACTTCATCGGACATTGGAAAGATGAAGGTAAAAAGGAGCAACTGCTTTATGAACTTATAAATGAATTTGAGTTCCTAAACCAGGATATTAAAATAAATCTGGAATTCCCAGCATATTATGCCAATACTACTGAAGCGAAATTCAATTCTCAAGTTATATTGTCACCTAAGCCTCAATGGGATATAATTCGGATAAATAATAATTTAAGCGGTATATCGGAAGAAATTAATGAGCCTGGTTGGGAAAAGAAATATCTTGTGGACTTTAGTGGAATTGAAGAATTTAGAAAAAACACCAAGCCTGAACTACTTTCTGAAGAAACAAAATCGAAATATGGAGGAATTATTCCTGGTCCTTGTATAGATGGATATAACTGGACGCTCTGGTGTAATACAGACGTGGCGAATAAAGTTGGTATCGATGTTAAACAATTCGATATGTCTAGTGATGACTTCCTTTCATATTTAAATGCAGTAAACGAATACAATCATTTGCACCATGACAGTATAATTCCATTCTTTGAAGCTAATGACTGGAGAACAATGAATACTCTTGCTTTTGAATTATTTATGTCGGAAATTGGAGATAAAAATGAAATTCTAGATAAAAATTTTTTCGAAAGAAAAATTGAAGCCTGGAGTAAAGTTTTACACGAAATTGAAAAGTATTCTCATTATAAATCGAAGCAACAAAACAATAAAAATTTCGATTGGTTAAGTCATCGATTCTATCCTGTTAATGATAAATGTTTATTCTTTTCAAATGGTACTTGGATGTACAATATTTGGTTGAAAGAATATCCCGATAGGATTAAAAAAATGATGCCTTCGGAATTGCCAGTTTTTAAGCCCGCACCAATGACTTTTGGCGGTTACAATATAACCTGGGCTGTGCCTAAAAATGCCCCACACAGAGATCAAGCTATAAAATTCCTTCTGTTTTTAAACCGACCTGATGTAGCTGAGAAGTGGGCGCGATATACAAAATCGCCAACAGGAATTAAAGCTCAAATGACTGAAGCAAATTTTGGTCTTGACAGGTTTGAGAATTTTCAATACATGATTGATAAAAAATATAATGAAAATAAAATCAGCCTGATAGATAATTCCGAACTCCTATTTGGATATGATAATAAAAATGTTTCAAACTATAGTGATATAGTTTTTTCTGGAGAAATTACAGCCGATGAGGCTATGAAAAAAATAAAAAATCAAATTAAGAAGAAGTAATTTCTAAATCTATTTTTAAAATTAATATAAATTCTCTGATTTTTTTTTTGTAATGAGTATATGAAATATACTTAATGATTATTTATCCAAATCAAAAGGTTAAATCATTCTTAAATGCTTTTTTCTCATTAATGAAAACTATTTACCTTCTTGTGTGCAGAGTAATTTAGTTTGCAATTGAAATTACAATTTCTCCATGAAATTTGACTATAATCTTAAAGTCTTATTAAATTCACAACTATGATAGAATCTTAAAGATTATGGAGATTATTTTCAAGGTTACGAAATATGAAAAAGTATAGTTTTGAAACAATTAATTCTATATTCAATAATTAAATTTATTTACCTGGATATTAGTTGTTTAATTTGATATTAATTAGAAATATAAAAGTAAAAAGTATAAATAACATCTGCTATTAACTTAATGAAATTTATGCAAAAAAAACATTCACCATTTGTCAAGTTTAGGGAAAAAATAAGTTTTTTTATTGCTGCTACAGCCTTATTTATATCAACAACTTGTATTGGACAGTTGCCCAAAGCCCAGGAAATAGTTAGTAAAATGAAAATTGGATGGAACATGGGAAACACTCTGGAAGCCATTTGTGGAGAAACAGCCTGGGGTGGCGCAGTAACTACACAGGCATTAATTGACTCCGTGAAAGCAGCCGGTTTTAATGCAGTCCGTTTGCCTTGTGCATGGTTCTGTCATTCCGATACCAACACCAACATAATTGATGAGTTTTGGCTTTCTAGAGTGAAGGAAATAGTTAACTATTGCATTAATGACAGTTTGTATGTGATAATTAATATTCACTGGGATAAAGGTTGGCTTGAAAACAATGTAACCAAAGTCGTACAGGCCAGGGTAAATGCAAGACAAGGCGCTTACTGGACTCAAATAGCAAATTATTTTAAAGATTATGATGGACATTTACTTTTTGCAAGTGCTAATGAGCCCAATGTTTCTGATAGTGTAGGGATGTCTGTTTTGTTATCCTATCACCAGACATTTATTAATGCAGTCCGAGCAACAGGTGGAAATAATAGTTCACGGACACTTGTAATTCAGGGACCGTCAACAGATATTGATAAAACAAACACATTAATGAACAAAATGCCTCTGGATCAAATAGCAGATAGGTTGATTGTTGAGGTTCATTATTATACACCTTATCAATTTTGTCTTATGACTGATGATACGTCCTGGGGAAAAATGTTTTACTATTGGGGCAAAGGTTATCATTCTGCAACTGATGTTACCCGTAATTCTACTTGGGGCGAAGAAACCAATGTGGAAAAATATTTTGGGGCAATGAAAACTAAGTTTGTTGACAAAGGAATTCCTGTGATTATTGGAGAATTTTCAGCAATGAAACGAAAACTTAGTTCACCATCCGATAAGGCTCTAAATAATGCTTCAGTGGAATATTATTATAAATACATTGTTCACTCGGCAACCAGCAAAGGAATAATTCCATTCTGCTGGGATACGAATATGGGCTTATTCGATCGTAGTTCCGGTACCGTTCTGGATCATGGAGAAATTGATGCAATGATGCAAGGTGCCAGGGATGCAAGTACTAATGGAATTATTTCGATAAACAGTACTTTAAAATTATTTCCCAGTCCATTCTCTTCAACTTTCAACTTACAAATTGGCAACCCTAACCAAAATTTACGTATTTTTATTTTTAACTTTTTAGGACACCCTATTGAAACAATTGAAGAAAGGGCAATTAAAAGTTCGTTGACTATTGGTTCTTCCTTAAAACCTGACATTTATATTGTGTAAATTTTCGCATCAAACTGGGCAAAGGCTTTTGAAGTTATTAAGATATAAAAGTATAATATGAAAATAAAATTGATAATATTAATAAGTTTACTGTTTCCTTTTACAGTAAATTCTCAAACATGGAAAGTATTTGGAATAGATACATTTTATTCTAATTGTAAAACATATGCTCATATTACAGTATTTAATGATACGCTGTGGTACGGGGCGTCAGAACTTGAAGGTACTACACTTACAAATGTAGTTACACCTTCTCAATTATTCGAATGCGATTTATCAAAGTCCGATCATAATGGAAACTTATGGCTGGTAGGTTCAATAACTGCTGACGTTTGGACTACACATGGGAATGCCTATACAGTTTATAAATTCGATGGTTCACACTGGTTCGATTATAGTCCACCAAAATCTTATGGTTATGATGGTTGTAATTCTGTAGCTTTTCAAAGTGATGGTAAAATATGGTTCACTTCAAGTGATAGTGGAGCATTTATGTATGACGGTTCAAACTGGCACCATTATATAAAGCCATCTGTTTTTGACGGGGCTAATTCAATGACAATTGACAGTAATGGAAATAAATGGTTTGCAACTAATAATGGCTTGATAAAATTTGATGGTAGTAATTATACAGTTTTTAATGCTACCAATAATGGCTTAAAATTTAACGTTATAAATGATTTAACTATTGATAAGAGCAAAAATTTATGGCTTGCAACCGGTTCACTTAATGAAAATGGTGATACTACAACCGGAAGGATTGTAAAATTTGACGGAACCAACTGGACGTATTATAAGCCATTTAATGATAGCAAAGGATTAAACTATGCATATACCATAGCAATTGATTCGAATGGAAAGATTTGGGTGGGGACATTTCTTGGCCTTTCTGTATTTGATGGCTCAAATTGGACTAATTATACCGATTCACACACATCTTCAACAAATTTACAAGTTCTTTCGATTGATTTTGACACACATGGGAATATTTGGTTGGGAACTGTTTGTGGTATTTTAGAATTTCAGGATAATACTTCATCCTTAATTCATTCTATTCCAAATAATAAGGTTTCAATATCGCCAAATCCAGCTAGTTCTATTATAAATATTAATTTGGATGTTGGAATTAACAAGGGCGAAATTTCAATAATAAATATTAATGGTTCATTGGTTTTAAAAAAGAATATTGCATCAAATAATTTTAAATTAGATATATCTAATTTAAAACAAGGTATATATTATATTTCCTTTAATACAGGTTCATTTAGAACAATAAAACAATTCATTAAAAAATAACGGAAATATTTGCTAATATCACCAAATTGCAAACAATATAATTTAACTTATGATTCAATTTAAATAATGATAGAATCTCAAAGATTTTAGAGATTATTTTCAAGATGTATGATTTACAATAAATATATTTTTGGTTTCAAATCAAACTTCACTAACTAATATTATAAAAAATGAAACGACTGTTTTTATTATTTTCTATTTGCATTGCAACATACTCACTATTTGCACAAAACGCCAAGACAAAATTATCTGAAAGGTTAATTAACGTTGATTTTAATACGGAAAAAGGCCCGTTAAATACAATGTTTAATGAATGTGTTGGTGCAGGTCGGGCAAACGAAGGTTTACGTGCTGATTGGCAACAACAACTTGCATATGTTAAAAAGGAATGCGGGTTTAAATATATCCGCATGCATGGGCTTTTAACCGATGATATGGGTGTTTATAAAGAAGATAAAAATGGGAAACCAATGTACAATTATATGTACGTGGATGTTTTATATGACTTTTTATTAAGTATAGGTGTGAAGCCATTTGTTGAATTGGGATTTATGCCACAAGCGCTGGCAAGTGGCGATAAAACAATATTCTGGTGGAGAGGCAATGTAACCCCTCCGAAAGATTATGATAAGTGGGCCGCATTAATCCGCAACCTTACGGAACATTTTACTGAACGCTATGGCGTGGATGAAGTAAAAACCTGGTATTTTGAAGTGTGGAATGAACCAAACTTATCACCTGGATTCTGGTCAAGTACCCAGGAGGAATATTTTAAATTATATAAATATACTGTAAATGCTATAAAAAGTGTCAATCCTGCTTATCGTGTTGGTGGGCCAGCAACTGCCGGGGCAGCATGGGAACCTGAAATGATTGAATATTGCACTAAAAATAACCTTCCAATTGATTTTATCAGCACTCATTCTTATGGTGTAAAACAAGGCTATTTAGATGAACATGGAAATTCAGGGACAATACTCGATAAAAATCCAATGAGCGTGAGTGGCGATGTGCTGCAAACCCGTAAAGAAATTAAAAATTCATCAAAACCAAATTTGGAGTTGCACTATACCGAATGGAGCGCATCCTATACTCCCGCTGACCCAATTCACGACAGTTATCACGAGGCAGCTTATATTTTGTATAAACTTAAACAGGTTGGCGATGCTGCTCAATCAATGTCATATTGGGTATTTACGGATATATTTGAAGAATCGGCACCACGATTTGAACCTTTTCATGGTGGATTTGGATTATTGACTATTCAAGGAATAAATAAGCCAGCATTTTATGCCTACCAATTTTTGAACCGTTTAGGAAATATTGAATTGGCTAATTCGGATTCCACTTCATGGGCTTGCAAGGATTCGAAAGGGAATATACAAATTCTTGCCTGGGATTTTACAAACACACATCCGGGAGATTCCGTAAACAACCAGGTTTATTATATCCGCGATTTACCTTCAAAATCGAAAGGAAAGCTAAAAGTTAACATTTCAAATGTTCCCAATGGCAAATATTCTCTTGAAGTCTACAAAATTGGATACCGATGCAATGATGCTTATACAAGCTATTACGATTTGGGAAGACCTACACAACTAACTAAAGTACAAGTTGAACAAATTAAAAAGCAAAATGACGGGTCGCCTGTTTCAAAAGAATTCATAACAATCAAAACAGGGGTTCCCTTTTCAAAAGAATTGGATATCCGTGAAAATGATGTGTATTTTCTTAATTTAATAAAACTTTGAAGAGTTAACGATACCGAAAAATGATGAAAATCAAAAATCTCTTATTGATACTATTTTTAATTCAGTTGAGTATAACTGCATTAACACAATCATTAAGCTACGACATCAGGCTCAACCAGGTTGGTTTTTTACCGAATGCAGTAAAAATTGCTGCAGTAGTTAATTCCAAAGCTGATAGTTTTAAGGTAATGACAAGCGACCTTAAAACAACAGTTTTTGAAGGCAAATTTCTGCCATCTGCGTATTACGCTTCATCTGGCGAGGATGTGAAGATAGCTGATTTTACCCTAATGGTTACATCAGGTGATTATGTTGTTGTAGTAAGTGATTTGGGTAAATCGGTTACGTTTCCGGTAAAAAATGATGTTTTTACCGACTTATCGAAAGCTACCTTAAAAGCGTATTATTTTAACAGGGCATCAACGCCGATTTTAAGCCAGTATGCGGGTGTTTATGCCCGTGCGGAAGGCCACCCCGACACAGCTGTGGTTGTGCTGCCTTCAGCCTCTTCAGCCAACAGACCTGCAGGCACTATAATTTCTACTCCAGGAGGTTGGTATGATGCAGGAGATTATAACAAATATATTGTAAGTTCAGGAATATCTGTTTTTACCTTGCTATCGGCTTATGAAACATACCCGAAATATTACGATTCACTGAAAACAAACATCCCGGAAAGTAACAACAACATACCCGATATTCTCGACGAAGCACTGTGGAACATAAAATGGATGATGACCATGCAGGATACCGATGGCGGGGTTTATAACAAAACAACTGAAGCCAATTTCAGCGGTTTTGTAATGCCCTCACAAGTTACATCAACTCGTTATGTCTGTGCCAAGGGAACAGCAGCTACTCTTGATTTTGCAGCTATTATGGCAATGACGGCCCGAATTTATAAAAAATATAATCCTGGATTGGCCGATAGTGCATTAAATCAAGCAAAAAAAGCATGGTTATGGGCAAAGAAAAATTCAAATGTTCCATTTAATAACCCGGCTGCTTCCGGATCGTATCCGGCAGTAAATACAGGTGGTTATGGCGATACCGGTTTTAGCGATGAATTTTTGTGGTGTGCATCGGAGTTGTACATAACAACAAAGGATTCGAATTATTATAAACAGATAGACTTTAGCCAAACCTTTGGGTTACCGGGCTGGCCTATTGTTAACACCCTGGGATTGTTGTCGCTAATAGTAAATAAAGATTCGCTTACCCCAATTGCAAATATTGAATTAATAAAAAGTAAACTTATAGATGCTGTATCAACTACAAAAAATAATTTAACTGCATCTCCATACCGTATTCCGGGCGATTTTTATTACTGGGCAGGGAATAATGCTTTTGCCAACTGGGGGATGCTCTTTATGCAAGCATTCAGGCTAACTGGGAATGCCAGTTATTTTAATGCAGGAGTGGCTACGCTTGATTACTTGTTGGGCAAAAATGCTACCACGTATTGTTTTGTAACTGGTCAGGGGACAAAAAGCCCAATGCATATACATCACCGCATTTCAAGCTCCGATGGTGTTGTAAATCCTGTTCCCGGATTATTGGTATGCGGTGCCGATGGGTCGGATGTTTCCGATTGTGGTGGTACAAATTATCCATCAACCTATCCTGCAAAATCTTATCTTGATAATGAATGCAGTTATTCTACTAATGAAGTAGCTATTGGCATAAACGCGCCTTTTGCTTTTCTTGCTGGTGCCATTCAAGCCGAATATTTGAAGAATTTTAAAGATTCGATGGCGAATTATTTCAATATCTCAACTAACAAAATTTCACTTCCAAATAAAAAGGGAATTGACAACCAGGTAATAATTGAAAGTAATACCAATTGGAAACTAATTTCTACCGATAATTGGATAACTATTTCTGATACTTCCGGAAAAGGAAGCGCCACAGTTCAAATAAACAGTCTGACCGATAATCCGGGTGACTCGGCACGAACATGTAAAATATATGTTTATAGTAATGAAAAATTAAACGATTCAATTTTAATTACCCAAAATGGTGTTCACAAAACCGGTTCATATTTTGGTACTCCTTCACAAATTCCAGGAAAAATTGAAGCAGTAAATTATGATTTTGGAGATATTAATGAAACATGGTATGATACAGATGCGGCAAACAAAGGTGGAATGTATAGAAATGATGGTGTAGATATTGCTACAACCTGGGATCCTTTAGATAACGGTGTAGGTTATTATGTTGGTTGGATTAGTACTGGCGAATGGTTAATTTATACTGTAGATGTAAATGATACAATTGCCAATTTAGATATTAGGGTCGCTACCTGGAACAGCGGTGGTAAAATTAAACTTGAAATTGATGGAAATAAAATTGCTGAAGAAGACGTGCCTGTTAAACAAGCCTGGGTTACGGTTAATGTTCCTAAAGTTAAACTTGATACTGGGCAAAAAAAAACGTTAAAAGTGAGTTTTACAGGAGGCTTTGATTTTAATTGGATAAACTTTGTTAAAGTGGATCAATCGGCTATTAATTCAGTTAAAGACAATGGAATTAAAGTATATCCTATTCCAACAAAAAAATATTTGAATATTGATGCAAATTCTATAAATAGTTATGGAGAAATTCAAATATTTTCTTTAGATGGCAAGAAAGTGATTCGAGAAATATGTCAGGGTAATTCAATTAAATGTATTGATGTATCAACGTTATTTAAAGGAATATATATTCTAAAAGCCAATTTCGGATCGCAAGTATATACTAATAAAATTATAATTGAGTAACTGAAACAATTTGTAAATAAAGATTATGTTTAGTAATAAGTAGTGTGTTTTTGAAAGGCTATCAATCATTTTAAAGATGGCCTTTCATTTTCAGCATCACATTTAATAACAAGTTTTATGAAGAAATTATTTAATTGTATATTATTGGTCGTGGGAATTTTTTTCCTTTCAAATTTTAATATCAATTCTCAGCAATTATATATTGGTGCCAATTATCATCCTCATGATGACAAGAACTCTGAAAAAATAAAAAAGGATATTCAAATGATGAAAGCTGCAGGGTTTAATGTTGTCCGCATGGGTCATCTGGCATGGGATAGCTACGAACCTTCTGAGGGAAAGTTTGACTTTGGCTGGTTTGATACTGTAATGAATATGATGGACAAGGCTGGTATCAAAGTTATTCTCGATATTGCTATCCGTCCTGCACCAATTTGGTTGCACCACAAATACCCTTCAATTGATATTACAGATGCAAATGGGGATGTACAATATCCAAACCATCGCTACATGGATGATATTGGCGACCCAAATTATCAGAAATATGCATTAATTTATGCTGATTCTCTCTCTAAACACTATGGAAAATATCCGGCATTATTGGCTTTTGGAATTGACAATGAATCAGGGGATGAACCGATATCCTATTCAGAGACTGCAAAGCAAAGATATATTACATGGTTAAAAAATAAATATTGCACTATCGAAAATTTAAACAGAGCTTGGGCTTGTCAGCGTTGGTCGAGAAAGATTAACCAATGGGATGAAATTGGTTTCCCAGTATCAGGGCAGACAAATGGTGCACCTGAGAGAATGCTCGATTTCAGGCGTTTTAATTCTGACGAAATCAATCAAATTCTTTTTAAAGTACTTAACAGGGTCAACATCAATGCTCCTAATGCGCTTACCAATACAAATGCCTGGTATTATAGCTGGATGAAATATTTCGATTATGCCCCTATTGCATATTCCGGTAAAATGACCCGCGAAGGTGAGGGATTTTATGCTGGCAACTCTTTAATTAATAACGATGGTATTGTATGGGCTTCATTCGGCATCGTGCGTATTCAATATGAAAGTACAAATCCATTCTGGTGTAGTGAATTTACTACACACAATGCTGTGCCAAATTCCATACGTAAATCGGCTTATGCCTCACTGATGTATGGCAACCAAATGGTTTGCGGATCGGACCTGGCAAAGTATGTGGGGCGGCGAAGAACAGTATTTGGAAGGTATGCTCGATTGGGATGGTATTCCAAATAGGAAATATTATGAATATAAAAAAATTGCAACTGAATTTAAAAAAATTGAGAAATATTTTCCTTATAAGCCACATGCTGAAGTCGGATTAGCTTTTTCATTCCCAAGCCAGATTGTTAGCTATGCATTCCCTGAACAACACGAGAGTCAGGTAGGCACTTGTTTTAAACAGTTCTTTGACCGCAATATTGATGTACGAATGCTAGATATTACACGTAGTGATCTAAAATATAAATTATTGATTATACCTGGTGTCACTGTTATGGATTCCTTAACAGCCAAAAAAATACGTGCTTATATATATAATGGTGGCACCGCAATAATGACAAGCTATTCAGCATTTGCAGATACTACTAACCAGATATTTAAAAGCACACGACCCGGCTTGTTGAACGATGTTTTTGGAATCAGGCTTGGAAGTTACGAAGAAACTGAAAACATGAATGAAATATCAAAAATTTCATTTAAGGGGAAGAAAATCCAGGTTAGTTATAATGGAAAAAATATTGAAACCGAATCGCCCCGATATGATATAATAGAAACGAAAGGTGCTGATGTTATTGGAAATATAACCAGTTTAGATAAAGATTACCCTGTAATAACTTCTAATAAATATGGAAAAGGAAGGGCAATTTATATAGGATTACCCGCAAGGGACGAAGTATTAAGCCCATTGTTGGACAACTTGATCAGTGAGCTTTCAATTAAAAAAGGACCTGATGTACCAGATAGTGTGATGGCAAGACAGATTGATGAAAAACATTATTTATATCTCAATATAAGTTCTAAATCAAAAGATATACAGTTACATAGAAAATCACACAGTATCCTATTTGATAAGGATTATAATGGTAATATAACAATTGCACCATACGAACCTGAATTTATCGAAATAAAATAAAGAATTATAAATATAATAAGTAAAATAAAATAAAAACTAATAAGCTATATAATAAGAAAGGAGAACACAATGAAAATGAAAATTTATATATTTATTCTGGGTACGCTAGCCATGATTAGCTCAAACTTATTGGGACAATCTAATAATAATTGTTTTCTATATGATTACGTTCCAAAAATAGCAGAAATTCCCTCGTCAATTGATGCAGTAAAGCCAACTAAAAAGGTTTCAGTTATAATTAGGCTAAAAAACGATACTGTTGGAAAAGTTTCTAAATATGTATTTGGTAATGCTTTAGCAGCCTGGTGCGGAGCATATAATGACCAAACATTGATAAAAAACACGAAACTTCTTGCACCAACTTTGCTTCGTTTTCCTGGAGGAAGCTGGTCTGATGGTTGGTTTTTAAATAAGGTACCATCAGATGTTCCGGATTCAGTTTACGATGGTACTACATATAACAATTCAAGTATTAGAGGTACCAAAAAAAATGCATTTGGTGGAAATAGTGGACTACCTGGTAGTTGGACAACATCAACCGACCAATATTATGCACTTCGTGACAATTCAAATGTTTATGAGGGATTAATTACTATTAATTATGCTTATGCACGATATGGGACAAGCAAAAATCCTGTTGCCCAAGCTGCCCACATGGCAGCCGACTGGGTGCGGTATGATTCCGGACGGACTAGATTCTGGGAAATTGGTAACGAAAATGGAGGGCCATGGGAATATGGATGGATGATTGATACAAGCAAAAATAAAGACGGTCAACCAATATTTGTTTCAGGTGATTTATATGGGAAACATTTTCTCGTTTTTGTCGATTCAATGAAAAAAGCTGCTGCTGAAATTGGGACTACAATCTGCATCGGTGCACAAGTTATGGCATCAGATGGAGGAACTGGCCAATGGGGTACAATCAATTCAACATGGAACCAGGGACTTTTTGGAGAAATTGGCGATAAGGCCGATTTTTATGTTGTTCATAACTATTTCGATAATTCAACCAATATAAGGTATGCACTTACTAGTCCAGGGGCAAGTCTCAAATCAAATGCGAACTATGTAAATGCAGACATCAAAAAGTTTAAAGCGGCTTCAAGGCCAATTGCTTTAACCGAGTATAATATGAGTCCGGGGGCATCTGCAAATGAAGGAAGATCTTATGTAAATGGTATGCAGGCGGCTGTATTAATTTGTGAAATGATTAAGGATAATATCGGATTAGGCGCAAGATGGTATCTAAATACCGGGCTCGCTGGTAGTGACTTTAATTCTAATTATGCTAATCATCCATTCGCGGAATTTTATTATCTAACCTATTTGCAGAAGTATTTTGGAGATATTTGTATTGGTTCTACTTCATCTAATGCTAACTTACTCTGTTATGCATCTAAGTATTCAACTGGTGAAACCGAATTAGTACTTGTGAATAGTGATACTACAACACAAACAATTAGTGTAAGCACAGACTCGGTTGGAGTTGGGAGTAAATATTATATATTCACATTTACAAGTGACAAGGATAGTGGAAACTTTTCTCCAGATGTTTATATAAATGGAAATGGTCCAAGTGGCTTTCAATTTGGCCCATACGATTCATTATTTAATATAAAGGCATACGCATACACTATAGATAATGAAATTAAATTTACAATTCCTGGTAGATCCCTACAAATGATTACTATTGAAAAAGGTACTAACCACACTTATGTAAGTGACTCTGTTTTACTTGGACTTAAAACTACTAATGCAAACTTGTTCAAATTATATCAAAATTATCCTAACCCGGTTAGTTCTTCTACTCTTATAAATTATCAATTGCCAGAAAATGTACACGTGATATTGAAATTAATCGATTTTCAGGGAAGAGAAGTTACTACACTTATTAATGAACAACAATCTGCAGGAGACCATTCAGTTAATTTAAATACTTCTAATTTGCAACGTGGCATTTATTTATATAGAATTGATGCAGGAAATTATCATGATGTTAAGAAACTTATAATTGCTAGGTAAGACCTTTATTATAGTGTTGTTAAAATTTTAATTAAGAGTCAATTTCATTTTGGAAATAAATTTAAATATAAATTTGATTAAATATATAACTGAATTATAATGGTAAAAATCATTTTAACAATTTTATTTAAACGAACCTATATAAGGTAATTTCAAATCCAGGTCATTGATAAAGTAGAGGAATATTTTTTAATTTACAATTCTTTATGCAAAGGAAATTAATCAAATATATAGAAATTATATTTTTTCTATTATTACCCCTTGTCAATGGAGTAACACAGGATTTACATCAAACAACGATATCTAAGAGGACTAAAGAGTGTTTCGATTTTAGCTGGCAGTTTCACAAAGGTGATATTGCCATGAAACTTGTTCCCAGAGTTGGCCAGGGAGGGATAACCGATATAAATGTCCCCATAATTTCGAAGAAAGATACTATTATTGACTATACAAATTTCAGGAGCAGCACATCCATGTTTCCGGCTGATTGGAAAGAAGTGAACCTACCTCACGACTGGTGTGTGGAAGGAACTTTCGTACACGATAACGACTTGGGTAGCCAACCTGCAGGTAGCGGGTATTTGCCCACCGGTATAGGTTTTTACCGTAAAGAATTTGAAATACCTGAAGCTGACAAAGGGAAAAAAATATCTATTGAGTTCGACGGGATTTTCCGAAACAGCACTGTTTGGGTCAACGGGCAACTTTTAGGAAACCACCAAAGCGGTTATACGCCTTCAAACTATGATTTGACTGATGTGTTGAGATATGGCAATGAGGGCAAAAACGTAGTTTTGGTGAAGGTTGATGCTACCCAGCCCGAAGGTTGGTGGTACGAAGGCTGTGGTATATACAGGCATGTGTGGCTGATAAAAACCGGCAGGTTGCATGTAGCTCGTTTTGGAACCTACATTACAACGCCATTTGTCTCCGATACCGAAGCCACTGTAGCTATTAAAACTACCTTGAAAAACGAGTATAAAACAGCTAAAACAGTTACTCTCATTTCAAAAATAGTAGACAAGAATGGAAGGATACTCGATACCAAATCCACCGTTCTGTCAATAGCTCCATTTGAAAAGTCTGAAGTGGCACAGGAAGGAACAATCAAAAACCCATTGATTTGGTCGCCTGAAACACCTAACCTCTACAAGGTGTTGACCGAAGTATCTGAAAACGGTAATATTATTGATACTTACGAAACTACATTCGGAGTACGCACTGTAGAAATAAACCGCAACGGTGTTTTTCTCAACGGCAAGCTTTACCCTGTGAAAGGGACTTGTAACCACCAAGATTTTGCAGGTATTGGTGTTGCCCTTCCCGACAAAATTAACTGGTACAAACTCAAGTTACTCAAAGAGGCAGGGAGCAATGGCTACCGCTGTTCGCACAATCCCCCAACACCCGAGTTGCTCGATATGTGCGATAGCATGGGCATACTGGTACTTGATGAAAACCGTCACCTGTCAAGTTCTGAAGAAAATTTAAAGGATTTGGAAACGCTACTTTACAGGGACAGGAACCATCCTTCGATATTTATGTGGAGCATGGAAAACGAAGAAGCGATACAGGGAACTGTTATGGGCGCCAGGATTCTCGAAACAATGGTTGAAACCACCCACCGGATTGACCCAACACGCAAAGTTACAGCTGCAATGAACCATGCCCGCAACGAGGGCGGATATTCAGATGAACTGGATGTTGTAGGTTACAACTACGGCGACAAAGGGTTGGCATACGTGAAAGATCACGAAAATTACCCTAACCGGGTTGAATTTTGTACCGAAGGAACAAGTTTTGTCTCGACCCGTGGTGAATATGAAAATAGTTGGGGGAAAGGTTATTGTTCCAATTCTATTATATGGCAACCCGGTTGGGGGCCCTATCCGGGCGAGGACTGGGCCGATATTGTAAAGTATCCTTACCTCGGAGGACTGTTTGTTTGGACAGGCTTCGATTACAGGGGCGAACCCACTCCGTTTTGGTGGCCCGATGTTTCTTCCAATTTTGGGTTTATGGATATTTGCGGTTTCCCGAAAGACGGTTATTATGCTTATAAAGCTGCGTGGACGAATGAGCCTGTGGTACACATATTCCCGCACTGGAATACGGTTGCAGGTGTGAAAGGCTTGCCGGAAAAAGTCGGAGATAGTGTTAAAGTCCATTGTTATACCAATTGCGATGAAGTGGAACTGTTTCTTAACGGTAAAAGTGTTGGGAAGCAAAAGGCCATCCCTTATGAGAAACTAATTTGGAATCTCGTATATAATCCAGGTAAACTCGAAGCCATAGGTTACAAAGAAGGGAAAATTGTTACAAAAGATATTGTTGAAACAACTACAGCACCTGCACAAGTTGCACTGAATAGTGATGTCAGCACACTTAAAGCCGATGGCTGTGATGTGGCTGTTATTAGAGTTGCCATAAAAGACAACAAAGGACGGGTAGTGCCAACAGCCAATAACCTGGTAAAATTCACTATTGAAGGACCTGGCAGAATAATAGGGACAGGTAATGGAAACCCCACCAGCCACGAGCCTGATAAAGCGAGCCAGCGTATGGCTTTTAACGGGTATTGTTTGGTGTTGGTACAATCGGATAAACAGAAAGGGGAAATAAGATTAAAGGCTGTTTCAGGTGATCTAAAGGGTGCTGAAGTAGTAATTAATGCGGAATAAAAGGTAAAGGATGAGATTTTATTTTAAAATAACTCTTCTGGTTTTATTTGCAATTTGCACAAGGCTTTCTGCACAGCAGGTAACAGAAATCAATCCCGAATTGCTCCATAGGCCATGGACAGCAAAATGGGTTTCTTTTCCTGGTAATTCAAATTCTGAATTTGGCATTTATTTATTCCGAAAAGAAATTGAAATTAAAACCAAGCCTGACAAATTTATTGTCCATGTGTCGGCTGACAACCGCTATAAACTGTACATCAATGGCGTTTATGTGTGCAACGGCCCTGCCAGGAGTTATTTGTTCAAATGGAATTTCGAGAGTATCGATATTGCCGCATATCTCCATCCTGGCAAAAATAGTATTTCTTCTGTTGTCTGGAATTTTGCAGGATACCGTCCTTTGGCCCAGATTTCGGGTCAAACAGGGTTTATTATCCAGGGAAATTCGAAGGATGAAAATAGTGTTAATACAGATACCAGTTGGCTTGTTTTCAAAGATACAGCGTATAAACCCCTTCCGGTAAATAGTAACCAATATTATGCTGCCGGGGCAGGAGAAGAGTTTAATTGCGAAAAACATCCCTGGAATTGGATGGAAATGGATTTCAATACTTCCGGCTGGAAACATGCCCGGGTTGTAGAAACTGCTAAACCTGTCGGTTGTATGGGAGAATGGGGAGATCCCTCATTGCATCTCCTTTCTCAAAGGGAAATACCTTTTATGGAAGAAAAGAGCCAACGGTACTTCAGGATTCGTCGCTGCAATATTATGAGCATTCCAGAAGAATTCCTGAAAGGCAATACTCCTGTCACTATTCCGGCAAATTCGAAGTTGAAAATCCTTATTGACCAAAATGTATTAACTACAGCCTATCCTGTCCTTAAGTTCTCAAAAGGAAAAGAAAGCCTGATAAAACTTACGTATGCTGAGAGTTTATTGGATAGTAACGGAAATAAAGGCAACCGGAACGACATTGAAAACAAACATATAACAGGCATTTCTGATGAAATAATTTGCGACTGTGGCAATGATCGTATTTTCCGGACACTTTGGTGGCGGGCCTTCAGATATGTTGAAATGGACATCGAAACAAAAGACGAACCGCTTGTATTAACAGACTTTTACAGCATTTTTTCAGCATATCCGTTAGATGAAAAGGCTTCGTTTGATTCCGACAATCCAACATTGAAGGATATCTGGAATGTTGGCTGGCATACACAGCGCCTGTGTGCGAATGAAACCTTTTTTGATTGTCCGTACTACGAACAACTTCAATATGTTGGTGATACGAGAATCCAGGCGTTGGTTTCAACTTATGTTTCGGGCGATTCCCGGTTGACCAAAAATGCTATTTCTGCCATACATGCATCTCAATTACCATTAGGTATAACACAAAGCAGGTATCCATGCAATCAAACCCAAATTATTCCAACTTTTTCGTTGGTCTGGGTAACAATGGTTTATGACTATTGGATGCTAAACAATGATTCGGTTTTTGTCAAATCAATGATTCCCGGTATGCAGGAAACGCTCAATTGGTTCAGAAACCGTATCGATTCCACCGGAATGTTAGGTCCTGTTGAGTGGTGGGATTTTGTTGACTGGGTAAATTCAAAAGGATGGGATAATGGTAACCCACCGGCTGCGCACCATGGCAATTCAGCTATACTCAGCTTGCAATATGTTTACACGCTGGAAAAAGCAGCAGATGTTTTCGAAGCATTCGGATTGCATGACCTTGCTGTTGAATATAAAAACCTGGCAGGTAAAATTAAAAATGCTGTTTTTTCAGCATGTTACGATCCCGATAAAGGATTGATAGCCGATTCCCCCGAAAAGAATACTTTTAGCCAACATGCCAACGCTTTGGCTATTTTAACCAATACTTTTCCTGATACAACCGATAAAGCAAAAATAATCAGTAAGCTTCTTAATGACAAAGACCTGGCACAATGCACATTGTATTTTAAATTTTATTTGTTCGAAGCGCTTGAAAAAGCTGGTCAGGCAAACCAATTTACAGCATCGTTGACGCCCTGGGAACAAATGTTAGATTCAGGGCTGACCACTTTTGCCGAAACTCCCGACCCAACACGTTCCGATTGTCATGCCTGGAGCGCCTCACCGGTTTATTATTTCTTGTCATTAGTAAGTGGCATTAAACCGGCTTCACCGGGCTTTAAATCTGTAAAGATTGAACCTCATTTGGGAAGTTTAAAAAATATTGATGTAACCATGCCCCATAAGCTTGGCGCTATTCATGTTAAATTACAAATAGATAAGGAAAATCACCTGATTGGTGAAATTACGTTGCCATCTCATTTGGATGGGGTTTTCATCTGGAATGGAAAAAAAGGAGCTTTAAAAGGTGGAACAAATAAGATATATTATTAACACCAAAGAATAAAAATACACCTTTCAATACACTGTATTACAGAGATGAATGACATGAGGTTCAAGTTACTAAAGTAGAAATATCAACCATGCAAAAATCTATCAAAAATATTCGAAACCGGTTGTTTGTTACAAGTACTGCAATGCTTGCTTCGTCGGTTATTGGAACAATATGCGTTGCCAATAACCCTATTATCCAAACCAAATACACCGCCGATCCCGCACCAATGGTTTATCATGATACCGTATTCCTTTACACCAGCCACGACCAGGACAATGCCTTTGGTTTTGAAATGTTCAATTGGATGCTCTATACCACAACAGATATGGTTAATTGGACTGATCATGGGATTATTGCAGGTGTAAAAGAGCCATACAGAACATTCGATTGGGTTGATGGCCACAGTGCCTGGGCACCACAGTGTGTTACCAGAAACGGGAAGTTTTATTTGTATTGTCCTACAATTTATCAGGGGAAAATGGCTATTGGCGTAGCAGTATCGACCAGTCCGTATGGGCCGTTTACCGATGCTATTGGTAAACCGTTAATTTATCGATCAAACCCGGGCGATTACGACCCGACTGTTTTTATTGATGATGATGGGCAGGCTTATTTGTATTGGGGCGGTAATGGCCCTGTTATTTTGCAAAGTTGAACGAAGACATGATTTCCCTTGCAAGCGGCATTCAGGTTGCTACCATCGATTTTACAGGTACACCACCCGAGGCGTCTTACACAGAAGGCCCTTGGTTGTGGAAAAAGAACAACCACTATTACCTGGCATGGGCATCGCGCTGTTGCCCCGAAGGCATTGGTTATGCTATGAGCGACAGCCCGACAGGCACCATGGAAGTGCAAAGGAACCATTATGGACCCGGACGAAAGATCTTCAGGTAACCATCCGGGGATTATTGATTACAAGGGCAATTCGTATGTGTTTGGGTTCAATTACGCCATTTTGAAACAAACTATGTCAAAACATTATGAAAGACGTTCGATATGTGTTGAAAAAATGACTTATAATGACGATGGTACTATTCAGAAAGTTCCTTGGTGGTCAACAACGGGGGCTCCACAAATTGGCACCTTAAATCCATACCTTCACAATGAGGCTGAAACCATGGCTTGTAGCGAAGGTCTTAAAACGGAATTTGCTACCGAATGGGAAAGTAACATTCCATGGGATAAGGGAAGAAAAATCGCTGACAGGTTATTTGTGACAGATATTAACAACGGCGATTACATTAAAGTGCAAGGCGTCGACTTTTCAAAAGGTGTAACTTCGGTTGATGTAAGTGTGGCTTCTTTATATGGTGGGAAGATTGAAATTCATACCGACAAAATCGATGGGTCGGTATTGGCAATAATTGATGTTAATACCTCCGGGGAAGGTGATATATGGAAAACATTAAGTGCCCCGGTGAAAAATATCAAGGGTGTTCACGATTTGTTCTTTGTATTTAAAGGAGAAAAGGATTTGTTCAATTTCGACTGGTGGAAGTTTAACGGCAAATAAACAATCAAAAAATGACTTCAAACACTTGTCGAAAGGATTCTACATTTTAAAACTAAGTGATAATACCCAAACCAGAAGCGTCAAAATTTTTATTGATTAGGTACAATATACACTTTTGTAAAATTACATTTATGAAGAAATCTTATTCTTATTTATCTGTAGTATTGTTTGTTACAATGCTTTTTTCTACTCAAAAAGTAGCAGCACAATACAACATTCCAGCTAAAATGAACTGGTGGTATGAATCCCGCTTTGGTATGTTTATCCATTTCGGTTCTTATTCCTATTTAGCTCAGGGCGAATGGGCTATGTCAGGAAATTATACGAAAGCTACTTATCAAACCCAGGTTTCGGCTAAGTTCAACCCGGTAAATTTTAATGCAGGTACAATCGCGCGGTTGGCAAAAAAAGCAGGTATGAAATATCTGGTGATTACAGCCAAACACCACGAAGGGTTCTGCATGTGGCCTACTGAAGTAAAGAGTTTTAAAAGCATTGACACGACAAAGCTGTACGATTTGCGTGAATATACTTCTTTCGATAAAACAAGAGATATTATAAAGGAACTCAAAGATTCATGCGATGCTGTTGGAGTAAAGTTTTGTTTGTATTATTCTATTCTGGACTGGAATCATCCTTCTCAGCAAATATCACGTGGTTCTAGTGCTAATAACTGGTATACCTATTCAACAATGGCTTCGGATTCAGCCAGGACAAATTATATTAGGGATATGAAGTTACAATTAAAAGAACTGATAGACAATTACCATCCGGCAGTGCTGTGGTTCGATGGAGACTGGACTTATAATTACGGGACTTATAACTATGCGACAACACCAGTGGATAAGTGGTGGACTAAGGCCGATGGCGTGGATTTACAGAACTACCTGAGAGGGCTTGATCCAAATCTATTGATGAACGAACGAGTTTTCAGAGGTGCCGGATTGGGTGATTGGGATTGTTCTGAAGGTTCGGTACTCGCCACTGCCAACAGCCGGCCATGGGAGACATGCCAAACCATGAATAACTCGTGGGGATACAATTCCGGAGATAATAATTACAAGACAACCAAAGCTCTTATTATGGAATTGGTTCAGAATGTATCCAGAGATGGAAACTATTTGTTGAATATTGGACCAAAGGGTGATGGTACAGTACCGGACGAGTCGGTAACTAAATTAGACAGTATAGGTGTTTGGATGGATATATATGATAGCAGTGTATATGGGGCAACCCGTAGTCCGTTTTCGAAGGAACCGGAATGGGGGTTTTTTACAAAGAAATCTGGAAAACTTTATGCCCATGTATTTTCCTGGCCATCAAACGGACTTTTAAAAGTCACACCACTTAATAATACAATTAATAAAACGTATTTATTAAACGATACCAATTCTTTATTGAGTTATAACGAAAGCTTGGGTTATCTCACAATTTCAGTACCTGAAAAAGCCCCAAATGAAATTAATTCAGTTGTTGTAATTGAGGTTCAAGGACTTCCTAAGGAATTAGTAAAGACATCAACTATTAGCCTAAAAGGAAGGAATGGGAAAAGTCAAATTTCTTTTCCTGGGGATACATTAAGAATTTTAGCAACAGTGCTTCCTTCAAACGCTTTTGACAGATCAGTTAAATGGAGCATTTCAGATTCCACCATAGCTTCGATAACCAATAGTGGTTTGCTTACTGCGATAAAAATTGGAGAGGTCACTGTTTTTGCAACCTCTATTGATGGTTCTGGCATACAGGACAGTGTTTTAATTACAATTTCTGAACAAACCAATATAATCGGGACAAGTATTGTTACCGATAAAATCAGCTTGTTTCCAAATCCGGTCAATCATGGTATTCTAAATTTAAAACAAACATTGGGTACAAATGTGACAATAAAAATATTTGATATGAGCGGAAAAAAAATGCTGGAAAAAGAAGTTGGCCATGATTTGTTTGGACTTGATGTATCTAGGCTTTTGTCAGGAACATATACTTTTGTATTATCAACACAAGAGCAATCTGTTTCTCAAAATATAATCATTAATTAGAAACGTATAATTGAAATGCAAGAGGATGCATAGTTGAGCGGTTACTTGCTATTAAGGAATGAAAATGGATAAACTAGTGTTATGTTAAGCTTAAAATGACAGGAAAACCTCGTCCTCGACTCGTATAAATAGCACTTGAAACTATTAAAAAACTAATAAACTGAATTTTAAGATATAAACCTATGAGTCAATTAAAAGTATTAAAAATCAAATGGTATTGTGCAATACAAATAACATTGGTCTTTATTTTGATATTTAGCTTTTTTTCAAGTTTTGCCCAAATTAATTCAAATATTGAGCGAAGACTACTATTTGATTATAACTGGAAATTCCTTTTAGGCGATACCACTGCTGCCAACTCAAAGGATTTAAACGATAATGGTTGGCGTAACCTTGACCTGCCGCACGACTGGAGCATTGAAGGAAAAATAAACCATAAAAACCAAACTGGGAATGCCGGAGGTTTTTTCCCGACAGGTATAGGCTGGTACCGGAAAACTTTCACAGCACCCGGAGAATGGAAAGGCAAGAAAATTTCCGTATATTTTGAAGGTGTCTATATGAACTCTGAAGTATTTATCAACGGAAAATCACTGGGAGTACATCCTTATGGTTACACACCGTTCAGTTATGATCTAACTCCCTACTTAGACTTTGACAAAAAAAATGTCATAGCAGTGCAGGTTGACAATTCACAGCAGGTAAATTGCCGGTGGTATAGTGGTTCCGGAATCTATCGGCATGTTTGGATGATGGTTACAAACCCCGTGCACGTTGCGAACTGGGGTGTTAGTATTACAACACCAGAGGTATCTTTAAAAAATGCAACCCTTCAAATAAAAACATTAGTAAAGAACGAAACAAGTTTACCGCAAAACATTGTACTTCAAACCCGGATACTGTCAGGTTCTTCAAAAGACGTTGGGGAAAATGAAACTAAGGTCGAATTAGCTGCCAACAGTGAAAAGGAAATTAGACAGACGATAGTGGTTTCGAATCCGTTGCTTTGGACACTAGAAACACCAGACTTATATCTGGCGCAGATACAGGTATTGAAAAATGAAAAAGTAATTGACGACATAAAGACCAATTTTGGTATCCGTTCCATAAAATTCACGACTGGAACCGGGTTTCAACTGAATGGCAAAACTGTGCAGATCGATGGAGGTTGCGCGCACCACGATAATGGTTGCTTGGGCGCTGCTGCTTTTGACCGTGCCGAGGAACGTAAAGTCGAATTGCTTAAGGAAGCTGGCTTTAATGCGGTGCGAACCTCACACAATCCACCTTCCGAAGCTTTTTTGAATGCTTGCGACAAGTTAGGGCTACTCGTTATTGATGAGGCATTTGATGGCTGGAGAGAAGCAAAAAACAAGTACGATTATGCCATGTATTTCGACCAATGGTGGAAACGCGACCTGGATGCAATGGTTTTGCGCGATCGTAACCACCCTTCGGTTATAATGTGGAGTACCGGAAATGAAATAATCGAAAGGAAAAAGCCGCAAGCTGTCGAAACAGCGGAAATACTTGCAGGTGAAATAAGAAGCATTGACCCCACGCGTCCTGTCACTTCGGCCATGACAACCTGGGACAGCGATTGGGAAATTTTTGATCCGTTGATGGCCGCCCATGATGTTTGCGGGTACAATTATCAATTACAACACGCAGCTTCTGACCATCTGAGGCTTCCTTCACGAGTAATCGTTCAAACAGAATCATATCCGCGTGATGCTTTTGCAAATTGGGAACTTGTGCAAGGAAACAATTATATCATCGGTGACTTTGTTTGGACGGCGATAGATTATTTGGGCGAATCAAGCATAGGCCGGTGGTATTATCCGGGCGATATCCCCGGTGAACACTGGGAGAATGATTTTTTCCCCTGGCATGGTGCCTATTGCGGGGATATTGATCTGACAGGTTGGAGGAAACCAATTTCCCACTATCGCAACATATTGTGGAACAGCAAGGAAAAACTTTATATGGCCGTCCGGGAACCCAACCCTGATAGTGGTGAGATCAAGCTAACCCTATGGTCTGTATGGCCAAAGTGGGAAAGCTGGACTTGGCCCGGTTACGAAGGGAAGAACATCCAGGTAGAAGTCTATTCAAAATATCCCAAAGTAAGGCTTTATCTGAATAACAAACTTATTGGAGAACAGACTACAACCTGTGAACAACAGTTTAAAGCTACATTTTCTTTACCTTATTCACCCGGTTTGCTTAAAGTGGTTGGGATCGAGAACGACAAAGAAATGGAATCAACTATTCTGCAAACTTCAGGTGATGCCACAAAAATAAAACTAACGGCCGACCGAAAAGAGATACTGGCAAATGGACAGGACCTGTCTTTTGTTACCATTGAAATAACGGATAAAGACGGAATAGACCAACCAAATGCCAATAATCGTCTGTATTTTAAGATAGAAGGGGCGGGAACTATTGCAGGAGTGGCCAATGCCGATATTAAAGATGTTGACCCGTATGTTGGTGATACGCGTAAAGCATGGAAGGGGCGCGCTTTAGTTGTTATTAAAAGCAATCATGAAACAGGCGATATCAAACTAACGGTTACTTCAATGTGTTTATCTGAAGCTTTCATAAATATCAAAACAATATCAGAAAAAAAATATTAATGGACTACCAGACGAAGCATGGTTAAAGGCTTTTCTGAAGTATATTGTAATGAAATAGATATTAAGTTGGATAAAATATGTTATAATTTATAAATAGATAAAATAAACCTAATAAATGAATTAATATGAATAGGAATTTTTTATGTGGAGTCATCCTTTCCATCTTTTCAATTGGCATTACCAAAGCCCAAGTAAAAACCCCTACTCCTTGTGGCCCTGTTCCATCTGAGAATCAGATGGGATGGCAGGAAATAGGATATTATGCTTTCGTGCATTTCTCATTAAACACTTACACCAATCAGGAGTGGGGTTATGGAAATGAAGACATAAAGCAGTTTAATCCTGAAAAATTAGACCCACGGCAGTGGCGCATTGCTAAGGAAGCAGGAATGAAAGGTATTATAATTGTGGCAAAACACCACAGTGGTTTTTGTCTATGGCCATCAAAATATACTGATTATTCTGTAAAAAATGCACACTGGAAAAATGGCAAGGGTGATGTTGTTCGTGAACTGGCCGATGCATGTAAAGAATATGGCTTAAAATTAGGGGTTTATTTGTCACCATGGGACAGACATAGTGCAGATTATGGTAAACCTGAATACATCACTTATTTTCGGAACCAACTGAAGGAGCTCCTCACTAACTATGGGCCAATTTTCGAAATCTGGTTTGATGGGGCCAATGGTGGTTCGGGCTGGTATGGCGGTACTAATGAAACCCGCAAGATAGACCCTAAAACTTATTACGATTGGGAAAATACGTATAAACTTGTCCGTGAGCTACAACCCAATATCGTAATCTGGAACGATGGTGGTGACCGTGCTGATTTGCGCTGGGTCGGGACTGAAGAAGGAAATGTTGGTGAAACCAACTGGAGTTTGTTGGATTCTACTGGGGATGTAACCTGGAATATGTTGCATTACGGCTTGGAAAACGGGAATGACTGGGTACCTGCTGAAGTAAATACTTCCATCCGACCGGGATGGTTTTATCATCAAAATGAGGACAGCAAGGTGAAAACTTTACCCCAGCTTATGGACATTTACTATCATTCGATCGGTAGTAATGCCAACTTATTGCTTAATTTCCCTATTATGCCCGATGGGTTGATCAATGAAAGGGATGAAAAGACTGTAGTGGATTTCGCCAAAACCGTTAAAGAATCATTTGCTGTAAACCTTGCTGAAAAAGCGAAAGTTGAAGCTTCTAATGTCCGGGGAAATGCTAAGGAGTTTGGTGCTGCAATGGCTGTTGACGGCAGTAAGGATACTTATTGGGCTACCGACGATAACGTGGCAAAGGCTTCATTGACAATAGATTTTGGCAAACCAACTTTGTTCAACCGTTTCCTGGTACAGGAATATATCCGTTTTGGGCAACGCGTTAAAGGTTTTACGGTTGAAGCATATGTGGATGGGAAGTGGAAAGAACTAGCAAATGCAACAACAATAGGGTACAAACGTATTCTTAGGTTTCCGAGTGTCAATGCTACAAAGGTTCGTTTTAATATAACAGATTCAAAAAGTTGCCCCGTAATTTCCAATATTGGGATTTATAATGCCCCGGTATTCCTCAATACTCCTTCAATTGCAAGAAACCAATCGGGTTATGTTACCATTACTACAAATGATATCGGCCCAATTTTTTATTATACACTGGATGGTAGCGAACCGAATGTGAAATCGAATAAATATACTGAACCTTTTACCGCCGATGGAAAGGTGGATATAAAGGCAATTGCTTACGATCCTGCGTCAGGTAAAAGCAGCCCTGTCGGAAAGGAAAAATTCGATATTTCAAAAAAGGACTGGAAAATAATTGAAACCAGCGATGAAAATGCTGCAGCGGCCCTGGATGGAAATACCGCTACAGTATGGCACCAAAAAAACGGTCAGAAGTTGCCCATTGATCTGGTTATCGACTTAGGAAATAAGTATGATGTATGCGGGTTTAAATATTTACCTGATCAGGCCAGGTGGAGCTCTGGCATCATAACCAATTACGAGTTTTATGTGTCGGATGACAATAAAGATTGGAAACTGGTTGACAAGGGTGAATTTTCCAACATTCAGAATAATCCAACGCTGCAGGTTAAGAATTTTTCACCTTTAATTGCCCGGTATATCAAACTCAGGGCTTTGAAAACTACTTGGGGGGATGATGTTGCTGGATATGCCGAATTTGATATGATTACCAAATAATTCAGATTTTGAAGGGAATTATGAAAATAGTAGCAGGTTTCATTTTGTTTTTGCTTAGCTTAAACGCTTTAGCACAAACATCCTTCTTTGTTTCTCCTAAAGGTAACGATAACAATCTTGGAACAAAGGCTATGCCATTTACTTCGATAAACAGGGCGGTGGCCGAAGCCCGTAAAACCCCTGGACCGGTTAAATTATTTCTTATGGGAGGTACATATTATTTAAGCCAGCCAATAGTTTTTACATCCGTGGATTCCGGTATAGGATACGAAAAACTGATAATAACAAACTTTGAAAATCAAAAAGTTACCGTTAGCGGAGGAAAACTATTAAACCTAACATGGAAAGAGTACAAAAATGGTATTTGGCAGGCTAGGGTGGAACAAGACCTTATTTTTGATGAATTATTCGTCAACGGGCAGTTGCAACGAATGGCAAGGTATCCGAATTACGACTCTACAGCCCATTTCTTTGGTGGAACTGCCGCTGATGCCATTTCCAAAGAACGAGTGGCCCGGTGGAAATCGCCTGAAGGAGGATATGTACATGCTTTGCACCCCTGTGAATGGGGCGATATTCATTACATAATTAAAGGGAAAAACGATAAGGGCGAACTTGACCTTGAAGGGGGGTGGCAAAACAACCGTCCAATGGGTATGCACAAAGAATTTCGCTTTGTCGAAAATATTTTAGAAGAGTTGGATACTGTAAACGAATGGTTTTATGATAAGAAATCCCAAACGCTTTATTATTACCCACCTAAAGGCATGGATATTAAAACAGCAAAAGTTGAAACTCCTCAAATTGCCCATTTATTTGAATTTAAGGGGTCAGAAACAAACCCTGTAAAAAATATCAGTATCGAGGGACTTATGCTTACAGAAACCTTACGCACATTTATGCAAAATAAGGAACCCCTTTTACGCAGCGACTGGACAATTTATCGTGGTGGTTCAGTATTTTTCGATGGTGCGGTAAATTGTTGTCTTAAAAATTGTACGCTCAACAAGTTGGGAGGCAACGCAGTATTTTTCAATAACTTCAACCGGAACTGCGAGGTGTCGGGGTGTTTGATTTCGGAAATCGGGGCCAGTGCCATTTGCTTCGTAGGCGATCCAAATGCAGTGCGTTCCCCAAGTTTTAACTATTACCAGTCTGTGCCAATAGATAAGATTGATCGTACGCCAGGCCCAAAATCCAATAACTACCCTGCTGATTGCAAGGTTTTCGATAACCTGATATTTAATTCGGGTTTGGTGGAAAAACAATCGGCAGGCGTGGAATTGTCAATGTGCCAGAATATTATGGTAAGCCATAATACCATTTACGATGTACCTCGTGCCGGTATAAATGTATGCGATGGAACATGGGGCGGTCACATTATTGAATATAACGACGTGTTTAATACCGTGAAGGAAAGTGGCGACCATGGCTCTTTTAATTCCTGGGGGCGCGACAGATATTGGCACCCGGACAAAAAGGTACTCGACTCGATTGTTAAAACCAATTTCAGCCTTGCTATGCTCGATGTGGTAAAACCCATTATCATACGGTACAACCGTATGCGTTGTGATCATGGCTGGGATATTGATTTAGATGATGGTTCCAGCAACTATCAAATTTATAACAACCTTTGCCTGAATGGTGGCATAAAGCTTCGCGAAGGAGTAAACCGTGTTGTTGAAAACAACATAATGGTTAATAATACCTTCCATCCACATGTATGGTTTGAGAACAGTAACGACATTTTTCGACACAACATTGTTTGCGCTGGTTATTTGCCTATCAACATAAAAGTTTGGGGCAAAGAAACAGATTTTAACGCTTTTCCTGACTCGGTTTCACTTAAAGAAGCATGGGACAGGGGAACAGATAAACATTCGGTTTGCGGTGATATGCATTTTGTTAACTCGCAGGAAGGCGATTTTCGTTTAAAAGAAGGTTCAGTAGCTTTTTCTGTAGGTTTTAAAAATTTTGCAATGGACAGTTTCGGAGTTATTTCACCACGATTGAAAGTCTTGGCCCAAAAAGTACACATACCTGCTGTTATTGCCATTAACGAAGTGTGTAAAAATGAAATAATAGACTTTATCGGGGCAAAAATAAAAGATATTTCTACCATTGACGAACGCTCAGCTACAGGAATGGATACTACCCGTGGTGTAATGGTTGTGGACGTGACTGCTGGATCAGGGGCTGCTAAATTTTTGCAAACCAATGATGTGATTTTGTCATTTAATGGTAAAAAAATCAATAAGTTACGCGATTTGTTCGAGGCGCGCATGTCGGTTATTGGGTCAAATACCGAAGTTGTAATCTTTCGAAACCAGAAAGAAGAAATAAAATGGGTTGAATTAGGTAGTGAAAAATAAAAATCTCCCTAATTTAAGATGACCTCTTTACTCAAACCGTATATTCATCTGTTTGATAAATAATATCTTCTTAAATCATTACAAATCCAAAAATGATAGTATCTCAAAGATTTTTGAGATTATTTTCAAGATGTCGAAACTAGTACAAGCATAGTTTTGAATCCAGATTTCAGTGACTTAAATCAGGCTAATTACTTACTAACATTTTAAATATGAAACTGACAGAAACATTAAAAAGGTTTTTTCGACATTTTAAGAAAAAAATGTCACTTGGGTTAATTTTGTTATTTTTTATGAATATCATTTACGCTCAGGAGCGTACAGTGCAGGGTGTTGTCACTGATGAATCAAATGTGCCGATACCTGGGGCAAACATTATCATTAAAGGGACAACTACGGGTACTGTGTCTGATGTTGCAGGCAAGTTTTCAATAAAGGTACCTTCATCAGATGCTACATTAATGATTACATTTATGGGTTACGAAACCCAGGAAATTCAAGTAGGAGAGCAAACATCTATTAACGTAAATTTAAAAGAAAAAACTACTGAGCTTGATAAAGTTGTTGTAATTGGTTATGGAGTGCAGAAAAAAAGTGATCTTACAGGAGCTGTAGCCTCTGTTTCTA
The DNA here is from genome assembly GCA_963701015.1 of uncultured Bacteroidota bacterium. Classification (GTDB taxonomy): domain Bacteria; phylum Bacteroidota; class Bacteroidia; order Bacteroidales; family DTGW01; genus MFD09286-c1. The sequence goes on along the minus strand of OY969556.1, from coordinate 2,270,827 downwards.
GTGAAGAGTTAGCTAAAACGCCAGGTTCGGGAGTTATTCAGGAATTACAAGGTAAAGCAGCAGGTGTGCAGATTATTAATAACTCAGGTATGCCTGGTGCAAGTATCCAAGTGCGTGTGAGAGGTGTTAATACAATTACAAGGAGGGACGATTATAGTGATGTGCCTGGCCCAATTTATGTTATTGACGGAGTGCCGGGGGGTGATATAAGTACAATTAGCCCAAATGACATTGAGCAAATTGAGGTATTGAAAGACGCGTCATCACAGGCAATATATGGCTCATCTGGGGGCAATGGAGTTGTTTTAATCACAACAAAGCAGGGGTCGAAAAACCAAAAGGCTAAAATAGATTTCACTATGTACCGTGGTATCCAATCAAATGATATAAGTGTTAAAATGTGCGACACAAGAGATTTTATAAAAATATATAATTCTCTAGATGCTACATCAACACATCCTATTACAGCCAATCCTGATACCTTGCCAAGCACAAACTGGTGGAATGCAATCTCGCACAGCGCTGTGAAAGAAGAATATAACCTTAATATTACATCAGGTACAAGCAATTCTACATCTCTGTTTAGTTTGGGTTATTTGAATCAGGATGGAATTGTAAATAAAACCGATTACCAACGTTATAACATTAGGGTAAATACAACTTATGATATTGGTAAACATATAAAAATTGGAGAAAATGTTAATCTTAGTGCTACCCGAAATCGTGGACAATATGATAATTCTTCTTGGGGGTCAGCGGTAGCAGGGGCTCTAAACCAAAGCCCAATTAGCTATATTCGCGACACTTCTTCTACTTTAACACCTCAGCAAATTCACGATAGAAATATAGGCTGGGGTGGTTGGGCACAGCCATTGTTTTCTACAGGTTCGGGCAACCCGGTTGCTGGAATTTATTACACTAACAACCAAAATGGGTCATATAGGGGGGCTGGCAACCTTTTTGCCAAGGTTGAAATTTTAAAAGGGTTTACTTATAACCAAAACTTCGGTTTTAATTTAAATTTTGACGAAAATGATAATTTCCAGCCCTATTATTTTATTAATGGAACACAGCAAAATTCAATTCCACAGGTGTCCAGAAGCTTAAACCAAAACTGGTTTTGGAACTGGCAACATGTGTTGGATTACAAAACAACTTTGTTAGAAGACCATAATATCGACCTGACGGCTGGTTTTGAATCGTACGGATCACTTTACAAAACTCTTAGTGGACAGGCCGACTCGTTAATTCACAATGGGGCTACCCCTGAATATCAAATGATTGATGCTACGCTGAGAAAAGATGGTTCTGCTCTTTATAAGGCAGGCGGATCAATTAGCCATGGTGCCAAGTATGGATATTTTGGCAGGTTTAATTACGAATTTAAAAATTTATTCCTGTTCCAATTTTCATATCGTTATGACGGTTCTTCCAATTTTGGGTCCGACCACAGGTTTGGTGGATTCCCGGCTTTTTCTACAGGGTTTAAGTTTAGTGAACTTGAGGTTGTGAAAGATAACCTTACTTTCTTAAATTTCGGAAAAATCAGGTTTGGTTGGGGAAAAACAGGAAACGATCAAATTCCTTCAAATAAATTTTTATCGCTGGTATCTTTAAACTCACAATATGGATATCCATTTGATGCTACCAGAAAAGTTGGCGGTGTTGCTTTGGCACCGGGAAACCCAGAATTGCACTGGGAAACTATAACAACCTTTAACTATGGGCTTGATTTGACCTTTTTAAATAATAAATTATCGGTTACTGCCGATTATTTTGATAAAGACAATACTGGCATGTTGCAAAATGTATCTTTGCCGTTAATTGTTGGTCGTTATGGGTTTGGCACCAATGGTGTATATACCGAAAACAGTGGCGGAATATCAAACAAGGGTTTGGAATTATCAATAGGGTACAAAAATCAGGTTGGTGATTTGAAATATTCGGTAAATTGTAATTTTACCAAAATTGTCAGCAAGCTTCACAACTTGATTGATACTGTAACACTTCCGTTGCAATCATCCACACCAACATCAATCGTACGAAATGGAGATGCTCCTGGTGCATTCTGGGGATATCAAACAAGTGGGCTGTATAGGACCAGCGATACAGGTAGTATTTATGATCCGATAACCAAAAAAACAAAATATGGACTTGTAGTTAACCAACCACACCAAATAAATAGTAAGGGACAAACGATATTAATGATGCCTAATGCAAAACCCGGTGATGTTAGATTTGTTGACCGTAATGGCGATGGCATTTTAAGTGATAAGGATAAGACAGTAATTGGAGACCCGAATCCCAAATTCACCTATGGTTTAGCAATAAATCTTGAATTCAAAGGGTTTGATATGAACTGTTTCTTTCAGGGCAGCTATGGTAACCAAATTTTTAATTCAATAAAACAGAACTGGTATAACCCATCTGGCGGCGGAAACTGGATTGAAGGCGCACTTAATGCCTATCGTACACCTGTTTATAAAAATGGGGTTTTGGTTGACCCGGGAAATACCAATACAAACCAGTTCAGGCTGGCCGGAACCGATAACTACAGGATTAGTGACTGGTATGTTGAAGATGGCACTTATTTAAGGCTTAAATCTATGCAAATCGGATATACAATTCCCGATAATTTTACTAAAAAATATGGAATTGAACACTTTAGGGTTTATGTTGGCGGGATGAACCTTTTAACATGGACAAAATATACCGGTTTAGATCCTGAAATTGGAAGTGGTGACCCAACTCAATTTGGTATTGATTACGGTGTTTACCCCCAGGCTAAAATGTACAATGTTGGCATAAATATGTCATTCTAAATAATAATTGATTATAAAATTTTACAAATATGAAAACGTTTAATAAAATTATATTTATTATAATTGCTGTTACCAGCTTGTTGTACGGAGGGTGTTCAAAAGAATTCCTTGATATTAAACCTGCTGGAACGCAAGTGACCGAAAGTAGCTTCTTTACCGATACCACAAATGTCGATGCTATGGTAACAGGTGTATACAATGCATTTCAGTATAAAGATAATTGCGATGTGTTCGATTATTTCAGGTGGTGGATGGGAAGTGTTCCATCAGATGAAGCTGAGTGTGGCGGTGATAACCCTACAGCCTGGGCTGAAGGATACTCCTATGATAATTTCACTTATAATGCTGAATCTCAAATGGTACAGGATGTATATGGTACCATGTTTAATGGTATCTCGCGAGCTTGCGAAGTTTTGAAATATCTTCCGGAAGCAAAGAATTTCACTGGAGCCAATATTAATGAAATTAATATTCGTTTGGGTGAAACTTATTTTTTAAGGGCTGCTTTTTATTTCGTACTTACCCGTGCCTATGGTGGCGTTCCTGTGGTTGACCATATTTTATTGCCATCGGAGTATAATACAATTGCTCGTGGCACAATTAAAGATGATTATAACCTTATGGAGAAGGACCTGAAAACTGCAATTTCATTATTACCGCTTGAAAGTCAAATTGCAGCAAGTGACAAAGGGAGGGCATCAAAAGGGGCCGCTCAGGCTTTATTGGCTAAAATGTATGTTTACGAATCTTCCTATTTTACTTATTATGGAACCAACGATGTTCGTATGGGAGCAGTGCAAAACCGCTGGCAGGAAGCTTATGATTTATGTCAGGAAATTATAAATTCTGGTGAATATGCTCTTGTAGGAGCCAGTGGAGATACTTATAACACTTTCTGGAGTCCAACTACAAATGGTTTCCGCTATTTATTTACAGTTGAAGGCAACAATAATAAAGAAAGTATTTTTGCAATCCAGCATATATTTGATACAGGTTATGGTATTGGTTTGGGAACGGGGCTTAACACATTTGTTGGCGCACGGGCATTGTATCATAAAGATGGTACTCTCCCTACAGAAAGTGACCATAACTGGGGATTTTGGGTTCCAACCCACAAACTTGATAACTTATATGATCCTCTTGATGTAAGGCGCAAGGTAACAATTGGCCGTGGGCCAAATACAAATACAGGATTTGTTGGCGACAGTGTATGGGGCATGGTAAGCCAAAAACAAGGTTGGTACATTATTGTTCCAACAGCTTATCCGGCAACCGGGTTGGAAACGTTTAAATATGAAATAGGTCCATACTTAGGTTTGATAAACAATCAATGGCAGAATAACCCTCAGAACATGTATTATATACGTTATGCAGATGTTGTTTTGCTTGCATCGGAAGCCGCTATGATGTTAAACGACCAAGCAAATGCGCTTAAATACTTTAACCAGATTCGTACTAGGGCACGAGTATGTGGAGATGGCATCCATCCGGCCGATTTAACGGGTGCTGTTACCAAACAAGAAATTATGGACGAACGTGAACGTGAATTTGCTATGGAGGGCGAACGCTTTTTTGATTTGGTGCGGTGGAAAGAGGCTTCCAATGCTATTATTGGCTCACGTATGGAATGGTGGGACGGATGGAATGCTGATGGCTCCGTTAGTAGCGTTGTTAATTCGAATTTTTCCAGTTTAAGTTATGATGAAAAATTCGACTTTTTCCCGTTACCTGCATTTGAAACTGCAAAGAACAATAATTTAAAGCAATATACTGGTTGGTAGAAATTAATTTTTTAAATAAAGGAATGCTGGTTTGTTTTACAATCAGCATTCTTTTTTTTATAGTAATTATTTAGTTTGAAAATTTAATCGAAGTTGAATATGGTATCGAATGTTTTTGATTTCAATATATATCTTTCACCAGCTGCTATGCCTGAACCATCGGCAAAGGTTACCAACCCAAACCATTTAAAGAATCGTTCAATTGTTCGATTTACAAAACATTGTTCATAAAATTCATTAATTTCTGGTACTTGTCCCTCGCCAGGATTAAGTAGGGTGAAACCAAATGCCTGCCTGTATTTATCGGAATAGAATTTATAATTGTGCATTATTTTTCCATATTTCGAAATAAGGTCGAGTGTGTAAGCAAAACCAAACTGGCCAATATCATTATCGCCAAAATCATCGAAATACGACCAGTTAAATTTTGTGGTATATGCCAGCAAAATTTCGTAAAACAATTCGTTGTACGAAAAATTATCCATTATCCTTTTTCCTTTTTTGGTGAAAGTAATTTCATTTTTACGCATTTTAGCTAAACCAGCAAGTTCCGATATAATTCGAGCACATGAAATTGAAACAGGTTCAAAGGGTTTATTATTAATTTTAAGGATTGAAATATCAAATTCATTGAATAGTAAATCTTTTTCAAGAATTGATTTTACTATTTTTGACGGTAATTCTCCATGTTTATTAAGTTTGAAAGATTCACTTTTTGCAAGCAATTCTAAATAATTACGAATAAGTTTAATTATTGGAATTTCTTCAATAATAAATTCGTCAATTGTTTTTGAAACATTTAATGGAGAGTTGTCGCAAAAAGGATCGTAAACCAGGTAATGAATTTCTTTCGACGATCGGCCTTCAAAGTCTTCCATAGGCTGACTGTCGATTAAATGCTTCAGCATTACGTTGTTTTCACTATCTTCCCTTTGCATATCGTAATTCTAAAGTTCAAATTTACTAAATCTTTTAGTTCAATTACAAATTCTAAAATTGACTGTATTTATCAATTTCCTTTGTTCTTGATTGTTGAAACACTTGTATTATCTTTGCCCATTCAAAAATTAATTTTCATGAATTCGGTAGAAATAATTCTTTCAGAAAATATTAAGTTAGCGGTTAAAAGCCTTTATAATCAGGAAATACAAGATAGTTTAATTCAAATTCAAAAAACTAGAAAAGATTTTACAGGTGATTTTACCCTGGTAGTTTTCCCACTGTTAAAATCGTCAAAAAAATCACCAGAACTTACCGCTTCTGAAATTGGAGCTTATTTAAAAACAAATTCTGAAATAGTTACCGATTTTAATGTAATTAAAGGTTTTTTAAACCTTGAAATCAGCTATTTATTTTGGGAAGACATTTTATCCGTATCATTGAAAGAAAATAATTTTGGGACGAAGCCTGTAAATTCAACTGGAAAATCAATAATGGTGGAATATTCATCTCCCAATACCAATAAACCACTTCATTTAGGGCATATTCGTAATAATCTTGTAGGATATTCAGTGGCCAATATTGTTAAAGCCAACGGACACAAAGTGATTAAAGTAAACCTTGTAAATGACCGTGGAATTCATATTTGTAAAAGTATGTTGGCATGGGAAAGGTGGGGAAATGGCATAAATCCTGAAACCGGTAATATTAAAGGAGATCATTTGGTTGGTGATTTTTATGTCAGGTTTGACAAAGAATACAAAATTCAAATTGCTGAATTAATGGCTAAAGGCAAAACCGAAGAAATTGCTAAAAAAGAAGCCCCGATAATTCAGGAAGCCCAGGAAATGTTGCGCAAATGGGAAGCCGGTGATGAACATGTTGTTTCAGTTTGGGCAATGATGAATGGCTGGGTTTACAAAGGATTTGAAGAGACCTATAAAAATTTAGGTGTCGATTTCGACCGGATTTATTACGAATCGCAAACCTACCTGCTTGGAAAATCAATTGTTCTGGACGGTTTAAAAAATGGGGCATTATATCAAAAGCCCGATGGATCTATTTGGGCCGACTTAACTAATGAAGGACTTGATCATAAAGTATTATTACGTGCCGATGGTACATCGGTTTATATGACCCAGGATGTTGGCACCGCACATCAACGATTTACCGAATATCCAATCGAGAAACTGGTTTATGTGGTTGGCAATGAGCAAAACTATCATTTCCAGGCATTGACCTTAGTTTTAAAAAAGCTGGGCTTTGATTGGGCACAAAAAATAGAACATCTTTCGTACGGAATGGTTGAACTGCCTGAAGGCAAGATGAAATCGCGCGAAGGAACAGTTGTTGATGCTGATGACCTTTTGGAAGAAATGTTCCGAACGGCAAGACAAATGGCGGAAGAATTAGGTAAGTTAGATGGTTTGACTGAAGTTGAAAAAGAAAAAATTATTCAAATAATAGGTTTAGGCGCTTTAAAATATTTTATTTTAAAAGTAGATCCTAAGAAAAATATGGTTTTCGATCCAAAAGAATCGATTGATTTTAACGGCAATACCGGTCCGTTTATTCAATATACTTATGCCAGGATACGCTCGGTTTTACGTAAAGCACAAGAATTAGGCATTAAAATTGAAAATATAAATGTTTCAAAATCCAGTCTTGGTTCCAAAGAATGTGAACTGGTTAAATATATTTACGATTTTCCCGGAATAGTGAAAGAAGCGGGAGAGGAGATGAGTCCAGCAATTATTGCCAACTTCACATATGAACTTGCCAAGGAATTTAACCAGTTTTACCATGATCATTCCATTCTGAAGGAAGAAAATATTGACATTAGAAATATGCGAATTTTGTTGTCGAAAAAAGTGGCTGAAATTTTGCAAACTTCTTTTGGCTTATTAGGGATTGAAATGCCGGAAAGAATGTAGACAATTACCAATGACAAATTACCAATTACCAATGACTAATGTACTAGGGTCAATAACAAGAATATATCAATGCTCATTTCTGTGAAAGAAAAATTATAATACTTTTTTTTAGAAATTATAATTTAAATCGTAATTATTGATATAATTTACTAGACTTTCCATTTCAGAATTAATTCGATCATTTACTTTTTTTAGAAAAACCAAATCTGGTTTCCAGAATTGTCGAGATTTTCGAACAATTGGGACTAAATTTTCAATGTTAATCCAAGTATTATCTGAATTGTGATCATAAGCAATATTTGTGAACTCAAACATTAATTTTTCGTCTTTCATTGAAATTATTGCTGTGTAATTACAGTAATAATCTGTATCAACATTTATGCTATTATTTAAGATTATTTTACCAGATTCCTTATCTGAATATATATTATTTGGAATTATTCCGTACCTAAGATATATCCACTCTAAGGTTCTATGAAAAAGTTGCTCTTTATTTTCCCCTTTAAAATTATTTACAAAACTAAAATGAACTTTTTTATCTATATCAATCGGCAAATTTGGGTATTGTCCAACTGTTTTAATTGTTTCAAACCATGCTTTATAAGTTTCAAGAAAATCACCATCATTTAATACATGTTTTAATTTAAAAAGTTCAGAATTTTCTATTGAATCATTTTGTCCAAATACATTAAACCCAATTGACAATAAAACAAAAAATATAAAATTTCTCATAAATAAAAGTAGTTCATTTGAAAAACACTATCGAATATCATGCCAAATTAAAAGAAAAGCACTTTTTAATAATTCTAGAAACTCAACTTGCAAATTATTGGATTATGTGCAACTTACAATATATAACTAAAGTTTTCCAATCCAGGTAAAGTAATCTATGAAATATTGGTCATTGACAGGTTCGTTTTTGAAAAGTCCAAATATTGTTGAACCACTGCCCGACATGGCAGCATAAACCGCACCCGATTGATATAATAATTCTTTAATCTTGCCCAACAATTTATGCTTTTCAAAAAGATGATTTTCAAAATCGTTGATTAATAAATCCTTCCAGGCTTCAACCGGCAAATTTATAATTTCCAGGATTCTTTTCTTTGGTAAATTAGGACTAATTCCGCTGTATGCTTCGGCAGTGGAAATGTGAATATCAAGTTTAACCAGATAAATATAATAAGCCGAAAGGTCTATCGAAACAGGTTCTAGAATTTCACCCTTGCCTGTTCCCAATGCAGGTTTATTTTCAATAAAAAAAGCACAATCGCTGCCTAATTTTTCAGCATAATTAAGCATTACTGATTTCTTAAGATTTAGTGAGAATAGTTTATTCAACAAGGTAATTGTAAATGCAGCATCGGCAGAACCGCCTCCAAGTCCTGCGCCAAATGGAATAATTTTATGCAAATGCATTGCTATTGGAGGCAAATTAAAATCGGTTTTCAATAAATCAAAAGCTTTTACACATAAGTTATTTTCGATTGGTGCGTCAATACAAAGGCCCGAATTGGTGAAATATGGCAAGTCAATACTTTTGGGCTTCTCAATAATTTCAAGAATATCGCAAAGTTGGACTGGGTAAAAAAGAGTCTCGATGTTATGAAAACCATCGGTTCTTTTATTAAGAATATTTAGGCCCAAATTTATTTTAGCATTTGGAAAGGTAACCATAGCATGAAAAGTTATGCGTAAAAATAGTAAATCTTTTTAGAAGGAAATCGGGGAAAGGGAAAATGGTAACCGGAGGACTGGAATGTTGAATTCTTTAACCATGCATTCGTTTTTCTTTTCTCCGTTCTCCGTTTTTCCGTTCTCCGTCCAAAATGTTAATAAATTGTTTTCTCAAGATTGACTGAAAGCGAAATTGTTTTTTCTATTTTTGCTTAAATTCACCAAATATGGCCAAAACAACATCGAAATACAATACTGGTAAGGCAGACGCGCTTGCACTTGATTTAGGAAAAATGCCACCGCAGGCTTTAGATTTGGAAGAGGCCGTTTTAGGTGCAATTATGCTTGAAAAGGATGCTGTTATTGGAGTTTTAGATATTGTAAAGCCCGATAGTTTTTATAAAGATGCCCATCAGAAAATTTTTCGTGCCATTGTTGATCTTTCAACCAACGAACGACCTATTGATATTCTCACTGTTACCGAACAATTAAAAAAGGAAAAGCAACTCGAAGAAGTTGGTGGGCCATATTACATTGCTCAACTTACCAATAGGGTTGCTTCTGCCGCTAATATTGAATTCCATGCACGTATTGTACAGCAGAAGTATATTCAGCGTGAACTTATTCGCATTACATCCGATATTCAAACCAGGGCATTTGACGAATCAATTGATGTGAACGACTTACTCGATTATTCCGAAGGTCAACTTTTTGAAATAGCACAGGGCAATATTAAAAAGGACATTATAAAAATAAACCTTCTGCTTTCGGATGCTATTAAGCAAATTGAAGAAGCAGGAAAAAGAGAAGACAGTTTAAGTGGCGTTCCTTCAGGTTTTACAAAGCTAGATAGAATAACATCGGGTTGGCAAAAATCGGATTTGATAATTGTGGCAGCCCGTCCATCTATGGGTAAGACAGCTTTTGTGTTATCAATGGCGCGCAATATGGCTGTTGACCATAAACGTTCGGTTGCCATATTTTCGCTTGAAATGTCATCACTGCAATTGGTAAACCGTTTAATTTCATGTGAATCGGAAATCCAGGCCGACAGAATCAGAAGTGGAAAATTAAGTCATGATGAATGGTCGCAATTGGAATCGAAAATTAAACCGCTTGAAAATGCCCCGATATTTATTGATGATACTCCTGCCATTTCTATATTTGAGCTTCGGGCAAAATGCAGGCGTTTATCGAAACAACATAATGTTGAAGTAATTATTATAGACTATTTGCAGTTAATGACCGGTCCGCCTGATATAAAAGGAAACCGCGAACAGGAAGTAAGTATCATTTCACGGTCGTTAAAAAGTCTGGCCAAAGAATTAAATGTACCGGTTATAGCGCTTTCGCAGTTGAATCGTTCGGTAGAAATGAGAACTGGTAACAAACGTCCGCAACTTTCGGACCTTCGTGAATCAGGTGCCATTGAGCAGGATGCCGACTTGGTATGTTTTATCCATCGTCCTGAAAAATATGGAATATTGGAAGATGAAGAAGGTAATTCTACTGTTGGAATGGCTGAGATAATTGTTGCAAAGCACCGTAATGGCGCAATTGATGATATTAAACTACGGTTCCGCAATGTTATTGCTAAATTTGTTGACTATGACGAATTAGCTCCATTTGATGATAGTTTGGAAATTAAGCCGGTTGTGATGAAAGAATCGAAAATGAACCAGGAAAGCGATTTCGATTTTGGCGCTAGTTCGGGCTTTGGTGCCAATAAAGCATTTGAGGAAGAATCACCTTTCTAATCGGAAAACGGAAAACGGAAAGCGGAAAACGGAAAACGGAAAACGGAAAACGGAAGACGGAAGACGGAAAGCGGAAGACGGAAAGCGGAAGACGGAAAGCGGAAGACGGAAAGCGGAAGACGGAAAGCGGAAGACGGAAAGCGGAAGACGGAAAGCGGAAAACGGAAAACGGAAGACGGAAAGCGGAAAGCGGAAGACGGAAGACGGAAAGCGGAAGACGGAAAACGGAAAGCGGAAAACGGAAGACGGAAAACGGAAAGCGGAAGACGGAAAATGGAAGACGGAAAATGGAAGACGGAAAATGGAAAGCGGAAGACGGATGTCTAGTCCTAAAATATGTCTACAGATTTAACAACTTGACAGATTTAAGAGTGTCCAAAAAAGTGTGTAAATGATTATTTACTATTCGAAAAGGTGAATGTGTCAAGTGGAAATGTCCAAAACCCTGCGAAAGCGGTTTTTTTTGTTTTTAGTATATGGAGGCACGGACAATATGTCCGCGCCAGCGGGGGCAATTATTCACCCCAAACTTTAGCAATTCTATCCTTTATTTTTTGCTCAAATATTTCAATTAGTTGCTTGTTGGCATTTACCAATTCATGTTCTTTCTCGATTTGGAAAACGATTTGGCGTTGGATTTCGAAAGATGGAAGAGGAATTTGAATCGTTTTAAGTGTTTTAAGCACTATCCTTTTTATTGCAACTCCAGTTTTATTATCGATTGCTTTATTTATAAAAAAATCAGTTGACATTATGTGATATAAATAATTAGGAATCGCCTTTTTTATTTCAGGTGTAATAATTGCCAAAGATGATAATACAACAAACTCCTTTTCATATGTTATTAAAGCAGTTTTACCAACTGTTCCATCCTTAGAAAAGAGAATATCATTAACATTTGGCTTGCATCCACTTTTTAACAAAACTAAATAATGTTTCTTGTTAATTTTTTTGCAATTTTCAAAATCAATAATACCATCTGTCAAATCTTTAACGGTAACATAGGGATAACCAACATCGGTTGTTTCTGGAGAAAAATGTGAACCATCTGTAATTTTTTTACATACATCTCCCAACTCCACCATTTCCCAATCCGGGTCAATATCAATGTTAGGTTTGTAGTTTTCTACAACCATTTTTGCCCCATCAATTATTTTTTGATAGGCTTCTATTTCGGTTACTATTTCTTCCTGGACGGATAAAGGGGGAAGGGGGATTTCTAGCGTTCTAAAACTTGATGTAGATAATTCTTTGAATGTACCTCCAGTAGCCATTGAATTCATTTTATCAATTAACTTGGTCATCATTAATGCAACAAACAAAGTATTGGCTTTTGAACAATCATTAATAATTATGTTCTTGAAGCCTTGATTTGTACAACATTCAACTTTATTTATCGCTATTCTTCCAATCGTTGCTTGAGTTGAAACTAAAATTGAATTTATTGGTAATATTTTAGCAGATGAGTTTTTCAATCCAGCTTCAGTAATCTTTCGAACTGTTGAATTTATAACTGATATTAAATCAGAAGCAGGTAAATCGACTAAAGTTGCCCAATTTAATTCTCCATTCCAATATTCCTCAATTTCTGAACTTGGAGTGCCACCAGAAACAACTTTGAAAATTGCTTCATTTGAAAGTGGAACCATATCATAATTAGAATCAGAAAGCAAATTGCTTTTATACCTTTCACCGCTAAAATTATAATCCCCATTTATAGCAATTTCGGATTTGGGAACGGCGTGGGCGATAAATGGTGTATTTTCGTCGTGTGGTGATTTTGTAGAGACGTGATGCATCACGTCTCTACGACGGTCGTCATTATTTTCATCATGATCATGATTCCCATGGTCATTGCCACCATCATTATTATCGTCACCGCCATTAATGGATGCTGTGAATTGGCGGATGATTTCAATGGCATCGTCCAATTGTCCGCCTTTTACAGCATTGCGCTGTGCGCCTAAGTTAAATCCGTCGTTGTCAATTTTTACAAATAATATTTCGTTACAGGTTTTCGCAATTTGTTTATCCATTAACAGAATGGATGTTTTTACACCGCTATATGGGTTGAAAATACCTGCGGGCAAACTCACCACAGCATAGAGATAATTCTCGACCAACATTTTGCGCAAGTCCTTATATGCCGTTCCGCTCTGGAATATTACACCTTCGGGAACAATAATCCCTGCACGGCCTTTTGGGTTAAGATGTTCGGCTATATAATCGACAAACAGCACTTCGCTGCGGTTGCTTCTTATTGAAAATTTCTTGTGTGGCCGAATACCACCTTTCGGGCTCATAAAAGGCGGATTGGCCAATATTACATCAAAGCTTTCGTTCCAGCGGTCTTCGCTGCTCAAGGTGTCGTATTCCAAAATGTGAGGGTCGGAAAAACCATGCAAATATAGGTTTACCAAACTCAAGCGTACCATATCGGGCGAAATGTCGTAACCTGTAAAGTTTTGAATTATTCGTTTTCTGTCATCGGGCGTTAGGCTTCGACTCCGCTCAGCCTGACTAACAATGTGCTTAAAGGCCGAAATCAAGAAACCTGCTGTTCCACAAGCGGGGTCGAGTATTGTATCTGTTTTGCCCGGGTCAACTACAGCTACCAAAAAATCAATAATATGCCTGGGTGTTCTGAATTGTCCGGCATCGCCTTGTGAACCCATCACCGAAAGCAGATATTCAAAAGCATCGCCCAGTTTTTCGCTATGGGTATATTCAAATTCACCTATGGTTTTCAGAAACAATTTTAATGTTTCGGGGTCGCGATAGGGTAAAAAGGCATTCTTAAAAATATCGCGAAACAGTTGCGGAATGTTCGGGTTTTTATCCATGCTCGTAATGGCTTCGGAATATAAACCCAGCATTTCAATTGCTGTAACTTTGGTGTCAAATAAGGCATCCCAACTGTACTTTTTAAAGTTGCCTGAAAAGAATTTGGCTTTTCCACCCAGTTCAATGGCTTCCTTGTCCATGTCGTCCATGAACTTATAAATTAAAGCAATTGTAATTTGTTCTATCTGTGCTTTTGGGTCGGGCAATTTACCTACCAATATATCACGGCAATCGTCAATTCTTTTTTTAGTTGGTGTGTCTAACATTGTTTTGTTTTGTTTTGTTTTTTGATAGAGACGCGATTAATCGCGTCTTTACATCGGAACATCATAAAATTTATCAACCGTCCAATTTACAGGATTATTGCGAATATATTCTGAAATACGTTGAAATGAATCATCATTGCGGATAATATGATCGTGGAAACGGGATTGCCAGGCGAAATCGGTATGGATTTTACGGGCGTTAATGGTAACCGCCGATTTAAAACCGCGAATAATCGATGCCAAATTTTTGGATTGTGGGGCAAATTTGTTAATTTGTTCGTTGGTGGTAGAGACGCAAAGCATTGCGTCTCTACATTGCATCCTGTGTTTCATATTATATTCATTTTCACCAATAATAATTATTGCATGAAAATGATTGGGCATAACCACGAATTCGCCCATTTGCAAATTCATGTCGGGGCGCATTTCGAACGTTTTTAACCATTCGGTTTCCACAAATTTCCCGATTTCGGACAAATGCATTTGTGCATATGCAATTTCCCCGAAATAATATTCCCTGTTTTTTGTGCAAATGGTGACAAAATACATTGCATTTGCACCATAATCCCAATTTTGTAATCTGGCCGACGGTATCCGATATTTATTTTGAAATTTATCCGACATGGCCTACGCTGCAAAGCGCTCTAAATTGATATAATCTTTAATGTAAACAGGAATTACTTCCCTGTATTTAACAGCCACTTCCCTGAATTGTGAAATGGTAAGTGTTGGATTGGTTTGTAAGGCCTGGAAATCTTTTACCTCAATAATTTTACGAATTTCGTTGTCAACAATATACGCTTTGAAGAAATATTTTAATGCACGAATGTTTACATCTTCTTCGGGTGGATAAATTGATATGAATTTGTCGAACTCTTCGTCCAGTAATTCGTCTTTTGATTTGAATTTTGGGATAATGCCAAAAACCTTTTCTACCATTTCTCGGATTGATACTTTACGGTCAATCTTGGCAGCCTTGCGTAATTTTTCCAAGTTGAAATATTCTTCAGGTTTATCAAATATTTCGTTTTGAATATGCGAAACAACCTGTTCCCAATTTCCAAGCTCTACATTTTTCTTTATAATATCGTCCATCGCCAGGCGGTCTTCGAACTTTTGAAATAGCATACGGTCAATTTTCATTCCTTCGTAACCTATCTGCGTTTCAATCAAAATATCCAACGGGTCGGGACGAAAACTGTTGTATTCATCTATATCAACACCACCGCCACCGCCTTCTCCATTGCCAGCCTTTGGCTTTGGGAGTTTTAGCTTTTCATCATAATCAAATTTTTCCTCAAAATATTCACAGTTGGCAAAGAAGTCGAAAAGTTTGAAAATTTCTTTTTCATACTGTATTATTTCTTCTTCGCCCAATTCGTTTTTATGTTTGAAATCAAATGTATTCTTTCGTGTTCCCCGTCCTTTTATTTGCACAAAATCGGATGGGCTAAAAATAGGGCGCATCATACAAAGATTGAGCAAATCGGGGCAATCATAACCTGTTGTCATCATACCAACGGTAATGCAAATCCTTGACTTGCTCGATTTATAACCTTCTAACCATGTAGTTTTTCCGTTAAGGTTGTTATTGGTAAAATTGATTGTCATTTGTTGTGCATCTCCCACCTGTGAAGTAACCTGAACGGCAAAATCGGAATTGTATTTGTTCGGGAAAAGTTGTTCTGCAAATTCGTTCAGAA
The DNA here is from genome assembly GCA_963701015.1 of uncultured Bacteroidota bacterium. Lineage (GTDB taxonomy): Bacteria > Bacteroidota > Bacteroidia > Bacteroidales > DTGW01 > MFD09286-c1. Next base: position 2,255,104 of record OY969556.1, on the reverse strand, counting down.
TTTCAGTTAATTTTCGTGCGTGGTTCTGACTTACGGCAAATATAATTGTTTTACCAATTTCATTTGTTATGGGGTCACGTAAGGCATTTTCCAAAAAGGTTTGGCAAAAAACACGATTGGTTTTATCAGAGAAAAATTTCTTTTCGAAATCACTAGAAATGAAAGTTTCTGTTTCCTCTCCATCTTCCGTTGCAAGTACAACGGAATAACCTTCATCAGAAAGCAATTGCGTGGTAATTTCAGTACGTGCATCTAAAACTCTCGGGTTAATCAAGAAACCATCTTTAACACCGTCCAATAATGAATATCGAAATGTTGGGTCGTTGCCTTCACAACCAAAAGTTGTATAAGTATCACGCAACATCCGGCGTTCTATTTCCCGTGGGTCATTTTCTTTAATCTTATCAGGGTTTACTCCTTTTAAATAGTCTTTTGGAGTGGCGGTTAAACCCAATTTATAACCATGAAAATATTCAAAAACCGCTCTTGCGTTTCCTGAAATTGAACGGTGAGATTCATCCGAAATAATCAAATCAAAATCGGTGGGTGAAAACTCATAGCGGTATTTATTATCAAACATGAGCGATTGAATGGTGGTAACCACTATATCGGCTTTTCTCCAATCGCTTTTGTGTTCTTTGTAAATGAAAGTTGAATAGTCAGGCTTTAGATAGTTTGTAAAAGCTTTCCAGGCTTGGTCTTCCAATTCTAATCTGTCAACTAAAAACAAAACCTTTCGTGCGTTTTTGGTTCTTAAAAATAATCGAATAACGGCAGCTGACGTAAGCGTTTTACCTGTACCTGTTGCCATCTCAAAAAGAAAACGGTCTTTGCCTTTTCTTACTGCTTTCTGCAAATGCTCAATAGCACTTAATTGGTATTTTCGAAGGAACTTTAATCCGTTATTCCAAATGAAGTCCTTGCTCTTTTCAATGCTTCCATTCCAACCAGGTCTTTCAATATAATCAGGCATTTGAACGACAACAATATAATCGTTATTTACAGGTTCATTTGCTAAACTATTGCGGTCGGGGTTCCATTCCTTAATTGCACCAATTTCAATTGGTGAAGGGAATTTATATATAGGTTTCGGATTCCCTTTTTTTAAATCCCATAAATAATGAACTATGCCATTAGAGAGAATGATAAATTGAGCTCCAACGGTATTTGCATATTTTCGTGCTTGCTCTTTTGCAACCAAAGGATGCAAACTTTCTTTTTTAGCTTCGAGAACACAAATGGGTTTATTATCGCTGTCAACAAGTAAAAAATCAAGCGAACCCGATTTAGTTCTTTCATAATCGTTGCCCCATGCATCAACTTCCTTTTGAGTGATTTTTACATGGTTCTCAAGCAAAATATTGGCTTTCCCCTCGAGACTGTCGAAGAATCGCCAACCTGCTTCCTCAAGCAATTTGTTTATTTTAATACGAGCTTGTGCTTCGTTATTTAACATTTAATTGAAACAGTTAAATTTTTTGTTGCAATATACATATTTCGACACTGAATATTGCGGTGTGTTGGCAAAAAAGCAGTATATGGCAGCGCAGAGAAGGTTGTGGGACAAGATGTCATTTTTTTGTTTGTGAGAGTATGAGCTGTTAAAATTGCCTTTTTTTATTTGTTTTTAATCTAACCTCCGAGGGGTCCCAAACCCTCGGAGGTAGTGGAGCAGTATATAACTAACACCAATAACTAATATCCAAAATCAAGATATTTCCGACTCTAAACTCTAAACTCTAAACTCTAAACTAACTCCTAACTACTAAACCACACCCTGATCCATCATGGCATGAGCGACTTTTAAAAATCCTGCAATATTTGCACCTTTAACATAATCAATATAACCATCGGGTTGTTTGCCATATTTTACACAACTTTCATGAATATTCTTCATAATCTGGTGCAGACGCATATCTACTTCCTCTTTTGGCCAAGCCAATTTCATTGAATTTTGAGCCATCTCGAGCCCTGATGTAGCTACACCACCTGCATTTGCTGCCTTTCCGGGCGCGAAAATCATTTTTGCCGATTGCAGAACATGAACTGCTTCTGGAGTGCAAGGCATATTGGCTCCTTCGCAAACGCACTTGCAATTATTTTTTATTAAATTTTCAGCATCTTCGTGGTTCAATTCGTTTTGTGTTGCACAAGGTAATGCAATATCGCATTTCACTTCCCAGGGATGACGGTTGGGAACAAATGTTGAGTTTGGAAAAGCCTGTGCATACGGACTTACAATATCATCATTGCTGGCACGCAATTCAAGCATATAATCAATTTTATTCATCGAAATACCGTCAGGGTCATAAATATATCCATCGGGACCAGATATGGTAAGCACTTTTCCGCCGAGTTCAGTTGCTTTTTTAACAGCACCCCAGGCAACATTGCCAAACCCGGAAACAGCAATTGTTTTACCTTCAATAGATTCACCGATTGTCGAAAGCATTTCATTTGTAAAATAAACAACACCATAACCTGTTGCTTCGGGACGTATAAGCGAACCTCCCCAATTTATTCCTTTTCCGGTTAATACGCCATTGTGTTCGTGGGTCAGTTTTTTATACATGCCATTTAAAAAACCAATTTCGCGGCCACCAACACCAATATCACCGGCAGGTACATCGGTTTCGGGGCCAATAATATGCCAAAGCTCCAACATAAACGATTGGCAGAAACGCATAATTTCAGCATTCGATTTTCCCTTTGGGTCGAAGTCAGAACCTCCTTTTGCGCCACCCATGGCCAAAGTTGTTAAACTGTTTTTGAAAATTTGTTCAAATCCCAAAAACTTCAAGATACTTAAATTAACACTGGGGTGAAAACGCAATCCACCTTTATAAGGGCCAATGGCATTGTTGAATTGCACCCTATATCCTCTGTTTACATGAACATGACCTGCATCGTCAGTCCAGGGAACTTTAAAAATCAATACTCGGTCGGGTTCTATAAGCCTTTCAATTAGGTTTGCACTAGAAAACTGCGGGTTTGTGTTGTAAATGTCTTCTATTGAAGTTAATACTTCATGTACAGCCTGATGGTATTCTACTTCACCCGGATGAAGCCTTACCAATTCGTTCATTATTTTTTCTACTATCATAGTTTTTATATTTAATGAATTCGGAAAAGAGAGTCTGTGTTTCAGATATATCTTGAACTAAAAGACATATTCCCTTTTTGCAGTATTCTTATTTATTTATTACTCCAAAATTTTGTCTTCCATCAATTTTAATTAACAAAGGTTCACTGAAACGTACAATGGATATATATTTCTTATTAGTCCTGTTTTGCTGGTTATTTAAAAATTCAATATTGTAAATGCCTTCCTGTATATAAGGATTGATAGTCATATAGCCAACCCTGAATGAGGTTAGGTTTTGAAAAAAATGTGTTCCCTGGCTGGGTTCAATCCTATAATTTTCCAATCCCGCTTCAATAATTATTCTTGCTTCAGTTATTTGAGCCCATTTTATTGGAATTCCAAGCCATGGATCAGTTGAACCCCAACGTCCGGGACCTGCAAGAATATAATTTCGTTTTTCACTGCGCATTTGAATGTTCCAATCCTCAATTTCCTGAACTATATTCATGCTTTCTGAAGGATTAAATGTTTCGGGCCTAACATACACAAAGTGTTGAATGTTATGAAATATGCCATTTCCGAGTGTATTTTTTGAAAAAACAATAGCATCATTTTTTTCATGTTCCTTAATTTCAATTTGTTCATTCTGATCATTTCCAACTATTGGCCTGATTTGCAGAAAAAAGAAATTTTTAGGATCACCTTTGGGCAGATCTAAATCAACAGCAAATTCAATTTCTATGGGAGTATTCATTTCCTTTTGCCCAATTTCTAATAAGGTTTGAAGAATATTAGCCAACGGGAATAAATTGTGATTGAGTATTTTTGAAAACGTAATTACTTTTTTCCCATTCTCAATTGAATTGTCGGTAATACATTGATTTTCGAAATCATAATCGGATGCAGCATAAAATAATGAGCTATCGTTCAACGCTTCATTAATATTGAGTTTTTGTAAATTTATTTTATCATCTACCGATGGCTGCCATACATTCGGATTGAGATTTAGAGCATAAAAATATTTTTGGGTTTCTTTTAGTGCCATTTCTGGCGTGGTAAGTTGTAAAATTTTCGATGGAAATTTTGGAGAAAATCTCAAACCATCGCCACCTTCAACAATATACTTGCCTAATCCAAAAGCAATATTGGCAACACCATCAAGTGAAGTTTCAGGTCTTATAGGATAATAATTAATTGAGCGAGCAACTCCACTAAGTGCCGGATAGTAAAGGTTATTATAAGGTTTGCCACAAACTTCCTCCAGAATAATTCCCATTTTTTCTTCATCAATAATATTAGAAGTTGAAGCTATGTATGATTTACTTTCTTTGAAATAAACTGATGCATAAACACATTTAATTGCCTCGGAAATAAATTGAATAGTTTTGTTCGTATCGTTTGCTAATAATGGAACCATATAAGTGGTATATATTCCGGCAAACGGCTGGTAATATGAATCTTCCAACTTACTTGAAGAACGAATGGCTATTGGCTTATCAATACTTTCGGTGAAACTTTTCAAATCGGATAATAAACGGGCTGGTAACGATGCTTTCACAAATTGCTGAAGAATTTCATCATCCGGGGCATCCGAAAGTCCGATTTTATATAAGTCATTCATTTCCATGAATTCGTCGAACAAATCGGTTGTAATAACTACAGTTCTTGGGATTGTAATATCAACATCCTGAAACCTGTTGAACAAGTTATGTTTTTTAATAATCATATCAATAAAAGCCAGGCCTCTGCCTTTTCCACCTAATGAACCATCGCCAATTCTACTGAAAGTAAGCGATTCGTCAAAGCTTTTTTTATCAAAAGCTGCAATTACGCCATGGCTTTTGCTCATCCTGTAATTTGCAATGGCATCGTATATATAAGCTTTTATTTTATCATGATTTTCGAAATCTTCAATCTTTAATGTTTTGAACAATTCCCCAATGCTGAACAATGCCCTGGCATTGAGCCATTTTGATATTTCATTTCGCCGTGCATGAAAATCAAAGATATGGTTGGGAATTTTGAGAATTTTATGTTGCAAATCGGCTAAATCTGAAACAGTAAAAGCAACAGTTTGGGTTTCAGGGTCGATGAAATGTAAAGGGCCAAAGCCAAAGTTATTAATTACATATTGCTGCAAATCGTGTGAAAGTGATTTTGAAAGTTTATGAACAAATCCAGCTTTACATTTCAAAGCTTTTTCACGATTCGTAATATCCGATGATTGTAGCAAGAAAGGCATGTGAGTATCTTCTGATTTTATGAATTTACATAATTCAAGCCCTTCGGGAGTTTCAATGGTTAGCTTATCAGATCTTTTAAAACTAATGTCGGAAATTATACCCAACATATGTTGCCCATACTTTTGATATAAGCCAATTGCTTCGACATAAGTTTTAGCCAGAAGGATTTTAGGACGACCACGCAAACGAAGCATTTTTTGATGTTCATTTAGCCCTTCCTGCATAAAATCCTGCGATTGCCTGATGATAATTTTATATAACAGTGGTAATATCTGAGATATATATCTTACAGAATCTTCAACCAAAAGAATTGTTTGTACACCAATTTGCAAAACGTCGCATTCAGTATTCATCCGGTCTTCAATAAGCTTTATAATTGCCAATAGCAGGTCAGCATTACCAAGCCAGCAAAACACATAATCAATGGCCGACAAATCTTCGTTCTGTAAACGAATTGAAACTTCTCTTGAGAAATTGGTTAAGACAACAATGGGAATTTCCGGATTCTGTTGCTTTATTTGATGGGCAAGTCCAAACGGCTCAATATCACCAATGTTTAGCATTAAAATTACTAAATCAATAACGTTATTGTTTAAAATTTCAAATGCTTTTTTGGCTGAGTCAGCCTGGATTAGGGCCGGTGGGAAACGTATGTTAAGGGAAGTATATTCATTAAAAATTTGTTCATCAATCCGGCCGTCTTCTTCAAGCATGAAAAAGTCGTAATTACTGCAAACCAAAAGAACCCTGAATACCCTGCGCTGCATTAGCTGATTGAATGCAGTATGACTAAATTCAATCCGGCTGGCATCAATATTTTCTGGCTGCATTGGTTATAAATTTGGTATAACGAATATAGCGAATTTATTGCTAACCAGCAATTTCAACCTAAAATAAGGATTATGTTCTAAAGCACACTTTAGGATTTTAATTCCTACCCATCAATAAAGTTGGGTTTATTACAAAAACATGCTGAAGTATTATTTCAATAAATGTAAATAAATTACTATTTATTTTTTTGATTTCTTTGTTACATCAAATTGTTCATACACTTTTAAAAGCCGTAAAATTCTTAACCTGTTGCGTCTGTTCAACCTGATGGTTTCGAAATAATAGATTACTTTTCTGAGTACATCGAAGTATAGCAATACAAATAATAATCCACAATATAGCCATATAACCAATAAGTTGAACCAGAAAGTGTCGATGGTGTAGTTATAAATTCTTTTGAAAGGCGCATAAAAATGAGCACGACCTTTTTGTGATTCCGGCATTCTAAAAACAGCATCCTTTATGCGAACAAGCTCACCATCATGAATATTAAATTGCTTTAATTCTCTGGCATTGGTAACAAAATCGGCCAATTGCCGGTTATAGTACTTTTCCTTAAAATTTTGAAAGCCATCATCACCACCCAATTTTGCAACCATTTGTGTGTATTTGTTGTCGCGTTGATCCACAGCCTGATTGCAAATATCAATATAGGTATTTTCTGCTTTATCCAGAAAAACGGAAGTTTCGTTGCTTATATTTTTGCTATAAATTTTAGCGTTAATACTATCAAGAAATTTAGGTTTAGCCAAATTCAAATTCGAATAAATTTTATCAATTTCATTTTTTATAACATTCAGGTTATTGGTAAACTTTAATGAATCATTGGCATTATATTTCGATTTATCACAATCGTTCAAAAGCTTATTCAATTCCGGAATTCCATATGATTTATAAAAAATTGCATTTTGAATTTGAAAATCTATAGGGTAAAACTGTTTTTCGAATTTGTTATATTTAAATTGCGAAACCATTAATGCTTCATAAGCCCAACGGCAGGTGATAAAATCGCCAATTAATGGCACATAATTTTGCGAGGCTATTTTGTTGTGCATTTTATCAAAGTCAACAACAACTCCGCTTAACAACATTTGAGGAACCAATATTAATGGAACCAGAATATAAATAGTTACCACTGAATTTAATCCGGAAGATATGATTAAACCGGCAAGATTTGCCCAACACGAAGCTGTAAATAGAATTATCCAGAAATATATACCCATTCCTCTTATTTCGAGCATATAATTTGTAATCAAAATAAAAATTAAAGTTTGAATGGCTGAAATGGCAAACAATATGGAAATTTTTGAGAACAAATAACTTCCACGGCTTAAATCAAGAAATTTTTCCCGTTTTAATATTCGCCTGTCCTTGAAAATTTCTTCGGCACTAATAACCAAACCCATAAACATGGATACAATTACAGCCATGAAAAGGAATGCCGGGAAATTTTGATTTTCGCCAAAAATATATTTTGGCATGCCATCAATAAAAACATAATTTTTTGTAAAAAATGCCAGTATTAATGCAAGCAAAGGAGCTTCAAGCGCACTTATATATAAATATTGTGAATTTTTTAGTTTTGCAAAAACGTCGCGTTCGAGAAAAATTTTAAATTGTTTGAAATGACCAGGAATTTTAAAATTGTTTTTAGGGATTGAATCATCATGTTCACGTTGAATTTCCTGAATTCCGGGATCAATATTTTCCATATAAATCTGGTGCCATTCTTCAGGTGAAGTTTTTCGTTTACGCGTCAATCGCCCATTACTATCAACAACACGCGCTTCAACAATTCTGAGTATTTGATCGGCATTTATGTTGCCACAACTTAGGCATTCACTTTCATCAGCATCAGCATATTTTGACACCCGTTTAAAGTATGTTACAGCGCTAACCGGATTTCCGTAAAATATAATCCTTCCGCCCTGGTCCATAACTAAAAGCTTATCGAACATTTTAAAAACATCCGATGAAGGTTGGTGAATATTGGTAATTACCAATTTTCCTTTTAAAGCCTGTCTTTTTAGTAATGTAATAACTTTTTCGGAGTCAGCTGATGATAAACCTGAAGTTGGTTCATCTACAAACAATATGGAAGGTTCACGGATAAGTTCCAATGCAATATTTAAGCGTTTTCGCTGTCCACCACTTAAAATTGTTGTAAGCGAATCGCCAACATTTAAATCGCGTGCTTCAACCAAATCAAAATCCACCAAAGCAAGTTCAACAAGTTCAACTATTTGTTGCTCGGTATAATCGCTAAAACAAAGACGTGCATTGTAATATAGATTTTGAAAAGTGGTTAATTCTTTTATTAACAAATCGTCTTGCGGAACAAAACCTATTACACCTTTTAAAAGTTCTTTATTCTCATTTATATCATAACCGTTTATTTTTATGGAACCTTTATTTAGTTTAATACTTCCGTTGAGTACATTTAAAAGTGTTGATTTTCCAGAACCACTGCCACCGATAATTCCAACCAATCGACCTGATTCTTCATTAAAAGTGAACCTTTTAATACCATTGTTGCTGTTACGGTAACTAAATTCAATATTATCGGCAACGAATACAAATTTGTTTTCAATATTGGCCTGGATAAAACGGCCAGACATGCGGCTGAAATAAATAGAACCAATTTTCGAATTTTTAATATTTGAACCGGTTGACCATATATATGAACGATTAGGTTTTATGTTATGGCCATTAATTAAAAGTACCAAATTGCCATAATACCTGAATACATAAGTGTTTGTTGAAGGCAAATACAAAACTACAATACGCCCTTCCATTTTTTCAACAGGCATATGTTTTATCTCAGGATTTCCAGATGATTCATTTGAATCTATAAACAAAAGCCTGTCGAAATCCGCAACTTTACCCAACTCACCAAATGTAAATGCTTTTGCATCCTGAAATTCTTCCTCATGAATATTTAATTGATAAGCAAGTGAGGTAACAAATTCAATTTCATTTTCAGTTAGTGCATCACCACGGTTAATAAAATCGAGCAGGTATATTAATACAATTAGTTTCTGTTGTTGCTCAAGTTCTTCATTAATTTGATTACATAAATCAATAATTATGGCTTCGTTGTAAATATTCTGACGGCGGTTTTCTCTTTCATTCTCGTACATTAATTCAGGATGATAGAATTTTACCTGCTCATCAAAATAGTCAATATATTTATTTACAATTTCGTGGCTATATTGCCTGTCAAGGTAATCTTTAACTATGCTGCGTTCGTTACCAGACTGGCCATAACGGTTAACATCGGCAACAATTGCAAATAAACGGATTAAAGCTTTTAATATTGATTCGTTCATTAAATTTATTAACTAAATAACACAGCCCCGGCTAAATGGCTAGGGCTGTGAATAAAATTTATATTTTTTTATATTATGAAACTACTGATTTACGGACATCCTGGATTGTCTTAAGTATCAATAAATAATCTTTTTCCTGAAGTCCGTTTTCAACTTTATCATAAACAGGTTTTAGCACTTCTAATTTATCTCTTAGTGATTTAACATCTGCATCAGCGCTACGGGCATTTAAAAGATCCATAATTTTAGTATATGATCCTTTTTGACCAGCAATTATTTTTACAATGCCTGTAGAATGATATGAATCTTCTGAAATATTTGTAGCAATATACATTAATTCAACCCACATACCTGATACCATTAATAATGCCATATCGGGGTTGCTTTTTTGCGAAAGATAATTATAAGTATCAAAAAAAGTTGCGGTTACAACTTTGATAAGAGTATCCTTATTATTCACTTTTTCTTTAAACTTATCCGTGAGCATTTCGCTGAAATTTATATTCACACCTAATTGGTCAATCAGGCTTTTTAAAGCTTTAGAATAAACTTCAACATCTTGTTTCTGTTCGTATGTAGCAGCATAAGCCAAGTCAGCTCCATAAACGCCCAGGTTTATAGCTTTTGATTTTTCTTTAAAATATTTGTCGGCCTTATCTGCAGGGTTTAAAATAGATGAATTGTACTTAACTCCTAAATCATTTAACATTTTAGTCAGTTCAAATGGAGTGGGCAATGGATATACAACTTCCTTAACACTTTTTGAAACATCGCTTACATTCATGGTATCAGCATCTGATTTCTGAGCATTTGAAGGTGCATTGCCGTTCTGACATGATGCAAATAATACAACACCTGATAATAACAGGGCATATTTAAAATTTATAAAACTTTTCATATTAGCTATTTATGATTTATAGAACATATTTTTTCGAAACACACAAATATAATGATTGTTTTAAAAATAAAAAATGGAAGACAGAAAATGGAGAACGGAAACCGGAGATGGGAAAACGGAAAGTGGCAAAGTCAATATTTAACTATCACTATCATTCATCATTTACCGGTTTCCGGTTTTCGTATAACTAAATTTCAGGTTTTGCATCAACTAGACTTAATTGGTTGTCGATTTGTTTTTTATCTTTAATACGGGTTTCTAAAAGTTTGATGTATTTATCAGAAGCCTTGTTATTTTGCAATAGATATGATTTAGCAGCCCAATCAAGAGCAGCATTCAGGTTATCTTTTACTTCATAAGCAACAGCAATATTATATGCAGACTTGGAAGCAATTTCCGGATCTTTTATTTTTAAGGCATTTTGCCAAATTTCTATCGCTTTATCCCAATTGTTATTTTTAGAGAAAGCTATGGCATCTTCAAATCCTTCACCTGATAAGTTATATAATGTCCTGCTTTCCTGAACCCATTGCTGTGCTATTCTGTGCGCATATTCATTTCCTGCTCGTGCTGAAGATTGAAACATTACATTCCAAACACTTGGCGAAAAACGAAAAGCTGATTCAACCGAATAACCTTTTGCAAATATATTTGAAATATCATTAATGTCTTGAACATCTACTATTTTACCTTTTACAGCGCTATATACCTCCCAAACAGAAGTGTTTCCTAATACCAGGTCGTAATTAATCAAACCGTTGTTTCTGTTATGTTTAGCAGACTTTTTGCTTTTTGTTGTGTCTAATAATTCATCATTAGCAATAGTTCCATTATTAGAGCTTGAGTTTAAAGTTTTTTCCTCTAATTTTTTTGAAGTAAAGCAACCATCTAGAATAACAGCAGCATCAGCACCTTCTTTTTTGCATAATTCATCTACCGTTTTTAAATTAATTGGTTTTAATTTATTGTATTTATTTTTGGCAATGCTAAAAACTTTTACAACTTCATATCTGGGTGAATATTTCATATAATCAACAAAGGATGAAATATGCTGAAATGAAAAAGTGCTATCAAAACCAGGGTTGGTATTTCCATCAATATCTGTGATAGAGCAACTATTAGGAATATAACTGTGATTGATTACAATAATTTTTTTCACATTTTCGGGTATTGATATTTCAGCCGGTTTTAAAACATCAATATTAAAATTGTACTCAGTTGCACATGAACTAAGTAAAATTGTGATTAACACAATAGTTTTAGTTAACCAAAAATATTTTGTTTTCATAACATTCATAAATTTAAAACTTGCTGTAAATATTGCAAAGATTATGCCTAAGTGATGTTAAATTATTGAAATTTATAGAATAATTTTTTTAATTCAACAATTTATTAAATGACAAGACTGAGATTTTTTTAAATATTTAATAAAACCGGAAGAATAATTTGCAATTAAACTCCCGGTTCCAAAATTATATTATTATAAACTACGACGGAAATCTTCCAAGAGATTGCCGTTCAAGCATCCACCCAGGATATTCAGGACTTAATGTACTTATTGCATCTAATTTCTGTAAATCAGTTTCAGTGAGGTTTACATTTATTGAAGCAATATTATCCAATAATTGTTCCTGTTTTTTTGCGCCAATTATAATACTTGTAACACCTGGTCGTTTCAGAAGCCAGGCCAATGCAACTTGTGCAACAGAGGTATTTTTGTAATTCTTTGAAACTTCAGCCATAACATCAATAATATCATAAGCTTTTTGCTTATTGATAGGTGGAAAATCAAAATTATCACGACGGCTGTCACCAGCTTTTTCATTATTTCCGGTATATTTTCCGGTTAAAAAACCTCCTGCCAAAGGACTCCATGGCATAATCGCAATTCCTTCACTTAAAGCCATTGGTATAATTTCGCGTTCCAATTCACGACCAGCAATGGTATAATAGTTTTGAGAGGCAATAAATTTAGTCCAACCCATTTTATCGGCAATTCCATTTGCTTTTGCAACCATCCACGCCGGATGATTACTGATACCTATATAACGAACTTTGCCTGAACGTACCACATCTTCCAATCCACGCATAGTTTCTTCCATAGGGGTTATCGGGTCGAATCCATGAATGTAAAGCAGATCAATATGATTGAGCTTTAACCGTTCTAAGCTGTCATTCACCGAATCAGTTATATGCAATCGCGACAAGCCTACCTGGTTTGCCCCTGTGCCCATTCTTATCCTTAGTTTTGTAGCAATTACAACTTGTTGCCTGTTAATATTTAAGTCTTTAAGTGCTTGTCCGAGATAAATTTCTGAAAGCCCTTCGGAATAGGCATTCGCTGTATCAATAAAATTGATACCATTTTCAATAGCAGTTTTAACTAATTTATTTACTTCATCCTGAGGTAATTCGCCAATGGCTTGCCAATAACCTTTTCCACCAAATGTCATTGCACCTAAGCAAAGTTCTGAGACAAGAACACCAGTTTTTCCTAATTGATTGTATTTCATATTTTTAAATTTTAACTAATTATTTTATTTAACCAAATTAATAAAAGTTAAAGTCGGTTTTTAATTTGAAAGGGGCTATAGATTTTATATCAATAGGTTCAGGAATTCTTTATTTCTTTAATAAATTCAAGATTTAAATTTATTCTTACATTTTCACTAACAATTGCCCCACCCGATTCAATTAATTTATTCCATTTTAAACCATAATCAAATCTGTCAATTACTGTACTTGCTTTAAATCCTATTCTAGTTTTGTTCTGTGAATCCTGAATAGTTCCACCATATTCTACATCAAATTTAACCGATTTAGTTATGCCGTGCATAGTTAAGTTGCCTTCAAGTGTATATTTTTTATCGGATACCTTCTGAAAACTGGTACTTTTAAATATAATCTGCGGAAAATTTTTAACATCAAAAAAGTCGGGTGACTTTAAATGATTATCACGCATTTCATTGTCAGTACTAATACTATTCGCATCTACATTAAAAATAATTTCAGCATCAGTAAAATCGGGCTTTTCTGATGTAAAAGAACCTTCAAATGACTTAAACTTACCATCTACTTCATTAATTAACATATGGGTAACAGTAAAACCCAATGAAGTGTGAGCTTTATCAATATTCCACTTCGTCTGTGAAAACATTCCTATAGAAAGCACAGAAACAACCGATATTAAAAACAACTTTTTCATCATAATTCAAATTTCTTTTAAAGATATAATGGAATAGCCATGTTGTATATTTTATAACTATTGTGTTAATGTTTGCAAAACATGATTATTTAATTATATCTATGTTCTTAATTCCTTCAAATTTATTTAGTTTAAACTTATTTCAAGGTTCTTAAACAAATGGAGACTGCTTTTGTTAAAAATATTCATTTCGAAAAAGGAAAATTAATAATCATTATCTTTACAAAGATATTTTAATATGTAAAAATCCTTAATCACGGTTTACGGAAAGGCTGACAATAATTGCAGCCTTTTTCTATTTATTTTTAAACCAAACTATAAATTGAAACGTTAAGTTTGCAATAAACTTTTTTAAGAATTTTTAAATAATTTCTAAATAACTAAATTTGCGCAATTTAATTGAAAACTGAATGGTAATTGGAATAATAAAAGAAAGTGCTGATGAAAACAGGGTTGCATTGATTCCTGAGCACATAATTACATTAAAAAAACTAAAAGCAGATATTATTTTTGAGCAGGAAGCCGGGCAAAATGCTTTTATTACTGATAAACAATATGAAGAAGCTGGTGCCATGAAAACTTCGTGCGAAGAAGTATTGGCTAAAGCTGATTTACTGGTTTGTATTTCAGTTCCACAATCTGAAACAATTAATAAACTTAAGAAGGGACAAGTATTATTGGGAGGATTAAACCCGGTAATTAATAAAGTTGCAATTGAACAGCTCAGGGCAAGAGAAGTATCATCATTTAGCCTCGATTTTATTCCGAGGACAACCCGTGCACAGGCAATGGATATTTTATCGTCAATGGCAACTATTGCTGGCTATAAAGCTGTGTTGGATGCTGCAAGCCGTTTACCTCGCTTTTTTCCCATGTTTATGTCTGCAGCAGGAACAATTAAACCTGCCAAAGTATTAATACTTGGAGCAGGTGTTGCCGGTTTACAGGCTGTTGCAGTGGCACGAAAACTAGGAGCCGTAGTGGAAGTATTTGATGTTCGTTCAGCCGTTAAAGATGAAGTAAAAAGCTTAGGTGGAAAATTCATTGAAGTTGAAGGTGCTAAAGAAGAAGCTGCTGCAGGTGGTTATGCCGTTGAACAATCGGAAGAATTCAAGCAAAAACAGCGTCAACTCATTCATGATCATGCTAAAAATGCAGATATAGTTTTATGTACAGCACAAATACCCGGAAGAAAAGCCCCTGTATTACTAACCAAATCAACTGTTGAAGAAATGCGTGCAGGTTCTGTAGTTATTGATTTAGCTGCTTCAACAGGTGGTAATTGTGAAGTGACTGAAAATGGAAAAACAGTTTTACTGAACCAGGTTTCAATTGTTGGAAAATCGGATTTTCCTTCAGATATGCCTTTTGATGCTAGTAAAATGTTTGGCAACAATATTATTAATTTTCTTAAATTAATAATTGGTGCTGAAGGTCAGTTAAATTTGAATTTTAATGACGATTTAGTAAAAGGGACTTGCATAACTCACGAAGGACAAATAGTAAACGATAGATATAAGCAATTAATCGGTTAATCAAATTTATAACTCAACAAAAAAATGGAACAAATTTTAGCATTTATATATACTTACAAAGAACCTATATTTATTGTTATTCTTTCAATATTTTTAGGTATAGAAGTTATTTCGCATGTGCCGGCTGTTTTACATACACCATTAATGTCAGGAGCAAATGCAATTCATGGGGTTGTAATAATTGGAGCTATAATAGTCCTTGGACATGCTGATTCAGCGCTTTCTCTAATACTTGGTTTCGTAGCAGTAGTGCTTGGTACGCTAAATGTTGTAGGCGGATTTGTGGTAACCGACCGAATGCTCGATATGTTTAAGAAGAAAAAATAATTTTATTATATAAGTCAAAATCTAGTTACGTCTCAATTTCAAAAAATATGATAGGAAATTATATACTCGAAATAAGCTACATAATTGCTTCTGTACTTTTTATTTTTGGTTTGAAAATGTTAAGTCACCCGGAGACTGCTAGAAAAGGAAATCTTTGGGCAGCATTTGGTATGGGACTTGCAATTCTGACAACAATTTTATTTCATACCAAAGATGGTAAACACATTGGAAATATTGGATTAATTTTAATTGCCCTTGTTATTGGAACTGCAATTGGTTGGGTAGTTGCCCGTAAAGTTAAAATGACAGCAATGCCTCAGTTAGTTTCTTTATTTAATGGAATGGGTGGAGCTTGTGCAGCATTAATAGCAATAGTTGAGTTTCCACATCTTGGCCAGGGTAACGCTATTTCAATGTTTTCAGGAGAAGTGCTTGATTTATTGATTGGATTGGTAATTGGTACAGTTTCATTCGCCGGAAGTATGATAGCATTTGGTAAACTTAATGGCAATATTGGCGATTTACGTGTAAAATCAATGCGTTATGTAAATATTGGAATTTTAATTGTAATTATTGGCTTTATCGTATTTATCATGAGCCGCGGAGTTATTAATGTTTCCGATGCATTGCCATTTGTTTATACGCTTTTGGGAATTGCAGCGATATATGGTGTACTATTTGTTATGCCAATTGGTGGAGCTGATATGCCCGTAGTTATTTCATTGTTAAACTCATTTACCGGTGTTGCTGCCGCAACCGGTGGCTTTTTGTACCATAACCAGGCTATGTTAACTGGTGGTATTTTGGTGGGATCAGCCGGAACAATATTAACGGTTTTAATGTGTAAAGCAATGAACCGTTCGTTATTGAATGTTGTAGTCGGCGTTTTTGGTGGAAGTGCAGCTGGTGCCGGAATTAACGTTGCCGGAAATATTAAGGAAATTTCTTTAAGTGATTCCAGTATTCTTCTTTCGTATTCGCAAAAAGTTGTGATTGTTCCCGGATACGGACTAGCTGTAGCCCAGGCACAACATTTATGTCATGAGCTTGAAAAAATTCTTGAAGAAAAAGGCGTTGATGTTTCTTATGCAATACATCCAGTTGCTGGCCGTATGCCTGGTCATATGAATGTGTTATTAGCAGAAGCAGATGTGCCCTATGAAAAATTGATTGAAATGGATGATATCAATCCTTCCATGCCCAATGTTGATGTTTGTGTAATTATTGGCGCTAACGATGTGGTAAATCCAGCGGCTATGGATGATCCATCGAGTCCTATTTACGGAATGCCTATTATCAAAGCCCACGAAGCTAAAAATATAATTGTAATGAAACGTGGAATGGGTAAAGGTTATGCTGCTATTGAAAATAATTTGTTCTATAACGATAAAACCCGTATGCTATTTGGCGATGCCAAAGCAACACTTCAAAAATTGGTAACAGAAGTGAAAAGCCTTTAATTAATAGGCTGATTTGCTAATGTGTTAATTTCTAAAGCTAATGACACTTATGAATATTGATAAGTTCAATTATTTTAATACTTAGTAAATTAATTGATTGATAAGCAGTTTCAATTCATATTTCAATTCCAAATTTGTTAATTTAATTCTATTTCGCTAACAACACCTGAGTGTTTTACTTAAATGCTTATAATCTCAATTGGTTTAATTTCATTTGACTTTCGGCAGGGTAATGGATCAAAAGGAAATATCGGGGAGTAAACTAAAGTATAAAATTGGCCCGAATTTACCCCAACCCCTTAAAAAGGGGCAATAACAGGGCGTAGCACAGGTTTGTTAGCCCTCCTTTTTAAGGAGGGCTGGGAGTTAAAAACAGGATTGAAAATGAATTACTCTAATTTTTCCGTTTGATCCAGAGTAATTCATTATATGTACTTTCTTCTTAATTAGTTCGTTATTTGGTAATTTAACATTTATAGCCAGTTAATTATTTATCATTAGCACATTAGCACATTAGCACATCAGCATATTAGCATTTTGTCACATTAGCATACTCGCATTTCGGAAAATTTGTCAGCAAAAAATCATTGGTACATCTTTTGTTGAAAGCCATATGATAAACTATGTCGAACTTTAAAATACTATAACTATGCAAACTGGAAAAATTGGTGTAAGTACTGAGAACATTTTTCCCATCATTAAAAAATTTCTTTATTCTGACCATGAAATATTTTTACGCGAAATAATTTCAAACGGCGTTGATGCCACCCAAAAGTTAAAGACTTTGGCTTCAGCAGGTGAGTATAAAGGCGATGTAGAAAACCTGAAGATAAATATTAAGGTTGATAGTAAGAAAAATACCATAACCGTTTCAGACATGGGTATTGGTATGACAACAGAAGAGGTTGAAAAATATATCAACCAAATAGCCTTTTCAAGCGCCGAAGAATTTGTTGAAAAATATAAGGACACTGCCAACGGAATCATTGGTCATTTCGGACTTGGTTTTTATTCAGCATTTATGGTCTCGAAGAAAGTTGAACTCATTACAAAATCATACAAAGAAGGTTCAACAGCTGTTAAATGGAGTTGTGACGGAAGTCCCGCTTACGAAGTTGAAGAAACATCAAAAGATACAGTTGGAACCGATGTGGTAATGTATTTGGATGATGATTCAAAAGATTATGCCACAGAAAGCAAAGTACGTGAATTGTTGACTAAATATTGCAAATTTCTTCCGGTAACCATTGTTTTTGGTAAAAAGAAAGAATGGAAAGACGGTAAAGATGTTGAAACTGATGAAGACAATGTAATTAATAACACTAAACCAGCCTGGACGCGCAAACCTTCGGAATTAAAAGAAGAGGATTATACTTCGTTTTACCACGAATTGTACCCAATTGCTGAAGATCCTCAATTTCACATTCATTTGAATGTCGATTATCCATTCAACCTCACTGGTATTCTATATTTCCCCAAAATAAAAAACAACATTGAAGTACAACGCAATAAAATTCAGTTGTACTGTCGCCAGGTGTATGTAACCGATTCGGTTGAAGGCATTGTACCTGACTTTTTGACGTTGCTTCATGGCGTAATTGATTCGCCTGACATTCCTTTAAATGTTTCGCGCAGTTACCTGCAAAGCGACCAGAATGTTAAGAAAATTTCCAGCCACATTACCAAAAAAGTTGCCGATAGGTTGCAGGAAATTTTCAACAACAACCGCGATGAATATGAGAAAAAATGGGACAACCTGAAACTCTTCATAGAATACGGAATGATTACCGACGAGAAATTCTATGAAAGGGCTGAAAAATTTGCCTTGTTAAAAAATACTGAAGGAAAATATTTCACCTTTGAAGAATATGAAAAGATTATCAAGGAAAATCAGACGGATAAAAATAAAAGTCTCGTTTACCTTTATACCAGTGATGTTGAAAAACAATACTCGTTTATTGAAAATGCAAAAGCAAAAGGTTACGATGTTTTGGTTTTCGATGGCCAGTTAGATTCGCATTATATCAATCATATAGAAACCAAGCTTAAGAATTCACATTTTACCAGGGTCGATTCCGATATAATTGAAAACCTTATCCGAAAAGAAGATTTAAAAGAATCGAAACTAACCGGTGAGCAAAAGGATATATTAAGCCCGGTTTTCAAAAGTGTATTGCCAGATGCTTTAAATTTTCAGGTTTCATTTGAAGATCTTTCAGAAAATGACGCTCCTGCAATTATAACACAAAACGAATGGATGCGGCGTATGAAAGATATGTCGGCAATGGGTGGCGGAGGCGGAATGAATTTTTATGGCCAAATGCCCGACAGTTATAATATTGTAGTAAATGCCAACCATCCTTTAGTTGCAAAAGTTTTAGCCGAAACAGAATCAAACATTGGAGCCGAAGCTGATAAATTAACTGCTGAAATAAAGGAACTTGAAAAGCAGAAAAAAGAATTGGACGAAAAAAATAAATCGAAGAAGCCCGATGAAATTCCCCAGGCTGAGAAGGATATCCTTTCAGATTTAGCAAAGCAGGAACATGAATTGGAAGACAAGCGCAATAAAGTGTTAAGCGAATATGGGAAAACCAATAACTTTGTAAAACAAATTACCGATTTGGCATTGCTGGCAAACAATATGCTTAAAGGCGAGGCATTAAGTAACTTTGTAAAAAGAAGTGTTGAACTTATAAAATAGAAGGGAAATCCTCCCTCTCCATTTCTAGAGGTTGGGGTGTGGCAAATAAAAAGAAGGTGTCTCAAAAGTCGAGGCACCTTTTTTTGTTAATAAAAAGTTCATAAAAAAGGCTCATTAATTTAATCATTTATCTTGTTTAGTTGTCTCATTATCAAAAGTATGAGACATGTATAACCAAAGATCAAAAGTAGTTTTTAAAGACTACAGTCCCAATCAAATCATGTTACTTCCCCCATCACTGGAGGAGTTCATAGATGCAAACCATCCAGTTCGGGTTGTAAACAAAGTCATTGACAGTATTAACGCTGATGCATTGCATAAACAATATAAAGGAGGTGGCACCTCAAGCTATCATCCTCGGATGTTGCTGAAGGTTCTTATATACAGTTACCTGAACAATGTATATAGTAGTCGTAAAATGGAAACAGCCTTAAAAGAGAACATTCATTTTATGTGGCTGAGTGCTATGAACCACCCTGATCATAATACACTTAATCGATTTAGAAGTGATAGGCTCAAAAATGTTTTAAAAGAAATATTTGCACAAGTAGTCATGTTATTAGTGGAATCGGGACATGTAAGCCTTCAGGAAATCTATGTTGATGGGACCAAAATAGAATCCAAGGCTAATCGTTATACTTTCGTTTGGGGCAATTCCATAAAGACCAATAAGGAGAAAATGGTGGCACAACTAAAAGAGTTATGGGATTATACCCAATCGTTAGCCAAAGAGGAATTACAAGATACAGATAATGTTGACTTTACCCAAATAGATGCAGAAAAAGTAAAACGGACTATTAATCAAATAGATCAAGCATTATCTGATAAAAAGGTTGACAAGAAAGTAAGACAGAAATTAAATTACGCTCGCCAACATTGGCCACAAAATCTCAACAAGTACAAGGAGCAAGAGCAGATATTAGGCAAACGGAACTCGTATAGTAAAACAGACCCTGGGGCAACCTTCATGCGAATGAAAGAAGATCACATGAAAAACGGTCAGTTGAAACCAGGATATAATGTTCAGATAAGCACTAATAATCAATATATTGTAAACTATAGCCATCACCCCAATCCAACCGATACAACCACATTAAGGCCTCATTTGGAACAGTTCCATACCCTGTATAACAATTATCCTAAAGTAGCTGTGGCAGATGCTGGTTATGGTTCAGAAGAAAATTACGCATTGTTAGAAAAGGCAAAAATAGACGCTTATATAAAGTTTAACTATTTTGACAAAGATCAACGCAAAATTAAGAACTCTCTCAATAGCAATTTATTCTACAACTCTGAAAAGAACTGCTACTATTGTCCAATGGGTCAACCGATGAATTACATTGGCTCAATCAAACGAGTTACAGAAAACGGTTTTGAGCAACAAATATCTCGTTACCAAGCTATTAATTGCAGTACATGCCCATTGCGTGGAGCTTGTCATAAAAGTAAGAAGAATAAAATAATAGAAATTAATCATAATCTAAACCGACTAAAGGCCCAAGCATCAGAACGCTTGAAGAGTGAGCAAGGGCTTTACTACCGAAGTAAAAGAGGGGTTGATGTTGAACCCGTTTTTGCCAATATCAAGTTTAATAAAGGATTTAAGCGTTTTGGACTTAAAGGAATGTTAAAAACAGAAATTGAAATGGGCTTACTAGCGTTGGCACACAATTTAGCAAAAAGAGCAGCATAGGCTGCTTTGCCATCCTCTTAGGAAGGCAACAAATGTCCTATATCGTAATTATTAAATTATTATCAAAAAAATCTAAATTGATCAAACAAAAAAATAATCTACCATAAAACATTTTGATCAGTTCAAAAAAATTCTACGTTTTTTAACCAAAAAAAGACCATCTCATTTTTACTTTTGAGACGGCCTCTTTTTTGTTTTCTTTTACTACCTTCCCAGTTATTTTTTCTTGGCTGGTTTTTTTACTTTTACCGGAGGAGGAGGAGGAGGTTCTGGACTGAAATGAATAAATGTTCTCATAATTAATAATTTTGGGTAAATAAAATTTTGAATTTCTAATGCAAAAACTTTTAAAAATTCTGCTTTTAGTTATTGCCTTTACTTCATGCAATGTAAATAAAAAAAATGAAAATTCTACGTTATTTTATAAAAATGGAGATATTTTTTTTCAATCTTACCAATATTATAAGGCTATAGATTGTTACAAAAAATATATTCATAGCTCCGAACCTAAAAACGACTCTCTATTATTTCAATCATATATTCAGCTTTACCGATGCTATTGTGCAATTAATAATAAAAAACTCACAACAAAAGTATCAAATATAATAGATAGCCTTAAGAAAATAAGTATGTTGAATAAATACAAATTCGATTATAATAAATACCTGGTTTTTAAAAATATTCAAGTAAAAGAACCAAGGAAAATTATTCAAAGTATTCAAAACATTTTACCTTATTTTCAACAAAACGACACATTATTAGCACCATATTATTTCCAATTAGGAGAAAGTTATTATTATCTTAATATTTTTGATAGTAGCGGGTATTTTTATAAAAAAGCAATTGAAATTGCTCATATAAAAAAAAATAAACTTTCTTTCGAACTGGTCACATATTATTCGTCTTATGCTTATTTCTTGAGTATTTCCAAAAATGCCTTCGATAAGGTGAAAATATATATTGATTCGGCAATATTTATAGCTTCAAAAACGCAAAATATTGATTCAATTAATTATGCCGGAGACTTATTATATATAGGCTATATTTATCATTTCAATGGAAAATATAAAATTGCTGATCATTTTTACAATAAGGCTTACCAAATATATGATCAATTAAATAACTATCAGAATGAAAAAATAAAGGTATTATTAGTTGAGTCCTCTATGGAAACATATTTAAATAAATTTGATGCCGCAATTTCCAAAACGGACCAGGCAATTGCATATTTTAAAAAAAACAATTCAACAGAACAATTAATTAATGCCTTAAGAATAAAAACATCCATTTATTATTTTGAACACATGTACGAGAAGTCATTAATTTCTTCATACGAAACCATTTATACATGCCATAAGGCAAATCTTGAGCCAACTACAATTGATTATTACAATCTGGCTAATTGTTATGAAAGATTAATGAATAAGGATAGCGCCATTTATTATTTTGAAAAAAGCATGGTTGCAAATCAAAAAAAAGAAATTATCAGGACTTATTTTTTGACTACAATTGTTGGTCAGTATAGTCGATTTTTGAATTCCATTCATCTCTATAAAGCTTCACAAAATGTTATTGAAAAATATGAATCGGAGATTCGATTAAAATGCAATCCAAAAGACATAAACTTTGCTTTTTTTATTTATTGGAAAGCCCTTACATTGCAGAATTTAAAAAAATACGATGAAAGTCTTAAGGTTTATCAAGAAGTTACATGTAATTCCATTGAGCCCGATTTTTATGGAAGTAATTATGACGTTCCTATTTTTGATGTTTCACAAATCATTTCATATGATAATCTAATTGATGCCTTAATTGGAAAAGGTGATGTCCTTTCACTTATGGCAAAAAAATGTGAAAATAATGAACGACGGCTATATTTATACGAAAAAAGCTATGAACATTATATAAAAGCAAAAGAGGTTGTTGAAAACCATAACCGGCAAATGGATACCGAAGATGACCAGTTGAAATTTGCAGGTATAAAGTCGCCGATAAATATAAAAATATTCACCACAGTCTTACAAATATATTACCTGACGCATAGTGCTGATTGGCTTGAAAAATTGTTTATTGCTGAAGATAATTGCAAGGCCAATGTTATTTCAATGAATGTGCTTGACAATGTTTATAAAAAATTGGGCGGGATACCGGATTCATTAATTCAGCGTGATAAAAAAATGAATGAACAAATTGCACAATTACAAAATTTGCTCTATGATGAGAAAAAAAGTAAAAGCTTTGGACAAGCTGAAATTTCAAATAATCAAAACAAGCTGGTTTCTCTTTTAAAAGAGTCAGAAAAACTTGGCATTCAATTAGAGGATAATTATCTGTTGTATCATCAATTAAAATACCAAAGCCATAATGTGAATATAGAACAATTATCACGATTTATGGGAAACCAAAAATCAATTGTTGAATATGAGTTTGCCGGAGATAGTTTATATACTTTTCTATTATCCAATAATTCCATAAAATTATTCAGTCAATCATCCGCAGGAATAGATGATAGTATAACCAAACTCAGAAAGCTCATAACTAATGTTAATGATAAATCATTTACCGAAAAAGGGATAAAGGAATATATTTCATCAGCCTCATGGTTATATAAAAAATTATTTCAACCCATAATATATTCATTAAACAATAATGATATTATAATTATTCCTGATGGAACAATTAATTTGTTGCCATTTGAGGCATTGGTAACAAATACAGTTATTCCCAACCATGCTGATTATGGAAGTTTAAATTATTTGGTGAATAAATATACCTTCAGTTATTCCTTTTCATCCGAGTTATATACCATGCAACAGCAATTAAATTCACCATCGGTTGATGGGGTTTTAGCTTTTGCCCCAAATTATGAAAGTTATACGAACCCAAAACACAGAAGTTCAATAATGCTTTCACCATTAACAGGGAATACCAGTGAAGCGAAAAAGGTGGTAAAAATAATGGATGGTGAATCAATTATTGGAAAGCAGGCTACCAAAGAAACTTTTTTAGAAACAATGCATGAAAATAAGATACTTCATTTGGCTATGCATGCAATAGTTGATAACGATAATTCAAATTCATCGGCATTAGCATTTACACAAACCAATGATACAGATGCTAATAATCTGTTATATTCTTATGAAATAAGTAATCTTAACCTGAATACGCCATTGGCAGTTTTAAGTGCATGTAATACCGGTAATGGCCAATTAATGAAAGGAGAAGGATTAGTTAGTCTGGCAAGGAGTTTTGTATATGCAGGTTGCCCAAGTATGGTTTATGCTTTGTGGAGTATTTCGGATAATAGTACCTCTGAATTTATGCAGGAATTTTACGAAAACCTTAAGCAATATATGACTATAGACAAGGCTTTGCAAACGGCAAAAAATAAATATATAAGTATGTCCGATCCACGATACGCCCATCCTCATTATTGGGCAGCTTTTGTGCAAAGTGGGAAAACCCAAGCCATACAAATAAAAATGCCACATTCATTCAATAAATATCGAAAAATGGTATTAATTATATTTATTTCACTTATAGTTATATCATTTATTATTTTTGGGTCAGTAAGATTTTATAGGAAATAATACAATTGATTAATCACAGAAACAAAAAGCCAAATATTAAATGATGAAATTGCGAATATTTGTTTTTATAGTTATTGCCTTTACATCATGCAACAAAAATACTAAAAATGAGAATTCCAATAATTTATATAAAAACGGCGATAAATTTTTTCAATCTTACCAATATTATAAGGCCATAGATTGTTATAAAAATTATTTAATAAAATCTACTGATAAAAACGATTCAATTTATTTCAAATCCTATATTCAATTATATAAATGTTATACAGCAATAGACAATAAAATAGAAGCATCTAAAATAGCTGTCATAATTGATAGTCTTGAAAAATTACAAGTTTTTCAAAAGTTTAAATTTGATTATTTATTATTTGAAGTTTCGAAAAACTATAATGCCAAAAATTACAGTAAGGCAATTGATAAAATCAAAATCCTTTTGAAACATTTTACTGAAAAGGATACGAATAGGGCTGGATTATATTACCAATTGGGTGATAACTATTATAAGCTTAAGATTCTCGATAGCAGTAATTATTATTATAAAAATGCATTGAAAATTGCTTGTTTAAAGAAAGATAAACATGCCTTTGAATTTGTAAATTATTATACTCGGTTGGGAGATAATATTTATACATTTGAATACAATATTATCAAATCCAAAAAATACTTTGATACAGCATTTCAAAAGGCATCTCAATCAAGAATCATTGATTCTTCAAACTTTGCATACGATTTGGTTTTTATGGCTTGCGATTATGCTTCAAATGGTGAATATAATAAAGCTAATTTGTATTTTTCTCAAGCGAACTCAATTTATGACAAATTGGAGACTTTCAAAAATGACAAAATGGAAGTTTTGTATCGTGAATCATTTATTGAAAGTTATCTTAACAAATTTGATGCGGCTAATGCTCATGCTGATCAAGCAATTGAATTTTATCAAAAAAACAATGATCCTGAGCGGTTAATTCTTGCATTACAATCAAAAGCTATAGCATATCACTTAAATCATCAATATGATAAAGCTTTGCCGATATTTTACCAGGCTATAAATATATTCAGAAAAAACAAACTTGTTCCAGGAGTTTATGATTACGAACTCATCGCAAACTGTTATGGCAAAAAAAATAGTAAGGACAGTGCCGACTTTTATTTTCATAAATGTATTCAGAAATATAAATATGGAAAAAATACAAGAATTGTTGACTTGTTAATGATTGTTGGGGAATATTCTCGCTTTCTGAATGCCAACAAACAATATAATGAAGCCCTAAAATTGGTTGAGCAAAATGAAAATATAATAAGTGGTGGTTCGGAAAAGAAAAATATTTATTATGCTTACTTTATTTATTGGAAAGCACTTTCACTACAAAATTTAAAAAATTACGAACAAAGCCTTGATGTTTATCAAAAGGTCATTTGTAATTCCATTGAGCCTGATTTTTATGGAAGCAACTTTGAAGTTCCTATTTTTGATGTATCACAAATTATTTCACATGATAATTTGATTGATGCTTTAATTGGAAAAGGTGATGTTCTTTCACTTATGGCAAAACAATGTAAAAATAATGAACGACGGTTATATTTATACGAAAAAAGCTATGAGCATTATTTAAAAGCAAAAGAAGTGGTTGAAAATCATAACCGGCAAATGGATACCGAAGATGACCAGTTGAAATTTGCAGGGAAAAAGTCACCGGTTAATAATAAAGTTTTCATCACTGCGCTTCAAATGTATTATCTTACTCATCACTCCAATTGGTTGGAAAAGTCATTTATGGCTGCTGATAATTGTAAGGCAAATGTAATTTCAATGAATGTACTGGATAATGTTTATAAAAAATTAGGAGGGATACCAGATTCAATTATTGAAAAAGATAAAAAGTTAAAAGAAAAAATTTCGGAAATACAAATCTCAATAAATGAATTGAAAAAATCGAAGATCGAAAATTCTTTGAATTTAGCGGAACAGCAAAATAAACTTATTGAATTGTTAAAAGAATCAGCTAATCTCGATAAGCAATTTGATGAAAATTACCCTTTGTATTACAAACTAAAATACCAAAGCCATAATGTAAATATAGAACAATTGTCACGTTTAACAGGAACCCAAAAATCAATTGTTGAATATGAGTTTGCAGGTGATAGTATATACACATTTTTGCTCACAAATAATTCCATAAAATTATTCAGCCAATCATCCGCAGGAATAGATGATAGTATAACCAAACTCAGAAAGCTCATAACCTATGTGAACGATAAATCATTTACCGAAAAAGGAATAAAGGAATATATTTCATCAGCATCATGGTTATATATAAAATTATTTCAACCCATAGTAAATTCATTAAACAATAATGATATTATAATTATTCCTGATGGAACAATTAATTTGTTGCCATTTGAAGCATTGATAACAAATACAATCATTCCCAAACATGCTGATTATGGAAGTTTAAATTATTTGGTGAATAAATATACCTTCAGCTATTCCTTTTCATCCGAGTTATATACCATGCAACAGCAATTAAATTCACCATCGGTTGATGGGGTTTTAGCTTTTGCCCCCAATTATGAAAGTTATACGAACCCAAAACACAGAGGTTCAATAATGCTTTCCCCGTTAACTGGGAATACCATTGAAGCGAAAAAGGTGGTAAAAATAATGGATGGTGAATCAATTATTGGAAAGCAGGCTACCAAAGAAACTTTTTTAGAAACAATGCATGAAAATAAGATACTTCATTTGGCTATGCATGCTATAGTTGATAATGATAATGATAATTCAAATTCATCGGCATTGGCATTTACACAAACCAATGATACAGATGCTAATAATCTGTTATATTCTTATGAAATAAGTAATCTTAACCTGAATACGCCATTGGCAGTTTTAAGTGCATGTAATACCGGTAACGGCCAATTGATGAAAGGGGAAGGATTGGTCAGCCTGGCACGAAGTTTTGTTTATGCAGGTTGTCCAAGTATGGTTTATGCTTTGTGGAGTATTTCAGATAATAGTACTTCAGAATTTATGCAGGAATTTTACGAAAACCTTAAGCAACATATGACTATAGACAAGGCTTTGCAAGCAGCAAAAAATAAATATATAAGTATGTCCGATCCACGATATGCCCATCCGCATTATTGGGCGGCTTTTGTGCAAAGTGGCAAAACCCAGGCTATTCAAATTAAAATGCCCCATTCATTTTATAAATGGGGCATCATTTGGAGTTCAGTTCTTTCGGTTATTCTAATTTCAGTTTCAATATTTTATATACGAAAGTATTTTCGTTAATTACTTTTTTAATTTTTCTAATATTTCTTTTGCCTTATTTCCATAATATCTATCATTAGATGCAAGCCATATTAGATGAGGTTTAGCGAGTTCGGCATTATTCAGTTTTAACCATGTTAAAGCAGTGTACCACTGGGCTTGAGAATAATATGGATTCGATTCATTTTTACATAATTTGCTTAACGATTCAATGGCAAGTTTATAATCGCCGGTTTCAATGCTTGAAACACCCCGATAAAAATATGCCATTTGGACAGATTCGTCAACACTAATTACTTTAGAAAACAATTCAACTGCTTTATCATAATCTTTGGTTTCATATGCCTGAAAAGCAAGGTATAAGTTGTTCACCACAACTTCGTCGGAACGGGAAGCAAAATCGCTTTGGTACGGCTGGTAATATTGAGAAAATAATGCATCGCAATTTGAATCGGATGATTTAATCATCAAACGTGTCACGCCAATAATGCCAACTAATATAGCAATTCCTGCGGCAAATGCATATATATAACCTTTTTTAAAGAACCGGTCAGAAAAATTATGTTTAAAATCAGTTTCAGAATTCAGGTATTCTTTTTCAACCCTGTTCAAAGCGAGGCGAAGTTGATAGGAATCTTCATCCCTCAACATTTCATCAATTTCCTCTTCTACAAGTGAGTAGGATTGGAAATTATTTAAATCGCTTTTTAAATCACTCATAATTTTAATTTTGAATTTTTTACCATCGGAAATTAGTTTCGTCCTTAAGTTTCTTTTCGTTTTTTAGTTCTTTATATGTCGGGTCATTTAAAATGTGATTCACTAAAGTGTTTTTGCATCGTAATCTTCTGTTTTTTGTATGCTGGTCGGTACTGTAATTCATTGTACTGGTTACTTCTGCTATACTTTGACCATCAAGAATTAACTTTATAACTTTCTGACAATCTTTTGTTAGTTTTTCGAAATGTTTCCATACCAATTTGTGCATTTCAGCTTTTATCATTTCATCATGAACATCAATTTCCTCATCCAAAACATCTATAGCCTGAAGATCTGAAGCTTTTCTGTTTTTTATTTTTAATTCATTTAACCAAATATTTCGAGCAACTGAATAAAAATATGTACTAAATGCAACCTGTAATTTTAATTCTTCTTTTTTTATTTTATTAAAAAGAATAATAATAGCATCTTGAAATACATCTTTTACATCATCGTCATCACCACTGTTCGTTTTTACCAATTGCCTGATAGCACGGTAATTATCACGGTAAATCAGAAGTAAAATTTTTTCGTTATGTTCAAAAATCCCACGGATAATTTCACTGTCCGATAATTTATTCATCCTAAACCAAACATTAATAAATTTTATTGCTAAAAAGTAACCCTAAAAAGAAAATTATTTTTATTAAACTTATAAAAAACAATTAATTATAAATAAAAAATATTTCAATCGAAATAAAATTTCAACTTATAAACTGGGTCAAATTTTGGTAAGTTTATGTAATTAACAAAGCTAAATTTTTTCCGTAATTTTAAAAACATAATTCTTAAAACTTTTGTTGAAGCAAATCTATCTAACTTAACATTAAATTCAAAATTACCTATAATTTTCTATTGGTTGGCAGGAACAAACCAGGTTGCGATCGCCATAGGCATCGTCAACACGTGAACAACCGGGCCAAAACTTATTTTCTCGAATCCAGTTTAATGGATAAACAGCTTTTTCCCTGCTATATTTATGTTCCCAGATAGAATTTATAACAGAATCAGCAGTATGAGGTGCATTTTTTAATACGTTATCAATACTATCCGATTTTCCTTCCGAAATTTCAATAATTTCATCATATATTGAATTCATGGCTGAAATAAATTTATCAAGTTCATATTTCGATTCACTTTCAGTTGGTTCAATCATTAATGTTCCATGAACAGGGAATGAGACGGTAGGTGCATGATAACCATAATCCATAAGTCGTTTGGCAATATCTATTTCCGTAACATTGGCCAATTGTTTAAATTGACGGCAATCGGCAATCATTTCATGGGCAACGGTTCCATTTTCTCCGGTATATACAATTGAAAACTTGTCTTTTAAACATGCAGCCAAATAATTGGCATTTAAAATAGCATATTTAGTAGCATCTGTTAAACCCGATGCACCAAGCATTTTTATATAGGCATAAGAAATAACTGTAATTAGAGCGCTTCCCCAGGGAGAAGCTGAAATAGCACTTACTCCGTTTTTGCCTCCAACTGCAGCCAATGGATGGGTTGGTAAATATTCAACTAAATGTTCAGCTACACAAATAGGACCCATTCCAGGACCTCCACCACCATGAGGAATAGCAAATGTTTTATGTAAATTTAAATGACAAACATCAACTCCAATAATACCAGGATTTGTAAGCCCAACCTGTGCATTCATATTGGCTCCATCCATGTAAACCTGACCGCCAAAAGTATGAATTATATTAACCATTTCAACCACTTTGTCTTCAAAAACTCCATGGGTTGAAGGATAGGTAAGCATCAGACATGATAAATTATTTTTGTACTGTTCAGCTTTAAGTTTTAAATCATCAATAGAAATATTGCCATTTTCATCACAATTCACAACAACTACTTTAAGTCCTGACATTGCAGCGCTTGCAGGGTTTGTTCCATGTGCCGATGCGGGGATTAATACAACATTGCGGTTTACCTCGCCTTTGGCCTGATGATATTTGTGAACCACCATTAAACCGGCATATTCGCCTGCTGCACCTGAGTTAGGCTGAAATGATATACCACTAAATCCTGTAATTGCACAAAGCCATTTTCCAAGTTCATGATACATTTGGTGATATCCTTCAACCTGATCGAGCGGAACAAAAGGATGTATTGAATTAAATTCAGGCCAGGTTAATGGTAACATTTCTGTTGCAGCATTCAGTTTCATGGTACATGAACCCAATGAAATCATTGAATGAGTGAGCGAAATGTCTTTTCGTTCAAGCTTTTTAATATAGCGCATCATTTCGGTTTCGGAATGATACAGCTTAAATATATCATGTTTTAAAAAATCAGATTTTCTTTGAAACAATTCAATCAATCCTAGTGATTCATCAAGCTTTTCAACAGGGATATATTTTTTAAATACCGCAACTGCAAAAATTTCTAAAAGCTGATTTATATCTTGAATAGAAGTAGTTTCATCTACACTTATCAAAATTGTATTATTATTAAAATAATTAAGATTTACCTGACGTTCTTCAGCAATTGCAATAAGTTCATCAACTTTAAGTTCGTTAGGCAATTGTATTTCCAGCGTGTCGAAATAATTTGAATGTACTATTGTATAACCTAAATTTTTAATTCCATTTGCTAATGTTATGGCTGATTGATGTATATGATTGGCAATGCGTTTAAGGCCTTCATTTCCATGATAAACAGCATACATGCCAGCCATTGTTGCTAGTAAAGCCTGGGCTGTACAAATATTTGACGTTGCCCTTTCGCGTTTTATATGTTGTTCGCGGGTCTGTAATGCCATGCGCAATGCAGTTTTACCCGTAACATCACGAGTAACCCCTATAATTCTTCCAGGTAAAGCACGTTTATATTTTTCGTTGGTTGCAAAATAGGCAGCATGTGGTCCGCCATATCCCATTGGGATTCCAAATCGTTGGGTTGAACCTACAACAACATCGGCGCCCCATTCACCCGGAGGTGTTAATAAAACAAGGCTCATTAAATCAGCTGCAACGGCAACCTGAACCATATTTAAATGAGCCTCCTGTACGAATTTTGTATAATCCACAATTTGTCCATTGCTATTAGGATACTGGATTAAAACACCAAGAATTTTTGAATCAGAAAATTTCAACTCGTTAAATTTTCCAACCTGAAGATGAATTCCCAATGGTTCCGACCTTGTTTTTAAAACATCAATTGTTTGTGGAAAAGTGTTTTCATCTACAAAAAATATATTGGCGTTGGCATTTACAATTTCAGTTGGCCTTGAATTATAAAGCATAATCATAGCTTCAGCGGCTGCGGTAGCTTCGTCCAAAAGTGATGCATTTGCCATTTCCATTCCGGTTAAATCCATAACCATGGTTTGAAAATTAAGCAAAGCTTCTAATCTGCCTTGTGAAATTTCAGCTTGGTATGGAGTATATGATGTGTACCATGAAGGATTTTCGAAAATATTGCGCAAAATTACCGAAGGGGTTATGGTATTATAATATCCAAACCCAATATAGGTTTTATAAATTTTGTTTTTCTGGGCAATTTCTTTAATGTTCACAAGAAATTCCGATTCGCTTATACCTTCAGGGATATTCAATGATTTTTTTAATCGGATTGAAGAAGGAACAGTCTTATCTATTAATTCATCAAGTGATTTAACACCTATTTTAGCCAACATTAAATTCAATTCTTCTTTGCCCGGGCCAATATGTCTGCTTGCAAAATTGTCAAATGCCATATAATAAGTTCTTTAAAAGTTTTTAAAATTATGATAAAAATGGATTGTTTAATTTCTCAATACCAATGGTAGTAGATGGACCATGACCAGGAAATACAGCTACTTCGTCGCCTAATGTCAATATTTTTTTGAATATGCTATTCATTAAAACATCATAATCACCACCTTCCAAATCGGTTCTACCTATACTATCTTTAAATAACACATCTCCTGTTATTACAATATTATCTGAAGCAGAATAAAACGCTACACTTCCTCTTGAATGTCCGGGAACATGTAATACTTTTAAGCTTGAATTGCCAAATTTTACAGGATTTTCTTCATCAATAAGTTTGAATTTTGAAGGTAAGGATTCAATTGCAAATCCAAACATTTTGCCATGTTCAACAGCTTTTTCCAAAAGCACGATTTCATCTTTATGGAATTCGGGAATTAAATTATATTCTTTAGATACTCTTGCAATTCCTGCCACATGATCGACATGACCATGTGTATTTATAATTCTTTTAGGATTATATTTATTAACTATAATATATTCGGTTAACTGTTTAAATTCTTTGTCGTTATAACAACCAGGATCAATTATTACGCAATCACCTGTTTCATCGGCCAAAATATAAGTATTTTCCTGAAAAGGATTAAATACGAAGGTTTTAAGTGTTATCATTTAATTTCAGTTCCTTTTAAAAGTGGTACAAAGATAAAATTTCCGTGTTGAGTTTTAACAAATGAATCTTCATCGGTACGTTCTATTACTGTCATGGTTTGTGAAGTTCGCTCGCCAACCGGGATTACCATACGACCACCAATTTTTAATTGTTTTAAAAGAGAATCAGGAATATCTAAAGCTCCGGCAGTAATTAATATTTTATCAAAAGGCGCATAAGTAGGAAGCCCAAGCGTTCCATCGCCGAAAAAAAAATTGGGATTATAACCTAATTTTGGAAGAAGGTTCTGTGCTTTCAGAAAGAGATCGCGTTGACGTTCAATGGTAAAAACGCGTACACCAATTTCGACCAGAATTGCTGCTTGGTAACCACTTCCGGTACCAACTTCCAGAACTTTTTCAGTAGGTTTTAATTGTAAAAGTGAACTCTGAATAGCAACTGTATAAGGCTGCGAAATTGTTTGACCAGAACCTATAGGAAAGGCCTTATCGCGATAAGAATATCCTATAAAACTGCTATCCATAAATACATGACGCGGAACATTTCCAATTGCTTTTAAAACATTTTCATCAGTAATACCTTTGCCTCGCAACTCTTCTACAAGTTTCTGTCTCAGCCCTTTATGGCGGTATGAATCCTCTATATTATTTTTCATTGCAGTGCAAATTTAACTTTATCAACACAATTAGTTAATAATTTAAAATGAAAAAAAAGTCATTCCATTTTTAAAAATTATATGTTTGCTGAAAGCCATAAAAATAAGGCATGATGAAGATTGGTATTTTAGGACTAAATACTATTACCGATGAATTATTATCACAGGTTGTAAGTTCGGGTACTTATGTTATTTGTGGTGTTTATGATGTTGACAGCAATAAGGCTAATGCCATTTCAGAGGCATATGGCGTTAAATATTCATCCAACCCATTTGGAATAATTGCTCAAAGCGAATTGTTGGTAATTTCAAAAACCGATGAAAATTCGTATCATTTAATGGTTGAATGCATTTTAAACACAAGGTCACTTTTAATTATTAATCCTGAAAATCTTACCATTGCTGAAACAGAAAACTTATGCAAATTAGCTACTGAAGCATGTGTTTTAGTTGTTCCCTATTTATCACGGTTGTACAACGAAACCTATTTAAAAGGTTCTAGTTTTGTTGAAAAGGCATTATTTATTAATGTTAGTTATGCACAAAACTTAGCAATTTCAATTCAAAACAACAAAGTTATTGATATCATTGATTATGTTTTAAAATTAGCCAATGGCAATGTAAAAAAAATAATTGCCAATGCATACAATTTCGATATTTCAGGAATTCAATTACTAAATTGTCGAATGGATTTTGATAATGGTTGCGTTGCAAATATTTTAATTGATTTTAATTCACATAAAAACGAATTTAATATTACGGTATATCAACAACAGAAAATTGTTAATTTAGATTTGCTGAATAAGCAGGTTGTAATTAAAAATCTTCAAAACAAATTGAATTACAAAGCTAAAGAATATAATAAAATTGCGATTGATAAGTTAGGAAATCCGTTTGAATTTTTAAAATATTTTAATGCCAATGACTGGTCAGACATAAAACCAGGAATACTTGAGAGCTTTTTATATTCACAGAAAATTTTTAAAAAAATACAGGAAAAAATTCACTATAGCACTGCAACTTTTTAAAGCTAACTTTGGCATTGTTGTTAATATCTGCTACGTTTGCAATCATATAAATATTATGAGTCGTAATAAACAAATTGCAAAATATTTAATCTCCGATTTTTTAGCTGCTATGGCTGCTTGGGCAGTTTTTTATTTATTCCGGAAAATATTCCTCGAAAACTTTCAGGAACATTCTCTTATGCACTTTTTTAAAAATGTTAATTTTTTCCTTGGAATTATAATTGTGCCTTTGTTTTGGGTGTTTTTATATTATGCAAGTGGTTATTATAGGTTTATATATCGTAAAACGCCATCACAGGATTTTTTTCAAACACTTGTAATTTCATTTTTTGGTGTAATTATTATTTTCTTCACGCTGTTGCTCGATGATTTTGTTAGAAATTACCATAATTATTATTTTTCGGCGATTGTTCTATTTGGGCTTCATTTTATTATTACTGTATTCCCAAGAATGATTTTATCAAGTATTACAGTTTGGAAAATAAGAAAAAACAAAATTGGTTTTAATACAATAATTATAGGTTGTAATACTGAAGCTATTGAGCTATACCATGAACTTATTCAAAAAAAGAAGGAATTTGGCAACAATTTTATTGGCTTCATCCGCAATACTTCGGCAAAAAATAATAAACCAACAAATTATATTCCTGAATTGGGAAATATTGAAAAATTACCAATTATAATGCATTCCTATAAAGTTGATGAAATAATAATAGCCTTATCAACAAATGAGTTAAATGATATTCCTGAAATTACAAGCTGGCTTGGATATCCCGAAACTATTGTAAAAGCAATTCCCGGTTTACACAATGCTCTTAAAGGGTCATTGAAAATTTCGAATATTTTCGGAACAGTGCTTATTGAAATCAAACATGAGTTAATGCCTTTTTGGCAACAAGTTTTGAAAAAAATAATTGATTTTACATTTTCAATTGTTGCGCTTTTAATACTTTCTCCGATAATTGCATTTTGTGCGTTTGGTATTTGGTTCACTTCAAAAGGGCCAATATTTTATAGACAGGAACGTATTGGAAAAAATGGCAGGCCTTTTTACTTATATAAATTCAGGAGTATGTATTCCGATGCTGAAAAAGACGGACCTAATCTTACGCAGGAAAATGACAACCGGATGACGCCTTTTGGCAAGTTATTGAGAAAAACAAAATTTGATGAAATTCCAAATTTTATTAATGTTTTATTAGGCGATATGTCAATTGTTCGGCCAAGGCCCGAAAGGCAATTTTTTATCAATAAAATAATTCAAACAGCACCCCAATATTTACAATTGCAAAAAATTAAACCGGGAGTAACATCATTTGGGCAGGTAAAATATGGTTATGCCAGAAATACAGATGAAATGTTAAGGCGTTTGCGCTTCGATTTACTTTATATTGAAAATATGTCAATATCTACAGATTTTCTTATCATGTATTACACCATAGTGCTAATTTTTAAAGGACGTCATGTGTAAGTTTCCCTTTGAATAAAGGAATATATATTGGGCCTGAAGATTTTAAAACACTCTCAAATAGTACAACTTCATTTGATTGTTGTTTTGTAATTATTTTATGTTGAAAGCGTTGCAATAATTCAACTAATTTTTCCGGCTTATTCAATTTATCCAACCTGCCAATTGTTAAATGTGGTTTAAATGTTTGATTATTTATAGGATAATTCAATTTTTCAAGGTTTCTGTCAAGCAAATATTTTAAAGTATTTAAATTTTCATTTTTCATAAGACCAAACCAAATTGAATTGGGATTAGTTATATTTTTAAATAATCCGGCCGATTCTATTTTTATTTCAAATGCTTTTGATTTTCCTGCAACATGAGCAATTAATTCTATTAATTTTGGTATTTTATCTTCTTCAGTATTGCCTAAAAATTGAAAAGTTAAGTGCAAATTTGAAGGTTCAACCCAACGGATATTCTCTTCCGTCAATGATTCTTTAATTTCTTTCAGAACGCTTGCAAGATCATTATCAAAATCAATTTTGGAAGCAATAAAAAGTCTTTTCATATCACAATTGTCCGGTATCAATCATAATAATAATATCTTCAATAGCTTTGTCTTCACCTGTTGGGTCGTATTTCATTTTTAAGTTCGAACCAACAAGCCTTGCCAGCGATTGCCAAAAAAATGCCTGAAAAGAACCTCTCAATTCTTTTACCCATGTATATGTGGTATTTCCAGTTTCCCTGTCAATAAGCTTTACCAAAATTTTTCCCTGGGTGATAGTGAGATTCTTTAAATCGGCTTCAAATTGTTTTTTAAGTTCTATTTCAACCTTATCAAGGTAAATCTTTTTTTCCTTTTCTGTTTTTAGTTTACTAAGTTCAGTGTTAACATCTTCCAATTTCTTTTTTGCTAAAAGAGCGTAAGGATATACAATTCGGACATTATATACCAAACGCTGATAACGCATTAATTCCTTTCGGTTTTTTAAATCAGCAGGAGGGAAAATATATACAGGCGGAACATTGGTTACATAAAAGGAATCCTTCCCAATAATTTGAATATTTTGATTATTCAATGAAGTTGTTGCATTTTTATTTTGAGCAAAAACATTGAAATTTAATACGAGTAAAACAAACAATATAAAATTTTTATAAATCATAATTAGTACATGAATGCCCAAAGTTAACAATCATTATTATCATTGAATGCAGCTAAATTAAGTTTTAACGCATCTTTGAAAATACTCGAATTCTATAATTATCTTTGGAAAAATATCTTTTCTGAAAATGGAACAAGAAAACAGGGAATATACCAATGGTGAAATAACCGTGTTTTGGAAACCCGACAAATGCATTCATGCTACAACATGTTACAGGGAATTAATAGAAGTTTTTAACCCGCGAAAACGTCCGTGGGTAAATATGAAAGGTGCGCCATCTGAAAAAATTATTGATATAGTTAATAAATGCCCTACCGATGCTTTAACATTTAAGTGGAACGATGAAGCAAAAAATAAAACCTCGGAAAACGAAAAAGTTAAAAGTGCAAATGCTTATGCAACTGAAGTACATAACCGACCAGTATTGGTTCAGGTGATGCGTGACGGGCCACTGGTTGTACAAGGTTCATTTGTAATATACGATGCGCAAGGCAATCAACTTAAAACAATGGCAATGACTTCGTTTTGCAGATGTGGGGCAACCAATAACCCGCCTTTCTGCGATGGATTCCATAGAAAAATAGGATTTAAATCAGACAATGACTAATTTATATTAATTGATATCGAATAACAAAACAATAGGAAATTTCAGGATTATTTTATGAGTGATGAAAAGAAAAGTGCAACGGTTGAGTTCAGGATTATTAAAAATGGAACCATTACGTGCAACCGGTACATTTAAAATTATAGATTTAAATGGTAAAATTATTGATATAACCGACGAAGCACTATTTTGCCGATGTGGTAAATCGAAAACAAAACCATTTTGTGATGGATCACATAAAAAAGGATAAAGAAATCAGGATATTACCTTATTAACAATATCTGCAGCTTCCTGCAAAGTAGTAGCTGAGAATACTTTTAATCCTGAATTGTCAATCAGTTTTTTTCCATCTTCGGCATTAGTTCCCTGCAAACGCACGATAACAGGCACATGAATACTGCCAATATTGTTATATGCATCTACAACTCCCTGCGCAACACGGTCGCAACGGACAATTCCTCCAAAAATATTAATTAAAACGGCTTTTACATTGGTATCTTTTAATATAATCCTAAATCCGGCTTCAACAGTTTGGGCGTTTGCTGTTCCTCCAACATCAAGGAAATTTGCTGGTTCTCCTCCTGAAAGTTTTATAATATCCATTGTTGCCATGGCTAATCCAGCTCCATTTACCATACAACCTACATTGCCGTTTAATTTTACAAAATTCAGCCCAAAATGACCGGCTTCAATTTCGGCAGGGTCTTCTTCGTTAATATCACGCAATTCGGCTAAGTCAGTATGGCGAAATAATGCATTATCATCTAGAATAACTTTGGCATCGGCAGCATAAATTTTATTATCGGAAGTTTTAACAACTGGGTTAATTTCAATTAATGAAGCATCCATTTTTTCATAGGCATCAAACAAGTAGGTAATAAACGAAACCATTTCAGCTAAAGCTTTTCCGCTTAATCCTAAATTGAATGCAATTTTTCTGGCCTGAAAAATCCGTAAACCTACTTTTGGGTCAATTTCTTCGCGATGAATCAAATGTGGTGTTTTATCAGCAACTGTTTCAATATCCATGCCACCTTCAGTAGAATAAACAATTACATAACGACCACTTACCCTATTGAGCAATATACTTAAATAGAATTCTTTAACAGCTGATTCACCTGGATAATAGATGCTTTGTTCAACTAATATTTTCCTTACTAATTTTCCTTCAGGTCCGGTTTGATGTGTAACCAATGTCATTCCCAAAATTTCATGGGCAAATAAATTGACTTCATCCAATGTTTTCGCGATTTTAACTCCGCCTCCTTTACCTCTGCCACCTGCATGAATTTGCGCTTTTACTGCCCAAGTTTCAATTCCAGTTTTTTCCTTTATTTTCTTAGCTGCTTCAACTGCTGCATTAGATGAATCGACCATAATTCCTGCAGGTACTGAAACACAATATTGTCGTAATAATTGTTTGGCTTGATATTCGTGCAAATTCATATACTATTATTTTATTGCTTTTTATAAATTTTGTATGCTATAACAAATTCTCAATCCTTTGTTTTTAAAAGGAAATTTAAGTTTAAACAAATCAAAATCACTTTTGTCTAAAATACCTATTTTTTTTTAATTTCACCATTTGAAATTTAATGGCAATTTATGCGAAAACTTCTCAACAGTGAGTTAAACAGGCTAACTCCCGAAGAGTTCAAATTTGTAAAGAAAATTCCAATAATCATTGTATTGGACAACATACGTAGCCAGCATAATGTTGGCGCGGTATTCCGAACAGTCGATGCATTTGTAATGGAAAGTATTTATTTATGTGGTATAACAGCAATACCTCCCAATGCCGAAATTCACAAATCTGCATTAGGTTCTGAAAATTCTGTTCACTGGCAATATTTTAATACTACCCTTGATGCAATTCAAAAACTTAAAAATGAAGGATATACAATTATATCTATTGAACAAGTTGAACACAGTTCAGATTTAATGGATTTTGAAATTTCAGATGCGAATAAATATGCAATAGTATTTGGCAATGAAGTAAAGGGCGTTGACCAGCAAATTGTAGATTTAAGCGATTATTGCATAGAGATTGCACAACATGGGACAAAACATTCGCTAAATATTTCAATTAGTGCAGGAATTGTTATTTGGGAATTTTATAAAAAATTTAGAAATTATAGATAGATTATGGTAAAAGGCTAAAGACTAAAGACTAAAGACATATAAGACCTATACAAATAAAAATATCAAATATCATTTTCATTTTATTCTAAATTACGATCGCGGGTGAAAGCGAATTATGGCGTCGCGTAAATACTCACGATCTAAATGTGTATAAATTTCAGTAGTTATAATACTTTCATGCCCGAGCATTTCCTGAACTGCCCTTAAATCTGCACCACCTTCAACTAAATGTGATGCAAAAGAATGTCTGAAAGTGTGTGGACTAATAGTTTTCTTCAATCCTATTTTTTCAGCCAAACGTTTAATAATTGTAAAAATCATTACACGTGTAAGCTTTTTGCCGCGATTATTTAAAAAAACGATATTTTCACTTTGTTTATCAATTTTATGTAAAAGAGAATTTCTATCGGGCAAATAATTTTGAATTTCACGCATAGCTTTTTCGCTTATTGGTACCAGCCTTTCTTTATCACCCTTGCCAATGACTTTAATAAAACCCATATCAAAAAATAGATTGGAAAGGCGAAGTTCAACCAGTTCGGTAACACGCAAACCGCAACTGTAAAGCGATTCAATTATAGCTCTATTCCTGCGTCCTTCAGGTTTGCTCATATCTATTGCAGCTAAAAGTGAATCTATCTCTTCAATTGACAGTACTACAGGAAGTTTACGGCCTAGTTTGGGTGATTCAATTAACGAGGTTGGATCGTTTGAAATTACATCATCAATTAATAAATATTTAAAAAATGTTCGTAAGCCGGATAAAATTCTGGACTGACTTCTGGCACTCATTCCAAGTTCATTTACCCAAACCAGAAAATTCTGCATATCATTGAATGTTACACTTTCAGGAGTTGTCATTTTTCCTGAAACTTCAAAAAATCGCTTAAGTTTGGTCAAATCATCATCATAAGCATCAACAGAATTGCTTGAAAGAGAACGTTCAATCCTAAGGTAATTTCTAAATTCAATTATAGCTTCATCCCAGGTCATTCATTTTTTTTACAAATTTATTGGAATAATAAGTAATTCCAATTACTTTTGCCGCAATTTCGGAGAGACTGGTTGGATTCATTCAACATGTCTTTTTGCAAGCTGACCAACTAACTAACCGCATAATTTTACTAATTTCCTGCAATCAACATTTTGATTGAAAGCGGAGTATAATTGTTTTTAAAGCGTTTATTTCTGATATTACAAGGTAAACAAATTTCAAGATATGAAGAGAACTAAAATTGTGGCAACAATTTCAGACAGAAATTGTGATGTTGATTTTTTAAAAAAGTTACATAAAGCAGGAATGGATGTTGTTCGATTAAATACGGCACACCAGTCCTTTGAAGAAACTCAAAAAGTGATTGATAATGTTCGAAAAGTTTCGGAAAATATTGCTTTAATAGTTGATACAAAAGGCCCTGAAATAAGAACAACAGCTGCAAGCAACCCTTTTGAAATGAATACGGGCGATACAGTAATTTTCAAAGGAAATCCCGATGAGGTCACCAGTAATGAATGTGTATATGTAAATTACAAAGGATTTGTTCACGAAATACCTTTGAATTGCAGGATATTAATAGATGATGGACAATTGGAACTTGAAGTTGTTGAGAAAAAGGATGATTATTTAGTATGCAAAGCACTTAATAAAGGGAAAATAGAAGGTAAGAAAAGTATAAACGTTCCCCAAGTAAGTTTTAAATTGCCTGCATTAAGTGAGAAAGATAAAGAATATGTTAGG
Organism: uncultured Bacteroidota bacterium; assembly: GCA_963701015.1. Taxonomy (GTDB): domain Bacteria; phylum Bacteroidota; class Bacteroidia; order Bacteroidales; family DTGW01; genus MFD09286-c1. The sequence goes on along the minus strand of OY969556.1, from coordinate 2,213,008 downwards.
TTTTGCATTCAACAGGATGTGGATTTTATTGCACATTCATTTGTTAGGAATAAAGAGGACATAAAAGCTATCCAGGAAATTTTAGATGAGCACAAAAGTGAAATAAAAATAATTGCAAAAATTGAAAATCAGGAAGGTGTTGATAATATTGATGAAATATTAGAACATGTGTATGGAATTATGGTTGCACGTGGCGATTTAGCCATTGAAATTCCTTACGAGAAAATCCCTGGAATTCAAAAGATATTAATTAACAAGTGCATAGCACACCGCAAACCGGTAATTATTGCAACCCAAATGCTGCATTCAATGATAAACAACCCTCGCCCAACACGAGCAGAAGTAAGCGATATAGCCAATGCAATATTCAGTAAAACAGATGCTATAATGTTGAGCGGTGAAACAGCTTCAGGGCAATATCCTCTTGAGGCAGTAGAAACCATGACCCGCGTTGCTACTGAAGTTGAAAAATCGCGAAACGAAATACATGACGCTGCTATTGTTGTATTAAGCAATGAACGTTCGGCTTACCTTACTAAAACTGCTGTTGAAGGAGCTATAAAATTAAATGCCAAAGCTATAATAGCAGATAGTGAAACCGGAAGATCAATCAGAAATATGGCCGGTTTTCGTGGTCGGAGACCAATTTTTGCACATTGCTATAATAAACGCGTAGTTCGCGAATTATCTTTATCTTTTGGTGTATTTCCACAATATATTGAAGAAACAAAAAATAGTTATGAATTTGTCCACAAAGCATTGATGAGCCATCTAGATAATGGCACTTTAAAAAGTAACGATTTGGTAGTAGTTATTGCCGGGAACTTTGGAAGTAACTTTGGCGCATCTTTTATTGAAATTAGCCCGGTTGAAAAGCTTTTGTTCCGTCACAAATAAATTTAAGGATTAAGCCAATATTATTTCATTATTTTACTAAAAAATTACATTTTGTGATGGCTGGTAAAATTCAAAATAAAATTTTGATTCCTGAATGTAACAAATTATACAGGAATTTTTTTGTGTGCCTGTTTATTTTGAATACAACACAAGCATTTTCTCAACCTTCAGATTATATGAAGGCAAAAGCATTTGAAATTAAAAATTTACCCGATTCAGCAATTGCTTATTATTCAAAGATACTTCTGAACAAAAACAATGATTCTAAAATTTTAATTCTTAGGGGAAATATTTATTACAAGAAAAAGCTTTTTAATGAAGCATTGACGGACTATAACCTGGCCAACAAAAATATTAGTGATATTTCCGATATAGAAATTGCAAAATGCTATGCCCGATTAAACGACGAACCCAATGCTATTAAATATTTAAAAAAACATTTGGCCTCGACTTATAAACTGCCACAAGTTGAAATAAGGCTCGAAAAGGCCTTTGCTAAATTTGAAAATACTGATGATTGGAAAGATTTATGGAAAACCGACTGGTATGATAAATATGATTCTCAGACAAGTGAAGCACGGTTTATGTTTGACAATAAAGATTGGTTGGGTGTAATAAATTATTTAAGTGATGTATTAAAAGAAAATTCAAGGCATCACGAATTATTTTATTTTAGGGCTAAATCATATTTTGAATTGGGAAATTATAACAGCGCAATAAGTGATTATAATTTAGCAATTAATGCAAACAAACGTAATAGTGAATATTATTCAGGTAGGGCTGAGGTTTATACAAAACTTGGGAAAAAGAAAGATGCCGTAGCTGATTACGCTTTGGCAATTACCAGTGAACCGGCCAATTTTCAATGTTATATTTCCAAAGCCGAATTAGAATTAGCATTGAATAAATACGAAGCAGCCAAAAATGATATTGAAACTTATTTAAATTTATTTGAAAATGATACTTCAGCGATATTTCTGGCAGGACAAATTGAGTTTGCCTCAGGTAATTATTTTGGAGCGCTTGGATATTTTAATAAATTAATAAAAATTAATCCATTAAAAACCGAATATTTATTGGCAAGAGCAGCCTCGTATAAAATAACAAATCTAATACCCAATGCTTTAAAAGATTACAATGAAATTTTATTCATTGAACCAACAAATGCAATAGCCCTGTGCGAAAGAGGAAAAATATATCTCATTCAGGATGATAAGAAAGAAGCCTGTGCTGATTGGAAAAAATCAATGAATTTAGGCAATTACAAGTCCAATGACCTTTATTTAGATAATTGTAAATAGTTAGCACTTTTAAATTTAATGAAACAGTGATTGATAATACAAATTTGTAAATTTTGCGAAAATCATTTTTTCACTGTAACAATAATACTTTCGGTATGGTAATAGCCACTTCCATTAACAACATTGCCGGAACTGATTGGCATAATTGAAATTATTTGATAACCATCAGTAATTAGTTCATTGCATTTAACTTCCATTTCTTTTGCAAGGTCATCTGAATCAACTTCCATTTCCTCACTAAACTCAGGATTAGTCCAGTATGTCGATCGTGAATGGATAACTATTGTTTTATACATAATAATAAAGCTTTATTTAAAGGTAGAAAAAAATAATGAAAAATATATTTTTTTTGAAAAAAGTCATTTTATTGTAAAACCAGTTGCAAGTTTAAACATATTTTAAATTAATAAAAATTAACCAACATGAATTTGCCTGGTAAAACTTTCTTCAAGGCAAATAAAAGTTTCAGTTCTTACAATTCCTTGAATAGATTGAAGATTTTCGGATAAAATTGTTTTTAAATGCTCATTATCACGAGTGTACAATTTTACAAAAATGGAGTAATTACCGGTGGTATAATCACATTGAGTAATTTCAGGTATTTCCCTGAGCTTCTCCACTACATCCTTATATAATCCGGCTTTTTCCAAATAAATTCCGACATACGCGCAAGTATGATAACCCACTTTTTTAGGATCAACAATTACTTCAGATCCTGTAATAACACCTAATTTAATAAGTTTTTGCACTCTTTGATGAATAGCTGCACCCGAAAGTCCACATTCTCTTGCAACTTCTAAAAATGGTATTCGGGCGTTACCCTGAATTATTGATAATATTTTTTTATCAACCGTATCAATTTGTAAATTTTCTTCCATAATTTTTCATTTTTAAATTCTCAACCCCTAAAAAATGGTTTTCGAATAATATTCTTATATAAAAAACCTTAAGTTGTTTAAAATTTGTAAGAATGATTTGGTTTTTAGTATCATTTATTTATTTTTGTGGCTCATAAAATTAAAAATTGAATACTTCAGTTAATTTCAAGGTTCAATTTTATAAATTTTAAACGAATAACTTGCAAAATAAAATTAATAAAGTTTCAGAAATATGTGTGGTATTTTAGCAGTAATAGGAAAGAAAGATTTGGAAACGGTTAAAAAGCTATCAAAAAGAATGAGCCACCGTGAACCAGACGAAAGTGGAGCAGTACAATTTCCAAATGGTTATATCATTACGCATGAACGTTTATCAATTATGGACCTTAATTCGGCCGTCAACCAATTAGAGGAACCAATAATGCCTATGTAGCTCATAATGGCGAAATATATAATTATATGAATTTACGCCAATCAAAGTTGGCCGATCATAATTTCCGTACAACTTGTGATAGTGAAGTTATTGTTCATTTATATGAAAAATACGGTTACGATTTTTGTAATGAACTCGATGGAGACTGGGCTTTTGTAATTGTTGACGGTGATAAATTTATGGTTGCCCGTGATCCAATTGGTGTTAAACCTTTTTATTATGGCAAAGATGATGAAGGCACCTTGTATTTTTCATCTGAAATGAAGGCAATTGCTGACCAATGTTCATGGTTCGAAGCTTTTCCCCCTGGTTACTATTACACCGGCGAAACAGGATTAGTTAAATATTATAAACCAAAATACCAAGATTATACAAAATGTAATGATGAAGCTGATTTAAATAAAATCAATTATTTTTTAACAGAGGCTACCCGAAAAAGACTTATGAGTGATGTCCCACTTGGTGTTTTGTTATCAGGAGGGCTTGATTCAAGTTTAATATCATCAATTACAAAAAGATTACTTCGTGGTACAAAACAGGAATTACATTCATTCTCGGTAGGATTAAATCCTGATGTTCCAGATATTAAAGCAGCACAAAAGGTTGCCGATTTTATTGGCACAAAACATCATAATGTTTATTTTACAGTTGAACAGGGTATTGAAGCAATTGAAGATATTATTTGGCATACCGAATCGTACGATGTTACTACAATAAGAGCTTCAACTCCAATGTATTTTCTATCGAAGTATATTTCCGATATGGGAATTAAAGTTGTTTTATCGGGTGAAGGTGCCGATGAAATTTTTGGAGGTTATTTATATTTTCACAATGCCCCTTCGGATGAGGAATTTACAAAGGAAACAATTCGCAGGGTTGGATTATTGTCAACGGCAGATTGTTTGAGGGCTGATAAATCTACTATGGCACATGGGATTGAAGTTCGTGTTCCCTTCCTCGATAGGTATTTTCTGGATGCTGTAATGAATATTAATGGAGGCGCAAAACGTCCAGACAGGGCAACAGGGAAAGCCGAAAAATATATTGTAAGGGCTGCATTTGACGATAAGAACGATCCTTATTTACCTTCTGAAATTTTATGGCGACAGAAAGAACAATTCAGCGATGGGGTAGGATATAGTTGGATTGATGGACTTCAGGCACATTGCAATAAAGTTGTTTCAGATAAAGATTTCGCAACAGCAGCTGAAAGGTTTCCTCATAATACACCCGCTACAAAAGAAGCATTTTTATTCAGGTCAATATTCGAAAAACATTATCCGCAAAAAAGTGCTGTAGAATCTGTTTTGAAATGGGTTCCACTATGGCAAAAAAATACCGATCCTTCAGGACGAGCCAGTGAAGTACACGAAAATGCTGTGATAAAGAAGTAGAAAGTAATATAATATATAAATAGAAAAGCCGGAAATCAATCATCCGGCTTTTCTATTTAATTGCAATTATTATTAGAAATTCATCAAATAAGTAACTATAATTTATTATTCCATATAGCCCATGATCTTTCTGCCTGAAGATGTAACATTTGAAGTCCGTTTAATGCAACAGCATTTTTTTGCAAACCTTTCATCATAAACATTGTAACTTCAGGATTATATACCAAATCGAACAACAAGTGCTGAGCAGTTATATATTCATAAGGTATTGGTGGAAATGTATCATTTTTTGGATATGTGCCAAGTGGTGTAGCATTGATAATTAATAACCTTTCTTCAATCAAATCCTTATCAATATCGGTATAACGAATTTCATTTTCTTTTAATTCTTCAATAGAAGCTGATATAAATTGAATATTCAATTTATTAAGGATGTATTTTATAGCTTTCGAAGCGCCACCTGTGCCTAATATTAATGCTTTGTTATGAAATTCTTTTAAATGAGGTAAAAGCGACTGTTCAAATCCATAAACATCGGAATTGTAGCCAACGAGCTTATAGTCATTCCCATTTCTTACAATTTTAATTGTATTTACAGCGCCAATAGCATTAGCTTCAGGATTTACTTCATCCAAATGTTTAATTACCTGTTCCTTATATGGTATTGTTACATTTAAGCCAATAAGATTAGGATTTTCGGATATAATGTCATTTAGTTTATCAATATTATCAATAGGGAAGTTTTTATAGGAACAATCCGGAATATTTTCCTTTTCAAATTTTTTACTAAAATAGCCAGCTGAAAATGAATGTCCCAGCGGAAATCCAATCAATCCGAATTCTCTCATAATAATAAAATCAGTGCTTATTTATTTATAAATTTATTTATAATTTCATCGGGAAGAAACTGAAAGAAAGTATCGCCGCGTAATCCAAGTCGAAGTGATTCGAGTGATATAACTTCCGAAGGAGCAATATTTCCTAAGTTAACATTACAGCCCAATAATTTAATAAACCATACTTGTTGAGGTTTGTTCGGGGCTTCCCAAATTATATCATCGGTATTAACATGTTCAACAATATCACTTATAAGTTCTTTATTTGCCGAACCATCAGGATTATATATCCCTATGTTTCCACTTTCCCTGGCTTCGGCTATTACTTTCCATGAACCGGCTTGAATTTCATTTTTCATCATTTCAACCCATTTTTCGTTGGGAATGATTACTCCAGCCACTTTAGTACCAACTTCAGATATTACCGTAGTTTGTTTCGAAAGTTCAGATATGAATTTAAGCTTTTCTTCATGGGGCAATGTTATTGAACCATCTGAAATTTCAATTAGTTCAATTTTGTATTTATCAATATATTTTCTAAATTCATTATATAATCCACGAACAATAAACATTTCAAATAATGTTCCTCCAAAATATGGCCGGATATTTGCCTGACTGTATAATTTGATTTTTTCTTCAAGGTTTTTAGTAATGAGAGACGTGCCAAAACCAAATTTTAACAGATCGATATAATCGCCACAAGAAGAAATAAGATTTTCTACATCGCGAATGCTAAGGCCTTTATCCATTATCATGTTTAAACCTGATTGCCTGGGCTTTTGTGTTCTGGCAGGAACGTGAGGAAGGTTGAAATTCATTGTTTAACCGGGTTAAATTGCTTTATGAGTTCGTTCACTTCTTTAAAGTCAATTGCATCTGGGCAAAATTTAAGTACTTCTTTATATTCTTTACTATCGATATTCATACCATTTTGCAAGTAATGCAAGCCATTGGCCAAATTTTGCTTGAGCATATAAAATGCGGCAAGTCTGAAATTTATGTTTGCATTATCTTTATTATATTTATAAGCATCTTCTAAAATTAATATTGCTTTGGATAATAAATTTTTCTTAAAATATATTTCCGACAAATTCAACCATGATTCATAATCGTTAGGATCAATGGTTGTTGATTGGCGATAAGCCTCAATAGCCCTTTCGTTATTACTGATTTTACTATATACAGTGCCTAGTGAAAACCAATAATCGGGATTTGATGGCTCAAAGCCAATTGCCTTGTGCAAATATAATAAGCTTTCTGAATAATTCTCCTGTTGGCTGTAAACTATTCCAATTCCATAAATGGCATCAGCATAGGATGCGTCAATTTGAAGTGATTTTTGATAATACTCCAAAGCCAGTTCGTTTTCGTTTTCTCTTTCATAACATTCGCCAATGAAACAAAGGGTTTCAGCTAAATTTTCATTGAAAACTAAATATTCTTTATAAACAGAAATTGCTTCGCGATATTTTCCTGAATTAGCTAGTGCATTAGCTTTATTGTAATAGGCTAATTCATATTTTTCATTTATGGCAATTGTAAAATCATAAGCTTCAATTGCTTTTTCGAAATTTGAAAGTTTTGAATATATAATTCCCAGATTAAACCAGGCAATATCATAAAATGGATTGATATCTAAATATTCATTATAATATTGAATAGCCTCGTCATACATTTCAATTTTTTCGTAGCAAAATGCAATTTCGAATAAAACATTCGTATTTTGAGGATCAATTTTTTGGGCTTCAAGGAAATAAATTAAGGCAGCATTATAATCGCTTAATGAATTGTAATTTACACCAATACTGAAAAGTGCGTCAAGTTTTTCTTCATCGGCATAATAAAGTGCATAAGAAAAATAAGTTTTGGCTTCAGAAAATTTGTGTAAGTAATTACAGGCAATGCCTTTTAATAAATATAACTCGTAATTACAAGCTTCATATTTTTCAACATTACAAAGAATTTTCAATGCTTCTTCAGGGTTGTCTTCATCAATTAATACCTGGGCTTTTCTAAGCTGAAGTATTGTTGAGCCGGGGAACTGCAAAAGTGCTTTATTAACTACAGTTGCTGCCTGATTTAATTTACTGTTTTGCAGATAATATTCTACAAGTAATTCATATTCATGAACATCAAAATACCTGTTTTTCCCATCTCTAAGCATCTCTTTATACCGATGCACAACCTCGTCAAATTCGGGATTGTTGAACATAGAATCTTTTTCCTGATCCATAAGCAAGCCCTCTTTTTTAAACTGGCCAAAAGTAATAATATTCCTGTCAATTTATCAAGTATGTAACGATATAGATATGAACTATAAGTTGTTAAAAACTTACAATTCATTAATATAGAAGGCATATAGAATTATCTATTATAAGTAGCTATTTTGAATGAGAATAAATTGAATTCATCTAAATACTAGGTTTTAAATAGAAAAGTATTCGGCAGTTTCCTTTAATTCAGAGGCAAGTCTTGCCAATTCGTCAGAATTTAAAGACATTTTTTCTGAAGCCGATGCACTCTGTTGTGTTGTATTGTTTAACTGTTGTATTGAATTGTTAATTTGGTCAATACTGGCATTTTGTTCAATATTGGCGGCTGTAATTTCCTGTACTAATTTTGCAGTACGTTCGATTTCAGGAACAACATTTTCGAGTTGTTGGCTTGATTCTTCAGAATCATTCAGGCTTTGGCGTGTAAGTAAACTTATTTCTTCCGCAGCAATTTTACTTCTTTCTGCTAATTTGCGCACTTCGGCTGCTACCACAGCAAACCCTTTTCCATGTTCACCTGCCCTGGCAGCTTCAACTGCAGCATTTAAAGCTAGTATATTTGTTTGAAATGCTATATCCCCAATAATTGAAATTCGTTCAGCTATTTTTTTCATTGATGCAGCTGAGTTTTTAGCCGATGTATTTACTTTTTTAATTTCATTCGCAGCATGAAGTGAAATTTTCTCAGTTTGCATTGAATTATCTGTATTTTGTGCTATATTGGAAGCTATTTCTTCTACCGATGAAGATATTTCTTCAACCGATGCAGCCTGATTTGCTGAGTTCATTGACAAATCCTTAGCATTTTCGTTAATCATCTGGCTTGCATCTGAAATATTATCTGCGCCATTGATAAATGACCCAATTACTTCAGATAATTTTCCCTGCATTCTGCGCAAAGCATTAGCCAAATCGCCAAATTCATCATTTTGTTGAATATCAACTTCTGCAGAAAGGTTTCCTTCTTCTATTGTATGTGAAAAATTTACTGCTTTATTTAAAGGTTTAACTATGGAACGGGTAATCCAAAATGAAATTAGAAAGGTAATTAATACAATTACAATGCCTATAATAATTGTATAAGTTTGAAAACTGCTGAATGAAGTATTCATTTGCGAACGAAGCTCATTGACTTTGCTTCCAAGTGAATCCTGCAATTTTTGAATATCGCTGATAGCTTTATCGCACTGCGCTATAAGTGAACCATTTCCTTCAACCAGAGGTGAAATTTCAAACATAACCAATGGATCGTCATAACTTGCAAGGTTCGACAGCTTACCCATGATTAATTGTTGTTGGCTGAAAATACTATCAGTAATGACTTTTGAAATTGATTTATAATTTTCCTGCAATTCGGGAGAACAATATTCCGACCATTTTTGCGAAATGTCCATGATACGGTTATTCAAATCGGGGAAATCCTTTTGCTGAAGGTCTTTCAATTTAAGTTTATCGGGAGTATCTGCAACTTTATCAATAAATACCCAATTCCTAATGAGCATTTTTGAATTCGAAATTTGTGTGTTCAAATTGGAAAGCAGTTGTGACGAAGGTTCAAAAACATTTGAAATTTCTTTATTTAATTTGCTGTTTTGGTAAGATAGTATTGAAATGAAAAATACTGTTAAAATGATAACAAATATTACTATTCCAAAACCAAAGTTTAATTTTCGGGCGATTGTTAGTTTCATATTTTTTGGAGTTTATTCAGAATTCTAAAATTAGAAAATCAATTTAATTTATGTTAATATTTATTATAAATTTTATAACATTTATCCATTAACCAATTATTTATAAAAAATCCTTTAGCATTTTTATACTAAATATTTCATAGGTTGGTTTTAGAGTATGCTTCTTTTTTAAGGGATTAAAATATACCTGATCGAAGCCATAATTTTTTGCACCTAAAATATCAATTTTAAAATCGTCACCTATCATCAGCGATTCGTTTTTTTTAGCGTTAACTGATGTAAGTGCGTATTCAAAAATTTTCATATTCGGCTTTTGCGATTTTGCATTATCGGATGTTACTATTTTTTCAAAAAAATGTTCAATACCGCAATTTTTAAGCTTTTTAAATTGAACTTCGTTAAAACCATTTGTAATAACGTGCAAATTATATTTGGGTTTCAAATAATTTAAAGTTTCAATAACTTCGGGAAATAAACCTGTTTTACTTGGGCTTATTTCAATATAATCCGATGAAAGTTTCAGTGCCAAATCATTATTATCAATTCCAAGTTTTTTTAAAGCTAAATAAAACCTGCGATCGCGAAGTATAATTTTTTTTATTTTGCCATTTCTGAATTTGGTCCAAAGCAATTCGTTGTAATGATTGAATGTTGAATAAAATTGTTCGAAATTGAAGTTGTATTTCTCTAAATTATGTTTGGCAAAAATTTCTGTCATTGTTTCACGGGCATTTGTTTCGTAATCCCATAATGTTCTATCGATATCAAAAAACAAATGTTTGTACTTTTTCATGTATTGTGAATAAGCTTTTATTAAAAGCGCAAAAATAAAGAAGGGTTTCAATTATTTTTGTAAAAAACAAAAAAATGACAATACTTTATTTTATCACAGGTATTCTTATTGGAATTATTGTTACCTGGCTGATTTTTCAAACCAAACAAAAAGCTCAAATTATGATTGGTATTGAAAAAAATTCAAGCCTGGAAAAGGATAATTTATTGCTTAAAAATGAATTATCAAGTAAGGATGCTGCAATATTGGAGCTTAATAAAAAGTTAGCAGGTCGTGAATCTGATTATAACCACCTCTCGGCAAAATTAACCGAACAAAAATTAGAAATTGAAAAACTGCAAGAGCACTTTAGTATTGAGTTTAAAAATTTGGCCAATGATATTTTGGAAGAGAAAACTAAAAAGTTTACCGAACAAAACAAAACAAATCTTGACCAATTGCTAAAACCATTGGGTGAAAAAATTAAAGATTTTGAAAAGAAAGTTGAAGAAGCCTATGATAAAGAGTCGCAGCAACGATTTTCACTCAAGGAGGAAGTAAAACGACTTGCGGAACTTAGCCAAAGTGTAAAATTGGAAGCCAATAATTTAACACGGGCATTGAAGGGTGAATCGAAAACGCAGGGAAATTGGGGTGAAATGATTTTGGAAAGTATCCTTGAAAAGTCGGGATTATTAAAAGACCGTGAATATTTTGTCCAAAAATCGTACAATAATGAAGAAGGGCAGAGGTTTCAACCCGATGTTATTATAAATTATCCTGGCGAAAGAAGTATTATAGTTGATTCAAAGGTTTCGCTTACTGCTTACGAACGCTATACAACAGCAAATTCTGATGAAGAAAAAGAGGCAGCTCTAAAGGATCATTTGGTTTCTGTTAAAAGACATATTGATGAATTGTCAGCAAAAGGTTATCAAACCTTATATAACATTAACAGCCTCGATTTTGTAATGCTATTTATGCCAATTGAACCAGCCTACATGATAGCAATTCAGTTCGACCCTAATTTATGGAATTACGCTTATGATAAAAGAATACTTTTAATTAGCCCAACCAATTTAATTGCTGCTTTAAAAATGGTTGAAAGCATGTGGCGACAAGAATATCAAAATAAAAATGCTGAGGAAATTGCCAGGCAAAGTGGTGCTTTATATGATAAATTTGAAGGTTTGGTTGACGATTTGGTTGAATTGGGCAAAAAGCTCAATAATACTCAGGATTATTATAAAGCATCGATGAATAAGCTTACCGACGGTAAAGGAAGTATTGTTGGCCGTATTGAAAATATCCGCAAACTTGGTGCTAAAAATAAAAAGAACTTACCTCAAAATATATTGAACCGGATTGATCAGGATGAGGAAATAGAAGTGAAAGAGTAATGAGTTAAAAGTTGAGAGTTAAAAATTAAAAGTTAAGAGTTAAGTGTTCAATTTTCCCCTAACTCATGACTTTTAACTTCTAACTCAAAACTCAAAATTACCAACCCATTTTAGCTTTTATAGCAGTTTCAAGTACAGATGCAATTGAATCGTGCTCTGCTACATTAGGATGCGGGTTTGAAGTGCATCCACCTAAAAGATTATTAGGCAATTGAACCCAATATACTTTGCTATCACCGGCATTATTAACTGAATCAACAACATTGGTCAAAGTAGTTTTCATAGCGTTTAACAGGGTAACATCGGCCATAGGGCTTGTTAAACAAAAAATTGATGCATTTGGATACTTGCCACGTAAGTTATTTATAAATGAAACATAAGTGTTTTTAAAGTTCGCCGATGCAACATTTGATGTTCCATCGTTTTGTCCAAGGCAAATGGTAACAACATCGGGTACATATTTAGTAAAATCCCATTTTTTTGTAGCAGAAGTTAAATCGAGCCTGTCATAAACATCAGGCATAATAATAGACATACTACAGCAACTATGTATTAAGCCAATTCCTGAATAGGATGTTAACATCCATTCGGCATTTAGAGCTCTTGCAGTTAAAGCACCATAAGATAAATAGGCGCAATTGGCTGCATTCCAATTTGTACCATTATCAACCAATGTGCAATAAGGTCCGTTAAGCATATTAGCCCCGCAAGTTATTGAATTACCATAGCATTCTATTTTCCTGGTTGGCATATCGGTCACTGGTAAAAGCGATTCACAATGGAAACCATAAAAACTTAGTCCATTTACAGCAGCTTCAGTATCTTTGCAAATTAAGATTGTATGTTGTCCGGCTGTTAATCCGCTTGCAACCCTATACGTTGCCTTTCCCTGGGTCATTAAATAGCGTAAAGGTGCCTGACCGTCAATACTTACAGATATGTAATTCATGTTTGATTCATCACTCATTACAATGTCGCAAAAGGTTCCAGTAAAATTTGCTTTGATATAAACTCCAGCATTAGCAAATCTTGGTGCAGTTGGTGTTGTAAAGTCAATTCTACCTAGATATTGAATATTACTATTATCAGCTGTAAATAGCTGAAGCGTAATACTAACTGACCATTTCGAAACATAGCCATTTTCAGCAGTAATCGTGTAAGTTTTAGGACCCTGGCTAAAATCAAAGGCTTGTCCGGAAGCAGGTGATATTGTTGCTCCAGGTGAAATTGTAAATACGGGCGCAAGGTTTGTAAAATCAGTTCCGGCTGGCATAATTATAGTTACCTGTTTATAAGATAATGAAAAACTTACCATATTCGGTAATGAGGCAGTAATAATGCTGGTTCCGGTATATTGTAATCGGTTTACAACAACATTCCAAACTTTGCTTGAGCCATCAGAAGCAGTAATTGTATATTTTACGGGGCCATTGCTAAAATCTTCAGTTGCACCGGAAGCAGGGCTTATTGTGGTTCCGGTTGATGTTTTAATTGTTGGTGTCAATTTGGTTAAATCAGCTGTAGCTTGTACAGTAATTTTAACGGTATCGTTTATATTATTAAATGTAGCGCTGTCGGATTGTTCCGCTAATACAAAGGATACTATTTTTTTATCCATTTCTGTTGATTTGGTGACTGTTACGGCATAAGTTTGCGAGGTATTATCTTCAGCTGTTACAGTATAATTAACCGGACCTTGTGAAAAATCCACTACCGAACCTGAAGCTGGAACTATTTTGGCTTTTGGTGAAACTGTAATTGTTGGTGTAAGTTTGGTTAAATCGGCATTATAAGCAACATTGATTTTTATTGTTTTACTCGTATTGTCAATGGTAGCAGAATCATTTTGTTGAGGAATTGTAAAAGATATAATATTTTTGAGGCTACTTTTTGTCATTTCCTTTTTACATGCACCAAATGAAAAAGATGAAATTAATAGTAAGGAAATTGGTACAGCCAAAATTCCTAGAATTAATTGAAATGTTTTTTTTGTTTTCATAAAATATAGAATTAGTTATTAGTTTATTATTATAATGCTATTTTATATAAATAATTTTAGTTAAATGAATATTCTTAGAGGATGAACCTATTAAAATTTCAAATGTACCAGGTTCAAGTTTCCATTGATGGAATTGAACATCCCAAAAAGCAAAATCGTTGTAATTGAGTATAATAGTTATTTTAGAAGATTTTCCTACTTTAAGAAACACTTTTTTAAATCCTTTCAATTCCTTCATTGGTCTTGGAACTGACGATTCAATATCTTTAATATATAATTGAGCAATTTCAGCGCCATATTTTTTCCCGATATTTTTTACATTGAAAGTCACCTTCAATTTCTTATTGGCTTTAGCTTTATAAGTTTTTAATTTTAATTTTGAATATTCGAAATTCGTATAGGAAAGTCCATAACCAAAAGGATATAAGGGTTTTATATTTTTATTTTCATACCATCTGTATCCAACAAATACACCTTCTTTATATACAATATTATTTATAGGCATTTGAATATTTAAATCGGGGTCCCAACCTATATATAGCTCTTCACCTTCTGGAATATAAGGATATCCGGGAGAATCACTGAAATTTTGCTCAATAGAAATTGGAAGTTTTCCTGAAGGATTTATTTTTCCTGAAAGGATTTCGGCAAGAGCAATATTCCCATTTTGTCCTATATACCAGCTATATAAAATTGCTGCAACTTTATTGTTCCAAACAGTCATTTTTATTCCACCGCCAGAATTTACTACAATTATAGTATTTGGATTTATTGATACTACATTTTGAATAAATTCATCGGTTTTTGAAGGTAGCTCAAATGGGCGATCCCATGCTTCACTATCAGCCGTTCCAATATTTACAATTATATAAGTAGCTTTTTTTATTTCGTCATCAGTGGGTGAAGGAACATATTCTATTTGCGATTTGAATTCTTTTTTTAATGCATCAAGAATTGTAATATTATTGTAACCTTCGACTTCTGCTGAACCTCCTCCTTGAATATTCCTATCAACAAACTCACCTGTTACCAGAATTTTTTTTGATAAATCTTTACTTAATGGTAATATAGCATTTTTATTTTCTAATAATACAATTGCTTCTCTTGCCGTATTTAATGCAACTTTCTCATGACGGTGGAATTTTTTTTGACTAATCGATTTCTTTAAGTGATTTTTATATAAACCCATTGAAATGGAAGTTTGTAATACACTTTTTACCATTCGGTCAATTTCTGTGATGTCAACTTTCCTTTCGGTCAATAATTTTTCAGCATTACTTTTAACATATATATCGCCCAAATCGGTAATCCATTTGTTATTTGGTGAACCAACTCCCGGCATTTCTAAATCAAGTCCAGATTTTATAGTTTTAATTGGGTCGTAAACCGACCACCAATCGGACATTACCAAACCTTTGAATTGAAGTTCTTCACGCAACAATTTTTTTATAACATATTCACTTTGACCGCAATATTCTCCATTTAGTTGATTATAGGCAGTCATTACTGCCATAGCACCGGCATCAATTCCTGCTTTAAAAGCAGGTAAATAAATTTCATGTAAAGTCCTTTCGTCAACGATTGAGTTAGAAGTTCTTCTGTGATAATCAGTATTATTACATAAAAAATGTTTTAGTGTAGCTAATGTTTTAGTACTCTGCAAGCCAATAATGTATTTTTCAACCATTCTTGAAGCCAAAAAAGGATCTTCACCAAAATATTCAAAATTTCTTCCGCATTGTGAAATTCTATAGATATTTACTCCCGGTCCAAGTAATACTGCAATTCCTCCGGCACGGCATTCTTCTCCAATACTTTTTGCATAATTATATGCAAGTTTTGGATTCCATGTGGAAGTTAAAGCAATGGGACAAGGAAATGAGGTTGATTTCTCCAGTTGTTGACTTAAATCTTTACGAATATGTATTCCCTGAGTGGCATCAGATAAATATAATTCCGGGATTTTTAAACGATCAATTCCTTTTATAAAAAACAAATTATGCCCACCAGTAAATTCAATTTTTTCCTTAAGCGTTAAACACGATAATATTTTTTCTGCCTTTTTCCCTGCTTTCAACCAGTTTATAATAGGTTTATTAGAATTCATAAATGAATTAATTTATTACAGTTTACATTAATAAATTTTAGAAATTTTAGTTTAAAATTAGAGCAATCATTAAAAAGACCTTAATTTTAGCTAATTTTAATTTATTTTAGTAATTTAATTTAGATTTGTGAAAGTAACAATGATAAATGATATCAACAAAAGTTAGAAAATGAAAATACTTGAACAAATGTTTATTTATATTATTTACTGCTACGATAAGAACATTTGTGCAAATTATCAGAACATCTGTGCAATTATTTAAAAACATGAAATTATATTTTTGGATTCACTACTAAATCAAATATTGTCTAACTATACAAACATTAATTATGAGGCAAAAAAAATTTACTAAATTGTTTCAATCTGCACGTAAGCTTGCATTACTGCTTGTGCTTGCGTTTGTAGGTATTGGGTTTTCACTAAATGCCCAGATTTCAGGTACAATTGTTGACGAATCGAATGTACCTATGCCCGGGGTAAACGTTACTATTAAAGGTACAACTGTTGGTACAGTTACTGATATTAATGGTAAATATTCTATTAAAGCATCAGAAGGAGATATTCTCGACTTCTCTTTTGTAGGATATAAATTACAAGAAGTAACTGTAGCCAAAGAAAATACAATTAATATAAGCCTTTCAGAAGAAAAAAAGGAATTAGATGAAATTGTAGTTATTGGATATGGGGTCCAGAAAAAGAGTGATTTGACAGGTGCTGTATCTTCCGTTTCGGCAAAAGATATTGCAGCTGCGCCGGCTTCAAATATTGTATCAGCATTACAAGGACATGCTGCTGGGGTTCAAATTTCGCAAAATACTGGGGCTCCTGGTTCTGATGTTACAGTTCGTATCCGCGGGGTAACTTCTGTAAATAATTTGCCTGTTTTATGGGTTGTTGACGGAGTTCCAGCTGATCCAAAATCAGTTGATCCTAATGATATTGAATCGATGGAAGTTTTAAAGGACGCTTCTACAGCTGCTATTTATGGCGCACAAGGTGCCAGTGGTGTAATTATTGTAACTACAAAAAAAGGTACGGCAGGCAAAGTTGATGTAACTTTTAATTGTTATACCGGATGGCAAAATATACCAAAATATTTTGATGTTGCATCAGGTAGGCAATATGCTTCTACAATGAATGAAATTAAGGCTTATTCAAATATGACAGCAAAAAAACCATCTGCCTTACCATTTTCAAATTTAGATACAATACCTAACTATGATTATCAGAAATTGATAACTACCGCAAATGCTCCAATGCAAAGTTATGAATTAGGTGTTGCAGGTGGTAGTGAAAAAACAAAAGCTTATGCTGGGGTTAGCTATTTATCTCAGGACGGTATTGTGCAAGCAACCAATTATAAAAAGATGACATTTCGTATGAATGCTGAAAGTAATGCTCAAAAATGGCTAAAAATTGGAGAAGAAGCATCATTTATTTATCAGGACTATGAAGGGTTTCCGCAATGGAAACTTCAAAGTGAATATTCTTCGCCAATTCTTCAAGCTGTTCAGTACCAACCTAGTATTGCACCATATGATACATCACAGCATCTTGGCTCGGGATATGCAACTCCAAAAGGTGGCGGAAATTGGTCGCATATGGCTTATGGAAATATTGAAAATCCTGTTGCTGCTGTTCAATTGGAACAAGGTAATGAAATTAATAAAACATGGGGTGGTGGTTTAACCGGCCATATTACAATAGAACCAATAAAAGGCCTTACATTCGAATCAAGGATTAATGGGAGTTTCAGCTTTAATGATTTTTCTGATTTTGTTCCAAAATATCAAATTACAGCATCATTAGGGACTCCAACGAATTCATATAACGAAAGTTGGAATATTTCACATGGCTGGCTATGGCAAAATATAGCAACATATACCAAATCATTTCTTGATTCCCATAATTTTTCAATCATGGGTGGTTATGAAAGCAGCTATTCCAAATATAACGAAGGAATTAATACAACAGTTTTAGGTATTCCTTCTTCACTGGATATGAGATATCTTGGAACCACCAATAGTGCATCAACAATGGGAGCATATCCAACTGGTACAGCATTGGAAGCAACCGGATATTCCGAATTTGGACGATTTAATTACGATTATAAAGGAATTTATTTATTGCAGTTCAATGTAAGGCATGATGGATCTTCTAATTTTGGACCTAACATGCGTTTTGGTACATTCCCTTCGTTCTCTGCAGGTTGGAAATTTTCTGAAGAAGATTTTATTAAGAATCTCAATATTTTTAGCTTTGGTAAATTAAGGATTGGATATGGTTCAGTAGGTAATAGTGCCATAAATCCTTACAGTTACTACTCAAATGTTACACAATTGGCTACTGCAGGCTACGATTTTGGAGGAACAACAGCCCAAACCAATGGTGCTACAGTAAATGCTCTGGCAAACCCAAGTGTACATTGGGAAGGTGTTGTTACTCAAGATGCAGGTCTTGATATGTCATTTATGAAAAACAGGCTTTCTGTTAGTCTTGACTATTTCCAAAGATACAATAACGGGATGTTGATTCAAAGTCCTACTCAAGGCTATGATGGTTATCTTGTTAGGGATAACTTTAATGAAAATGGTGGAGTTGATCCAACACCTTATGTAAATGTAGGAAAATTAAAAAATTCAGGGTTGGAAATTACAGCCGACTGGAAAGATCAAGTGGGTGACTTTAAATATGATATTGGTGGTAATGTAACATTTGTATCTAGTAAAGCAGTTAGTTTAACTTACGATTCAATTTTTAGTTCAGCATCTACTTCAAAAGGTATCAATGGCTTTTTATCTTATACCGAAGTTGGACAACCTGTTGGTGAGTTTTATGGCTATAAGGTTCAACGAATATTTACATCGGCTGATGTTGATACAACAGGTAATAATAAATATGTGACCAATCAGCCATATACTACAAATGCTGCTGGCCAAAAGGTATATGCACAAAAAGCATTACCAGGCGATTTTCAGTACAAAGACATTAATGGTGATGGAAAAGTAAACAATGGTGATATTGTTCCATTGGGTAACCCTATGCCAAAATTTATGTATTCATTAAATATGAGTTTTGAATATAAAATTATTGATGTTCAGTTATTCTGGCAAGGAACTTCTGGCAACAAAATTTTCAACACAACCAAGTTTTACCAGGCAAATTCAAATGGGGCTTTCAACTGGAGTTCAGCATATGTTAATAATCATTATCGTGATGCTATTAAAGATAAAAGTGGTAATTTACTTTATGCTGCTAATACAACAGGTGCTACTTATCCAGGTTTAAATCAAACTTATAGTTTAGCAACTATTTCAGATTTTTATATTGAAGATGGTTCCTACCTTAGATTAAAGAATGTTCAAATAGGTGTAACATTGCCAAAAAATTGGTTAAGTTGGATAAATGTTAGTTCATTTAGAATTTATGTTGGAGGAAGCAACCTGCTAACATTTACAAAATATTCCGGGATTGACCCTGAAGTTGACGTTTCAAATCCTATGGCTGCTGGTATTGATAAAGGTGCTTATCCACAAGCAAAAGTCTATACAATGGGTGTAAATGTCAGGTTTTAATAATAAATAAATTGTAAAAAGTATGAAAAACAAATTAATAAAATATATATCAGTTATCACCCTGGTAATTTTATTTGATGGGTGCCAGAAGAGCTTTTTAGATTTGAAGCCTCAGGGCTTACAAACTGAAGTATCCTTTTATTCAGATTTTGGTAATGTTGATGAAACAGTTACTGCCGCTTATTCAGTATTAAATTCATATCTTATATTTGATGTATATAACACTATTTATTTAGGTAGTGTTTCATCTGATGATGCTGAAGCTGGTGGAGAAAATACTGGTGATCAGGCTACTGCACATGCTATTGACCGAATGATGCAGGCTCCCTCAGATAACAACGATCCTGTATATCAGGATTATTGGGGATATAATTACAAAGGTATAAGAATGGTGAATACTGCACTTGAGTATCTACCTCAAATGGGAACACTTGATCCAAGTGTAAGTACTGCATTGGTCAACCAAAGGATAGCCGAATGTAAATTTCTACGTGCATTTTACTATTTTAGTCTTGCACAAACTTTTGGCGGGGTTCCTATAATTCTTAGCGTTCCTAATCCAAGTGTCAGTTATCCAAGAAATACCTTAAAAGAAGTCTATACACAAATCGAAAAGGACTTAACTGAAGCTATTCCTGATTTATTGTTAAGAAGTCAACTAGGTACAGCAGGGGTTGGTCGTGCTACAAAAGGGGCAGCACAATCTTTATTAGCTAAAGCTTATTTATATGAATCATCGTATGCCGAAAATTATCCAAATGATTCAAGATTTGCAGGAATGGTTAATCATTATGCCGATGCATTAAGCAATGCACAAGCTGTAATTAATTCAGGTGAATATGAATTGGTAGGTTCAAATGGTGAACGTTGGAATAATCCTCCATCTTCTGGTTTAGCCGACAGCTCATGGTGGGCCACCAATGGTGATCCGGTAGGTGGTTTTCGTTGGATTTTTTCTGAAGATGGTAATAATTGCAAAGAAATGGTATTCCAAATACAAAGTGTTGAGGATCAATTAGGTTATATTAAATCGAGAGGGAGCTACATAACTGTTTATTCTACAGTAAGGTTTTATCAAAATACTAAAGGAGCTTCAACAAACTTTGGCTGGAGTTTTAACTGCCCAACTTCTTATTTAGTAAATTCTTTTGCAAATAATGATAATCGTGAAACAGGTTTAAGTTCAACTCCCACAGGAGATGAAGCACTCGATCCCAGGTTTGCCACAACTGTAGGTCGTCCTGGTGACAGCGTATATGTTCATGATGCCGGTGGTTTAGGATGGTTTCCAATGTTATTCTCAAACTTACCAACACATACAATAGGACGTAAATATGAATGTTCGCCTCAAGAATATTGGAGTGTTTATACAAATTATAATGAAGGTGCAATGGGTGCCCGTTTAATCAGATATGCCGATGTTGTATTATTTGCTGCTGAAGCTGCTTTTAAAACAGGAGATCAGACGAATGCATTAAAATATGTAAATATGGTCAGGGCCAGAGCGGCTGCTTCAGGAAATACGGGTTTCCCAAAACAATTATCGGCTATTACATTTGCTGATATAGTTCATGAACGCAGGTTGGAATTAGCGCTTGAAGGATCACGTTTTTACGATTTAGTTCGCTGGAATCTTGCATCCACATTTATTACTGGAACTACTTTAGATTCTTATCCAGGATCAACTGTAACGTTCCAGACCGGTAAAAATGAATTTTTCCCAATTTCAACAACTGATATTCAAACCAGCCATGGTGCTTTAGTTCAGAACCCGGGATACTAGAAGTTTAATTTTGAAATAATATTTAAAAATCCTCCTATTTATTTAGGGGGATTTTTTTATGAATCATTTCAAAATTGAATTTTGAATTTAATAAACTGAAAGTGTTATAGTTTTTATTTATTATGTAAAAGTTGGCATCAATAGTTCATTGGTTCTACTAAATGTCAATTTAGTACATATGTTTTAAATTAGGTACATTATTTCAAAGAATTCAACAATTGTTTTATACATGTGAACATTCATTCAATTTATTTATAAATTATTCAACTAATTTTATTTAACTTATACTAACAAAATTAATTATGAAAAAAACATTTACAATTATCTTTTTAAGCATGGCTGCATTTGCTTATATAAATGCCCAGGTTACATTGTTCGACATTGATACCAAAGGCGTTTTATCTTTTAATAGTGGGAATTCATGGAATACCAGTGCAGGAAATACCAAAAATCCTACTAAATCGGGGTTAAATACTACTGATTCAACTGCTTATATGGTCACTCAGGCTGATAATTGGGGGCAGGCATCCTTTACATTTGATAGCGTTGCAATGGG
Source organism: uncultured Bacteroidota bacterium (assembly GCA_963701015.1). Classification (GTDB taxonomy): domain Bacteria; phylum Bacteroidota; class Bacteroidia; order Bacteroidales; family DTGW01; genus MFD09286-c1. Next base: position 2,191,113 of record OY969556.1, on the reverse strand, counting down.
ATCAAATAATGCTATTCAATTTATGGTCTGTACTTCATCCGATTCATTTCAGACTATTATAGGTGATGGATCATTAAATTCCGGAACATATACTATAGTAAGTTTACCAACTAATGTTGTAGCTAAAAAACATACTTGGTATAAGTTTATTTGTACACTTAACGGAAATTATACCCCAACAACAAAAATGGGCGAATTACAAATTCGATTTACTTCTGTAAACAAAAGCACAAATGATACCATTTATATCGATCAGGTACAATTAATAAATTATACGCCCACTTATAAACAAGAAACACCTCGCTTAATATTTAATGCACCATATGTCGATCCTTCCAGTCCACTGACTCTTGATGGTTTAAATGACGAAAGCATTTATTCAACTTTTGATTTAGCGGATATTAAAGAAAATAATGTTGATACAACCAATCAAGGACCCAATTATATGGCTCCACCTACTCAGGATGTATCTGGTCAATGGGCAGCTATGTGGGATAAAACATATTTGTATATCTATTTTACAATGTCAACTCCTACTTTAGTGATATATACAGATGCTGGTTTTACAGGATGGCAAGGATCTGCAGCCCAGGTTTATATTGATATAAAAAATAATCATGTGACTAAAACAGCAGCATTAACTCAATTTTCCGGATTATATATTTATCCTGGAGGAAATGCACCAGAATCGGCAGATTTTGGGATTGGAAAAAATTGGTTACCAATGGGAACAGATACTTCATTAATTAAACAAGGGTCATATATTGATGGTAATGGTGGAGCAACCAGTGGTGATTTTGGACTGGAAATTGCACTCCCATGGCATGGTCTCGCTCAAGGTTCGGTTAATGGTTCAATTGATGCCTTTATTGCTGATTCAATAATGTCTGGTAAGGAAATTTCATTTGATATTCAAATGAATGACAATAATGGGGCAACTACAGGAAATCGTGTTAACATGATGTCATGGTGTTCAAGGCCTAAAGAACCTTATGGAAACAGCGGAACTTGGGGTTCAATAAAATTAACCGGAGGCCCAGTTGGTATTCAAGCAAAATCTGTCGCTAACGTTAAAATGTTCCCAAATCCAGCTTCGAGTTCAGTTGAACTAAAAATGGACGGTAATTTTAATTATACTATTTATGATTTAAAAGGTTGTGCAATAATACAAAATGTAGCTAATAATTCTACATTGGTCGATCTTAAAGGAATGTCAAAAGGTTTATATTTAGTTAAGTTTGATGGTTCGCAAGGAACTACAATTCAAAAATTACAAGTTAAGTAAAGAATAGTTAAGTTTTGTGATTGAAAGGGGCTGTGTAAAAAGTAAATTACGCAGCCTTTTTAATTAAAGATTCTTATAATTGACCTAATTTTATAATTTAGATTATATTTATTTGCTATTTTATATTATTGCTATATTTAAAATATTAATGTATTATTTTTTTTCAAAATGGAACAACAAAATACTTTAAAAAAGGAACTTCAGGAATTATATTCATTTGCTTCACACGAGTTAGAAAACATATTAAATTATTGGATAAAAAATACCATTGATAATAAAAACGGTGGTTTTATAGGTAGAATATCAATTGATCAGGATATTGATTATAATGCCAACAAAGGTTTAATTTTAAATGCCCGATTACTTTGGACATTTTCAGTGGCATATCAAATTTTACAAAGGGATGAATTATTAAATATAGCAAACAGGGCATACGATTATATGATTAATCATTTTGCCGATAAAAAAAATGGTGGTTATTATTGGCAACTAACAAATAAGGGGAATCCGGAAGATACAAAGAAGCAAATTTATGCCCAGGCTTTTACTTTATACGGATTTAGTGAATATTATTATATAACTAAGAATGAAGAATGCTTAAAATTTGCTTATGAAATTTTTGATTTAATAGAAAAATATTCTTTTGATAGAAATAAAAATGGATATTTTGAAGCATTTACTGAAGATTGGAGAGAAATTAAAGATCAGCGGTTGAGTAAAAAAGATATGAATGAAAAGAAAACCATGAATACCCATCTTCATTTGATTGAAGCTTATGCTGCTTTTTATAAAGTTACAGGAAATGTTAAAGTTAAAGAGAGAGTTTTGAATCTGTTAAATGTCTTTAATAATTACATAATTAATAAAAATGATTCTCATTTTGATTTGTTTTTCGATGAAAACTGGAACTGCAAATCAAATGTTATATCCTATGGTCATGATATAGAAGGAAGTTGGCTACTTTATGAATCGGCTGAAATTGCCGGAGATAAAAATTATATTGATAAAATGAAAAACATTGCTGTTAAAATGTTAAATGCAGCAATTGAAGGTATAAATAAAGATGGAGGACTATTGCACGACAGGATCAGAAATGAAATTGTAGAAGAAGAGCTGGAATGGTGGCCGCAAGCGGAAGCATTGGTTGGTTATATAAATGCTTATTTTATTAGTAAAGACGAAAAGTTTATTGCAGCTGCAATAAAACAAAAAATATTTATTGAAAGTTATTTTATTGATAAAAAATATGGGGAATGGTTTTATAGAATTGATAAAAATTATAACCCTATTAAAGAATATGATAAAGTAGGATTTTGGAAATGTCCATATCATAATGCCAGAATGTGCATGGAACTGATTCGTCGGTTACAATAATATATATTTTAAAAGTAAACAAACAAAAATTGTATAATTCCAATAATTTGTAAATGAAATTGATGATATTTACAATGAAATAGGAATAAATCTCATTATTTAAATTTCTAGTTATGAGAAAATTAATTATTCTGCCACTTTTATTATTTATTTTATCTTGTTCAAACAAGAATAATAATAATGATAATGTTCAGAATTACAATAAGTCAAAAGGAAAAGATTCAAATGTTAAGACTTTAAATTTTATTGGACATTGGATGAATGAAGGCCGACGTGCAATATTTGTGCGTGAATTAGCCAATGAGTTTGAATTTTTAAATCAAGATTATAAAGTAAACCTTGTTTTTCCAGAACAACTCTATTGGAATCGCGACGATCCAAGGTGTGAAGCAAAATATCTTGAAAAGGTTTTTAAATCAGATACTTCAAAATGGGATATCATTCGAATAAATAATGAATATTATACCATTGCGGATTATTTGAACGATCCTGATTGGGCAAAAAAATATCTTGTAGATTTTAGCGAAATTCCAGAATTTAGGGCACATACAAATCCCGATTTGCTTTCACAGGCAAACAAAGATTTCTGGAAGGGTATTATACCCGGTCCATTTTTAGAAGGTTATAACTGGTCGTTATGGTATAATAAAGAATTGGCAAAAGAAATTGGTATAAGTATTAAACAGTTTAATATGTCAGCTGATGATATAATACAATACGTAAAAGCAGTTTCGGATTATAATAAGCGGACAAATTCACAAATAATTCCTTTACTCGATTGTAGTGATTGGTCAACTACCTATGTATTGGCTTTACAGCTTTATATATCTCAAATTGGAGATATAAATGAAATAGATAAAGACTTATATGATGAAAAAAAATTAGATGCATGGTATAAAACTCTTCAGGTATTTGAAAATTTGGCGAAAAATAATATTATCAATTATGATTATCAATCGATGAAATGGCAAGCAACTTGGAGTTATCCATTAAATAAAAAATGTTTATTTTATCTAAATGCCTCATGGATGTATAATATTTGGTTAAAGGTAGATAGTAAGCTTGTTAATGATATGGTTCCTGCTGAATTACCTACTTTTAGGAAACCACCATTGTATTTTGGCGGCTATATGATTCCTTGGGCCGTTCCTAAAAATGCTCCTCATAAAGATGAAGCTATTAAATTTTTGCTCTATTTAAATACACCAGATATGGCTGAAAAATGGGCGAGATATACAAAATGTCCAACGGGAATAGCAGGTGGTGTTACCTCTTCCGCAATTGGAACAAATCAATTTGAAGAATATAATAATGGTATTAATCAGAAATATGGATCTAAAAAAGTTAATTTTATTGATGATTCCAGAATTATATTTGGTAATACACGTCGGAAATTAAATAATTATAGCAAAGAAGTACTTCAAGGTAAAATAACTGCTGATGAAGCTATGGTTCAAATCAGAAAGGAGCTTAAAAATTTCAGGCCATAAATTCTTATTTTACCTTTTCATTGCATGAGAAAGGCCGCGATATTATTTATTTTTTTACTATTATTCCAATATTTATTTAGCCAGGAAAATGATAGCATTACTATAAATAAAAATTTAAACAAACAATATTCATTTATTATTCAGGATTCTCCGGCTAGCCTGTTTACCATGCAATTGGTTAATACTGATTATATAAGTGCATACAGGTATTCAGCGTCAGTCCTAAACGAAAGTTTTAGACCAATTTATAGCTACTCAATTCAAGCTACAGCTTGTCTTGTTGCATTTACTGCTATTACACATGAAGAAGGTCATCGTTCTGTTTTGGTCGCAAAAAATATTGGTTCGGTCTCAGATCCTTTTACCTTTGCCAGATATGATGGTTTTGTTTCAGGAGTAACAGATACCACACTTGAAAATTTAAGGAGAACTGATTTTCCTGATTTCATTCGCTTATATACAGCCGGATTCGAATCGGATTATATGATGGCTAAACATGAAGAATCTATATTAGCATTTGGTGATGAAGAATCGAAAAATATAATGGTTGAATACCTGATTCGTAAATCTATGCTTATACAATATTTTTTAATAGGTTTCTTTAAATATGATATTGATGGCTCCGAAGAAACGAATGAACTAGATAGAGATATTGTTGGTAACGATTTTTATGGTGCAATAAGACAACTTCACAGGCCAAATATGATATTTCAAAGATATACTCGCTTTGCTGAATTAACTCCTGTTGAAATAGCTTATATGAAAAAAGTAGGCGCCAGAACATTGTTTAACCTAGTAAATTCAAATATTATTGGGATCAGAAATTTTCTGGTATCCGATAAATTAAGTTTAAACTATGGTATGGGACATTGTATAGGCCCATTTGGTGATTATATAGATGAATGGCTATGGTTAAATTATAAAAAAAAAATAAAACTTTCAGCCTATTTTCGTGAATATGAAAACGAAAATTATTGGTTTCCGGCTGCTGGTATAAGTTTAAATGAATTTGATATTGGGAAACGATTCCAAACAACAATTTGGGCGCACTATTGGGATCAGCCAAGGAATTTAAGTTTTACTGAAAAATCAGGAATTTCAGGTGGAGCAGTTGATATTACCTGTCGATATAAATTTTTCACTTTACAAAAAACAAAATTGAAACAAATGTCATTGGATTTAGGTATAGTTGCCAAATCAAGCGGATTCCTACCTGAAAATATGTATTTGACCAGTCATTTTGGTTTCCGATTAGGAACTAGTCTCTACTTTAAATAAATCAATTTTCAAGATACTACATATAATCTTTTTTCTTAACTTTATTTATTATTATTATATAAGCATATTACGATTCATAAATCTTAATTATTTAGCATTATACGTTAATTAAAATTTACATTTAAAATATTTTTTAAGAAAATTCGTTTATTAAAAAATTGCTTATAATAAAAAAAGATTGTAACAATTTTAATTACTTGTCCGTCATAGAAAAAATATTAGAATAAATACAATAATATAAATTTATCAAACCCGGGAAATGATAAGAATTGAGAAGCTTCACAAAAGTTATATTACTGGCGCAAATAGTTTACATGTTTTAAAGGGAATTGATTTTAATATTGATTCTGGCGAAATGGTTTCTATCATGGGTTCATCAGGGTCGGGAAAATCAACCTTGCTCAATGTAATAGGAATTCTTGATAATTATGATGAGGGTTCATTTCATTTAGATAATATTTTAATTAAAGATTTGAGTGAAAAAAAAGCCGCATGGTTTCGGAATAAGTATATTGGTTTTGTATTTCAGTCATTCAATCTTATTTCGTTTAAAAATGCAATGGAAAACGTTGCCCTTCCATTATATTATCAAGGTGTAAACCGAAAAAAGCGAAATTTAATTGCAATGGAATATCTTGATAAGATGGGGCTACTAGCATGGGCCAATCATTTACCTTCTGAAATGAGTGGAGGCCAAAAACAGCGAGTAGCAATTGCAAGGGCATTAATTTCAAACCCAAAAGTTATTTTGGCAGATGAACCAACAGGTGCTTTAGATACAACAACTTCTTTTGAAGTAATGGACATATTAGATGAAGTAAATAAAACCGGCATGACTGTTATAATTGTTACGCACGAAGCTGATATTGCAGCCCGTACCAAAAGGGTTATTCATTTACGCGATGGATTGATTGAAAGGCAACATGATAACATAAAATCAGGATTATATGTTTGATGTTGATATTTGGCAGGAAATTCTTAATACCATAAAGAAAAACAAACTTCGGACATTTTTGACCGGATTTAGCGTAGCATGGGGAATATTTATGCTCATTATTTTGCTGGGAGCTGGTAATGGACTTACAAATGCAGTTGCTACAAATTTTCAAAGTTCAAAAGTAACGAGCATGTGGATTTTTGGTGGAGAATCAAGCAAAAGTTATAAAGGTTTAAAGCCCGGAAGATTTATTCAATTAAATAATGATGATTATACAAAAGTTAAAACAAGTGTAAAAGGGATTGATTTAATGTCATCACGTTTTCAAATTCCTGGGAATAACATTGTTTCATACAAACAAAAATCTGCACCATTTGAAATACGTACAGTTTATCCTGACTATTTGGTAATTGAAAATATTGTAATGAAAGAAGGACGTTATGTGAATAAAAAGGATATAGATGAAACACGTAAAGTTGCTACAATAAGTACAGATGTTCGTGATGCATTATTTAAAGACAAAAATCCAATTGGTGAATATATAAATGCCAATGGTTTTCCTTTTGAAGTAGTTGGCGTATTTGAAGATAAAGATAACTGGGATAATAATCGATGTATCTATATTCCTGTTACTACAGCACAAAAATTATATGGAAGCAGGAATATAAATATATTATCAGTTACAGTTAATGATAATGCTACTTTAGAAGAAAGCAAACAGGTTGAAAAATCTATTAGAAATTGCATTGCTAAAACACACACATTTGATCCAACGGATGAAAGAGCAATATATATAGGCAATAGTTTGCAAGATTATGAACAATTTATGAAACTAATGGCTTCTATAAGTTTTTTTATATGGATAATTGGTATAATGACTATTATTGCCGGGATTGTTGGTATAAGTAATATAATGATGATAGTTGTTAAAGAACGTACTAAAGAAATTGGAATTCGCAAAGCAATTGGAGCAAAACCCTGGTCAATTATTGGTCTTATTCTTCAGGAGTCAATTTTTATAACTAGTGTTGCCGGTTATATAGGATTAGTGTTAGGTATTGGATTATTGGTATTAATCAATAATAATATGCCACCAAGTGATTTTTTCAGAAACCCTTCGGTTAAATTTAGTCTAGCTGTAGAAGCAACAATAATTTTAGTTGTTGCTGGTGCTATAGCAGGATTTTTTCCAGCTCATAAGGCGGCTCAAATCAAACCTATTGAAGCATTACGTGATGAATAAATTATTAATTCATAATAAATAATCAAAACCCGATGTTTGAAATAGACAGATGGCAAGAGATATTTAGTGCATTGGCCAAAAATAAAATAAGAACAATTTTAACCGCATTTGGTGTATTTTGGGGAATATTTATGTTGGTTGTTATGTTAGGTTCAGGTAAAGGTTTGGAGCATGGAGTAACGCACAATATGGGTGATTTCGCGACCAATAGTTTATTTATTTGGCCTGAAAATACTACACTTCCATATAAAGGTTTCCTTAAAGGACGGAGATGGAATTTTACCAATGATGATACAAAAGCTATTTTGGATAATATTTCAGAAATTCAGGTTCTTGCGCCTCGAATTCATCCACCAAATGGTCGCCCTACATTTATTAAAGGCAAAAATACTGGTACTTTCCAAATTAATGGTGATTATCCTAGTTACAATAAAATTGATCCGGTCACCATAGTAGAAGGTCGTTTAATTAATAATATTGATATAATTCAAAAGCGAAAAGTTGTTGTAATTGGTAAAAGAGTTAAAGAAATGTTATTTGAATCAAAAGAAGATCCAATTGGGAAATATATTCAAATAGAAGGAGTTTATTTTGAGGTTGTTGGAGTTTTTTCTTCACGACATAGCGGAGGATGGGGAAATAATCAAAATGAAACTGCTATAATGCCTTTTACAACGGTTCAAAAAGTTTACAATTTAGGAAATATAGTATTTTATTATTCTATTATGGCAAAACCTCAGTTTTCAGTTGCACAAGTTGAGGATAAAGTAAGACTACTATTAGCAAACAGGCATAAGGTTTCTCCTGAAGACAAGCAAGCATTCGGCAGCAATAATATTGAAATGGAGTTTAAAAAAATGAATAATCTTTTCACTGGTATAAACTTTCTTACATGGTTTGTTGGTACATTAACATTAATTGCTGGGGTTATTGGTATAAGTAATATAATGCTTGTAATAATTAAAGAAAGAACCAAAGAAATTGGCATTCAAAGGGCAATTGGAGCAACACCAATAAAGATTATAAGTCAAATTATACAGGAATCAGTATTTCTTACATTTATTGCAGGTTTAATTGGGATGGTTTTAGGTATTTTATTGGTCGAAGGTGTTAATATGATATTATTAAAATCGCAGAATAGTGGAGATACTATGTTTACAAATCCTGAAGTAAACCTTCAAACAGCTATAATAGCACTTATTTTACTTGTTTTATCAGGTACTCTTGCCGGAATGATTCCTGCACGAAGAGCTATTAAAATTAAACCTATTGATGCATTAAGAACTGAAATTTAAATGTTTAACTAAATTATATACTCGTGAAAAAAATATTTCGTATAGTATTCTTGCTAATTATTGCTTTTGGAATGATTTATCTTTTTTATTATTTGTATAAGAAGAATAAAAAAGAGCCAATTGTTTATGAAACTAAAACTGCATTTGTTACGAATGTGATAAAAAAAACAGTTGCCACAGGTTCTATTATGCCACGAAAAGAAATTGAAATTAAACCACAGGTTTCCGGGATTATTGAAAAAATTTATATAGAACCGGGAATGAAAATAAAAAAGGGAGATTTAATTGCCAGGGTAAAAATTATTCCGGATATGATTTCATTAAATGAGGCAGAATCGCGGGTGAGTAAAGCAAAAATTAATCTCGACGATGCCAAATCGGTTTATGAAAGACAAAAAACTGTGTTTAATCAAGGTGTAATTCCTTTAGCTGATTTTCAAAAATACAAAGTGGCGTATGATAATGCAAGTGAAGAGCTTGATGCTTCAGAAAGTAATTTGCAGTTAATTCGTGAAGGTGTTGACAAAAAATCGGGTGAAGTTACAAATACCCTTGTCCGTTCTACAATTGATGGTATGGTACTAAGTGTTCCGGTTGAAGAAGGTAATTCAGTTATCCAGGCAAATACTTTTAATGCAGGAACTACTATTGCGTTTGTAGCCGATATGGGAGAAATGATTTTTAAAGGTAAAGTTGATGAAACTGAAGTAGGGAATTTGAAAACCGGTATGAAACTTATTATTACTGTTGGAGCAATTGAAAATGATAAATTTGATGCTGAACTTGAATACATTTCTCCAAAGGGTGTTGCAGAAAATGGAGCAATTCAATTTGAACTTAAAGCAAAAGTTAAATTAAAAAATAATGTTTTTATTCGTTCTGGTTATAGTGCAAATGCTGATATTGTCTTAGACAGACGTGATAGTGTACTTGCCATTCCTGAAAGTTTAATTAAATTCAATGGAGATACTGCAAGTGTAGAGGTTGAAACTAAACCTCAACAATTTGTTAAAAGAGTAATTAAAACTGGTCTTTCAGACGGCATTAATATTGAAATTCTTAAAGGTTTGACCAAAACAGAAAAGATAAAAGTGCCAAAATAAGTTATAAAAAATTCAAGATAAAAGCGGTTAATTTTAATATTAATCGCTTTTATTATGTTAGTGTATAATGTCTTATTTTACTAGCTCTTCTGATAATTTTGGCAATTTAGATTTATAAATTCCTTTAAATATAATTGGGAATATAAAAAGGGTAAGAATAGTCGCAGTTACTAATCCACCAATTACTACAATTGCTAAAGGGCGTGAAGTTTCGGAACCAATTCCGGTAGAAGTTGCTGCCGGCATTAAACCAATTGCTGCCATTAAAGCTGTCATTAAAACCGGCCTGATACGTGTAATTACACCATTCCGTATTGCTTCATCAAGGTGCATCCGTTCATGCAGGTTTTTCTTAAATTTCGACAACAATATAACATTATTCTGAATACAAATCCCAAAAAGTGCTATAAACCCAATTCCAGCTGAAATGCTAAAGTTAACGCCAGTTATATGAAGTGCTAATATTCCTCCGGTAATTGCAAATGGAACATTTAAGATAATCAACCCGGCATCCGTTGCATTTCCGAATAAAATGAACAAAATGATAAATATAAGAATTAAACTTATTGGTACTACAAGGCTTAACCGTTTTGATGCTCGCTGCTGATTCTCAAAATCGCCTTGCCATTCTATTGAATATCCTTTAGGAAGTTGAATTGCGGCATCGACTTTTTTTTGAGCTTCAGCAATTGCGGAACCCATATCACGATTGCGAACTGAAAATTTTATTGCAACGAATCGTTCATTATTTTCCCTAAAAATTAAAATTGGTCCTGTAATTTTTTTAATTTCAGCTATTTCTTTAATTGGAATTTGATTGCCTGAAAGGGTAGGAACCATAAGATTTCCTATTTCCGTGATTGAATTCCGGTATTCTTCTTTGAACCTTATACGAATATCAAATTTTTTATATCCCTCATAAAATATCGAAGCGGCTTTTCCACCAATTGCCATTTCAATAACAGCATTACAGTCAGATGTTGCAACACCATACATTGCCATTTTCTCCTGATCAAGTTCAATATGTAATTCAGGTTGTCCCTGGCTTCGAATAACTCCTAAATCGTCAATTCCACGAATATCTTTCATTATATTATATATACTATCGGCTTCATGGTCAAGATAGGCTAAATCGTCTCCAAAAACTTTAATAGCAATTGAACCTTTTACACCCGATACAGCTTCTTCAACGTTATCCATAATTGGTTGTGAAAAATTCAGGTCAACTCCAGGATATTTGCTTAATTTCTGAGTCATCCGTCGAATAAGATCATCCCTGTTTTTTTGTTTTTCCATTGCTTTGGTGTGGTATATATCTACAAAAAATTCATCGTTATAAAAACCTGTAGCATCCGTTCCATCATCAGGTCGTCCAGTTTGAGAAACAACTTGTTTTACTTCGGGGAACGATTTGAGGATTTTTCGCATATCCTGGGCAATTAATACGGCCTCGTTAAGCGATATACTATAAGGTAATGATGCTCTAACCCATATTGCTCCTTCGTTTAGTTCAGGTAAGAATTCACTTCCCAAAAAACGAAAAGAAAATAGAATAATTATTAATGCTGAACCAGATATTAAAAGGCTTATACGTTTGTTCCTATAACATCGGTCGAAAAATGAGATGCTGATTCTGTTTATAAAATCTAGAAAAGGATTATGTTTTTCTTTTACATTTTTCTTTAAAAGAATGCTTGACATAACTGGTACAAAAGTAAGGGCAAAAATTAAGGCACCTAACAGTGCAAAACCAAGCGTCCAGGCTAAAGGTGAAAACATTTTACCTTCTACCTTTTGAAACGAGAATATTGGCAAAAGAGCAGTTATTATAATTAGTTTTGAAATAAATATGGCTTTTCCCATTTCATTCCCGGTTTCTTTAATCAATCCAAGTTTGGCTAAATGATTAAATTTTGCCATTCCTACAGATTTTGCTTTATGATCGAGTGCTACAAAAATACCTTCAACCATCACAACCGCGCCATCTATAATTATACCAAAGTCAATTGCACCCATTGACAATAAATTTGCGTTCATGCCTTTCAACCGCAAGCAAATAAAAGCAAATAGAAGTGATAGCGGGATAATTAGCGAAACAATAAGCGTAGTGCGCCATTCGGCCATAAATAGAAATACAATTATGGTTACCAGTATAATACCTTCGAGCAGGTTATGAATTACAGTATGGGTTGCATAATGTATCAACTCGTTTCGGTTGTAATAAGTTTCAACTTTAACATCGGAAGGAAGAATTTTCGAATTTAATTCATCAATTTTCTTCTGCACTTTTTTAATAACTTCTGCCGGGTTTTGTCCTTTGCGCATTACAACTATACCTTCAACTACATCGGAGCAACTATCTTTTCCAACCTGGCCCAAACGAGGAAGATGCGATTCAACAACAGTTCCAATATGTTTAATAAGGATAGGGCTTCCATTAATTTTCTTAATAAGGATATTGCCAATTTCATCGAAATGATCTATAACACCAATACCCCTAACAACATACGATTGAGAATTGCTTTCAATAACATCGCCTCCAACATTAATGTTGCTGCGGTTTACAGCCTGATAAACATCAAGTGGTGTTATATCATATTTTGCTAAAAGTCTTGGATCGACCTGAATTTCGAAGGTTTTAATTTCACCTCCAAAACTATTTACATCAGCAACACCAGAGACTGACTTTATATGTCGCTCTACTACCCAATCTTCGAGCGTTTTTAATTCACGAACTGTCCTAATCTTACTTTTTAAAGTATATCGAAAAATTTCGCCCGTTGGCCCATATGGTGGTTCAACTTCAGGGTCAACCCCTTCAGGCAAATCAATGCTTCGTAATAAATTATTAACTTGCTGTCTGCCAAAAGCATCATCAATGTTATCTTCGAAAATTACCTTTACAACTGAAAGTCCAAAAAGTGTAGTTGACCTTACGTCAGTTTTACTTTGAACGGAGTTCATTGCCAACTCTATAGGCATAGTTACATAACGTTCAACTTCTTCTGCACTTCGGCCAGGCCATTGCGAAATTATAGATATTTGTGTATTGGTTACATCAGGGAATGCTTCAATTGGTGTATTGAAATAACTATATATACCTGCCGCTATAATTATAGCAATACTAAAAAATATGAAGAATTTATTTTTAAGTGAAAATATAATTATATTCTTAATAAAACTGTTCATATAAAGTTAATTAAATTAAAACTTTACTGTTGATTTATTGTCAATTTTATGCTTTCACATTGAGTATAGATAGATATAATCATTGATTTAGTGCGTTATATATCAACAATTGATTCGTCATAATTACCATTTCGCCTGCCTTTATACCACTTCGTATATAAGTAAATGCACTTGTAATTGTTGAAATTTCTATCTGTCGGGTTTCAATATCGCATTTATCTTTATATACCATAACCCAATATCGGTTCCGGTCAAATATTACCGACTTTGACGGAATGGCAACAAGGGAGTCTTTTTTTATTTCATGAACTTCAACATTTGCAAACATTTCGGGTTTTAATAAATTTTCGGAATTACTAAGTTGAATTCTAACTTTCATTGTTTTACTATCAGGGTCCAGCACACTATATATTTTATCAATTATACCATCAAAAATTTTATCGGGATAAGCAATAGTAGTAACATTGACCTTTTCGCCTAATTTAATTTTAGCAATATCGGTCTCATAAACATCGGCTATAACCCAAATTTTGGAAAGGTCGCAAATGGTAAAAATACTATTTGAATTATCAGGTCTGATCTGTACATCAGGGTTGATAGATTTATCAACAATATAACCAGCTATAGGAGATTTAATAATATAATCAGAATGATTTCCACCATAAACTGAAATTATAGTTTTAGCACGTTCCAACTCCGACCTATCCTTTTCAACATCTTTAACAGCTGAAGTATATTCCTGTTCCGAAACTAAACCCGATTTATATAAGCCTTCGGTAGCAGTTAAAGATTTTTCCGCAACCGCCAAATTAGCTTCGGCTGAAACAACATCATTTTCTGCACCTGCAAATTCGGGGCTTTTTACAATAGCTAAAACTTGATTTTTTTTAACATAATCGCCCAATGCAACTTTAACTTCTAATACATTTCCACTAACCATTGGGAAAAGTTTCACAACTTTATCCTGGTTATAGGTAACTTTCCCAATAAGCCTTATTTCGTCTTCAATAGGCAAAAGTTTGGCTGTATTTATTACAACCTGGTTAATTAAACTGTCGGGGATACAAAATTTTTGGTTTGCAGTTTTCACTTCTTTATTTTTATTTGTACTACAACCAATTATAAGAAGAACTATAACTATTGTGGTTGAAATTTTTTTCATTTAAAACAATTTTATTATTCATTAATTTTTATGAGAATAATATTTTCAAATATTCCTAATTAATTTATGTTGTTACTGAAGTTGAAAAATATCTTTTCCGGTTATAAAATTAATTTCAGCATAGGAATTTATCCTTTCTCCCTGAAGCTTGTAATATTGGCTGGTTGCATCTTTATACGATTCATAAAAATCAGTAAATTCAAGTAATCCAACTTCATGTTTTGTAAAACTTTCCAACATTCCATTCATTAATTTAGAATATTCATTATTAAATTCCGGGACAAATTTTTTATACAAGTTTTCTATATCAAGAGTTTGTGAATATTGGTTTATTATATCATGGTCAATATTTGAAATATATTGATTGTACTGCGATTTATTTTCTTCAATTCTTATTCTTGCTGCTTTTATATTACCTCGATTAATATTCCACAAAGGAATGTCGAAACCTAACCCAATATAATTGTAGTTTGTTATATAACTGCCATTTTTGTCCCAACCACCCATAATAGCCAAATCGGGTTTTGATAAAGAACGCTGATAACTTAAATCAGCCTGGCTAAAATTTATATTATTTCTGTAAACTAACAAGTCAGGGCGACATTCATGAGCAGAATCGACTAAAGTGCTATATGAAATTTGGGAAATATCTAAATTTTTTAAGGCTGAATCATTTGTAATAGGTTTGAAAAATTTCTGTGCGGGCAACCTAAGCATTGCGCCAATTTCATGCTGCATATCACCAATAGATTTGAGTAAATCTATTCTGTCATTTTCGGTAGCAAAGAGTAACGATTGCAGGCGCACCAATTCTTTCATGGAAATATTTCCCGATTTAATTTGTACAGTATAAGCATCGACTATTTTCTGAAGAGCTTTAACTTCCGTATTATAAACATCAAGTGATTTTAACTGGTAATTCAGTGTGAAAAAATCAGTTCTAAGTTGATATTTTAACTCACGTAAAGTTTCATTAAATTGATATTCTGTATTTTGAAGAGTGAGTTCTGCCAGTTTCCTGTTTTTTCGATGTTTCCCCGCAATATCAATTAGTTGTTGAACCTGAATAGCCATTTCACCTCCTTTTGAAGTAAGGTCGAACATTTTTTTTTCTTCTGTTTGATAAGCACCCTGGGTTATAGAAATGTTAGGCAAACCCCAAATTTTAGCTTGTATCACAAAGGCTTTGTTTTCATCAATGGTATAGCGTTGAGCCAATAAAAATAAATTGCTGTCGACAAACATTTTTTCTGTTTCGGGCAATGACATTTTTATAGTATCGTTTGTTTCAGCATTAATTATATTTATAAATTGATTGAATATAATAAATACAATAATAAACCTCATTATTTTTGGATTTTAAAAATCGTTTCAAATGCAAAATTCATGCATTTATTCAAAATAAATACTGTTTATTTCTTAAAGAAATTTAAAAGAGATGTGGTAGACAAATTTAGTTATTACAATACTTTTTAATAACAGCATAAGCTTTTGTAATTCCTAATTCACCGGCTTTACTTAAATCGAGGCAACCAGTATCTTTTTCCTTGATAAATATATAAGTTAATCCACGATTATAATAGGCTTCGGCAAATTTCGGCTCAATATCAATTGCTTTTCCAAAAGCATCAATTGCGCCTTTAAATTCACGTGATTCAATCATAACATTTGCCATATTATAGTAGCCATAGTAAAATTTTGGATTGAGTTTTAAACATTTATTATAATCGGCAATTACATCGTCGTAATTTTGAATGGTAACTTTTTGTACTTTGGTATTTGTATTTGATGCAACAATATTGCCACTTACATCCTGAATAGAATTTAGGAATGTTATCATATCGTAATTGGTATTTGCTTTGCAAAAATAACCTAGACTTAAATCAGGCATAAAAGTGGTAATTATATTGTAATCGTCAATTGCACCATTAAAGTTTTGCAATTGCGATTTTAACGAGGCTCTTTCAAAAATTAACGGATAGTTTTTTTCAGAGAAAGGCACATTTTCAATTAAACTTAATAAATGTTCAGCGCTATCCTGTGAAATAGTAATTGGATCGCGTGTGAGCACAAATCGGTCGCCATTTTCATTATCTTTATTTAATACAGGCAATTTGGCTAAATCGGTTGGCTGGTAATTCTTTAAGGAATCTTTTAATGCAAAAACTAAATCGAATATTGGGAAAGGATAAATTCCCATTTCAGCGCTTTTAGCTACCTGCACATTTCCAGCTTCAAAATCAGCACGGAATTCAGTAATTTTGCTAAGCCCAGTTGAATCAAGAAGTCCAGCCTGATTCAATTTATTTAAATCCTTATTTAATCTAACAGCTGTTTTATAATCAAGATCAGCTCCGGCAAGGTCATTAACATCGTGTTTTGCAATTGAACGGTTGAAATATGCATTTGCAAATTCAGGATTCAAATTAATTGCATTAGTGTAGTCAGCTATAGCTTTGTTATTTTTACCAAGTTTTTGATATGCAATTGCCCTGTTAAAGTATGTATAAACATTGGTTGGGTTTATTTTCACCACATTGTCATAATCACTAATTGCACCTGTAAGGTCTCCTTTTTTTGCTTTTAATTCAGCACGGTTAAAATAGGTAATATCATTTTCCGGGTCAAGTTTTAATACTTTGTTGTAATCAGCAAGGGCATCATTCACATCGTTCGATTCGGAGTAAGCAAGTGCCCTGTTAAAATACGCAAATGAATTGGTTGAATCAATAGATAGTGCTTTATTAAAATCCTCAATTCCACCTTTAAAATCTTTCATTTCACAACGATTTCTGCCACGGCGCACATAGGCATCATTATTGTATGGATCTAATTGAATGGCTTTATCAAAATCAACCATTGCTTCTTCATTTTTTTGTTCGTATTGTTTACCAATAGCCCTGTACAAATATGCATAAGGATTACTTCTGCTTAATTCAATTGCCATATCAAAATCTTTAATTGCATCGTCGTATTTTTTTACAATAATGTAATTTATACCACGACTTAAATAGGCATCGGTGCTTATAGGGCGAACTTCAATAGCCTTGTCATAATCTTCTTTTGCACCTTTAAAATCGTAAAGTTTTTGCTTTGCGTTTCCCCGATATAGATAATAATTTGCAAAAATTGGATTGTATTGAATTGCCTTAGATAAATCTTCAATTGCTCCCCGGTAATCTTTTAAATTGTATTTTGATATTCCTCGTAAATAGAAAGCATCGGCTAAATCGGGGTTGAACCTTATAATAGTATTGAAATATTCAATAGCCGCCAAATTATCATTTTTAATAATTTTTTCAGTACCTGAATTCAACCAATAATCAATATTAAGCTGGCCATTTGCAAACGAAAGAGAAAGTAAAATAAAAAGCAACAAACTGGATAATTTTCTCATAGATTTAGATTCCTCAAAATTGTTGGCTTTGTACAAATATTATGCAAAAGTATAAAATTATTTGAAGTATTTTTTTGAGAAAAGTGCATTATATTATAATATTATTTAAAAGTAGAATTAATTTTCAATTTTACTTATGAAAGTAATAACAAATGAAATATTTCTATAATTGCATCAATTAATTATTTTTGACATTTGATATTGATTATTAATACTGAATAATTATGAACAAAAGGCTGATTTTACCAATTTTATTGGGAATTATAATATTATCAGGCATTATATCCTATTTGCCAGTGGTTAAGAATGGTTTTTTAAATTGGGACGACGATGTATATGTAGTAAATAATAACGATATTAAAACAATTAATACTGAAAATGTTAAACATTGGTTTACTAAGAAATATGTTGAAGATTATTTACCTGTAACTATTTTTTCATTTGCTATTGATTACCAAATTGATGGTTTAAATGCAAAAACTTTTATAATTACAAATTTAATTATTCACATTATTAATGCTGTTTTAGTTTTTTTCTTGATATTGCAGCTATTAAAATATATTAATTATAAAGGCGGAAATAATGCAAATAATTTAGTAGATCAAAATTATTTTATAGCATTTTTTACTTCATTATTATTTACGATACATCCTATAAACGTTGAATCAGTTGCCTGGATATCGGAAAGAAAGAATTTATTATATGCATTGTTTTACTTTTTATCAATAATGGCATATATTAAATATGTTCATAAAAATAAAAGCTGGCTATATTTTGTTTCTCTTTTATTTTTTGTTTTATCACTTTTATCAAAAGGTTTGGCTGTAACACTTACCTTAAGTTTGATTGCATTGGATATATTGTTTCAACGCAAAATATTCTCAAAAAAAATCATTTTTGAAAAAGTTCCATTTCTGATTTTATCATTTATTTTAGGAATAATAACTTACTATTCGCAAAATAATGGTGTTATTAAATTCAATTCACCTTTTACAGACAGGTTTGCGTTTGCTTCACTTGCTTTTTTCGAATATTTGTATAAACTAATATTACCAATTAATTTGTCGGCTTTTTATCCATTCCCAACAAGTATTTCATTTATATATTGGATATATTTCGTTATTTTGCTGGCTTTAGTATTTGTTTTTATTAAAAATATAAACAAAATCTCAAATATTATAATATTTGCAATATTATTTTTTAATATTAATATAATCTTTCTAATTCAGCTAATTCCATTTGGAATTGCAATTATTGCAGATAGGTATATTTATATTTCATCAATAGGCTTTTTCCTATTAATTTCTATATTTTTTGTACAATATTTAAATAAAAAAATATTTTATGGAATCCTTATCCTATATATATTATTTTGTAGTTATTCAACTTTTGAAAGAACAAAAGTTTGGAACAATAGTCTGACTTTTTGGAACGAAGTTATAAAAAATAATAGTAAGGAATTTATTCCACAAGCATGGAATAACAGAGGCACAGCAAAAGAAAAATCGGGCGATTTGAAAGGAGCCCTTGAAGATATAAATAAGGCAATTGAATTAAAACCAGATGATGCTGATTTTTATTTTAACCGCGGTGAATTGGAAATGCTTACAGGAAATCTTTCTGCATCATTAATTGATTTGAACGTTGCCATAAAAATTAATCCTAATAAAATTGATGCTTATTACGAAAAAGGTGAAATAATGCAATTGCAAGGCAATTACAATGAAGCACTTAATTACTATCATTATGTTTTAAATAATTCACCATTGTATAAGGAAGCATATATTAAAATTGGAGAAATTTATGAAATACAAAATGATTTTAATAATGCTTTAATTTATTATCAAAAAGCCGTGAGTATTGATTCATTGTATAAAGATGCATATTATTCACTAGGGAATTTTTATATGAAAAGTAAAAAATTTGATTTGGCGGTTCATAACTTAAATATCGCAATAAATATAATGCCACAATTTAAGGAAGCTTATAATTTGAAAGGAATAATTGATTATTTTATGAATAATAAATTAAATGCATTAAATGACTTTTCAATTGCTATTAAAGTTGATTCAACTTATTCCGAAGCTTATTTTAACAGAGCAAAATTGTATAAATTATTAAATAACATTGATAGTTCAATAATTGATGTTAATAAAGCAATTGAATATAACCCAAAGTTTTTAAACGCATATATTATGCGAGCCAGATTAAGGTTAAATCAAAATGATTTTCAGAAAGCAATAAACGATTGCAATGAAGCTATTAAAATTAATGATAAATTATTGATAACTTTAACTTTAAAGGCATATGCTTTAGAAAAACTTGGGAATATCAATGCTGCAATCCAATTATATAATGAAGCTATAGCTATTGCTCCGGATAGCGGTGTGTATTACTATAATAAAGGAATATTGGAAATTAAAATAAACAATATGGTTGCTTCCAAATTTGATTTACAAAAAGCCCATGAAAAGGGATTTATTAAAAAATAATCCTTTATTTAAAGTACCATTTATAGAATTTATAAAAATATTAAAAAAGAACTGTTATAATTCAAATGAAAAAATTTAAAGAAATTGATTTTGATACTCTTAATCTGAAAACATCAAATTATTTATCCTGGATGATTTTGGGAATTATATTAATTTTTGTGAGTATAATTCGCATACGATTATTAAACATTCCATTCGAAAGAGATGAAGGTGACTATGCTTATATTGGACAGTTAATGCTACATGGTATACCTCCTTTTAAGATAGCCTATACCATGAAATTTCCTGGGACACATATGATGTATGCATTAATTCTAGCAATTTTTGGACAATCAATATCAGATGTACATTTTGGATTTATGGTAGTTAACCTTATTACAATACTATTACTTTTTTTATTTGTAAAGAAGCTTATAGGTAACCTGGCTGCTATAATTTCTTCTACAATTTATTCCTTGTTATCAATTAGTTATACCGTTTTGGGATTTGCCGGACATGGTACTCATTTCGTTATTTTTTTTGCACTCGCCGGGTTACTAATGTTTTTAAAAGCACTTGAAAATAAAAACAATATTTATTATTTTATTTCTGGTTTACTTTTGGGTTTAGCACCTATTATGAAACAAACTGGCCTCTTCTTCTGTCTGTTTAGCGGCTTGTTTTTAATTTTAAATTTATATTGGTATAAGAGAAATGAATTAAAAGGTCGATTATTCAAGCTTATATTATTTATTGTTGGAGGTGCAATTCCATTTATCTTTCTACTATTATTATTGAAATATTGGGGAGTATTTAATACTTTTTGGTTTTGGACCATTTCATATGCTTCGGATTATGCTCAGCAACTTGATATTTTTGGGGCAATTAATAATTTGTTCACAAATTTTATGATCATTTCCAATGGATATATTTTTATTTGGATTTTGGCTTTTTTGGGTATTATCATTTTATTTTTTCATTCTAAATTAAAAAAAAATAATACAAATATATTTTTACTATTATTTATTATATTTTCTATTTTTAGCATAAGTCCCGGATTTTATTTCAGGCCGCATTATTTTGTGACTTTACTTCCTGCAATTGCTATATTTTGTGGTGTTTTTGTAGATTATTTGTTTTCATTGTCAAATCAATTTATTAAACTAAAGTTTTTAAAATGGATAGCTTTAATATTAGTTGCAGGATCAATAATTATTGCAATTATAAATCAAAGCAATTATTTGTTTAATTCAAGTCCAAATGAGATTTCAAGACAATTATATGGATTAAATCCATTTCCTGAATCTGTAGAAATTGCAAAATATATTGACAAACATTCAAGTATTGATGATAAAATAGCTGTGTTAGGTTCAGAACCTGAAATTTGTTTTTATGCTAAACGTCAGTCTTCTTCTGGTTATTTGTGTACATATAGTTTAATGGAAGATCAACTATATAACATGAGAATGCAAAAGGAAATGATTAAAGAAATTGAAAATTCACTGCCAAAATTTGTTGTTCTTGTTCATATTTCAACATCCTGGCTAATTGAGCCAAATTCAAAAATGTATATATTCGATTGGACAAAAAAATATATTAACAATAAGGATTTTAAAATGGTTGGTATAATTGATATAGCATCGAATGTTACAATTTATAAATGGGATAGCGAAGTCTCTGGCTATAAACCAAAATCGCCTTATTTTATTTACGTTTTTGAAAGAATTGAGAATAAATAAACATGAATAATTACATTCCAAAACTCAAATTGAAAATATAATTATATAATGGAGATATAAAACCAATAATTAAAATTGATATAACACAAATTGTAAGTGCAATATTTAATGATTTGTTTCTACCAATAATTTCAAAACTTTCAGGTTCATCAATAAACATAATTTTAATCACACGCAGATAGTTGTATAATGAAATTACCAAATTTACCGCAGCAACTGCTAACAATAAATACAGATGATTGCTCATTCCAGAAGTAAGCAAGAATAATTTACCAAAGAATCCAGCAGTAGGTGGAATTCCGGCAAGAGAAAACAAGCTTATTGCAAATACCAATGCCAGGAATGGATTGGTTTTATATAAACCTTTATAGGCACTTAAATTTTCTTTTCCTGTTGAGTCGGCAATTGCTCCAATTACACCAAATGAAGCAATATTGCTCATTACATAAATAAGCACAAAATATATAACAGATGTCATTCCTATAACAGATGCTGCAGCAACACCAACCAAAACAAACCCAACCTGGGTTATGGATGAAAATGCAAGCAATCGCTTAATATTTTCCTGTCGGAGTGCAAATAAATTTCCAATTGTCATGCTCAACATTGACAATATTGAAATAGTTATCAACCAGGAATCTTTCATACTTCCGAATAAAGTATATAATACACTTGTAAAAACAAATATTACAGAACCTTTTGAAATTACTGACAAATAATTTGTCACAGGAATAGGAGAACCTTCATAAACATCAGCTGTCCAAAGGTGAAAAGGTACAACCGACATCTTAAATGCAAATCCACCTAATATTAAAACAAAAGCAAATAATGTCAAAGGAGTTGGGTGCAAATTAGCTATAACTGAGTCGAAACTTAAATTTCCAACTGCTCCATATAATAGCGATATACCAAAAAGTAATATTCCAGTTGAAAAGGCCGATGATAATATAAGTTTAATACCAGCTTCGGAGGAGCGTTTTGAATTTTTATCGAAATTTGATGCGGCAGCCAAAGGTATAGTTGACATTTCGAGACCTAGATATAACATTAAAATGTGCTGGCTCGAAAGCATGGTGAACATTCCTATTAAGCTACTTAATATTAAAATATAAAATTCAGCCCTGTTTTTATTTCCTAACAGCCATTTATACGATGTTAGTGAAATAAGTAACAGACCTAAATTCAGTATATTTTTTTGAAGAACAACAAGATGTGTGGTTTTAAAAAATCCGGCAAATTGAATACCTTCTGCAATTGGTAAAAAGCCAATTATAAAATTTATGGCAAGGATAATATTTATTGTATTTAGAAATGATTTGGCTTTCAAATCAAAATCATTCAATTTAAAAATGATAATGAAGAAAATTAACAATGTCAAAATCCATTCAAAACGCAATAAAAGAAAACCATCAAAACTCATTTGTTCAATTTTATATTTAAAAATGCCATTATGGTTATTTGGTATTTAGATGATATGATTTCAATATTTAAATTTATCCTTCATTCTATAACCTAAAACCTAAAAGGCTTATAAATTTATTTTCCCAAAGCCAAAAATATATGTAAAGTGTCGTTTCCAATTAATTTAACCAAAAAGAAAGGGAATACACCTATAAAAACTATTCCTCCGACTAATAATACCGAAGCTGCTTTTTCACTCCAGGTTGCATCGGTAAAATGTTCAAATTCTTTATTTTTAATTGTACCCCAAATTGCTTTTCCAATTGCACGTAATATATATACAGCTGTTACAACTATTGATGCACAGGCAAGTATGGTTGCTATTCGGTAAAATATGCCAGTTCGTTCCCATGAACCAATAAATACTGTCATTTCGGAAACAAATCCACTAAAGCCTGGTAATCCCAAAGAACATAAACCTGCAACTATAAAAGCAGAGCCAATAAATGGGATTTGTTTCAACATACCGCCCAATTCGTCGGCCTGTCGTGTATGTGCACGGTCATATATCATTCCAATTGCAGCAAAGAAAAGTGCTGTCATAATCCCATGTGAAACCATCTGCATCACGGCCCCCATTATTGCAACTTTTGTTAACATAGCAATTCCAAGTATCACAAAACCACAATGACTAACAGATGAATATGCGTTCATGTATTTTAAATCTTTCTGCATCATAGTGGCAAAAGCGCCATAAATTATTGCAATTGAGGCCAAAACGATAAAAATCCATGACAACTGGTTAGCTGCATCGGGCAATAAATAAGTTGCAACCCGTAAACAACCGTATCCACCTAATTTCATCGATATACCTGCCAAAAACATTGAAGCTGCTGTGGGAGCTGAGGAGTGTCCGTCGGGCGCCCAGGTATGAAAAGGAAATAGAGCCGTGAAAACGCCAAATCCCGTGAATATTAAAATATATAGAACTTCCTGTACTCGTAATGGTAATTTAATATGCGATAGTTGTTGAAGGTCCCAGGTACTGGTATTTCCGTAATGCCCGGAAAATAAATTTAAACCTACTATTCCTAAAAAAACCAATGCAGAACCCGCCATAAGCATCAACGCAAGTTTCATTGCACTGTAATCTTTTTTACCGCTTCCCCAAACACCAATAAGCAAATACTTAGGAATTACAGCAAGTTCAAGAAAGAAGAACATTAAAAATAAATCGGTCGAAATAAAAAATCCATAAGCCCCTAAACTGAGCAAAGTGATGAGGAAAAAGAATTCTTTAATTTGTTTTTTAATGTTCCATGAAACCAATATACCAGCTACAACAACCATAGCTGTTAGTACAATCATTGTAAGCGAAATTCCATCAACACCTGTCCTATAAAAAATATGTAAAGGTGCAAACCAGCTAACTGAATTGCCAAACAACATTGTTGGTTTTATGCCTGCACTTCGGTATAATATATATGAAACAGTAATCCATCCTGAATATATAAGTTGAATAATGCTTCCGGTTAATGCAATAATTTTAATAGCATTTTCTTTCTTTGAAATAATTATCCCTATAGCTGTAATAATTGGAATAATAAGTAATATGGTCAATTTATCCATTCTATTCTATATAAATTTTATTACCAAAAGAAAAGTAATAAGTAATATTCCCCCTAAAAAATACATGGTATAACCTTGTAAACGTCCACTCTGCATACCTTTTATACTTTTTGAAAATCCTCCGGTTATAGTTGCTGAACCATTTATCATACCATTGACAATATTTTTGTCGAACCATGCTGCCGGGCGACCGATTAAATTAAAAATTATTTTTTGTGTTATGAAAATATAAATTTCATCAATATAAAACTTATGGTATGCCCATTTATAAAAAGCCCCCAAAATAACAGTCAATTTTTGAGGAAGTCCGTTTTGATTTTTATATAATATAGCTGCAATTATAATTGCTATTAATGCACCAGACACAGGCAATATAGAAAACGCAATATTCGAATGTAATTCAGTTACAAAACCATCAGCACTGACAAAATTTCCAAATGGTATAAAGCCCGCAAAAATAGCCCCGGTTGCAAGTATTAAAAGTGGGATATTCATTGCCCATAAACCTTTTTCATGATTATGTTGATGGCCTTCAATTTTTTTGTTCCAGAAAATCATAAAATACAAACGGAACATATAAAAGCTTGTTAAAGCGCTGGCGAAAACTTCGGCATAAAAAACAAAAGTATTTTCTTTATTCACTGCAGAAAGGATTGCTTCCTTACTGAAAAATCCTGCAAAAGGTGGAATTCCTGAAATAGCAAGACAAGCCATTAAAAATGTAAAGTGTGTTATAGGCAATGATTTTCTCAATCCGCCCATATCACTCATTTCGTTGCTATGTACAGCATGAATAATTGCACCGGCACCTAAAAATAGTAAGGCTTTAAAGAAAGCATGTGTAAATAAATGAAACATAGAAGCAGTAAATCCTTCGTTGTTTCCTAAACCTCTCCCGGCAAAACCTAAAGCGAACATCATAAAGGCTATTTGTGATATTGTAGAATAGGCCAAAACACGCTTAATATCAGTTTGTGTACAAGCTATAACGGCTGCAAATATTGCAGTAAAAGCACCTATATAACCAACAATTTCAAGCGCCTGTGGTGCTGAGATTGCAAATATTGGAAATAAACGTGCAACCAAAAATACACCAGCCACTACCATTGTTGCAGCATGAATTAATGCTGAAACTGGCGTAGGCCCTTCCATTGCATCGGGCAACCAAATGTGTAACGGAAACATGGCAGATTTTCCGGCCCCACCTGCAAAAATTAAAAGTAAAGCCCAGGATAATGTTGATAATCCTAAAAATGTACCTCCTGCAAACGTTGCAAGATATGATGAACCTGGTTGTGTTAATCTTTCAATTAAAGTAAAAAAATCAAGTGTTTTGGCACCATAACTTAACATTAAAATACCTACTAAAAATCCCAAATCGGCAAAGCGTGTAACAATAAATGCTTTTTTGGCTGCAGCTATTGCAGATGGCTTTTTATAATAAAAACCAATGAGTAGAAAGGACGAAACGCCAACCAGTTCCCAAAAAATATACATTTGAAAAAGGTTTACCGAAACAACAAGTCCGAGCATTGAAAATGTAAATAATGCCAAATAAGCATAATATGTCCTGAAGCGTTCTTCGCCATGCATATAATTCAAGCTATAAATGTGAACCATAGCTGAAATAAAGCTGATAACAACCAACATCATTACTGAAATGGGGTCAAGAACAATACCCATATCAATGGAAAGATTTTCGTTAAACCGTAACCATTGCATTTGCAAAACAATATGTTTCACGTACGAACCATTTTCCTTTCCGAATTGAAAAAAATAACCATAAGCAGTATATAACGCCAGAATAGCAGTAATAATCAGAATTAAGGTTCCAATTTTACCTGAAAGTTCGTATTTGATATTTTTACCAAAAACAGCCAGCAATACAAAGCTGAAAACCGGTAGTAATACTATTAATAATGATGCAATATCGTAAGTCATATTTTAATATTTCATTGTATTTGTATCATCAATATCTATCGTGTTGAACTTTCTATATAAATTTATTATTATTGCAATTGCTAGTGATACCTCAGCAGCAGCAATAGCTATAATAAATAATGTAAAGAAAATACCTTCCATTTGATGTGGGTATAAATATTTATTAAAAGCTATAAAATTTATATTAACGCTATTCAAAATAAGCTCAACTGACATTAACATGGTAACTAAATTCTTCCGGGTAAAAAAACCATATATGCCAAGAAAAAATAATGTGGAGCTTAATATAAGAATATGCAACAATGGAACTCCGTTCATTTTTTAAAATTTTATATAATTAAATATTCCAATTAGCAAATTATTTATATTGAAATATCTTCTTTTTTATCTTTCATAGCTATAACAATACTACCAATTAAAGCAGCAAGCAATAAAATACTTATTACTTCAAAAGGAAAAACATAACCATGTGATTTATAATCGAGCAAAAATCTTCCAATTGTTCTTACTGAATTTTCAATTGCTGGTTCTTTTGTAGGGATAAACTGGTTTTCCATAATTATCCAGGTTGTAAAAGCGAGTCCGGCAACTGACAATAAAGTTCCTAAAAATATTCGAATTGGTCGTTGCGGCTTAAGTTTTTCACCCGCCTGATGCGTCAGGAATATTGAAAATATTATTAAAACCACAATACCACCAACATATACAATAATTTGAATTGCAGCTATAAAATCCATTTCCATAAGTATATATATACCGGCAATTCCAATTAAACTCAACAGTAGAAATACTGCAGCACGAAATATATGGCGCGAAAAAACTGTTAGCGCTCCAAATGTAAGTACTAAAGCAGCAAGGATATAAAATATTACAGAGGTTGCACTCATTTGTTTTCTTTCTCTTTTTCTTTAAGTTTTGAACCCGGATTATTCAACAAATAAATTAACGTGTCTTTATTATAAACGCTATTTTCAAATTTGTTGCTCATAATAATTGCATCACTCGGACAGGCCTCAATACACTGGTTACAAAATGTACACATACCTAAATTATATACCCATTTATCCAATCTTTTTTTGGTTTTTCCTTCACCTAAATCATCAACTGCAGTAATTATTTGAATTGAACCATTTGGACAAGCCTTTTCACAAAGTGTACAACCAGTACATTTATGTTCATTATTTTCGTCATGCGGAAGAGTAACCTGTGCTCTAAATTTATTTGGAATATACAGGGTTTTCTTATTTTCCGGATATTGTTGTGTTAAAATTTTTCTAGGTGAAATAAAAGAATTGCCAGTAAGTTTCATTCCATTTATAAAGGAACTTACGGCATTATAAATACTACTTATATATCGAATTGCGGAATTCATCAAAATTAAATTAAAAGTGCCATTTCATTAATGTTATAAAAGCTGCAAGTAAAAGATTTACCATACTTATTGGCAACAAAAATTTCCATTCAAGATGCAACAGTTGGTCAATTCGCATGCGTGGAAATGTCCAACGGAACCAAATAATTACAAAAATACTTACGAATACTTTCCCGAAAAACCAAACCAAATGCGGGATATAATCCATTGCATGATTAAATGAAGCCAGCCCGCCAATATGTAAAGGCATCCATCCTCCCAGGAATAATGTTGTACCAACAATAGAAACTATAAACATATTGGTATATTCAGCCAGAAAAAACATGGCGAATTGCATTCCTGAATATTCGGTATGAAAACCTGCAGTTAGCTCCTGTTCTGCTTCAGCTAAATCGAAAGGTGCACGGTTAAGTTCGGCAGTACTTGCAATTGCAAATATTAAAAATGCTATAATTGCCGGAATATGTCCTTTAAAAATCCACCATCCATCTGCTTGAGAAAGAATAATTTCACGGGTTGAAAGGCTTCCACACATAACTATAATTGTTAATAATGAAAGCCCGGCAGAAAGTTCATAGCTGACAATTTGAGCACCACTTCGCATAGCGCCGAGTAACGAGTATTTGTTATTGCTTGACCAACCAGCCATTAAAATTCCGATTACACCAATAGATGAAACTGCCGTTATATAAAGAATTCCAATATTTGTATCCCACATTTGAATTCCCGGTGCAAACGAAACTGGTGCAAATGCCAGAAAACTTACTGTAAGCACGATAAACGGAGCTAAACTGAATAGAAACTTATCGGCACCAGTAGGAGTTAAACATTCTTTTAACAATAGTTTGAATACATCGGCAAAGGCTTGTAATGTCCCCCAAAAACCCACGCGCATTGGGCCTAAACGAAGTTGCATTAACGCAGCAATTTTACGTTCCATGTAAATCATTATTACTGCCATTACAACAACTAATAAAATCATTAAAATCCCGGCAATTACCAGTTCTGATAAAAATGCACCTGTTGAACCTAAAAGGGCAAATAATTTTAAATGAATCCAATGTGTAACGTTGAAAGTATGATACATAAATCTTAATGTGCTAATTTTTCGATGTATTTATGTGCTAATTAAAATCTAAAAAATTTATTCATAATATTTTTCAAAAGCATTTGACTCTTAACTCTTAACTTTTAACTCCTTACTCATTTCTACCTGTCGATGTCCGGAATAATTAAATCCAATGTAGACATGATTGCAACCAGATCACCAATTTTTCCACCAGTTGCTGATGGTACTAATGCTCCAAGGTTCGAAAAATTTGGAGTCCTGAATTTTACTCGATAAGGTTTACTTGTGCCATCACTCACAATATAAACACCAAATTCGCCACGGG
Source organism: uncultured Bacteroidota bacterium (assembly GCA_963701015.1). Lineage (GTDB taxonomy): Bacteria > Bacteroidota > Bacteroidia > Bacteroidales > DTGW01 > MFD09286-c1. The sequence continues at coordinate 2,161,413 of OY969556.1, read as the reverse complement.
CAGTTTCAACACTCTGAAAATATTCCCCAACAGGAAGTTTTAAAACACCTTTTAATTTGGTTCGATAATCACCCGAAGGAATATTATCAATCAATTGGTCAATAATTGCCATGGATTGTTTCATTTCTTCAATTCGCACCAAATAACGGGCAAAGCAGTCGCCACCTTCTGAAATTATTTCTTTAAAATCAAGTTTTTCATAACCATCGTAAGGATTTAATTTACGAACATCGCAGCTTACTCCTGATGCTCTTGCAACCGGACCCGTACAAGCCAAAGAAATAGCATCTTCTTTTGATAAATGACCAATACCTTTTGTACGTGCCTGAAATATTTTGTTGCCTGTAAGCAATTCATGATATTCATTAATGTTGACTTTAAACTGGCTTACCAATTCTTTGACTTTTCGTATAAAATCCTTATCAATATCGTTCATAACGCCACCGGGTGTTATGTAATTCATTGTAAGTCTTGTTCCACAAGTTTCTTCAAAAATTTCCAAAATTTCCTCGCGTTCGCGGAAAGCATAAAAGAATGGAGAAACTGCACCTAAATCTAAACCCATGCAACCCCACCACAATTGGTGTGAAGCAAGCCTTGTAAGTTCGCACATTAAAATACGTATGGCCTTTGCCCTTTCTGGTACTTCAATTTTTGCAGCCTTTTCAATAACCAAAGAACAGGCCTGATTATTCATGTGTGCTGATAAATAATCCATTCGGCTTGTAAGATATATGAATTGTTTATAACCAAGCGATTCACAAATTTTTTCAATTCCACGGTGAATAAAACCCAAATTGGGTTCAATATGAATTATTTGTTCACCATCAAGTTTAATTTGTAAATGCAAAACACCATGTGTAGATGGGTGTTGCGGTCCAATATTGATGATAAACTCATCAGATTTTTCCTGAACTATTATATTTTCTTTGGTTTCCAATTTTCCCCTTAAATCTTAATCCTTAACTCTTTATTCTTTATTCCTTGTTCTTTGCTCTTTGTTCCTTGATCCTTGTTCTATTTTTAATATTGATCTTCCAATTGTACATAATCCTTTCTTAGCGGAAAACCTTTCCATTCGTCTCCCAAAAAAATCCGACGCAAATGAGGATGGTTTAAAAATTTTATACCCATTAAATCATAAATTTCACATTCATGCAAATCAGCTGCTTTCCATAGCGAAACAATAGAATCAATTTCAGGATTTTCGCGATTATCTAATATTACTTTTAAGAATATCGAATGCAAATGAACCGTAGAATACAAATGATATACAACTTCAAATTGATTATTTCTATCAATAGCAGTTTCACATTTTAAATAATCGAATTGAGTATTATTATTTTCTTTTAAAAATTTCGCAGTTGAAAACAAGTTGCTTTTATCTAAAACTAAATTTATATATGACGAATTATCTTCTATTTTAACATCAGGGAAAGCTGATTGCAGAAATTCTTTTAATTGATCGTTTTGCATGTTTTCTATAAATTACAATTCAGCTATTGGTTTATCCACAACATAAGCCCTGGAACTTCGTATTTTTTCCTGCAAAGCCATCATGCCATGTAAAAGGGCTTCAGGACGTGGTGGACATCCTGGGACATATACATCAACAGGTACAATTTTATCAACACCTTTTACTACTGAATAACCGCCAATTGAAAAAGGGCCTCCTGAAATTGTGCAGGCACCCATAGCAATTACATATTTTGGTTCAGGCATTTGGTTGTAAAGACGTTTTAAAACTGGGGCCATTTTATTACAAATAGTACCGGCAACAATAATTAAATCGGCTTGTCGTGGAGTTGCACGGGCAACTTCGAAACCAAACCTCGACCAGTCGTACTTTGCCGAAGCAGCTGACATCATTTCAATAGCACAGCAGCTGGTTCCAAATATTAAAGGCCACAATGAATTGCTCCTGGCCCAATTGGCAAGTTTATCAACATTAGTGACAATAAAATTAGTCTTGCCCGAATCATCACTTATTATTTCTCCCGGAAAATCGGGAATAGTATTTTTTATATCCATGATAATGCTTTCTTTTTATATGCATATAATAGACCTAAAAAAAGAAAAGTAACGAATAGCAAAATTTCAATAAAAGCAGTAATACCAGTTTCTTTAAAAACAACAGCCCAAGGGTACATAAAAACTATTTCAACATCAAAAATGAGGAAAACCAGGGAAAATAAATAATAGCCAACATTAAACTGAATCCATGTAGTGCCTTGAGTTTGAATTCCACATTCATAGGCTTCGCCTTTTTCTGGATTGAATTTTTTAACTGACAAAATTTTTCCAAATCCAATTGCCATGCCAGCGAACAAAATACCGCAAAACATTAATAATATTAATGATACGCTTCCCATTTTCCCCTTTTAAAATAAAAATTTCAGAGCCGCTAAAGTAAAAATTACTTTAAATTTTAAATAAATATGCAATGTGATAAATATCATACTAAAAAGTCTTTAATATCACGAACATGCTTTATTCAATTGATTACTAAACGTTTTAACTTACTTTTATGTTCACTTTATTAATACATTAATATTAAAGTTAGTCTAATTTTAAGATGTAAGTAAAATAATATATAATTCAATTTTTATTTATTTTTGAAAACTTTATATCTTTAAGCCAAACTTCATCGGTAACAAATAATCAGAGAGTGAAAAATAAATTTATAAATGGTTGAAGGGCTGGAATCATATAATGATTTAATTGAGGAAACATTAAGGAAATTTGATTTTAAATTACCTATAAATTTATATGCAATAGCTTTTCATAAAATATATGTTGATGGTTCAGGTTTAGCTTCGGATTATGAAATTGATAAAGTTGATGATAATTTTCTACAATTCATGAATGTAAGCCTAAGTCAAATATCTAACTTACACTATGAAAGTTTGTTCCCTGAAACTAAAGAAACTAAATTTGATTGGGTTGGTACTTTAGGCCAGGCAGCAATATCAAATGGAAGGGCAAAGTTTTATTGTTTTTCCGGTGTACTCAATAAGTGGTTTTCGGTTTTTGCTTTTGGTCATAAAAAAGGTTATGCTTTTTTAATATTTGAAGATATTTCGAATGCCAAAGCGTTAGAAATTCAGGAGAATTTAAAAAAATCAAATTCTTCAGCATTAAAAGAGGAATAAATAAATGAAAATAATTTGTATTGGGCGCAATTACTCTGATCATGCCAAAGAACTCAAAAATGAAATTCCTGTAAACCCTGTTTTTTTTCTAAAACCTGATTCAGCTTTACTTCGAAATAACAATCCTTTCTTCATCCCCGATTTTTCAAATGAAATTCATTATGAAGTTGAACTTATTTTGAAAATAAAATTATTGGGCAAAAGTATCCAAGCCCGTTTTGCCCACAGATATTTCGACGAAATTGGTATTGGCATTGATTTCACAGCTCGCGATCTGCAACAAAAATGCAAAGAGAAAGGTTTACCATGGGAAATTGCAAAAGCTTTCGATAATTCTGCTGCTATTGGAAAGTTTGTTCAAAAATCAACATTGCCCGATTTGAACAATATCCATTTCAGGCTTGATATAAATGGAAAAACGGTTCAAAATGGATTATCTGCAGATATGCTTTTTAATTTCGATAAAATTATAGCTTATGTGTCAAAATTTATGACATTTAAAACCGGCGATCTTATTTATACTGGAACTCCAGCCGGAGTGGGTGCTGTTAAAATTGGCGATCATTTACAGGCGTATATCGAAGGTCAGTTATTACTCGATTTTTATATAAAATAAGGTCAACATTTCTTTATCAGCATTGTTAGTAAGCCTGAATATTTATAAAAATGAAATAATATTCATCTAAAAGAAATGTTTTGTAAATTTGATTAAAGTCTTAAAAATATTATGGATTCACTTTCTTATTTAGGCAATGGCGATATTGAAGCAATAGAAAATCTTTATAATCAATACTTGCAAAATCCCGATACAGTTGAAAAAGAATGGCAACGATTTTTTCAGGGGTTTGAGCTTGCACGTGAAAATTATTCTGGCGAAATTATTAAATCAGATAATCTCGACAAGGAGTTCAGGGTGCTTAATTTAATTGACGATTATCGTAAACGCGGTCATTTTTTTACAAAAACAAATCCGGTTAGAACCAGGAGAAAATATTATCCAACTTTAGATATTGAGAACTTCAGGTTATCAGAAAAAGATTTAGATACTGTGTTTCAAGCCGGCAGTGAAATAGGTATTGGTCCAGCTAGTTTAAGAAAAATTGTTGAACATTTGCAGGACACTTATTGCCAGAGTGTAGGAGCAGAACTGATGTACATTCGAATTCCTGAAAGAGTTGAGTGGTTGCTAAAAAAAATGGAGGGAAGCCGCAATACTCCCGATTTTAGTGTTGAACAAAAAAAGCAAATATATAACTACCTGATGCAGGCATCAGGTTTCGAAAGGTTTATCCATAGGAGGTTTGTTGGTCAAAAGCGTTTTTCGTTAGAAGGAAGCGAAACTTTAATTCCTGCATTGCACCAGGTTTTAAATCATGGAGCTCAACTGGGTATTGAAGAGTTTGTGATTGGAATGGCACATCGTGGAAGGTTAAATGTTTTGACCAATATTTTAGAAAAACCCTATGAAAATATTTTTAAAGAATTTAATGCCAATAAATATGAAGAAAATATTGTTTTGGGCGATGTGAAATATCATCTTGGTTTTGATAATGAAGTGGAAACCATTGATGGGAAAAAAATAAAACTTTCAATGGCGCCCAATCCTTCTCATCTCGAAACAGTCAGCCCTTTAATTGAAGGTTTAGCTCATGCCCGCATAAAAAGTGACTACGCTGACAATGTAAATAAGTTATGCCCTATATTAATACATGGTGATGCAGCTATGGCAACCCAGGGTGTGGTTTACGAGGTAATACAACTTGCCGAACTCGATGGATATCGCACCGGTGGTACTATTCATTTGGTTATAAATAACCAGGTTGGTTTTACAACCAATTACCTTGAAGCACGCTCGAGTGTATATTGTACTGATGTTGCAAAAGCTACAAAGTCACCGGTTTTTCATATCAATGGCGATGATGTTGAAGCTGTGGTGTTAGCCATAAGATTAGCAATGGATTATCGACAAACTTTTCATTCCGATGTGTTTATAGATATTTTAAGTTACCGTAAATATGGTCATAACGAAGGTGATGAGCCTCGATTTACCCAACCCATGTTGTATAAAATTATTGAGCAACACCCAAATCCACGCGATATATACGGTAAAAAGCTAATTGAACAAGAGGTATATTCCGAAGATCAAATTGCTGCTATTGAGAAGGGTTTTGATGATTTATTGGAAGAAAAATTTGAGGAATCGAAGAAAATTGAAAAGGTTTTTATAAAACAGTTTCTTGGAGAGGTGTGGCATGGTTATAGATATTCAGAAGAAAATGATTTTAAAAATTCACCTGAAACAGGTATTAGTCGTAAGTCATTAATGAAAATTGCCGATGCTATAAATTTTCTTCCATCTAATAAAAAATTCTTTTCAAAAACAGTAAAGATTGTTGATGACCGTAAAAAGTTAATTGATGCAGGAAAGGTTGATTGGGCGCTTGCTGAACAAATTGCTTATGGTTCATTGGTTATAGAAGGCCACCCGGTACGATTGAGTGGTCAGGACAGCATGCGCGGTACATTTGCCCACCGTCATGCCGGACACGTAATTGAAGATACTGACCAAAAATTTTTCCCTATTAAACAATTGGATAATAAAAAGGCTGATTTTATTGTACTAAATTCACCTTTATCAGAATATGGCGTTTTGGGTTTTGAATATGGTTATGCAATAGCTGTCCCAAATGGTTTAAATATATGGGAAGCGCAATTTGGCGATTTTCATAATGTTGCCCAGGTAATTATCGACCAATATATTTGTTCTGCTGAAGAAAAATGGGGTTTAATGAATGGCCTTGTTTTATTTCTTCCACATGGGTTCGAAGGTCAGGGGCCAGAACATTCAAGCGGACGTATTGAAAGGTTTTTGCAGCTTGCTGCCAATAATAATATGTATATTGCCAATTGTACAACTCCGGCAAATTTTTTCCATATTCTTCGTCGTCAGGTTAAATTGGAATACAGGATTCCTTTAATTATATTCACACCGAAAAGTCTTTTACGACACCCAAAGGTTATATCGCCACTTGAACAATTGGAATATGGCCATTTTCAGGAAGTAATTGATGACGATAATGTTGATGTAAATGAGGTTCGAAGGCTTGTTTTGTGCAGCGGGAAAATATATTATGATTTATTAGAAAAGAAAGAAGAATTTAATGCCCGCGATATTGCTATCATTAGAGTTGAACAATTGTATCCGTTTCCAAAGGAAAAAATTGAAGCAATATTTTCAAAATATAAAAATACACTGATTAAGTTGTGGGTGCAGGAAGAACCTGAAAATATGGGTGCCTGGATGTTTGTTAATTATAAACTAAAGGATTATACTATAGTTCCTGTAACACGTCAGGCAAGTGGAAGTCCGGCTGTTGGTTTGAATGAATTGCATAAACTTGAACAAATGGAAATCATTGGCAAAGTGTTCAGGCATTGTAATTGCGACCTTAAAAATAAATATTGTGGTTTACAATGTGTTGTTGGCAAATCGCATGTTGAAATTCTAAAACAACATAATTATCTTTACAAAAAAGAACTTGCCAGCAAGTAAAATTTTATACACAAAAAAATGACATCGCTTAAAGTACCAAGTCCTGGTGAAAGTATAACTGAAGTTGTACTTTCGAAATGGGTTGTTGAAAATGGTAGTTATGTTGAAAATGGCCAGGAGTTGGGCGAAATTGAATCAGATAAAGCTACACTTCCTTTAATTGCTCAAGTATCAGGGACAATAAATATTATTGTCCCTTCCGGAACAACCCTTGCAGTTGGGTCTATTGTTTGTAATATTGACGAGAATGCGAAGAAACCTTTAATAGCGGTTGAAAAAGAAAAACCAAAAATTTCGGAAAATAAGAATCAAAAAAATATTGAACAAAATAAAATTGAACAACAAAAGGTTGAAAGTAAACCTTTAACTAATTTAACCAGTGAAGCAAAAGTTGTTGCGTCTGAAACTTATAATGATATTAAAGTAACACCTGTTGCCCGTAAAATGATGGAAGAAGCCAAACTTTCGGTTGATGATATAATAAAAGGTTTACGACGTTTAGGAAAAGAGGAAGTTCAGGTTGTTTTAAATGGAGTTCAGGCATTACCTGTTAATTCACAATTTAATACTGAAGCAAGTCGAGATATTAAAAGAGAACCAATGTCACAACTCAGAAAAAAGCTGAGTAAAAGATTGGTAGCTGTTAAAAACGAAACTGCCATGCTAACTACATTCAATGAAATCGACATGAGTGAAGTAATGGCTTTACGGGTTAAATACCAAAAACAATTTACTGAAAAACATGGTATAAAATTGGGATTTATGTCAATTTTTACAAAAGCTGCCAGTATTGCCCTTCAGCAGTTTCCAAAGGTGAATTCCATGTTAGATGGTGATGACATTATTAGTTCATCTTTTGCCGATATAGGAATTGCAGTTCAAACTGAAAAAGGGTTGATGGTCCCAATAATTCGAAATATTGAAATATTGAGTTTGGCAGAAATTGAAAAAACACTTGCCAGTCTTGCCGAAAAAGCACGTGCAGGACGTTTAAGTATGGATGATATGACTGGTGGTACATTTACTATTACAAACGGTGGGGTATTTGGTTCTTTGCTTTCAACGCCAATAATTAACCCTCCACAATCAGCAATTTTAGGGATGCACAATATTGTTGAACGTCCGGTTGCTGTGAATGGAAAAGTTGAAATTCGGCCCATGATGTATGTTGCATTGTCATACGATCACCGGATTATTGATGGTAAAGATTCTGTCAGTTTTCTATTTAAAATAAAAGAGCTAATAGAATCTCCTTATAAGTTGGTTTTAGGCAGTTCCTCAATTGAAAAATTACTTCTTGGATTTTAAGTTAATAATTTGAAAGCCTTGGTTCTGGACTCTTGGTCATAAAAAATATTTGCATTTCTGATTAATATTTTTACATTTGTTCTATACAAATGCATCTGTTTTTAATTCTTATGAAAAATATATATAACAAAAGATTTTGGCAAAATATGGTATGTAAAATGCCTTTGAATTGACATTAAGTAAATTTAATGATAGATATGAAGGTATGTTGTGTTTACAATATGCCTTTTTTGTTTAACAATATTAACTAACAAATTATGAGCAAAGTTTTTAGAATTACTCTTGAACCAAAAGAGATGCCAACCCATTGGTATAATATTGTGGCAGATATGAAAAATAAGCCATTGCCACCATTGCATCCAGGTACCAAACAACCAGTTGGGCCTGCGGATTTAGCGCCATTATTTCCAATGGCATTAATTATGCAAGAAGTTTCGCAGGAAAGATGGATTGAAATTCCAGAAGAAGTACAAGACATATATAAAATATGGCGACCAACTCCACTGCATCGGGCTTATAATCTTGAAAAATTTCTGGATACTCCGGCAAAAATATATTATAAAAACGAAGGAGTTAGTCCGGCTGGTTCACATAAACCTAATACTGCGGTTCCTCAGGCATACTATAATGCAAAAGAAGGTGTTAAAAAAATTACAACTGAAACAGGTGCGGGCCAATGGGGCAGTGCATTAAGTTTTGCAACGCAAATATTTGGGATTGAACTTGAGGTATATATGGTTAGAGTAAGTTATGAACAGAAACCATATCGTAAGTTTATGATGAATACCTGGGGAGCTAAAGTTATTCCTTCGCCAAGTAATTTAACCGATGCGGGAAGAAAAATATTGGCTCAGGATCCGAATTCACCCGGTAGTTTAGGTATTGCTATTTCTGAAGCAGTTGAAATGGCTGCAAAACATGAAGATACAAAATATTCATTAGGTTCAGTATTAAACCATGTGTTAATGCATCAGACAATTATTGGTTTGGAAGCGTTAAAACAATTTGAAAAAGTCGGCGATTATCCTGATGTTGTAATAGCTTGTTTTGGTGGAGGTTCAAATTTTGCAGGAATTTCATTTCCATTTTTGAAAAATAATTTTACTGAAAATAAAAATACACGGGTAATTGCAGTTGAACCAGTGTCATGTCCAAAATTAACACGTGGCACATTCCAGTACGATTTTGGCGATACTGTAGGTTTAACTCCATTAATTCCAATGTACACACTTGGGCATGAATTTATTCCAGATTCAATCCATGCCGGTGGATTAAGGTATCACGGTGCTGGTGCAATTGTTAGCCAATTGTTGAAAGATAAATTAATAGAAGCCCAATCGGTTAAGCAATTAGAGACTTTTGAAGCCGGTGTAAATTTTGCCCATACCGAAGGAATTATTCCTGCACCTGAATCGTGTCACGCAATTGCTGCAGCTATTCGCGAAGCTAAAATTGCCAAACTAGAAGGTAAAGCAAAAACTATACTTTTCAATTTATCAGGACATGGAATGATTGATTTGGCCGCTTATGATAAATATTTTGCCGGTGGACTTGAAGATCATGAAATTTCGGATGAACAAATTGCTCAAACTGTAAACAGGTTAGAAAAAATAATATAATTTATTTTAATTATTTGGAAAGTAGGATAATAAACTTATCCTACTTTTTTTTTACGATATTAAAAAGTTGATTGATTTTTTCTACTTTATCAATATTTGCAGTTAATTCATATGAATTCATTAAATTGTAAATAAGCCTTTCCATTATTTCATGGTTACTGCAAGGAATATAGAATTGATTAAGTTTTGAAATTTTTTGTTGATCAAGAAAATTATCAATCTCCTTTTTGCTCAAGATCATTCCTTTATTAAATGGATTAATATAAAAAAGAATACTTTCCTGAATGTTTGTATAATTATCTTTAAAGGCAAGAATAAAATTTTTGGGCAAATTAATCCCGTAAACTGGCAGGTCAAGCATATTTGCAATTGTAATATAAATGATGCCTAATGCAACAGGTCCTCCTTTTTTAGTTTCAAGAACCTGATTGATATAATAATTAGAAGAGGCATAATAATTGCTATGATTTCCACTAAATTTAAATTCTTCATAAAAGTAATGGTTGATAATTCTTATTTTGTCAAGCGCTGGAATATCGTTATCTATATTTACCCAAATTTCATCTGAAAAAGCTTCAACTTTTTCTCTTAATTTAGAAACATTTAAATCGGGATATTGGAATTTTGCAACTATACATGCACCTTGAAAAAGATCAACACCTCCCATTAAGTCCCAGTTTCGGAATTCTTGCAAAACAGCCCGGAATTGAATTTCCTGAATAATATTTTCAAGCCGTTCCTGGAGCTTTTGATTGCCAGATATTTCCCAGCTTTTTTCTAAATTTGGAATAATTGGTGAACCAATATCAATCAACTTATCGGTAACCACTGATAAAACCTCATTATCCTTATCATCCAATAAATGGATAAGTGCTTCTAATTCTTTAATATTTGAGGTAGTATTCAAAGTAAAATTTGGTTTTAAGATATACAAAAATAATAAATTCTTTAACAATTTTCTGAATACTTTGTCATTTAAACAAGCGTATTTTTTTATTTTTACAATAAAAAAAATGATACAAAGAATACAATCATTATACTATTTTCTGGTAATTATTTTTCTCAGTTTATTGTTAATCTTTCCTATTGCTGTAATAACTGAAAATACTGGGAAAATCTATCAATTGACACAAGTTGGATTATTAAATTTTATGGCAAATAAATGGATATTAATTGATAAATATTTTCTTTCATTAATTTATGTTTCCATTAATATACTTGCTACAATTGTTACGCTTTTTCTTTATAAACACAGGAAATTTCAAATTAAATTATCACGGATTTTAATAGTGATAAATGTGTTATTAATTCTATTATTTCTGCTTGAAATTAAATTTTGGTTAAAAGATTTGGAAATTCAAAATATTAAATATTCCTGGCCATTATTAAATCCTGTTTTTTCAGTCATATTACTTTACCTTTCAATAAAATCAATTAAAAGAGATGAAGAATTAGTCAAATCAATTGATCGGTTGCGTTGATTTAATTTAATTTTCAGCTAATTTTACTTTCACTATTAAAAAGTTTAGATTATAATTACTTTGTTTTCATAAACATTTAATGAAAGTTCGTATAAGTTTCTATATTATATTTCTTTTTTTGACAGTAGGGGTTTTGAGTGAAGACAAATACCAATTTTCTAAACTTGACATTACCAAAGGGCTTTCAAATAATCAGGTAAATTGTATATTAAAAGATAGTAAAGGCTTTATGTGGTTTGGGACACGATGGCTGGCCTTGATCGTTATGATGGCAGTGAATTTAAGGTTTATAAGCATAATGTAAACGATTCGAATTCAATAAGTGATAATTATGTTTTCCGTATAATTGAAGATTATAAAGGTGAAATTTGGATTGAAAATCGTGTTAGCTTTACAATATACAATCCAATAACTGAATCATTTTCAACACAAAAACCTTCATATTTAAAGAATTTACCATTTGGTTTGTATAATATAACAAATGTTTATTCTGATTATAATGATAACTTTTGGATAATGAATAATATAACCGGACCATATTATTCTATAAAAGATTCAAATAAATTAATACATTTTTCACATAATCCAAAAGATCCGCAAAGTATTTCATCAAATAATATATCGGCAATTAACCAGGATTCGAAAGGTAATTTTTGGTTTATAAACCGTCTTGGAGTAATTGAAAAAATTGATGCAAAAACATTAAAAGTAAAACAATCAATTTATGATATACAGCGGTTTTATAAAGGTGAAATACAAGATTATATATTATTTATTGATTCAGATGATGATTTATGGATTTGTGGTACCAATATACCTCAGGGTGTTTTTTGGTATAACACCAGTCAAAATAGAATGAAATATTTGAACAAGGACTCTGGTTTATGTCGTTTAAATAATAACCTGACACGAAATTTTGTCCAGGATAAAAATGGACAGATATGGATAGGTACGGATCATGGAGGTATAAATGTATATAATAAAAAGAAAAATACAATTCAGTATTTGACAGAAAATAGCGATGATGAAAAAAGTTTAAGCCAGAATTCAATAACCTATTTATATAAAGATAATACAGGTATTATTTGGGTTTCAACATTTAAAAAAGGAATTAATTATTATCATGAGAATTTATTGCGATTTAAATTAATCAAACATGAACCGGATAATCTGAATAGTCTTCAATTTGATGATGTTGACTGTTTTGCTGAAGATAAAATAGGAAACTTATGGATTGGTACAAATGGAGGAGGTTTAATTTATTTTAACAGAAAAAATAATAAGTTTATACAGTATAAGCATATAGCAGGAAACCCTAATTCAATATCAAATGATATAATTGTTAAGCTTTTTATAGATAGTCACAATATATTGTGGATTGGAACTTATTTTGGAGGATTAAATAAATTCAATGGGAAAACATTTAAATGTTATAAACATAATCCATTAGATAATACAACAATTACTGATGATAGAATTTGGGAAATAAAAGAAACGCCAAAAGGTGATTTGTGGATTGGAACTTTAGGAGGAGGAATGGATTTATTCGATCCACATGGAAATGGTAAAGATATATTCTATCATTATAAGGCTGAAGATGCGAATTCAATAAACAATAACTTTGTAATTTCCATGACTTATGATTTACTTGGAAATTTATGGATAGGCACATCAATTGGTTTAGATGTTTTGGATATACATTCAAATAGATTTACCAATATTAAACATGAAAATAATGTGCCATTAAGTTTAAGTAATGATAATGTTATTTGCACTTATACCGATTCACGAGGTTTAATTTGGGTCGGTACAAGAGATGGGTTAAATGTATTTGATGAGAATAAAAATCTTATAAAGATATTTACCGAAGATAATGGTTTATCGGAAAATACAATCGCTTCAATTACTGAAGATAAAGTTAAAAATATTTGGGTAGGCACACATAATGGATTAAGTAATATAATCATTTCAATAGATTCAAAAAACAAAAAATATAATTTTTCATTTAAAAATTATAATCAAACAGATGGGTTACAAGGCAAAGAATTTAATGAAAGAGCGGCATTTACAACCAGAAATGGTGAAGTATTTTTTGGAGGACCCAATGGCATAAATTTATTTGAACCTCAAAATTTTGCTATAAATTATGATATACCAAGAATAGTTTTTACTAGCTTTCAAATTTTCAATAATGAAGTCATTATAGGAAAAAAAATTAATGGTCGGATTATCTTAGATAAATCAATAACAGCTGCAAAATCAATTACATTAAAATCTTCCGAAAATGTTTTTTCAATAGGATTTTCAGCATTAAATTATTTGCATCCTGAAAAAAATAAATATGTATATAAACTCGAAGGCTTTAATTTAGGATGGCTTAGCTTAAATAATATAAATCAAAAAGTAACATATACCAATCTCGATCCGGGAGAATATATATTTCGTGTAAGGGCTTCAAATGACGACGGAATATGGAATAATAAAGGAGCGAATTTGAAAATTATTATATTACCTCCATTTTGGAGAACAAAACTTGCATTATTAATTTATATTTCAATTATAATTATATCACTTATAATTGCCAGAAAATTAACGCTTTCGCAAGCAAGGCTCAAATTTCAACTCGAACAGGAACGCTATGAAAAGCGAAGGGTTCATGATTTGGATATGCTTAAAATTAAATTTTTCACAAATATAAGCCATGAATTCCGGACACCACTATCATTAATTCTGGCGCCCATTGAGAAACTAATAAGTACGTCTGAAAATGCTGATCAAAAAAAACATTTTGTTATTATGCAACGTAATGCAAAAAGATTATTAAACATGGTTAATCAGTTACTCGACTTTAGAAGAATGGAAGAAAAAGAATTTAAATTGAACCCGGTTAGTTCTAATATAGTTGAATTTATAAAGGATGTTGTTTATTCATTTTCCGATATTTCAGAAAAGAAAAATATCAATTTGACATTCCAATCGAATGTGAAAGAATTTATAATGCAATTTGATGCAGATAAGTTTGAAAAAATAATGTATAATTTATTGTCCAATGCTTTTAAATTTACTCATGAAAATGGAAATGTTGACGTTGAAATTAATGTTGATCATTTGCCAGATAACACCAATAAATATATTGAAATAAAAGTAAAAGACACTGGAATTGGCATACCTGAGAATATGCAGGAAAATATTTTCGAACAATTTTTCCAAAACGAAGTCCCGGGAAATATGATTAATCAGGGAAGTGGAATAGGTCTTTCTATAACTAAAGAATTTGTTCGTTTGCATAATGGAACAATAAATGTAATAAGTTCACCTGATAATGGAAGTTGCTTCACTATTTCTATTCTAATAAATGAAATTTCAGTTTTAAATAATGATATTATTGAAAGGCAGGAAATTTATCATGCTCATGAATTACTTCAAAATGAATCAGAAAACATATCAAGTGAAAAACCACTTGTTTTAATTGTTGAAGACAATGAAGATTTACGATTTTATTTAAAAGATAATTTAAAACGAAATTACTCAATTATTGAAGCTGGTAATGGTAGGGAAGCATTAAACAAGGCTTTTTTGCATATTCCTGAAATTATAGTTAGCGATATTATGATGCCTGAAATGAATGGAATTGAATTATGTACAAAATTAAAGAATGACAAACGTACTTCACACATTCCAATTATATTATTAACTGCAAAATCAGAACAGGAACATCAGCTTGAAGGATATAATTCAGGTGCTGCTGATTATATAATAAAACCATTTAATTTTGAAATATTAGAATCGAAACTAAAGAATATTATATCTCAGCGCGAGGATATTCGAAAAAGCTTTCAAAGATATATTAGCGTAAATCCTTCAGAGATAAAAGTTGAATCAATTGATGAAAAGTTAATTCAAAAAGCATTGGAAATTGTTGAGAAAAATATTTCAAACAGTGAATTCTTGGTTGAAGATCTAAGTCGTGAATTAGGTATGAGCAGGGTTAATTTGTACAAAAAACTTTTATCAATTACAGGAAAAACACCAATTGAATTTATACGGACTATTCGTTTGAAGAGAGCCGCCCAACTTCTAAAAGGAAATGGTTTGTCAGTATCTGAAGTAGCGTTTAAAGTTGGTTTTAATAATCCTAAATATTTTACTAAATATTTCAAAGAAGAATTTGATGTGCTTCCTTCACAGTATTTATCAGGTTTGAAAAATGATGAAATTTAACCGTTGAAACCAACTTTACGCTTGTAACTGGTAGCTGCATTTATGTAAAATGCTTTGTATTTAATATAATGGTTACCTTTTTTAAATTCCCAAATGACATTTTTAGCTTTAAAAATTTTACCAATACAAGCTTCAAATATTAGAGTATAATGAATACCAGTTGCTACAGATGCATCAAAAATACTTTTAAATTCAATGCTCTTATTAGCAAAATGACCTATAACAGGAACATGGTACTTTTTATTCTTTAACTTTTTCGAAGTCAAATCATTAATTACCCGAAGCTTACCAATTTCTTTCATAAACTCGCAATTTGATTGTTACAAATTTACATTACTTCTTTATTTTCTTCACCTAATTATTGTATTTTTCTTTATATTTTTCAAAATTAATATTAAAAAATTTGTCAAAGTGAAGGATTTAGCTCTAGGTGCTAAAATAAAAAATTAATTATATTTAGAAATTTATTGTTATCTTTTCTGTCATTTTTAATTAAATGTTAAAACACATATAACTTAATGCTTATTATTATTGGTTTTATATTTTTAAACCACAATTTTAAATTATTAAACAAGTTGAAAGAAAAATATTTTGTCAAAAAATTGCGACTTTTAAAAATCTGATTTCTGAAATATTCTATTTAAATTAAAATTTATGATAAAAACGAAATTAATTTTTATTGTTTTACCATTAATATTTTTAGCATCCATGTGTAAAAACAGCTCTGAAAAAATGGGGAAAGAATTAAAAAATTTCATTGTTCGTTATGATTCTATTGTTTTACCTATATTGAAGGAAAAAAACCTTGCTGATTGGAAAGCTTCAATTTCAGGGAAAGAAGCAGATTTTATTAAATCTGCAGAATTTGAAAAAAAATATATTCAAATACATTCAAATAAAGCTGATTTTAAAAAGCTTGAAGACATTAAAAGTTCAAATTATTTTGGCGATTCTATAACTTCACGGGAACTGGATGTTATTTACCTTCAATATTTATCGAATCAGGCTGATTCTGCTTTGTTGCAGCAAGTAGTTGATTTAGAAAAGACTATAGAGCAAAAATTCAATAATTTCAGGGCAGTAGTAAATGGTAAAAAAATTACCGATAACGAAGTTGAAGAAATATTACAGAAATCTAATGATAGTAATCTTTTACAGGAAGTATGGGAAGCTCATAAAAAAATTGGTTCATTGGTTGCTAATGATATAATTACTTTGGTTAAAAAACGTAACGAAATTGCAAAACAATTAGGTTTTAGCAATTATCACGAAATGAGCTTGCGATTAAATGATCAGGATTCAAAATCAATTGAGAAACTTTTTGACGAATTGGATTTATTAACTCAAAATTCATATGCAAAAGTTAAAGCAGAAATTGACTCAGCTTTAGCCAAAGAAAATAAAATCAATATAAGTCAACTTAGGCCTTGGCACTATAAAAACAGATATTTTCAGGAAGCGCCAAGAATTTATGCTTTGGATCTTGATAAATATTTCGCAAACAAAAATTTGGTTAAAATTACTGAAAACTATTATGCCAGTATTGGTTTGCCAATCAATGATATTCTTCCAAAATGCGATTTGTATGAAAAGCCGGGCAAAAATCAACATGCCTTTTGTACGGATATTGATTATGAAAGCGATATTAGGGTATTATGCAATATTAACCCCAACAGCTATTGGATGAATACAATGTTGCATGAATTTGGACATGCAGTATATGATAAAAATATTGATAGGTCTTTACCTTTTGTTATCAGGCAACCAGCGCATATTTTCACAACCGAGGGAATTGCTATGCTTTTTGGCCGTTTACCTCAAAATGCACAATGGATTCAGGATATGACAGGAATTTCGGATAAAGAAAAAAATAAAATTTCAAACGAGTGTTATAAATCATTGCGCATGGAAGAGCTGGTATTTAGCCGTTGGGTTCAAGTAATGTACCGATTTGAAAAAGGAATGTATGAAAACCCCGATCAGGACTTAAATAAGTTATGGTGGACATTGGTTGAAAAGTATCAAATGATAAAAAAGCCTGAAGGCAGGAACGAATCTGATTGGGCAACAAAAATTCATATAGCCACTTCACCTTGTTATTACCATAATTATTTATTGGGCGAATTATTTGCTTCACAAATTCATTATTACATTTGCGAAAAGATATTGAAAGACACTACCAATCATAGAATGATTAGTTATTATAATAAACCTGAAGTTGGTGAATACTTAAAGACAAAAATATTTTATCCTGGTGCCAGATATTATTGGAATGATATGATTGAAAGGGCTACAGGTGAAAAGCTTACAGCAAAGTATTATGCAAAACAATTTGTTGAATAAATTAATTTTATTGTGATGGTGAAAAAGATTTTGTTTGGGGTTGGGTTTTTATTGGTATTTAATTTATTTGTTGAAGCAAATATAAGTGAACAACTTGGTAATTTTAAAAGTTTGAAAATTGAAAATAATGAATATTTGATAAATGCCGAAAATGCTATAATTCAAATATCGAGCTATTCCGATGAAATTATTAGAGTAAGGATAAGTAAAACTGATTTCACCTACGATTTTTCATACGCAGTTATTCAAAATCCGCAATCTTTTTTAGTAAAAGATTCAGAAGATAAACAGAAAATAGTATTTAAAACCCGATATATTAAACTTGTTATTACAAAAGTGCCGGTACGGTTGAGTTTTTATAATTTAAACGACCAGATAATAAATGCTGATGACGCGGATTTAGGTGTTAGTTGGTTGGGTTCGGAAGTGACAGATTATAAAAAGCTGTTTACCGATGAAAAATTTATAGGGCTTGGTGAAAAAACCGGTGGATTAAATCATCGAGGAAGTTCATATCAAAATTGGAATTCTGATGTTCCGGCTTATTCATTAAATAAAGATCCATTATATGCCACTATTCCATTTTTTATTGGAATACATGACAAAGTTGTATATGGTATTTTTTTAGATAATACTTATCGCACTTATTTCAACTTTGGAGCTTCAACCGATGATAAAATGTCAAGTTTTGGAGCTGCCGACGGTGAATTAAATTATTATTTTATTGCTGGTGATAATGTAGCCAATATAATTAAAAATTACACATTTCTTACTGGCTGCTCAAAATTACCTCCATTGTGGAGCTTAGGATATCAGCAATGTAGATATAGTTATTATCCTGACAAAGAATTGTTGAGTATTGCAAAAACATTCAGGGATAAGCAAATCCCTGCTGATGTAATGTATCTTGATATTCATTATATGGATAGTTTTAAAGTTTTCACATTTAGTCCTGAATATTATCCCAAACCTACCGAAACAATAAATGAACTTAAAAAAATGGGATTTCATGTTGTAACTATTGTTGATCCGGGTTTAAAAATTCAAAAAGGATATTTTGCATATGATGAAGGCTTGAAAAATAATTATTTTGTTAAATATCCAAATGGTGAGAATTATGTGGGAAGTGTTTGGCCAGGACGATCAAGCTTTCCCGATTTTACAAATCCTAAGGTTCGAAATTGGTGGGGAAGCTTATTCAAAAATTATACCGATGTTGGCGTTGATGGAATTTGGAATGATATGAACGAGCCTGCAACCTGGGGACAAAGTATTCCGGATTTGGTTGAATTTAATTACGATAATCATAAAACAACGATGAACCAGACACATAATGTTTATGGGATGCAAATGGCTCGATCGACTTATGATGGCTTACGAAAAATACGAAATAATACCAGGCCACTTAATATTACTCGTGCAACATATTCCGGAGGCCAGCGTTATTCAACAATTTGGACAGGCGATAATGCTTCGTATGACGAACATATGCTGTTAGGTGTGAGATTGGTAAATAGTCTGGGATTGGCTGGTTTTTCTTTTGCCGGACCTGATATAGGTGGATTTATTGGCGAACCTTCACCTGAATTAATGAGCCGATGGTTATCAATAGGTATTTATACGCCATTTTTACGCAATCATGCAGCCTATGACAGAAATTATCGTGAACCTTGGGTATATGATAAATACTATGAAAAACTGAACAGAGATTTGATAAATCAAAGGTACAAGTTATTACCATATTTATATTCTGTTGCCTACGAAGCTTCTTTGACAGGAATGCCGGTAAATAGAACTTTAGCTATTAACTATACCTTTGATGAAAATATTTATAAATCGGAATTTGATAATGAATATTTATTTGGCCCTGATATTTTGGTAGCCCCGGTTGCCAGCAATCAACAATATGTAAAAGTTTATTTTCCGGAAGGGAATTGGTATAGGCTTTCCAGCAGTAAATTATATGAAGGTAATCAGGATGCCATTGTTGAAGCACCGATAAACGATTTGCCTGTATTTATAAAGGCAGGATCTATTTTTCCAATGCAATCTGTTATTCAAAATACGAATGAAAATCCATCTGATACTTTAGTAGTTCATGTATATGAAGGTACTAGTTATAATTCTTTTACTTATTATGAAGATGATGGTGTATCCTATAATTTTGAAAAAGGTGAATTTTATAAACGTGATTTTATAAATGATTCAAAAAATAAATCAATTGAATTCAGTGCAAAGGAAGGTTCATTCGTTTCAAAATTTCATTATATACAATTAATACTACATAACTTTAGTAAATTGTCAACAATTGAATTGAATGGAGAAAATGCATTATTAAAGAGTCTTTCAAATGATTTGCAAGAAATAGTCTTTAAGTATGATAATAATAAAATAGTTATAAAATATAATTAGCATTTAACAACAATTTATTTATAACTTTTGTCAGGCTATCTATATCAATAGTTATAGAAATATATTCATCATAATCATATGCCATTAATTCATTTCTTTCCTTTTCCTCAACATTAGCAGAGATTGGGATAATTTGAATTTAGCTACAATTGTTATAATCTGTTTTAATGCTTCAATGTCATTTAAACCTGGCATTTTTATAAATAAAGAAGATGAAGTTTATAAAATGAAATTAAAATATAGCAGATCTATTTTATTAAAAAATTAAATGTATGGTAAATCAAAAAATTATAAAATTATCTGAATATAAACGTGGTTTTCATTTAATTACACATATTATTGAAAACGCAATTACAGAATTACCTGATGTTGGAATTATGAATATATTTATTCAACACACTTCCGCAGCCCTTTCAATTAATGAAAATGCAGATCCTTCAGTCCGTTACGATATGAATAATTTTATCAATTATTTAATTCCAGATGGAGATTCAATTTACGAGCATTCATTAGAAGGTGATGATGACATGCCTGCCCATATAAAATCATCTTTATTTGGACAATCTTTAACAATTCCAATCACTAATCACCGATTGAATTTAGGAACCTGGCAGGGAATATATTTATGCGAGTTCCGAAATAATGGTGGTTCAAGAAAACTTATTATTACAGTATATGGAAATTCTTAATAATTTAATATTTCGCATATTATAATTTTATATTTTTGAAGTTTTCATAAAATAGATAATGGACAAATTATTATTGCTTGCTGATGAGGCAATTGCGCAAGCCGCTATGGATGCCGGATTATCAGGAATTTATGCTTATCCGGGAACTCCTTCAACTGAAATTACGGAGTATGTACAAATTTCAATTCAAGCAAATGAAACTGGAATTAGAAGTGAATGGTCAGCGAATGAAAAAACCGCTTATGAAGCTGCATTAGGAATGTCATATGCGGGCAAAAGGGCGATGGTATGTATGAAGCATGTTGGGTTAAATGTTGCTGCTGATGTGTTTATCAATTCTGCAATTACTGGTGTAAATGGAGGCTTAGTTGTTGTCGTTGCTGATGATCCATCAATGCATTCATCGCAAAACGAGCAGGATTCAAGGTTTTATGGTAAATTTGCAATGGTGCCGACTTTTGAACCAACCAATCAGCAAGAAGCTTATAATATGGTTTATGAATCATTTGATTTCTCTGAAAAATATAAAATACCTGTTTTAATTAGAATCACCACACGATTAGCACATTCTAGGGCTGCAATTCAACGAAGGCCGTCAGTACCTCAAAAACCTGTTGTTTTACCTGATGATTTAAAGCAATTTATTTTATTACCGGCATTTGCAAGAATAAAATACAAATTGTTGCTTGATATACAACGAAAATTTGAGGATGAAGCTTTAAGTTCAAATTATAATTTTTATATAAATACTGAAAATACTGCAATAGGTATAATTGCGTGTGGTATAGCTTATAACTATTTGCTTGAAAATTTTGAAAATGGAAATGTACCTTATCCTGTTTTAAAAATATCGCAATACCCGGTTTCTAAATCATTATTTGATGAAATTTATGATACATGTGATGAGATAATTATTCTTGAAGAAGGCTATCCTTTTGTTGAAGAACAATTACGTGGATTAATGGGACGCGGTGCTAAAATTCGTGGAAGAATGGATGGAATATTACCGCGTGAAGGTGAATTAAACCCTGATATTATTGGTGAAGCACTTGGAATTAAAAAAGATTTAGCCTTGAAAATTCCATCAATAGTTACAAATAGGCCTCCTTCGCTTTGCAAAGGATGTGCACATGCTGATATTTTTCTGGCATTGAATGAAGCAATGGCAGATATCGAAAAAGGGCATGTTTTTTCCGATATTGGTTGTTATACACTTGGTGCTTTGCCTCCATTTGAGTCAATTTATTCATGCGTTGATATGGGAGCTTCGGTAACTATGGCAAAAGGAGCTTATGATGCAGGATTATTCCCGTCAGTAGCGATAATTGGCGACTCAACTTTCACTCATTCCGGAATGACCGGATTATTGGATGCTGTAAATGACAGCTCTGGCATAACATTGATAATTTGTGATAATTCAACAACCGGAATGACTGGCGGGCAGAAGTCATCAGCTTCAGGGAAATTAGTTAATATATGTAAAGGCATTGGTGTTGATCCCGATCACATAATAAATTTGGTGCCTTTAAAAAAGAACCATGCTGAAAATGTTTTATTAATTAAAAATGAAATTGAATATAACGGTGTTTCTGTTATAATAGGCGAAAGAGAATGCATTCAAACTTTATCAAGAAAAAATAGAAAATAATTGTCGAAAACGGGAAATGGATTTTTTTTAAATAAAATTTATTTTAGATGAAATGTGATATAATTCTTGCAGGAGTTGGAGGGCAAGGAATTTTAAGTATAGCTGCATCAATTGGAATTGCTGCATTAAAAGCTAATCTTGAAATCAAGCAATCCGAAGTTCACGGCATGAGTCAAAGAGGTGGAGCTGTGCAGTCTCATCTTCGAATTTCGGACAAATCAATAGCTTCAGATTTAATTCCACTTTCTGCTGCCGATATAATTATTTCAGTTGAACCAATGGAAAGTCTGCGATATTTGCCATATTTGTCTAAAAACGGATGGCTGGTTACAAATTCTGTTCCTTTTATCAATATCCAAAATTATCCTGATGCAAATTTAATTCTTTCCGAAATTAACAAAATGCCTAAATTTGTGTTGATTAATGCTGATGAAATAGCTGAAAAAATTGGTAATTCAAAAGTATTGAATATGGTTATGCTAGGTGCAGCTTCTCCATTTATTAATATTCCTGAACAATATTTTAAAGAAGGAATTTCCAATTTATTCCGAAAAAAAGGTGAACAGTTAATTCAGTCAAATTTAAATGCATTTGATAATGGGAGAGGGGTTTCATTAGAAAAATTAACAAATTTGAACGAACAGCCTATCATTTGATTAATATTTTCAGTATATTTATCGTATAAAAAATACAATATATGTTTTCGGATAAACAAATAAAACAACTTAATCATTTGGGAATTGAAGATTCACAAATTGAATTACAATTGAAATATTTTAATGAAGGGTTTGAACCTGCGAATTTATCGAAACCAGCAGTTGTTGGCGATGGTATTTTAAAACCCGATGATAAGCAAATAGATACTTGGATTCAGGAATTTGACGAATTTTCAAAGACTTCGAAAATAATAAAATTTGTACCAGCTTCAGGAGCAGCTTCGCGCATGTTTAAACCATTATACGAAGAAATTGAATCGCCGGGTAAGTCAAATGATGCAAAACAAGTGTTACAAAACATCACTAAATTAGCTTTTTATAATCAACTGAAGTTATCTCTTTCTAAGAAGGGAATTGATATTGATAAGCCTGAAAATGCTACTAAAGTTTTAAAAGAAATTATTGATCCTCAGGGCTTGAATTATGGTTCGCTACCCAAAGGTTTACTTTTGTTTCATTCCTACTTAAATGGATCACGTACACCTGTTGAAGAACATTTAATAGAGTCAATAAAACATGCAACTTCGAAAGATGGATTGCATTTACATTTTACAATTTCGCCCGAACACGAAAAAGATTTTACGGCTGAATTTGGCAGGTTAAAAGAGTTATATGAAAAAGAAACCAACCGTAAAATTGAAATATCAAATTCTTTTCAAAAAAAATCAACTGATACAATTGCTGTTGATTTAAATAATAATCCAATTTTAGATGAAAATGAATTATTAACATTTCGTCCCGGAGGGCATGGTGCTTTATTAGAAAACCTGAATGATTTGGATGCCGATTTATTTTTTATCAAAAATATAGATAATATAGTACCTGATTATCTTAAACCAATAACAGTAAGATATAAAAAGGCATTGGCTGGTTTCCTTATTCAATTTAAAAATCAGGTGGCAGAAATATTAACATTTATGGAATGGCATGATACTTATTCCGATAAGCGCAGAAACGATATTTCAGCCTTTATGGAAAAGTATTTAGGCATTAAAGTGCCTGAAAATATTGACCATTCGATATTTGCAGGATATGTTAAATCGAAACTTGACAAACCAATTCGCATTTGCGGCATGGTTAAAAATGTTGGAGAACCTGGTGGTGGTCCTTTTTGGGTGCTAAACCGTAAAGGTGAACTTAAGTTACAAATTATTGAATCATCACAAGTTAATTTAAATGATGCCAAACAAAAGGAAATTTTTAATTCGGCTACACATTTTAACCCAGTTGATCTGGTGTGTTATGTAAAGGATTATTCTGGTCATAAGTTTAACCTTTTAAAATACCGCGATTCATCAACAGGATTTATTTCGGGAAAATCACTTAATGGGAAAAAGATAAAAGTCCAGGAATTGCCAGGTTTATGGAATGGTTCAATGGCACATTGGATAACATTATTCGTTGAAGTTCCAATTGAAACATTTAATCCGGTTAAAACAATAAACGATTTGTTGCGCAAGGAACATCAGCCAAAAGGCTAATTATAAATTCAGGAAGATGGAATTGTCGATTTTTCGATATTCCATCTTTTCTTATATTTTCATTAGCCTTATTGTATTATTACTTATTTCAATTGCCTTTATTACAAAATTGAATTTGTTCAAATCAGTGCACATATAAAAATCGTTTTCAGGTGAATGAGCCTGGTTTTTCATATCGAATAATCTTTTACCACTTGTATTCCTAATTATTTCAAGCATTTTAGAGAAATTAGTTTCTGTACCATTAATGGTGTTCAAAATATATTCTGCACAAAATGTATCTTCCTCGGTTGGGTATAAAGTTGAATAGCCCATGCAAACTAATGATACGTCATTTGGATTTTCGGATTTTATATAATTTACAATTGCATCAGCATTTACAAAACTTCCTGTAATAATTTGGCTTGCTGAAGTTGCATTTATCAAACCTTGTGTTCCAGCACTTGTGGTATGTATAATGGTTCTATTTTTAAAATCAATATTTTGAATTAAAGTCGGACTGTTGCCATAATCAAAGCCTTCTGGTAACTTCTCGTTCCGTTCTCCAATAAGTATATAATCCCTGTTTTTTTCTTTTAATTGATATGCCAGGTTTATATCACCAACGGCAATAATTTCCTTTGCTCCCTGGTTGAATAAATAACATTCAAGTGAAAATGCCCTGAATACGTCAATTATAACTGTTAATCCTTTTGCTTTTTTAGCACCTTCAATAAGTTGTAGAATCTGTATTTGCATTTATATGTAATCTTCGGCACAAAAATAGGTTTTTTTATATTTGCAAAAAATGCAACTCAATATT
The DNA here is from genome assembly GCA_963701015.1 of uncultured Bacteroidota bacterium. GTDB lineage: Bacteria > Bacteroidota > Bacteroidia > Bacteroidales > DTGW01 > MFD09286-c1. Next base: position 2,135,988 of record OY969556.1, on the reverse strand, counting down.
GTAAATTTGCATAAATTGCAAAATATTCTCCTAAAACTTTAAAAATGCCAGAGAAAAAAACCGAATCATTACAAGCCCGATTCTTCGATAGAATAAAAGATATTATTCATCCGTCAGTTTCGCTAGTGAACGAAATTGCTGAAATTCTTGAAATAAGTAATGATAGTGCTTATAGGCGATTGAGATGTGAAACGCCTTTGACAATTGATGAAATTTCTACCTTATGTAATCATTTCAAAATTGGTTTTGACATTTTTAGTGGTGAATCTGGCAGTGTTACGTTCAACTTTAACCAAATGCACGATGTTGAAGGTTATAAAAAATATTTGGCCGACATACATGATACGCTGGCAAATTTGGCTAAAACCGACAATGCCGAGTTATATTATGCTGCTGTAGATGTACCTATTTTTCATCATTTCAATTATCCTGATTTATCTGCTTTTAAAACATTTTACTGGCTTCATGATATATTAAATGAACCAACTTTTGAAGGGTTAAAATTCAGTAAATCGCATATAAATACTGAATTAATTGATTATGAAAAAGAGATATATAAAAATTACTGCAAAGTTCCAAGTATTGAAATTTGGACACCTGCAACTGTAAACAGTTCAATTGCACAAATAGAATTCTACTTTGATTCCGGATTGTTTGAAAATAAAGAAACAGCATTGTTAGTTTGCAGTCAACTGGAAGAACAAATTAAGACCATACAAAAGCAGGCAGAGCTGGGAAGCAAAAATATTGAAAACGTGAATGCTGAAAATTTTAAACTTTATTTTTGCGAAATTGAAATTGGAAACAACTGTATTCTAACTAAACAAGCCGATTCAAAAATAGTATATTTAAGTTTTCATACATTCAATAAATTAACCACTTTAAATACAAAATTTAGTGACGATACTTTTAAATGGTTGAATAATATAATTCGCAAATCGACTTTAATCAGCGGTGTTTCAGAAAAGCAACGGTATATGTTTTTTAAGCAGATATTTGAAAAAATCGCAAAATTAAAGTCCAAACTTGAATCTGCAGAAATAAAATTATCGTAAGAAACCGTTTTATAATTCATGAAAATTATTGAATTACTTCATAAAATTAATTTTCCTTTTAAAAAGGCATTGACTAAACAGTTTAAAATTTTTGTGCTTACCGTTAAAGGATTAAGGGAAAACAATGTTGTGCTAAGGGCTTCAGCGCTTACTTATTTTACAATGCTTTCAGTTGTCCCTTTAGTAGCTATGGTTTTTGCCATTTCAAAAGGTTTTGGTCTTGAAAGAATGCTGCAACAGGAATTGGCCAAAAAATTTGATGGGCAACATGAAGTTGTAAAGTGGATATTTACTTTTGCAAAATCACTGTTGGAAAGGACAAAAAGTGGAATAGTTGCCGGAATTGGCATAATTGTTTTGCTTTGGGCGATTATTCGGGTTCTTGGAAATATTGAAAATTCGTTCAACGAAATTTGGAAAGTTAAAAAAGGCCGCCCGTTCTTCCGAAAAGTATCAGATTACACTGCAATAGTTCTAATTGCCCCGATTTTTATGATACTATCAAGTTCGGTCACAGTATATATTTCAACAGAAATTAATCATATAATCAGAGGAATTCATGTTCTTGGGGTATTTCTGCCATTTATACGTATTGTTATAAATCTTATTCCGTATACGATAGTATGGTTTTTGTTCACTTTTATTTTTATGTTAATGCCCAATACTCTTGTTCGATTTAAATATGCCGTTATAGCAGGAATTTTTTCCGGTACCATATTTCAAATTATTCAATGGGGTTATGTGAAATTCCAGTTATATGTTTCGAGCTATAATGCAATATATGGAAGTTTTGCAGCGCTTCCTTTATTTATGATATGGTTGCAAACAGGATGGCTTGTGGTACTAATAGGAGCACAAATGTCATACGCCAACCAAAATTATGAGAAGTATGCATTTGAAAAAGAACTATCATTAATTAGTCCAAGTTATAAAAAAGCACTTTCGCTTTTAATTTCATGGTTTATTATAAAAAGGTTTGCAGATGGAGAAAATGCACCTGATATTGATGAAATTTCAAATGGTTTAGATATGCCTTCGGGTATAACGCGCGATATTACTAATAATTTGATTGATGCAGGAATAATTATTGTTGTTTTCGGAAACGATCAGCGCGATGCTTTATATGTACCGGCATTTGATATCAACAAACTTACTTTGAAAGCTACAATTGACAGAATTGACAATGCAGGAATAAAAAAACTTGAAATCGCAAATTTGCCTCAAATGGAACAAATAAACCAGAAATTAACAGAATTTGACAATTTGTTGTTGACCAGTAATAACAATATATTGCTAAAAGATATTTAAATTATTTTTTTGAAAAATGTTGGATGAGGTTTTATTGTTTCAATAAATTTCACTAAAATTGCAATGTAAAATTTTAATAATGATAGGTATCATTACATATGCAACAACAAGGCGAGGCCATTTACCTCATCATCATTATTTTGGATTATGATGTATATGTAGAAAAATGTGAATTCTTTTAAAAAAATTATATCGAAAGGTTTGCAGCGGTCTGCAGGCCTTTTTTAGTTTAAAAATATGGATAAATTACGAATTGCAGTTCAAAAGTCAGGACGGTTGAGTGAAAAGTCTCTGGCACTCTTTAGCGAATGTAGTATTAACCTCGAAGGCGGGAATGGAAAATTACTGGCACATTCATCCGATTTTCCGTTGGAAGTCCTTTATTTGCGCGACGATGATATCCCTCAGTATGTTTATGATGGCGTTGCAGATATTGGTGTTGTTGGTGAAAACGTAGTTTTTGAAAAAGGCAAACCTCTTGAAGTTGTTGAAAAACTTGGGTTTGGGAAATGCCGGTTATCTTTGGCAATTCCTAAAACTGAAGAATATAAAGGTATTCAGTATTTTAACAACAAAAGAATTGCCACAAGTTATCCGGTTATTTTAAATAAATTTTTAAAAGAAAAAGGGCTAACTGCCGAAATTCATGAAATAAGCGGTTCTGTTGAAATTGCACCAGGCATTGGACTTGCCGATTCAATATTTGACATTGTAAGCTCAGGAAGTACATTATTCAGCAATAACCTGAAAGAAGTTGAAGTTTTGATGTATTCCGAGGCTGTAATGGTTGCACATCATTCACTTTCTGAAGCGAAACGAAAAATTTTGAACGATTTAATTTTCAGAATCCGATCAGTTCAAAAAGCTAAAAAGAATAAATATATATTGCTCAATGCCCCGAATGATAAGCTAGATGCAATTATAAATATTATTCCCGGTATGAAAAGTCCGTCAGTTGTACCATTGGCAAGAGCAGGATGGAGTTCGCTTCATTCCGTAATTGCTGAAAAAGATTTTTGGGAAGTAATTGATAAACTTCAACAAAATGGAGCTGAAGGTATATTGGTTATTCCAATTGAAAAAATGATTATTTAAAATATAATAATTTTTTTTTTGGTTTTGTGTATTGATATTTTGTATTTTATAACACACTAAACACTAAATATTAAACACTAAACACTAAACACTAAACACTAAACACTAAATACTAAATACTAAATACTAAATACTAAATACTAATTATAAGTATGGAAATAATAAAATATCCTGAACGTAACAAATGGAAGGAAGTATTAAAGCGTCCCGGAATTGACCACAGTGTTTTGGAAAAAACAGTTGCAGAAATTTTAAATGAAGTCAAGAATAATGGTGATGCGGCTGTAAAAAAATATACTTCCAAATTCGATAATATTGAATTGGATGAATTTCTTGTTACGACTAAGGAAATAGATGAAGCTAAGGAATTTATTGATGACAAACTAAAGAAAGCAATTTCACTCGCTAAAGGCAACATAGAAAAATTTCATTCATTACAAAAAATTTCAACAAAACCTATTGAAACTACACCTGGTGTTAAATGCTGGCAAAAAAGCATTGCTATTGAAAAGGTTGGTTTATATATTCCTGGAGGAACGGCACCATTATTTTCAACAGTTTTAATGCTTGGCATTCCTGCAATTATAGCAGGTTGTAAAGAAATTGTTTTATGTTCACCAGCTGGGAAAAATGGTAAAATTCATCCTTCAATTCTTTATACTGCAAATTATATTGGTATAAAAAAAATATTTAAAATAGGAGGTGTTCAGGCAATTGGTGCAATGGCTTTTGGCACTGAAACGGTTCCTCATGTGTATAAGATTTTCGGACCGGGCAACCAATATGTAACAGCAGCCAAACAAATGGTTAACCAAATGGGTATTGCTATTGACATGCCTGCTGGGCCTTCGGAAGTAGCTGTAATTGCTGATAAAACGAGCAATCCGGCTTATGTAGCTTCCGATTTACTTTCACAGGCTGAACATGGTCCGGATAGTCAGGTGTTGCTATTTACAACCAATGATAGTGTAATTCCTCCAATTGAAAAAGAATTGGAATTGCAGTTAGCTGAATTGCCCAGAAAAGCAATAGCTTCGGTTGCTCTAAACAATAGTCGTGTAATTATTGCAAAAAATGATGATGAATTAATGGACTTGGTGAATGAATATGCACCAGAACATCTTATCATTTCGTCTGATAATGCCGATAAATTAAGCGAAAAGGTTATCAATGCAGGTTCGGTATTTCTCGGGCATTTAACCCCCGAAAGCGCTGGTGATTATGCGTCAGGAACAAATCATACCCTGCCAACCAATGGCTACGCTAAAATTTATAGTGGCGTTAATTTAGATAGTTTTGTTAAGAAAGTGACTTTTCAGCAAATTTCGGATTATGGAATTTTCAATATTGGTCCGGCTATTGAAAAAATGGCAATGTTGGAAGAATTATACGGTCATAAAAATGCTGTTTCACTTCGTCTAAAACAGGTAATTAATAAGTATTGCAATGATAAACTTGGATAATTTAATTCGAAAAAATATAAAGGCATTATTGCCATATTCAAGTGCACGTGACGATTTTCAGGGAGATGCCAGTGTATTTCTCGATGCCAATGAAAATCCTTTCAATGCTCCATATAATCGCTATCCCGATCCGCTTCAACGTAAACTTAAAGATAAAATTGCTGATATAAAAGGTGTTAAAACCGAAAATATATTTTTGGGCAATGGAAGTGATGAACCTATTGATTTGATTATTCGTGCATTTTGTGAACCAGGAATTGACAACATTGTTTCTATCGATCCCACATATAATATGTATAAAGTTGCTGCTGATATAAATAATGTGGAATATAGGAAGGTTTTACTTTCTGAAAATTTTGAATTGGATGCCTCTAAAGTACTTGAAGTAACTGATAAAAATTCGAAATTGATTTTTTTGTGCTCGCCTAATAATCCAACCGGTAATTATTTAAATGAAGCTGAAGTTGAAAAAATTATAACAAGGTTTTCCGGAATTGTTGTTCTTGATGAAGCATATATTGATTTTTCTACTAAAATAGGATTTCTTGGAAAATTAAATAATTTTTCCAATTTGGTAATATTGCAAACATTCTCAAAAGCTTGGGGATTAGCATCAATCCGTCTTGGAATGGCTTTTGCTTCGAAATCAATTATTACTTATCTGAATAAAATAAAATATCCATATAACATAAATGTATTGACCCAGCAATTTGCTCTTGAAGCACTTGAAAAATCAAGCGAAAAGGAAGATTGGGTACAATTAATTTTAAACAATAAAACAATTTTAGAAGAAGAACTTGAACTGGTAAATGTTGTGAAAAAAATTTACCCTTCCGATTCAAATTTTATTTTAGTTAAAGTTGACGATCCTTTAATGGTTTATAATTATCTTGTCGAAAATAAAATAATTGTAAGGAATCGATCAAGTGTTTCATTATGTGCAGGTTGTTTAAGAATTACTGTTGGAACCCAGGACGAAAATGATTTATTACTAAAAGCCCTAAAAAAATTTTAAAAAGTATTTTGTATTGTGAAAAAGAAAGCCCTATTTATCGATCGTGACGGAACACTAATAGTTGAACCGCCTGTAACATTTCAAGTTGATACCTTAGAACAATTGGAATTCACCCCGGGAGTAATTCGAAATCTTTTTAATATTCAACATAATCTCGATTTTGAATTGGTTATGGTCTCAAATCAGGATGGTTTGGGATCGTCCGACTATCCTTTGGAAACTTTTGAAAAGGTACAAAACAAAATGCTTCAGATTTTGGAAAATGAAAGTATATATTTTGATAATGTTTTAATTGACCGGTCGAAACCCGAAGATAATTTACCTACACGTAAGCCTGGAACGGCAATGTTAACAGAATATTTAAAAGGTGGTTATGAATTAGAAGACAGCTATGTAATAGGTGATAGGTTAACGGATGTAGTTCTGGCAAAAAATATGGGTTGCAAGGCAATTTTATATGGCGATGAATCACATTGGGATGAAATTAAATCTAGTGGATTGGAGTCGCATATGGCTTTGGTTTCGGACGAGTGGGACGAAATTTATAGTTATATAGCATTGCCTTTACGTAATGCAAAAGTTCATCGATCAACCAATGAAACTACTGTTGATGTACTTGTAAACCTTGATGGACATGGAAATTGTGATATTGTTACAGGCTTAAATTTCTTCGATCACATGCTCGAACAAATTGGTCGTCATGCCGGATTTGATTTGAATATTGAAGTTGAAGGCGATTTAGAAGTTGATGAACATCATACTATTGAAGATACCGGACTTGCTTTAGGAGAAGCTATTTATAAAGCTTTAGGAAATAAAGTTGGAATGAACCGATATGGTTTTTGTTTACCTATGGACGATTGTTTAGCCCAGGTTGCAATCGACTTTGGTGGCCGAAGTTGGACTGTTTGGGATGTTGAATTTAAACGCGAAAAAATTGGAGATGTTCCAACCGAAATGTTTTATCATTTTTTTAAATCATTTTCAGATGCTGCACATTGCAATTTGAATATTAGAGCTGAAGGTGAAAATGAACATCACAAAATAGAATCGGTATTTAAAGCATTGGCAAGGGCAATTAAAATGGCAATTAAGCGCGATCCATATAGTAATTCTTTGCCTTCTACCAAAGGAACTCTATAATTTGCAATGAAATGGGAAAGAATGCGATTTTATTAATTCATTGTCCTGATAAACAAGGAATTGTTGCAAAAATTACGGAATTTCTTGATAACAATAATGGTAATATAATTGAATTAGATCAGCATGTTGATAGAGAAGATAAAATTTTTTACATGCGTATTGAATGGGAATTGGACAATTTCCTAATTCCTGAAAATAAAATAGGCGATTACTTCAATACCCAAATTGCAGTTAAATATGACATGTATTGGAAATTGTATTTCTCCGATTTTAAACATCGGATGGCTATATATGTTTCTAAAATGTCACATTGCTTATTTGATATTCTGGCCAGGTATAAAGCCAATGAATGGAATGTTGAAATACCTATGATTATTAGCAACCATGAATCATTAAAACCTGTAGCTGAAGCATTTAAAATTCCGTTTCATTATTATTCTATAAATTCAGAAAATAAACTAGAACAGGAAAAAAGACAATTGGAAATGCTGAAATCTGAAAATATTCATTTTATTGTTCTTGGTAGATACATGCAAGTGCTTTCTGATGATTTTATTCAACATTATCCAAAGGATATTATAAATATACACCATAGCTTTTTACCAGCTTTCCCTGGTGCAAAGCCTTATCATTCGGCATACAAAAGAGGGGTAAAAATTATTGGGGCAACAAGTCATTATGTTACAGCCGATTTGGATGAAGGGCCAATTATTGAACAAGATGTTACCCGTGTTAGCCACGAAGATAGTATTGACGATTTGGTTCAAAAAGGTAAAGACCTTGAAAAAATAGTGCTTTCACGGGCAATTAAATTGCATTTACAACATAGGTTGTTGGTTTATAATAATCGTACAGTGGTTTTCGATTAATATTTCGAATTAAATAAATGAAAATTGCAATTATAAAATATAATGCCGGAAATATTATGTCGGTTGAATTTGCACTCAACCGCATTGGAGTTGATTGTGAAGTGACTGATAATTTCGAAAAAATTAAAACGGCAGATAAAGTAATATTTCCTGGTGTTGGAGAAGCAAGTACAACAATGGCCTATTTAAAGGAAAAGAAGTTGGATTTACTTATAAAAGATTTAAAACAACCGGTACTTGGAATTTGCCTCGGTTTGCAATTAATGTGCAGTAATTCTGAAGAAGGTAATGTCTGCTGTTTGGGCATTTTCAATGAAAACGTGAAAAAATTTGAACTTAAGTCTAAAGTGCCTCACATGGGATGGAATACAATTACGAATTTGAAAAGTGATTTGTTTTCACCTGAACTTGAAGAACAATATGTTTATTTTGTTCACAGTTTTTATGCTGAAATTGGCCAGAATACAATAGCTTCAACTGAATATATTAATCAATTTAGTTCGGCATTGAAATTTAAAAACTTTTATGCTACACAATTTCATCCCGAGAAGAGTGGTGGAATAGGTGCGAAAATTCTTGAAAATTTTGCAAAAATTTAAGTTTTACAATTATGATAACAATAATTCCGGCAATTGATATTATTGAAGGCAAATGTGTGAGGCTTTCACAAGGTGATTATAGCCAAAAAACTGTTTATAGTGAAGATCCGCTTGAAGTGGCTAAAATGTTTGAAGATGCAGGAATTAAACGGCTTCATTTGGTCGATTTGGAAGGTGCTAAAGCTCAACAGGTAATAAATATAAAAGTTTTAGAACAAATTGCTTCCAATACAAAATTACATATCGATTTTGGAGGTGGAATTAAATCTACCAGTGAATTAAAAATGGTTTTTAATAGTGGTGCGCATCAGGCAACCATTGGAAGCTTGGCCGTTACAAACCGCGATATGGTTATTGGTTGGTTAGAAATTTTTGGTGCTGAAAAAATTATTCTTGGTGCCGATGTTAAAGATTATCATGTTGCAATTACCGGCTGGCTTGATGTAACTAAAATTAAAGTTATTGATTTTATAAAATCATATAATGAATTAGGCCTCGATTATGTACTTTGTACAGATATAAGCAAAGATGGAATGTTACAAGGAACATCTATTGAACTGTATGAAAAATTAATTGACCATTTCCCTGATTTAAATATTATTGCAAGTGGAGGAATAACTGAAATTAAGGAAATTGAAAATTTGCAAGAGATGGGAGTTTATGGCGTTATTGTTGGTAAAGCAATTTATGAAGGAAAAATAACTTTAGATCAATTGAAATTGTTTATTGATTAAATTATACTGCTTAATAATTTTTATAAAATATGCTTGCTAAACGAATTATTCCTTGTCTTGATGTTCGCGATGGACAAACGGTGAAAGGAATTAATTTTTTAAATATTAAAAATGTTGGCGATCCGGTTGAACTAGGTGCTGAGTATAGCCGGCAAGGTGCAGATGAATTGGTGTATTTAGATATTACTGCTTCGCACGAGAAACGAAAGTTATTTGCAGATTTGGTAAAACGTATAGCTCAAAATATTAATATTCCTTTTACTATTGGTGGAGGTATAAACGAAGTTGCTGATGCCGAAAGGCTTTTAAGCGCTGGTGCTGATAAAATATCTATAAATTCAGCAGCAATCCGTAATCCAAAACTTATTGATCAGCTTGCATTATTATTTGGAAGTCAGTTTGTTGTTGTTGCTGTTGATGCTAAATTTGTAAATGGAAAATGGATTGTTTATATTAATGGTGGAAGGATTGCTGTTGAAAAGGAACTTTTTTCTTGGGCTCAGGAAGCTCAGGATCGTGGTTGTGGCGAAATTCTTTTTACATCAATGAACCACGATGGCGTGAAAGATGGTTTTGCTTGTGAAGCATTGGCTCAATTGTCAACCAATTTAAAAATACCAGTAATTGCTTCAGGAGGTGCTGGAAAAATGGAACATTTTGTTGACGTATTTAATAACGGCAAAGCTGATGCTGCATTAGCTGCAAGCATTTTCCATTTTAAAGAAATTGCCATTCCCGATTTAAAATCGTATTTACGTTCAAAAGAAATAATTGTCAGATAGTTAAAACAGATAAATATGAAAAATATTTTTCTTGTATTATTATTTTTAGGAATATTTCAAATTAATGGCAATTCAATAGAATTATCAGATAGTTTGCAGGTTTCAATATTAACTGAAGCTCCTGGCACTGAACTTTATTCGGTATTTGGTCATACAGGAATTCGTATTAAAGATTTAGCCAGAGGTTACGATATTGTATTCAATTACGGCATGTTCGATTTTAATACAAGTTTTTTCTATTTTAAATTTGCTTTAGGTCGGCTTGATTATACATTATCTGTTGAATCATTTGATGGTTTTGTTGCTGAATCAAAGGACGAAAACCGGCAATTGACGGAGCAAATATTGAATTTAACAAAACAACAAAAATTAGATTTAACTGCTTTTTTGATCAAAAACTATGAGCCACAAAATCGTTATTACCGCTACAAGTTTTTTACTGATAATTGTTCAACACGCGTTCGCGATGCCATTGTTAATGCTACAGATGATCCTTATTTACTGAAAAAACCGGAAGTCTGTTCTCAAATTACATTTCAAAAATTATATACTGATAAACTGGAATCAATGCCTTGGTGTAAATTTGGTATAGGATTTTTAATGGGAAAACTTACAAAAAAAAAAGCAGGATACGACGCAATGTTTTTACCTGAGATTTTACAAAAATCAATAGCTAAAGCTCAATTAAATGGGCATCCTTTAGTAAGTTCAGAAAATATAATTGTAAATTCAACATTAAATGAAGATAAACAATTTTGGTTTTCTCCATTTCTACTAAGTTTAATAATGTTAGTTTTGGTAATAAGCGCCCAGATATTCCCAAAATGTACCAAAGTATTCGATATTACATTTTTCTTACTTTTCGGTTTATTCGGAATATTTATTACATTTTTAAGCATTGTTTCAAAACATGCTGAACTTCATTATAATTTTGTTATCCTTTTTATCCTGCCTACAAACATTATAATACCATTTATTCGTAACAGTTTGGTGAAAAAATATTTTTGTCTGTCATCAGTATTAATAGTAATTTTCAGTTTAATATTAATTCCTTTAATACCGCAAACATTTAGTATTGAATTTATTATTCTTGCACTTGCAATTACAATTCGACTTTATTTTAATTTTAAAACTAACATTTAGAAGGTAAATATGAAATTAGATTTCGATAAAATGAACGGGTTAATTCCTGCAATAATACAGGATTATAAAACTAATAAAGTTTTAATGCTCGGATTTATGAATAAGGAAGCTTATCGGAAAACCGAGTCGGAAAAATTGGTTACTTTTTTTAGTCGAACAAAAAACAGGCTTTGGACAAAAGGAGAAGTAAGTGGTAATTTTTTAGATGTTGTTGAAATTATCGAAGATTGCGATTCTGATTCTTTATTAATAAAAGTTACACCGCGCGGACCTGTTTGTCATACCGGCGCTGATACTTGCTTCAATGAATCGAATATTGATATTCCCGATTTTATAGGATATTTGCAAAACCTTATTGAACATCGAAAAAAGACATTACCTGATGGTTCATATACCACCAAATTGTTTAAATCAGGTATTAATAAAATTGCCCAGAAAGTTGGCGAAGAAGCTGTTGAATTAGTTATTGAAGCTAAAGATAATAATGATGATTTATTTTTGAATGAAGCTGCCGATTTAGTTTTTCATCTAATGGTTTTACTTGCCCAGCGAAATTATAGAATTGATGATGTTGTTAAAGTTTTAAGAAGCCGGCATAAATAATTTTTTGATATATTATTGTCTACGAGAGTGCAAATAAAATCACCAAAACCGGACTCATGGATTTATCAAGTAAAAATATGAAATGTCAAAATAAAAGGATAAAAAATGTCTAATTTATATGAATAACTTATGATTATTGAAATGAAAGTCGATTTTATGAGCTTATAATATCAAAAAAGCAATGAAATTTTAAAAATAATCAAATTAAGTTCTAAAACTAAAATAGTATTTAATTGTTTAGAATTTTAATAATCTTTAAATAATTTATGTGCCACGTAAGAAAACCACTCGCATTGGCCGCAGGGCTTAACACACTTATTTTTGCAGGTGAAACACTTGGCGGCTTTACCGGACACAGCAATAGCCTTGTGATGGATGGGGTACATAATTTTTCGGATGAATTGGCCTTGGGCTGTCTTTACCTGGCTTATTTGTTGCCCATTGTAATGTCGAAAAATTTGCAACGTATGGCCAATGTTCTCAATTCACTAGGTTTAATTGGCATAAGCGGGTTTGTTGTGTGGCAATCTGTTGAAAGAATAATACACCCGGCTCCGACAATTGGTTACATTCCACTAATCGTTGGACTTTTCGCTGCTTTTGGCAATTGGGCAGTTGCAAGGGTTTTGTACCCGGTTAAAGAGCAAAATGCAGCAATACGACTTGCATATATACATAATTTAGGAGATGTTTATGTTTCTCTTGCCCCTGTTCTGGCTGGAATTTTGGTACTTGCAACCGGAAAAAGTTTTTTTGACCCAATCATTGCCATTTGCATTGGTATTTGGCTTATTTGGACGACTATTAAAGAAATTTTATCGTCCTATAACGAACTTATTTGGCCTGAAAATGCAGTTTGCCACCATGACTTAGACATAGTGGTTCAAACTGCATAAAATTTTAAACTATTTCCAACCTAAAATAATGGAACTTTTACCCGCAGGATAAAATTTCTGCCTATTTCATTGCTGAAATATCTTAGCCTGTCCATGTAATCCCTGTATGAAGTGTTTGTAAAATTATTTGCACTAAAAGTAATTTCAAACTGTCTTTTATTCAAGTTAATGTAGGTTCCAATTTCAGCATTAAATAGTTTATAGGCCGGTGGCGGAGGTGCATAATCGCTTTGAGGCGGGACACGCCATTGGTGCAATACATATAAGTTTGAAACATCTATATAAAAATGGTTAAACTTCCCGAAAGGAAGGAATTTATATTTCAATGTATTCAGAAACTTATCAGGCGGGACATTTATCAGGTAATTGTCTATTGAATAATTAAAAGCCCTTACGATAGTTGTTTTTGAAATAAAGCTCAGGCATTTTGTGAAGTCATATTGTAAATCCAAATCCAGGCCTTTGAATATTACATTAGCCTTTGTATATGTATAAGCCGGGTAAACCCCACTTATTAATACAACAGGTTGCAGGTTGGGTTTTAGAAAGATATAATTATTGATAATATTATTATATAAACCTAATTCGACATTGAACCTATCGTTTTGGTATTTAATTGAACCGGTGAAATTATAAGCCTGTTCCACTTTTAAAGTAGAATCACCTCTTTCAAACGATGCTGCGCTGATATGGACACCTTCACCATACAATTCATTTGGTCCAGGAGCTCGCCATGCACTACCATAATTGAGGTTTAACGAAAGGTTATCGGTAAATTCATAGGTAGAACCTAAACTTGTGGTAATATTGGAGTATTGATGTGTAGGCGTTACATATTGCAAATTATCATTATACATATATACCCTCATCCAAAGATAGTCGTACCTGATTCCACCTTCCATTGTTAATTTATTATGCGTCCATTTTTCAATGGCAAAAGCGCCCGCACCATAATTTCTGAAATCGGGGATTATGGAAAAATAATCTGTTCCCCTGTAAACATTGCCTTGTGTAATAAAATTAATGCCAATACTGGTTGAAAAATATTTGGGCGATGGGTTATGCCAAACCAAGTCAACCGTATTGCTTATAATTTTAAAAGATAGTTCGGGCAAATTCAAATTTGCTATAGAATCGTTGTACGAAATATCGGGGCTATATTCTTTCCTGACATCTGTTTGAGAAGCATAAGTTGCCTCGATATTTCCCAATGAAGGCAAATTTAAATATCCATTGGCTTTAAATAATTGGTGAAATACAGATTGATACGGCCTGCCAATAGTATAGGTGAATATAGATTTCTCACTAGGTTCAGGGCTGCTTATTGCCAGTTCCAGGTCGCTTAAATTACCGATACTGGAAGCTGTAAGAATTCCTATTTGTGTTGAGTATTCACTATAATATAAATTAGCCCCGTAATTTTCCTTTTTATAAGCAAGTGCGGCGGAAAAATCGGCTTCGGAAAGACCTGTATTATCAAGATAATATCCAGGAGCCCTTGAATTACCGGCCGTTTTAATGTTCCTTGTACCCGCCAGCTTAATCCTTTTAAACCTTTATCGAATGCACCTTCAAGCTCTCCAGATGTTGTGCCCATTCTATTATTGGTTGCACCAACCAAGTTTACATCAGCATGTATGCAAGCTGTATCGGGTAGTTTCTTAGGGTCGAGCAATATCACCCCGCCAATGGCATCGGAACCATAACGAAGGCTTGCCGGACCTTTTATAACTGAAATTTCAGAAGCGGTGAAAGGGTCTATCTCAGGCGCGTGGTCTTGTCCCCACTGCTGGCCTTCCTGACGGACACCATTGTTTAAAATCAACACACGGTTACTATGTAACCCATGTATTACAGGCTTGGAAATTGCCGGCCAGTTTGGATAGAATTTAAACCTGCAATATCTTTTAGCGATTCCCCTAATGACTGTCCCATGGTTTTATCAAGTTCCATCCCTTCAATCTTAATTTGGGTAAGTGTATTCAACCCCTCCTCATTTTTTCTTTCACCTTTGACCACTACCTCATTGATTTCATTTGCAGAAGTTTTTAAGGCAAATGACAGACTCACGGACTTGTTAATTTTTATTGTGTCCTGAATTTTGCCATACCCAACATATTCGCAAATAAAGATGTACTTACCTGGGCACAGATTGTTGAAAACAAAATTTCCATTATCATCTGTGGCCAAGCCCATATTTAGTTCTTTAACAAAAACAGTAGCACCAATTAAGGCTTCTTTGCTTTTGCCATCTATAACTTTTCCAATACATTTTATCTGGCATAAATTATTTTGTTGCCCAAAAGAAAAATATATGTTAAAAAGTAATACACTTGACAATATTATTCTATAATTCATTTTTATACATTATACATTGAATAATTTACAATTATGAAAATAAGACTGCACTGTTTTCCAGCACAGCCTTATTATAAGAGTGAAATATTATTTATCCATATTAATTTCCTTTAAAATTGATAACCAATGCCAAAGGTTGCGCTAACACCTGAAATGGGCTGGTTATAGCTGGTGAGTATGCGGCCTGAGTTACTCCTGTTGATATTATCAAAAGACAAATCAGGCTTTGAATAAAAATAATCGCCGCGCAAGCTCAAAATCAAATGTTCGAAAATGTTGTACCGTAAGCCTAAACCCGTTTGAAATCCAAAAGCACTCGCCACACCTGAAGTTTGTACAAAAGTTGATACTGAACCTTCATTTGGGCCGTTTGGCTGATTAATGACCGTACCAATTATATCAGGTGTAAGGGTTCGACTGATTCCAGCTAATACTCTCAAATCAATTGTCAACTTGTTTATTGGAAATGAAAAATATGGTCCAATAAAAATATTGAACGTATTGTATGATTTTGCTTTTGATGAAGCCGAATCGCAATCGTAATTTTCGAGATACCCGGCGGCAATTGTTTTGGTGTCAATTGAAAAAGCAGATGTGGACAATATTCCTCCGATTCCAACGAATTTGGAGAAATAATAAGCACCTTCAAAGTCAAAATTAGTCCCTGTTTTTGCAAAGCCCGACGGTGTGGTATATGAGCCGGAAATAGGACCACTGGCATTAGCAGCGGCAAAATTGCCCATTGGAATTGCTGCCCCACCAGCAAAAGATATAAAACTTTTCGCACCAGAATTATCCTCGGCTGTGGAACCTGTTTGCGCCTGTAAATTTATTGAAATTAACAGCAACAATATGATGATAATGTTTGTAAACGATTTCATAATTACATTTTTAAATTGTTAAACCATTATTGAATCTTCACCGGGTAAAAAGCATCCAGGTCAGTTGAGCCTGGCGGATATGTCCCGTTTTTAACATTCGGTTGGTGGCGCAGGATTACTTCTAGCGTCCCTATACTTGCGTTACCAGTTGTCATAGTAGATAAAAGCCCAACCGGTAAAGGAGGGATGTTTGTATCTTGGTCAGTAATGCTATCCATTAGAGCCAGACTTGTTGATGGGCGAAAAACAAAAAGGTGATAATTAGCCCTTGCCTTGATTACTATACTCACGGTATCAACTGGTATTTTTGTAACATCAAGTATTACAACAGTGCAATTGTATTTTGAATTCTTTTTCAGAATCAATGTATCAGGACTAATTTGTACCGGATTATCGCCAATTACCTGATAGCTGATAGAAGCAGTATCAGTAGGGATATTTATATTTTGAAGTTTTAATATGGTAGTGGTAAGAAATTCGTTCCCAATTGGGGCTGGTACGCCAGCTTCCTCTTTATTGTTGCAAGATGAAAATAAAACGGCCAAAAGAGTGACTGTACCTAGTATTTTTATTTTATTCATAGTATTAATTTTTATAAAATTTCTATTGGTATTATAAATTGTTTGCGCATAAAAACACACCAATTACTTTAATAATGCATCAAATTATTATTTTAAAGTAATAGGGATTTACCTTATGTCTGATAACCTTCAATTGAAGACTAAAGGATAAGAGATAAATCAAAATAAAGGACAGAAAATTTATAAAGGAGGAGCTCTTGAATGTGAATGAGAATATGAAAAGAAAACATATTGGTCATAAAAATTGACAATATATTTTGTTGATTGAAACGCAACAGACAATAATAAAATATTAACATCATTATGGTATATTGGCGTTTCATATTTTAGCATTTCGCAATGCCTGTGCTTTATTTCAATATGACTGGAACCATCATTATAAAAGGAATCAACACTATCCTTGTGCCCGGCAAAACTATGAATGAGTTCTTTCGGGACAATAAATATCGATATTGTGAGTAAACAAAATAGGGCAATATAATTTTTTTTGCCTATCATTTATTAAATGTTGTAAATGAGTATTTAAGTGTTATCCAATGATTTTTCTTAAAAACAATGGATAAAAATACAAATGAGAAAACTGAAGGGAATATTTAAAAGATAGGCGGAGCCCTTAAAGAAAAGTAAGTAAACGGAATATTATAAACCTGTGTAACTAATTCTGGGTTTTTAATTGGGGTTACGGGTTGGGAAACACAATTTTTAGAAAAGCCTTTTAAAATGCTTGTTACAAACTCGAACTGGCAAATTAAACAAGGTTTTTCATCTTTTGAATATTGAGAACCGTCCTTAGTAATTGAATGAAATTTTACCGAATGATGATGTGTGGACTTTATTGTAAGTGGTACTGTAAACACCAAAAGGTGAAAAATAACTAGCCAAGTAATGTATATTTTTCTTTTCTTCACGTTTACAATTTAGGTTAGAAACAAATGTTTACATTTATTTGTTCAAACAGGCGACTAAGTTACAACTAAAAAATTCTTAAACAATCCAAATGTCTGGTACTTTTAATTTTCATCGAGATTATTCAATTAGGTATAAATAGAGTTTGTCTTTAAAATCGGGAAAACCTGCTGGGTTTGTATTTATTAATGTTTCACAATCCTTCAAATTTCTGACATTCTGTTTGGTAAAACCTGGCAGGTTTATACTTCTTTAAAATACCAACATTAAAGACAGTCTTTAAATAGTTGGAATTTAAAAAACTTTTTCTATTTACAAACTTTTAGACACTCTCAATTTTTGGGTTAGTTGAACAAAATATATCAAATTAGGTTTATCTAATATTGAATATTTTACGCATCTAATTAGTAATTGAAATGAAATATAAAATAACGATGTTGATTTTTTTATTACAGGTATTTCGGGTTTTTGCCCAGGAACAAACCATTACAGGAATTGTTAAAGATGCTGATACGAATGAACCTATTGCTTTTTGTAATGTAATTTTATTTAAGACTACAAAAGGCACAACTACCGATGATAATGGTAAATTTAAAATAAACATTTCAATAAATACTTCTTCAAAATTACTTGTTTCTTATGTAGGTTATAAAACCGATACCATTCAAATCATTAAAGATAAAAGTGAATACAATGTTATATTGACCGCTGTGCAAAGCGCACTTGCCGAAGTGATAGTTACAGGTGTTGCAAGGGCTACCCGGATACGTGAAAACCCTCTTGCAATGGAAGGCGTAACTACCAAACAAATTGAGCAAACTACCGAAAATAATGTTATAGATGCAATATCGAAAAATGCAACCGGGTTTGCAACCGTAAAAACCGGGCCTAATGTTTCCAAGCCTTTTATTAATGGTTTAGGATATAACCGGGTTTTGACCCTCTATGATGGGTTGCGGGTAGAAACACAACAATGGGGCGATGAACATGGTGTACCTATGGATGATTATATAATTGAAAGGGCAGAAGTAATTAATGGACCTGCAAGTTTGATGTATGGTTCTGATGCAATTGCAGGTGTATTAAGTTTATTTCCGGCAATACCTCATGATACAGATAAAGTATTACATGGAAGGGTATTATCAGAATTCCAATCAAATAACGGGCTCGTAGGTAATGGCCTACGTCTGTCTTATTCCAATGTCAATTGGTCATGGGCTTTGTCAGGCTCGGAAAGAATAGCCAGGAATTATACCGACCCGATAGATGGAAGGGTTTATAATACAGGCTTTAAAATGGAGAATGCTACGGGGTTTATCGGATATACCGGTCCAAAAGGTTATTCGCACCTCAATTACACTTTTTATGATAACCGCCAGGGAATTCCAGATGGAAGCAGGGATTCGCTTACCAGAAAATTTACCTACCAAATATATGAATCTAAAGGTGAAAATACAATCCAACCTTTAATTGATAATATAAAGGATAGGCCAATTGTACCTAATAATGTACTCAATTCATATGCTATAAGTCCTTTGTCACAGCGTATACAGGATTATAGGTTATATTCTGATAATCTTTATAGGTTTGTAACAAGTGATATAAAAGTTTTGATTGGGGCGGAACAAAATATCCGCAGAGAATATAATCATCCGACAGACCCTGATCAAGCTGGCGAATACATCGTTTTAAATACGCTCGATTATGGATTACGCTATAATGCACCTTCTTTTCTCAATATAGAACCGTCCTTTGGAGTGAACGGAATGTACCAGACAAATTCCAATCAGAATGCCACGGATTTTCCAATTCCAGACTATTATATGTTTGAAATAGGGACTTATGGCCATGCAAAATGGAAATTAAATAATTGGATAATTGCAGGCGGTGTTCGCTACGACCACAGGAACGAAAATGGTGATGAAATGTATATTAGAACTAATCCGGCGACGGGGTTTTACACACAAATACCTTTGAGCGATTCTACGGGCGGCATCAGGCAGTTTCAATCCTTTCACCTACATTTTGAGGGTATATCGGGAAGCATAGGAGCTACATATCAGCTAAATGATAATTTAAGTTTTAAATCAAATATAGCAAGAGGGTACAGGTCGCCGAATATAACTGAAATTGCCTCCAATGGATTAGACCCCGGGGCGCATATAGTTTATGAAGGGAACCTGCATTTTGTCCCTGAATTTAGTTTACAGGAGGATATAGGCACAAGTGGAGAATTCCCGGATGTATCGTTTAACCTCAGTGTTTTTAATAATAACATTCAAAATTACATATATGAAGCCCAGGAAGTGGACAAAAATGGAAATGATATAGTTATAGTCCCTGGAAATAAAACATTTCAATTTCAGCAGACGAATGCACTATTATATGGGATGAATGCAACTTTGGGAATTCATCCGGCAAATTTTAAAAACTTCAACTTTAATAATTCTTTCTCACTTGTTTATGGGTTTAACCTTAATCCCAAATTTAAAAATGCGGGTGTAAATGGCGAATATCTTCCTTTTGTACCTCCTCCCAGATTGTTAAGCAGTGTCAGCTATGATATTCCAACAAAGGGAAAAACAATATCTATGATTCATTTAAAAACAGAAGCTGATTGCAATGCTGCACAAAATCGTTATCTGGGCTTATACAAGACTGAAACGCCCACGGCTGCATATACATTGCTCAATGCCTCAGTTCTTGCAGATATTAATTATACAAAAAAATATGTAATGCAGTTTCAGTTGACGATAAACAATGTATTTAATACAGCATATCAATCGCATCTCAGCAGGTTGCAATATTTTGAATATTATGCCCAGTCATCCAATGGGCATTATGGCATTTACAACATGGGAAGAAATATTTGTGTGAAACTGATTTTGCCTTTTTAAATACAATAAAAGTATCAACCTGTACAAAAATCTAACCATGAAGCAGGCGGGCTGGCAAAAAAAGCAGAGTATAGCAGTGCAGGGATTGGTTGTTATACTTGCTTTTATGCGGTGGCGTTGTTCATATTGTCTTTTTGTTTTTGCATTCATGACTATTTTAAAATAGTATCGACTATTCAATGTAAATACTTTTAAAATTATGTTAAGCTAATAATAATTGGGAATTCAAAAATAAAACCCATAATTAAACTTTAGCAATTACCTTTATAGAAATTCCCTAAAATTAAGAATCAATGCCATTTGAAGTAAATCGAAAAGACATAAAATTTCTCCCTGATGCATCAAGAGTAATTGCACGGTTTCTTTATATGGACGATGCAAGGGCGTTATTTACTTTAAAATCGATACTAAGTATATCCGAAAGTGAAGCTTCACTTTCTTTAAACCAAGTGCTTAGAGATTATTCACTTCGACATAGAAATGTCTCCAAAATATTTGAAAAGCATTTCAACAAAATAGCACATTTATTAACTCAATTAGGTATTACTGCGGAATCGCTCGATATTTCGCGTAAAATTCTTATTGGTTCATATTTTACAAATGAATATTCTATAGAATCCGCAGCTTTTTTTAACCCGTCAATAGTTGAACACCCCGATCAGTTTGGAATAGGTAAGGAAGCAAAAAGGGTAGTATTAAGTTTCAGGGCAACCGGCGAGGGACATATTTCATCTATAGTTTTTCGTACGGGAGTGCTTGATAAATATAATAACCTTATAGTTGAACCTGTAGGGAAAATGTTGGAAGAAGCGGAACATATAAGGCGACACATTTATGATAAAGAATCATTTAAGGACAAATTGGAAGAAATGCAGGATTTCCATACAATAATTCCTCCTGGCTTAATCCTGGATAAATTGAATGATAAATTTACTTATGGTGAACTCAAAAAATGTATTGAAGAGGCAAGAAAAACAATTCACTTAGCAGCGGATAAAGAAATTCTTTTTAACCAAATAACATGGTTGGCTTCTACACATTACGAACTTCAGTTTTCTTTAGATACCAATATTTCTGAAAGAGTTATCTTTCCTGTATCGGCAAATGAAAAGAACGGCATAGAAGATGCACGTTTCGTAAAGTTTAAAAATGATGATAATACAACAACTTACTATGCTACTTTTACCGCGTATGATGGTTCTTCAATATTGCCAAAAATGCTTGATACACGTGATTTCTATAATTTCAGAATATTCCCGGTACATGGAGAAATTGCCCAAAATAAAGGAATGGCAATGTTTCCACGAAAAGTAAATGGGAAATATGCAATGTTATGCCGTTTAGATGGATTTAATAATTACCTGGCTTTCTCTGATAATATCTCAATTTGGCGCGAAGCAAAATTATTACAACAACCTCGATTTCCATGGGAATTCATTCAAATCGGGAATTGCGGCTCACCAATTGAAACAGAAGAAGGTTGGCTGGTAATGACACATGGTGTGGGACCAATGCGTGAATATGTTATAGGAGCATCGTTGTTCGACCTTCAAAATCCCGAGTTGGAAATAGGAAGGTTAAAAACACCTATTTTGGTGCCTAATGCAAAAGAAAGAGAAGGTTATGTGCCTAATGTAGTGTATTCCTGCGGTTCAATAATACATAATAACGATTTAATTATTCCTTATGCCATGTCGGATTATGCTTCCACTTATGCTACACTTAATTTAAAAGAACTCCTTAATGAACTGAAAAACTCAAAGCAATAACCCTGATTTGCGTTCTTGTTACTTATTCTAATTTAAAAATGTGTGAATTATGTAACTTTTCATTTGAATTGTGTAATAAATAAAGCATTCATTTAGATTACCTTTAGTAATTTATAGAATTTAATTGCACTTACAAAGTAAAAAGTCATGAAATATGCACTTTATGTTATAGCGGGTTTACTGGCAATAATTTGGGCTATTGTTTATTTTGGATTTAATTCTTTTGGGTTTGTTCATATAATACTTATACTGGCAGTATTTTTAGTGCTTGTTCAAATTTTTTTCGGTAAGAAATTATTTAAGAAATAATAGGCTATATGATATTCAATATATCAACATAGCAATATAAATATTCTATTGAAATATAAATTAATTGAAAGGATTTTAAAATGAGTTATGTTTATTTAATTATTGGAGTTTTAATTATTTTTTTTATTGGAATAAGAATTGTAAGGCCTACCGACCGTGGATTAATAGAAAGATTGGGTAAATACCATCGGTTTGCAATGCCAGGGTTCCACTGGATTATTCCTGTTATTGAACGGATGTACCAGGTAAATATTACTGAACAAATGGTAAATGCCGATCCGCAGGAAATAATCACCAATGATAACCTGAATGCCAGTGTTGATGCCCAGGTTTATTTTAAAGTTAAAGACGATGAAGATAGCGTGAAAGGTTCGCTTTACAATGTAAATAATTATAAATGGCAAATTGTAAATCTTGCCCGCACTACGCTTAGAAATATTATTGGCACCTTAACGTTAAAATCAGCAAATAGTGAACGCGGTAAAATAAACTCTGAATTACATAAAACATTACATATCGAAACTTTAAGCTGGGGAATTGAAATAGTGCGTACTGAGCTGAAAGAAATTGATCCGCCTCGTGATGTGCAGGAAACAATGAATAAGGTAGTAAAGGCTGAAAACGAAAAAATTGCAGCTATTGATTCAGCAACTGCCGCTGAAACTGTTGCTGATGGTATAAAACGTGCCAAGATTAAAGAAGCCGAAGGTTTTAAACAGTCGAAAATATTGCATGCCGAAGGTGAAGCCGAAGCCATTAAACTTGTAAATGAAGCTGCTGATAAATATTTTATCGGAAATGCACAATTATTGCGCAAACTTGAAGCTGTTGAAGCATCATTAGAAAAGAATGCGAAAATTGTTATACCTACTGGAACCGAACTGGTTAATATAATCGGTGAAATGGCTGGAATTGTTCCAATTAATCATAAAGCTTAAGAATATTTAATGCTTTATTGAATGAAATACATTGAATGAATTGAAATTACAAAGTTTATTAAAATATCATATACATGAAATCAAAAAACATTCCTGTGCCAAACGAAATACCAGATTTTATTGATGAACGGGATGTGTTTGGGCTAGTTAATCCAAAAAGGATAGAAGATCATAAGACTTTTAATTCAATGCTCAACGATGTTCCACCAAAATTACATGTAAAATATGCCCGTTTAAGTGATAGGATTATTGCTTTTGTGATTGATTTAATTATTGTATTGACTTTTTTGGCAGTTATGAACGAAGTATTTATTAAATATATACCAACATACAATAGTCATAGAGTTTCGGGATATTTAATAGCAATAATTATATGGGTTATTTACAATGGAATTATGGATAGTTCATACTTTCAGACAACTATTGGCAAAATGCTATTTAAACTTAAAGTAATAAACAGACGTGCTAAAAGGGTCCATTTTTTAAAAGCCACACTGCGTTGTATAATTGCTATAATTACCATATTACCATTAGGATTTGGAATTTGGGGAGTACCAAAAGATCGCCGGAAGCAAGGTTTACATGATAAAATAATGGATTGCTATGTTATTAAACTTTAATTATATTCAATTTATTTACCAGATTATTTAAAGAATTTACAGATATAAAATAATAGAGAATTTGATATAATTGAATAAAATAAAAATTGAAATCAAAAACAGATTGGGATTATTAAAGAGAATATATAATATATATTCACAAGTCTCATGGCTTAATGTTTTTATTTTGAATAAGGTAAAATGAAAAAAGGTTCATTATTGTTCAAAATAATGCAGGCAAGCCAATTATTGAATTATATGCTATTAATGATAAACTTTAAATAATTTTATACAAGTTTTGGTATGTTATATATTATAAAGCATAGTTTGAACTTTATACCTGTTTTTCAGTTTAAATTATAATAAACACTTAAAAATTTAAAAGAATATATGAACGAATACAAATTATTTTCATCATTCAAAGTTGGATCAACAGAAGTTAAAAACAGGATTGTTATGGCTCCAATGACCCGGAGTCGTGCAATTGGAAATATACCCAATGCATTAATGGCTGAATATTATAGCCAACGTTCGGGAGCTGGCTTAATTATAACCGAAGGAACCTCTCCATCACCTAACGGGCTTGGGTATGCCAGAATACCCGGCGTTTATAGCAAACAACAGGTTGAGGGATGGAAAAAAGTAACAACAGCTGTACACAAAAGTGGAGGGAAAATATTTATACAACTTATGCATACCGGACGAATAGGTCATGAATTAAATATTCCAAAAGGGGCTCAGATAATTGCACCTTCACCTGTAAAAGCACCTGGACAAATGTGGACGGACGCAGAAAAATTGCAGGATTTTCCTATACCGAAAGAAATGTCGGCAGATGACATTAAAACTACTAGAGCTGAATATGTAACTGCAGCAAAAAATGCAATGGATGCAGGTTTTGATGGTGTTGAACTGCACGGGGCTAATGGATATTTACTCGAGCAGTTTCTTTCGCCCTTTAGCAATATAAGAAAAGATATTTATGGAGGACGTATTGAAAACCGTTGCCGGTTTGTTATTGAAGTGGTAGCTGAAGTGGCAAGGATAATTGGAAAAGAAAACACTGCCATCCGTATATCGCCATATGGTGTAGCCAGCGGTATGCAGCTTTATCCTGAAATTGACGATACATATAAATATCTTGTGGAACAACTTAATAATATAGGCATAGCATATATTCATATAGTAGATCATTCAGCTATGGGCGCACCAATTGTGCCAATTGAAATAAAAAATCTTATTCGTAAGAGTTTTAAAAATACACTTATACTTGCAGGAGGTTATGATTTAGAAAAAGCAGAGATAGATATTCAAAAAGGGCTTGCTGATATGATTGCATTTGGTAAGCCATTTTTAGTGAATCCTGATTTGGTAGAAAGGTTTGAAAATAACTGGGCTATATCAACAGACTTAAAAAAGGATTTGTTGTATAGTGCTGATGAAAAAGGATATACCGATTATCCGGTTTATAAATCGTGATTCAAAATCAACCTCTCAAACCTTCTTTTCCAAAAGGGAATAGGACATTGTTACAGAATAACATTTTTTATTATGAATCCAGCTTTGTTTAAAAAAAAGAAGGTTAGAAGTAGTTTAGTTTCAATATAGTGTAACTTTTGTAGGGCATTGTTGCGTTATTCATGTCCTATTATATCAGAATTATCAAGCTCAACAAATGAGTAATCTACAAAAAGTTCAACTATTTTTCCAATATTTAAATTGAAAAGTCCTATCAAATCATTGTTATTAATATTGCCAGTAGAAACAAGAAGTAATTTCGGAGGTATCCCTTTAACATAGAACGAATCCAAAAAATCAGAGTCTTTTGTAATAACAATTCTATTTTGCTTTACTGAAATATCTCTAATCTCATTGTCTGAAGTAAATTCCTTATTTGGCAAATCATCTGTATGTATAACATCAAATCCTTTGTTTAAAAGGTATTTTGACAATGCAAAAGGAAGTTGTGCATCTATAATAAATTTCATGCAACAATTTTATGAATTGATTTGACCTTTGTCAATCTTGAGGCAAATGTTAAACAAGCTTTAATATCATCTTCGACTAATGCAGGATAATCAACTATAATTTCAGAAACAGTCATTCCAGCAGAAAGCAAATCCAAAATCAACTCAACAGGATATCGCATATTCCTAATTGTAGGTTTCCCATGACAAATCTCAGGATTTATTGTTATTCTATTTATAAGTGCTTCCATATCATGCAATTTTAAACAAAAATACGAAATATTCAAATAATGAAACCGATAATTTTTACTGCAATTATTCCCAACTCAGTTATAATTTCTCATAATCTAAAAATAAATATAGTAGTAAATGCAGATAGGGAAAATTATCATTCATTATCTAAAAATTACACAAGTCTAAAAATCTGAGTATAATTTTCATCACCTGGCTCTCATTCTTGAATTAAAAAGGTACCCAATTCATGTTTTTTTACAGTTTCAGAGTAGGCTTCAATTTCAGTATTATAAACACCAATTACAATTTGGTCTTTGATTACCAAAAATTTATTTTTGTGTTTGGCAATTCACTTTGGTTGTCCTGGGCAAACGCATTAAAATTTGTTTGTTTTTTATTAACCCCAACCCCTTTAAAAGGGGCTATAACAGAGCGATCCTATTTGCAGACCATAACTCTGTTTACCCTCCTTTTAAGGAGGGCAAGGAGGTGAAAAAGTAAAATATATCATAAGGTGTTATTTATTAGCATTATACAGTTGTTTTTAATGCGTTTGCCCTGCTTTGGTTGTCGATATAATATTGAAGTTCTTTATCAAGCATTTTTTTTATAAATTTTTTCAAAAAAGTGGATTACAGATTTATATATTTTGATTTTTTTGTAACAACGATTCTCTCAAAATGTTTGTTAACTTTAAACTAGTGAAACTCTTCGTAAGCCTGCAATACGGTTAAATGAGAAATTAAATAGGCTAATGAACTTTCCGCTCCCTGGTTACGATTTACCCCATAACTTTCGAAACCGTCGCAACAGCCCTGTGTTTCAAAATCGTAGAGGCTCATACGTAAATCATTCTCGCCCAAAAACCACAAAAATGAAGTATATAGTTTATTCAAATAATCTTTATCCTTTGTTAAATGAAAAGCCTGGTGATACATCAAAACCATTGCCATGGCATCAATTGGTTGCTGGGCAAATACCGACCGTTCTCCTTCCTTTTTATACCATTTTTCGTTTCCAATTATTGATAAGTAATTATCTTTCAATGTATGTTTGGTAAGAAAATTCATTGATTTAATAGCAGTTTTGGTTATTTTATCATCATTCAGTATTTCGGCCGAATGTAGAAGGGCCAAAGGTAAAATACCATTATCGTAGGCTAGTAATGATTCAAACCATTTCCAATCGTGCTTTTCATCTTCGTTATAATGTCTTAGTAATATATTGGCCATATTCCTGAGTCGTTCGGTCATTGTATCGTCGGACGGATTACTTTTTAAATAATAACTTATGCCAATCATTGTATTTGCTATGCCCCTAATAGATTTTAGGTTTTCAAAATTTGGTGCCGCGTTAAAAAATAGCAATCGACCGGTTTGATAATATGCATCGTTGGGAGCATTCCCTAACAAATATCCAAGCGCCCAAATAGTGCGACCAAAAGAATCTTCGGAGCCAATTTCATCTAAAAAATTTCTGTTAAAGCTCAGAAAATTTCGGAATGTTCCATCAGCATTTTGCATATAATGGATATAGCTTAAATATACTGGCGATAATTCCAGCGCCCGCAAATCTTTCATTTGTCTGTATGCCATAAGTACCATAAGCAAAGCCCTGGAATTATCATCGAGACAATAACCTTCTTTTAGGTTAGGAATTCCAAATTTTGCATGTTGTATAATGCCTGTATCATCAGTTAAACGGTTGATATGGGTTAATGAAAATGGAGGAAGTATTAGCAAATCGAGCAAAGTATCCTTCTTGGCAATTATTTTACGACCCTTTTTTATAATCTTTTCAGCAAGCACAACATATTTTTCCCCGGTTTTTGGCCATGTAATTTTTCGGCCATAATCAAAAGCTTTTTTTCTTATTTCGCTTAGTTCCTGAGGATTGTCCAATAGTTCATTTAAAGTAGCTGTAAGTTTATTTGAATCGGCAAAATTAAAAAGCCGACCTCTTCCTTCAGCCAACAATTCTGCTGCATGCCAATAAGGTGTTGAAATTACAGCCGAACCAACACCAACGGCAAATGAAAGTGTTCCACTGGTAATTTGTGCTTCGTTCAAATATGGTGTTATATAAATATCCGAAGCACATAAATATTTAAATAAATCCTGTTCATTTATAAATTCATTCAGGAAAATAACATGTTTGTCAAGTTGAAGTGTCTTTACCAATCGCATCAGGAAAATACGATATTCCTCGCCAGAGTGGCGCAAAACGTTTGGATGTGTTTTGCCCAAAACAATATATATAACATTGGGATGTTTTGCAACTACTTCGGGCAATGCTTTTATAACTGTTTCAATTCCTTTATTTCTACCAATAAAACCAAAAGTCAGCAGCAATTTCTTGCTTTCGAGTTTGAACTCTTTTTTCGATTTTTCCTGGCTAAAATGAATATCCGGAACTCCATGTTCGATAAATACTATTTTTGATTCAGGAACATTATATATACTAACCAAAAATTCAATAGCCTTATGGCTCATCACCACAACTTTATGAGCCATTTTACATATTTCCTGCAAAACAGCTTTTTCGTTATATGAAGGTGACTTAAGAATGGTGTGAAGTGTTACAATTAGTGGAATTTCCAATCGATGTAACAAAGGGAGAATATATACACCATTTTGCCCACCTAAAATTCCAAATTCGTGTTCAAGAATACAAATGTCGGAACCACTGAGGTTAATAAATTTTACAGCCTGCAGATAATCTTGCTGATGCTCCTGGCGGATAATCAATTTTACTTCTTTCGGATAATCATAAGTAAGATCGAGGTCGTTCATTGCAACTACAAAGCCTTCATTTGCATATTCGCCCTTGTCATCTTTTACAATCATTGAATCGTAAAGATTTTTTGTAAATGTACCAATTCCACATTCCCTTGGCGGATAAGTAGCAATAAAGACTATTTTCATTTAATTTATCTTTCTATTTCTTAACAATTTTTGCAGGTTTTTCAGCAGTTTTAGCAAATAATATACCTGAATTCACGTTATTTTTACCATTACGTTTTGCTGCTTTGGCGGCAGTTTTCTCCATAAGGTTCATAGCGGGTGCTTTTTTATTGTTTTTCTCTTTACCTTCTTTTTCTTTTGACATAATTATTTATTTTTAAATGATTTATATATTGCAATAATAAAATTTATTTATTTGTCATTTGTCATTTGCCATTTGTAATTTAAATTGTACTTCCTTCGTATCCGCTTTTAATCACGGTCGAAATCATTTTAAAACGTTCATTGGCTTTAACTATATTCGAAGCATGGGCAGGAATAATAATTGCCTCACCCGTATGAAGCATGGTTGACTTCTCGTTAATTACTACTTCGGCCATACCTTCAATAATTTGGATAAAATTATCGAAAGGTGAAATTTTTTCAGCCAGTGCTTCACCTGTATCAATGGCTACAACACTAATATTTCCGGTTATTTTTTTAATAATTGTTTTACTAACTACCGAATTCGGAACATATTCAATAATTTCAATGAGGATATGGGTTTTAGCTTGTTCAAGCTCTGCTGTCTGCATTATTTTTCATATTAAGCAAAAGTGAGTAATGGAATTTGTTTAAAGTTACATTAATTGAAAACGAATAATGTTACAATATTGAAGATAAGATTTACATTATTCACACATTTGCTTAATAGATCCAAGAATCAAGAGTCAAGAAACAAGGTTTAGAAAGTAAGAATTAAAAATAATGTTTGATTATTAATAAGATGTGTTAAATCTCATATTAAAAGAAAATTATTTATAAATTTTCAAGTGTACCTCGTCTTTTATTTTTGAGTTGTTTGAAGTGAGAAGGAGTTAAACCAGTAACTTTTTTAAACTGGTTAGACAAATGAGCAATACTGCTATAGTGCATTTTAAAAGCTATTTCGGTAAGGTTGAGTTCGTCATATACAATTAATTCTTTCACTCTTTCTATTTTATGTCCAAGGTAAAATTTCTCAATAGTAATACCTTTCACTTCAGAAAACAGATTTGCCAGGTATGTATAATCGTGGTTGAGTTTTTCGCTCAGATAATCTGACAGGTTTACTTTAATTAGTTCATCGCTATAATGAACCATTTCAATGATAGTACTTTTAATTTTCTCAACCAGGATACTTCTTTTATTATCCATCAATAACAAGCCCGATTTTCTTAATGCAATATCCAATAGCTGAATTTGATCGGGTAATATTTGCTCAATAATATCAGCCTCACCAATTTTCACATCAATATAATGCAATCCGAGCTTTTCCAGTTCCGACTTCACCACCATTTGGCAGCGAATACACACCATATTTTTGATGTAAAGTTTCACGATGTTTAAAAACCTTGTGTATAATATGGTAAATCTATAAAATTTTAAGGAGTTTTTTTGCGATAAACTACCAGATTGTTAAATAATTAAATAAAAATATTAGGAGAAATATACGTTTAGAATTGAAAAGCAAGTTTATTTAACTTGTAATACTGAAGATATTTTGTTTTTTAATGTAGCGTATGAAAAACTGATTTTAATTATATACAATATAAATTAGCCTTTAAAATTTGCAAATTTAAAAATAAGGGTTATTTTTATATCGTAGTTGATTTAACTGGGCATTTGAAAGGTTAGGTACATGAAAAATGTTACTGAAAGAGCGATAGCATGTAAAAAAGTAACCATTTAAATTTTAAATTAATTCAAATGTAAATAGCTTAATATGAATATAATATTGCCATTTAAGTCAGTTTAAATAAAGAATGGAACAAAGAATTGAAACTATACAAAAATTAATCAAATAAAAAGAAGCGTAATATTTTGTGGGAAATAGAAAAAGTAGTTACTTTTAAAATTAATAAAAGGATTAAAGAACCACAAAATGAATAGCAAAATAGTTAGAAGCAATAAAAAAAATAAACGCCACATTATGGCGGTTATCCACCCAAAACGGCAAGATACCCGCCACGCTATGGCGGGTATAAGCTAGTTGGCAGCAACCCTCCCTATCCCGCAAACAGGATTCATTTCCAAAGGCCAACGTTTTGGAAAAAGCAATTTAAAAATTGGGTTGAAATCTGACTTAATAAACCATTGATTAATAAACATTTGAAAAAACGTTGGTCATAACCCTAAAAAAACGCTCTGAGGACAATTATATATAACCTGTTTGAAAACAAAAAGACAAATACGCCCTCACACAAAAGCAGAGAATGGCAGCCCGTCCCTGCAACCATCCCTTCTGCTGCCATACACTGCTTTTCTTGCCATCGCTCGCACTTCAATTATAATTATATATTAAAATTAATATTCCTATGAAAAAGTTTATATCATTATTATTGGTTACATTAATATTAATTTCCTGCCAAAAATTATTTAAGCAAGATGCCATGAACGACTACAAAATTACTACGCAAAGTGATCTTGAAAATGCATTGGCAGGCCTTTATTATAAAATGGCTAATGCAATAAAAATGACAGCTGATGCCAATAGCGTTTTAATAGGCAATGAGGATGATCTTATTGTTATAACTAGTCAAGGAGCAAATACTGTAGAGCCTTTTTATTCTGCCAGTTACAAGGCAATAATTTGTGCGAACGATATAATTGAAAAATCAGCATCTTTAACAAAGAACAGCCAAACACTAAAGTTGCTCGGCGAGGTTTATTTTTTAAGGGGTTGGTGTTACTTTAATCTTGCCCGAAGTTTCGGACAACCACCATTAGTGTTATCAACAAATTTAAATTTTAATTTGACTAAACCTACGTATTCACAGGTATATGATGCAATTGAAAACGATTTACAATTGGCAATTAATTATTTACCTGCATCTTTCAATGAATCAAGAATAAAATATATTACCCCTACACGAGGCACGGCGAAGTCCTTAATGGCAGAGGTGTTGCTTACAAGTGGAGGTTACCCGGTGAACGACCCTATGGCTTATACAAAGGCATGGAAAATAGCCAGTGAAGTAATAGATAGTGCTGCTACCTACAATTATAGCCTTTTGCCAGATTTTGCCGATTTATGGAATGGAAAGCATAATATGAACCCCGAGGGGGTGTTTGCCCTTTTTTATCTTACTGCAGGATGGAATGCCAATGGAAAACCTTTTGATTCATTGACTTACACTCCGGCATTTAAGAATATTATGAATTTTGACTGGAGTTTTTATGCATTTGGGTATCTGGGGATAAGTTTTTATAATAATTTTCCTAAGCAATACAGGAAAGACAATACATATCAAACCTATATAATTGAACAAAAGATAAATCAAAGTCAACAATTAGTAACTGACACAGTATATATTGATTCTTTAAAACCTAATTCATTTGTATCTATAAAAAAATATTTTAATGCAGTCGATTCATTTGCTCTAATGGGCCCCTTTGATGTAGGTAACGATATTAACAATGTAGGTTCTAGCTTTTATGAGGGAAATACACTTTATTTTTTGCGTTATGCCCATACTTTGCTTACGTATGCTGAGGCAAAGGCGCGAGATGGACAATTAGACGCCACCGCTTATGAAGCAGTGAATAAAGTGAGGCGCAGGGCATATAAAGTTGATATTAATAATCCATCAAAATATGATCTAAAAGGAGGATTATCCTCTGAACAATTTATAGATTCTGTAATACATGAACGCGCATGTGAATTTTGTGGTGAACCATTTAACCGTTGGTGCGATTTATTAAGGTTGAATGTATTAAACATGAAACAACTGGTTGCACCTTTCTCTCCTTATCCAATAGCGATTAATGCAAATAATTTTTATGATATTCCTGTTAGTGAAACTTTGCTTGAACCAGGTTTAAAATAACTACATTTTTTTAATTACTTTATTTGAAAAATTAAATGCAATGAAAAATATTTTTATAATAATAATTTGTTTTAAAGTTATTTTATGTGAATGCCAGACTACAAAATATACTAAAACAAATATCAGAGGGTATATAAAAGATTCAGAGACAGGCGAACCATTAGCAGGCGCTAATGTGAAAATAACCAATGAAAAAAGAGGGATAAATGCGGATGGCAAAGGTTATTATTCAGTTAGTGTTGATGGTTTGGTTGAAACCAGGCTTGAATTTTCCTATCTTGGTTACAAAAGCAAACAAATCATTTTTCGGGCAAATAAAGATACAGTCATAAACCAAAGTCTTTATAAAGATACCATGGAAATAACAGAGGTAACTGTGACCAAGCAACGAAATTTTTGGGGGAATATGGACAATGGCCGCAATGTTAGTTCAATAGATTCAAAAAAAATTGGGTTAATAAATTCGAACAATGCAGCAGATGCATTGCAGGCCAGCATTTCTGGTGTCTGGAGTACAAATACATCTGGTGCGCCAGGTGATCATCAAAAAGTAATGATACGAGGGTTCAATACAATTTTTGGATGTTCTGATCCACTTTATATAATTGATGGAGTAGCTGTGCCCATTGTTAACCTTCATTCATTGGGTATTGCAGATTTAAATACTTATGATATAGAAAGTATAACTGTACTAAAAGATGCCTCATCAACTGCTCTATATGGTTACCAGGGGGGAAATGGCGTTGTTATTATTGATACCAAACAAAAAATGGAAAACCATATTTCGTTTTCAACTAAATATGGGGTACAGGAAGTCCCAAGGCTTTATAATTTAATGGATACAAAACAGTTTCTTGCGACCTTAGATTCAAGTGTTTCACATAAAATCCTCACAAAAGATATTCTTAAGACTTATCCAACTTATAATACAAACCTTGCCAACATTAATTCTCAGGAAGATTTATTCAAAGTAGGTATTGTAAAAGAATACCAATTATCTGGTTCTGGAAATATAGGTAAAACCGGATTTTATTTATCAGGGAATTATTATACGCAAAATGGGATAATTGGGAATTCGTCTTATGATAAATATACTTTAAGTGGAAAGTTTAACAGAAGTTTTTTTAATAAATTGTTCATAAACATTAATTTCCGTGGAAGTGTTCAAGAAAATAAAGACAATCTCGACGTTTATCATGGCAGTAACATTATTATTGAGGGTATAAATAAATCACCATGCGCAAAAAATACGCCCGATTCTATGTATTATACTCGAACACAAATTCCTGGAGATTATCCACCTGAATATGTTATAAAACCTGCCAATAGAAATTATTATGATTACAAACTTACATTGAAGGATAAAGATGGATTTTCTTATCAAGCCTATCCAATGCTAAATAATCATGAACCAATAGATTCTCTTATTAACGAAACTACCTATAAACTTCTTGATCATACAGGTGCAATAAATCTTGTTGGAAAATACCTCATTACAAGCGATTTGTTTTTTAATGCATCATCTTCAATTTCAATTAAACAAAAGCTTTATTCTGTTGATTTAAAAAATAATAGTTACTCTGACTATGATAATTATATGAAAAGTGATGAACGATATATATTATTTAGCCAGCAATTAAACCTGAACTATAATAAAATATTGGGAAGTAATGAATTATCAATTGTAACTGGTTACAGAAATTATGCAGATAATGCTTATTGGAACCTGGATACTGTACAAAATAACTTTAATGTTCAACAAACATGGGTTAGTAATTCGCTTATCAATGCCGCTAACAATGCATCCATAACACGCGAAATACAGTCAATCGCATTGCATATAAACTATAATTATCAAAAAAAATATTTTGTATCTGTTTTAACCAATTATGAGAAATTAAGTATAAATGGGGCTGGAACTTTGAACAGGTTATTTCCATCGGTAGCTTTAAGCTGGGATATTGCACATGAAAAATTATTGCAAAATATTCTATGGCTCAACAAATTAAACTTATATACCAATTATGGATTATCTGGTAATTATCCTTTAAATGCATTTGCTAAAGATTATTATAGTATTAATAGCTATTATTACTTTGATAACGGTATCGTTGAAAGTAAATCAATACAGCAAATAACTAATCATTATTTACAGCCTGAAATTGCGACTGAGTATAATTTTGGGACAAATCTTAGTTTATTCGACAATAGATTAAAATTAGATATTGATTATTATGATAAAGTGACCAATAACCTGATTATAATGCAAAATATTCCAGAAAGTTATGGAGGTGGTAAAGCAATGTTGAATATAGGCAAAGTTTTAAATATTGGTGAAGAATTGAACCTAGAAATAAATCCAATTCGTTCGCAAGATTTTTCCTGGTATTCAAATTTTATTATTTCGACAAATAACCAACAGGTTAAAAATTTAGGGAATGGAATTAATAAAATGGAATTTACAAATAGCAATGATATATTAATGCCTCAATTTGAAGTAGCATTAAATTCTGAGGTTGGTGTAATAAAAGGTTATAAATATATTATGCCCTGGACGGCAGAAGACACGAAATTGAAAGATAAGAAATATAAACAGTCATTAGGAGGAAAATATTTGACAGTAGATACAACCAAAACATATTTAACAGGAAACGATATTATTACCATTGGAAAAACATTGCCGGATTACACTTGGAATTGGGATAACCAGTTTGTATATAAGAACTTTTCTTTTGATTTTTTATGGTATGCGGTTATGGGTATAAACAAATTTAATTCTACCAGGGCATCAACATATATGTCCGGCCTTAACCAGGAAATAATACCTTTTGTACAAAGAGGTGATGCCTCAATTACTGATTGGCATTTTTATGAATCGTCCTATTTTGTTGAAGATGCAAGCTTTATAAGGTTAAAACGATTGACATTTTCTTATCAATTCACCAAAAAAGTATTTAAATATGCTGATTTAAGATTATCCATAAGTCTCGAAAATTATATAACATTTACTAAATATAAAGGCTATGATCCAGAAGCAAGTATCTATACAGATAATAGTTTTAGTGATTATGGGGTTGACCGCGGAGCTTACCCAAATCCTAAATCAGTGTTTTTTAGTATCTATATCAATATGTAAATAATATACATCTAAAAAGTCGAAATGAAGTTTCTTGAATTAATTTTTTAAGCAAAATATATTTATGTCATTTATTAATTATAAAACCCCATTTTCGCAGGGTTTTATAATTAATACTATCTTTAAAACTAGTTATATTATTTCGTCATTTTAATTTCAAGTTCGGTAACTTTTCCCCTTTCAATGGTTATTTTCATTGTTTGTGGGGCATAATTAGCAAGAGAAACAGTTACATTATATGTTGCAGGTTTTACTTTAATTATTTCAGCAATTCCGTCAATATCCGAAGTAGTAGTTTTGCCATTTACGGCCAATGTTGCACCTTCCAAATCAGCGCTTGTTATAGCATCAGTAATATGGGCAGATATACCACTGTGGTGAGTTGGCAGTTTATCAATATTACGGTTTAACAAATATTCTTTTATCATATCAGGATGAGCAGTCGAATAAGAACTTATCATAAGATTATCAATAATGCCTAAACTTTTGTCAATAGGTCTTATTAAATCTTCAATTCCATGAGTGCCTTCAGTTTTATGCGATTGTGCAGCACCTGTGGTGCCGATGGTTTTTTCATATGCTGTAATGGCAGTATTCACGGCAGTAACATCGGCGGCAACCAATTGTACACTTGCCATTGAAGCTATGTTTGCGCTAAGTGCATCACGAACGTTTTTAATTTTTGCATAAGCAGTAGCTTCTGATACATGCTGAAAATTAGATTTCTGTATATCAAATATCTCTGCTAAATTATCATTTGCTGTGTCAATAGCCCAAACATAAGCTTTTTGGGCTTTACTAACAACTAAGAGAACCATAGCCATAAAAGCATCATTTTTTGTTTGGGTAACACCCTTTATGTCGGCATTGTGTTGCTGCATATAATTATTAAACGTAGTATTGAGCGACACAAAATTGGCTATTTCAGTCACTAAACGGGTAAAAGTTGTCCATATTGCAATGTTAAGCGGATTGGCAAAGAATATAAGCATCTTCTTATACATGCCATTTTTCTCAATTTGATGGTGGTTCATAGTTTTGTTTTTAAATTAATAAATAGGTTTTGTTAAAAATGTTAAACAAATATAAATTTTAACATTTAACAATAAAATTAATTTAGAACTTATTTTGAATAATTTTTAAATTTTATCACTTTTTTGATAAAATATACTCATTAAATCGTGTTTAATTTGAATATTTATAGACTTTTCATATAAAAAAGACACATTTATCCTTTTATTTGGAAACTTTCTATATTCACTATCAATATTTATACATACATTCCCGATATTCATGTTTCCATAATTTAGATTCATTTTTCCACTATCAATATTCACATGTTTACTATCAGGATTCATTTTTCCACTATCAATATTCACATGTTTACTATCAGGATAAAGATTTCCATTCTTGATAATTATGTGCCTACTATCGACAATCATGTCTTTACTATCGACAATCATGTCCTTACTATTTACATTCATATGTTTATTATCAATATTCACATGCTTACTCTCGATGTTCATATGCTTACTATTTAGATTCATGTTCTTACTATCGACATTCATATGCTTACTATCGACATTGATATGTGAAAAAGACCAATCAGAGCAAGCCTTCGCACCCATCCCGTCAGCATCAAGGCACATTTGCAGCCCACACAGGATACCCGCAAAAATCCAATGGCTGCAAAAGAGCCTTGCTGCCCATCCCTCGCTTACACACTTTGAAACAGCAGCTCTTCGATTGTGAATAATTGACCGGATTGATTATATTTGACTTACGTTTAATAAAAATAAATAAGGGCAGCTGCCAACATCGGCTCATATAAAATGCGGGTTGTAGAGGGTTTGCAAGTTCAGTGCTTTCTAATTATATTTGTGTAGTTGGATTTATCCTGCAAGTAAATCCCGCACTTTACATAGCCGAGGAACGTTAGTTACAAGGCTAAAAACTAAAAAAGATTACTTTTTTAAGCTCTATATATAACTTGATATATTCTTCTTTTGTATAAAGACTAAAACCTATTTAAAGATAAATTGATAATGTTCGATGAAATTGATTTAGTTTTTTCCCTAACCCGCTTTGCGCCTTTCAGGCGCATTAAGGAATAAGAAACCCAACGCGCGAAAACAAGAGAATGGCCTACCATCCCACAATCCACCCGCCGGCCATACACTTGTTTTTTTCCTTCCCGCCAGTACTAATTTGAATGTTTATGTTATAGATATTGTAATTTGCATTTAAAATTAAAATTATGAACCAATTAGAAACATTAGAAGGTGATTATATTTATCATTTTACATCTGAGGCAACTGCATTATTATATATTTTACCTTCACTTCAGCTTAAACTATCAAACTATTGTGACACCAATGATCCAAGAGAAAATAAACTTTTGTCTTGGAATATTTTTGAACAATTTGATTCCTTGAATAGATTTAATGAAGTGAGGAGCGCTGTTACAATTAAGATTGAATTTGAAGAATATTTGAAAAATAATTGTAAAATTTTATGTTTCTCAAATGATTATAAAGTTAATAAAATTGGAGGGCTTGAAGGATATAATCATCCAAGAATGTGGGCACAATATTCAAATAAACATAAAGGGGTATGTTTTGTATTGGACAAAAAAGAATTTATTAAGGAAAACAAAGGTTTCTATTATAAGAAAATGAAATATTCTAATACATTTGAATATCCTAAGTTGGATTCAAACAATTATTATAAATCAATTAACCATGAAAAATATTTTTATAATTTTCTTAAAGCCAATATCAAAGAATTATTTTATAAAAAACATGTTGATTGGAGTTCAGAACATGAATCTCGTTTACTAAGTTTTAATTCAAAAAAACAATTCTGTTTGATAGAAAAATCATTATGTAGATTATATTTAGGAGTTAATTTTGATCCAAATTTATATCCTGCATTAGTATCTTTATTACAAAAAAAGAAAGATTTGCAAATCCGCAGATTATACATTGAAGATGGTAGGTTAAAATTTCATCCAATTGAACCAGAGATCATAAGTGAATTAAAAATGAAATATTATTAAACATGTCATTTTAATTTAATCCTTTTTTTAAATGAAACATATCATTTTTTTACCTATAACATTTATTTGCTTAAATAGTTTTTCTCAAACTAACTCAAAAGCATTTGCTGAAAAAGCTAGTAATTTTTGTAACCATGAAGAATATAATAAAGCAATGTTATATGCTTCAAAATCAATTGAAATGGACAATACAAATATTTTAGCTTACACGGTTAGAGGATATTCAAAATTTTGTTTAAGTTATTATGAAGAAGCTATTTATGATGGAGATCAAGCTTTAATATTGGATTCTCGATGTAAATTAGCATATGCTTTTAGAGGGCAATCAAAAGCTCAATTAGGTAGATATAAGGAAGCTATTGAAGATTTTAATAATGCAATTGCTATTGATAATACATATGAATGGTGCTATACTAAAAGAGGAGATGTAAAGTCTAAATTAGGTTTATTTGTTGAAGCAATTAAAGATTATGATAAATCTATAGAATTAAATCCTAAAGTTAATTGGAGTTATGCTGGTCGTGGTGAAGCAAAAAGGAATTTGGGTCAATATGAAGATGCTATTAAAGACTTGAACAAGGCTATTGCTATAAATCCATATAGCGGTTCTTTTTACAATAGGGGTTTATCAAAGTTTTATTTATCAAAATATGATGAAGCAATTAAGGATTTTGATCAAGCTATAATATTGAATCCAAAATATAATTGGCCTTATGCATTTAGAGGCAAATCAAAAGAAGAACTTCATTTATATGATGATGCTGTTAAGGATTTTGATCAAGCTATTATTTTAGGTAATAACGATGCTTGGACTTATTCAAATAGAGGTCATGCGAAATTTGAATTGGGTCAATATAATGATGCTATAAAAGATTATGATAAGGCAATATTATTAGATCCCAAATATAATTGGTCTAATCGTGGTCAAGCTAAATTCCAATTAGGAATGTATAGTGAGGCAATTAAAGATTATAACCAAGCAATATTATTGTATCCTCAATATTATTTACCTTATTTTCAAATAGGGAAATGCTATTATTACTTGAATAATACATCAAAATCAAATGAGTATTTTAATAAATTTTTAGGTTTAAATAATGATTCTATATATTCATGGTTTACTCAGCTTTATTTAGGTCAAAAGTCAATTGTTGTAAAAGAAATGGAATCATATGTCAAAGAAAATCCTAATGCAATAAACTATTACAATTTAGCTTGTATGTATGCAATTGTTGGAAAAATAGATAATTCTGTAAATTTTTTAGATAGTGCTTTAAGTAAAGGATATGGTGATTATATTCAAATGCAAAATGATGATGATCTAGTTTCCATCCGAAATAATATTGCATATAATAATCTTTTAAAAAAATTTAAAATAGTTAATAATTATCCAAATATTGTTAATGAAGATAATTTCTATCATCAAAAAAATGTTATGAATAATACTAGTGTGGTTTCTGATGTTGATATAAATATACCTCAAAACAATCTAATAAATAATAATAAAACCTTTGCCGTAATTATAGCCAATGAAAATTATCAAAAAGAAGTAAAAGTTCAATTTGCTTTAAATGATGGGAAAGTATTTGAAGAATATTGTGTAAAAACACTTGGCATTCCAAACCAAAATA
The DNA here is from genome assembly GCA_963701015.1 of uncultured Bacteroidota bacterium. Classification (GTDB taxonomy): domain Bacteria; phylum Bacteroidota; class Bacteroidia; order Bacteroidales; family DTGW01; genus MFD09286-c1. The sequence goes on along the minus strand of OY969556.1, from coordinate 2,095,208 downwards.
TTCATTTAGTTCAAAATGCTACATTTGGCAATATGGTTTCTGAAATTAAATGGATTTCTGATGTAGCTTCCGCCTATAATGGACAAGCAAAAATAATATTTTATTATGCTGGTCATGGTATGCCAAATGAAGCGGATAAATCAGGCTATTTATTACCTGTCGATGGTTTTTCGTCCGATTACGAAACTGCCATAAAGTTGGATGATTTATATGCTCGCTTAAACTCTAATCCTTCTCAAAGTGTAACAGTTTTCTTAGATGCGTGTTTTAGTGGCAGTGCCCGTGATAATGGAATGCTTGCCAATGCAAGAGGGGTTAAAATTAAACCAAAATCAAATTTAATAAACGGAAATTTGGTTGTTTTCAGCGCAGCAACAGGTGATGAAACAGCATATCCATATAATGAAAAACAACATGGGTTATTTACCTATTTCTTGTTAAAGAAATTACAGTTAACAAAAGGCGAAGCAGATTATAAAGACCTTTCAGATTATATTGTTGAAAATGTAAAGCAACAATCAATTGTTGTAAATCAAAAATCGCAAACACCACAGGTAAATACATCAACCGATGTTAAAAATTCCTGGCAAACTATGAAATTAAAATAAGTTACAACTTCGAAACATCTTAACCAATATTCAAATTTTATGGATTATGACAAATTATAAAAGCAAAAAATAAAACCATAATTATTTTTAATTGAAAAAATTAGATTTATGTCGATGAAAATCTTAATCAAGTTTGATATAATTGCCCCGAAGACACCAAAAATCATTTTTAAGTTAGCGAAAAGTTACTTTAAGATAGAGAAAATGTAGTTTAAGATAGAAAAAATATACTTTAAGTTAGCGAAAATATACTTTAAGATGATGAAAATATACTTTAAAATAGCGAAAATCAACTCTAAGATGATGAAAATATACTTTAAGATAGCGAAAATCATCTCTAAGATGATGAAAATATACTTTAAGTCAACGAAAATCATAATTAAGATACTGAAAATATTGTTTAAGTTGATAAAAAGTACACTTAAGACAATAAAAATTGAATTTAAGTCCTTTGTTGAGGGAGTGTAAAATAAACTGTGTCAGATTATAATTTTTATCTTTACTTGTCAGTAAAAACCTAACCTGGGCTCTGCTGGGGAGCAACCCAGGAAGGGATAAAGCTGAACGACCGGATTAATATCCATTTAGTGCTATCGTCAAAGGTAGCACTATTTTTAGGGATTAATCTGGGAGTAAGATGCCTTTTAAAACCCATCGGAGTTATGCATTAAATCGTTGACGGTTAATATCAATATGAGCTCTATCTCCAAAAATCATTTGTAGCTGAGATGCTATGACAGCCCAATTTGTAATGGGCTTGGACCACTTTTCCACAACATTCATGGTTGCCAGGTAAATTAGTTTGAGCAAGGCCATATCACTTGTAAATGCCCCTTTTGTTTTGGTAACCTTACGCACTTGCCGATGAAAGCCTTCAATGATATTTGTAGTATACATGACCCGCCGGATTTCTTCAGGGTAATCAAAATAGGTGGAGAGCCGTTCCCAATTGTTTTGCCAGGAACTAAAGACTGCTGCATATTTTTTACCCCATTTTTCCTGCATCGTTTCTAAATTACTTGATGCCATCTGCTTATTTGCAGCCTGGTAAATGGTACGCAGGTCATCCATAAAGGCCTTGCTGTCTTTAGAAGACACATACTTAAAACTGTTACGGATCTGATGGATAACACACGTTTGTATTTCTGTCTTAGGGAAGATATCTGCGATTACTTCTGCAAAGCCTTTGAGGTTATCGATACAGGCAATCAGGATATCTTCGATACCTCTGCGCCTGAGATCGTCCAATACCTGTAGCCAAAATTTGGCACCTTCACTTTCAGCGATATACATACCAAGAAGTTCTTTTACGCCCTGGTTATTTACCCCAATAATATTATAAACCGCCCGTGATATCACTTTTCCATCCTCCCTTACTTTATAATGCATGGCGTCCATCCATACAAAACAGTAATGGGCTTCAAGAGGGCGTTGTTGCCATTCCTTAACCATGGGAATGATACGGTCGGTAATAGTGCTTAAGGTGGTAGGGGAAAGCGTAAAACCATACATTTCTTCGATATGATCACAAATATCTCTTACACTCATACCTTTAGCGTAAAGACGTATCACTTTGTATTCTATTTCTTCGCTAATAAGAGTTTGCCGTTTGCCCACAATTTGAGGGTCAAAGCTGCCCTGAACGATCTCTTGGTGTTTCTAATGTAAACGCCCCTTTACTGCTTTTTACACGTTTACGTGTTTTGCCGTTTTTTCGATTGCCAATGGCACGCTCATCTTCTCCAAGATGAACATCCATTTCTGCTTCAAGAGCAGTTTCTAACAACTCTTTTAGCAATGGTTGTAATACGCCGTCTTTGCCTGATAATGGCTGCTTATTACGAAGCTTTTCGATAGCATCTATCCGAAAAGCCTCAAAGTCAAATTTCTCTTTTTCCATAATTGCGTCAATTTAGTAATTTTTACTTTTTGACACAGTTTAATGGACACTCTCTTTGTTGATTGGGAGAGTTTCCCAAAATGTGGATTTGCAAAATAAAAAAGACAAAAGAAATACCACCTAGTTTGCAACCACATTTGGTTTTCACGCCCCAAACAGCCCGCAAGCCATAAAAACCAAAAGAGCTTGCAAAGCAAACGCACCATTTGCCCTAAAAGGGCAATAAAAATCCAGCCCACAAAAAACTAAATCAATTTTGTGGTTTTAAAAAACATTTGAAATATTGACTTGTGATTATATATACACCATCATATTTTAACGAAACATAAGCCCTGTAACTAACACCGGTTCACACCCAATGCGGGTTATAGCGGTTTGCAAAGGTTTGTAAGTTTTTGTTATATTTGTGCAACTTGACAAATATTGCAAGTAAATCCCGCACTGCGGTGTAGCCGGGAAACGTTAGGGCAAATGCTAAAAAAACATCAGCAGATATAACATTTTATGGAAGATAAAGTATCTATTTCATTGCCTGAATTACCCAAGGGCAAAGAATTTGAAGATTTTATTGCTGCCTATTTTCAAAGTGTTGGTTTTTTTGTTGAAAAGAATATTTCGGATAGAGCAACAGAAGAAATATTAGAATTAGACATATCAGTAACTGATTACAATCTTCTACCGAGACCAAGATTGATTGAAATCAAATCTGGTGATTGGGGATTTTCAGATGTTTTCAAGGTAAAAGGATGGATGACATATACGCGTATAACTAAAGGGATTTTTATCGTTCAAAAGGGCAGAGACAATTTCGAATATTATAAAACAAAAGCAAAAGAATTAAATATTGATTTAATTGCTGTACCAGATTTAAAGAAAACCAATCAATATCTGAAAAAACAATTAAGAAATAAAACAGCAGATTTGATAGATGTTGAAACATTTAGATATTCTTATTGGATTGACCGAGAATATCAAAGATTAATTACAAATAAGAAAAAAAGCAATAAAAATTTTAAAAGATTTTCAGCTCTTGAAAAGTATTATTCAATTGTTAATTCAAGCACATTTTTCACAACAAACTTATTAGATAAAACAAGACAATTATATGATAATTATTCTAAAAATCCGAATATTACAGCTAAGTGTGCAAATGAAATTATTGGAAATGAATTTAATTCTGATTATTCAAATATTCCTTATGAACAATTCGTCAAAACTTTTTATAAATGCGAATTCAATGATTTGCAGATTTCAACATATTATGAAAATCAATCAAGATTAAGAATTATTAAATGTGCTGTGGATTTTTTACTTTTTAAACGTGCAAGAAATAGTAGAGCCAGTGACATTGAAAATTTAGTTGGAATAAAAATATCAAAATTTTCATTTTTACCTTATTCATTTAGAATGGCTATTGATGATATAGGAAAACATAAATACTTTAATCTTTATCCTGTATTTTGGCAGTGGTTTATGTATGCATTTGGAGGATTCATTTTACTCGATTTTAAAGATAAAGAATATGAATTATTATCTTTAAAAACAGGGATTCCTAAAAATGAGATTGATAATGCTTTAAAAGTTCTGGATATTTTATTCCCAATTAAAGGTAGCTGGTTTATGACTAATAAGCATTCCAATATTTTAATGTTGAAATTCTTTTCAATGCCATTTAGAGGTATTGGAGCAAATTATAGGAGAATGATTTATTGTAAAAAAAGTGATGGTAGCGAAGGGGAATATATTGATTTGGGAATAACAAATTCATATACGTTTAACGATTTAGTTTTATGGAATAATAGCGGATTGGAAGTTTTATATAACTCAAAATAGCACTTGCCCTAACATCGGCTCATATAAAATGCGGGTTATAGTGGGTTTGCGAGTTCAGTGCTTTCTAATTATATTTGTGTAGTGGGATTTATCCTGCAAGTAAATCCCGCACTTTACATAGCCGAGGAACGTTAGGCGGCATGAAAATGCACGAATTTTACATCCTTCTTTTTATAAATAAATTTTTTTACTTATCTTTGTCGTAATTAACGATTGGCGTAAATATGATACTTTCGTTTGGTGATAAAGATACTGAGTCGATTTGGAAAGGGATTAGAGTAAGAAATCTTCCAATTGAGATTCAAAATGTTGGAAGGAGAAAATTGAGAATGTTAAACAACTCTCAATCAATAACGGATTTGAAGATTCCTCCATCAAATAGACTTGAGAAACTTAGCAGAAAATTGAGAGATTTTTATAGTATCAGGATTAACGACCAATGGAGAATAATATTTAAATGGAATGATGGCCAATCGGAAAATGTAAAAATTATGGATTATCATTAAAAAAGTAAGATTATGAAAACACTATCAAATGTGCATCCGGGAGAGATACTTTTAGAGGAATTTTTAAGACCTTTAAATATTACCGCATATAAACTATCAAAGGATATTGGAATTCCTCAAACACGAACACATGAAATACTAAAATGTAATCGTGGTATAACTGCTGACACAGCAGTAAGACTAAGTTTATATTTTGGTAATTCAGCTAAATTTTGGCTTGGATTACAAGATGATTTTGATTTGGAAGAAGCGCAAAAAATTAAACATCAAGAATTCGACAAGATTAAAAGAATAGAGATTCACGCCGCCTAACATCGGCTCAAATTTCATGCGGGTTTCAGCGGGTTTCTAAATGTAATGCTTTTTAATTATATTTGGCTATATTTTGACAAATTATGCAAGTAAAACCCGCACGCAATTTAGCCGCGAACGTTGGGCGCAAAAATGAGAAACACATGAGATTGACAGTTTTAATATTGATTATTTACTTTACTTGCCCATGGATAAGTAAGGCTCAAAATGATTTGTTTAAAAAGTATTATGATCAGATTGATTTATGTAAGTTGCCAGTTAGCTTTGATTGTTTTGCTGATTCGATATATTCAAAATACTCTGATATTGCAATTGCTAATAAGGACTTAATAGACAAATTTCAACCTCAAGGTTCAAGGATATTTGGCAGATTAAAGACACAGAATGATTTTGTTTCGATAATATATCTTATTTCTGCCGATTTTTATTATCCGACAATTTTTACATTTAAGCTTGATGGGACACCAATAGATACTTTAAGTTTGTATTCAGGTGGTTCATGTGATGCATTTCCTGAAAATTGGATACGTAATACAGCAGTCATAGATAAGTATGATACTTTTTTGATTACTGACACTGCAGGTACTTATAAATTGAATTTTTCGACTGGTGAAAAAGTTACTGGTACTGATTCAGTAGTTGTAAGTAGATACATTTATAACATGGATAAATTTGGATATTTTAAACTTGTGAAAAGTACTAAAACTAAAAAACAAAAATTGAAATAATTTCAGCGCCCAACACAGGCTCACAGCCAATGCGGGGTTTGGTAATTTGCGAATGTTGGTGCTTTCTATTAGCTTTGTTTATAGATTGAAATTAAGTGCGCTTAAAACCCGCACTGGCAGTAGCCTGAAACGTTAGGTACAAGGCTGAAAAACAGAAGAACACCTTCCACTTTTTATCTTAAATCTGTAACTTGACAAATTCTTCTTTTATATAAAGATTAAAACCTTACTATTGTTAGTTAAGAAATGTGCGATGAAATTGAATTAGTTTTTTCCCCGCCCGCTTTGCGCCTTTAGGGCGCATTAAGAAAAGGAACCCCAACGCTCAAAAACAAGAGAATGTCAGCCTATATTCATTCAATTGTATTCGGCTGCCATACACTTGTTTTTTCTGCCTCCACACTCATAACCAGGATTAAGATTTTAAATATTTAGATTGTCTTATCTTTTTATTGAAAAAGAAACATCTGCTTAATGATAAATATAAAATATTTGTATCAAAATGAAATTTAGATTGGTTATGAATAACCAATCTAAATTTTAAATATAGTTTCAAAAAGCCTTATTCTGAAAGGCGTATAAAAAAATGAAAAGATAAGTATTCAATTAATTCTATTTTATAAATTCAATAAACGTAAATACATTTTGAAAATAAACCAATAACTTCGGTTACTTTCTTGAAACAAAATCTATTAATGAATAGATAATATACTATTAAAAGGTTCAAAATAGACAATATCGCAAAGATGAAAAATAACTAATTTGTATGAATGAAACTTTAAGAACATACGTAGAAAATCAAATATTTTCTTTTACAGTTTCTAATTTATCAAGTAATATTGAGAAGAATGCCTTTCATTTAGATTATCAAGAGAAGATTTATCGCCAAAAAGATTTAGTAAGATTAATCAGAGATGTTGTTCCATATTTTGCATTAACTGAAAATGAATATAATGATTATATTTCAGAAGGCAATACAATTGATTTAAAAAGAGACGCTTGGTCTAGAATTTCAAAAGCAAGAAAAGATAAAAAAGGAGATTATGGAGAATTGCTTCTTTATCTAATTTTATTAGTGCATTACAACTCACCAAAATTCGTAACGAAGATTCGTTTGAGAAGTTCGCAAGGCGATCAAATTAAAGGTTTTGATTGCGCACATTTTACCTTTAAGGATAACGAACCATGCTTGTGGTTAGGCGAAGCAAAATTTTATCAATCATTTTCAGATGCACTTAATAATGCCATAGAATCCGTTAATGAACATCTTGAATATAGTTATTTAGAAAGTGAAATGTCAATACTAAAATCTAATATTAAATTAGAAAATGAAGCTAATTATAAAAAACTTCAAAAGATATTTCAAGGTTTATCTCTCGATAAAATAAAATTTAAAATTCCTATATTATTGACTTATGATAGCAATACCGTTAAAAACAATACGGATGTTAATTTAAAATTCAAAGAAGAACTTAAGGAAGAATTAATTAAACACAACAAAGCGATTGAAGGCAAAAATATAACAAAGCGCCCTAACATTGATTTTGTTTTTATTTTATTTCCACTATATACAGTAAAGGATATTAAAGATAAATTAGACATAATTGAAGGTTTATCAAGATGAATAATTTCATTAAAAATACTAATGAATGCTTCCTAATTGTTGCAGATTATATAATTAAGCTTCAAAAGAATAAGGATTTAGATAATAATGAATATAAAATTCTTTTAGAGAATACATATGCTTTATTAAATGATTGTGAAGAAAATGATGAGTATTATAATATTGGATTATCAGCAATATGTCATGTCTCTGAGAAATTACCACAAGATACACTTGTTAAACAACTTCTGCTTGATTGCATAGTATCTTCTAGAGTCTTTTTATATAGGCAAATGCTTTTAGATAGAAATGTAAATTTAATTGAAGAAAGCTATATAGACCTTTTCGCTAAATCATATTATACTCAACCAACTGGTACCATTCTAACAAAAGATCAAAAACAATTATTGAAATTATTCCAACAACATAAAAGATTAATTGTAAGTGCTCCTACTTCATTTGGTAAAACAAGAATTATTGAAGAAATTATCCTTCAGAATAAATATAAAAACATTGCAATAGTACTACCAACTATTGCATTATTAAGTGAAACTTATGTCAAATTTGTTCAAAATAGAAAAATATCAGATAAATATAGTTTAATAAATTCGCTAGTCCTTGCGGATACCAGTTTAAATAGACAATACAATATTTTTATTCTTACACCTGAAAGAATGGATTTATTGCTTGATAAAAAGCCTACTTTACATTTTGACTTTTTTGTCATGGACGAAATATATAAGATTCAGGATGATCTTGAAAGAAATCAAATTTTTACAAATTGTTTATATAGATTATCAAAACACAAATGTGATTTTTATTTAATTGGTCCCTATTTCAATGATTTCAGCCCTAAGTTTAGGGAAATGACAAATTCTATATTTAAGAAATTTACTGCTGAAATTGTTCAAAAAAATGTTTTTGAATTTAATAAAGTTGAAAATGGTGATAAATATTCAATAAACGGCAAACAATTAAAAAAACTTAAAGACCCAGGAAGCAATTTAGAAAAAATTATTGAAGCAATTGATGGCCAATCACTCATATATGTTGGAAATAGAAGGAGTGTTGAAACAAAAGCCAAAGCGATTGCTGATATCCAAATTACTACAAAGAATTCAGAACTCATCGAATATATAAAAGAAACTATTGCTGAAAATTGGGGATTAGTAAAATGCTTAGAAAGAGGAGTTGCATTTCATCATAGTTCTGTTCCTAAATATATTCAAACAGAGATAGTGGATAGTTTTAATAATGATGACGGTTATGTTAATATTATAGTATGTACTACAACTTTAACTGAAGGAGTAAATACATCAGCTAAGAATGTGCTTATTTTTGATAATAAAAAAGGGTTTGATAATGAAAAGAAAATAAGTATTCCATTAACAGGTTTTGATGTCAAAAATATAAAAGGACGTGCAGGCAGATTTCTATCTCATTTCATTGGAAATGTAATATATTTTAACGACTTACCTGAATCTAACAAAGGAACGATAGAATTTAGTTATTTTGATAATATAAATTTAAGTGATGAAGAATCAATTCAAGCTGAAAAACAAGATTTATTTGGACAAAATCTTGATAAAAGAAATGAAATTGAGAATAAATTAAAACAAAGACAAATCCCATTAGAATTAATTCAAAAAAATAAGTTCATTCCCATTACCAAACAATTAAAATTAATTGAATATTTAAGAAATAATCCTAACATTTTAAGAACATTATTTTTTAATTCTAACTTGCCTTCCAAAAATAAGTTAATTAACATTATTAACTTATGTCATAACTTCCTTTTCAATTCGAAAGACTCTAACGATCGTAATTTTTCAATTAATAACTTAATAAGACTTACAAATTATTATATTTATAAACGTCCTAATTTGAAGCAATTAATTGCTGCTCAAGGTTGGGGTCATTATGAATTATCAGAAGACAAGATAAAGAAAATTAATTTAGACAACGTTTCCGAAGAAGTTTGTGGAAAAATGCACCCTTTAATTAATCATAAGTTCTACAAACGAAGTGTATTCTTATCTAATATTGAGGAATATATTGGGACTACTGATATGATGAATTATCAAAAAGTATTTTTAAAATATAGCAAAAGCAATAAAGAAATAGATACAAAAATTAGACAGGCATTTAAATTGATTACACATTATTTTGAATTTGCATTACCTAAATACCTGACAGCCTTTGAAAATATATACAATTTTGTATATAATGAATTACGTATTCCTAAATATTACCAACCATCACTTTTTGATGAAATTGAAAGGAACGTACCTCAGGAGTTTAGTTTAAAATATACTATAACACTATTAGAGTTTGGTTTTGTATATCCTCATGAAATTGCATTAAGGGAAGCAGGTATTCCAAATGGTATTGTAAATAAAATAGCTGATAAATTTATTGATTGTATAACATTAGAAGATATAAGAGTTAAATATAGACATAACCCAAAATTAATAAGAGATTTGAAAAGTTTTGAACAAAAGATATTCAATAAATACATCTAGCCTCGTATAAATTGAGATATAAATATGAATTGAAACTTTGGATTTTAAATAGGATTTTTTTAGAATAGAAAATAAAATAATATTATTTATATAAAGCCCTATTAATATTCATTATATGAAAAACTTTTTAAAATTCTTTAAAATTCCAGACAAATTAATTTCTTCAGAAGAAATATTAAGTGTAGTTGACCTGAGTCCCAGAAAAATATGTTTTAGCAGCTGCCATTTACATGCTTTAAAACGTAAGACTTACGAAAATGCTATTGGATCATTTACTGTTCCATTTGAAGATACAATAAAACCAATTTTTGAAAGTGTGACTAAATTAAGTCTTTTTCACAATTCCAAATATGGTAATTTCTGGTATTCAATTTTTAGTGAGAATGATTATAAAATAATTGAAGAATTTACAAAAGAATATTCAAGTATTGTCTTTTTAAGAGATTGTTTAGATTTATCTATAGCATTGTGTGAAAATTTTGATGAAGATGAAAGAACTGCTCTAGGCCAATTAGAATATGAGGCAAAGTACCAAAAGAATGAAAAATCTTTGAAAGAATTAATTGGAATTTGCTCTAAATGGATTATGAAACTTCCTTTTTATAAAGATGCAGATTATATTTGTGCCATTCCTCCAAGTAAAAATGGTGTAGAAAATTTACCAAGAAAGATAGCAAATGGATTAACGGAATTTGAATTAAAAAATATTTCAGATTCCGTTAGTTGGTCTAAAGATAAAGAAGAATTAAAGGGTGTTGATTATTCAAAAAAATTAAAACTACTTGAATCTACAGGTCTAAATATTAATATTGATTTAGAAGGGAAAGTTGTAATTTTACTTGATGATTTATATCAATCTGGCATTACTATGCAATATGTTGCAATGAAATTGAAAGATTCAGGTGTTTCTAAGGTATTGGGATTAGCAATTGTTAAATCAAGAAGCAATACTGATAATGTATGATAGAAAAATATCAAATAGTATTTAAACTTTTAAATGTGAGGGGTGTTGGCACAGTTCAGGCGAATAGAATTTTGATGACAATTCAAGAACTTTATAATCAATCTGATTTAAATTTATTTGAAACTTCAATTGCAAATCAATTAACGCAATCACAGAAAAACGATTTTCTTTCAAATGATAATTCTTTTCGTAATTTAGAATTAACAAAAAACTTTAATATTGAATATTTTACAATTCTTGATAGTAATTACCCCATTGATATAAAACGAACTCTTTCTAAAAATGCTCCTACAATTATCTCAGTTATTGGTAATATTAATCTAATTAACCAAAATAAAGTCGGATTTTGTGGTTCTAGAAAAGCATCAGAAAAAGGTTTAGATATTGCAAAAGATTGTGTTGAACAATTAGTCGAAAAAGATTTAGTTATTGTATCTGGATATGCTAGTGGTATTGACCAACAAACACATATCACTACTTTAAAAAATGGCGGTTCTACGATTATTGTTTTACCTGAAGGTATAAATCATTTTAGAGTAAAAAAAGAATTAAAAAATGATTGGGATTGGAATAGAATTTTAGTTATTAGTGAGTTTTTGCCAAATGCCATATGGTCTGCTGGCAGAGCAATGCAAAGAAATAATACCATAATTTCATTAAGTGATATTATGATATTAATTGAATCAGGTGAATCAGGAGGTAGCATGGAAGCGGGAAAGAGAACTTTGGAATTAAACAAATATTTGTTTGCGCCTGTTTATGATGGAATTCCGGAGAATGCAAAGGGAAATCAAATTCTCTTAAATAAGGGAGCATTTCCATTGAAGAAAAGCGCATCTACATTGAGGGCCAATCTTTCAAAAATATTTGAATTACTTCAAAAGAGTGATAAATACAGTTTATTATAACATAAAATCTCTTAGTAGTCAAGATAATTGAATATTTTGAACTCTATTAAAGTTCAGAAAAATGAGGGAGAAAAAAGAAATATTATTACAAAAAGTTCAAACTGGAATTGCTTCTGAATTTTATGTTGCTGTTGAATTAAGTAGACTTGGTTATAATGTCACATTTACCTTTGGAAATACTAAAAGCATTGATTTAATAGTAGAAAATGAGGCCAAACTTATTAGTGTTCAAGTTAAAGGTATTCAAAGGACAAAATCAATCTGCTGGAATCTTGATAAAACTAAAGTAAAAAAAGGGATTATTTATATCTTAGTAAATTTACATGTAGATAATATTCAAATGAAACCGGAATTCTTTATTTTGACTCATAATGAAGCATTAAATCTATTCACGGATTCAAAAAAAGAGAAAGAGAAAAGAACATATCTTGATTATAAAAAGCTAAAAGCATTGAAAAAATATCAAGACAGGTGGGATATTTTTAATTAAACCTTATGTAGAATGGATGAGACTTTAAAAACTTTTGTAATAATTCTAGGAATAATTTCAGTTATAGGAGGTTTTATTTACTGGCACTTTAAAACCCTTCATTCTTTTAAAGATCAAGTTACTGATCTAAAATTACAAATGAAAGATTTAGAGAATAAAGATAACTTACAGCAACAAACGCTTGACCAATTAAAAGATCTTTTTCCAATTTTGAAACAGGCGATCGAGTACATTAATAAAGACAAAAAATGAGCACTATATTAAATTACGATAGACTTTCTTTTCTTGGAGATAAAGTCAAAGCAGGGGTAGCAACGAAGGCTGAAAAAGATGAATATATGCTTATGTTATACCAAAATGGAAAAATAACAACTAATCAGTACAATGATTATTCATCAAATAGAAATTCTGATGATATTGTAAATGCTGCTTTAGGAATTGGAGCATTAGTTTTGATTGGATATTTACTAAGCCAACTATTTAAATCTAAATAAATGGCATTCTGAATTGTATCATGCAAACTTAAATCATCTTAATAAAGTAAAATATGTGTACTTTTTTAACTGGAATAATTACAAGTCTTATAGCAGGTGTTCTTTTTTTAGTAATGTATGAATTCCTTATAAAAAAGGCATATTTCTATTTTAAATTTTTAAAATTGTCTGGTCGTTTCCTTCATTATGATAAAAATGGAGTTCCTTTTATTAAGAGTCCTGAACTTAAAGCAAATTATGTGGATATAAAATTATCATTCTGGCGGCCAAATGTACTAATTAATGAGGCTGAGGATTATGATACCTCAATTAAAAAATGGAAAACTTGGGTAGGGAAAGTTAATATGGATACTTTATCAAAAGAACACGGAATAGGATATTTTAGGTACAAGACACAGCCTTATCCAGGAGTGCATGAAATTTTTGTAGTAAATAAGAACATTTTTTATGTTAGAATAACCTATTATGGTGAAAAAAATACTTCACCAGACTTACAAATTTGGTGTAGAGAAGGTTTCGAAAATGAAATATCTAAGTTCATTTCTGATTATAAGAAATTATAAATTTTAGATATTGAAGATTATACTAAACTTGTTTTTTCATTTAAATAACAAAACCCCACTTTCGCAGGGTCTTATTTCAATCCATCTTATCTGAAAGTGATGTTTAAAAATGATTTCAATAATTTTAGAATAAACATTCATGCTTTTTCAAGAAGTACATCTAATTTGGCTAATTCACCATTAACCACATTCACAGTAACAACTTGATCTTTATAGCCCGGTTTAGTTATTGTAACAGTATAAGTTCCTTCAGGCATACTTTTAATATTAAAATTGCCTTTTTCGGCAGTCTTTTTTACAATTTTTTCAGCACCGTTTCCATTGCCATTACCGTTGGTACTTGCCGATTTTAATAGTGCATTATTTGCTGGTGCAAAAGTAAAAGTAGCATTTTGTACAGGTTCTTCACTTTGTAAATCAGTAGCAGAACCTTTTAAAGCAAGGGAACCAGCACCCGTATCAATTATTTTTCTGGCATTATGATACCCTGCATAAAAAACAACTTGTGTTAATTTAATAATATCAATAGCTGCATCCATATTATCTAAAGCAGTATCGGCAGTTTTAAAATATGTTACTAATTGCCCAGTTGCTTGGGTTGTAACTACTGTACCTACTCTTGGAGCCGCCAACGCAGTATTATAAGCATTAATAGCAGCTAAAAATACTGTTTGGGTAGCAGCCGTTATCCCATAAGTTGCAAGTGAGGCAACATTGGTTTGTGCAAAATCATAAACAATTTGAGCTTTGTCTTTCAAATCAGTATCAGAAGAATTTCTGAAATCGCTTTCAGTAAAACTGACTTCGCTAAGTAACGGCAAGTTATTAGTGAATTTAGCATACGTAGTAAGCTTGCGGGAATTATCAGCCGCAATAGTCACTAAATTGCCTTTCAATAACTTTTTGTTGTCCGTAATACCACTTTTATCAATTTTTTGTTGCTCCGCTGCATTTTGAATTAGCGGAATAGTGTTTTGAACAACTGTGAAATTTGTAGAAAAATTTGGAAGGTTAGCAGTAATGGTTGCATTTGGGGTTAAAAAATCCCTAACAGCCAAGTACATGCTCAGACGACTTTGTTGATCATTTGTCATGATGATTTTAGTTTAAGAGATTAATAAATAATAAAATAACATTAATGAGTAGGCAAGTTAAAAAGTGAAAAAAATAAAAACAAATATTTGTGGAATTATTTTTTAGATACAGTAAACAAAATTATGTTTTACACAATTAACTGGACACTTCCGATAAATGATAACTTGATACATTCCAAGGTTGCCATGAGACACTCCAATGCTTCCGAGATTGGTTCCAACACCTCCGAGACACCTTCCAATGTTTCTGAGTTTGGTTCCAATACCTCCAAGTTTGACTCCAACGTTGCCGAGATACTCTCCAACAACTCCGAGACAGTCTCCAAAGTCTCCGAGATTGCTTCCAACGTTTCCAAGATGGTTCCCAACACCTCTGAGACACCTTCCAATGCTTCCGAGATAACTTCCAACATCTCCAAGACACCTTCCAACACCTCCGAGATGGTCTCCAATGGAATTAAGATAGTGTATAGAAAGAAAAACAGCCTAGTTTGCAAGCACATTTGTCTTTCACGCCGCAAACAACCCGTCAGCAAAAAAGCCAAAAGAGCTTGCAAAGCGAACGCTCCTTTTGCCCTTTAAGGGGCAATGAAGAAAACCCCCAACGCAAAAAACTAAATCAATTTTGCGCTCTGAATTAACTTTTGTAATATTGACTTGTGATTATATAGACACCATCAGAATTTAACGAAACATAAGCCCTGTACCTAACACGCGCTCATAAGCAATGGCGGGGCTTATACGGTTTTCGAAGATAGTTCATATAATTAAATTTTGCAAATATTTTGACAAAGAAGTTCTTCGAAACCCGCCACATGCTCATAGCGCCAACCGTTGGGCGTAATAATAAGAAACGGAAACATGACAGATTATGACTAAAGAATTAGAAGCTTTTTATAAGGATTATCTTAATGCGAATTCTTGGCCTCAAAGAAAAGATGGTGTTCCTCTTGACCTTTTAGACAAGCTTAACCAAGCTGATAAGATAATTGCAGAAAAGGAACTAATTGAACATGCTGACCTTAAAGATTCATGGCCAATAATAGGACTTGGATATTTAAAATCTACTCTGTCGTTGGATAAGTTGTATAATTTACTTGATAAAGGCTCGAAACACTTTAAGATTACAATTGCGCATTCAATTTTTCTGATTAATAATGATTCTCGTATGATTGAGATAGTCCTGAAGGAAACGGAAAGACTGAATAATCAATACGAGATTATTGATATTTTATACATGCTACCTGACTTTAAAGACAGCAGAGTAGATAAAGTGCTTAATGATTTTCGTAACCACAAGGAGTATTTAGTAGCATATAATGCAACTCGTGCACTTGGACTTTCGACTGATAAAGTGGTTGAAAAATTTAGTAGCATAAAAGAAACCAAAGAAGAAAGTTGGATTATTAGACAGATAAAAAAAATTACTACGCCCAACACGCGGTATAGCCAATAAGGGTTTCAGAGGTATGCGAAGTTCATCACCCGCATCAATCTTTCGTCTCGGTTGATAGGAACGTCGCTCCGCAATCCCTTACTGGCCATACCGCCAACGTTGGCGGTAATTATAAAAAACAGTAGAACCTTGAGATAACTGAGACCAGAAAATTGATGAGAAATTTTATATATATATTATCTTTCCCTTTTATATGGATTTTTAGAAAATTAATAAACGGTATAAAATATTTTAAAGAAAATTTCTATAAAATCACACTTGTTAATTTACCAAACTTTTTTATTCTATTATTTGGATACACATTAATACTATATTCATTTACAAACCTAAAAGAGGATACTACTTTTTTGACAAACTACGGATTTGCAATTCTTGTTGGAGTTGCCTCGATTTGTTTTTCTTGGGTAAGAAGCCTTGACAAAACTTCTGAACCTAAAATGATTAGCAGATTAAATAAATATGGAGAATATGCCGTACATGCTGCAATAATTTTTCTATTAGGATCGGTAGTCAAATATATGGCTTTGCACCTCGATATTCTGTTTAATCTTTTTATGTTAAAACAATGGATAACTCCGAGACTTTACGTTCAAATCGTTATGTCTAGTATTTCAAGTTTATGCTTTACTCAGGCATTTATAAAAGCCAATTTTTCAATTTCTGGAATAAATTTGTTACTATATGAACGATTGCATTTAGGAGAAAAGAATTAATTGAAACCAGATAAAAATTTATTAATATGTCATTTGAATTTAAAGATTTTGATAAGCTTGACTTATATTCCAAGACAAGTATAATTTCCATAGTTGTATTAATGCCATTTTGGTATGCTTCAATTTATCTATTCGGTAATCATTTTTTTATCAACAGTGACCTTTTATTGAAAATTGTTTTTAGCTTTTGTTTTTCGATTAGTTGGTATTTCATAAATGTACTATTATTTGTGTTCGAGCAAAGCATCAAGGTTGATATTTCTGACAACCTTGTTAACTTATTTAAGGGTGCCGGAATGATTAGTGTTTACTATTTGTGTTTTGTGATTGTAATTGCATATAGTCTAAATATTCATTCTTATGTGAGTTTTTTAAAAACAGCGTATTACTTCTTGATAATTCCATACATAACGACTATTATTGTTGAACTAATTTATAAATATCGTCAAAAAAGAAAAATATAAAAATAACTACCGCCAACATCGGCTCATATAAAATGCGGGTTGTAGTGGGTTTGCAAGTTCAGTGCTTTCTAATTATATTTGTGTAGTTGGATTTATCCTGCAAGTAAATCCCGCACTTTACATAGCCGAGGAACGTTGTACGCCATAAAAAGAAATTCGGAAAACGTAACTAATTTAGATTTATAAAATCTCAAATATGAAAACAGATACTTCAAATATTAATTCAAAGATTAGTGTGATTTTGATTATTGTATTTGTGTTTTCAAGTTTCAATGCCAGTAATAATTCAACTTTCGCCCAAACAAAGAAAACAACAATTGATAAAAATCAAATTATCGGTAAATGGATTTATTCAAAGTTTACAAACACAAAAACAGGTGAGACTGAAAACCAATTAAAACAAGACAATAGACCTTATGAATATACACAAGATGGTAAATTTTATAGTTATGATTTAGACCAAAATAAGATTGAGGAAAAGTATGAAATCAATGGGTTCTACATCACATATACTGATGAAAATAATAAACCTCGTAAATGGATTATTCAAAAATTGACGAATGAAATATTAATAGTATACCCAAGTGAATTACCATATATGATTCATACATATGAGAAAATCATAACTGAACCAACATTATTAATTGATACTGCAGCTATTTATGGTATATGGCAACAATACAGATGGTTTGATAAATTTACCGATAACGTTCAAGATGGCTTATTGTATTCAATTGATGATTCACCCAAAGTTACTATTTATCAAAAAAATGGCAATATTTATAATGGGACTCTAAAACATAATAGTCATGTAGGTAATTTCAGACTTGAAAATAATAAACTTATTCAGAACTATTTTGACGATAGAGAAAATAGTATAATCATAATTAAGTTGACAAAAGATGAATTTATATATCGTATTGATAAAGGAGATGTTTTTTCATTTTTTAAAATTAAGAAATAGTTATAACATCTAAAAAATATAAAAAATTACGGCGTACAACATCGGCTCAAATTTCATGCGGGTTTCAGAAGGTTTTCATATGTAATGCTTTTTAATTATATTTGGTTATATTTTGATAAATTATGCAAGTAAATCCCGCACGCAATTTAGCCGAAAACGTTGGGCGCAAGTTAAGAAAACGCCATCTAATACGATGTTTTATAAAGATCATGTGTTGATAGATTAAGTAATAGTAATGTCTTATATTTTATTTATGTTTATCAACTATATGATTCTATGCGATCAAATAATTGGTTATTGATTCAATCTCAACCAATGATTTATTTGAATATAATTGTAAAAAGATTTTGACTATGAAAACTTTATTGACAACATTATTTATTCTGATTTTGACTTTGAATAATTTGTATAGCCAAGAAGATCAGATTTTTCAACAGGTGGAAGAATCAGGTACATTTATGGGTAAGGATATTCAATATTTTAAAGATAATTTTCTTGTTCCAAAGTTAATTTATCCAGATTCTGCTAAGACTAATTGCATTCAAGGAAGGATTGTAGTTATATTTCGTGTAAATGAGAAAGGATATATAGATACTATAATATTCCATAAAACTCTTGCTGGCGGTTTTGAAAGTGAAATTAAAAGAGTGATTATGCTTTCTTCAGGTATGTGGACTTCAGGAAAACAAAATGGTAAAAACTGTCGACAGATGTTCTCAATAACTTTAGTATTTAGATTACCAGATAAAGATTGTCCTAATAATAAATAACCAGCGCCCAACATCGGCTCATATAAAATGCGGGTTATAGAAGGTTTGCAAGTTCAATGCTTTCTAATTATATTTGTGTAGTGTGATTTATCCTGCAAGTAAATCCCGCACTTTACATAGCCGAGGAACGTTGGGCGCAAGTTAAGAAAACGCCATCTAATACGATGTTTTATAAAGATCATGTGTTGATAGATTAAGTAATAGTAATGTCTTATATTTTATTTATGTTTATCAACTATATGATTCTATGCGATCAAATAATTGGTTATTGATTCAATCTCAACCAATGATTTATTTGAATATAATTGTAAAAAGATTTTGACTATGAAAACTTTATTGACAACATTATTTATTCTGATTTTGACTTTGAATAATTTGTATAGCCAAGAAGATCAGATTTTTCAACAGGTGGAAGAATCAGGTACATTTATGGGTAAGGATATTCAATATTTTAAAGATAATTTTCTTGTTCCAAAGTTAATTTATCCAGATTCTGCTAAGACTAATTGCATTCAAGGAAGGATTGTAGTTATATTTCGTGTAAATGAGAAAGGATATATAGATACTATAATATTCCATAAAACTCTTGCTGGCGGTTTTGAAAGTGAAATTAAAAGAGTGATTATGCTTTCTTCAGGTATGTGGACTTCAGGAAAACAAAATGGTAAAAACTGTCGACAGATGTTCTCAATAACTTTAGTATTTAGATTACCAGATAAAGATTGTCCTAATAATAAATAACCAGCGCCCAACATCGGCTCATATAAAATGCGGGTTATAGAAGGTTTGCAAGTTCAATGCTTTCTAATTATATTTGTGTAGTGTGATTTATCCTGCAAGTAAATCCCGCACTTTACATAGCCGAGGAACGTTGGGCACAATTATGCTTGAGAAAAAGAGATAACAAATATTTTAATTGATTTTATTTTTTATGGGAAATTTATTAATACAAAGTAGGATTTTTATCAAAAAGTTATTTTTTATTTCATTTTTAATATTCATAAATCTGTATGGATATTCTCAAAATGACACAATATTTTTAAAAAGTGGAGTTAATTTGAATTGTAAAATTGATAGAGAGGATAGTTCAAGAATATATTTTAATTTTTTAAATCATGGGATTAATGTTAATAGCTTTGTTGATAAAAGCGATATAATTAAAGTAAAGTATAAAACAAAGGAAATTATACAACCAATAACTTCATCTTATCTTAATTTGGGTATTGGTTATGGACCAAGTTATGGGATTCTTGGTACAAAATTAATTTTAGGCACTGATAATTCTGGATTTACTTTTGGTATAGGCTATACTCCTCATGGATTATTGGCAGCATCATTTGGTTTACAAGGCTCAATAAGATGGTTTTTTATAAATTTTGGTATTGGTTCTATTGGAGAATATCGTTTTGACAATGATTCTTATAAGTTAGCATATGGCATTTATTATGATATAGGAGGTTTGATTAATTTAGAGAAAAGCAAACGGTGGTACTTAGAAGTTGGTCTTGGCAATGCTTTCAAATTTAATATTGACAAACCTGAATTTTATTCGTCATATAAGGATTTTAATTATTATGGTTCAATTGGAATTGGGTACAGATTTGGAAATTAATAAGAATAACTGTGCCCAACATCGGCTCATATAAAATGCGGGTAATAGAGGGTTTGCAAGTTCAGTGCTTTCTAATTATATTTGTGTAGTGGGATTTATCCTGCAAGTAAATCCCGCACTTTACATAGCCGAGGAACGTTAGTTGCAAGCGCGTTATATGGTAATAAATATTGAGTTTAGTTTTTCATAAAGTAAAGTTTCTATGTCTCTTTTATCGAGTGATGGTGCTATATATAAAGATGAGTTCTTTGAAACAACCTTGATTTCACCTTCGGATAAACGATATATTGGTTCGTCACAACATTTGCAGTGAAAGTTTCGTAGGACTTGCCCTTGTTTTTCAATTTAGTTTTGCGCAACCATATTTTCAATTATACAGATGATGATTAAAAAAATGTCATAAAACTTGTGCAGCCCGGTTCAAGGTCTATGGCACAGATATAAAGCATAAATGATGGTTACAAGTTTTACGCCATTTTTTTTGTGAAAATATTAGGGCAAGCCATACGTAGAAAAATGCCTAAAGGCAAATGTTGCGCCAAACCAATCTTGATGCAAAAATTGTACAAATAATTGGGATTTGCGCCAGCAACTAACAAAGGTTTTACCCGCAATACGGGTTTGGGTGGTTTGCAAATTTCAGCAAGTTTTTGTTATATTTGTACAACTGGATAAATATTGCAAGTAAAACCCGTACTGGCGGTTATCCTCGAACGTTGGTTGCAATGCAAAACACCTATAACATAAACATATGAAAAATATCGATTTTAATCCATTTGGAACAGCTTCAGTGATTATTAGATTTAATTGCAAGGAGTGCGGTGAAAAAGTTATAAGTGATGAGATTTCAGTTCCAGAACCTGATTATTCTTCTGAAACTGCTCATGATAGTTATAATGATAATGACGGAAGTGCTGTTTGTGATTGTGGAGAACAATATAATATTAGCGTTTGGTCGAGTTATGCAGGAGGTTATGTTGAGATAGAAGAGCTTGATGAAAGTGACGATACAGTGGAAATTGAAGAAATTAATGAAGAGGTTGATGAGGACATAAAACAATATTATGAAGAACAGTATGAGATAATTAAAAGCAATACTGGCTTCTTTGATACATTTAAAAGAGAGATTGAAAATATTAAGACTCTTAATAATTCCACCGTATCTGATAGTGGTGTTGACAAAACTCTAAGGAAACAACTTTTTGTAAGTGTAATTACAATAATGGAAACATATTTATCAGATGCGTTTATCAATACAACATTATCAAAGGATGATTATTTAAAAACATTTGTAAAAACATTTAAGGACTTTGATGGTGATTCAATTCGTTTAAGAGACTATTTTGATTATTCAGTGAAAATAAAGGAAATCTCTAAAAAGGGAATGTTGGATGTTATATATCACAATATTCCAAAAGTATCGGGTATGTATAAAGATACATTAGAAATTAATTTTCCAGATCTGAAAGAAATCATGAAGGCTGTATCAATGAGACACGATATAGTTCATAGAAATGGCAAGACAAAAGAAGAAAAGGAACTAATAATTGATAAATCTCTAATATCAAAAACTTTGACGAATGTCGAGAATTTTATATTAGAAATAGATAAACAAATAAAGACAAAATAATGCACTGCAACCAACAAACGTCTAACGAGATTTGGGTAGCAGTAAGCGGGCATCGGGCTTCCTCGTAGCAAGTTTTCATCGGGGGATACCAACGCAGTCGATTACCCAAACCTCGTCAGCCGTCAACCGTTGGCTGCAATTTTTGTTGCGACGAAACGACATAAATATTTTTAAATAATAGATTACCTAAATTAATTACTATGAAAAACACTTTAATTATTTGCACATTGATTTTGCTCTATAGTTGCCAAAAAGATGCAAATATTTCTTACCAAGATATTTCATCAATAAGTGGTAAAATTGAAAATTGGAATTTAGGTTCTGATAAGACAATTATTTTTGGTCTTAATGAAAATGATGGTTCTACATCAATTGACGCAAATGGAAACTTTTATATTTCAAATTTGTCAATACCTCATAGACTAATCTCTATAGATTCAAGTGATTTAGGTTCTTTATTTAAAGTCAGCAATCATAATATTAAAACAGCAACAGCAATATTGAGTGTATTTTATTCAAATGATTTAATAAATGTAATTGGACACGTCCATTCTGGAAATAGAGATGTATCAACATCAAACTTTGTAGATGGTGATTATAAAGTTTATTATATATATGTAAATGGTGACGTCTCTATAAATGGTAGCTCAAATATTTCAGCTTTGGGAAATAGCAGTTCGATTAATGCAAGTTTATATTTAAAGAAAGGATGGAATAAATATTTATATAAAATAATTTCAGCCAATTCAAAATCTGGGAGGGTCGATTGCGTGACAGATTCAGTCCCATCGAGTGCAAAATGGTTCTATGAAATTTATTAATAAAAAACTGCAGCCAACATCGGCTCAAATTTCATGCGGGTTTCAGAGGTTTTCCAAATGTAATGCTTTTTAATTATATTTGTTTATATTTTGACAAATTATGCAAGTAAATCCCGCACGCAATTTAGCCGAAAACGTTAGCGGTCATTATACGTAGACATTTCGTAATATAAAAAATGATATTTAATTACACTTAAATATATAGGAGGTTAGCATGAAAACAAATCTATTCGACTACGAGTGCTTTGATTGCCAGGCTGAAGGTTACGTTGCTATGGCAGATGATCAAGTCCCTCGACCATGTGTTTTAATCTGCCACGCATGGGGTGGCCAGAGTGACTCGGAAAGAAGATACGCTGAGCAAATGGTTTCGTTGGGTTTTACGGGCTTCGCCATTGATCTCTATGGCAAAGGAAAGCGCGGAGACAAATTTATTGGCAATGAAAAACTGATGCAACCGTTGCTTGACAATCGCAGTCTTCTTAAAAATAGATTGCTTGCCTCGGTATCTGCAGCCCAGTCCATTCCCGAAGTTGATTCCAAGAAAATTGCAGTGCTAGGTCTTGGATTTGGTGGACTCTGTGCTTTAGACCTTGCTCGGACAGGGCATGCCGACTTGAAGGCAGCTGTGAGTTTTTACGGACCATTTGATCCACCAAATGCCGAGAGAAACAAAATCTTAGCAAAAGTCTTAATTCATCAAGGTGACCAAGATCCAATAGTTCCAGTTTCCAAGATTCCAGATTTATCCAAGGAACTAACGGAATCTCAAGCAGATTGGCAAATCCAGATTTATGGCAATTCTATGCACGCCTTTAATGCTCGTGGAGTGAATTTACCTGAGAGAGGTATCAAGTATAATGAAAATTCCGCGACTTGGTCTTGGCTGACGACTGAAAGTTTTTTGAAGTATTCATTAGCACCGAACGAAAGTTAGCGATTAATATTTGGATGAAAAATAACGAACCGCTAACATCGGCTCATATAAAATGCGGGTAATAGAGGGTTTGCAAGTTCAGTGCTTTCTAATTATATTTGTGTAGTGGGATTTATCCTGCAAGTAAATCCCGCACTTTACATAGCCGAGGAACGTTGGCCACAATTTTTGACGCAACTAAATTCTGATTGATTACATCTAACATAAAATGGTTTTATGAGACATATAGCGATAATATATTTTGTTATTTTGATTTGTTCTGGTTGTAAAAAAGACAAAACAAACATAATAAATGTTGATTGTAAAACTGATCGATTTTATTATAATGACTCTGGTAAGATAGCATTATCAGATATTCCAAATGAAGGAACAATCTCTTTTTATGATACTTTATCATTTGATACAATTAATGCGATAATTAAACCATATCCACAAATTAAATGGATTTCAGTATATGTAAAATCAAGTGCCATTCTTATTTCGATTAATTCAAATAATTGTTCCACGACAGATTCGATTTTTGCAAAGATTAAATTAGATAAAAGAGTTAGCAATTGTAATAAGTATTTAACTACAAAAGATGGCAACCAAATTGGATTATATGACATATTTCTATGTTCATTAAAAAATAATTCTGATACAGTTAAAATGAATGATTTAATTTTGAAAACAAGGACAAGAAAAGTGAGATTCGATTATAGCGGAGGATATTATTTTATAAGAGCGGATAAGTTTTCAGAAGGAGACGCTTTGGATTTGTCAAATATATTTTATGAAAGTGGAATATTCATTTATGCGGAACCAAATTTTTTTATTAAAATAATTCCATTAAAATAAAACTGTGGCCAACATCGGCTCATATAAAATGCGGGTTATAGAGGGTTTGCAAGTTCAGTGTTTTCTAATTATATTTGTGTAGCGGGATTTATTCTGCAAGTAAATCCCGCACTTTACATAGCCGAGGAACGTTATAGCCAATTTAAAAAAACAAAAAGCGATGAAAAAGTATTGTCTATTGTTTTCATTTTTCGCATTATGTATTTCAATACAATCCCAAATTATTGATATTCCTGATAGTGTTTTTAAAAGTCGCTTGATTAGTTTAGGAATTGATAAAAATGGAGATAAACAAATAAGTATTGATGAGGCATTTTTAGTTAAATTTATAAATGTAAAAGGCAAATTTATTGCAGATTTAGATTTGCCAAATATTAAATCTATGGCTGGTATTGAATATTTTGTTAATATTGACACATTGGATTGTTCCGATAATTTTATTACTTCATTAAACCTAAATACAAATAAAAAAATTAAATATTTGGATTGTTCTGCAAACCAAATCAATTATTTCAATATTGATAGTTGTTCAAATCTCGAAGAGATAAATGTTTCTAATAATGATTTGGATTCATTAAACATTATAAATGGTCATGCTTTAAGATTTCTATCTTGTGCCAATAATAACATATTAAAGCTAGATTTATCTCAAAACAACTATTTGGAGAATATTGATTTATCTGATAATCACTTATCTAAAATCTATCTATCAAACCTTAGTGATTTAAAAAAATTATCTTGTTCTTATAATAGTATTTCTACAATTGATGTTAGTAATAATGTTTTGTTAACGGATTTGTTAATTTCTGGAAACCCAATTTCGGAAATTGATTTGTCTAAAAGTATAAATCTTGATACTCTATTTTTGGAAAGTTGCAACTTTGATAGTTTGAATTTAACAAATAATGTAAGTCTTAAAGTAATTCACTGTTATCATAATAATATCAAAAATTTAGATATTAGTTTAATGCCATATTTGACGGAGTTGTGGTGTGATGCAAATAAATTAACAAAACTTGATTTATTAAATAATTTAAAATTAAAAAGCTTAAAATGTAGCTTAAACAGTATTATAGATTTATCATTACGTTCTAATATTCAATTGACTGAACTATATTGTACAGGTAATTTATTGACAAGTATTGATTTATCTAAAAATATTAATTTGATTTGGTTAGATTGCTCTGGAAATAAAATTGAAACGTTAGATTTAATACAAAACAAAAGTTTATATTGGGTTGGTATTTCAGATATGTCTCAATTAAAACAAGTTTGTGTTTCAAAAATTCCAACATTAATAAGTTTTTATGACTTTGGTAGCAATTATAAACTATCAGATTGCACCTCGGATATAAATGATTTAAAAGATAAGAGTATAAGTGTTTTTCCAAATCCTATGTCTGTAAGATTAAACATAAAAAGTTCTGATAAGTTACAAATGATAGAAATGTATGATATAAATGGTAAATTGGTTTTTAGAGAAAATGGGTTAAACATATATGATTTTGGAATTAATGTAACAACATTAAAATCTGGATTATATTTGATAAAATTGATGATAGGTGGCAAATATTTAACTCAAATAATTGAAAAAGAATAAACTGGCTATAACAAAGGCTCAACAAAAATAGGGGTTTAAGTGGGATGCAGGTGTCGTCTCTCGCTGGCAACTTTTAGTTCAATTGGATAGTTTATTTTCACGAAATCCCCTACATTTGTTAGCCTCGACCGTTGGCTGCAATTTTTGTTGCGACGAAACGACATAAATATTTTTAAATAATAGATTACCTAAATTAATTACTATGAAAAACACTTTAATTATTTGCACATTGATTTTGCTCTATAGTTGCCAAAAAGATGCAAATATTTCTTACCAAGATATTTCATCAATAAGTGGTAAAATTGAAAATTGGAATTTAGGTTCTGATAAGACAATTATTTTTGGTCTTAATGAAAATGATGGTTCTACATCAATTGACGCAAATGGAAACTTTTATATTTCAAATTTGTCAATACCTCATAGACTAATCTCTATAGATTCAAGTGATTTAGCTTCTTTATTTAAAGTCAGCAATCATAATATTAAAACAGCAACAGCAATATTGAGTGTATTTTATTCAAATGATTTAATAAATGTAATTGGACACGTCCATTCTGGAAATAGAGATGTATCAACATCAAACTTTGTAGATGGTGATTATAAAGTTTATTATATATATGTAAATGGTGACGTCTCTATAAATGGTAGCTCAAATATTTCAGCTTTGGGAAATAGCAGTTCGATTAATGCAAGTTTATATTTAAAGAAAGGATGGAATAAATATTTATATAAAATAATTTCAGCCAATTCAAAATCTGGGAGGGTCGATTGCGTGACAGATTCAGTCCCATCGAGTGCAAAATGGTTCTATGAAATTTATTAATAAAAAACTGCAGCCAACATCGGCTCAAATTTCATGCGGGTTTCAGAGGTTTTCCAAATGTAATGCTTTTTAATTATATTTGTTTATATTTTGACAAATTATGCAAGTAAATCCCGCACGCAATTTAGCCGAAAACGTTGGCGGCAAGCCACACGCAACCATTTTGACAGATAGTTCATCATTATAAAAAGCGTAATATGAAAAATTATTTAATATTTATATTTATATTCATTTTAATTTTTAATTCATGTAAGAAGAATAACAATGATTATAACAAAAATTGTTTTAATATTATTATTGATAACAGTAGTATTCAATTAGTATCTAGTCAAGATTTTGATACGATAAAATATTTATTTCAAAAAAATAATTTAAGCTATAAGAATCTTCAATTTTACCATTATGTAAAAGATGATGTTACTAAGATTAAGACAAGACAAGCCTCATGTTATCAGTATGTAAATAATTTAAAAGTATTCCTTTATGGTTTAATGTTTGAATTTACTGATAATGATTCATTAAGATTGTTAAGTGGACACAAAATAGCAAATATTAATTTAAGATCGACACCTATTATGTATAGAAATCAAGTAAGAGATACTTATATAAAAGCAGTAAATAGTGATAGTTTATTAACTGGATTTTTAAGCATAAAAGATACTGTAGCAAAGGAATGTTTAAAAGTTGAGTTTGGATATTATGACTTGAATGCTGGTTCTGGAGATACTACAAAAAATTTCACGACTGCTTGGAAAATTAATCCAGATAATAATGATTTTCCATATGCCTATATAAATGATTTAAATGGTAAATTGATTTATTATTTTGATGGAATAATAATTAATAAAAAATAAGGCCAGCCGCCAACATCGGCTCAAATTTCATGCGGGTTTCAGAATGTTTTCATATGTAATGCTTTTTAATTATATTTGGTTATATTTTGACAAATTATGCAAGTAAATCCCGCACGTAATTTAGCCGAAAACGTTGGCCACAATAAACTTAAAATTATGAGACAGATTTTATTTTTTTTAATGTTCCAATTTTTTTTGATTGATAGTTTTGGACAAAGATACATTCCATACAAGGATGAAAGCAATGATTTATGGGGCATAATGGATAAAACCACATCAATTCCTGTTGTTTTAGGAACTTTTTACAAAGTTTTCAATTATAGTGATTCTCTTTTTGTTGTTTATAAGGATAATATGCATTATGGTGTAGTTGACAAGAGAGGTAAATTTATTATTGATTATACTGAGACTACATTTTGGTTATATAAGGCAAATTATTTAGGTAATCAATATCCATTTGATACGGTTAATAATTGTCGACTTCAAGAGTGCCCTTTTTTTAATCCAAGACACGAAGTAAATATGCATGTGTTTTTTATTGACTATAATCAGAATTGTATTCCTTCTGATTATTTTCCTTGTCCTTCCTGGAAAAAAATGGTTAATAATATTATACCTCCGTATTTGCAATTGATACAAAAGGGAGAAATTCAGAGGTGGAAAAATAATATTGATTCTGCTGTTTTTTATTGCAAGCAAGCTATTGAGGCTAATCCTAAAAATCCCTCAGTTTATTATTGGGGTGCAAATTTATTCATAGAGAACTTCCAAGAAAATATTAAAGCAAGAAATAATAAACAATATGAGAGCTATTATCCTTGGATAAAATTCTGCATTGATAAAGCAGATGAATTAGAAACCAGAAATCCTTACAAAGATTGGATTCTTAGCAGAAAATTTGATTTTTATAAAAAAAATCTAAAGGATAGTAAGTCAGCTAAAGAAATTAAAAAACGACGTAAGGAATTGAGAAAAAATAAATAACTGTGGCCAACAACGGCTCACAGCCAATGCGGGTTTCAGAAGGTTCGCAAGCGTCAATGCCCGCATGTAGGCATTTGTGCCAGCTTACAGGGATGCAGCCACGCAAACCCGCACTGGCAGTAGCCGCGAACGTTGGCAGCCATAAAAACCACTGTGGCACTATTTTATTAATTTGATTTGATATAATGATATGAGATGGATATTTTTATCAACGATTTGTTTTGTTCTAATTGGATGCAATTCTATTAATTTTACTGAGATTGAATTTATTTCGACTTCAGGACGGGCACTTGATTACAATAATACAGATTCAATAATTTTGGGGATTTATATTAATTCTTATGCTAAGATTGATAATAAAGGTAATTGTAATATTGTAAGAGGATTTTTTTTAAAAGGACAAAGATTTAATTCATTTACGATTGACAAAAAACTATTTAAGACAATTAATAACAGATTAATAAATATAAATTCCGATACAATATTAACAGACAGATCAAAAAGTGGTAGTTATGATGGTCCTATAATTGAACTTATAGTTCATAAAAAAGATGGAAGTATAAATAAGTTGACTTTTATTTCTAGTAAAAGGACAGATAAAGATTTCTTAAACTTTTATTATTATATTGATTCTATTAGCACTAAAATTAATAATGATAGATTCATTGATACTGTTAAATTATTACGAGAAAGAGATATTTTAATAGATGTTATTAAGAATAAAGCATTGAAATCTGCATTGACATTTAATAGAGATACAATCGCAATAATAAAATAAATTACGTCTGCCAACAAAGGCTCAACAAAAATAGGGGTTTAAGAGTGGTGCGGGCGGTTGCGCTCGCTGGCAACTTTTCAGTCAATTGGATAGTTTAGTTTCACGAAATCCCCTACATTTGTTAGCCTCGACCGTTATAGCACATTTTAACACAAAATTCCATCAATTTTTAGGATTTAATTTATCTTTGTTCTCAAATAGATTGATTATGCAAACTGTAATTTTAAATAGTGACTCAAAAACGGATATTAAACTTTTGTTGGATTTAGCCAAAAAGATAGGAATAAAATCTAGAGTTTTATCTGAAACTGAAATTGAAGAAATTGGATTAGTTAATTCGATTCGATTGGGTCGTTCAAATAAATATGTTGACACTGCAACTTATGTTCAAAAGCTTCGCAAATGATTGTCAAGATTGATAAAAGTTTTGAAAAAGATACAGACAAAATCAAAGACAAAAACACACTTTTGGATATTGCTGATTGTATTGAGACACTCGGAAAGGTTGACAATATCAAATCAATAAAAAATATTAAAAAGCTAAAAGGTTCTCACGATTTTTATCGTATTAGGATTGGCGATTATAGAATTGGACTTGAGATAAAAAATAAAACTATCGTTTTGATTAGGTTTTTGCATAGAAAAGACATTTATAAATACTTTCCCAAATAAAAACGTGCTATAACACCGGTTACACCCAATGCGGGTTATAGCGGTTTGCAAAGTTCGGTAAGTTTTTGTTATATTTGTATAATTTGACAAATATTGCAAGTAAATCCCGCACTGCGGTGTAGCCGGGAAACGTTGGGCGTAATAATTAAATTAGATGTATCAGTGAAATTATTTATTAAATAAAATTGTATAATGACAAAACAAAGTTTGTTTAAATTGTTTACTTTTTTAATATTATGCTCATGTATAAAACAAAAACCTATTATACCTCCAAAAGCTGAAATTACTAATATTTATAACGTTACTAACAATTCTGCATATGTGGATATTGAAGTAACCAAACAATCAAATGCAGAAGTTGGGTTTTTGGCTCTAATAATAGATTCAATGTCAAAAGTTAATACAAAGACACAAGTTCAATATATAGCAGTAACACCTCAATCTGTAATTACATTTAATAATAAATATACAATAATAATTTCAAATTTAAAAAGCAAAACGCTATTTTCAATATATTTACTCTTTACTGGTTCTTTTGATCTAGGAGGGCACCATCTGAAGAAAGAAATTTTGTAACTGGTACAACAAAATCTTTTACAACAAATTAATTACACAATAAAATTACTAATACAAAGATTAATAATTAGATTGGTTCATTATTCACTTTTGCAATATTTAATTGGATAGATATTTGTTAGAATCTCTAATTATTTTAAAAATAATTACTACGCCCAACACCGGTTACACCCAATGCGGGTTTAAGTGGTTTGCAAAGTTCTGTAAGTTTTTGTTATATTTGTGCAACTTGACAAATATTGCAAGTAAATCCCGCACTGCGGTGTAGCCGGGGAACGTTAGCGGGCATTATAAAAAATTACTTCGATATATAGATTATGAATAGAACATGGCTTTTTCTTTTACTAATTATCTTGATTGATAAAAATGTATATTCAAATGCTGGTGGTGCAACCGAAAAGCCAGGAATGATAGGTTCGCCTATTGTTTGGCAATTAGCAGATATATCAGTTACTAAAGAAGATTTAGATTTAAAATTTTATGAGGATAATAATAAAAGATATTGTCGATTTACCGCAGTGTATTATTTTAAAAGCAACATAGATACCGTACTAAATATAACAGGTATATTTTATAGTAAAAAATCTTCAAGTATTGAGATTGAATCCAATAATATGGATTCTAAATATCTGATAGATTCAACCTCTCTCAAAAATATTGATAGTTTAATAAACCAAAAATCAAATAGAGGAGGATTGTATTATTGGGATTGGAAAAATGCAATCAAAACAGGATTTAGGATTACTTATGATTCAAAGTCAGATAATAAAATGATAGTGAAAGGTGTTGTTGAATTAGAACCTACTCAATATTGGTATTCGTGGGCATCGCCATCAACTTATACAAGACATCCATTTTTAAATAAAAAGGCTGGTGAAGGTTCTTATTCGATGGATTATATTGTTTCACCAATAAAATCATGGAAATCTGTAGGTGATATTAATGTTTCAATTGAATTACCTTCTAATTGGATAATGACTTCAAATATATCAAAAGTCTTAACTATTCAGCATAATGATTCTATTAAGGGTTGTCAATTATATAAAGGTATTTTAAATAATGAACTCCCAACTACAATATTCGTTAGCATAGATAAACCAAGTCAACTTTATATTGGAGGATTAAGTGTTGGATTTAATAAAATTAATTCTAATAGTTTTTCTAATCGGTATAGTTGGGAGTTTGGATATTACAACAAGCACTGGAGTAATTGGATGGTTAATATAATTGGCATTGTTGATTATGAAACAGATTATAAAACGTATAATCAAATTTGTGCTACTGTAATGCCTTCTACACCTGAAATGACTTTGATTATTCCAAGTATTGGTCTGGGATTTGGTATGCCAGTTCGTTTCCAAAATAATAGAACTTATGTTGGATTTAGGTTTAGAGTTGATTATTATTGGACACTTTTTGGGATAAGTATAGCATGGGATACATTCAATATTTTAAATAAGGATTATAAAACAACATATTATCAACTATCATTATAAAAATAACGACCCGCTAACATCGGCTCATATAAAATGCGGGTTATAGAGGGTTTGCAAGTTCAGTGTTTTCTAATTATATTTGTGTAGTGGGATTTATTCTGCAAGTAAATCCCGCACGCAATTTAGCCGAAAACGTTGTGCCGCATGCTAAAAAACGTACTACAAACTTAAATTATAAATAAATTATGGAAAGATTTCTAAAAGCTAAACATTGGCAGATTTTTATGCTAACATTTGGATTGCCAATAATTCTTGAGATTATAGCGATACCATTTATGTTTAATGGTAATAATCCAATGATTATAATGAAAATTATGCCAATAATGATGATTTTCTTTGTAGGTGGATTCTTTAGTTGGTTCTGGGCAATTGCGATTAATCTTCAAGAAAAATTACCTGATGATTTAAAATTAAAAGTAATTAGATTTAAGACTTTTCTTTTAATTCCAATTATTTATTTTGTGATTTTCTTTGTATTCATTGATTCAGCAATGAGTGGAGCAATTAAAAATGGGACTGGGCCTAATCCTGCAATATTCGGATTGATTATTCCCTTTCATTTATTTGCAATGTTTTGTATTTTCTATTGTTTATATTTTGTTTCAAAGATTTTTAAAACAGTTGAATTACAAAGGAAAGTAACTTTCTCTGATTTTGCTGGTGAGTTTTTTATGATTTGGTTTTTCCCTATTGGGATTTGGATAATACAACCAAAGATTAATAAAATGATTGAGAATTAAAAAAGCACGACGGCACAACATCGGCTCAAATGCCATGCGGGTTATGGCGGTTTTGGAACTTTGGTAAGTTTTTGTTACATTTGTTCGGTGGACAATGACTGCGATTAAAACCCGCACAGGCATTTAGCCGCAGGCGTTAGTTACAAGGCTAAAAACAAAAAGACGATTCCCTTTTTTAGTTTTAAATATAACTTGATATATTCTTCTTTTATATATAGACTAAAACCCATATAAAGATAATTTTGTAAGGTGAGATGAAATTGATTTAGTTTTTTCCCAACCCGCTTTGCGCCTTGAGGGCGCATTTGGGAAAGGAACCCCAACGCTCAAAAACAAGAGAATGTCAGCCTATTTCAATTCAATTGTTCTCGGCTGCCATACACTTGTTTTTTCTCCCAACGCACTCATAGCAGATTGTTAATTAATTTTTTCAATTACAATGTATGAATAACAAAAAACCTTTTACTTTTAAAGTGAAAATCAGTGAATTTATCTATTGGAAAGTTTTGAAGGAACATTCGAATTAGTTTTATTTTATGAAATTGTATGAGATTTTCAACAAAATAAATTATATGTTACAATCTTGCAACAATATAATTAAAATTGTAGATAAAGTATGATGATATTATGACTTTAGTTAGTTATAAGCAATATTAAAAAAGACCAGAGGCAATTGAAATGTTAGAAACAGATATAGATTATAATTTATTTTCCTACGTTGACCGAATCGAAAAGCAATTAGAAATCGGGAAGTTAGTAACAACTGAAACTGAAGATTTCTTCCTTCGCATTTTTTCAGCAACTTATAATTTGAAAAATTTACAAAATCTAAATTATATTAAGACCAATATAAAGGCAATTGACCTAATTGAAAGAGACGAAAAGTTAGGCATTCAGATAACTGCTCAAAAATCAAGCGAGATAAAAAAGATTGGAGATACTATCAAGGGCACTATAAATTATTGGAAAAATCAAGGCATTTGCAAACTATGGATTTTCTTTATTTCGGAAACAGAAGAAATTAAAAAGATTGATACAACATCAGAATATTGCTCAATTGACGGAATATCAGTTTGGATAAAAACTGTCAAAAAATTAATTGGAGATATCAATGCCAATCCAAAAGAAGAAAGATTTCGAATTGATGAATTAATAAAACAAGAAACATCAAAGGAATATTATGGCCTATCAAAATTGACAGTTTTCAAACAAATAGAGAAGGGACAAAGAATTGTAAATGATAATTTTTTTAATTTAGTAGATACTATTTATTTCAGCAAAAAGGAGTTTGAAACAATAAAACATTTATCCGAGAGATTTAATGATGGTAAAATAAAAGAATACTGTATTCTTGGCAATCCTTGTAGTGGTAAAACAACTTTCGCTTATTCTGTCATACAAAATATCTCAAAGAAAAAAGTTTTCTATCTTAACTTATCCAATCCTTCATTGGATGGAAGTAGAATTGTTGAAGAACTCATTCAAATCTCCCACAATCATTCATTAGTAGTTATTGATAATATCCATGATAGTGTCGAATTGTTCAAACAGATTCGAGAAAGAATTCTCACCCATAAATGGATTAATGCTCTCTATCTTTCACGCTATTACAAGACCTTTGATGAATTAAATGTTGCGAATATTTACCGAATTATCGAAAACATACCTTATTTTCGAATTGATACAAATGAGAATTTTGAAGAAAAAGTTGCAGGTATAATTGAAACTAGAATTCGACTATTAAAAAGAAAAGGAGGTTCAGTTAATTGGTATAAAGGTGATTTCATACAAATTCTAAAAAATACAAACCGAAATTTATTAAAGTTAAATATTGGTCTAAGAATGTGGGAACAGAAAAATAGTCCTACAAATCAATTAGCTTTTGACAAGATTGATTCAAATAAGATATTACAGCAATTCTATGAAGAACATAAACTTCATTACTTAAAGAATGATGCTCTTTATACATATTGCTTGCTTTTCAAAAATGATATTCCATTTATACCACTTCGTGTTGCTTACGAACAAAACAAAGAATTAAGGGAAAAGGGAATTGTTCTTCAATATTTTAAAAGTGACTTTTGCTTTTTTCCACATAAAGAATATGCACAATTGATATATGATTCATTTGTCTATATGGATAATGGCATTCAAAATGAAAAGAAAGTAAGTTTAATTCTGAATTACTTAAATACATTCGATATTAACGAAAACAAGCTAGACTTAATTTATATATTATCTAGATTATTTTATTCGGGTGATAGGGATATAGTTCCTTTTTTATTAAATGAAGATAATATTTCTAAACTTGTTAAAACTGATTTAAATAATACAGATATAAAATTTTATCATGTCAATACTATTCTAAACATTATATTCCAACTATCGGAGAATATCAAAAAAGGTTTGCTAGTAAACTATTTTGATATATTCATTTCGTTTTTCAAAAACAAAAAACTTAATCTGTTTATTTATGAGCATTATATGGCTTATACAAGACTACTTCAAATTAGTAATGAAGTTTCAAAAGTTTTATTGTCAAATGAAATTTCTTTTGTACTTAGAAAAAATGAAATAGCTGATACAAACTCAATCATAGAACTAACACTTAGAATTAGTAGAAAAAGTAGAACATCTGAGACAGTCTCAAGAATTTTGAACTCATTTGCCTTTCCTGAGTGGTTAAATATGATAAATAGCTTACCTAAGCTATCAAATATTACAAATTCCCTTTCGGAATTGAATACATCTTCAGAAGCTAAGAAACTTTTAGATGGATTAATGAATAACCTTAATTGGGATTCACTATATGAAAGTTCCAAATCATTAAAAATAGATCAATTTGCAAAATCACTTCGTGAACTTCAAAAGATTGACACTTCTGTTGGTACAAGTGTTTCTCAGTATCTGTTCAACAAAGCATCTTCAGAATCTTATATTTTAGGTAAATTAAAATCAGCCAATCTTTCTGAATATTCAAAAGCTCTTTCAGATATATCTAATATAAATCCCGACTTTGTAAAGGCTCAACTTTTAACAGATTTAAAAAACAATTCCTTAAAAGAAAAATTTGCAAATGAACCAGGTATTTCAAATTTTACGGCAAGAGCATTAGAGTTAAAGAAGCATTTTGATAATGCCAAACCTTTTATTGAATTAATATATCAAGTTGCTTCATCAGATTTATTTATCAATAAAATTGAAATCGAAAACAATCTTAACCATCTTTTACTTTTTAATGAATTTAGAACAGATTACTTAAAAAATACAGGTAGTAAATTAAATACGGTTATAAATAGAGCAATTAATAAGCTAATTAAAGATTTACCTGACAAACTTGATGTAATAAGTAATCCCAAGTTTTTAAATGTTGTGAATATTGATTCTGATTTTATTGATTCCGTAACATCAATTGAAATTGAAAACTATTTTAAAACAAACAAAATAACCTATGCTGAGGATTTGTTTAGAGTTCTTTCATCAATTAATAAAGATAAAACGATTGAACTTTTTAAAGAAGTCAAAAATGATATTATAGTAAACCCACTTCTAAATCATGAGTTGAATTTCAGCCAATCACTCGAAGCACTTAATAAACTAAAGAATAAGGTTTATAAAGACGAAACAAATAACTGTAATTTGAAAGTTAATGCTATAATGAATGATTATCTTAGAAGATATCAAAAAATTGAGAATAGGTATAATAACGTCAATATTACAGATTTCTTCAAAGGCTATTATTTTGGTTATTGTATCGATTCATCAACAATTGAAAAATACTGCAAATATGATTTTCTTAAAAAGTTAAAGAGTGATAAACATAAAGGTTTTGAAATTGCCTCGCTTTTTCAATATACCAGAAGAATTTCAGTTCTTACGAACAACAACTATGATAATGAACTTGGTGAGTTTTTAGAACTTAATACTGCAAACTTTATTGATGCAATTAAGAATGAAGAAATAACAAAGACTTTATCAGGATTATGCGAACTGGGTTTATGTATATTCGCTAATTATGCAGATGATTTATTGTATAAATCAAAAAAATCAATAATTCAGAAAGTAAAACAAAGGCAAAGAGAAGAAATATACAAAGTAAAACTTCTTCCTGATTTAGAGAAAATTGCAAAAGTTAAAGGGAAAATTGTAATAAAAGAAATAAAAAAATAAAAATGAAGCCCAATGTTGGTTAGTATTTGTGCATTATGCCTCATTTATATCATAAAACAAATAAATCCTTTCAAAAGATTAATTAATTATGTTATCACAGGAACAATTCGAAGCATCCTTTAACAAACAAGAGCAGGAACTTGAACAGGTAAAGCAACAAGCCGAAGCATTTTGCCATTATTTGGCAGCAAACTTGGTGGCAAATTCAGTTAACTATTTCAAAGGGCTCGAAGAACATTGCTTAAATTTTCATATACCCTTATTAAAAGAAGCCCACAGATTAGCCGTTGAAATATTCGAACCGCTCGAAACTTTTCTTTATGGCAATTTTACCATACCCGAAGAAAATTTGGTTTTATCAAAAATTCCTGAACGTGATGTAACCGAAGAAGAAAATCAATGGCTTGCAGATACATTGAAAACATTGCCTGTAGAACAACATGCTTTTTTTATCGAAGAAAATAATATACGATTAAAAGTTGAGCATATAAAACGAGAACACTTATTTCAATGCCACGATAAAGTAAAAGAAGCATTATGGAAATTTTATCCCGAAATTGTTGATTTAGAAGCAGCACAAATCCGTTATATGGATTCATATTCATTTACAAGTACACTTGAATATGAAGAAATATTTTACAATTATGCTTACGATTATATAAGTGATGAATATTTCGGATAAAGAAATTTATATATTTCATGGGATTATAATTACCAATATTCAAATTTTATGGAATACGACAAAGATGGCGATTTAAACTACGGTGCATTTTATAACCGTATCATAAACTACCTTCCCGAAGAATTGCAAAAATCGTTGGCAGATACTTTCGATTTTTGTCAGTTTTATTACAAAGTGTATAGCAAGGTAATGCGGAACCTTTCCCCTGAATTGCTAAAACTTATGAAGCAGCAATATCCTGTTTTTAAAACCGAAAAACGGCCTTTGGTTGTTGAACAAATAAATGTTATTGCCAATATAACAGGTTATAAATTACTTTTGAATTTGTTTCATTTGGTGGAAGATCAAAAAACTGGGGTTAACCTTCGTGAAAAGTACCCAAAATTCGAAAGTTGGATTGATTTTTATGGCCGTCCACATAAACCCGATACAATGGACGAAACCCACCGACATGAATATACATGGTTAAGCGATAAAGAATGGGATGAACTTCGTGAAAGCGAAAACCGCATAATGCTTGAATATTTTAATTGGAAGGAAAAACGAAAATTCGAATTTATTGACTTGGTTCAAACCATCCTTTTTAAATATTATAAAGAACTGGAAGAACTCAATTCCGATGAATTGATAATGTATGCTGTTCATTTAGGTGATGAATATGAATATTATCTTACAACCTGCGAAGAAATGGAATTATTTATCGACTGTGGTTTTCCCGAAGAAGATATAAAGCTCACCGATGAAGAATTTGAACAGAATTATAGAAATTTAAGCACAGAAATTAAGGATAAAACTGATGTTTTGCGTAATCGTCGGATAGCTGGAGAAATTGTATAATGCTAAAAAATGATATAACAAAAAACCCCGCTTTCGCAGGGCTTTAGTTTTAAGCTTTTTCAAGTTTTATATGCAACACTGTAAGTTCTCCATTAGTAATATTCATTGTAACAATCTGGTCTTTATATCCCGGTTTCGATATAGTAACAGTATAAGAGCCTTCCGGTAACGATTTTACATTAAAACCACCCTTTTGGGAAGTTCTCTTTATCAATTCACCTTTTTCATTGGCTAATTTTAATATAATTGTTTTATCGTTAGGCGAAATTTTAACCATTGCACCAACCAACCCTTCTCCGGTAATAGAATCTTTTACAGTTCCTTTTGCAGCCAATGAGCCTGAACTTGTATTAATAACCTTACTTGCAGTTTTATAACCATTATAAAAATTAGGTTGGCTCAACCGAATGATTTCAACAGCTGCATCCATGTTCTCAATTGCAGCATCAGCAGTTGCAAACAAAACAACAAGCTGTTTGGTAGCCTGACTTTTTACAGTTGTATTGACCCTTGGAACAGATAAAGAAGCATTATAAGCATTAATAGCGGCCAAAAAGGCTGTTTGAGTAACAGCAGTAATTCCATAGGTAGTTAAAGCAGCAATATTAGTTTGCGCACGATCATAAATTATCTGTGCATAATCTTTAAGATCAGTATCCGTAAAGTTTTTAAATTCACTTTCGGTAATATGAACTTCACCAAGTAACGTAGGATTATTGGTAAATTTAGCATAGGCTGTTAACTTACGGGCATCATCGGCAGCAATGGAAATAAGACTGGCTGCTAATTGTTTTTTACCTGAAGTTCCTCCTTTTTTATCAATTTTTTGCTGTTCCGCAGTACTTTGAATCAATGGAATAGTGTTTTGTAAAATTGTTAAATTGGCAGGATAGTTTGGAAGATTGGCAGTGATAGTTGCATTTTGAAGGCTATAATCCCTTTTTGAAAGATACATGCCTAAATGGTTTTCTTGTCCAGTATTCATAATTTTTGAATTTTAAATGAAGTTTAAATAACTGTTTATTTATGTAATCAAGAGCAAATTATAAAAGCAAAAAATAAAATCAAAATTATTTTTAACTTATTTTTAATCGAAATAATTGATATTTTATTCTACGTGAGAAATAATAAGGTTTTTAAAAAGAATTTTAAAATGGAATAAATTAGATTTAAATCGAAGAAAATCGTAATTAAGTTTGATAAAATTGCCCCGAAGACACCAAAAATCATTTTTAAGTTAGCGAAAATATACTTTAAGATAGAGAAAATGTAGTTTAAGATAGAAAAAATATACTTTAAGATAGCGAAAATATACTTTAAGTTAGAGAAAATGTAGTTTAAGATAGAAAAAATATACTTTAAGTTAGCGAAAATATACTTTAAGATGATGAAAATATACTTTAAGATAACGAAAATCATCTCTAAGATGATGAAAATGTACTTTAAGTTAGCGAAAATCATAATTAAGACACTGAAAATATTGTTTAAGTTGATAAAAAGGACACTTAAGACAATAAAAATTGAATTTAAGTCCTTTGTAGATTGGGAGAGTGTCCCAAAATGTGGATTTGCAAAATAAAAAAGACAAAAGAAATACCACCTAATTTGCAACCACATTTGGTTTTCACGCCCCAAACAGCCCGCAAGCCATAAAAACCAAAAGAGCTTGCAAAGCAAACGCACCATTTGCCCTAAAAGGGCAATAATAATCCAACCCACAAAAAACTAAATCAATTTTGTGGTCTTCAAAAACTTTTGTAATATTGACTTGTGATTATATATACACCATCATATTTTAACGAAACATAAGCCCTGTAACTAACAAAGGCTCAAATTACATGCGGGTTTCAGAGGTTTTTCAAATGTAATGCTTTTTAATTATATTTGTTTATATTTTGACAAATTATGCAAGTAAAACCCGCACGCAATTTAGCCTCGAACGTTGGGTGTAATGGTCAATACGACCATATAAACATTTAATAAATGGACAATCGTTTCGTTTCAAAAGAATGGTTAAATAAAAGAAAAATTATTTTAGATAGAGATAATTTTACATGTCAAAATTGTGATACTTTCAACCCTTCATTAGGATTAGTCGAGATTTATAGACCTGGTGATAAATGGTTAGAGGTGCATGAATATATATCAAATCCAAGTGAAAGTATTTATAGATATTCATCACAAAAAACTGGTATTACATTGGAAATGGATTTCGGACTTGATTGGCTACAATTACCAATTATGCAAGTTCATCATAAAAGATATATTGAGGGTAAAGAATATTGGGATTATGATGATTCTGATTTAATCACATTATGTAAAGATTGTCATTCAAATTTGCACGAAAAGATAGAGATTCCAGTTTATGATAATAATGGACAAATTCTACATAAAAAGAAATTTTTGCCTAATGACAATAATGATAAAGATTACCATGGATTTAAACCTTGGATTTTCGTAAATATGCATTATAATAATAGTCAAAGAGAATATGAAGTTTCATCAGTAAAACCAAGAGTTAAATTTATTATGCTAGAACACGAATTTGAAAGAGAAGCAGAGTTGATTAAAGATGCTGAATTTATGTTAAAAGATTTTTTTGAAACATATTTACCAGATTATAAACAATAAAACCACTACACCCAACATCGGCTCATATAAAATGCGGGTAATAGAGGGTTTGCAAGTTCAGTGCTTTCTAATTATATTTGTGTAGTGGGATTTATTCTGCAAGTAAATCCCGCACTTTACATAGCCGAGGAACGTTAGGCACAAGCATTTCGCACTTTGAGAGATTTTTTATATCTTTACAAAAAAGTTGATTATGACAACAACAATGCTATATACAAAGATTAATACTTTACCGCCATCAATGTTAAAGGAGGTTGATGATTTTGTTGAGTTTTTAAAGTCAAAACAAAAAAAGGATAAAGTCAAGGAAAGAAAATTTGGCTGTGCAAAAGGACTGATTATTATGCATGATGACTTTGATGCTCCATTAGAAGATTTTAAAGAATATATGTAAAATGGATTTGCTTCTTGATACACATGCGTTGATATGGTTCATAAATGGGGATAACCAATTACCGGAAAAATCAGTAAGACTCATAAAAAACCTTGAGACCAAATGCTTTGTAAGTATTGCATCAATTTGGGAGATTGCAATTAAGCTTTCTTTGGGAAAGCTTGATTTGCATGGTGGATTTGATGAGATTTCAAAAATAATGAAAAGGTACGAAATAGAGTTGCTTCCAATTACATTTGAACATATTCAAAAATTAATGACCTTAGATTTTCATCATCGTGATCCATTTGACAGAATCATTATTTCGCAAGGATTAGTTGAGAAATTTACAATTGTTACAAAAGACGAAAATTTTCCTAAATACAAAGTAAAAATAATCTGGAATAAATAAATGCCTGTGCCTAACAAAGGTTTTACCCGCAATACGGGTTTCAGTGGTTTGCAATGTTCAAAAAGTTTATGTTATATTTGTACAACTGGATAAATATTGCAAGTAAAACCCGTACTGGCGGTTATCCTCGAACGTTGGCACCTATTATGACCAAATAAACGACTACAAATTAAATGAGTTTTACAATTAATTATTTTTTGATTTAAGAAAATGACAATATTCAAGTCACCTATATTAAGCAAAAGACGCACAATTCGATATTATTGTATTTTGACAATTTGGTATCTTGGATTCTTATGTGCCATACTTTCATTTTTCAGTAAAAAAAATCCTTATTTACTCTTATTTCTTGTTTCAAATTTTATCTGGATAATTGGAAATATTTTTATAAGGAAATATAAAATTATCGGTGAATTTGAGCTAAAACAAGATTCTGTTAAAATTTCAATAGATAAGGAACTTGTATTTGATGTCAATTATGTTTCTAATATATTCATAAAATATTTTGGTGCAAAAGGTGATTCTGGAGGTTCATACGCTGGATTATTTAGATTTAAAGATGGAACGGGTAATTATTTTGGATTTGATTATAATGGACAAAAATATTTATATGAAATACTTGTTATAAATAAAAACTTTTTATATTCCATAAATAATATTCTTAGGTACTGGAAAAACAACAACATTGATTTCAAAATATTTAATAGTAATAATAAGGATATTACAACTCAAGTTGTAAATCGTGAAAGATTGTATTTTTAAATATTAATGATTGATTACTAAAAATAAATAACAGGTGCCAACATCGGCTCAAATTTCA
Source organism: uncultured Bacteroidota bacterium (assembly GCA_963701015.1). Taxonomy (GTDB): domain Bacteria; phylum Bacteroidota; class Bacteroidia; order Bacteroidales; family DTGW01; genus MFD09286-c1. The sequence goes on along the minus strand of OY969556.1, from coordinate 2,052,031 downwards.
TGCGGGTTTCAGAAGGTTTTTATTTGTAATGCTTTTTAATTATATTTGGTTATATTTTGACAAATTATGCAAGTAAAACCCGCACGCAATTTAGCCGCGAACGTTACCGCCAATAATATGAAAATAAAAGCGACACTAATTTTATTGATTCTTTTCAATAATTGTTTTAGTCAGATTAATTCTGATTACAAGATATATTCTGTGATTATTGAAGATTATTTTTTAAAGCTTGATTCAGCTAAAAAGTATGCTGATAAGGCAGTTATAGTTGATAGATTAGAAACTGAGACTAATTGGGTAAGTGAATCCTTTGATTATATTGATTATGCAATTTTTGAGAATGCAATTGATACTTTAACAAAGAATAAATCAAAACAAATGTTATCAATATTTAAGGATTTATATTCTAATAATCCATTAATGATTATTGATAGCTTCCAGTGTTCAATTCCTTTGATTCTGATTAAGAATCCAGATTTTAAAAAGGTTTTCACTAAAAAAGTTCAAAAGGGTTGGGATAAATTTTATAAAATGTATCCAAGAGCAATTGGGGTATTTGGATTTACCAAAGTGATTTATTCAGGTGATTTAGCAATTCTATTTGTCAATTTCAATCGGAATGGACTTTTTGCAAGTGGAGATGTTTATATCATGAAAAAGTTTAATGATAAGTGGATTATATTTAATATGTTTAACATGTATAAAGCATAAATAATTACTGGCGGTAACAGCGGCTCATAATCAATACGGGCATTGTAGGATTTTGTAGTTTGGTAAGTTTTAGTTACTTTTGTGCTGCTCGACAAGGAGTGCGGTTAAATCCCGTACTGCTTATAGCCGCAAACCGTTAGGCGGCATAATAGCAAAATGCAACTGGACAGTAATTCGGCTGATTGAACAAGGATAAGATTAAAATAGCGTACTGATTTATTAAAACAACGTTCTTTCTTTTAGTAATAAACGACTTGATTTGTAAAACAAACGAAGTATTTTTTGAATAAAGCGACTGATTTTTAACATTAAGTGCATTTGTTTTTATAATAAGTGATTGTGTTTTTAAACAAAACGACTTACTTTTACAATAAAACGAGTTTGTTTTAATATCGAACGAGTGATTTTTTAAAACAAACGACTTATTTGATAAAACAAGGATTAGTAAAAACAAAACTGACAACTTGATTATGCTAACTTTCAACTTCAGTCGTATTTTTAAGGCACGGGGGATTGATAAACCCTTCAGCTATCTTGTTAAGGTCGGTTATTCCGATAATTTTGCCACCAGGATTGTTAATAATCGGATCAAACGGTTAGATTTAACGGACATTGAAAAGCTTTGTGAACTCTTACAATGTACTCCCAATGACTTATTGGAATGGATTCCTGAAAGTAAAGACAAAACTAACGACAAGCATCCGTTGATTTCGATAAAGCGGAATGATAAAGTGGCTCAATTATCGCAGATTTTGAATTCTGTTCCTTTGGATAAGCTGAGTGAAATAGAAAGTATGATAAAGAAAGAGATAGAAAAATAAAAAATTACGCCGCCTAACACGCGCTCATAAGCAATGGCGGGGTTTATATGGTTTTCAAAAATAGTTCATATAATTAAAATTTGCAAGTATTTTGAAAATTAGTTCTCCGAAACCCGCCACATGCTCATAGCGCCAACCGTTAGCGGTTATTTTAAAAAACAAAAACGACATGAAAAATCTGATTCTTATTTTGATTGCAATTCTTTTATTCAATTGTAAAAAGGATAATTCGAATGCTAATCGCAATATTGACTTATTGGTTGATAATTCAAAAGTATGGTATGTATCCGAATATCCAGACCCTTGTCCAGGTTGCTCTTGGCCACATAAGATAGTTTTTGGTAAAGACACAACAATTAACTCAAATAGTTATAAAGTAATTCTTGATTATCATGGTGATTCAATCGAAAGTGCAAGCAAAGCAAGTATTTTAGGATATATGAGAGAAACTTCTGATAAAAAAGTTTACTGGTATGTTGGATTATTCAGTCAACCAGCATCTGATATATTACTTTATGATTTTAATGCAAAGATTAATGATACAATAGACAATTGGATAGTTACAAAGATTGATACTGTCAATATTTTAAACATTAATCGAAAAAGGATAACTTTAAAAAATTGTGAGCCTTATATAAAATATTGGATTGATGGAATTGGTGATATGTCGGATTTATTATCATATCCAAATAGAACCGTTTGCAATTATAAAACAGGATTGACACTTAATGTTATTGGAGGTTCTGGTTATAAACAAACTTGTGTAAAACTTGGGAATGATTTTATATATAAAGATTCAGTAACTAATGATTGTTGGATTTATAAAGGATATAAACAATAAAAAACAACCGCTAACACCGGTTACACCCAATGCGGGTTATAGCGGTTTGCAAAGTTCAGTAAGTTTTTGTTATATTTGTGTAACTTGACAAATATTGCAAGTAAATCCCGCACTGCGGTGTAGCCGGGAAACGTTAGCGGTAACCTTCTAAAACATTAGATATCATGAAAAAAATAATAAGTGTAATTCTATTACTTTTTGTGATTTATAATACTTGTAAATCGCAGATTTATCACCATTTTATTAATGAAAATAAACAATGGAAATGTGCTTATACATTACCAATATTGACTAAAAATTCTAGTAATAGCGACTCTCTTTATTTAGCTCTCAAAATTAATTATTTCAAAGGAGATACAATTATTAATAATATTAGATATAGTAAGTCTATGTTTAAATCCTTAATGCCAAAATCTACTGATACTACTATTTCTCAATCTGGATACTTCTTTTATGAGGACACTATAAATCAGAAAGTATTTATGCTTGACCAAATTTATAACCATACAAATGTCTTGTTATATGATTTTAGTTTAAATGTTGGAGATAGCGTTCATACTTATATTCTTGCAAATATATTTTATAATGGTAAAGTAAAAAAAGTTGATTCAGTTTATTTAACAAATAAATTTCTCAAAAGAATAATATTTACTGATAATTTAGAATTGATTGAGGGGATTGGTTCGACCACTTATGTTTCATATCCTTCAGTTAATAATGGATTTTTAATATGTGTTTCTGAAAACAATAATGTCCTATATCTTGATACAGCATTATTTCAAAATTGTGATACAGTATTTAGTAAGTTACCACCTACACAAATAAGCTATTTAAATCAAAGCCTTTTTAAAACAAATATATATCCAAACCCAATAAACAAATCATCTGTTTTAACAGTAAAGTCAATAGGATATGAACAATTTAAAATTGAAATATTTAATGATTTAGGGAATTTAGTTAAACAAGATTTATTTGTTGGGAATTATCCGATTGGAATGTTAAATTTAAATGAAGGTTTTTATATATGTAGGATTTTATATAAAGGTGAGCAAATAGGTCATAATAAATTTTTGATTATAAATAAATAAGGCTACCGCTAACACCGGTTACACCCAATGCGGGTTATAGCGGTTTGCAAAGTCAGGTAAGTTTTTGTTATATTTGTGCAACTTGACAAATATTGCAAGCAAATCCCGCACTGCGGTGTAGCCGGGAAACGTTGGCAGTAATTTTAAAAAACCGCAACAATGAGAATTATCAGACAAGATTTAATTGATTTGTGCGACAAATTTTTGAATGACAAAATTGATAAAACAATTATTCAAGATTTTGCGTGGGGAGCAATTACTTCAGACGATACAGAATGGGATGAAGACGAGATTATATCTGATACGATTATTGAGTGGGACAATGAGATTATTAACTTTGAGATTAATAAAGTAAATATTCAACTTTGGAAAGACCGACTTATAACAGGACAAGATAATTTGATTAGTTATAACTTTTGGAATTCTCATATTGATTCGCAAAAAGATTTATGCATTAAATTTAACTCTCAATGGAAGCCGATAAATAAAAAGTTGAAAATTGGGGCTTCTGCTAATCTTGATAAAGACCCGATTAATGGACTTAGACATCCATCTGACAAAGGAACAACGGGCTGGTTTATTTGGACAGGGGATTATTCAGAAAACAAGTACTTTTTTCAACCAATGTGTGCCGCACATTTACTGCAAATTAGACCTGACATTATAAAATATTTAGGATTAGATATTGGATTTAGATTTGTCGGAGATAAAAATGGATATGAAGATGTGTGGTTTGATGAAAAACTTAAAGATATTTGATAGAAAATAAAATAAAAACTACTGCCAACATCGGCTCAAATTTCATGCGGGTTTCAGAGGGTTTTTAAATGTAATTCTTTTTAATTATATTTGGCTATATTTTGACAAATTATGCAAGTAAAACCCGCACGCAATTTAGCCGAAAACGTTGGTGGCAACCATAAAACAACAATTATGAGACGATATTTGATAATATTAATTTTGATTTCTTTTATTCAATTTTGCCAAGGACAAAAGCTTGAATATTCTGTTCAACTTGGATCAGGACTATTTTCTTTTGGAGGTAAATCTTCAACAAATACAAGCTTTCTAAATATTAGTGATCAATCTAATATTTCAAATTATACAAATAATCCATATGGACAAAAAAGTGGTTTTTCTTTTTCTATTTCATCTCAAATTCAGAAATTAACTTTAACAAAAAAGATATTTGGTTTGCAAATAGGATATGAATCTTTAACAAGCAAAGTTACATTGATATATTATCCAGGAGGCGATTTTATTTATTCTCCACCAATAAATTGCGGTCAGACATATTTAATGAATCACTTCATTAATTTATTTCCATATTTCGGACAAAGATTTGTAATTAAATCTATCGATTTAGATTTGACTGGTGGAGCTGACTTTGGTTTTTGTACTGAAAGTGAAGAAAATGGTAGCGCTTTGATAAATAATACCAAATATACATCTAATGTTTCAAGAGATAAACCATCTTTGGATTTTAGATTGAGAGCGGGATTAACAGCATATTATAAAAAGACAGGTCTTTCGATTGGATATTCATACGGTTTGACAAATTATACACCAAGAATAATGGGTGCAAATTTGGAGGAGTATTCAAGATTATTTAGATTTGGCATAATATATAAAATATAATAATGGCAGCCACCAACATCGGCTCATATAAAATGCGGGCAATAGAGGATTTGCAAGTTCAGTGCTTTCTAATTATATTTGTGTAGTGGGATTTATCCTGCAAGTAAATCCCGCACTTTACATAGCCGAGGAACGTTAGCTGGTATTATAAAAATTACAATTCATGAGAATTTTTAGTTTAATTTCAATTTCAACTTTTTTTATATTGATATCATGTAATAATAAGATAGTTCAGTATCGTCCTGATGTAAAAATATTATTGACAAGAGATTATGATGGACTTTATCTTTTTAAATCAAAGGATTCAACATATAAAAAAATATTTGAATTAGATAAAAACCAAAATTTTAAATCTGAACCATTTGTATATAATGATACTGACTTTATTATTTTTTGCGTTGAGAAACCACTAAAAAAAGATACTTTGAATAATAGTTCATATTGTTTGATGTTTTATAAAATGTTTTTAAATGATTTTTCATATTCTTTAATAAATAAAACTAATTATTACATATATGGTAATAATGATTCAACGGATATTTCAGTTGATTTGAATTTTAATGATTTATTTTATTTAACTAATTTAAATAACAAATGCCATAAATTAATTTTTTCAGATAAATCATTGGATTTTAATTCACAATGCAATGTCTTTCCAAAATATTATAAAGATTCTATACCTAAAAAATATATTATCAAATCAATTCAAGGAAGCATTTATCTTGTCCAAGACAATAAAAGAAAAATATTAATTGGTGGCGCCAATGAGCCAAGTGGATGGTCTAAAATGGGTTATTTTGATCCAACTTTGGCAAAAGATAGTTCTATATTTTTAGTACATAGATTTTCTTATTTTTTACCGGGTCCATTTAGATTATATGAATATGATTTTAAAACTAATAAATTAAAAAAACTTTTAACTGTACATTTTACCTATGAAGATCTTTATAATTGTTCATATACATACAATAAACAATATATTTTATTTGAAACAAACACTTCAATAATTGATTCAAAATGGTCAAATACAATTGGTGTTTTAGATAGAAATTCAGGTGGAATAAAATTTATATGTATTGGTCATAATTTCTTAACAATAAAATAACACCAGCTAACACGCGCTCATATTTAATGCGGGTTACAGAGGGTTTGCCAAAGTCAATGCATTCAATTATATTTGATTAAGAAAAGGAAGTAAAGTGCTTTCTAATCCCGCACTAAACATAGCGCAACCGTTAGCGGGCATTAAAAAAAACAGCAATGACAAGAGTTTTAGGTATAATATTTTTAGTGGTAATTGTTTCTTGTGCAACAAGAGATGATAAAGGATTTAGATTTCCTCAGAGTGGAGATTTAATAGATAGTTCTTTCTTTTTTCCGCAACAATTTAAAAAGGACTATAAAGATTCTATTGTTTTAACAACAACATCAGAATATTTCAAAAAGATTGGATTAAATAATCTTTCAATTAGTCCTGCTTTAAGAGAAGTTTATAGATTTACTTATATTAGAGCATTTGATGAGCCAGTTGTGGTGCTTGTTTACAGAGATTCAATTATTACAATTAAAGATTACAACGGATTAGCTACTGTTTTTGATTATGATGATTCTAAACTTTCTAAAGAAGAATCTAGGATTCGAGAAATCTGGGGAAATTATAAATTTAACACTATTTTATTAGATAGACATTTGCCTGATTCTGTAGTAATAAAAAAGCCTAATTTAGCCAAAGCGATAGAGAGGCAGAGAAAGTTTCGAGACAGTATTTTTTCGATTTGTCCATTAATCGCAGATACAGTTTATATTAATAGATTGATTGCCAAAACCCAAAAACAACGAATTATTCAACACAATGCAATTAGGAATAAGATTACGATTAACAAATCTGACTTTAAAAACATTGAAAAAACACTTGATAGATATGGATTCTGGACTATGAAAAACACAAATAATTTGTTTGTAGGCACTGATGGTTCAGACTGGATTTTAGAAGTCAATAATGTTGATTCGTACAATTTTGTTTTCGCTTGGGAACCTGAAGGTGATTTTAGATTACTTTGCTTAGAATTTTTAAAATATGCAAATTTGAAAGATAAAGAAATATATTAACGCCCGCTAACATCGGCTCATATAAAATGCGGGTTGTAGAAGGTTTGCAAGTTCAGTGCTTTCTAATTATATTTGTGTAGTTGGATTTATTCTGCAAGTAAATCCCGCACTTTACATAGCCGAGGAACGTTGTACGTAATGCTTTGCATAGCCCATATAATGGCATGTACAGAAATAAAAATTAATCTATAATATACACTTGATATTTTAAAAAGAAACAAATAAATTACTATTTGTAGATTGTTTGTAATACAAACATTAAGCGAATAGTATATGTGTAAGTTCGATACAAATAATGAGACTGCTACAGAGAAGCAATATAGGTTAGCAGAGTTTTTCGAAGCTCATTGGGAGTCCTATATACAGGATCCGACTACACCAATAAGCATAGAACAATACAAGGCAGTCAATGCTATACGGGTATGTAGGACCCCGGTATTAGGCGTAGATGAATACGTATGCAAAAGTTGTGGAGAAGTCGTAGAGATATATCATAATTGCCGGAACCGGTTTTGCCCGACGTGTAGTTGGGGCGATACAGTAAAATGGGCAGAAAAGATAAAAAGTCAAATGATGGATGTTCCCCACCGTCATGTAGTATTTACTATACCCCATGCATTGCATCCAATAATAAAAAGTAACGGGAAAGAATTATTAAATGTGTTAATGCGCACAGCAGCCGACACCTTTAAGGATTGGGCAGAGCATAAGTACAAGATAAAAATGGGCATCATATCTGTGCTTCATACCTTTGGGGAGACCAAGGAATATCATGTACATGTGCATATGATAGTGTCATGGGGTGGTATATCAAATGAAACAGGAAAGTTAACGGCCATCAAAGGCGATTATGTAAATTATAGGTTCTTACAGGATAAGTTCAGGATTAAATTTGAGGACAGTTTAGTTTCATTATATGATAATGGGACATTAGAACATAAATTTAAAGACCGGATGGCCTTACTAAGATTCTTAAGGCGGATAAATAAAAAGAATTGGATTATTCACCTGGAGCCACCGATGAAAGCCCCATCAGCGGTGATAAGATACATAGGCCGATACTCAAAGCGGGCATGTTTGAGTGAATATAAGATAACAGAAATAGAAGGGGAATATATTAGTTTCAGGCATAAGGATTATAAAACGATAGATACAGAAAACAAACCAGTTGAACGTATCTTAAAGTTGCATTATAAAGAATTTTTTCCACGACTGTTACAACATGTGCCATATAGGTATTTTCGATTGGTGCATTATTATGGGTTATATTCAACCAAAAGCAGAATACCTGATGAGTATCAAAACAAAGATGAAGGGTCAGTGGAAAACCAAAAGGAATGGGTAAATCCATTTATTTGCAGCTTTTGTGAACAAGAACGGGAATATATACAAACTATTTTCGATATACGTTTACCAAAAGAAAGAATAGGTAAGTTTGATATAAATATCCATCCATCTTATATTTATAAACGGGCATAAGGGTTCACAGTTCTATATGGGAAAGGTATGTCAAGTCAAAAAAAAGAGATAAAACAGGACAAAAAATCCAATAAAAAATAACGCAAATGGAAAAAACAAGTTAAAAAAGGATGCCGATAAATATTAATTTGATAAATTAGACACTTGAAAAACATTAATAGGGATGACAAAAATATTGAATTTCTATATAATAAAATAAAGCACAACGTACAACCGCCGCTCATATGCAATGTGGGGTTCAGTGGTATGCAAGCGACAGAGCCCGCAGGCAAAGTCTGCATAAACAGACACAGGAGAACCACGCAAACCCACACAGCACATAGCGGCAAAACGTTGTACACAATTTTAAAAATATTATAGGATAAATTAAAACTTATTGATATGAAACAAAAACTAAAATTATTATTAATTGGATTATTATTAATTCAAAATATCAGTTCTCAATTCTTTTATTCAGTACCTAATCCAAATGGGATTGTGTTTAATGGCTCTTCAATAATTTATAAGGGCAGTATATATTTTCAAAGTCAAAATCAAACTAATTCTAAAGTATATCTTGCAAAGTACGATGGAAAACAAATTTCTATTATACTTAATCCTGATGGAGGCCAAGGCTATGATTTATATTCGACCAATGTTGTGCAACCTATTATTTATAAAGATAATTTGATTTATGGATATTTAGATTCTTCAAGTAAACGCCGATTAGCAGTTTTTAACGGTGATTCAGTTAAATTAGTGCCTAATCCAGATGGAGCTTTTGGGTGTTCTGCTTTCCCCGTAGTATTTAATGATAAATTGTACTTTCAATATATTGATTCTTCCTATAACTATAGAATGGCTCAATTTGATGGAGATTCGATAAAGCTATTGTCTATTATTGGATATCAAGGTTATCCAATAGTTGTAAATAATAATTTATATTTTCAATATTGGGGTAATTGTCATTCCGGGCTTGGAAAATTTGATGGTGTAAACGTATCATGTGTATCGTTACCTTATGATACGGGCTATTTTAGTTCACCAATGATTACAATGAATAATAATTTGTATTTTCAAACTTCAAATCATTCTCTAGCTAAATATAATGACACGACTTTTGTCATATTTCCAAAACCAGATAATGGATATGGTTATTATAATTCTGCTAATCCTATAGTTTTTAACAATAATTTGTATTTTGAATATCAAAATATTTCAAATAAAATACAATTAGCTAAATGCGATGGTAAAGAGATTACCTTATTAAGCAACCCGACCCCAAACGGAAATTTTTCTGCATCTGAATGGGGAGATTTACCATCAATTGTTTATAAGAATAATTTATACATTGCTTATGATACTGGTTCTGTAAAAATGGGAATATATAGTCCATATAATCAATTAGCAAAATGTGATGGTAATACTATTTCATTAATTAAAAAACCTGATAATGGATTTGGCTATTTATCAAGTCCTTTTATTTATCAAGATAGTTTATATTGGTCATATGGTTATAATGGCGAAGATAATGCAGTATACAAGTTTACAAGTGATTCATTAATTTTAATTAAAAATAATAAATTAGGAAAGTGGGGTAATCCAATTATTTATAATAATGGTTTATATATAGCCGCAGGAAGTATAACACATAGCCTTTATTTATATTTTGATTTTAAAGGTCCAAATGTTCAAGCAAGCAATTTAAAATTTAGTCAAGTTACAGATACTAGTTTTACTATTATTTGTACAAAGGGTAATGGTAACAAACGAGCATTTTTTGCTAAAGAAATATTAACTACACAAGATAGTACAGATATATTTCCTTCAGTAGATTTTTCAAATTATTCAGCAAATACTGAAGTTGGTAATGGAAATAGTATGATTGATGGCTGGATGTGCATGTATAAAGGAACAGATTCTGTTGTGTCGATAGGTAGGTTGAATCCTGGAACAAATTATATTGTAATGGTATGTGAATATACGGATAGTTTAGGTTTTGGAAAATGCCTGACAGTAAAAGCAATTAATAACCCGGGCATTCAAAAAACGTTAAAAGGTTATCAAACGATCACTTTTGCACCATTTTCGCAACATTATTCTACTGACAAAGACTTTCAATTTTTCGCTATAGCATCATCATATCTGCCAATAACTTTTAGTTCATCAGATACAACAATTGCTAAGGAATATAATGGTAAGGATTTTTATGGAAATACCGCCTACTTTATTCATATAAAAAAGTCAGGTACTTGTATATTCTACGCAGATCAGCCGGGTAATGACCAATATTATCCAGCATTGCAAAAAAGTCAATTACTGACAATTTTGGCCGGGTCAGATATATTGAATGAGACAGAATCTTCTTTACAATTATATCCTAATCCCGTGATATCAAATTTGAATATTGCGACAATTAATAATAATCTTCAGTCTGTCAAAATTTATGATACATATGGCAAACTAGTTTATAATAATAAAATGCAGGGAAATAATGTTATTGACATGCAACAATTTGCACCAGGTATTTATATATTAAAAATCAATAATACTGCATATAAAATAATTAAAGAATAAAAAACTGTGTACAACACGCGCTAATAAGCAATGGCGGGCATTATATGGTTTTCGAAGTTAGTTCATATAATTAAAATTTGCAAGTATTTTGAAAATTAGTTCTCCGAATCCCGCCACATGCTCATAGCGCCAACCGTTGGCTGCAATAAACCAGATGACACAACGTACAAAGTTTTCAATATAATTTTCAATAATTTTAATATTTATGTGGGTTCGAAAAACTAAATTGGAATTAGAAAATAGTAAAGGATTTACTATTAAGAATATTATTAATAAAATATTTAATGAAAATATTAGCCCTTTAAGAGTTGGAATGTTTTTTTTTATTGTTGTTTTTACTTTTCTGATGGCGTTTGACCTTTTCATTGGTGTTTCAAAAGGTGCATTTTATATTGGAGATACTGGATTGCTTCCAAAAATTCATTTTAAAGATATTCCAAATAGATTAACTTATTATTTTATTATGTCATTCTCTATTGGATTTATTTGTTATGTATTGTTTTATATATCTAAAAAAAACACTGACAAGAAACAAGATTATATTTGTGATAAATGCAATGCGCTAAAAATAGATGATGGTAAATACAATTGTATTTGTGGTGGTGAATTCTTGCATATTGATAAAATGAAATGGATTGATAACGATTAGTTTACAGCAGCCAACATCGGCTCATATAAAATGCGGGTAATAGAGGGTTTGCAAGTTCAGTGCTTTCTAATTATATTTGTGTAGTGGGATTTATTCTGCAAGTAAATCCCGCACTGACCATAGCTATAACGACAAAACCCGCATAAAATAAACATTTATGCGGGTTCAACAATGATAAGGTACAACATAGGTACAACAAATGTGAAAACACCTAAATTAACTGGGTTTCCTTATTTTATCTATGTTATAATGATATTTTAAATAATCTATTTTAACAGCCTTTTTACCTCCATTTCTTCAAGCCCTACATAATCACAAAATTCCTTTATAGTAACAAGCTGGTGCCTGTCTTTTGAATGGATAAGCTTTAATGTGGCAATGATATTACGTGCAGAGCGTTCGCTTTTGCCTGTGAGGGTTTGAACATCCTTTGTGTAAATACAGATGCGCTTTGCTTCATTTTTCATTGTTTTTTCTTCACCCATAACTTAAATATATCTTTATTATGGCCTTAACAAGGCTAAAACATAAATATTATGCAAATATATATACTTTATTTTGACATATAACTCTGCAAAATAGGCACTTATACGGCAATTAGCAGCAAAAACGGAAAGCCCCCATATAAAACCTTTATAATATTGCCCATAATCATTTGTTTAACTAAAATTTATACGATTATGGCACAACAAAAAGGAATTTTGAAAATTGAAGGGACCATGGGAAACATGACGTTCTACAAAAAAGATGGGCAGTACCTTGTAAAAGAAAAAAGCGCAATTTCAGCGGATAAGATTGCCAATGACCCTAATTTTGAACGTACACGGGAAAATAATGCCGAATTTGGGTTGGCAGGTACAACTGGTAAGTTTTTGAGGGATGCTCTCCGTAGTTTGATGCTTGACGCATCGGATACTTACGTTACATCCCGAGTGTTGCAATTGATGATGATTGAACTTGGTTTAGACACTGCAAGCGCAAGGGGTTCACGGCAGCCTTCAGTTGGGTTGGCAACTGCCGATGGTAAGGCATTGTTAAATGGTTTTAACTTCAATGCAAACTCAGTATTGAGTGGTGTGTTGTTTAAAGCATTTGCTGTAGATGCAGCAACCGGGGTTATTACCATTAACAACCTGGTCCCTCAAAAAGACATTGCTTACCCATCGGGCGCAACTCATTTGGCTATTACAGGCGCAATGGCAAACATTGATTTTGCAAATGGAACTTCTGATTTGCAAATAACCAATGTCCAAAACATTCCAATTGACTTAACACAGGGCAACGTTGTTTTAACCCCTGTTGCTGTTCCGGCTGGAAATGGTATTGTTGTAAACCTTTTGAAAATTGAGTTTTTCCAACTCATGAACGGTGTTCAATACCCGTTAAAAAATGGCAATTACAACACTTTAGCAATAGTAAATGTTGCGTAAGTCATGAATGAGTTCCAGGTATTCGGGATAATCATTTCGGTGCTGCTTTCGGTAGTGGCTTTTTTCAGTAAGCAATTGCATGGAGATTTTAAACGTGTTGAAAATGACCTTGCTGAAGTGAAAACCACTACTTCTCTTATTAAAACCGAATTCAAAGGAATCAATGATTTGATGAACCAAAAAATTGAATTCCTTGAAAAGAGGCTTAACCATGTTGAATCATTCATTTTTAAAAACATGAAAAATGACACAAAGTAATTTAACGGTTGTTCAGCGTTTAACCGCTCCAACCCCGAAAATATTTAAGATATTCAGAACGGTTGGTCTGGCTTTGGCTGCTGCTGGTGGCGCAATTTTGGCAGCTCCTGCAATGCCTGTTATATTAACCTCAATAGCAGGTTATATGATTGCAGCCGGTTCTGTTATGACGGCAGTTAGTCAGGTTGCCGTTGATGGTAATTGATTCATATTTTGCCATGTTAATAAAAGCCTGGGGCGAAAGCTATCCAGGCTTTTATAATTCTTTAATGCCTTGCATTAAAATACTTGAAAACATAAGCCCTTTTAAGCTCCTGAATAAGTTTTAAGTTTTGCAAAAACTGTTTTTCTTTCATTTCAATAAAGCGCAATTGCTTAACTGTTTCGGCGAACTCTGCCGGACTTGCTTTAACAACTTCTAATTTTTCGCTAATAAGCTGTTTATAATCTCCGATTCTAATAAATGGGATTACCGAACCGATTAAATACGGGTGAAAAGCTTTTGCCCTCCAAAGAGCAAATGAAACCCAATACAATGTTTCTTTAAATTCCTCGTTTTCGGCCTCAATTTTGAAGCAATTAGGGCAAGGAAATAAAAGAGGCTTTCCAGAATTTAAGCCCTTATTTAAAGCAAAGAAATGAGGTTTTCTGATTTCACTTTTTGCGGATGCTGATTTTACGATAAATGTTTGCATGGCATGAGCATTTAAATTGTTGTTCGCTTTGCTCACACATATATTTTGACAAAGAAGAAAGAAAAAAAACGAGAAAAAAAAGAAAAAAGAAAGCCTTTTTTTCAGGCAGGACATGGCGTTTTGTCAAGGTTTTTGGCGTTTTATTTGATACCTTTTAAAAATTAAAAAAGATTATCAAAAAAAATGGCAAAACCCGCAGGGCGTGACCTTGAAAAAACTTTGCGGGATGGGATTGAGCGTGGCCTGCCTATCTTTGCTTTCTCTTTTTATTTTTTAAAATATGTAAATACCACTTTTATTTTTTGGCTTTTGATACGGGTATAAGTGAAGGCTAAAAAGTAAGTGGAAAGTAACGAAGCGAACACGAGCAAACAAAGAAGTGAAACGAAGAGTTTGCGAAGGGTGCAGCGAGATAGTGGCCGCTTAGTTTGTGCGTAAGGAAATTATTTTAAATTGAAAACCTTTAAATTTTTAACAGATTTTTGTTACATATTTTCCTCAAATACCCATTCATCTAATTTAATATCATTGGTTTTAAGATAAGAGGATAGCAACTCGATAGGTGAATTTTCACGATGTACAGCAGTAAACTTATCCAACTTGTCATACAATTCAACAAGGTGCAAACAATCGGCTTTACTGAAAATTGACCTCAGTTCTTCATTTGAACTTAACTTGTTTGACATAAAAGAACTCAGTTTGTCCATTTTCAGGTATTTTGTATCGAGCTTTTTTAAGCCAACAAAATCTTCTAAACGTTTGCCTTCTGGAGTTCCATTATAAGTAAGAAACAGAAATGTGCGAATGACTAATTTGCCTTCTACCATTAAGGCGCTCAGATAACCAACTTTAACATTTAAAACCTTATATTCGATAATAAATTTATCTTTATTGTTTACCACATTGCAAGCCCTTAATGAATCATAAATGCCCGATAAAAGGTATGCCGGATGGAGACAGTCTATTCTTTCTATTAACCTTTGCAAGGCATGCATCTGAATGTAAACGGGTATTTCAAGATTATCAAAGGCGGAATTGATACCTAATTGCAATGGTGTTACGTAAAGCCATTCAAAAGCATCTGCCTTAAAAGTCCAACCTATCCTATATGCCGGGCGTGAATTGCTGTCTATTTCAATATTTATTTTTTCAGGCGCATATTTTTTTACAATAATTTTGAATCTGGCACCCCACGCATCATCTGGTGTTGCTGTTTCGAGACGGTACGAAAAATAATGAAGACATAGGTTATTGGTAACTAAAATTAAATAGGGAAATATATCGTCAATTAGTTTGTCGTATATAATGTCGAACAAGAAACAAATATCGCCACAGGTATCAAATAGCAAGGCTTTAACTTTTTCGGAATTTTTATAGTTTCGGCTTTCAATATATATTAGATGCATATATAGCGACAAACCCATAGAATAGTTTTCAGAAATGGTAACTGTTTTATTAGTTTTTTCAATGGGTATTGTTATCTGTTTAAAACATGAATTGACGATTACCCTTATGGCCTCTATGATTTGTGAAGGTATAATGTGCCCAGGTTCCGGCTCAACAATTAATGATCTTGAACGGGTAAGGTAAATTTTATCCAATTCGTTGCGTGGAATAAGTTTCAGAACATCTTCACCGGTTATGGATTTGCAATAACTGTCTAACCTCTTAAAAAAATCATTTCGGTGTTGGGCATTTGCAATTTTTTGTTTGCTCTGCTGGCTTTGCTTATGTTTTTTATTGGGCATATCGTGCAGGTTTAATTATGCAAATTACAAAAAAAATGGAATTCATAATTTGCTTTTGCATTTTTGACTTTTGGGGTGAACGACTGGCAGGGCATACCGCTTTATTGGGTTGGGAAAAGGCAAGGGTAGCGACTGAACGAAATGGAGCAAAAAGGTTGGGCGCAATGGAACTGCTGACAAAGTAAATTACCTATGAATAATTTACAAGACAATTTGCTTTGGCAGCGGTGCAATGGAGCTTGCGGGGGCGTTTGCGTAATGTAGAGAATGGAGCTACGCTTGCTGTGGGTTGCTGAGGTGTATGCCGAAAGATGAACGGAATGTAACGAAGGGTGGCGTAACGCAGTGAAGCTCCGAAGTGTAATGGAGTGAAGAAAGAGGCATATACCGCAGGCAAAAGGCCGTAAAAAATATTTTGCCCTGCACCATTGAAAGGGTGGTTGGGGCTTTTGACGGGTGCGTAGGCGTGTGTCGGCGTGGGGCTATTTGGCGCAGCCCTTGTACATAATGTGCTTATATGACAGCCGGACACAAGTTATTTATACCGCTTAAAATAGGCTGTTATATAAGACCACATTATGTAAAATAGCTTGGGGTAATTTTTTCTGGCGGGTCTTTTTGTTCGTGTGGTTGGGCAGCTCTTCCCGTTTTTGTTTTACCTTAAAAATAAAACAAAACCGGGATGTGCTGCATGTAGGAAGGTACAAAAAGCATGACAGAAAAAATTACAGAAGGGCTGGCAGTGCGGAAGGGCAAAAAAGACAGGGGGTGTTTGGCAAAATGCCGTTTAATATTCTAACCTTTTATTTTGCCAAACATCTGGGTTTTTTGCCGTGTGGAGTGGGTTTTTCTTGATTTTGTTTTTACATTCTTTAAAGAATGATATTTATTGATAGCTCATTTTTTAATTTATCTTTTTTTATTGCTATACTCCTGGATTTAAAGTAGTATAAAAATCTTGAAAAGACTCAATATGATTATGTTTTCTGTATATTTTTAATTGCTTATTTCTTTAAAAAGGAGTCCTAATATTATTTATACACATTCTAAATTATATGACATACGTTTATGTAAGTATCTAATAATTAAATTATTAATAGGGGGGGGGGGTAAAATATTATTCTTCATTTGTACTTAAACGTTTAAATATTGTATATATTTTTATAGAGCAAAGAAATGTTTTTTGCAGCAAAAAAAAGAAAAAAATAATTAGAACCTCAATTGAGGGAATTGAAATAAGTGCCAGGTAGATTTTTGAGGGTTTTAAGGTAATTGAACATTTCATTAAAACAAAAAAATATGAAACTGTGGTACTTACTCTTAATTCCATTCATATTACTGTCTTGTAATTTTAAATATGACAGATTAAATAATGTACTACTATCAGCTGGTTCAAATAAAACGGAACTTGAAAAGGTTTTAAACCATTATAAAAAACTAAAAGATAAAGAAAAATACGAAGCTGCCTGTTTTCTTATTGAGAACATGAAAGGCAAATATTCTTTAGAAGGTAAATCATTGGATGTTTACTTTGGGATTTATGAAGACATACTAAAACTATATAATAACGGAATTAAAAACCATAAAGTTTTAGATAGTATTGTAAAAGTAAAAATTGATTCCTTAGAAGCATACTATGGACCAGTAAAATATGAAAACCTTAATAAAATGCCCGATGTACAAGTTATAAAAGCAGATACCTTAATAGAAAATATTGACCTTGCTTTTGATGTATGGAGGACGAAGCCCTGGGCTAAACATGTAAACTTTGAACAATTCTGTGAATATATCCTACCCTACCGGATACATAATGAACCTTTACAAAATTGGCGCAAGAACCTTAAAACCGAATATGAAACGTTTATTGATTCAGTAAAAAACAAAAACGACCCTAAAGAGATTGTTAGAAAGATTAATGATTACATTCTGAAGGACTGGAAATGGCTGGATAATTTTAACAAGTGTTCTTATTTTGCCGGGGTTAACAGCTTCGATCATTTTAAGGGGGGTATTTGCGAACACCATTATTTGCTTTTAGCATGTATATTTAGGAGTATTGGAATACCCTGTGCTATTGATTTTACACCACAATGGAAGCATTGGGCGGGACAACATTCGTGGATGACAGTACTTGATACAACAGGTAAAATGATAGCCTTTAACCCTGGCAATCCACATTTTTATTATACCCATAAAGTGCCTTTGGGGTTGACTGGTAGCGCTTCTAAAGTTTACAGGAGAACATTTGCAATTCAACCTTCAAGCTTGCCCGAAAACACTGATACACTTGAATACATTCCATATCCATTTAATGACAGGTTAGTTAAGGATGTTACAAGTGAGTACGATTATCAGCAAACAGATATAGAACTGAAAGTTGATAATGCATCTAAAAACAAAATATTGTATCTTTCTGTATTTGGCTATGGTTTAATGAACCATCCTATAGGATGGTCAAAAATTAGGGGTCACAAAGCATTTTTCAAATCAGTGGGAGTTCCGGCAGTATTTTTGCCAGTTTATTTTGAAAATAACAAACAAGTTGCAACCAGCGAACCTTTTATTTATTACAGTTCGAATAACATAAGGCAAATTATCCCTGATACCTCAAAAAAAATTATTGTGAGGATAGACCGAAAATTCCCCGTTGACGATTCTATGCTTGTTTATCTTAAGGAACTTATTAGTGGTAAATTCCAAGGATCTAATTCTCCTGACTTTAAAAAGGCTGATGAATTATTTGTTATCAAAGACACTATTGGTTCGTTTGTGGATATTGATATTTCAAATAAACAATCTTACAGGTATGTTAGGTTTTTAGCACCTGATAAAGGGCGGATTAATATTGCTGAAATTGAATTCTGTGGCTTAGATGGTAACAAAGACGAAATAAAGTTGAAAGGTATTATTATTCATAATGGTAAAATCCTAAAAGGTAAATTAAACGATGTATTTGATAATAATAGTGGTACTTCTTTCTCCTCCGTTCCTAGATCATGGATTGAATTGGATTTAGGACAACCAAAAATAATATCCAAAATCAGGTACCTGCCCCGAAACGATTTAAATGGTATTGAAATTGGTGACATGTACGAGTTATTTTATTTTTTCAATAAAGCCTGGCATTCATTAGGAAGAAAAGTGGCTGATAAGAATTATGTTATCTATAATAATGGTCCAAATGGAGCATTAATGGTATTAAAAGACCTGAGCCAGGGAAAAGATGAGCGTATTTTTACTTACAAGAATAGTAAACAAATATGGTATTAAATGCAAGACAAAACAAAATAGATTATAAAAGAATTATTTTATGCAAAACAAAATAAAAAAACATTATATAATTTTCATCAATATTATTATGATAATAGCTATTCTAAGCATTAGTAATAGCTGTGTCAATAATAACAAAAACAAGAATGAAGTATCTGACGAAATAGTATTAAAAATAGGAAAACTAGTTATTACAAAATATGAATTTGAAAAAAACAAAAGACTTGTTGACGGAGCAAACACTGATATGAAAAAATGGGTAAATGAATTTATTGAAAATAGATATCTACTTGCGGATGCTTATGAAAAAAAATACGATACTATTAATGCAATCAATAAAGTTGTGGAATATGCAGCGCTTGAACATATTGCAAAAGTAGATGGATACGTATGGGAAAAAGTTGAAGAGCCAAAATTGCAATTTTCTAAAGCAGAACTAAAAAATGCATTTAAAAAGCGTGGCAAAATTTATTTCATTGATGGATTGTATTTTAAAAATAGGAAAATCTTGGATAGTATTATTAATTTTAAAATGAATATTAAAGGTGAGGACTTCGATAACTTGGTAAAGAAATGTAAAGCAAATAAAAATATAATATATAATTCAAACTCATATCAGTATCCGTATTCTTTTTTTGCACAAATAAGTGAAAAAATTTACAAAATGAATGATGGAGATGTTATTGGCCCAATCTACTTAAAAGAAGGATACTATTTATTACACTTAATAAAGAAAGAAACAGTCAAACAGCAGACATTTAATAACGAAAAAGAAGACATTGAATGGACACTAAAGGAAATAAGGACAAATCAGATTGTAGAAGCAAAGCAAAAAGAAATTTTTGAAAAAACGAAAATTGTTATTAATGAACCTGAAATAAATAAACTTTATAAAAGCTTGCAAATAAATAAACTTAAAATTAGTAATGAATTATTAAATAATATTTTAATGACTTATAGAGTAGACAGCATGACAAAAGTTTACACTGTAAGAGATTTTTGGGATTATCTTCACTATACGCCCCTTTTAATGGGTGATTATTCACGTGCAATTATAATAAAAGGGATACTACAAGATTATGTTATCAGGCAATATCTTTATAGAGTGGCTGATAGTTTGGGTATTTTAAAGGATAATAAATATTTGCTTGACAAGGTAAATTTTAAAAACACACAGATTTTGACAGAATATATTAAAAATGAATTTCAAAATAAAGTTATCATTAGTGAAAATGAGATAGTAGATTATTATGATAGAAATAAAGAATCATTTACAAATGGAAAAGTTTCGAATGTTTCTATACTTACATTTAATGACTATAAAGCAGCAATAAATAATAGCGAACGTGTATCTCAGATAGTTTCAGATGGTAAATTTTTTGAATTTAAAGATACCAATGTTATAAAAGGACTTTTAACCTATCAACCCAACATTAAAATTGAAAATAATAATAAGAAATTTCCACCTGATTTAGTGAGTAATATTTTTTCTATACCTGAAGGACAAGTATCATCGCCAGTAGAATATAACAAAAAATGTATTTTGTTTTTTGTTACAAAAAGAGAAGGAATACGGATTAATCAATTGGATGAAGTTAAATGGAAAATTAAAGAGATATTGGAAAATAAAAAAATTGAAGAAATGAAGGCTAAAAGGATTATTGAATTGCGTAAAAAATTTCAAATAGAAATAAATAGGACTACAAGATTGATATAAAAATTCATTAAATAGTTAAAAATCAAAGATTTTGTGTCCATTACCATTCACAAAGAAAGAAGCCAAAATAATTTAAATTATTATTCACTCTAAAAAATTAATTATGAGAAGATTACTATTTTTATTAGCAGGCATAACTTTATATGCCACATCTAGTTTTTCGTATACAACTGGATTTTTATATGATTATAGCATGCCTTATGGCGCTACTCCTCAAGATTTTACTGAAGAATTATATGCTGCAATAAACTTGGGTCGGACCGTTGTTCAACTAACTGTAAGTGTTGACGCATGGAATCAAAGCAACCAATATAATGATGATTCCAAAACATGCGCTTGGATTAAAGCTCATACAAATGGAGGTACAATTACAAAGACAGGAGATGGTGATGCTTCTGGTTCTGGTACTTGGCTTGAGAATCCTACTGGTGGTAGCGGACATCACAGTGCTGGTGCTGTCTGGACGGCTCAGTCGGGTTATCATTTTATAGATTGTTATATTAAACAGTATAATAAAAGTACCGGTAATTCGACCGGATTAGTTTGGGCAAGGGTAGATTATCTTTATTAATTATAGCTTATATTTTCGGCTTCTTTCTTTTTTAATAAAATCTTGAAATGAGGATATTCAAAGCATTTAGTTTTATTTTTTTTTGGACAATTTGCATTGCTTCGACCTTTGCAAACTCTTTTAGTGAAAAATGGATTTATTTTTATCATGATGAATTGTATGTCTCTATTTTTACTTCATTATTTATACTTGTACTACTTGTTATAATGAAATTTCAGGTTGAGTTGAAAATTACTGTGATAGATTGCTCAATAATGATTTATTGCGCTTACGTAATACTAAATTCTATTTTATTAAATAAAACATGCTTTCCGGAAGATGAAATTATAGCCTTTGGTATGATTATATTGACATTTTTTATTTTAAAACATTATTTTTTAGATTTTACTGATCAAAAATCATTAAGTTACCAAATTATTATTTCTGTTTATATACTAATCTCTCTTCCTATCTTAAATATAATATTTGAATTATCGGGCTTAATTCCAAATATTAACAATGTTTTTATTTTCTGCGGAGGGTTATATAACCCTGGCGCTACAGCTAATTATCTTACGACATTAGCACCATTTTTAATTGCTATTATTCTATTTTACAATGATAAGAATATATTAATAAAATTATTTGCATTCATACTTTTATTAGCTTCCATTGTAATAATAATATTAATTAAAGCTCGGACGGCTTGGATTGCATTTTTTGTCTCATTTCTTTATATAACATGGGCTGGGGGGTACTTTAAAAGAGTTTCATCTTTGAACGCTTATAAAAATATATTAATTATAATTACTATTTTGATATTGACTGTTTCATTTCTTGGGATGTACTATTTGAAAAAAGATTCAGCCGATGGTCGGGTTTTTATTTGGGGAAATTGCTTACAGATTATTAAAGAAGAACCATTATTTGGACATGGATATTATACTTTTTATAAAACATATAATGAACAACAATTAAACTACTTTGAAAAAAACCAAAATGATATTAAAAACGGTATATTGTGCAGCGATGCTAATTATGCTTTTAACGATTATTTACAAATTGCTACCGAAATGGGGGTTTTGGGACTAGGATTATTTTTATTAATACCATTTTATATATTTAGAACTAATGAAACAGTTTGTAAGGGTACAAATAAAATACTTTTTATAGGTGCAAAAGCTTGTATACTTTCTATTCTAATATGTGCAATTTTTTCATACCCATTTCAAAAAATCCAAAATAATTTATTATTTTTCTTTTTTGCTGCTTACATTGCTTCAATAAACAAACCTTTTTTTTATATAAAAAACATTAGCTCTAAAATTATGGTTATTATTTTGGCACTATTTGTAATTTTCGTTATTTATTATCAAGTATCTAAGTTTATCGCCTGTACAAAATGGAATAAAGCATCTGCATTATCTGAAAATAATCAATTAACAGAATCTTCATTAATATATGATACTGTTTACCCAGAATTGAATAAGGATCCACTTTTTTTATTTAATTACGGAACGTCACTATTATTATTCAACGAATGTGATAAAGCAGTTTCCGTCCTAAAAAAATCTGCTAGATTTAGGACATCTTATAATTTGTATTTAAATATGGGATATGCATATGAATGTAATGAGAATGACTCGTTAGCAGAATTATTTTATCAACGGGCAGCATTTTTAATACCGCATAGGTTTTTACCACGATACAATCTATTTAAATTATACAGAAGATCGAATAAGAAGGATAAAGCATTAAAAATAGCAAAAGAAATTTATCTAATGCCAGTTAAGATTTATACTAAGGACGTCAGAAGTATTAAAAATGAAATTCTTGAATACATAAATATTAACGGTAAAAAGTAAAATTAAATGACCTACTTTAAAATATTACATTATTTTAACTAAATATTGAGCTAAGATGCAACGAATTGTACTTTTTCTAATCATTTTAATTTTATTGACCGATTGTAAAAAATTATTACATGAAGAAAAGATTTCCATTGGTAGAATTACAAGTTATGAGCAATTAGTAAACGCTGTTGGTGGAGTTTATGGCTCTATGGTTAACAATTTTAAAGATAATGGTTTCTATGACGCAAATATAAAGGGAGACGATATTAATTTAGGAGAATCTGATTATTATTGGTACTATTATACAAAAACTGGAAGTTATGATGCTAATCAGTATACACCCTTAAATAACTCTGTTGTTTGGGAATCTATGTACCAGACTATTGCATCTGCAAACAACATTATTAATCAATATAAGCCAGTATTGTCTCAAAACACACAAACGCAGCAAATACTTGGTGAGATTTACATGATTAGGGCATACTGTTATTACAGACTTACACGTACCTATGGGCAAGTACCAATAATAGATAATATTGATATTAGTTATAACAACATAAAAGCATCATTTATTGATATATATAAATTCATTGAAACTGATTTAAAAATTGCAAAGGAAATATTGCCTAAAAATAATAATAATGCACGTGTAGCATATGTAACACCGCACCGAGGTACTGCAAAGGCTATATTGGCTGAGGTATATTTAAGTTGGGCAGGATACCCAATCAAGGACATTACAAAGTATACAGAGGCGGTCAAAGAATCTGGGGAGGTTATTGATAGTGCAGCTTATTTCGGATTTAATCTTTTAAATGATTTTGCATGGTTATGGGACAAAACACATTTTTTAAATCAAGAATCAGTTTTTTCCATTTATTTTCCGAACCCTAGCAATTCGAGATTAGTTTATTTTTATTATAATTTAAACGTAAATATTGCTTCCTATTCGGGTGGATATGGATTTGGAGATCATTATATAACTCCAAACTTAAATATCACAACTTATTATTTCCCAGTAGAAGTTAATTTTTTCAATAACTATCCTGAAGGATACCGCAAAGAGATAACATTTTATTCAACAATTTATATTCCTTCTTACTTTCAGAATACAGCCATAGACACTGGTTATATACATATAAATAAAGTTAATGTCAATAGTCGAGTAGGATATCGTAAATTTTATTACGAACCTTATGAAGAAGATTATACTGCAAATTATAAATATAATGGGAAAGTTGATAGTGTATTATATCATTTATTTATAGGTAGTCCAAGAATATATTTATTCCGTTATGCTAGTACAATGCTTACTTATGCTGAGGCAATGGCACGTTCAAGTCAACCTGATGTAAAGGCCTATGATTGCATAAATCAAATCAGAAGGAGAGCGCATCATCTTGATTTGAACGCATCTTCAATTTATGATATTCAGACTGGATTATCATCAGAAGCATTTGCTGATTCAGTTGTGTGGGAAAGAGCATGGGAATTATGTGGCGAACCTGAAGGACGTTGGTTCGACCTGATAAGGCTTGAAATGGTGGAAGATTTACCGAAATTAAGAAACCCAATTGAAGGACTGACCACCTTTTGGGGTTTACGATAAAAGTGTATATTTCTCTCCTATACCAGCAAATGATACAATATTAAACCCTCATTTGGGCAAATAAAAATCGATTAATTAAATTATCCATGAAAAGCTTCTTTATTATTCTTTTAGGTTTGAACATTTTTATTTTAACAACAAGTATTTCTGCTCAGATTACTTATCCAGTGCAAGGCTTAGTGCGTGACGCTGCCAATGGAGATACTTTAATTGGTGTAACCGTTTTATTGAAAGATACCCATAAAGGTACAATCTCTGATGCAAAAGGAAATTTCACATTGCAAATAGTTCCTGGCAATTATACATTGGTATTCAGCTATACTGGTTACGAAACAAAGGAAATGCCAGTAAGTATAAAGGGCAGTCAATTTATTACTACTACCCTTCAACCCGCTCTAACAAATATTGATGAAGTTAAAATTACAAGCCAAAGGAAGTTTTTTGGCAATATGGAATATGGCAGGGATATACCTACTATTGGCAGTAAAACCATAGAATTGCAAAATTCAAACAATGCTTCGGATATTTTACATTCCAGTGTTGCAGGTGTTTGGGGTACGAATACATCAGGATCACCTGGCGACCATGAAAAAATAAGGATACGTGGACAGAATTCATTCTTCTCATCAGCAGAGCCTTTATATGTTGTTGATGGCGTGCCAGTACCCATTGTTAATATGTCAAGTTTGGGTATTGCCGACCTTAATATCCATGATATTGAAAATGTTACCATTCTAAAAGATGCTTCCTCTACAGCCCTTTATGGTTTCCAAGGTGGAAACGGAGTTGTATTGATTGATACTAAAAAAGGTGGCGAAAGCGAGATAAATTTTTCAATAAAATTTGGTTTACAGAGTTTTAGTAATTTTTATGATCAAATGAACACATTGGATTTTCTTTCTTCTATTAATATAGCCCATAGTAATATTAATTCATATTTGTATGCCGCTTATCCTAAAATTACTAATAATACAAGCGATGACAATTGGCAAAAAGAAATTTTCCATACAGGTTCTTCTAAAGAATATCAATTATCATCATCAGGAACGGCTAAAACAATAAAATACTATATATCGGGTAATTATACTGACCAACAAGGAATTTTGCCTAACTCAAGTTATCAACGTTATACAATTTCATCTAGGGTTAGCAGAATATTCTGGAAGAAGTTAGCTATTGATATTGGTTATCGTGGTAGTGTTCAGGATAATTCAGACAATCAAGATATATACTTGGGAAATCCGTTACTTTTTGCAGGAATAACTAAATCTCCATGTCTCAGGAATACGCCGGATTCACTTATTTATGATAAATATGGCCGATTAATCAATAGAATTTATTACGGTTATCCGCAACTTAATAATCCTGAATTGCCACAATCTATTATTCAAAATAACAGCCAGAGTTTAGACATAAATACTCATGTTATGAGTGGTTCAGCAAGGATGAAACTAACTGAACATCTGAGCCTAAATGCAATGGAATCCTTAATGCTAAGGTACTCTAATTACAATTATAATTCTTATGATGTAACCGTGAAAAGTAATGAAGATGTTTTTCTATATAACCAACAGTATAATGTTTCTTATTTTAATTCATATGGGAAACATAAAGTCGATTTAGTTGCAGCATACCGTTTTTATGTGGACAATCTTTGGTGGAAAGTTGATACCATGAAAGGGCAACTAAATAGCTATTCATATCTTCGTAACTCCATGGCAGCCTATGGGCCAAATGGGTCTGTAATACGCTCTATTGGTTCGTATGTTGCCAATGCAAGCTATAATTATAATGAAACTTATTTTGTATCGGCTGTGGCTAATTTAAGCAATATCAAAGAAGGCCTTCATGTCAATTATTACACATTATTTCCTTCGTTGGCTGCAAGTTGGGATGTTGCACGTGAATGGCCTTTTAAAACAATGAATTGGATAAATAATTTTAACCTTTATGCCAACTGGGGCGAAAGTGGGAATTACCCACTTAACGGTTTGAGCAATGATCTTTATCAGGATGTACAATATACCTATGGTAATACTACCGGAACTTATCCGTATGTGTTGCAATTGGCCAACCATTACCTGAAGCACGAAAGCACAGATGAACTTGATTATGGCATTAAAAGTACATTCTTTGATAAGCGAATTTCTATTAATGCAACTTATTATACTAAAAACATCAACAACTTGATAATACAACGCCAGATTCCTTATTATTATGGCGGTGGGATGCAATATATCAATATTGGCGAAATAGGCGTAAATGGTAAAGAATTGAGCATTGAAGCAACCCCAGTGAAAGCAAGTAATTTTTCATGGTTTATTAAGTTCAATTTCTCAACTTCTATTCAGCCTGTAAAAAAAGTTATGGATGACCAGCCTATTTTTTTTGCCAGTGCAACAGATATTTTAATGCCTGAGTTTATTATTAAAGAAGGCCAACCGATTGGTGATATTTATGGCTATGAAAATTTAGGCAAATGGACTGCTGCTGATACCCGGGCAAAGAATATTCATTATGTGAAATCAGGCGGTATGAAATACTTGAATGCCGATACTACAAATAAGGGATTAACCACAAATGATATGGTAGTGATAGGAAACTCAGTGCCAAAATATACCTGGGATTTTTCAAATACATTTCAGTATAAGGATTTCAGTTTGAACCTACTTTGGTATGCAGTGCAAGGAGTAAAGAAATATAATGCAACACGTGCTGCAACGATGATGACAGGAACAAACCGGGAAGTTAACAATTACCTACGTGACAGTTTAAGTGCTATAACTACTTCTGCCTTTTACCAGTCTTCTGCATTTATTGACGATGCAAGTTTTATACGGTTAAAAACAGTTACACTTACCTATGAACCAACAAAAGAACTTTTTAACCATATGAAATTCAGGTTTTCATTGAGTTTTGAAAACATGATTACATTCACTAAATACAAAGGGTACGACCCGGAAGCCACTACATTTACTGATAATAACTTTTCGGATAATGCTATTGACCGTGGCTCTGTGCCTAATCCTAAAGCTATGTATGCGACAATAAGTGTGAAATTTTAGAATACTATCAATTGATAGAAAAAATAAAATTTGTACCAAAAATGAAAATTATCTTACCTACTTACCTTTTTTCAGTGTTTATGGGCAAGGTAAGATTAGGTAAGGTGCTTTTTATCTTACCTAAGTTACCTAAAATATAGATGAAAACGCTCTGCAAGCCTTACCAGGTATGATAGGTAAGATGAATTTTCATCTTACCTAAGCGGAAAGGCTTAATTTTATTATATGTTTAGAGGTTCTTAGGTAAGTAGGTAAGATAAAATGAAAAAGAGTTTGTATTTTTTCACAACAAATAATAACTGCAATTTATTTTTTAAGACTTTACTTTCTTTTGTCGCCACAAAAAAATTAAGCAAAGAAAAAGGCTTGCCGGGCTGAACGCGCTCCGTCTCGTTCCTCGACTTCGCTTGAACGACACACCGACGAAATGGAATTATTTGTTTAACGGCTACGCCGATGTTTTAGAAGCTTGCTGCCGAAAAGGTATTTCATAAAAAGGCTTCGCCTAAAAAGCAAAAACTCCTGTTAGGTAGCAAGACCTAACAGGAGTTTTGAAGCATGGCGAAATATAATTCAACAACTATATGCTAATCGAAATGGAGTTTAAGTTTGATTTGGCCTAATTTTTTATCTTCAGAATACTGAAGGATAAATTCGATAGCCCTTAATACATCGAGAGCCGGACAGATTGTACTTTTACTACATTCAAAATTTTTACTCCTGGTTCTTGTACATAGGTAACTGCATGTGCCTAAAAAAGGATACTTTTCTTTGTTGTAAGTGAATTGCATAATTTTTAATTTTAAAGTTTATAATCTGAAAATATAATAGCCATATACTTGTTCGGTTGCGTGCTTGATGCGTTCGAATCCGTTCATTCTTAATGCTTTCCCCAATATTACAGGCGAAAGTTTTACTTTTCCTTCAGTAAGGTGGGCAAGGTTTAAAAGGATGTCGGTAGCCGTCCAAAACAATTCGTGGTTTTCTTTTGAGCCTGGACGAAAGAATTTATTGATTAACTCTTTTTCTGAAGTATGAATTTGAAATTGCTTGTTGTACTGGTCATTTTCTTTTACTTCTTCCTGGGTGAGGTTGTATTCAAATCCGTTTTTGAATAAGTGATAAGCCTGGGCATAAACCATATCGATATTTACTTTGTTGGAATAGCTCCAGTCAATTTCATCAATCACAAAACAAAGCCAACGAACGGAGCCTGTTTCGTCATTCAGAAATTCGATTTGATTGGTTGAACCAATAAAACTACAACGTCGTGGTAAAATAGAATTCCGGCGGTCGTATGGCAAGCGTTCGTTTATCTTGTCTTTTGAGAAAAGGCTTTTGAGAGCATTTATTTCAACTTTGGATAGTGTCGAAAGCTCATCGAGGTTTATTAAAAGATTCCTACAAAGCAGAATACGGCTGTCTTTGTCTATTGATAGGTTTTCGGCTATATAGTTTTGTAATGCAGTCGGACACAAAAAACGGCAAAATGTAGATTTGCCGCTATTTTGTTTGTCGTGTACTAAAATAAAGGCTTGTTTGTTGAAAATGCCATCAACCAAAGCACAAGCCACAACACGAACAAGCCATTTTTTAAAGTGAGAATCGAACCTTTGACGGTCGGATGTTTTAACAAAACTTGCAAGGAAGGAAATATAATCAGTTTTGCCGTCCCATTGAGGAAGGTTATTGAAATATTCTGTAAAAGGATTATAGACCTCAATAAAATCGGATTTAAGCAAAGCAATAAGGTTATTTAAGCTGAGATTTAAACCGGAAATTTGCATCTTAATAAAAATGTTGTTTTCGTTCATGCTCTCGAACTCGGTTTTATTAATGTCCCTACATTCATATTCCTGCGTTACGATGTTGCGGCGAATGACAAAATGTTTTTTGATATACACCTGGGCCAAGACAAATTTGTTGGCAGTGAAAGAGCGTTTGTTTTTAGTTGGTGGTTGTTCGTTGTTAGTTGTTTTAACCACCCCTGCCACTTCCTTGACTTCGACAAGCTCAGCCACCTTGTGATCAAGAACATCCCCCTTACCCCCTTTTAAAGGGGGATTTGTACCGTGCTCAAATGAATTGTTATATGCGCTTTTGATGGTGGTGGTTATTTCAGCATCGTTGTATTTGTATTCGCTTAGAATGAGGTTTAAGGCATCGTTTAACAAAACACCCTTTCGGTTAAGGTTATTGGCCAAAAGAAATATAAAGTTATTGCGGTTGCCTTCGGTATAACTTTCTTTTTTAACTGTGAATTGTAAGGCATCGCAATAAATGTCCTGTAAACTTTTTGATTCAAAAGAATTTTTAAATGTTTCAGCGTTTGCATTGATATAAATTTCAGGGTCAAAAGACACAAAACAAAGGCGTGTAATGTCTTTGCCGGACTTGTCAATCTCAACATTAAGAATCTTCTCATAATGAGATTGCAATTGCAGGAATGCAGTTTTATGGTTTTTTTTATCGGAATTGACTTTTACCAATATTTTTAAACCTTTACCACTTGGGCTTGTGAAACAAGCATAACAAAATTTTGATTCTTTTGCAGTTTGTTTGGACTGTAAAAGTTTATCGTTATTGAGTTTGTCAATATCTAAAATAACAAAGCCGGAATACTGTTTTAAGTATTCCAGCTTGCGGCCTCCAGCGAATGTTCCCGAAGGTGTGAACGCCGGAAGCGACTTTTTTAAATTTTCAAACGCTGATTGGTTGCCTTTGGCCAAATAATCACGAAGCTTTGTTATTTGCTTTTCCCATGCACCTGAACCGATGGCCTTCAATGTATCATCAATTTCTTTATTGACAATTGGTTCGTTGAAGTTTTTAAAGAATGTTATTAACGGCATACTTTATAGGTTTTAATTTATTTACCAACCTTTGTTTTAAAATCAGGAGCAAAAGCACGGTTATAGTGCTGTTTTAAAAGTTCCTCAATGTCGCCATATCGGTAATAAATTTTACCTCCAATTTGAGAAAAAGCAATTTTGCCTTCGTCACGCCAGTTTTGGGCTGTACGTTTACTAATGTTCATTAACTGAACAAATTTGTCGTTATCTACAAATTGTTCAGGGTTTGGCCCCATTAATGACAAGTTGTTTACAATTACGTCCAGGCGTTTGCTTATTTCCTGGTACTGTTCTTTAGATAAAATGATAGGTTCTTCCATTTGCTTTAAATTTTAAAAATTATGAAGCAAATAAAAGTTAAAGAAAAAAGTCAGGTTGGTCAGAAATGGTCATTGCTGACCATTTTATTAATCATCAACCAAAAGTTTTATACGTTTATCAAGGCTTGGACGCTTATCGGCTTTTCCCGGACTTAAATAAGTTTTGACAGTACTCATTGAAATAGGCTGACCATCCTTATCGATAAAATTGTTAATAATGATGCTTGAAATAACCGCTATAGAAGCTTCTAAATAAGGAAGCCCGTCAGCCATAATTTTGTTATTCATCTGGTATAATGCGTCAGCCAGCACATTGACATTTCCGTTTATCTTGCCTTTGCCATTGTTTGAATGCCTATTTGAAACAGTTTTTTTTGAATTATTATTGATATTTAAAACTTCAATACGATCTAACCTATTCAGTTCAATTTTGATAAATTCATCTAACGGCACAGGATTTTTTGACATAAAAATCTTGCCAGATTGTAAGTAATCGGCTTCCAATTCAATAAGATACGCCCGTTTTTCGTCTATTGTTGCAAATTTACTAAGGTCATATTTGACTAGCTGACTTTCAAATCTGACCCAATGGTTTTGCCTATTCATGGGCATTTCAAAATCTGACCAATCTGACCTTATTAATTTTGCTGGGCTTTTAAGTTCATTCTTCTTGTCGTGCAGTATATCCCTGAGGTTGTTTAAAATATATAAATCTTTTGGACAACTATAAAAGCTGAAATTTTCAATAATGAGGTTCTCAAAACACTTCAGCCAATGAACAGGGTTTTTTAGTTGTGAAATTTGATAGTCTATAAATTCTTCGGTTTCGGCAAACTCTATGCTGCAAGCTTTGAAGAATAAGGCATAGCAGTAATGTTTCATTGAAAACTGATTGTTAATGACAAATGAACCAGGAATGTCTAACCCGCAGGTGGTGAGATCGAATTTGCCCGGTTCGACTTGCAAATAATCTGGAATTGGATGTTCGCGAAAAGAAACAACTTTTAGAGACTGAAATTTGATAAGCATAATAAAATAGTTTTGGGTTTTGTAAATAAATCATTCATTCAAAAAAAGCTTTGAAAATACTAATTTTTGAAATTTAATAACCCAATTGGCAATATTTTTATTGTTTTAAGATATTGATATTATGTTAGATAACGTAGTGTTATCAGAAATAGAAATGCGATAATTATCCTAATTATTAAAAACTTCCATAGCTTTGTCGAGTTCCTCGTTTACAATTTTGGCGTATATCTGTGTTTCTTTAATGTTGGCGTGGCCTAATAATTTTGAAACGTACTCAATACGGATGCCTTTACGCAATGCCCATGTTGCAAAGGTGTGGCGGGAAGTATGAAAAGAAAGGTTTTTAGTTATACCAGCTTTTTTAGCAATCTTTTTAAGGCTTTTATTAGCTGAAGAAATAGCCCTTACTAAAACAATATATAACAGTTTGGCATTAGAACATTCCAAATCATTTGGCAATACCGGAAAAACAAAATGTTGTGGCAACGAACCTTCTTTTTTATAGGAAAGCAGAATTTTCAGTGCTTTGTCAGGTAGTTTAACTGTTACGACTGATTTTGTTTTGCGCATTTGGATATGGACACGTTCGCCATCGAAGTTAGACCAACGCAACAACATGCAATCAGATACACGCAAACCGCCAGCATAGATAGCAAAAACATACATATCGCGGTGTAAAGCGTGCAGGCTATTTAAAGACAAGTCGAGGTTTTCTAATTTATTTATTTCATCTTCAACCAAAAATTCACGTTTAGATTTTTCTGATTTAAAAGTAAACTTGTAAAACGGGTTATCGTTTCGGGTTATAATATCTTCATTAACTGCTTTAATAACGACGGTGCGTATAACCCGCAAATTGCCATGGATGGTGTTTACTTTGTTGTGATATTCTTCAATCAAATGTTGCTCATAATCCTTTAAAAAAGCAACGGTTATTTCATCGAAATATAAAGGCTTATTATCGCAATACTTTTTGAGCTTGCCAATAATAGTAACGGCACGTAAATGTGAACCGACTGCACCTGTTTTTTCAAGTGATTTTAAATATTTTTCGGCAACTACAAAAAAATCGACCGCAGCAGCTCCGATAATTTTCTCTTTAATCCTGTAGGAACTGATTGTTTTTGACTTGGTTTCCATTTCAACGGCCACGCCTTCAGCATCAGCAATTCGCTGGGCAATCATTGCATTCATTCGGGTTGAATTGGGGTGTGATTTGCGGACTTTGCCAGATTCCTCGTTCCATTCAGAGGGTTTGAGATAGATTTTCAAGGAAATAAACTTTGCTTTACGGTCTTTGATAAGTCGCAAATAAAGTGGTGCTAAACCTTTATCATTTAGCTTGCTTGTTCTGAGTAAGACTTTGATAGTTGCCATATTCATTAATTTGCTTTAAATTTACAAAATAATCCAATACGGTACAACAATGGGTACAACTATTTATACATTTGGTTGCTTTTTTCGTCAAATATTTGCGTTTTGCACTTTTGTAATGTATTGATAAATAATACTATTAAAGAAAATGAGTGCAAAAAAATGAAAAAGGTATAGTCCCGCACTTTACATAGCCGAGGAACGTTGTGCACAATTTTACCAAAGACACTACCCATGCTAACTTAATACTAAAAAGATATGAAACGACTTGATATATTTGTTATAATACTTCTATTTTTACCTTTTAAAACTTTTTGTCAAATGGAGAGCCAAACCACAAAAATGAAAACAAAAATCTTGCTGGACTTTGTAAATGCGATAAATTCTGCCGATGTGGATAAATTATACAGCTTAATGACAAATGACCACGTTTTTATTGATTCTCAAGATAATAAAACCATAGGCAGAGACAATTTGAAACAAGCATGGATCGGATATTTTGCTATGTTTCCTGATTATAAAATTGAAATAAATCAGATTATGGAAAAGGATTCATTAATATGTGCATTAGGATATGCAAGTGGGACTTATAAAAATTTAAAAACTGCTGATAATAGCAATTATTGGCGAGTTCCTGCTGCATGGACAGCGATAATTAATGATAATCTAGTGAAACAATGGCAAGTTTATGTTGATAATATTATTGTGATGGACATAGTAAAAAGAAATCAATAAAAAACTGTGCACAACACGCGCTGCACCAGCCATGTGGGCACAAGTGAAATCTAGCAGGTCAATAAGATTTTATTATATTTGTGCATCTGGAAACATATTGCAAGTAATCCCACACAGCTGGTAGCGCGAAACGTTGGGCGCCATAAAGCAAAATTTCTCTTGACGCAACCTTCTAGATAAAAATACATCATATACTTATAAATTATAAAAATTTAGATTATGAGAATATATGTTCTATTAATTGTGTTATTTATGATATTGACATCTTGTACAAAAAAAGATGACAATAAAGATTCCGCAAAAGTGTATAGTGACTCAAAAGGTACATCAATAACTATTTCTAACGCTGATTGGTTCACGACAAAAGAATCATATACAACTGGATATACTGGTGGATATAGTTTTCTGGATGTGAATTTAAAGTTAAGTGGATTTACAAATGGAGATAGTGTAAAAGTAAAAACATATGGCGACGGATTAATCAATTATGAGAAAGTAAAGCTTGACGATAAAAGGA
This sequence comes from uncultured Bacteroidota bacterium, assembly GCA_963701015.1. Taxonomy (GTDB): domain Bacteria; phylum Bacteroidota; class Bacteroidia; order Bacteroidales; family DTGW01; genus MFD09286-c1. The sequence continues at coordinate 2,017,117 of OY969556.1, read as the reverse complement.
ATTTTAATGATACTATTACAATATCATTTCTAATGATTCTAACAACGAATATTCCTAGAGATGAATTTACAAAAAGCACAATATTAATGATCTTTAAAGGTTCAGACACGTTAGATGTTTCACTTATAAGTGGACAATTAAAATACTAAAAAATAATTGACTTTAAATATTTACGTCGCCCAACACCAGCTCATACGCCATGCGGGTTTCAGTGGTTTCCCAAATGTAGTTCTTTTTAATTATATTTGGTTATATTTTGATAAATTAGTTCTTTTAATTCCCGCACGGCGCATAGCTGAAACCGTTAGTGGCAAGCCAACTCAAATTCACCTCAAGCAACCTAATCCTATAATTTTTTACTATATTTGATGATTAATTTATGATAGATGAGAAAATTAAGGATATATATTGACACTTCTGTAATTGGTGGATATTTTGACGATGAATTTAGTATTGATACTCGATTACTTTTTGAGGAGATTCAAAAAGGATTATATAAACTTGTAATTTCAGACCTGACAGAAAAAGAGTTAATAAATGCACCTGAATCAGTAAGGACTTTATTAAAAGATTTGGGAGTAAATTTTGATTTAGTAAGTGTAACACAGGAATCCATTGATTTAGCAACTGAATATGTAAAAGAAAAAGTTGTAGGACAAACAAGTATTGACGATTGTATACATATTGCAACTGCTACAATTAACAATGTTGATTTATTGATAAGTTGGAATTTTAAGCATATCGTAAATGTCCAAAGGATTAGAGGATATAATTCAATTAATATAAAAAATGGATATTCAACCTTAGAGATACGTTCACCTAAAGATTTGATTAATTATGAAAACTGATAAAAAATTTGATAGCGTCAAAATGATGCGTGATATTAGAGATAAAGTAAGTTCCGATATCAAAGATATGAGTTCAGAACAAATATTGGACTATATAAAAAAGGGACGCAATGATTATGAAAAAATAATGGCCAGCCACTAACATCGGCTCATATAAAATGCGGGTTATAGAGGGTTTTCAAGTTTAGTGCTTTCTAATTATATTTGTGTAGTGGGATTTATTCTGCAAGTAAATCCCGCACTTTACATAGCCGAGGAACGTTGGCAGCAATTTAGATCGACGATTTCTGAGTAAGTTAAAAGTGAAGAATGAAAATAATAGACATAAATAATTTCATAGATTACCATAATATTATTGATAAATATTCTGGTACTAATTTTTTATTTAGAGGACAAGTAGATTTTGACTGGGAACTGATCCCTAAGATTGGTCGAAAAGAATTTAATAAAACGGTACCTGCAACTATTCCAGAATACCAAATATTAAATTCTTGGTTGAGATATTCCTTACCTTTGATATCAAAGCAACCTATAGATATTTGGGATTCTCTTTCGCTTGCACAACATCATGGTTTAGCGACTAGATTACTTGATTGGACAAAAAACCCTTTAATAGCATTGTATTTTGCCACATGCGATTTTAGTATAAAAAGGGATTCTTCAGTTTTTATTTTCAATTTTGATAATTTCGTAATGATAAAAGACAAATTAGATCCTTTCAATATTGACTATTCAGGAGTGTTTTATCCAAATGGTGTAACAGCAAGAGTAATCAGCCAAAGAGGAGTATTTTCAATTTCTCATAATCCAATAATTTCACTTGATAAACTCTTGCCTGATTCTGATTTCATAAAACTTCGTATTATAAAAGATTCAAAAAAACAAATTCAGAATACACTTGAACAATATGGGATTAATGAATTCTCGATATATCAGGATTTAGACAACTTATCAAATTATCTAAACAGATTTATAGTTAATAAAGAAATAGTAAAAATAATATAAACTGCTGCCAACATCGGCTCAAATTACATGCGGGTTTCAGCGGGTTTTCAAATGTAATTCTTTTTAATTATATTTGGTTACATTTTGACAAATTATACAAGTAAATCCCGCACGCAATTTAGCCGAAAACGTTGGCAGCAATTGAATTCACGATATACATTTCAATATGAATAATGTCGATATTAAGATAAAATTTTGGTCAGAACTTTGGGAAGATTTAATTGAAAATTTCTTAAAAAGGTCTTTTGGATTGACATTATATAACCCACATATTCTAATTGATGATATAATTACTGAGATTGAAGAAAATTCTTTTAAAAATCAGGATAATAAAAGGTTCTTTTATTCAAAAATATCAGAGTATTTCGAAAATGATATAGTAATAAATAAAAAGGTTAAATCACAATTTAAGATATTAAGAAAAACATTTAACACTGAAAGGACTGGGTATATATTAGAAACATGTAAAGAAATCAAAGACTTATTTCAAAGTGGATTATACTTTGACAGTTCTTTAGATTCAATAATTGATTTGTTAACTTTAGATGAAGAAATCTCGATTGATTTTGTTAAGTCTTTAAATTACTTAACTCAAGGAATTATTGTCGAACTAATTAAAAAATCCTATGATATAGAAGATATTAAAAAGTTTCCGACAAACATTTTTGATAATTACACTATTACAGGAGCAGATTTAATTACAAATTTCCCACATGGCTTTGATTATGGAAAATATGAAACTTCTCCTGATACCTTTAATAAAGAGAAATTCAATAAAGATATTATAGACTATATTTCAAATCTTACTATTAAAGAAAGAATTCAAAAGTTATCATACTATTACCACAAGAAAAAAGAAAAAGCATTTTACATATTTGTTATTGAAGGGCTAAAAGGAGATATTGATATAACTATTGGTGGAGTTATATTTTATACATTAAATAAAAAACAATTTGTCAATAAGAAATTTGATGGTATTGATTTTGAGGAATTACAGCATCGAGAAAAAAAGGAAAAGTTTATTCAAGCTGCAGTTGAAGTAGATTATTTAATGCCAAAATCATCACATGCAGATGCTTTAACGAAATTGGAAAATGCCTTAGATCTTATTTCATGCTATTTTAGAGTAGAGACTGATTTATATGTGAACAACTCAAATTATTGCATAGTTAGTCAAGAAGGCAGAGCAATTTTTTCATCTATGGGTCGTGATAAGAGGGATTCTTTTTTGAATTATCACAAATCACTTAATTTAAATGAATATGAAAAACTGCTAAAAGAACTAAACAACTATTCTTTCTTATGGGATAGAACCTTAAAAAGTAACAAGTCCGTTTCAAAAATAACTAATGCTTTGCATTGGTATAGGAAAGCTGAACATTCCTTGAAACAGGAAGATAAAATGTTAAATTATTGGATAGCAATAGAAAATTTATTTAATCTTGAGAAGGATGTAAAACAAGATGTTTTAAACGATTCTAATAAACAAAAATTTCATTTAATTCAAGAAACAATTTCTTCAATTCAAATTTTTGTATTTATATATGAATTTGGTTGGGAATTATATCATTATTATAATTGGATTGCTAGTAGTCCTTTTTTAAATAATATTAAACTTCCAGATGATCTTTTGAAAAAAGCTCAATTAAAGGGACAAGTGGGTGAAAAGGTCTATTTAAAAAATTTTATTGATAGTCTTAGTGAGATAAGTCAATATGAAAAGAATCTATTTATTTTGGATAAAATCAATGAAGTAATAGATTTCTATAAGAATTCAACAAGCACAAAAAAAATGATTGATAAACAAATAAGTCAAATTAAAGATGACATATTGATGATATATAGATTTAGAAATTTAATTGTACATAATGCACACTTTGACAATACTCTTTTGCCTTATTTTGTTTGGAAACTGAGAGATTATGCAGGCTCTTTGATAAGAAAAATTATTTCAGACTTCACATTAGATAAAGATTTATCTGATTTAATTATTAGAATTCATTTAAAAAGGGAAAAATTTATGTACGATTTTGACAATGGGAAAGTAAATTTATTTAAAGAATAAAAAATCAACTGCTGCCAACATCGGCTATATTCCATAAGGGTTTCAGTGGGTTTTGTAGTTCTTCAAGTTTATGTTATATTTGTGCAGTTTGAAAAATATTGCAAGTAAATCCCTTACGGCAAATAGCCGAGGAACGTTAGCCGCAAACTTTCAAAAAATTGTAGACAAATGATTACTTTTGATTAAAAAATGAGACAAAGTATTGATGATATTAAAATGATATTAGAAAGTATTCCTGAATATTTCCATATTCTTGAAAGTAAAACAGATTGGAATATTCATAATGACTATATTAGATTGACAGAGAAATTATATACTAAAAAATATAATGAGAATGAATTGATTCATGAGTGCGAAAAACTATTTCAGGATAAAATCCCGATTGATTTAAAAAAAGAATTATTGATTAGGTTAGCGCATTTAGAAACAGTTGAGTCATACAGGATTCTTGAAAAATTTTATAATAATTGCGATAATGAATTGAAGACTTGGGCTGCATTGGCTTTACAGGAATGCTATATGTCTCTTGAAAATTATTTGATGGATAGTAATAGTGGTTTTATTTCAACTGGATTAGGTGGAAAGGATAATAATCTTAGATTTTTCTTTGTGATTTTTACAACAACCAGTGAACCTTTTACCGAACTACAAAAGAAACTTATATGCGATGAATTTGAGTTGATTTGTAAAAAATCTAATTCAGAGTTAGAAAAGATAGATTTTGATGAGGATTATTCTTGTTTGACAATTCTGATGCCTATGGATATTGCACCTGATACTATAATAATGGATGGCATAAATATTTGCAATGAATTAGGGGATTTTATAATTCCTCATTACTTTGTTACCAATGTTGAGATACCTTCCAAAGAAGAAATATTGAGAATAATAAAAGAAATGAGGATTGATATATAAGTCAGCGGCTAACACCGGTTACACCCAATGCGAGCTATTGTGGTTTGCGAAATTCGGTAAGTTTTTGTTATATTTGTGCAACTGGACAAATATTGCAAGTAAATCCCGCACTGCGGTGTAGCCGGGAAACGTTAGGCGCAAGCACAGTGTTGCTTTGAGATTAGACTTGCTCAGAGAGACAAATTATATGATAAATTGATTAAATGAAATGACCATATTATGACAACGGAAAGACTTTTAAAAAGAATTATAATTCGTTTTATTAAATGGACAGTTGTCGTCATTTTGATTCTGATAGTGATTAGTTATTTTCTCATGGAGCGTATCAAGCATTCTTATGGATTTAAAGAATTATCTGTAGATTCTATTGATTATGCTGTATTATATAAATATGATTTTATCAAATTAGACAATGGATTTACAGAACGAAATAGACTCAAAGATTCTTTGATACTTGAAAAACCTCAAATTAAAAAACTTGTGAGAAAGTGGAATAATTCTTATCCAGTAGGCAACCTTGGAAATACTTACCTAAATTTAATTTAAAGATTAAAATGAAGGATGGGCAATATCGAGTATTTAGATCTAGTGGAGAAAGCATAAAAGAAGTAAATGATTGGAGTTACAAATTTTTCTTTGATAATCTATTCTTTGATTCATTATGGAGAGATTATGAGAAAAATAAATAAAAATGCCAGCGCCTAACACGCGCTACATATTTAATGCGGGCTAAAAGTAGTTTGCTAAAGTCTGTGCTTTCAATTATATTTGGTATACAAAGTTTAGTGTTGTGATTTCAAAACCCGCACTAAACATAGCGCGGAACGTTACATGCAAGGCAGGATGAAAAATAGACTATAGCATAAAATATTAAAATCTAAAGAAAATATTATGTGTGGATTTTTAACTGGTATAATATCGAGTTTTGTCGCAGGCGTACTATTTTTGATAATGTACGAGTTTTTGATAAAAAACATTTTTTATTATTTTATCTTTTGCAAATATAAAGGACGATTTATTCATTGTGATAAGACTGGTAAACCTTTTGTACATAGCCCGACTCTAGAGCCAAATTATGTAGACATAGAATTGTCTTTCTGGAAACCTAATGTTTTTATAAATACTGCTAAGGATTATGATACATCAATTCAAAAATGGAAAACTTGGACTGGTAAAGTTACTATAGATACTTTATCGAGTGAACACGGCATTGGCTACTGGAGATATGAGACACAACCATATCCGGGGATACATGAGATTTTTATTGTAAATGAAAACATTTATTATGTTAGTATAACTTATTACGGAGAAAAGAATATTTCGCCTGATTTGCAAATTTGGTGTCGAAAAGGATTTGAAAATGAAATTTCAAAAGTGATTTCTGATTATAAAATAAGATAAACATCAATTATAATTAGATTTTTCATTTAGGATAGATAATATAAATACGATTAAAATGCCCAGCATGTAACAAAGGCTCAACAAAAATAGGGGTTTAAGTGGGGTGGCTGTCGACGCTCTCGCTGGTAACTTTTAGTTCAAATTGATAGTTTAGTTTCACGAAATCCCCTACATTTGTTAGCCTCGACCGTTGGTGGCAACGGCAAAATTGTCATTTGCAATATGATTTATTATTACATAAAATGATTCATTTTGTTAATTTTGATACATTATTTCTAAATAAATTTGATTCTGATTTGATTGGATTTTTTAAAAACAAATAATATATGAAAGCTAAGATATTCTTAATCGGTCTGATAATGACGTTATTTTATGGTTGTAAAAAAGAATCTAATAAACCAGATTTAAATCAGTTAACAATAAATAATTTTACAAGACATATTGGAACATTTACAAATACTTTACCTAATAACATTACTGATACATTTTATTTTTATCGTTACTTCTATAAGGATAGTTTAAGCTTTTTTTGTGATAGTATTAATGTAAAGAGCAACATTAGTTCATTTCCATATAATTTTGTCGATTTATTTGGAGATTCAGCTAAAAGTTTCAAAAATAATTTTGATTATAATTATGACTCTAATAATTTTACTAAAACTGTTAATGATACTCTAATTGAGTTTGGATATATATGTGTTAGTGGCACAAAAGTTGATTTATTATTTTACGGTCATGTTTTAAATTAAATAATCATGTTCATACTTTCATTATTTACTACTAATAAAATGACAAAAAATCAGAAATTAGGAACTATTATAGCCGCAGCCACCAACATCGGCTTATATAAAATGCGGGTAATAGAGGGTTTGCAAGTTCAGTGCTTTCTAATTATATTTGTGTAGTGGGATTTATTCTGCAAGTAAATCCCGCACTTTACATAGCCGAGGAACGTTATGGCCAATTAAAGGAACGCCTCATAAATGATTTAACAATAGATTATGAAAAGATTTAATTTGATTCTACTTACTGGATTAATTTTTTGTATACAGGATATTTACTGCCAGTTTGATACAATAAATAATTATTATTTCTCAAATTTGAGAGCATCTTTGACTATGGATAATAATGTTAAGGAAGTTAAACTTGTTCAAGAGAAAGTGCTTCATGACAAAGCATTTCTTCAAAGTATGTATGTAAAATATAAAGATGATCCTAAACAAAGATTTTGGCATATAGGTAAGGAATTTGTTTATTATACTATTAATAATAAACTCGCATTTATTTCTAATGTTGATATAATAAATAAGATTTTACTCGATTCTGTTTTTTATTATTCTATTGATGGTTCATTAACTGAAATTGAAATACATAATGTTAGATATGATTCCATCGTTTCAATAAAAAGAGGCAACAGTTTTTGGTCTGGGATATTTGGTAATTATTATGAGAAAGTGCCAAATGTTTTTAAAACACTTGAGTATTCTTGCAGTAAAGACACAGTAATTGAAAGGTTTTATAAATATTCTGATTTAAATGGGTTTGTCATTAATGGCAATGTAACTTACTATAACCGCCAAAATGAGATTCTAAAAAAAGTTCATTTTGATATGGGCATTGAGAAACCTGTTGTGAATATAGATAGTAGTAGATACGGAAAATATATTGATAATCGTGATGGGAAAACATATTTAACGATTCAAATAGGTAATCAAACCTGGTTGGCTTCAAACCTTACTTATAAACCTGATAGTGGAAAATATTGGTTTTATAATGATTCAATAGAAAATATTAGTCGCTACGGCTATTTATATAATTGGGAGACTTCAAAAAATGTATGTCCAATTGATTGGCATTTACCTACCAAAGAAGAATATGAAATACTCTTACAAAATGTTGGAGGAACAAATGGAAAAACAGCATATAAAGAGCTTATTCCATCTGGGAAATCAGGCTTTCTTTTTCTTCGTATTGGTTCAAGGATTAGTAAGAAAAATTACTCAATAATGGATTGTGGTTTATGGTCATCAACAAAAAAAGGAAGGGTGGATTCATTTGCTCTTTATTATTGTGACTATGATCCTCAGTTTGTTATGAATGGAAATATCTACAAGGAAACTGGGATGCCTGTTCGTTGTATTAAGAATAAATAATAGATATTAAATTAACTGGCCATAACATCGGCTCATATAAAATGCGGGTAATAGAGGGTTTGCAAGTTCAGTGCTTTCTAATTATATTTGTGTAGTGGGATTTATTCTGCAAGTAAATCCCGCACTTTACATAGCCGAGGAACGTTGGCAGTAATGCAAAAAAACATAGATTGACAAATTTGACAAATGAATATAATATTAATTCTAGTAATTCCTTTTATAATTTCAACATTACCATTGTTGATTATTATTTTTATAGGAAGACAAAAGTATTTTAAAAAGTCATTTAGAAGGACTTTAATTCTTTCGATAATTACATTCATATGCGGTTTATTGACTCCAATTTTAGCATTGATTGATTGTGGATACGGACTCACAAGAGATTTGCCAAAAGACCAACCGAATTGTATTGAAGGTGCCGTGATATTTCTGCCAATTGGATACTTTATGACTATTATAGCATTAGTTATTTCAATTTATTATTGTAGATTAAGTTTTAAAATAAATAAAGATTGATATATGATAAATATTATTTTGATTAAAGGAAAATTTTATAATATTTGATTTTAAGATATAATTATAATGCACTACTGCCAACACGCGCTCATAAGCAATGGCGGGGGTTATACGGTTTTCGAAGTTAATACATATAATTTAAATTTACAACTATTTTGACAAAGAAGTTCTTCGAAATCCGCCACATGCTCATAGCGCCAACCGTTAGCAACCATTAAATTTCAAAAATGAGAAGCTTTTTTACAATAATATTATCTTTCATTTTGGTTCTAGTCTCAAACTTTTTGGGACATGTGTTAGCTCCTTCCTCAATTTTATTGACACCTTTGCTTGTTGGATTTATTACTTGGGTTATAGTTAATAAGTGCAATTATAGTTTAGTGATTAAATTCCTGATAATTATATTCTTAATTCTTCTTAATGACATAATAATTAGGTTGTTTGCAGGAGGTGCTCACGACTCAGAAGGTAATGCATGGATTTTTCTATTTTTTATTATAGGAATACTTGTGTCTTTTATTACATTCCTAATCTATGGAATAATTAAGAAACATATTTGGATTACAATTATTTGCATTTTAGTCTCAATACCAATCTATTATTATTACTTGGACAATTTTGGTACACTTGGGAACGCATGGATAAAGCCAAATAGTGAAAATGTAAATAATTCGATTAAAGATAAAATCTTTGTTTCAAAAGTAAGATTTAATGATTCTATAATTGTTGCATACAAGGATACCTTCTACCTTATTGACGGATGGATTGAGAAAGAAGTAAAATTTGATAATAATGGATTTATTAAGAAAAATATCGAAACTGGAAAGTTTAATCAAATTATCAATATAAAAGGACATTTCGACCAATATGGCTATTGTGATAGTGTATTTTACAGATTCAATGATACAGCAGAGCATAGAGGATATGCATTGACTAGAAAAATAGAATTTGTAATGAAGTCCAAAGATGATACTTTAAATATATACTTTTACAAAGGACAATTTAAGATGTTGATAAAAAAAATAATAACGGTTGCTAACAACGGGTATAAAATATAGCGGTTTCAGTGGGTTCTCGAGCGTTTCGTCCCGTATCAAGTTTTGTATCGTGGGATACAGAAGCGTCTCCGCAATCCGCTCCATTTCATACCCGCGACCGTTGGGCGTAATTATCAGTCAGCCCAGATTAACTTGAAAAATTGTAATTTATGAAAACAAAGAAAAAACTTGTAACAGGATTAATAATCATATTTACTTACATCTCGACTGATTATATCTTTTCGCAAAAGATTGATTACATTAAAATGATAAATATGGATAATGATACTATCAATCTATCACAATGGATAGAGAAATATATAAATTCAAAAGATACTTTTGCAATAGCCTCCTACACTCTTGATAAAGTTGGCAATGTGGATAATGCAAAGATTGAAAAAGTCAGTTGTATTTCATGTAGTTCAAAAACATTAAGTAAAGTTGATAGTTTAACAGAAAGTTCAATAAATGGATTAAAGTCATATATTTGGAAACAGCCTAAAAATGAGCAACAATTATATCTACAAATAAGATTTAAAAAAGAATAAATAAAATAACTACGCCCAACACCGGTTCACACCCAATGCGGGTTATAGCGGTTTTCAAAGTTCTGTAAGTTTTTGTTATATTTGTGCAACCAGACAAATATTGCAAGTAAATCCCGCACTGCGGTGTAGCCGGGAACCGTTAGGGGCAAGCAAAAAAAACTTCATAACATATAACAGATTGATGTTTTGATTTTGTATTTTTGTGAAAACATATAATTATGAGAACGATTCAATTAAATATACCAGACAGTCTTGATTTGAGAGATTACGATTATTCCATGATTATTGCAACAAAATTGTATGAGGATGCTAAACTTTCAGCAGGACAAGCAGCTGAAATTGTTGGATTATCTAAAAGAGCATTTATAGAGATGCTTGGTAAATTTGGCGTTTCCGTATTTAGTACATCGATTTCTGATTTGCAATCTGATATAGCAAATGCCTAAAACAGTAATATCAGATACAAGCACACTGATACTTTTCCATAAGATTGAAGAATTTAATCTATTGCAAAAAGTTTATGGCAAATTGTTTACTACTCCTGAGATTGCAAAGGAGTTTGGAGAGGAACTGCCAGATTGGATTGAAATTCAATCAGCATCCGATAAAAAATATCAAGATTTTCTTTTTACTCAAGTGGATTATGGAGAAGCAAGTGCTATTGCTTTGGCATCTGAATTTGATGATGTTTTACTTTTATTGGACGATTTAAAGGCACGAAAACTGGCATTACGATTGAAATTTAAGATTACTGGAACACTTGGGGTGATTCATAGGGCAAAGCAAATGAAGATTATAGATAAAGTAAAACCTTTGATTGACAAATTAATGTTGACGGATTTTCGAGTAGCTGATAATATTGTTGAGGAAATATTAAAATTGAATAACGAGTAAAAATTGCCAGCCCCTAACAAAGGCTCAAACCCAATTGGGGGTTAAGTTTGGCGGGAAGTTCAGCGTTATTAAGTGCATTTGTTTTAACTTGATAATTTTGCAGTACCTAATCCCCAACTGGGTTTAGCCTCGAACGTTGGTGGCAATTTTACCGCCGATCAATAATAAATTTACTATTATTAAAATTAATTATGCGGACATCAATTATCTTGTTATTTTTTTTATTTGGTTTAAATAATGTATATGGCCAAAAAAATGATAGTTTATACTTTCCAAAAGTTAGATTAGGCTTTTTATTTGCTCTTAATTATTCGGATTTAAAATTGTTTAATAACCATGACAATTCATCTATCAAAAATGATTTTGGATTTCAAAATGGTGTATTTATGGAGAGGAAAATCACAAAAAATATTTTTTTAAGTCCCGAACTTAGCCTATTATTTAATAACTCAATAAAAATTGGTAATTCATCACTTAATGAAAAAACAATTCATGTGAATGAATCAGGTATATATTTTTTAATGCCTATTCTCTTTAGGTTTGAAAATAATAAACTTAATCCATATTTAAAAACGGGACCTCAATTTAGGTTTATTATATATAATGACACAGCTGTTTCAGATATGAAAATAAAAAAAATCGACATTCTCTATGATATTGGTTTTGGTTTGGATATAAATACAATATTTACAATTGCACCAGAATTTCGATATTCTTTTGGTTTAATAAATATGAGTAAGGATTCAGAATACAAATCGGTATATATAAATTATTTTTCACTACTTCTAAATTTTAAATAAAATAAACTGCCACCAACACTGGTTACACCCAATGCGGGTTATAGTTGTTTTCATAGTTTTGCAAGTTTTTGTTATATTTGTGCAACTTGACAAATATTGCAAGTAAATCCCGCACTGCGGTGTAGCCGGGAAACGTTGGGCGCAAGCTTAAAAAAACGCCTCACCTTATAAATTGAATTTATAATAGAAAATTGATTACCCAATGACTAAAACTTATAGTAGAAAAAAAGCAGAATATCTCCCATTGATTTTTTTAGGATTATTGATAAGTGTGAGTATATTTCTAGAAAAGACTTTTGTAGTTATTTATGATGGATTTTTTCTAATGTGTGCAATTTTGCAGTTGATTATGGGATTCTGGGGATTAATAACACCTCTTGTTAAGATTAATAATACAAAAGTTGAATTTAAATTATCTCTATTTACTACAAAAACCATTGATTTGACCAGGATTCGTGAAATTGGCTACGATAAAAACAAACAGATTTTGAAATTTGATTCATATGAATTTAAGCTTAAAAGGATGAATAGTGATTATCATAAAGACTTTATCAATGAATTAAAGATAATACGCGAACAAATAAATGAATAAAAGCCAGCGCCCAACACCGCATATATTTTATTGGGGTTCAATTGCCAGTTTTATGGGCTTTACTACTATTCAAGTTTTGTGCACCGTGATAGTGAAGTTCTCCGTATCTCCCCAACAAAACATATGCGCAACGTTAGCTGCGATTTTAAAAGAGACAACCAATAAATTAGATAATATGACAAAAAAAAGAAATCCTTTAATTGCTTTTTTGTTTTCTATATTGACTCCTGGACTCGGACAAGTTTATAATGGGCAACATAAAAAAGCCATTACGTTATTCATCATGTACTTGTTTTTCCCATTTCTTTTTGGATTAATTAGAGGCACTACTCAATTTTGGGGACTTATTATTCTTATAATAGTCCAAATTAGCATTCAGATTTATATTATAGTTGATGCAATCACCAATGCAAATAAACAAAAGGAATATATTCTGAAAAACTATAATACTTGGTATTACAATTTTGTTATTGGGTTAACCATATTTTTAAGTATATGGTTTTATAATATCCATTCTGTACTTGGGACACAAACTTTTAGAGTTCCTACATTATCCAATCAACCAACATTTCAGCTTGGAGATAGAATTGTTGTAGATTTAAAAGCTTATAAAAGTAAAAGTCCTGACTATGGTGATATAATAGCTTTTAAAAAAGATAATGGACAAATATATTGTTATAGAGTCATTGGCTTACCAAATGATAAATTGGAAATTTCTCACAATATTCCTATAATTAATAATGATACGTGTAAAGTAAGATTTGTAAAAGATGAAAAAGCTGATGATTATCAAGATTTATTTAAAATTAGTGAATTTGAAGAAATTCTTCCAAATGGACATCATCATAAGATTTTAATAAATGAACAAAAATATGAAGGTACATTGGCAAATATTAAAAATATAATTATTCCAATTGATACATATTATTTGCTTGGAGACAATCGTGATAATGTTAGAGATAGCAGAGAGATTGGTACTATTAAAAAAGATAAAATATTAGGAAAGGTATTATATTGCTTTTGGAGCAAATCAAAGCAAAGAATTAATACGGATTTTAGAGATAAATAAAAAACCGCAGCTAACATGCACTCAACAAACATAAGGGTTTAAGTGGTATTGTAAGTTTCGTACTTTTAATTATATTTGTTCTGATTTGAAACAGCAGCGCTATTAATTCCCTTACGTTTGTTAGCGCCAACCGTTACTGGCCATTAAAAAAATTTCAACTTTGGATACAATTAGACTTAATATTTTAGTTTTTTCATTGATTGTTTTTCCTTTTTGGGGATTTAGTCAAGAGATATATGTTTATCCATCTTTAATTGATATCAATTCAACTAATAAATGTACTTGTAGAGAACAATTAATTAATAATTTTACTGATAGTATAAAAAAGGAATTAGATTCTCCTTATAAAGGGATTATTGATATTTTAAAAGTTGATTTAAACTTTGATTCAAAATGTGAACTAATTTTAAAATACCAAGATAGAGAAGCATATCCAAACAATACTCCCTGTAAGATTTTCAAAATTGATAACAATAATATTAGTGAAATAGGATTCTTTTTTTGGGAGAATGTTGTTTTTGCTTCAAAGAGTAATGGTTACTACCAAATTCTATCAAAATATTTTGAAGGTCATAAGACAAATCCGACCTATTATTTACAAGTATTTCATTTTGATGGAAAATCATATAGCTTAATTAAGATTCCTTATTTTACAATTGGACAGTATCAGGATCTTGGGAAGCAATCATATGATAATAAAAAATATGGAGATGCTGAGAAATATTATCATAATGCTTATACTATGTCAAAAGTATTTAAAGATAATCAGATTTTAGATGCAAATAATTTGGCACTCGTTTGGATTAAACAAAATAAATTTGATAATGCAAAGTCGATTCTTCTTGAGACAATATCAACATTGAAAGATGGTTATTATAACAAAAAGGAGCTTGCTCCAATTTATTATAATTTGGGCTTAATCGAAGAAAATAAAAACAATTTCAATGACGCATTGGATTTTTATCGTAAATCTAATTCATATGATTATTCCAAAATGAGAGATGATAAGATACAGAATATAATAAAAAAAATAAACGGCCAGTAACATCGGCTCAAATTTCATGCGGGTTTCAGTGGGTTTTCAAAAGTAATGCTTTAATTATATTTGGTTATATTTTGACAAATTATGCAAGTAAAACCCGCACGCAATTTAGCCGAAAACGTTGGCAACAATTTAAAAAAATAAAAACTTCGCAAAATGAAACATTTGAATTATTTGATAATATTTTTATTGTTAGCATGCAGTTCGAATCATAAACATTATGATCCGAAGTTCCAAGGATTTACTTATTCATGGGATAGTTTGATTAATCCTAAAGTATTTGTTTATTATCGAATTGATAGTCCAAAATTGAAATCATATATTTTTTTACAAGCTAAAAGACATAGTAAAGATAGTTTAATAATAAGTACTCAACTTAATATATCTGATGCCACAGATTCTAATATATATTTAGTTTCAGGGAATTTAAATATATTAATAGAAACATACATGATATGTAAACATCCTTTACAAAATACCATCAAAAACTCAAAAGGTAAAATATTAATCAATTTTAACCAAGGTTCATTTCAGAGATATAAAGCACAATATTTTTATCCATTTGATAAGTCATTTGTTATTTGGGTTGATTTTCAACGAAAATTTGACACAATAAGCAATATTAATTTCAAACAGAAAACATACCCATGTATAATTTATACAGATAAAGCTGACTATATATCTAAATATAAGCTTGACTCAGCACGAACAGAGAAAAGGACATTGAAAACAATATATGCAAAAGGATTTGGATTGGTTCAATATACAGTATTTAACCAATTAAATAATCAGAATCTTATTTGGAAATTAGATACAATTATGAATTATAAGGATTATAAAAAATAAACTGTTGCCAACACCGGTTCACACCCAATGCGGGTTATAGTGGTTTGCAAAGTTCATTAAGTTTTTGGTATATTTGTGCAACCAGACAAATATTGCAAGTAAATCCCGCACTGCGGTGTAGCCGGGAAACGTTAGGCCCAATTGTGCCGCTTGCATCAATTTTTTGTGATTTATTTTGTATATTTGACCATGATTAAGAATAAAAAAATATTATTGAAAATTAAACAGTTGGTTAATCTTACAGAGCCTTCTGCAACTATTATTTTATATGGTTCACAAGCCAGAGGACAAAGTAATAAACAATCTGATATTGATATTCTTATCCTTGTTGACAATGACAAAATTACTTATTCTGACGAACAGAGAATAAAATATCCTTTATATGATTTAGAATTTGAAACCGGTAAGGTAATTAGTCCAATTATATTTACCCGAAGTGATTGGGAAACAAGACACACGATTACTCCTTTCTATAAAAATGTAAAAAAAGACGGAATTAAATTATGATAGGAGATTCAGAAGATTTAATAAAATATAGGATAAGTCGTTCTATAGAGACACTTAGAGAGGCCGACACAATGATAAAAAATGGATTTTGGAATGCCTCGGTAAATAGGATTTATTATTCTTGTTACTATTCAGTAAGTGGATTGTTACTAAAGAAAACTATTGAGACTAATTCGCACAAAGGAATAAGACAAATGTTCGGACTTCATTTTGTTCAGACAGGATTGGTTTCAAAAGAAGATGGAAGATTCTTTTCTGACTTATATGATAGAAGACAAACTGGAGATTATGACGATTTTGTAATATACGATGAAGAGACAGTTTTGAAGTTATACAAGCAAGCTGAAAAATTCATTGAAAGGATGATCGGATTATTAAATAAAAATAACAACTGGGCCTAACATCGGCTCATATAAAATGCGGGTTATAGTGGGTTTGCAAGTTCAGTGCTTTCTAATTATATTTGTGCAGTGGGATTTATTATGCAAGTAAGTCCCGCACTTTACATAGCCGAGGAACGTTAGCGGCAACCATAAAAAACACTAAGCGAGTCATATAAACTTAAAACAAATGCCATATGTATCAGGATTCTATTGAGAAAATAAAAAAGTCAATCTTCCCAATTTTTTTTCAATCTGTGCAAGGTCAGACAACCCAAATTGGAGTGAGTGGAACAGGATTCTTCATTGATAATCAAGGACATTTCTTAACTGCACTTCATGTAATGACTGACGTGCCGGCGAATTCCTCCTTCCAATTTAGGGGAAATATTCCTGATAATGTTACAAATCCTCCAATCCCCTTAGTTGAAATTTATAGAGACCCAATTCGAGACATATTTCTTGGAAAAATAAATAATGCAGGACAATTACCAGTAAATTTCTCATTAAATAAACCGAAAGTTGGAAAATCTGTATGTTTATGTGGTTACCCTCTTCCGCAACTTTCACAGAATCCTGATGGTTCATTAAATGTTGCTGCTGTAAGGCAATACTGGCAGCCTACATACATTATTGATGGTGTAACAGTTGCTGATAATGGTAAAAATTATATTGGATTTATGACACAAGACACTTCTTTAAATGGCATGAGCGGCGGACCAGTTTTTGATAATGAAGGTATTGTATATGGAATTAATACTGCATTATTTCGTAGAGAAATACCACAACCAGATAAATCAATAATTCAGATATATAATGGCATAGCTTTAGAGAATGCTTCAATTACTGATGTTTATGCAAAGATTACAACCAAATAAAATAATGGCAGCCGCTAACACGCGGTATAGCCAATAAGGGTTTCAGAGGTATGCGAAGTTCATCACCCGCATCAATCTTTCGTCTCGGTTGATAGGAACGTCGCTCCGCAACCCTTACTGGCCATACCGCCAAACGTTAGTTTCAATGCAAGAAAAAATCTCTTCGAAAAATTCCCATATTGGGAAATATGTATTATCTTTGTAAATAAAAAGACTGTGAGGATAATTGCAAAAAGCACATTGCGCGAATTTTGGATAATGCATAAAGATTGTGAAGAACAATTAAAATCTTGGTATGATGAGGCTGAAAAATCAAATTGGTTTTCACCAAATGAGATTAAGCAAGATTATCCTTCCGCAAGTATTTTGCAAGATAATCGAGTAGTCTTTAATATTAAAGGTAATTCTTATCGTTTGATTGTAAAGATTAATTACAAATTTGGTATTATTTGGATTAGGTTCATTGGTACACATGGGGAGTATGACAAGGTAAATGCAGTAACAATTTAGATTATGGAACATAAAGTAATAAAGACCGAAGAGGAATATAATCAAGCACTAAAAAGACTTGAAATTATATTTGATGCTGAACCTGGAACAGCAGAAGGAGATGAATTAGATTTATTATCATTATTAATAGATAATTATGAAAAGATTCATTTTCCAATAGATTTGCCAGACCCAATTGAAGCGATTAAATTTAGGATGGAACAAATGAATTATAAACCCAAGGATTTGGCAGATGTAATTGGATTTAGAAGTCGTGTAACTGAAATTCTAGGCAAAAAGAGAAAATTATCATTAGATATGATTCGTAAGATAAATAAACAGATGCATATTTCAACAGAAGTATTAGTTCAAGAATATTAAAAAATGCACTGAAACTAACACCGGTTCACACCCAATGCGGGTTATAGCGGTTTGCAAAGTTCAGCAAGTTTTTGTTATATTTGTGTAACTTGACAAATATTGCAAGTAAAACCCGCACTGCGGTGTAGCCGGGAAACGTTGTGTGAAATTTTGCTCTACGATTTTGACGTCAATGTAATGTTGAAATTATCAGCTTGTGGAATTTGATAATAAAGAGATAAATTACAATTCATAAATTCAAAATTTAATTTAAAATAAAAGAAATAATGAGATTCTTAAAACTAATAATTATTGCCTTAGTCATATTTATATATAGTTGCGAAAAGGACAATAGAGATAATATTGATAAAGCAAATACAAATAATGATTCAATCCTTATAACCAACAATTATATTTTGGCAGGAGATTCTTTAACTGGTAGTTTCAAGAATATCTCTGCAGATTTATTATTTGATAATCTTGGAGCTGCAAAACCATCCAGTATAGAAAGTGGGAGTTCCTCATTTGGCGATTTTCCTTTAAATATAGATTTTGATTCAATTTTTGACATCAGATATGGTGCTGAAATATTATTTAGAAATAATTATGCTATTTCAAGAGCTTTTTTTGTTCGTAATAATTATGGATATGAAAATAAAATTGAATTTGCTTCAATTCAAAGTAAATTCATTAATTTAAATGACACTTCTACACTTTTAACTTTGTTTAATGCAAATGATACAATAAATGTTAATCAAAATTGGATATTTAGCACAAAATCTGAACTCTATTTTATATCAATAGTAAATAAATTTAAACCATATTTTGATGGTTTTATAGGAGATAATATAAGTATTAATACAAACATTGATGATAAGTATATTGGGATAAGAAAAAAAATTGGAAATATTTATGTTTATGGTTGGATGAAAGTTTCAATATTGAATTGTCAAAGTTTTTATTTAAATGGTTGTTCATTTTCATATAAATATAAGAAAAAGGAATAAAACTTCACACAACACACGCTCATAAGCAATGGCGGGCGTTATAAGATTTTCGAAGTTAGTTCATATAATTATAATTTGCAAATATTTTGACAAAGTAGCACTTCGAAATCCGCCACATGCTCATAGCGCCAACCGTTAGCCAACATGTATGAAGACAAAAAAGCTATATCCACAGGGTGAAATAAATACTATTCTATATAAGTATTTTAGGATTGACAATAATTTTCGAAATACAATCCTAAAAAATTATTTATGGTTTTCAGCACCAACAGAATTCAATGATCCATATGATTGCAATTTGTCATTTGACAATGATGTGACAGAAAATGAACTTAGATATTTTTATAATAAGTCACGTGAAATTAATAACAAACTTGGAAATTCATCCTATAATGGTATTGATATAGAGTCTAAAATAAATGAGTATAAAAATAATCCAAAAGAATTTATTAAAGGGATTAATCAATCAATTCGTGATACGATAAATTCATATTATGGATTTTGTTGTTTTAGTCAAGATTTTGATAATCTCTTGATGTGGGCTCATTATACAAATAAACATGAAGGGATTTGTCTTGTATTTGATATAGAAAAAGACACCTCATTATTTGGTGATTTAATATTAAAAATGGACTACCCAGGTGATTATCCTCAAATTAATTATTTAAAGGAAAGATATAATGGTAATTGGGGATTTAAATCAGTCCAATTTATTTTTGGGACAAAATCCAAAGATTGGAGCTATGAGAACGAAGTTCGTGTTTTCAGAACAAAAGGAGACCATACTATATTTCAAGGAGCTGTTTCATTTAATAAATCTGCTTTGATTGAGGTGATTTTTGGAAACAATGCTTCGTTAGAAACAATTAAAGAGTTAATAGATTTGTTTAAAACTTGTGACTATAAAGTAGATTTTTACAAAATGAAATTGAAAGATCGTAAATTTGGTCTTGAGAAAGAAAAAATACACGTTGGCTAACAAAGGTTTTACCCGCAATACGGGTTTTGTTGGTATGCAAAGTTCATTAAGTTTTTGTTACATTTGTGCAACCAGACAAATATTGCAATTAAAACCCGTACTGGCGGTTATCCTCGACCGTTATAGCCCATTGTCGCTCAGAATTTACAGATATTTGATGATAAGTAAAATCTAAATGATAATATTAAAAACAAAAATTAGAACTGATAAAAGCAAAGAAATTATTGTCAAATTGCTTAAAGACAAAATTTTTACAAATAATGATTTAGGTAAGATTCATATATTCCCTTTTTCATTGTTCTTTAAATCATTTTATAAAGATTTAAAACTGTCATTTTCTAAATTCTTTATTGGTTCTTTGACAAATTACAATTTCAATTTAGAACCATATAACACAATATTTTCAACAAGGACAAACCTTCCATTGATATTAATAGGCCAGATTAATGATAATAAATTAGAGGTTAACTATAAGATTCCAAATTATTTTTTCTTAATCAATATTGTATTTAATTTGATTTTTATTGGCTTGATAATGTATTCAATTGGATTTATGTATATCGTTTTCTTAGTAAATGGAATATTTATTTTCTCATATATCTTTAAGATTATACGGTTTAATCGGATTTTTAATAAGATTTGTAAATAGTTTAAGCAATATTAGATAATGATTAAAATGTTAACATTAGGATTACTCCTCTTTTGCTGCTTGATTGGTTATTCACAAACGACAAAGGATTCATGCGAGCTAAAGGTTAGAGTTTTTAACAAATCAAAATATCATATTAATAAATTGATTATTAACAAATCAATCATTACAGATTCGTTAGATTCAAATAATAATACGAATTTTATATGTGTTCAAAGTTTATTTACATCTTTGAATTATGATATAACTTTTACAAAAAAGAGTCTGTTTGTCAAAACAATTTGGGCTCATATTATTTCACAACCTATTGATTATAATGGAGAGAAAGAAGTTAAACAAGGACAATTTGATTTATTTTTAACGATTGATAAAATTTCGAGAGATAAATATGATATTGAATTTAAAAGAAAATAAAAACAACGGGCTATAACAAAAGCTTAAAAAGCATAAGGGTTTAAGTGGTTTTGTTAGTTTTATAATTTTTAAATAAATTTGTTATTATAATAGAGGTTGGTGCTATTAAATCCCTTACGCATTTTAGCTTCAACCGTTATGGCCAATTATTCTGTCGAATTTCATAGATAATAAAAATATAAAATTTGATATCATATAAAATAAATATATATAATTAATTATTTTTTAACTAAATTTTGTATTATGACAACTAATAAAATTTACTTTGGACTATTTCTTACAAGTTTGATTATTACAATGACTCAGTGCAAAAAGGATACAATTATTCAATTAGACAAAAAAGTTACGCTTATATTATTGGAAAATCCAACACCTAATGGAGGTTCTGGCACTTATATTTTTTCAACAGCTCAATTAAGTTTCTCAATTTCTGATTATGAGAATATTGATTCGGTCTCTTTTGTTTTAAGTGATTTATCATTTGCTGGAGCAAATAGTACTGATTCGGTAAGTTTTGAGTTAATCGACTTAAATGATAATATTCCAATAAGTAATTCTAAAATTATTTCAAATGGAATTGCTAAATCAAGTTATATTGCTACCCAAAATTTGATTAAATATTTACCAAAAGATACATTTAACATTGGAATTAAAGCAGTATTTAATTATGGGATTAACTCAATTTATTTTTTAAAACATGCAGACTTGGTTTTAGTAAGAAAATAAATAACTGGCCATAACATCGGCTCAAATTACATGCGGGTTTCAGAAGGTTTTCATATGTAATGCTTTTTAATTATATTTGGTTATATTTTGACAAATTGTGCAATTAAATCCCGCACGTAATTTAGCCGAAAACGTTGGGTGTAAGCATAAAAAACGCAATAAAATGATAGTTTCAAATAAAATGATAAAGAGTTTCAATAAACGGATTTTGACTTTAATCTTAATGATTGGTATTATTCCATTGATTAATTCTTGCGATTTTAGGGTTATTAAGATTGTAGGTCACCAATACAGTTCAGAGATAAAATGGTCTAAAGAATTTAAAGTTTATTTATGCAAATATAAACCTGATAAAAGTTCGATTGAAAAGCATAAAAAATATAATATAAATGAGATATTTTCTGAATATCAATATACTCACGATGGCGGATTATTTTCTGGATTCAAGATTGATAAAAATTTAATGCAGATAATAATAACTGATTCTACTGAAAACATGACATGGAGTAATGATAGTTGTAGTTTAGGATTTGATGGATTTAAAACTCGGAATGGATATTTATACTATAAAAAGTTTGATAAGCTGATGATACTTGATACTTTAAAACTTAAAATTGTGATTACCAATTTTGAGACTAATAACAAGCAATTTGAGGATTTGATTTATACCAAAGAAAAATAAATGCCTACACCCAACACCGGTTCACACCCAATGCGGGTTATAGTGGTTTGCGAAGTTCAATAATTTTTTGTTATATTTGTGCAACTTGACAAATATTGCAAGTAAATCCCGCACTGCGGTGTAGCCGGGAAACGTTGGGTGTAAGCATAAAAAACGCAATAAAATGATAGTTTCAAATAAAATGATAAAGAGTTTCAATAAACGGATTTTGACTTTAATCTTAATGATTGGTATTATTCCATTGATTAATTCTTGCGATTTTAGGGTTATTAAGATTGTAGGTCACCAATACAGTTCAGAGATAAAATGGTCTAAAGAATTTAAAGTTTATTTATGCAAATATAAACCTGATAAAAGTTCGATTGAAAAGCATAAAAAATATAATATAAATGAGATATTTTCTGAATATCAATATACTCACGATGGCGGATTATTTTCTGGATTCAAGATTGATAAAAATTTAATGCAGATAATAATAACTGATTCTACTGAAAACATGACATGGAGTAATGATAGTTGTAGTTTAGGATTTGATGGATTTAAAACTCGGAATGGATATTTATACTATAAAAAGTTTGATAAGCTGATGATACTTGATACTTTAAAACTTAAAATTGTGATTACCAATTTTGAGACTAATAACAAACAATTTGAGGATTTGATTTATACCAAAGAAAAATAAATGCCTACACCCAACATCGGCTCAAATTTCATGCGGGTTTCAGCGGGTTTTCAAATGTAATTCTTTTTAATTATATTGGGCTATATTTTGACAAATTATGCAAGTAAAACCCGCACGCAATTTAGCCGAAAACGTTGCCTGCAATTTTGGAAAATTTTTGATTATTTCTATTATTGCCATTTTTTATGGTATTAATTAGATTAATGAAATAAATAAAAATGAAATACATTTATTTATACATATACAGTAAGTTTTACTTTTTTACAGACTCAATTAATGAAGATAAGATTTATGCTGTGGTTGCTGCAATTTTTATGCTTTCAATATTACCACTTCTAAATGTATTAGTGATTCTCAGGAATTTATTGTATCTAGATAGTAACAAATATAAAAATGTATATGTAATATCTTTTTTAGTTTTGTTTTTTATTAATTTCCTTATAATTTTCTTGATGAAAGAATATGAAAATATAGAAATTAATTATCCTGTCTCAAAGAGATCGAAGATTTTATCAAATATTATTGTAATTGTATATATGTTGACAACTTTCATATTTTTATTTGTTTAATTCGTCAAATCTATGGTTTGAAATAATATGCCTGACGTGAGATAAATACTTTTTAAACAAAAGTGATAATTGATTTTTTGAATTTTAATTTGTCCTATCCTTAATTGATAACAATATCTATATTGATAGACTGGCTTTATTTCGATATGATCAAAGTTTAGTATGAAAGTCGATTACTTTTGAATATATAAAAAACTGCAGGCAACACGCGCTCATAAGCAATGGCGGGGTTTATACGGTTTTCGAAGTTAGTTCATATAATTAAAATTTGCAAATATTTTGAAAAGAAGTTCTCCGAAACCCGCCACATGCTCATAGCGCCAACCGTTATGTGCCAGTAATTGGGATGTCTTGTCCTGATATAGGTTGACACTTTTCAAAAAAGAAAAGGAGATCAATTTATGAGCGATTATGAAATCTTAGCACGTGACAGGTGGAAAAACCAGTACAGTTACGTGTACAAGAAAGAAATCTTAGAACAGATAGAGAACGGGAAACTTTCACAGAGTCAGGCGTCCAAGTTATATGGAGTACATCGCCGGACGATATCAAGATGGATATCGAAATATGGTAACTTTGATAAAAAGTTAAAAGAAATGGGAGGCAAATCACCACGACAAGAGTTAGCAGACCTGCGCGCCAAATTAAGGGTGAGCCAGGGGGAGAATGAGGTGTTAAAGGCGGTAATGGGCATCATAGGGGAAGAATATGGGGATGAAGTATTAAAAAAGTATTTACCCGAATCGCTCATAAAGACACTTCCAATGGAAAAGCAAAAGTAAATGTCGCACACTTTTGCAGGTTATTCGGGATAAGCCGACAGGGTTATTATCAGAAGATACATCGATATGAAAGGAATGAGAAAGAGAAACAAGAGGTTGTTAAACTAGTAAGTAAGGTACGTAAGAAACACAAGCGTATGGGAGGTAAGAAAGTGTATGATAAGATACAAGTTGAATTACAGGCAAAGGACATCAAGTGTGGCCGAGATAAGTTCTTTGATATATTGCGTGATGAAAACTTGCTGATTAGGTACCGGAAGCGATATGTAAAGACTACGCAGAGCAAACACCTGTTTTACAAATATCCGAATCTGATAAAGGATATTGACATAAACAGGGCAGAGCAGGTACTGGCAAGCGATATTACGTATATAAGGACCAAGCAAGGTTTTATGTACCTGTTTCTACTAACTGATGTATATTCAAAGCAAATCATGGGTTGGACGTTATCAGACAACTTAAAGACGAAAAATGCAATAACGGCATTGAAAATGGCAATAAAGAACAGGAGATATCCCCAGCGGGTATTAATCCATCATTCCGACCGGGGATTACAGTATTGTAACCCAGCCTATGTACAAGTGTTAAACGACAATGGGATACAAATAAGCATGACCAGTAAATACGATCCGTATGAGAATGCAGTTGCTGAACGAGTGAATGGCATATTAAAGAATGAATATGATATCGGCGAAGGCTTTATAGGAGAACAGGATGCCAGACGAGAAATAAAGCATGCAATATGGTTGTATAACACCGACAGACCGCATATGAGTTGTCATGGAATGGTACCAATGATAGCGCATCAAAAGGATAATTACAGGCTAAAAAAATGGCCAGCAAAATTTGTTACCAGGGACATGTCCCTGGTAACAAATAAAACTTTATTTTTAGAAAACAATTATTAACTTAAAAAGTGTCAACCTATATCAGGACGATACATCTGAGTTCCGATTATAATTAATTTAGATATATTTATTTAATAAAACATGCGAAAGTTTAAATATTACTCATTTCCTATTTCATATAGATTTTTTGGATTCTTATTGATAATTTTATCTTTATATAGTTGGTATTCTTCTTTTAGTGTTCATATAAGTCATAAGGATTTACCGAAAGCTATATTTGGTCCAGTTGGATTTTTATTAATTGGATTAATTATTAATTCGACAAAATAATCAATGATATTTGATAAAGATAATTTTAACATTCGTAAAAAGATGCATATTTTAGGTTTTAAAATGTCTGATGATTTAGTGAAAATTCCAAAATTATGTGAAGGATTAATAATCAAACAAAAAAACAAAAAAGGTACTGGGCATATTGATTTAGTAATTCCTGTTAGTTACAATTTAAAATCTGGAGATATGTATTTTTTGACAAATCGTGGTTTAGTAAGACTTATCAATACTGACATAAAACTTGCAATAAAGATTGGAGATATAATTAAAGATGAATTTAATATTGAATATAAACTTTTATAAAATATAATAACGCCCGCTAACACCGGTTAAACCCAATGCGGGTTATAGCGGTTTGCAAATTTCAGTAAGTTTTTGTTATATTTGTGTAACTTGACAAATATTGCAAGTAAATCCCGCACTGCGGTGTAGCCGGGAAACGTTGGCTGTAACTTTAAAAAACGCATTTAGACAGATAAGTATGGATAACAAAAGAGTAAATATTTTTAATATTATAATCCCAATAATTCTATTAATTGGATTAATGATTACTAGTATAATAAATTATCCAATGATTTTAGACAAATCAAAATGGACTGTAATAACTGTATTTATTGCGATTATTGGATATATAATAATTTGGATTAATTTAAAACCAGACAGATTTTCTTATACTGGAGGCTTGATAATTGGATTATTATTTATAATTAATATTTCAATTGAGGAATTTATTGACTGGCACACTAAGACGGGTTCTTTAGTTTCAACATTGATTATGATGTTTCTGATTTTCATCTCATTTTCAATCATAAGTGCCATTAGGACATTGAAGACTGAAAATATCGTCGATGGATTAAAAAGTAGTTTAATAAGTGCTTTATTAGGAACAATTATTGCACTTTGTTTTGGATTTTTAATAAACTATGTTTTTTCGGAAAGGATGATTTATACTTTAAAAGGGTATCCTGGGTACAATGATTTTGCTAATTCTAAAGCATTTACTTTTTATAATGCTTTTGACAATGCATCAAACCACGTTATAATTGCTCCTATAATTTCGATAATAATGGGATTATTTGGAGGTTTGACATCTTTGATTATATTAAGATTGAGAAAACGAAAAACAGATATGAAATAATAAAAAGCTACAGCCAACACGCGCTCATAAGCAATGGCGGGCGTTATATGGTTTTCAAAGTTAGTTCATATAATTGAAATTTGCAACTATTTTGACAAAGCAGCTCTTCGAAATCCGCCACATGCTCATAGCGCCAACCGTTGTGCCCAATATTGAAAACATGATTCAAAAAAATGATAATTCTTACTAGGGTAACTAATTTAGAATTTGTATGGTTATATGAATATAATTTATTTAACCATTAAAATTTACCAAATGAGAGCAATATTTTTAATCAGATTTATTTTTGTATTTATTATTTTATTTGTAGTTTTTGTTATTTCAAGTTGTTATGTATATTATCCACAGATGGTAGATATTCCACTTATCAGTAAAAAAGGAGATTTAAGAGTAGATGCAATCGGTTCGATACCATCAATGTTTGTTAATACCACAATATCATATGGATTGACAAGTAATATTGCAATTCAAATAAATGGTAGTATTTGTCCATTTTACTCTCAAAGTATAAATTCTAAAATAAATTATCAAGGTGCTATTGGATATTATAAGGATTTAGGTGATAAAACTGTTATGGAAATATACTCTGGTTATGGAAAGTTTAATAATTATTCAGATTTTGAAGCATCATATTCCGATAATTATACAGCATATACTTCAAAATACAATATATATTTTTCTCAATTTAATATTGGTAAAATGAAAGAATATTTTGACTATGGGTTAGGAATTAAGGCAGGACTTGTTAAATCTAATCTTGAAAAAGATTTATATGACAACAATACAAATCCATACCAAACGACACTTTCATCAAGTAATAATTTTCTTGTTGAACCAACTTTTTTTATTAGAGTCGGTGGGAATAATCTAAAATTTAATTTTAAGCTTGGGACATGTTATATTTTTAATACATCAACCACGTCTTCATCTGCGTTTTTTCCTTTTAATTTAGGTTTTGGAATAAATTATAGTTTCTAAGTAAATACTGGGCACAACAAAGGTTTAACCCGCAATACGGGTTTCTATGGTTTGCAAAGTTCATTTAGTTTATGTTATATTTGTACAACTGGATAAATATTGCAAGTAAAACCCGTACTGGCGGTTATCCTCGAACGTTAAGGCCAATGTTTAAAAATTATTCAGATTAATTGAAGATTTATATGCCTCAAAAATTTAATAAAAATAATAAAAATAGATTTTTTGCTTTCTTGAGACTTTTATTCGTTTTGACAACTATTACTTATTTGCTCTATTTGATTATGCAAAACAAAAGACGGAATGACGAATCCTTTGTAATTGATAAATCATTGATCAATTATACAATTGGATTGATTGAGTCATATGGTGATGCAACTGGTGGTTTTCAAAGTGGAGCAATTGAAAGTTCTCCTAAAATGTCTCAAGTAAATTATTCCTATATTATAAATAATAAAAAATTTGAAGACTTTGATTATGGCGTACCAAAGGTGAAAGAAGGAGATAGATTTTTAGTAGTGTATTATATTAAAAACCAACAAAAAAGTTTGATACTATTTAATTATCCAATTAAAGATAGCACTGATTATAAAAGATATATGGATGAATTTAAAACAAAGACACCTAAAATATATCCTAAATAAATAAAATATTATAAAACAGAATAATAATAATTATAAAAACCAAAAGAAAACACTGGCCTTAACACCGGTTCACACCCAATGCGGGTTATAGCGGTTTGCAAAGTTTAGTAAGTTTTTGTTATATTTGTGTAACTTGACTAATTTTGCAAGTAAATCCCGCACTGCGGTGTATCCGGGAAACGTTAGGGCCAATTAAATAGGTACATCAAGATAGATTGCGATTCGAGATTAAATTTATTATTTTTGTTTAAAATAGATTGATATGTCAGTACATGAAATAAGACAAGAAATTCACAAGGTTGTGGATAATATGCCTGAAGAGATTCTTCAAAATATTTTAGAGTATTTTAAGGAATTAGAGCATTCTTCAAA
Organism: uncultured Bacteroidota bacterium; assembly: GCA_963701015.1. Taxonomy (GTDB): domain Bacteria; phylum Bacteroidota; class Bacteroidia; order Bacteroidales; family DTGW01; genus MFD09286-c1. The sequence continues at coordinate 1,987,972 of OY969556.1, read as the reverse complement.
GGATAAAGTAAAACTTGCTCAAAATTTAAAACTAATCTTATCTGAAGATAAAGAACTTCTTCACAAATTAGCATCATGATTAATTCAGAGGAAGTCATTAAGATACATGATTTGCTAATTGATGAATTTGGAGGAAGTAAAGGTATCAGAGATATTGGATTATTAGAATCAGCAATTGCAAGACCATTTCAAACATTCGACAATAAGGATTTATACTCCACTCCCGTTGAAAAATCAGCTGCCATTTTTGAAAGTCTTATTTTAAATCATCCTTTTATTGATGGGAATAAGCGAATAGCTTATGTTTTAATGAGATTAATCTTATTGCAATATGATTTGGATATAAAAGTTAATCAAGATGAAAAATATGATTTTGTAATTAAATCAGCAAGTGGATTGATTGATTTCAATGAAATTAAAAACTGGATTTACAAAAATATAATACAAAAATAATTAACTGGCCCTAACACGCGCTCATAAGCAATGGCGGGCATTATACGGTTTCCGAAGTTAGTTCATATAATTAAAATTTGCAACTATTTTGACAAAGTAATTCTTCGAAATCCGCCACATGCTCATAGCGCAAACCGTTGTGCCGCATGCTAAAAAACCTCTCCAAATTCAATAAGTCAACGCAACAAATCAAAAAAAATAGATTTGTTGTATGGAAGAGAAAAAGTATCGACGATTAAGTTTTCAAGAACGTGTAATTATTGAAACATTATTAGGTGAGAAAAAGAGTAAGTCTTATATATCGGTTAATCTAAAACGTTCAAGATCAACCATCACTCGAGAGATTAATACCTGGGTGAAAAAACCATCGGATAGATATGATGCAAAACTAGCCGATTGGTTAGCTAAAGATGATTATTTAAACAAGCGCAACAATGATAAGATAGGGACATTTAGTAAACTTAGATTTTATGTTTATAAAGGACTCTTGGAAGGTTGGTCACCAGAACAAATATCAGGGAGGATCAGCGATAAATATCCAAATGATCCGATCATGAGTATTTCACACGAGGCTATCTATATGCATATCTATTCGCATCCACAGGCAAGTTTAAACCTAAAATTGATCTCTCTCTTAACGTATCATAAATCAAGAAGGAGATCAGTAAAAGGGACAAAAAAACGAATGATCAGGATAAAGAACCAAACGAGTATAGACCAACGACCTAAATACATTGAAGAAAGAAAAGAAATAGGACATTGGGAAGGGGATTTAATGATAGGGGTAAAACAAAATAGCGCCATAGGAACTTTGGTTGAAAGGAAATCGAGATATACAAAGATAGTAAAGCTCAAGGACAGGCGTTCAGAGACGGTCCGTAAATGTTTTGCCAAAGAGTTAAATAAGCTCTCAGCCAGGTACAGAAAAACCTTAACGTATGATAATGGGATAGAAATGGCCCAGCATGAATTATTGACCAAGCAAACAGGTATGCAGGTATATTTTGCCCACCCCTATTCATCCTGGGAAAGAGGAACCAATGAAAATACCAATGGGTTAATAAGACGATATTTTCCCAAAGGAACAGATTTTAATAAGGTTGAAGAATATCAATTAAAGGCAGTACAAGACAAGTTAAATAACCGTCCAAGGAAGGTATTAGGATACAAAACTCCATCGGAGATAATGCAGATGGAATACGGATGATATATTTTTCTCTTTTTTGCCGTTCAATCGGCATAGTAAAAAGATAAAAATATATCTTTGATTAACTTAATAAATTTAAAATCTGTTGCGTTAGAACCTTGAATTCACCTGAACAACATTTTTGATAAATGAGTTTAAAAAAAATTGGTATCTTTGGTTTAAATATTAAATTATGATTCAGAAAACAGAGATATTGAATAAACTTAAGATAAGTAAATCTGATTTGAATAAATTCGGAGTTATTCGTATTGGTTTATTTGGATCTGTAATTAGGAATGAATCTAATAATGATAGTGATGTTGATATTTTGATTGACTTTAATTCTGATTCTGAAACCTTTGAGAATTATATGAATACATGTAATTTACTCGAGACAATATTTAAAGGCTACAAATTGGATATTGTTACTGAGAAAGGATTAAGTCCATACATTGGTCCATATATTTTAAAAGAGGTTGAATATGTCTAAAGAGTCAATCGAATATTTGAGGCATATTTTATCAGAATGTGATTATATTGTTTCTGTTATAAAACCAGAATTAGCAAAGGACGAATTCCTTAGAGATGAAACAATCAAAAGAGCTGTTGTTAGGAGTTTAGAGATAATTGGAGAAGCAACTAAAAAGATACCAGCCGATATAAAACTTCAATGGGGAAATATTTCTTGGAAAAATATGGCGGGAATGCGCGATAGACTGATCCATGATTATATGGGAGTAAACTATTCTATAGTTTGGGACGTTATCAAAAATATTATTCCCAAGGTAAGACTTGAAATCCAAGAAATAATCATAAAAAACGGCAACTAACAAAAGCTTAAAAAGCATAAGGGTTTAAGTGGTTTTGTTTGCTCCGTAATCTTTAACTATATTTGTTATAATAATGATGGTTGGAGTTATTAAATCCCTTACGCATTTTAGCTTTAACCGTTAGTGGCAATGCCCTACAATGTCTTGTCCTGATATAGGTTGACACTTTTCAAAAAAGAAAAGGAGATCAATTTATGAGCGATTATGAAATCTTAGCACGTGACAGGTGGAAAAACCAGTACAGTTACGTGTACAAGAAAGAAATCTTAGAACAGATAGAGAACGGGAAACTTTCACAGAGTCAGGCGTCCAAGTTATATGGAGTACATCGCCGGACGATATCAAGATGGATATCGAAATATGGTAACTTTGATAAAAAGTTAAAAGAAATGGGAGGCAAATCACCACGACAAGAGTTAGCAGACCTGCGCGCCAAATTAAGGGTGAGCCAGGGGGAGAATGAGGTGTTAAAGGCGGTAATGGGCATCATAGGGGAAGAATATGGGGATGAAGTATTAAAAAAGTATTTACCCGAATCGCTCATAAAGACACTTCCAATGGAAAAGCAAAAGTAAATGTCGCACACTTTTGCAGGTTATTCGGGATAAGCCGACAGGGTTATTATCAGAAGATACATCGATATGAAAGGAATGAGAAAGAGAAACAAGAGGTTGTTAAACTAGTAAGTAAGGTACGTAAGAAACACAAGCGTATGGGAGGTAAGAAAGTGTATGATAAGATACAAGTTGAATTACAGGCAAAGGACATCAAGTGTGGCCGAGATAAGTTCTTTGATATATTGCGTGATGAAAACTTGCTGATTAGGTACCGGAAGCGATATGTAAAGACTACGCAGAGCAAACACCTGTTTTACAAATATCCGAATCTGATAAAGGATATTGACATAAACAGGGCAGAGCAGGTACTGGCAAGCGATATTACGTATATAAGGACCAAGCAAGGTTTTATGTACCTGTTTCTACTAACTGATGTATATTCAAAGCAAATCATGGGTTGGACGTTATCAGACAACTTAAAGACGAAAAATGCAATAACGGCATTGAAAATGGCAATAAAGAACAGGAGATATCCCCAGCGGGTATTAATCCATCATTCCGACCGGGGATTACAGTATTGTAACCCAGCCTATGTACAAGTGTTAAACGACAATGGGATACAAATAAGCATGACCAGTAAATACGATCCGTATGAGAATGCAGTTGCTGAACGAGTGAATGGCATATTAAAGAATGAATATGATATCGGCGAAGGCTTTATAGGAGAACAGGATGCCAGACGAGAAATAAAGCATGCAATATGGTTGTATAACACCGACAGACCGCATATGAGTTGTCATGGAATGGTACCAATGATAGCGCATCAAAAGGATAATTACAGGCTAAAAAAATGGCCAGCAAAATTTGTTACCAGGGACATGTCCCTGGTAACAAATAAAACTTTATTTTTAGAAAACAATTATTAACTTAAAAAGTGTCAACCTATATCAGGACGATACACAAAATGAAACCAATGAAACATAAAATTAAAATATCAAAAATTGCCCCTGTTGCCGGATTGATTAGTTCAATTGGCACATTAATAGCTTTAATATTTGCAATTATACAGATACACAATAACAACTCGACACGAAATGCAGATTTTGCTCATAGATTCAAAGTTGATTTTTTTACTGAAAAAACTAATAATATAATTTCACTTTTAGATAATGATTTATTGAATTTTAAAGTTGCAATAGATACTAAAGACAGTATTGAATTTGGTTATTTCGAAATTGATTCAGTAAAATTAAAATCTTTGCCTTCACTTAAAAATCTCTTTACCAAAAGGATTTATACAGCATACGAGATAGATAATTATGTACTAAATCATTTAGACGATTTAGGCGAATATTATAAAAAAGGTATTATTGATTTAGATTATATTAACAACGGTTTTGGATATTATATTGATTGTGTATACGACAATGAACAAATTAAAAAATATTTTAAATGGTTGGACTCAGAGGAAAAATCAAAAGATTCCTATGACTATTTTATATTTATTTATAAACAATTAAAAGAATATAATAAAATAAGGCACAGCCACTAACAAAGGTTTTACCCGCAATACGGGTTTCGGTAGTTTGCAAAGTTCTGTAATTTTTTGTTATATTTGTGCAACCAGACAAATATTGCAATTAAAACCCGTACTGGCGGTTATCCTCGAACGTTATAACCAACCTTAAAGACCGCACAGCCCGTTGCATTCTTCTATTAATTCAGGAAATAAGCTTGGATGCTGCGTAAAGTCGATTTCTCTAAGTGGTTTTAAGTGTTTAGATAAAAATGTTTGCCTTTTTAAATTTGGATAGTTGCGAATTGCATCATCAAATTTACAAGCCTTTTCAAACTCATTCGGGTATTGCTTTTTAAAAACTTTCCAGTAATTGTCCGAATGGAACGGGCATATAAGGCAAGCACTTTTGCCAGGTTCTCTCATTTCATTTTCACGAAACCAGTTTATAATTTGGTCAATCCGTATTCTTTTTTCAATAAGCGGATAGTAGTTTTCAATATATTTCACGGGACTATCCTTTATTCGCTCTATTTCGTCAAGGCTTATGCCTATCCATAATCGTACTTTGTTACCATTTCTTATAGTTTGTAAGTGTTTTCTTAAAGGCGCAATTTTGTAATCATTGGTGCATTGTCTCATAATCAAACCTCCATTACCCGAAAGCCTTAAAGGCAATGCAGCCACAAGGCTTTTTTTACCATCCAAATAATTCAAAGTATCATCAACTATGTTACCAGCCGAAACAATCACAATATCAAAGTTGTATTTAGCTTTAACATAGTCTTTAAGCCATTCAACATAAGAGTAAACATAATCAGGCTCGCAACCTGTATCACTAAAAATTGCAAAGTCAGGTTTGTATTTATAAGCACCTTCCAAAGCGGTAAGTAACATATAACTGCTTTGTTTCCCTGCACCCAAAGAAATGACGTTAATAAAAGGCTGGTTATAACAAAGGTTTTACCCGCAATACGGGTTTCGGTGGTTTGCAAAGTTTAGTAAGTTTTTATTACATTTGTGCAACCAGATAAATATTGCAAGTAAAACCCGTACTGGCGGTTATCCTTGAACGTTATGCACAACAAAACCACCTCGGTTAGCTTGATTACTGAAACAATATTTGTATTTTTACAAATATTAAAAAGATTGATTATGACAACAAAGTTGATAAATATTAAAAATGACAAGGCTTTGGAAGTATTAAAGAGTCTTGAGATTATTGACTTCATTGAGTTTGTTGATAAAGCACAAGTGTCTAGTTTATTAAGATTAAAACCAAAAAATACTGCAAAAACTGATAGTTTCTTTGATTTAAAAGGAGTTTGGAAAAATAGAGATATTAGTTTAGCTCAAATTAGATTAAAAGCATGGCCTCAAAGATAATTGTACTTTGTGACACAAATGTGATAATTGAATTCTTTAAAGAGAATCCTGAAGTGGTTTATAACATTGAGAAAATTGGTGTGGATTCAATTTATATAAGTGTTATAACTGCTGGAGAACTATACTTTGGAGCATTAAATAAAGTGGAACTTAATAAAATTCGTAAAAAATTAGATTCTATTGTACATATACCTTTAAATGAATCAATATCAGATAAATTTGAGGACTTAATGATTCAGTATTCGCTTAGTCATAAATTAACAATTCCTGATGCAATAATAGCTGCAACTGCATTATATTATGATATTGAATTATATACCTATAATGTTAAGGATTTTAAATATATTGACGGAATTAGATTATACAAAGTCAAAAATAAATAATTTGCTGCGCCCAACACGCGCTCATAAGCAATGGCGGGCGTTATATGGTTTTCGGAGTTAGTTTATATAATTAAAAATTGCAAATATTTTGACAAAAAAGCTCTTCGTAACCCGCCACATGCTCATAGCGCCAACCGTTGCACGCAAGTTAACCACCGCCATTTTCATGTTTAGAAGAAAATTTGTAAATTAGCCAAAAATTATAAAATGACAGATAGCAAACAGATATTAAGTGATTTGAAATCAAGTTTACAGATAAGGTATTCCGATTCGGTTAAAAATGTTATTTTGTTTGGTTCTCAAGCGAAGGATAAAGCAAATGAATTTTCTGATTACGATATTTTGATATTATTAAATAAGGATTATTCAAGACAAGATGAGGATACTATACTTGATATTTGCTATGATATAGATTTAAAATATAATATAATGATTGATGCTCATTTGCTTTCGACAAATGAACTTATGACTCGTAGAGGTAAACAGCCAATCTTTATAAATGCTTTGAAAAATGGGATATACGCATGAGCATTGAGGATAAAGATAGATTGGAATTAATTCAATATAGATTGGATGAGGCAAAAGATACTCAAACAGATGTTTCATTATTAATTTCACATGATAGATTAAGAGCTGCTATTAATCGGATATATTATGGAATGTTTTATGCTTTGTTGGCATTGGGATTGAAATATAATTTTGAGACTTCGAAGCATTTACAATTGTTGGGATGGTTTAATAAAAACTTTATTCACGAAGGTTTGATTGATACCAAATACGGAAAGATTATTAATAAAGCATATAATCGTCGAACAAAAGGAGATTATGATTCTTATGTGGAATTTGATATTGATATGATAAATGAGATGTTTGTGGAGATGAAGGATTTCATAAACGTTATAGATGAATTCATAAAGGATAAATAACCAGCGTGCAACACGCGCTCATAAGCAATGGCGGGGTTTATACGGTTATTTAGCTTTCAATCCCGCATCAAGTTTTGGTGCAGTTTGATAGTGAAGCGCTCCGAAGCCCGCCACATGCTCATAGCGCCAAACGTTACCTGTAATTTTTAAAAGACGATCCAAATTCAATAAGTCAACGCAACAAATCAAAAAAAATAGATTTGTTGTATGGAAGAGAAAAAGTATCGACGATTAAGTTTTCAAGAACGTGTAATTATTGAAACATTATTAGGTGAGAAAAAGAGTAAGTCTTATATATCGGTTAATCTAAAACGTTCAAGATCAACCATCACTCGAGAGATTAATACCTGGGTGAAAAAACCATCGGATAGATATGATGCAAAACTAGCCGATTGGTTAGCTAAAGATGATTATTTAAACAAGCGCAACAATGATAAGATAGGGACATTTAGTAAACTTAGATTTTATGTTTATAAAGGACTCTTGGAAGGTTGGTCACCAGAACAAATATCAGGGAGGATCAGCGATAAATATCCAAATGATCCGATCATGAGTATTTCACACGAGGCTATCTATATGCATATCTATTCGCATCCACAGGCAAGTTTAAACCTAAAATTGATCTCTCTCTTAACGTATCATAAATCAAGAAGGAGATCAGTAAAAGGGACAAAAAAACGAATGATCAGGATAAAGAACCAAACGAGTATAGACCAACGACCTAAATACATTGAATAAAGAAAAGAAATAGGACATTGGGAAGGGGATTTAATGATAGGGGTAAAACAAAATAGCGCCATAGGAACTTTGGTTGAAAGGAAATCGAGATATACAAAGATAGTAAAGCTCAAGGACAGGCATTCAGAGACGGTCCGTAAATGTTTTGCCAAAGAGTTAAATAAGCTCTCAGCCAGGTACAGAAAAACCTTAACGTATGATAATGGGATAGAAATGGCCCAGCATGAATTATTGACCAAGCAAACAGGTATGCAGGTATATTTTGCCCACCCCTATTCATCCTGGGAAAGAGGAACCAATGAAAATACCAATGGGTTAATAAGACGATATTTTCCCAAAGGAACAGATTTTAATAAGGTTGAAGAATATCAATTAAAGGCAGTACAAGACAAGTTAAATAACCGTCCAAGGAAGGTATTAGGATACAAAACTCCATCGGAGATAATGCAGATGGAATACGGATGATATATTTTTCTCTTTTTTGCCGTTCAATCGGCATAGTAAAAAGATAAAAATATATCTTTGATTAACTTAATAAATTTAAAATCTGTTGCGTTAGAACCTTGAATTCACCGTTTTAAAATTTAGATTAATGAACCGGTTTATAAAAATTCTAAAACCTACTTTAATATTTGGTGGTTTGATTATATTGCTTTATCTATTGGGTGTTAGAATGGATAGAGCATCTCAATCATTTTTAAAAGTTGATGGAACATATGCGATTGGTACCATTACTTCTTTTATTGAACATAATGGGGGATTTAATGGTGGTATTGTAAATGTATCTCCTCATGGGACATTTTTAAAGTTTAAATATATAATTAAAAACAAAGAGTACACTCAAAATTATGGAAATGCTGATTATTTTATAGGTGAAGTTGGACAAAAAGTTGGGGATAGATTTTTAGTATTTTATCATAATAAAAATCCAAAAGAAAGCATTATGTTGTTTTTATATCCTATAAAAGATAGTTCTGATTTAAAGAAATATATAGATAAGTTTAAGTCTGAAAAACCAAAATTGTGGGGTCAATTCAAAATGATAAATTATTACTATGAAAAATAGACAAAATAAAATACACTGGCCCTAACATCGGCTCATATAAAATGCGGGTTGTAGAGGGTTTGCAAGTTCAGTGCTTTCTAATTATATTTATGTAGTGGGATTTATTCTGCAAGTAAATCCTGCACTTTACATAGCCGAGGAACGTTAGGCGGCATAGTGAAGATCGCCGTTTGTAACATTTCACAGTTTTAATTAACTTTGAGAAAAATTAATGATATGATTGCTGTAAATGGTGTATATGAAAATGGGGTTGTGAGACTTGATACAAAAATTAAAGCAAGAAAGTCAAGTAAGGTAATTGTTACTTTCCTTGATGAAGAAATGCAAAATAAATCAAAACGTCTTTCGACAAAAGACTTTTCATTTTTGGTATCAAGAGAAAAATCAAAAAGATATAAAGGTTCGCTGTCTGATTCTGTAATTGAGGATAGAAAAGCTGAATTATGAAAATATTTCTCGACACATCCTCTTTAATAAAGCTTTATCATGCAGAGATAGGTACAGATTATCTTGATAAATTGCTTGAAGATAATTCAATTAGTGAGATTTTTCTTTCTGATATTGCAAAAGTAGAGTTTACCTCAGCAATTTGGAAAAAGGTTCGGACAAAAGATTTAACTGAAAAGGAAGCTAATTCAATAATTGATTCTTTTGAAAAAGATTATGCAAATTATACTTTTATTGATTTAGATACTGATTTAATTATACTTGCCAAAGATTTGGTTTTCAAATATGGATTAAAAGGATTAAGAACACTTGATTCATTTCAATTAGCATCAATTTTAAAAATCAAATCAAAATTATCATTTGCCGTTACTGCTGATGATTTGCTGAAATCATTGATAAAAGAAGAAGGTATCAAAACAAAATAATAAACTACGCCGCCTAACATCGGCCAAATATAATGCGGGTTTCAGAAGGTTTGCAAGTTCAGTGCTTTCAAATTATATTTGTGCAACGGGATTTATACTGCGGTCAAACCCCGCACTATACTTAGCCGCGAACGTTGGCAGAAATAATATGAAAAATACTCAAATTCAATAAGTCAACGCAACAAATCAAAAAAAATAGATTTGTTGTATGGAAGAGAAAAAGTATCGACGATTAAGTTTTCAAGAACGTGTAATTATTGAAACATTATTAGGTGAGAAAAGGAGTAAGTCTTATATATCGGTTAGGCTAAAACGTTCAAGATCAACCATCACTCAAGAGATTAATACCTGGGTGAAAAAACCATCGGATAGATATGATGCAAAACTGGCCGATTGGTTAGCTAAAGATGATTATTTAAACAAGCGCAACAATAATAAGATAGGGACATTTAGTAAACTTAGATTTTATGTTTATAAAGGACTCTTGGAAGGTTGGTCACCAGAACAAATATCAGGGAGGATCAGCGATAAATATCCAAATGATCCGATCATGAGTATTTCACACGAGGCTATCTATATGCATATCTATTCGCATCCACAGGCAAGTTTAAACCTAAAATTGATCTCTCTCTTAACGTATCATAAATCAAGAAGGAGATCAGTAAAAGGGACAAAAAAGCGAATGATCAGGATAAAGAACCAAACGAGTATAGACCAACGACCTAAATACATTGAAGAAAGAAAAGAAATAGGACATTGGGAAGGGGATTTAATGATAGGGGTAAAACAAAATAGCGCCATAGGAACTTTGGTTGAAAGGAAATCGAGATATACAAAGATAGTAAAGCTCAAGGACAGGCGTTCAGAGACGGTCCGTAAATGTTTTGCCAAAGAGTTAAATAAGCTCTCAGCCAGGTACAGAAAAACCTTAACGTATGATAATGGGATAGAAATGGCCCAGCATGAATTATTGACCAAGCAAACAGGTATGCAGGTATATTTTGCCCACCCCTATTCATCCTGGGAAAGAGGAACCAATGAAAATACCAATGGGTTAATAAGACGATATTTTCCCAAAGGAACAGATTTTAATAAGGTTGAAGAATATCAATTAAAGGCAGTACAAGACAAGTTAAATAACCGTCCAAGGAAGGTATTAGGATACAAAACTCCATCGGAGATAATGCAGATGGAATACGGATAATATATTTTTCTCTTTTTTGCCGTTCAATCGGCATAGTAAAAAGATAAAAATATATCTTTGATTAACTTAATAAATTTAAAATCTGTTGCGTTAGAACCTTGAATTCACCTCCACTAATGATAAAATTCAGTAAATTGATTATTTCATTGATTAATAAAAAAGTAGTATTTTTGGATTATGAAAACATTACAAGATATAACAAATACTTTGGGCAATCATAAGAATAGATTATTTCATGATTATCCATTAAAATCCATGGCGATTTTTGGCTCTTATTCTCGAAGAGAACAGAAAGATACTAGTGATTTGGATATTCTTGTTGAGTTTTCTGGCAAGATTGGTGTGAGATTTATCGATTTAGCAGATGAATTAGAAAACATTATTGGATTTAAGGTGGATTTAGTTTCAAAAAATGGGATTAAAGAAAAATATTTAAAGACAATAGATATAGATTTGATATATGTCTAAGCGAGATACCTTATTGTTATTAGATGATATGCTTCAATCTGCTCAAAAGATTAAGCGCTATATAAAAGACCTTAATTATAATTCATTTTTAGAGGATGATAAAACTATTGATGCAGTTGTTCGGAATTTTGAAATAATCGGAGAAGCCGCAAATCGAATTGACCCAGATTTTAGAGATAAAAACCCGGAGATTGAGTGGAAAAGAATACGAGGATTTCGTAATCGGATAGTCCATGATTATTTTGGGATTGATTATGAAATAGTTTGGAGTATTGTGGTGGAATATTTAGATGAGTTGATAGATTGGTTGGATACAATAATAGATAATAATAAGGCCACATAGCCCTAACAAACGCTAACAATCATAAGAGTTTAAGTGGGTTTCAAGCTCTGAATTCTTTATTAAATTCGTTCAAGTTTGATAAGTCAGTGCTTCCAAATCCCTTACGTTTGTTAGCGCCAGCCGTTAGGGCTAATGGCAAAAGCCTCCTCCAAATTCAATAAGTCAACGCAACAAATCAAAAAAAATAGATTTGTTGTATGGAAGAGAAAAAGTATCGACGATTAAGTTTTCAAGAACGTGTAATTATTGAAACATTATTAGGTGAGAAAAAGAGTAAGTCTTATATATCGGTTAATCTAAAACGTTCAAGATCAACCATCACTCGAGAGATTAATACCTGGGTGAAAAAACCATCGGATAGATATGATGCAAAACTAGCCGATTGGTTAGCTAAAGATGATTATTTAAACAAGCGCAACAATGATAAGATAGGGACATTTAGTAAACTTAGATTTTATGTTTATAAAGGACTCTTGGAAGGTTGGTCACCAGAACAAATATCAGGGAGGATCAGCGATAAATATCCAAATGATCCGATCATGAGTATTTCACACGAGGCTATCTATATGCATATCTATTCGCATCCACAGGCAAGTTTAAACCTAAAATTGATCTCTCTCTTAACGTATCATAAATCAAGAAGGAGATCAGTAAAAGGGACAAAAAAGCGAATGATCAGGATAAAGAACCAAACGAGTATAGACCAACGACCTAAATACATTGAAGAAAGAAAAGAAATAGGACATTGGGAAGGGGATTTAATGATAGGGGTAAAACAAAATAGCGCCATAGGAACTTTGGTTGAAAGGAAATCGAGATATACAAAGATAGTAAAGCTCAAGGACAGGCGTTCAGAGACGGTCCGTAAATGTTTTGCCAAAGAGTTAAATAAGCTCTCAGCCAGGTACAGAAAAACCTTAACGTATGATAATGGGATAGAAATGGCCCAGCATGAATTATTGACCAAGCAAACAGGTATGCAGGTATATTTTGCCCACCCCTATTCATCCTGGGAAAGAGGAACCAATGAAAATACCAATGGGTTAATAAGACGATATTTTCCCAAAGGAACAGATTTTAATAAGGTTGAAGAATATCAATTAAAGGCAGTACAAGACAAGTTAAATAACCGTCCAAGGAAGGTATTAGGATACAAAACTCCATCGGAGATAATGCAGATGGAATACGGATGATATATTTTTCTCTTTTTTGCCGTTCAATCGGCATAGTAAAAAGATAAAAATATATCTTTGATTAACTTAATAAATTTAAAATCTGTTGCGTTAGAACCTTGAATTCACCGATCACTTCGTATACATACAAACTGAAAGAAAATAGAATTGGAATGAAAAAATTATTAATTATCCTTATTGTAATCAGTGTTTTAGCAAGTAGTCTTTATTCCCAGAATAAAACAATTAAAGGAAGGGTAATTTCTGATCAATTTGATATTTTAATAGGAGTGTCAATTTTGATTAATGACAGTGTTGAAGTTGGCAGAACAGATTTAAATGGTTTTTTCCAAATTGACATCCCTGTTTCCGAGAAAAAAATATTATTTATGGATGTCGGCCTGGACCCAACAACGATAGAGCTTGTAGATAAATGTGATAAAATTGAGGTTGTAATGATGCTAACCGGTACTTATGATTTTATAACTTTAAAACGTGCTGAGAGGAAGAGAGAAAAAAGATATAAAAAGCTTCCTGAGATACATAAACAAGCTTTCGAGAAAGGTATATTTGAAACTGAAAATGCTTGCTATAATCGCAAGTTTGAGCCCTATTTTCTTAAGAAAATTAATTAGTAGCAATTCTCTTAAATTTCTTGATAAAATATAGACGAAAAAAAATGCCGAACCGCTAACACGTGGTATAGTTTATTGCCGTTGCAGTGCCAGTTTCAAGGTTTTCGCTCTTAATAAAGTTTCGTGTATCTGGATAAGGAAGCACTTCGAAATCGGCAACAAACCATACCACCAACGTTAGCACCAAGCAAAAAATCCACTTCTTGATTGATTGTTATGCAATTAGTATTATCTTTGTAGTATGAAAAAGCAAGACTTGATAATTAAGAGAATTGTTGATATTGTTAATCAAACAGATCCAAATTCAGAACTTTATTTATATGGTTCCCGAGCTAGAGGTACAGCAAAAAAGAGCTCAGATTGGGATTTATTAATTTTGCTTAATTCACCTCAAGTTACTTTTGAATTTGAAACTGAATTCATGGACAACTTGTATGAGATTGAGTTAGAAACTGGTGAGATAATTTCTCCATTGATATACTCAAAACAAGATTGGACTGCCAATCATAAAGCTTCTCCATTATTTTTAAATATAAATAAAGAAGGAGTTAGATTAAAATGATTGGGACTAAGGAAGATTTAATTACATATAGATTGTTTCGTGCTAAAGATACTTTAGATGACGCAAGGATTTTAGCCGATAAACAAAAATGGAATTCTACAATTAATCGACTTTATTACGCTTCCTATTATGCAGTTACAGCTTTATTGTTAGATTCTGATATTAAATTAACCACTCATAATGGAACAAAATCAAAATTTACAGAGCATTTCATAAAATCCAATTTGATTTCCAAAGATTTTGGGAAGATTTATTCTCAGTTGTTTACTTGGCGACAAAAAGGTGATTATGATGACTTATATGATTTTACTGAAGATAAAGTAAAGCCTTATTTCGAGCCAGTTTCAGACTTGATAAAAATAATCGAAGATATAGTTACAAAGAAATAAATTGCTTGGTGCTAACACATGGTATAGTGCATACGGGTTTCAGCAAGTTTTCAAATGTAATGCTTTTTAATTATATTTGGTTATATTTTGACAAATTATACAAGTAAATCCCGCACGTAATTTAGCCGAAAACGTTAGCCACCAGTTTGATTGATGACCAAATTAAAAGATATAGTATAATATTTTCCGATAAATTTAAAAAACTAAAATAATGAAAACCCTTTCAATTACATTAGTATTTTTTGTGATGATTTTCTTTGCTTGCAAAAAAGGATTCAAATATTGTTAAAGGATTTTATGATTCAATTCATTATGTTACCCAAGGAGCAGGTCAAATAGACTTTAAATTATATCCAACAGATAAAACAAACGAACTTAAAGCAATTGTTACTAGCATTGGCTTTCGAGATACAACTGTTCAATTATTTATTGATTTAAATAATAATAATTCATCATCATTTTCGACATTGGATAAAGCTATGAATAATGAAATTCAAATAAATGGTGATTTTAAGCAATTAACATTACTTACAGGCACTTGGACTTATATCTGTATGATTTCAAATAATAAGAAAACAGAAGTTACAAATATTACATTAAGGGATTCTTTAATTTTATTTGGACAATTTGTAAGGAACGGGATAATGAAATAATTATTTATAAAAGAATATAATCTTTGAAAATAATATAAAACCGGTGGCTAACAAAGGTTTTACCCGCAATACGGGTTTCATTGGTTTGCAAAGTTCTGCAAGTTTTTGTTATATTTGTGCAACCGGATAAATATTGCAAGTAAAACCCGTACTGGCGGTTATCCTCGAACGTTAGGTGAAATGCAAAAAAAATCCATCTGAGGCAAATATGATTTGAAAATGGGCTAAGATTGTTTTAAATTTGCTAAAAAAGACACATTATGAATGCTTATGCAGAAAAGGTTGAGATAATTCAATGGATTGCTGGATTAAGCGACAAATCTACATTGAGACAATTAAAAAAAATAAAGGAACAATCTGAAGTTAAACAACAGGATTGGCTTGATACTATTTCCACAAAGGAGAGAGAATCAATAGAACGAGGACTAGCAGATTCCAAAAATGGCAGAGTGACATCACATTCAGAAGTACGAAAAAGATATGAAAAGTGGTTATAAGATTGATTGGGCGGATGAAGCTCGACAAAACCTTGATTCAATAATCGAGTATCTTCAGAATAGATGGACTAATAAGGAAATAAGTAATTTTTTCAAGAAATTAGATAAACGCATTGACATAATATCAAGAAATCCGCATGCTTATCCAATAATTGATTTAAGATCAGATTTAAGACGAAGCATTTTGACTGAGCAAACCTCCATATATTATGAAATAAAAACTGATAGTGTAGTAATTCTATCACTTTTTGATAACAGAAAAGACCCAGATTCATTAAAATTATAATGCACTTCACCTAACACCGTCTCACAGCCAATGCGGGTTTCAGAAGGTTCGCAAGCGTCAGCGCCCGCATGTAGGCATTTGTGCCAGCGGACAGGGACGCAACCACGCAATCCCGCACTGGCATTAGCCGCGAACGTTGTGTGCAATTATCAAATTTTTAGAGTCATTTTTTTAAGTTGGCAAATATTTTGATTGTGAATTAATTATAATAACTAAAATAATAATCTATGAGAAACAATTTAATCTTTTTAGCAATTACGATATTAATTATTAATGGTTGTAACAAGGACAAAACTGTCGTTAAGCCTATTTCATCATTTAGTTTTCAAAATGACACACTTAACACATTAAAAGTGGCCACTTCTGATTCATTTGCATTGACAAATACTTCAAAAAATGCCGATTCTATATTTTGGGATTTTGGAGACGGAAGGACATCAAAAGAAAATAATTTCTTTTTATCGTATCCTAAATCTGGTTCATATACAATTAAGTTAACAACAAAAAATAATGATGGGCAAAAATCAACAATATCTAAGAATGTTATAGTTTTAGATAGAATTATAAAAAATATTGAGATTGCTTATGTTCAATGGGACTCCACAAATTTAAGCGAAGGTTGGCCAGCTTCATATAAAGTAGATATATATTTTCAGATTCAAATGTATAATAATGATACAAAGAAACTTGGTATCTATCCTAATTGTCCTGTATTATTTACTTCGCCAATAGTAAAAAATGTTAACAATCATTTTTATCCACCTCTTTATCCTGCAATTGAAATTCCAATTACAGAAAAATTTGTAATTGATAGGAAAATGGTGGTTGATTTAAATATGAATACTTTAAATAAGTCTTATTTATTTAGTGTAATGGCAAAAGATTCAAATGGCAAAGTTTATTGTTTAGTTAATAATATTGATTATGGTGCAGGTATTTTAGATAATGAAGATTTTACATCAAATAGCTACACAATTGGATTGTATTGGCTTACATCATTTAAATTAATTTGTGATTTTGAATAAGCTAAATAATAACAGCACACAACATCGGCTAAATATAATGCGGATTTTAGAAGGTTTGCAAGTTCAGTGCTTTATAATTATATTTGTGCAACTTGACAAGTATTGCAAGTAAATCCCGCACTGCGGTGTAGCCGGGAAACGTTGGGCGTAAATTGTGAGATTATCTAGAATAATAACAAAATATTGAAATTATAAATGATTAGATTGATTTTCCTTATTAGCTTGACATTTAATTTTATATTCGTATCATCTCAAGATAAATACAATATAGATTACTTTATAAAATTAAAGGACTATTTAAAAAGGGATTCAAGTATAAAGGAGTATAAATTTATTGAAGACAAATATTGGGGAGGTCAGATTAAACAACAATTAATGTTAGTCAAATATAAAGATGATCCTATTGATAGATATTGGAGGCTGGGGAAATCATTCTCATATTTTAAAAATGGTAAAATCGCAGGTATAGATAATGTTGATTTAATTAATAAAGTGCTTGTCGATACTTTGATTGGTTATTATAGAAATGGCAATATTCATATGATGATTATTTGGCAAAATGATACAGACTATACACAGATACTTCTAAAAGATGTATTTCAAAATAGTTGGATATCATATCCTGTCAGATATAAAATGGTTTCATATTTTAAAAGTGGCGGTAAGTTTTATGAGCAGGATTATGGATATTTTAATGGACATTTTGATTATGATGGCGATGTAATATATTATGACAAAAAAACCGGATTAGTTGATGAAAAATATAAATATATAAAAGGCAAAAAAATTAAATAATCTACGCCCAACACGCGCTCATAAGCAATGGCGGGGTTTATACGGTTATTTAGCTTTCAATCTCGCATCAAGTTTTGGTGTAGTTTGATGGAGAAGCGCTCCGAAACCCGCCACATGCTCATAGCGCCAACCGTTAGGGCCAATGTAAACGCCGGTTCAGAAATCTAGCGCAACAAAAAGTGTTAAAAACTTATTGTTGCAAGATGAAAAAAACATACAATCGACTTTTATTTCAAGAAAGAATAGAAATAGAAAAATTACTTTCTCATAACAGAAATTGTACTGAGATTGCGGTTCAATTAGGCCGTCATAAAAGTACTATTTCAAGGGAAATTAAGAGGCTCAAAGATGAGAACTACAATAGTATGAAATCACATTTTGATGCCACAATTAAATCATCCAACAGGAAGTATGATAAGACCAAAATGAATAAGAATCCTGAACTTAAAAAGTTCATCTATGATCATCTTAAATTACGCTGGTCACCGGATCAAATTGTATCCACTTTAAAGACTAAATATCCATTAGATAAAACTATGCAAATCTCGATCGAAAGTATTTATTTTCATATCTATTTACATACCAAATCGGAGCTTCGCAAACTTTTGGTCTCGAAATTAAGGCAGAAACGAAAAGTTAGGGGAAATACCCGAAGAGGTGTTGATAAAAGATCCACCATTAAAGATGCTACCCGCATTGATGAACGTCCCGATGAAGTACTTGGGAGATTAATTCCAGGGCATTGGGAAGGAGACCTTGTGATGGGTAAAGATCGCGTCACTGCTATTGGCACTCTGGTTGAACGCACAACTCGAACTATAATAATTGTACCATTAAAAAACAGGGACTCTGAAAGTGTCAGAAAGGCTTTCGAACAGGAGTTTAAATCCATTCCCAGGCAAATGAAAAAGACACTTACTTATGACAACGGTACTGAAATGGCACAACATAAATTGTTTACAAAAAACACTAAAATACAAGTATATTTTGCACATCCATATAGCCCATGGGAAAGGCCAACGAATGAGAATAGCAATGGTTTAATCAGGGATTATTTTCCTGCAGGAACGGACTTTAGTTTAATCTCAAAACGAAGGCTCAAAGAAGTCCAGAACTAATTAAATGAAAGGCCCAGAAAAGTACTCGGGTATCAGACTCCAAAAGAAGTATTTGAAAGCTATATAATAAAAAACGTATAAAAAAACAGAGATTTTATGCCAGCAATAATGCAAGCTTTATTCTCGAATTTTGGAAGCAAATCCTTAAAAATTTGCTGTAAAAATTCGGGAAATAAAGCGGATTATAATTTAAAAACAACGAAAATAATTAACTAAATTTGTTTTAATAATTGTTGCATTAGAAACTAGAATCCACCATACGTGCTAAATTAAATTTATTTGCACGTATCATGATTTATTTCTAAATTTGCTTTTAAATAATAAATATTGACGATGAATACAAAATTGACATTGACAATCGAAGAATCAACTATTGAAAAAGCAAAAATGTATGCAAAACATCAAGGTTACAGTTTATCAAATATGATAGAAAACTATTTGAAAACTGTTACAAATGAGACAAAGGTCAAAGAAACAGAATTGACACCTATTGTTAAATCATTGAAGGGTTCATTTAAGGCTCCTACAGGATTTAATTATAAAAATGAATTAGCAAAAGGACTATCAAAAAAATATTTATAAATGGATTCCGTTTTAATTGATACTGATGTTATACTAGATTTTTTCTTTGACAGAAAACCATTTTCAGATGATGCAGCATTAATTTTGTCATTATGTGAGAAAAAGAAAATAAAAGGGTTTGTGACGCCTGTAATTTATAGTAACACTTATTATTTATTAAGACAAACAGCTCGACATGATAAGGTCATTGAAAAATTAAAACAATTGTTATCCATAACTGATGTTCTAATTATGGATAGAGAAGTTGTATATCACGCTTTAAATTCAGAATTTTCAGATTTTGAAGATGCTTTGCAAAACTTTTCAGCAAGCCAAAATGGTGAGATTGATGTAATCATATCACGCAATATTAAAGATTATAAATCAAGTAAAATAGGAGTTATTACACCTGAAAATTATATTAAGACAAAAATTGCCAGCCGCTAACAAAGGTTTTACCCGCAATGCGGGGTATAGTTGTTTGCAATGTTCAGTAAGTTTTTGTTATATTTGTGCAACGGGATTTATACTGCGGTCAAACCCCGCACTATACTTAGCCACGAACGTTAGCAGTAAGGCAAAAAAAATGCCCCAGCAATAATTCCATTCTGATAGATTAAATTTGTAAATTTGCTAAAATGATATTATGAAACAGAGAGTTTACATAGATACATCTGTAGTTGGTGGATACTTTGATGAGGAGTTCAGCGAAGCGACTAAAGGGTTATTTGAAAGACTTGAGAAAAAGGAAATTGTTTTTGTTATTTCAGACTTGCTTGATTTAGAATTGACCGGAGCTCCTCAAAATGTTAGAGAATTATTGTATAATTTTTCTAATGATAAATTTGAGCGTGTTCAGTTGACGGAGGAAGCAATTCAACTTGCGGATAAATATATTGCAGAAAAAGTTGTTGGTAAGACAAGTCTTGAAGATTGCAGACATATAGCTTTAGCCACGATTAACAGAGTTGATGTTTTAGCAAGTTGGAATTTTAAACATATTGTAAATCTGGACAAAATAAAAGGATATAATTCTGTCAATTATAGACTTGGTTACCCAATGATAGAGATAAGGAGTCCTAAAGATTTAGTAAATAATGGAGGATAAGATGAAAGAAAAAAAATTTGACGCAGTAAAGATGATGCGTGAGATTCGAGATAAAATAAGTTCTGAAACTCAAAATATGACATTTGAGGAATTCAAGAAATATATTGATTCGCGAACAAGTGGATTAAGACCTATTGGAAAATAATGCCCTACTGCTAACATCGGCTCATATAAAATGCGGGTTATAGAGGGTTTCGTTGGTCACAAAGTTTTTATTATATTTGTGCAACTTGACAAATATTGCAAGTAAATCACACACTGCTTTGTAACCTGGGATCATTGTGGCTATTTGTGAAAATAATCTCAGAAACATTATTTGACTATTAAAATTTAATAAAAATGATTATGATATATCAATAAACTGGGATGATTCAGAAGAATCAATGAATCAATTATGGGAAGGCTACACTAAGAATAAAGGGAAGTTTAAAATGATTAAGTTTTTAATTCTGGTTTACATTAAATTTGAGTAATATTAATATTGGATATTTAATATGAAAACAGGTAGATTAGAAGCTTTTAGTGATGGTGTAATGGCTATCATAATAACAATTATGATATTGGAGATAAAAGTTCCAATTGGAAGCGACTTTTTAAATTTGAAGCCATTAATTCCTATTTTCTTTAGTTATGTTTTAAGTTTTATTTATATAGCAATTTATTGGAATAACCATCACCATATGTTGCATACAGTTAAACATGTTTCAGGTGATATTCTTTGGGCTAATCTTCATTTACTATTCTGGTTATCACTTATACCTTTTGTAACAGGCTGGATTGGAGAAAATCATTTTGCTAAGGTTCCTATGATTTTATATGGAATTATTCTTTTAATGGCAGCATTCGCATATTATCTATTACAAAGTCGTATAATTAAAAATCATGGGTCAGAATCAATTCTATCAAGAGCTATAGGAAAGGACATAAAAGGTAAAATATCTCCAATACTTTATTTAATTGCAATCGGATTTTGTTGGATTAATACATTGATAAGTGGTTTAATATATATTTTAGTTGCAATTATTTGGCTAGTTCCAGATAAAAGAATAGAAATAATATTTAAAAACGAAGAAAATATGTAAGTAAGCAACCTACGACTATTTATATAATATGAAGCTTATAGAAAGTTTGCATTTTCAATATTTTCTATATATATTTGTTTAGCAGGAATAAACCAGAGGACAAATTCTACAGAATATTTTTACCACAGCAATGGTGATAAGACTTAAAACTAATACATCAAAAATATTTGAATTTATATAATTTAATAATTTAAAGATTATGAAAAATTTGATTTTTTATATAATGTTGATTGTAATATTTACGGGTTGTAAAGCTAAATTGACTAAAGAACAAAGTTTTGAATTATTTAAAGCATATTCAGAAAGAAATTTCTTTAAATTAGACAATTTAATGTCGAAAATAAAATTCAATAAAAACAGTCCTCAATTGTTGTTATATAAAGCCACTCTCGACAATGTTTTTAATAGACCTGAAGAATCAAATGCTTTATTAGATATACTTTTGGAACAGTACTCGAAAAATTTTAGCGATACCATTATAAAAGATTTATATTCAATGAAAGCTCAAAATTATATTCACTTACAAGAATATAAAAATGCATATTTTAATGATAGTTTGATTATGTCACAATATAAAAACTTATGTGATTCTGCTGAAATTGATTCAAGAAATGATGATATATTGTTATATCAAAATTTAGCAAATGGCACTAAAATGGATATTATAAAATCTGGGGATTGTCAGATTCCATTAAAAGTAGATATGGCTGGACTCTATAATATTCCTGTAATTATTAATAATGATACTATTGATTTTGTTTTTGATACAGGTGCGAATGTTTCAGTTATAACTGAATCACTGGCTATAAAATATGGAATAAAAACTGTTGGAAAAAAAGTAAAAATAGCTGGTGCAACAGGTTTTAAAATTGATGCATCAATTGGTTTGATAAATTTGAAACTTGGAAATATTGAAGTGAAAAACTCATATATTTTAATTTTTCCTGATTCATCATTAAGTTTTGCAAAAGGAGTTTATAAAATTAGAGGCGTAATTGGTTTTCCTATAATTTATAATTTGCAAGAATTTATTGTTAAGGAAGGGAAAATGCTTATCGTACCGAAGCATCCTGAAATTTTAAAAAATAGAAATCTTGCTCTGGATAATTCTTATCCTGTAATTATGGTTACTTATAAAGGTGATACACTTCCATTTCATTTCGATTCAGGTGCATCTAATACTGAGTTTTATTCTCTTTTTTTAAAGAAATATAAAAATGAAATTTTAGGCAAATGTAAACTTCAAAAAACTGCATCGGCAAGTGCTGGAGGAGAAGTTGAATCAGAAACATATATTATGGATTCAGTAACAATTTCTGCTGGAAATTCCCAATGTTTAATTAAGTCAGTTAGAATTTTACAAAATGATTTAATGGGTTTTGATGTAAAATTTCAATACGGTAATTTCGGTCAAGATTATATGAAGCAGTTTTCTGAAATGAAAATGAATTTTGCATCAATGAACATAAGTTTTGCAAATATGAAAAATTAATAAATACTCAATAACCAACTTTTATTTTATTTCATTTCAATTTGGAATGTTTTAAAGTTAATTGTCGTATATGTAAATTGACAAATGTTGTAAAATAAATTCAACATTGGTGTACAGCCTTGAAATTTGAATATATAATTTGTTTATAGTATTAAAACTAAATTATTTTTAAGATAGAAATATTTGGAAGATGAATAAAATCTTAAGTCCGCATAAAGCATTTTTATATATTAGTATTTTATTTGGCTTTTTAATAATATTTGTTACACCTCCATTTCAAGTACCGGATGAAATAAATCACTTTTACCGTGCATGGCAAGTATCAACAGGGGCATTTTCTTCAGTTAAGCAAAATCAACGATTAGGTGGAAATATACCTAAAAGTTTGCTTAAGTTAACTTCACAATTTAGTCCTTATACATTAAATCCGTATAATAAAATGTCTCCAAAAATGGTTTGGCAGACTCGATTAATAGTTTTAAATCCTAATGATACAATTTTTGCTGACTTTACAAATACCGCATTATATTCTGCTTTTTTGTACTTGCCACAAGCAATAGCTATTGATATAGGGAAACTTTTCGAAGTCAATCCATTTTGGTTTGTTTACATGGGCAGATTTTTTAATCTTTTAATATTTATAATAATAGTTTATTATGCCATAAAAATTGTACCATTTAAAAAATGGCTTTTTGTATTGTTAGCTACTTTACCAATGTCGCTTTCAATTAATTCATCACTTAGTGCTGATATGCTTTTAAATTCTCTTTCGTTTTTATTTATTGCAATTATATTAAATCTTTCATTTAACGAAACAATACATCGCATTACGTATAAATATATTTTAGCAATTATCACTTTATCCGTATTAATAGGTCTTGCAAAGTTGGTTTATGTACCAATTTTATTTTTATTTGGATTAATTCCTTCATGTAAATTCAAAAGTAACAAAGTTTGGTTTGGAATTTTTGCAATTGTTATTATTACTGGTTTTGGGACTGCATATATCCAAAAATTGAATATAGATACAAAGTACATTCCATATAATCAATATAATGAAATTTACCGTGACCAGACAATGTTAAAAAAGGGAGTTGATATAAATAAACAGATATCATTTGTTAAAGAGAATCCAAAATATAGCATAAAAATTATTGTAAAATCATTTTATAGAGAATTCAGTTCAATGACCGAAAGTTATATAGGTGTATTAGGATGGGGCGATATAAACCTTCCGACCTGGTATATTTATTTTGCTTATTTAATTATATTTTTTATAGTATTAATTAATTTTCAAGAAAATGGAATTATAGATTTAACTTTAAACAAGCGCATATATATTGGTTTAATTGTAGGAAGTCTATTGATTCTAATAATGCTATCGCAATATCTTTCCTGGGATATAGTTGGAGAAGGCAGCATTTATCCTTTGCAAGGTCGCTATTTTATTCCTGTTTTTCCACTTTTATTTATTATGCTTTCTAATGTTGTAAAAATAAATATAAGTCATAAAGTTCAAAAAAATATTGAAAAGGGAATTTTAATATTTTGTATATTTTCTGGTAATTTAAGTGTTTATTTAGTAGCCGGTAAATATACATTATATTCATATTCACATGCAAAATGGAAAGTTAATTATACTTTCAAAGAAATGAAAAATGATACAACTAGCAAGATTAGTATCGATTATATTCGTTCAAATGGTAATGTTGTAGCAGCGTTTAATAAACCGAAAAAGAAATTTATTAGTAATGAAAGGTATTTCACTGGAAACAATGCATTAAAATTATCTAAAAATAATCCTTATGGATTTACCTTAAAAATTTTTAAAGGCATGGCAAAGGATAAAATTATAGTTTCATGCAGAACATACGGATATGGTGGTTTTATGGTTATTCAAGAGATTCCAAATGGTATATATTATTTATCCGAAAAAAACTATTCGATAAAAGATTCTTTAGGTTGGAAATACAATGAAACTCAATTTATATTACCACATAATGTAACAGATAGTTCTGAATTACGCATTTATGAATGGTACCCAGGCAAAGACAGCATTTATGTTGATGATTTTAGTCTTACATATTTTGATAAAATATCAAAGAAATGATAAGATAACAACATAGTAGCAAATAGCTTAGATAGTTTAACTAATGGGAGAGTTCCCAAAAAGTGTGTGAGAGTGTCCAAAAATATGTATAAATGAAATTTCTTTTAAGACAAATATGATTCTGAAAAATTTACCTGGCTTATTTCAATATTTGAGAAAACATTTTCAGCATTTAATAGCAATATAAATTCATTATTTAATTTAACTACTCCGCAATAATACTCAGCACTATATTCCTTACTTATTATTGGAACTGGCATTATTTGGTTATCTGAAATTTCAATAACATCTTTTACTTTATCAACAATTGCAGCTATTCTGAAACTTTCGTTTCCACATTTCAATTCCATAATTATAATCACAAATGATGAATTAGCTTCCCTGACCGGAAAATTAAATTTAATACGTGTTTCTATTACGGGAACAGCCTCTCCGCGAAAATTTATTATTCCTCGTACAACTTTAGGGGCATTAGGTAAATTTTTTATCTCCTGTTGTTCCAAAACTTCAAGTACTTTTTCAACATTTATTGCAAAAAAAACATTACTAATGTTAAATGATAAATATGTATCTGTCATAATTATTATATATTTCTAGAATTTTTTGAATTCAAAGTCAGTTGTATCTTTTTCATTTGTTTGAAAAATGGTACTTTGCGTTTCTATATTTTTTATTTTATTAAAAAGAGAAAAGTTATTATCCAATATTTCATTTTTTAAAGGGTCTAAAGTCAAAATATTTTCGGTTGATTCAAAATTTTCAGAAATGTCATATAATTTAAAAAATGAAATGTTTGCTTTCAAGGTCTCGGCTTGAGCAAAAAGTTCTTCGGCACTTGATGATAATTCTTCAGCTGTACTCGCAGTTGATTGAGTTACATTATTCAATTGGATTAAAGCATTATTTATTTGTTCAGCGCCTGAATTTTGTTCCAAACTACTTGAAGTAATTTCCTGCACTAAAATTGAAGTTTTTTGAATGGATGGAATTAATTTCTGAAGAGAAACTCCTGATTCATCTGCCAATTTTACGCTTGATTTGCTTAACTGGTCTATTTCCTTTGCGGCATCCTGACTTCTTTCAGCCAATTTACGAACTTCGGAAGCAACAACCGCAAAACCTTTACCGTGCACACCTGCCCGTGCTGCTTCAATTGCAGCATTTATAGCCAATAAATCAGTTTTTTGGGCAATAACATTTATTATTGAAATTTTTTCTGCAATCCTTTTCATCGAATCAATTGTTGTAATAACTGATTTGCTGGTTTCAATAATTTCAACCGAAGCTGCTTTTGCAATAAGCTCAGTTTGCTTTGAATTATTAGCATTTTGATTTATATTCGAAACCATTTCTTCCATACTCGATGATACTTGCTCGGTTGATGCAGCCTGTTCATTTGCTCCCTGTGATAATGCCATTGATGAAGCATTAACATGACTGCTGGCTTGTGAAATACTTTCAGCACTTGTTAAAATTGACGATACAATTTCCTTTATTTTAACTGTCATTACATATAATGACTTCATTGCACCTGTACGTTTTCCATATATCTCCAAATTAAAGGCCAAATTACCATTTGCGATATTTGTAGCTATATCGTTCACTTCAGTTGGGTCGCCACCCAGGTTTTTGGAAATATCCCTTATAATATATAACCCGATTAAAACAATTAATATAAACGCAGTTATACTAATTAATATAATTACCACTAATAACATTTTGGATGTTGACAATGTGCTTTTTGACAATTGCGATTGAAATGAATCAATAACAGGTTTAATTGAATTTACAATTGCATGTATTTCACCTCTTAATCCGCTAGATTCATCAAGCCCTATTAATTTATCATCATTAGCAGTTTTCAGAAAATAGTCACTATAATTATTCAAAATTTCTTTTGAATTTTGATTTATATGGTTATATATTGTTAGTTTGTCATTTAGAAAATTACTTATATATTGCGTGTCTTTTTGTATTTCAAAATTTTGTTCCTGGTTATAAAGGTGTAATACAGGAATTTCACATTCGGTACCTTTAGCGTTTGATAAGAGTTTATTGCTTGCTTCCATTAACTGTCTTTCAAAACCAAAATTTTTAAAACCTCGTTCAAGTGTTAATTGTATAATTTCATCAAATTTTTCCTGAGCTTTTGAGATTAAACCTCTAACTTGTTGCAATGAATCAGAAATTGGAAGGCTTATGACATATTTATCAGACATTAAGTCTGTGATTTCATTTTCACTTTGCATATAAACTAATGCAAATTGATTTATATTTTCACTTTTACCGGTATTATATAAATTTTCGGTAAATCTATCAGCAATTATAAAGTTTTGTTCCAGTTTTTCAAGGGTTAAAACAGCTATCCTTAAATCCATAGCCTTTTTCAATAATAAATTTCGTTTATTCATTAACGACACTGAAGTTAATACAACTGCAAAACAAATAATGAGTGTTATACCAACCAAACAAATCAAAGCATATAGCTTTTGTTTCATTTTTATGTTCTTCATATTTTTATGAATTTATATCTATAAATTTCAAATTTCAATCTGCTATAATCAACTAATTAACCCTTTTGGTTCCTTTAGCAACCAATTCCATTGCCAGGTTATCTTTATTAAAATCAAAATCACTTTTTACTTTATTCATAATCTTATTATTTCCGTAATTACTTTCAGATAATTCTTTATCAGTCATTATCTGAGCTTTATTTGAATTTTGATTTAATTTAAAAAGTGACAAATAATCAAATAAGTTTTTGGAATTGACATATAGCTCCTCTACTTTAGTTGATAAATCGTCAGCTGTGGCAGCAGTTACTTGTGTAACTGAATTTAATTGCGAAATGGCATTATTAATTTGGGTGGCACCAGAATTTTGTTCCAAACTTGCTGCAGTAATATCCTGCACTAAATTAGAAGTCTTTTGTATTGCAGGAATTAACCGATGAAGAGATAAACCTGATTCATCAGCAATTTTTACACTTGATATACTTAAACTATCAATTTCTTTTGCAGCTTCCTGGCTTCTTTCAGCTAATTTACGAACTTCCGAAGCAACAACTGCAAATCCTTTCCCTTGTTCACCCGCACGTGCGGCTTCAATTGCTGCATTTATAGCTAATAAATCGGTCTTTTCGGCTATAACATTTATAATGGTAATTTTTTCAGCAATCCTTTTCATAGCATCAATAGTTGTATTCACCGAATTGCTGGTTTCAATAATTTCAGAAGAAGCATTTTTGGCAATTTCCTCAGTTTGCATAGCATTATCTACATTTTGGATGATATTCGAAACCATTTCCTCCATGCTAGTTGAAATTTCCTCAATTGAACTTGCCTGTTCATTGCGACCCTTGCGATAATCGTTCGGTTGAATTTTTCAGTTGCTGGCTTGTAATTACAAAGTTTTCAGAATTATTTTTTATTTTAGTTAATGCTACTTTCAGCATATATGAAAGGTCAATTATAGAATCATTCAAAATTCCAAGTTCATCTTGCTGCGATTTACCTTTAATATTCTGGTTATATATTTCACCTTTTGCTAGTAATTTGATCTTTGTTATTGCTTGATGAAGTGGCTTGCGAAGAAATTTATTTATATACAAAAATAAAAATGTTCCAATTACAATATTTAAGGGAAAAATCCAAAATGTCTTTTTTATTCCAACAATTCCTTGAAAAAAGCTCATAAAAGCAACAAATAAAATAAAGCATATTGTAATTAATCCAAGTTTAACCATGATAGATTTTTTAAAAATCAATTTTAATACAATATAACTAATAGGAAATAAACTCAAATTAATTATTCCTTCCAAAATTATTTCGTTCATTTTCAACTCCTTCTATTATTGTTTTAATAGCAATATTTAATTGAATTGTATTTATATTGAAAAAATATAATACTTTATCTAAAATGCAAACAATTATTAATTAAATAAATTAGGACTATTTATGGGTAAATAAATTAGGTATAATATAGAATTTTAAAGGATTATAACTATATTAAAGTTTTCGGTTCAGACTTCAAATTAATAATAAATATTTCAAAATATGTTTAATTCAATGTAAAGTTTATATGAAATAAAGTTATTATTTCATAAATTCATAGATGAATGAACACATGGATATCACTTCTAAAATATTTCTAATAAATTTGAATGTACATCTTAATAAAAATTAAATTTAATCTTGTAAAGAAATTTTAATTAATAAAATTATCTTAAAGAAATAGTAATGCTTTTACCCCAAACTATTGGCATGTTTTGAGTACATTGTTTTGAATTCCATAGACATTCGCGAACAGTTAATTGCATTAATTTTGTATTAATTGTTACAAGCTGAAATGATAGTTTTGTTTCATCCTTTCTTGAATAATTTCCTTTCATTGGCGAATCAACCTGAATTGTTTTTAAGGCTATATCATTATCCGGCCCTGTATAATCATAATACCTGTTTTCATTATCGTTGCCATGAAAATATACTTTAATATTTTTATGAATTTTTAAAAAAGCAACCAATCCCCTTTGCTCAATAATACTTGGATCCTTAATTTTAGCACCATCTTTAAAAACTTCAGGCAGTAAATTTTCAAATTTATCTTTGGCATTTATATCATGTTTGCCGTTTGGGTTAGTAAAATGTTTAGGTTCAACATTTGGTTCGTCATGCGTAAATAATAAAACAGGTATAGTATCATTTATATTTTTTAAATCATTTGCCAACCAAACCCGTTCACTTGAATCAGGCCATATATTAAGAAAAACAAAATGGATGCCGGATATATTTTTTGAATAATGAATTTTGTCTATGGCATAATTATAATTAGCAATTGTTTTAGGTGATGACGGGAACATATAATTATATATTCCAACCATTGATGCATTATCAGTTATTGGATCCATTTTCTTATAAAATCCAATTGCATTTGTTACATCGTGATTACCTGGTATAAGGAACATTTCAGTTTTTATATTTTTATTATTCAAGAGAGTTATCCCATTAATATATACTTCAGTAAACTGTTTCCACGATTTAGTTGCACTTTGAACACCTTCTACCTCACGATTGGCAATATCGCCAGTATTAATCAAATAATCAATTCCTCCTATAATTTTGCCTGCATTAATACCGGAATCATTTGGTAAAACAAGTTTTGGTAAAGCATTAATTTTTGCTATCATAGCAGTATTTACCATAAATGAGGTAACATTTGTGTCGCCCCTGAATGTTGGCCTTGTAATCCCAAAATGTGAATCGGATGTATATACAAACTGAATTAGATTTGAATTTTGATTTTCTTTAGCACTATTGCAACCTAATGTTGATAGAACTAATAATACAAAAATTGAAAACACTAAAACTGTACTTTTCTCTTTTAATTTTCTGATTTGTAAAATAATCTTCATAGTTGTAAATATTAAGGCTACAAATTTGAACTATTTATATATAAATTTATATTAAGATAAAATGAAATTATTATTAAAATAAATAATCAGTTTTTAAAATTGGTTTTCCAATTAATATTTTATTAAAATTATTATAAACAATAGATTATATTGGTATATTAAATTCGATAACGTTTAATTCATGTTAAGTTATTATTAGCAAATTATTAAACTTTATTTAGGTCTTGAAATTTCTATGAAAACATTTTAGTATTGTAGTTTGCAATACTATAAAAGTATATGAAGCTTTCAATTATAATACCAATATATAACGAAGAACAAACTATTGCTTTAATTTTTGATAAAATAAGGCATATTTCACTTTCAAATGACATTAGCTGGGAAATTATTGCTGTAAATGATTGTTCAAATGATAATACCGAACTTGCAATTATTGAATATAAAAATAAGTATGAAAATATTGAACTCCATTATATAAAACATGAAGTAAATAAAGGAAAAGGTGCTGCAATCCATACAGGAATAGTAAATGCCTCAGGTGATTTTATAATTATACAGGATGCTGATTTGGAATACGATCCGAATGAATATAACGTATTGCTTCAACCTGTTATAAATAATGTTGCAGACGTCGTTTATGGTTCAAGGTTTAAAGGTGGAAGTGCACACAGGGTTTTGTTTTTCTGGCATTCCATTGGCAATCATTTTCTCACTTTTCTGTCAAACATGTTTTCGAACCTGAATTTAACCGATATGGAAACTTGTTATAAGCTTTTTAGAGCTGAAATATTAAAAAAAATTGATCTCAAGGAAAAACGATTTGGATTTGAACCGGAAGTAACCATTAAAGTTTCGAGATTACCACAAATTAGAATTTATGAAGTTGGAATTTCATATTATGGAAGAACTTATGATGAAGGTAAAAAAATTAACTATAAGGATGGTCTTTGGGCGATATTTTGCATATTAAATTATGGTTTATTTTCGAAATGAAATAATTAACAAAGTGAATTCATTCATTATAGGAAAAAATTAAATTTTATACGAAAAACCTATTCTTAAAATATTTATAAATAATAAAATATGAAATCAATATCGAAACCAGTGTATATTTTTTTATTTGCTGTTGCAACTTTAGTTTATATATATGGATTATATATTGACGTTATGGAAATTGATGCAGCACAGTATGCCTCATTAAGTCATGAAATGTTGATGACTAAAAGCTATACGATGTTGCATTTTCGTCAACTTAATTATTTAGATAAACCGCCGCTTTGTTTTTGGCTAGAAGCATTATCTTTTAAAATTTTTGGTATAAATAATATCAGTTATAAATTACCTTCATTTTTATTTACTTTATTGGCAGTTTTTTCGACCTATAAACTTGCAAAAAAGTTATATTCAGGTAAAATTGCAAGGCTTTCAGCTTTAATACTCTACACGTGCCAGGGTTTCTTTTTATTTAATCACGATGTAAGGACTGATACAATTTTAACAGGTTCAATAATTTTTGCAATTTGGCAATTATCGGAGTATTTGGAAACAAGAAATATAATAAATTATTTTCTGGGCTTTACAGCAATTGCTGCAGCTATGCTGGCAAAAGTGACCATTAGGTTTAATGGTTCCTGTAATTGCTATAGCCGGTCAAATTATCTATAAAAAGCAATGGAAGGATTTTATACGCATAGAATGGTTATTAGGTATAGTTTATGTGTTTATATTATTGTTACCTTTTGTTTGGGGATTATACAGACAATTTGGTGCATATGGCGTAAAATTTTATTTTTGGACACAAAGCTTTGGACGAATTACCGGAGAAAGCCAATGGCATGAAAATGGCGATTATTTATTTTTCGTTCATACATTTGTTTGGTCATTTTTACCCTGGGCATTTCTTTCAATCTTTGCCGTGGCTTCAACATTAAAAGCTTTGCTATTAAAGTCGAAGAAGTTCGATATAATTGAATTATTAACTTTTATTGGAGCCATGGTGCCATTTGCAATTTTATCACTTTCGAAATATAAATTGCCACATTATATCTTTGTTTTATTTCCATTGTTTGCAATATTAACGGCTTCATCCACATTTACATTGATTAATCACTATAAATTTTGGAGGAAATTTTTATACCGTGTTCAATTAATTATGGTAATACTATTATGGATAATGTTATATCTTTTATTTATTTTAGTTTTTCCATGTAAAAACGCAAACATTTGGACAGGATTAATCATATTAAATTTATTGACCATTTATTTTATATTTCAAGGACGTCCCGATTGGGCGCAAATTGTTATTGCACCGGCTATTACTATAATTGCTGTAAATTTTATGCTCAATACTCATTTTTATCCCAATTTACTAAAATACCAGGCTGGGAAATCAATGGCTATGTCAAAAACAGAAGTGAACCGCGATATATATGCTTATAATGCCCAGGTTTTTTCATATGATTTTTATGCTCAAAAGATTGTTCGACCTTCCAACGACTATACCATTAAAAATATTATTGAGAAAAAGAAAAAGGCGTATATTATCACAAATGATGAAGGAATGAGAAATTTGATTAATGTTAAAGCCAGGTTGTCGGATATTCGAATATATTATAATTATCCGGTTACAAGGCTTACATTAAAATTTTTGAATGTAAATACACGTTTTAAAACATTGAGCCATTATTTTTTGGTTAAAATAAATTAATATAACCAATTAAAAATGTTTAATCTTATCAAAGATAAGGTTTACAACTTCAACCAATATAAGGATAATTATAATTATTTCAAGAAGATCACTCCTGCGGTGTTGCATTAAATCTTTGAATAATTCAAGGTTATCTTTTACTATTTGGAGGCTATAATCAATTTCCTTAAAGCGGATTTTTAAATCAAATGTATTTCGCAATGCTGAATCAATTTTATGTAAATATTCATCTTCCCATGTTTCTTCTGGTGAATCGATAATATACAAATTATCTATAATCCTGTTTTTTACATTTAAAGTTTTGCCAATAAATTTTAAAAGTGATTTATTGGAAATATTTAGTTTTCCGTATTTTTCTAATTTTAAAGTATATTGATTTGTTTCTTCAAGTAATTGGTCTGTTTGTTGCGAATAATGGTCGAGTGCAACGGACTGTCCTACATTTAACATGGCAATTCGCAATACAACCGGATCAAATCGTGATAAAAACATTTCGTTATATTCAAACCTGTCAAAAGGCGAATTTTCATTGATAATAAATTCTTCAGTTAATCGTTCGGAAAGAATATTTTTACAAAAAGGTTTTATATAATCGTTAAATTCGCTTTGTTTTATTTCGTCATAACCTGAGAAAACAACTACGCCATAGGATAATATAAATAAATATTTTTCATCACTTTTATAAAACACTTCCGATGATGAAGAATAATATTCGGTTCCGGTATAGTTTTTTCTGAACCTTTTAACATCAATACTTTCGGAAATTTGATTTGCAACAATTTTTAACATTTTAATTTTTATTTAATAATAGGTTAACTTCTATTTTAAAACTTCTTAATAATTATATTGTATCTTTATTCAAATTTAAAAATATATAATGCCATTTGCAATAATCTTTGAATACTAATCTCGGATTTTATGAGCAATATATGTATATTAAAAAAGGGAAAAATTATTGCCAAAAGTTTTGGAATGGTTAGTTGAGATAAAAGTAAATGGTAAATTTGCAAGCTGTCCTAAACGGGACGGCTTTTTTATTTTAATTTGTACTTTCATTCATAATTACAATTGAATTCAATTTATTACCTTTATATTCTTGAAAGTTAATTTTATACATAGGAATTTAACATAAAAAAAGAGCAATTCTCACGAAGGGCTCTTTTTCAACTAAACTAACTAACTACTAACTAACTAACATTCAACTAAAAACTGAAGCAAATTATTATTGTATTTATTTTATAATTTTAATTTTCACTTATTTCTTCATCAATATTATTCTCATCATATTCTTCAGCTTCAATGTAAATATCATCTACTATAATTTCTCCTATAACTTCAACTGGCGATTCTGCTAACTTTGCCAACATGGTATCAACCCGTTCGTTTACCTCATCCATGTCAGCATCCATATTTTCATCCGATGCTATTAAATCATTAACGTATTTTTTGAGCTCTATCTCATTTATTTCAAATGTTGCCATAATATTTACAATTTAATTTTACAAATTTAATATTTCTGCATATAAGCAATATTGAATAATTGTTATGTATATATTAAATAATATTTTATTCAATAAATAGAAATTCCATATCATCAATTAAATTTTCATTCGATAAAACTAAATCATCAATGATAGTAATTGGCTCATTATTATCTATTTCTATTACTTTCATGGCATTGTATTTAATTTATACAAATATAATTCGACGTATTTCTAAATATATTTTCTAATTGTTACTTTTATATTAAACTTATAAAGTTTATAATTATTGCTTATAAGAATTTCTATTTAGAGTTTGTATTTATTGTCGACAAACCCTGACAGGGTTATACTTAATCAAAGTTCGACAATTACTAATATCCTGACAATCTGTTTTGTGAAAAACCCTGTCAGGGTTACTTTCCCTTTTTTCTCGACTTTATGAACAATCTCTATTTAAACTAATTCATTCATTTAGGTTTCAATAATATTAGAAAATAAAAGGAATAAAGCGTTTCGTATTTTTCATATAGTAGCTATAATTTTCACCAAAGTAGTTTAAACATTCTTTTTCATCAAACCTTGCTGTTATATATAAGAAAAAGGATGAAATTATGGCAATTATAAATAATCGGATATCCATATTTTTCAGGAATATTCCCCAGGTAAGAAATAAAAGGGAGGAATAAAGAGGGTGTCTTATATATTTATAAATTCCTGAATTTACAAGATTTGATGTTTTTTCGAACTTATACAATGCATTATCATCGCGATTATTTATTTGTTTTCCGAATTTTTTTATTTGTATGATACCTGCAATTATTAGATAAGCTGAAATTAATAAACAAATCCAGGCTATAATTTGACTGATTTGACAAGGATTTACAAACCAATATTTGTAGTTGCTGACAAAAAGCCAGATTATGCATTCCCAAGAAAAGAACCTGTAAAAACCATGTCTTTTAAAATTAAATAAGGTTCTCCATGAAACCAATATAACAGGAATACTTAAAATCCCAAAAAATATTAGTTTTCCCATATATATTTAAAATTAAATTAATCATCATCTTTGCCACAATTCAATTTCAGAAACGCAGCCCTGACCGGATTAGGCATAATTATATTTTCTCCTTTTAAACCATACCACAAAACCTGGTTCATTTCCGCATCAGGTACCCTGTCCTCGGCGCTAAAGTCAAATGTTTCGGAAAGCTTTTGCCATTGATTCATTGCAGTATTTTTCTCATGCAAATCAACTTCACAAGGAACAGCTTTGAACATAGGATGTATATCTGAACTGGAAAAACAACGCCATAAAGGTTCGGCGGCTGCATCATATTGTGTCATTGGTGGCATTCCTAAAATTAATTCAATTGTTCTTAATATAGATGAAGTAGAATACATGGAATGGTCAACAAAATCACTTTTTACCATACCTCCTGCAACAAAAGCAGTTGAACGATGAGCATCTACATGGTCGGGTTCATCTTGGGCATCGTCTTCGACAATAAAAACTACACTTTCATTCCAAATGCTACTATGGCTTAAATAATCAACAAACAAGCCTGTGGCCAAATCGTTATCAGCAACATCAGCAAAAGGTGTAGGACGTCCTTTTCTCAAGCCTTCGGTATGGTCATTGATAAACCTTAATGTATTTAATTGAGGAACGGCATAAATAGCAAGCAATGAATCGAAATCGCGTTTCCATTGTCGAAATCGTGTTGTGTCAGGTACACTCTGGTTCCAGCTTGTATAATACTTACAAAAATGATTTTTTAAAACGGGAATATTTGGTTTATAATTATCGGCAAATTCGCCATAAGTTCGATAAGTTACATTATTCCGCTTACACATGTCCCAAATAAAACCACCTTTGTTATTTGCAACCTCACGGTTGCCTTCAGCATCATAAGTCCCTCCGCGATGCCCGTAACTTGTTGGCCATGTTTTTTCCAAATAATCAGTGGCATAAGCACCCATGCTCCAATTATGCCCATCAGCACTCACTTCACCATCAACATAAAAATTATCAAGTAATACAAATTGTTTTGCAATTGCATGTTCATTTGGTGTTATATGCTTTCCAAATAAAACAAAACTTGAATCACCGTTGCCTTCTTTCACATCGCCCAATACCTGATCGTATGTTCTGTTTTCTTTTATTATATAAAAAACGTATTTAATTGGGGAAGTTTCACCAACTTTTGATGGTATTGGATTTCCTATCATTCCTGAAGTTTGTGTTTCTTTTTCTTTTGAGTAAGGCGTATTTTCATAAACTAATTTTGAATATTGCTTTAAGGTCTTTTCATCTGGAACAGGAATTATACTCATAGTACCTTTTAACAAATTTGCTATATATTCGACCTCGGCAGAATTTGATTTAATCCCATTCTGGTAAATTATTTCATTTTTAAATGGATTCGGGCCATTGGGATTTGCCTTAGATGAGAATCCTTTACCATTGCTAACATATATTTTATTGTTGATAACCTTTACATTGGTTGGGTACCAGCCAGTTGGAATAAACCCTTTACTTTTACTATTCCCCGGGTCACTGACATCAAACACAGCAAGGCAATTATTATCGGCATTAGCAATATATAGTGTTTTTTCATCCTTGCTTAATGCCAAACCATTTGAAGTTGAACCACTTGGAGAATTTGGATAAAGTGCCGCATTTAAGGTTTCAATTACTTTATTCGAAATTAAATCAATAACTGAAACCGAATTATCGTTAGCGTTGCTCACATATAAATATTTATTATCACTGGTTAGTATTATTTCATTTGGGTTATCGCCAACTTTTATTTCATCAGAAATAATTTTTTTACGTGTATCAACAATTAAAATTTTATCGCATCCCCAGCACGAAATAAATAACTTGTTTTTATTGGATGAAAGCATACAAGTGTAGGCTGCATCAGGCAATGCAATTTTATCAATAATTTTTTTCGTTAATAAATCCAAAATATATAAGGAATTATTGTCCTTCGTTACCACGTATAATAAATATGCATCATCATCTATATCAATACCAGCCGGGGAAATTTTCTCGGGCCAGGGTTTGCCTAATATAATGGAATCACTCAATATTAAATGTTCTTTTTTAATGTTGTAAACAAGTATCCTGTTATCATTTCCGCCTGAAGCATATAATGTTTTATTGTCTGAAGAAAATTTTAATCCATACCACGATTTTGGGATTATAACACTATCTAATATTTTTTCTTTAGTAACATCAATCAATTGGAGCGTTTGGATACTTTCACCATTATTGGTTACAGCCATTAATTTTTTCGATTTGCTTACAGCTATATTCAAAGGTAAATCACCAAGAGGCAAACTACTTCCAACAGGAGTCAATGACCATCCATTGGGTAAATATATCCTGTGAGGCCCATTTGCAGCTTTAATTTGGGAATATGTTGGTTGAAATTGTATATAGCATATATAGAAAAAACATATTAAAAACTTCATCATAAATAAATGTTTAATAAGTTAACTTATTCAGTTGTTTGCAATTCCAAAAATAATTTAAATTAAAACTTCATTATTAATAATTAACAAATGAATGAGAATTTGAATTAATATTTGTATCCTATTTATTCTGTTAAGCCAAATTATAATAAATTCTATACCAAATTTAAATTATATATCATTCATTTCCATATTAACACTGCTAAACAAACGTTAAATATATTGTCAAATATAAATTAAATGGACATCAAACCTGCCGAAGGCTTATTGATAATAATCAATATTCGTTTCGACAGGCCAATGTCCATTATACAAGAAAACCTTGTTATAAAATAGGTTTTATTTTATAGGTGCTATATCTAAAACTACAAATGTTCCTGGTACAATTTTTGGTTTTGCATGTGGATTATCATCATCGTCATCAGCGCCTTTTAAATCGGCTGTTGACATATATATATGATGTGTTTTCCGGTTTACTGTTATGGTTTTTGCCCCTCTTTGTGTAGGGAAAGTTTCAGCAACTTCAAAAGCATCTTTATTGTCCTCTTCAATCACTGTCATATTTCCTTCGCCATTCGACGTGTAGGCAACTTTTAAACCCGGGTCGAAAGCATCGCCATCAACATTTTCGCCAATGGGAACTGATGTAACAATTTTGCCGGTTTCGGCATCTAAAATCATCATCATTTTGTTATCGCATGCACTAAACAAGCGGTGGTTTTCATTATCCAAAGATAAACCGGTTGGGCCTTCTCCTGGAGCTAATGGCCAAACATTTTCGACTTTAAAAGTTGCTGAATTTATTTCGCATAACTGGCTTTCTTTTTCAAAGTTTACATATACTTTACCATTACCATCGGAAACACCTGATTCAGGTTTCCCTGTAAGTTCTATGGTTGCAATTATTTTATCGGTTTCTGGATCAATAACCGATGAACTATGCCCTTTGCCATTACAAGTAAATATTTTTTTGCTATAAGGATCATAAAATATAGCATCAGGACCAACACCCGATGCTGTTATCTTTGTTATAACATTAAACGTTTTGGTATCGAATACCGTAACCATAGTATCTTTTCCACTACTTATATAACCTTTGTTTAAATCCGAAACAATGGCTATGCCATGCACGCCATTCATACCGGTTATTTTTCCAATCACCTGGCCGGTAGTCTCATCTACAACCTGAACCATTGTTTGATGCGAAACATATAATCTCGACGCAGCATCATCGGAAAATAAATAGTCCCATTTGCCATCACCTTCGAGATGAATTTTATTTACAATTTTATAGTTCGAAGCTTTCTGTGCCTGAACTGAAAATGTTAAACTTCCTATTAGAAGTGTAGAAATTAATAGCTTAGTTTTCATATAATTTTTATGTGTTTGATTGTTGAATAATAAAAATATTTATAACGAAATGTGTTATATAAAAAATAAAAGTAATGCAAAAATTAAACCAGCACCGCCAATTATTAATCCTCTTCTAAACAATGTAGTTCCTTTTTTAAACATCCATAATGAAGAAAATACCATAAAAAACAAGAGCAAACCAAAAATAGCGCTAATCCAAAGTAAAGGGCCTTTATTTTTCGATTTATGAATATCAATAAATCTGTTGAATGGGAAAATAGTTTCAGTAGTTGTATAAGCTGCAATTCCCGTTATTTTATTGTATTGTCCATCATCAAAAAAAATATTATCGCCATCAATTCTTATACCGTTTAATTCTTTTCGGTGTAGTTCTTTTTTTAAGTCCATCGCCTCCAAATTTGGTGTTATAGTTCTTTCAACCTTTACTTTGTGTTTTAATAAATTGCTTTCCCTGAAAATTAAAATTATACCGCTAAGTGCATAAATAATAACCATTCCAATAATAAAAAAACCAACATCACGGTGCCACGAACGCATTATTTGGTTCATCGATTTCTTTTCCATTGGTTATTAATTTGTATGGTTTTCAAATAATTAATTTCAGAAATTATAACAAATAAAGGTTATTAGTAAAAAGCTCTGTCAAGTCTTAAAGACCTGGACAGAGCTTTACAGATTATGAAAATATTATTTTTTTATGAACTTACTTGTTTCAATTGATGAACCTTGAATAACGCGACACAGGTACAAGCCATTCGAAAGATTTGAAACATTTATATTGTATTGGCTTGCAGCTTCAAATGTTCTGGAAAGAACAACTTTGCCCTGCATATCAATAAACTCAACCTGCAAACTTGAATTATTTGTTGATTGGCTGGTTAAAGTTAATTGGTCAATTACTGGATTTGGGAATACTGACAAACCTAATTTACCAGACATTGTATTAATGCCAACTGGTGCAGTATATCCTGGATAAGGGGTTGGCATATGTTTGTTGCCTGAACCATCAGTAGGATAAGCTCCCATATCTTTATTTAATGCCATTGCTGAACCTACAGCTGCACCTGCTGAAAATGTTGTCCAAAGCGTTGCAGTGGTTGTGCCAGCACCTATTGCAGGTGAATTGGTTGCTAAAGTAGGTATGTTATTATCGGCTGTATCAACGGTGATATCTGAATCCCAGTGGGTAAAAACTTTTCCGCAAGCTGTAATTCCTGCATCAGTTTTGTCAGTCGATTGCACTGAACCTTCTGAACCAGGAATATAATAGTTATTAGTAAATGAATCTACGGTAGCACTATAAGTATAAATAAGGTTGTTGCTATATTTGGTATTATTATAATCAGCTTTTGTTGTAATATTTATACCATTGCGACAACCTACAATAACGTTGTTATATATATTGGCAGCAGAAAACTGATCGATAAGAATTGCTGATGAAAGTTCTCCAACTTTACGCCAGTTTCCATTAATAAAAGTATTGTTATAAATATTTATTTTTGTTTCAGGTGAAAAAACCGTTTTACCAGTATTTAATTTTACACCGCTATTTGCAGAACTCCAAATATAGTTATAGCAAACATCTCCCTGAACCCCGGCTTTAATGTTTAGTAAATCACCATCAGGGCCGCCCAAACGTTGCAATACATTTCTTTTTACACTTACGGTAATATATCCGGCCAAATGTATAGCATCGTCAATACCACCAAACATCCAGTTGTCTTCGAAAATAATTTTGGCGCCGCCGTTATAACCCTGCATACCTTCTACGTCAAAACTTGCCTGGGTGCCACCTGTAGCATCAACACCACCTGTGTAGTTGATATGGGTAAATGTTACGTTAACATTTGTTGCTGTGGAATCAATAAGGAAACCACCCCACCAGCCCGAAACACCAAGACTATCTTTAGCAGTTTTTTCATCACTCGCGGTAAAAATAATTGGTTTGGCATCTGTACCATTACAAATTAGGTTACCAGCAATTTCAATATGATAGTTTCCTGTTGCAAGAACTTTAACCCCTGGTGAAACAGTTAATGTTTGACCAACATCAACTAACACATCACCGGTAAGGTTGTAGGTTCCTTCTGCTAATGTTTGGGTTGTTAAAGTACCTTTCAAGTCAGTTGCATTTGCAGTTCTTACATTTGTTAGCCCAATAATAAAGGTTAACGCAATTGATAATAAGTAAATTTTTTTCATTGCTTTTTCATTTTAAATTGTTATAAATTAATTTTTAATCCTATATAATAACTTTGATAGTTATATGATTTTTCAACTGGTAAATTTTCGTTTCTAACGGTACGTACAACCGGACTATTTAATAGGTTTGAAATTTTTGCACTTACATTAATTCTTTTTCCAATCCTTTGATCAAAGGAAAGCCCAAGATTATTGTAATTCGACTGGTAAACATCCTGATTATATAAAGTACTTGGGGTAACCATATTGTATCCCTGCATAGTATATACAACACTTGAGCGGAAACCCCATTTTTGATTTCGATAGGATAAACTTAAATTTAATAAATGGGGCGACTGACCTATTAATGGCCTTGTTTGATTTCGTTTAATTGTAGTATCATATCCATTTTTTATAATATTATCAAGCTTTGGAAC
The DNA here is from genome assembly GCA_963701015.1 of uncultured Bacteroidota bacterium. Taxonomy (GTDB): domain Bacteria; phylum Bacteroidota; class Bacteroidia; order Bacteroidales; family DTGW01; genus MFD09286-c1. The sequence goes on along the minus strand of OY969556.1, from coordinate 1,945,486 downwards.
AATTATAGCAGAATGTGTATAAGTATAATTACCGCTAAAACCAAAATTGCCAAAATATTTCGTTGCTACCAGTTCCAAACCGTAATTGGTACAATTGGCAATATTTTGAAACGATGTATTTCCACTTCCTGATGATACAATTTCTTCAATAGCATTATATAAATGTTTATAAAATATTCCTGCCGTTAAAACTTCTTCATCTTTCGGATAAAATTCATAACGCAAATCGAAACAATTAGCAGTAGAATGTTTCAATTTGGGATTTCCACTTTGGGCACCAGCCCGAGGATCGGAATATGGTATAATTTCTGTAGGGCCTTGTCTGTTGATAGCCTTATATATTGAGAATCGAAGATTTTGTTTTTCGGTAATTTTATATATCAGGTGCAAGCTTGGCAAAGGATCGATATATTTGACCGTATCGCCAGAGACAGGAATCTTAATATTATTCTGGTTATGTTCAGTCCTGATATAAGTCTGTTCTGCCCTGATACCTGTGAGAACTTGAAGTTTTCCAAATGTTGAAGTTACCATTGCGTACATTGCTGTAATTTCTTCCCATGCCCTGTAATTTCCTGGATTTAAATAGGCATTCCCCTTTTTCTGTTGAGCATTTTGGTTATTTGTAAGTGGCACAGTAAGAAGATCAGGATAAGGATAGCTAAGTGCATTTTTTGGACCATCAAAAAAGTATTGATTTGCATAATTTTTCATAAAAACATTTCTATACATTTCACCTGCTTTAAACTCGAACAAATGCCCGAAAATGTTAGGTTTATAATTGATGTTCAGGTTTGCCGATTTATTCTGATTTATATCCCATTGCCAGTTTCTGGTAACAGGTTGAGAATAATTAAGTGTTGGAGGAGCCATTGCCAAGTTTAGCCTCTTCAATATTCACAAAATCGGGCGATTGAGAATTACCTGCAACATATAAGGCTGTCCAATCAATACTGAGAGTTTCTAATATATTGTGTTCACCTTTTAAGGAAGTAATTGAAGTTTGTGTATTATCGGTTTCGGTTTGTGTTTGAATAGGCCGGTAATTTTGAGCGCTGTTATCGTTTTGCAGGTCAGTATATTCCCTCACGCGCAGTTCATATGTTTGAAATAAAGAACTGTAAAGGCTTATCTGGTTATTGTTATTTAATTGGAAATCTAATTTTGCGAAGCCGCCAAATCTTTTTTGACTTTGACTGTAAACCTGGCTTTCCCAGTATTCAATATCCAAACCATTAATATTGGGATTAAAAAAATAGCTTGTATAATTATAAGTATTCGCGATTGATGTATTTTGAGCACTAAAGGCTACCATTAAACCCAACTTTTTATTGAAGAACCTGCGACCGCCTGAAAAACTAAAGTCTAAATCGGGCGCGGCTTTTACCGACTTAACAATTAAGTTTTTTCTTGGAAATTGTGACGCATCAGCTAAATAATCAGGTCCATTTAGTGTACTGGGATCCTTTGCAGCAACAGTGCTATTATCGAAGGTTAAGAATTTATGGGTAAAATAATATTGGTTATATCCTCCACCCGCTTGAATTTTAAAAAAAGCTGTATCCGGAGCTTGTTTGGTTACAGTATTCACTATTCCTCCAATTGCATCACCTTCATAATCGGGTTGCAACGATTTTACTACTTCCATTCTCCCAACCAATTCTGAACTAAACATACCTAAAGAACTTGAACTTGGCATAAGAACACCATCAACTAATGATAAATTGTACCTCGAGGGCATACCCCTGATTATTACTCTTGAATTAGCCCCAAAATTATTTTTAGCCATCGAGACACCTGATACACGCTGCATTACATCAGCTACATTCTGATCGGGTAGCGACTCAATTGTTTTAGCCGAAACTACATTCATAACATTTGTTGCCAGCCTTTCAGTATTTCTGGCACTTACATCTGTTTCAATAACTTTGTTACCAGTAACTTTTACTTCATCAATTGCAGTTGATTTGGGTTTAAGATAAATATCATAACGTACTAAATCATTGTCGGATTTGATGATGAGTTGCGTAGATTCAGTATTTTCGAAACTCAAGCTTTGTGTGTTTACTACATATGAACCGGGGTTTAAGTCCCGAAAAACAAAATAACCATCAACATCGGTTACAGTTATAAGGTTTTTCTTTTTTATAATAACAGGAACACCGGCAACACTTTCCTTTGTATTGCTGTCAATAATTTTTCCTTTAATTGTTCCCGCAAATAAACTTCCTGAACAAACAATTGAAATTGCTACTATTATACCAATTGCTTTTTTACATTTAAACATAAATTCCAACATCTGTGATAAAGCTTAAATTTTTAAAACTTTTCAAATGTATGTTGGTGTGAAATGGAGGGCAATAGTAAAAATGACTAGTTAGAATATATTAAGGTTTAAACATTTTTTAATATATTGAAATACTGTGTTTTAAAAAATTGATTAACATTAAAGTGCTGGTTATTTAATAAAAACTTAATAAACAATATAACAATTAATCCTACTTTAACACATTAACTGTTTTCTATGTTTTTCAGCTTTATTTACCCCAAACCCTAAAGGGTGAAAGCTGAAAATCAAACTGTTCCCTTTAGGGATTAAGGGTAAAAACAGTTTGGTTTTCGAATCTGTTAAAGTAGAATTAATAAGTAATTAGAAATTTGAATTTTATTGTAAAATATCCTTTGCGTTTTCTTAACATATTACGATTTAACCAAAATAGATTAAAGTTGTTATTGTAACAATTAATCATAAAATAAGTATATTATGAGCTATTTGGATAAAGCAAAAGACATGTACGCAATGTCAGCAAATGGAAAAATGTTAGAAGCATTTGAGAAATATTACCATAATGATGTGGTTATGGAAGAAGCTTCGGGTGAAGTTAGAAAAGGTAAAATGGTTAACCTGGAGTTTCAGAAGAAATTTGTTGAAGGGGTTAAGGAAATTCACGGATTTACGGTTAAATCAGTTACATCGAATGAAGCCGAAGCAATTACAATGGTAGAATCGTTGTTTGATGCAACTATGCTGGATGGTTCCAGGGCAAAAATGGAGGAAGTTGCCGTGCAGCATTGGCAGGGCGATTTAATTATTCATGAACGCTTTTATTACAATGTTGAAAATCATTAGTTGAATTATTCCATTCCAACCATTTTAAATTAACTGAAAATTAATTAAACCCAAGCCATCGCTAATTTATAGTGATTATTGACTTTGATAGATTTTGTTTAACTTTTGTTCAGTTAATTCTCAATCCATTTCGAAACAACCCGCATTGGATAAACTTCATATGAGTTTAATCCATTTGCCGGGTCAATGGATATAAGCTCATCAATTCTCTTTTCATCTTCAACGCCAATAATGGCAATACCAAAACCACCTTCAGGTTTGAGAACAGGCCCGAGCACCAGCACTGTTCCATCTTTTACATAGGGTTGCCAATATTTAACATGGTCGTTCATTATTTTCCTTTCGTCGTCGGTCATATCATTTGTAAATGTTGGCCGGGGAGGATTCAGTTTTAAAAAGAAATATTTTTTAGGCATAGCAATAAATTTAAACTTTAACAACCGTTATAATCAGTTGTTCAAGGATAGTAAATTTATATAATTCCTGTTGATTGGGAACGTTTATATTTCAAAACTTTGATAAAATTATTAGCTATATTAATGATCTTGTTCAAAAATTACAGAAGAATATAAATGCAGATTATTACAATCTGTTTGAACGGCGGAAGTAAATATTTAATTTATTCATAAACTCTGATATATTTCAATTTACTTTTTAATTATACTATAACAGATTAGAAAACCAAACTGTTTTTACCCTTAGTCCCTAAAGGGAACAGTTTGATTTTCAGCTTTCACCCTTTAGGGTTTGGGGTAAATAAAGCTGAAAATTATAGAAGACCGTTAATGTGTTAAAGTGGAATTAATAAAAACGATTTTAAATGTATAATTATTTTTATTGGTTAAAATTCTTACAAAATGTATTCCACTTGAAAAGTTGAAATAACTTAAAGGCAAAGTATAATCAAAACTATTACATGAAGTTGCAAAAAGCCTTATTCCTTCATTATTTTCTATTTCAATTTTATTAATTTTAACTTTACTTATAAACCTTATAAATTTATCAGCAGGATTAGGATAATATTTAATTGGAACTTCACTTTGTAATAAAGGAATTGAAGTTATATCAGATGATTTAAAATTTCTTTTGTCTAGTAGATATAGCGATGATTTTACTTGTGAAGTGGTTTCACATGATATATATAATCTATTTGTATCTATATAGGTAATTCCTTCAGTTTGCCATGAAATTGAGTCAGAACCAATTTCAACCCGGTATTTATTTCCGGAAAAAAATTGATCGCCAGGGAATTTGCTTAATACCCAAAGAAATGAGTTGAGTTTTGAACTCATATATCCTATTAATATAATTTCCTTGGTAACCGGGTTATAATCGGCTCCTGTAATTTTTCCGTTTACATTATAAGCTGTATAGGGCTTCAATTTATAGGTTCCCGGAACCTTTGGCAATGAATAAACTCGGGTTTGGTAATCACCCCTGTCTTTGGTGAATAGGTAAAGAGAATCGCCAATACTTATTATAGATTCGCAATCGAAATTAGTATTAGGATCGGACAAAAAATTTGTTTGATCGGTATAAGAAAATGAAATTGCCTGGGCAGTTAAAGAAACGGATGCTTCGTCACCTATATCCGATTGGGCTATTTTTAAAATCCTGAGGTTAGTTCGGTCACCATTATTATTACCCGCATCGCTAATGTAAATAAAGCTATCATCTGCAGTTATATCTTCCCAATCGATATTGGGATAATTAGTAATATTTACAGTTTGTTTTACATCTCCGTTTGTTGTATCAATACTATAAATAGAAGCAGGATTTCCACTATCACCAAATGTCCAAAGTTTACCTTTAGTGAATATTAATCCGGATGATTCTGGAATACTGTTTAATTTTTCAATGTAGGAAATATCAGTATTGGTTTGAGCAAATACTATTGAACCCAACGCCATAAATTGGTATAAAAAAATCCCCTTTAATATTCTCCTATACATATTATTTTTCCAATTTCAAATTTTAAAAATAAAAGCACTATGTTAAATTCTATTTCATAGTGCTTTTTATGTTTTTATATTAATGATCAGTATTTTGTAACTGAACTTTAATCCTACTTTAACACATTAACTGTCTTCTATGATTTTCAGCTTTATTTACCCCAAACCCTAAAGGGTGAAAGCTGAAAATCAAACTGTTCCCTTTAGGGATTAAGGGTAAAAACAGTTTGGTTTTCGAATCTGTTAAAGTAGAATTAACAAGGATTATTTTAATGTTGGTTGCCAGTTCCATTGCTCTGGAAACAACCCAAATCGACTCCTGGTGCGGTAACAGTGGCTTTTAAATCAGCGTCGGTTATAGCACTTGTTGCATTTAAAGGTGTGAAACCTGTGTAACCTTTACCAATTGCAGGAGAGCTTGAAGTAATATGAAAATCATAATTTCCAACAAAATTATATAAACTTATTACACCAGTTACCGGTAAGGGATAATTTACAAATTTAGGATTGTTTGCCCCAACCAATGCAGGTGCATTATATACTTCACCAAGTGTATAACTGTTAGGATAACCCGGATAGAATGTTGCAGGATTAGGAATATCAGTACTGTGAGGCTTTGTAGCATGAGTTACAGGATAAAAATCATTTACAACCGAAATGGTATCGCCATAACTTAAATTATTGCCATAGAAACAATTTGCAGTATCAGCAGCCGGATTTTCCAAAATACGTAGTCCTGTTTTACAATTTACCATAATGTTATTATATGCCATACCTTTTGCGCCTTGTTCATAATCGATATTGGCACCTCTGTCAGGGTCAACACTTCTCCAACCACCTGAGATATAAGTATTGTTGTACATATTAACATCGGTTTGGGTAGAACCGTAGGTACCTTTATTCGATGCTTTGGTGCCACCTTTAGCAGTTCCAACAATAAGATTATAAGCCATGTCGCCAACTGAAGAATTCTTTACATTAAAAGCATCTCCATCGTTATATGACAACTTTTCTACTGTATTTCTCATGATACTAAATTTTCCACCGTTCATTCTTATAACATCAGTGCTTGTGCCATAAATCCATGAGTCTTCTAAAATCAAATAACCATTAGCATTTTGAAACATAATAACAAACAAAGCGTCGCCTGATTTATATCCGCTGGGTGGATTATCTGCACTTGCTGTTCCTCCTGCAAAATCAAGATGAGTCCATTTAATATCAATTAAATTGGTTGTGGAATCGCATTGAATACCGCCCCAAAGTTTACCATCCTGTTTAAGCCCTGGGTCGTTATTTGGATCTTGCAATGTGGTTAATTTGTAATTAGCCGGATTATTATATGCATCTTTACCGGTAATCCAATTTGGTTTGTCTTTTGTTCCCAGTGATACAAATGCACCTTTAACTATAAGTTGCGCATTGGGGTTCAGTGCCAGTAATTTTACACCACTTTGCATTAATACGGTATCACCTGCATTAATTGTTACCTGACTGCCGAAATAATAGGTCTTTCCTGAAGTTAAAGTACCTTTTACAGTTCCTGTCAAGGTATCACTGGTTATCGATTTTCCAATCTGACGTTCAGGAGTTGAAACAACTGAATTATCAGTTTTTTTACATGAGAACATAGCCATTGCAATTACCGCAGAAAGGCCAAAATAGAGACTTCTTTTCATAATTTTAATTAATTAAGGTTTGTAATATTTATTTACTTATTAAATTTTCATGCGTACACCAAAAGTGAAACTCTGTCCGTAATAATCTTTCTGAACGGTTACATAGTTATTGGAAGTTTGGATAGGTAAAGCAAATTTCCCTGTCCTGTATATGTTAGGTTGAAGTATTTTCACAATTACCGGAGCATTTAATAAATTATTTACTTTACAATAGGCTGTGAAATATTTAAATACTCTTTTTTCAACTGAACATGACAGTTGAATTATATCTTGCTGCCAGTAATCCAAATCTTTATAAGGAGAAACAAAAGTTATATTTTTCCCTGTATAAACCAGGGCTACTTGAGCATCTAACCCAACTTTCTGGTTTTTGTACAGTAGTGAAACATTTCCAATATGTGGCGATTGCCCTTGTAATGGTCGGGTTTGAGTGGTAGTTTCAGTTACAAAATTGGCATTATAAAATAATTTGGATGTAGTAATTTGCGAGTTCGTATAAGTGTAATTGCCTGATAATCCTATGTGTCCCCAATATTTTGTTACAGCAAGTTCAAATCCATAATTTCGTGCAGTTCCAAAATTTTCAGGCATTAATGTCGCGCTGGATGTACCTGTAAACTTAACAGCTGTTTCAATAGGATTAAATATATTTTTGTAAAAAGCACCAAAAAGAAATTGATCAAAACTTTCCGGAAAGTATTCATATCTTAAATCGTAATTATTCGAAGTGGCATGTAGCAATAGCGGATTACCACTAAAGCTAAAATTATCTCCTTCAATTGTATAAGGCACATACTCAAAAAAGCCAGGCCTGTTTAGTGCACTAAAGTACGATAAGCGTAAATTTTGCTTATTGTTTATAATATATTTAAAATGCACACTTGGCAGAATGTCCATATATTGAACTGTACCAACTGCACCGTACGATATTTTTGGGTCTTGCGCTGTTTTCCAACCTTGTTGTGTATTTTCAATTCTTACACCGCCTAATACAGATAATTTATTAAAAAATAATATGTTTGCCTGAACATAATACGATAATACATCCTCTGTTGCAGAATAAGTCAATGGGTTTATCGGATTTCCCTGTGAAGCTGTTACACCTTCAAATTCAAATTTATCAGGGGTAAGTTGTCCGTCGTAAACAACAGGTTGTCCGATAGATGATGTTTTTGGAATCAAATCCCATTCATTGTAATGATTATCCCTTAATTTATCCCTGTATAATCCTCCGGTTGTAATCGTTACATCTTGACCTAATATTGTATTATGGTAACTTAAATTTAAGTATCCGGCTAAATCGCGGTCAGAATTTCGTGTCCAAATTCTGTAAAATGGAATGTTTAATACTTGTGGCGTTGAATATTGGTTATGATTAATATCAAATCCGACCTGTTGCACTGTTTGATATTCTGACCAATCAGGCATTTCGCTTTTAGCCAGTGAATAAACACCTGACCAATTCAGTTTAAAATTATCAAGTAAAGTATGTTCACCTTGCAATGTGCTGTTATAAATACTTTGGTCGTGAATTCTGGAACGATACATTAAATAAGTATTACCTGTGCCTACCCCGTTTCTTCCTATTGATAAACTTGTATCTATGGTGTTCCTGTATTCTATTTCATCCATTTCCATTAACAAGTTGTACAAACTAATCTTATTCCTGGCATTAATACTATAATCGATTTTTGAATGTAAGCCATAACGGGTATTTTGGGCATTGTACTTTCTTGTATAAATATCATCGAATGAAGGTATATTGCCGGCATGAGGTTGGTTTTCAGGTCTTATCCACGTACTATTGGAACCATTGAAAAGATTTTGATAACTACCCGCCACTAAAATGCCTAATTCCTTGTTTTTGAAAATACGGTCGCCAATTGAAAATCCGGCAATTTCATTGAAAGGAAGCTTTTGTGATTTGTAGTCAAAATTTTTGTAAGTAAAATCATAAGGAGTGGACTGGTAATCCTGACCATGAATATCGGAGGGCGACTTAAAATTCACAACACTTTTATCGAAATTTTCATATCCTCTTTGTGCAAGCAATTCACTAAATCCGGTACCAATATTTGCGTTTATAGTCAATGAATCGGGAGCATCTTTCATTATTAAATTCATTGCACCACCAATTGCATCGGCTTCCATAGCAGGAGTAAGGGCTTTAATTACTTCAAGCCTTTCCAGTAAATCCGATGGAAACATATCCATGGGTACATATCTGTACATGTTGTCAGGACTTGGAATTTTAATTCCATTAACGAGCGTATAATTATATCGGCGGTCCATACCTCTAATTACTGCATATCTTGCTTCCCCGGTAGCCGTTCTTTCAGTAGAAATGCCCGACATTCTTTGTAATACACTTGCAGTAGATATATCTGGTAAAATCTGGATTGTTTGAGCCGATAAAACATTCAAAACATTATCGGCCTTTTTTTCTTCAGCTCTTGCATATTGGTTCGATTCTTTATCCTGGTGGGCTACAATTTCAACTTGATCTAATGCAGTTAATTTTGGTTCCAAAAGAATATCAATGTTAATATTATCATTAGTTTTTGCTATATCTATTACTTTTTCCTGCGAATTATAACCGACATATTGAACAATAAAAACATGTTTTCCTAATCCAATATTTTTTAATGCAAACGAACCATCCAAACCGGCTAAATCATGAACAATATTATTTTGCCTGTCAACAATAGTTGCACCAACCAGAGGTTCTTTGTTTTTGGCATCTAAAATATGCCCTCTGAAAATAGTTGCGTTCAATGGAAAAGCCAGAGACAGAAAAACACTAAGGTGTAAAATTCTTTTAAACAATAATTTTATAGATAACATATAAATATCTTTTTGTCCAAAAATAGGACGAGATAATTTGTAATTATTTATACTAATTCTTAATTAACTATTATTTATATATTATTTAATGATAACTTAAACCTCAATTAACTATATTTTTAAAATATGTTTCTTCAAAAAGAAGTTAAAACTTTATATTAATACAGTATAGTAATGATAATTTAATAAGAATAATTACTAAGCATCAAAAAAGTATTTTAATTCTACTTTAACAGATTCGAAAACCAAACTGTTTTTATCCTTAATCCCTAAAGGGAACAGTTTGATTTTCAGCTTTCACCCTTTAGGGTCTGGGGTAAATAAAGCTGAAAATCATAGAAGACAGTTAATGTGTTAAAGTATTTTAAGATTGATTCAATCTATTTAGAGTTTGTCTTCAAAGTCGAGAAATAAGACAAGTAAACCCTGACAGTGTTTTTCACAAAACAGATTGTCAGGCAATTAGTGTTTTTTGAACTTTGATTATGCATAACCCTGTCAGGGTTTGTCGACATTAAAGACAGACTCTATTTATACAGATAGGCGATTAATGAATAATGGATCAATCGGAAAAGTTGGTGGACAAAAACTATTAAGGTTTTTTAAAATAATAACCCCAACCCCTTAAAAAGGGGCTATAACTGCACAAAACGTTCTTGATTATTATTTCCTTGGTTTAAAATTTGACTTTATTGTTTTGAGGACATTTGTCAAATTGTTAAGTACCTCTTTGTTTTCAAATCGAAGTACCTTTATGTCCATCAACGCTAAATGTTTATCCCTATCAAAATCATTTACCATTCCTTCTGCGGAATAGTGATGTTGTCCATCCAGTTCAATAACCAATTTTTCAGAAGAACAATAAAAATCTGCAATATAAAACCCAATGCTATGTTGTCGCCTAAATTTGCGACCACAAAGTTTTTTATCTTTTAAAATTTCCCATAAAACTAACTCAGGCACTGTCATGCTTTTTCTTAAGATATTACGTGTATCCTTCAAATAGGTTATATTATACAACTTAGTTGCCATTATTCCTTTTTAATCAAATTTAATAATTTAATAAATATGAATAGATCTGTTATAGCCCCTTTTTAAGGGGTTTGGGGTTTGAAAGGAGAACTAAGCGAAGCGGTCTCATTACTGAAGGGAATAACGGGTTGGGGTAAATTATGAATTTTTCCAGTTATTTCTACTCCTCAACTTTTCCGTTTGATCCATAATTAAAGTCGAAACCTTGCAATAATTTAAGACGATAAAGTTCCATTTAAAACCAAAGTATTTAGCTTTGAAAAGGTTTCATCTATAGCTAAAAAGTATTAACGTTTGTTGGTGCTTTTAATTTGTAAATTTTATTCACCCGAACCAGGAGGATTGGTCAGATTAACATCTTCAATATCATTTTGTTTTTTGAATTCAATTTTCCCAAACTTATATGTAAAATTAATTCCAAAGGATTGATAGGGAAAATCAACAGTTGTATAGGTTGTAAAATTTGTTCCAGCTATAATCGATTTTTGAATCACATATTTGTTAAACGGGTTGGTTGCAGTAAATGCCAGACTGCCTTTTTTATGAAACAATTCCTGTCGAATAGCCAGGTTATAAACTGTAAAAGCAGGCATTTTACCCTGGGCATTAATTTTTGAAGAACTAAAATTCCCGAATAGCTCAAACCTTAAGGATGAAGTAATTTGATACGATCCGTTTACATTTAGGCGGTACATAAAACCATTAACATTTCCGTCGGGTAATCCGGTATTTATATATCGATGGAAGCATGAAATGTTGGAACGTAAATTTAATTTGTTATTTAAAGGAACAGATACATAAAAATTAATACCGGCATTGGCTTCCAAACCCATATTTTTTCTTGTGTTAACAGAAACGTTGTTGTAAATTGAATCTCCTATTTTATAGGTTGAAAAATATTCGGTATAATTTTGTATATCGTTATGGTTTCCGCGATAAAACAATGCAATATTCATATTTGCGCCCTTCTTAAAATTCATGTTATAACCAAGCTCAAACTGGTTTGATATTTCAGGTTCAAGATTGATATTGCCTGTTGTAATATTTTTCGGATCACTGGCATTTATAAAAGGGTTTAAATCGGGATAATTAGGTCGCTTAATTCGTCTTGAATAGCCTAATTTTATTGTTTGGCCTGAATCAATTAAATAAGAAATTACGCCCGATGGTACCAAAGTATTATATGGTTTTAAATCAAGCTTTCCGGAATTTGAAAAATTGGCCATCGAAACCGTATATTCATCCCTGCAACCAGCTTTCACATCAAAACTATTAAATAATTTAAAGGTTAATGAAAGATAATAGCTATAAATAGTTCTTTTGTAAATCATATTTTCCGACTGATCTGCACTATAATTATAAAGTTCCTTTGAAGGATTCAATAAATAAATAGAAGAATTACTTTCGTTATTGTCAATGGTTGTTTTAGCTCCGGTTTCAATAATTGAATGCTGAAAAACCGGTTGCGTATAATTGATTGACATATTCATTTGCTTTTCAAAACCGGGGTTATTTCCATATGATCCGGAAGTGGCTGAATTTGATGGGAGAATAGTTTGAATTTGTTTATAGTTGGAATAATCATTACCATTGGAATAAATCAACAGAACCTCCAGCACCTGTCCTTTAGTCACAAATTTACGTTTATAATTAAGGTTCCAATCATAGTTGTTTTCATGAATGCTGTTATCTGATATATTGTTGCTGTTAATTCCTGATAAGGTATTCCCGGTCTCATCCATAATTGTGGATTGTTGATAAAAATAACCGGTATTTAAGTTTTGGAGATAATTATACGATAACGATGTTGAAATATTATCCTTTGCGCTTATGTCCCAATCAAAATTAATGCCTGTTTGAAATCCGTTCCGGTTAAAATTACTGTTCCCGGTTTGAATTAAATTATCCAATTGATTATTTACAGTATCCTTTGAAATTCTGTTTAAACTATTGTTTGTTTTTGAAAGCAATTGGGCATTTCCACTTACAAAAGCGCTTGCGCCAAAATTACCTTTACGTGAACTTATGTTAACCGATCCGTTTTCAAGCCTTGATCCACCCGTTACTGAAACTGTGCCACTTGTGCCTTTAGCTGTGCTTTTTTTTAGAATTATATTAATAATCCCGCCACCTTCAGCGTCATATTTAGCACCGGGATTAGTTATAATTTCAATGCTTTTTATCTGGCTTGCGGGAATCGATTGCAATACATCGGCAATATTATTGCCAAAACTTACAGAGGGTTTACCGTCAATTAAAAAAAGAACATTTGAGTTGCCTTGTAATTCAACATTCCCGTTTACGTCAACATCAACCTGGGGAATTTTTTTCAGCACATCAGTGGCTACGCCACCTTGTGAGGTAATATCCCTTTCGGTATTATATACCATTTTATCAATTTTGTTCTCAATAAGTTGCTTTTGCGATGTAATTGTAACTTCGTTCAAAAGGGTTGGATTATTTACCAGTAGTATATCCCCAAAGTTTATTACAGAATTCTGGTTATTTACAACAATATTATTTTTAATGCAATTTTTATAGTCAATGGCATTAACTATTACTTTGTATGTACCATATTTAATTGCATTTATACTAAACAGTCCATTGTTATCAGTAATAGTACCGGTTATAACCTTTCCGGTTTCACCGGAAGCAATACTAATTACAGCATATTCTACCGGCGAACCTGAAATTGAATCGATACATCTGCCTGAAATTTTACCGATAATAACATTTCCGTTTTGCTGAGCGTTAATACAAAAAGCAAATAAAAATACAAATAAGGCAGTTAGAAATGTTCTAATCATTATCGTCCTTACCGGCAAACATTTTAGGATAAGGCTTATATGCATTGGCTGCAAACCATAAAATATGGTTTAATAAGTCGTCGTCGCCCGAATCAAATCCATCATACTGGGGATCGCTGCTCATTTTGGAATAATATAAAGCTTTACCATGTAAGGCTTCCAATGGCGGGTTCATTTCATCGAGTGGAATATTGTTATTTACAGCATTCCAGGGTGTTGTATCAATATTTGCAGTAAAGCACGAAAACATTGGACTTGCAATAGCATCCTGAATATTCATCGGTAGCATGCCCAATATTTGTTCAATTGACCTTACCATTGAAGGTTGGTTATAGGGATTTGAAATTGTTTTTTTTAACCTTGAATACGGGCTGATTACAAGGGCAACGGTACGATAGGCCGAAACATGGTCCCACCCGGTTTGAGAATCGTCTTCGACCACAAATATTACTGTGTTTTTCCAGAATTTACTATGGCTAACCGCCTCAACAATTTCACCCAAAGCAATATCGTTATCGGCCACCTGTGCGCGAGGGCTTGGATAACCAGGCTTTGTTCCCTGGGTATGGTCATTGGGTAAAGCCATAACCATTAAATTGGGCAAATGGTCACCTTGCATGGCTTCGGTTTCCTTTAATTCTTTAATAAATGTTGCTGCTTTTAATACATCGGGAATCCTGTGGTCGAATGAAGGATAGCTTTGGCTCAGGATATTGGTTACTGTATTTAACGTTGTTACATTATGGAATTTAAATGTTTCTCCATTCAGATAGCCATTGTAAATTGTTTTCCAATCCATTGACTTGTCGAAAATAGGAGTGGAGGCTTCGCCGTAAATACGAACCGTTTTACCGCTTTTCAGGGCATTGTCCCAGATATAGCCGGTTGGCGCATAAACAAGCGCATCAGTTTGGATATGCGGATAACTGCGGAACCATGCACGCATATTTTTTTCGATATAATCGGTAACAATTGAAGCATCAGCCCATTGATGCCCTTCGGCAGAACATTTGCCCGATACCATAAAGTTATCAAGCAATTCAAAATCATTGGTCAGTTGGTGGGTATTGGGTGTAATGTTTTTACCATAAATACATAAAGCCGAATCGCCGTTACCATTGGGCATATCGCCTAAAACCTGGTCGTAAGTGCGGTTCTCCTTAATTATATATAACACATGTTGAAAAACCGAAGGTTCACCAATTCTTTCAGGCAGTGGTTTTGCCTTGGAGCCCTCCCTCGGTGGATATTGTGCCAATTTCAACCGCGATAACTGGTTCACCGCAATTACTGTTTTGGTATAATCCTTCAATTTTTTTTCACCCGGAATATCAACCACTGAAACCGATGCAAGCATATGGTGTGTGTTATATGCCTTTATTTGAATTCTTTTATCTGTAAACTTTCGGTTTGGCCCTTCACCTTCGAGATTAGTAATATATAGTCTTTTGTTATTTAATATACTTATTGACGATGGATAGGAACCTGTAGGGATAAAGCCATCAATATAACTTGAATATAGTTTTTTTTCGGTTTCCGAAGCTGTTTTAGAGAGTTTAACAACAGCAATGGCATTGTCTAAACCATTGGCCACATAAAGGGTTTTGTCATCTTTCGATAAGGCAATCCCTTCGGGCGAATCGCCAAAAAAGGAATTGAATTCTTCCTGTAACCTTGTTGAAATGGTTTCTGCAATTTCATCGGTGGTGGTATTAATCACGCTTACTTTGTCGCTGTTCGAATTGGTGAGATAAACAAACTTACCACCTGATGAAGAAATTATTTCATTGGGATGCAGCCCCACTATTATTTCTTTACTAGTTTTCCCCGTATTTGGCTCAATAACGCTTACACTTCCTTCACGAACTGCAGCATTGCTTGTATCTATTCTTGCTTCACCCCAGGGAACCCCGGCAACATTCATATCGCCGGGTTCAGGGACCCTGCCAGCCCAATTGCTTACATAAAGTTTTTGGTTGGCTTCGCAAATTCCATAAGGTGCAACCCCGGTATTGGCAACCCAAATGGTATCACCCGTTTGTATATCTTGTTTAATCAGCTGGTTATTGCCATTTAATACTACATAAAGAAAGTCCCTGTTGTTCTCGTTACGAATTAACAATTCATTGGGCAGTGCCACATCAGCAGGTGGGTTTGCATTATACTGAAATTCTTTTACAAATTCGGCTTTTGTTCCATCCCATTCGGCTTCTATTACATACGATATTTTTTTACGCCCGACCGCGCTCCACAATATATAATTATGACCCTGGTTTTGGTACCAGCAAATACCCGAATAGGTATTCATTGCTTTTGACAATTCAGGATTGTCTTTTAGCTTTAATGTAAATACCACTTCATTACTAAGCGTACTTATAATAACCAAACTATATCGCTCTTCCACAGCCAGCCATTTATTATCAGACGAAAGGCTAGCATCCATTGCATGGCACTCGAGCAGTGAATCACCAAAATATATTTGTTTCCCGGCAGGTTGAATTATCCTGTCGTAAGGCAATTGAATTTGCCGTGTACTGTCCTTTATGGTTTCAGCTTTTTGGGAATACGAAGCCAAAGTAAACATGAAAATAAGGAACCAAATTAGGTTTATATGTTTTTTCATAATTATTTCAATTAACTACTAGTTTAACAGATTATATTTTGCAATCAAATGGTAAAACCTTTTCATATATAATCCTACTTTAACACATTAAAAGTCTTCCATGATTTTCAGCTTTATTTACCCCAAGCCCTAAAGGGTGAAAGCTGAAAATCAAACTGTTCCCTTTAGGGATTAAGGGTAAAAACAGTTTGGTTTTCGAATTTGTTAAAATAGAAATAAATGCTCTATTTTTAAACTTTAAGTCAACATCATAATCCATAGAAAGGTTTCACCATTATAAACTAAAACAAATTTATTTTAGGTTCATCAAATATTCATGTATGTCATCGCCAGGATGAAGGAACAAAGATTGTAATTTTTTGTTATAAAAATCTTTTACCTCATTCCATTTATAATAAAATGCGGTTCCGGAATTAATTAAGCCATGGATATTCACTTCATTTTCGTTCATCAAAAATTTTACAAGGTAATCACCGGTTGTATTATTCTTATACAATATCATTTGAATGTTGGCGCTTAAAGGCATAGTGTTTTCGCATTTCCAAACTTTATTGTAGGTGGCAATATTTTCGGGCGTAACAGGTTCACACGAACCTTCAATATCCATCAATGCTGCAAACGGTGCAATGGTTTCGGCATGGGCAAAACGCAAATCGGCAATACTTGTTTGTGATGTTATATAGTCATTGGTAGTGCTTATAAAACTAAGCAAAAGCGGCGCTGCAATCCTTACCTGTATTCCATTTGCATCAATTCCCGGGCCTTTTAACAGGAAATCTTCGGCGGAGTTCAGGTAATTCAATTCTGCCAGTTCACTGCATGATAACAATGAAGCAAAATCAAGCTCATTAGGCTTATATCCGGCCTTTTCAATTTCTTTGTCGAGTGAAGCAACAATGGAGCAGGCATCGTACAGTCCGTCAATAAAGCTTTTTATATTGTATTTTATAGAGTGGGTTTCGGTTTTAAACTGAATAGTATTTGATTGTAGTTTGGTAATATAGGTTGAAGTAAAAAACAGCTTGGGTATTTCTTCGTCCAGTTTTTTAGCTTCAGGAGAATTTTCAAGCGATTCAAAGGCTGCTTTCCAATTGCCATTTTTCTTAAATATTTTGTATTCGGGTGAAATATCATAAAATGCCAACTCGTCATTATCGGAATAATTAAATGTTAATTGTTGTTTGTCGGGGTTTAAACCTTTTATAAATGCCTTGGCGCTTTGTTTTGTACGTTCTTTTTTTGTTGTAAAAACATTTATTTTCCCATTTTTATCAGCAAATATAGTATAGAAGTTTTTAGCCATTCGTTCACCAATGCCTTCCTGTTCTTCTTTTCCCCTTTCCGAAATAAACGATACATTGCCTTTTTCAATTAGTAATAAAAGTGAATCCATTCTTTTTAATTTCATGCCGGCTGTTGTTAAGGCATTTTCACTTTCAGCTGCTTTTAAAACTTCGAACATAATAGAATCGGCAGTAATATTAGTCAAATGCCGTGCTCCATGCCTGCCTACATAGTTTATAAACACGGGTAGATAACCTTGTGGCGGATTTGTATAAACAATTTGTGCGGTCTGATAGGTCGTTTTTGTTCCCCATAATACATTAGGGCAATCTGATTTAAAAGCCGAAAAAATGATAAATATTGAAATAATTAAAATGCAAGGGATTGTTTTAATGTTGTATTTCATATTCAGGTTTTATTTTAATTTGAAATTCATTTTTAAGAAAATATTCAAAGAAATTTAAAAAATCCGAAACACCAATTACTCAATGTCCCGGATTTACCAATTAACCAAAACAACTATTTTTAATGAACTTATGCAAATATCTATATGTTGTAAAAGCCACAATACTATTAGTAATATTATCCTTTCCATGAATAATTAATTCTACTTTAACAGGTTCGAAAACCAAACTGTTTTTACCCTTAATCCCTAAAGGGAACAGTTTGATTTTCAGCTTTCACCCTTTAGGGTTTGGTGTAAATAAAGCTGAAAATCATAGAAGACAGTTAATGTGTTAAAGTATGATTAATTAACAATTAGCAATTAATACAATATTTTTTAAAATTTTAGTAGCAAACTTATGTGCAGGTATTTATAAATACAATAGTCAGATTGACTATATAATAACAATTTATTTGATTATTAATTATAAACCATTGATTTAAATTCGTTTAACAAAGTTTCATAGAGGTGTTGCTAAGCAAGACTTAATATTAACTTAATAAACAGGCTTAATTATTAACTATTTGTTTACACACATAATTTTTTGGGTATCAATAAAGGTTCAAGTTTTAAAAAAGTGGAACCTCATGTAAGCAAAAATAATTTAAACTGATTTTAAATAACATACCTTCACACCCTAGCCGTGTACTGTTGTAATGTTTGTAAATACTGGTTTTTAGGTTAATTGGCTATATCATAAATGTATAACATAGTTTAATACTTATAACTATTCATGTAAATTTATTTAACAATTAATTTGTTTTTAAAAAATTAATGTTTTACATTGCACACAAATTCAGTGTTTTAACCCAAACATTGTTGAATGATTTTTTATTGTTTCACTAAAACCCAGTAAAAATGAGTATTAAAAAAGTAATTAATAGGGAAATTGCTGTTTTAAAATTACCACGGCAAATCCCGCAATTGATAGGTAAAACAAAAGGCGTAACGCTGGCAATGACCTCGAACGCGAATTTGCCGGTACCGTTCCCGAGCAATATACCTGCCCTGGCAACAGTAATGGCAGATATAACTGCTTTAGACGCTGCCGAATCGGTAGTGTTAACGGGTGTAATCGGGGCTGTTGAAGCCCGCGATATTAAAAAGGAAGTTGTATTAAAGGATATGCGGCTATATAAGGCTTATGTGCAAGGTGTAGCTGATAATAACCCTTCGAATGCAGCTCAAATTATTAAGAGTGCAGGTATGGGCATTAAACAAAAAGGCAGCTATACAAGGCCTGAATTTAATGTAACCCATGGAAAAGTGTCGGGAACCATTGCATTAGTAGTAAAAGCCGTTGGAAAAAGGGCTTCGTACGAATGGCAAATGAGTACCGATGCCAAAACATGGACTAATTTACCCAACACATTAACCTGTAAAACTTCTGTTGATGGTTTAATTCCGGGTACTACCTATTATTTTAGGTATAATACCGTAACCAAAAGCGGAGAAGGTTCATGGAGCCAGGTTGTTACTATTTTAGCAATCTGATAATAAACAACAATGTTGGGTAAATAAAATATTGGATAGTTCACAAAAAAAGGACCGCTTGTTACATTAACAGCGGTCCTTTTATTTTTGCGGCAATGTACATTCAACAAGCCGAATTGTTAAACCAACTAGCCGCATTTCTATTCATATGTTCGGCAAATATGAATAGTTTTGCCACTTTAACTATGCTCAATTCTTCTATACCCTTTTGCATTGCCGCATAACCCAAACTCAATTCCGCTATACCGTTAAGCATTGCCGATTTGCTTAAAATAATTTCCGCAAATAGGTTTGGCATGGTAGCAATACTAAATAGTTTTGCTGCAGGCTTGTTTAGCATTGCTAAAATTAATGCAAGCATTTCCACTTTTTGTTTTGTAATAGCCGCAATGCTTCATAAAGGTGCAACCCATTAAAAAGGTAGAAACATTAGAAAAAACGAAGTAATAATTTTATAAAAACGTTACAACCATAACGCTTAATCAAATATATTTTTATACTTTTAAAAATGAAAAAGGCAGGTTGGCAAAAAGAAATCCAAACTATTTTAAAGGATGACAAATATTGAGACATAAAAAAGCCCCACGAAACGCAGGGCTGAGATTTTCTTCGGCTTATAGCCTTATTGTGATAAGTCTTTCAAATTGTAAAACAAATATACACCAAAAAAATGAAATATGAAAACTTTAGGACTCGATTTAGGAACTAATTCAACAGGACTCTCATTAAAAAACCCAGAGAAAGGAACAGATATATTAGAACAATTAGAATTTTTTAGTTCTGTAATATTTAAAACAGGTGTTGGTAAAGATGATAAAGGCTCATATACAAAATCGTATGCAGCTGAAAGAACAAAAAAACGTTCTGTACGCCGATTATACCAAGCTAGAAAATATCGAATCTGGGAAACCCTCAAAGTTTTAATTGAATTCGGTTATTGTTCATTATCACCAGAAGATTTTGAAAAATGGAGTAAATATGATAAAAAGAAAGGCTTAAAAAGAAAGTATCCTATTGGTGCAATTGAATTTGAACAATGGGTACGATTGGATTTCAATGGTGACGGAGTTGCCGATTATAGCAGCCCATTTGAATTACGTGCAGAATTGGCAACAAAACAGTTTGATTTTACAGATCAAATAAACAAGTATAAATTAGGCAGGGCTTTATATCATATAGCTCAACGTCGGGGATTTAAAAGTAGCAAAGGGGAAACACTAAAGGAACAAGAAAAGGATGCAAATAATGAAAATGAAGAAATCCAAGAGATTGAAACAATTGCTAATCTTAAAAAATCAGAAGAAAAGAAATCGAAGGACTTAGTCGCCTACATGCAGCAATATAACTTAAAAACGGTTGGATGTGCATTTGACAAATTATTGAAAGACGGTGTTAGGGTTAGGGCAAGTGAATTTCAAGCTGTCCGATCACAATACAAAAAAGAAATAATTGAGATTTTTAAGTTTCAAAATGAATTGAGCTTGGATAGCGATTTCTTTAAAAGAATTATTAGTGAAAAGAAAAAAGAAGGAACTATTTTTTTTAAACGTCCGCTCCGTTCTCAAAAAGGATTGATTGGTAAATGTACTTTAGAGCCTACTAAACATCGCTGTCCTATAAGTCACCCTGAATTTGAAAAATTTAGGGCTTTATGTTTTATTAATAATATCAAATACCGCAGAACTTCAGAAGAAAAATTAGATTTTTTAAATAAAGAACAAAAAGAAAAGCTTTTTAATGATAAATTTCTTAGGGCATCAGCTCATTTTAAATTTGAAGAAATACGGAATTGGATTGAGAAAGAAGAAACCTGCATTTTATCCTACGATAAAAAAACCATAAATTATAAGGATAATACAAATGTTTCCGGATGTCCAATTTCAGGAAGATTGAATAATTTATTAGGTAACAATTGGCAGAATTATTCTTTTGAAACAAACAAAGAACGGAAAACTGGTAAAAATAACAAAGTTGTTAATACACACACTGTAACATATAAAATTGAAGATATTTGGCATATTTGTTTTTCGTATGATGAAGCCGAGCAAGTTGAAGAATTTGCTAAAACCATTTTAAAATTTGACGAAAAAAAAGCATCCGAACTTGCCCGTGTATGGGGAGCTATACAACAAGGTTACGGGCAACTAAGTTTAAAAGCTATACGAAATATTAACAGGTTTCTTGAAAAGGGTTTGATTTATACCGATGCTGTTTTATTGGCAAAACTTCCTGAGATATTAGGTGAAAAACTTTGGAGTGAAAATGAAAATTTGTTTTTATCTGAAATTGGTAATCTAACCAATAACAACAGAGAAGAAAAGCGAATATTAAACATTGTGAATAATCTTATTGCGAACTACAAAGCATTAGATGAAACAGAACAATTTGCCTTTAAAAATCGTGAATATATAATAGATAACACCGATTATAAGGATATTGAAAAATATTCATCAGAAAGTATAGGAGAAAAAACCTGGGACAGATTAACTCAGGATGAGAAGAATAAAATAATTGAAATTGTAGCAGCACATTATCAAACTTTTTTTAAAAGTAATGAGCGCGATTTTGTTAAACTGCCAAAATTGGGCGATGCTATTAAAAGTTTCCTATCGGATCATTTCGATTTTTTACATTGTCCCAATAATTTTATTAAAGACCCGAAAAATAAAATTTCTTGTGATTGCAATGCTTGCAAAAAACTAAATAAAATATATCATCCATCATTGATTGAGTTTTACAGCCCGGCAAAAGAACAGCAATTTGATTATAATGGAATAAGATTATCAAAAAAACTCTTAGAAAGCCCGGTTATTGGCGCGTTTAAAAACCCAATGGCCATGAGGGCATTACATATATTACGCAAGAAAATAAATGAACTTTTAAAAGATGGTATTATTGATGAAGATACAAGAATAGTAGTTGAAACAGCCCGCGATTTAAATGATGCCAACATGCGATGGGCATTAGATTTTTATAATAGAGAAAGGGAAAAAGAAAATAAAGAATTTGAAAAAATTATTAACCAATATTATCCGGGAAGAATTGCATCAGATGATGATATAGATAAAGCACGTTTGTTAATTGACCAGCACGATATACCCGAAAAAGGAGAAATAAAAGAAAAACCTGCCGATAAGGGAGATAATAAAAAAAAGAAAAAGAAATTTGAGAAAGTTGACAGCTATAAGAAAGATATAACCAAATATCGTTTATGGTTAGAACAAGGTTGTCGTTGTATTTATACAGGAAAAGTAATAAACATTGAAAGTTTATTTAATGAAAATGCTGTTGATTTTGAGCATACAATTCCTCGAAGCTTATCATTCGATAATTCACTAGCAAATTTGACTATATGTGATTATCATTATAATAGACAAATAAAGAAAAATCAAATACCCACGGCTCTTGCCAATTATGATAAGAATACAAATGAATATACTGCTATTCTACCTAGGTTGCAGCCTTGGTTTGAAAGAATTGAAAAACTAAAAGACAATATTGAATTCTGTAAAGGAAAATCAAAACAATCGCAAGATAAAGAGTGGAAAGATCATTATATACGTCAGAGGCATTTATGGCAAATGGAGTTAGAATATTGGCAAAATAAAGCTGACCGCTTTACCATGACTGAAGTTACAACTGGTTTTCGTAATAGCCAGTTGGTTGACACCCGTTTAATATCTAAATATGCATTCCATTATTTAAAATCGGTTTTCAATAATGTTGATGTGCAAAAAGGAAGTGCAACTGCTGCTTTTAGGAAACTGCTTGGCATCCAAAGCATGGATGAAAAGAAAAGCCGTGACAAACATTCGCACCATGCTATTGATGCCACTATGCTTACATTAATACCTGTTGCTGCCAAACGGGATAAAATGCTAAAACTATTTTACCAAATTGAAGAAAAACAAAAGTTTAATGAAGATCCAATCCTATTAAAACTAGAATTAGAAAAAGAAATACGCTGTTGTCATTTGGGTGGCAACATTTCCGCTATTCCTCAATTTATTGAAGAAAATATTTTAATTGATCATATTTCAAACGACCAAACGCTAACGCCAGCAAGTAAGCGCGTGCGTATCAGAGGAAAAATAGTTCCATTAAAAGATGAAAATGGTAAGGTTATTTATGAAAAAGATGAAAATGGAGAAATTAAAAAAGATAAATATGGCAATAAAGTTCCTTTAGCTAAATATTGGAAAAAAGGCGATAATATACGTGGACAATTGCATGGTGAAACTTTCTATGGTGCAATAACACAAGCTCAAAAAGAGAATGGCAAAATATTAAGAAATGAAGATGGGAGTATCAAGATTGGCAGTGAAATATTTTATGTTGTAAGGAGAGAATTAAAATTCAAAAAAAATGAACAAGAAAAGGGGTTCAGAAATTGGGAGGAATTGGAGAATACAATTGTTGATAAAGCGCTTTATAAAAAAATGAGGCAACAATTTGCAAATGAAGTGTCATTTAAAGATGCTATAGATAAAGGCATATTTATGATTGACAAAAATGGTAAAGTCGTTAATAAAATAAGACATATAAGATGTTATACCTCTCAGAAAAATCCACTTGCAATTAAAAAACAAACATATTTATCCGATAAAGATTATAAGCAATCTTATTATTCTGAAGTTGGCGATTTGTATGTAATGTGCAAATATGAAAATGAGACAAAAACAGCAAAAGAATATGTTATTTATAGCTTATTTGATATTAGCGAGAATAGAAAAAATAGATTAGAAGATGTTCCAACTTCGATTATGAGTAAAAAAGGAGAAAAACTAACACTTAATATAACATTAAAAAAAGGAGTTGTTGTTTTGCTATTCCGAAAATCATCTGTTGAATTAAAAGAAATGGATAATTACCATTTATCAAAACGATTATATACTATATTGGGCTTTGAGAATCCAAGTTTGATCAAACTAAAACGACACATAAATTCACAACCTGATAAGGATTTAGGTAAAGGAGAATCAGTTAAGGTCTATAATAATTTACCCGAAAAAATAAGATGTGGGATTAACACCCTTAATTTTTTAATTGAAAATAAAGATTTTACTATTAATACAAATGAGCAAATTGTGTTTGAGTAAATTTTTTTGGAATGAAAAAACTCCAAATCATACTTGAACCCGGGAAGTTTTACCATGTTTTTAACCGTGGTAACAATGGCGATAACCTGTTTTACAAGGCTGAAAATTATCGTTTTTTTATGCGCAGGTTAAATGAATACCTTTCACCATTCGTACAAGTTTTCGCGTATTGCCTGTTACCCAACCATTTTCATTTACTGGCGCAGGTGCGCGATGTTGGAGAAAAAGCTTTGCCTCTAAGTTGCAAAGCAAATAATATCAATATTGTACATCGGCGAAATATTGATAGGATCAGCACTTATTTTGAAGAGGCAAAGCTTTTAAGCAATCGCAACGAGGCAAAGCTTTTACATGGGGGAGATGCTGCAAGCCATGCTTTTCACCGCCTGTTTACCAGCTACTCCAAAGCTATTAACAAGCAGGAAGGCCGTCATGGTAGCTTGTTCGAAAACCCTTTTAAAAGAATTATGAAATATGAATTATGAAATATGAAATATGAGTTATGAAATAGGAATTATGAATTATGAAATATGAAATTGTATGAAAAAGAAAAGTTTGATTGTTGAAAAATCGTTTCAGTTTGCTGTTAGAATTGTTAAGCTTTATAAATATTTGTGTGACAATAAAAGGAATTTATTTTAAGCAAACAGATGCTGCGTTCGGGAACCTCTATTGGTGCAAATATAAGGGAAGCACACAATGCAGAAAGTAAGGCCGATTTTGTACATAAACTGGGAATTGCACAAAAGGAAGCAGATGAAACTATTTACTGGCTGGAACTTCTTGTTGAAACAAAATATTTAACTGAAGGTGAATTCAATTCCATACATACTGAAGCAGAAGAAATACTGAAAATTATAAAATCAATTATCCTAACAAGCAAACAGAACTACAAATCTCATATTTCATGACTCCTATTTCATATTTATGATAAAACGTACTTTATATTTCGGAAACCCTGCTTACTTACGCTGCCGTAACGAACAACTTGAAATTGAAATCCCCGGCGCTGATATGTTACCTTTAAAGGACAGGACTACTACTATACCGGTTGAAGATGTTGGCATAGTTATCCTTGATAATTCGCAGATAACCATTACCCACCATTTAATCCATAGGCTGCTCGAAAACAATGTGGCATTGATAACCTGTAACGACAGCCATTTGCCAACGGGCTTACTGCTCAACCTTAATGGTAATACTATCCAGCAGGAACGGTTCGAAGCCCAGATTGAAGCTTCGGTACCATTAAAAAAACAACTATGGGCTCAAACCGTTGAGGTAAAAATCACAAACCAGGCTATGGTGTTGAAAAGTAAAGGATTAAAATACGATAACATGTTGCATTGGGCGGCATCGGTAAAATCGGGCGATGCCAATAACCACGAGGCCCGTGCAGCGGCGTATTACTGGCAAAATATTTTCCCCGACGAATTGTTGTTTACCCGTGAACGCGAGGGAAATTATCCCAATAACCTGTTAAATTACGGTTATGCAATTGTAAGGGCTATAATAGCAAGATCGTTGGTGGCATCGGGTTTATTGCCTACACTGGGTATTCATCATCATAACAAATACAATGCTTATTGCCTGGCCGATGATATTATGGAGCCTTATCGTCCCTACGTTGATGTAATGGTACTCGACCTGATGAAACGTTACTCATCTGTTGAAGAACTTACACGGGAAATAAAAGCTGAATTGCTTTCAATAGCAACTATTGATGTTGATATTAACTACCAAAACAGCCCGTTGATGATTGCCACGCAACTAACAACGGCATCTCTGGCAAAATGCTTTATTGGGGAAGCACGTAAAATTATTTATCCCGAAATGAAATAAGAAAGCTTTGCATTTTTTAATTGATTGATAAAGTGATAAAAATAAACAAATGCTATAGCATGGATTTATTACTAAAACTAGTAAAATGCAAAGCTTTCACGCTAACGAACGATTAAACGCGTATCGCATTATGTGGGTAATGGTATTCTTCGATTTGCCAACCGAAACCAAACGTGAACGGCGTGAAGCCGGTTTGTTCAGGAAGAACCTTATTAAGGATGGCTTTACCATGTTCCAGTTTTCGATATACATTCGTCATTGCCCGAGCAGGGAAAATGCCGAAGTACATATAAAAAGGGTAAAATCGTTCCTGCCCGATACCGGGTTTGTTGTAGTTTTTACCATTACCGATAAGCAATTTGGTATGATGGAACTGTTCAACAAGGCAAAACCTGCCGAAAGGCCCGATACACCACAGCAGTTAGAATTGTTTTAATAAATAATTGTGCCGTAAAGCTTCCTAAAATCATACAGAATCGCAACACCGGGTCAAAAGGAAATATCGGGGAGTAAACTAAAATATAAAATAGGTACGAATTTACCACAACCAATTAAAAAGGGGCAATAACAGGGCATAGCACAGGTTTGTTAGCCCTCCTTTTTAAGAACGGCGAAGCCCTCATGACCGCAGGGAATAACTGGTTGGGAGGTAAAAACATGATAGAAAATGAATTCCCCCAACTTTTCCTGATTGATCCATAACATCACCCGAATTAATGCGCCGCTCCACTTTCCCTCTCCAATTGGAGAGAGGGATGAAAGGGTGAGGTGTTCCAACAAAAAAACCCGGAATTAAAATTCCAGGCTTTTTTAAAGTTGTTTACTTGGTATTACAGTATTTTTTAATCGTGTTTTTGTAAATAACAAGTTGTTATACAATTTTTTACCCGGGGGTGTACTGTAAACAACCACGTCAAAGATACAAATTGAAAGCAAATCACAACTGTGGCCATGTTGAATATGCGTGGTATTTTACTGTAAACAACCACGTCAAAGATACAAATTGAAAGCAAATCACAACTTAGCTTCAATTTCGCCTAATTCTTTATTTACTGTAAACAACCACGTCAAAGATACAAATTGAAAGCAAATCACAACTAGACTGATTGCAGTCCCTCCGGCTTATACACTGTAAACAACCACGTCAAAGATACAAATTGAAAGCAAATCACAACTAATAAAGCCGCCAAATATTTTAAGGAACAACTGTAAACAACCACGTCAAAGATACAAATTGAAAGCAAATCACAACGATGAACATGATTATTGGACACCTTTAGAAACTGTAAACAACCACGTCAAAGATACAAATTGAAAGCAAATCACAACACCGTCTAAAATATCCAATTCATAAAGTTCACTGTAAACAACCACGTCAAAGATACAAATTGAAAGCAAATCACAACTAGTCCAGATACATCATACACACATGGAAGACTGTAAACAACCACGTCAAAGATACAAATTGAAAGCAAATCACAACCAATGCCAAGTCGTTTAAAACCGTTGGAAGACTGTAAACAACCACGTCAAAGATACAAATTGAAAGCAAATCACAACCGATACTAAAATGAAAGCACTGCTGAATTCACTGTAAACAACCACGTCAAAGATACAAATTGAAAGCAAATCACAACTTATTGCCATGTGCATAATTTCGGCCAACCACTGTAAACAACCACGTCAAAGATACAAATTGAAAGCAAATCACAACCCAACTCCTGGTAAATGGTATTATCAGCAAACTGTAAACAACCACGTCAAAGATACAAATTGAAAGCAAATCACAACTAATGCAATATAAGCAGGAACCAAAATAGGACTGTAAACAACCACGTCAAAGATACAAATTGAAAGCAAATCACAACTAAACCATTGCATTATTTTTCCCAGTGCGTACTGTAAACAACCACGTCAAAGATACAAATTGAAAGCAAATCACAACTGGCTTTAAAAAATTCAGACATTTCAATTCACTGTAAACAACCACGTCAAAGATACAAATTGAAAGCAAATCACAACTATCGCATGTGTTGGTATAAATGGGAATTTACTGTAAACAACCACGTCAAAGATACAAATTGAAAGCAAATCACAACATAAAAATGGATTCTATTGACTTAGATAACACTGTAAACAACCACGTCAAAGATACAAATTGAAAGCAAATCACAACAATGGTTAAAGGATTATTACCGGTATCTTTACTGTAAACAACCACGTCAAAGATACAAATTGAAAGCAAATCACAACAGAAATGCAAATTGACTTTAATAAAATAAAACTGTAAACAACCACGTCAAAGATACAAATTGAAAGCAAATCACAACTAAATCTGCTATTGCGTTAGATTCATTTAGACTGTAAACAACCACGTCAAAGATACAAATTGAAAGCAAATCACAACTATTGGAACTAATTATTCTCTACCATTGATACTGTAAACAACCACGTCAAAGATACAAATTGAAAGCAAATCACAACTATTACGGTATATAATCCTTATGAAACTGCACTGTAAACAACCACGTCAAAGATACAAATTGAAAGCAAATCACAACTCTCCCTGAAGGTGTTTATTTTTTTGGAAAACTGTAAACAACCACGTCAAAGATACAAATTGAAAGCAAATCACAACCAATCCCGGCAATGGATAACTTGTTTAAATACTGTAAACAACCACGTCAAAGATACAAATTGAAAGCAAATCACAACTGATGGTATTGGAGCTTATGATTATATAACACTGTAAACAACCACGTCAAAGATACAAATTGAAAGCAAATCACAACGCAAAAAAGCTTGATATTCCCCAGAGTACAACTGTAAACAACCACGTCAAAGATACAAATTGAAAGCAAATCACAACCTATGAGTGTTACAGAAATAAGTTATAACCACTGTAAACAACCACGTCAAAGATACAAATTGAAAGCAAATCACAACTATAGAAGGTTTGGAATACAAAAACTTTCAACTGTAAACAACCACGTCAAAGATACAAATTGAAAGCAAATCACAACTAATTCTAGTTGGCAACCAATAAATTTTGCACTGTAAACAACCACGTCAAAGATACAAATTGAAAGCAAATCACAACCTATGACTTCGTGTTTATATAATGCTGCTTACTGTAAACAACCACGTCAAAGATACAAATTGAAAGCAAATCACAACATACACATGAATGCAAGTTACCTTCAGTACACTGTAAACAACCACGTCAAAGATACAAATTGAAAGCAAATCACAACCTGCTGTAATAATTTGAATTTGTCCTGTTTACTGTAAACAACCACGTCAAAGATACAAATTGAAAGCAAATCACAACACGAAAATACAATTCATTTGCATTAACAGCACTGTAAACAACCACGTCAAAGATACAAATTGAAAGCAAATCACAACTAGAGATATTACTTGATAAAGAAACTAAAGACTGTAAACAACCACGTCAAAGATACAAATTGAAAGCAAATCACAACTACGATTAAAAAGGATGCTCAAAAGCTTATACTGTAAACAACCACGTCAAAGATACAAATTGAAAGCAAATCACAACTACAGGGTCTTCAGTAACATTAACTAAATCACTGTAAACAACCACGTCAAAGATACAAATTGAAAGCAAATCACAACTAATAATAGTTATCTAAGTCAATAGAATCCACTGTAAACAACCACGTCAAAGATACAAATTGAAAGCAAATCACAACGTTGATTCGCTAATCACTTATTTAAATGTTACTGTAAACAACCACGTCAAAGATACAATTTGAAAGCAAATCACAACAACCTGTTCTTTAGAGTAATCATTAAGTTTACTGTAAACAACCACGTCAAAGATACAATTTGAAAGCAAATCACAACATACTGACAATACTGACAAATACTGACAATACTGTAAACAACCACGTCAAAGATACAATTTACAATAAACGTTACAACCATAACGCTTAATCAAATATAATTTTATACTTTTAAAAATAAAAAAGACAGGTTTAATTATTTCTCTACAGTTTCCACCTTTTTAAAAATGAAGAACCTATATGTAACCATTTAACCTAAGAATATATAATAAAAAGTTAAAATATAACCAACCATGAAAAAACTCCAAAACATACTTGAACCCGGGAAATTTTACCACGTGTTTAACCGTGGCAACAATGGCGATAAGCTGTTTTACAAGGCAGAAAATTACCGCTTTTTTATGCGCAGGTTAAATGAATATCTTTCACCATTCGTACATGTTTTCGCGTATTGCCTGCTGCCCAACCATTTTCATTTGCTGGTGCAGGTGTGCGATGCTGGGCAAAAAGCTTTGACGGAGCAGCAACGGAAAAAAGCTTTGCCTCTAAGTTGCGAAGCAATTAATACCAATATTGTACATCGGCGAAATATTGAAAGGACCAGCACTTATTTTGAAGAGGCAAAGCTTTTAAGCAATCGCAGAGAGGCAAAGCTTTTAGGTGCAAGCCATGCTTTTCACCGACTATTTACCAGCTACTCCAAAGCCATTAACAAACAAGAAGGCCGTCACGGTAGCTTGTTCGAAAACCCTTTTAAACGAAAAGAAGTTACCAACGAAAACTATTTTGCAAACCTGGTGTATTACATACATGCTAATCCGCAAAACCACGGCATTTGTGAAAATTTTAGGCTATACCCGTGGAGTAGTTACGAAGGCATTGTTTCGGGCAAACCAGCAACGCTGCAAACTAAATCGGTAAAAGATTGGTTTTCATCACCCGATAATTTTATTGCCTTTCACTCCCAAAAAATGGATATAGCATTACTCAAAGAGATAATGATTGAATAGTTTGCAAAACAGAGGTTCTTCCATACCATGAGCGAGGTTCCTTCTTTATAAAAGATAGAACCTCTGTTTTGCGAAAAAAAGACACAATTTCATAGCAATAATTTAACTTACTTTTCAACTGTAAATACCATTTTTGTTTCAAAAAAAAATGGTTAGGATTGTTTTATTCTCATTATTCCAATGTTTCGCCTTATATGCTTTTGCTCAAACTTCAAAATATTTTACTAACCCCAGTGAAAACTTCAAATACAAATTAGTTTATCAATTAGGATTTATAAACATTCCTGCCGGGGAATTCTATTACTCCACTTCAAAAAAGCTTATACAAAACCACAGGGTTTATTCGTTCGATATAAGCGGCAATAGCTTGAAAAGTTATGAAATGATATATTCAATGAATGAAAATATTCATACTTACATTGAGCCTGAGACCATGAACCCCCTTTGGCTTGAAATTAAGATCAATCAGAATGGACATGAATCATACCAAAACTGTAGTTTTAAAAGTTCACGAAAAACAATTTATATCGATTATAAAGATTATGATAAGCCGTTAAAGCACGATTCGTGTGAATATACAACCAATACACTCGACTTTCTGACTGCTGGCTATACTATACGAAGCCATAATTTTGCAACTTCGAAATATGGCGAAATTATTCCATTAAAAGTGATATCAGGAACTGAGATACATACCATTTATATAAAATACCTCGGCAGGGAAAAAATAATATTGGCTGAAAACCAAACCATAGAATGTGTAAAACTTGCTGTGTCAACCATTCCTGGAGATATATTCAGCAAGGGTGAAGAAATTTTAGTTTGGTTAACCAGTGATGAAAAACACATTCCTGTCCAGTTCGAAGCCAATGTCCGTATAGGTAGTATTAAAGCATATATACTTAATGACCTGTTATCGTATAACAATGAAAAATAAAATTTTCGTTTTGATAATTAATTCTACTTTAACAGATTAAATGCCTTCTATGATTTTCAGCTTTGTTTACCCCAGAACCCTAAAGGGTGAAATCTGAAAACCAAACTGTTCCCTTTAGGGATTAAGGGTAAAAACAGTTTGGTCTTCGAATCTGTTAAAGTAGAATTAATAATTTGATTACATTTTCTTAACTATTACTTAATCTTATCTTTTAATTAATAAGTACCATCAATAGTAGCTTTGTATATTTAAGTTTATTTATGGATATACTGCCCAAAAGTATCATTATTGCCGATGACCATGCAGTTGTGCGTACGGGTTTGCAGTTAATTTTTGATACAACCGATGATTTAAGCATTGTTGATGAAGCACGGAATGGTCAGGAACTTCTGGAAAAATTGAAATCCAATACTTACAATTTGGTTATCCTTGATATTTCAATGCCCGGTAAAGATGCACTGGATGTATTAAAAGAAATTAAAATAACCTTACCTCAATTACCGGTTGTAATTTTTTCGATGAACCCAGATGAAGTATATGCTCTACGGATGTTAAGCAATGGTGCTTCGGCATATATAAACAAGGAAACCCAACCCGATAAAGTTATAGATATATTGCGATTTGTATTAAAAGGAAAAAAATATATTTCGCCACAGCAAGCTGAAATTATGGCGGATTATATTTCGATTCCTGAAAAGCAGGTTGATATTACGCATGAATCTCTTACTGACCGTGAATTTCAAATATTCTGCCTGTTGGCAAGCGGCGTACGTAAACCTGAAATTGCTGAAAAACTTGAAATTAGTATTCATACATTAAGCAATCATCGCAACAATATATTAAAAAAAATGAACCTGGCCACAAATTCCGACCTGACCCGTTATGCCTTGCAAGCAGGTTTTATTCAATAAAACTAAAATGAAATAAAAATGAGGAATAAAAAACAATGGATAGTTATCCTCACTATATTCTTCACTTTATTTATAGTTGCCAGCTTATTGGTTTTTCAAAACCTGAAAGAAAGGCAAAAACGAAATTCAGAAGCCAAAATTAAAACATTACTAAATCAATCAACTTTATATATAGGCTATTCGAGCGAAAAAGCATTTCAACTGGCTAATGAAGCGTTGTGTATTTCAAAAAAAATAAATAATCACAACTATATTGTACAATCAATTGATTTACTTGCACAGGTAAAAAGCATCCAGGGCGACAACAAAACTGCACTTAAATTATACAATGAGGCGCTCTCGCTGGCCAAAAATTCAGGTCAGGAACATTTTCAATGTTTTTCAATAATTGAAATAGGTAAACTCTATTATAATTGGGGGCAATATGATACTTCTATTTTGTTTTTTAATGAGGCAAATTCAATAGCTGAAAAAAATAACGACAAACAGTTAATGTCAGTTAGTTATAATTATATTGGGAAATACTTCAGGGTAAAAGGCAATTTTGAAAAAGCTATGCCTTATTTTATAAAGGCTTTGGAAGTTGCACGTGAAATACATGATTATAAACAAATAGCTTTTTCATTAGATACCGAAGGGAAATATTATATTGGGAAAGGTAATTTAACTGCTGCGTTGCAATGTTATTTGGAAGCATATACAGCAAGTGAAAAGGTTAATGACCAACTGCAATTAGCCGATGTTTGCAACCGATTGGGTGGTTTATACCTGCTTACTGATCAGTTCGAAAAAGCACTTACGTTTCATAAAAAAGCATTGCATTTTGCAAGTATAATGAATAGTTTAGATGGAACAGCTAAGGCATATAACAATATTGGTAAGGCATATCTGGAATTGCATAATACCGATAGCGCCCTAATTGCATTCCAACAATCGTATGATTTATGCCAGCAAACCGGATATAAAAAGGGACTGGTTAAATCATTAACAAATTTGGGAAAAGTATATTTATTGCAGAACAAACCAAATGAAGCAAGTAAATATTTAAATGAAGCATTCGAAATTTCAAAAGATGCAGGTTATAAAATGGGCATTGCAGAATCGAGCCAGGCATTAGGCAACTTATATTTAAGCAATGGTTCAACTCAAAAAGCGCTTCCCTATTTCGAATTAAGTTTAAGCTGTATTCAACATACCGATATGTTTGATTTATACGGCGACAATTACCAGGGATTATATAAATGTTATGCTGCATTGGGTAATTTTAAAAAAGCTTTATATTATCACGAATTACTTTTTGAAACTGAAAAGAACTCGTTGAATGTTGCTAATCACAGGCAACTAGAAATATTACAAATTACTTATAATAACGAGCGCAAAGAAAAAGCAAACCAGGTTTTGCGAAAGGAAAATGAATTAAAAGAAATGACCATAAAGCGTAAAAACACTTTTATTGGCTTAATTATAGCTTTACTTTTATCAAGCATTCTACTTTCATTAGTTATATATAACAGGTTTTACCATAAAATAAAAGCAAACCGCAAACTTGAAGAATTAAATGGAAAGATAACAATTCAAAATAAAGCCTTAGAGAAACTAAACAGTGAATTGAATTTAGCAAACCAGGAAAAGGACAAATTGTTTTCAATAATTGCACATGAACTGCGTAACCCTTTGTATTGGTTTCAAAACCTGGCAGAAGTATTATCAAAGAATTTCAAAACCATGCCCCCCGATAAAGTTCATAAATCATTGCTGGCGCTGGATGAATCGTCGAAAAATGCATTTCATTTAATGGACAATTTATTGCATTGGTCGCGTTCGCGGTTAAACCGTATAACCCCGAAATTTGGTAATTATTATTTGCAGGCTGTTGTAATGGAATCGGTAAAAATGTTCGAGACTATAATTCATTACAAAGAAATTGAACTAATTATTGATTTGCCTGAAACACTCGAAGTTTATACCGATTCGGATTTACTAAGCTGTATTATACGTAACCTGGTATCCAATGCTATAAAATACACCCCATCGGGTGGACAAATAAAAATTAACTGTGAAATAGGAAAGAATTTTGTTACTGTAGTTGTAAGTGATACCGGTATTGGCATTGCATTTAAAAATCTCGAAGATATATTCAAAAGTAAAAACCAGTTTACAAATCCGGGCCTGATGAACGAAAAAGGCTCAGGATTGGGTTTAAAGCTATGCAAAGAATTTGCCGAATTGAATGGCGGAAATATATGGGTAACTAAAAATGAAGAAAAAGGAACAAAATTTATGTTTACAGTAATTTTAAGCAAAACATTTTTTACCTATAACAAGAAAATTGAAACGGTAGAACAATTCAATTAACATAACAAAATAAACAAATTATAGCGTATGTTGTTTTTAATTTAAATTGACATTTTAAATAATATTTAGTCAATTGCTTTTTTGAAAGAATGAAAGTTTTTTACCAATTTATAACTTAATAAAAATTGAAGAATATGAATCCTGTTGTTCATTTTGAAATGTCGGCTGAAGATAGCAAACGTATGGCTGAATTTTATGCAAGCGTTTTTGGATGGAAACCAAAATTTTTTGGAGAAGAAATGGGTAATTATGTTACTGTAAGTACGGCAGAAACCGATGAAAATGGGATGGTTAAAACGCCTGGTGCCATAAACGGTGGTTTTTATTCAAGAAGAGATGCATCTGATCATCCCTCTGTTGTAATTTCAGTTGACAATATTAGTGAATCAATTAAAAAAGTAAATAATGCCGGAGGTATAGTAATTAATGAGCCAGTAGATATACCGGGTATAGGATTATATGTTTCATTTATAGATACAGAAGGCAACAGGGTAACAATGTTGCAACCAAAAATGTAAAATTATATATCATGTATAATACCTCAAATAAGCTTATTGGTAAATGAAATCAGGTTAAATTATTGTTTAAACTTTCTTCTTTTAAATTTATACCTGATAACTTTCTTTTTAAACTTTCATTTATTAAATAATTAAGTTTAATTGCAGCCATTTCATAAGTTAACCCAAGCATCCTGATGTTGGAAATACAATTACGTTTTTCATCGGTATTGCCAACTTTGGGATTATACGTTAAATAAATTCCCATGCTGTCGGGCGAACTCAAACCTGGACGCTCTCCAATTAATATAATACTGAGTTTAGCCTTGCGCAGTTCACAAATTTCATCTGAAATTGCAACCCTGCCTTGTTCCACAATAACTATTTCATCTATAGCATAATTTTTTTTAAGTCCGGGAAGAATATAACTTATAAATAGAAAGGCATGTTTTTGTATAGCATTAGCACTTAATCCATCAGCAATAATAAAAATAATATCTATATCGTTTTCCTTGTCTGAATTTGTTAATATATCCCTTGAAATATTATCCAATTTTCTCCCGCTATCAGGATGCTTCAAAAAAGTATCACGATCAACAGCCCTTGTTTTAACTAAAATTGAATTTATACCAATATCTTTTAAGTTACTTTGAAGAAGGTTTGAATTGAGTTTCGTATATATGGCATCTTTTGCAAGAGCATGGTCTAATTTTAATTTTAATAAATGTTTTGTAGGAATTCCACTTCCTGAATTTCCAAGATTAATTCTGGCCTGTGTTATTGAAGCCATAGATTTATATAATTCCTCATCGTTCATAAAGCCAGCATTTTAATAAATCTTTCATTCGATACTTTTTGCAATTCCCCTTTATTATTTATCAATCCAAAACTATTCAGCCATTCTTCAAATTCAGGAGCAGGTTTTTTATGCAATACATTTCGAATATATAAAGCGTCGTGGAATGAAGTGCTTTGATAATTCAGCATTATATCATCTGCTCCGGGAACACCCATAATATAATTGCAGCCTGCTACGGAAAGTAAAGTAAGCAAATTATCCATATCATCCTCATCGGCATCGGCATGGTTGGTATAACAAACATCGCAGCCCATTGGCAAACCAAGTAATTTACCACAAAAATGGTCTTCGAGGCCGGCACGTATAATTTGTTTCCCATTATATAAATACTCAGGACCAATAAAACCAACGACTGTATTTACAAGCAAAGGTGAAAAATGCCTTGCAACTGCATAAGCCCTGGCTTCACAGGTTTGCTGATCAACCCCTTCATTGGCATTGGCCGAAAGCGAACTACCCTGGCCAGTTTCGAAGTACATTACATTTTTACCTATGGCACCACGGTTTAAAGATAAGGTAGCTTCATAGGCTTCCTGAATTAATGATAAGGTAATACCAAATGATGCGTTGGTTTTTTCAGTTCCACCTATGGATTGAAAACATAAATCAACAGGTGCTTTTTTTTCAATGGCTTGCAGTGTTGAGGTTATATGTGATAATATACATGATTGGGTTGGAATTTTTAAGCCGGTAATAATATTATTGAGCATCTTCAACAATTCAATTGTATTGGAAAGATTATCGGAAGCAGGGTTAATTCCTATAACAGCATCACCACTTCCCATAAGCAAGCCATCGAGTATGGAGGCTGCAATTCCTTTAGGATTATCTGTGGGATGATTGGGTTGCAACCGAGTTGAAAGCCTGTTCACTAAACCCAATGTATTCCTGAATTTGGTGACTACAGAACATTTAGAAGCAACTGAAATTAAATCCTGGTTACGCATAATTTTACAAACTGCAGCAGCCATTTCAGGAGTTATTCCGGGTGCAATCCTTGTTAATACCTTTGAAGTAGTTGTATATTCAAGTAAAAATTCACGAAAACCTCCAACTGTAAAGTGAGCTATTTCAGAAAAAGCAACGGCATTGTGTGTGTCAATAATTAACCGGGTAATTTCATCGCGTTCATAAGCAATAACCTGTTCATTCAGGAAAATAGTTAATGGCAGGTCCGATAAAACCATTTGAGCAGCTACTCTTTCTGTTTCATTTTCAGCAGCAATTCCGGCCAGTTCATCACCACTTCGTAATGGTGTAGCTTTAGCCATTAAATCCTTTAAACTTTTAAAGGTATAATTAATATTCCCGATTGAAGTTTTAAACATGAAAATAGTATGCTTTAATGCAAATATAAACGAATTGAGGATATCAAATAATTAAAAAAAATCGTGATTAATAATAACCACGATTTAACCATCAAACTAACCATCAAATATAATGTGCAAAACAATTATGAATTACAACTAAATACTTTTACTAACCAACAAAAACCTTAATACAACTCCGATAAATTTAAGTATTTGCCCAGGTAAAGCACCAATATAAAAAAGGGAATACCAATAACAATCATATAGGCTATATCTTCGCTATATTTTTTTATTTTCTTCTTCAGAAATTTAATTAATCTTTCCATTGCAATAATAATTGTACATAAAAATACAATCCGAATATTAAGCTATTATTAATTTAATATTAAGTTTTACAAAGGATTAAAATATTAATTCTACTTTAACACATTAACTGTCTTCAATTATTTTCAGCTTTATTTACCCCAAACCCTAAAGGGTGAAAGCTGAAAATCAAACTGTTCCCTTTAGGGATTAAGGGTAAAAACAGTTTAGTTTTCGAATCTGTTAAAGTAGAATTAAATTGAATTTTTAGGCTTGTTTAATTTTCACTTTTGGGCTCAATAAATAAAGTAAAATAAAATACAAAATAGAACCTGCAATTATTGAAAAAATAAGCCAAACAATAAAACCAAACAACATAATACTGCCAAAATCCCTTAAAACGCCCAAAAAACTGGAATGTGAAATTTCATGAATTATATAAGAAGTGTTTATGAATGAATGATGGAATATTTTTTGACCAGCATTTAAAAATACAGGAATTAATAGTATTTGAATTGGCGATATTAATAAATGTGTTGATTGCAATATAAATTGATTAAGCTTTAAAAATATTCCTACCGCGGTAGCAGTTATAAATGTTATTCCAAACAGTGGTATAATTCCAATGCAAGCGCCAATAGTCAATGATTTTGCGACTTGATGAGGCTCAACATCGGTACAATTCTGCTTCAATTTTTGAAACAGGCTTTTGTATTGTAATTTATACCTGGTTATTTTATTTTTAAGTTTCTCCAATAGTGTAAAGGTAAACCTTAATTGTTAAATAGTGTATTTATGTCTTGTTCAAGTAAATCAAAATTCTTTTTACATGAATTATATAATTCAAAAATAGCTTCATCAAGTGTTACCTTGTTCAATTTATAAGATATCCTTACGCGCGATACAGTTGCCCGCATAGTAAATGTTGAAAAACTATACTTTACATTTCCATTAACAATAAGTTTCCATTTTGGGTTTGATAATTCCGGTACCATAATTTTCATGTTTTAAAATTTTAATTTCTGGTACAAAATTAGAAAGCCATTATTTAAACCAGGTTATTTGAATTTTACCAATTCCTGATGTTATTGTTAAGCCTGATAATTTGAACTGACCTTCAACATTTAAAATATTTAATAATAAGTTAATGATTTGTAAACATTACGAATTAAATTGTCAGTTACCTTTATATACAACATATAATTACATGTTAAAGTTCATTATACTATAACAATTTTATTATGGAAACTATTATAACAAAACCTGCAGAAGAACATATTGACTTACTTATAGAAGTAATAAGAAAAAACGAACATATTGCCAATAATAACGTGAAAAGTTCTACAGGTAAAAAGGCCTATGATTTCACAAGTAAAGTAGTAATATCTGAAAGTATTGATTTTTTGGAAGCTATACGGAAAGATATTGGCGGTGAAATTATAAACAATAAAACAATTGGATCATTCTTATATTTTGGATAAAAGCTTAGATAAAATTATAACTATTTTTGAGTTGCTATAAAAATTATATACTAAGGGTTTTTTCTTTATTTTCAATAATTATATCTTCGCAATATACCGGTAACGATATATAAAATGTTGTACCTTCCCCAAGCTTTGATTCAAGCCAAATTTTACCATTATGTTTGTCCATAATCCGTTTAGCAATATATAATCCTAACCCGGTTGATGATTCATTTCCGGTTGGTTTTGCGCTTAATTTCTGAAATTTCTTAAATATTTTTTGCAAATCCTGTTCAGTAAAACCCGGACCTTCGTCTTGAACTTTAATTAATGCCATTTCATTTTCACATGAAACATCTACAATTATTTTTTTCTCATAACCCGAATATTTAATTGCGTTTGATATTAAATTCTCAATTACTTCAGCAATTTTATTTCGGTCGGCATTTATCATCACATTAATATCCGATGGCTGGTATATTAATTCCTGTTTTTTGGCCTGGAGTGAATTATTAAATCCACTAATAATTTTTTCAATATAAACCGATAAATTAAATATTGAAAAATGAATGTCAAAATCAGTTGAATCATTTATTGCAGCAACTAAAAAATCATTAATTAAATCGTTCATATTATTAGCCGCAAAATATATCTGACTTGCAAATAAATGCGTTTTTTCATAATCCAGTTGTTTTTCGGTTATCAAATTTGCAAAACCAATAACGGCAGCTAAAGGATTTCGTAAGTCATGCGCAACAATTCGTAAAACATCTTTTTTAAATTCATTGGCTTCGGAAATAATATCAATCATTCCGGTTTGAATTTCATTTTGGGCCAGTAACAAATTATGAATTGGCAATAGTTTATATTCACCGCTATTTGTAAGTACAATAACAGGTTCGTACCGGCTCAAATCATCACGTTGAAGCGCTTTACCGGCAGCTTCAATAATTGTAACCGTATCATTGAGTACCAAATAATTTTCATCATATTTATCATCAAAGAAAAATTGAATTGCACGGCGTGAAAATAAATCAAACATATATTGTTTACTCATAACCTGGTAAAACCTTGACTTGGAAAGCATTCGGTAAAATATTCCTTTTTTCATAACTATAATTCCCGGAATATTATAATTTGACTCGAAAATGTGATATACATTCATAAGCTTTTCGCGGCAATCAATTTCAGCCTTTATCATATCCAGTTCAGCAAGTACTGAACTAAAACTGATGTTTTGTTTCATTCAATTAAAATTACATATCGTAATAAACAAATTTTATTTTACTTTAAATCGAATAAAATAATTGTTTATTTTTTAAATAAAATAATATGACAATATTATAAAGATAAATCCATTATGGTTATTCACAATATATTAAATTTCTGTTATTTATTTACTAATTTACTGTTTGCTATGTTTTCTATCACTTATATAAATTAGAAATCAATTGGACGATTTTCTTAAACTACATTTAACATTGGCTTCATTTTAACTTGTTATTCCTGTATTTCCTTTGCATAAAACTTGGACGTTTATGTTATCACTACAAAAAAAGGTATATTTTTGGATGGCGGGAAATATAGTAATTACGGGTTCTTTATTAATTATTGGCACTATAATTATTTTAAAAATTTACGCTGTTAATATTGCTGTATTGGTTGGCTATTATTCAATTATACTGGTATTAAGCATTATATTCAGTTTATATATTAGTAGAAAATTAGTCAATACACTAGTTATACCAATAAAACAAATTTCACGATATTTCATGAATCTTTCACGCAATGGGTTTGAAATTGAATCCATTCAAATAAAAAATTATCCCAATGAAATAATGCCCTTATTTAATGAACTCGGAAAATTGCTTGAGAATTTTCGTAATCGTGAAAACGAACATCGGTTGGCTCAAAAAACACTTCAGTACAACGAATTGAAGTATCGCGAAATGGCAGATTTTTTACCCCAAAGTATTTTTGAAGCATCGGAAGACGGCATTATAAACTACGTAAATAAAACATGGCTCAATGTTTTTGGTTACACTCGACAAGATATATTATCAGGAATTAGTTTGACGGATATTTTGAAAGGTATTGCAGGATCGCAATTGAACTCGAGTGAAAATTTGGTGGGATTTGAATGTTTAGGTATTAGAAAAGATGGGTTGGAAATGAATGTTATCCTATACACTTCACGAATATCAAAGAATAACAAATATTTTGGGTTCAGGTGCCTTGTAGTTGACCATACCGAAAGAAGAAAGCAAATTGAAGAACTTGAAAAAGCAAAAATTAAAGCAGAAGAATCGGATAAACTTAAAAGTGCATTCCTTGCCAATATGTCGCATGAGGTAAGGACACCGATGAATGGAATATTGGGGTTTGCCGGACTTATGTATGAAAAAGAATTTGACAGGCAAACACAACTTGAATATATTGGCCATATAAAAAAATCGGGTGAACTTTTATTAAAAATAATTGATGACATAATTGATATAGCACGCATTGAAGCCGGCGAACTTAAAATTGTCAACACAAAATTTAATCTTAATTCATTACTTGATGGATTATTGGTAATGTTTGAAAGAATATTGGAAATGAAAGGAAAAAACCTGGAACTTTCTATGTTTAAAGATTCTGTTGACCCGGGTTTTATGTTATGTACCGATGCCGAACGATTGAAACAGGTTATTATAAACCTGGTAAATAATGCAATTAAATTTACCAATGCCGGTAAAGTTGAATTTGGATTTAGTGTTTTTCACGATCAGGTTCAATTTTATGTAAAAGATACCGGAATTGGTATTCCGGATCATATGCACGAAGCTATTTTCGACCGCTTCCGACAGGTTGAAAACCCGCGCTATGGAGGTACAGGATTGGGATTAACAATTTCGAAAAATATAGTAGAACTTCTCGGTGGCAGAATTTGGGTTCAATCGGAAGAAAAAGTTGGTTCAACATTTTATTTTACAATACCAATTCATTCTAACAAATCAAATAATAAATCATTGGCAAAAGGCAGAAAGCCTAAAATTATTATTAATCCTACGATTGAAGAAAATATTTTTTTACTTCCGAAGTAAACAAATAATAGCATTTAATAATTCTACTTTAACAGATTAAACTGTTTTTACCCTTAATCCCTAAAGGGAACAGTTTGATTTTCAGCTTTCACCCTTTAGGGTTTGGGTAAATAAAGCTGAAAATCATAGAAGACAGTTAATGTGTTAAAGTAGGAATAATTCAAATTCGATTTATATAAGTTAGAAAGTAATAATATTTTGCTATAAACTTATTTTAACAATTTGATAATTCCTTAACACCCATATAACGTTTTGGTAACACATCAGAAATACATTTGTAAAACTGCTTAAAAAACTAATTATGGGAACTAACGAGGAACGAGGAAAAGATTTAATATCTGCCAATGATATAATGGGCATAACCAACGCTGATAATTTTGCAGTTAAAGGTGCAACAGAACTAATGATGTCAGCTTTAGGAATTAATAAAATAAACGATATATATAAAAAAATATCTGGAAAACCAGGTTATGCATTTATTGAAGCAACTTTACAAAGTTTAGAAATAAATTATTCTTTTGTTGAAAATGAACTTGCACGAATTCCGGCGCAAGGGGCATTTATTATAATTTCGAATCACCCGTTTGGCGGAATTGAAGGCTTAATTTTATTAAAAGAAATATTAAAAATCAGACCCGATTTAAAAGTAACAGGAAATTTTTTGCTTCATAGAATTGAGCCTATAAAAGAATATATTTTCCCGGTTGATCCGTTTGATAATAATTCAAAAAACAAAAAACCGGCAATAACATCACTTAAAGCAACTATTAAGCATCTTGAACATGGTAAACCAATCCTTATTTTTCCTGCCGGTGAAGTTTCAACTTTTAACGGAGGACAAGGTATTACCGATAAAAAATGGTCAACTGTTGCATTAAAATTTATTAAAAAAGCAAATGTTCCGGTAGTTCCAATTTATTTTCAGGGTAATAATAGTATTTGGTTTCATTCCCTGGGCCTCATCCATCCATTATTACGCACTGCAAAATTACCTTCGGAACTTTTAAATAAACACAACCAATTAATAAAAATAAGAATAGGCCGTCCAATATCGGTAGCTGAACAATCAGAGTTCAATAATATTGAGCGTTATGGACGCTATTTGCGATCAAAAACTTATTTATTAAGTACTTCATTAGAAGTAAAAAAATTCTACAGGCCTTTATTTTCATTTCCTTCAAAAATTGAAGAAATTGCAGCACCTATTGAAAAGGAATTGTTGAAATTTGAAATTGAAAACCTTCCGGCTGAAAATATACTTTTTAAACAGCAAAATTATACAATATATTGTGCCGATGCCCAGGCAATTCCTAATGTACTATGTGAACTAGGACGCTTACGCGAAATTACATTCAGGGCAATTGGAGAAGGCACAAACCTTAAAAGCGATATTGACGAATACGATTTGTACTATAATCATTTGTTTATTTGGGATTCAGACGAGGAGCGAATTGCTGGCGCATACCGTATTGGCATGGGTAAAGATATTATGCGCCGTTATGGCGTTAAAGGTTTTTATTTAAGAAGTTTGTTCAAAATAAAAAAAGGGTTGAAACCCATTTTAAATGAATCGTTAGAATTAGGCCGATCGTTTATAGTTAAAGAGTATCAGAAAAACCCGGTATCATTATTTCTATTATGGAAAGGAATTTTACATTTTCTTGTCAGCAATTTAGATTATCGCTATTTGATAGGACCGGTAAGCATCAGCAATAGGTTTTCGAATATTTCCAAAACATTAATTGTGAATTGCATCAAACAGAATTTTTTTGACGAACAGTTGGCCAGTTATATAAAGCCCAAAAACAAATTTAAGGTAGTGCCAACTAATATTGATACTGAAATACTTTCGGATTATATTAAAAACTTTAAACAACTCGATACAATTTTATACGACATTGAAACTGATAATGGAAAGGTGCCTGTATTGTTGAAAAAATATATCGATTTGAATGGGAAAATAATCGGCTTCAATATCGACCC
Organism: uncultured Bacteroidota bacterium; assembly: GCA_963701015.1. Classification (GTDB taxonomy): domain Bacteria; phylum Bacteroidota; class Bacteroidia; order Bacteroidales; family DTGW01; genus MFD09286-c1. The sequence goes on along the minus strand of OY969556.1, from coordinate 1,900,732 downwards.
GAAATTTAATGATGCCTTAGATGGCTTGCTGGTACTCGATTTACTTAACGTTCCTGAAAGTACAATTCGAATGCTATCACGTGAAATGGATAACAGGTTGCTTGCGAAACGTTTTAGCAAAATTGACCCAATGCTTCTTGAAACAGAATATGATTCAATTCCACAATATTAAATTAATAGGTTATTTAGCTTGATTTTTTTCAAATTCAATAATGAAATTAACCAAGAAGAATAAATCTAATAATTAGATAAAACAGTTATAATAGCAATTATAATTCAAAAAATAATAGATTATAATCACTTTCTTATAGATATTTAAATAGAAATATTTTTTGTATAAAGGACGATTGTTTTAATATATAGAAGCCTCACGCTATATAATTTATAAAAATTATACTAATTTACTTTAACTTCAGTTTGGTAAGCCTACCCAAATTATTACTGGATTATGACAATGTTAATCCGTTAAGCAAAGAATCTGCGTTTATTAATAAACAATAAATCAAATCAGGTTTAAAAAAAATATCATTTTGCGAGAAATGATTGAACTTGCTGACTAATCAGTTGTTGAACATTCAAAACAATTTGATTGGATAAAAATGGAATTTACAAACGGTTTTTTGTTGATAAATATATTTATACCGTCTTTAATTTTTGAAAACCTGGAATTACTTAAAGAATATTTATTTGAATTCCCTGAACAAAATGCAGCTATACTCATAAAAGTCTCCAGAAGGGTAAAATTAGAAAAAGTTGCACATATTAATAATCAAAATAATTTATCTTAATGAATGATTTTTGTGCTAATATTTATTCCCAAAGAAATAGAAATCAATTTGGATTGGCCATATCTTTTGTATTTTTCTTAGTTATTAGTTCAAATACCCAAATTCTTGCTCAGTATCAAACACATTCATTTTCAAGTAATCCTCCAAGTTATCAAGGAGTTGGAGGTTGGAAACAATATATAAGTGATGCCTCGGGTACAATGGGACCAAATGCATTACCAGTTCCTGAGTCCAATGCAGGAAATGTTAATGAATATAGCAATTTTGAAACTCGGTTAATTAGCAACAATGCTAGTGGGGAATATGATCAAACAGTTTACATGCTTTTAAATTCTGTTATAGTCCCAAATTATATTTCACTTGAAGTTAATAATGCTATCGTCGAACATTATTCCATGGATATTCAAAGACGAATAGATGATGCAACCTGGTACGGAATTGGAAAAGGGAATTCTGCTGGGGATATTAATGTTAATTCTACAATTCAAATTATTAGAAATGTTCAATATTTACCTGATGTTGCTATTCGTTTCAATGTAAAAACCACAACCGGGAAAAATGATTGGGATGCTCGTCATATTGATGCTCCAGGCTATTTTTTTGATATTGCATTTGGAAAAGATTTAAAAATGAATTCTTCAATAATTCAGCAAGTCAGATTCTTTTTAGCTGGAGGTTATTATTGTTGGGAATCCAATAAATGGCTGCTTCGTCAGGACGATGCCACTATGGCTAATGCAGGGATTATTTTATTATCATCGAAATTAAAACTTAGAATTGAAACAGGCGGTTATTATGGATACAAGGATAATGGTGACAGGCCCTTAATAATAAGAGATTATCTTGATTATAAATCAAAGATATTAACGTATAGAATTGGTTATGAAAAGGGTCTGCATGATTATCCGTTTACTAATTTTTTTGTAGGCCTTGGCGTAAACTTCAATGTTTCAAGATATTTGTATAAACTGAATGGCCTGCAAAACATTTCGAATATTCACAATGAATAATTAACTATATAAAGCATTACCTCGTAAAGTTGAATTTCTTTGATATGTTTATTTGAGAGTACAGCTTTTCAATAATATATATTGTTTTCATAGAATAGTTATAACTCTATTTCTTGGAAAAATGATAGTTAATTCATTTGTCAAGAGTGTAGCGTGCTAATATCAGGTACTTGTCTATTAAAAATTTATTTTTAAACTTGTCTAACAATTATTTATTGGTTTTGGGAATGTTGTCATTTAAAATTTATGCCCTTTGCCGATAAGCTCTCACAGTAAGCGGAGCAAATATAAAAAGTACAACTATAGCACCAATTACTGATAGCCAGAAATCCTGGCTGATTATTCCATGATTAATTATTTCACGAATTGCTGTAATTAAGTGTGAAACCGGATTTACCTTGGCAAACCATTTGAGAGCTGCCGGCAATGTTTCAATTGGTACATAAGCATTTGATAAAAAGGTAAGTGGAAACAAAATCATCATTGAAATACCCTGAACTCCGGCAGCACTTCTTCCAACTACTCCAGCCAGAGCAAAAATCCAACTAATACACCATGCAAATGCAATTACAAGAACACTTACCCCAAGTATGCCTGCGAACCCGGTTTCTGGTCTGTATCCCATTAAATAGCCAGTTCCAAATGTGAGAATAGTTACCAAGGCATACCGAATGGTATCGGCCAATAAAGCACCAGCAAGAGGAGCAATACGTGCTATGGGCAACGATTTAAAACGGTCGAAAACTCCTTTTTCCATATCTTCTCGAAGTTGTACACCTATGGTAATAGCTCCTGTAATAATTGACTGAACTAATATCCCAGGAATAATTATGGGCAGATAATTGTGAACATTCCCGGAAATAGCCCCACCAAAAAGGTAGCCGAACATAAGTGTAAATAAGATAGGTTGTAGAGTTACATCAATCAATTGTTCAGGTGTACGACGCACTTTTAATAAGCCACGATATGCCATGGTTAATGAATGACGAATTGTTTGCTTTAATCCGGTGTGATTAGTAAGAGATGTGATTGCTATATTATTTGTATTATTCATTTGATTTTTTAATTTAATTGTTACTAACTGATACTGAGTCTTTGCTTTCTACTTCATTTTTAATGGCTTCATGCCCTGTAATTGACAGAAATACTTCATCCAACGTTGGAGTTTTAACACTTACTTCAGCGAGATGAATATTACTATTTCGTAATGCCAAAAGAACATCAGTAATTAGTTCAGGATCTGCTAATGGTGCTGTAATAATGCCTTCACCTGAAACATGCCCTTCAACCATAAGTAACGATTGAATTATCTGCTTTGCTTCCTCGTCTCTGGTCTTGTCATTTAGCTTAAGTTCCAGAGAAGCAACACCCACAGAAGATTTTAGCTGAGAAGGTGTACCATCTGCAATAACTTTACCTCTGTCAATTACGGCAATATAATCAGCAAGCTGATCTGCTTCGTCAAGATACTGAGTTGTTAGTACAACAGTAGAGCCATCGGAAACCAGGTTACGTATTGTATTCCACATCTGTATTCTGGTTCTTGGATCTAAACCTGTTGTGGGTTCATCTAAAAATATCAATGGAGGTTTTGAAATGAGGCTAGCTGCAAGGTCAAGTCGGCGACGCATACCACCCGAGAACTTAGCCAAAGGTCTTTTTGCAGCATCAGTTAACCCAAATTCTTCCAATAGCTCGGCTGCTTTTTTTCGGGATTCATTCCTGCTTAATCCTAGAAGTCTTGAAAAAATAAATAGATTTTCACTTGCAGATAATTTTTCGTCAACAGAGGCATACTGACCTGTTAGCCCTATCAACTGCCTTACAATATGAGATTCCTTCTCAATATCATGTCCGAAAATTTTCGCAGACCCTTTATCTGGTTTCATCAACGTAGACAGCATACGAATGGCCGTTGTTTTACCTGCTCCGTTACGGCCAATACTCCATAAATACAACCTGTTGGTATTTTTAAATCAATTCCATCCACAGCATAGTTATCTCCAAAGTGTTTTACTAAACCACTTACATCAATATTTATAGTTTATGCTGGCTACAATTATTGCTATCACATATATTCCAATTATCGCAGTTTTTACCCATTTATTAATACTTCCTGGTTTCTTTAAGAAAAAAAATAAATAAACACTAATTGGTAAAATTAAATATAGAAACCATATTAATTTATGGGTTGTACCGCTTTCAATTGAAATAATATGCCAAATTTCTTGTAATGAAAATTGAAATAAAATATTTGTTAGAAGATATTCACCTGAAATAAAAAAATGGGTCAGGCAAATAGTAATAAGAATCATAAAAATCCAAATTACTTTGTATAAATTTAGACTTAATTTCGGATATTTTAAAGATAACAATAGATAAGGTATAATAAAAAAAACAGATAATGCAATTGAAAAATACGCATCTAAATTAATACTATTTTCAAATAAATTTTTTATAAAAATATCGTGAATTCCATAATAACCAATAATTAAGAATTCAATAAATCTAATCAATGCCAATATGCATATTGAAAAGAAAGTGATTAAAATGTAATTGACACTATTCTGAAATATTTTCTGTGAATTCATAATAAATTATATTTTTTTCGAAAATATGTATTAATTCTTATAAAATTATCATTTTTACAGAAGAATGTACCAATTTTGTTATTGGTACAAAATGTAGTTGTATTTATATAATTATAAATATTTGAATTTGTATACTTTATGAATCAACATAATATTATGGCTAAGTTAACAACAGGTTTTTGGTTTAAATTACAATTTATGAATTATTTTGTAAAACCAAACTCAATACAAATTGAAAGATTAGAATTGGGTAAATACTTTTGCTAATATCATTCTTAATTTCCTGTATTTGAGCAAGTTTACTTTCATTTTACTCATATTTTTTTTGTGTATTAAATGATCATTTAATATCAGTGTTAATGTATACTTCAGATTTGATATTATGTTTTTGAAATAATAGTTTGCATAATTTCCCTGAAATTCCAATTTTACTTTGTGTCCTATAGACTGAACAATATATAAATTCTGAACCATCTTCAGCTAAAAGGTTTTTTATTCTCATATTATTAAATCTATAATTAATACTATATGCTAAAAATGTTTTTTTACCGAATGCAAAAAATTTATTTCCAAATTGAAATGTTATATCATTATATTCAGTTCCAAAAAATTTCATATAAACAGGTGCTGAATAATAATATGTTACTGAACTATAATATCAGTAACCGAGTGTCATTTCATAATATTTACGAGGATTTATCTCTCTTGTATAATTAAATAAAATCCTTTTAATAAATAAATAATTAATATTTATACTTATTAATCGTTTAATTTTTCAACTGTCACTTTGTGAATAGGAAATATTTAAATACCTAATAAATAGAATAAATTTAAAAAATTTAACTTTTTGAATTTTCAAAGTATCGTTAATTATCATTTTGTAAATAACTATTATTTTGTCAAATTGACTCTTTTAAAAGCTTGTAGGAAACTAGTTTATATCCATCATTTCGTCATTCTGGTATTTCAATTATAGTTTCATAACATTCTATTATTCAAGAAACCCCAATTGGAAAAATAAACTCTGTACGTAAATTCACTGATTTTCATTTTAAAGGTAAATAGTATTTTAGTGAAAAGACTTAAATATGATAAAAAAAAATTGAGAAAACAAAACATAAATTACCTGAAGAATTGAATATTATTAAATACTTTTTTGACTTCCAGACAAATAATTAGATTATGATATTATACCATATAATTGAAAAATTTCGCTTCAATTATTCAACCAAGTGATAATAACATCATTTATCATAATCATTAGCAAGTACTACAGAGGAATAAGATGAAACAGAAGAAATCTATTACCAATTTTTAAAAATTATTCAAACTAAGAATAAAAATTAGTATTTTAAAAATTATAACAAAATGTTGGTTATCCAATCATAATTATTTGTCAAAAGAAAAAACGACACTTAAAAAAATAGCAATGTAAATACATGATTTACATTGCTACTAATTTTAAAACTGTGCCCAGGACGAGACTCGAACTCGTATGCTTTTGACGGCGCTACCCCCTCAAAGTAGTATGTCTACCAATTTCACCACCTGGGCTTTTAGTTATTAGTTTTTAGTTGTTAGTAATCATTGTCAATAACTAACTTCAAATATTTAGGAACGAGCAACTATTAACTATCAACTAAACAAGTACCCGAAACAGGACTCGAACCTGCACATCCTTACGAACACTAGTCCCTGAAACTAGCGCGTCTACCAATTCCGCCATTCGGGCATTTTTTAAAGAACTTTTTTACTTTTCGATGTGCCTGTAAATCCCATTCGACGGGACTTTTAATTCTCACCTTTTGCTTAGCGGATTGCAAATTTACAAATTTTATCCATTTTGAAAACTAATTTCTCCATTTTGTAAATATTTTCATTTCTGTTGTTTTAAACTTTTTGCTTCAAAATTTTCATCTTAACATTGCAGATTAAAGTTTGTAATAGGTATTGCAGAATGAAAAAAACAATTATTATTACAGGAGCCGGTAAAGGTATAGGAAGGGCAATTTCTTTAAGGTTCGCAAAAGCCGGTCATAATATTTTTTTAGCTGGAAGAAATGAACAGGATTTAAAATCGCTTACTGATGAATGTAAAGAATTAAAAGCAGAATGTTCCTATTGTGTTGTTGATTTGGCAAGACCTGAAGCTGCAGGAAATATTATTCATGAATGTATTGAGCAATTTGCCGGAATAGATGTTCTTATTAATAATGCCGGCGTAGCAAACCCTTTTACAGTTGAGAATACTCCTGTTGAACAATGGGATTTGATGATGGATGTTAATGCGAGAGCCCCATTTTTATTATGCAAAAAAGCCATTCCTTATTTAAAACAATCGCAACAAGCAAGTATAATTAATATATCGTCTGTAGTAGGTCGCAAAGGATATGTAAACCAGGCTGCTTACACTGCTTCAAAACATGCTTTAACAGGTTTTACAAAAGCATTGGCAAAAGAACTTGCCCCACTTGGAATTCGGGTTCATTTGCTTTCACCTGGTGGTGTGGCTACGGATATGTTAACTAAAACGCGTCCCGATTTAACCAGTTCAGGTTTAATTCAACCTGAAGAAATTGCTGAAATTATTGAAATGCTAATAAATATGCGCAGTAATGCAATAATTGACGAAATTAATATCCGCCGAATTGGAACAAATCCTTTTGATTAATTACTTTATTAATATTATTTTCAAATAATTCGGTACAATGGTTTGGGTATTACTTGCTTTACTTTCAGCTGTATTATTAGGTGTATATGATATCTTTAAGAAAATTTCACTTAAAGGAAATGCTGTAATTCCGATATTATTTCTCTCTTGTTTAACCAGTGCATTAATTTTCAGTCCAATTATCATTTATTCCTATTTTGGCAATCCTATCAATCCAATTTTCAATTTTAAATCATTACCAGTAGTTGCTTATTGGCTGATAGTTTTAAAATCATTTATTGTAGGCAGTTCATGGACAATGGCCTATTTTGCCATGAAGAATCTTCCTATTACCATTGTTTCTCCAATCCGATCATCTGGACCGTTATGGACTTTACTTGGGGCATTATTTATTTTTGGTGAACAGCTTAATATTTGGCAATGGACAGGAATTATTATTACTATAGTATTTTATTATTTATTTGGTTTATCAGGGTCAAAGGAAGGAATTTCATTTAGAAAAAATAAATGGGTAATTTATATGACACTTGCCACAATCATAGGTTCAATAAGTTCCTTATATGACAAATATTTAATTGCCCATTACAACCGGATTGCTATTCAAGCCTGGTACCTGGTATTTATGGTTCCAATGTTATTTATACTTCTAATTGTAATATGGTATCCCAACCGTAAAAAATACGATCCATTTCAATGGCGATGGACAATCCCATTAATTGGAATTTGTTTATCAGTGGCTGATTACGTTTATTTCTGGTCACTTTCATATTCCGGTTCTTTAATTGCTATAGTTTCAACTATGCGAAGGGGAAGTGTTATAGTTTCCTTTACCTTAGGCGCATTTCTATTTAAAGAAAAGAATATAAAATTGAAAGCACTTATTTTGCTGGGAATTTTAGCAGGAATCACAATTATTGTTTTTGCCGGACATCATTAAAATTTTTGAATAACTACCTTTGTAAAAAGAATAATAATTAAAATGAAGCAACGTGTGGTTGTTGGTTTATCAGGAGGGGTTGATTCAAGTGTTGCAGCTTATTTATTAAAGCAACAGGGATTTGATGTGGTTGGCTTGTTTATGATAAACTGGCACGATACAACCGGTACCTTATATGGCGATTGTGCGTGGAAAGATGATTTAGTTTTTGCCGAATTAGTTGCCCGAAAGCTTGATATTCCTTTGCACACTGTTGACTTAAGTGATGATTATCGGAGTAGGGTAGTGGATTATATGTTTGCTGAATACGAAAAAGGCCGAACACCAAACCCTGATGTATTGTGCAATCGTGAAATTAAGTTTGATATTTTTGTTGATGCTGCTTTAAAATATGGTGCTAAATATGTTGCTACTGGTCATTATGCACGAAAACAAATAATTCAAACTAATAATGGCGAAGTTTTCAGATTAATGGCCGGAACAGATAAAAACAAAGACCAAAGCTACTTTCTTTGCCAGTTATCGCAAAAACAATTGTCGAAAGCATTATTTCCCATTGGGGAATTAATTAAACCTGAAGTTAGGGAAATTGCCAATTCGCTTAATCTTGCAACTGCTAAACGTAAGGATTCTCAGGGAATTTGTTTTGTGGGTAAAGTTGATCTGCCCACTTTTTTGCAGCAAAAACTTGAAGCCAAAGAAGGTGATATTATTGAAATCCCGGCAAATTCAACTTTATATAATTCTGAAAATGATGTAAATAAAAGCAAGTCATTATTAGATTTAGCTGAACCATATATTTATAATCCCAATTATGGTAAGAACGTCGGTAAACATCGTGGAGCGCATTATTATACCATTGGACAACGCAAAGGATTAAATATTGGTGGAAAAGAAAAACCATTATTTGTAATTGCCACAGATATTGAAAATAATATAATTTATACTGGTCAGGGAGAAGATCATCCAGGGCTTTATAGAAAAGCATTATACATAAGTGAAAATGAAATTCATTGGGTTCGACCCGATTTAGCATTAAAACCAGGTGATTCCGGAAATTATTTGGTCCGTATTCGCTATCGCCAACCATTGCAAAGTGCCACACTTCATAAACTTGAAAATGGTTTAATTATTGAGTTTGATGAAAAACAAAAAAGTATTACCGCAGGGCAATTTGCAGCATGGTATTTGGACGAAGAATTAATTGGTTCGGGAGTTATTGATAAATGAGAACCAAGAACCAAGAACAAAGAGTAAAGAACAAAGAATAAAGAGAAAAGAGTAAAGAACAAAGAGTAAAGAACAAAGAGTAAAGAACAAAGAGTAAAGAACAAAGAGTAAAGAACAAAGAGTAAAGAACAAAGAGTAAAGAACACATTTAAATATTAGTTTAGTTAGTGAAAAAGGATATTAGTGCAAATACGACCTTATATAAATTCGAGATTTTTGAACCTTTTCACGAGGTGAAACATTTTGTTGCTGGCAAAAATGGCGGCTTTAGTACGGGTGATTTTAAAGGACTGAATTTAGGCTTTGGCACAGATGATAAGCCTGAAAATGTTTTAAAGAACAGGCAAGCGCTTTCCGAATCCCTTGGAATTCCTTTAGACTGGTTTGTATTTCCGCAGCAAACACATTCAGCAAATGTTGCTATTGTTGATAATTCGAACTTAGGGCAGGGTGTTTTCAACCGTGATAATGCAATCCGAAATACCGATGCATTAATAACCAATTTAAAAAATATTTTTATAGTAATACAGGTTGCCGATTGTGTTCCAATTCTTCTTTTTGATAAAGAAAATAGAGTTATTGCAGCGATACATGCAGGTTGGAAGGGAACATTACAGGAAATTGTAAAAATTACTATTGCAAAAATGAAGGAGACTTTTGGATCAAAGCCCCAGGATATTATTGCTGCAATTGGTCCTTCTATTGGTTCATGTTGTTATGAAGTTGGAGGTGAAGTGCGAGAACAATTTATTGCTAAATCTGATCAATATAAAAAATGCTTCTCGGAAAGAAACGGAAAATTGTATTTTGATTTATGGAAAGCAAATCATTTACAACTTACCAATATAGGAATAGAACCACAAAATATCGAGATAGCTGAAATTTGTACCTACTGCAATCACGATGAATTTTATTCATCGCGCTTTGGCAAGGGAATTACCGGTAGGTTTGCCGCAGGAATTATGCTTCAGTAAGTTATGGTTCAAGTGGACTTTTAACTATTGGTTTATCAGTTGCCAAAGGTTTGGTTTGTCGCTGAAATTCAACATCTTTTAAAAGCATACTATTTGGCATAATAAACGAAACCGGTGCTCCACTTGGTAAAGCATCTTCACTTGAAAATAGGTTTACACCGTCACCAGTATTGAGCAGTGTATTATATACCATATTTTTGTTCGAAAATCCGACAATTTTCTTTAATGAATTAATTGTAATTTGACCCATTGTGGCATCGCGCAATAATTGTTCTTTTCCATCTGCCACATTTATTTTATAAATACTTAGAGGAGAATCAAAATCACCTTGTTGCAAGGGTTTAATTTCCAGAGCATAATCTAAACCTTCGTCTTTAGCTTCTTGAATTAAATTTTCCTTTAATTCCGATTCACTTTTTGATTCATTGGAACTGATGAAAATTACTCCTGGACCTAAATCACTTGTAACTCCTCCTGATTGATATACATAACGTCTGTGCCCGTTTGATTCTTTAATACTGCGTGTTGGGGTTCTGCCATTATATAAATTTTTCAATAATCCATTTTCAATTAAATTGAGTGTGTCTGGAGGCCTTACACCTTCTCCATCTACAGAATAACTACCTATTAATTTTTTGCCATTGTATTCTTTTAATTTTGAATAATCGTTTATACTAATACTTTTTGCAACTACCAATTTTTCAATTTTCGATTCCAGTGAATTTAAGTTTTGCCCGTATGTCATAGACATTTGTGAATTGTTGTATAACGGTTCACGATAGGCATATAAATTATCGGGGCCATTAAATAAGCCTAATGTCAAAATATCTGCTACCGATTGTCCCATAAATAAGACTGGTCCAGAATAATTTTCGTCAAGCATAGGTGCTTTGCTTTTTTCAATAATTAGTTTTGCCATATTATTTGATTGATTTACTAGTGTATCTGCCGATGGTAATTCACTTGGGGAATTTAGAGTATAACATAATTGCTCACTTATACTTTCACCATTATCAGCCTGACCAATGGCAGAAATTGTGATATATAATATATTTAAAGGTTCCTTAAATTTGGATTGTTCACTACTGCAAAAATACAAGTTAGCATGAAGCTGAAACATGGTTACTTCAGAATAAAATATTTCAGGATAATTGACAAAAATAGCTGAAGATTTTTTAGCCAGATTTTCCAGAATTTTTTTATCCCAAATTAGTTTATTATCACTAATAACTGTATCAATTCGTGGAGCTGAGCTGAAATCATCAATTTGAAGGTCTTTCGTGGTCAAGTTTTTATCTTTAAGTGCTGCTAATTTGTTTTTGTAATTCTCAGCAGCTGACTTGTAAGTATTATTTGTCATCATCCATAATGCACGTCTTATTCCATAATAATCATTGTCTAGAGGAAGTTCCAGATCACCGTCACGCTGTGGTTTTCGGCGAGTAGCATCTACATAATTTTCATCATTCAATTTATAATTTCCAGCCAAAACCCTATTGCTCCAACTCCTGTAATGCCGTTCAGATGTGCTGCCCAATGCACCAAGTGTTGATGATATAAACATTGTTTTTACATCTTCAACAGTATAGGAAATATAAAATGGATTTGCATAATCTTTAATACTTAGCTTTTGCATACTTCTGTTCAGCTCATCTTTCATAGCTTTAAAAATTATTGAATCAGAATTGCTTTGCCCTGATACAAAAGGAGCTATAAATATTAATAAAGTCAAAATATATAGTGTTTTATTGCGCATAATCAATTATTTTGAATTTTGTTTTGAATTTTTTCAACATCAGGTCTAGGAAGAATTGGTTTAGGAAATATTCCTTCGGGTTGTTTTTGGGTTTCGATATTTTTAATAAATAGGGCAGGGGACACTGCTGTTACAGGAATATTACCTGATTCGGCACCGCAATATCCAGTAAATACTGCCGTACTGTCACCGGTAGCCCCAATTTGTGAAAAAATTGCTAATGGAGTTCCTATGAAATCAACACCTCTTACCAATTCATCAGGTCGTCCGTCAACATAAATTCTGTAAACTACTGTTGGTTTTACATTAAATACATTAGGCTGAAAACGTGAAGTCAATGTAAAACCACCCGTAACCTGGTCGAAAAGATAACCATAAGGTTTTTTCTCTTTTTTGCATTCTTTTATTAATTTTTTACGCAATTCTTTGCTTGAACAAGGTTTTGACGTTTCAACAATTAAATTTGATTGTCGCGATACAGGCGCCATTCCAACTTGCGAACGACCATGACCATTCGATTTCGAAAAACCATCGATTGGGCTTCGCGACATTAAAAAATTTTCGAGTACACCTTTTTGTACAACGGTAACCCTTTGTGCAGGTATCCCCTGGTCATCATATTTATAATAGCCATACATATCCTGGTTTTTGAAATATTTAAGCGTAGGATCGGAATAAATTGACATGTATTTTGGCAAGACTTTTTCTCCAATTTTTGCTTTAAAAGTTTGGCTATCATCAAAACTTCTTAAACGCTGCCCTTCAATTCTATGACCAAAAATTTCGTGAAAAAAAACAGCCGCTGCACCAGGCGCCATAATAGCCGGACCGGAATATGGATCAGCCTGTGGGGCATTTTTCAAAGCTTTTAATTGTTGTTTTAACTTGGCTATATCATTTAAAACCTCATCACGGGAAGGTAAACTGTCAGGTGAAAATGAATAATACGATTTATATAACGAACTAACACTTCCATCGGAAGTTTTAAGCGAAACATTTATTTGAAGCTGACTGTAACAATTATTCTGGACAATTTTACTTCCCTCGCTTGAAACAAAGTATTTTCGATCGGCAAAATAAGTAAGTATAGCATCGGCATCAACTACATTTTCATTATCTAAAAATGATTTTGAATACTCTTTCAAATCACTTATCCATTTGGTTTTATTTTTAAACGATAAATCTATGGCAGGTTCAAAATATTGCGAAGGTTTTTCAATGGAATAATCAGCATATTTATAGGCTTTGCTGTCATCTTTGAGCCCACTCTGAACCTGGTTGAAATTATCCACAGCACTTCTGTAGGCGTAATGCGTGGCTTCCCAAAGTGTAACTTTTATCGCATTTGGAACATTCTCAACAGGTATTTTCATTGTAAAAGGTTGACTTCCATTACCCTCTATACTTGAAATTTCATGGGTGTTATCAAACTGATAATTTCCAACCCTTACTGAAGTTGTAAGTATTTTACCATCGTTTTCATTATCACCTACCAAACTTCCAAATGAAGTATTTAAATTAACAGTATTAAGTTCGTCAACTCTATAATCCATATAATAAGGAGGAATAGTTTGTGATTTCAAACCTTCCATTTCACGTACCAATTCCGATGACATAATATTTAAAAGCGTATCCTGCGAACGAAGCGGGAACCATATGAAAAATACAAGAATAAAAACAATATTTAAAAAAACAGGTTTCTTCATTCGAATACAATTTAGTTAATCTTTTAAATTTAATGTATTAGCAATGTTTCAAGTTGCTTATATTTTTAATTGTCGTCCTCGCCTGCCATTCAATTCTCAGACCACTTCGGCGAACCTATATTCAGTGGATTTTTTCTTCTATTTATGTTTAACCATACTTGTATGAAAGTTTTTCAAAAGTTATTAGATTTAAATTATCCGATTGAATTTATAGGTATAATAAAAATCGTTTCTTTTTTTTTACAAAGTTGAATCACATTCAATCGCCTCAATATATTATCTATTATATTTTAACTTCAAAAATAGTTAAAAAGGCAACATAAACTGAATGCTTAATATTTTTTAAAGGCTTTTTGGAAGTTAAGAATTTATAAATCCTTTTGATTATGACTTGAGAATATTCCTTCTATTTCAACCAGAAGTTCAGACCTGCAAATATCTGCCTGTAAATATAGAATTTTAGTTTTGCCTAACAATTTATCACAAACCTTTTTTACATTACTATAATCTTCTGCATTTTTGATATATACCCTGAAGTACAATGGTTTTAAATTTTGATAAAATTCAGCAAACCCGTGTTTTTGAATATTTTCATGTGATATAAGTTTGAGAATATTTTCGATTGTAAATTGGGTTTGCTTTTCAGCATCATTTTCAAATATTGAGTGTTGACCTTTAATTGAAGCTGTTCCTGATATAAATATTGTGCAATTTTCACCATTCGATACAAGCGCTTTTGCTCGTTCAAACTTAGGCGAAGTTTCATTTTCACCGACTTTTATGGTATTCTTTGCTAATACTTCACGTGTATATTGGTGTGCATCACTTTGAACCGGACTTTTAATTGATATTCCTTTTGTAATAGAATTATTATTAATTGCCACAAAATCAATAATAAATCCACCTGTACTCATTCCAATGCCAGTAGCCGATGGATATCCGTCAGAAAATTTACTGCTATTATAGAATACTGAACGAACATCGTTAAAAATTTGGTAATGCTGGTCAGCTCCGTCATAACCGACAATATTTTCAACGTAATTCCACTGACGTACAACGTTTGAAAAATCCATTCCTTCAGCATGTAAAATATTTTGCATCATTTCAAACACACCAACACATTGCTGATATAAATCGGTAATATTTCTTTCAACATTTAAACCACTTACAACAACTTGTTTAAATTCATCGAAATGTGAAACCAAATATTTAATATTTTTATAGCTTTTTTGCTCTAATGAATAATTTTTATTTTTAAATATCAGAAATTCAGTTGAAATTAACAGGCCTGGTAAAGGTGGTTGAGGAATAATACTTACTGGAATAAATTTCCCAAATGATTTTTCGCTTAATTTTGAAATTAATTCCTTAATTTCTTTGTATTCATTATTTTTAGAGACATTGACAAATATCGACTGCTTTAAAATATTTTCGATTGAAAGATTATTTTCTTTTAAGTATTTTCCCAATTGAATATAGCAATTTTCAAGTAATTGAATATAATTACCCTCATTATTAGGCATGAAACAACAAATTTCCTGATCCTCTGCTATATTTTCCACCACCTTATTCATCATATTTCAAAATATAAAAATAATTGTCACAAAATTAACTAAACGCCAAATTTCACAACGGCCTCAAAAATAATATAAAACTAGAAACTTATTATTAAATTATTTCTTCAAACCGATTGAAATTGAAAAAGTTCAATTATTTTGAGTTGTTTTAAACTTTAATAGTATTTATTTGACAATAAATTAATCAGTTATAATGAAATTAAATTTCTATTAAACTCATTTTTTCATTTGAAGCAGATATTTTTCCAGTCTGTTTAATCCTTCTTCAATATTCGCTAGTGAATTTGCATATGAAAACCTTACAAATCCTTCACCTTGCGATCCGAAATCAATTCCGGGAGTTATACCAACATGGGCATTTTTAAGTACTTCAAAGGCAAATTGATACGAATTACAAGTAAATTTACAGGCATTGGCAAAAATGTAAAATGCACCTTTAGGCTCTGTTTTAATTTCAAAACCCATATCGGTCAATCTTTTTAACATATACAGCCTTCTTTCATTATAAGTTTGACGCATATTATCAACATCGGCTTTTGCATATTCCAAAGCTGCAATTCCACCAGCCTGGGCAATTGAAGGTGCGCAAATAAACAAGTTTTGCTGTAAAATTTGTAAATTTCTTATATGTTCTTTTGGTGCAATTATATACCCAAGTCGTAATCCGGTCATTGCAAAGCGTTTTGAAAAGCCATTGATAACGAATGCATTATTGGTAAATTCCAGAATTGACTTTGCCCTGCCTTCATAAACCAAACCATGATAAATTTCGTCTGAAAGTATTGGAATTCCGGTTTCAATTAATTGTTTAAATACGTCATCATCAACCAAATTACCCGATGGGTTCATGGGAGAATTAACAAATATGGCTTTGGTTTTTGAACTTATTACTTTTTTTATTTCAGAAAGTTTATACTGAAATCCATTGTCAGCGAAAACAGGCACAGAAACAGGAACTGCATTGCAGGCCAAAATAAAATTTCGATAACAAGGGTAGCCCGGATCTGAAATTATAACTTCATCGCCAGCTTTGCAAATAGATAATAATGCCATTAAAATTGCCGGTGACGAACCAGATGTTATTACAATACTTTCAGGATTTACAATAACATTATATTCACTTTTATAAAATTTACAAATGGTTTCACGTAATTCAAGTGAACCTAAGGAATGCGTATAATGTGTTTGATTGTTATCAATGGCAACTTTTACAGCTTTTGCAATACACTCGGGCATTTCAAAGTCAGGTTCTCCAACTTCGAGATGAATAATATTAATCCCCTGCTTTTCCATCTCCTTTGCTTTTTCAAGCACTTCCATCACTATAAATGGGGTCATTTCGGACAACAAAGGATTAAAACTAAATTGCATTGTTTAATGTTTAGTGATTTTATCCCTTAATGATAGTTTTCGTAATTCAGGTGCAAATTTTAGCGATAATGCAACTACAATAATAGTCATAACTCCGCCAAAAATAACCGAAGGAATTAAACCCATAATTTTTGCAGCCAAGCCCGATTCAAAAGCGCCAAGTTCATTTGATGATCCAATAAAAATACTGTTAACGGAAGCTACTCTTCCGCGCATTTCATTTGAAGTAAACACCTGAACAATTGTTCCACGAACCACAACACTTACATCATCAAATATTCCACTCAAAATTAAAAGTATTCCCGAAAGCAAGAAACTTTTTGACAAGGCAAAAGCTATCATACAAATTCCAAAACCTGCAACACATACAAATAAAATTTTTCCGGTATTTTTCATAGGTGGATAAAACATCAGGTAAAATGACATAATGATAGCGCCAATTGCCGGACAAGCCCTTAAAATTCCTAATCCTTCGGGGCCTATTTTTAAAACATCCGAAGCAAATACTGGTAACATGGCAACAGCTCCACCAAATAAAACGGCAAACATGTCGAGTGTTAATGCTCCTAAAAGTACCTGATTTTTATATACGAACTTTATTCCTTCTTTAATCCTGATAAATATGCCCTCTTCAGCATTCTTAACTTGTAATGGCGGCACATTTCGAATGCCAATGATTAATAAAATTGATATTAAGAAAAATATAAAAACGGTTATATAAGCAGGTATTATTCCACTAAAGCCGTAAATAAGTCCACCAACTGCCGGTCCAACAACCGCAGCGATATGCCATACTGTACTATTCCATGTGGCTGCATTAGCGTATAATTCGCGGGGTACAAGTTGACCAATAATTGCTGTGTTAGCTGGCAT
Source organism: uncultured Bacteroidota bacterium (assembly GCA_963701015.1). Classification (GTDB taxonomy): domain Bacteria; phylum Bacteroidota; class Bacteroidia; order Bacteroidales; family DTGW01; genus MFD09286-c1. The sequence goes on along the minus strand of OY969556.1, from coordinate 1,883,248 downwards.
TAAAATACCTCTTGCAAGACCCGAAAGAAAAATGGTAACAAAAATTGGAATAACTCCAAATTTTTGATAGCCATTAAACGATGGAACACTATAAATCATTAGGATAACCGAACCTATAAGTAAAATAAATGTAGTATAATTAATAATTTTTCGCCTATCCCACAAATCAATATAATGTCCTGCAAATAGTGAAATTCCAACTTGTGGAATTACTTCAGCCAAACCAATCAGGCCAAGCCATAAAACATTTTTAGTCAAACTGTAAATTTGCCAACCTACTATAACCGACTGCATTAAAGCAGCCATTGTCATGAAAAATCTGTAGCTTAGAAAAAACCTGAAATTCCGTTCACGTACCGCCGAAAAAGCATCAGAAGAAAAAATTCTTTTCATTCAATAATATTTATCTGCAAAATTAGACGAGATATTTTAATTCCATTGGGTATATTTTTATTTGCTATTTTTTTAATTCAAAAAAAATATTATTTTGGCTCAAACTAAATTTTAATACAATGAAAAATTTTTACATTTCATTTTTTGCCATATTATTATTGTTTCAGTGCAAAATTACATTTGCGCAGGATCAAACTAAACCGGAACCGGAATCGGATTTTTATATTGGAGGAATTATGTCAATGGGATTTTTTGATCCGGGAGATGTAAACCAGGATATTAAAAATAAATTGGATGGAGCTACAATAAATCAGGGTGTATCGGATATTTTTGTTAATTACACCGGCTCACTTACTGCCGGATATAAAATTAACCGGTTTTTCGGATTGCAAGCCATTGGAGATATTGCTCTGGCTCCTAAATTCATAACTATACAATATCCTTCCGGCACCGAAACTCAATCCTACTTATTTTGGCGAGTATCACCGGGAATAACTGCAAATTTTACATTACCGGTTGCAACTAACGGATCAATATTTCTCGGATTGGGAGGTGCATTTCATATAATAGGTTTCGACGGGTATACCGGAACAACGGTGGGCTATAAATTAAGTTTAGGATATAATTTGTATTATGAAGATTTTTCCTATAAACCTTTTATAGCTTTTGATTATGCAAATGCAAATACAGGTAATTATAATGTGCAAAAATTAAATTATACCGATTTCCGATGCGGTATTGAATTTTTTTATAATTTGAAATAGTTATAAATGGATGCTATATATTATTTGTGTTTTAGCTAATATCCGTTTAACTTTTTTGAATGCCTGATATTAGTTAATTGTAATAATGAAACATAGGATATATAAATTGATAAAGCTATAAATATTGGTAAATATATATATAAGGTAAAAAATATTAGTAAACTCGATATTCTTCCTATGCCTGTAAATATTTCAACATCTACAACATAAGTGTAAGTATCTCGGTTTTCGATATATTTAAGTTCATCCAATGCTTTCATAAAACTTGCCCTGGCAGGGAAACCAAATAATGGTTCGGTTAAAAAAAGTATTACAATTAAACATGCAGTTGCCATGTAGCTATTGCTATGAATCAACAGTATAAATAGTATTGCTCCTGAAATTAACGCAATAGCAGTATATTTTAAAATTTTACTTCGGTGTTGAATGCTTGATTTTTTACTTATTATATAAACAGTTGTAATGGCAATAAAATAACAAATTGAAGTGTATAAACCAACAGCTGATTCATTTCCAAGAAATTTCATAATTATTACCGGTGGTAAGGCAGTTACAGCTCCCTGGAAACTTCCAAGTACAAAGAACATTTTTCGTGCATTGCCCCACAATTTTGAATACTTAAAGTAAAAGTATTTATTAGGCTTTGCCGTTTTATATTTTCTTGGTAATAATATAAAAGTTGCTGAAACTATAAGTAGGAAAGCAATAATAAGTGTTGATCTGTAAGCAAATTGATGGCTGATCCATCCTAATTTAATACCTTCACCAATATATATGCCAACAATTAATGGAGTAATAATTCGTCCAACACTTATTAAAATAAAATCAATTCCGGCAAAAAAATCACGGTTTGAATTATTGGTATTTACAACCGTTAAATAATTACGTGATGACCAGTATATACCGTTTCCAATTCCGGAAAATAATCCTAAAAAAATTACCCAGTTAATATTTACACTTCCATTGGGAAGTAAAAACATAACAACAATTGCAAGGAATAAAATTAAAATGCCAGCTATAAGCTGTCTTTTTACATGAATGTAGCGTAAGAAATAACCATTTAGAATAAATCCGAAAACCAAGCCAAGAAATGAGCAGCAACTGAATATTAAATTTAATGAAAGGTTACCTTTTGAACTTGTAAAAATAAATGTATTTGCAAATATTATATAAAATGGATTGAATAATCCAATTATGAAATTTACAAGGATTAATTTTCTGGCATTTGTATTAAATACCCTAAATTGAATGAGTGGTTCTTTAAATAAGTCCAAATTTATTTATTTATGAGGCAATTACTTCGTCTTTTCAGCAACTGTAGTAAGTTGAAGTCCACCACGGATATTCTGCTGAATAGTTACTTTGCAATATTTAGGCGAAATGGCTTTAAATACATCATTGGCTATTATATTTGCCAACGATTCTGCAAAAACAGGTTCTTCGCGAAATGACCATAAATATAATTTCAGACTTTTACTTTCAATACATAATTTATCGGGTATAAATTCTAAAATTAAATTACTAAAATCAGGTTGACCGGTAACAGGGCAAAAACTGGTTAGTTCATTGCTTTCGAATTTAACTTGTGTTATATTTTGAGGTGTGGGAAAAGTATCCAATTGCTTTGATGGCGATGTTGATTTTTTCCCTAAATATTGAAATTCCTGCATTTTTTGTTGCTTAAAATTATAGTATCAATGATAAATTTGAGCGGCAGAAGTGCAAGTTTCACTTACTTCTACCATATTAACTTTTACTCGCGAATTTTCAAATAGTTGAACGGCCTTGTTAAAAATAATTTCACCTATAACCTCTGAGGTCGGATTTCCGATTGTTGTATATATACGCTGACCAGATTTTCTGATATAATCACACATTGGATCTTTTTCCCATAGAATGGTAGTATGGTCTAATTCATCGTCAATCCAGGTTTTTAACGCTTTTAAATCCTGAAAATCTAAAACCATATCTTTATCATCAAGTTTTTCACATTCTACAGTAAGCTTTATAACCCATGAGTGACCATGGTTATTTGTACATTTTCCTGAATAGTCCTTCAATAAACGATGTGAAGCCTCAAATGTAAATTGTTTTGATACAGCATATTTCATCTTATTAAACCTTTATATATAAATTTTTATTTTCCTCTTTCATTTCCCCAAAGCATTATATGTAATCGAGGAGAAAAGTTGAAACCTGATGCAATTATTTCATCAACCAACAATGGCTGTAATTGCGATTGCAACGAATGACCTTCTAAGCCAATATAAACATTTTTCTTATTTATTTCAAATTTCTCAATAAACGAAATTACTTCGTTTAAATCATCTTTAACCTGAACAATAAATTTAAATATACAATTATTTTGTTTCGACCAATAATTTAAACTTTCAGTATTTAATTTCTGTCTTGAATTACTAAGTTTTGGAGAAACCACAAAATTAAAATCCTTTATTGAATTGGCTTTCATTGCTTTTCTTGTCAACTTTTTTTCACCAATTTTTACTTCATAAGCTTCGGTAGGAATAATAGTCCCGTTGGTTTCAACATGAAACTTTTTACCCGGTACAATCAGGTCGTCAAGTTGATGAATCAATGGTTCTCCTCCGGTAAAAATGATATGATACGAAGGATGGTTTGCAATAATATTTTTTATTTCTTCAATGCTTTTTTCCTCGTATTTTCCCGATTTATCATTCCAGGTATATCTTGTATCGCACCAGGTGCATGTTAAATTGCAAAATTGCAAACGAATGAACAAACTATTTATGCCAACAAAATTCCCTTCACCTTGAATCGATTGAAATATTTCGGAAATATAAAATTTGGTTTCATTCATTTACTATAATTTTATCAATCTTTTTTCAAATTCCGGCTATTAAAATCATCAAATCCTTTCTTCCGTAATAAACAAGATGGGCAGTTTCCACAACCTCTTCCCCAGGAATTCAATTCTTCATTGCCATTATAACAGGTAAGGGTTAATTCAATTAATTCTTTCAACTTGCCGGCTTCGTTGGCCATATCGAAAATTTGCGATTTGGTTTTCCACATTAAAGGCGTGAAAATACTCACTGGTTTGTCTAAACCAAGCGAAAGTTCAATTTGTTTGGCTTTAATATAATTATCGCGACAATCGGGATAGCCTGAATAATCGGTTTCACAAGTTCCTGTAACCAGGTTAATTCGTTTTTCATCATTTTTATAAGCATGATTAGAAGCTATGGACAAAAATATTCCATTACGGTTTGGTACAAAACTTGCCGGTAGGTTAGAAGCCAATTGATGGCTTTGTTTATGATCACCTTCATTTATTAATGTACTAATTGTCATGGCTTTAAAAAAATCACCAATATCATAAACCGTATGCTTAACTTTAAAATGTCGCGCAATTTCAATTGCGTAATGCAATTCACGATTGTGGCGCTGACCGTAATTGATGCTTATGGTTTCGGCATTTTTAAAATTCTGAAGCGCCCAAATAAGGCACACAAATGAATCCTGTCCGCCCGAAAGCAGAACATAAGCTTTTTCCTGTTGTTTTTGGGTCATTATAAATTTCAAATTTTTTACAAAGGTAATAAGTGTAAGCGAAGCTGACAATATTTTCTACAATTGCTTAATTATAAGGAATTAATAATGATTTTGACAATTGATTGTTCTTTATTTTAATTTATATCTACTTTTGCACATCAAAAAACTAATACCACTCATTCAATGAAATTTACCGAAGATAGCGTGTTTATTGCTCCCACCCCTATTAATTTAGCTGACGAATTTGCACAATGGTTTTTTGCCCAGGCAACTGAGAATATTTTATCAAAAGGTTCATTTTATGTCGCTATTTCTGGAGGAAACACCCCAATTTTATTTTTCAATAAACTTGCCGAAAAATTTAGTTTATTAATTGATTGGACTAAAGTTCATATTTTTTGGGTGGATGAAGTTTGTGTAGCTTCATCGAGCAGTGAAAGTCATTACAAAACTGCTTATTCTAACCTGATAAATAAAATTGATATTCCTGATAAAAATGTTCACAGAATTAAAGGTGAGAAATCGCCTGATGAAGAAGTAATAGAATATTCTAAAACAATTGAATCTATTGTTCCAATTAAAGACAATTTTCCATCCTTCGACGTTATTTTATTGGGTATGGGTGATGATGGACACACTGCTTCAATTTTTCCCGGAAATTCAGATGTATTAAAATCGAATAATTTGTGTGAAAAAGTTTTTGTTGAAAATAAAAAGCAAACACGAATTACTTTAACACCAAATTGCATTAACAATTCCAAAAAAGTTGCTTTCCAAATAACCGGCATGGCTAAATCAAATATTGTCCATCAAATTTTGTTTAAAAACGGCAATTGTAAAGAATTTCCTGCTGCACATATAAATCCGGTAAGTCAGCAATTATATTGGTTCCTTGATTCCGGTGCAACCAAAGGTCTTTTTTTTAGTTCTGGTAAATAACATGCAAAGTATAGATAATCTTTTAATTGATGTTGAAACAAAATGGTTAAAGGAATTATATAATTATAATGCTGGTTTATTTCAAAATAAATTTATTCCTTCCCATAATTCTATTCATCATTGGCGTACCTGGCAAAACGCAAAATTAATTTTAACAGCCTTATCAGAAAAAGCAATTCAATTCAATCATGATTTTATTGAAGCTTTGTTTTTCGCCGTATTTTTTCACGATACGGGATTGTCTCAGACAAATGATGAAAAACATGGCAATGCAAGTAAATTAATTTGTGAAAACTATATAAAGAGTAAAAATATACACATTTCGTTTTTAAATGAGACTTTGGAAGCAATAGAGCTTCACGAAAAAAAAGATAAACTAACTGAAAATCCTGAACCGGGAAGTATTAAAACCATATTAACTGCTTCAGATGATATGGATGCCTTTGGGTTTGCTGGAATTTACCGTTATGCTGAAATTTATTTTATGCGGGGTGTTTTAGCTTCAGATATAGCACCGCTGGTACTGCAAAATTTAGATAATAGATATAAAAATTTCACATTAAATTATATCAATTTTCCACGATTGGTGAATAATATAAATTTGCGTTATCAAATAACCAACAATTTTTATCAAAACCTTAACCTTAATAATCCGGAAGAATTGCAGATAATTCAATTAATTGAAAATGAAATTGTACATAAAAAACAAAATCCCGAACTTGTATTCAGACAAAGTTTAAATTTTATTATGACTAAAAATATTTCAACTTTATTAAATAATTTATTATTTGAATTAGCTGAACCTAAAGATATTCATGTAATTAATTTCGATTAATGGATAGAGAAGTTATAATTTCGCCAAAACAAATAAACAGATTTGCATTTATTCTTGTAATAGTAATAATTGCAGGCTTTTATCTGCCGTTTGCATTTATTTGGGGCTGGCAATTTACATGGTTTGGACTAAAACATTTACTTAAAGAACTTTTGTATTGGATAATTCCTATCATTATTTTACATGAAGGCTTGCACGGATTGGTGTGGCTTTTTGCTTCAAAAAGTATAAAAAATATACAATTTGGATTTAACCGTGAATTGCTGGCGCCTTATACCCATTGTAAAATACCGTTAAGCAAATTTAATTACATACTTGGAGGTCTTTTTCCATTTATTATTATGGGACTAATTCCAGCAATTATTACAATAATTATTGGAAATTCATATTGGTATTTGTTTTCGTTATTTTGCATTTTTACTTCCGGGGGTGATATAATATCATGTTTTTACTTAATGAAAATAAAAGGAAAATTTAAAGTTCAGGATCATCCACAAAAATTAGGCTTTATTTTAATTGAAGTATAATTTTTATCTAGACCAATTCTAAAATACGTTTTTTAATGAAAGTGTTATTAAAATTGACGTGTAAATTAATAATTATCATTCCTAATTAACATAAACCCCTAAAAATTGTAAATACTGTTTAAAAATTTAAATTTTTCACTTAATCTTTTTCTAAAAATTATAATATTTTTACCCCAGTCATTACAAATGACAAATATTAGGGAAAAATATAAAAAGGAAAAAGGTTATGAAAAAGTATTTAATTCCAATTGGAATGATTGGTATATTATTATTGTACCCCATTTCAAGCATTTTCAGTCAAACGTTATCTTCAGGGACATCAGAACCAGCAATTAGTGTAGGTAATACAGCCTGGATGTTGGTTGCTACTGCTTTTGTTTTATTAATGACAATACCCGGACTTGCATTATTTTATGGTGGTTTGGTACGTCGGAAAAATATTCTCAGTATTCTCATGCAATGCTTTTTTATAACAATTGTTATTAGTCTTGAATGGGTAATTTGTGGATACAGCCTTGCCTTTGGAACAACCAAGACTTCTGTTTCGTCTTTTATTGGCAATTTCGACTGGTCCTTTTTAAATGGAATTGGGGTTAACGATCCAAGTCCATATGCAGTAACAATGCCAGGACAAAGAATTCCTCATCTGGTATTTGTAATTTACCAATGTATGTTTGCTGTTATTACACCTGCTTTAATTATTGGGGCTTTCGCTGAACGTATTAAGTTCAAAGGTTTCGTTATTTTCTCACTTTTATGGGCATTATTTGTATATAACCCCGTTACACATTGGATGTGGTCGAGCAACGGTTGGTTATATAAATTAGGTGCTATTGACTTTGCCGGAGGAATTGTTGTTCATATAACTGCAGGTATTTCAGCCTTGGTTATGGCATTAATGCTCGGTTGGCGCAGATATTACGAAAACAGGCCAACAGTTCCGCACAATATTCCACTTGTAGTTTTGGGAACCGGTTTATTATGGTTTGGCTGGTTTGGTTTTAATGCCGGAAGTGGACTAGCTGCCGATGGTATTGCCGGAAATGCCTTTTTGGTTACCCACATTGCTGCTTGCACAGCTGCATTGGTTTGGGCCTTATTGGATTGGATTCTTAATAAAAAACCTACTACTATAGGCATTTGTACCGGGGCTATAGCTGGTTTAGCTGCCATTACGCCAACTGCAGGATTTGTAAATGTAAAAGCTGCCATAGTAATTAGCATAATTAGCGCAGTTGTATGCTTTATAATGGTTGGTATCGTTAAAATTAGAATGGGATATGATGATTCCCTTGATGCTTTTGGTGTTCATGGAGTAGCAGGCACATTGGGTTCAATTTTAGTAGGTGTTTTTGCTTCGCCTTACATTCAGGCAGGTTATAGCGGAGCTTACTATGGACATATGAAACAACTTTATATTCAATTACTGGCCGTGGGTGTTACTATTGTTTATTCATTTGTTGTAACCTTTATTTTATTTAAAGTTACCGATAAAATATTTGGATTAAGAGCCAGTGTTCATGAGGAAACCGAAGGTCTTGATATTACAATGCACGAAGAAATTGCTTATACCGAAGCAGAATAAATTTTATAATATTTTACAAAAAAGCAGAAATTTTGAAATTTCTGCTTTTTTGTTTTACCCCCGGTTTAAATACTCATGTTCCTTGTAAAAAATTCCTTTTTTTAAAATAAGGTCATCAAAATATCACATGTTAGTTCTTATTTATATTGATTTTAAAAAACAAGGCCTATTTTTAACAATTGTATGTAATTGTGTATCAATACGTAAGTTTACAAAAATTACTTATAGTTTATAAAATATACTATTTTTACGGCATTAAAAATTATATAGGGGAAATTAAATACTGTTTAAAATGAAGAAAATAGAAGCTATTATTAGAAAATCGAAATTTGAGGATGTGAAAAAGGCGTTACACGATGTTGATATTCATTTTTTTACATTTTGGGATGTAACCGGAGTTGGAAAAGAAACAGAAGGACATATTTATAGAGGTGCAATTTACCAGGCAAATCAAATTCAGCGCAGGGCTTTATCCATTATTGTCCGTGATCAGAATGTTGATAAAACAATTAAAGCAATTATTGAATCGGCACAAACTGGTATTGTTGGCGATGGTAAAATTTTTGTTTCAGATGTTCAGGATGTTGTTCGCATCAGGACTGGTGAAAAAGGTCCTGAAGCATTATTTATAAAAGAAGACGAACCTGTATTGAAAAACTAAGAAATTCAAATATTGTTTAAAGAGGGCAGATTTTATAATTTGCCCTTTTTTGTTTCTATATATATTCTAAAGCTTATTTTTTAACCTATCAACTTTATAATAAATTTTTGTCAAAAAAATTTGAACTGCTAAAAATAATGTAGATTTGATATGCAAAATTTAATGCCTTTCTGAATTCAAAATTTCTTTTTAAAGGAAAATAATTAAGGCCTTGCAAGTGGTAAAAGTTTTTGAAAATAGAATCAATAAGATTGATGAAGATAACTTTTCGTTATTATTCCATCAACTTTATGTTCCTCTTTGCAGGTTTTGTTTAAAATTTGTGCGCAAACCCGAAATTGCTGAAGAAATTGTACAGGAGCAGTTTATAAGTTTATGGGAAAAGCGTAATGAAATTGAAATTAAATCATCTGTAAAAGCATACATCTATGTTTCAGTAAAAAATAAAGCCATCGATTATTTGCGCAGTAAATATGCCAGGCAAAATTTTGTTGCTGAAGAATTATCCGTTAATTTAAGCGATAATTCGAATCCGCAGAGCAATTACGAGGAGATTGAACTATATGAATTGGTAACAAAAGCGGTTGAAACACTACCACAACAATGCTATACAATATTTGCAATGAAACGCTTTGGCGATTATACGAACAAACAAATTGCCGAAAAATTGAATATTTCAGAAAAAACAGTTGAAAACCAGGTTAGCATTGCCATTAAAAAACTCAGGAACATCCTGAGTAAATCCATTTTTCTGAGTTGCTTATTTTTTCTTTCATAAAAAAATCATTTTTCTTTTAGGGGGAAACTCTCTTTTTTTCGCCATATATAAAAACGAATATATGGAAACGAATATGGATACCGAATTGGCAATTTGCTATATTACAGGTAAAATTAGCGCCGATGATAAGCAGGTATTCGAGAAATGGTTGAATTCATCACCCGATAACTTTCAACAATTTGATGACTTTAAAGATTTTTGGAATTTAACCGGAAATGCTTATCAAAATTATAATCCCGATATAATTGAAGGTTGGGCAAAAGTTAAGGACAAAACCCTATCAGATTTTACAATAAAGCAAAATCAACCTGGGAAAAGATTTATGAATGTTTTGAAAATTGCAGCGTCAATACTTATATTAATTTCACTGGGTTTATCGGCAAAATATATTTACAATTTATACCAAACCGAAGATATTTCAACCTTTACTTCAGATAATAATATTGTATCCATTACCTTGCCCGATGGTTCTTCAGTTTGGTTAAATGCACACAGCGAGTTAAAAGTTCCACAGGTTTTTAAAGGAAATAAACGCAATGTGTGGTTTAAGGGCGAAGCTTTTTTCCAGGTTACGAAAAACCCTGAGAAACCATTTACAATATATGCACATGGCACTACAACCCGCGTTTTGGGTACGTCATTCAATTTAAAAGCGCTCGATAGTTCACGCAACGTTTGTTTAACTTTAGTTACCGGTAAAGTTTGGTTTTCGTTAGACAAGGATAAAAGCAAAAATAGTATCCTTTTGCCCGGACAGGAAGTTTTATGTGATATCCTGAATGGAAGGCTCCAAAAGTTGGAAAATTCGAATGAAAACTTTATGGCCTGGAAAACAGGACAGCTTCATTTTACAAATGCCACACTTTGTGAGGTATGTAAAGTTTTACATGAATATTACCATATCGAAATTTTTCCCGGACATGATTCCCTGTCAAAGAAATACCTTTTCACCGGTAATTTCGACCATACAAGTTTGCATAACACACTAAATATAATTGAACTTACATTAGGCGTTAAGGTTGTGAAAACCGGAAATGCTTATAGTTTACAATAGAAAATATGAATATGAAACTAAATTAACTTCCATGAAAAATTATCTATCATTTTTTCTGATTCTTATTGTTTCAGCTATTACCAATGCGCAGGATAATTCAACTATGCTAAACCAAAAGGTTTTAATAAAACCCGGTAAGTATAAGCTAATTGAAGTAATTGAAAAATTGAATAGTGTAAAAGGACTGAATATTACTTACGATGCCAACTCACTACCATTACAATCAATGGTTTCCATTACCGATGAAATGTCAACAGTAGCAATGGTTTTAGATAATATACAAAAAACACTCCCGGTTGAATACCAGGTTAAGGGGAATTATATTATTCTTAAAAAGAAAAAATCAAATACAAAATTCAAGATTACCGGAATGGTTACCGATTCTGCAAACAATGCACCTATGGCAGCTACAAGCATTTATATTAAAGGTGAAACTTCCGGCACGGTAAGCAATGATGATGGGTCATATTCTATAAGCCTTATACCCGGTGAATATACTTTGGTTTACAGGTTTATTGGTTATAACGATGAAATACGAAACATCAATTTGGCTGGTGATGTTACAATGAATATTAGTTTAAGCCAAAGTACCAGCCAGATAGGTGAAGTAAGAGTTACCAAACAGCGTGATTTGTGGGGAAAGATAGACAGGGGACGAAATATAAGTTCACTCGATTCGAAAAAAATTGAATTATTGAATAATAACAATGCCACCGATGCATTGCAAGCGAGTATGCCGGGTGTTTGGAGTACCAGCACATCTGGCGCTCCGGGCGATCATCAAAAGGTTGTAATCCGAGGCCTGAACACATTGTTTGGTTGTACCGACCCGCTTTATATTATTGATGGCGTGGCTGTGCCAATTGTCGATCAGCACTCCTTGGGAATTGCTGATTTGAATATTTATGACATTGAAAATATAACAGTTCTCAAAGATGCTTCCTCCACCTCGTTATACGGTTACCAGGGAGGGAACGGCGTGGTAATAATTGATACCAAAAGGTACAATGGCGAAAGCCATATTTCATTCTCAACTAAATTCGGCGTGCAAAGTGTTTCGAAACGTTATGATTTAATGGATACCAAAGATTTCCTTGCTGCACTGGATACCGCATCTAAAAACGGAGTTTCGGGAATTCGGCAATTTTATCCGCCTGATACTACAAAAAATATGCAAAATACCAACTGGCAAAATACACTTTTTCAATTGGGCATCATTCACGAATACCAATTGTCAGGCTCTGGAAACTTTCATAATTACAAATTTTACATATCGGGTAATTATTATACTCATGGCGGAATAATTGCAAATTCCGATTATAGTAGATATACTGTAAGCGCCAATGTTGGAAGGGATATTTCAAAAAAACTTTCCATTGAATTAAATGTCAGGAGTAGCTTACAAAGTAACTTAAACAACCTTGATTATTATATGGGAAATAATTTAATATTACAAGGTATAAATAAATCACCGCTGATGAAAAGCACTCCTGATTCATTTTATTACAATCCGGTTTCCACTTCAGCTCTAAACCGTGTTAAAGCATTACGTATTTATTTTAATTACCCGCTTTTAAACAACCAGGAAACTACCGATTCATTGATTAAAAACACCCAAAATGCATTAAATGTTAATTCCAATACCATTAACTTAATGGCAAAATTTAATTTAACCGATGATATTTTTATCAACGGATCGTCATCAGTTTCCTTTCGAAACAATTTTTATTCATCGAGCATTAAATACCAGTATACACCTATTAGCAACAATTATATGAAAAGCAATGAGCATTATTTGCTTTTTAACCAGCAATTGAATTTATCGTGGCATAAAACAACCGGCGACAACGAATTTATCGTAGTAGCAGGTTATCGTAACTATGCCGACAATGCTTATTGGAACCTTGATACAATTGAAAATGTAAATAACCTTAGCGATATATATTTAAAAAATTCTCTGGCCATAAATGGTAACCAGGGTTCTGTTAGCCGTTTTATCCAGTCGTTTGCCGCACATGTAAATTACAATTATAAAAAAAAATACTTTGTTTCATTGGTATCGAATTACGAAAGTCTTACAATTGATAACTTTAATGCAGGTGGCAATTTTTTTCCTTCGGTTGCGCTTATATGGGATATTTCAAAGGAAGATGCACTCAAACACCTTACCTGGCTGAGCCAGTTTAATGTTTATGGCAATTGGGGTATTGTTGGCAATTATCCACTGAATGCTTTATCACATGACTTTTATACCAATTATAATTTCAATTATTACGATACTGTAATCAATGGAAAAGCTGTTTCGCAATTGGCAAACCATTTTCTTAAACAGGAAATTATAAACGAATACAATTTTGGCACAAATGTAAATATGTTTAACAACCGTATAAAATTCACCGCCGATTACTATTTAAAAAACAGCACTAATCTTGTAATTATGCGTGATATTCCGTTGTATTATGGTGGGGGTAGGATGTTTATTAATTTGGGTAAATTGCAAAATACTGGTATTGAGTTTTCGTTAGATGCGGATGTTATTAATACAGCAAATTTTGAATGGCTTTCAAGTTTTGCTATATCAACAAACCGACAAAGGGTTTCATATATAGGCGATGGTCAAAATCAATTAAATTATTACACCAGTGATGTTTTGGTACCTGAATTTGAGGTAAAAGCCAATGAAGAAGTTGGTGTTATAAAAGGATATAAATATGAAGGCTCATGGAGTGATTCCGATGCCTTTCAACAAAACAAACTTGGATTAAAGTACCCTTTTGTACACGTTAATGGCGACAAATTTGCAAAAAACAGTAATGTCCATTCTGTTGTTTTAAACGATAGCGACAAAGTAATACTGGGTAAAACCTTGCCCGATTATACCTGGCATTGGACAAATACTTTTGTATATAAAAACTTTTCTTGCGAATTTGTTTGGTATGGCGTAGCAGGAGTTAGTAAATACAATGCAACCCGGGCAGCTTCATACATGGCAGCAACAAACAAGGGAACACTGGCATTTTTGAAAATAGGACAATCTACCCTTAATGATTCAGCCTTTTATCAATCGTCATTTTTTGTAGAAAATGCAAGCTTTATTCGTTTGAAACAACTAACATTCGCCTACTGTGTGCCAAAAAAAATATATAAAATTGCCACACTTACGCTTTCGTTAAGTTTCGAAAACCTGGTTACAATAACGCCTTATTCAGGTTACGACCCTGAAGCCAGTATTTATACCGATAATAGTTTCTCCGATTTTGCTGTTGACCGTGGTGCATATCCAAACCCTAAATCAGTTTATTTTACATTAAAACTTGATTTTTAATTTTTAGCGTATGAAAAGAATTATATGTTTACTAATACTTACATTATATATTACCAGTTGTAATAAGGTTTTCAAAGACGATACCCAAAATGTTCTTGTTATTAATAGCCAAGATGACTTACGCAATGCCCTTTCAGGTTTATATTACAGGTTTGGTAATTCAGTAGTTGGAGACTCTGAAAGTATGATTAGTTCTGTTTCTTTTATTAATGCTGATGATGCGTCTGTTATAAGTGATCTTAGTTGGAATACTGATATAAATAATAATATAATAAACATAAGTGAGATTTTCAATATTAATGGGCCTTTTATAATACCTGCGTTTGAATTCTTATGGTCGTCATCATTTCAAACTGTAATTTGTGCAAATGACATTTTAAGCAAATCAGCAAAAATAAATCAGGATAAACCTGAAATTAGAAATCTGCTGGGTGAGGTTTATTTTATTAGGGCATATACATATTTTAGGTTAGTAAGATATTTCGGACAGGTACCCCTAATAGATAATGTGAATGTAAATTTCACAATGAATAAAGCTTCTTTCAGTGAATTATACAATTTTATAACATCCGATTTGCAAACGGCAATTAATATGTTGCCAGCCTCTAACAACCTTGCGCGTTACCAATCTGTAACTCCGCACAGAGGAACTGCCAAAGCATTGCTAGCTGAAGTATATTTAACTATGGGTGGGTACCCGTTAAATCAGTCCAATATGTATTCACAGGCAGCAACAATGGCAAAAGAAGTTATTGACAGCGCTTTGTTTTTTGGTTATAATTTATTGCCTGATTTCTCAAACTTATGGGATGGAAAACAGGAAATTAATAATGAAACTGTATTTGCCTTGTATTTTGAAGAC
Organism: uncultured Bacteroidota bacterium; assembly: GCA_963701015.1. Lineage (GTDB taxonomy): Bacteria > Bacteroidota > Bacteroidia > Bacteroidales > DTGW01 > MFD09286-c1. The sequence goes on along the minus strand of OY969556.1, from coordinate 1,867,991 downwards.
CAGCAAAACTATTCTAATATTGCTTATGGAGGTTTGTACATGCCTTATACATGGAAAAATACACCTTATATAAAGCCAGGTATAAAATTTTATAATCATTTTCCATCAAATTATCGTAAAAGTATTACATACCGAACTAGTAGTTCAATTGATATAAATGGTAATGGCTATTACGATACTATCAGTTTACCCAGTAATATAAATGCACTTAGTTTGTCTGTTATTTTTAAAAAATATAATACCCCTTTTACAAATATGTATTTAGATGGATTAAAAGGCCGTGTAATTTACCTTTTGCGCTATGCAAATACTCTTTTGACCTTTGCCGAGGCAAAAGCACGTTCGGGAAATATTGATGCATCGGCATATGATGCTATAAATCAGGTACGCCGACGTGCCAATAATGTTGATATAAATACACCTTCAAATTTCGATTTACCTCTTGGGCTTACATCCCAGCAATTTGCGGATACTGTGGTATGGGAACGGGCATGGGAACTTTGCGGTGAACCCGAAATCCGTTCGTTCGATTTGTTGCGACTTGGAATGCTTGGACAATTACCCAATCTAAAATTTCCAGGACAAGGGCAAACAAAGGAAGTGCTTACCAATCCGGAAACCCATTTTTTCCCAATCCCTGAAGTAGATATAAAACTTAATCACAATATGAATTAATTTATATACGTATGAGGAACCTGATAATTCTTAGTTGCTTTTTTATATCATTTCAGGCCTGTAAAAAAGAACCGGCACCGCCTCAGCCTGAAAGCAAAAACATTGTCGATACAGACCGTTGGGCAACTATTTGGAAAAACGACATTACCAATTTTATTGCCATTTCATTTTCAAACAAGGATACTGGTTTTGTTGAACTATTCAACGATACAATTTTAAGACAATGCATTTTGTCAACCCAAGACGGAGGAAAAACATGGACAAAAAATATTTGTAACTTCAAGAACAGTTCCTACGAATATGGTAATTATACATTAAAATCGGTTGATAATATTATTTTCTTACATAAAGATTCTGCTTTGTATAAGTCTGTTGATAATGGAATTAATTGGACAATACTCGGTATTAGCTATTATGGAGGTGAATGTTATTATCCAATAGATAGTTCGCATATATTATTGCGGGCGTGGCAGGCTCTTCTTTTAAGTAATAATGGTGGAAAATCATGGGCTGACAGCGTGTTGTTATTATATTATAGCGGGTTAAATATCCATAATTTTTCATTCATATCTGATAAAATTGGTTTCTTTTTAGCAGATGAAAATGCTGAAGAAAATAGTATTTTTATTGAAAAAACTATTGATGGTGGACAATCATGGGAATCAATAGCATGTTTAAACCAGCACTTAACAGAAGTCCAATTTATTACCAAAACAATAGGATATGGATTAGGTGGTTTTAATGGCAATACTGATTTTAATGTATTATATAAAACTGTTGATGGTGGGCAAAATTGGCAAACAGTTTATCAATTGCCAACAAATGTATTTTGGAACGATTTCCATTTTATTAATATCGATACCGGTTACTATTATACTAATTATAAGATATATTGTACAATAGATGGAGGCAAAACATGGAGCGTTGATTTTACATTAAAAGGGGCTCCAGCCTATGTATATATTTCGGGCTGGTCGTTCACAAAAACTGGTGAAGCTTTCGCTTTTACCAATTGGGGAAGGATAATTAAAAAAATGTACTAACCTAAACCCATACTCCATCTTTAATTTGAAATGGTTTGGGTGCTTTAAAAAGACTAAAATAACAAAACAATGAAACAAGTTTCTTTTCTATTTCTGTTGTTATTTTCCCTTTCTGCCTGCCAAAAGGTATTCAAAGAAGATACCCAGAATGAATTGAATATTTATAATACCAATGATTTAATAAAAGGCGTGACTGGATTAAATTATAGGTTTGGTAACTCATTTTTTGGATCGTATGTTGATTTTCCTTATAGAAATCTTTTTTATATTCCATTTTTCAATACCGATGATGCTGTGTATATTAATGGAATCAGCTATTTTAACAACACAAATACTATTAGTTCTGAAAATTTTACTTACAATTCTAAAGAATTTAAAAATACGAATATTTCACTTTGGGAAAATTTATATTTTACTGTTATAGCAGCAAACGACATTTTAGAAAAAGCCAATAGGCTTGATAAAAGTAACCCGTTAATTAAAAATCTATTAGGTGAAGTATATTTTTTCAGGGCCTATTCCTATTTCAGGTTATCGTACTTTTTCGGGCAAGTTCCTATTGTCTCTGATATTGATGTAAACTATACTTTAAAAAAGCCAACATTTAATGAGCTGTATAATTTTATAATAAATGATTTACAAATAGCCAGTACCATGTTACCCGAATCAAATGAAAGTGCCCGTATAAAATATGTTACACCTCACAGGGGCACAGCAAAAGCATTAATGGCTGAAGTTTACTTAGCTATGGGAGGTTATCCGTTAAAACAACCTGTTTATTATAGTAAAGCAGCTAGTATGGCAAAAGAAGTAATTGATAGCGCTGAATATCTTGGTTATCAATTGCTGCCCGATTTTGATGATTTATGGAATGGTTATCATGAAAAAAATAATGAATCGGTTTTTTCTTTTTATTTAAATGACTATTTTCTACCAGCAGAATTAAATTGGTTTGTTTATAATGGTAAAGGTGTTTATTACGGGGAATGGCGGAAATATTTATATATAGGAATTCAACTTTACAATAATTTCCCCGATAGTTATAGAAAAAATATGACTTATAGGGTTAATCACACCATCAATTATGGTAATGAAGTTTACTATGATACAATCAGTTTGCCTCTGCAGGCTGATATGAATACCCCTATTTTGTTTAAAAAATTTTATAATCCATTTAATTCAAATACTGCAGACTTATATCAAGGTAGAACAATTTATTTATTGCGTTATGCGCGCACATTACTCACTTATGCCGAAGCAATGGCGCGTTCTGGTAACCTCGATGCATCGGCTTATGAGGCTGTAAATATGGTTCGCCGGCGGGCATATAAACTCAATATTAATACACCATCTAAATACGATTTACAAACAGGATTAACTGCCGATCAATTTGCAGACTCAGTTGTATGGGAAAGGGCTTATGAGTTTGCTGGAGAACCGGATAATAGATGGTTCGATTTAATGAGGCTCGAAATGTTCGATAAATTATCAACATTAAAATTTCCAGGACAGGGGAATTTAAACAAAGTATTAATTAACAAAACCACTAATTTTTTCTCTATACCTGAAGAAGACATTAAGCTCAATCCAAATTTGAATTAAATTGTTGAAATATGAAACTAATACTTATAAAGATGCTTTGCGCATATTCTAATTTTCATTTAAATAAAAAATTGAAGGAATATATTAGACAGGAAATAAAGTTAATTTATCCTAAGGTGAAATTTTTATCCATTATGGCAATAACTATTATTAGCATTGTTTCTGCTTGCAAAAAAGTAAATGATAAACCATCACAAACTATCATTCAAAGCGCTGATACCAATCGTTGGTCAACTATATGGCAAAACGAATCTCTCCATTTACTTTCAATTTCTTTCGTTAGTAAAGATACCGGATATGTAGTAATGTTTAACGACAGTACTTTAACACAGAGTATAATGACAACATATAACGGTGGCAAAACATGGATAAATAATATATCAAACCTTTTAGCAGATTCTGTACCATTTTTATATTTTAATGCTTCATATAATAAGACATTATATGTATGCAGTGATAGTACCTTATATAAATCGGTAGATGCTGGCATTAATTGGAAGATTATATATAAAGCGAACTTTAGTAATTCAAATTCTATATCACCATTATTTTTAACATTAAACAATAATTACTTATTTTATAGTAATTATAATGGATTATTTATTAGTAAAAATGCAGGTGAAACATGGGATACCCTTTTGTTTAAAAAATGGAATTTCAACTTTATAGTCGCATCTTCTCCAACGACTGATATTAATTATTTTATGTTAAGAGATGGTAATACTCTCTATTTAATGAAGACAACAAACGGCTACCATACTTGGGATTCAATTGGCTTGGTTATTTCTGACTCAAATTATGGTAGCTATAACCTTCAATTTATTGATGATAAAACAGGTTTCCTGACTCCAAATTTTGGCCATTCATTTTATCGTACAAACACTGCAGGGTTTACTTGGGAGAAAATTAGTTCTTTTAATGAAAATATTAGAATTCAAGGAATGTATTTTATGAATAAGGATACTGGCTATCTACATGATGATTATAAAATTTATGTCACGTATAATGGTGGTAAAACTTGGGCTATAGATTACTTATTAAAAGGCCAAAGAGAATTTGTTATTCTTGCAGGCTGGTCGTTTGTAAAAACTGGTGAAGCTTTTGCCATTACCAGTGGTGGAAGGATAATTAAAAAAATGTACTGACCTCAGATAAGCTTAGAATATAACCAGAAGTGTTCGGCGAAGCATTTGCTTCGTCGTATTATGTTTTTTGCATTTGCTATAATTAAAAAACAGAATTTTTCCATCGAACACTTTTATAAAACATGCAAAATTTTATCTTCAACTGCTTAAAGAACATCTTAAATGTTGCAATGAAATAGTACACACAGGCAATCCGACATTTCATCGGGGCAATGAAATATGTAATGGGGGCAATCCTGTACTTCATACCGTTAATGAAAAATGTAACTTCCTCGGTGAAATATGTGACAGGGGCAATCCGGTATTTCATAGTTTCTATGAATAATGTAACAGGGGCAATGAAACATGTAATGGAGGCAATCCTGTACTTCATAACGTTAAAGAAATATGTAACCTCGAAGGTGAAATGTATGACAGGGGCGATCCGACATTTCATCGGGGCGATGAAACATGTAACAGGGGAGGTCATATGTCGGAAATTGAAAATAATGTTAAAAATGTTAAGTTTTTTCTTTGTTAAATAAAATTTATTTTTTATCATGCCTTCGTAAACATTAAACATTATTAACATGAAAATTCAAATCGTCTTAAACCTGAAAGAATGCAGTAATGCTGAAATTTTAATTGCCGGCGATCATTTTGTTACTGATATGACTGGTAACTCACATTTTACACTAGCCGATATTGTTGCCCAGGTAACAGTGGTTAAAAATGATGTAACCGGTTTACGTACTGCTATTAACGCGCCAACTTCGGACACTAAAACAGACGATATTCGTGTAGCCCGCGATACGCTTGAAAGGGCCATAAAAAAACTGGCCAATAAAGTTGAAGATTTGGCGAACGATCCGGCTACTCTTGATGAGAACCGCATAAATATTGTGCATAGTGCAGGGATGAACGCTAAAAATCAGGCTCATCCACAAAAACATAAATTTACAGTTGCAAATTCAGAAGTGTCCGGAACTGTTAACCTTACAGCCCAAGGTGGTGCTAATGCTAACGAATGGCAATATACCAGCGATGTAATAAATTTTACCAACAGGGTAGCTTCACCAACCACTACTAAAGCGAATACCGAAATAAAGAATTTAAAAAGGGGCACTGAATATGCTTTTTTTCATAAAGCAATTATTTCAGGCACCGCAACCGATTGGGAAGCCCCTTTAATTCTAATGGTAGTATAAATTAATTATTATCTTGTCAGGAACAATTAGTTGATAGGAAATAGATATAAAAGGTTAAGCGTAGTTTTTGTTGCTACGCTTTTTTATTCCAATATTGCGGTTAATACATTTGGTTATTAGGGTTAATTAAAAGTTACGTTTAATATAGAACACTTTTCTAAAGTCTGCGTAATTATATATAACAATTTTGGTATGCTATTGATTAAATACTGAATTATAAAAAATGAAAAATATTTTTATTTTAAATTGCATCATTATCCTATTTGGATATGGTTGTAAAAAAGATAGCTCAGTTAACAATCAAACCACACTATTGGCCAACAAGTGGTTATTGTCATCCATTCAGGATACGAAAACAAATGTAATGACTGATTATCCTGCTGAAGTTCAACAGACATGGGGTTTTGAAAACATAGTATTTAATGATTCATTAAAAACTGTTGATTTAAAAGGTCTTTGCAACGGAGGGAGTGGCCCATTTCCTACATTTTCAGGCACCGATTCTATTAAATTTCATGGACTTAGTATGACTTTAAAATATTGTAAATACGAAGAATGGGAAACATATCTATGGGATAATTTAGATAGTGCCTATAAATATAAAATTAATGCTAACAGTTTAATCATATATTCAAAAGGGTCATATAATTTATACTTTAATAAGTTTCAAAATCAACAGAAATAAATAGCCAAAATGCAATATTGCCATATGATTCTATTTTAAATGAATATAAAAATATTTCATGTTTTTTATCAAATCCAACTATATAATCTCCATCACCGGTTAAACAAAATGCGTGTTATAGCTATATTCAAAGTTCTGTAAGTTTTTGTAATATTTGTGTAACCAGACAAATATTGCAAGTAAAACCAGTACTTAGGTGTAGCCGAGAAACGTTGGTTGTAATGACAAAACCACTTTAAGCATTTTGTCTAAAAATTCCTATATTTGCGATATGAAGATCGGTAATAATAAAATTGAGACAATTCAGGGTTATTTCAAGACTCGTCCAGTCTTGAAAGCATATCTATTTGGTTCATATGTAAGAGGTGATGCTGACAGTCAAAGTGATATTGATATTTTAGTTGATCTTGATTATTCTCAAAGGATTGGTTTGCAATTTATGCAGATGAAGATAGACTTGGAAAGATTACTAAACTCAAAAGTTGATTTGGTATCATCAAATGGACTATCAAAATATATTAAACCAATAATTGATAGCGAAAAGCAATTGATATATGCGAGGTAGATTAGGTGATAAAGTTAGACTACAACATATTATTGATGCAATTCAAGAAATAGAAAACTATTTGATAGACACTGATTTTTCAAAATTCATGGAAAACTCCATGATGAGATTTGCTTGTATTAAACAAATTGAGATTATTGGTGAAGCTAGCAATCATGTCTCTGAAGATACAAAGGCAAAGTTTACAAGTATAGAATGGTCGCAAATAGTTGGAATGAGAAATGTTTTTGTTCATGAATACTTTGGAGTTGATTCAAACTTAGTTTGGGAAATTATTAAAAGTGATTTACCTGACTTAAAAATCAAAATAATTGAGATTTTAAATTCAATAGAATAAGCCACTACCTCCATCACCGGTTAAACACAATGCATGTTATAGCAATATTCAAATTTCAGCAAGTTTTTATTATATTTAAGTAACCAGACAAATATTGCAAGTAAAACCCGTTCTGGCAGTTATCCTCAAACGTTAGGGTGCATTATCAGCAACAATAAAAAATATTCCGAACAGAGTTAGATTTTTCAAAATGATAAAATTTCACTTACTTTAAGTTTGCATTGAATGGATATAAAACTAATTATTATGAAAAGAATTCAAAACCCTATAGTTTTTACACTATTATTGGCTTTATTAATAGCATGTAACAATGCTAATCATTCTTCAAATTCAGACGGTTTAGCTACCAATTTAACTTTACCAATAATTAAAGAAACGAATGGACTTAAACAATTGTATGTAAACAATGAACCATTTCTAATTATTGGAGGTGAACTATTAAATTCTTCTGCCTCGAACATTAATTATATGAAAGATATTTGGGCACGCATTCGATCGCTGAATGTGAATACGGTTTATTTACCAATAACTTGGCAGCAATTTGAACCGGAAGAAGGTACTTTTGATTACTCACTTATCGATAGTCACATAAAAAGTGCATATGATAATAACCTGAAACTTGTTATTCTATGGTTTGGCAGTTGGAAAAATGGTGAGTCCAATTATACCCCTGATTGGGTTAAAACTGATATGAAACGTTTCCCGCGCATGCTTTTTAAAGACGGGAAAATTTCAACCACCATTTCCAATATTAATATGAATTGTTTAAATGCCGATTTAAAGGCTTATAAAAAGCTACTGGAACGAATTGCTCAGGTTGATAAGCATGGCACTGTATTAATGATGCAAGTTGAGAATGAGGTTGGTTTATTGGGAGGTACACGCGATTTTTCAACTGAAGCTACCAAACTATTTGAACAACAAGTTCCGGGTGCATTAATCAAATATATGAGCAATAATCTTACTAAATTAAAACGGAACATTTATGAGCCATATGTGCATAATGGTTCAAAAACCCAGGGTACATGGGAAGAGGTTTTTGGAAAATCGCCAAATACCGATGAAATATTTATGGCATGGAATTACGCAAAATATGTAAATGAACTTGCAAAGTCAGGTAAAGCTATTTATAATCTGCCAACCTACGTAAATGCCTGGGATGCCTCGGGAGGCAACCTCATTCCGGGTGTTTGGCCAGTGGAGGACCAAATTACCGCATGCTTGATATTTGGCAGGCTGGCGCTCCTGATATCGATATTCTTGCCAACGATAATTACTCATCAACATTCGGATTATCGGCTGCAAATTTTGTACACAACAAAAATCCTTTGCTTTTACCTGAAGCCTGTGCCATTTGGATGAATGATACTATAAGTGCTGCTCCAAAGGCTTTTTTTTGTTTTGGACATTTCAAAGCAATGGGTTTTTCGCCATTTGGTATTGATCATCCTACCTATCATAGTAACCATCCAATAAAGAAAGCATATGAAGTACTTAATAATCTGATGCCATTAATTACTAAAGCCCAGGTTGAAGATAGAATAAACGGTTTTATGGAAGGAGATAATGCATCACCAGCATCTTTTCAACTTGGAGACTTTATCTTTAAGCCTGACTATAACCTGCAAAAGAATTCAATTATAAAAGGATATGGGTTAATAATTCAGATTTCGAAATATGAATTTATTATATCAGGGAATGCTTGTCATGTTGGGTATGAGTCTGCGGACTCTCGCAAACCAAATGCTCAGCTACTTTCTGTTGAAGAAGGAAAGTTTGATGATGGGAAATGGGTAAAAAACAGGACTATAAATGGAGATGAGTTTGGAATAAAGCTACCACCAAATCCCTATAATCTAGCTTCCGATGTTCATCTCGATGATGTCAGCATACTTAAAATTAAGTTTTTTAAATATTAAAAGGTAAAATTCTCTGTGTGTACAAGATATAATATTAACATGGTGAACATAAGGTAAACGCACCCTGATACCAATTCACAACCAATGTGGGGTTCCTAGGGGTTTCAAATGCGATGCTTTTTAAATATTTTTGGTTATATTTTGACATATTATGCAAGTAAATCCCACACTGTATTTAGCCGCAACCCTTGGTTGTAAGAAAAATATAAATTTCATACGATTGTTTTACGGAATATTAAGCATTTAATTTAATTTTAATATATAAAAGGCTGAATGAAATTAATAATTACATTATGAGATTATATAAAATATTTATAATAATTCTGTTCATTATTTCTCCAGAAATAATTTTTGGACAAATAATAGCTAATTTTTCAAGCAAATATGATTTGCTTATAAACCCTAATTCAAGGACTTATGAATATAAAGATATTGAAGGTAGTCCATATTTAAGTAATGATTTTATTAGTGGATTAATATATTTAAAAGATTCTACTCTATTTAATTTGCCACTTCGATATAATGTTTATGAAGATAAAATGGAATTTCAAATAAAAGGGTTAAGTTATAGTATTGGTAATCCTCAAATTCTTGATAAAATAGTTATAGGTAATTTAGAATATATATTTATTGATTTTATTGATAAAGGAAGCTATTTTGAATTAGTAGAAACAGGTAAATGTTTACTAATTAAGAAAAACATTATCGACTTTAAACCAGCTGAGGGACCAAAACCTATTGAAGGAAAATTTATTCCTGCAAGTTTTGTTCGGAAAACAGATATATACTATATTTTAATTAATAAATCTAAAGTCTTCAAAATTAATAATATTCGATCAATAATTGAAGCGTTTAAAGATCAAAAACAGAATATAGAAGATTTTATCAAAAAGGAAAAAATAAAAAAGAATAGAAAGGAAGAAATAATTAAAATAGTTAGATATTATAACAGTCTTTAATAAATTTAATATTTTACAAGTGTAATAAAAGCAAAAAATTATTTCACAATGGATTTAAAATTAAGATTAAAAGTTATGGTATAAATTATTGTAAATTTTTTCAGCACATAACATCGTTTAACACCCAATGCTGTTCTCATAGGCTTTCCAAATACAATTCATTTTCATTATATTTGTGCAACCATTTAGATATTACATGTAAAATATGTACTGGCGGTTATCCGCGAATGTTAAGTGCAAAGCTAAAACCGCTACACAAGGTATTTGACCAGACCAAAAAATACTTAGGAATTATTTATAAATTTGGTAAATTTTTATTGAAAATACAATGGCATACATTATAAATGATGTTTCAAGGACATTTAGCGAATATCTGTTAATACCGGGTTTAACTACAAAGGATTGTTTTCCCGATAAGGTAAGTTTAAGAACACCACTTGTTAAATATCGTAAAGGAAGTATTGCCGAAATAGAACTTAATGTTCCATTTGCCTCAGCAATTATGCAATCAGTTTCTGATAACAATATGGCTATAGAATTGGCCAGAAATGGGGGCGTTTCATTCATCTTTGGTTCTCAGTCAATAGAGAGTCAGGCTGAGATGGTAAGCAAAGTAAAAAAATTCAAAGCTGGTTTTGTAGTAAGTAATGCAAATTTAACAAGTGAGCACACGTTAAAGGATGTTATTGAACTTAAACAAAAAACCGGTTTTTCTACAATTGGCGTTACAGATGATGGTAATTCATCTGGGAAATTATTAGGAATTGTCACCGGAAGAGATTATCGCCCCAACAAAGATAGTTTAGACAAAAAGGTAAAGGACTTCATGACTCCTTTTTCAAGTCTTATAACAGGTAAATTTGGAGTTACCTTGAATGAAGCTAACGATATTATATGGGACAATAAGTTAAACTCTCTTCCAATTATTGATGAAGGGCAACGATTAAAATACTTTGTGTTCAGGAAAGACTATGATAATCATAAGGAAAATCCAAATGAATTATTAGATTCCCACAAGCGGTTAATAGTTGGTGCTGGTATCAATACAAGAGATTATATTCAGCGTGTACCTGCTCTGGTTGAAGCCGGTGTTGATATATTATGTATTGATTCATCTGATGGTTTCTCGGAATGGCAAAAAGAAACTATTGAATTTGTCAGAAACAATTATGACGATAAAATAAAAATAGGTGCAGGTAATGTTGTTGACAAAGAAGGATTTTTATATTTAGCCGAAGCTGGGGCCGACTTTGTGAAAGTTGGTATTGGAGGTGGCTCAATTTGTATTACAAGGGAGCAAAAAGGTATTGGAAGAGGTCAGGCTACTGCTATAATTGAAGTAGCTCATGCCCGTGATGAATATTATAACAAAACAGGTATATATATTCCAATTTGTTCCGATGGAGGAATTGTTCAGGACTATCACATGGTTCTTGCTTTAGCCATGGGTGCCGATTTTATAATGATGGGCAGATATTTCGCACGATTTGATGAAAGCCCAGGCAAAAAATTAATGGTTGGAGGTAGTTATGTGAAAGAATATTGGGGAGAAGGTTCCAATCGTGCCCGCAATTGGGAAAGATACGATATGGGAGGCAGTAATAGTCTTAAATTTGAAGAAGGAGTTGATAGTTATGTTCCATATGCTGGCAAGTTAAGGGATAATTTGGAAATCACTTTAGGGAAAATTAAATCAACAATGTGTAGCTGCGGCACAACATCTATTGCCGATTTAAAATCAAATGCAAGAATTACTTTAGTGTCATCGGTAAGTATTGTTGAAGGCGGCGCTCATGATGTAATTTTAAAAGAAACCAAGAGTTAATAATTAAAAAAGCCTGGTGTTAATTACCTAAATTTAATAAACATTATAATATAAAGTTTGCGTTTATGCCAACGGAAAGTGCGAACCATTTACCATTTTCAAAGCTTGTGTATTGATCTGTGGCAAAAAATTTAATAATAAATCTTTTATCCGTTATTTGTATTCATTCTATGGTTAGATTACAAAATAACTTTTTACTTTTAACGTGAAAAACAGCAAATTTGTGGTCAGGGCAATTTTAATTGTAATGTGAAATGAATTTTATTTTATGCCAGAAAAGGATTCATTGAATAAAATAAATAATGCGTCTTAAAATGACAATTTTCTATATTATTTGGAATAATAAACGTCATGTCTTGGCACCTATATACTAGTTATAACACGTGCAAAAACTGAAATCCCAGGCATGATTGAAACTTAATTTATTTTTGTATTTTTGAAAAAAATATTATGATAGCAGATACTCAAATACGACAACAGATATTTCGTAAGATCCGCAGGATTCCATCGAGCAAATTAAGTGATTTAAATGATTATTTGAGCAAATTAGAGCAAACTACCGAGAAGTCCACTAAAACACTTTCGTTTGCTGGTAGTTGGATAAATATTGATAAGTCAGCATTTGATGAGCTTACAGATAATTTAATTTCTAATCGTTCCAGAAATTCTCGTAGGATTGATGAATAGGGCATTAATTGATACTGACATTCTTTCTTATTATTTTAGGGGAGATACAGTAGTGGTAGATAATTTTAAAAAATATCTTGCTAAGTTTGATATTATTGAGATTAGCCTAATAACTTATTATGAAATAATGAGCGGATTGTTATACAAAAATTCGCTAAAACAATTGGAAGTATTTGATGATTTTGTTTCAGAAAATATTGTGATTGCCCTGACTGAGGAATCATGTAAAATTTCATCTGAGATTTATTCTAAATTAAGGTTTAACGGAGAATTGATTGATGATATTGATTTATTGATTGCAGGCATTGCAATAGAAAATGAAATGATATTGGTGACAAATAATGAGAATCATTTTGGACGAATTCCTGGTCTCAGAATTGAAAACTGGAAAATGCACCCACTATAACATTGGTTTCACAGTCATTGCGGGTAATAGCAGTTTTCAAAGTTCTGCAAGTTTTTGTTGTATTTGTGCAACCACACAAATATTGCAAGTAAATCCCTAACTGTGGTGTAGCCAGGAAACGTTAGCGACAAAATTAATTTGAATTTCAAAATGAAATAATGTATTAATTCATAGCAAACAGATTAGGATTACAATATGAAAAGAACTTTAATATTTTTACTTATAATAGCTTTAGTTACTTCATGTCATCAATATGTCGATAAGGATAAAGCCAAAAATGAAATCTTTCAAACTGAAAAAGCATTTGAAAAGATGACATCAGAAAAAGGTGTTGCAGAAGCTTTTTATTATTTTGCAGACGAAAATGCAGTAATCCATAGGGAAAAAGATACTCTAATTAAAGGAAAAAAAAATATTAAAGCCTATTATGAGGGAAAAAATAATAAAAATGAGACTGTTAATTGGACTCCTGATTATATAGAGGTTTCTGATTGCGGTAATCTTGGATATACATATGGTAAATTTATCTGGAGAATAAAAAACAAAGATGGTGTTATTTCAGAATATAAAGGAATTTTTCATACTGTTTGGAAGAAACAAAAGGATAACAGTTGGAAATATGTTTGGGATTAATAAATATTTGCTAAATAAAATCTGCCACTAATAAAGGTTTTACACCCAATGCTTGTTATAGTGGTTTGTAAAGCACAGTTTGTTTCCTTTACATTTGTGCAACTTGACAAATATCGTTAGTAAATCACGAACTGGGTTGTAGCCAAATTATCTCTGTATTTATAAGTAGAGTCGAATTGAACGATTTTTGATAATTTATGTCGAATAATTGAAACCCTTAATATATTTTAATGAAGTAATTTTAGCCAATTCGTAAAATTAAATCTTAATTAAGTATTCATTTTTGACAATTTAATATGAAAAAACTAATTACAATCAGCAAACTATTATTATTGATAGGGCTTCTATTATTACCCAAACAATTCTTTGCACAAGATAAAAATTTTTATATTTACTTGTGTTTTGGACAATCGAACATGGAAGGTTATCCTTCTACAATTGGAACACCTGACTTAACTGTAGATAGCCGTTTATTAAACATGGAAGCCACAGATTGTTCAAATCTAAATAGAACAAAAGGAAAATGGTATCCGGCTGTTCCACCTTTATGTCGTTGTTATTCTGGACTTACTCCTGCCGACTATTTTGGTAGGAAGTTAGTCGCAAATCTCCCATCAAATATCAAGGTTGGGATAGTTATGGTTGCAGTAGCGGGTTGTTCAATTAAATTATTTGATAAAGATAGTTTTCAAACTTATGCATCAACAGCTCCATCATGGATGACATCTATTATAAATGCATATGGAGGAAATCCCTATAAATATTTAACCGACTTAGCTAAATTGGCTCAGAAAGATGGTATTATCAAAGGTATTCTGTTACATCAGGGGGAGACAGATACTGGTGATACTGCTTGGTGTAGAAAAGTTAAAGGAGTTTACGACAATCTGATAACCGATTTAAATCTTAAGGCTGACTCGGTTCCATTACTTGCCGGTGAAGTTGTTAATGCCGATGAAGGTGGTGTTTGTGCAAGTATGAACACTATTATAGACAAACTCCCGCAGGTTATTCCCAATTCATATGTTATTTCATCGAGTCATTGCACTGATACTGTAGGAAATCTTCATTTTAACCGTGCCGGATATATAGAATTAGGAAGTCGATATGGTTTGAAAATGCTTTCATTATTGGGTTATGAGCCTAATACTTATCTAGAGGCCGAATGTGCATCTGTTGGTAAAAATTGGAACACGTACGCTGATACAAAAGCTTCAAACGGAAAATATGTTATGGTTAAACCGGGGTTAAGCAGTATTTCGGTAGCACCAACTGATAGTTCAAGTGCCATTTATTTTCCATTTACAACAAGTACCGATACAACCTTTTACATATATGCCAGGTTAAGTTCTTTAAAAACTGGCAGCAACTCATATTGGGTAAAAATGGATGATGGTGGGTTTGTAAAGTTTATTGGTGCCGATACAAGCGGGTGGAAATGGTTAGAGTTAAATAGTTATAAACTCACTGCTGGCAATCATACGCTTACAATTGCTTATTGTCAGGATAGTGCGAAACTTGATAAAATATCTATTTCAGAATATGATTATGCCCCAACACAAATAGGTGACGTTGCTTTAAATATTTGTGAAGCTACCATTTCTCCAAGTGTTATAAACATTGCAAAAGCACCTGACGGTTATGCTTTAAAGCAAAATTATCCTGACCCTTTTAATGGTAACACAAATATCACGTTCGAGATTCCCGAAAACACTTTTGTTTCACTGAAAATATACAATGAGCTTGGTACTGAAATTACAGAACTGGCTGGAAAAGTATATGCACAGGGTAACCACACAGTAAGGTTCTATTCAAAAAATCTTTCGAAAGGGGTTTATTTTTATACAATTAAAACTAGAAAGTTCGTTGCAACCAGGAAAATGATTATTAGTACAATATAATTATTCGAATAATTAATACTGGCTACCAACACCTGTTACACTTAATGCAGGTTATTGTGGTTTTCAAAGTTCTGCAAGTTTTTGTTATATTTGTACTACCACACAAATATTGCAAGTAAAACCCTTACTAGCGGTTATCCTTGACCGTTAAGGCAAATTTAATACACCGGCTCCTCAGTTACATTTTTTTGATTATATTTGGTTATGATTTGTTTATGTAATTATGAGTCAAGATAAAATAGATAATATTGATGCAGTAATAAAATCTTGGATAAGTTCATCAGACGAAAATTTTGATACTATGATGGATTTGTATGAGGCTAAAAGGTATAGTTGGGCTATGTTTCTTGGACATCTAACAATTGAAAAATTACTGAAAGCATATTTTATTAGAATTAACAGAGAGCATTCTCCATTAGTGCATAACCTTTCACGATTAGCGGAATTATCGCATTTAGACCTGACAAATGAGCAAAGAATTGATTTTTCAACAATAACGACTTTTAATCTTAATGCAAGATATGATGATTATAAACAAAGCTTTATCATTAAGTGTACAAAAGAATTTGCGGATTTCTGGATTGTAAAAATTAAACATTATCAGCTATGGATAAAGGAATTACTACAATAATTGATAATTATATTAAGTATTTACTAAGCAATCACATAAATTTTAAAAAGGCATATTTATTTGGTTCATATGCTAAATCTAAGGAAACTAAATATAGTGATATTGATATTGCTTTATTGTTTGAGAATGAAGATATTTCCGATAGATTTGATTTACAAGTGCAATTATTTACTTTAGCTAGCTACATTGATAATAGGATTGAACCTCATCCAATAAATCTTGATGATTTTAATAATGATAATCCTTTTGCAAGTGAAATTCTAAAAACAGGAAAAGAAATAATAATAGACTTACCATAACACTGGTTCACGCACCCAATGCTGGTTATAGCAGTTTTAAAATTCCGTTAAGTTTTTATAATATTTGTACTACAACACAAATATTGCAGGTAAAACCCGCACTATATTTAGCCGCGAATGTTAGCGGCAAAATTCATAAAACGCTCTTCAGTTGAGTAATTCTGTTTTGAAGCGCTGATATTTTGGATTGTTTTTCAGTTGAGTACGACTTTGATTCTTTGTTGACAAAGTCGAGCAATATTAATGACTTCTCGTAAAAATTAAGACTTTCTATTTGATTACCTTGTGCATTATATAATTCAGCCTGAGCATAAAACAACTCAGATAAAATTTCTAAATGACCATTGGTATAGTTGTGCACTTTGAGAAGTCTAATTGTTAAATCTTCTTTTGGTATACCTTGGAAAAATGATGCATCTTGTTTTAGATAATCATAATAAGCATTATCAAGGAATTGAGATGCTTTCTGATAATCGCCTTTTTTGATTAGTCCTAAAATGCCAGCAATTAAGTCAGTAATCATCTCAATCATTCGGAGTATGTAATCTTTCTGATACATTATTCGGTTTCTAATTCTGGAATTGTATTGCTAATATCATTGCTAATTTCTGAAAACTAAAGTTTAAATTCAAATTTCAATAAAAATGGGAAAACAAACAACATTAAAATCAAGAAAACAGAAATTAATATGGTAAACTTCGAAAAATTAACATAATATATGCCGCCGTCTGTTATAGTAAACTGAATTATTGATAAAATTATTAATCCTGTTCCAAAAACACGCGTTCATAAGCAATGCCGGTATTTATACCTTTATTTACTTTTGCACACCATACTTTAAATATGTTCTTTAATTTGCTTAATAAACTAAGAAAAGTAAATTATACCTTTATTATCCGTTATTTGTATTCATTCTATGGTTATTATACCAAAAAAGTTTTTACTTTTAAAGTGAAAATCAGGGAATTTGTGGGCAGGGCTATTTTAATTGTAAAATGAAATCAAATTTATTTTATGAAATTATTGGATTCATTGGGTAAAATAGATAATACGCAATGTCATGGTGCTTATATACTAGTTGGCGCCAAGCCTAAAAAAATACACCAATTTATAATGAATTTCTAAATAATATATATGAATATATTTTATAAAAATAAAATATTCTTATTTTTTATACTTTTCCCATTTTTGGGTTGCGTAAAGGACAACATTACCAATAAATTCGATTATAATGTTGTGAAACGAGCTGATCTTACAAATTTATTATTATTTGATTATGGTCCGAATATTTTGGGAGTTGATACAACAGATTTTACTGTAAAAGCACAAATTCGTATAGATGATATGTCGTTTGGAGGTGTTGCCAAACTGCCCAATGGTGGGGCAGCTTTTACCTACACCCGAAGAGCAAGCAACGATGGCTGGGGCAATTTATTATATGTTACGGATAAGAACTGCAATTTGCTGAACAAATATAAAATTTGTGATTCCCCACTGGGTCCCAAAGTCATTAATAATTTATTAATGGTAGGTGGTAGCGAAATAGTTACTGGCGTAAAATTTAAATTTCAAATATATAACACCGATAATTTTAAATTGCTCAAGGAGTATCTATTTCAAGGTATGGTGGATTCTTGGCAGATTACTGAATGGAATAATGAAGCCTATTTTGGGGTACATCCTGATGGCACACCAAAAAATGGTTATGTAGTGCAATTAGACTTAAACTCTTTGGATACTACAATGATATTGAATAATGACACAAGCCTATTTGATGCTAGTTCCACTGTTTTTAGACAAGATTCCATACTTTATATTTTTAAAATGCTGGAAAAAAAAATATTTATTTACGATCTTAATTCAAAAACGGTTAAACTAACAGCCAAAGTTGCAGATTATCCTGAAGTGGCAAAATTAAATGCCGATAGATTAATATTTCCTTATTTTAAAGATGGCTATTTATATGGTTTTTTTGAAAAAAACGATTATAGTGGAGCCCAAATAAGTTATTGGGCAAAGTTTAATGCTTCAACACTGGCCCTTATTAGCCTTAAACAACTTAATACACCATATAAAAGTTCGTATAATGAATTTTATGCTGGCAGCTATTATGTAATTCAATTTTACGACCAGGTTGTGTTTGTTGATATTGAAACTGGCGTTGTGGTTAAAACGGTTTCTTTCAATGTTAAATATTATTGATAAGGTTTATAATTATGAAATTATTCAAAATAGTTCTGCTATTGTTGGTTTTTATCCCATGTTTGGCATTTGGCAATAACAATGATACTTTGCCAAAGCAAGATGAACTAAAATATAGCTCTATTAATATTAAATTTGGCTTAAACTTGGGGAACGAAATAGGACCAACATTTAAAGTAGAATATGAGAACCGTAATTGGGGGAAAATAATATTGCATTCTGAAATAGCAGTTTACATGAAAAGCACACTGTTGACAGATATTGGTATTGGCTACGGCTACCCGGTTTTACGTTCAAAAAGCAGCGCACTTTATTTTAACAGTCACATAACATGGACTGAATTAGGCTTGGATGTATTACAATATGAAGGGCCATCGGCCATGTTTGAGTTGGAGTTCAGGAAAAAATGGTTGAACCTCACCTTTTTGGCAGCCCCTTTTTTCAGGCAGCAACTTCTTTATGATGTAGAAGAATATTCATACAACCATAATCTTTCGCACAATTTACTGGAATACACATTTGGTATAAATTTGGGGTTCTCATGCAGTTTTTCATTAAAAAAACACAATGCTAATTAAGTCTTAGTGTTGTAATTTATATAGCTTTATCTAAGCAGGGTTTTATATTTTAGACGTTTTATGAAGATATTTAAAATTATAATTTTTTACACTATTATCCTTTTTTCCTGTTCAGGTTGCAAAAAGGATAACATTACCAATAATTTCGATTATAAAGTTTTAAAAAGAGCTGATCTCAGATAAGCGTAGAATATAACCAGAAGTGTTCGGCGAAGCATTTGCTTCGTCGTGTTATATTTTTAGCATTTGCTATAATTAAAAAACAGAATTGCTATATTTGTTAAAATCGGCAAAATGTCACAAGGTTATCAAATCAACAACCAGTCAGGACTTTATTATCTGACATTACAGATAGTTCAATGGGCAGATATATTTACACGCAAGATTTATAGAGATATTGTTATTGATAGTTTCAAATATTGCCAACAAAATAAAGGGTTAGAAATATATGCTTATGTTATCATGAGTAATCATATTCATATATTGGCCCGAAGCAATAAAGACAACCTGAGTGATGTTGTCCGGGATATGAAACGCCATACGAGTAAACAAATTATAGAAGTAATAAACCAAGGAAATGAAAGCAGAAAAGATTGGTTGCTGTTAATATTCAGATATGCGGCTAAAGGTCACAGGCGAAACAACGAATATCAGGTTTGGACACACGAAAACCATGCAGAAGATATATTTTCAAATATATTTATTGAGCAAAAAATTGATTATATTCATAAAAATCCAGTGCGAGCAGGTTGGGTAACTAAACCTGAAGACTATTTATATTCGAGCGCGAGGAATTATGCCGATTTGAAAAGTATCATAGAAATACAAAAGGCTGATATGTGTTGGAAAACTATATCGTAACAAATGTTACAAAAATAAAAAATCGAAGCAAATGCTTCGATTAACTTAGAAAAGGAACATTGCAGAAAATAATACTCAGATAAGCGTAGAAAATAACCAGAAGTGTTCGGCGAAGCATTTGCTTCGTCGTGCTATATTTTTAGCATTTGCTATAATTAAAAAACAGAATTTTCCCCGTTAGCGCGGACTAGTAGTCCGTGCCATCAATAATAATAAAAAAACCACGCTTTCAATTGCTAAGGCAAGCGTTCGTTTAAGTTACATTATAAAAACTACAAAAAAAATTAACGGTTAATAACCTGTTCATAAATACCAATTTATTTTTTTGCATTGCTTTAAATAATTTTGGAATTTGTCTAACGATAATATTTTATTGTTAAACCTTTAAATGAAAAATTATGTCAGGTAATTCAGAAACAGGCCATGCCAAAAACGTGGCAAACTTCGAGCAATTAACCATTGATTGCACAGCCTTAGGTACAAGTTTCAATCCGTCAAATGCTGCAATTAAATCCACTTCATTGGCTACCCTGCTAACAAATGCTAAAAACAGTATAGCAGCAGTTAATGTGGCTCATGCTTCATATTCCAATGCGGTAGCCGCACGTGAAGTGGGTTTTGAGCCATTAAGCAAGCTATCAACCCGGGTATTGAATGCTTTAAAAGCATCGGGCACAACCAATCAGGTCGATGAAAGCGCGCAAACTTTGGTTCGCAAGTTGCAAGGCCGCAGGGCAACGGCTAAACTTACCGATGAAGAAAAAAAGGCAGTTGAAGCAACCGGAAAAACTGTAACAGAAATCTCATCGTCGCAAATGAGCAATGATAATCGTTTGGATAATTTCGATAAACTAATAAAACTGTTAACCTCCGTTACATTATATGCTCCAAACGAAGCCGATTTAAAGGTTACCGCTTTAACTGCAACTTATACCGATTTAAAAACAAAGAATGTGGCTGTAGTAAATGCCGATACAGCATTAACCAACGCCCGTATTGCTCGTAATGTAGTATTGTATAAGGAAAATACAGGCCTAGTAGATATATCAGTTGACGTGAAAACATATATTAAGTCAATTTATGGTGCAGCAAGCCCCCAGTATAAGCAAGTAAGCGCTCTAAAGTTTACAAGTCACAACTAAAAATGTGAAAGAACCTCCTTGTTTTATGCAACAGCCTTTGGTAAAAGTGCAGGATGCTCTGGTAAATGATTTTCTTCCTCTGGTAAAATTGCATAAAGCTCGGTAAAATGATTTTTTCACCTTGGTAAAGTTGTAACAAGCTTTGGTAAATGATTTACTTTCTCTGGTAAACATGCAACTATCAATAAAAAAGTTGCAACAGCCTCTGGTAAAATTGTAAATGCCTTGGTAAAAAATAAAAATAGGGTTGAAAGGCTTATATTATACGGCCACTCTAAGGCAAACACATTTACAGTTCACGTTGGAACCTACCGCAAGGCCAAAACTGCAAAAGAGTTTGCCTTTTTTCATACCCGTTTGGGAGCAATAGGGTAGCATCCACTAAATTGTGTAAATGATAAAATTGTTAAACTATTAATCACTCAAAAAGTAATTGAATGTAAGTAGAAAATGACGAAGTATTCAGTAAATTCTTGAAGCAGAACTGGGAATATATTCTTCTTAAAACAAATTTTTATCCTGCTTGTTTTATACAAATTAATATTGTCGCATACATGGCATACGATAAAAACCTGGCCAACAAAATTCGTGAGCAACTTATCAACCTTCCAGTTATTGAAGAAAAGGAAATGATGGGCGGGGTGGTTTTTATGGTAGATAACAAAATGTGCATTGGGGTTATAAAAGATGAAATGATGTGCAGAATTGACCCTTCAATTCACGAAACCTTGGTTGAAATGGCTGGTTGCCGTACAATGGATTTTACAAAACGACCTATGATAGGATATGTACTGGTTGATTCAAGCGGTATGAGAACACAAAAAGAATTTGAATACTTTATTCATCTTGCCCTTGAATTCAATACAAAAGCAAAATCGTCCAAACGAAAGTCTAATGGAGTCCGTTAACCACATCATTAACGGGGCGGTACCGAAAAGCCATACGAGTAGGATAAACTAACAATTACTAATTATGGAAATTAAAATTAACATGTTGGCAATACTGGTTGCCGTGGTGGTAAATTTTATTATCGGATTTATTTGGTTTACTCCCTTGTTTGGCAAAATATGGGGTAAAGAAATGGGTCACGACCCAACTGTGAAACCCGATAAAATGGTAATGGTAAAAGGTATGGTGTTTATGATTATCGGCAACTTTCTGTTTGCCTGGGTTCTCGCCCACAACATTGCAGCCTGGATGTTTGTTCCGGGTATGAAAGATATGAATCCTTTAAGCAATGGATTAATGGCAGGCATTTTTACATGGGTAGGTTTTTATTTCCCCGGTCATTTAGGTTCAACGGTTTGGGAAAATAAATCATGGAAATTATTTTTTATTAATTCAGGATATAGCCTTCTTTCGCTAATTGTTGTATCATTAATCCTTACCCACTGGACTTAATACTATTTCCAATCGCGCGCTATACATAAAAGTGTGCGTAATGCGTGCGATTGGATAATATTATGTACTATAGTTTTCTACTTGATTATAATTTGCTGTTGTGTTTTATTGTTGCCATTTATTATCTGCAAATTATAATTTCCAACGGGAACGTTTAATTTTAACAGGTAAGGAACTCCGCTTCGTAAATTTATACTTTTTACTATAATATTTTTGCCGCTCATATCAGTTATAATCACCCGTGCTTCATTAATGTTTTCACTACTTAATACATTGAATGCACCGGTATTTGGGTTTGGATATATTTTAAATTCAATTCCATTAGTAGTAGTAATATTGGTAATTGTTGAAACTGTCACTGTCCAGTTCTGAATAGTAGTGCCATCTTCAGCTGTTACAATATATGTAACCGGATTACTAAAATCGTTATTTGAAACTCCGCTGATTTGTGGATTCGAACCAATGCTAACATAAGCTCCTGTAGAAAGATTGTATATTGCAATTAGGTTGGCAATATTGCTACCACCAGGCATTGTTACAGTAATAGTATGATTCGTAGTATTTATGTCCGACGAAACCTGACCTGATATTGCATAAGCTATAATAGAAGCTTCGTTGCTTTTACCTGCAACTACAATTACGGTCCAATTATTTGTTGTTACACCGTCTGCAGCAACAACAGAATAATTTACCGGAGCACTGAAATTATTTTTTGTAGTCCCGCTCACTTGTTGTACATTACCAATATAGGCTGTGGCTCCGTCTGAAATGGTAAAAGTGGACGCTAAATTTGAAGCATCGAAGCCATAGGGAACCGAAACACGTATAATTCTGTTTACTGAATCAATACTTGATGAAAGTTGACCGGGGATTTGAAACGATGTAATTGCAGTTGCTGCGTTTATAATTGAAATATTTATTGTCCAATTTATTGTTGAAGCGCTGTCTTCCGATGTAATTTTATATTTCACAGGTTTGCTAAAATCGTTTATTGTTGAGCTGCTTATTTGTTTAATTCCATTTATATCAGCGGTTGCATAGGGCGATAGACTAAACGCTGCGGCCATATTTGATATTTTGCTTCCTATGGGGAACACTACATTTATTGAATGGGTGGCATTACTAATACTGGAATATGATTGCCCCGGCAGTGAATAGGAAATAATATCAGCGCTTGAGTCCTTTTTTACCAAATTTACAGTAACTGTCCAATTTTGCTTTGCAATACCATCTTCAGCATTAATTGCATATATAACCGGGCTGCTGAAATTATTTACACTAATTCCGCTAACTTGTTTAGTAGAACTTATTATAGCAGTTGCGCTGTCCGATAATGTAAAGTTTGCAATTAAATGTGTTACATCAATGCCTGTTAAAAAATTTACATGAATTAATTTTGAAGTTGTGTCAATACTCGAGCTCCGTTGTCCGGTCATTGAGTACTTTAAAATATCGGTTCCTGACAAACGCCCTGTTTTAACTGTAACAAGCCAATGTTTTGTTGAGCCGTCCTGGGCCTTTATGGTATATAGTATAGGACTATTAAAATTATTAATTGTTAACCCTGACTTTTGTAAACTATCGTTCACAAATGCTTTTGCACCGGAAGAAATAGTATATCCGGCTGAAAGCACTGATCTGTCTGTTCCGTATGGCAATGTTATATTTACTGTATTGTTATTGTTATCAATAGCATCAATTTCATTAATAATTCCTAAGCTGAAAACAGAAATATTTGCTAAACTACTTTTTATGGTATCACCTTTCAGTATAATAACTTTCCATTCAGAAATAGTGCTATCCTCAGCAATTACATTATAATAAACAATATCAGTTAAATTGGTATTAAGAAATGATTTTGAACCTGAAGTTTGAATATTTCCTGATGTGTCAGTGGCAATAGCTTTATATGACAAGGAAAAATATGGTTTTATGTAATTTGAAGTATCACTTACACCTACTTCAATAGTATGCAAACTTTGATCAATAATAGCATTGCCTGTTTGAGATGGCAGATAATACGATAAAAAGTCATTGCCTGAAGCTGGTGTTCTTTTAGTAATTGTAACGATATAATAGACTTTAATGCTATCTGCACCTACGATAGTTAATGTATCAGGAGCATTTAAATTTAAATAGCCATAGTTATTTAATACAATATTTTTTGCTAATACTGTTGTTAAACCTTCGTTAAGTCTGCTAAAACCATAATAGATATTTGTTAAATTATCATAGGGGCCTACCATTATATTTATAGTGTTGTTCACGGTGTCAATACCATTTCCAATACTTGCATATATCCATTTTGAACCATTGTATATTTGAAAATTTGTAAATTCCTTTTGGATATAATTACTGGTTGTTATTGTAAAATTGTTCGAACATAATGAACTTGTATAAAGTGTATAGGTACTACCAGCCTGAGTTTTAAACCCAACAGGAGCAGTGCCATCAGTAATATATTGCAATGAACCGCAAATCCCTGAATCAATTTCGGTACTAAAATAGTTATTGGAGGTAATTGTAACAAAACCTGATGTTGTAGCTTTATAGGTAAAATATTGCTTATTCAGGCCATTACCGTAGTTTATACCATCAGTGGCTATCGCTGGTTTATCACAACTCGATTCAGGATAGGATATTATAAATGAGCTTGAATTCAAATATTCTGCATAAAGAGTATATACTTTGCCCGAATCAACAGGAATAGTTATTGAATTAGTTGAGTAAACCCAGCTGCCATAAATATAGTTTAATGACCCACAGCTTCCCGTATCAATTTCCATATAAAAATCAGCGTTGGTTGTTGAAAAGGTTACATTACCATTTTTGCTTGCTGTATAAGTAAAATATTGTTCTGTTGAACCCTTTCCATTATTAACTCCATCGGCAGCAATTATTGGCTTATCACAACTTGATGGATATGAAATAGTAAAACTGTTGGTACTTAAATATTCTGTGTATAGTTTATATGTTTTACCTGAATCGGCTGCTAAACTAATTGAATTGCCGTTGTACAACCAACTGGAGGAAATTTGATTCAATGAACCACAGCTTCCGGTATCTATTGTCATTATAAAATCTGCATCAGAAGTAGAGAATATAATATTTCCTGATTTTGTAGCTTTATAGGTGAAATATTGTTCTGATAAACCTTTTCCCTTATTATTTCCAAGAGTTGCTATAATTGGCTTATCGCAACTTGATTGATACGAAATAATAAAACTGTCGGCATATAAATCTTCTGTAAAAAGTGTATAAGTCTTACCCGAATCGGCATTCAAAACAATAGAATTACTGGAATATATCCAATTGCTGGTTATTTGATTTAGTGAACCACAATTACCTGTATCAATAGTCATATAAAAATCGGCTGTGCTTGTTGAAAGGGCAATATTTCCTGATACCGATGCTTTATATGTAAAATATTGTACATAATTATTTTTGCCAGAGCCATAATTAGTGCCAATCTTGGCTATTATTGGATTACTACAACCTGAACCATTAGTTTGAGTAACCATTACTTTCCAGTTTTGGCTTACACCGCTTTCGGAAGTAACTGTGAGCATGAGCGTATCAGAATAATCAAAATAATTATTAGAATAAAATGTTGAACCACTATTTGATACACTGGCATTTTGAGAAGTAGTAAATAAGGTATATACCGATGTAATATCTGATAAATTAATACTAGCTTTTATTGTATGAGCAATAGTATCTATAAGCGCGGTATCATTACCAACAATGTACGAAATAAAATTAGTACCGGTTGAATAATTAGGGCTGTTCACAATGCTAACCGCCCAATCAGTTGAAGTGCTTTTATCTTCGGAGGTAACAGTATAAATATAAGGTGAATTGTTAAAATACTCACCGTCATAATAATGATACATATTATCATCATCCATATACCAATAAGGATTTAATGAATAACCATTTTTTGTAATGTTGGATGCTCCAGGGGATAAATAAAAAATTAAGTAATTATAGTTATTTAAGTTCGTGTTTTTTGAAACATATGCGGTTACCGTATGACCAATTGTGTCAATTTTAGAACTATTCAATACATATAAAGAACTGCTGTCATTATAAAAGCTAACAGCAGTAATATTTGCAGATGAACTTGATTGAAAAGCAAAGTTCCATAAAGCTGAAGAGTCATTATTACTGTAAACATTATCCGATGAAACCAACATATAATAAGTAGTTGTATCATTTACTTTATATGTAAATGAAGAAGAATCGGTTGGCCCATAATTGTATACCCAATTACTTGCTAAAGAACTTCCCCCGCATTGGTTGTATATTTGAATATAATCTTCGTCATTATTGGCCGATGAAATAACAATATGGCCGTCTTTTGGTGGAGTATATTTAAACCACTGCCCTTTGCGGTAGTTATTATAATAACCAATTACAGAATTTGTACCATTTTTAACCTGAACTGCATTACTGCATGTTTTACCCGATGTTACTGTAAATATTTTTGGGACAATGGAAAGTGACCAAGGCATTATTCCATTACTGCTACTCATGTATGTTTCAATAAGAAACGAATCACCCTTAAATACATTAAATGAAAAGCTTATACCATTTGAGCCGTAAATTTGACCTAAATAATTACCGCTGCAACTTTGCGCATATACATCAAAATTTGAATAATTATCAGTCAAACCTATTGTGGACACAGTAATTGTTCCATCAAAAGGAGCAGTATATTTAAAATACTCGTTCCAATATCCATTAAATACTGAATTATTAATGCCTTCAACGGCAGTTAAAGGTGAATTACAATCCGAACCATTTGAACTGGTAGCTTTAATTTGCGTTATATTCCAAAAGCATAAAAAAATAAAAAGCGTTAAAATATTTTTTGTTCTCATGTTTTTTAGATTAAAATTTATTTACAGGGTCAGTATTTAATAATGGTAATTTTACTTTAATTCCTTATCACAATTGAAAAATTCAATAGCTGAAAATCATTTTTAAACAAAGGCAAATTTTCTTTAAAGAGCTAATTTAAAATAAATATAAACAAGTAGTATAAATTTTAGTCAAAAGATTTTTTTGAGATTTAATAAAGTTGAATTAAATGGTCTTAAATCATTTGAATCTTAAAACCAAGCATTTGCACTGATTCAATTATTTGAGGATTGCTATTTTTTAGTTTTATGGTATAAGCCTGAAATTCCCTTCGTACAGGATAATTGCCGCGTTGGCTTTCGAAACCCGTTGGATTATTGCGTAAATTAGTATCATCGGTTTTAACCTGGTAAGTAGCTTCAATGGCTTGGCATAAAATTTCCTGGTCCGACATTCCTTTGCAATTAATATCAATAATTTGATTTATAGGTTGAGGAATTTGAATTTTACTAAAATTAATTTCGCCAAACCTGAAAAAATTATTAATTGCTTTTACCGCCATAATTGTTCCATTAGCCTTTCCATCAGCTGAATATCCTGCAATATGGGGTGTAGCAATATCAAGTTTTTCCATTAAATGCAAATCAATATTGGGTTCATTTTCCCAAACGTCCAAAACTGCACCTTGTAATTTGCCATTTTCTATACTTTTCAATAATGCATTTCCGTCCACAACTTCACCTCGTGACGAATTCACAACTATTGTTCCGGGTAAAACATTCTTTAAAATATTTTCATTTATTAATTGAAAGGTCTTAAATTCACCTTCATAGGATAAAGGCACATGCAGCGAAATAATATCAGCTTCGTGCAACAATCCTTCCAATGAAATATATCCGCATGAATTATGCTGCTGAACATAAGGCGGGTCATTCATCACAATGCGCATTCCCAATGCTTCACCAACCTTAACAATTTTTCTACCAACGTTACCAACGCCAACTACACCAAGTGTTCGGCTCCTCGAATTTAAAATTATGTTTTTTTGAAAGATATACAAATAGCGAAGCAATGTATTGCATTACCGAACCTGAATTGCAACCTGGTGCATTTTTCCACAAAATTCCATTGTCTTCACACCACTTTGTATCAATATGGTCGTAACCTATGGTTGCTGTTGCTATAATTTTAACTTTCGAATTTTTTAGCAAAGCCTCGTTGCAATTAGTCCTTGTCCTGATTATCAATGCATCGGCATTTTTTACAGCTTCCATATTAATTTTATTTCCAGGCAGGTAAACCATTTCAGCAAAAGGTTCCAATAAACCTTTTAAAAATGGGATTTTATCATCAGCAACAATTTTCATTTTGTTAGAAATTTATCTTGCCAAAAATATAATATTTTCAAACTTAAAATTTTTTTAGCCTACTCAAATTTTATTAAATTGCCACTTAAAACTATTCCAATGCAAAATTTTTATAACAATAACTTTGATTTTGAAAACCATGATTTGGTTTCTGCTTTTGATGAACTATGTATTTGGTCTGCTCCATTTGGTTTAAAAATGCTTGGTTTAATTGAAATGAAAGAGAATTTAAATTATTTGGATGTGGGTTTTGGCACAGGATTCCCATTATTGGAACTGGCACAAAGATTTGGTGCAACCTGTAAAGCTTATGGTATCGATACATGGACTGCGGCTCATGAAAGGACTTTATTAAAAATAAAACAATACGGATTGACGAATGTTAATCTGGTAAATGGTACTGCTGAAAATATGCCTTTTGATAATAATTCATTCCATTTAATTACATCAAATAATGGAATAAATAATGTTGATGATGAATTTAAAGCATACAATGAATGTTATAGGGTTTGTAAACCAGGCGGACAATTTGTAATTTCATTCAATTTGCCCGAAACTTTTATTGAATTTTATACGGTTTTTGAAGAAGTACTAAAAGAGTTTGATTCAATTGAAGCATTGAAAAGATTGAAAGATCACATACATAAAAAGAGAAAAACGATAAATGAAACAAAAGTAACTTTGCAGGAAATTGGATTTAAAATAACCGAAACAATTTCAGACCAGTTTGAATGGCGCTATGCTAATGGCTCGGCAATGCTTAACCATTGGTTTATCCGATTGGCGTTTATGGATTCGTGGGCTAAAATTCCCGATAAATCAAAACTTCCAGCAATATTTAATGAATTGGAAAACAAGTTAAACGAGCACTCAAGTAAAAATGGCAATTTTAAAATGTCGGTACCTTTTGCAGTTTTAAATTGTAGAAAATAAAAAAGGTGACTTTCTTTGCAATTTAGTAAAACAAAAAAATTCAAATTAATATGAAGAACATAATAATAACTTTAGCAATACTATTTATGGCACAAGCAGGCGGTGAAGCGCAAAAATCGAAGGAAACCATTGTATTAATTGAAACAACAATGGGCAATATGAAAGTTAAATTGTATAATGAAACACCGCACCATCGCGATAATTTCATTAAACTGGTAAATGAAAAGTATTATGACGGAGTGCTTTTCCACAGGGTTATCAAGGATTTTATGATACAAACCGGCGACCCAAATTCAAAGAATGCTCCAAAAGGTGCAAGTCTTGGTTCTGGTGGTCCGAAATATACTATACCAGCGGAGTTCAATACTAAGCTTATCCACAAAAAAGGAGCTTTGGCTGCTGCGCGTACCGGCGACAATGTAAACCCCAAAAAGGAATCGTCCGGATCGCAGTTTTATATTGTACAGGGCAAAGTTGCAAATGATGCTGAACTTAATAGTATTGAAGCTAATTACAACAATAATTTGAATATGCAAAGAATGCGCGAATATTTAACGGCGCCTGAAAATTCTGCACTGAAAAATGAGTTTATGAAATTTCAGCAGGAACATAATAATGCCAAGCTCGATTCGCTGCAGAAAATTGTTAGCGATGCTGTTGAAAAGAAATTTAAAAATGAAGGTTACCTGAAATATACCGAAGAACAAATAAAAGAATATAAAACTGTTGGTGGCACACCTTTTCTTGACATGAATTACACTGTGTTTGGTGAAGTTATTGAAGGGATGGATTTAATTGATAAAATAGCGGCAGTAAAAACTTTGCCCGGTGACAGGCCTGAAAATGATATTAAAATTATTACAATGAAAATTGTGCCGAATTAGTTATTTCAAGTATTAAATTGGAACTTTAATCTTCATGATTATTTGAACAAATCAAAAATCTCTTCCCGTTTTATTGAACGGAATGGATTGTTGGAATTTATAAACAGGTCGGCCATTGCCGACTTTTTTTGTTGCAATTGCTGAATTTTTTCTTCAATGGTATTTCGGCTTAAAAAGCGATAGACAAAAACCTTTTTATCCTGGCCAATTCGGTGTGCCCGGCTAATAGCCTGATTCTCGGCAGCCGGGTTCCACCACGGATCGATAATAAATACATAATCGGCAGCTGTGAGATTAAGTCCTGTGCCACCTGCTTTGAGACTGATAAGAAATACCTTTTTATCGTCCTCGGTTTGAAATGATTCAATTACTTTCTGCCTGTTTTTGGTTGCGCCAGTTAACAAAGCATATTTCCAGCATTTTTCTTCGAGATAATGCAAAACAAGGTTTAAATGTTTCACATACGAAGAAAAGATAAGCACTTTATGGTTTTCGGAAATTACATTTCCAATGCTCCGTGCAATTTCCTCAAATTTACCCGATTCACCAATATATTCAGGAATTGTGAGAATAGGGTGATTAGCAAGCAATCTAAGCCGGTTAAGCGCTTTCAGGATGATTATGGATGATCTATCGTATCCTTGTTTATCAATGCTATCAATAATTAAATTGCGAACCGCCGATTTTTCCTCTTCATATATTTTTTGTTGTTCTTCAGTCATATCGCAATAAACAACCTGTTCGGTAAGTGATGGGAGTTCTTTTACAACTTCTTCTTTTTTACGGCGCAATATAAACGGGTTGATAATAATCTGAAGCTTTCGCTTTTTCTCTTCGTCGTTATGTTTTTCAATAGGCACAACAAATTCTTCACGAAAATAATGCTGACTTTTTAATAAATCGCGGTTCAGAAAGTTCAATTGTGCCCATAGGTCAACAAGGCTATTTTCAATTGGTGTACCGGTTAATACAAGCTTATTTTCCGATTGAAGTTCAATCACAGCCTTATATATTTTCGAGTCAGGATTTTTAATCGACTGGCTTTCGTCAAGAATTATATATTTAAAATTTAAGCCTGCAAGGCTTTCATAATCATTTCTTACAACTCCGTATGAGGCGAGAACAACGTCAACATTTAACAAATCGTTAAAATTACGAGTACGTTGTGTACCAAAAAATTTATAGGTTTTAAGTGATGGTGCAAATTTGGCAATTTCATTTTCCCAGTTATGCAGCAAAGATACCGGCATAATAATTAATGAAGTATTAATTGGCCTGGCACCAGTAAATGCAGGTATATCAAATAAACTTAATTGTGTTGCTGGTTTTTTACTTTCGGGAATAACTACGTTGGTCAATGCATCGGCCCTCACTTTTAAAAGTAACGCTATTGTTTGTAAAGTTTTTCCCAAACCCATATCATCTGCCAAACAACCACCCATTTTATTGTTGTACAATTGGTACATCCAATGCATGCCTTTTTTCTGGTAATCGCGCAACTCCGCTATCAAATCTTCAGGGATTATTAAATTTTCGGAATTGGCCAAATCGAGCTTATCGCCAAGTTTAACTAACATTTCACCGGTCTGTACCCCAATGGCTTCACGTAAAACCTGGAAATGATGGCGCTTTAATTTAATTGTATCGGTATCATCATCATTTCCAAAAATGAAAATTTCACGATATTTTGTGAACCATTCTTCGGGAAGCAATACTACCTGGTTGTTAGGTAAAGTAAATTCACGAATTCCCATAATTATATGCCTTCGAAACCGTATAAATGGAAATTGAAATTCACCCAGTTTAACTATTGCCTTTACATCAAACCAATCATTCACTTCTTTTATATCAACTTCTAAGTGAATAGGTTCAATAAAGTAATCAATATCAGCCTTTGCTTTACTAATTTCAAAACCTTCATTCCTGATTAGTTCAATATTGGCATTGAGCCAATTGATTAAATAGTTTCCGGTAAAACTTTTTTCAGTATCATGGTTTATTAAATTGAATAAACTGTTGGTTTCGTGTGTAATTCCCAGAGCTTGTAATCGATTGACAAACGAATTTTCCAAATTACTATTTCTGATAAACTTTAAATAATTGAAACCTTCTTCGTTCTCTTCAAGTGTCACTGACGATTTGGAATTGTTAGCATATTCAAACATTGCATTGTTGTAATAAAACACAAGTTTGAGGACATTTTTTCCCGCCAGATTTCTTTCCAAAATAAGGTTTGGTTGCGGATTTACTTGAATTTCAGAAAGTTTGAAACCAATTATTTTAACCGGATAATTGAGTATTGCATTTTTTACAAACGTCTCCATATATTCACGAACCCTTGCCGGTGGAACAGAAATTAAATCTTTTGAGAAAAAAGGCAAAAGTTTTTTCGAATCAATATTTTCAACCTGGTAAAGCTTTTTGCCAAGTAATACAATGCAAGGTAATTGCGAAATAATTACATAGTTTTGGTTGAACAACTTAATATCATTGTTTTTGCTACGAATGGACAAAAAATATTTAAAGTCCAAATCGTTTTTAATAAAATTAAACACGGGTTGAACGGGTTCACTTATCACCGAAATTAATTCTTCATCGTGAACAACCTGGTAATTCTTATCCTTTTTAAATAGAAGTACATTCGAACTAACCAGGATTTCATATATTTTAACAATTCTTTTTTCAATAAATGGCCTAATTTGGGTATTTACAATGTTATCATCGAGTGTATCGAAAAAATCTTTCAGGTTTTTCTTTTTGCTAAAAATTTTAAAAAGGCTTTTTTCAGAATATTCCGAAGTAATTGAAACGAGCTTCAATATTTCATCGGTAATTGGGAATTGAAATTTTTTAATATTTTCATTGGTTACAATCTCCTGTAATTGAAAAAACGATTGCCCGGGAATTCGATCTATTACATAAGGAATAAGCAATTCGCCAAGTTTTCGATGATTTGCTATTACAACAACTAATTCCTTATTCATAATTGGTTTTAAATTTTTGTATCCGGGCTAAAAAATAACTTTAACTATCCAAACCTTCAAAGATATTTACATTTTCATAAACATCAGCTTGTTTTTATCAACACTATTGTTATTTTTTTAATTTTTTTAGGAATAACTTAGTTTGTAAATTACAATTAGTTATTTACTTTGCTAACTTTGAATTTGTAGCTGCAAGAAATGATTAAGCAATTGGATGTGAGAAAAATAAACTTATTTACAGTAGGAATAGTCAATACTATTCTTCTATTATTCATAAGTTTTTCGTTAATAGCCCAGGAACAGACTGTGGAAGTTCAGCGTTCAACCAATAAAGTAATGTTAAATGGTAAAATATTTTATACCCATACAGTAAAAAAAGGTGAAACATTATATGCAATTGCAAAGGCTTACAATGTAAAAGTTGAAGAAATATTATCTGCTAATCCTTCGGCAATAAACGAAATTAAAGTTGACCAGGTATTATGGATTCCAGAAAATCCTTCGCCAGTTATTGACGCACCTGAAAAATTAGATGGCCAGATTATTCATGTTGTTACAAAAGGGCAAACCTTGTTTTCAATTGCCCGGATATACGGAATTACTGTAGCTGATCTGGAAAAATCGAACCCGGTTGTTAAATACGATAGTTTACAAGTTAACCAGGTTTTAAAAATTCCTTTGCCCCAAAAACTTAAGGTTGAAGCTTCGAATAATTTTATTATACATACCGTTGAACCTAAGGAAACATTGTATTCATTATCAAAAAAATATTATATAAGCCAGGATGAAATTTTAAAATTAAATGACAATGTTGCAAAGGAAGGTTTGAAAATTGGGCAGGAAATTAAAATTCCAAATTCAGTTCAACATACAGAAATACAGGGAATTAAAACTGATACTTCTGCTCAAAAAAACCCATTTAATCAACAAAAAACAATACAAAATATTATTGCTTTAAATTGCGATAGTTTAAAAGAAATCCATTCTGAACAACCAATAGATATCGCTTTACTGATTCCATTGTTTACCGGAGAAACCGAAAATAGTGACCAGGTGTCAAGTGATGATACACCTGATGAAGTTTTGTTGCGCCAAACAGAAGATTTCAATCCTACATCAATGAATTACATTGAGTTTTACCAGGGAATACTTTTAGCGCTTGATGGTTTGAAAAATAAAGGATTTAAAGTTAACCTCCATGTTTTTGACACTAAAAAAGGAATTAATAAAATTGATTCGATTCTTAAAACAAAGGACTTTCAAAAATGCAACCTGATTATTGGTCCTATATATCCCGATCAGATTAAAATTGTAGCCGAATACGCCTTAAAAAATAAAATATATATTGTTTCACCATCAAATACGCAGGAAGATGTTTTGAATACAAATCCATATTTCATTCAAACTAATCCCGGAACAACGCGTGAATTATTAGCAAATTTAAACGATATAAAGCCTAATGATTCTACAAATATAGTTGTAGTATATAATGGAAGCCAAAGTGAACAGGCTCAAAATAAAATAATTCAAACTGAAATTAAAAATCATTTTGATACAACTAAAATTAAGGAAGTTACTGTATTTGATTACGATTTTACCGAAGTTAAATCTGATTTAGATTCATTAAAAACCAATTATGTTATAACTCCAGTTTTGGATGAAATTTTTATAACTAATTTGTTGGGAATTATAGAATCAAAACTTGTTTATTTTAATGTTAATGCTTATGGCTTCATTGATTGGACCATGTATAAAGTTGAAATTAATTATTTTTTCGACCTTCAATTGGTATACAATTCTCCTTATTATGTTGATTATAACAGTGAGGCAACAAAAACATTTCTAAAAAAGTACCGCTTTTTTTTTCTACCGAACCGGTTCGGATGTCGAAATATGGCTATAATTATGCTATGCTTGGTTTTGATATTGGCAACTATTTTATAGCTAATTTCTCAAAATATGGAAAGGAAGCCGGTAAATATTTACCATGTTTAAAATCAAACAGTATTATGGCTCCATTTGAATTTAGTAAAATTTCTGAAACAGGCGGATATTACAATAATTATCTTCGCCACTTTAAATATGATAGAGACTATAAAATTGAAAATAATGTATCTGTTTTAAAATAAATTTAATCTTATTTTTAGTATGAACACTCATGTTTCGTATTTAACTTCTATCTCAGGTACTGCTGATAAAAATAACAACATGGGTAATAAAAATTAAATTTCTATGATAAAATCAACGCCTTTTTTGCATTTCCACCAGGAACTTGTTGCAAAGATTGTTCCATTTGCAGGTTTTTCAATGCCTGTTGAATATTCTGGCATAAATAACGAGCATACTTGCGTGCGTTCAAATGCAGGAGTTTTTGATGTATCGCACATGGGTGAAATATGGGTGAAAGGGAAAAATGCCTTAAATTTTGTTCAATGGGTTACATCTAATGATGCCTCAAAACTTGTTGATGGGAAAATTCAATATTCATGTTTCCCTAATGGAAAAGGCGGAATAGTTGATGATTTGCTGGTTTATAAATTTACCGATGAAAAATATTTGCTGGTGGTAAATGCTTCAAATATTGAAAAAGATTGGAATTGGCTTAATTCACAAAATAAATTTAATGCAGAACTCATCAATGCTTCTGACGAAACATCTCAGTTAGCAGTGCAAGGTCGCTAAAACTATTGAAATTCTCCAAGAACTGACTCCTGTTGATTTATCTTCACTAAAATATTATTCTTTTACAACGGGAGAATTTGCAGGAATAAAGGATGTGTTAATATCTGCAACAGGTTACACCGGTGCCGGAGGTTTTGAATTGTATTTTGAGAATAAATACGCTGATAAAATTTGGAATGCAATATTTGAAGCCGGAAAAACAAACGGAATCCTTCCCATAGGTTTAGGTGCGCGTGATACACTTCGCCTTGAAATGGGTTATTGTTTGTACGGGAATGATATTAATGATTCAACTTCACCTATTGAAGCAGGTCTGGGATGGATAACCAAATTTAATCCACAAAAAGAATTTATTGATAAAGCGTTGTTGCAAAAACAGTTGGAACAAGGAGTAAACCAAAGACTTGTTGGCTTTGAAATGATAGATAGAGGAATACCTCGTCACGACTATGAAATTTTTGATTCAAAAGGTCAAAAAATTGGGCATGTTACATCAGGAACAATGTCTCCAACACTTAAAATTGGAATTGGAATGGGATATGTTTCTTCTGAAAATTCGTCAATAAACAGTGAAATTTACATTTCAATCAGGGATAAATATCTTAAAGCTAAAGTGGTTAAAATGCCCTTTGTGAAAGCTTAAATGAATATTTGGAAACATATTAGAATTTTTTTTTATTTGTTCATAACTAACTTTAATTTTTTTAATTGTTTATAAATGCTTTTCAATTCACTACAGTTTATTTATTTTTTTTTAATCGTTACTACACTTTATTTCATTATTCCGCATAAGTACAGGTGGGCATTGCTATTGGCAGCAAGTTGCTATTTTTATATGGCTTTTATCCCAGTATATATATTTATCCTTGCTTTCACAATAATAATTGACTATTTTGCTGGTATTTATCTTGAAAAGTTTAAAGGGGAAAACCGAAAATGGCTTTTAATAGCAAGTTTAATAGCAAATATTGGTGTGCTTGCTTTCTTTAAATACTTCAATTTTTTTACCGGTAACATAACATTTTTACTTCATCATTTAGGTTATCATAATGATATTAAATATTTAGATA
Organism: uncultured Bacteroidota bacterium; assembly: GCA_963701015.1. Classification (GTDB taxonomy): domain Bacteria; phylum Bacteroidota; class Bacteroidia; order Bacteroidales; family DTGW01; genus MFD09286-c1. The sequence goes on along the minus strand of OY969556.1, from coordinate 1,830,525 downwards.
TTATTTTACCTATTGGGCTTTCGTTTCATACCTTTCAGGCTATGAGTTATACTATTGAGGTATATAAAAATAAACAAAAAGCTGAGCATAATTTTGGAATATATGCCCTTTATGTTATGTTCTATCCTCAATTAGTTGCCGGACCTATTGAAAGACCCCAAAATTTAATTCATCAATTTCATGAAAAGCACAATTTTTCGTATGAAAATTTTGTAAATGGATTAAGATTAATATTATATGGCTTTTTTCTAAAAATGGTTATTGCCGATAACTTATCATTGTACGTTGATCAGGTTTATAATGCTCCTGAAAAATTTAATTCAATTAGTATTATTACAGCATTAATATTTTATTCAATTCAAATATATTGTGATTTTGGAGGTTATTCATTAATTGCCATTGGATGTGCTAAAGTTATGGGATTTAATTTAATGGAAAATTTCAGAACGCCATATTTCTCAAGAAGTGTAAGTGAATTTTGGCAGAGATGGCATATTTCATTATCAACCTGGTTTCGCGATTATGTATATATTCCTTGCGGTGGCAACAGGGTAAGAATTGCACGTTGGGTATTAAATATTTTTATAGTATTTGCGATAAGTGGCCTTTGGCACGGCGCAAATTGGACATTTGTAATTTGGGGAATTGCTTGGGGCTTTTTGTATATTATAGAAATGTTTATTTATAAACTTTTTCCAAAAGAGCGGGAAAACGAAAAATATAAATTTTGGCATATTTTTAAAAGTATTTCGTTATTTATTTTGGCAACATTATTATGGATATTTTTTAGAAGTGAGGATATGCATAAGGTAAAATTAATTCTCAGGTCAATTAAACATAATTTTCACCTTTCTGATAATATGCATATTCAACCTGTAATTTGGGCTATGTTAATACTATTTATTATAGCTGAAATTGTTCAGTACAATAAAAGGTTCGATAATGCTATTGTAATAAAACCAGTTTATATCCGATGGGCATTTTATCTGGTTTTACTATTTACTATTATATGTTTTGCAGGTGTTGAAAATATCCCGTTTATTTATTTTCAGTTTTAAATTATGACAGATTTCATAAAAAAATATTTATTGCCATTTTCTTTAATAATAATTGCATTAATTATTTCAAATTTCATATACACAAAATTATTTTTCGAAAATAATATACAAATAAATTCATCTGTTATAAATACAGTGCGAGATATTCCTGATTCTGCCCAAGTTTTATATATTGGGGAATCATCCAATAACCGAACCCACTTTTTAGATAAAGACAAAAGAAAAATATCAGGTTTTATTGATGATTATTTTCCTAAATTGAAAATTGCAAGTATCACTCAGCCGGCTTATCATGCTGGAGCATATTATGTTTTACTTCAAAATATTCCAGATAAATCAAAAATTAAAACAATAATTGTAACACTTAATTTTAGAACATTTGATGCAAACTGGAGATATTCAAATTTGGAAACAGCTATACAAAAAGAACTTGTTCTAATAAAACCGGAATATCCACCACTTTTTCGTAGGTTTTTGCTTTCATTTAAAGGATATGATCATAAATCTGATAGAGAAAGGGAAGCGCAATTTAAGCATGATTGGGAGGTAAATATATTAAAGTTTCCATATAACTTTCCTTATAAAAATGTGGTTCAATGGGACAGTGGAATGGCTTTAAAAGGTTTTAAAGTTGATGATAGTATTAGAAACGATCCTCTAACTGCGCTAGCTTGCCATTATATTAAAACTTATGCTTTTCAGATAGATACCAACTCAAATCCAAGAATAAAAGACTTTGATAAAATAATCAGATTAGCTCACAAAAGACATTGGAACGTAATATTTAATTTAATAGGAGAAAATGTTCAACAAGCCAATGAATTGGTTGGTAAGGATTTAATTTTTTTAATCAATCAAAATAAGGAACTTCTATTAAACCGTTTTCGCAAAATGGGAGCCTTAGTGGTTGATAATTTAGATTCAATACCGGAAGATCAATTTATCGATAGGAATTGGACAACCGAACATTATCGCGAGTTTGGGCGTAAAATAATAGCATATAATGTTGCTCAAACTCTTAAACATTTTTATTTAAGCTACTATAAAAACATTGGCAGGCCAATTTATCATTCTCAATTGGAATTTTCAAATGATTGCGAAAGCGATACTACATGGGGGCAAAAGCAGACAATTTGTAATGAAAAATCGAAATCTGGAAATAAATCTTCAAAATTTTTTGGCAACAACCCATACAGTCTTACTTTTAGTTATCCTTCCTATTTAATACCATTCGAAAAACGCGATAGTATTGAAGTTATAGCTAATTTATTAGTCCCTGATAGGAAAGCACCTGTAACTTTATATTGTACATTGGATGGTGAAAATATTTATTGGGGCAAGACAATTAATATGAATAATGAACTTATTACCTTCAATAAATGGTGTGAAATTGACTATAAAATTAAACTTCCGAAAGATATAATGTCACTTACAGCTACCTTCAAGGTTTTTTGGTATAATCCAAGCGATATTCCTTGCTATGTTGATGATATTCATGTTAAATTCTATTAAAAATACATTCTTTTGCATCATCATTTTTTTATTTAATTGTTAATACCTTCATCTATTCTGTTAAAAAAAAAGTTAAAACACAAATTCCAATTATGGGAATTTAATTAATTTTGCCAATTCACAAAAGGGAAAGAGACAATGACATTAAATAGAAGGCACATTGAAGTGTGTTTTTCACCGGCTGTTTATCATCGGTTTCATAATCCTGAAGCTATTGTAGTTATTGTAGATATCCTTAGGGCAACTTCTGCAATATGTACAGCTTTTATGAATGGTGCTGAACGCATAATACCAATTGGAACAATTGATGAGGCTAAAGCATTCAAACAAAAAGGATATTTAGTGGCAGCTGAAAGAGATGGTAATGTGCTTGATTTTGCTGATTTTGGTAATTCTCCGTTTAATTTTTCCCATAATAATATTAAAGGTAAAGAATTGGTTTATAGTACAACCAATGGTACTCAAGCTATTCATCTGGCACGTGAAAGCTATATGGTAGTTATTGGTTCGTTCCTTAATTTATCAGCATTGTCAAAGTGGATTATTTCAGAAAATAGGGATGTTTTAATATTATGTGCCGGTTGGAAAGAAAGGTTCAGCCTCGAAGATTCAATTTTTGCAGGAGCCCTTACCCAACAATTAATTGATTCAAACAGTTATGTAACAAGTTGCGATTCAAGTTTAGCAGCTTGCGATTTATGGTCGGTTGCCAGAAATAACCTCATCGGTTACATTCAAAAAGCTGCTCAGAGAAGTCGTTTGAAAAAACTTGGACAGGATGATGTAATAGAATATTGCCATTCACTCGATTTAACTGAGATAATACCAGTATTAATAGGTGATAGCTTAGTTGAATTAAAATATTGTGAAAAAAGTAACAATTTTACGCACAAGAAAAACCTGGAATAACAATTAATAATTAATTTTGCGTTTGTATTTTATTAGCTTAAAAAATATATTAAAGCACATTAAATTAATAACTTATGAGAAAACACAATTTCAATGCCGGTCCATCAGTATTACCTGAATTTACTTTAGAACAATCTGCAAAAGCAATACTTGATTTGAATGGCATTGGTATGTCCATCCTTGAAATTTCACATCGAAGTAAAGAATTTGAAGCAATATTAAACGAAACTATAACTTTATTTAAAGAATTATTGAATATTCCCGAAGGTTATTCTGTTTTATTTGTTGGAGGTGGAGCAAGCATGCAGTTTACAATGGTGCCGTATAATTTTTTGAATAAAAAAGCAGCATTTTTAAACACAGGTTCATGGGCTAGTAAAGCCATAAAAGATGCAAAATTTTTTGGTGAAGTGGTTGAAGTAGCCTCATCGAAAAGCGCCAACTTTACATATATACCTAAAGATTATGTTGTACCTGCCGATGCTGATTATTTCCACATCACAACTAACAACACTATTTTTGGTACTGAATTGAAGAGCGATCCTGATGTAAAAATTCCACTTTTTGCCGATGCTTCTTCTGATATTTTGAGCAGGCCAATGGATATTTCAAAATATTCATTAATTTATGGTGGTGCACAAAAGAATTTGGCACATCAGGTACAGCTTTTGTGATTATTAAAAATGAAATGTTGTCAAAAATTCAACGTCCGGTTCCTGCTATGCTCGATTATAGGGTTCATGTTGAAAACAATTCATTATATAATACACCTCCAACCTTTACAATTTTTGCCATTTTACAAACTTTAAAATGGATTAAATCATTGGGAGGTGTTACAGCAATTCAAAAAATGAATATTGAAAAAGCAGCATTATTATATGATGAAATTGATCGCAATAAATTGTTTAAAGGCACTGTAACTGCTGTTGAAGATCGTTCGTTGATGAATGTTTGCTTTATATTAAATGATGAATTTAAAGATTTTGAAAACGAGTTTTTGACAATTGCTAAGACAAAAGGATTGGAAGGTATCAAAGGTCACCGATCTGTTGGCGGTTTCAGGGCATCCATTTATAATGCTTTACCTAAAGCTGCTGTTATTGCATTAGTTGATACTATGAAAGAATTTGAAAAGGCAAAACTTAAATAAATGTTCTGATTTTTTGATGCAGTATAATTTCAATTTTCAAAAAATCTTTCAATTAAAAGCATTTAAAAAATATTTATAATGAAAAAGATATTGGTTGCAACAGAAAAACCTTTTGCAAAGGCAGCTGTTGAAAGTATTAAAAAGATTATAGTTGATGCAGGTTTTGAATTTCAGGTTTTAGAAAAATATACTTCAAAGGACGAATTGGTTAAAGCCGTTTCAAATGCAAATGCAGTAATAATTAGAAGTGATATTATTGATAAAGATGTAATTGAAGCTTCAGCTAACCTTGAAATTGTGGTTAGGGCAGGAGCGGGGTACGACAATGTTGATTTAGCTGCAGCTTCATCAAAAGGTGTTGTAGTTATGAATACTCCGGGGCAAAATGCAAATGCTGTTGCAGAACTTGTTTTTGGGTTAATAATAAATACTATCCGAAATCAATTTGATGGTTCAACCGGAATTGAATTAAGAGGCAGAACTCTGGGCATTCATGGGTATGGTTATATTGGAAAATTAGTGGCAAAAATTGCCAGGGGTTTCGGCTTAACTGTACATGCCTTTGATCCATTTATTGAAAAAAAGGTAATGGATGAAGACGGAGTTATATATGAATCAAACCTTGAAGATTTATATCGCAAATGCCAGTTTATAACTTTGCATATTCCGGCTAATGATAAGACCAAAAAATCAATTAATAAAAATTTGTTATCCATAATGCCTGAAGGAGCTGTTTTGGTTAATACTGCCAGAAAAGAAGTAATTAATGAAGAGGAACTATTAACCGTTTTTGAAAACAGGAAAGATTTCAGGTATGTTTCAGATATAATGCCTGACAATGCTACTGTTATTTCTGAAAAATATAAAGGCAGGTATTATTTTACCTCGAAAAAAACCGGTGCACAAACTCATGAAGCAAATAATAATGCTGGTTTAGCTGCCGCAAACCAAATTGTTAATTTCTTCAAAAAGGGTGATAAAACTTTTCAGGTAAATAAATAAGCAAATAGTATAATATATTTGGAATTATCAGTTGAATGGTTCACATGTAATACATATAACTTATATTGTTTTTTTGCTTTTAAAATTCCTAAAATTCTTCTTTTTTAATACCTTTTAAATGAAATAATATGGCAATTGTAAAACCATTCAAAGCATACCGTCCAAAATTTGAAATAGCAAAAGAAGTTGCCTCCAGGCCTTATGACGTTTTAAATAGCAGCGAAGCCAGGGATGAAGCTAAAAACAATAAATATTCATTTTTGCATGTTACAAAATCAGAAATTGATTTACCTGAAAGTATTGACATACATGATGATGTTGTTTACAGTAAAGCCAAAGAAAATTTGCAAAAAATGATTGCAGAGGGTTTGCTATTTCAGGAAAACAAAGCATGTTATTATATATATGCGCAAACCATGTGGGGTAAAACCCAATATGGAATTGTTGGGTGTGCTGCTGTAGAAGATTATTTAAACGGTATAATTAAGAAACACGAACTTACACGTCCCGATAAAGAGGAAGACCGGAAAAATCATATAAGGATAACCAATTTTAATGCCGAACCGGTATTTTTTGCTTATCCCGACCATAAAGAAATTGACAAGATTGTGAATAGCTATATAAACAAAAAAGCAGAATACGATTTTGTTTTAGATGATGGAGTTGGCCATCATTTGTGGGTTATAGACAGTGACTCAGATATAAAACGCATTGAAGAAATATTTCAACATGATATAAAATTTACTTATGTTGCTGATGGACATCACCGAACAGCAGCCGCTGCGCATGTTGGGGAAGAACGCAAATTAAAAAATAAAGGCCATAATGGAACTGAAGAATATAATTTTTTTATGGCGGTTCACTTTCCGGCAAGTCAATTAACCATAATTGATTATAATCGTTTGGTGAAAGATTTAAATGGAAATACAAAATCAGAATTCTTAAAAAAACTTGAGGTTGTTTTTAAAATTGAGAATAAGGGAAAGCTAATCTATAAGCCAAATTCGCTTCATAATTTTTCTCTTTATATTGATGGCGAATGGTATTCGTTAGCACCAAATTTAGGGACCTACGACGACAATGATCCTATAGGTTGTCTGGATGTAACTGTGTTATCAAATTTAATTCTTACGCCAATTCTTAACATTACTGATTTACGAAAATCAACCCGGATTGATTTTGTTGGTGGAATTAGAGGTTTGGAAGAATTGAAAAAGCGGGTTGATACTGGTGAAATGGCTGCTGCATTTGCACTTTATCCGGTTTCAATGAAGCAATTAATTGCAATTGCTGATAGTGGAAATATAATGCCTCCAAAAACCACGTGGTTCGAACCAAAATTACGAAGCGGTCTTTTTGTGCATAGTCTGGAATAAAATTAACAACTAATATACAAATCAAACACAAAAACTTATGTCAGACGAAAAAAAAATAATACCGATTTCGGAACCGCTGGTAACACATATTTATACAGCAGATCCTTCAGCACATGTTTTCGAAGGGAAAATATATATTTATCCTTCACACGATATTGATGCCGGACTTCCTGAAGATGATTTGGGTGGACATTTTGGTATGGAGGATTACCATATATTATCAATGGATACGCCGCAAAGCAAAGCCACTGATCATGGTGTAGCATTACATATTAAAGATGTACCGTGGGCCGGACGACAAATGTGGGCGCCTGATGCAGCCTATAAAAATGGCACTTATTATTTCTATTTTCCTGTAAAAGACAAACAAGACATATTCAAAATTGGCGTTGCAACAAGTAAATCACCCTTTGGCCCATTTAAAGCAAAGCCCGAAGCAATTAAAGGTAGTTTTAGTATCGACCCGGCTGTGTTTACAGATGACGATGGTAAATCGTATATGTATTTTGGCGGATTATGGGGAGGCCAACTGCAAAGGTGGAGAACTGGTAAATTTATAGCCGAAGGCCCTGGACCAACAGATCATGTTCCGGTTGGCAATGAATTGGCATTATGTCCGAAAATTGCACGACTTACAAATGATATGCTTGAATTTGATGAAAAGCCAAAAGATGTTGTAATTCTTGATGAATCAGGTAAACCAATATTGGCAGTTGATAACAACAGAAGATTTTTTGAAGCTTCATGGTTGCATAAATATAATGGGAAATATTATTTTTCCTATTCAACCGGTGATACTCATTATATTTGTTATGCCATGGCTGATAACCCTTATGGCCCTTTTACGTATAAAGGCGTTTTGTTGAATCCTGTTGTAGGTTCGGACCAATCACCATTCAGTTGTTGAATTTAAAGGAAAATGGTATTTATATTATCATGACAGCACTTTATCAGGAGGCCAAACACATTTAAGGTGTGTTAAAGTAACTGAATTAAAATATAAACAAGATGGCACAATTGAAACTATAACAGCCTATAAATAAGTATTCTTACTACTAAGCTTTAACTATTTATAAAAAGTTAATTGAAATAATTTCAGTTAACTTTTTTGCTTTATTATTCTATATACAAATTTCATTCCGAATTCATCTATTTTTATTTTAGATGCCAGATTGATTTAATTATACGATTTCGCAGATCATTGAAAATAAACCTTTGAGTTTCCTTTTCTTATAAAAGATTAGTTTAGGTTGTTTATTGACAATAAATCGATTAAGTCGAAGTATTAAATTTTACTTCGAAATCACGATATTTTCTATATTTTATGATAGTTGCACAAATTCACAAAAGAACGAATCAATAGTGAAAGTAATTTTTCTATTTGCCAATTACTTTTGAGAGAATTAACTAATAGACAAAAACAAAATGAAAAACAAGTTGAAATTTTTACTATTTCTATTGAGCCTAAGTATGTTCATAAATTCATTTTCACAAATTCCCTTAGTATATAACATCGAGAGTACGGATACAGGCTATGCATCGCCGCCATTACCTACTTTAGCCAATAGCCCTAGTATTCCTTTGCTGCCCGACCCTTTCAAATTTGCAAACGGCACGTTTAGTAATAAAATCAGCAATTGGGAACACCATCGCTCTGATTTCAAAGCTTTATTTGAAAATTATGAAATTGGGAACAAGCCGACTGTTGATACTTCACAAGTTAAAGCAACTTATTCTGGCGGAACTCTAACTGTGATTGTAACTGTTAATGGACAGACTCTAACACTAACTTGTGCAGTTTCCGTTCCATCAGGAGCAACTGCACCTTACCCGGTATGTATAGGGATGGATAACCCTTATGGTTCTTTAAATTCTACTGATTTTACCAGTCGTGGTATTGTAGGAATTACCTTCAGTGAAAGCCAGGTAACTTCATATAATTCTCCTTCAAATACCGATCCATTTTTCAAACTATATCCAACCCAAAATCTTGATAATACAGGTCAATATGCTGCATGGGCATGGGGTGTAAGCCGAGTAATTGATGGTTTGTACAAAGTTAAATCGTCTTTAAATATAGATTTAAATCACATTGTAGTTACAGGTTGTTCCTATGCCGGTAAATTGGCACTTTATGCTGGTGCGTTTGACGAACGTATCGCACTTACTATTGCACAGGAATCAGGCGGAGGTGGGGCTACATCGTGGCGTTACTCTGATCTACAATCAACTGGGACTGTGGAAGGTATTAATCAAACTAATTCAGCTTGGTTTAAAAACAGCTTGTTCGATTTTGGTAACCCAAATGTATCGAAATTACCAAACGATGATCATGAATTAATGGCATTGTGCGCACCTCGTGCATTATACTGTACAGGTAATGCGGATTATGTATGGTTGTCAAATATGTCGGGTTATGTTTGTAGTATGGCTGCTAAACATATTTATGATTCACTAGGAATTTCCGACAGGTTTGGCTTTAACATTGATGCAGGACATACGCATTGTGCATTTCCGTCGGATCAGGAATCAGATATTACATACTTTCTGAATAAATTCATGAATGTTAATGGAGATACTGTTAAGAGCAAAATTATCACTACTCACATAGCAGCTTATGATACTATTGATTATGCAAGATGGTATTCAGAGTGGGGACCAGTTGCATTAACAGGAGTTTCGGTAAACCCAGATTCAATTTTTATAGGTTCGGGTGACAGTGTACGATTAACAGCAATTTATAGTCCTTCGTATGCTACCAATAAGGAAATTACATGGAGCTCAAGCGATACAGCTATTGTAACTATTGATTCGATTGGGCTGCTTAAAGCTAAAGCAAATGGGAAAGCTACTATAACAGTTACCTCTGATGAAGGTAATTTTACTGGTAAATCTGCAATTACAGTTGCTAACGTTGCTGTAACTGGCGTTTCTGTTAATATTACAAGTGATACTCTATTTATAGGCGCTGTTTCGCAGTTGAAAGCAACTTTGACTCCTTTACATCCAAACAACAAGACTGTTACTTGGAGTACTAGCAATGCGGCAGTTGCTACTGTAAGCTCAAATGGTTTGGTCACAGGTATTTCTACAGGTGCAGCAACTATAACTGTTACCACGATAGATGGAAGTTTTAAGGCTACAACTGCTGTTACGGTTATTCCAAGCAGTTCAGTTAATATAAATGTTGGTGGGCCAGCAACCGGCAGTTTCATTGCCGATAAATACTTCACAGGTGGAAGCCCCTATACCAATACCAGTACAATTACTGAAACGCAAATAACTGTTAACGCACCGCCGGTTGCAATTTTCAGTACTGAACGTTATGGTTCATTAAGCTATACAATCCCGGGTCGCCCAATTGCAGTTACTCAAATGGTAACCCTCTACTTCGCAGAAACCTATGTAACCGCTGCCGGGGCACGTCTTTTTGATGTAATTATTAACAACAAAAAAGTGTTGAGCAGTTTTGACATTTGGGCGTCAGCAGGAGGTTCGAACAAGGGCATAGCCAGGACGTTTTATTTAAAGGCAGATAGTTTAGGACAGTTGGTAATAAATGTTGTAACAATCAATCAAAGTCCGAAGTTTAACGGTATCTCTGTGGCAGACAGTGGTAGTATTACAGCTGCCTATGCAGGAGCTGACCAAAAGTTGACCGATTCCGAAAATAGTGGCAGTGTATCTGTTAATTTGGATGGTTCAGGTAGTATTGGTTCAATTTCTTCATACGTATGGAAAGAAGGAACAACCCAAATTGCAACTGGAGTTAACCCCACAGTTAGCTTGCCAGTTGGGATACATACTATAACTTTAGTTATAACTGATAAAAATGGAAACACTGCTACTGATGATGTTATAATTACTGTAGTTACAGGTGCCAGTTCAATAGGAGATATCAACAATAAAAGTATGTCAGTTTACCCAAATCCTGTAAGCAAGACACTGAATATAGCTCTATCTTCTGTACATTCTGCCGTAAGTTTGTATGATATTAGCGGTCAGCAATTATTAAACATGAATACTGAAGATTTAAATATTACCATTGACATGACAAAATACAGATATGGTGTTTATTTATTACGGATTAGCAATTCAGGACAATCACGAGTGGAAAAGATAATTAAACAGTAAATACCAATCTGAAATTGTTTTTCTTTCAATTTTAAAAAGAAGCCGTCTTATATGTAAAATATTGGACGGCTTTCTTTTTAACCAAACTATATCAAATTTTTGAATTCATTTTATAGTTAATCAAATGTCATTAAGTTATTATATTTCATATTTAACCAAAATAAATTGTAATTCTTAAAATTCTATATCTGCAACAATTTCGAAATCTATTATTTCAATTTCTAAATTCTAATCTATAAAAATTTACTAAATTCAGAATTATAATGCTAAATAAAACCAGATAGTCTAAAATTAAATCCAATTTACTTTATATAATTTAATGGCATTATAATTAATGCTTGTTGTAATTTTGCTGATCCTATATAAAAAGTATTGGATATTTAAATTTGATGTTATGGATAATACTACTGAACATGATATTCAGGAAATAGGTTCTATTTTGCTTGATATTGGAGCTTATTTAATGAGTTCGGGAGCCAGTTCGAACAGGGTTAGGTTAACAGTTGATAGAGTAGCTGAAGCATATGGATATAATGCCGATATGCTTATAACGAATAGGGCTTTGATGCTTACAGTATATGATACAAATCAAAAAGAATATTTCAGCCGTGTTAAAAGAACTTCACCTCATGGTGTAAATTTCAAAATAGTCTCAGGAATAAGCAGAATGAGTTGGCGAATAGTTGAAGAAAAATGGAATTTTGAACAAATTAGAACTGAACTAAACAGGTTAATTAATTTACCACCTTACCCACGTTTGCTGGTAATAACTATGGTTTCATTAGCCGGTGCTTCGTTTTGCCGCTTATTTGAGGGTAACTTTATAGAAATGATTATTGCTTTTGTTGCTACTTTTATTGGTATTATTGTTCGACAGGAAGCCCATAAAATGCGGTTTAATCCATATTTATGTGTATTATTTGCCTCGTTGACCGCATCACTTATTTCAGGTATTGCATTTAAATTGGGACTCAGTAGCACAATGGAACATGCTTTTGCAGCTTCAGTTTTATTTCTAATTCCTGGTGTTCCGCTAATTCAGTCGTTTACTGATATAATTGATGGCAACATTTTAAATGGAATGGTAAGGAGCATAAATACTATGGTTATTATATTTATGATTGCGCTGGGTTTGCTGGTTGCTAAATTAATTTTTAAAATATAAGTAGATGGAAATTTTAGTAATATTAGAAAAAGGAATTTGGTTTGGATTTGCAGCCATTGGATTTGCAATTTTATTTAATGTTCCACAAAGGACATTATTAACTATTTATTTTTTGGCTGCATTAGGTGGATTAATAAAAGTTTTACTGGTATATTGTCATTTTGATGTTGTTATAGCTACATTTATAGGGGCTTCAATTATTGGAATACTTAGCATTCCTGCTGCTCATAATAAACATGCTCCTCCACTCGTGTTTTCAATTCCTGCATTAATTCCAATGGTTCCCGGCGTTTTTGGTTACCGTACAATGCTTGGAATAATGAAATTAACTTTGATAACTTCAAATGAAAATTATTCTTTAGTTCTGAATGATACTATAAATAATGGAATTAAAATTATATTAATTACTCTCTCTTTGGCAGTAGGAGCAACCATTCCTTTGCTTATTACCCGAAAAAATTCAGCAAAGAAGCTGAAGATAAACAAAAAATCAACCAGTTCACTTTAGATATTAAGTGTAAAAACTGGTTGATTTCTATTTATGTTTATATATAAAAAGTAATTATTTCAATTTTTGATAATTACGCCTATTGGTAAAACTGTTTTTCCATAAACCTCATTCAATAATACAGCTATTCCGGCATATATGGCCGATAAGCCACAAATAATCCCTTCGTAACCAGCAATTAATTTAATCGTATTATTTTCTGAAGCATCTCCTATTGCTAATAAGAAAAACAAGATTGTTAAACTTGCAAATACAAATTGCAAGGCTTTGTTAATTTTTAAAGTTCCAAAAAATAAAAGGCCAGTGAATATGCCCCAAAGTATTAAATAGGCAACCATTCCATTTGTAGTTGCAGCGGGAATTAAATCTCGTTTTGGTAAAACAATTAATGCAACTAAAGTAAGCCAGAAAAAGCCATAAGAAATAAATGCTGTCATTCCAAATGTGTTATTCTTTTTCGATTCCAGAATTCCGGCAATAATTTGAGCTAGTCCACCATAGAATATTCCCATAGCTAAAATCATAGAATTCATTTCGTAAAAGCCTGCATTGTGCAGATTTAATAATACGGTAGTCATTCCAAATGCTAAAAGGCCTAATGGTCCTGGATTAGCAGAACTATCTTTAATTGTAGTAGTTGAGTTTTCCATAATTTTATACAGTTTAAAATTTATAAAACTAATAAGTTAATATGGATATAAATATCTGAAAATATTTATAAAAACACAAAGTCTTATCGATTAAATAATTCAAATTATTCAAATTTGAAATTTAAACTTAAGGAAAAAAATTAGTTATTTAAAAATCAGTTATTTTTATTTACTGGAATTAATAAAAATTTATATTTATAGATTATTCATAAATTTAACAACTTTGTTGAAATGAGAACAATTGAAAAAATAAAAATAGTTTTTTCAAATAAATCAGTATTAGGTAATTATATTACAAAACTTAAATTCCAATCGGTGAATTTCAGGCTTATATTTTTGTTTTTATCATTATTATTTATGCTTCTTATGCTATTTATGAGCAAAGATGCTGGAATTTCTGGTGATGAGGAAAAGCATCATCTGCAGGCTATAAAAGTATATAATTATTATAAAACATTTGGCAAAGATACCAGTGCAATTTTTAATATTAATTCAATTGATCCAATGCAGTATAATGGTCAATCATTTGATAATATTAATTATTTGGTTGAAAAAATATTTCATATTGACAATATTTATGAAATGAGACATTTTATTAATTCATTGATAGGATGGCTTATAATTTTATTTTCCGGATTAATTGCAAAAGAACTAATAGGATGGGGAGGGGGAGTTGCTGTTATGTTTTTTCTATTTATAACTCCCTTTTTTCTTGGACATTCTTTCAATAATAATAAAGATATACCAATTACATTAGGATTTATTTTGAGCTTGTATTATATAATTAAATATTTTCAACAATTTCCGAATGTAAAAATTAAAACAATATTTCTTTTATGTGTCAGCATTGCATTAGCTATAAGCATCAGAATTGCTGGTCTTATAGTTGTATTATATCTTTGTATATATACTATTATATTTATTTTTAATTATAGGTTTTTTAAAAAAAATAATGGCAGTTATTTCTGGAAATTATTTATTCAGCTTTTTGGAATTATTATTTTAGCTTATATCCTTGGAATAATAACATGGCCATTTCTATTAATCCACCCAATAGATAATTTGTTAGTTATTATTAAATCGATGAATAAATTTCCAATATTATTAAGTCAAATTTTTGATGGTAAAATAATATGGTCCGATCAGATTCCTTGGTATTATTTGTTAAAATATATTTTTATATCTGTTCCAATAATTATTTTAGCTGGGTTTTCATTCTTTTTAATTTTAATATTTAAAATATTTAACAAAAAAAATTGGTTTGAAATATTTCTAATATTTTTTAGTTGTATTTTTCCTATTTTATTTTCAACTTTATATAATAACAGTGATTATGGTGGATTAAGACATTATCTGTTTATGTTTCCTTCAATGGTAATTTGTGCTGTAATTGGCTATTTTGAAATATTTAAATTATTAAAAAACAAACTAATTTATACTTATGCATTATTAATATTTATTATATTTTTTTCAATTAAACCCATTATTCATATAATTCGTAATCATCCTTTAGAATATGTTTACTATAATGAATTTGTTGGCGGAGTAAATGGAGCATATACAAATTATGAAATGGATTATTTTTTAAATAGCCCGCATATTGCTTCAACATGGCTTTTAAATCAAATAAAAGAAAATAAAATAAAAAAAGAATCGAAAATAATTATTGCATCAAATGGTTCATTAGGCTATTATTTTCGACATGATACATCAACAATCAAAACAATTTACTGTAATTATAATACCAGATGTTCTTTAGATTGGGATTATCTGGTGTTTTGTAATTTATATATCGATCCATTTAGTTTACGAAATAAATATTATTTATTTGCAAATACTATATTTCAAATAAAAGTTGATTCTGTACCGGTTTGTATTATTGTAAAAAGAATACAAAAATTTGACCTATTGGCATTTAAATATGAGCAATTAAAAGATTTTGCAAATGCCCTTAAAAATTATAAGAAAGCTCTTGATATTGAACCAAAAAGCTTGGATATTTTAGTTAATTATATTTCTTGTTACATTAGTGATAGTGATTATGCGGAAGCACAAAATTTAATTAATTATACATTAAATTTATATCCAAATAATCCTGATGCTTTATATGATATGGGAATTATTTATATGTGTAAAAATAAAATTAATGCAGCTATTAATCAGTTCCAATATATAATTAATAATGTAAATCCTGAAGTTGCTCAAGTTGATTATAATCTTGGCATTTGTTTTTTAATTAAAAAGGATTATAAAAATGCTTTAATTAGCTTTAAAAACTGTGTAAGTCTTGATAGAAAAAATAAAAATGCTTATTTTAATATTGCCCAAATACTTAAAATGCAAAATAAATTTGATGAATCAGACGAATATATGAAAAAGGCATATTAATTATTTAATTCTTAAAACTTTATTTCATAACTTATAAATGGTAGAATTGGCAAAAGATATTGCTTTGTTACCACTATTTTTGATGGTTGTAAACTTAATGGAATATTGATGAGTATGTTTGGCTCTTTTGTTTCGGTTATTTTATAAGCATAAATATTTTTTCTATTATAAACATTATAACAACCAACACGCAAAATTCCTTTTCCAAAACTTAAATCGTGCGTATAATTTAAACTTACATCTAATCTGTGGTAATAAGGCATTCTCAAATTGTTTTTGGTGTATAAAAAATCATTATTGTTAGAGTACGGTAAAGGATTAATTGAACTTTCTGAACCAACATAATTCATGGTATACGGTATTCCTGAATTAAATACCCAAAGTGCATTTACAAAAAAACCTGACAATATTTTATATGAAATATTTGTATTCAGTTGATTAGACTTATCATAATCAAATGGAAATGATTTGCCATTATTTACATTTGAAAAAATTCTTGTTGATTTTGAAAGTGTATAACTTATAAATCCTGTTATATTTCCTTCGTTTTTTTGCACATAAAATTCAAGTCCGTAAGCATGTCCCTGTCCTATATTTATATTATCTTGCATGTTAGTTTGATAGTTATTATATAGGGTTCCATTTTTTAAATCAATTATATTTTTCATTGTTTTATAATAAAAGTCGGCTCCCAAAATTAAATTTTCAAATATGTAATTACTTCCTACATCAGTTTGCCATACATTTGAAGGTTTCAAATTCTGTGACGAAGAAATATACAGATCGGGAAAATTTCCCTGATTACCAATAAAATGTTCATTTTGAGCGTTATTTGAAACCGACGAATTTAATGTTAAATTTTTATTTGGCCTGAATGTTATACTGAATCGTGGTTCAGGTGTTATATATAATTTATTTATTGCATTAAACATTGAATAGTGTAAACCAGCATTGATATCTATTTTTGAAGTTAGGTGGAAAATATCTTCAATATATAGAAATGCATCAATTATGGAATAATTATTAGTACCTATAATTGAATCATTTGGTAAACTTTTGGTAGTTGTGTTTTTATTTTCATTAAATTCTGCAATATTCTTATCTGATAGACTAAATCCATAATTCAATTGATTATGGCTTCCAAAATAATTAGTAATTTCCATTTTAATTCTATAATCTTTTGTATTTAATTTTGAATAAAATGAATTAGTTTGTGAAGTATTAATTGAATCAATAGCGAGAAAAATTGACTTATATGCGAATTTATTTAGATATGCATACCCATAATTGTAGGAATTATAACTTGCAATTACATTTAAAAACATTATATCGGATATTACATAATTCCAGTTACCAACAGTTAAGTAGTTACTTGAATTTAAAATAGTATAATTACTTAAGTTGTAATTTAAATTACTTATATCATTATTTGATTGACTGTTATCATTACTAATGTACTGTGAAATGGAAACTCTGTTTTTGTCAGAAATGCGATAAGTAAATTTAGCATTGTAATTATAAAACTTACTATTATTTGGATATATACTATCTAAAAAATTTCCAAATGGTAACATTGCCAAATTTAGATATGATTTTTGTCCACTTAGTATAAACGATGATTTTCCTTCCAAAATAGGTCCTTCAATCATATATTTTAAATTGATAGGATTGAAATTAAATTTTCCATGATATTCATTTATATCACCATCTTTCATAAAAATTTCGGTAGTTGACGATAAGCTTCCTCCATAATTTGAAGGAATTGATCCTTTATATATTTTAAAGTCACGGATTGCATCTAAATTTAAATCTGATATATAACCGAAAAGATGACTTTTAGCATATATTGGAACGCCATCCATAAGAAGCATATTTTCATCAAAATTTCCACCCCTTACATATAAATTACCTTTATCATCATTTCCCGAATTTATACCAGGCATCAACTGTGCAACATTAAAAATATTTGTTTGCTCGAGGAATGACGGCAAATTTTTGGTTTCTTTTAAGTTTATTTTATTAATGTTTGAATTCATGTTAATTTCATTTTCAGAACCCGTTGCTATAATTCCTTTTTTTGCATCGTTTGGTGTTAAACCAATAATTGCAGGCATTTTCATCGATCTTAAAACAACAACTGTTTTAGACATATAGCCATAAACTGAAATCATGTAAACATTATAATCGCTATTGGGATTTATACTAAAAAATCCATAATTATTACTTACAACATTTTTCATTGAATTCATTTCAACAATTGAAGCACCTGCAAGTCTTTCCCCTGTATTTATATTTTCTACATATCCTGTGAAAATGATATTTTGTGAAAAAATATTCAAAAAAGAAAGTAAAAGAATTATTATAAAATTTAATTTTTGAATGAATGGATTAAACATTTTTAAAAGGTATAAAAAAAAATAATTTATTGCATAAATAATTGTTGATTTAATATTTTATAGTACTAATAACTTGTTTTTTGAACAATTATTACTGTTTTAACATTTACAAAAAAACCATCAAGATTAAAATATTTCTAAATTAGGAAATAAACACAATAAAAAGGAACATAAAATTTGTTAATTTAAAATTAAGGGTTATTTTTATATCGTAGTTGATTTAACTGGGCATTTGAAAGGTTAGGTACATGAAATATGTTACTGAAAGAGCGATAGCATGTAAAAAAGTAATCGATTCAAATTAATTATAAATTAACCTTAAAATATTGATTATTATAATTTTATTACATTTCAAATCAATTTAACTAAATATTTAAAATAGGAAAAGGCAAGTTTACAATTACTTTAGAATAGACGAATAAAAAGAAGAATAATATTTTGTGGGAAATAGAAAAAGTAGTTACTTTTAAATTTAATAAAAGTATTAAAGAACCACAAAATGAATAGCAAAATAGTTAGAAGCAATAAAAAAAAGAAGGTGTCTCAAAAGTCGAGGCACCTTTTTTTGTTAATAAAAAGTTCATAAAAAAGGCTCATTAATTTAATCATTTATCTTGTTTAGTTGTCTCATTATCAAAAGTATGAGACATGTATAACCAAAGATCAAAAGTAGTTTTTAAAGACTACAGTCCCAATCAAATCATGTTACTTCCCCCATCACTGGAGGAGTTCATAGATGCAAACCATCCAGTTCGGGTTGTAAACAAAGTCATTGACAGTATTAACGCTGATGCATTGCATAAACAATATAAAGGAGGTGGCACCTCAAGCTATCATCCTCGGATGTTGCTGAAGGTTCTTATATACAGTTACCTGAACAATGTATATAGTAGTCGTAAAATGGAAACAGCCTTAAAAGAGAACATTCATTTTATGTGGCTGAGTGCTATGAACCACCCTGATCATAATACACTTAATCGATTTAGAAGTGATAGGCTCAAAAATGTTTTAAAAGAAATATTTGCACAAGTAGTCATGTTATTAGTGGAATCGGGACATGTAAGCCTTCAGGAAATCTATGTTGATGGGACCAAAATAGAATCCAAGGCTAATCGTTATACTTTCGTTTGGGGCAATTCCATAAAGACCAATAAGGAGAAAATGGTGGCACAACTAAAAGAGTTATGGGATTATACCCAATCGTTAGCCAAAGAGGAATTACAAGATACAGATAATGTTGACTTTACCCAAATAGATGCAGAAAAAGTAAAACGGACTATTAATCAAATAGATCAAGCATTATCTGATAAAAAGGTTGACAAGAAAGTAAGACAGAAATTAAATTACGCTCGCCAACATTGGCCACAAAATCTCAACAAGTACAAGGAGCAAGAGCAGATATTAGGCAAACGGAACTCGTATAGTAAAACAGACCCTGGGGCAACCTTCATGCGAATGAAAGAAGATCACATGAAAAACGGTCAGTTGAAACCAGGATATAATGTTCAGATAAGCACTAATAATCAATATATTGTAAACTATAGCCATCACCCCAATCCAACCGATACAACCACATTAAGGCCTCATTTGGAACAGTTCCATACCCTGTATAACAATTATCCTAAAGTAGCTGTGGCAGATGCTGGTTATGGTTCAGAAGAAAATTACGCATTGTTAGAAAAGGCAAAAATAGACGCTTATATAAAGTTTAACTATTTTGACAAAGATCAACGCAAAATTAAGAACTCTCTCAATAGCAATTTATTCTACAACTCTGAAAAGAACTGCTACTATTGTCCAATGGGTCAACCGATGAATTACATTGGCTCAATCAAACGAGTTACAGAAAACGGTTTTGAGCAACAAATATCTCGTTACCAAGCTATTAATTGCAGTACATGCCCATTGCGTGGAGCTTGTCATAAAAGTAAGAAGAATAAAATAATAGAAATTAATCATAATCTAAACCGACTAAAGGCCCAAGCATCAGAACGCTTGAAGAGTGAGCAAGGGCTTTACTACCGAAGTAAAAGAGGGGTTGATGTTGAACCCGTTTTTGCCAATATCAAGTTTAATAAAGGATTTAAGCGTTTTGGACTTAAAGGAATGTTAAAAACAGAAATTGAAATGGGCTTACTAGCGTTGGCACACAATTTAGCAAAAAGAGCAGCATAGGCTGCTTTGCCATCCTCTTAGGAAGGCAACAAATGTCCTATATCGTAATTATTAAATTATTATCAAAAAAATCTAAATCGATCAAACAAAAAAATAATCTACCATAAAACATTTTGATCAGTTCAAAAAAATTCTACGTTTT
Organism: uncultured Bacteroidota bacterium; assembly: GCA_963701015.1. Lineage (GTDB taxonomy): Bacteria > Bacteroidota > Bacteroidia > Bacteroidales > DTGW01 > MFD09286-c1. The sequence goes on along the minus strand of OY969556.1, from coordinate 1,809,960 downwards.
TTAACCAAAAAAAGACCATCTCATTTTTACTTTTGAGACGGCCTCTCCACCCAAAATGGCAAAATACCCGCCACGCTATGGCGGGTATAAGCTAGTTAGCCATTATTTAATAAAGTCGCTCATATTTAAGCTGAATAACTAAAATATCATATTAATTACTAATCTTAATAGGTTTAAAATATTATTATGAAAAGGAATGTCACTATCATTTTATTTTTGTATTTATCAATATCTAATTCTTTTGCAAAGAAGATAGAAGGAATTCTTATAACAAAAAAAGATTCAACTGTTAAAGTATTGTTAGATATTCCGATTTTAATAATTCCTCAAGAAATTGCTTTTTTTAGAATTCAATCAAGTATTGTTTGTTACAGTTTGACAAATTCAAAGAAATATGTTATACATCCCAATCAAGTTAAAGAGATTAGGTTTAAGTATGATTCTGAGGAAATAAGAATGGTTTCATGTATAGATAGTTCTGAGATTATTACTTCAGACAGATTTTTATTTTTGAGGTTAATTGTTGATGGAAAGTTAAAATTGTATAAATATTACACTTTACAAAGCAATGATCTATCTGCTGGATACTATTTACAAAAGAATAATGATAAATTGTATCGTCCACGTTTGTTTTATTTTAAAAAAGATATGAATGAATATTTAAATGGATGTGTAAGTTTGATAAGAAAAATTAATGATAATGTATATTCTAAATCTGATTTGGAATATATAGTAAAAGATTATAATTCTTGCTCAAATTAAAAAATAAACAATGGCTAACAAAGTATATACTCCATAGGGGTTTCAGAGGTATTCCAAGCGCATCACTCGCTGGCAAGGTTCTTACCGGTGGATAGGGAAGCGTCCACGAAATCCCCTACGTAGCATATACTAAACGTTGGCTGTAATAGTAAAAATAATCCTCAAACATTGATAATATGAATAAAACTGTATTTATTTCCTCGACTTTTGTTGATTTGAAAGATGAACGCAAAGAGATTTGGGAACTATTAAAGAAATATGATGTCTTAATTCGTGGAATGGAGCAGTTTGGGGCGAGAAAAGAAGATTCTTTAACAACTTGTTTGACTGAATTAGAGCAATCTGATATTTATGTTGGAATTATTGGATTTCGCTTAGGTTCAATTGATAAAAAAACAGGTAAATCTTATACCCAACTTGAATACGAGAAAGCGCATGAATTAGGTAAAGAGATACTAATATATCTGATTGATGAAGAATCAAGTAAGATTTCTCCAAAGTTTATTGAATTTGATAAAATCCCAAAACTAAATGCTTTTAAGGAAATTTTAAAAGAGAGACATACAATTGATACTTTTAAGGATTCCCTTGATTTAAAAACAAAATTAAGCAGACAGTTTGAGAAATATTTAACCAAAAAGGTTGTAGAGGTCAAAAACAAGGACGAATATATTGAGTCAAAATCTGTCTTAGATAAATTTTTCCTTATTCCCAAAGCAATTTCGGGTACAGAAATCAAATTAAAGGTAAAGTTTAGTGAGTATTTATTTCCTGCGTCAAAAACTCTTTGCGAGCTATTTAGTCTGGAATTCGGAAAGACCATAGGTAACAATTTGGATATTATTTCACCCAAGATTGATGCTGAAAATTTTCGTTGTATCTTTATAAATTATAAACTTATAGATAAATTCTTAAAGTTAGATAAATCAAAGGAATATGAGATTTATGGTATAGTTTGGTTTCATGAAACAAAAGTTAAATCAATTGATACAACATTTAAAGATAAATCCTATACAGTTTGGACTGGTGAATTACCGGATGATTATTATGAAAATATGGGACCTGAAGAACCTTATTATACTGAGAAGAAGGAAGGCGAAGGACAAATAATTTTAACTTTAAAAGAAATATCAAAATAAACTACTACAGCCAACATCAGCTCATACGCCATAAGGGTTTAAGAGGTTTTTCAAATGTAGTGCTTTTAAGTTACATTTGCTATAATTTGATAGGAAAGTGCTATTAAATCCCTTACGGCGCATAGCTGTAACCGTTATGCACAACCATTAATGACGAAAAATTGAGACTATTTATAATATTAATAATGTTATCTTTTTTGATTGAGGAATCATTTTCTCAAATTAAAGATTCGATAAAAAATAATGAAATAAGAGTTGTTGAATCAAAATCATCTCCTATTGATTTTAATTGTTGTGAAGACAATGGTTTATATTTCATGAATTTTAAAATTTACTCATTTAGATATATTTTGACAGATAATAAAGATTATAAATGCAATCAAGTCCTCAAAGAAGAATTGAGACAAGATACATTATTTATTGATTTATTTGTAAAAGACACAATCTCAAATTATTTAGATACATTGGACATAGATTCAACTGCTCAAACTTCATCATCAATTGATGGATTAAATATTAGTTTTAAAGATAAAGTTCAATATGATAAAAGTTTACATTATATTAAAATGTATATTAAGATAGCTTGGAGAAATAATAAATATATACCAAAGATTTATTATAACAGACAATTAATTGAAAATTAAAAAATGGATGTGCATAACATCGGCTCATATAAAATGCGGGTAATAGAGGGTTTGCAAGTTCAGTGCTTTCTAATTATATTTGTGTTGTGGGATTTATCTTACAAGTAAATCCCGCACTTTACATAGCCGAGGAACGTTAGGGCACATGCTATCACAACAAAACAACGTTGATATGAAAACTAAATTTATTGCTATTTTGATTTCATTATCAGGATTGATTTATGGACAAGATTGGTCTCCAGTTGGAGCGGAATGGTATTATGATATTACCTATGCTTCCATGGGAGATATAGAATACCATAAAGTTTATTGTGATTCTATAATAAATATTAAAGGCAAAGAATGCAAAAAAATTAATATTGATTTTGTGGCGTGCAATAATCATTTCAACCAAAAAATATATACATATAATAACCAAGACACCATTTATTTTTATAATCCTGATATAGACGATTTTGAAGTTTTGTATAACTTTAATTCAAAGCAAGGAGATTCTTGGCAAATAAAAACTAAAGACCGTAATAATATAATTGATACAGTTGTTGTTTCTATTGATTCAATAGGCACAAAAGATATAAATGGCAAAAAATTAAAAGAGTTATTTGTAAGTTATAAATATAATTATAAGCTAAGTATTAATCAGGTTCAATCATACCAAGAAAGTTCTACTATACTTGAGAGTTTAGGGGATTTAAATTTTATAATAAACATAAATGACAAGTATCGAGGAGTTTGTGACATTAATTTTATACATTCATTAAGATGCTATGAAGATACTGTTTTGGGATTTTATTCAAGCGGACTTAGAGATTCTTGCACATACAGTTATAAATGGACTTCGATTAATTCAAATCAAACTTTCAATTATTTATATGTTTATCCAAATCCCACTGATGGTATATTATTGATACATTCCGAATACAAAAATAAAACACATTATGATTTATTTGATTTAAACGGATTTTTTCTGAAAAGTGGAGACGAAACCAAGCTAAATTTGTTCTCCATATCAAGATGGAATTTATTTATTGCGATTGATAGTTAATAATAGTGAAACCAAAACAATTAAATTAATAAAGCACGTGCCCTAACACCGGTTACACCCAATGCGGGTTTTGGCGCTTTGCAAAGTTCAGTAAGTTTTTCATATATTTGTGTAACTTGACAAATATTTCAAGTAAATCCCGCACTGCGGTGTAGCCGGGAAACGTTGGGTACAATGCAAAAAACACACGATGAAACGATTAATGTATATAATAATTTTGTTAGTTATATGTTTAGATTCTATTGATGCTCAAAAATATCAATTGGTAAATTCAAAGCATTTTTCTGATAATTCTAAGGATTGTAGAAAAATAGGAAATTGTTTAGCTGATAAATTTATCGATAATGACACATTATATGCGATAATATTCTTTGATAATAATTGTCGAGATTTATCAAGATTGCCTGATACATTTAGTTTTTATAATGATACTTTAAGCTTAAATCTTGTGGATACTGGCAAAATTAGATATTCATATGTATTTAATAAAGCTAAAAATAAAATAGATACATTAATTCATTTTCCGATGATGAGATCCAGTCAATGTATGGGTGGTTATGATACTCAAAAAAACATATATAAATTATTCGGATTTAAAAATGTACCAAAAGTTTTTCAATATAATCATAATACATTATGTGATTGTCCAACTAAACCAATAAAATTTGATATTTTCAATAATGATACTATCAACGTAATTAATTCAAACGGACACAGAGATGGTTTATGGATAACATTTTTCGATTCAGGACAAATTCATGAGAAAAAATATTTTGATAATGGAATTATAAAAGACGGTAAAACATTTGATATAAATGGGAATGATTTACACTATTATACTGATTCTGACGGTGGATGTTCAATGATGCATGTTGATCCACCTAAATAAGGATTAATGCACTGTACCCAACATCGGCTCATATAAAATGCGGGTAATAGAGGGTTTGCAAGTTCAGTGCTTTCTAATTATATTTGTGTAGTGGGATTTATTCTGCAAGTAAATCCCGCACTTTACATAGCCGAGGAACGTTAGTGGCAACGGGTAACCAAGATATGCGAAACGATTTTAGAATATAAAAAGTCGATGCCAGACTGTCCGATAATAAAATTGTATTAGTTCTTATTTGATTAGATTATTTGATTTTATAAATATTTGTATGGACAGTCAAACCTCGACTTAAAAAGGATTTAAACTATTTGGATTGATTTGGTAGCCAATTTAACAAAAACGTTCACGGATAATTTGGATAAAATTTAAACAAAATTTAAGGACTAAAATATTTAGATTTAGATTCAACCTTATCATAATGATTATTGGATTATATTTAAAAAACAAATTGATTATTTTGATATAAGTATTTATATAAACATTCTCATATTTATAATATAATCAATTTGACAAATTCAAAAGTGTAATTATATTTGGATTAAATTTTTCTAATTTGATAAGTTCCAAAAATAATATAAAGACTAAAGTCAAATAAGACAAAAACCCGCAGCCACTAACACCGGTTACACCCAATGCGGGTTTTGGCGGAATGCAAAGTTCGGTAAGTTTTTGTTATATTTGTGCAACTTGACAAATATTGCAAGTAAGTCCCGCACTGTGGTGTAGCCGGGAAACGTTAGCAACCATTTTAAAAAAAATCGACGATGAGAAACATTTTGATAGTTTTAGCTTCATATATTTCGATTTTAATTTTTAATTATTTGGGTCATGTAGTTGCCCCATTCTCAATTTTACTTACGCCCATACTTATTGGATTTTTAACATGGATTATTGTTGACAAATGTAGTTTTCATTTAATAATAAAAACTCTTATTCTTGCGTCTCTTATAATTCTTAATGATATTTTGATTAGGTTGATTGCTGGAGGCAATCATGATTCTGAAGGCAATGGATGGATTATACTTTTTATGTTTTTTGGTATTTTGATTTGTGGATTATCATTATTAATCATTGGAATAATTCGTAAACAGATTAAAGTAACATTAATCAGTTTAGTTTTACCTATATTGATTGTTTATATCTACCTTGATAATTTTAGCACACTTGGTTTAATTTGGGAGAAACCAACATGTAAGGATATAAAGGAATCAAAGATTGACAATCGCTATATTACAGACCTACATTTCAATGATAATAGGTTAGTTTATAAATCAGACTCAGTTAATATTCAAGGATGGATTGAAAAGAAAATATTAATTGATAATAGCGGGTTTTCAAAAAAAATAATTGATACAAAAAAATATAATGGCATAATAAAAATGAATGGTTGTTATAATGATAGCACACCATTCAATAGGATATATTACAAGATAGACAATCCAGATATTAATGGTGCTTCACCAATTGAAAAAACGGTTACTTTTGGTGTAAATAATTTGAATGATACTATCAAGATTTATTTTTTTAAAGATTTAGATGATACAGTCAAAAACTTCAAATTAATAAAAGAAATAAAAACGGTTGCTAACACCGGTTACACCCAATACGGGTTATAGCGGTTTGCAAAGTTCCGTAAGTTTTTGTTATATTTGTGCAACTTGACAAATATTGCAAGCAAATCCCGCACTGCGGTGTAGCCGGGAAACGTTGTGTGTAATATTAAAAAACATTTATATGAGATATATTGTGATAATTTTGTTGATTTTTTCTGTTTGTTCATGTCAAAGAACTATACAAAAGGATAATGACTGCAAACTAAAGATAAATTTCTATTTAGATAGAGACTATTACGTGTCATATAATAGAAAATTAAATTATGAACCAGCAAACGATTCTGTAAAAGAAAAAAGATTTGATATAAGATTTTCTATTTTTAATAATACGGATAGTTTAATTAAATTTTGGACTATGTCAAGCGATTGGCAAAGGAATTTTTTAATAAATAATTCTTATATAACTTTTTTATTGCCAAATGCAATTAATCACAATTATCCTCATCAAATCAAGATTAAACCACATGATAGCATTCTTATCAAGACTACACTTGTGAGAAATATCGAGTATGATAATCCTTGTAAAGGTTGTGTTGGTTGTTTTGCTGATCAAGGTCATGTTCAAACGACTAAAATTGGATTGATTTTTATTGATTCAAGTTGCAAAAGTGATGAAGAGTACGATAATTGTATGAATGACAAAAGCAGATGGAAAATTGTTTGGAGTAATTCGCTAAATCTTAGAAAATAAAAATACTACACACAACACCGGTTACACCCAATGCGGGTTATAGCGGGTTGCAAAGTTTAGTAAGTTTTTGTTATATTTGTGTAACTTGACAAATATTGCAAGTAAATCCCGCACTGCGGTGTAGCCGGGAAACGTTAGCACACATTTTAAAAACGAAAAACGATGAGTATAAAATTTGATTTAAAAATTGATGATTATTTGATTTTCTATAAGAGACTTTATAAAAAGGGGAATCCTATTTTTAAACCCTATGTTTTTTTGATAGGTTTATTAATTGTTTATTTATTAGTCAAACATGGCGACCCTTCATCTATTGATAAAACAATTAATCGTATTTCTGCGAAATCAGCGATAGATACGATGTATTGGATTCAATTGATTTATTATTCAGCTTTGACAATCGGTATAATTTTTCTGATTCGATATTTAATCCTTAAAGCATTAAAAAATCAGATAAGTAATAATTTACAATTACTGGGTTTACATGAATTGACTTTAACTGATGATAAATTAATTGTTAAAAAGACAAATATTTTGATTGAATATAATTATGCTATTTTTAAAAATATTCAAGATATGGATGATTATTGTTTTGTTTATATAAGTAAAAATAATGCTATAATAATACCCAAAATGGATTCAGAGTTTAATAATTTTATTTCATTATTGAAAGATAAAATAAACAGCAAATAAAAACGTGTGCTAACATCGGCTCATATAAAATGCGGGTTATAGGAGGTTTGCAAGTTCCGTGCATTCTATTTATATTTGTGTAATGGGATTTATTCTGCAAGTAAATCCCGCACTTTACATAGCCGAGGAACGTTATAGCCCATTTAAGACAAATGATTTTTTAGATATAGTTTACCTTAATGATAAAATTAATAATTATGAAAAAATTACTATTAATAACATTTATTTTTTGTTTGAGTTTTAATATGAACTCACAAACGGTAAAAGATTATGATGGAAATATTTATCAAACTGTTAAGGTTGGTGATCAAATTTGGATGAAAGAAAATCTTAAGACAACTCACTTAGCAGATGGGTTAGAGTTATATTATTCTCCAATTGTTTGTGATAGTGTGTATGTTTCAACTTATGGCCGACTATACAGTTGGTTAAATGCATATTATTTCAAACTATGTCCAGATGGTTGGCATTTACCAGACTCATCAGAATATAATAAGTTAATCGACTTTTTAGGAGGACAAAATGTTGCAGGTGGGAAGATGAAAGAAATTGGTACATCTCATTGGCAAACACCAAATGAAGGTGCAACCAACGAAAGTGGCTTCTCTGCATTGCTCGGAGGCGGATCAAATGGTAATGATATAACATATACAAAACTCGGAGCCTATTTTTGGACTTCAAGTTCTCTTGACGATAAAACGGCATATCATATAGACTTAAAATATAACAGTGATAGTATTTTTAAAAATCAATTAGGTGGTATGGCTGGTGGGCTTTCTGTGCGATGTATACAAAACCAAGCTTCTAAAGTTAAGCTTTTTGAGTTTAATGATTTAACTATTTATCCAAATCCATTCAAGAATAATATAATTCTCAAATATTCGGGGACTATAAATTCTATAATTTCAATATTGACAGTTGATGGGAAATTAATATATACTCTGACTTTAAAAGAATGTAATTCAAATATAAATCTTTCTTCATTGTCAAATGGGATATATATATTGAGAATTGCCAATCAACAGGAAATAATTCAAAGAAAAATAATAAAAAACGGGCTATAACAAAGGTTTAACCCGCAATACGGGTTTCGGTGGTTTGCAAAGTTCAGCAAGTTTTTGTTATATTTGTGCATCCAGACAAATATTGCAGGCAAAACCCGTACTGGCGGTTATCCTTGAACGTTGGCCACAATAAACTTAAAATTATGAGACAGATTTTATTTTTTTTAATGTTCCAATTTTTTTTGATTGATAGTTTTGGACAAAGATACATTCCATACAAGGATGAAAGCAATGATTTATGGGGCATAATGGATAAAACCACATCAATTCCTGTTGTTTTAGGAACTTTTTACAAAGTTTTCAATTATAGTGATTCTCTTTTTGTTGTTTATAAGGATAATATGCATTATGGTGTAGTTGACAAGAGAGGTAAATTTATTATTGATTATACTGAGACTACATTTTGGTTATATAAGGCAAATTATTTAGGTAATCAATATCCATTTGATACGGTTAATAATTGTCGACTTCAAGAGTGCCCTTTTTTTAATCCAAGACACGAAGTAAATATGCATGTGTTTTTTATTGACTATAATCAGAATTGTATTCCTTCTGATTATTTTCCTTGTCCTTCCTGGAAAAAAATGGTTAATAATATTATACCTCCGTATTTGCAATTGATACAAAAGGGAGAAATTCAGAGGTGGAAAAATAATATTGATTCTGCTGTTTTTTATTGCAAGCAAGCTATTGAGGCTAATCCTAAAAATGCCTCAGTTTATTATTGGGGTGCAAATTTATTCATAGAGAACTTCCAAGAAAATATTAAAGCAAGAAATAATAAACAATATGAGAGCTATTATCCTTGGATAAAATTCTGCATTGATAAAGCAGATGAATTAGAAACCAGAAATCCTTACAAAGATTGGATTCTTAGCAGAAAATTTGATTTTTATAAAAAAAATCTAAAGGATAGTAAGTCAGCTAAAGAAATTAAAAAACGACGTAAGGAATTGAGAAAAAATAAATAACTGTGGCCAACAACGGCTCACAGCCAATGCGGGTTTCAGAAGGTTCGCAAGCGTCAATGCCCGCATGTAGGCATTTGTGCCAGCTTACAGGGATGCAGCCACGCAAACCCGCACTGGCAGTAGCCGCGAACGTTATAGCACATTTTAACACAAAATTCCATCAATTTTTAGGATTTAATTTATCTTTGTTCTCAAATAGATTGATTATGCAAACTGTAATTTTAAATAGTGACTCAAAAACGGATATTAAACTTTTGTTGGATTTAGCCAAAAAGATAGGAATAAAATCTAGAGTTTTATCTGAAACTGAAATTGAAGAAATTGGATTAGTTAATTCGATTCGATTGGGTCGTTCAAATAAATATGTTGACACTGCAACTTATGTTCAAAAGCTTCGCAAATGATTGTCAAGATTGATAAAAGTTTTGAAAAAGATACAGACAAAATCAAAGACAAAAACACACTTTTGGATATTGCTGATTGTATTGAGACACTCGGAAAGGTTGACAATATCAAATCAATAAAAAATATTAAAAAGCTAAAAGGTTCTCACGATTTTTATCGTATTAGGATTGGCGATTATAGAATTGGACTTGAGATAAAAAATAAAACTATCGTTTTGATTAGGTTTTTGCATAGAAAAGACATTTATAAATACTTTCCCAAATAAAAACGTGCTATAACACCGGTTACACCCAATGCGGGTTATAGCGGTTTGCAAAGTTCGGTAAGTTTTTGTTATATTTGTATAATTTGACAAATATTGCAAGTAAATCCCGCACTGCGGTGTAGCCGGGAAACGTTAGCGGTTATTTTAAAAAACAAAAACGACATGAAAAATCTGATTCTTATTTTGATTGCAATTCTTTTATTCAATTGTAAAAAGGATAATTCGAATGCTAATCGCAATATTGACTTATTGGTTGATAATTCAAAAGTATGGTATGTATCCGAATATCCAGACCCTTGTCCAGGTTGCTCTTGGCCACATAAGATAGTTTTTGGTAAAGACACAACAATTAACTCAAATAGTTATAAAGTAATTCTTGATTATCATGGTGATTCAATCGAAAGTGCAAGCAAAGCAAGTATTTTAGGATATATGAGAGAAACTTCTGATAAAAAAGTTTACTGGTATGTTGGATTATTCAGTCAACCAGCATCTGATATATTACTTTATGATTTTAATGCAAAGATTAATGATACAATAGACAATTGGATAGTTACAAAGATTGATACTGTCAATATTTTAAACATTAATCGAAAAAGGATAACTTTAAAAAATTGTGAGCCTTATATAAAATATTGGATTGATGGAATTGGTGATATGTCAGATTTATTATCATATCCAAATAGAACCGTTTGCAATTATAAAACAGGATTGACACTTAATGTTATTGGAGGTTCTGGTTATAAACAAACTTGTGTAAAACTTGGGAATGATTTTATATATAAAGATTCAGTAACTAATGATTGTTGGATTTATAAAGGATATAAACAATAAAAAACAACCGCTAACACCGGTTACACCCAATGCGGGTTATAGCGGTTTGCAAAGTTCAGTAAGTTTTTGTTATATTTGTGTAACTTGACAAATATTGCAAGTAAATCCCGCACTGCGGTGTAGCCGGGAAACGTTAGCTGGCATATTAAATTAATTTTGGATTAATTAAAAATTATTTTTTGACTTGTATTTAGCATAAAATGATTTTCAAATTATTGAATATAATAATACTTAAATTTTTTTTATTAATAAATATATTGAAATGAAATTAGTATTTATATTAGGTCTTCCTTTTTTTTTATTAAGTTGTCATAAAGATAATATTACTAAATTATATAGCGATTATATTGCAGGTACTTATTATTGTTCTAGAGTTGATGACATTGTGAATTATAATGATTCAATTTATGTTTTCATAAATGCCACAGATAGCATTAAATTACCTAGAGTTGAACAAAAGAATTCATTAGATACAATTGTAGTTATATCAACGGGAGATTCGACAATAAAAGTTGGAATTGTGCCTTGTTATCTTCAATCTAAATATTATTTTTATGATACCTATGGTGGAAATGCATCTTGGTATTCCGGATATTTTATTAATGATAGTATATATTTTAATTATGAGTGTTTATGCAGAGCAGGATTTCAAATTAAAGGTAAAAGAAAATAAAAAAATACGCCAGCTAACATCAGCTCAAATTACATGCGGGTTTCAGTTGGTTTTCAAATGTAATTCTTTTTAATTATATTTCGCTATATTTTGACAAATTATGCAAGTAAATCCCGCACGTAATTTAGCCGAAAACGTTAGTGGCAAGCCAAAACGCATCATATTTCTAATAAAGCGATTCTTTTTTAACTTAAAAATTTCAATTATGAAAAAATATTTTTTAATCTTTCTTTTTGTCCCAACATTGGTCATAGCACAAGTTGATAATTGGGGAAAATCAATAGGGCAAAACAAAGTAAAGAAAGTTTCAATCTTTCGATGTCAATATAAATTTGGCGAACCAGAAGATGTTGGCGAATTATTATCTGATACAATTTACGACCAAAATGGTAATCCTAAAATGATAAATAGTAGTGAAAGGTACTCTAAAATGTCATATTATTATGATGAAAATAACAATGTAAGTAAGGTAACTAAATACTTTACCGATAAAGAAACTGAGAAACCTATCTTTGTTTTTAAAAATAGTTATGATGATAAGAATAGGTTAGTTGAATCCATAGAATATGGTGGGTCTGGTAAATTTATGCAGAAAAGGACTTATCAATATGATGAAAAATATAATTTGACAAAAAAAATAATATCTAAAGATTATGATGAAATTACGTCATCTTTTAAATATGATAATAATAATAGACTTACTGAATTATCAGAATTCTCGTCAGCAAAAAAATCCACCGATAAGACTGTTTATAAATACAGCAAAGATGGTTACTTGATTGAAAAAATAGTAAATCCGGATGCACTATACTGGAATCATTCAGAATATAGTTATGATTTGTCCGGACATTTAATTGAAGAAATGACATATACTATTTCAAATCAGACAATAAAGGTAGATTATACTAGTGGTAAGAAAATTTTAATTGAAAAATTTAAATATGAATATGATGATAAAGGGTTGTTAACTGGGAAAATAATTTTTAATAAGTCAACCAACGAGCCTGAACAGAAGATAAAATACAAATATGAATAACTGAAAAAATTAAATCTTAAAATTTCACCTTTTTTTATTCGGATTTTTTGTTACATATTGTGATTGATAATAATATGTTTAATTTAAAAATTTAAAAAATGAGCAAAATGACTTTCAAAAAGGAAACTATCAAAAAATTTGTGGCTGATGTAAATGACAAGGGGAATACAGCTGCTTGTTTTATTGATATTGCATCACAAAATCAGTTTTTTGTTTCCGACCTTGGAGCAGTTTTTCTAAAAGGTGATGAATATGTTTGGAATATTGATGGTGTAGGAAGGCTAATTGAGAAAAATGGTTTCCTATATATTGATGAAGATTGATTATTGACAATTTCTTAATTAATAAATTCGTTTTTCAACTAATAGGATACATTTTTCCAAAGCACTTTTCACTTATGTTAAGAATATTTGCTGCCCTACTAGCTAGCCTTGTATGGCAGCAAAATAGCTTATCAAATCTTTCCATACATATGGGCGCGATTCGAATATTTGTACTATTAATCAAGTTTGATTTGATTTGAAAAATAATGCAATAAAGGCCAGCCACTAACAACGGCTCATTAGCAATGGCGGGGCTTTCAGGTGTGCAAGCACCCCTTCCCGCCCCGCAGTTTCTACACGTGGGATGCTGACGCATCCCCGAACCTCCGCCACTGCTCATAGCCGCGACCGTTGTGCGTAACTATTCACTTCAATTTAGACAATTTTCAAAAATAATAAGTCGGATTATTATTTTAAATTTGATATTCTAAATAATAAGATAATGAGATATATTCATTGTACTCAAAGATTATTAAAAGAGATAAATCCGAAAATAAAAAGTAGCGGTGAGGATAGAGAAGTATTTGGATTAGGTGATTGGTATTCTAATGTTTTTTCAGTAGAGCGCAAGAATACAATAATCTTCATGAATGCAAAAACATTGTATTCATTTTTTGTGACTGATATTTATAGAGACGATATAGATAATTTTGGCAAAACTTTTATATATGGAATGATTTCATCTTTAGAAAATAATGGATTTAAACGAGATCTTATCAAGAAATTTATTATAGAATATTCAGAGATTGAAATTGTCAAAACTAAAAGTAAGAGTATTTTGGGTTCAATGAATGATCATATTTTTCATTATTATGATTGCTTTGAGAAAGGAAGTAAAAGTAGTTTAAAAACTATTGAAAGTTTTAATAAGAGTATTGTGACAATTCCAATGGGGGCATTAAAATATAAAACTCCGCTTGAGAAACTTAAAGAATTAGTTGAATTAGAAATAAAATAGTATACGCACAACATCGGCTCATATAAAATGCGGGTTGTAGAGGGTTTGAAAGTTCAGTGGTTTCTAATTATATTTGTGTAGTGGGATTTATTCTGCAAGTAAATCCCGCACTTTACATAGCCGAGGAACGTTAGCACACATGTTGACGGCGGATTGCGACAACTGATGATAATTTTGTAAATTTGTGAAAAAAGAATAAATGAAATTAAGAGTTTACATTGATACATCGGTTGTTGGAGGATACTTTGACGATGAATTTGAAAATGACACAAAACTTTTCTTTGAGAGAATTTTCAATAAGGACTTTTTGGTTTATTTTTCTGAGATTAGTGAGGCTGAATTAAGTTTAGCTCCCGACTTTGTAAAGGACTTAAAATTAAAGATTCCAGGAGATTGTTATAGATATCTTGATTTAGACGATGAATCAAAAGAATTAGCTGAAACTTATATTAAAGAAAAGATTTTAGGTAAAGCAAGCCTTGATGATGCTTATCATATTGCGATTGCTACTGTCAATAGACTTGATGTTTTAGTAAGTTGGAATTTTAAACATATTGTCAATTATGATAAGATAAAACTTTTCAACTCAATCAATTTGCGATTGGGATACCCTGTAATTGAGATACGTTCACCTAAAGATTTTGTAAAATATGAAAACAATGATTGAAAAAAAATTCGATACGGTTAAAATTTTTCGTTCAATAAAGGAAAAATTAGCAGAAAGAATGGTTAATATGACCTTTGAGGAGCAACGAGAATTTTTGAAACAAGTAAGAGAAGGTAAGATAAAAATAGCATAACCCATAAACACGTGTGCTAACATCGGCTCATATAAAATGCGGGTTATAGAGGGTTTGCAAGTTCAGTGCTTTCTAATTATATTTGTGTAGTGGGATTTATCCTGCAAGTAAATCCCGCACTGACCATAGCTATAACGACAAAACCCGCATAAAATAAACATTTATGCGGGTTCAACAATGATAAGGTACAACATAGGTACAACAAATGTGAAAACACCTAAATTAACTGGGTTTCCTTATTTTATCTATGTTATAATGATATTTTAAATAATCTATTTTAACAGCCTTTTTACCTCCATTTCTTCAAGCCCTACATAATCACAAAATTCCTTTATAGTAACAAGCTGGTGCCTGTCTTTTGAATGGATAAGCTTTAATGTGGCAATGATATTACGTGCAGAGCGTTCGCTTTTGCCTGTGAGGGTTTGAACATCCTTTGTGTAAATACAGATGCGCTTTGCTTCATTTTTCATTGTTTTTTCTTCACCCATAACTTAAATATATCTTTATTATGGCCTTAACAAGGCTAAAACATAAATATTATGCAAATATATATACTTTATTTTGACATATAACTCTGCAAAATAGGCACTTATACGGCAATTAGCAGCAAAAACGGAAAGCCCCCATATAAAACCTTTATAATATTGCCCATAATCATTTGTTTAACTAAAATTTATACGATTATGGCACAACAAAAAGGAATTTTGAAAATTGAAGGGACCATGGGAAACATGACGTTCTACAAAAAAGATGGGCAGTACCTTGTAAAAGAAAAAAGCGCAATTTCAGCGGATAAGATTGCCAATGACCCTAATTTTGAACGTACACGGGAAAATAATGCCGAATTTGGGTTGGCAGGTACAACTGGTAAGTTTTTGAGGGATGCTCTCCGTAGTTTGATGCTTGACGCATCGGATACTTACGTTACATCCCGAGTGTTGCAATTGATGATGAGTGAACTTGGTTTAGACACTGCAAGCGCAAGGGGTTCACGGCAGCCTTCAGTTGGGTTGGCAACTGCCGATGGTAAGGCATTGTTAAATGGTTTTAACTTCAATGCAAACTCAGTATTGAGTGGTGTGTTGTTTAAAGCATTTGCTGTAGATGCAGCAACCGGGGTTATTACCATTAACAACCTGGTCCCTCAAAAAGACATTGCTTACCCATCGGGCGCAACTCATTTGGCTATTACAGGCGCAATGGCAAACATTGATTTTGCAAATGGAACTTCTGATTTGCAAATAACCAATGTCCAAAACATTCCAATTGACTTAACACAGGGCAACGTTGTTTTAACCCCTGTTGCTGTTCCGGCTGGAAATGGTATTGTTGTAAACCTTTTGAAAATTGAGTTTTTCCAACTCATGAACGGTGTTCAATACCCGTTAAAAAATGGCAATTACAACACTTTAGCAATAGTAAATGTTGCGTAAGTCATGAATGAGTTCCAGGTATTCGGGATAATCATTTCGGTGCTGCTTTCGGTAGTGGCTTTTTTCAGTAAGCAATTGCATGGAGATTTTAAACGTGTTGAAAATGGACCTTGCTGAAGTGAAAACCACTACTTCTCTTATTAAAACCGAATTCAAAGGAATCAATGATTTGATGAACCAAAAAATTGAATTCCTTGAAAAGAGGCTTAACCATGTTGAATCATTCATTTTTAAAAACATGAAAAATGACACAAAGTAATTTAACGGTTGTTCAGCGTTTAACCGCTCCAACCCCGAAAATATTTAAGATATTCAGAACGGTTGGTCTGGCTTTGGCTGCTGCTGGTGGCGCAATTTTGGCAGCTCCTGCAATGCCTGTTATATTAACCTCAATAGCAGGTTATATGATTGCAGCCGGTTCTGTTATGACGGCAGTTAGTCAGGTTGCCGTTGATGGTAATTGATTCATATTTTGCCATGTTAATAAAAGCCTGGGGCGAAAGCTATCCAGGCTTTTATAATTCTTTAATGCCTTGCATTAAAATACTTGAAAACATAAGCCCTTTTAAGCTCCTGAATAAGTTTTAAGTTTTGCAAAAACTGTTTTTCTTTCATTTCAATAAAGCGCAATTGCTTAACTGTTTCGGCGAACTCTGCCGGACTTGCTTTAACAACTTCTAATTTTTCGCTAATAAGCTGTTTATAATCTCCGATTCTAATAAATGGGATTACCGAACCGATTAAAAACGGGTGAAAAGCTTTTGACTTCCAAAGAGCAAATGATACCCAATATAACACTTCTTTAAAATCCTCGTTTTCGGCCTCAATTTTAAAGCAATTAGGGCAAGGCAATAAAAGAGGCTTTCCAGAATTTAAGCCTTTATTTAAAGCAAAGAAATGAGGTTTTCTGATTTCACTTTTTGCGGATGCTGATTTTACGATAAATGTTTGCATGGCATGAGCATTTAAAATGTTGTTCGCTTTGCTCACACATATATTTTGACAAAGAAGAAAGAAAAAAAACGAGAAAAAAAAAGAAAAAAGAAAGCCTTTTTTTCAGGCAGGACATGGCGTTTTGTCAAGGTTTTTGGCGTTTTATTTGATACCTTATAAAAATAAAAAAAGAATATCAGAAAAAATGTCAAAACCCGCAGGGTGTGACCTTGAAAAAACTTTGCGGGATGGGTTTGTGCGTGGCCTGCCTATCTTTGCTTTCTCTTTTTATTTTTTAAATATGTAATACCGATTTTGTATTGTTATTATGATGGCAAAAAGTAAGTGGAAAGTAACGAAGCGAACACGAGCAAACAACGAAGTGAAACGAAGAGTTTGCGAAGGGTGCAGCGAGATAGTGGCCGCTTAGTTTGTGCGTAAGGAAATTATTTTAAATTGAAAACCTTTAAATTTTTAACAGATTTTTGTTACATATTTTCCTCAAATACCCATTCATCTAATTTAATATCATTGGTTTTAAGATAAGAGGATAGCAACTCGATAGGTGAATTTTCACGATGTACAGCAGTAAACTTATCCAACTTGTCATACAATTCAACAAGGTGCAAACAATCGGCTTTACTGAAAATTGACCTCAGTTCTTCATTTGAACTTAACTTGTTTGACATAAAAGAACTCAGTTTGTCCATTTTCAGGTATTTTGTATCGAGCTTTTTTAAGCCAACAAAATCTTCTAAACGTTTGCCTTCTGGAGTTCCATTATAAGTAAGAAACAGAAATGTGCGAATGACTAATTTGCCTTCTACCATTAAGGCGCTCAGATAACCAACTTTAACATTTAAAACCTTATATTCGATAATAAATTTATCTTTATTGTTTACCACATTGCAAGCCCTTAATGAATCATAAATGCCCGATAAAAGGTATGCCGGATGGAGACAGTCTATTCTTTCTATTAACCTTTGCAAGGCATGCATCTGAATGTAAACGGGTATTTCAAGATTATCAAAGGCGGAATTGATACCTAATTGCAATGGTGTTACGTAAAGCCATTCAAAAGCATCTGCCTTAAAAGTCCAACCTATCCTATATGCCGGGCGTGAATTGCTGTCTATTTCAATATTTATTTTTTCAGGCGCATATTTTTTTACAATAATTTTGAATCTGGCACCCCACGCATCATCTGGTGTTGCTGTTTCGAGACGGTACGAAAAATAATGAAGACATAGGTTATTGGTAACTAAAATTAAATAGGGAAATATATCATCAATTAGTTTGTCGTATATAATGTCGAACAAGAAACGAATATCGCCACAGGTATCAAATAGCAAGGCTTTAACTTTTTCGGAATTTTTATAGTTTCGGTTTTCAATATATATTAGATGCATATATAGCGACAAACCCATGGAATAGTTTTCGGAAATGGTAACTGTTTTATTAGTTTTTTCAATGGGTATTGTTATCTGTTTAAAACATGAATTGACGATTACCCTTATGGTCTCTATGATTTGTGAAGGTATAATATGCCCAGGTTCCGGCTCAACAATTAATGACTTTGAACGGGTAAGGTAAATTTTATCCAATTCGTTGCGTGGAATAAGTTTCAGAACATCTTCGCCGGTTATGGATTTGCAATAACTGTCTAACCTCTTAAAAAAATCATTTCGGTGTTGGGCATTTGAAATTTTTTGTTTACTCTGCTGGCTTTGCTTATGTTTTTTATTGGGCATATCGTGCAGTTTTAATTATGCAAATTACAAAAAAAATGGAATTCATAATTTGATTTTAATTTTTGTCTTTTGGGGTTAACGACTGGCAGGGCATACAACTTTACTGGGTTGGCAAAAGACAAGGGTAGCGACTGAACGAAATGGAGCAAAAAGGTTGGGCGCAATGGAACTGCTGACAAAGTAAATTACCTATGAATAATATAAAAAACAATTTGCTTTGGCAGCGGTGCAATGGAGCTTGCGGGGGCGTTTGCGTAATGTAGAGAATGGAGCTACGCTTGCCGTGGGTTGCTGAGGTGTTTGCCGAAAGATGAACGGAATGTAACGAAGGGTGGCGTAACAAAGTGAAGCCCCTAAGTGTAATGGAGTGAAGAAAGAGGCATATACCGCAAGCAAAAGGCCGTAAAATAATATATGCCCTGCACCATTGAAAGGGCGGTTGGGGCTTTTGACGGGTGCGTAGGCGTGTGTCGGTGTGGGGCTATTTGGCGCAGCCCTTGTACATAATGTGCTTATATGACAGACGGACACAAGTTATTTATACCGCTTAAAATAGGCAGTTATATAAGACCACATTATGTAAAATAGCTTTGGGTAATTTTTTCTGGCGTGTCTTTTTGTTTTGAGCGGTGGGGCAGCTCTTTGACTTTTTGCTATTACCTTAAAAAAACATACGAAATAAAAGCAAAACGGCAATGTGCTGCATGTGCGGTTGGTACAAAAAGCATGACAGGAAAAATTACAGAAGGGCTGGCTGCGGGGAAGGGCAAAAAAGACAGGGGGTGTTTGGCAAAATACCTTTAAAAAATACACAAGCAAATTATTTTGCCAAACATCTGGGTTTTTTGCCCTGTAGGGCGTGTGTTTTGATTTTCAGTTTAACTTTTTAATTATATTGTCATTAAACCAGGAAGGTAAATATTCAGTTTTTATATTAATTGTTTTGCCTGAAGTAATTTCAGCAATCCATTCCATTGAAGTGCCTGAATTGTCGAAAATGTAAGCCCTGTCGGAGGCTTTAATTGCGGGTAATAGCAGGGATAAAGATTTTTGATAGCGCTCTTTAATTTTTTGAAGTTCTACATCGTGCCCACCCTTTTGAACCCTGGTTTTAATACGTTCTATATTAATATCGGCCGATTCCGTTGCAATATAATACAGATAAGTGCGGTATCCTTTCTTTTTGAGATGTTTTATGAAATTTATTTTTGAAGGATGGGACATTACCGTTTCGAAGGAAAACGTTTGTTTTTGTTGAGCGAGCATTAATCTTAAGAAATCAACAATACAGGCTGCAATATATGATAATGGCTCATTTGATTGAACTACGAGTATATTATCTTCTATTTTAACAGATTTACTTAAATCGTCAGATATTTTTGCCAGTATCCCTGGCCCTGATAGAATATATTTGAGCCAATTGTTATTGGTTAGTTGTAAAGAATAATTTTGAAGGTCGATGTAATGTTTTAGGTTTATTTCTTCCTGGATATCATCGGCATTTAAATAAATTTTAAAATCTATTTTTTCTTTAAGTATTTTGATTAAAGTAGATTTTCCAGAACCATTAGGTCCGGCAAACATGCGAACCCTTAAAGTATTTTTAGGCAATGGTAAGTCGTTTTTTTGTAGTTTTTGATTGCTTTTGTAATTGCTTGATAACCTTTTTTGTTCCATTAGGAGCAATGGATACAATATTCCTGCCAACTAAAGCAGTAGTATTTAAACCCAATGCCCTATTTTCTCTTATAGCATTATTGGAAACTTTTTTAACCAAAGTCTTTAACGCTTTTCCAGATATTTCTTTTGGAACCTGCATATTAAATTTTATTTATTGCAAATATACAAAATTTCATTCGTAGATAATTTTAAATTTTGGTAGAATTTACCCCAAATGGCGTACCGAAGGTAAACACTATAAAATCTCATTCATGTTTACTCACTTGGTTAGTGAGAACGCCGTGCTTAGTTGCACTAAGCGGAATTATGGGTATTTCATTGATACTGTTTTCTTATGACTAACAATAAGTCATTATTTATACAAATTCTAAATTACATACATAAGTATCTAATAATTAGATTATTAATAGGGGGGGGGGGGTAAAATATTATCCTTCATTTACACTTAAACGTTCAATTATTGTATATATTTTTATAACGCAAATAAATGTTATTTGCAGCAAAAAAAGGAAAATAAATAATTATTACCTCAATTGCAAAGGTGAAAAGTGCCGAAAAGATTTATTGAGGAGTTTTAAGAAATTTAAAAATTTCAATATAATTGAGAAATATGGATCTTTGGTTCTTTTTTATAAATATTAGATTTTCTATTTCCATTTTGTAAAAGGACAACCATATGTTCTATTTTTAGAATTAAAATTTTATGATGAAAGAATACTTGAGAATCCATTTAAAAAATTTAAAGTAAAGACCCTCTTATTTTTTATTTAAAAATTTAATAAATTATAAAATTATGAAAACAATAATTATTTTTTTTGTAGCATTATTTGGCACTTTTTTAATAAGTTATGGCTCTGATCATAGTGATACTTATTCTGCTTCAAATGGGACATCTTATCATACTGGCCTTTATAACAATCAACAAGGTTGGACGTTACCTACAGGATATCAAGCTATTAATCCTTCTGTGAAAGGTTTTGTTTGGGGGATAGAAGCTAGTGCTAATTCAGCTGGGTACATTGATGCAGATGTTGCACAAGCCTCAACAAAGGTGGATATTAAATTTGCTGGAAGTAGTATAATCAGTGGTCCAATTTATAATACTGAATATAATGGATCATATATTAATTTAAATAATTCTATTGGTACTTACGGTGATCAATATTATATTAATATTATTACCAACACATTACATGCTGGGCAAACTGCATTTGCTACGGCATATGTTAATTGGTAAAATAAATTTGTAATATTTTAGTTTGGAGGGTCTTTAATTTAACATTTTAATTACAGACATAGAGAAAACGATTTTTAGAAATATAATCATAAAGTTTAATATGAATTTTCTACGAATGAAATTATTTTTGACCTTACTCCTTTTATTGATATTTTTTACAAATTGCCAAAAACTTTTTCATCCAGAGGAAATTTCAATAGGCAAAATTACAAACTATGACCAGTTGGTTTCGGCAACTGATGGAGTATATGCGAGCCTTACCCTTCCATTATTTTATTCTATCGATTTTTACTCAGCAAATCTTAAAGGCGATGATTTAAATTATAGTCAAGCAGTTTATAATTTCTCAGGCAACCAACAAAATTGTTATAATGCAGGAAGTGGAGATGACTTTCCTTTTGCTGCATGGACTCTTCTTTATTCAACCATAGTTTCAGTGAATAATATAATTAATCAATACAATCCTGTATTAATAAAAGATGTGCCTACAAAGGAAATACTTGGCGAAATGTACTTAATCAGGGCATATTGTCACTTCAGGCTAACACGTGTTTATGGAGAAATACCAATCATTAATAATATTGATATTAGCTACTCTATAAAGAAATCAACTTATGCCCAAATATATAGTTTTATTGAAAGCGACCTTAAAATGGCAATGGAACTATTGCCAAAAAATAATAGTTCAGCCCGTATTCCTTTTATAACCCCACACCGTGGATCGGCAAAGGCAATTTTGGCCGAAGTGTATTTAAGCTGGGCAGGTTACCCTGCAAATGATGCCTCGAAATATTTATTTGCAGCCAAGGAAGCCGGCGAAACTATTGACAGTGCAAGTTTTTTTGGATTGGGTTTGGTAAACGATTTTGCTTATTTATGGGACAAGCCACATTTATATAATGCTGAATCGGTTTTTTCATTATACTGTTCTACTCCTTTGATAAAATGGTCGTTGCAAAGAGGATTAGCTTTTTATAGTGGCAAATTTAATGATCCTGTGGATTATGTTTTTAATTTAACATCTAATATAAGGTTAAGCATTGATTTTTTTCCGGTAGAGATTAATTTTTACAATAATTATCCGGCAGGATATAGAAAAGAAATAACATTTTATACAACAATTTATTATAATAATCCGCAATACGATTCATTGGGTAATATAATACATGTCGATTCGGGATATTTGCACATTAATACAGTAAACATATGCAGCCGTATGGCTTACCGTAAATTTTATTATGATTCTTATGAAAAAAACTACAAATTGCCTTTCGTTCCTGGTTCTACAGATAGCGTTGAAGTTGAATTTTATTTTGGCATACCTAGGGTATATATTTTCCGCTATGCACAAACGGTTCTAACTTATGCTGAAGCTATGGCGCGTTCAGGCCAACCTGATGCAAAAGCTTACGAATGTGTGAATGAAATTAGGAGACGGGCGCACCATCTCAATTTGAATTTGACTTCGATTTATGATCTTCCCTCCGGTTTATCGCCGACAACATTTGCTGATTCTGTGGTACAGGAGCGTGCATGGGAGTTGTGCGGTGAACCAGAAGGCCGCTGGTTCGATTTGGTTAGGCTTGAAATGGTGGAAGATTTACCAAAATTAAGAAACCCAAATGAAGGAGGCTCCACCTTTTGGGGTTTACGATAAAAGTGTATATTTCTCACCTATACCAGCAAATGATACAATACTTAACCCAAATTTAGGAAATAAATAATTACATCATTAATTAGAAACATTCAAATAATTTGTCAATAATGAAAAAATATTACACCACGGTACTTTTTTTTATTTCATTTTTATATTCATGTAACACTAATAAAATAGACAAACAAATTGTTCTAAAAATAGGAAAACTTGAAATTACCAAATATGAATTTAATAAAAACAAAGGTAGGGGCCTAAATGATAGTACTAAAAATGACACTAAAAGTATTATTAAGTGGAAAAAGCAATATCTAAATGATTGTTTGATTGTTGCTGATGCTTATGAAAGAAGCTATGATACACTTAAAATTGTACAAAAACTAGTAGAAAATACGTCAAGGATTATGATGGTACAGAAGTATGGTTATTTGTGGAAAAAGACCATTTCTCCCTTTGAGGATACTTTTACACATGTAACTTCATCCAAATCTGAAAAAAGAAAAAAAATGTTTTATTTTGATTATATCCAAATTAAAAATTATGAAGGTTTAAAAAACGTAACAGGAAACGATACTGTTATAAAAACATTAGCAGAATATAACAAATTAAAAAATAAATGCCATCAATATCCATTTCTTGAAACAGGTTATATTTCCCAACAATGGCCTTTTATTGCATTTTGGGAATTGAAGGATTATCTGTACAATATGAAAGAATCGCAAATATCTAAACTAATTTATTATGAAGGTAACTATTACTATTTTTATCTAGATCATATTGAAAATATTGAAATAACACAAAAAGAAAAGGATAACTTTCAATCAGAGCTTGCCTTGGGTTTTGAAAAAGAAATTGAATATAAAATGGCAAAAGAGATAGAAAAAAAATGCCAACCTGTTTTTAATTATGAAAATGTAGATGTTATTGCAAAATATATATCTAATAATCATTCTATTTTCGAATTTAATAACAATTTTGAATTGTTGCACTATAAAATAGACAATACGAATAAAGTACTGAATTTCGATACATTTCGCGAGTATTATTATTATTTAATATTAAAACATAATATAAATAATAAGGAAACATTATTAAGTTATATTAACCAGTATTATCATGACGATTATCTTAGCAATGAAGCAGAGAAATTAGGTCTCTATAAAACTGACACTTTTTTGTTAGACCAAAAAAATTTTAAAAATAATGTGGTAAATGGTGAATATGTTCAAATGAATATTATTGATAAAATAAAGATAGATTTATCTGAAATAGTGGCTTTTTATAATAAAAACAAAATGAAATTCATACAGCCGAAGAGTATTATTTTAGATTTGTATGCTTTTGACAAAAATAAGGATGCATTTGAAAATATGCATAAAATAATGTGGTATATAAGAAAAAATCAGCCTCATAAAACCAATGATCCTTCGATAATAAAAGGGCTACATGATTTTACACCTAATTATAAAATTAATTTAGAATGTAATGAAAATTATCCTGATGAATTTTTAAATGAAACTTTGACAATGAATATAAATACACTTTCAAATAAACCAATTCTATACAATAATAAATATGTTTTGATATATAAAAGAAGTGAAGAGGGACAATGTATTAAAAAATTAAAAAATGCTTATTCTCAAATTGAGGCACAAATAAAAAATGAAAAAATTAATTTGAAAGTTCAGGAATTATTATTAGTTCTAAGTAAAAAATATAAAGTTGAAATTGATAAAACAGGTATTTAAAAGATATTATTGGGGATGAAAAGCGTTTATATTGTATTATCATTCACATTATTAATTCTGATTTCCACATTCTTATCAACTATTTTAATCAAGACTTTCTTATTTATACATACTTTATCATATGTTTTGGAGGCTTTTGGAATATGTTTAATGATTTCAATTATTTGGTTTTTAGTATTTAAAAGAAATAAGAAATTGTTTTATATAGATATTAACTTTTTGGATATCTCAATTTTATTATTAGGGCTTTATCTTATTGAAAGGTATTTTTTAACTCCATTATATAATTCTCAACCTGATTTAATGTTGTTTTCTATTTGTCTTATAGTTTGTTATTTTTTTTTTAAATTATATTTAAATGGTAGGGATACACTAATAAACATTATCCTTTATTTAATAATATTAACAGGTTTGTTCCAATTATTTTACGGATTATTACAAATTATTGGTATTGTACCTGAACTATTAAATAGCAAACAGGGGGGAACATTTGGTAATTCAGGAGATTTAACCAACTTTTTAGTTGTAACTTATACTTTGTCACTTGGTCTGTTTCTTTATGAAAAGAAAATAATACTTCGTTACCTATTATTAGGTTCTATTATAATGCATCTATTTGTAATTGTGATTTCATTTTCCAGAACTTCGTGGATATCTTGTTTTGTTACAAGTTTAATGATCGCTTATCATTTTAAATTAAGAAATATTTTAATTAAGAAATATTTCTTAGCTTTAATTTTCATTATATTTATTGGCATTTGGGGTGCATTTGAATTATATAACTTCAAATCATCATCGGCAGATGGGAGGCTTTTTATTTGGCAAAACTGTCTACAACTAATTAAAGGAGCCCCATTGTTTGGGCACGGTTATCAATCTTTTTTCACAGAAATAAGATATGCTCAAATAAGTTATTTTAAAAATAACCTCTGTGATATTAAAAATGGATTGTTGGCTGACAATATATATTTTGCATATAATGATTACCTTCAAATTACAGTTGAATATGGCATAGTTGCTTTAATGATGCTATTATTTACCATTTATAGTATTTTTTCATTTAAAAATACTTTTGGAAAAGAAACAAAACTAAACTTGTTGACGATAGTCAGGGTATCTATTATTGCTATATTAATAAGTATGCTTTTCTCATATCCTTTACAAAACCAAACAATTCTCATCTGTTTTCTCATCTTAATTGTAATAGTATCAGTATATAATAATAATAATATAATTTTGAAGATAGAATTAAAAAGAAAATTTGTATTAATCGGCGCTCACACAATAATCATTTTTTCAATACTTTTGATTTACCATGCAACTAATTCAATTACTAACGGACATAAATGGGAAAAAGCTTTTACAGATTATGAGAAATGTAAAGGAGATTATATAACACAATATAACAAATTGTTTAATGTACTTAAAAACGACAGGTCTTTTATAATGAATTATGGTTTCATCCTTCACAATTCAGGCAATTATGTGAGATGTATCGATATATATGAGAAATATGGATATTTATGTTTGTCTTCCGATATGTATATTATATTTGGGGAAAGCTATGAAAAAATAAAAAATTATACTAAAGCAGAAGAGAATTATAAAAATGCCTCTTTTCTTGTACCACACTTATTTATTCCAAAATATAAGCTTTTTAAATTATATAGAATTACAAACCAGCCCAATAAGGCAGATAGTATCGCGCAAAGAATTAGTTCGATGAAAATTAAAATATATTCAGAGGAAGTAAGGGATATTAAAACAGAAATTAATTGGTATTTATTATCGAAAAAACAAGGGATTAAGAATGAATAAGTTTAATATAAATAGAATAACTACCCCTACTCACTTTTACAAAAAGGGACATTCTTTGTTCAAGATTTTTAGGTTATTAATCTTATTTTTACTTCTTATTGCCATAGCATGTGTAAATAGAAAAAAGGAAGACAAATTACACAATTCTATTTCTGAAAATGAAAAAGTTTATAAAATATTTCAAATAAAACGGGGTATAAACATAAGCCATTGGCTTTCTCAAAACCCGGAACAAAACCCTGTAGCCCTAAGTCAAATTTTTAATGAACAAGATTTAAAATTTATTTCAAAGGTGGGTTACGACCATTTGCGTATCCCTGTTGATGAAATGCACCTATGGGATGAAAAAGGCAATAAAAAAGTTGAAATATTTAAGCTTTTAAATAATGCAATTGGTTGGTGTAAAAAAAACCATTTGAGGGTTGTGCTTGATTTGCATGAAACCGTTTCGCATTCGTTCAGTAATACAAATAACATTTTGTGGAAAAACAAAAATGAGAAAGAAAAATTTGTACAACTATGGCTACAATTATCCGATGAATTTAATAAATATCCTGTTGGCCTTGTTGCCTACGAATTGCTGAACGAACCTGTGGCAGATAACCCAAACGATTGGAACGAATTACTTTCAAATACTATTAAGGCAATTAGGATAAAGGAGCCGAACCGAAAAATTATTGTCGGTTCGAACCGATGGCAGTCACCAGATACATTTGATAAATTAGTTATCCCGGCAAACGATAAAAATATTATTGTAAGCTTTCATTTTTATACACCTTTCGTACTTACTCATTACAAGGCCCCCTGGACAGAAATAAAAGATTATGATGGCGCTGTTCAATATCCCGGACAGGCTATTGATGAAGAATCCCTTAAAAGTTATAGCAATGAACTTGTAAGCAAAATTAAAGAGTACAATGGTTATTATAACCGTGACACTTTACTGCTGCGTTTACACAAACCCATTGAATATGCAAAGCGAAATGAATTGCAATTATATTGTGGTGAATTTGGCTGTTTGCCAACCGTGCACCGTACAGACCGATTGAATTGGTACCGTGATGTAAGATATATTCTCGAAAGCAATAATATAGCATGGACAAACTGGGATTATAAGGGGGCATTTTCAATATATAATGCTCAGACGGGAGAACCGGATCAAAAACTAATTTCAGTTTTGCTTGATGATCCTTTAAATTAAATGAATTATGTATAGGAAGTCCAAAAAAAATAAAATGATACAATCAAAACCCGTTTTGAAAAACTTTATATTTTTGGTTTTCATTATCATTGCTTCATGTGCATGTAGTAATTATCCAGACGGGGTAAAAGATTCACTTTTTAAAATGAGTAAAGGGAATCGACTAAAATTCGAAAAAGTATTCAAACACTTTAATTCACCTAAGGACAGTTTAAAGCTTAAGTCAGCCTATTTTCTTGTTGAAAACATGATTGGTCTTGGTCATTATGAAGGTAAGCAATTAAGGGATTATAATATAATTTTCGACATATTGGCAAATAAACCGGCAGATTATAGGGAGAATTTACCATGGTATGCCAATGGGGTCAATGAATTATTTGATTCACTTCAAAACATCTGTGGACCAATGGATTTTAGAAACCTTCACTTTGTTAAAGATGTAGATGTATTTACCACTGAAAGTTTTATAAAGTATATCAATGAAGCTTTTGATGCATGGAATAACCCATGGAGCAGGAAAGTCGTTTCATTTGATAATTTTTGTAATTACATATTGCCCTACAGGAACTTTAATGAGCCTGTTGAGTCATGGCGTGAAATGTTTACAGAAAAGTTCAAATGGTTACATGATTCTATAAAAGAAAATAATGATATTATTGAAGTGGCACGCATGTTAAACCGGAATTCTGAATTAAAATATTCCGATGGGTTTGGCAGGTATATTGTCAACATTCCACCCAGCCTGATATTGAAAGCCATGTATGGGGCTTGTACCGATAATTCGAATTACAAGGCCATGATTCTGCGCTCTTTTGGTATTCCGGCCACAATTGATTACTTGCCACAATATGGAAATGACCACAATACACATTACTGGAACTCGGTTATGGACCAGCAATGGAAACTTTGTAAGTTTTGAAGAAGCGTTGAACGATATAAATGCCTTTGTAGCATATAAGTACAAAATAAGCAAAGTCTATCGAAAAACTTTCTCGACAAATAATAAAATTGAAAAGCTTTTTGAAGATACAAAAGGGGATGTGCCGCAAACATTTAAAGAACCAAAGTTTTTTGATGTGACCCAAGAATATGTTGCTGTAACTAATGTAAAGCTTCAACTTAAAAATATACCCAAAAACACGAAATATATTTATGCAGGTGTTTTTAACGATGCCGGATGGACAGTAATAGATTATACCGAAATAATTGATGGAAAATATGCAATATTTAACAATTTAGGAAGGGATGTTTTGTATTTGCCGCTCTATTATACAAACGGCAAAGAAACACCTGCTTCTTTGCCATTTACAATAAGTAAAAAAGGAAATATAGAATACATTGAACCACAAAAAGAAACATATAAAGTAAAGCTGACTAGAAAATATTATATGCACAAGCGCAAGATTAATTGGTTGGAATGCCTTAAAAATGGAATGTTTGAAGGGGCTAACAATCCTGATTTTTCCGATGCCGTAATTTTGGCAAAAATAAAAGAAACACCGGGGGAACATTTCGAAGAACTAAGTTTGTGCTCTAATTCAGTTTTCAAATACCTTAGATTTGTTTTTTCAAAAGAAGAATTAAAATTGCCTTACGATGGAGACGGTGCAAGTATTGGAGAAATTGAGTTTATTGCGCCTTCAGGTAAGATATTAAAAGGTTATCCAATTGGAAGCACCGGACGAAAGTACAACCCTTATACACCAAACCTTTGTTTTGACAATAACACCCAAACATTTTTCGAAGATGCCAGGCCAAATATAATTTATAAATATGTAGGCTTAAAACTCGATAATCCTGCAATTATTAATAAAATACGCTATATAGCACGAAATGACATGAACAGCATTCAATCTGGTGATGAGTATGAATTGTTGTATTGGAATAATGAAAGGTTCATGACTTTGGGAAAAGTGATTGCACGTGATACGGTAGTTGAATTTGATAATGTCCCAAAAGGTTCAATACTTTGGCTAAGGGATTTAAGTGGTGGCAAAGAAGAAAGGATATTTACGTACGAAAATGACAAACAGGTTTGGTGGTAAAGTGTTAATATGCAAATGATTAAATGTGCTAATTTGCTAATGATTTAAAATAATGATTAAACTGCATATAATTATATAAAAAACAGAATATGAAAGTTAAGTCTGTCTACTTGGTTATTTTAATGGTTTGGATTATAACCACAAATCTTGCGGCACAAGTTACATATCCAATCCAGGGGATAGTCCGTGACGCAGCCAATGGAGATACCTTAATAGGTGTAACCATTTTATTGAAAGGCACACAAAAGGGGATAATTTCCAATGCAAAAGGAAACTTCACATTACCAATTGCTCCGGGAGATTATACACTGGTATTCAGCTATACGGGTTATGAGACAAGTGAGACGCCGGTAAGTGTAAATGGTAACCTGTTTATCACCGTTGCACTCCAACCCAAGCTAACAAACATTGATGAAGTGAAAATTACAAGTCAGCGGAAGTTTTTTGGCAACATGGAATATGGCAGGGATATTCCTACCATTGGCAGCAAAACAATAGAACTGCAAAATGTAAACAATGCCTCGGATATATTACATTCCAGTGTGGCAGGCGTGTGGGCAACCAGTACTTCTGGTTTGCCCGGTGACCATGAACAAATTAGGATTCGTGGGCAAAATTCATTTTTTTCATCTGCTGAACCGCTGTATGTTGTGGATGGCGTGCCTGTGCCCATTGTAAATATGTCAAGCCTTGGAATTGCCGATTTGAATATTCACGACATTGAAAATGTTACTGTGCTAAAAGATGCATCTTCTACCGCTTTATATGGTTTCCAGGGTGGAAACGGTGTAGTGCTTATTGATACCAAAAAAGGTGGCGAAAGCGAAATAAACTTTTCCACAAAATATGGTATTCAATGGTTCAATAATTTTTACGATCAAATGAACACCCAAGATTTCCTTGCCTCACTACAATTGGCTAAAAACAATATTGGGTCATCCTTATACAATTATTATCCAAAAATTACCGATAACACCAGCAATGATAATTGGCAAAAAGAAATATTCCGGACAGGCACCTCTCAGGAATACCAATTGTCAGCATCGGGCACGGTCAAAACAATAAAATACTATATATCGGGCAATTATACCGACCAACAGGGAATTTTACCCAATGCAAGTTACAGGCGTTATACCTTTTCAACAAGGTTTAGCCGGATATTCTTGAAGAAACTTGCTTTTGACATTGGTTATCGTGGAAGTATTCAAGGCAATAACGACAATCAAGATATTTACATGGGAAACCCTTTGCTTATTGCAGGCATTATAAAACCACCGTGCCAGCGAAATACTCCGGATTCTCTTATTTATGGTCCAAAAGGTTTATATCCAAGAACTTATTATGGATACCCATTACTTACCAACCCTGAATTACCTCAATCTATAATACAAAATAACAATAACAGCTTAAACATAAACTCTCATGTAATTAATGGGTCAGCAAGGATACAGCTTACAGACCACCTGAGCCTAAATGCAATGGAATCCTTAATGCTTAGATATTCAAATTATTATTACAATTCTTATTACGACAACAATAGCCTCGGGCAGGATGTAATCGTGAAAAGTAACGAGGATGTTTTTCTGTACAATCAACAGTATAATATTTCATACTTCAACACATTTGGAAAACATAAAGTTGATTTAGTGGCCGCTTACCGTTCTTATGAAGACAACCTGTGGTGGCATGTGGATACCATGCAAGGGAAACTAAATAGTTATTCATACCTGCGCAATTCTATGGCAGCTTATGGTCCGAATGGTTCGGTAATACGCTCTATTGGTTCGTATGTAGCCAATGCCAGTTATAATTTTAATGAAACTTATTTTGTATCGGCAGTGGCCAATATAAGCAACATAAAAGAAGGATTGCATATAAATTATTTTACATTGTTTCCATCATTGGCTGTGAGTTGGGATATTGCCCGTGAATTGCCATTCAAAACAATCAATTGGTTAAACAGTTTTAATCTTTATTACAATTTTGGGGAAAGCGGAAATTACCCGCTTAATGGCTTAAGCAATGACCTTTATCAGACTGGACAATATAGCTATAATAGTATTACAACCGGAACTTATCCAATTGTTTTGCAATTGGCTAACCATTACCTGAAACACGAAAGTACCGATGAATTGGATTACGGAATAAAAAGTTCATTTCTTGACAAACGGATTTCTGTAATAGCAACGTATTATATAAAGAACATCAATAACTTGATTACTCAACGCCAGATACCTGAATATTATGGAGGAGGGATGCAGTACATCAATGTTGGTGCGATAGGAGTTAATGGAAAGGAATTGGAAATTGAAGCAAACCCTGTGAAGACAAGTAATTTTTCATGGTTTATTAAGTTCAATTTCTCAACTTCTATTCAGCTTGTAAAAAAAGTTATGGATGACCAGCCTATGGTTTTTGCCAGTGCAACAGATATTTTAATGCCTGAGTTTATTATTAAAGAAGGCCAGCCACTAGGTGATATTTATGGCTATGAAAATTTAGGCAAATGGACTGCTGATGATACCCGGGCAAAGAATATTCATTATGTGAAGTCGGGCGGTATGAAATACCTGAATGCCGATACTACAAATAAGGGATTAACCACAAATGATATGGTAGTGATAGGAAACTCAGTGCCAAAATATACCTGGGATTTTTCAAATACATTTCAGTATAGGGATTTCAGTTTGAACCTACTTTGGTATGCAGTGCAAGGAGTAAAGAAATATAATGCCACTCGCGCTGCTACAATGATGACAGGCACAAACCGGGAAGCTAACAATTACCTACGCGACACTATACCTGCACTCAGTTCATCTGTCTTTTACCAGTCATCTGCATTTATTGACGATGCAAGTTTTATACGGTTAAAAACAGTTACACTTACCTATGAACCAACAAAAGAACTTTTTAACCATATGAAATTCAGGTTTTCATTGAGTTTTGAAAACATGGTTACATTTACTAAATACAAAGGATATGACCCGGAAGCCACTACATTTACTGATAATAACTTTTCGGATAATGCTATTGACCGTGGCTCTGTGCCTAATCCTAAAGCTATGTATGCGACAATAAGTGTGAAATTTTAGAATGCTATCAATTGATAGAAAAAATAAAATTTGTACCAAAAATAAAAATTATCTTACCTACTTACCTTTTTTCAGTGTTTACGGTCAAGGTAAGATTAGGTAAGGTGCTTTTTATCTTACCTAAGTTACCTAAAATATAGATGAAAACGCTCTGCAAGCCTTACCAGGTATGATAGGTAAGATGAATTTTCATCTTACCTAAGCAGAAAGGCTTAATTTTATTATATGTTTAGAGGTTCTTAGGTAAGTAGGTAAGATAAAATGAAAAAGAGTTTGTATTTTTCACAACAAATAATAACTGCAATTTATTTTTTAAGACTTTACTTTCTTTTGTCGCCACAAAGAAAGTAAGCAAAGAAAAAGGCTTGCCGGGCTGAACGCGCTCCGTCTCGTTCCTCGACTTCGCTTGAACGGCACCCCGACGAAATGGAATTATTTGTTTAACGGCTACGCCGATGTTTTAGAAGCTTGCTGCTGAAAAGGTATTTCATAAAAAGGCTACTCCTGAAAAAGCAAAACTCCTGTTAGGTAGCAAGACCTAACTAGGAGTTTTGAAGCATAGCAAAATATAAATCAACAACTACATACTAATCGAAATGGAGTTTAAGTTTGATTTGGCCTAATTTTTTATCTTCAGAATACTGAAGGATAAATTCGATTGCCCTTAATACATCGAGAGCCGGACAAATTGTACTTTTACTACATTCAAAATTTTTACTCCTGGTTCTTGTACATAGGTAACTGCATGTGCCTAAAAAAGGATACTTTTCTTTGTTGTAAGTGAATTGCATAATTTTTAATTTTAAAGTTTATAATCGGAAAATATAATAGCCATATACTTGTTCGGTTGCGTGCTTGATGCGTTCGAAACCATTCATTTTTAAAGCCTTGCCTAAGTTAACAGACGAAAGTTTTACTTTTCCTTCGGTAAGGTGTGCCAGGTTTAAAAGAATGTCGGTAGCTGTCCAAAACAATTCGTGGTTTTCTTTCGTGCCAGGGCGATAGAATTTATTGATTAATTCTTTTTCTGAAGTTATGATTTGAAATTGCTTGTTGTACTCGTCATTTTCTTTGACTTCTTCCTGGGTGAGGTTGTATTCAAAACCGCTTTTAAAAAGGTGGAAAGCTTGTGAATAAACCATGTCTATATTTACCTTTTCGGAATAGCTCCAATCAATTTCATCAATTATAAAACAGAGCCAACGGACGGAACCTGTTTCGTCATTTAAAAACTCGATTTGGTTTGTGGAGCCAATAAAGCTGCAACGGCGTGGCAATATAGAATTTCGGCGGTCGTAGGGTAAGCGTTCGTTAATCTTGTCTTTAGAGAAAAGGCTTTTGAGCGAATTGATTTCGACTTTTGAAAGGGTTGAAAGCTCATCGAGGTTAATAAGGATATTGCGGCAAAGCAGGATTCGGCTGTCTTTGTCAATAGAAAGGTTTTCGGCAATATAGTTTTGTAATGCCGGGGGGCATAAAAAACGGCAAAAGGTAGATTTGCCGCTATTTTGTTTGTCGTGTACTAAAATAAAGGCTTGTTTGTTGAAAATGCCATCAACTAAAGCACATGCAACTACTCGAACAAGCCATTTTTTAAAGTGAGAATCGAACCTTTGACGGTCGGTAGTTTTCACAAAACTAGCAAGGAATGAAATGTAATCGGTCTTGCTGTCCCATGTTGGAAGGTTGTTAAAATACTCTGTAAATGGATTGTAAACCTCTATAAAATCGGATTTGAGCAAAGCAATTAGGTTGTTTAAGCTGAGATTTAAACCTGAAATTTGCATCTTGATAAAAATGTTGTTTTCGTTCATGCTCTCGAACTCAGTTTTATTATTGTCCCTGCATTCATATTCCTGCGTTACGATGTTGCGACGAATGACAAAATATTTTTTGATATACTCCTGGGCCAATACAAATTTGTTGGCGGTGAATGAGCGTTTTTTGGTTTTGACCTCATCCTGGCCTTCTCCTTTTGGAGAAGGAGATTTAACCTCACCCCGTTTGGATTTTGCACCATGCTCAAATGAATTGTTATATGCACTTTTGATGGTGGTGGTTACTTCAGCATCGTTGTATTTATATTCGCTTAGAATGAGGTTTAAAGCATCGGTTTGTGAAACACCTTTACGATTGAGGTTATTGGCCAAAAGAAATATGAAGTTATTGCGGTTGCCTTCGGTATAGCTTTCTTTTTTAACTGTGAATTGTAAGGCATCGCAATAAATATCCTGTAAGCTTTGTATTTGTTCTGAAATTTTAAATATTTC
This sequence comes from uncultured Bacteroidota bacterium, assembly GCA_963701015.1. Taxonomy (GTDB): domain Bacteria; phylum Bacteroidota; class Bacteroidia; order Bacteroidales; family DTGW01; genus MFD09286-c1. The sequence goes on along the minus strand of OY969556.1, from coordinate 1,774,290 downwards.
CACATTTGAATTGATATAAATATCAGGATCGAATGACACAAAACAAAGGCGTGTAATGTCTTTACCAGATTTATCAATTTCAACATTTAAAAGCTTTTCGAAATGGGATTGCAATTGAAGAAATACGGTTTTGTGGTTTTCCTTTTTGGAATTGACTTTAACCAATATTTTTAATCCTTTGCCGCTTGGGCTTGTGAAACAAGCATAACAAAACTTGGATTGTTTAACAGCTTCTATAGATTTTAAAAGCTTATCATTATTGAGTTTGTCAATATCCAAAATAACAAAGCCGGAATACTTTTGTAAGTATTCCAGCTTACGGCCTTCGGCGAATGACCCCGAAGGGGTGAAAGCCGGAAGCGATTTTTTCAATCGCTCGAACCCAGCTTGATTTCCTTGTACTAAACATTCTCTAAGTTTTTCAATTTGCTTTTTCCATGCACCTGAGCCGATGGCCTTTAGTGTGTCGTCGAGCTGCTTGTTAGCAATAGGCTCGTTAAAGTTTTTAAAGAAGGTTATTAACGGCATACCTTATGGGTTTTAATTTATTTACCAACCTTTGTTTTAAAATCAGGAGCAAAAGCACGGTTATAGTGTTGTTTTAAAAGCTCCTCAATGTCGCCATATCGGTAATAAATTTTGCCTCCAATCTGAGAAAAAGCAATTTTGCCTTCATCACGCCAGTTTTGGGCTGTACGTTTACTAATGTTCATTAACTGGACAAATTTGTCGTTATCTACAAATTGTTCAGGGTTTGGACCTTTTAACGACAAATTGTTCGAGATTTCGTCCAGGCGTTTGGTTATGTCCTGGTACTGTTCTTTAGATAAAATGATTTCTTCCATTTGCTTTAAGAATTTAAAATTTTGAAGCAAATAAAATCTAAAGAAAAAAGTCAGATTAGTCAGAAATGGTCAGCGCTGACCATTTTTTTAATCATCAACTAAAAGTTTTATACGTTTATCATTGCTTGGACGCTTATCGGCTTTACCCGGGCTTAAATAAGTTTTGACAGTACTCATTGAAATAGGCTGACCATCTTTATCGATAAAATTGTTAATAATGATGCTTGAAATAACTGCTATGGAAGCTTCTAAATAAGGAAGCCCGTCAGCCATAATTTTGTTATTCATTTGGAATAGTGCGTCGACCAAAACATTGACATTTCCGTTTATCTTGCCTTTGCTATTGTTTGAATGCGCATTTGAAACGAGTTTTTGCGAATTATTGTTGATATTTAATACTTCAATTCGATCTAACCTACTTAATTCAATTTTGATAAACTCGTCTAGCGGTACAGCATTTTTAGGAATAAATATCTTGCCAGATTGTAAGTAATCAGCTTCCAATTCAATAAGATACGCCCGTTTTTCGTCTATTGTTGCAAATTTACTAAGGTCATATTTGACTAGCTGACTTTCAAATCTGACCCAATGGCTTTGCCTATTCATGGGCATTTCAAAATCTGACCAATCTGACCTTATTAATTTTGTTGGGTTTTTAAGTTCCTTCTTTTTGTCACGCAGAATATTTGAAAGGTTATTTAAAATACATTGTTCTTTTGGAGTCTTTAAATTGTTATAGTTTTCAATTATTAAGTTTTCAAAACTTTTTAGCCAAATAATTGGGTTTTTTAATTTGGAAACCTGATAATCAATAAAATCGTCTGTTTCAGAAAACTCGATACTGCATGTTTTGTAAAGCAATGCAAAGCAATAATGTTTCATTGAAAACTTGCCGTCAATAATAAATGAACCAGGAATTTCAGCATTGTAAGAAGTAATGTCAAATTTACTTGGTTCGACTTGTAAATAATCCGGAATGGGATGTTCGCGAAAATGAACGCTTTGAAAGTTTTGAAAGTTAGTAAGCATAATCATTCAATTTTTGGGTTAGTAATTATTTCATTCAAAAAAGAGTTCAAAATACAAAATTTTGAAATACAATAACCCAAATGTTAAACTTTTTGCATACTTATGATGCTGAATGGTAGTTAGATAACTAATGTGTGTCTGAAAATGTTATTTAGCATTGCATTAATTATTAAATACATCCATTGCTTTGTCGAGTTCCTCGTTTACGATTTTGGCGTATATCTGTGTTTCTTTTATGTTGGCATGGCCAAGTAATTTTGAAACATATTCGATTCGGATTCCTTTACGTAATGCCCAAGTCGCAAAGGTGTGGCGTGAAGTGTGAAAAGAAAGGTTTTTCGTTATCCCTGCCTTTTTTGCAATTTTTTTCAGGCTTTTATTGGCTGAAGAAATGGCCCTAATCAAAACAATATATAACTGTTTGGCATTAGAAACATCCAAATCATTTTGCAATGCAGGAAAAACAAAGTGTTCCGGCAATGCATCTTCTTTTTTATATGAGAGCAAAATTTCAAGTGCTTTGTTTGGCAGTTTTACAGTTACAACCGATTTTGTTTTACGCATTTGGATATGGACACGTTCACCATCGAAGTTAGACCAGCGCAACAACATACAATCAGATACACGCAAACCGCCCGCATATATTGCAAAAACATACATATCACGATGCAAAGCATGTAGGTTATTTAAAGACAAGTCGAGGTTTTCTAACTTGTTGATTTCCTCTTCAACTAAAAATTCACGTTTTGATTTTTCCTGTTTAAAAGTAAACTTGTAAAATGGGTTATCGTTTCGGGTAATTATATCCTCATTAACTGCTTTAATAACGATGGTGCGTATAACCCGCAAATTGCCATGGATGGTGTTTACTTTGTTGTTATATTTTTCAATTAAATGTTGTTCATAATCCTTTAAAAAAGCAACGGTTATTTCATCGAAATATAATGGCTTATTATCACAATACTTTTTGAGTTTGCCAATAATAGTAACGGCACGTAAATGTGAACCAACTGCACCCGTTTTTTCAAGAAACTTTAAATATTTTTCGGCAAAAGGGAAAAAATCAACAGGGGCGGCACCCATGATTTTTTCTTTAATCTTGTGCGAACTGATAGTTTTTGACTTGGTTTCCATTTCAACGGCCACGCCTTCAGCATCAGCGATGCGTTGGGCTATCATGGCATTCATTCGGGTTGAATTGGGATGTGATTTGCGGACTTTTCCAGATTCCTCATTCCATTCAGATGGTTTGATATAGATTTTTAAGGAAATAAACTTTGCTTTACGGTCCTTTATAAGTCGCAAATAAAGTGGAGCTAAACCTTTATCATTTAGCTTGCTTGTTCTGAGTAAAACTTTGATAGTTGCCATATTCATTAATTTGCTTTAAATTTACAAAATAATCTAATACGGTACAACAATAGGTACAACTATTTATACATTTGGTTGCTTTTTTCGTCAAAAAATTGCAGAATGCACTTTTGTAATTAATTGATAAATAATACTTTTAGTGAAAATGAGAGCAAAAAAGTGAAAAAGGTATAGTCCCGCACTTTACATAGCCGAGAACCGTTAGGCGGCATGCAAATCGCAACTTTGAGATTTTGATATAAATTTTGTAAATTTGAAAAAAAAACAATGGGACACGAAGCTATTAAATTAGAACTAATAGAATGGCTGACAAAGCTTGAGGATGATGAAACGATAGATTATCTCAAAGTCGTAAAAGATTCTAAAGTTTCTCATGAAGATTGGTGGTATGGACTTACTGATGAACAAAAAGCTGGAATTGACAGAGGTCTTAACGATGTAGATGCTGGCCGAGTAACACCACACGATAAAGTAAAACAGAGATATGGTCTTTGATTATAAGATTTTGTGGACAGATGAAGCAATAAATAATCTAGAATCCATCTTAGATTATTTGACTAATAGATGGACTCAGCGCGAGGTTGATAATTTTAAAGTAAGACTTTCTAATCTAATCAGTTTGATTGAACAAAATCCAAGACTATTTCCAATTTCTCAGTATAATTCAAGATTGCGTAAAGCTGTTTTAAGTGCACAGACAACTATTTTTTATGAAGTTTCTGGACAAATAATTTATCTTGTTTATTTATTTAATAATAGACAAGACATCGAAAGAATAAAATAATGCACGACCGCCTAACACCGGTTCACACCCAATGCGGGTTATAGTGGGTTGTAAAGTTCATTAAGTTTTTGTTATATTTGTGTAACTTGACAAATATTGCAAGTAAATCCCGCACTGCGGTGTAGCCGGGAAATGTTGTACGCCATAGGATTCGCAAGTAATTGATGGCTTTAATGCTAATTTAATTCATTACTTATCTAAAATTTTAGATTGTTATTTACAATTTTCGTATAATAAATTAATACAACTGGATTATTTCTTTGAATTTGGATATTTTTTTATCTTTAATCCAATTTTATTAAATTAATGTCTTGCAGTGTTTGTACATAATACTATTTTTATAATTTGCTAATATTTAATTTGTTTAACCAAAACTAAAGTGTGATAGATTGCAATTTTGCAACCTATTTAGTAGTTAGGGCACAATTCACAAATAAATCAATAGGAGGTTATATGAGTTTGAAGAATAATTTTGTTAAAAGACATACAATATTCTTTTCTTTTTGGGTTTTTATTGGAATATACGGTTTAGTTGCAGAGTGTACAGCGCAAACCTATAAAGTTGTTGGGTATTTTAATACATTTGGCATCAATTATACTGTAAAATATCAGAAACTTACGCACATTAATTATTTTGGTGCGGTAACTAATTCCGATGGCAGCCTTTCTGGGATAGTAAATAATAGCTTCATTACAGAAGCACATAATGCTGGGTGTAAAGTTTTGTTAACAATAGGAGGCGATTTATCTAAGATGGTAGCTGACACAGGTAAAAGAAATAGATTTGTCAGAACATTAACTGACTATATTACTTCACATCATTATGATGGTGCCGATTTTGATTGGGAATTTCCGGCAAGTTCTGCTGATAGTGCGGGTGAGCATGCTCTTATGAAACAGATTTATGTTGCATTTCAAGCAAAAGATACTACGTTATTGATAACAATGGCTATTGGTGCTGGACCTACCAGTGCGGGTTCTACCAGATGGCGAAACTATAGAGTACTGAATCAGTACGTGAATTGGTACAACGTTATGGATTATGATTTAGACCAGGAATCGCAGGGAAAATCAGGATATAATGCAGCTCTTTATAATGACAACATAGGATATGATTATTCTGTGAATGCGAGCATACTCTCTTTAAGTGGTGGAAGTAACCCACTCATTCCTAAAAATAAACTTGTTCTTGGTGTACCATTTTTCGGAAAACAATTTAACTCGGCAACATTCAATGCTGCTTATACAATAGAAGAAAGTGAGAAGAAATATTCTGATATATATACAATGCTTCAATCTGGCGGATGGATTTATCATTTTGATAATATTGCAAAAGTACCATATCTCACGAATGGTTCTTCAGTTGTTACGTACGATGATTCAATGTCAATTGCATTGAAATGTCAATATATGAAAGCACATAATATGAGCGGTATAATGATCTGGGAAATGGCCGAGGATATAGTTGGTTCAACCCAACCGCTTTTAGATGTGATTTGGGATCAATTAAACACTCCAGTGAATATATTTGAAAATCCATCAAGCGGATTAATAACAGAGTATCGTTTATATAATAATTATCCTAATCCATTTAATACTACAACAACAATTCGATTTTTTTTACCGACAGCTTCTCTCGTGACTATAAAGGTATATGATATCTATGAAAGGGAAGTCGCAACACTATTGAATGGATATAAAAATCCAGGAATTAGTTCTCTGCAATTTGAAACTTCACAGTATCATTTACTAAGCGGCGTCTATTTTTATCAAATGCAGGCAGGAGCATTTACGGAAACCAAAAAGTTGCTCTTGCTCAAATAAATTAATTGCGCCCTAACCCGCGGCTCAAGTTAACCGAATGATTGTGGGTACGTTAAGCATTGCGTTCAGAGGTTTTGGTTCTTAATAATATTATAGGTTTTAAAACATCATTAATCCCAGTCATGACACCTAAACAATTTATTCAAGGATTAATAAAATAAACAACGGCGTACAACACCGGTTACACCCAATGCGGGTTATAGCGGTTTGCAATGTTCAGTAAGTTTTTGTTATATTTGTGCAACTTGACAAATATTGCAAGTAAATCCCGCACTGCGGTGTAGCCGGGAAACGTTACCAACCATTTTATAATACAAATATGCAACGTATATTATTAATTGGAATATTGATTTGTCATGCTTTAATTTTAATTTCTCAAAGTCATTATATTACTGCTCCAAATGATACATTCTTATTTAAATTTGAGAATGGATATTTACTAAAAGATAGTTTAAATGACGGAAATTGGTATGTATATTTCGATATAAATAGAAATAACTTAATGATTAAGGCTACCGTCATTAATCATAAATTTAATGGATTAATGAGTTGTTTTTACAAAAACGGCAAATTAAAGTATAGTAGCAATTTTTTAGATAATTATCAAAATGGATTATCTACAGAATTTGATAGTTTAGGAAATAAAATATCAGAATTTAAAAGAAGTAATGGCTATTATATTACAGATTCACTATGTTATCATAAAGAATGGTTTTCAAATGGAAAAACGAAAATTAATTCAAAAGGAGAGAGCAAATATTGTAAGACACAAGAGTGGTATCAAAATGGACAAATAAAATTGATTGACTTTGAAATTGATACAGGGACTTTGGTAAAAGAGATTGCATGGTGTGAGAATGGACAAAAAATATATGAGTGGGATACCAGGGATACATCTATTAGACCATATTTTACGTATTATTGTGATGGTAATATTGAGACGAAATGTAATATTGTCTATGGGACACCTTTGCTTAAAATTGGTAAATATCAAGAATTCTATGACACCGGAAAAATTAAAATAGATGGTTATTATAAAATGGAAGAAAATGGTGCCGGTTATACAGTAAAATCTGGAGAATGGAAATACTATAATGAACAAGGTATTTTATTTAAATCAGAGTTTTATGAAAATAACTTGTTATATGATATAAAGAAATATAAATAAAAACGGTTGGTAACAACAACTCACACGCCAAGCGGGTTTCATGATGTTTTCAAATGTAATTCTTTTTAATTATATTTGGTTATATTTTGACTGCGATTGCAATTAAAACCCGCCCGTCGTGTAGTTGCGACCGTTGTACGGCATTTTTAACACTGAAAAATTTAAATGCTTTCATAATAATCTTGTTTGATTTATAAATAATGTGATAACTTATGCCAAGGATTTTAATAAAATGTTAATTTAACTAATTAAAAAATTGTGTATTTTTCACTAGGGTATTATATTTATTTTCTGTTATGATTATAAATCATTTAAATTAATACTTACTATTATGAAGAGTATAATATTATTTATATCTATTTTCTGGTTAATAAATATCAATTTTTATTGTCAAAACAATACTTTAGTTTTTAAAAATAAAAATTTCAAAGAAGAGTTCAAACTTAAAGAAGGAAATAAAATTTGGGTTACTACAAATGATTTCAAGACTTACTATGGTAACTTTAAAGTTTTTGATAGTACACATATTATAATTCAAACTGATACTTTAGATATAAGTGAAATAAATTTAATTGAGTATAGAACAATTAGTAATAAAATTATTTCAAGTTATATGATTACTTTAAGTTTAATTCAAATTGCTGGTGGATCAATTGTTTCTGGTATAAGTGTTATTGGATTAATTGCACTTATATATGTTGGTGAAATTGAAGCAGGTTTTCTATTTGGATCCATAGCTCCAGTAGGTGTCATAATTATAGTAATTGGCAAAAAAAATTTAAAACAATCTATAAAATATTCCCAAATCCATAAAGAATTCCCAAAGTTGGATTGGGAATATCAAATAATAAAATAATAAATATGTATTATATGAATAATTATGAAAATTCGTATTTGGACAAAATATTATAGAATTAGAATCTTATAGATGCAAATTTATAAAGAAAAGTTAATATAAAACGCCGTACAACAAAGGCGATTATGTAAATTATAGGTTCTTACAGGATAAGTTCAGGATTAAATTTGAGGACAGTTTAGTTTCATTATATGATAATGGGACATTAGAACATAAATTTAAAGACCGGATGGCCTTACTAAGATTCTTAAGGCGGATAAATAAAAAGAATTGGATTATTCACCTGGAGCCACCGATGAAAGCCCCATCAGCGGTGATAAGATACATAGGCCGATACTCAAAGCGGGCATGTTTGAGTGAATATAAGATAACAGAAATAGAAGGGGAATATATTAGTTTCAGGCATAAGGATTATAAAACGATAGATACAGAAAACAAACCAGTTGAACGTATCTTAAAGTTGCATTATAAAGAATTTTTTCCACGACTGTTACAACATGTGCCATATAGGTATTTTCGATTGGTGCATTATTATGGGTTATATTCAACCAAAAGCAGAATACCTGATGAGTATCAAAACAAAGATGAAGGGTCAGTGGAAAACCAAAAGGAATGGGTAAATCCATTTATTTGCAGCTTTTGTGAACAAGAACGGGAATATATACAAACTATTTTCGATATACGTTTACCAAAAGAAAGAATAGGTAAGTTTGATATAAATATCCATCCATCTTATATTTATAAACGGGCATAAGGGTTCACAGTTCTATATGGGAAAGGTATGTCAAGTCAAAAAAAAGAGATAAAACAGGACAAAAAATCCAATAAAAAATAACGCAAATGGAAAAAACAAGTTAAAAAAGGATGCCGATAAATATTAATTTGATAAATTAGACACTTGAAAAACATTAATAGGGATGACAAAAATATTGAATTTCTATATAATAAAATAAAGCACAACGTACAACCGCCGCTCATATGCAATGTGGGGTTCAGTGGTATGCAAGCGACAGAGCCCGCAGGCAAAGTCTGCATAAACAGACACAGGAGAACCACGCAAACCCACACAGCACATAGCGGCAAAACGTTAGGTGTAACCTTAAAAAAATCGCACTTTGACGCTTTCTGCTTAATTTTGTATATTTGCTTTATGAATGTAGTTGAAAGTAATATTGACAAAATTCGTGATTTGTGTGCAAAACACAATGTAGGAAGGTTATTTGCTTTTGGTTCAGTTTTGACAAATAGGTTTCAAAGTGATAGTGATATTGATTTTGTAGTTGATTTTAGTGGGGTGGATTTATTTGATTATGCCGACAATTATTTTGACTTAAAATATTCTCTTGAAAATCTATTTAAACGTGATGTGGATTTATTGGAGGATAAAGCAATAAACAATCCTTATCTGAGACAATCTATTGATTCTTCAAAACGACTAATTTATGGATAGTGAAATTAAGACTTGGTTGTTTGACATATTACAATCTATTATTGAGATTGAGAGTTACTTTGATGATAAACCCAAAAAATTTGAAGACTATTCAAAAGATATAAAGACAAAGCGTGCTGTTGAGAGAGACATTGAGATAATTGGCGAAGCGATTAATCGAATACTAAAAAAAGATAAAGATTTCATAATTGAAAATTCTCAAAAGATTATTGGAACTCGTAATCGAATAGCTCATGGTTATGACAAAATATCGGATGATTTAATTTGGAGTATTGTGATAAATCATTTGCCAAAGTTAAAGGTTGAGATTTCTTCAATGTTAGAAAAATAAAAGGCTACACCTAACATCGGCTCAAATTTCATGCGGGTTTCAGAATGTTTTCATATGTAATGCTTTTTAATTACATTTGGTTATATTTTGACAAATTATGCAAGTAAATCCCGCACGTAATTTAGCCGAAAACGTTGTGCCGCATGCAAACACAAAATTTTTGCAAGTGAAAATAAATTTGAATAATATACTAATTTGATATACTTTTGTGATATAAAATAGTAATATCATGAAGACAGTTTCATTAAAAATTGACGATTCCATTTTTGGGGAAACCGAAAAAATCTTAACACGCATTCAAATTCCTCGGAACAGATACATAAATGAGGCAATTGGATACTATAACAAGATTCAAAGGCGTTCACTTCTTGAGAGAAGATTAAAGACTGAGTCTGATTTAGTAAAAACGGACTCAATAAAAGTTCTTAAAGATTTCGAGGAGATTGAGTATGGCCATTAAGCAATTTGAGATTTGGGTTGCGGATTTGAACCCACAGATAGGAACAGAACCTGGCAAAACAAGACCAGTACTTGCTGTTCAGACAAATTTACTCAACAAGATACCTCATCCTTCAACTATTGTGTGTCCAATTACGACAAATGTTAAGAAGGATTCTGATATTTTACGAGTTCATATTAAAAAAGGATTGGCAAACCTGCAACAAGACTGTGATATAATGATTGACCAAATTCGTGCGATTGATAATAAGCGATTGATTAAAAAGATTGGAGACTTGCCAACAGATTTGATAGACAAAATTAAAGAAAATTTAATAATAACGCTTGATTTAGAATAAGCACGACGGCACAACATCGGCTCATATAAAATGCGGGTTATAGAAGGTTTGCAAGTTCAATGCATTCTAATTATATTTGTGTAACTGGATTTATATTGCAAGTAAATCCCGCACTTTACATAGCCGAGAAACGTTAAGTACAAGGCTAACGCCGCTACGAAGATTCGGCAGAGCAACTATGTTGAATTTTAATTTTTCCAATTCACTATGATTTTATTCAATAACCTGATTAATAATGCAACAATTCATTTCTTGGATTTTTGTAAGTAAAATTTCGTATTTTTGAATAAAGTTTTAGAAAAAAATAATGGTATGAAAGCAATAGAATTTGAGACAACTATTCGACGTGGGTTGATTCATGTTCCCTCGAATTATAAAAATATGATTAATACGCAAGCTAAAGTGATTGTTATGGTTAATGAAAGTAATGAGGCTGAAAATTACGACAAAGGATTACTTTTAAAAATGTTTGGTAAAGCAAATAAAACTGGAATATTTAACGAGATTAATGATTCTTTAAGTTGGCAAAAACAACAACGGAATGACTGGGAATAAAGCAATACTTGATAGCAATGTGATTATTGATGCTGTACGTAAATTGATAGATATTGAAAAATCAATTTTCCAATACAAATATGTTTATATTTCCTTGATTACTTATATTGAGGTTCTCGGTTATAATTTTAAGGACGAAAATGAGAAAATAATTACTACACAATTATTGGGAATGTTTGAGATAATAAGCCCTGATATTGAGATTGCTGATTTTACTATCAATTATAGAAAACTTAAAAAGATAAAAGTTCCTGATGCAATTATATTGGCCACAGCACGAAAACTTGATGCAAAGCTTCTGACAAGCAATATTTCTGACTTTGAGAATATTGATGATAAAGTAACAATTGTTGAACCTGTTAAGCTAAAACTAGAATAATAAATAAGCCCTGTACTTAACATCGGCTCAAATTTCATGCGGGTTTCAGCGGGTTTTCAAATGTAATTCTTTTTAATTATATTTGGTTATATTTTGATAAACTATGCAAGTAAAACCCGCACGCAATTTAGCCGAAAACGTTATGGGCAATAAAATAACACACTAATTGGAGTAACAAAAATTGATGAAGGAATTATAAATCTTCAAAAAAAAATTGGTTTAGATTCAGATTTCTTTAAAAATCTTTTAGAGGAAAATGACTGGTCTTTTGTGATTAAATTGCACGCTTTAATTGAAGCAATTGTTACTTCATTATTGATTTTTCATTTTAATGAACCAAAACTTATCAAAATATTTACCCGATTAGAATTAAGCAATAAATCTATTGGTAAACTTGCATTTCTAAGAGAGATAGATCTTTTGGGAGATGATAATTTGAAATACATTTACAATCTTTCTGAATTAAGAAACAGCTTTGTTCACAATGTTAATAATTGTAATATTGTATTAATTGATTGGGTAAAAAAATTAGATAAAAATCAATTTAAAAATTTTGTCATTTCAATGAGTCCATTTGAAACAACAATTAGGAATTTAGTTGAAAGTGGATTTGCAGATAATCTTGATCCCAAATTAAAAAAGCAAAGTGATATTACAAAATTGACAAAGATTGCAACTGAAAATCCAAAGTTACATATATGGCTTGGTGCTTATAATCTTTTGGTTTCTATAGCAGATTCATACTATTATAGTGATTATTTACAATCAATAAAAGCAGAAGAATTATTTGATGATAATAGGGTAATATTTCAATAATATAAAAAATTAAAATACTCAGTAATTAACCTTTAAAACTTAAGATTATGGAATTTGATTTTGATAAATTTTTACGGGAATCGAAAGAAAACTGCAAAACTAAAATTGATTTTGTAACTAGGATTGAAGATGAAAAAACAATTGTTTCTAAAATCAATGACATTAAAATTTATAGAGAGAAACAAGCATATATGAAACGATTAGATAAAGCCAAATTATACACTGAGCATGGAATGATTAATGAACCTGATTTACATAATGAATATTTGAGAAAACTACTTGACGGATTAAAATAATTTACAGCCCATAACATCGGCTCATATAAAATGCGGGTTATAGAGGGTTTGCAAGTTCAGTGCTTTCTAATTATATTTGTGTAGTGGGATTTATTCTGCAAGTAAATCCCGCACTTTACATAGCCGAGGAACGTTGGTGGCAAGTTAAAAAAACAAAACAAAATTAGATATGAGAAATATTTTATTTATTTTATTTACGATGATTACTATAAATATTTATAGTCAAAGAGATAGTTCTAAATTAGAGCAAATAAGCGTAGATAAAAATATAAAAATTATAATTGATAGTCAAAATAATAGTGATTTATTTGATACATTCCCAAAGGTAATATATTTAAATACATCTAGTTCTAAGCAAAATCCAGCATATTATATAAATGGGATTTTAGTAAGTAAGACTATTTTACAAACTTTAAAACCTGAAATGATAGAAAGTATAAATGTTGATAAAGGTACAATCTATATTGATAATGTAAAATATTATGGACAAATTCATATAAAGATTATTGGAACATATAATGCAAAACTAATTTCATTAAATGACTTAAAATTAAAATATACAAATATTAAAAATGATTCAGTATTATTTATTGTTGACAAAGAAATTATCGATGCAGATTATGATAAATATTTAGTAGACGAACAAGATATTCTTCAAATAATTGTAAAAACAATAGACAATTCAAAAACAAAACTTAAATTAAGTATAATAAAACTTTTGACAAGAACGGATGAAAATATTAAAAAGTCAAGAGAAATTCATATTCATGGCACAGATATTATTGAAAACAGATAACCAGCCACCAACATCGGCTCAAATTTCATGCGGGTTTCAGAGGATTTTCAAATGTAATTCTTTTTAATTATTTTTGGCTATATTTTGACAAATTATGCAATTAAATCCCGCACGCAATTTAGCCGCAAACGTTATGGCCAATTAAAATAAATTCTATTAATTTTAAATTTTAAAGGATGAAAAAACTTTTATTTTTAACTTACGTCTTTATAAATGTTTTCTATTCTAATGCGCAGACAATAACTGATGTTGATGGAAATATCTATAATACTGTTTTAATTGGGACACAAGAATGGTTAGGTGAGAATTTAAAGGTAACTAAATATAATAATGGTGATAATATTGGCACTACGTCAGACACAACAAATTTATCGAATGCTAACCTAGCAAAGTACCAGTGGGGTTATGGAGAAAATGACAGTATGATTGCCATATATGGAAGATTATATACTTGGAATGCAATTACTGATAATCGAAATGTCTGTCCCCAAGGATGGCATGTACCGTCTAACGATGAGTGGTCTAGTTTAATGAATTTTTTAGGAGGTTTTAGTTTGGCTGGATATGCATTAAAAGAAGTTGGTACAACGCATTGGACTAATATTAATGTTGCAACAAACAAGAGTGGTTTTACAGCACTTCCAGGTGGAGTGCGCATTCCTAAATCAGGACCATATAGTGGTGTTGGTAACTATGGTTGTTGGTGGAGTTTAACTGAAGATCCTGTTTATTCAGATAATGCATGGGTTATATGTTTGATGCATGAACAGAGTATTGTAAGTCAATTTACTTATTCAAAGAATTATGGGCTATCTGTTCGATGTATTAAGGGGGATAATTTTAGTAGTTTTAGTTTAGCTTCTAAAGGTCAAACTATTTTATATCCAAATCCAGCAATAAATAAGCTATATTTCAAAATTGATAATAATTCTGATGTTGCAATCTTGATTTATAATTTACAAGGAAAACTTATATTATCTAAAAAATTAAATACTAACATGATTGATATATCAGATTTACCTGATGAAGTCTACCTTGTTAAACTGGTTGATAAAGACCAAATATCAATTAATAAGGTGATGAAAATGAAAAATTAACTGGCCATAACACCGGTTCACACCCAATGCGGGTTATAGCGGTTTGCAAAGTTCGGTAAGTTTTTGTTATATTTGTGTAACTTGACAAATATTGCAAGTAAAACCCGCACTGCGGTGTAGCCGGGAAACGTTGGGCGCAAGCAGAATATAGTAGTGCTAATTTGAAATGTTTCTTGGTTATCGAAAATCAATGTTGATATGTATGATAATGATTTATTAATTCCTTTTAGAAAGTCTGATAGATGGGGATTCTGTAATGAAAAAAAAGAAATTAGAATAGAACCAAAATATTCAATGGTGAAAAATTATTTTGAAGGATTTGCAATTGTGTATCTTCCTAATAAGCCCATAATTAATATTATTAATAAATTTGGGGATAATATAATACCTGATGGATATGAACCTAGATTTTTTGGATTCAACTCCTCATATGACAGATATTTTTACGAAGGATTGGGAATAATAGAAAAGAACAAAAAAAAGGGTTTTGTAAATGAATTAGGTGAAATTATAATAGCTCCTATTTTTGATGAAGTTACAAATTTCACTGAAGGCTTAGCTGGCGTGCTAAAAGATAAAAAATGGGGATTTATTAATCAAGAAGGGAAGTTAATAATTGACTACAAATACGTGCGAATCGGAGTTTACTATGATGATAGTTCAACTCGATATCACGGACCATTTAGAAATGGATTTGCTAGAGTTGCTGATGGTATTAATCTATGGTTTAAATATAGTTATATTGATAAAGAGGGTAATTTGCTTACAGATTTCAACTATGATTATGCTGAAGACTTTCATTTTGGAGTTGCAAAAGTTGGACTTAGTAAATATCATGGAAAAAAAATCGGATATGAATTAGAGTATGGACTTATAGATAATAAGGGGCATATAATAGTTCAAACCATTTATGATAATATTGATTTGGAGTATATAAAGGATGGTTTTGCAGTTTTAGAACTAAAAAATAATAGGGGACTATTGGATATAAAAAAGAACGTAGTTATTGATTGTAAACATGATTTTATAGTAAAAAAATACAATGACTCAATTTGCAATAATGATAGGGGACTTGATGTTTTTTTAACTTCAAAAGGATATATAAACTCTAATGGGACAGAGTATTGGGAGGAGTGATAAATAAAAAATGCCAGCGCCCAACACCGGTTACACCCAATGCGGGTTTTAGCGGTTTGCAAAGTTCGGTAAGTTTTTGTTACATTTGTGCAACTTGACAAATATTACAAGTAAATCCCGCACTGCGGTGTAGCCGGGAAACGTTACCGGCAATATTTTGATCCAGCGCAACTTGCTGAATAACTGGCAGAATTTCAAAAAATATGTATCTTTGAGGAAAAGTATGATATGATAGTTGAACGTATAAATAATGAGCTATTGGTTCGAATACCTAGCAATATGACATCCTCACGGATTCAGTCGATTATGGACTATTTGCGATATGAAGAGTTAACTGCGGATTCAAAAGCAACACAGTCCGATGTTGATAATCTTGTTTTAGAGGCAAAGAAAGGACGATGGGAGCGAATTAAGAAAGAAATTGGTCTCTCATGAAACGAATAATAGTTGTTGATACGAATGTTGCGTTTAGTACATTTCTCAACATAAACAGTCGGATTGGACAAATACTATTAAACGGAACAAAATATTATGATTTTTATGCCCCTGAGTATATCCGCTCAGAGTTGATAGAGCATAAGGAAAGAATAAAAAGTATTGGTAAGCTAAGTGAGGATAGGTTTGTTGAATTGTTTGTTCTGATTATGAGCAATATTAAAATTCTAAATCATTCTATAATTCCTAAAACATTCTATCAGAAGGCTTATGAGTTATGTAAAGATATTGACATTGATGATACTGCATTTATAGCGATTAATGACTACGTACGTGGCCGCTTATGGTCGGGAGATATTAAATTAACCAATGGGCTTATTGGCAAGGGATATTCTCGGATTATAACTACAAACGAATTGTATAACGATTTTTTTCGAAGAGAAAGCAAATAAAATAATACTACCGGTAACACCGGTTCACACCCAATGCGGGTTATAGCGGTTTGCAAAGGTTTGTAAGTTTTTGTTATATTTGTGCAACTTGACAAATATTGCAAGTAAATCCCGCACTGCGGTGTAGCCGGGGAACGTTAGGCAACATTTTCAAAAACGCAAAAAATATGATTGATATATAGAATTATGAAAAAGAATTTTCAATATGTGATTTTTACAATTTTAGTATTGTTTTTGGTTGTTTCCTGTAAAACAAAAGGTCCAATTGTGATAAGGGAGAAGGAATATGTATTAATTTCAAATTATTGTTCTTTAAATGATTTTAGTTTTAATCCAAATGATTTATTGAACTCTGACGAAGTTTCATTAAACAATATTTTAATTGATGAAAATGATACTGTTTCAAAAGAACTGATTTTAAATAAAAACATTATTAATTCTCCTGATAAAAAATATTATGTCGAATATTCTTATGTTCCATCAAGAAATAATTTTTTTGCAGGGACTTGTAATGCAAATATTTATAATAAAGACAAAATTTTAATAACAATAATAAAAAATGTTCGTCAACATGAGGCTGTATTATGGTTTAAGGATTTTGTCATTTTTGAGGGATATGGCAATGAATTTTCTCGTAAAGTTATTTTAGATTTAAATACGGGTTTTGTGAAGGAAATAGGACTAATTGCAAATTCTTTCTTGATTGGAAAATCTATCTCGTCAGCGTTTTATGAATCTTATACTGCGGGGGCAATGATAGGAACAGCTAAAACTAGCACTAAATACTCAGTAATCAGATTATCAAAAAATGATGCTAGCGTTGTTTACGAAGCCAACAATAATCAATCTCCATTTTTATATAACGATAATATTTCTGTAATTTACAACTCAGTTACAGATAGCTTTAATCTATTCCTTGACAAGACTTTAAAATTTAAATTCAAATCAAGCGCAGATAAAATCCTTTTTGATAAATTAAATTGTGATAGTTCGAATTATGTGCTAATTAATAATTCAATATACAAAATAGATAATGGGTACAAGCAACTATCAGCTTTAAGAGCTATTTCAAATAAAAAGTTAGATATTATAAAGGATTTTCGAGTTCTTGATAATAAAGTGATTTTTCAATCTTTACATAAGATTACAGAAGTTGACGTTTCCGATTTGGGCGAATATACAACCAAAAACAAAATGACTTTTAATATAAAGGACACAAATTTTGCTGGTGATAAATCTTTTTCTGGATATATTTCTGAGTTTGGGATTTTAGATATAAAAAGTCAAATGATTACCTATCCAATTTTAAAAATAATAAAATAAAACGTTGCCTAACACGCGCTCATAAGCAATGGCGGGAGTTATATGATTTTCGAAGTTAGTTTATATAATTATTATTTGCAAATATTTTGACAAAGCAGTTCTCCGAAATCCGCCACATGCTCATAGCGCCAACCGTTATGTGCCAGTAATTGGGATGTCTTGTCCTGATATAGGTTGACACTTTTCAAAAAAGAAAAGGAGATCAATTTATGAGCGATTATGAAATCTTAGCACGTGACAGGTGGAAAAACCAGTACAGTTACGTGTACAAGAAAGAAATCTTAGAACAGATAGAGAACGGGAAACTTTCACAGAGTCAGGCGTCCAAGTTATATGGAGTACATCGCCGGACGATATCAAGATGGATATCGAAATATGGTAACTTTGATAAAAAGTTAAAAGAAATGGGAGGCAAATCACCACGACAAGAGTTAGCAGACCTGCGCGCCAAATTAAGGGTGAGCCAGGGGGAGAATGAGGTGTTAAAGGCGGTAATGGGCATCATAGGGGAAGAATATGGGGATGAAGTATTAAAAAAGTATTTACCCGAATCGCTCATAAAGACACTTCCAATGGAAAAGCAAAAGTAAATGTCGCACACTTTTGCAGGTTATTCGGGATAAGCCGACAGGGTTATTATCAGAAGATACATCGATATGAAAGGAATGAGAAAGAGAAACAAGAGGTTGTTAAACTAGTAAGTAAGGTACGTAAGAAACACAAGCGTATGGGAGGTAAGAAAGTGTATGATAAGATACAAGTTGAATTACAGGCAAAGGACATCAAGTGTGGCCGAGATAAGTTCTTTGATATATTGCGTGATGAAAACTTGCTGATTAGGTACCGGAAGCGATATGTAAAGACTACGCAGAGCAAACACCTGTTTTACAAATATCCGAATCTGATAAAGGATATTGACATAAACAGGGCAGAGCAGGTACTGGCAAGCGATATTACGTATATAAGGACCAAGCAAGGTTTTATGTACCTGTTTCTACTAACTGATGTATATTCAAAGCAAATCATGGGTTGGACGTTATCAGACAACTTAAAGACGAAAAATGCAATAACGGCATTGAAAATGGCAATAAAGAACAGGAGATATCCCCAGCGGGTATTAATCCATCATTCCGACCGGGGATTACAGTATTGTAACCCAGCCTATGTACAAGTGTTAAACGACAATGGGATACAAATAAGCATGACCAGTAAATACGATCCGTATGAGAATGCAGTTGCTGAACGAGTGAATGGCATATTAAAGAATGAATATGATATCGGCGAAGGCTTTATAGGAGAACAGGATGCCAGACGAGAAATAAAGCATGCAATATGGTTGTATAACACCGACAGACCGCATATGAGTTGTCATGGAATGGTACCAATGATAGCGCATCAAAAGGATAATTACAGGCTAAAAAAATGGCCAGCAAAATTTGTTACCAGGGACATGTCCCTGGTAACAAATAAAACTTTATTTTTAGAAAACAATTATTAACTTAAAAAGTGTCAACCTATATCAGGACGATACAGGATTACTTTTACAGATGTTTTAATCATTTAATTTTATATATTTACATTTGATATGGGAGATATAGACATAGAAAAAACTAGGAAAAGGAATTTGCTTATTTATAGAACACATTTCATAGATTATTTTCAATTATCTATATTCATATTTATAATTTTGATTTTAATTTCAATATTTATATTAGTTTTTATTTCCATATTCTCATCAAAGAGTAATATAAAATTTGTGATTTATTTTGGTTTGTTCATAATTTTTATTATTTCAATGAGGATCTTTAATGAATGGCGAGCCAGAAAATTTACAATAATAGATACAGGACAAAGTAAGGATAGGAACAAGCAATTAATGATTGATTTAATAAAAGATTTAGGATTTGATATAATTTATTTTGACGATGATTATATACGAGCTTTAGCAAAAGAAAAGGTATTATTTGCAAAGCAAGAGTTAACAATTATATTCGATGATTCGAAAATTCAAATAAATTTAGTAAAAGTAACAAGTTTATCTAGAGCCTCATCATATTTTGACTTGATAGAATTTATTAATAAAACTAAAGAAAAAATTAATACCGGCACATAACATCGGCTCAAATTTCATGCGGGTTTCAGCGGGTTTTCAATTGTAATACTTTTTAATTATATTTGGTTATATTTTGACAAATTATGCAAGTAAATCCCGCACGCAATTTATCCTCGAACGTTGTACGTAATGCTTTGCATAGCCCATATAATGGCATGTACAGAAATAAAAATTAATCTATAATATACACTTGATATTTTAAAAAGAAACAAATAAATTACTATTTGTAGATTGTTTGTAATACAAACATTAAGCGAATAGTATATGTGTAAGTTCGATACAAATAATGAGACTGCTACAGAGAAGCAATATAGGTTAGCAGAGTTTTTCGAAGCTCATTGGGAGTCCTATATACAGGATCCGACTACACCAATAAGCATAGAACAATACAAGGCAGTCAATGCTATACGGGTATGTAGGACCCCGGTATTAGGCGTAGATGAATACGTATGCAAAAGTTGTGGAGAAGTCGTAGAGATATATCATAATTGCCGGAACCGGTTTTGCCCGACGTGTAGTTGGGGCGATACAGTAAAATGGGCAGAAAAGATAAAAAGTCAAATGATGGATGTTCCCCACCGTCATGTAGTATTTACTATACCCCATGCATTGCATCCAATAATAAAAAGTAACGGGAAAGAATTATTAAATGTGTTAATGCGCACAGCAGCCGACACCTTTAAGGATTGGGCAGAGCATAAGTACAAGATAAAAATGGGCATCATATCTGTGCTTCATACCTTTGGGGAGACCAAGGAATATCATGTACATGTGCATATGATAGTGTCATGGGGTGGTATATCAAATGAAACAGGAAAGTTAACGGCCATCAAAGGCGATTATGTAAATTATAGGTTCTTACAGGATAAGTTCAGGATTAAATTTGAGGACAGTTTAGTTTCATTATATGATAATGGGACATTAGAACATAAATTTAAAGACCGGATGGCCTTACTAAGATTCTTAAGGCGGATAAATAAAAAGAATTGGATTATTCACCTGGAGCCACCGATGAAAGCCCCATCAGCGGTGATAAGATACATAGGCCGATACTCAAAGCGGGCATGTTTGAGTGAATATAAGATAACAGAAATAGAAGGGGAATATATTAGTTTCAGGCATAAGGATTATAAAACGATAGATACAGAAAACAAACCAGTTGAACGTATCTTAAAGTTGCATTATAAAGAATTTTTTCCACGACTGTTACAACATGTGCCATATAGGTATTTTCGATTGGTGCATTATTATGGGTTATATTCAACCAAAAGCAGAATACCTGATGAGTATCAAAACAAAGATGAAGGGTCAGTGGAAAACCAAAAGGAATGGGTAAATCCATTTATTTGCAGCTTTTGTGAACAAGAACGGGAATATATACAAACTATTTTCGATATACGTTTACCAAAAGAAAGAATAGGTAAGTTTGATATAAATATCCATCCATCTTATATTTATAAACGGGCATAAGGGTTCACAGTTCTATATGGGAAAGGTATGTCAAGTCAAAAAAAAGAGATAAAACAGGACAAAAAATCCAATAAAAAATAACGCAAATGGAAAAAACAAGTTAAAAAAGGATGCCGATAAATATTAATTTGATAAATTAGACACTTGAAAAACATTAATAGGGATGACAAAAATATTGAATTTCTATATAATAAAATAAAGCACAACGTACAACCGCCGCTCATATGCAATGTGGGGTTCAGTGGTATGCAAGCGACAGAGCCCGCAGGCAAAGTCTGCATAAACAGACACAGGAGAACCACGCAAACCCACACAGCACATAGCGGCAAAACGTTACCTGCAAGCCAAATAAATTAAATAAATGAAAATCATGAAAAGTAAATTGATTTTAATAATAATATTATTTTTGACTATTCTTCAAGGATGCGACAAGATTGGCGTAAATAGTGATTATGCGCAAATATATACAATTAGTTCATCTAGAGAAAATGTTATTTCAGCAATTCAAAAATTCAAAAGTCAAAATACTAGTTTATGCATCCCAGATAGTGATAGCGCAAAATTTATAGATGGTTATGATAAAGATGTAAATGGGAATGATATTACATTAAAGTATTATGTTGACTTTTATTTCCCAGATAAAGGATATTTTATATCGACATATATTAGAAGTGAAGGAGCTAATACATCTAATATTGGTCTAATTTCAACATGGAAAATATTAGGTGGGAAAACTAATAATATACAGTTTGTCAATCATGACTTAACCGGAGCAGCGAATGATTCAGTTAAAAATGAATTTGTATCAAGGATATTAAATCCGATAAAAAAAATACTTACAATACAATAGTTTTGGACAGAGTATCACGGTACTTTTGCATTTTGTAATATTTATTTAGTGTTAAGTAAAAATTAATAAAAATGGCCAGCAGGTAACACGCGCTACATATTTAATGCGGGTAATATGAGGTTTGCCAAAGTCAGTGCATTCAATTATATTTGATTAATAAAAGGAATCGAAGAGCTTTCTAATCCCGCACTAAACATAGCGCAACCGATATGCCCAATTATATCGCAAACTAAAATTGAGATAAATTTTAAATATAATATTAATTAAATTTTAAAAAGATGAAGATGTTAAAGAATGATTTTAAGAATAAAATTAGATTTAGTCTAAAACTCAGAAAGGAAATCAGAGAATTTTTCTTACTTATTCCATTGTTTTTTTGTATGATTTTGATTATTCAATGTTCAAAAGATACAGTTACATTGGATAAAAAGATTACTCTTAATTTATACCAATATCCTAATACAAATCAATTTAATAATGGCTCATCTGTATTTTCTACACCACAGACTAATTTTGCAATTTCCGATTACCAAAATATTGATTCTATTTCATTTGTTTTAAGTGATGTTGAAATATCGTATAATCCTCTTTACGTTTTTGATAATATTTTAACAAAAGACACAATAAGTGTTGAATTAATAAATTTAGGCGATAATACTTCGCTTTCAAAATCCAAAATTAAAACTGTTGGTACTGGATTAAATTTGTATACTGCTACAAAAAATTTGATAAATGATTTTTCTTCTAATCCCATAAATATTGGTATGAAAGTTACTTCTAATTATGGAGATAGTTCATCTTGGAAAATAGGAACAGCTAGTTTAGTTTTAATAAGAAAATAAATAACTGGGCATAACACCGGTTCACACCCAATGCGGGTTTTAGCGGTTTGCAAAGTTCAATAAGTTTTTGTTATATTTGTGTAGTTTGACAAATATTGCAAGTAAATCCCGCACTGCGGTGTAGCCGGGAAACGTTGGCAGCAAGTGTAAAACGCAACCAAAGAATCAGTTTTAGTATCTGATTATAAAAATTGATTATATGAGAAGATTTATTCAAATTGGTATAATGGTAATCTTTTTGTTTGGATGCAAAAAGAATGACAACTCAAATATAAATTCAGATTTTCTAAATACAGTAGAATTAAAGGTTGGTGATTGCACTGCATCACTTGATAAGTCATATATTTGTTTTGATTCAGTCTTAAATGATTCAAGATGTCCAATTGGCGCAGAGTGCTTTTGGGAAGGGAATGCAGTTATTAAAGTTGATTTTATAAAAGATGGCATAAAGCATGGAATACAACTAAACACTATTTCAAGTTTTCAAACAGATACTACATTAGATAATTTAAATATATCACTTATTGAGTTAAATCCATACCCGGACTTGAAGATGATTTCACAACTTAAAGATTATAAAGCAAAATTTACAATTGTGGATTTTGATAAGATTAAAAGCAATGCAAAAATACTAAGCTTTAGTGCAGATAAATGTATGTGTTGTTGGGGATGGACAATTAAAATGGGCAATGATACAATTAAGTCTCTTGATGATATGATTGCACAAAAAATTGGATATAACATAAGTAATCCAATTGACATTTATTTTGAATTAGGTGCAATTGAAAAAACTTGTTCAAATTATGGAAGTAGGAATTATTATAAAATTAATCAGATTGTAAAAATAAAATAACACCAGCTGCCAACAAAGGTTTTACCCGCAATACGGGTTTGGGTGGTTTGCAAAGTTCATTAAGTTTTTGTTACATTTGTGCAACCAGATAAATATTGCAGGTAAAACCCGTACTGGCGGTTATCCTCGACCGTTGTAACCAATTGCATCGCCGAGATTTGCAAAAGTTAAGCAATAATTGTAAATTTGTCAAAAAGACTGAAATGCAAAGACTTCTAATTGATAATATGGATAAAATTAAAACATTGTGTATCTCACATAATGTTAGGAATCTGTTTGCGTTTGGATCAGTCTGTACGGATAAATTTAATGACAAAAGTGATATTGACTTACTTATTTCTTTTAATTCTATGGATTATGGGGATTATGCTGATACTTATTTTGATTTGGCTGATAAGTTTGAAAATTTATTTCATAGATCGGTTGATTTAGTAACAGACAAATCATTAAAAAATCCGTACTTTATAGATTCCGTAAATCAAACTAAGACTTTGCTTTATGGATAACGAAATCAAAAAATACTTATTTGATATACAAGAATCAATTGATTCGATAGAAAATTTTCTGGGCAATAAGCGAGACTTTAACATTTATATGTCTGACAAAATGTTGCGCAGAGCCGTTGAAAGAGAATTTGAAATTATTGGAGAAGCGATGAGTAAAATAAAGAAACTTGATTCTACAATTGCAATATCTAGCAAAAGACAAATAATTGATATGCGAAACCGTGTGATTCATGGTTATGACAAAATTGATGATGAAATTGTTTGGGGTACCATTGTGAGACATTTGCCGATTTTGAAAATTGAGATTGCGAATCTATTAAAATAAAAAGCAACTGGTTACAACATCGGCTCAAATTTCATGCGGGTTATAGCGGGTTTGCAAGTTCAGTACTTTCTAGTTATATTTGTGTAGTGGGATTTATACTGCAAGTAAACCCCGCACTTTACATAGCCGAGGAACGTTGGCTGCAATTATAATTTATTATGATAATTTGAGTAGAATTTTATAAGTTGATTAAAATAAAAATTATTGAATTTATAATTGTTAATAAAATCCATTTTTAATATATAGAATTATTTAATTATGAAAAAATTTATTAAATTATCTTCTATTTTTTTATTTATTACAACTTTATATTTAAGTTGTAACAAGGATAATACAGATATTAGAAAAAATGTTGTTGGGACATATGGTGGAGAAATAATTTGGACATTAGGATGGTCAAAATTGAATTCTAATTATAGTGATACTGACAGAAGAACTGATGTTAAATTTTCCGTTGCAATTGATAGTTTTAATAGCCATGGATTAATTATTACTGAAATTGGGTTAGGAGTTGGTGGGGTATATAATTTATCAGTTAAAGCAGATTCTGTTACAAATACCTCTTCAGGGATATATTTTATCATTCCACAACAATCAATATCAATGTCTGTAAATTTTCTATATGGTTTTGGAATTACAACTGAATTAAATATTACAGGCAGTAGCTTGACTAATTATGGTTCTTATATCAATAAAAACAAACAATTTGGATTTATTTATGCTGGTACAATTATACAAACATATAAGAATGAATTAATAACACTTCCTATTTCGATTCTTATTAATTCAAATATTAAAATAACTAGTGATTAGTAATTTTAATGTTAAAATTTAATTGTGTTATTATAGTTAATTGTTTATGTTGGTATAATAAATATATTTTAAATTTTTAAATATTAATAGCTTAATAAATAAAATAACTGCAGCCAACAAAGGTTTTACCCGCAATACGGGTTTCGGTGGTTTGCAAAGTTCATTAAGTTTATGTTATATTTGTATAACTAGATAAATATTGCAAGTAAAACCCGTACTGGCGGTTATCCTTGAACGTTGGCAGTAATTATAAAAAACGACTCACATGGGAATATTAATAATCATTTTATTTGTTATATTCTGTTTGGTATTATTATCAATACCATCAGGACTGACTTTTTTGTTATATAGATATCTCAGAAAAAAAGGTCAAACTCATAGAAAAATTGGATTAGCCATATTTATAATAACGACGGTATTAATGATAATTTATTCAATTAAATTTTTCATGGATGGAGCTGGATTTGGTCCCAAAAATGAAACAGTTATAATTGACCAAAATATTGGGGGTAAATTAATCTGTGAATCTGTTTATAATGCTGACATTCATTCATGGCAATATGAGATTGATTACGTATATAAAGATAAAACCGGTGTTAAGATTCCTCTTGGAGATGGCACATATTATGGTAGAGAATGGAAAAAGGATGAGCAATTAATAAAGTTTGGTAATTGGATAATATTAAAAACGGGCAGTTGGTATGGTTCTGATAGGATTATTCTTAAAAATTTGCAGACTAATTCTTCAAATAAATTTGATTTTAATGATAAATTTATTGAAAATGATAGCTTATGGAAAGCTCAGAGGATATTATCTTTATTAGATTATTGTTGTTCTGAATCATTTGTTGATAAAATATCAAAAAACTCGATTATCGTTAAGTATAAATTTAGGACTGATAAAACTCTAACTAACTTATATGATAAACGATTTGTTACTTATAAAATTGATAGTATAACTGGTGGAATTAAAATGATAAAAATAGAAAAATAACTACTGCCAACACGCGCTCATAAGCAATGGCGGGGTTTATATGGTTTTCGAAGTTTGTTCATATAATTAAAATTTGCAACTATTTTGACAAAGTAGTTCTTCGAAATCCGCCACATGCTCATAGCGACAACCGTTGGTAGCCATTATAACGAGACACAAACATTGATTAAATTATATTCATATATGAAAATAATAATTATAATATTGACAATGATTTTATTTTTTGGATGTAGTTTGAAAAATAAATCTGAAAATAATTCACAATTATTAATTAATCACATAAGACAATTATATACAAGATTACCAAAGATTAAATTGCCATTTTATTATGACTTAAACAAATCAGACGCGATAGGTAATGAATACTCTAAAAAAGATTTAGATACTCTGATATTTGATAAAGTGACCAATGTAAATATTATTGGCATGTTAAGTGATTCGATAAATTTCTTTGGTTTTATATATTTATATCCTGGAGATGATTTATATCCGATTCTTGTAACATTTGACAAGAAAGGTTGTTTAATTGAGAGAAATATAATAGCAAAAGAATGTGGAGATGGTTGTGACTATCATTGCTATTCAGATTTAACAATTGATAATAATTATAGGATTATAACTAAATTTAATGAATCAATTGTGCAATGTGATAGTACTGGCCCAATAGATAGCACAAGAATTCATAGAGAAACAAATCAGATTAGCCAAATAGAAAATAATGGCAAGATAAAAGTGATTAACAAAGAAATAAAAGAGAAT
Source organism: uncultured Bacteroidota bacterium (assembly GCA_963701015.1). GTDB lineage: Bacteria > Bacteroidota > Bacteroidia > Bacteroidales > DTGW01 > MFD09286-c1. Next base: position 1,747,024 of record OY969556.1, on the reverse strand, counting down.
AAATAACGGCTACCAACAAAGGTTTTACCCGCAATACGGGTTTCGGTGGTTTGCAAATTTCAGCAAGTTTTTGTTATATTTGTGCAACTGGATAAATATTGCAGGTAAAACCCGTACTGGCGGTTATCCTCGAACGTTGTACGCAAGCTAACTATCAGTATTTTTGACTATATAAATTATCAAGTATATTATTTTATTAAATCAAAATCTCGTATGAAAAAATTAAATTATTTAATTATAATTATAACCTTCTTTTTACTAAGTTGTATCCTTAAAAAAGAAGAACCACTAGTTTCTCTTCATACAATAATTGACGGTTTAGTTCGAGATAGTGTTAATAATATTCCAATTAAAGACTATGAAATAATTCTATATAAGAATATGCTATATGAACCAGATGGTAATAAAGATTTATATACTTGCTTGTCCGATACAAACGGCTATTATAAATTTGATGTATATTTATTACCAGGTACAGATTATAATTATAAAATTGGTAGTACATATAATGCAATTTATTATGTTTCAACTCGGCCTACGAGTTATTATAATATAGTACCGGGACAAAATAAAACAATTAATATTTATTTAATCAAAGGTTGGCATTAGATAAAGATTCAATATTGTTCATAACATACAAAAATATTCTAATATAAATTAAAATCGATTATATTTAGATTTATAAAACATAAAAGCCAGCGTACAACAAAGGTTTTACCCGCAATACGGGTTTTGGTGGTTTGCAAAGTTCATTAAGTTTATGTTATATTTGTACAACTGGATAAATATTGCAAGTAAAACCCGTACTGGCGGTTATCCTCGAACGTTGGCGGCAAGCATTATTAAAAGTACAGACATGAAAAAAATAATTATATTAATTCTATTTTTTATTTTCCCAATTCTTCTTATTGGACAAGTTAATGATTATATTAAATTCAATAAAAGCTTTGTTAAATCTTTATCAAAAAAAATCCATAATGTTGAGATTATCTGTAATGATTCATTATATAATCAAAAAGTATTAGAATATAATCAAGCTATAAAAAATCAGCAAGAACAAATTCCAACTGGATATGGAGAATTGGTGCATTTAGATTTTTTCAAAGAAGCAACAAAATTTAAAGTTTCAAATGGGATTTGCTATGCTTTAAATTTCACGTTAGATAAAGGTAAATTTTTCGAATTTACGGTAGATACTTTTTTGATACCAAAAGGTTCATTTCTAATCTTATCGGATTCTTTGGGAAATGAAATAAATAAATATAGTTATGATGCTAAAACTCGCCATAATTATGATGGCAAAATGGTAGTTAATATGGGTCAAGATTATAGATTGGCATTATTTCGACCTATAAAACAAATTTTAGTTACAATTATATTTTCAAAAAAACTAAATATTGATAATTATAAAATTACATTTAATGAAATTGATATACATATGTGGAGATATTAGTTTTGAAGACTAAAAGTAAATTTAGTTTAAATGAAAATGCCAGCCGCCAACATCGGCTCAAATTTCATGCGGGTTTCAGAGGGTTTTTAAATGTAATGCTTTTTAATTATATTTGGTTATATTTTGACAAATTATGCAAGTAAATCCCGCACGCAATTTAGCCGTGAACGTTGGTTGCAATTTTTAAACTACAAAATATGAAATTGAAACTTATTATTCTATTTATAACTTTGAATATATTTCAGAATATGTTCAGTCAAACTGATTCAGTTACAATGGTATTTAAAAACAATATTAGACAATTCTATGATTTTTTATATAAAGGTTTAAATCCTGATTTTATAAATAACTGCAACCATATTGATAAGGACCAATTAATTTTCAATAAAGACAAACTAACCAGAAATATTGGATATAGCGAGATGCAAAAACTAATTTATAGTTCACAAAGATTAGATGTTGGTCTACCATTTTCGGAAATATTAATATTAACCTTTCCCGATAATTATAAATTATACTTTGATATTGGTTATGACGTCCCAATTGGATATATATATCTTAATGATGGATCTAATATATTTAATCCAAATTTGAAAATGATTTGGTCAGGAGTGATTAATTCAAATTCTCATAATAGTTTTGAGTATATATATGAATCAAAAGATTTAAATTCAAAAATAATTAAAAAAATATTACCTAATCAACTTTTTGATTATTCACCAATTGAAGAAAATGGTTGGTATCCTGTATTTTACATTCGTTCAAAAATTGGATATATTCAAAAGAAAAATGTACTTATGTTTCAATATCTTCCAATAAAGACGAAGAGAAAGCTTTTAAAGGATAAATGTTAATATAAAAATAAAACTGCAACCAACACCGGTTCACACCCAATGCGGGTTATAGCGGTTTGCAAAGTTCATTAAGTTTTTGTTATATTTGTATAACTTGATAAATATTGCAAGTAAATCCCGCACTGCGGTGTAGCCGGGAAACGTTGGCACCAATATTAAAAACGATGTTATGACAAGATTAGATTTAAAATTATTTTTTATAATTATTTTGATAATTGGGTTAAATAATTGGACAAAAGCACAAGATTTTATATTTAAATGCGACGGAATTTATCAGACAAAAGATAATGGGATTAAGATTTTTGTGGATAAAATGTCTAAATCTATTTCACCGGAGGATACAATAACTGTTAATAAAAAGGATAAAGTCAATATGGAAATAACGGAAGATTTCAAAACTCCAGATTCATATTTGGTAGATACTATTCCAATTATTTGTACTAATGATTTTAAAATTGTTCGTTTGGATAAAGATAAAAGGACTAATAAACCAATTTTTTATATAAAACTTAACGATAATGTGAAAGACAAATTTGCTAAAGCGACAGAACAAAATTTAAGTAAATCTTTGCTATTAATTTTTGACAATAGATTAATTACTGCGTCTAACGTAGTATTTCCGATTGAAAGTGGAGAGCTTAATATAAATGGTTTAGATGAAATATTGATTAAAAGGTTGATTAAAAAGATTAATAAATAAAATACTGGTGCCAACATCGGCTCATATAAAATGCGGGTTACAGAGGGTTTGCAAGTTCAGTGCTTTCTAATTATATTTGTGTAATGGGATTTAACCTGCAAGTAAACCCCGCACTTTACATAGCCGAGAACCGTTGTGCCCAATGGTAAAAAATGACAGCGAGTAACATGATAAAAATTCGAAATTGATTAAGATACTTAAGATTATTTCATCTGGATTAATGATTCTCGTGATATTGACATTAATTATCAATGTCATTGAGCCACGCATTGAATTTCCTAGTGTGAGATTTAATAGATTTTGGGGATTTTTGATTTGTTATTTCTGCTTGATTTCATTTTTGTTAGTTATTTTGATTTTCAAGAGTTTTAATAAAATTGCTAAATGGATTTTATTGATGATTGGAATACCTACAATACTTATAGCAATATTTTACATCTTGACTATGAGTGCTAAAATTGAATATGAACCACATTTTGACAGATATATAGCATATAGGAATATAAACAAATCTAATCAGTATGTAGTTGTTCAGGATTACATAAAATGGAAACCGAATCAACCAGCTATAGATACAACTTTGATTAATGATTTTTATTTTATTCGTAGGACTGAGCATCTTGACTCTATGAAAATAAAAGGGACATGGATTAGATTGGATGAGAAAGGAAAAGTAATTGATACTTTAATGATTAAATAAAAAACCACTGGGCACAACATCGGCTCATATAAAATGCGGGTAATAGAGGGTTTGCAAGTTCAGTGCTTTCTAATTATATTTGTGTAGTGGGATTTATTCTGCAAGTAAATCCCGCACTTTACATAGCCGAGGAACGTTAGCCACCAGTCGAAAACCAGCAAAATTGATACATTTCTTAACAAATTTATAAATCTCCTTAACAAACAATTATGAAAGTAGCAATTGTAATAAATGGAACAAGAGGCGATGTTCAACCCATGCTTGCTCTCGCCAAAGGATTAATTGAAAATGGACACGAAATAATTTGTTGTGCACCTCCTGAGAATGCAGACCTTGTCAAACGATATAACTGTCAGTTTTTAGCTTTTGGTCCGTAATTATAAAGAGCTATTTAAGCAAAATGCCCAAATGAAAGGTGGAGCCACTAAAGCACCTTCTCCAAAGGAGATGAAAAAGGAGACTGAAAACCAGATAGATTTGCTCCCTGAGTTACTTAAAGGGTCTGATTTAGTGTTAGGAGTAGGATTTGTTTTGGGTGTTCATACGGTTGCTGATAAATTAAATATTCCTTACCGATTTGTTATTTTTTATCCGATACTTTTAGGAACGAGTAAAACAGACCCTTTTATAAATCGGGTATTATTTGGATTTGGCAGGTCAATAACAAATATGGTAATGAAAAGCTTTATCAATAAAAAACGAGTTGAATTAGGCTTGCAGCCAATTGTAGATGTATGGTCAAATTGGATGGGAGACAATGTTATTGTTGCTTGCGATAAAGAGTTAAATTCTGCTCGTGAAGGAGTTTTGTTTAATTTTACTCAAACCGGATACATGACACTACCTTCACAAACAGGATTACCTGAAAATGTAGAAAAGTTTCTGGCTTCAGGAAAACCTCCTGTATTTATTGGATTTGGTAGTAACCCAGTTTCACGTCCCGATAAATATAGTCATACTTTTAGCGAGGTTTCAAAAGCAACAAATCAACGGTTGATAATTTCTAAAGGGTGGGCTGATTTGCCTGATGATAATACCTCCGATGTTTTGTACGTCGATGAGATGCCTTTTGAATTACTTTTTCCCCGTTTAGCAGCAATTGTTTATCATGGTGGAACTGGCACAATGGCAGCAGCAGCAAGAGCGGGTATTCCCCAAGTAGCATTTCCTTTCATGGCTGACCAGTTTGTGAATCGTAAACAGATTGTTAAATTAGGATTAGGACCAAATGCATGTGATTTCAAAAAATTATCTACAAATGCTCTTGCTTCGGCTATTACAGAATGCGTCACGAATGATAAATATAAGAAAAATGCAGTTGAGATTTCCCAAAAGCTTCAAGGTTCAAATGGACTGGAATTGACACTAAGACTTATAGAGAAAGAATTAAACAAATAAAACCGGTGGCTAACAACGCGTATAAAATATTGGGGCAGAGTCAGTTAAGCAACAGTTCGTCACGCATTGGGTTTGGTACGGTGGATACAGACGCAGCTCCGTAACCCCCAACATTTCATACACGCAACCGTTATGGCCAATGCAATCGCCTACGATTTGGGTGGATTTATTCAAATAAACTTATCTTTGGATTAAAAATATTCAATGGCAAACCTTTATGTAATATCAGGATGCAATGGAGCAGGTAAGACTACTGCTTCCTATACTGTTTTACCTGATATGCTTGATTGTAAGGAGTTCATTAATGCTGATGAAATTGCAAAAGGACTTTCTCCATTTCAACCAGACAAAGCTGCAATTGATTCAGGTCGGATTATGTTAAACAGGATTAAGGACTTGATTAATCATAATGTGGATTTTGCTTTTGAAACAACATTGGCAACCAAATCATATGTGCAATTTATTCGAAAAGCTCAATCAAAAGGATACTTCGTAACTTTAATTTATTTTTGGCTTAATTCTCCTGAACTTGCTGTTGAGCGTGTGAAAACTCGAGTAATTTCAGGTGGACATGATATTCCTATAAATGTAATTAATCGCAGATATTGGGCAGGTATCAATAATCTTTCAAAATTATATTTGCCTATTTGTGATTATTGGCTGATAATAGATAATTCAGAGCCACCATTTCAGATAGTAGCGGAAGGATTTAAAACTGAAGATATAGAAATTAATAATCAAATCATTTACGATAAAATTGTTAAATTATGACAAAGGAAAGTGTAAAGGTTATGCGGACAAAGATTCTCCAGGGAATAGATTTATCATATAGTCGGCTGTTGATATCTAAACAAAAAGAAGATGGAGAACTTGTGATTTCAAGAAATGGGAAAATCATAAAAGTAAAAGCTCGAGATTTGATAAAATAAAAATGCACTGGCCATAACACCGGTTCACACCCAATGCGGGTTATAGTAGTTTGCAAAGTCAAGTAAGTTTTTGTTATATTTGTGCAACTTGACAAATATTGCAAGTAAATCCCGCACTGCGGTGTAGCCGGGAAACGTTAGCGGGCATTAAAAGTTATACGAATTTATTTTAATAATAAATCTAAAATTTACAAAAATGAAAAATTTATCGTTATGTTTAATCTTAATCTTCTTGATAGTTTCTTGCAAGAAAGATAAAGAAAATGCAAAACTACAGTCAGGACAGTTTTCATTTTCAAAACTTGAAAATTATAATTCAACTCTTAAATTTGGAAAAACTCAAAAATTTACTTCATCAAGTGTTGTTTCCCAAAATCAATATTCATTTAATTTAGGAGAATTAAAAACTTCAAAAAGTTTTTATTTCTTATTATTGAATGTTGGCGACTTGCCAATATATAATATTTCCTTGACTACTGATAATCCGAATTTTATAATATCTCCTTCAAAAATTAGTTATTTAGGAAGTACTAAAAATCTATCAGTAAATGATAGTAATTTGATTTTCCCAATCATTACACTGGGGATTGAGCACGGACAAAAGATAAATGGAAATGGTTATGGAACATTGCTGGATACGGGAATCAACACATGTACCATTACAATCAAAGGAAAAACTATTTTAAATAATGATACTGTTTTACTATCTATCAGCCCGACGATGTTAGTTAATGCAAAGCTTATGGATATAAAATTTTTTGTTAATAATCAAGAAATAAATTTATATAACCCCAGTGGGTCATTAACTACTGCTATTAGAGGAATAGGAACTATTCCATATTATTATACTGATTTTATGAATAAACCTGTTAAAATTATGAATACTGGAAATACTACAATAACATTACAGATATTGGGCAATACTGCTGATACTATTACATTAGAACCAGATAAAAATATTGATTCTTTAAAAATTGATGGACAATCTATGGTTTTTACAATTGGGAATACAACCTCTGGTGGATACCACGCAGTATTTATATTAAATAGTGATGGTACTGCTGTTATAAACAATAAATTAAAATTACTGGATGATGGGAATGCATATTTTTCATTATTTCATTGGGAATAGATTTCAGATAGTAAATATTAACGCCCGCTAACAAAGGTTTTACCCGCAATACGGGTTTCGGTGGTTTGCAAAGTTCATTAAGTTTATGTTATATTTGTGCAACTGGATAAATATAGCAAGTAAAACCCGTACTGGCGGTTATCCTTGACCGTTAGGCACTACAATAAGAAACGACAACGATGAGAAAATTATTATTGATTTTAGTATTGGGATTGGTAATTAGCAACTTAATTTATTCTCAAAAAGATTATTTTGATTATGCTTTTATTAATTCAACTTATATGGATTTTATTAAAAAAGATTCTAAAAATTACTTTCTTGATTATAGACCAGTCAAATTAGTCTTAAAACAATCATATATTGATACAGTTAATAAATATTTTGATTCAAGGGATATAATTCAACTAGATTCCAATGATTCGGGTTATACTTGGATTGATTCATTACTAATTGGTGCTGTGATTATGAGTGATAATGATATTTCAAGATTAAAATCATTAGGTTCATCTGGATTTGTGCCCAGGAAAACAATGAATCCTGATGTTTCAAAAAATAATGATACAGTTAAGATTTTAAATAAAGACCAACAATACTATTGTTTTTCAAGACCTATTTTGAGTCTTAATAAAGATTATGTTATAATTAAAGTGGTATTAAACAAGATAAATTCTATTCAAACAAATACTTTTTTATATATTCGTAAAAATAATAAATGGATATGTAAGTCATTATTAGATTATGAAGAGCAAATAGTATTAAAAGGATAATAAAATTGCAGTGCCTAACACCGGTTCACACCCAATGCGGGTTATAGCGGTCTGCAAAGTTCAGCAAGTTTTTGTTATATTTGTGCAACTTGACAAATATTGCAAGCAAATCCCGCACTGCGGTGTAGCCGGAAACGTTGGTTGCAATTTTTAAACTACAAAATATGAAATTGAAACTTATTATTCTATTTATAACTTTGAATATATTTCAGAATATGTTCAGTCAAACTGATTCAGTTACAATGGTATTTAAAAACAATATTAGACAATTCTATGATTTTTTATATAAAGGTTTAAATCCTGATTTTATAAATAACTGCAACCATATTGATAAGGACCAATTAATTTTCAATAAAGACAAACTAACTAGAAATATTGGATATAGCGAGATGCAAAAACTAATTTATAGTTCACAAAGATTAGATGTTGGTCTACCATTTTCGGAAATATTAATATTAACCTTTCCCGATAATTATAAATTATACTTTGATATTGGTTATGACGTCCCAATTGGATATATATATCTTAATGATGGATCTAATATATTTAATCCAAATTTGAAAATGATTTGGTCAGGAGTGATTAATTCAAATTCTCATAATAGTTTTGAGTATATATATGAATCAAAAGATTTAAATTCAAAAATAATTAAAAAAATATTACCTAATCAACTTTTTGATTATTCACCAATTGAAGAAAATGGTTGGTATCCTGTATTTTACATTCGTTCAAAAATTGGATATATTCAAAAGAAAAATGTACTTATGTTTCAATATCTTCCAATAAAGACGAAGAGAAAGCTTTTAAAGGATAAATGTTAATATAAAAATAAAACTGCAACCAACACCGGTTCACACCCAATGCGGGTTATAGCGGTTTGCAAAGTTCATTAAGTTTTTGTTATATTTGTATAACTTGATAAATATTGCAAGTAAATCCCGCACTGCGGTGTAGCCGGGAAACGTTAGGTGAAATTTGAAAAAAATACCCAAAGTCTACGTTCTCGATAATTTTGTATATTTGTTGTAAATATTTATGGATGAACGATAAAGTTAAATATTGGGTAGAATTGTCGGATTATGATTACGATACAGCTTTAGCTATGCAGCAAAGCAGTAGGTACTTGTATGTTGGATTTATGTGTCATCAGACAATTGAAAAAATACTTAAAGCATATTTCAATTCAAAAAGTAATGAACCTGCTCTATTTACTCATAGTTTGTCCTATTTGGCTAAGAAAGCGAATATCTATGATAGTCTAACAGATGAATTTAAGGATTTTATTGATTTATTGGAGCCTCTAAATATTGAAGCTCGATATCCTTCACATAAAGAACGATTGATGAAAAGTCTCACAAAAGAAAGATGTGAGTCAATATTGCAAAATACTAAAAACTTGCAGCAATGGATAAAAGAGAGGTTGTAGATAAATTATCTAGATATAAGATTTTAGTATCAAAACATTTTGATATTGATAAGATTGTTCTTTTTGGTTCCTATGCAAAAGGCAATCAAAAGGATGATAGTGATATTGATGTAGCCATAATAGTTAATTCTATAGGACAAGATTATTTTTCATATGCTCCACTGCTTTGGAAACTTAGACGGGAAATAGATGATAGGATTGAACCTATTTTGATTGAAAAAAATCATGATGAAAGTGGCTTCTTAAATGAAGTTTTGACTTCTGGATTAATAATATAAAACAAACTTCACCTAACATCGGCTCATACGTAATGCGGGTTTCAGAGGTTTTCAAATGTAGTTCTTTTTAATTATATTTGGTTATAATTTGATAAAGAAGTGCTGTTAAATCCCGCACATACGCATAGCCGAAAACGTTAGCGGGCATTAAAAAAACGAATATGAGGAAAATTTTATTTATTATTATTTTGATATTTATATTTAATATCAGCTATTCAAAAAGTGAAAATCAAATCAAAATCATTTATCTTTCAGATAGTAGTTTATTCCAACTAGACATTAAGTCTAAAGAAACTATAAAACTAACATCAAAGGATAAAAAAATTGTTGATTTTGCAATTTCACCTGATAATAAATTTTTGGCTTACAAAAATATTTATGATTATTATGATAGATCCATGCCTGGTGATAATGATACAGTCAGGACATATAAGGCTCCATTATTTTCAATAGTAATAATTGAAATAAGCTCTAATACTTTGATAAGAGAAATTAAACCTAAAGGTGGCGGTGATTACTCTATTGAGAAGTGGATTGGAAAAGATGAGCTACTAATTTCTGCCGGTGATATTGATTTCTGGGGTTGGTATATATATAGAGTGAATGATACATTGACATGGTTTTCTGCATATGACAAAAATCACAATGATATTTCAAGCATTAATATCTCAAACGATTTATCGACAAAACTCTTTGTAGATAGTGTAAATCAGCTCCACAAATACAGCCTTATTACTAAAAAGGATAGCATTATTACAAAAACAAATAATCAAATTATTGATTGTGAACTTTCAAATAATAAAAAACTAATAGCATGGTTTGAGATTTGCCAATCTATAGATAAAGTTTATCTATTATCTATACCAGCCAATGAAAAGACTCAAATATATTCAGAGAAGATTGCACCAAAAGGTGAAAGAAAGTATATTACTTTTTCCAAAAATGATTCAATTATAAGTGTTGAGATAGACAAATCTATAAACCTGATAAATTTATATACTAAGTCAAAGACTAAAATTTTTGGATGTAATTTTTCTTGGGTGAATTCGGATACATTTATATACTCAAATTTCGGTTGTATTTTTTTGTACAATTTAAAATTGAAGAAAAGCCAACTAATAATTAGAGAATCACTATTAGCAAAAAGTTATAATAATTAACGCCCGCTAACATCGGCTAAATATAATGCGGGTTTCAGTGGTTTTGCAAAATTAATGCTTTCTAATTATATTTGTGCAGCGGGATTTATACTGTGGTCAAAACCCGCACTATACTTAGCCGCGAACGTTATGCCCAATGGAAGCGCAGGTTCAGAGAGCAATAACATAATGATTGATTTTTTAATGTTGATTTAGTATCTTTGGATAAATATTTAAAATTATGATAACCAAAACGCAATTAATTAACACTCTGGACAAATTGCCTGAAAATTTGACAATAGATCAGGTAATAGACCATATTATATTTGTTGAGAAAGTTCAAAAAGGCATATCTGATTCAGAGAATGGACGAATAAATACAAAAGAGGAAGCTAAACAAAAATTGAGTAAATGGTTAAAGTAATTTGGACAGATTCTGCAATTGAAGATTTAGACGATATAGGTGAATATATTGCAAAAGACTCGATTCGATATGCTGAAATTACAGTTTTAGAACTTTTTGAATCTGTTGATATATTAGAGAATCATCCTAATGCTGGTGTTATTGTTTCAGAATTTGAAAATGAATTTATTAGACAAATAATAAGCGGCAATTACAGAGTTGTATATCAAATAATAGATGATTTTAGGATTGATATATTGACTGTTCATAACTGCGCAAGATTGATTTCAAATACAAAACCTTTTAAAAAAATCCACAGGGCATAACATCGGCTCAAATTTCATGCGGGTTTTAGAAGGTTTGCAAGTTCAATGCTTTCTAATTATATTTGTGTAGTGGGATTTATCCTGCAAGTAAAACCCGCACGCAATTTAGCCGCGAACGTTACCTGCAAGGCTCACGCCGGTTCAGAAATCTAGCGCAACAAAAAGTGTTAAAAACTTATTGTTGCAAGATGAAAAAAACATACAATCGACTTTTATTTCAAGAAAGAATAGAAATAGAAAAATTACTTTCTCATAACAGAAATTGTACTGAAATTGCGGTTCAATTAGGCCGTCATAAAAGTACTATTTCAAGGGAAATTAAGAGGCTCAAAGATGAGAACTACAATAGTATGAAATCACATTTTGATGCCACAATTAAATCATCCAACAGGAAGTATGATAAGACCAAAATGAATAAGAATCCTGAACTTAAAAAGTTCATCTATGATCATCTTAAATTACGCTGGTCACCGGATCAAATTGTATCCACTTTAAAGACTAAATATCCATTAGATAAAACTATGCAAATCTCGATCGAAAGTATTTATTTTCATATCTATTTACATACCAAATCGGAGCTTCGCAAACTTTTGGTCTCGAAATTAAGGCAGAAACGAAAAGTTAGGGGAAATACCCGAAGAGGTGTTGATAAAAGATCCACCATTAAAGATGCTACCCGCATTGATGAACGTCCCGATGAAGTACTTGGGAGATTAATTCCAGGGCATTGGGAAGGAGACCTTGTGATGGGTAAAGATCGCGTCACTGCTATTGGCACTCTGGTTGAACGCACAACTCGAACTATAATAATTGTACCATTAAAAAACAGGGACTCTGAAAGTGTCAGAAAGGCTTTCGAACAGGAGTTTAAATCCATTCCCAGGCAAATGAAAAAGACACTTACTTATGACAACGGTACTGAAATGGCACAACATAAATTGTTTACAAAAAACACTAAAATACAAGTATATTTTGCACATCCATATAGCCCATGGGAAAGGCCAACGAATGAGAATAGCAATGGTTTAATCAGGGATTATTTTCCTGCAGGGACTGACTTTAGTTTAATATCAAAAAGAAGACTCAAAGAAGTCCAGAACCAATTAAATGAAAGGCCCAGAAAAGTACTCGGATATAAAACTCCAAAAGAAGTATTTGAAAGCTATATATTAAAAAGCGTATAATAAAAACAAACATGCTATGCCAGCAATAATGCAAGCTTTATTCTCGAATTTTGGAAGCAAATCCTTAAAAATTTGCTGTAAAAATTCGGGAAATAAAGCGGATTATAATTTAAAAACAACGAAAATAATTAACTAAATTTGTTTTAATAATTGTTGCATTAGAAACTAGAATCCACCATAGTTTATCATATAATGATAATCATCAATTGATAAAGAATGTGAAGTTTGATAAAAGACATAACGAATATCGCACTTTTATTTATAAATATGATTCCTATGGAAATAGAGTTTTCGCAAATAAAAAATTATATGATTCAATATTTGAAAACAATAAATTAATTGCAATCAAGGATAGTAATGCGATAAAAGTTTTATTTGAATATGATAAAAAAGGTAGATTAAGAAAAGAGACAAATTATGCTGAAAAATATAGACCAGTCAGAAAAATTAAGTTATGGAAAGAATATAAATATAAAAAGGACGCAGTTATTGAATACTATTATTCTTCAGAACATTGGAGCAGATATAAAACTGTTATATTGACATATAATAAGCAAAACAAATTAATCAACATGAGTGTATTTACCAAAGTAGATCAAAGATTTTATAAATGGTATAGCTTAAATAAACCGATTGATTATTATTGTATTAATAATTTTACCTATGAAAACAATAGACTAGTGTTGATGGAACAAAAATGTTTTTCAGGTGATAATGGAATTGATGAATGCGACATGAATTATAAGGAAATATACAAATATGAATATTAACTTCCGCCAACATCGGCTCATATAAAATGCGGGTTATAGTGGGTTTGCAAGTTCAGTGCTTTCTAATTATATTTGTGCAGTGGGATTTATTATGCAAGTAAGTCCCGCACTTTACATAGCCGAGGAACGTTAGGCAACATTAAACAATTCACCTCCAAATTCAATAAGTCAACGCAACAAATCAAAAAAAATAGATTTGTTGTATGGAAGAGAAAAAGTATCGACGATTAAGTTTTCAAGAACGTGTAATTATTGAAACATTATTAGGTGAGAAAAAGAGTAAGTCTTATATATCGGTTAATCTAAAACGTTCAAGATCAACCATCACTCGAGAGATTAATACCTGGGTGAAAAAACCATCGGATAGATATGATGCAAAACTAGCCGATTGGTTAGCTAAAGATGATTATTTAAACAAGCGCAACAATGATAAGATAGGGACATTTAGTAAACTTAGATTTTATGTTTATAAAGGACTCTTGGAAGGTTGGTCACCAGAACAAATATCAGGGAGGATCAGCGATAAATATCCAAATGATCCGATCATGAGTATTTCACACGAGGCTATCTATATGCATATCTATTCGCATCCACAGGCAAGTTTAAACCTAAAATTGATCTCTCTCTTAACGTATCATAAATCAAGAAGGAGATCAGTAAAAGGGACAAAAAAACGAATGATCAGGATAAAGAACCAAACGAGTATAGACCAACGACCTAAATACATTGAAGAAAGAAAAGAAATAGGACATTGGGAAGGGGATTTAATGATAGGGGTAAAACAAAATAGCGCCATAGGAACTTTGGTTGAAAGGAAATCGAGATATACAAAGATAGTAAAGCTCAAGGACAGGCGTTCAGAGACGGTCCGTAAATGTTTTGCCAAAGAGTTAAATAAGCTCTCAGCCAGGTACAGAAAAACCTTAACGTATGATAATGGGATAGAAATGGCCCAGCATGAATTATTGACCAAGCAAACAGGTATGCAGGTATATTTTGCCCACCCCTATTCATCCTGGGAAAGAGGAACCAATGAAAATACCAATGGGTTAATAAGACGATATTTTCCCAAAGGAACAGATTTTAATAAGGTTGAAGAATATCAATTAAAGGCAGTACAAGACAAGTTAAATAACCGTCCAAGGAAGGTATTAGGATACAAAACTCCATCGGAGATAATGCAGATGGAATACGGATGATATATTTTTCTCTTTTTTGCCGTTCAATCGGCATAGTAAAAAGATAAAAATATATCTTTGATTAACTTAATAAATTTAAAATCTGTTGCGTTAGAACCTTGAATTCACCGATTTGCGAGATTTTGAATATTAAAAAGTCATAGTTCGACTGTCCTTTGAGATATATTCAGATATATAACATTATGATTGGATTATGCAACACTGACAAATTATACAACTGGACAGTCAACCTCTGACTTTATATGGATTTAGTATAACGTAGATTGGTTTCATAGACAAAACTGATGAAACGTTCTATAAAATGATTAATATATTACAAGGTTAAATTGACAAATATTGCCAAATTGATAAACCTGATAAAGAAAAATACCAAATTATAAAATTGACAAATTCATAGACAAAAATATTTTTATAAATAGATTGGCTTGTATTTTCAATCATTATGATTCGATAGAGATTTGTCAAAACAAAATATATCAAGATTAATTTGTGATAAATTGAGAGATTTATAACTTTGGATTTGATAAAGATAAAAAAAGACGAAGACGAAAGAGCCACAAACTAGTAACATCGGCTCAAATTACATGCGGGTTTCAGAGGGTTTTCAAATGTAATGCTTTTTAATTATATTTGGCTATAATTTGACAAATTATGCAAGTAAATCCCCCACGAAATTTAGCCGCGAACGTTAGCGCCAAGTATATTTGCGATTTTGCCTTGATAGGATTATCTTTGTAAATATGAATCAAAAAGAGATAGATATTACTCAAAAAATAAAAGCAAGGATTAGAGATAAGAATCCTAATGCTGATATTGTCTTGTATGGTTCTCATGCTAGAGGTCAATCTAATAAAGATTCTGATTGGGATATTTTGATTCTTTTAAATCAACCCAACGTTAATCGATTAATTGAAAAAGAATATCGTGATGAGTTATTTGATATTGAACTTGAGATAGGGGAGCCAATCTCAACTTTTGTTTTCTCAAAGAGTGATTGGGAACAAAAATATCTAATGACACCTCTTTATCAAAATATTAAAAAAGAGGGGATTAATTTGTAATGAGTGGCACAAAGGAGGATTATATTGAATATCGACTTTTAAAGTCTAAAGAGATTTTTGATGATGCAAAATTACTTGCAAATAATCAAAGATGGAATTCTTGTGTGAATAGACTTTATTACTCAAGCTTTTACTTAGTTAGTGCTTTATTATACAAGAATGATTTTAAATCAGAGACACATAATGGAGCTAAAACTCAATTCAATTTACATTATATAAAGTCCGGTCTAGTCAACGTTAATTATGGAAAGCTTTATTCTAACTTGTTTGATTGGAGACAAGAAAGTGATTATGCTGATTTTATTGACTTTGATGAGGAGACTGTAAATCCATTAATTGGACAAGTCGAAGAAATGAATAATCTATTAATTGGATTAATAAAAGAATAAATACCTGGCGCTAACAAAGGTTTAACCCGCAATACGGGTTTGGTTGGTTAGCTAAGTTCATAAAGTTTATGTTATATTTGTACAACCAGATAAATAGTGCAAGTAAAACCCGTACTGGCGGTTATCCTCGAACGTTGGCTGCAATCCTTAAATCAAGAAGGAGATCAGTAAAAGGGACAAAAAAACGAATGATCAGGATAAAGAACCAAACGAGTATAGACCAACGACCTAAATACATTGAATAAAGAAAAGAAATAGGACATTGGGAAGGGGATTTAATGATAGGGGTAAAACAAAATAGCGCCATAGGAACTTTGGTTGAAAGGAAATCGAGATATACAAAGATAGTAAAGCTCAAGGACAGGCATTCAGAGACGGTCCGTAAATGTTTTGCCAAAGAGTTAAATAAGCTCTCAGCCAGGTACAGAAAAACCTTAACGTATGATAATGGGATAGAAATGGCCCAGCATGAATTATTGACCAAGCAAACAGGTATGCAGGTATATTTTGCCCACCCCTATTCATCCTGGGAAAGAGGAACCAATGAAAATACCAATGGGTTAATAAGACGATATTTTCCCAAAGGAACAGATTTTAATAAGGTTGAAGAATATCAATTAAAGGCAGTACAAGACAAGTTAAATAACCGTCCAAGGAAGGTATTAGGATACAAAACTCCATCGGAGATAATGCAGATGGAATACGGATGATATATTTTTCTCTTTTTTGCCGTTCAATCGGCATAGTAAAAAGATAAAAATATATCTTTGATTAACTTAATAAATTTAAAATCTGTTGCGTTAGAACCTTGAATTCACCGATTTTTACATCCTTCTTTTTATAAATAAAAAATTTTACTTATCTTTGTCGTAATTAACGATTGGCGTAAATATGATACTTTCGTTTGGTGATAAAGATACTGAGTCGATTTGGAAAGGGATTAGAGTAAAAAATCTTCCAATTGAGATTCAAAATGTTGGTAGGAGAAAATTGAGAATGTTAAACAACTCTCAATCAATAACTGATTTGAAGATTCCTCCATCAAATAGACTAGAGAAACTAAGCGGAAAATTGAGTGATTTTTATAGTATCAGGATTAACGACCAATGGAGAATAATATTTAAATGGAATAATGGCCAATCGGAAAATGTAAGAATTATGGATTATCATTAAAAAAGTATGATTATGAAAACACTATCAAATGTGCATCCTGGAGAGATACTTTTAGAGGAATTTTTAAGACCTTTAAATATTACCGCATATAAACTATCAAAGGATATTGGAATTCCACAAACACGAGCACATGAAATACTAAAATGTAATCGTGGTATAACTGCTGACACAGCTGTAAGACTAAGTTTATATTTTGGTAATTCAGCAAAATTTTGGCTTGGATTACAAGATGATTTTGATTTGGAAGAAGCACAAAAAATTAAACATCAAGAATTCGACAAGATTAAAAGAATAGAGATTCACGCCGCCTAACATGTGGATATGGTTATGAATCTTCAAAATCTTGCTTTGTTGCTGCACCAGCAGATGATTTATATACTTTACAGCTTGAAGTTATTAAAGATATACTTGAGTCAAAACAATATGAATGTCATATTGCATTAAAACGTATTGACCCTGGTCATTTTGCATTTTGCACAAAGATTTGTTCTAAAATAATACAATCTCAATTTTGTATAGTTTTACTTGACCCGTCAATTAATAAAAATAAAGAGTTCCCTAATCCTAATGTTCATATGGAATATGGAATGATGCTAGGTCAAAATAAACATATAATTCCATTACAGCATGAGAAACATAAGTTATCATTTAATATAGCACCACTTGATACAATAAAATATAATGACTCGAATTTTAAGAAAAAAGTTTCTGAGTCGATAGATAATGCTATAATTAAATTTTCCTCAAACCCGATTAAAAATCAATTAAGGACAAATAGTGACATGCTATATTATAATTTAAAAGGTTATGTATTGGCTGATACTCAAAATCAATTTTTTAGAATTTTATATCAATATGGTCAACCATTAGGATTTTTCTTCTTTGTTGATTCGGTAAAGAGCAAATATAAATATGTAGCACCATTTGCTAATGAAGAATCCAGTAGAATTATTTTGCATACTAAATTGCTTATAGATAATATTATAACTGCACATAAAAATTTCACTAGTAATTTAAAAGGTGAATATACCTCTAAAGATTATGAATATATGATAACTGACATTTCTTTTGATTTGATTATACCGTCGTTTTATGAGAAAAATTTAGTTTTAGAAAATCTAATTAGTATTTGTGAAAATGCTAAACGATATAAAATTGATATTTTTTACCTCACCGACTTTGAAAAAAACTTAAACGAAGAATATAAAAAGATAAAGGAATTACCTAGGATTAAACCAGCCAATGCCTAACATCGGCTAAATATAATGCGGGTTTCAGAATGTTTGCAAGTTTAGTTCTTTCTAATTATATTTGTGCAGTTTGACAAATATTGCAAGTAAAACCCGTACTGGCGGTTATCCTCGAACGTTAGTAACCATGTAATCGCAAAAACAGCATTGCATATTTTCAATAGATTGATTAATTTTGTAAAAAATATGATTATGACAGATTTAGCCTTAAAATATAATTTACTAGATACTTCTTCAAAGAGAGAGGTTCTTGATTTTATGGATTTTTTATTGACAAAGGAGACTAAGTCTGAGAAACCAATTAAAGCTGATTACAAAAAGAAAATATTAAAAGTATCTGTTTGGAAAGATTCGGATATTGACTTAATGCTTCAAAATCAACAAAAACTTAATCAATGGAAAGCTCAAGAGTGGTAGTTGATACAAACATATTTATTGACTATCTCAGAGCCAAGGATAAGAAAAATACTGATTTATACAAGATTCCAAATAGTAAGAGGATTTATATTTCATCAGTGACACTTTATGAGCTTCTAATGGGAGCGACAAATGAACAAAAAAGTGAAGATTTGCATTTATTAACTGATGATACAATTATTCTGCCGTTTGATGAGGATGTAAGCATGCGAGCTTCAGAAATATATCATGATTTGAGAAAAGCAAACCAAATGATTGAATTTCGTGATATTTTTATTGCTGCGACTTGCTTGATTCATAATTTACCTATAAAGACAAAAAACAAAGAACATTTCCAGAGAATTAAAGGGCTTAAAATCGAGTAAAATACACGGTTACTAACAAAGGTTTTACCCGCAATACGGGTTTCAGTGGTTTGCATAGTTCATTAAGTTTTTGTTATATTTGTAAAACCAGATAAATATTGCAAGTAAAACCCGTACTGGTGGTTATCCTCGAACGTTAGGCCACATTGTACGACTCCGATTTTCATTCATCAAAAATTAGTATATTTGACTAAATTTTAGAGTTATGAGTGACGAAAATTCAGGCATTGATATAGATAAAATAATTAAACATTGGATTGATACTTCTGATGAAGATTTTCAAACGATGATTAGTTTGTATGATTCTAAATCGTTTGGATGGTCCTTATTTTTAGGTCATATATCAATTGAGAAATTGCTCAAAGCTGTTTATGTAAACAAATACAAAAAGCACGCTCCTTTTTTACATAATTTATATAGATTAGCGGAACTTAATGAACTTGAGTTAACTGACGAACATTCAGACTGGCTTGATAAAATAACTTCTTTTAATCTTAATGCACGATATGATGATTATAAAAGAGAATTTTATTCATTGTGTACGATAGATTTTACAAAAGAATGGATTGAAAAAATTAAAATTTTAAGGATATGGTTAAAACAGATGCTTTAAGTATTGCTCAAAGATATGCTGGTGTTGTAAAAGATAATTATAATAATATCCGGATTATTCTTTTTGGTTCATATGCAAAAGGTAATTTTAATGATGATAGTGATATTGATATAGCTGTAGTTTTAAAGGACTATAGCAATTTGATTGATATGCAGTTGGAATTAATGAGATTAAGACGTAAAATAGATAGTCGTATAGAACCACATCCATTTAGAGAAAGTGAATTTGAACTTTCTAATCCAATTGTCTATGAGATTATGAAATACGGACAAGAAATATAAAACAACGTGGCCTAACACCGGTTCACACCCAATACGGGTTATAGCGGTTTGCATAGTCCAAAAAGTTTTTGTTACATTTGTGCAACTTGACAAATATTGCAAGTAAATCCCGCACTGGGCATAGCCGCGGACGTTAGCGGTTATAAAAATTACGGTATCCAAATTCAATAAGTCAACGCAACAAATCAAAAAAAATAGATTTGTTGTATGGAAGAGAAAAAGTATCGACGATTAAGTTTTCAAGAACGTGTAATTATTGAAACATTATTAGGTGAGAAAAAGAGTAAGTCTTATATATCGGTTAATCTAAAACGTTCAAGATCAACCATCACTCGAGAGATTAATACCTGGGTGAAAAAACCATCGGATAGATATGATGCAAAACTAGCCGATTGGTTAGCTAAAGATGATTATTTAAACAAGCGCAACAATGATAAGATAGGGACATTTAGTAAACTTAGATTTTATGTTTATAAAGGACTCTTGGAAGGTTGGTCACCAGAACAAATATCAGGGAGGATCAGCGATAAATATCCAAATGATCCGATCATGAGTATTTCACACGAGGCTATCTATATGCATATCTATTCGCATCCACAGGCAAGTTTAAACCTAAAATTGATCTCTCTCTTAACGTATCATAAATCAAGAAGGAGATCAGTAAAAGGGACAAAAAAGCGAATGATCAGGATAAAGAACCAAACGAGTATAGACCAACGACCTAAATACATTGAAGAAAGAAAAGAAATAGGACATTGGGAAGGGGATTTAATGATAGGGGTAAAACAAAATAGCGCCATAGGAACTTTGGTTGAAAGGAAATCGAGATATACAAAGATAGTAAAGCTCAAGGACAGGCGTTCAGAGACGGTCCGTAAATGTTTTGCCAAAGAGTTAAATAAGCTCTCAGCCAGGTACAGAAAAACCTTAACGTATGATAATGGGATAGAAATGGCCCAGCATGAATTATTGACCAAGCAAACAGGTATGCAGGTATATTTTGCCCACCCCTATTCATCCTGGGAAAGAGGAACCAATGAAAATACCAATGGGTTAATAAGACGATATTTTCCCAAAGGAACAGATTTTAATAAGGTTGAAGAATATCAATTAAAGGCAGTACAAGACAAGTTAAATAACCGTCCAAGGAAGGTATTAGGATACAAAACTCCATCGGAGATAATGCAGATGGAATACGGATGATATATTTTTCTCTTTTTTGCCGTTCAATCGGCATAGTAAAAAGATAAAAATATATCTTTGATTAACTTAATAAATTTAAAATCTGTTGCGTTAGAACCTTGAATTCACCGGACAATATATTTTTAAACTAATAAATGAAAAATATGAAAAGACTATTAATTGTTACTATTTCTTTTTACTTATTAACATCTTGTGTTTCGACACATAATGGGACGATGAGTTCATCTTCTATTGGAAGAACTGTTAGATATGAGGATATTGCTTATGGGGTATCTCAGTCAAATAAATATTTTGGATTAGGAGGTGCCTCTCAAGATGCATTGGTTTTAGAAGCAAAGCGTGTATTAATAAAAAATAGGTCTTTAAGACCAAATGAAGAATATGCAAATTTCACAATTGATTTTAAACGTACTTATTGGCCTTTTTATAGTCAGACAAAAGTCACTGTAAGCGCTGACGTTGTGCGATTTACTAATGATACAATAAGTGAAGCATATACGGAGAATTATAAAAACAAACTTTTAGGTAAAAGTATAATAAATGGATTATTCAATATAGGGGATTCGATTTTTGATAAAAATTTAAAAGGAGGAACTATATTATCGTTTGAAGGATCTGATATTGTCAGGGTATTATATAAGACTAAAATGGATAAAATAAGGACAAAGAAAATGTCAATAAATAATATTTATACAAAGAAAAAATCATATAATGGATTAAAGGCAGGAGAATGGTATGGATATTCACAGGAATTGCAAGGAACAGAAACACCTATAGCTACAAAGATAATTGCTGTTGGCTTAGAATCTTTTATAATTATGGATAAAAAGAATAGTTTGGAAATATTAAAATATAATAAATAACTGGGGCTAACACCGGTTACACCCAATGCAGGTTATAGCGGTTTGCAAATTTCTGTAAGTTTTTGTTATATTTGTGTAACTTGACAAATATTGCAAGCAAATCCCGCACTGCGGTGTAGCCGGGAAACGTTGGCAACAACCCTCCCTATCCCGGAAACAGGATTCATTTCCAGAGCTAACGGTGTTACTTCGAACCGACTTTCATATTATATTTGAAGGCCCTTTGCAAGGCCGATTTTAGGACTGGAGCGTAATAGCCCGGGTGCAATCCTGGTTAGAATGTAAAAAGCCCATCTGTAACAGCAGAAAGGCTTTGAGATGATTTCAGTGGTGGTCAAGCCAAAAGCGAGAACCCCGTTCATAATATTATCACGATAAAGATACATTCTCTTAGGGCATTTTTATTAACCATTAAAAAAATGTTTTATGAAAAAGAAAAATGTATCTATGGAAGTGGTCAACCCAAGCGCAGCAGGGATTGATATTGGAAGCCGTTCACATTATGTGGCAATTGGCCAAGACGATCAAGATGTAAAAGAATTTGGGGTTTATAATGAGGATTTGCAGGCACTTTCTCAATGGCTATTAGACAATCAAATAAAAACAGTGGCTATGGAAAGCACAGGGTCTTATTGGCAGAACCTTTATGCTGTTTTGCAATCAAATGGATTAGAAGTAATTCTTTGTAATGGGAAATTCACAAAAAACATAAAGGGAAGAAAAAGTGATGTACAGGACTGTCAATGGATTCAAAAGCTACACACATTAGGTTTATTAAGTGGGAGCTTTTTGCCCGATGAAGCAACAGAACAGTTAAGGACATATTGCCGTCACAGGTCAAATTTAATAGAACAGGCAGCCGACACAACGCGTAAGATGCAAAAATATTTGCGCTTGCTCAATTTACGTTTAGATGTAGTGGTAAAAGATATAACCGGGTTAACCGGTCTGTCAATTATAAATGCCATCTGCAAAGGGGAAATAAACCCGGAAATACTCGCTTCATTAAGAAATGGGAACTGCAAAAAGTCAGCAGCAGAAATAGCCAAAGCGCTCCAGAGTAATGGCAGGAAAGACTATTTATTTGCGCTTAAACATGAATATCAAATGTATTTGAACATTCAAACAAAAATCAAGGAGTGTGATGTTGAAATTGAAAAAATGCTGAATGAACAAATAAGTAGCGACAATAATAAAAGGGAACATTATATAGATAAAAAGATACACAAAAGGGTAAATAAAAATGCCCCAAAAAACATAGATATAAATTTGATGTCGTATCAATATTTTGAGGGGGTTGATTTGTTGGCAATAGAAGGGGTCAGCCATTCGACAGTGCTTACCCTTATAAGTGAAGTAGGTACAGGAATCCATAAATTTCAGAGCGCAAAACAATTTACCAGTTGGCTCAGGCTTTCGCCCAACAATAAGATTAGCGGGGGAAAAGTTCTGAGCAACAGAATACCCAAAGGGAGCAACAGGTTAAAAATAGCCCTTAGAAATGCAGCTAATTCAATTGGTAATTTAAAAGACACAGCCTTGTCGAATTTCTTTAAGCGGATAGCATTCCGGAAAGGCCGTGTATCTGCAATTTCAGCAACAGCCAGAAAATTGGCTGTCATAATTTGGAACATGATAGTAAAAAAAGTTCCATATAAACCAGAAACTGATATTCGGTTTCTGGATCAAAAAAGAAAGAAAATAACACAGATGAAAAAACTAATTACTAACCCGTTGTGCAATTAGGCAGCAAGAGCATACTTAAGCCTGTTCAACGGTCTGTTATTTAAATAGTTAATATATTGAAGCACTGTCACTGCTGAGATTTTTGATAGAATGCGAACCGAAATTCCTAAGTTAGATTTAGCATAATTGCGTTTAAGCATAAATTGGTCGCATAATTGAGAAAACAAAGTTTCAATGCGTTTTCTTGATTTTCTGAAAATGTATGCAAAAGGTTCTTTGTCATTTTGGTTATTTCTTTTGGGTGTTTCTAATCGAATATTACATGATGAAAACAAGTCTAATTGATGTTCTTTTGAAAGGTATCCTTTGTCACCAATAAGTTGGCAATTACTTAGGTGAGAGTGTTTAATATCTGTCAAATATTGAACATCGTGAACGCTGGCTTTACTCATGTCAATGCTTGCAAACACACCACGAACCGATGTTACAAGGTGTAATTTGTATCCGTAATAATAAGCTTTGCTAACAGCCGAATATCCTTTATCGGGAGCTGTTTCAAAGTTCTCACGACATACTTTGCTTCTTTTCTCACGGGCTATTTGACAAACAGGCACAGGAATAGAATCAACGATGTATGTATCTTCTCCTTCATTGAGCAGGTTTGCTATACCTTGGTTTTAGTTCTGCAATTCGAGTATAAAGACGTTTGCGTCGTCGATTAAAATTACAGCGGTCGATAAGGTTTGGAAAGTCATTGGCATGATCTGATTTTAGTTTACTAAAGAAGTAATTTTCCAAGTCGATACCAATATATTCAGTAGTTAATGCCAAATCAAATATTTGACAATCAAACAAATTATGGTTTTGTATATAGTTTTGGACGTAGTCAGGCTTATTAATTCTATTGGAAAAGAAAGATTTGGTAATGATAAATAACTTGACGAAATTTGTCTTCAAGTTGTGAATTAGCAGAATAATGAATTGGTCTTTGTTTATTTACTAATATATTGTATTTAAATAAATTGAACAACTTTTTTATTGATATTTTATTAACTTTTCTCAATTGCACAACCGGTTTAATTTAATTTAATCAGTTTTCAAATTTTATTGTTCATTATATATTTCCAATAATTTTATAGGTTTGTAAAATTAAAATATGAAGTATGCAAAAATTAATTGAATTATTTAAAAAGGTAAATTATTTTCTAATCCCTTATTTTATATTATTGATTTCAACTATAACAATACTAATTATATTTTCAAAAGCTCAGATTCATATTTGGGTTAATCAACACTGGTCAAATTTTGGTGATCTCGTTTTTCCAAAAATCACATTTTTTGGAAATGGATTGTTTGTCATTATTGTAATTGTATTACTTCTCTTTTATAAATTTGGGTATTCTATACTTGTTGCTGTAACTTATGCAATTTCAGGATTAGCTGTTCAATTGATAAAAAATTTTCTATTTCCGCATATGCAAAGGCCAATTGCCTATTTACATAATATATATCAACTACATTTAGTGCATGGCGTTCAAATGTACAGTAGTAAAAGTTTCCCATCAGGGCATTCGGCTACTGCATTTGCTTTTTTTCTATGTCTTGCATTTTTGACAAAAAATAAATATTTACAATTCCTATATTTTTTATGCGCCTGTTTAATTGCCTATTCACGCATTTATTTGTCGGAACATTTTTTGTTGGATATTACAACCGGCTCATTTATAGGAACTATTACCACAATGATATATTTTAGTTATTACCAAAAATATAAGGCAAACTGGTTGAATAAATCATTGTTGAATATTTTTAAAAAATAAATCCTTATTTATAAATCATAGTTTTTCTGGTCGTAGAATATGCTGCAAAAAAACCAACTGCTTTATTTGATGGTAATACATTATTTGAAGCATTTGCAGGAGGTCCACCAAATATAGGGTTTGCATTCTGATACTGCGTTTGCATCTGTGTTGTAAAATTGAAATATGATTCACTTATTCCATCGATTTCTAATGTGAATGTATCATTTGGCATTATACCGTTTTTAATATATAATAGTCCTTGTTCATTTCGATAGGTATTTGAAATATCATATAATGTTACTCCGTTTGTGCTATTTCCATTAAACAAAATATCATTGGTTGAAGTTAATTTGTTTAAAGTATCTGAAAGTAAAACATTGTTGTAATACAATTTAAATAGATAGAAATCAATTGTTGCAGCGGGATCTTTTGCAAATAAATCTACCTCCCAATATTTATCAGTTGATGGACCACGTTGAATAGAAACTGGTTTAATTAAAAATGAATCGATTTTTGAAACATCCGGCATATAACATGAAGCAACATATTCACTTTGATCATTTCCTATATCCACATTTTTTACATATAAATTATAAGTGTGGCCAGCTATACCATAAACATTTGAAGCCGTATAGTAATCGCCTGGTTTAGACAGACTTTCAAACAAATTGAAAGTATCATTTCCATCAGTAATAAATACTGTAGCATTTGATACAGGTTGAATAGGGCTGTCAGAAAAGTAATTTTCTGTTTTAGATAAAGTAACTTTATGCGCCATTGTATCAGATGTTATTTCGCCTTCGATAACCAGACGAACATAAGTACTGCCAACGGATATATTAATTCTATCGCGACAACCGGCAAAAAGAATAATAGTTAAAATGAATGTTATATATTTAATTTTATTCATAGTTTTAAAATTTGAAGTTATATGTTATTGAAGGTAAAATTGGTAATATAGAAATAGATTCAACATATCTTGGCGTTACATCATTTGCAAAATTCAACATCCAGGTATTATGCCTGTTATATGCATTATAAACTCCAAAAACCCATTCTCCTTCCCAAAGTCCAAAATTTTTGCCTTTTTGTTTTAATGTAAGTGATAAATCAAGCCGGTGGTAGGCTGGTAAACGATATGAGTTTCTATCGGTATATCCTTTTTGCATTATACCATCATATTCATAAGT
Organism: uncultured Bacteroidota bacterium; assembly: GCA_963701015.1. Taxonomy (GTDB): domain Bacteria; phylum Bacteroidota; class Bacteroidia; order Bacteroidales; family DTGW01; genus MFD09286-c1. Next base: position 1,720,073 of record OY969556.1, on the reverse strand, counting down.
AAAAACTGGCAATGTAACAGGCAATCCCGAGGCATATACCCAAGTTGCCGAAACACTAATTCTATCTGTTAAATCATAGTTTAATACCACATTAATATTATTGGGTTTATCATAAGGTGCAAGATATTCTTTTCCATCATTAATACCCTGAACTTGCCTTACAGTATGAGATAGTGTATAGGAAATCCATCCGTTTAACTTTGAACCTGTATATTGAAGCATAAATTCAGCTCCATATGATTTTGCCTCACCTGCCCTAATCTGCCCTTCCAATTGTTTATTTAAAAGCAATTGTGCGAAATCTACAAAATCTATAGCATTGTTCATTTTTTTATAATATGTTTCAACAGAAGCTTCCAGTTTATGATCCATAAAATTTCTAAAATATCCAATTGCAAATTGATTGGCAATTTGAGGTTTAATATTTGGACTAGCTGAAAACCAAATATCCATGGGCATTCCTCCTGTTGAATTTGAAGCAAGTTGCATATATTGTATAGTTCTTGAATAGCTGGCTTTTACCGATGATACATCATTTAATGAATATGCGGTAGCCAACCGAGGTTCCCAACCATAATATGTTTTATATATTTGATTATTGCCATAATCAATAGTATCTTTAACTTTATAGTCGCTTGTATAAGTATAAGCAATTGTACTTCCTATATTTTGAAATATTGATACTCTTAAACCGTATTTAACATTCAATTTAGCTCCTATTTGTTGTTCATTCGAAACATAGATACCATGTTCTAAGGAATAATTGTTAGGTATTTGGTATTTGTTAAAAAGACTACTATCGCCTAAAGGTGTAACAGTTCCCGGACTTATACGATGTTCCACTGTGGATACACCAAATTTAATTGTATTGCTTGTGTTAGGATAATAGCTATAATCGAGCTTTGCGCCATAGTCAGTTAAATTTGATTGCCAAACAAATGATGTTGCTGAATTGCCTTCGATACTCATTTGGTAATTATATGAACTTGCAATTAATGACACATTGCTGAACAATACAGGGCTATATTGATGGTTCCAACGTAATGTAGCTGTTTTATTTCCAAATTCAAAACCAAATTGTTTATTAAACCCAAAATTATCATTTCCTAAATAGGTAGATAGAAATATGCGGTTATTATTATCAATTTGATGATTAATCTTTGCATTAAGGTCATAAAAATATAATGAGCTGTTAGTTAAATCTTTGTTGTTGAATAAAGGGAAAAACAAATCATAGTAAGTTCTGCGCCCAGAGATGATATAGGAAGTTTGATCTTTTATTATTGGTCCTTCAATAGTCAATCGGCTTGATAAAAGTCCAATTCCACCTGTTATATTCAACTCCTTTGAATTACCTTCTTTCATATGAACATCAAGTAATGAAGATAAACGACCGCCAAATTGTGCCGGAATATCTCCTTTATATAATTTTACATCCTTCACGGCATCGTTATTAAATATTGAAAAGAAACCCATTAAATGTGATGCATTATAAACTGTTGCTTCATCCAAAAGTATCAAGTTCTGATCGGGATTGCCTCCTCTTACACTGAAACCAGAAGAACCTTCAGAAGTAGTTTGGACTCCCGGTAACAACTGAATTGCTTTAACTACATCTATTTCGCCCATGAGTGCCGGAATTTTTCTAATCGCTTTTATATCAAGCTTTTCAACACTCATCTCAGCTCGTTTAATATTCGATCTGGCATTTTCCGATTTTATCACAACCTCCTGTAATTCCTGCGTTTCCTCTTCCATTTCAAGGTTTAATGAAATGTTTTCCTTTAAGGTAATTGTTTTTACAATATCCTTATAGCCAATATATGAGTATGTTATACTGTAAGTGCCCGGCAAAAGGCTAATTGAATAGAAACCATATTGGTTTGATGAACACACTTGATTTTTATCTTTAATAAATACCGTAGCCCCAACAAGTGATTCTCCATCCTTAGCATCTCTCAAATACCCGCTAATGGTTCTTTTATTTCCTGATGCTTCAGGAGCTATAGCGCTGGCACTGTAAATAGGTAAAATAATAAGGCATAAATAAAGGATTAATTTCATAATTTTTAGTTTTGGAATTTCATTTTAGTAATTTTGAATGCAAATGTATTCACTTGTAATTATTACGAAAAAATAAATCGACGAATGGCAGAAATTACACGACGAAAAATTGAATTAAAAATTCTAAATTAATACAAGTTATAAATTGCATATCTTAATACAATTACTTTTTTAATTTTTCTCCAAAAATTATTCTACCACTTTAATTGGAAAAAAGTAAATTAATATGTGAAGTATGAATATTTAACTTTTAATTATCTGCCTCTTTTAGTGCAATTTGCGTTGAACATTTAAACATGTTATACGACCAAGTTGCACCACTAACAGCATCAACCCGATCTAATTTTTGTGTTAATATTAATTTTGCAGGATAATTCTTAACTCCATTCCAATCATTACGGCATTGGTCAATATATTCCTGATTACCTACAAAATGCTTCTCATAAACACTATCAAATAACTCATTTTTTGAGGTATCAATATTTGTGTTATTTTTCCATGGACAATTGTTACTTTCGAGTATCCTAAAAATGGTTCATCAATATATTTCGATTGTGAATGCCCAAAAAATATGCCATCCTTTTTAAAATATCTTTGGTTATTACACGAAATGCAAATAAATACTCCAATTACAATTATCATATAATTTTTCATAGTTTAAATTTTTATTCATGACAATTGAACTGTCTCAATTCCCTATTTCATTTAAAAATAAATTGTTTAAAATATTCAACCTGTTTAACATTCTCAATGATTTACTGTTAATAATATGAATTTCAGATTATTTAAACCAAATATATGCGTATAAAATTCATAAATTATTCAGCAATATCAGTTCTATTCGTACTAATTATTGGCTGGTTTTGGCATCCATTTTTTTGGATTGCAATAGTATTAATTCCATTAATTTTTATTGGAGTATATGATGTATTGCAGAAATCGCATACAATTCGAAGAAATTTTCCATTGGTGGGCCGATTCAGATATATTGCGGAATGGCTTAGGCCAAAAGTATATCAATATTTTATTGAATCAGATACGGATGGAACTCCATTTAATAGGTTAAATCGTACAGTGATTTATCAAAGAGCCAAGAAAGTGAACGATACTACTCCATTTGGAACTCAGTTTAATGTTTATGAAGTTGGTTACGAATGGCTTAATCATAGCATTATGCCTGTTCATCATGATAAGACTGACTTTGATCCCAGGACAATTGTTGGTGAACCGCAATGCAAACAGCCTTATTCTGCAAGTATATTTAATATATCAGCCATGAGTTTCGGGTCTTTAAGTAAAAATGCAATACTTTCACTCAATAGTGGGGCAAAAATTGGAAATTTTGCACATAATACTGGCGAAGGTGGATTAAGTCCATACCATTTGCAACCTGGAGGTGATATAATTTGGCAAATTGGCACAGGTTATTTTAGTTGCCGAAATAACGATGGTACCTTTAATTATGAAGCATTTGCGGAACGGGCAATTTTACCTAATGTTAAAATGATTGAAATAAAACTTTCGCAAGGCGCAAAACCAGGACATGGAGGTATATTACCTGCTGCAAAAGTAACCGATGAAATCGCTAAAATACGTTTAGTTGAAAAAGGAAAGGACGTTTTGTCACCACCTTATCATACTGCATTTAGCACTCCAATAGAAATGATGGAATATGTTCAAAAATTACGTGAATTATCAGGAGGAAAACCTATAGGCTTTAAATTGTGTGTTGGACGAAAAAGTCAGTTTTTGGCTATATGTAAAGCAATGATTAAAACAGGTATTCATGTTGACTTTATTACAGTAGATGGAGGCGAAGGTGGTACAGGTGCAGCACCACTTGAGTTCAGTAACTCAGTGGGTATGCCATTACGCGATGCACTAGCCTTCGTGTATGATGCTTTAAATGGATTTGCCCTTAAACGTCATATTAAAATTATAGCTTCAGGAAAGGTCGCTACTGGCTTTGATATTGTTAAAAACATTGCTATAGGTGCTGATATGTGCAATAGCGCCCGTGGAATGATGTTTGCCCTGGGTTGTATTCAGGCTCTTGAATGTAATACAAATCGATGTCCTACAGGTGTTGCTACTCAAGATACTAAACTTGGCAAAGGCTTGGTTGTTGAAGATAAGAAAATAAGAGTTGCAAATTTCCATAATGAAACTGTAAAAAGTGCAGCTGAATTAATGGCTGCAGCAGGTATTAGTCATTCAAGCAAATTGCATCGATCACACATTTATCGCCGGGTAAATGCCGGTCAAATTCAAACCTATGCTGAAATGTACCCATATATGCTCCGAGGTGCCTTACTTGATGCTCCTTATCCTTCGGGTTGGGAATTAGATATGCAAAGTTGCTCAGAAGAATCATTTGAATCGGCAATTGCATATTATAGTTAAAATCAAAATTTGCTCAATAGATTTTTCAGTGATTATTTCTTCAGCCTTATTTAATAAAATCAACCAGTTTCATTCACAAATTAAGTTTAAAAACTGGTTGATTCTAAATTCTGGCCAATTTAAAATTATTGCTTAAGTAATACCTTACTTAATTTATTGCCATTTGTTGTTTTTAACTGCATGAAATATACTCCTTTGTCCAGATTTGTAGTATTCCAATAAAAATAATTATTTCCGGCATTTCTATATGTTTTTAAAACCGTTTCAATTGTCCTGCCAGTAATATCAACCAATGATAATTCAACGTTTGAACCCATCTGTAAATTAAATTGAATAGTTGTTAACGAATTTAATGGATTAGGATAAACTACTAAATTATTATTATTCGTATTTAATTCATTTATAATTGTTGGGCTGGTTTCTATTTGTTGACATGCAGAATCTATTTCACCTGTAATTGGATCGGAAACATAATAACAAACATAATATGAACCGGCTATATTATAAAAATGTCTTGGCGTGGTAGAAGTAGTATCAATTGAACTGTCACCAAATGCCCAACGCAAACGTGCGTGATCACCTACTCCAGCGCCGGTAAAATCAACAGGATATCCATCTGCTTTGGCATTAGGTTGCAGTGCATCATATCCAAATCCGGCTATCAGTCCTGTTGGAATTACGCCTACAGGAATTGTTTTATAGGTTTTATCAGAACAACCTGTTTTTGAATTGATTATTTTTAAAGAAACTTCGAAATAACCATTCGTTTTGTATAAATGAGTTGGGTTCTGATTTATAGCAACATTATTATCATTAAAGTTCCATGACCAGTTATCAGGGTTACCCATTGATACATCATTAAAATAAGCTGTATTAGATACCGGGTTAACAATAAAGTTAAAATTAGCGCTACAACCAGTACCTACCTGTATATTTTTGCAGGCTATATTGGAAATTCCCTTTTGGTTTACAACTAAATGACAAACATTATAATATCCGGCTTTTGAATATTTAAAGGTAGGATTTTGTGCAGTACTTGGTTGCAGATTTGAATTATCACCGAAATTCCAATAGTATGTTTTTATATTTCCTATAGAATTGTCATAAAAGCTAACTGTATTATTGATGGAATCAACCTGGTACATAAAATCAGATTGACAATCGTTCCCTTCACTTCCAATAGTTACAACTTTTTCGGAATAATCCATACAACCACTCAGGTTAAATGCACTCAAACTTATAGTATAAAATCCTGAGGCCTTATAACTATGTGATGGACTTTGATTTACTGAAACATTTCCATCTCCAAATGACCAATATTCATAAGTGTTATTGGATAAATTGTTTTCTTTTAAATAAACAGTTTTACTTGTTGAATCAACATATTGTGTAAATTGGGCATCACATCCAGCTGTTCCAACCATAATTGGGATTATAATATTATCCATGCAAGATAAATTACTGGTTGAAACTGTTAATGAAACTATATAATTTCCAGGTTTTAAATAATTATGTGATGGGTTAATTTTTGTAGAGAAACTGCCATCGCCAAAGTCCCAATAATATATTGATAAGCTTCCTGTCGAAGTATTTGTAAAAGTTATAGACTGTGATGAAGATGTATAAGTAAATCCTGCAGTACAAGCTTGATTACCGACCAAAACAGTTTGTTGTGAAACATTTATACAGCTATTTAAATTATCACTCACTGAAAGCGTAACAGTATAGTTTCCTGTTTTAGCATAATTATGTACGGGATTTTGCAATGAAGAGGTTGAACCATCACCAAAATTCCAATTCCAATGGCTAATATTTCCAGTAGATTTATCTGTAAATATTTGTTGTAAAGTAACTATATTAGCTGTATAAGTATAGAAATTTGCAATTGCATTGCAATTTACCGTATCAATGCTAATATTCTGACAATGACTGGCAGTATCTCCTTGTTTATCGCCAGTATTTAAACATACATTGTAAATTCCTGATTTTGTATAATTATGAGAAACTGATTGTAACGAAGAATTACTATTATCGCCAAAATTCCAAAACCACGATGTTGCCTTAATTGCAGCCGGGCTAACAAATTGCACAATATTTTTCGATTTGGTATAATTAAAATTAGCACTTAAAGGCAATTGACAATTCCTGACATTGATACTTAAATTGTTTGTAATTGAATCACCGCAGGAACTTTTTGAGGTAAGGTTAATTATGAAATTACCTGTTGTTTTAAATAAATGGTTCAACGTTCCATATGCACTTTTCTTTGTAACCAATGCTGTTCCATCTCCAAAATTAAAAGTATTTACTGATTCAAATGAAGAATATGTAAAATATGCTTTTCGGTTTACACAAACTGAATCATTAATATCCGTTATTATTTCATTATAATTATTAGCATTTGAAATAATTGGAGCATTCGGTATAAGCACAATTTCATTATTCAATGAATGCGAAACACCACAAAAATCAATTTCATTTAAGGTTATATTATAACTACCTGAATCGGAAGCATATTTATGTTTTCCAACAATTAAGCCATTAATATTTTTTATAGTCGAATCATTTGGTGTTCCATCACCAAAATTCCATATATATGATTTTCCGGGCTGATTAACTGTAATATATACACTATCGCTATTGCAAGTAAAATTATTTGTTTCAATTGAAAAAGAACTGTTATTTACTAGTGATGCTTTATTGGAAACCAGAATTGGAACATATAGAATAGTATCATGTCCACAATTATTGGTAATGGTAACCGGAACATTATATTCACCTGGTTTTGAAAATGCGTAATAAACACTGTTTCCACCTAAAATTGTATCGCCAAAATTCCATTGAATTGTACCACTTCCTCCACTAACATAAAAATTTTCCATTTGACCAGGACAAATAATATTATCATTAGATGAAGCATATAAATAGTTATTCGCATAAATACTATTTGCAAATTGTAATGTATCATATATTATAGTATCATATCCGCAACCATTAGTGAGAATTAATGATACAGAATAATTTTTTAAACTGTTATATTGATGTTCAACATTATTATCAAATGTGGTTGCTTTTGATCCATCACCAAATGTCCAATCGTATTTAACAGCTTCCCACAATCGATTATAATTTCCAATTTCAGATTTTACAATGTTATTTCTACCCAAAGAAAACAAAACATTTGAACCAGGGCAATATTGGCTTTGATCGGTACTTATTGCGGCACCGGTAAATAATTTATAATTATTTTTTACTATAGCATTATAAAATAAAATAGTATCTCGGTTATTAAAGTCTGTAACTTGCAAAGAAATGGTATAATTACCTGCCTTAGCATAATTGTGAACAACCGACAATCCATTATAATTTGTTCCATCTCCCAAATTCCAGATATATCTTTTAAGAAAAAAAGATGAGTACACTGAGAAACTGAAAGGAGTATTGATACAATTAGGTGTATTATTTGATAATAATTCAATATTTGGATCGGCAAAATAATTATTGCCAGTTATATTAATTAAATTCGAAGTACTTACGGAATCGCCACAGGCTCCTTTTGCAGATAGATTAACAGTATATTTACCTGAATCAGCATAATAATGAATAACCTCTGTGGACGAAGTTGTTAGCTTTTTACCATCACCAAAGTTCCAGGTATAATTCTTTGCTGATATACTTCCATTGGTAGCTGCATCAAAAACCAACATATTATCAGTACTTCCTGATGAAGCGCTATAAATATTAACATATGGAGCAGATGAAATATCTGAAATATATAAGCTATAAATATTAGAAGTTGAAGTATATCCACAATAATTTTTAGTTACAAGTGTTATAGTTTCAGGGTTACATGTATTATATATATGATAAGGACTAATTAATGAAGAAGAATCACCATCGCCGAAATACCATTTTTGCGAAGCAATTGACATGGTATCAGGATACAAGTTGTTATAATAATTAAAATATAGTACTTGATTAACCATAGGTTGATAGGGTGCATTAATTGTTATAATACCTTGCGGAAAAGTTAAATTATTTTTTACCTGAACTATTGATTTGATTGTATCAGTAAATCCGCAAAAATCTGAAAGTACTAAAGAAATTGTATAATTGCCAGCTTTAGTATAAACATGGTTGGGATTTTCAATTGTTGACAAATTACCATCACCAAAATTCCATTTGTATGAATATATAGGGTTGGGTATTTCAATACCATTTATTCCTAAATTTAAATTATCACCCGGGCAAATTGTATATATTCCTGAAATTGTAAGACCGGCAGGTATATGATTATTATGGCTTACATTTATAGTTGTTGAAACAATAGTATCAATATTACAATAATTTGATAATTTAAGTTTAACGGTATCTGTTTTATTATATTTATATGAATGACTTGCACTTTCTAGGCTTGAGGTTGTACTGTCGCCAAAATTCCATAAATACGATTTTATTGTATTATTTCCATAATAGTTCACGTTAAATGCTGCGTTTTGTCCGGGACATAATGCTGTTTGAGAAATATCAATTGAAACAGAATTTGAAAATCTTAATTTATTATCAACAACTATACTATCTTTAAATATTGAATCAACGCCGCAAGCATTTTTTACATCAATGGAATAATAATGTTTGCGCGGATTAGCGAACGATTTGTTAATGTTATTTGAACCTGTAATTTGTGTTGTATCGTCAAACTTCCAAACATAACTGTTTATTGAATTGTCACCTGTAAAATAAGTTGAAAATGTTTCGCCCGGACAAACTGCCGACGAATAATAGTTATTCAAATATCCTGAAATTGTAGTTGGAACACTAATATATATAGAGGTTTTAGCCTGATGCCCTAAACTATCTGATGCTGTTATATAATAAGTTGTAGTACTGTCAATATAAGGGTTTGGACTTAAATATGATTTGATATAATTATACCCTTTATAAATGGTGCTTGGCAAAATAACTCCGTTAGATAATTTCCAGATAAAATTAACTGAACCTGAATAATTACGGGCAGTTACTGAAATATTAATCTGTGTATTACAAGTTGCAGTATTCACATTTCCGGTTGAATCAAGTAAGAATGTTCCAATGCTCCAACTTGATTGAATGTTAATTAGAAATATTGCCAACAAAACAACCGTATTTTTTGGGTAAAATTTAGGTTTCATAATACATTTTTTTAAGGTTAAAAACAATGCAAGTTATAAATTCTTTAAGTGAAATTTACGTTAATATAACAACTTTTTGTTAATTCTTAATTATCTTAAATAATTAGTTTAGAAGTTATTATGTTTTATAATGATTAAAGATGTTTTAAATAAGGAATTTGAAAAAATACTAAACCTAAATTTGAAGATAATATATTTTTATATCAGTAAAAGATTGGAAATTAAATTTGATAATATTTTTAAATATTAATCTGTACAACTTTCCTTTTGATAATTTATTTTAATTATAATTGTTGTTTGTTCATTAAACTTAAAGCAAAAATAAAATGCAAATTTCTTTTAAATTGAAATCCATTAAAGTAAAGTACTATTTTTCATTCTTACTATTTATATTAGCGTTTTCGAAGATATCCTATGCAACAATTTTAAATGGAAAGGATACTATTCGAAAAATTAATATAACTGCATTTGAATCAGAAAAAAACAATAACGAAAATAAATTAATCAATAATGATTCTCTTAAAAATACTATTGCAAGAATTGAAAATAGAATAGCTAAATCAAATGAAAAAAGCAATATTGATAGAACATACGATTATAATGACCTTGAGTTGTTATTTATTTTAAATACATTAAATTCAAACTCTTTAAATTTCGAAGAATTAAATATTGGTTATCAATTTATTAATTCAATAATATTATCTGGAACTATATCAAATGAAAGTATTATAAAAATTTTTATAGAAAATTATTTGAAAGAACACCCGCAATCTGTTTTTATTCAGCGCTTACTACTTTACTTAAATGCTACAGGAAATAAATCAAATAAACTTAACGCTTCAATAATTCAGTTATTGAGAATGGATAGTACACTTATTGGTGCTAATTTATTAATGGCCGAAAATGCATATGAAACCGGTAATTATACTAAAAGTATAGATTATTTCACTAAAGTTATACAACAATTGCCTACAAGCGCATTTACATACGATTACAGGGCATTAGCCTATTCAAAGCTTAATTTGCTAGAAAAATCAAATGCCGATTATGATAGTGCTTTATTATTATTTCCTAAATTTGATGTTGTTTATAATAACAGGGGGAATAACTGGTTTAAACAAGGTAAATATAACAAGGCAATTTTGGATTATAAAAAGTCAATTGAAATTAACCACAATTTTTCGTGGCCTTATATTAATTTGGGTTTGGTTTTTAAAAAAATGAATTTATTAGATAGTGTACTATATTATTATAAAGAAATTGCTGCAATAAAACCTGATGATGATAAATATGCTGAGAATGTTGCCGATACATATTATAGCCTGAGGGATTATGATAGTGCAATTATTTATTTCGGAAAATGTATAAGTATTGATTCAACAAATAAATATTACTATGTTGAACGAGGAAATTCGTATTATATAAATAAGCAATTTGATGAAGCTTCTGTTGATTTTACAAAAGCGGTATCTTTGGATAATAAATACGTTTATGCAATTAAGCGATTGGCTGATTGTTATCAAAATTCATTAAAATACAAAATTGCTATTTCTTTATATAAAAATTGCTATTTTATTAATCCAATATATGCTGATGCTTATAACAATTTAGGAAAAATCTATCAAAAATTGAACATGACAGATAGTGCTCTTTATTATTTTAATATAGCTATAAATCTAGATAAAAATAATGCTGAATATTATTTTAACAGGGGAAAATTATATTATAATTTATCCAATTTTAATAAATCTATTGAAGATTATTCAAATAGTTTAATCTATGATTCAACTAATGTATATTATTACGCTTGCAGAGGTAATGCATATTTGTATAATAAAATGTTTGATAATGCAATTGCCGATTTTTCAAAAGCGTTTCAGCTCGATTCAGTTTATATTTATGCTTTAGACAGAATTGGAGATTGTTACAGTTTACAAAATGATTTTAAAGATGCTGAAATATTATATAAGAAAGCTATAAAATCCGATTCGACTAATGTTGATGGATATATTGCAATTGCAACTTTTTACAGGTTACAAAAACTGAAGGATAGTGCTTTATTGTTTCTTCAGAAAGCCATTAATATTGATCCGAAAAATCCTGAAATATATACCAATAGAGGTTATTTATATTATTTGAATGAAAACTATACTGAAGCTATTGAAAATTATAATCAAAGTTTATCAATTGACTCGAATAATATTTATTTAATTGCTAGCAGGGGAAATGCTTTCTTTTTCGATAAAAGATTTAATTTGGCTCGACATGATTTTAATATTGCAATAGTAAAAGATTCAAACTATTTATATCCCATTGAAAGAATAGGTGATTGTTATAACCGTGAAAAAAGTTATGATAGTGCCATTATTTGGTATAATTATGCCATTTCAAAAAATATAAAAAATACCGATGCAATGGTATCGAAAGCTCTATGTTATAACTATCTTGGAAATTATATAGCAGCTGAAAAAACATTGCTCAAAGCACTAAAAATTGATAATAAAAACTCTTCCATTTTAGGAAATCTGGGGTGGATTTACTATTGCGAAAATGAATTTAAAAAATGTATTCGATATTCCAATATGGCAATTGAATTAGATAGTAATGCCTATTATGCAATGTTTAATATTGCACTTGCAACTTTACGACTAGGAAAATTTGAGAAATCAAAAAACCTTTATAAGAATTATATTGATTTAAGCAATAAACATAAAATTGAATTACACCAAGGCGCTATTGACGATTTAAACGACCTGATTAAGAAAAATATAAAGGCAGATGAAGCAAATTTTATTATAAATAACATTTTTAAAGAATCAAAAAACGATACTAAATAATTTTCCTACCTGCTCCATTTGAACTATCCTCAAGTTAATATTTAAAATAAAATAAGTTAATTTCAATTGTCCTTTAATTAGGTATACCAAATAATTTAAATTTTATTCATAAAATAATTTATTTTAGGATAGTAATATTATTATATTTGTCATAAAATAGATAGCAATGCAAACTCATTCCGAAGAAAATTACCTAAAGTCTATTTACCTGCTGGGCAAACAAGGTAAAGATAAAGTAAGTGTAACTGCACTGGCAACATATTTGGGAAACAACCCGGCTTCGGTGATTGATATGCTTAAAAGACTTACCGAAAAAAAGCTTATAGAATACGATAAATTTATTGGTGCTAAATTAAGTGATACCGGCAGCAAAACTGCATTATTGGTAATACGCAGGCACAGGCTTTGGGAATTATTTTTGCAGGAAAAATTAAGATATTCGTGGGCAGAAGTACATGAAATTGCTGAACAATTAGAGCATGTTCACTATGATGATTTAGCTGATCGCTTGGATGAGTTCTTGGGATTTCCGCAATTCGATCCGCATGGCGATCCAATTCCAGATAAAAATGGAATATTTCCCGAATTGCAATCATGCCCGCTTTCTGAATACAAAAAAGACAGCATTTGTTCCGTAGTTGGTCTTAATGATATGTCAACCGTCTTTTTGAAATATTTAGATAAAGTTGGAATTCATATTGGAACGGAAATCAAAATACTGGATTACAATGATTTTGACAATTCAATTGATTTAAAAATAAACGGAAAAACTAAAATTCACCTGAGCCAACAGGTTTCACAAAATATTTTAATTGGAAAAGTATAACTATTATGGATAAAAATAGAAAATCGCTTGAAGAAGTTCATAGCACCATAGATACAAGCTATAACAAAGGTTTTTTCAAAAAATTACTTGCATTTTCAGGTCCAGCCTATCTTGTTAGCGTTGGATATATGGACCCGGAAATTGGGCAACAGATATAGCTGGTGGCAGTCAGTTTGGATATAAATTGATGTGGGTTTTATTAATGTCGAACGTTATGGCTTTATTACTGCAAAGCTTGAGTTCGCGTTTGGGAATTGTACGGGGACGTGATTTGGCACAGGTTTCGAAAGAATCATATTCTCCTTTTATAAACATTGTCTTATATATATTTGCCGAAATTGCAATAGCTGCTTGTGATTTGGCGGAGGTTTTGGGAATGGCAATTGGACTTCAATTATTGTTTCATATTCCTTTATTATGGGGCGTTTGCCTTACATTTTTAGATACTTTTCTTTTATTATTGCTAATAAACCGTGGAATGAGAAAGATGGAAGCTTTTATCCTGGCATTAATTGGCGTTATAGGAGTAGCATTTTTAATGGAAGTATTTTTTGCAAAACCGGTGATTAGTCAGGTTATAACAGGCTTTATTCCAGGTTTGCCGAATAGTGCTGCATTGTATATAGCAATTGGCATAATTGGCGCAACTGTTATGCCACATAATTTATACCTACATTCATCATTAGTGCAAAGCCGAAAGTTTGAAAGAGGCGCTGCATCAATAAAAGAAGCAATTAAATTTAATATTATCGATTCAACCATTGCTCTTAATTTAGCATTTTTTGTTAATGCAGCTATTTTGGTGCTAGCTGCAGCAACATTTTATAAAGTAGGAATGTACAATGTTTCCGAAATTAAGGATGCTTATAGATTTTTAGCTCCTTTAATTGGTAATAAGCTTGCACCTGTTTTATTTGCAATTGCCCTTATTGCTTCCGGACAAAGTTCAACACTTACGGGTACATTAGCCGGACAAATTGTAATGGAAGGTTACCTAAATATAAGGATACAACCTTGGATTAGAAGAATGATTACCCGCTTACTGGCCATAATACCTGCTGTTATAACAATTTTAATGTTAGGTGAAGGGTCAACTGGGAAATTACTTATTTTAAGTCAGGTTATTTTGAGTCTTCAATTGGGCTTTGCCGTTATTCCTCTTATACATTTTGTAAGTGATAAACAAAAGATGGGTACTTTTGCCATTGGTAATATAACTAAAATTTTTGCATGGATCTTAGCTGCAATAATTGTTGCATTAAATGCAAAATTAATTATTGATCAAATTAACGAATGGTTAAATGGTCCATATAAATCTGTAATTATGTTAACAGTTGTACCATTAGCATTAGCAGCAGCTACACTTTTAATATTTATAACATTCAGGCCATTTATAAGTAAATTTATTACCAAAACAATTCGTTCGCCACATAAAGCGCCAGATTTAGGGAATATAACCACACGAACTGTTCATTCGCGCATAGCTATTGCAGTTGACTTTAGTCAAATTGACACTGAAACTATAAGGCATGCCTTATCATTTAGTAATCCGCAAAGTAAAATATTAATCATCCATGTTGTTGAAACTGCAGGGGCATTATTGTTAGGCGAAGATATCAACGATTACGAAACCAATCTCGACGGACATTTGCTTGAAACATACCAATCGGTAATGAAAGCTCAAGGATTTGATACTTCAATACAATTAGGTTTTGGTAACCCTAAAAGGGACATACCTGAAATTGTAAAGGATTTTAATGCTGATATACTGGTTATGGGCTCACATGGCCACAAAATGTTAAAAGACATTATTTTTGGAACCACAGTTGATAAAGTAAGACATCAGCTTGACATTCCGGTTCTAATTGTTAAACATAGCAAATAATGGACTATAATAAGTTAGATTTAGGTTCATAAAATTATAATCCAATTGATCTGTAAAGAACGAGAAAATTTAATAAAAAAGGTAAGATTTAAAATCTCGCCTTTTTATTTTATTACTTATTTAATTTACTTTATTTAAAAACAACTTTTGATTTTAAATCCTGATTATTGCCTTCAATCGAAATAATATAAAACCCATTTATTATATTTCCTCTATTTATTCTTGTTTCATTTTGCACAAGTTCTTTATTTAAAACTAATTTTCCTGAAAGGTCCCGTTATTTTTAATATATAACTTGACGAGATCATATTATTAATTGTAATATTGAAATAATTATCAATTGGGTTAGGTGTAACTTTAATGTATGCTGTTTTACTTTCAATATTGGTAAATAAATTTTTAATTATATTGGATTTTGTAGAATTATATTCACTTACTTTTAATGAATTAGGGCTACAATTATTTGGATCAATAACTTCAAGTTGATAATAAATTTGACCGTCTTGCGGTGGATTTAAATCGGTATAGGAATCTAAATCACTTTGAATGGATGTCAAGAGTTCCATATTTATATTATTAGTACCTCTATATAAATTATATGAGTTAAAGTTGAACCCTTCATATCCACTCCAAATTAAATTCACTTCACCATGCGTACCAATATTCGATGTTAAATGAATAGTTTTATGTGCAATTCCTGTATCAGAATTAATAAAACATTCGTCAGTCAAATATAATTTATACCTATCTGATTTGGCATCCGGATTAGAAGAGCTATCTTCAAAAATTCCATTGTGATAAGCCTGAAAATTTATTAATTCTTTATAAATATTACTTTGTTGTGTTTCTTTCAATACATGAATAACAGCTAGAGAATCAGCATTTATTTTATTCCAGACAAGTTCGTTTTTATCTGTTAGAGAATCTACTGTTACAAGGCATAATTGTGGTACACTGTAGTTCCTTTTTGCAATAATATTTATTGAATCTGTTCCGACACAAAAATTGGAATCGATCACTTCAACTGAATAAGTTCCAGGATTCGAAGCGTAAATTTTATTTACAGTATCTAACACCCTATTATTTTTATACCATTTGTATGCAATGAAATTATTTTTAGGCGTAATCATAACACTATCTGAACATAAATATTTTTTATTTAGTCCAATAATTTTATCTCTTTTAATTTTATCGAATAATTTAATTGTATATATCGAATCCAGAGCCTTGCAATTAGCAACATCTTTTATTGAAACTTTATAATCCCCAGCTGACAAATTATTTAAATCTTTTGTAGTATCATTTGTTGACCATTTAATAATATATGGTGGAGTTCCACCGGTAATATTTAAATTAATTTTTCCTTTAAAATTGCCACAATTATTAAAAATATTTGAAGATACTATAAGTGAGTCGGGCTCATTAATTACATAATTTTTAACAAATTTGCAATTGTTTGCATAGTTTATTTTTACCGAATATGTTCCTTTGGCTAAACTATCGACAAAGCTGGAATCAGCTCCATTAGACCATAAATATTTTATACTATCTAGTCCTAAAGTTAAAATTTTTATATAACCATCTTTTCTTCCATTACAAGTAGAATTCGAAGTTATAACATCAAAACTTCCAGTTGGTTGTTTAATTGTTACCTGTGTGGCAGGTGAATAACACTTATTAGATTTAGTTATAATGCTATAATTTCCTTTTAATAAATTACTATAAACGGTATCGACTTGATAATGGAGACCATTATCAATTGAATATAAATACCCATTATCTTTTGGATGCAAAATTATTGAACCATTATCTTCACCAACACAATCAATATCTGTTTTAGAAATAGTAGGTGTATCTAAATTGAAATTCACTTTTATTAACCCACTGTATTGGGTACAAACGTATACAACATTATTTGTATCAATTACTATTCCTGTAGCACCATTATAACTCGTGGTTCCTAAATCAATATTAGTAAAAGTACTATTATTATAAATTCCAATTTTACTATAATTACTATACGTAAAAATTAAACGACCTTTTTTATCAACTGCCATATAACCAATGTTTTGATCAAGTATTTTTGAGTTAAAAGATGTATAAGTTGTATAACCATTTAATTTATTATACCTGACTAATTTGTTTCCACCACAAAACCAAACATTGCCAATTAAATCAACAATCGCATCGCTAACATAACTTAGTGGTATTGATACTGTCGTCCATTTATTTCCATCATATTTCGAAGCCTTCGGTTGATTATAATAAGTAATCCAGATATTACTGTCTTTATCCTGAAATATTTTAGAAGGATAATAGTCCAAATGCAAGCTATCCTGATTATTAAATTCTGTAAATCCTGTACTACTTAACCTTACAATTACCTGATAAGGATAAGAACAATAAAACCATAGGTCATTTTTATAGTCCATTAATAAATCATATGCATAAGTATAACTTTTCCCATATTTATAGAAAAGGTTTGATCCATAAGCTGTCCATTTGTTGCCATCAAATTTAGAAATACCATATCCACCGATATAAATATTCCCAATACTGTCCTGTACAAAATTTGATAATGAATTACTATTCCAGATATAAATCATTGAATCATAAGGAGTATTAATCCAAGTTTTTCCATCAAATTTGCTGACATTCATTCCTGAACTTGATTTTACCCATAAGTTATTTTTTTTATCTACCATTGGCATAGATGGATCTACCATTGCAATACCTTTATATAAATTGTTGCTAAGTAATGTAAAATCACCATTACTAAATTTAACAACTTTAGGTTCAGCATATGAATTTACAATATAAATATTACTATCCTTATCGGTACCTAATGAACTTGGCCAGTTATAATTATTAATATAATCATTTAAATTTAATTTAGCCCATGAATTGTATGTATATCTATAAATATCATTTCCAATTAACGCCCATATATCTTTATTATAATCTTCATATATAGATTGAATTGGAGATGAATTATTTTCGGGATTAGGAAATTTAATCCATTTTTTTCCATCAAATTTGCTTATTGAATCCCAAGCAGGATAATTATATAGACAAAATATGGAATCATGAACACAGTTTATAAATTGGACACTATTTGTAAAAAGACCATTTGAAGTTGTATAATTAGTCCAATTGGCGCCATCAAATTTATAAATTCCATTTCCATTGGATGCTAACCACATTGATGAGTCATTAGATATAGTGGTTGAATTTACATAATTCAAATAAAAAGGTAATGATTGAAATTGCAATAAATTATTTTTAATCATATAGCAATTGCTATTATTAGTAAAAAACCACATATTTGATTTTTTATCTTCACAGATACTTGAAATTGCAATTCCATAATTATTCGGTATTGCATAATTTTTCCAAGCTTTTCCATCAAATACACATACGCCAGAGTCTGTTCCAACCCAAGTATTTCCTTCTCTGTCAATAAAAATTGAATAAATATTATTTGAATTTAACCCACTAGATTTATCCCAATAGCTCCATTTTATTCCATCATAAACAGAAATTCCTAATAAATATCCTCCAGCATTATATACTAAAAGATTATGTTCAGGATTACTTGTGATTTTACAATTACTCGATATTCTTGGTTTATTAATTGGCAAATAACTCGTAGTCTTACAAATATTATTATAAGTTGAATCTGTACCAGCTTTTAAATTATTGGAATAAATTATTATTAAACTCAATAAAGTTAAATGTATAATGGATTTTTTCATTGAAATAAGATTTAAATTTGGTTTTTAAAAAAGTATAAAACATTCGGAGACAATTATAAAAAGTTTTAAGATTCCATACACATATTTTAAAAGAAATTGTACAATTTATAACAATTCCAAATAAACGATTTAACTACTTAATATCTAGTATTATTATTTATAAGTTATTTCACATTTAATTTTTAACACATTAATAATATTCGCGAAAAAATATATTGAATAAATTCTATAATTCGTTATTCTAATTACTTTTGCCAATCAAAAAAATTAATCTTATATAAAATGAAACCAACACATATTGAACATATTGGGATAGCGGTAAACAATTTAAATGATGCTATAAATTATTACACCAATGTTTTAGGGCTTGAATGTTACTCAGTTGAAGAAGTCGCAGACCAAAAAGTCAAAACTGCTTTTTTTATGGTAGGTCAAACAAAAATTGAATTATTGGAATCAACTGATCCTGAAGGGCCAATTGGTAAATTTATAGAGAAAAAAGGAGCTGGGATTCACCATTTGGCATTTGCTGTGAACGATGTTAATGAAGCTTTAAAGGAATCAGAATCAAAGGGAATAACATTAATTGATAAGCAGGGTAGGAAAGGAGCAGAAGGATTGAACATAGGTTTTCTTCATCCTAAATCAACATTTGGAGTTTTAACGGAGCTTTGTAGCAAATAGAATTAATTATAAAATATTTATTTAAACCGCACATAATTGGCGGTTTTTTTGTTTTTATTCTTCATGATAATTTATTATTTCAATTTTGACAAATTAAAATTTTATGCTGAAATTTGATTAGGCTAACATATCAAAAATAAAAATGATATGAAGAAATTCAAATGCACATGTGGGTTTATTTATGATCCTGCAATTGGCGATCCTGAAAATAATATAGAACCTGGAACATCATTTGAAACAATTCCTGAAGACTGGAACTGTCCTGAATGTTTTGGTTGGAAATCTGATTTTAATGAATCCTGAAATGCTATTACTTAAATAATATTCCATTTTTTTTAATTATTTTTTTAAATCCATTTTTCCTTTAGCCTTTTATCTGTTACAATTCTTCACTTAGATGTTAGTGTCACATTTTTCTAATTTACAGTGTCTTAATTATCATTAATTTATACAAAAACTTAACTATCTGGAAAATAAATAAAATGGCATAGAATGAATCAATATAATTTTCTAAATTTACCAAAGTCATACAAAATAGTCTAAGCTTGATTTACAGGAGGATAAAAATATTTTTGTTCATTTTTTGTGGATTTATCATTTTCACTAAATGTGATAATATTGACTTTTCTGACCAACCGCAAGGGATAATAGAATACAATGTAAATTATTTATCAAATAAGTCAAGTATGCCAACCAATTTACTTCCTAAAAAAGTTACACTAAAATTTCGTGGGCATAAGGGCATTACAACAATTGAGGGATTTATGGGTATGTTTTCACTAAGTAATTTAAGCGATTTTAGAAAACAAACTAACACAATGATTTTGAAGGTAATGGATAATAAATATTTTTACACAGGAGAAAAGTACGAACAACCTTTTTTTTATGAAGGGTTGAAGGATATTAAAATTACAACTACTACTGAAACTAAAATAATTGCAGGGTTTAAATGTAAAAAGGCTACTATTGGCTTTACTAATGGCAATCGACCTCCTTTTACTGTTTATTATTCCGATGAAGTAAAAATAAAAAATCCCAATAAATCTACACCTTTTAATGAATTAGACGGCGTTTTGATGCAATTTAATATATCAATAAGCAATATCGATATGCAGCTAACTGCCTCAAAATATAAGCAGGTTCCAGTTTCTAAAGATATTTTTGAAATTCCAAAGGAATATAAAAGAGTTTCACGTGATAAACTATCTGGAGTAATTGCAAAATTGCTAGAATAATATTCACTATTACTTGTTTATAAAATTCTAATTCCAACACTTTCATAAATATAAGAAATGCTAAATTTGGCCTATTAAAAATATCGACCAGCCAATGGCTAAAGAAAAAATAGAAAAAAAAGAGACAACTGTTCCAAAATCAAATAATAAGAAAGGAATATTGCGTGATGACCGCTTTAAAGTTGTTTTTGGTGTCGTCATAATATTCTCAGGGTTATTCCTAACTGTATCTTTTATATCGTACTTATTTACCTGGAAAGCTGATCAGAGTTTTACATGGCAGAATATTTTTTCTGATGCCAATGTAACAGTTGAAAATTGGGCCGGAAAAACGGGTGCCAGGATTGCTAATATTTTTATTAATGATTGGTTCGGTTTAGCATCTTTTGGTTTCCCTTTTATTTTACTTTTAATTGGATTAAAATTAATACATATTAAATTTTTTCAAGTTCGGAGAACAGTTAGGATTGTTATTTTTGGAATTATTATATTCTCTGCAACTTTAGGTTATTTATTTGGAAGTGCTAATGGCTATTTGGGCAGTGGATTAGGTGGAGGTCATGGTTATTTTGTTACCCGTTGGTTAAATGCATTTATGGGCAAAGTTGGAACAGGACTTTTCATTACAGCAATTATATTTACATTTTTGGCTTTTACTATCAAAAGCTTTGTAAGTTGGTTCTTAGCTGTAATTTCAAAACCCTTTAACAGAAAACCAAAGTTGATCCAATCTGAATTAATTTCCGAAAAAACAAAAGTTCCAGAAAATATTGAAACAAATAATGAGGACGAATTACTATTAAAGGAAGATTTAACCAAGCAAATTTCGGATCAGGGAATTGAATTAATTTTCGAAAAACCTGATAATAATGATAGTATAGAAGATGCATTACCTTTTGTTGTAGCTGAATCTCAAATTCCAAATTCGGAAAATGAAATTCAAATTGAAATTGAAGAAAATATTCCTGAAGAATTATCAACTTCCGAAGCCTTATTGAGAGAATTTGGCCCTTACGATCCTAAACTTGATCTGTCGGATTATAAGTATCCTACAATTGAATTACTGGAAGACCATAAATCGGGAAATCCTGAAGTTACCAATGAAGAATTAATAACCAATAAAAATAAAATTGTTGAAACCCTTGCTAATTATAAAATTCAAATAGATAAAATTAAGGCCACTATTGGCCCAACAGTAACATTATATGAAATTGTACCGGCTCCAGGAATTCGTATTTCAAAAATAAAAAGTCTTGAAGATGATATCGCTTTAAGTCTTGCAGCATTGGGTATTCGAATTATTGCACCAATTCCTGGCAGGGGAACAATTGGTATTGAAGTCCCAAACCGAAATCCTGAAATTGTTTCAATGAAATCAGTAATTTCAGCTAAAAAATTCCAGGAAACGAATTACGATTTGGCCATTGTATTGGGCAAAACAATTTCGAACGAAACTTTTGTAATTGATTTGGCTAAAATGCCGCATCTTTTAGTTGCAGGAGCCACAGGACAGGGAAAATCTGTCGGATTAAATGCCATGATTGCCTCATTATTATATAAAAAGCATCCTTCGGAACTTAAATTTGTACTTATTGATCCAAAAAAAGTTGAACTAACACTTTATTCGAAATTGGAAAAACATTTTTTGGCAAAACTGCCTGATACAGAGGAGCCAATTATTACAGATACACAAAAGGTTATCAACACGCTCAATTCGCTTACTATTGAAATGGATAGCAGATACGATTTGCTTAAAAAAGCTCACGTAAGGAATTTGAAGGAATACAATGCCAAGTTTATTGAACGCCGACTGAATCCGGAGCACGGACATAAGTTTATGCCATACATTGTGCTTATAATTGATGAATTTGCCGATTTAATCATGACAGCCGGTCGTGAAATTGAAACGCCATTGGCGCGTTTAGCGCAGTTAGCGAGGGCTATCGGAATTCACTTAATTATTGCAACACAACGGCCTACAA
The DNA here is from genome assembly GCA_963701015.1 of uncultured Bacteroidota bacterium. Classification (GTDB taxonomy): domain Bacteria; phylum Bacteroidota; class Bacteroidia; order Bacteroidales; family DTGW01; genus MFD09286-c1. The sequence continues at coordinate 1,697,231 of OY969556.1, read as the reverse complement.
CAAATATTATAACCGGTGTAATTAAAGCAAACTTTCCGGCACGTCTTGCTTTCAGGGTAACATCAATGATTGATTCTCGGACAATATTAGACAGTCCCGGAGCTAATCAATTAATTGGTCGAGGTGATATGCTAATTTCTACAGGAAGCGATTTGATACGTGTTCAATGTGCATTTGTAGATACTCCAGAAATTGACAGGATTGCAGATTTTATTAGCTCCCAAAGAGGTTATCCTTCAGCTTATGTATTACCTGAAGTTCCTTCGGAAGGAAGTGATGATTTTACAGATATTGATTTGAATTCACGTGACGGACTGTTTGATGAAGCCGCCAGGTTAATTGTAATGAACCAACAAGGCTCAACATCACTCATTCAGCGAAAATTCTCAATTGGATATAATCGTGCCGGAAGAATAATGGACGCAACTTGAAGCCGCTGGTGTTGTTGGGCCAAACGAAGGGAGCAAAGCCCGTCAGGTTTTAATTGTCGATGAACTATCTTTGGAACAACTTATCAATCGAATCGATCATAAATAAATATTGAAGATGAATAAATTATCAATACTTATCTCATTTTTTCTTTTTCCAACTTTTGTTTTTGGGCAACAAGATCCTGAAGCAAAAAGAATCTTAGATGAATTTTCAGCTAAGACAAAATCATATAAAGCTTATAGTGCAACGTTTTTAATAACTTCGGAAAATCATCAAAATGACCAAAAATCATCAACCAAAGGTTCTATTTTAATTGAAAAAAATAAGTATAAAATTGTTATTGATAAAAATGAAATTTATTTTGATGGTAAAGATGTTTACAATTATACCAAGCAATCTAATGAAGTAAGTATAGTTAAACCTGAAAAATCAAAAGATGATTTCTTTTTAAGTAATCCGGTGAAAATGTTTACAATTTTTCCAAAGGAATATAAATTTCAATACCTGGGTGAAATTACAGTCAATAGCAGAACTTGTTATGAAGTTGATTTATATCCCAAAGAAATTAAAAGGAATTATTCGATTATTAAATTAATAATTGACAAAGAAAAATTACAATTGGTAATAGCCCAGGCTAAAATGAAATCGGGAGTAGATTATACGGTTAATATTGAAAATTTTAACCCAAATGCTAATGCCACTGATAGCAACTTTTCATTTGATACCAAAGATCACAAAGATGTTGAAGTAGTGGATTTACGATAACAATTTCTTTTATTTTTCATAAAAGGTTTGTAAATTACAAGCAAAATTTTCCAAATTCGTTATGAGAAAAATTCGTTATGTTGAAATATTATTTATTCTAATTTTTCTTCAAATATTGCTTGTAGTAAAAAGTAATGCTGCTGCATTTTTTGATCCAACCGATTATTTCAGCTTAGGAGGAGAGGTGGATGATGGTGATTATCCAATTTCTGGTGTAACGCTTAATTTTTATATTGATGGCGTGAAAATTACTTCTACAGTTAACGATGACAAAGGTTTATTTAAAATTAATTTACGTCACAACACAATATATGTAATCGAGGCACTTAAGGAAGGATTTATTCCTGAAAAAATTGAACTGAATACAACTGTTACAAATGATGTATTGAGAAGTGGTGGAATTGGTGAAACTTTCGATTTTACAATAAGCATATTTAAAGATTATCCAGGCTTGAAAACCGAAGCATTCAGTGAACCTGTTGTTTATTATAACTTTAATTCTAAAAAAGGATGGTTTTTTGAACCGGATACAAGAAAATCTAAAATGGGTACACTATATCAGATTATAGCTAAAACAAATCAATTATTGCAACGAGATTATAATAAACTGATTTCTGAAGGTGATAAATTATTGGTTAAAAATAAAACGGAGGAAGCCTTTTATAAGTATGTTCAGGCTGCTTTGTTAATACCTGATGATGATGTTGCCCATGACAAAGCCAATAAAATTATAAAGGCTTATAAAAAGGAGAAATTACTAGATGATTTTTATCAGCGAACTTTGGAGATTGCAGATGATGCGCTTCAGAATAAAGATTACGATAAAGCCAGGTTGAATTATAATTTTGCCAGGGCAATGAAACCAAAAGATAAACAAATTAAAAGCAATTTACAATCATTAGATGAAGTTTCAAACGCCGTATATTTGCAAAACAGAAGCCGTTATGATAGTATAATTGTTGAAGGAAACGAGAGCTTTAAAATTAAAGATTATAATAAAGCTTTGGGCTATTTTGAATCAGCTCTACAACTTTTTCAAAATGACGGATATGCAAAAAGTAAAATAATTGCAACCAACAAAATATTACACCAAAAAATTTCACAACCTGTAACTGCACCTGTTGGAACAAATAATACTTCAAAAAATAAAAGTTCGAAATAACTCGAACTTTTATTTTTTAAGAATCAAATTTCTAACTTAACTATTTATATTAACCTTTTCTTCAAAATTATAGTTTCCTGCACATATTGTTAAAATATACATACCATCTGATAAATTAAACTCTTTGGTATTGATTGAAATTAAATTATCCCCTTCAATTAAATATTTACAAACTGATATAACGCACTTACCAGATAAGTCTGTAAATTTTATTTGTGATTCATCAGAAATATTGGTACTAATGATTATGTTTAATTTGTTTTCAGTTGGATTTGGATATATTTTACAATTAAAACTATTATTGTTTTTTGTTTGTATTGCAACTTGTTTTCCTCTGGAAACATAAGGTACAACTATTCGAGTACCGTCATATAAAATAGTTGTATCACATTTATATGGACTGCCAATTCCAATACCATAACCTTTATCAACCCAAACAATTTTAAATGTTTTATGATGTGGTAAACTATCATAACTCCCTATTTTGTTGCCTATAACTAATTGTTGGGTTGTATCGTTGTAATTTATAGGAATTTCAGAATGTTTTCCTTTTTCATAATCATAATTATCATTTTCATCTTCATAAATGGTAAAATTTCCACTAGCACCTTTATAAACCCTTAACTCAATTGTATCCGATACTTTTTCCGTTGCATATTGCAAAAATGGACCCATTGGAATTATAGAACCTGCTTTAATATACAAAGGAATTTTTTCAATAGGCGCTTCTGAATTTATGGTTTGTCCTCCTGAATATGATTCTCCTGTCCAAAAGTCATACCATGTAGTTGATGCCGGTAAATAAACTTTTCTTGTTTTAATTGTGCCTGATGAACTACTACCATTGCTATATAATTGTGCTGTAACAGGGTTTACTAAAAACGCAGGTCCAAACATATATTGATCCTGAATATTATTAATTGCAGAATCAGTTCTAAAATCGAATGCCAATGCACGCATTATGGTATAATTTTCATTGGTGACTTTCCATCCAAGTGAATAAATGTAAGGCATTAAACGGTAACGCAGATTATCATAATTCAATAAAATTGCTTTAGTTGCTTCGTCCCAATTTTTTGAAAATAAAGCTCTTTCCCCTTTTCCATGAATTCGGAATATTGGGCAGAATGTTCCAAATTGAAACCAACGTGTAAATAATTCGCGATTTGCAGCAGTAGACCAATCAGGCGCAGACCAATTCAAGTGGTAACCTCCTATGTCTGAAGTCCAATAAGGTATTCCAGAAACACAAGCATTTATTCCCTGTGGTACCTGAATTTTGTATGAACTGAAAGTACACGTAATATCTGAAGACCAAAGTGTTGTAGCGTTTCTTTGTTGGCCTGCAAAAGCTTGCCGAATTAGAAAAAATGCCCTTTTTCCGGGAATATCTTTTCGCCAGTTAGAATACAAACCTTCAGAATGCATCAATGAATAGGTGTTGAAATAATCAATTCCTTTGCCTATCGCAAATACACTTTTTCTTCTTGCATCCAAATCACCACCATTATCAGGTTCGCATTGATCAACCCACCAGGCATCCCAACCATATTTTGAAATCAGACTTTGATTCGCCTGATTCCAATATAAATTTCTGGCATTTAAACTATGTGCATCATAATATGTATCCCATTTATGTGTCATTACATCACTCCAAATTATGCTGGTTAAACCTCCAATATTTTTCAATGCTTTAAAATTGTTAGTAGTTGAATCAAATACAGGCCAAATTGAAATCATGGCATGAATATTTGCCTTATGTAATGAATCAACCATTCCTTTAGGATCAGGATAATTTGTTGGGTACATAATATGTGAACCAATAAAATCAGGATACCAATAATACCAGTCCTGAACTATGCAGTCGACTGGTAAATGGTTATTCCTGTAATTATTTTTAACCGATAAAACTTCGGCTTGGCTTTGATAACGGTCTTGCGATTGGAACAAACCAAATGCCCATTTGGGAAACATGGGTGCAATTCCAGTTGCGATACGGTATGACGATATAATATGGTCGAATTCAGGTCCATAAAAGAAATAGTAATCAACCATTGTGCCGCTTTCAGATACATATTTATATTTTGTATTAGATGCAACTGAACCGTAAAAATTTGAAGCGGAATAATTATCCCACATTATTCCATAACCTTTATTTGATAATAAAACAGGAATTGCACCAGTCATATACTGAATGGCCATATCCTGATTCCGTCCTTTGTAATTCATTGATCCCTGATCGGTTGGATGACATCCTAATCCAAATAAAGCCTCATCAGCTGGTGATAAAAATTGTGTGGAACAATTATAAGTTTTAATTCCTACAATGGTGGCAGCTGTCATTGTTTTTGATTGTGTATTATCTTCAGCCAAAATTAAATTATTATTTAAAGTAAAGTATTGAATTGATTGTGTTGTACTATCAATTGTAACTTTAAGTTTGCTCGTTGAAATTACAAATTTTGAATCTGCTTTTGATAAATCAAATGAAGGTATTGACAGCCATTGATTATTCACAACAAGTGAAGATTTTCTGGCAATAGAATCTAAAGATGTATATTTTACTTCAATTACATCATCAGTACAAATTTTTATTTTCAATAATCCGGTGTCTAATTTGAATGTAATTCCGTCAGAATCTTTTGCATAAGAAATTACAGAAGCATTAGTTAAACTGATATTTAAAAATAAAATAAAAGTGACTGAAATTAAAATTTTAAAATAAATTGTTTTAATGAAGTTGTATAAATATGAAAATTGTTGAATATTGGAATTAATAGGAAGTATACTTAAATTTTTCATTACCTAAAATTTTATTTTTTAAACTAAAAATGATTATTATATACACATTTGTAAATGTATTTTACAAATGCATTTGTTTGAAAAATATTTTAGGTATGATAAAGTAAAATATACGGTAGCAAATGTTAACAGTTTATTTAAATTTTTTGCTAAAAATGGATTAAGCTGTTAATTTATTGTAATTTAACATTATAATTTGAATAACTAAATTTTTACGATTTCAATATTTTTTTTGATTATTATAGGTATTTATGATACTTATTCCATTGGTCGGTAAATGAAAATTTCATCTGTTGGCTGAATTGGGTTAATTTTTGTAGAACCTCCCATATACATGAGCATTTTGTTATAATACAACAATCCTGACATAATCCGTGGAAAAGGGATTTTACCAACAGTTGACCAATTATTTTGAACTAAATCAAGCATGTAAACTTTGCTTTTCATTTCATCACCTAATTTTCCTTCGGTCACATATATTCTTTTACTAAATGTGGCAATACAAAATTCTTCAGAATTAATTGGTGGAGTAATTCCTGAAGTTATCGAGTTATCTAATGGTGAAAATTTCTTGAAATTGTTTCCATTTTTACCAAATAAATATATTTTGTTTTCGATTTCCGTTGAAGCGTAAACCTCTTCAATTAACTTATTATCAGATTGTTTATATTTTAATGGTAAAGCTGTCCATTTGTTAGTTTCAGTGGAAAATACTTCACATTCGTTTTTTACATTTTCACCACCAATAGCATAAATTTTACCTCGAATATTTTCCAGTGTAAAATATGCACGGGCATTCATCATTTGCTTTTTTATTGACCACTTCTGGGTTGATAAATCAAATTCATATACAGTATTGGTAGCAATCATTTTCGAATTAAATCCTCCTGCTATAATTATTTTTGAACCACTGATACAAGCACCAAAAAAATCTCGTACAAAAGGGGCGTCAGTGATTTTATAAAATGATGCATAAGCCGGCTTAAATTCATAAATTACAACTTGAGTATCAGTCTTTATTGAATTTTGAATATTAAATTTTGATTCGAATTTATCACTCCAACCTTGAGATATTACATAAATTTTCCCATTGTCCTGTAATATTTTAGGATAAACCATTGGTATAGGCAGTTTGCCTTGTTGAGCAAAAGCAATATTTTCACTAATTGAACTGATAATAATTACTGCAAAAAGGCAAATCAGGTACTTTATTGCATTTGGTCCCATAATTTTTAAAATTTTAGTTCAATAAAATTAATAAAAAAAACGAGAAGCTTTTCAGCTTCCCGTTTAACAAAAATTAGGTGAAATATAAAAGGAAAAGATAAAGGGCAAATTAAAATTTATTCAGCCTCAGTATAAGCAATTTCGCCATGTTGTGTTTCGTCCAAACCTGTTGATTCTTCATCAGCAGTTGCACGAATGCCGAATAATTTATTTACAATCCAAAATAATACAGCAGTTAAAACACCGCTATAAATAATGGTTGCTAAAACTGCTTTTACCTGTATTAAAAATTGACCAGGGTTACCATAAAATGCACCTTTGCTTGAAGCTTGAACTGCAGCTGTGGCAAATAAGCCTGTAGCTAATGCACCCCAAATACCGCCAATACCATGCACTCCAAATGCATCTAAAGAATCATCATAACCGAATTTAGGTTTAATAATACCAACCATGATGAAACAAAATACTGAAACGAAAAATCCAATCATCATTGCACCAAAAACGTCAACAAATCCTGAGGCAGGAGTTATTGCAACCAAACCGGCTACAGCACCGGTACAAATACCTACAACTGTTGGCTTTTTATTAAAAATCCAATCAATTAATGCCCATGTTAACGCAGCTGTGGCTGTGGCAACATGTGTTACTAAAAAAGCACTTGCAGCAAGTCCATCGGCAGCAAGTCCACTACCTGCATTAAAACCAAACCAACCAAACCATAACAATGCCGCACCAATTACAACTAGGGGAATATTATGTGGTTCAGAAGGATGTCCTTCATAGTTTTTGCGTTTACCTATCATTAAAGCCATTACAAGTGCTGCTATACCTGCATTAATATGTACTACTGTTCCACCTGCAAAGTCAAGTGCCCCCATTTTAAATAACCATCCATCGGACGACCAAACCCAATGTGCAATAGGATTGTAAACAATAATAGCCCAAAGTAAGGTAAATATTAGAAAACCACGGAATTTAATTCTTTCAGCAAATGCCCCAATTATTAAAGCTGGAGTTATTACAGCAAACATACATTGAAATAGAATAAATACAATATGCGGAATCGTTCCAATAGTACCACCACCTGGTAATGCTTGTGAATGTGAGATAAAATATGGGCTAAGATCATTTATTTTTATTCCTTTTAAGAAAGCCCAATCAAAACCGCCAATATATGGAGCTAAGGAGCCATGTGACGAGCCGAATGCATTACTGTAACCAAAGGCAACCCATTCAAGTGTAATTACAGCTGTTATTATAAAGCATTGCATTAATACACTTAAAACATTTTTACGACGAACCAAACCTCCATAAAACAATGCCAGGCCAGGAATTGTCATTAATAAAACTAGTGCAGAAGCAACAATCATCCAAGCCGTATCACCTGAATCAATTTTAGGTTCAACAACAGCTGGTGCTGGAGCTACTGAAACTGTTGATTTTACACTATCGGCAATTGCAGTAGTTTGGGCATGTGAACTGATTCCAATAAATGAAATCATCATTAAACATAATATTGAAATTCGAAATATTTTTGCTTTCATATTTTTTACATTTACAATTATTAAACCTTATGATTTGAAATTAAATTTGGATAATGAAGTGATAAAATTATGATTCTTCACCTTTGATAAATAAAGCATCAGGACCTTTTTCCCCATTTCTGATACGGTATACTTCTAAAATATCTGAAACGAAAATTTTACCATCACCAAGTTCACCGGTCCTGGCGGACTGTGTAATTGCATTAATAGTTTTATCCAGATTTTGTTCGCGTACAATAATTGATAGAGTAATACGCTGTATTTTACTTGTGTCATAAGATTTGCCACGAAAAATAAGCTTTTCAGTGGACTTTCCAATACCTGTGGCATCCCAATATGTGAAAAAATGAATATCCACATCATGCAATGCCTTTTTTACATCATCAAATTTTGATTTGCGGATAACGGCTTCAATCTTTTTCATAGTTTTCCCCCTATTAAAAATTGTTTGATTTATTAAAAGAACTTTCTAATGCAAAGTTAATTAAAAAATGAAAATATGAAAATATTTATACAATAATTTGAAATTACATATAATTATTTAGGGGTAGCATATAAAAACATTATCAATAAATTTTTTTTACCCTAAATAATTAGTTGTTTGCAATAATAATTATTATTATATAATTGTGAGATTTATCTTGAAATGAAATTTTATACTGAATTTAAATGACAAAGTAACAGTATTAGCAAATTCCCCCATTTTGCAAAATTCTGTTACTTTGAAATTTAATTAATTTTTTGAAAGCTTATTAATTTAGAAAGTAAATCCGAAAACAAAATATGCATCTTCTTTCTGAGGATTAAGACCAAAAGTAGCTCTCAAAGGGAATGAATAATCACTTGTAATTTTTAAGTTCCTTGTTGCGGTCACACCAATATTACATACCGAAAATCCACCATGACCACCGTAACCATCTCCATAATAGCCATCCATTGGAGTCATACCTACAAAAATATTTGCATTTTTGATTGGGTAATCCAATTCTATATAAGTGGAATATGCTTGTTTTTTTGGATCCTGCATTCCCATATTTGAATCCCACTTTTTATCAGCTCCATAAAGCATTGTATTGGCACTAATACTTAATGGAAAAGAACCTGATAATGTATATGCCAAACCAAGTTCAAATATATGATCGGTTATACTGTCGGTATACTTAAAATAACTCGTCTTAAAATTCCAATTATAATCGGTTAATGTCATTTTAAAAGCACCGATTGCATAAGAAACATAAAGATCGGCTTCTTTATAAGAAGGTGATAAAGCGCCTAAGAAATCTGTTGAACCCCAAACTCCAATTTCAAGATTTCCATGATCGTAAGCTAAAGTTGGCTGGAAATTTGGACTATATGAAGAATAGACACCTCTCCAAACATAACTTGTTACTAAATCCGCAGTTGCCTTAATTGTATCCTGCGCTTTTAAGGATGCAAAACTAGCCACCATAAAGGCAGCTGTTGCTAAAACTTTCATCGTTGTCTTCATAATTATAAACTTTTTGCGGTTAATTATTAATAAATATTTCTGGTACAAAAATACAAATATTTATTTAACCCCCAAATAAAATTGATTTAAAATTAAAATAAATGCAATATATTTTCATTAACAACTAAAATAACGAGGGTTAAATTATAATTTATAGTAAAATAAATGATTTTATTTATTTAATATAAAATCATTAATCATGTTCTGAATATCAATGATGTGGAGTAATAAAATATAGTGCAATAATAAAAAATAATTATAAATATTAACAATATTGTTAATAAATAATACATTAATTAGTTAATATCTTACATTTATTAATATTTTACTAGTATTTTGTTATAAAAAATAAATTGTAAATTATAATTTTATAGCTCATATTTATACAAAAAAAAGGGAGAATAATTAAATCCTCCCTTCCATTAAAAAGTTTATGTAATTCTACTTTAAGTCTTCTAATGCTTTTGTTAATCGTTTCAATGCTTCTACAAGTTTTTCATCGCTGGTTGCAAAAGAAATTCTTATACATTTATCATTTCCAAAACCTGAACCAGGTACGGTAGCAATGAATGCTTTTTCCAACAAATAAAAGCTCATATCATCTGAGTTATTAATGGTTCTTCCTTCGACTGATTTGCCAAAAAATGAGCTAATATCAGGAAATACATAAAATGCCCCATCCGGTTTATTGCATTTTACCCCTTTAATTTTTGTGATAGCATCCATTACTAAATTCCTTCGCGATTCGAAAGCTTTACGAAATTTTTCAACAACTGATTGGTCACCATTTAAGGCTGCTATTGATGCTCTCTGAGCAATAGTAGAGGCATTGGTAGTCATTTGTCCCTGCAACTTATTACAGGCTTTGGCTATCCAGGGTGCAGCAGCCATGTATCCAATTCTATAGCCTGTCATAGCATATGATTTGGAGACTCCATTAATTAATACAACCCTATCTTTAATTTCTGAGAATTGGGCAATACTTTCGTGCCCACCTAAATAGTTAATATGTTCGTATATTTCATCTGTGATAATAAAAATCTGCGGATGTTTAATTAATACATCAACAATAGATTTTAATTCCGATTTACTATAAACACTTCCTGTTGGGTTTGATGGTGAACAAAGTAAAAATGCCTTTGTCTTTGAAGTTATTGCTTTTTCGAGTTGGGAAGGAGTAATTTTAAAATCTGTATCTACTTCAGTATTCAAAATAATATTTGTTCCTTCAGCCAATTTTACAAGTTCAGCGTAACTAACCCAATAAGGTGCTGGAATTATAACTTCATCACCTTTGTTAATTAAAGTGAGTATTGCATTTGCTAAACTATGTTTTGCACCATTTGAAACTACAATTTGGTTTGCAGCGTAATCAAGATTGTTTTCGCGCTTTAACTTTTTTGAAATGGCTTCGAGTAGTTCAGGATATCCTGCAACATTAGTATAAAATGAATGATTGTCATCAACTGCCTTTTTTGCAGCTTCCTTAACATGGTCGGGTGTAAAAAAATCGGGCTCTCCAACTGTTAAATTGATAACATCTATGCCCTGAGCCTGCAAGGCTTTGGTTTTGGTATTCATCGCAATTGTGGATGATTCCGCTAGGGCTGCTACTCTTTGTGAAACTTGTTCCATAAATTGTAAATTGTTTTTTATGATTTTTCAACCTGCAAAATTAAAGTATTATCAGCTAATTTATTAATATTGTGTCTATTTATTTAAATTATTCTAATATCGAATATAATGCTTGAGATTCTTAAATATACACTTCCGACTATTGTTGTTTTACTTACTTCATGGATAATTTTACGGTCTCTTTTACAAAACTTTGAGAAACAACGAAATGTTGAATTATTGATGAAAAGCCATGAGATTACAATTCCTTTGCGCTTTCAGGCTTATGAACGTATTATTTTATTTTTAGAAAGAATTTCAATTGATTCATTGCTTACAAGGCTCAATCAACCAGGAATGAACAGTAAACAATTACATTCTGAATTAATAGCTTCAATAAGAAGTGAATATGAACATAACCTTTCACAACAAGTTTATATTTCTACCAAATCATGGGAGATGGTTAAAAGTGCAAGGTCACAAATAATAAAACTGATCAATACATCAAATGAAACTACTAATCCAACAGCATCAGCAATTGAACTTTGTAAAAACATATTGGAAAATATTGGGGAATTTCCAAAATCACCAACACAAACTGCAATAGATTTTATTAAAACTGAAATTCAGGAATTGTTTTAAAGGAATAAAGAATTTGGTAAACAGGAATATAGAAATAGATCAATTTTTGTTTTTCTATATTCTGTTCACCTTTTTCCGTTCTTCTGTCTCCTGCTTATTGACATTCTTCGAAACTCTTATCGTATTGTGTCATGGCTTCCTGGCTCATACCCATACTTGAGAAACCTCCGTCATGGTAAAGATTTTGCATGGTAACTTTTTTAGTAAGGTCAGAAAATAAAGTTATAACATAGTCGGCACATTCCAGCGCGGTGGCATTTCCAAGTGGAGACATTCTTTCCGAAAAATCTAGCAATGAACCAAACCCTTTTACGCCACTTCCGGCAGTTGTTACCGTTGGTGACTGTGAAACAGTATTTATGCGAACTTTTTTCTCACGACCATAAATATAACCGAAACTTCTGGCTATTGATTCCAAAGCAGCTTTTGCATCAGCCATATCATTATAACCATACAAAGTACGGGTTGACGCAATATATGATAGTGCTACAACCGATCCCCATTCGCTTATTGCATCAAGTCTGCGACAAATTTGTAATATTTTGTGAAATGATAAGGCTGAAATATCAAGTGTTTTTAAGTAATTGTCGTAATTAATATTATCATAACTAATTCCTTTTCTAACATTTGGGGACATTCCAATGGAATGCAAAAGAAAATCAATCTTGCCACCCATTTTATCCATGGTCGCATTTATGAGCATTTCCAAATCATCAATATTGGTTGCATCGGCATAAATTACTTCAGTATTACATGCCTTTGCCAATTCGCCAACTTCACCTAAACGCATAGCAACCGGTGCATTAGTTAATAAAATTTCGGCACCTTCTTCATATGCACGTTCTGCGATTTTCCATGCAATTGAATTCGAATTTAATGCCCCGAAAATCAATCCTTTTTTTCCTTTTAAAAGTTTATGAGCCATAAAAAATTTATTGGTTGAACTTATTTATTTATTGAGAATTTAATTAAAACTGTTTAACAACAATGAATTATTTGAAAGGTTCAATTTATTAATTATTCAAAAGCACCCTTGCATTGGTTATTGCAGCATCACTAATTTGTTCGCCACTTAACATTTTAGCAATTTCAACAACTCGGTCTTCACCATTTAATAATTTCATTTGTGTGTTTGTATATTTATCACCTTCAGTTTTATAAACTAAAAAATGATTTTTACCTTTTGATGCAACTTGTGGCAAATGAGTTATGCTTATTACCTGCATGTTTTGGCTCATTTGCTTCATAATGTTACCCATGCGGTCAGCTATGTCGCCTGAAACACCTGCATCTATTTCGTCGAAGATTACAGCCGGCATAGCAAGAGCATTTGCAATTACTGATTTAATTGCAAGCATTAATCGTGAAATTTCTCCACCTGAAGCAACTTTAGAAATTTCCTGCAAACTTACTTGCTTATTGGCACTAAACAAAAAGCTTACTTTATCGAGCCCATTTTGATTAAAGTCGCTTAATTTTTCCATTTTTACGGCAAAAGAACCGTTGGGCATACCTAACAATTGCAAAATCATTACTATCTGATCTTCAAATGGTTTTATAGCACTAATTCTATTTTCAGAAAGTTGTAAGGCTAAATAAATTAATGTTTCCTTTTCAGCATTGAGTTCTTTTTCAATTTGTTTTATTTGATCATCATAACCAGTAATAGCTTCAATTTTTGCTGCAAATGAATCACGTTGGGTAATTAATTCATCTAAATCAGCTGCCCTGTGCTTATGACATAATGCATATAGTAAATCTAACCTTGCTTTTACTTCTTCTAATTTTAACGGATCAAGATCAACTTTTTCGGCAAGGTTTAAAGATTCTGATGAAATATCTTTTAATTCAACATAAATTGAATTTAATCTTTCCTGCAATTCACCTGCTCTTGAATAGTTTGTTTTTATTTTCCCGGCTATTCCAATTGATTCTTTAACCGCATTTAATGCACCTGAATTTTCAAAAGATAATGCCTGGTGAATATTTGTTAATGATGATTTTATTTCCTCAGCATGCGAAAGTAATTTCAATTCTTCTTCAAGTTGTAACTGTTCACCGGGTTTAAGTTTAGCTTTTTCAAGTTCGGTATATTGAAATTGAAAATAATCAAGATCGGACTTTTCTTTAGTTGCTGAATTTTTTAATTGATCTAAAATTCGATTCAATTCAGAATATTTTTTAAAAGAAATCTTATATTTTTCTAGAATTTCTGAACTTTTAGATAGTATATCAATTACACGCAACTGAAAAGTATTTTCAGCCAGAAATGAATTTTGATGCTGGGAATGAATGTCAATTAATCTATCGCCTAACTCTTTTAAAATTGAAAGATTAACTGGTGAATCGTTTACGAATGCTCTTGAACGGCCATTATCTAATACTTCTCGACGTATAATTAATGTATTATCATAATCAAGTTCATTTTGTACAAAGAAATTTTGTAAATTATATTCACCTATAATAAAAGAGCCTTCAACTACACATTTTTTTGAATTATCAAGCAAAACCGAGGCATCTGCACGTTGACCAACTAAAAGCGAAAGAGCGCCAAGCAATATTGATTTTCCAGCACCTGTTTCACCGGTTATAATAGTAAATCCATTATCAAAAGTTATTTGAAGGTCATTTATTAATGCATAGTTTTGAATGGATAAGCTTCTGAGCATATTATATTGCCATGTTTACAGGCAAATTTAATGGAAATATTTGAATAATTTATTGAGCTTATTTTGAACAAATGATATTTAAGATTTGGCAAAAATTAAAACTATACGGAATTCGGATTTACTAATTGTTTAAAAGTAATTGGACTAATTTAAAAATTAAGTAGTTTAATTTGCTGTTTTTAAAATTACTGTTGGGTTGTTAACTTTTTATATTTTACGGCATTGGCATTATCAATTTCATTCAAAATCTGATATACCCTTGATTTCTCATCAGGTAATGCATCACTAAAAATATTTACTAATTCATCAGCTTTAGCATCCATTATAACACTGTAAAAAAATAAGTAAGGATCAGGTTTATCACGATAAACGCCTTGCAATAAGCCTAAATCATCCGAAATTTCATTTCTGGCCTCAGTAGGTTTACTATCCATCAAATCTAAACCAAGTCTGTGATATTTGTAATTAAATTCACGGACTGGTTCATATCGAGAATCAAGTATATTCTTAACTAACCAGTAGCGGTTACGGTTATTTTTACCGTCATAAGGTCCCCAACCTTTTTCTGATGAATTTTGGTTATTATTTACAATTTTTTCAGCTTTCGTAAAAAATTCAGTTCCACCATCTAATGCAAAAGAATCATAATCTAAGCCCAATATAATATATGCATAATAAGCTAGAACAGGAACTGGACTTGCGTCAGATGATGAATTTTCATTAAACTCCAGAGGGTCAAATTCTACATATTTAAAGGTAAAATTCTGATCGAGGTAATTAAACATTAATGAATTATATGATGAATTATAAACTGGCCGACGTGATTGTATTTGAATTGTTGCTGTAAATTCATCAGCAGATTGTTGGTCGGTTACATTAATTAAAATGCTGCATTCAATTCTTTCATTTATAGCAAAAGTATGGCTAGTCCAGGTTCTGCTGTTCATAAATTCATTTAGTGATGTTTGCAGGGTTTGAAATACATTTTTATTCGTGCCCTGAATTTTTTGCGATGAAACCTGAATATTGCATTTCAATTCCTGAGCCTGCAATGAAATAAATGCAGTTGAAATAAAACAAATTAAAACAATGAATATCTTTTGCATTTAATGTTTATTTAGAAGAAAAAGCAAAGCTTTTCAACTATATCTTTAGCTACTTCAGTTTTATTCTTTAACTCGAAATGTTCTATTTTATTGTTTTTATCAATTATCGAAATTTGATTTGTATCGGTATTAAAACCTGTACCTACCTGACCTAATGAGTTTACAACAATAAAATCGAAGTTTTTCCTATTTAGTTTTTCAAATGCATTATTTAATGCGTTTTCAGTTTCCAATGCAAAACCAACAAGGATTTGTTTTTCCTTTTTAATTTTACCCAATTCAAAAGCAATGTCAGGATTTGCCTTAAGTTCAATTGTTATTTTTTCAGTTTTTCTTTTAATTTTTTGATTTGAAGGATTTTCAGGTGTGTAATCAGATACTGCAGCTGACATTATTGCTGCATTACAATTTAGATATTCTTTTAAACAAACATCATGCATTTGTTGAGCAGATGTTACATTTATCAATTCGATTCCTGAATTTTTAATTGCAATATTAACAGGTCCTGAAACTAATATAACCTTTGCGCCTGATTCAGCAAGTACTTCAGCAATTGCATAACCCATTTTACCTGAAGAATGGTTGCCAATAAATCTGACTGGATCAATTGCTTCATAAGTTGGGCCTGCTGTTACAAGAATTTTTTTACCAATTAATTTATTATTTGTAGAAAAATAGTTGCGAATATAGTTTACAATATTTTCAGGTTCTTCCATTCGACCTTGACCTTCTAATCCGCTAGCAAGTTCTCCTACAGATGGTTCAATGATTAAATTGCCTCTTTTTTCAAGAATTTTTAGATTTTCAATGGTTGACTGATGCTTAAACATATCTAAATCCATTGCAGGAGCTACCATAATTTTTGATCGAGCTGAAAGATAAGATGTAAGCAACAAATTATCAGCAATTCCATTTGCCATTTTTGCAATTGTGTTAGCAGTGGCCGGCGCAATTAAATATAAATCAGCCCATAATCCTAAATTAACATGGCTATTCCATTCGCCATTTTCAGAATTAAAAAAGTCAATAAGAATAGGATTTTTCGATAAAGTTGCCAAAGTAAGGGGAGTTATAAATTCTTTGGCCAAAGGTGTCATAATTACTTTAACGTCTGCACCTTCTTTCACAAGTAACCTAACAAGAATAGCAGCTTTATAGGCTGCTATACTCCCTGTAATTCCCAATAATATGTGTTTTCCCTTTAGCATAAGGGTAAAAACTTTTTATTCTTTTTTGTGTTTTTTGAAAAATATTTCCTTGTCCTCAAACTCTTGCAAAGAAATTAAAGTAGGTTTTGGCAATCGTTCGTAAAATCTTGAAATTTCAATTTGCTCGCGATTTTCAAAAATTTCTTCCAGATTATCTGTGTAATTAGCAAATTCTTCAAGTTTACGGTTCAATTCCTGTTTCATTTCTACCGAAATTTGATTGGCACGTTTTGAAACAATTACAGTGCTTTCATAAATGTTACCTGTTGGAAGGTCCAATTCATCAAGGTTTCTGGTAATAGTTGTCGAAGGCGCTTTTGATTTTTTATAGTCCATTTTTATTTTGAATTTTAATTTTGTAAACCTAATACTTCTTTAGTATGATTGTAAATTTTTTCAACCTCTTTACCGTATTTTTCACTTTTTGGAAATTCACCGACAAAACTATAATATTCATCTAAAGTTGATTGATAACGTTCTTTTTGTCTGGCTGTTACACTCTTTTCCGCAAAAATATAGTTCGATTTCAAGCTCATAAACATTAAATCTTCCCTGAATTTCGAATTTGGATAATCGTTCATACAGTTCTTAATAGCCACTATTGCTGCTTTATAATAAATCGGACTGTAATCACCCATGTTATAATAGAGTGTAGCGCCTAAATATTCCTTTTCTGCCAGCTTATTATTTAATTCAGCAATTAATCTTTTACATTCTGGAACATATTTACTATCAGGACGGTTATAGTCGAATTTTAATAATGCTTGAATTGCAGTTTTAGTGTATTCCTGATCTAAGGTCGGACGTGGTGATAACAAATAGTAACAATATGCCGACATATAATCTGATTCTTCAGCAAAAGGACTACGAGAATAATTTTCAACAATTTCTTTAAAATAGTGACCAGCCATTATATAATCTTCATCGCCATAACAACTTTTTGCATAATAATATACCAATGAATCGCCTTTTGTTGAAGCCCTGAAAACATTTACAACTTGTTCAAATAGCGAAATTGCCCTGGAATAGTCCTTATTATTATAAAATTCAACAGCTTTTCGATACTTTAATTCATAGTCGGAGCTTTTTAATACCTTTTCATATTCCGAACATGAAATTATTAATAACAAGCTTATAATCAGTAAACTAAATTTTAAAAACCAATTTTTTGACATGTCGCAAAATTACATTAAAGTTTTTAATATTAAAATATTATTGCCTCAATAAATCAGCAAGTAAAACGATAAATTTTTATGTTTATTTTCGACTTGTTAGATTTTTAAAAAAAATTACTTTTGTCCCTTATTTTCTAATAATTAAAACTACTACAGTGGATATTTTTGATAAAATTGAGAAAAGCCGCGGCCCACTTGGCCAATATCAGCGTGAAGCTGATGGTTATTTTATGTTTCCAAAATTAGAAGGCGAAATTGGACACTCGAATGAAATTCAGAGGCAAAGAAATGCTCAATTGGAGTTTAAATAATTATCTGGGATTAGCTAATCATCCCGAAGTTAGAAAAGCTGACGCCGAAGGCGCGCAAAGGTTTGGACTTGCATCACCAATGGGAGCAAGAATGATGTCTGGTCAGACTGATTTACATGAGGAACTGGAGAAAAGGCTTGCAAAATTTGTAAAACGTGAATCATCTTATGTCGTGAATTATGGTTATCAGGGTATGATATCAATGATTGATTCACTTTGCATGAGAAATGATATCATTGTCTATGATTCTGAGGCTCACGCATGTATAATTGACGGATTACGCTTACATATGGGCAAACGATTCGTTTACCCACATAACAATATAGCCAACTTAGAAAAAGAATTAGAAAGAGCAACAAAATTATCGCAGGAAACAAAAGGTGGAATTTTGGTAATTACTGAAGGTGTTTTCGGTATGTCAGGCGATTTGGGAAAACTTGACGAAATTGTAGCCTTGAAGAAAAAATTTAATTTCAGGTTATTGATTGATGACGCACATGGATTTGGAACTATGGGACCAACAGGTGCCGGTACTGACGAGCATTTCGATGTTCAGAAAGATGTAGATATATATTTTGGTACATTTGCAAAATCAATTGCATTAATAGGTGGTTTCATTGCTGCCAAAAAGGATGTGGTTGATTATTTAAGGTTCAATATGCGCTCCCAAATTTTTGCAAAATCACTTCCTTTGGCTTGTGTAGTGGGAGCATTAAAAAGAATGGATATAATTGAAAATGATCCTTCAATACGTGAAAAACTTTGGAAAGTTGTAAAAGTGGTTCAAAGTGGATTCAAATCGAAAGGATTAAATCTTGGAAATACAAACTCTGCTGTTACACCAGTTTATTTATCAGGTAGCGTACCTGAAGGTACAAATGTAATTATGGATTTAAGAGAAAATTACAATATTTTTTGTTCGGGCGTTACATATCCTGTTGTTCCAAAGGGAGTGCTTATGTTAAGAATTATTCCAACTGCTGCACATACAATTGAAGATGCTGAATATACGATTAAAGTATTTGCCGAAGTTGCTGAAAAGTTGAAGGCTGGCAAATACCAGGCTGATAAAATTGCAGATATGCATTCTTAAAAAAAATACAATTAAAATAAAAAGTCCAAATAATCGAATTGTTTGGACTTTTTTTATTTTACTAACTATTGCAAAATTAAATTCCTAATTCATTTGTAAAAACAAAAACGTTATTTAACAGCTTCAATTTTAAAAGAATAAAATTTCTGAGAAAAATAGCTGTAAATTACAACTAATCCAGAAGTTAATATTTTAGATGGAGTGGGATAGAGGTGGCAAAAATCGACAAAAAAATTCAGAAAAATATAATTAAGGAGAATACAAATCAAAACTGTTACCCCATATCGAAATAATTGAATTTTACCACGTAAGTACGACTGTGTAAAGGTTATGTATTTTGAAAGAAAAAACCCAGTTGTAAATGTAATAGGAAATACTATTAAAAACGCCCCAATATGTGCGCTTATTGAAATAAAACCTAAGTGAATTATTTTTTTACGTAAAACGTAATTATAGGTTAAAAAATACAATGAAATATCAAGAATTGTATTAGAACCACCACTAACTGCATATCTAAAAGTTTGAGGAGGAATAATTTTCTGAAAAATTGGAAAATACAACCAGCAAATAATAAAATCAATTTTCTTTCTAATAAATTTTAAATATTTCATGTAAATCTATTATGGCTTAAAAATAGAATAATCAAATATTCACAATAAAATAATCTTGTCAAAATGGGATTAAATAAAACAAAAAAAGAGCCTTTTCAAACGAAAAGGCCCTAATATGTGATTAATTAAAATTAATTGCAACCACAACCCGATCCACAACCGCATGAACCTCCAGCTTCAGTTTCGCAAGCTCCACTTTCACATGATGCATCATCGCATCCACATGAACCGCCACCACAACCGCAGCTACTTTGTTCCTGGTGAATATGTCCATGTTCCAATTCTTCGTCTGAAGCATCACGTACATCAACAACTTCTCCTTTAAAATGCAGGCTTTCTCCAGCTAAAGGATGGTTAAAATCCATTTTAACTTCAGCTTCCGATAAGTTTACTACTTTGCCGTTAAATCGATTTCCTGATTGATCTGTCATTGGAATTATATTTCCGATATATAATAAATCCTCGTTTACTACTCCATCGGCCATAAAAATTGATTTTGGAAGGTCAACAATTGCTTCCGAAGATATCTTTCCATAGGCTTCTTCTGCATTGAGGACAAAATCAAAATTATCTCCAATTTTCAAACCAGTAAGGTTAGTTTCAAATTTTGGCAATAAATTACCGTGACCAAGTAAAAAAACAAGAGGATTGTTTTTATTTACATTTTCAACTACATCTCCATTACCATTTGTAAGCTTCAATTCATATGAGATTGAAACTACCTTGTCTTTTTCAATTACCATATTTTATATTATTATTTTCTTTCAACGCAAAGTAAAGCCAAAAAGTTCAAAAGTTAAAATTAATATTTTAAAAAGGTTAAAACAGAAAACCAATTCGAACTACCGGATTATCATACGGAGTCTTGCTTGAAGCAAGAATATTATCCAAAACGGTAATGCTAAATGCAGAATGTTTGCCAAATAATTGCTTAATTCCACCACCTAATAAAATTCCATTTATCCAAAATCTGTTAATAGAATTATAAGATGCAGTGTTAGAAAAATCGTGGTCGAGATTTAGTGCCTCGTATTCAGCATGTACAAAAAATCCATAATTATTCCTACTCATAAAAGAATTTTCAGCAGTTTCAAAAAAAGTATAATTCAAAAATGTGCGCAAACCAAAAATATTTGATTTTACTCTTACACTTGAATAATCAGACGATAAAATATAAGTTCCACTTAAATATTGATATGTTGCACCTGCACCAACCAATAATTTGGGCTTAATGTAATAGCCAACTAATGGTGATATATCAACAAAAGTAACAGTTCCAAAAGCTAAGCTAAAATTACCTCCAAATACCCAATTAGTTGATAGTGGTTTTTCCTGACTATTGTCATTTTTTTTAGTTCCCGGTTCTTGTGCAATTAAATTGATACCGATTAAAATAAATATAAATAATATAGAATAATGAATATGAGCTTTCATCATGAATTTATAAACAAAACGTTTGAAATTTTCAAAAATTATAAAATGTAAAATTAATGGAAATTAGTAATATTGTATAATATGAATTTTATGCTATGAATATAGTTATTACCGGATGTAGTCGTGGAATTGGACGTGAAATTGCTTTGCATTTTGGAAAATCGAAAGGAAATAAAATAATCGGTATTGCGCGGAATGCCAATGCATTAAATGAAATTACCCAAATATTATCACCTGAAATTTTTAAAGGAATTCCTTTCGATTTAAATTCAATATTCAGCAAGTCAACAGATTTGTTAAAATTAATTAATGAACATTTTAAGTATGTAGATATTCTCATAAATAATGCCGGAGCGCTTATAAATAAAACTTTTATCGAATCATCTATTGATAATTATCGCAATCTGTTTGATACCAATTTATTTGCCCCTGCTGAATTAATTAAAATGCTTATTCCTTTTATGGGAATTGAAGGTAGGAGTCATATTGTAAATATTGGCAGTATGGCTGGTTTTCAAGGAAGTTCGAAGTTTAAAGGATTGGTTTGGTATAGCACAAGTAAAGCAGCATTGGCATGTTTAACCGAGTGTTTGGTACAAGAATTAAATGGACGCAATATTGCCATAAATTGCCTGGCTTTAGGTTCAGTTCAAACCGAAATGCTGGCAGAAGCTTTTCCTGGCTACACCGCTCCTGTAAATCCGGCACAAATGGCTGAATATATTGTTAATTTCGCAATAAATAGTGGTAAATTAATTAATGGAAAGGTAATTCCTGTAGCATTTTCAACACCTTAATCATTTCTAAATTTGATAGTTCAATTACTCAACTTTGCTATATAAGTATTAAATTTCTTGAAGTTTCAATTAATTTTCTATTCTAAACTTATTTATAAGGCTTTTTAGTTTATTGGCTTGTCCTTCAATTTCTTCAACAAAAACAGTCATCCGTTTTGCATTGTTATTATTGTCTTTTGTTATATCATTTAATTTCTGAAGCGATTCAGTGATTTCATCAATTTTCGTATTTTGTTCCGCATTTAAGAGAAATATTGAATTTATCAATTTTGCATTTTTTTCTATTTCAGGTATGGTTTGGTCGAGCATTTCACCAGCAGTTTCAGAATCAAACTGACATTGTTTTAAAAGATCGGTAATTTCGTTTACAGAATTCCTGCTATTTTCAGCCAATTTTTTTACTTCGGAGGCAACAATTGCAAAACCTTTTCCATGTTCACCTGCACGTGCAGCTTCAACTGCTGCATTAAGAGCTAAAATATTGGTTTGCATAGCAATATCATTAATTACAGTAATACGTTCCGAAATATAGTTCATGCTGGTTACAACCTTTACTGACATCCTCACACTTTGCTTAATTTTTTTACTTGCTTCTTTTGAAACCAATTCTGCTTTTTGCGAATATTCGGTATTGTTTTTAATGTGCTCAACCATTTGTGAAATGGATTGATTCACTTTATCAGATGTGTCGTAATGATGATATGAAGCAGATAGGAGTTGTTTTGAACTTGAAGATAATGATTTAGCAGTTTTTGATAATAATTCGGAACCTAAATTTATTTCATTGACCATATTTTTAAGCTTCTCCGACATTTCTAATAAAGCATTCATTAATTGCCCCATTTCATCATTTTTGTTATACTCAACAAGTGACGATAAATTTCCATTTCCAATGCTGCTGGCAAACTGAATACTATTTTCAAGAGGTTTTGCAAGCATATCAGTAATTTTCCATGTAATAAGAATTAATAATAACAAACCTATTAATGCTACTATTATTGAAATAAGCAATGTTTGATTTACTAGTTTATTTATTGAACTGGTCGGAACAATTACAGCCAATGCCCAGGTTTTACAGTTGTTACTTAATTTAACAGGTACAATGGTTATATAACTTTTATTTGAATTTATTCTTCCAAAATATGTTATTGATTTCCCTTCTTTTATACTATCAGTTATTCCATATTTTCGATTATCATAATTGTATATAATATTAAATTGCTTTCCATTTAATAATGAATCAGGATTTAATACAATTGTACCATTGTTTGAAATTATCATCGAACTGCAACCTTTATATGTATTAAGATTTTTAATAAATGGTTTTAATTTTCCTAAATCAAAATCAACTCCAGCCAACCCAATAAATTGTTTTGCACTATCATTAATTGGAACACAAATACTTGTCATTAAAAATTGCTTAGTACTATCATGCCCGTACGTGTCAAAATAAGGTTCACTAAAATCAATGGCGTTTTGTTGCCTTATTTTATAATAATCTCCTTGCATATTATTACCTTGCAACTCCAATGAATCAAGTTGAAAACTCACTTTATTGTCCAATTGATAATAGGTGTATCTGATTCGTCCATGATCATTTTTCCAGTTTTTATTAATTGACGACAATTGAATATTTAACCAAACAGCCATTAAATCAGGTTCATTTGAAATTAAATTATGAATGCTGTTTTTATATATTTTTAATTTTAAATCAACAGGAAGATTTAAATTTGATTGAACAACTTGCACAAATCCAATGGTTTGATTTAAATAGGTATTCATCTGCGAAGCCATTAAATTAGCTGATTCACGAGCATAACTATTAGCTATTGCCTGCGCAGAATAATTTACTTCATTTTTAATCCGAATAATTAAAAAGGTGCCGACAATTAAATAAACTAAAAGTGCAGAAATTACAATTGATGCAATAAATCTGAAGCGTAAACTTTTACGAGAAAAAAAACTAAACTTAATATTTACCAGAGATTTATATAAACCAATGTTTTTCAACCAATTAAAAACTTTATTAACCATCCGATAACGTTTATGCTCAAAATTAATAAAAAATATGTTAAGCGCAATTAATTAGGTAAAATGCTAATTTAATTATTATAACTAAGTTATTAATTGTTAATGACAAATTTTAATGTTTGATAAAAACCAATTACTTTATTTATTTTGCTTCAAAATATTTGGTTGTTTTAAAATCAAATTATTTTAAATGTGAAATGAACAAAAATGTTCAATTTTAAATTATTAACAAAATTTTAAAATCTAAACGAATGAAATTATTACAAGGAAAAACTGCAATTATTACCGGAGGAGCAAGAGGAATTGGTAAAGCAATTGCCATTAAATTTGCCTCTGAAGGAGCTAATATTGCTATTACCGATTTAATTTATGATGACAATGTTAAATCATTCGAAGCTGAATTAAATGTAATGGGGATAAAAGCAAAAGCTTATGCATCAAATGCTGCAAAATATGATGATACAACAAATGTTGTAAATCAAATTATGGCTGATTTTGGATCAATAGATGTTTTAGTTAATAATGCAGGAATTACAAAAGATGGTTTGTTATTACGTATGACTGAAGAACAATGGGATGCTGTAATTACTGTAAATTTAAAATCTGCATTTAATTTTACAAAAGCTGTTCAACCAATTATGTTAAAGCAAAAAGGTGGCAGCATTGTGAATATGAGTTCAGTCGTTGGGGTTTCAGGAAATGCAGGTCAGGCAAATTATTCTGCTTCAAAAGCAGGCTTAATTGGTTTCACAAAATCAATTGCTAAAGAATTGGGTTCACGTAATATTCGAAGTAATGCTATCGCCCCAGGATTTATTATTACTGACATGACTCATAAATTAACAGAAGAACAAAGAAATGCGTGGATTCAGAACATTCCTTTAAAACGTGGTGGAACTCCTGAAGATGTTGCAAATGTTGCATTGTTCCTTGCATCAGAATTATCTGGCTATGTTAATGGACAAGTGATTAATGTTTGCGGAGGTATGAATACATAAATTGTATAATTAATTGAATAAAAGGTTATTTATGACATTTATATTAATCTAAACTTTGAAATATTGTTTTAAATAACCTCTAATATTTTCAAACAGAAATGAAAAAATTTAGGTGGGTTTGTTTTCTATTAATTATATCCTTCATAGTATCATCTTGCGTTACATATGAGCCGATAAAAATACAAGCGCTTAACCCTGCTGAGATTAAAATTACACCTGATGTTTATAAGGTAGTTTTAATAAACCATGCTAATTATCAAAAGCAAAATGATAATCTTAACATTACAGATGCGTCGGTGAAATTTGATAGTATGTCAATAAATCAATATTTTTCAGGTTTATTAAATTCCATTGGAAATTCTCCCCGGTTCCAGATTGTTTCAGACACGCCAATAATTGTCACAAAATTGTACGATGACAGGTTTCAAAAAATCGATTGGCCAACAATTGAAAAGATATGTAATGATAGTTCTGCAGATGCAGCTATAGTATTAGAAAACTTTCAAGCTTCCTACACGCCAATAAAATTAAATTATTCTAGAGATGTTGGTTTTTATGGTAGTATGCAGGTTGTAAATAATTCTTTATGGAAAATTTATTATCCGGCTCAACATGATATTATAGATGATTATTTTCAAAAAGATACTTTGTATTGGGATGCTGAGGGTTATGATGCGGAAGATGTTAATAATCAATTACCTGAAATAAGTGATGCGGCTATTCAATCGTGTTTTTATGCAGGAGTAAAGTATGGAAAGAGAATAGCTCAAACATGGTCATCGTTAAGCAGATTTTTAATGTCAAACGAAAATGCCGATTTCATAAATGCAATTCAGTATGTTCGATTAAATAAATGGGAAGCGGCTATTGAACTTTGGAAAAAATATATAAACAGTAAAAATAAAAGATTTGCAGCATGTGCCTGCTATGATATGGCTATTGCCAGTGAAACTTATGACCATTTAGATATTGCACTTGATTGGGCAGCAAAATCATATTTTAAAAAGAATGACCAGTTTGTAGCTAATTATATTTCTATTTTGGAATTACGTAAAAAAGAAAAGGTGGAAATTAAAGCTCAACTTGATGAAAATTAATTACTTCTATATTTTATATTTTAACTTCAATTAATTATGAACACTATTCTCATTATTATATATGTTATTTTGTTTTTTGATTTTTTCCTTGAGCGGATTTTATCCTACTTGAATTCTTCAAAACGAAATAGAAATTTACCACCTGAACTTTCCGATGTTTATGATATTGATACTTACAATAAATCAGTAAATTACAAAGTGGAATATGAGCGATTTGGTATTTTGACTGCTTCATTTTCATTTTTATTGGTCTTAATAATGCTTATTTTTCATGGCTTTGCTTTTGCCGATGAAATAGGCAGAAGCATTTCAAGTGACCCAATAATTTTAGCATTAATTTATTTTGGTGGATTATTTTTTATTTCCGATATACTTGGAATTCCATTTGACTTATATGGAACATTTGTAATTGAAGAAAAATATGGTTTCAATAAAACGACACCTTTGCTTTACTTTACCGATAAGCTTAAAGGATATTTATTGGGTGCTATAATTGGAGGTGGATTATTGGCCTTGTTCATTTGGTTCTATTATAGAATTGGTACAAACTTTTGGATTTATATATGGTTGATATTTACAGCATTTTCTGTATTTATGTTAATGTTTTATTCAAATTTAATAGTACCTTTATTTAATAAGCAAACTCCTTTGGTTGAGGGTGAATTACGCAATGCAATTACAGATTTTGCCAATAAAGCCGGATTTCAGCTTAAAAATATATTTGTTATTGATGGTTCAAAACGATCGACAAAAGCAAATGCTTATTTTACTGGATTAGGACCTAAAAAAAGAATTGTTCTTTTTGATAATTTAATTAATCAGCTTTCAACTCAGGAAATTGTTGCTGTTCTTGCCCATGAAATAGGTCATTATAAAAAGAAACATACGTATTCAGGCTTAATCATTTCGGTTATCCAAACAGGTATTACGCTTTATTTATTGTCAATATTTCTAGGTAATCCTGCACTTTCTTCAGCTTTAGGCGTTACAAAGCCCGGAATTCATATTGGTATGATTGTATTTGGAATTTTGTATAGTCCAATTTCCTTAATAATTGGGCTTGGTATGAACGTAATTTCAAGAAAGAATGAATATGCTGCAGATCATTTTGCTGCATCTTTTGGACTTGCAGATGATTTGATAAACGGATTGAAGAAACTTTCTAAAAATTCATTGAGTAATTTGAATCCTCATCCTGCATTTGTATTTTTTCATTATTCACATCCTACTCTTTTACAACGAATAAGGGCTTTGAATAAAATTTAATTGTTATTTCTTATCGAATGACTTCCTTTATTTATTGGGAATAATTGATATTTTTGCGTTTGAAATTTGATAGCTAAATTCAAAATAGTAAATTTGCCTCTTTAGCTCAGTTGGTAGAGCAGCTGTTTCGTAAACAGCAGGTCGGGGGTTCAAATCCCCTGAGAGGCTCAGATATATTTTCAATAATTCAATGAACTAATTTAACTCTGATTCTTCTATGAATATTAAGAGTCTTTAAATTAAATTAGCAAATTATATTTGCGGAAGTAGCTCAGTCGGTAGAGCATCAGCTTCCCAAGCTGAGGGTCGCGGGTTCGAGTCCCGTTTTCCGCTCTAATTTTTAAAATCCCCGTGAATTGGGGATTTTATTTTTAAACTTATTGATATGCAGGCCGATATAGTTTCTATTGGAGATGAAATTTTAATTGGGCAAATTGTAAACACCAATGCCTCCTGGATTGCCCAAAACCTAAATCAAATTGGCATTAAAGTCAATCGTATTGTCACTGTTAGTGATAGTATAGAAGAAATATTAGATATATTAGATGAATCTAGTAAAAAATCGCAATTGGTTTTAATCACTGGTGGTTTAGGCCCAACTTCCGATGATATTACCAAACCGGCTCTATGTCAATATTTTGAAACTGGTATTCGATTTGATGAACAAGTGTTTGCAATGGTTGATTCTTTTGTTAAAATAAGAGGCGGCACAATGAACGAATTAAACAAAGCACAGGCAAATGTCCCAATTGCAGCACAAGTCATTTATAATGAAATTGGCACAGCGCCAGGACTCTGGTTTGAAAAAAACAATGTCGTTTATATTTCAATGCCCGGGGTTCCGTTTGAAATGGAAGCAATGATGATAAAATCAATTCTTCCTAAATTAAAAACTCATTTTAAACTCACACCAATTTACCACAAAACAGTTTTAACCACTGGGATTCCTGAATCTAAACTGGCATTAACTATTGAAGCCTGGGAAAAAAAATTGCCTGATAATATTAGTCTTGCTTATTTACCTTCCCCCGGAATGGTGAAATTAAGATTATCTGCCTATGAAGGAGAAAATATGGTTGACAAAGTAAATGAGGAAATCATTAACTTAAAAAATATTATTGGAGAAGCGATATATGGTTATGATACTGATACTTTGGAAAAAGTGATTGGTTTAATACTTAAAGAAAAACAACTAACTTTATCGACTGCCGAAAGTTGCACAGGTGGAAATATTTCAAAATTAATTACTTCTGTTTCGGGAAGTTCGGAATATTTTAAAGGTTGTATAGTGGCATATTCCAATGATATTAAAACTAAAATTCTGAAAGTTCCGAATGAAACAATTAAAATACATGGTGCTGTAAGTAAGGAGGTTGTAGAAATTATGGCAAATGAATGTTTGCAGGTTATGAATTCTGATTATTCAATTTCCGTTTCCGGAATTGCTGGACCAGATGGTGGAACAGTTGAAAAACCTATTGGAACGGTTTGGATTGCAGTTGCATCAAAAAATAAATTTGTAAGTAAAATGTTCAATTTTGGGGATAGTAGAGAAAGAAATATAATAAGGGCTAGTTCTGCAGCCTTAAATATGTTAAGATTATTTATTCTTCAAGGGTACTAAATTTTCTTCATCAAAATTTGTTTATTAAACTTTTATTCAGTTATTTTGCGAACCGTTTTCAGAACAAAAATTAAAGAACAATGTCAAAGATTTGTCAAATAACAGGAAAAGGATCAATGGTTGGAAATAACGTTTCTCATTCAAAACGTCGTACCAAAAGAGTTTTCGATCCAAACCTTTTTACTAAAAAATTCTTTCTCGAAGAAGAAAGCAGATGGGTTACACTAAAAGTATCAGCAGCAGGAATAAGGGTAATTAACAAAAAAGGTTTGAAAGCTGCTTTGGTTGACGCAAAAGACAAAGGTTTTATTTGTACGTATTAATTATAAATGTATTAGTAATGGCAAAAAAAGGAAATAGAATACAGGTAATATTGGAATGTACTGAACATAAAACCAGTGGTATGCCTGGGATGTCGAGGTATATTTCTACAAAAAACAAAAAAAATACGCCTGAGCGATTGGAATTGAAAAAATACAATCCAATTTTAAAGAAAGTAACTGTTCATAAAGAAATTAAATAAATTTTCTAAACATGGCAAAGAAGGTAGTTGCATCAATGAAAACCGGTTTGGGTAAAAATTTCACACGTGTTATTAAAATGGTGAAAACTGGTACCGGTTCATACAGCTTCAAGGAAGATGTTATGCATAACGAAGAAATTAAGGATTTTTTAGCTAAGTAAGTTAATCTTCATTAATCATATCGAAAAAGCTTTCTTCCTGAAGAAGGCTTTTTTTATATTTATATAAATTAAAATTTAATTCTCTAAAAAAGAGAAGGAATTATTCAATGGGACTTTTCGGAAAAAAACAAAACGAAAACTTAAATAAAGGGCTTGAAATAACCAAGGAAAATGTTTTTAAGAAACTTTCCAGGGTTATTGTTGGCAAATCAAAAGTAGATGATGAAGTATTGGATAACCTCGAAGAAGTTCTCATTTCTTCTGATGTTGGGGTTGAAACGACTCTGAAAATTATTAAACGTATTGAAAACAGGGTTTCGAAAGAAAAGTACTTGGGCATTGATGAATTAAATTCAATCTTAAAAGAAGAGATAGCAATTTTACTTGAAGAAAATAATAATAACGTTGGTTTGGATTTCTTTAGTCAGGAATTACCAAAACCATATGTTATAATGGTTGTTGGTGTAAATGGCGTGGGCAAAACTACTACAATAGGGAAGTTGGCCAATCAGTTTAAGAATGCCGGAAAATCAGTGGTTTTAGGTGCAGCAGATACTTTTCGTGCCGCAGCTGTTGACCAGTTAACAATATGGGCGCAACGTGTAGGAGTTGAAATTGTGAAACAACAAATGGGAGCAGACCCGGCTTCTGTTGCTTATGATACAGTTGCTTCAGCTAAAGCAAAAAATACAGATATTGTAATTATTGATACAGCTGGTCGTTTGCACAATAAAATTAACCTAATGAATGAGCTTACAAAAATTAAAAATGTAATGCAAAAAGTCATCCCTAATGCGCCAAATGAGGTCTTATTGGTGCTTGATGCTTCAACCGGTCAAAATGCCTTTGAACAGGCAAAACAATTTACATTGGCTACTGAAGTTACTGCATTGGCTCTTACTAAACTTGATGGTACAGCTAAAGGTGGAGTTGTTATTGGCATTTCCGATCAATTTAAAATTCCGGTCAAATATATTGGAATTGGCGAGAAAGTTGGGGACTTACAAATATTTAATAAAGTTGAGTTTGTTGAATCGCTTTTTCAAAAGGAATAATTGAAAACTCATTTAAAATCAAAAGATACCATTTTAGTTGTAACATTAGGTTGCTCAAAAAATGTTGTTGATTCAGAACATTTAATGCGACAGCTTTCAGCCCATTCAATTCACATTGAGCATGATATAGAAAATTCCAAAGCACGCACGGTAATCATAAATACTTGTGGGTTTATTAAAGATGCAAAACAGGAATCTATTGATGTAATAGTTGAATATATTCAGAAAAAGCAAAATAAAAAAATAGATAATCTTTACGTAATAGGTTGCCTTTCCGAACGCTATGCTAATGAATTGAGACAGGAAATGCCTGAAGTTGATAAGTTTTTTGGAGTCAATGACATACAGAAAATTATTGAAAGCCTTGGTTATAACTTTCGCAATGACCTGACTGGCGAGCGATTACTTTCTACTCCTTCACATTTCGCCTATTTAAAAATTGCCGAAGGGTGCAACCGCAAGTGTTCTTTCTGTGCAATTCCATTAATTCGTGGTGAGTATAAATCAATTCCCATTGAAGACTTAATTGATGAAGCCAATTATCTTGCAAAGAAGGGTGTCAAGGAATTATTGATAATTGCACAGGATATAAGCTATTATGGAATAGATTTATATGAAACTCCAATGCTCGGTTATTTAATTCAGGAATTGAATAAAATAAAAGGTATTGAATGGATAAAGCTTCATTATGCTTACCCGGCAGGATTTCCGAAGGAAATCTTACAAATTATGAATGAAAATCCCAAAGTTTGCAAATATCTCGATATTCCTTTCCAACATATTAGCGATAACATGTTAAAGTCAATGCGTCGGGGATTGAATAAAGATAAGACCTTAAAGCTAATTGATGAGATTAGGACAAAAGTGCCGGGCATAGCTTTAAGAACAACAATATTGGTAGGTCACCCGAACGAAACTGAAAATGACTTTCTTGAACTTGAAGAATTTATTAAAAAAGTTCGGTTTGAGCGACTAGGCGTTTTCACTTATTCCCATGAAGAACAAACTTATTCTTCGAAGAAATATAAGAATTCGATACCTGAAAAAATTAAGAAACAAAGAGCTGAGCGAATAATTGAAATACAAAAGCAAATTTCTTCTGAAATAAATTATTCAAAAGTTGGGAAAGAAATGCTTGTAATTATTGATGAAATAGAAGGTGATAATTTTATTGGCAGAACCGAATTTGATTCTCCCGAAGTTGATAATACAGTTATAGTTAAATCGGATAAACAATTGGTTATTGGGAACTTTTATAAAGTTAAAATTACCGATTCAGATGTATATGATTTAATAGGCGAGTCAATTGCTTAAAATCTGCATAAAATGCAAACGCAGCTTTTGGCACTTTTTCAATTGACATTTTACAAAATAAAGAATCTGTTTCTATCAACACCCTATTTGATTGTGTGTTAGTTATAACTGTAAATGTTACTACAAGTATCAAAAACTGCGTTTGCTTCTTTTACTTTTTACTTTAAATATATCTATGTATTTTGTTGTTTATTATTAATAAATTAAACTTTAACTATTTTTATAATTTTTCTATCTCCATTATTAAGTTCAACATTTAAAATATATACACCTGGTTGAAGATCAGAAGTGTTTAATATACTGTTAAGTGTGTTGAAAGTTTTAATGATTCTTCCTGAAATTGAGTATATTGATGCCGATTTGGCTAGAGATACAAATGGTATTTGAATTACATTATTAAATGGATTTGGATAAACATTAAAATCGACATTTTCGCAACAATTAGGAATATCAGCAACAACATAGTTTGTAGAATTCAATTTTTTTGTTGAGTACATTTTATATTCACCGGGATTTAATGAAATTGATCGAGAGCCTCCAGTAATATTCATTGTATCATTTGTAAAAAATTCGTACCAAACCCCATTTTCCGGAAAACTTATAGTTGTAGTTTGATTATTAACATCGAAATTTCCTAAAATCATCACTTTATCGTTTGCACTATCCAAACTAATTGCTTTAATAGCACCAGATACATTTAAATTGAAATTTGAAATGCTGCTAAACACTGGTTCATTTTGCTTCAGTAAATTAAGTGTCCGAATCATATTAAAAATATTTCTTCGGCTAAAATCATTATAATAATCCCATTTTAACGGCTTATCACTTGTCCGGCAATTTGTATTAATTGTTCCATCAGGGCAATAATTGATGCTGTAATCATAACCTAATTCACCGAATTGCCAAATCATTTTAGGTCCCGGAATTGTCAGGAAAAATAAATTATTTAACTGAACACGTTCACAAGCAGTTGATAATGATTTGATATTATATGAATCTTTGGAATTACCATAAGTTTCACATTTATAGGCAACACGTTCTTCATCATGACTTTCCATATAACCTATTAATCCCGGATTCTTCCAACCCAAATATTTATATGACATGCCTGAAAGGTCCCCATGAACCACCTGCATCATTGTAACTCATTGCAGCCTGACAATAATTATTGTTCATATTTCCCCAAATCATCAATCCATAATTTGCAAGAATAGTCTCTTCGTTATTTGCTGTAAATAATTCAAGAATAGCATAAGCATTGGGGTTTACTTTCCAAATGTGGTTTGCAGCAAGTTCCAAATTTGTAATTCGAGGTTGGTCGAAAGCCGATCCATCGCCGACGGTATTTGTCCAACCTTTAGCAAAATCGAAACGAAAGCCGTCAATTTTATATTCTTTCATCCAGAAAGAAGTAATACTGTCTGTTAATTTTCGGGTATATGGACTGTTATGATTAAACACATTGCCAAAAATGTATGCTGTATTTGGAGAAGTTACATCGTACCATGGGTTTTGCGGAGACGGGTTTCCATTGGCAAAATACATTTGTACAAGTGGTGAATTATTGGTTGAAAAATCAAGAACCATATCCTGAATTACTGCAATACCATTTTGATGGCAAACATCAACAAATTTTTTATAATCATCTTTTGTTCCATAAGCTTTATCCGGAGCAAAATAAAAACAAGGGTTATAACCCCAACTATCATTTCCATCAAATTCAGAAAAAGGCATCAATTCAATCGCATTAATTCCCAAGCGTTTAAAATAATTTATACTATCAGTGATAGTCTTAATATCTTTGTTTGCAGTGAAATCACGAATTAATAATTCATAAATCACCAGCTTATTTTTAGGTGGTGGAACAAATGATGTATCCTGCCAAGAGTAAGGGATTTGTGCAGTTTGAACAACTCCGGCTATTCCTGTAGTTTTCCCGATTGGATAGGCAATCAAATTTGGATAAATAGTTGAAGAAATAAATTTATCATTATCCGGATCCGATATTTTCTCAACATACGGATCAGCAATTCTAATATTTCCATCAATTAAATATTGGAATATATATTCTTTACCAAGTACCAAATGATTTACTGTAAGCCAATACCTATCATCGTTTCGACTTGAATCACAAAACATTAAATTTTTGCTGTTATTGGGTAACCAGTTATTAAAATCACCTAATAAATAAATAAACTTTTTATATGGTGCAAAAAGAACAAAAGTTATTGACGAATCATTTATATAATTAATACCATCATGCAAACCTGCAGGTAATGTAGCAAATGGAGTTATACCGTGAACCATATAATTAACAGTATCTGCAACTGAATTCGAATCCTTATATGCAACTGATATTAAAGAATGTATATTATTTCCAGTTGCATAAACAGAATCAATTAATGAATTACCAATTGCACTTTTTATTTTCACATTATCTAAAAAAAGACATATTGAATCATTCTCAGCAGCAGTTACTTCTATTGGAATTTTTTGGTTTTCTTCAGCTAGAGTTAAATTTATAGAGGGTTTTATAAAGTTTACTTTCAAACCAGATAAATAAACATTAACTAAAATATCTGCTCCGTCAACATCTCTTCCTGTAATAGTTCCAGTTGAATTTCGGAAAACAAAGGCCATTTTTAATATATTAATATTAGCGGGAACACCATAAAATTTGCGAATAGAAGGAGCAATCGTAAGTTTATATTTATCCGTAGCAATTCTTGTTATTTTACATGAAGTTGGATTATCGAGCCATGAACTTTCTTTTACATATGCCCACTGACCTGCACTTGAATCAGTTATAACTCCTGTATAAGCATAAATGTCATTTCCTGTATATCCTTTTAAACCACCATTACCTTGTGTTGCATCAAACGTAAAAACAACCGAATCATTTTGAGCAGGAAATGCAGGTATTGTGGTAATTAATTGCGCATAAACTGATTTATGTAAACCAATTAATATCAATATAAATAAATATATTTTCCGCATATTAAATAATATAATTTTTAATTTTTGGATGCTGAAACAAATTAAAAGAGCATTTCAGATTATAAGAAATGCTCTTTTAGTAAATCTAATTTATTAAAAGGGTGTAACTTTCATATTAATTGGTGATGAATAAATGGTATCATAGCCTGCATAAGTTATTGCCCTTATTCTAAGAAAGAGAGAAGCAGGTGCATTAGTCACTAATTTTAAGTTACTAACCAACAAGGTATTTAATGTTTTTTGAAGTACAATAAATGTGTCAGAATATGAAGTATTTAACATTTTTGCAGTATTAAAATTAGTTGTGGTATCAATTTGAATTCTGTACTGCACTGAAGCCTGAAAACCGTAATTAGCAGGACTCCAAATAAAATACAAACTATCAAGACTTTGTTCACTATTAAGTGTCAAATTAGCTCCATTTGTTGGACTTATAAAAGATGGAGGAACAGGACTTGATGAAATTACAACTTTTGTTTCATCTTTATTACACGCATAAAGACTTGCAAAAATAACAACTATGATAAAAATGATATTATATTTATTTTTCATAACTAAATAGTTTAAAAATTAATTGTAACCAGGATTTTGTGTCATATTAGGATTAGTTCCTACTTCAGAACTTGGAATTGGGAATATATTTAGATGCGGATCAGAAGCTTGGCCCCTGAATGCATTTCCTTTCCATGCCCATAAATAATCACTTGAAACAAATTTATTAAATCGGATTAAATCTGTTCTTCTTACACATTCCCAGTATAATTCCCTTCCTCTTTCATCCAGTATATATTGAAAATTATTAGCTTGTAATTGAGCAAGTGTAACAGTATGATTATTATCTCCAAAAGCCCTGGCTCGAATTATATTTACATCAGCTACAGCTTGATTTACATCAGCTGCGGAACGTAAATTTGCTTCAGCACGCATTAAATAAGCATCTGCCAATCTAAATATTGGAAAATCAATGCTACAAAATGCATCGGAATAATCAGCAGCTTGGGTGCCATCGTGGTTTAGATTTGTATATTTTCTAACACCAATTCCATCAGTGAAAGTTCCAACAGTATATATATCCCAATTTGTTAATAATTGTAAATAAACTCTGGTATCTTTAACTCTTGTAAACATTACATCAGTAGGATCATAAGGAATTGCAAGAGTATCAACTAAAACATTTACAAAATCTTTTGTTGTTCTATTACCTGCCCAACCACCACCAGTTGCAAGTCCAAGATCTGCTGTACTCATATTACCTCCAGTACCGGCATGCAAAATAAATGTTGTTCCACCGTATGACTGTGTATATAAACCATCACAATTAATGGCAAATATCATTTCGCGGCTGGTATTATTATCAGCGCTGAAATTCAAGCGGTAATTTGGTTCTAATGTATAACCAGCATTAATTACTTTGGTGCAATATGTTGCGCAATCGGCCCAATGTGCAGTTCCAGTATAAACTTCGGCATTTAAATACAATCTTGCTAAAAGCATCCAATCTGCAGCCTGATCAGCATGTCCGTAACTCCATCTGGGTGCACCTAAAGTTCCTTCAATGGCTTTTAGTTCAGATTCAATATAATTGAACAATGCTTTTCTGGTAGTTTGTTTTGGATAAAAATTACCAGGTTTATCTGCTTCAGTAATAAAACCAGGATTTCCAAACATATCAATGGCGTGATAGTACGCTAAAGCCCTTAAAAATCGTGCTTCTGCTACATACATTTTTGAAGTATCATTTGAACTTCCTGCATTTACTCTAATAAATTCATTGCAAATTGAAACTGAATATATTATTCTGGCATACATTGCTGTTATAAACACATCATTTGATGTCCAATTTTGCCAATGGAAATTTTTAATTGTTTGGTCATTCCATGCACAAAGTGCTTCATCTGTAGGTAATTCTTGCAAATTCCATAAACAACGTGTATACACTCCAAAACCAAGATCAATTCCTGCAATATCTCCTCCGGTGCTTACACCGTCTTGACCAGGAACAGAAAATGAAGCATATAGTTTGGCAAGTGTTGCTAAAGTTGTACCGGGTATATTAGGTAAATTAGCTGTAACCACTAGATGTGGGTCGATTGGTTTTACGTCCAAATCTTTTACACACGAAGTCATCATTTGTGATACAATGATAACTGAAAATATAATTTTATAATAAAATTTCATAATTAAGCCTCCAATTTAAATATTAAAAATTTAGGTTAAGCCCTAATAAAATTACTCTTGGTCGAGGATACATGTTATTATCTATACCGTTGCTAACTTCAGGATCCAATCCAGAGTATTTAGTTATTACAAATACGTTTTGAGCAGTAAGACTAACACGGCCATTTAATTTGTCATTTAAAAGTTTTTCAAAATTATATCCTATACTTATATTGTCAAGTCTGAAAAATGAAGCATTTTCAACAAAATAATCAGAAAAATATTGTGCATTCACAAATTTAGTCTTATAAATTGAAGTACTTAAATTTTGCCAAAAACTGTTCTGATATAAATTATAATACATTGATTGTGATGCAACATTGTTATAAACATAATTTCCAATGTTTGCTCTGGCTGAAGCAGAAATATCAAAACTTTTATAAAAAAATCTTGTATTAAAGCCAAATACGTATTCAGGAGCTGGACTTTTATATCTATACATATCACTCAATACACCAGCTGTGGCGCCACCTTTGCCAGATAAATCGACATATAATCCTTCAATTGGATTACCGTTTTTATCATATACTTGCTTATTTACAAAAAATGAATTGGCAGGATAACCTACACTGTTTATAAGTATGTTATTTCCAACTCCGCCACTTATGCCGCCATGCAGTGGAACAAACCCAATGTAAGTAGGATCATCTTTCTTTAGAAGTTTGGTAATTTCATTTGTATTGTGGTAAAAATTTACACCAAAGTCCCAACCATAATCTTTTGTTGAAATGGGTTTTAAATTAAGTGATACTTCATAACCATTGTTTTTCAAGCTTCCAATATTAGTAGTGACATAATTTGAAAAGTTAGACCCATTCGGAACTTGAACATTTTCAATTAAATTATCAGTTATACGATTATAATAATCAAATGATCCTGAAATTCTATTTTTTAAAAATCCGAAATCGAGTCCGATATTATTTGTAGTTGTAGTTTCCCATTTAATATTTGCGTCATAAGCTAATGGAGCCATAGTTTGAACAAATTTGTTACCCAATTGATAATAAGCTGTAACAGTTGAAGCTGTTTCATAATAACCCATTGCAGGATAATCAGCATTTCTTGCCCCAGGAAAAATATTTTGCTGACCTGTTTGGCCCCAACCAAGCCTTAATTTTAACTCTGAAATTTGAGCAACATCTTTTAAAAAATCCTCATCATTTATTTTCCATGCAAATGCTGCAGATGGAAATAATCCCCATTGATTACCTGGTGCAAATCTTGAAGAACCATCGTCACGCAAAGTAAATGTTAACAAATAGCGATCCATTAATGTGTAATTTAACCTGCCAAAAAATGAAACGATATAATTTTCCGTCTTTAATGAATCACTTCCTACATTAATTAATGGATGTCCGGGCGAAACTATACTTACTGTATTACTACCTCTGTTTTGCCAGTTATGTGACCATTCATAACCACCTAAAACATCAATTGAGCTATTAATTGGCGTAAGTTCTTTGGAATAATGTAAATTGAAATTGAATACAGAATTACGTATTTCCTGGGTATAATTCAAAATTTGTCCCCAGGCTGTTCTTCGTGTCCACACACCTATAGTATCAACATTATTATGTCCACTGGAATTCGAAGCATCTATACTTGTATTCATTACGGCATGTAAATCAGGTAAAAAATGAAATTTGTAATCGGCTTGAAAGCCTAAAATTGCTCGTTGAACATTTGCTACATTATCAGTTAAATTTAACATTGCTAATGGATTTGAAGTTGCCAGTTGATTATAATCACCATTTGGCGCGCCATCATTTGTCCAGGTAGTATAACCTCCAAATCGAGTATTGCCATTATAAACAGGTTGTGTAGGATCAAATCTTACAGATGAACCAATAGCATCATAATTACCATAATTTTGATTGGTATATGTACCTTTTCCGTTAAAGTCTAATTTTAAATGATCGTCAAAAAAAGAAGGATTAACATTGAATGATAGTGAATATCTTTTCATATCAGTTGTCTTTAATACACCTTCCTGATCAGTATATCCTAATGATAACCTATAAGGTGTATGTAAAGTATTTCCTGAAATGCTAATATCATGATCTTGTGACAATGCGGTTTGATATATTTGTTTTTGCCAGTTTGTATTTGCAGTTCCTAAACGCCATAATCCACCTGTTTGTGTTGTATCAATTCCTAAACCATCTTTACCTCTTAAACTATTTGCTAAAGTACGCATTTGGTCTCCTGTAAGCACATCAACATATTTAGTTACAGTAGCAACAGAAACATTTCCATTGTATGAAATTTGAATTCCTTTATTTGTACTTCCTTTTTTTGTTGTGATCATAATTACACCATTAGATGCCCTTGAACCATATATTGCTGTTGCAGAAGCATCTTTTAAAATAGTAAAAGATTCAATATCATTAGGATTTACAATACTTAAAGGATTGCTTGATCCACTTATTGAAGTGGTAATATCAACTGGTACACCATCAATTACTACAAGTGGATCATTAGATGCACTTAGTGATGAACCTCCACGTATTCTAATTGTTGAGCCAGCTCCTGGTGAACCATCATTTGAAGTAATTACTACCCCTGCATTTTTTCCTACTATTAATTGGTCAGCTGTAGTAATTGCCCCTTTGTCAAAATCCTTTGAGCTAACCACAGAAACTGAACCAGTTGCATCAGATTTTTTCACAGTTCCATACCCAATAACTACAACTTCATCTAAACCTTTTACATCAAGGGTTAAAGCAATATTTATGTCTTGTGATTGATTTACAGTTACTTCCTGATTTTTATAACCTAAATAAGAAAAAGATAACTCTGAACCTTGAGGACATGAAATTGAAAATGTTCCATCAATTGATGTTACAGTT
Source organism: uncultured Bacteroidota bacterium (assembly GCA_963701015.1). GTDB lineage: Bacteria > Bacteroidota > Bacteroidia > Bacteroidales > DTGW01 > MFD09286-c1. Next base: position 1,657,018 of record OY969556.1, on the reverse strand, counting down.
CCTTTTAATGTACCTTTAACTTGAACAGTTACTCCAGGCAAGAGATCACCATTTGTAGCATCTGTAACTTTCCCTATAATTTGTAAATCTTGGGCAAATATTAATCCTGAGACCATATGCACCATTATTATACAAAGGAAAATTCTTTTAAAAACTTTCAATTTTTTCATATAAATCTATTAGTTGGTTAGTTAAACAATAAACTTCATTTGTTTTTCATCAAATAAATCATTCTTATCGGTTGTCCAAAATTATACTTAACATCAATTCAATTAGCAATAAATAAACTATTAATATACAGATTTTTATATATATTCAACGCAACCGATTTCACAATCGGTTGCGTAAACGATTGCGTTCTTTTTTTTATGTTTTATAACATATTTTAAGAATTTATTTATTAATTTCAAATATTAATAAAAGTTAGTCCTTTTTTTATTGAAAAACAATTTAAAAAGCTGTTAATTTGTCTTGTTTCAATACTAAAAATGAAATGATGAAACAACACCAGGTTACAATAAAGGATATAGCAAAAACATTGGGATTCTCTATTTCAACCGTTTCACGTGCTTTAAAAAATCATCCAGATATATCATTAGAGACCAGAAGAATTGTTCAACAAGCAGCTAATGAATTAAAATATAAGCCCAATTTATTAGCACTGAGTTTAAGAAAAAGCAAAACAAATACAATTGGAGTAATAATTCCAGAGTTAGTACATCACTTTTTTTCATCTGTAATAAGCGGAATTGAAGATTTGGCATATGAAAAGGGGTATAATGTTATAGTTTGCCAAAGCAATGAAAATTATGAACGTGAAGTGATTATTGCACAAGCTTTAATTTCAAACAGAGTTGATGGAATATTAGCATCAATTTCTAAAAATACTGTTGATTTTGAACATTATAGAAATATAAAGAATCAGGGAATTCCTATGGTTTTCTTTGATAGAATTTGCCCGGATATTAACTCCGACAGGGTAATTATAAATGATGAAATGGGTGCATTCTTAGCTACAGAGCATTTAATTAAAATTGGTTGCAAACATATTGCGCATTTTTCTGCACCTATAAATTTATTAATTGGTCAGGGCAGATTAACTGGTTACAAAAGAGCATTAAAGCAATATAATATGCCATTTAATCCTGATTGGGTATGGCATTGCGATACACGTGAAAGAGCTGCTGAGATAACTCATATATTTATGCAAAATCATCCGGAAGTTGATGGAATATTTGCTGTAAATGATTCAACTGCGATTTCGGCAATGCAAATTATTCAAAAAAGTGGGAAAAATGTTCCGGAAGATATTGCTATTATTGGATTTGGCGATGGCCCAAATGCATTAATAACTACACCAACTTTATCAACTATTGAACAAAAAGGATACGAAATGGGTGCTGAAGCTATTCGTTTTTTATTCAACCAAATTGAAAAAGATAATATTGAAGATAATTTTCAAACCAAAGTATTATCGCCTGCTTTAGTTATTAGACAATCGACAGCCCGAAAATATTAAAAGTTCCGCAAACGTTTGAATGTTGATTTTCTGTATTTTACGTTAATATTTTTATGAAATATTTTGTTTATATGTTTTTCATAAATTACATTTGTCCCTGTTTTTCATCGGTAAAATAAATTATTCCTTTCGGCCTTATAGTTCTTTGTAAGGCTTAAATCATTATTAATATAATTGATACAACAAATTTTTACATTTGAAGTAATTACTATTTTTTCTTTTAAATAATTGTTATAAATAAATGAATGAAAGCATTACCTAAATTAAGTTTTTGGCAAATCTGGAATATGAGTTTTGGATTTCTTGGCGTTCAAATTGGCTATTCATTGCAAAATGGAAATGCAAGTAGAATTTTATCCGGATTAGGTTCACATGTTGAAACTTTAAGTTTATTTTGGCTTGCAGCACCGTTAGCTGGTTTAATTGTGCAACCTATAATTGGTTTATCAAGTGATAAAGCATGGACTAGATTAGGGAGAAGAATTCCATTTATTCTAGGTGGTTCAATATTTGCAGCACTATCAATGTTCCTTATGCCAAATTCCGGATCATTTTCATCACTTATGCCAATATTGGCATTTGGTGCAATTATGCTTTTATTTATGGATACATCTTTTAATGTTACCATGCAGCCATTTCGCGCACTTGTAGGTGATATGATTAATGATGAACAGCGAAACAGAGGCTACTCAATTCAAAGTTTTCTAATAAATACCGGAGCGGTTGTTGGATCAATGTTACCCTTTATATTAACCCATTTGGGCGTTTCAAATGTCCCGTCAAAAGGTGGAACTGTTGCGCCATCAGTAATCTGGGCTTTTTATATTGGTGGTTCTATATTATTAATTTCAGTATTAATTACAACATTTACAACAAAAGAGTATAAACCCGCCGATTATGAACAATATCATCAAATAACTGAAGAAGAAAAATCGCATCATTCTCTTTTTACGATTATTAAGGATATACCTAAAACCATGTGGCAACTTGCAATTGTCCAGTTTTTTTCATGGTTTGCCTTATTTCTTTTATGGGTATATTCGACCAATGGCGTAGCCCAAAATGTATGGCGGACAATGCCCGATGATAAATCTTCTTTAGCCTATAATGAAGCAGCTAACTGGGTTGGTGTAATTTTCGCTGCATATAGTTTGTTTGGAGCACTGTTTTCTCTTGTTATGGCCAAACTAGCAACAAATATTGGGCGAAAAAAAGTTTATATGGGAGCATTAATAATTGGTGGAATAGGGCTATTGTCCATGGTATTCATTCATAACCAATATGCCTTATTATTATCAATGCTGGGTTTAGGTATTGCTTGGGCTGCTATATTAGCTATGCCTTATGCTATATTATCAGCTACCTTGCCTGCTAGCAGAATGGGAATATTTATGGGATTATTTAATGCAACAATTACTATACCGCAAATCTCGGCTGGTTTGTTAGGAGGTGTTATTCTTGGCTTTTTTCATGGAAATGCAATTATGATGCTAGAAGTTGCTGGCATCTCAATGGTAATAGCTGGGTTGAGTGTATTTTTTGTAAATGATAAATAAATATTAGGAATGAAAATAGAAGCATGTTTATTTGATTTAGATGGGGTAATCGTTGATACAGCCAAATACCATTATATTGCCTGGCGTGAAATTGCTGATCAATTAGGGTTTGAATTCAGCGAACATCAGAATGAAAGACTAAAAGGAGTTTCCCGAATGCGTTCTCTTGAGATTTTGCTGGAAGTTGGAGGAATTTCATTGGATGAAAAAACTAAAGCAGCATTGGCAGAAAAGAAAAATAATAATTATCTGGAATACATATATAAAATGACTCCTGATGAAATATTACCAGGTGCAGAAAGATTTTTGAAAGAGTGTAGAAACTCAAATATTAAAATTGCTTTGGGTTCGGCAAGTAAAAATGCTATGCTTATTCTTGAACGACTCAAAATTGTTAATTTATTTGATGCTATAATTGACGGAACTAAAGTGAGTTTGGCTAAACCTGATCCGGAAGTTTTTTTGAAAGGAGCAGAGGAACTTGGAATTGAAAATAAAAATTGTATTGTTTTCGAGGATGCAGAAGCAGGAATTGAGGCTGCAAATAATGCAAAAATGAAAAGTATTGGAATAGGAAATCCAACAATATTGAACAAAGCTGATTTTGCAATTCCTGGTTTTGAGAATTTTACAGTTGAGATAATGAAACATAAATTTTCAAAAATTTATGCATAAAAATTGTCGTATTGATATAATATAATATAGAAAAACTGGGGCAAATTATATAAATACACCATTTTAATTAATTGAGCTTATTATGAATAAATATATAAAGGCAGACGAATGGTCGATAATTGAGGAAGGATTTGATCCAAAAAGACATAATTCATCTGAAAGCATATTTAGTATTGGTAATGGACATATGGGTCAAAGGGCTAATTTTGAGGAACACTATTCAGGTAAAACTCTTCAGGGAAGTTATATTGCAGGAATCTATTATCCTGATAAAACAAGGGTTGGATGGTGGAAAAACGGTTATCCCGAATATTTTGCGAAAGTTTTGAATTCTCCTAATTGGATTGGGATTGATGTTCAATTAGATTCTGAAAATCTGGATATAGCTAAATGCAGAACAAAGAATTTTGTTCGTACTTTAAATATGAAGGAAGGATATTTAAAAAGAAGTTTTAATGTTGAGATGCCCTCGGAAAATGAATTTAAAATTAATACAATCAGATTCTTAAGTAAAGCTGATCCCGAAATTGGTATAATTAAATATTCTATAATTCCAATTAAAAAAGAAAGTGAAATTATACTAACACCTTATATAGATGGTGATGTTAAAAATGAAGATTCAAATTACAATGAAAAATTTTGGAATATACTTGAGTGTGAATCATCAGAATATGAAGGATTTTTATTAAGCCAAACCAAAAAACTTGATTTTTATGTAGGATTCGCAATGAAATATAAAATTGAGTTGAATGGAAAAGAAATTTATGGTCATCCTAAACTGATTAAAGAATCGAAATATACTGGAAATTCAATTAAAATAAATGTAAATGCCGGTGATGAATTGACAATTCAAAAATTTGTATCTGTTGTAACCTCATTAGATTACAAAAATGAAGAATTAAAAGTAAATGCATTTAAAAAAGTTGTAAGTGCATTTTCGACAGGATTCGAAGCCATGTTTCTGGCTCACAAAGAAAAATGGAATTCAATTTGGACACACAGTGATATTGTAATTAAAGGTGATATTGAAGCCCAGCAGGGAATTAGGTTCAATATTTTTCATTTAAACCAAACCTATTCTGGTGACGATGAAAGATTTAATATTGGTCCAAAGGGTTTTACCGGCGAAAAATATGGCGGTACTACATATTGGGATACCGAAGCTTATTGCATTCCATTTTTTATTTCTACATCACCATCAAAAGTGACAAAAAATTTACTTTTATATAGGTACAAGCATTTGCAAAAAGCAATTGAAAATGCTGAAAAATTGGGATTTAAAAGCGGAGCAGCATTATACCCGATGGTTACTATGAATGGTGAAGAGTGCCATAATGAATGGGAAATTACTTTTGAAGAAATTCATAGAAATGGTGCAATTGCATTTGCAATTTTTAATTATATACGTCACACGGGCGATGAACAATATCTGGTAGATTATGGATTAGAAGTTTTAATTGGAATTGCTCGTTTTTGGGCACAAAGGGCAACTTGGTCCGATGAAAAGCAGAAATTTGTGATTTTGGGAGTTACAGGTCCAAATGAATATGAAAATAATGTAAATAACAATTGGTACACCAATACAATTGCAAGTTGGAGCCTTAATTATGCCATTGAAACTATTACTAAAGTTAAAAAAATAGATACAAATAAATTTCATGAATTAGTTGTAAAAACAAAACTTGACGAGATTAATGAACCTCAATTATGGAAAAATGTCAGTACTAAAATGTACTATGCTTTCAATGAAAAGTTAAATATATTTCTACAACAAGATGGATTCATGGATAAAGAACAAATTCTTGCAAATGGCTTAGATCAAAAACAACGTCCAATAAACCAACATTGGAGTTGGGACAGAATTTTGCGTTCCTGTTTTATCAAACAAGCTGATACATTGCAAGGAATTTACTTATTCGAAGAACGATTTGATAATGATTTTATAAAACGTCATTTTGAATTTTATGAATCACGGACTTTACATGAATCATCACTTTCACCTTGCGTTCATTCAATTTTAGCAGCAAAAATTGGGAATATCGAAAAAGCTTATGAATTTTATTTAAGAACATCACGTCTTGATATTGATGATTACAATAATGAAGTTCATGAAGGTTTGCATATTACTAGCATGGCCGGTACTTGGATGTCAATTGTTGAAGGCTTTGGCGGAAAAAGAGTTCATAATGGAAAATTATATCTCAATCCTCAAATACATCATAATTGGGAAGAGTATTCATTTCGGATTTTAATTAAGGATTGTGACTTAAATGTTACAGTCAATAAAAAAGAAGTTGATTTATTGTATAAGGGAGATAAGCCTATTGTAATTAATATATTCAATAAAGAAATTGAAATATTACCCAATGTTGTTAAAAAGGTCGAATTGAATAAAAATAATTGAACATTATGAATAATTCGCTTAAATTTATTTTAGGATTTTTGTTGTTTATTGGAATTACAATGCCTGCAAAGTGTATATCAGTTAAAAGATTGGAACCTTCATCATGGTGGGTTGGAATGAAAAATCCAAAACTCATGTTAATGGTTTATGGCGACAGCATTTCAACCACTGATCCAATTATTAATATAAATGGAGTTCGAATTGATGAAATAAGAAAAACCGATAATATCAATTATTTATTTATTTTTCTAACCATTAATGATCAAACAATTCCAGGTAATTACAATATTGTTTTTAGAAAAAAAGGTGAAATTGTTGCCAATTATCCTTTTCAACTATTTGAAAGAAAGCAAAATTCTTCCAATCGAATTGGTTTTAATTCTTCTGATGTAATTTATTTAATTATGCCCGACAGGTTTTCAAAAGGTAATACAGATAAAGCAGAAGATATCCCTGTTATGCTAGATAAATCTAATAGTAGTGAACCATATGGGCGACATGGAGGAAATTTAAAAGGTGTAGAAAATCATCTTGATTATATTTCAAATTTGGGAGCGACAACTATATGGCTGACACCTGTGTTAGAAAATAACCAACCCGAATCATCTTATCACGGATATGCCATTACCGATTATTATAAAGTAGATCCACGTTTTGGTACCAATGAGGATAATAAAACTCTTGCGCAAGAATGTCATCAGAAAGGTTTGAAAATTATTATGGATATGGTTTTTAACCATTGTGGTGATCATCATTGGTGGATGAGCGATCTTCCAACTAAAGACTGGCTGCATGTTTTTCCTACATTTACGCGTTCAAATTATATTATAAGCACTATTGCTGACGTCCATGCTTCTCAATACGATATTGACAGAACTGTAAAAGGTTGGTTTGATAATTCAATGCCCGATTTGAATTTAGCTAATCCGCTTTTGCGAACATATCTTATACAAAATAGTATATGGTGGATTGAATATGCCGGTTTAGATGGAATTCGAATGGATACATATCCTTATCCCGAAAAAGAAGGAATGGCCGAATGGATGAAAGCAGTTTTAAATGAATATCCTAATTTTAATGTAGTTGGTGAAGTTTGGAATACTAATTCATCTAAAATATGTTATTGGCAAAAGGATTTTCCAAACCATGATGGATATAACAGCTATTTGCCTTCATTAATGGATTTCCCATTAATGGATGCAATTCAAAATGCTTTTACAGAGAAAGATAGTACAGGCAATGGCATTTTTCGCTTATATGATGTAATTGCCGATGATTATTTATTTCCCAATACCGATAATCTTGTAGTTTTTGGTGAAAATCATGATATTGGTAGAATTTATACATTGCTTGGAAATGATATTCGAAATTATAAAATGGCTATGGCTTTTTTAGCAACAATTCGGGGAATTCCTCAAATATATTATGGAAGCGAAATTCTAATGGAGGGCAATAAATTAAAAAATGGCGATGCTGATATTCGAAAAGATTTTCCTGGAGGTTGGGCGAATGATTCATTAAATTCATTCCTCAAAGAGGGAAGAAACGACCTTCAAAATGATGCTATTAATTATTTATCAAAATTATTGAATTATAGAAAGTCGAGCAAAGTATTACAAAACGGGAAATTGATTCATTTCATTCCTGAAAATGGAGTTTATGTATATTTCAGGATTCTTGGACCAAAATCAATTATGGTGATATTAAATAATTCCAAACGCAAAAAAATATTAGATACTTCAAGGTTTAATGAAATACTTTCAAAATATAAATCGGGAAAAGAAATTGTTTCAGATAGTACTTTAAATAATTTAAACAAAATAAACTTATTGGCCAAATCGGCTTTAATTATTGAATTAAACGACTAATAAAATAAAACGAGCATGTTCGTTAAATACAAAAATGGATGAAAATTTACATGCATTCTCCAACTTGCAACTATTTAAAATTATTAACACATGAAAAATCAATATTTAATTTCTTTGTTTGTGATTATAATAATCACAGGTCTATTCATTTTTTCGGCATGTAAACAAAAAGTTCCAAAAATTGCACGGGAAACAAGTGAAGTAAATCATCCCGAATGGTCTAAGAATGCTGTTATATATGAGGTAAATATTCGTCAATATTCGAAAGATGGATCATTTAAATCATTTGCAAAAGATTTACCACGACTAAAAAAACTTGGAATTGATATACTTTGGATAATGCCGGTTAATCCAATAGGTGAACTTAATAGAAAGGGGAAACTAGGAAGTTATTATGCCGTAAAAGATTACAAAGCAATAAATCCTGAATTTGGCAATATTGATGATTTTAAAGCTATGGTAAATGAAACACATAAATTAGGAATGAAAATTATTCTGGATTGGGTTCCAAACCACGCTGCATGGGACAATCAGATGCTGAAAGTTCATCCTGATTATTTTATGAAAGATTCAACCGGAAAATTTGTTTCTCCATTTGATTGGACCGATGTTGTTCGATTTGATTATAAAAACCCTGAAATGCGCAAATGGATGGTTGAAACCATGAAATTTTGGCTTACAGAAACTAATATCGATGGTTTCAGATGTGATGTAGCTCATATGATACCTGTAGAATTTTGGGATTCATGCAGAACTGAATTGGATAAAGTAAAACCTATTTTCTTTTTGGCGGAAGCAGATCAACTTTTTTTGCAAAAAAAAGCATTTGATATGACTTATGATTGGAAATTTTATCATATAATGAACGACATTGCTAAGGGAAAAATGAATGCCAAATCAGTATTCAAACATTTTGCCTGGGTCGATTCTATTTATCCTGCAAACTCGTATTTAATGGAATTCACTTCAAACCACGATGAAAATTCATGGAGTGGAACCGTATTTGAAAGATTAGGAAAAGGGGTTCAAACATTTGCTGTAATTGCAGCTACAGTTCCAGGAATGCCATTAATTTACAACGGACAGGAAGCAGCTTTGAATCATAGGTTAAATTTTTTCGACAGAGATCCAATTGTTTGGGGCGATTATTCTTATTCTGAATTTTATGCAAAATTAATTGCCTTGAAGCATGAAAATCAGGCGTTGTGGAATGGTGATTTTGGAGGCAGTTTTATGCGATTAAAATCAAACAACGATTCAAATGTTGTAGCATTTATTCGGGAAAAAGAAAATAAAGCGGTTATTATAATTTGTAATATAACTTCGAAAAAAATTAATTTTAAAATTAAAGATGAGTCAATTATTGGGAGATACAAAGAAATATTCTCTGGAATGGAAGTTGTTTTTGAGAAAAAAGCTAAACTTAATTTATTGCCTTGGGAATATTTAGTGTATGAGAAAGAGTAACTGTTAATATAAAATAAATATAATAACAATCAATTATTAGGCAGATAATTGATTGTTATTACCAAAGCATGTTTCTAGGACCAGTATGTAAATTGCTAACAATCTCCATAGTATCTTGAGCTATAACAAGTTCCTCATTGGTAGGTACAACCAATACTTTAACTTTTGATGATAATTTTGTCAACGTTGCTTCGTTGCCTTTAACATTGTTATTCAATTCATTATCGAAATCGACACCTAAAAATTCTAAATCATTGCAAACTTCAGCCCTTGATGATGCCGAGTTTTCACCAACCCCTCCGGTAAAAACAATAATATCAACTCCTCCCATAGCCGCAGCATATGAACCAATATATTTACGGATTCTATAATGATACATTTTTAAGCCTAAAATAGCTCGTTCATTATTTTGCTTTGCTGCTTCATTTATTTCCCGCATATCTGATGAAACCCCAGTAATTCCAAACATTCCACTATGTTTATTAATTATTGTATTAGCTGTAGGAATATCAATTGATTCTTTTTGCATTAAAAAGGTTAATATGCTCGGATCAATGTCTCCGCTTCTTGTACCCATAATTAGTCCTTCAACTGGGGTTAAACCCATTGAAGTATCAACTGATTTCCCATTTTTAATTGCTGCAACTGATGCTCCATTTCCTAAATGACAAGTAATTATTTTTTGTGTATTTATGTCCATATTAAGTATTTCGCACGATCTTTTCGAAACATAACGGTGACTTGTTCCATGAAAACCATATCGGCGCAACCCATATTTTTTATACAATGAATAGGGAATTGCATACATATAGGCATAATCCGGCATAGTTTGGTGAAATGCAGTGTCGAAAGTTGCAACCTGTGGAACTTCCGGTAACAATGCCTGCATTGCATAGATACCTTTTAAATTTGCAGGGTTATGTAATGGTGCTAAGTTTACATACTCTTCAATTTTCTGTATAACATGTTCATTTATGTATGCACTTTTATCAAATTCTTCACCACCTAAAACAACGCGATGACCTATTGCATCAATTTCTTCAAAATTTTTTATAACACCTCTTTTTTTGCTGATTAAAATTCCTAAAATGTATTCTATTCCAGCATTATGATCAAGAATTTCACCTTCAAGTTTGACAGCTTCACCATCCATTGGTTCATATTTCAAAAACGAACCCATCATTCCAACTTTTTCAACTACGCCTTTTGCCATGACTAAATTATTCGTCATGTCAAAAAGTTGATATTTTATTGATGAACTTCCACAATTTAATACAATAACCTTCATTTTAAATAATTTAATAAATGCTTATAATGATAAATACAATTAATTAAATAATAGCAATTTTACTATACGAGTTTAAATTCTGTACTAACAATTGTTTCTCCAACAATTTTACCATTTTCATAACGATAAAATCCTTTTCCTGATTTTTTTCCATGATAGTTAGCCCGAACAAGCCTTTTTATTACCGGTGAAGCTTTAAATTTTTGAAGACTATATTCAGAATGGAGGTTATCCATCCATTTAACAACTTTATCTAAACCAATTTTATCAGCTAGTTCAAAAGGACCAAATTGCATACCGTAACCTTCTTTCATTGTTTTATCAATGTTTTCAACCGTCGCAATTCCTTCCATTAAAAGTTCACAAGCCTCATTTAACAGGGTAACGATTAGCCTTGTACTAATATGACCTGGTGATTCATTAATTGCAATAACTTTTCTGTCTATCATTTTTGCAAACTTTGAGATAGATTCAAAAGTTTTTATGCTTGTATCAATACCTTTGGTGACTTCAACAATTTTAATTGATGTAGCCGGACTCATAAAATGTAATCCAATAGCGCGTTCAGGTTTTTCAAGAACCGCTGCAATTTCCGAAATCATTAAAGTAGAATTATTTGAAGTTATAATTGCTTCAGGTCCCACAACAGCCTCAATTCTACGGAAAACATCCTTTCGTATTTCAAGATTACTTCCCGGCTTTTTTGAGTTAACTGATTCAAGAATAATATCACAAGTAGCAAGATCGTTATAATCAGTTGTTCCTTTGATTCTGGATAATATAACTTTTTTATCACCCTGGGTTAAGCCCCAACGGTTAATTTCATCATCTAATTGTTGTTGGATGTTTTCAAAAATATGTTTTACTTTTTCTTCTGAAACGTCAAGAAATATAACATCCATACCAAACTGACTAACAATCCGACAAATCTCCTGACCCATTTCTCCGCATCCTACAATGCCTATTTTTTGGATTGTTCCTTTTCTTTGAATTTTTCGCGTTAAAGCATAATCTTCTAATGATTCAACCATATATTGTGTTTTAATAATCTGAATATTTTCATGTTGTTAAAAAAAAATAAAAAAGCCGGATTATTTTCCGGCAGCCTGATTTGATGTTATAGCAATTAAGTTAACGATATCACTAACAGAACATCCTCTTGATAAATCATTAATTGGAGCGGCCATTCCTTGTAATACCGGCCCAATAGCTTCGGCATGAGCTAATCGCTGAACAAGCTTATAAGCAATGTTCCCTGTTTCTAAGGTGGGGAAAATTAAAACATTTGCATATCCTGCAATATTGCTTCCTGGTGCTTTACTTTTTCCAATACTTGGAATTATGGCAGCATCGGCTTGAAGTTCGCCATCAATTTGAAGGCTGGGATCCATTTCTTTTGCTATGCGTGTAGCATTAATTACTTTATCACACATTTCATGTTTTGCACTTCCTTTTGTTGAAAAACTTAACATTGCAATTTTCGGATCGAATCCGGCTATGGCTTTAGTAGTTTTGGCTGTAGCAATTGCAATTTCAGCAAGTTCATTTTCATTTGGATTTGGATGAACAGCACAATCCGCAAAAACAAACATTCCTTCATTTCCAAATTCCTTATCTTTCAAAATCATTATAAAAGCACCTGAAACAACACTAATGCCCGGCAAAGTTTTTACATACTGAAAAGCCGGACGCAAAACATCTCCCGTTGCATTCATTGCTCCGGCAACTTCACCATCAGCATCACCGCTTTTAATCATTAATGTACCCAAATACAAAGGATTTTCAATGAATTTAACAGCTTCTTCTTTAGTTAAACCTTTACTTTTTCTGAGTTCAACCATCAAATCAACATATTTATCTTTTTTTTCATGTTTAATAGGATCAACAATAGTAGCCTTTTCAATATTTTTGAGGTTAAAATCTTTCGCCAATTGAAATATTTTCTCTCTGTTGCCAATTAAGGTTATTTTCGCCAAACCTTCGGCAATAACAATATCTGCAGCCTTAATTGTCCGTTCTTCTGTACCTTCAGGTAAAACAATTCTTTTAACATGCTTTTTGGCATTTTCTTTTACCAAATTAATTAAATCCATTGTATATCAGTTTTTTATAATATTAAATTTTGATTTGTAAAAATATACAAAAATTGCTTAAGTTATTCTCAACCAAACTATGATTTTTCTAAAATTTTGAATTGTTTTATTATTCAAGTCATTAATTAATTTTGTGCAGAATTGAAATAATTATAAGCGTGAAAAATAGTATAATTCAAAATCTAAAGGAATTAAAAATTCAGGGAGAAATAAAAACAGATAATACTTTCCGATTTATTTATGCAACTGATGCTTCGGCTTATCGTGAATTACCTATAGCTATTACATTTCCTAAAAATGTACAAGATGTTGAGAATATAATAAAATTCGCTAAAGAAAATAAAATTGGCTTAATTCCTCGTGCAGCTGGAACTTCATTGGCTGGGCAGGTTGTTGGAGATGGTATTATTGTTGATATATCTAGATATTTAAATAAAATACTTGAAGTAAATATTGAAGAAAAATGGGTGACAGTTCAACCTGGCGTAATTTTAGATGAACTAAATATATATTTAAAACAATTTGGATTATTTTTTGCACCTGAAACTTCTACATCAAATAGATGTACAATTGGTGGAATGGTCGGTAACAATGCCTGTGGTGCGCATTCATTAATTTATGGGAGTACACGAAATCATTTACTTGAATTAAAAGGTCTTTTAAGTGATGCAAGTTTTGTTCATTTTAAAACTTTAACGAATGAAGAATTTGAAAACAAATGTTTAGGTAACTCATTTGAAAGTATATTATATCAGCATGTTAGATATAAATTAAATGATAAACAAATTCAACAAAACATTACAAGTCAATTTCCGGATAAAAATTTAGAAAGGAGAAATACCGGATATGCAATAGATTTATTGCTTGATTCGCAACCATTTGTTGAAACAAATAAACCATTTAATTTTTGCAAATTGATTGCAGGTTCGGAGGGGACATTATTATTTATTACAGAAATTAAACTAAATCTGCTTCCGCTTCCTCCAAAAGAAAAGGGATTGCTCTGTATTCATTTCAATTCGCTTGAAGATGCTCTTCATGGAAATTTAATTGCACTGAAGTATAACCCAGGAGCTATTGAATTGATTGATAATATAATAATTAATTGTACAAAGGATAATATTGAACAAAGCAAAAATCGTTTTTTTATTCAAGGCAATCCTGATGCCATAATAATAGTTGAATTTGAAAGAGATTCAATGGATGAAATCTTATCAATTGTAAGTGCTCTTGAAAATGAAATGCGAAATAATAAACTAGGTTATCATTTTCCTTTAATTACTGGGGCAGACATTTATAAAGTTTGGTCACTCAGAAAAGCCGCGCTTGGTATGCTGTCAAATATTAAAGGTGATGCAAAACCGGTTTCAGTAATTGAAGATACAGCAGTAACTGCTGAAAAATTACCTTATTACATAGCTGATTTTAAAAAAATTCTTAAAAAATATCAACTTTCTTGTGTTTTTCACGCCCATATTGCAACAGGTGAACTTCATCTCAGACCAATTCTAAATTTAAAAAATGAAAATGATTTAATAAAATTCAGGACTATTGCAACTGAAACAGCTCACTTGGTCAAAAAATACAAAGGTTCTATTAGTGGCGAACATGGCGATGGTCGATTAAGAGGAGAATTTATACCAATTATTATTGGAGGAGAAAATTTTCAGCTAATAAAGGGAATTAAAAAAACATGGGACCCGGAAAATATTTTCAATCCAGGGAAAATTGTGAATGTTCCACCAATGGATAAAGGTTTGAGATATGTAAAAAATGAAAAACAAATTTCAAATTCCATTTTTGATTTTTCCGATTCTGACGGTTTCTTTAGACATATTGAACGTTGCAACGGTTCGGGTGATTGCAGAAAAACAGAATTAATTGGCGGAATAATGTGCCCCAGCTATATGGCAACTAAAGATGAATCAACAACAACGCGTGCCAGAGCAAACGCACTGCGTGAATATTATTCCAATACTGAATCAACTGAAAGCTTAAAATTAAAAGAAGTTAAAGCAATATTGAATTTATGCCTTTCATGTAAAGGATGCAAATCAGAATGTCCGTCAAATGTTGACATGACTAAACTGAAAGCAGAATTTTTACAACAATACTATTCTAAAAAAGGAATACCAATACGCGCATGGTTAATAGGAAACATGCCTGTTATTTTTAGAATTGGAGCATTTAACCCTTCTTTATTTAATTTTATTGTCAGTAACAAAATACTCTCAATCATAATTAAGGAATTCTTAGGCTTTTCACAAAAGAGAAGAATCCCGATAATAAGCAAACAAACTGTCCATGATTGGTGCAAAGAAAATTTATCATCAATAAACGAAAAAATTACAAATCCTAAACAGGAGGTATGTTTGTTCATTGATGAATTTACAAACTATGTTGATACTGAAATTGGTATCAAATCAATAAAGCTACTCGCAGCTTTAGGATATAAAATTAATCTGGTACCTTTTATTGTCAGTGGCAGGACTTATTTATCGAAAGGAATGGTTAAGAAAGCTCAAAAAATATTGTTTACATATGTAAACTATTTAAATAAGTTAGTAGAAGAAAATAAAATTATGATTGGGATAGAACCTTCTGCCTTATTAACATTTAGAGACGAATATCCGCAATTAACCAAGAATTCTAAAAACTTAACTGGACATGTTTTTTTAATAGAGGAATTTATTGCGAATGAATTAGACAAAGGATCGATAATCCCGGATGATTTTACTTCTAATGGTTCAAATATTCAATTTCATGGGCATTGTTATATTAAAGTTTTGGCAAGCACTTTAGCAGTTAAAAAAATGCTTGGTGTGCCTAAAAACTATAAGGTTATTGAAATTAATAGTGGATGTTGCGGTATGGCTGGTGCTTTTGGATATGAAAAAGATAAATACAAACTATCTATGGATATCGGGGAACTTAAGCTATTTAAGGCTATTAGAGGCGCAGATTCTGAAGTTATTATTTCAGCAAGCGGCACTAGTTGCAGGCAACAAATTATAGATGGAACAGGTAAAAAGGCACTTCATCCGGTCGAAATATTATATAATTCGTTAAATATCAATACGATACAATAGAATGGTTACATATGTAAATATGTATATTATTGGCAATGATATATAATTTTACACTAAAAATTTGCATATGTAAATAATTGAGTATATATTTACACCATAATTCAATATAATTATGGCAACATTTAGTACAATATTAGACCTAGTGCAAGCTTTTCCAACAGAACAGGCTTGTATTGACCATTTAGAAAAACTTCGCTGGAATGGAAATGTAGTTTCTCCCTTTGATAGTACTTCACAAGTTTATAAATGTGCTGGCAATAAATATAAATGCAAAAGCACTGGCAAGTATTTCAATGTTAAAGTTGGAACTATATTTGAAGACACTAAAATACCACTTAAAAAATGGTTTATGTCTCTTTATTTATTTAGCTCACATAAGAAAGGTATTTCTTCACATCAATTGGCTAAAGATATTGGAGTAACTCAAAAAACTGCTTGGTTTATGTTACATAGGCTTCGTTATGCTTTTAATCATCCTAATTTTACAAGAATGTTAAACAATACGGTTGAAATAGATGAAGCTTACATAGGTGGCGAAGGCAAATATAAGCATAACAATAAAAAAGTAAAGAATTTAAAGGGTAATACGATTAATGATAAAACACCAGTTTTAGGTATGATTGAAAGAGACGGTATCGTAAAAGCCAATGTAATTGATAATACAAAAGATTCTACCATTTACCCTATAATCAGAGCTAATGTTGAACCTTTGACCAACATAATTACTGACGAGTTTAAAGTTTATGATTCTTTAAATAGAATATACAACCATAGAAGCGTTAATCATAGCGCAAAACAGTATGTTAATGGAATGGTACACACAAATAGTATTGAAAACTTCTGGTCACATTTAAAAAGAGGGATAGATGGAATTAATCATTGGGTAAGCAAAGAACATTTACAAAGATATGTTACTGAATATACTTTAAGATTTAATACTAGCGATATTTCTACTTCTAATAGATTTGACTTAATTTTGACTAATTCAATTGGACGATTAACATATAATAAATTAATTTCAAATGAGTAAAATAGAAGTTAAAGGAATAGAAATAAGTATCGTTAAACAAAACGAACAAGATTATATCAGTCTTACTGATATGATAAAAGCAAAAGAAGGGCAATTTTTTATAGAAAGTTGGCTAAGGAATAGGAATACTATTGAATTTTTAGGTATTTGGGAAACATTAAATAATCCAAATTTTAATTCCCACGAATTCGATGGAATTAAAAAAGTGGCAGGGCTTAACTCGTTCAATATTAGTGTTAAGGAATGGGTTTCTAAAACTAATTCAATAGGTGTAATGGCAAAAGCGGGAAGATATGGGGGAACATATGCTCATCAGGATATTGCATTTGAATTTGGCACATGGATTAGTCCTGAATTTAAACTTTATTTAATAAAAGAATTCCAAAGATTAAAAGAGCAAGAACAAAAACAATTGAATCCAGAATGGGATTTTAGACGATTCCTTTCAAAAGTCAATTATAGATTACATACAGATGCAATTAAAGAAAATATTATACCTAAATATATTAATTTATCTAAAGATCAGGAACATTATATATATGCAAATGAAGCTGAAATGTTAAATGTTGCCGTATTTGGTCAAACGAGTAAACAATGGAGGGAAAATAATCCTAGTGAAGTATTAAAAGGATATAATATGAGAGACATGGCGAATATTCCACAATTAACCGTTTTATCAAATCTCGAAAACGTTCATTCTATTTATATTAAAGAAGGATTGAAACCTATTGATAGATTAGAAAAATTAAAAAAAGTTGCAACGGAACAGTTAAAATCATTGATGAATTATAAATATACATATCCGATAGAAAGTCCTTTCAAATATCAACAAGATTCAACTTTTGACATTAATCTACTAGGTGTTCTAAAAGTTCCTAAACCAGAAAAATAGATTTAAATATTATTACATAAAGAATTATAATTAATCATTATAATAACTGTTAATTATATAATATATTCAATATTTAATACCAATACCCATGTATTAAACTATTAATTTAAGTTAATAACTAGTTGATAATTAATGCGAATGAAAATATTTTGTTTTAAATATAACTGTTAAAATTGTAATGATTTTTTAAACATAAATATTATGGCAAAAGTTGCTCCATTTCACAGCACTCGCAAAGGTGAAACAGTTCACCACAACAACACCGCATGTACGGAAGGTAATAACATTGAGAAGCATTATTTAGCTTCAGGAACAGGAGGTTTGCCATTGTGCAGCCATTGTCAAAGGCTTTAATGATTCAAAATTGAATTATTTAAAGGGTTTTTGCGAAAAATAATTTCATTGTAAGGTTTAAGCCAATTTAAACCAATTTCTTTTGTTTCATCAAGATTATAAAGTGGATTTTTTACAAAGACCCTTTTTACTTCTAAAACATCATAGTGATAATGTAAACATAATTCATAAGCTCTTATGCAATCAAATTCATCACCATAGAATTTAATTGTAGGGTCAGGCATACAATGCCCATTTCCACTTTCACAAGATTCAAATGTTTCAAAACCATAATTATTTAACAATATTACAGCGTCTTTTATGCCTTTATCAAGTGAATTCATTATATATTTTTTAAGCTTCATATTTTAAATATTTATCCCATGAATTACACAAGCCATTCCCACAATAAAAAGAATAATTCCAGCAATTATTCTAAGAAATACATACCTTTTTTTTATTATAGTATAATCAGGAAATTCAAAAACTTTAGACACACGACACCCAAAATAGCTGATAAAGAATCCAATAATTACGAAAAAGAAACTTTGAAAGAGCATATTAAAGCGAATAAAATACAAAATAAAATTGCAATCCTTACTTTTGTTATTGTTTGCGTCTACATAACTGTTGGCATTTTCCAACATAATCAAACTAAAATATCTCTTGAATATACCAGAAAAGCCGATTCTATTGCTGAACAAGCCCTTAAACTCACAAGAAAAGATGATTCTATCACTAATGAATTTACTAAAGAAGATTTGAGGGCTTATATTAGCATACAAGTTAATGACAGTATTTTCTTTAATAAAAAAAGAGGTTTTAATTTATAAAAATCGAAGTTAAAAATGTAGGTAAAACACCTGCTTATGAAATTAGATACGTAGGAGAAATGAGAATTGGGACAGGAGTTTATCAGAAAGATATTAATAAATTGCAATCTGATCTTATTAATTCTAGTATTATTGAATGTCCAGGACAATCTTTTACTTGTAATATTATTATTAATAATTATAGAAATACTACTATAGATTCCAGTATTAACTATAGGAGCAATGCTAACATATTGTGTTGGGGAGAAATTTTGTATAATGACATTTTCTATCCTTCTACTAAAAATCATCATGTCCATTTCTCTTGGTATTATGAGACTATTACTAAAAGCTTTGCCATTAATAAGGATTTCAATGACGCAGATTAATAATGTTTTCATTTTATTATTTGTTTACAAATGTAATTACAAATATAAACAATAGCAACATCAATGAAAACATTCAATAAACAATTTTTCAACATGAGTTCTAATTAGTTATGTTTACAAGTGTAAATATGTATATTATTGCCTGAAAATCTCTTTACTAATTCACATAAATACTTATCAACCAAACATTTAAATTGAATAATTAAATTATAAGTTGAAGTATTTTACTTAAAAAATCCACTAATTCGCTTAAATTCTGTAAAATATCTATATAAATATTTAATTACCAAATATTTGATGTATTTAAATGAAGTTTTAATACAATTTAAATTAAATGGTCAATAATAGTATTTCCAATATTAATATTTCAAATCATCAATTTTATAATTATCGACAGCATTAATTCATTTGAATTTACTACCAAATAATAACATTTATTTAGACTATTAGACTAATTTAAACAATAACTTAATGAATATAACAATCAATAAAAGAATAACTTAAATTGACCAATCACTATCTGACTACATATGTAAACGATTGCATTTCAACATAGATTACAATTGTGAACTAAATAATATTTACATTTGTAATTAATATGAGGGAGAGAATTATTCAATTTTTAGAACATCAAGGTATTAGTCCGGCTCGTTTCGCTGATGAAATAGGTGTGCAACGTTCAAGTATATCACATATCGTTTCTGGCAGAAATAATCCCAGTTTTGAATTTATCCAGAAGATACTCACCAAATATAAATCATTAAATGCTGAATGGCTTATGCGTGGAGTTGGTAGTATGTTTACCAATGAATCTAGCAAAACAAATATTGAAATTGAAAATCCAAAACCTATCCAACATTCTATAATTGAAAATAATTTGTTTACCAATGTAAATGATAATGATAAGAAAATAGAACCTTTAAAATCATTAGTTAATAAATTACAGACTAATAAATCAATTGAGAAGGTTATCGTATTTTTTGATGATAAAACTTTTAGTTCATATACTCCTGAAAATTTATAGAGTTTTATCTTTGCAATAAAAATGTATAAATTATTTATTCGTCCATTACTATTTTTAATTGATCCTGAGCGTGTTCATTTCTTAATTGTAAAATCCCTTAAAATTATTTTCAAGATACCTGGTGTCAGTTACATATTTCAAACAATATACTGTAAATCCAATAATAATTTGCAAACAGAATTTCTGGGAATCAAACTTAAGAATCCTGTTGGGCTGGCTGCTGGTTTTGACAAAGATGCAAAAATTTTTAAAGAATTTTCGAACCTGGGATTTTCTCATATCGAAATTGGAACAGTAACTCCAAAAGCTCAACCTGGTAATTCCAAACCCAGGATTTATAGGTTACCTAAAGACAAAGCATTGATTAACCGGATGGGTTTAAATAATCTTGGGGTTGACCATGCAATTGAACGACTAAAAGGCAGGGATCCAAAAATAATTATTGGAGGAAATATTGGAAAAAACACTTCTACAGCCAAAGAAAATGCTGTGAATGATTATGCATATTGTTTTAGTAAATTGTATGAATATGTCGATTATTTTACAATAAATATTAGTTGTCCGAATGTGCATAATATGTCGGATTTACAGGATAAAGAATCAATTGAGGAAATTCTTAAAAGACTTGTTGAAATAAGGAAAGTTCAAAAAGTTTATAAACCGATTTTAATTAAAATTTCACCTGATTGGAATGTTGGACTTATCGACGATTCAATTGAAGCTACAATATCAATCGGAACAGATGGCTTTGTAATTTCAAATACTACTATAGATAGAAGTAATTTAATTACAAAAGATCAAATAGTTAAGAAAATAGGAAATGGCGGTTTAAGTGGAAAGCCTTTAAACCAAAAATCAACCGAACTCATTCGTTATGTTTCAGAAAAAACTAAAGGCAAATATGCAATTATTGGAGTAGGTGGTATAATGTCGGAAAAAGAAGCCCTTGAAAAGCTTAAAGCAGGGGCAACTCTACTTCAAATTTACACCGGGTTTATTTATGAAGGACCTGGTTTTGTTAAAAAATTAAATAAAGCAATTCTTAAATATCGTCTTAAAGAGTAAAATATAAAAGAATATCTTCAATTCCACATAATTATTAGATTTCTAAAACTTTTATTTAGAAAATGCCTGTTTAGTTTACTGAAATTCGTCAACCTTAAATTAAAATGATTAAATAAATTATTATTAGCACCATTCATCTATTTACAATTTTGTTATCTTTGCGGCTTAAAATAAACATCTTAAAAATATATCGAAATGGTTCATTATAAAGAGTTAGGACTGGTTAATTCAAAAGAAATTTTCCAAAAAGCAGTTAAAGGTGGATATGCAATTCCAGCTTTCAATTTTAATAATTTAGAACAACTTCAGGCAATAATTGGCGCTTGTGTTGATACAAAGTCTCCTGTAATTCTTCAAGTTTCAAGTGGAGCAAGAAAATATGCCAACCAAACACTTTTACGTTATTTGGCTCAAGGTGCAACAGAGTATGCTAAGGAATTAGGTTATGCAATTCCAATTATCCTTCACTTAGATCATGGTGATACTTTGGAACTTTGCAAAAGTTGCATCGAATCAGGTTTCTCATCTGTTATGATAGACGGTTCGCATCATCCTTATGAAAAAAATATTGAACTTACTAGACAAGTAGTTGAATTAGCACATAAATATGATGTTAGTGTTGAAGGTGAATTGGGCGTTTTAGCAGGTATTGAAGATGATGTTGTTGCAGAACATTCATCATACACACGTCCTGAAGAAGTTGAAGACTTTGTTAAAAAAACCGGGGTTGATTCATTAGCTATTTCAATTGGAACTTCTCATGGTGCCAATAAATTTAAACCAGAACAATGTACTCGCAATGCAGATGGAATTTTAGTTCCACCACCATTAAAATTCGAGATTCTTGAAGAAATCGAAAAGCGTATCCCTGGTTTCCCAATTGTTTTACATGGAGCTTCATCAGTACCAGCAGAATTAGTTAAAGCAATAAATACTTACGGTGGAAAACTTAAAGATGCAGTTGGAATACCAGAAGAACAATTAAGAAGGGCAGCAGCCTCAGCTGTATGTAAAATTAATATTGATTCAGATGGTCGTTTAGCTATGACTGCCGCAGTCAGAAAAGCATTAATTGACAATCCTGCTGAATTTGATCCACGTAAATATCTTGGTCCAGCTCGCGATCAGTTAAAAGAACTATACAAACATAAAATTATAAATGTACTAGGTAGCAATAATAAAGCCTAATCATTTATTTACTTACAAAACAACCGGTTTAATGCCGGTTGTTTTGTTTATACCAGATTACTATCGAAAAATATATTCACATTTTATGAAATATTCATAAAAAAATATCATCTTCAACCACAATTTAAAAATTTATTAGTAGTTATAAAGAATAAAAATTTCAAATGGGCTACAGGAAAATAGCACTTTCAATTCTTATTATTTTTGAAGTTC
Organism: uncultured Bacteroidota bacterium; assembly: GCA_963701015.1. Taxonomy (GTDB): domain Bacteria; phylum Bacteroidota; class Bacteroidia; order Bacteroidales; family DTGW01; genus MFD09286-c1. Next base: position 1,634,113 of record OY969556.1, on the reverse strand, counting down.
TTAAATTATCCGGACAGGATTTAATTACTGTTTATGGTAACATTTCTGATACTACAGGATATTCGGTAGGTTTTGCCAATATTACACTTCCGGGAACAAAATATGGTGCAACTGCTGATAAATTCGGACAATATTCATTTCAAATACCAAAATCAAATTGTACATTAATCGTAACCTGCGTTGGTTATCAAAATGAAAAAATTGTAATTGATAGCATTACTTCTAAAACAATTAAAAAAGATATTGTAATAAAATCTTCAGTTGAAAATTTAGAAGAAGTCAAAGTTAGCAGCAGGTCAGAGACATCCGGCACAATTCAAAGAATAGATACTAAAACATTATTATCTATGCCAAATGAAAATGGAGGAATAGAAAATATAATAAAGCAAATGCCTGGTGTTGCTTCAAATAACGAATTAAGCTCGCAATATTCTGTTCGTGGAGGAAGTTTCGATGAAAACCTTGTATATGTTAATAATATTGAAGTTTATAAACCAATGCTTATCCAAAGTGGCCAACAGGAAGGTCTTAGTTTCGTGAATCCCGATTTAGTAGGTTCATTAAAATTCTCAGCAGGTGGATTTGATGCAACTTATGGAGATAAAATGTCATCAGTTTTAGATATTACTTACAAAAGACCATCGGAAAATAAAGGTTCGGCTAGTGCTAGTCTATTAGGAGGAGGCATTCACTTCGAAGGACTTTCTAAAAATAAAAAATTCAGGCATTTAACAGGTTTTCGCTATAAAACTTCACAATATCTACTGAACAGTATGGATACAAAAGGTGAATATAATCCTTCATTTATTGATTTCCAGACCTATTTAACTTATGATATTGCACCAAAATTTGAAGTAAGCTTTTTAGGAAATTACGGTCAAAATACCTACGATTTTATTCCAACAGACAGGGTTACAGAATTTGGAACATTTCAGCAGCAGGAAAAACTTAGTATATATTTTGAAGGACAGGAAAAAGATTTGTTTCAAAATGATTTAGGTGCCTTTACATTTAACTATCATCCTTCAGATAATTTTTCCCTTAAACTAATCGGATCGGCATATTCGACCACTGAATCAGAAACTTATGATATTCTTGGACAATATAGAATTAGTGATCTTGATAAAAGTAGCGGAAATTCCAGCCAATCCGACAGTGCTAATATAATTGGGGTTGGTTCATTTCTCAATCATGCAAGAGATTACCTTGATACCCGTATTTTTGCCGTTTCTCATATTGGAGATTTTAATTTCAACAACAATAAATTAAAGTGGGGAATAACAATTCAACAGGAAATTATAAATGATAGATCAAATGAATGGAACCTGGTTGATTCAGCCGGATATATCTCGCCCTATTCTGATCACTCAATAAATCTATTAAACGCACGACATACTGATTATAATTTGAATTCAAATCGCTTAACTGGTTACATTCAAAATACTTATGAATTAGATTTCAATAGCAGTATTTTATATTTTACAGGAGGGTTAAGAGCAAATTACTGGTCGCTAAATAAACAACTTGTATATAATCCAAGGTTTTCAGTATCATATAAACCCAATTGGCAAAAAAACCTTTTACTATATTTTTCATGTGGTTATTATAATCAGCCTCCATTTTATAAAGAATTACTTGACCCGGCTGGAAATATTAACAGAAGTCTAAAAGCTCAGCAATCAATAAATTATGTATTGGGTTCTGATTATATTTTTTACGCCTTGGCAAGGCCATTTAAAATGACAACTGAACTTTATTATAAAAATTATTCAAATATTGATCCTTATAGGGTTGATAATGTTAGAATTATATATGCTGGTAGAAATATTGCATATGGTTATGCACAGGGTTTGGATGTTAAAATAAATGGTGAATTTGTTAAAGGAACAGAATCGTGGGTTAGCGTTTCGCTTTTAAGTACCGAAGAAATTATAAAAAAGCAATCTTTAGTAAATGGTTCAGATACATTTGCATTGTCCGGATATTATCCCAGGCCAATGGATCAATTAATAAATATGAGTTTTTATTTTCAGGATTATTTGCCTAAATATCCTACCTATAAAGTTCATTTAAGCGGTCATTATGGAAGTGAGCTTCCGGTAGCTATACCAATGAGTAAATATTGGAATAACGTTCAAAGAATTTTACCGTCGTACAAAAGGGTAGATATTGGTGTTTCTAAAATTATAAAAAATGAAAATACTTTAAGCAACAACAGGATATTAAATTATTTTAAGGAAGTATCGATTGGAGCTGAAATATTTAATGTTTTGGGAATTAATAATACAATTTCATACCTGTGGATTAAATCTATTAATAACCAGAATAATACTTCAGGTTATTTTGGAGTTCCAAATTATCTTACCGGAAGAAGGATAAATTTAAAATTATCAGCAACATTTTAATTAATCTTCAGCTGGCAGTATTTCAGGCCAGTTATCACCACGTTTAATACGTGTGATTTGCATTTCGCTTATACAAAACATTTTAGCAATTATCTTTTGCTTAATTCCTTTATTTATCATAGACTTAATAACACTTACATCTTCAGGTTTAAGTTTTGAATAAGGCAATACTTTCCCCGGATTATTTTTATTAATTTCATTAAGATGGCTCATAACTCTTTCATAACTTTCTCGTCTTGTAACCCATTCTAAATTACTGATATGATTGTTTTGTACATTAAAATCAAGATGAATAACGTAGGTATCTTCCGACTTTTCTTTTTTGATAAAAGTCTCTGCAACAATTTTATGTACCAGGTAAGTTTTCTGCTTCCCAAAAAGTTTTATATTAATTGTCTGGAAACCTTTAACTTGAGCAGCTTTCATAATTCGGCCATTGACTTTATCTCTGGTCATTGATTTTATTCTGCCATAATTGCTAACAAAATAAAGTCCATCTGATCCATTAATCTCTTTCCATTCTTCATTTTCAAATGTTTGAGATTCTAAAAATTTATCTACCAGCATAATAGTCAATTTATATTTAACGTTCTAGTACAAAGGTAAAATATTTTTTTACAAATTAAAGAATAGCTAATTTATTAAACAACTTTAACAAGAGGAAATTCTATTAAAATGAAATTGAAATAAAATTATTGTTTTAACCAAGAATGTATTTGGGTTTTATTAAATAAAAAAAGGCTTTTGATTATATCAAAAACCTTTTCAGTGATCTCGCTGGGATTCGAACCCACGACCCATCCTTAAAAGGGATGTGCTCTACCTGCTGAGCTACGAAATCATGCTCTTTTTAAAGAGGTGCAAAGATAAATACCTTTTTTTATTTTCAAAATATTAACCCATCTTTTTTAAACAATTATTATTATTTTTTATTTTGAAATTGCGCTATTGTATGTTATTCTTGTAGAAAAGAAATAGCATGATAAGTTGTGATGTTAAAATTCGCGTTCGTTATGGTGAAACTGACCGGATGGGGTATGCATATTACGGAAATTATCCTTTGTATTATGAAGTTGGCAGAACAGAACTTTTACGCAAATATGGATTAACCTATAAATCTCTCGAGGATGATGGTATTTTGCTGCCTGTTAAAAATTTAATTATCGATTATTATTTGCCCGCATTTTATGATGAAGAAATTACTGTTCGTACTTCAGTAATTGAAAAACCGGGAATTAAAATAAAATTTGAATATGAAGTATATAATTCAATGGGTGAGATCATTAATAAAGCAACTACATTACTAGTTTTTGTGAAAAAAGAGAACAGAAAGCCTTGCAAACCACCCAAAAAGTTTATAGAAATTATTGATCAGTTTTTCACCAATTAACATTCAATTATTCCGATTTTAATACAATAACGCTTATTTCAGGCCTGATTATTGCCCTTCCGGGATAAATAGAACCTCCAAGCCCTTTGTTTACATATAAATATTCATTACCCGAGCCATATAATCCACTGGTATATTTGAAAGGCAGATTAAATGGGTTAAATTCAAATTTTCCAATTTTAAAACCAAAACGTACTCCATGTGTATGTCCAGAAAATGTAATATTTACAAGATTTTTATTCTTAACAAATTCATCCCAAAATTCAGGATCGTGGGAGAGTAGCATGACAAAATTATTTTTTTCAATACCTTTTAATGCAAGCGATAAATCGCCTAATTCCCTATAAGGTTTTTTACCCCAATTTTCAATTCCTGCAATAAAAATAGTGTCTTTTCGTGATGTAATAATTTTGTTTTCATTTAACAACAAAATAAATCCTGATGCTTTAATGTTATCCAGAAGTCTTTTGTGATCAATATTCTGAGCTTCTTTATTTTTCCAAAAATAATAATCTCCATAATCGTGGTTTCCCAATATTGCATAATTTCCATATTTCGATTTTAAATGTTTTAGTTCAGGAATAAAAGGCTTGACCTCCGATGAAATACTATTAACCATATCTCCTGTAAAAATAATAATATCAGGTTTTTCAGAATTTATGATTCTTACCAATTTCCGAATTTGATTTTCATGATTTGGCATTGATCCAAGATGAAAATCAGAAATTTGTACAATTTTTAGTCCATTGAAAGATTTTGGCAACGATTTAAAGCTTAGTTCATGATAAGTAATATGATACGAAAATCGTCCATATAATATCCCAAAGAATAAGAGCAAGAAAGTTAATATCGAAAATATTAGGCCAGCTATTAAAATTATTTTTCTTTTATTAACTAATTTATTTACAATAGTAAACTTGCGTTTAAGTAAAGTATTAAATGCAATTTGAATAATGAAAGAAGTTACGAATATGAATTTCGAAAGATAAATTGTTACTATAATTCCTGAATTATTAAATATTCGAACTAATTCATATGGATTTTTTTGCCATTTATGAATGTAGAATGCCCAAAAAATAATGGCATAAAAGAATATTGAACTTAAAAAAAATGTTGATTCGAAAAGTTTTTGAAATATGTTATTTTTAAACTTAAATAGCTTTCGAATTCCAAAATAGCTGAATACATCAAAGATAATTAATGAAAATAGAATTATAATGAATATCCAAAAAACTTTAAGCCTTAATAAATACAGAATGCTTATTATAATCATATTCAAAAACTTATAAATTAATGAAATACGAAAATTTAATAAAATTCAATATTGAAATTGATCAATTATTAAGTGAAATTACATTAAAAGCAGTTCATAGTTCAGGAAAAGGTGGACAAAATGTTAACAAAGTTGCAAGTAAAGTTATTTTAACTTTTAATTTATTAGAATCAACAGTAATTCCTTTTGAAATAATAAATGAACTTAAAAAACGATTAAAAACCAGACTGACAAAAAATAACGAAATTCATTTAACATCGTCAAAAGAACGATCACAATATTTAAATAAACAATTGGTAATTAAAAAGTTTTTAAATTTAATTAATAAAAATATTGAGCCTTTTACAGTAAGAATAAAAACAAATCCTAATAATAAATCGATAGAAAAACGTTTAAAAGATAAACTTCAGATTTCTAAACAAAAAAAAATAAGAAAGCCACCAAAATTTGACTTAGAATAAAAAACCCGGATAAACCGGGTTTCATGATATATGTATTTTAACTTTCTTCGTCAGCAACATTTTCAATATCATCCGATTCGTCTCCAAAGTTTTCATCTGGAGTGATATTTTCATCATCGCTAAAATCCTTTTCATCAATTTCATCCGGATTGGAATCAATTTTTACAGGGACTTTAATTAAATAGCTAACTTCGGGAGTATCTAAAGTAACACCATAAAAACTTTCATTTTTTGGGGTTGTAACTTTAATTACATGGTTCTGATAACCGTCCGGATATTTTTTATGAAGCAAATCAAGCTGTTCTGCCGAAAGGTTTTGGAAGTTTATTACTTTATTAACTTTTCCCATATTTTAAAAGCAATCAATTTTTCTGCAATAATACATTATTCATTGTAAACGTTGAATATTTGAAGAAAAATATTTTTATTTTTTTTTAAATATTTCTAAACTATTATTAATTAAAGTTATCCATTTTTTATTTAATATAAATGTCCTATAATTAATATTATGTTAAATACATAATTTATGTTTATTAACTTATTAATAAGTAAGCTATCCTATTTTGCCCTGAGTAATGCTTTTTTAATTCTAAGTGAAAGTTCATCCGGACTAAAAGGCTTGGTAATATAATCGTCTGCACCAAGTTCGAAAGCATTTAAGACTGTTTCTTCTAATCCAACTCTTGTAATCATAATAATTGGTATGGTAAGTTTCAATTCATTCCTTACGAATTTAATCAGATCCAGACCACTATAGCCAGGCATATGTAAATCAGTAAGTAAAATATCTATTTTATCTTTTTTCAAGATTTCAGCGCCTTTATTTCCATCATCGGCAGATAAAACCTCGTAATTGTCAAGCTTCATTTTATGCTCAAGTGCTTTACGAGTCATGCTATCGTCTTCTACTATAAGTACTTTCATTTTTGTAATAATTAAATTTTAAAATCGGTTTTTATTTCAAAAATTACTTTTGTTGAAAGTGATTTTATTTTTTCTACTAAATTAGGAATTTGATCAACATTTGAAGATGTTTTTGCAAAATTTTCAAGTTTTCGAAGTTCAATTATTGCATCTTTTGCTCCAATAAAATCAAATGTACTTACAAATTTATGAACTGTTTTATATAATTCGCCCCATTGTAATGCAACTACTTGTGTTTCAATTTCAGTAATTGTTTCGGGAGTATTGGTTACAAATTCAGTCAACATATCAAGGATAAAATCCTTATCCCCTTCTGAAATTTCATTCAAATAGTCGAGATTATATAACTTTGCCATTTCTTAAAATTGCCTAATTCCAATACAAATTTAAACTAATACGAAAATTAATCGCTAGTTCGATTATTTATTTTTTTATTGAACGTATTTTTGTTTTATAATTTTAGAAAAATGCAATCGAGTCAACCATTGGCTGAACGAATGAGGCCAAGGTCAATTGAAGAATATATTGGTCAGGAACATTTAATTGGTAAAAAAGGCGCCATTCGAAAAAGTTTAGATGCCGGTCATATACCATCGATGATTCTTTGGGGACCACCAGGTGTAGGAAAAACTACACTTGCAAGCTTATTAGCTGAACAATTGAAACGCCCTTTTTACATGCTAAGTGCCGTAAATTCTGGTGTTAAGGATGTTAGGGAAACAATTGAAAAAGCTAAAAACCAACAATTATTTAATATTGGTAGTCCAATTTTATTTATTGACGAAATTCACCGGTTTAGTAAATCGCAACAAGATAGCCTTTTAGGCGCAGTTGAAAAAGGTATAATAACGTTAATAGGTGCAACAACCGAAAATCCTTCGTTCGAAGTTATCTCCCCGCTTTTATCGCGCTGCCAGGTTTATATTTTAAAATCTCTTGACGAATTACAACTTATTCAAATAATGAATAATGCAATTGCAAATGATTTCATTTTAAAAAAACTTCCGATAAAAATTGTTGAAAATGATGCATTATTAAGAATATCGGGAGGTGATGCACGAAAATTGCTTAATGCAATTGAAATAGTTATAAACTGTGAATTTGAATCTGTTTCAGGTTCAAATGAGAAAATAAAAATAGATAATGCAATAGTATTAGAAACAATACAAAAAAACATTGCCCTATATGACAAAAATGGAGAACAACATTATGATATAATTTCAGCCTTCATTAAATCAATGAGAGGAAGCGATCCCAATGCTGCAATTTACTATTTAGCCCGAATGTTAAAAGGAGGTGAAGATATTGAATTTATTGCCAGGCGGATGGTAATCCTTGCAGCCGAAGATATTGGACTGGCAAATCCAAATGCACTTTTACTGGCAAACAATTGCTTCCAGGCAATTCATATTATTGGAATGCCAGAAGCCCGAATAATTTTGTCCGAGACAGTTATTTACCTGGCTACTTCTCCAAAAAGTAATTCATCCATTGAAGCCATTGATAATGCTATGGGTTTCATTGATGAAACAGGTGATTTACCAGTTCCTCTTCATTTACGTAATGCACCTACAAAACTTATGAAAAATATTGGTTATGGCGCAAATTACAAATATGCCCATAGTTATGAAGGAAATTTTGTTGATCAGGAGTTTCTTCCTGAAAAAATAAAAAATAAAAAATTTTACGAACCCGGAAATAATCAAAAAGAAAAAGAAATTTTGCAGAACCTTCAAAATAAGTGGAGAAACAGGTATGATTATTAGTTTAATTCTGTTTAAAAATTTTATTTAAATTTGAAACCTAAACCTAGATAACAAAATGAAACAAGAGATACTTAAAACTATTGAAAATATTAAATATTTAGACTCCGGGAATTTTTTTTTAATGGCTGGGCCATGTGTTATTGAAGATGAAAAATCTCCTTTCGAAATAGCCGAAAAAATTATTGAAATAACCGATAAACTAAAAATACCCTATATTTTTAAAGCTTCATACCGAAAAGCAAATAGACAAAAAATTGATTCATTTACAGGAATTGGCGATGAAAAAGCCCTTAAAATATTAAGAACAATCGGTGAAGTATATGAAATACCGGTTGTAACCGATATCCATACTGAAGAAGAGGCATTTATGACAGCTCAATTTGTTGATATTTTGCAAATCCCAGCGTTTTTATGCCGGCAAACTGATTTACTTATTGCTGCTTCAAGAACCGGACGAGTTGTGAATATTAAAAAAGGGCAATTTGTTGCTCCAGAATCAATGAAGTATGCCGCGCAAAAAGTTATTGATGCCGGAAATGAAAATGTTATTCTTACTGAACGTGGTACTATGTTGGGTTATCAGGATTTAGTGGTTGATTACAGGGGAATTGTTGAAATGCAAAAGACTGGTTTGCCTGTTGTTTTGGATGTAACCCATTCATTACAACAACCTAATCAATCTTCGGGAGTCACTGGTGGTAAACCCGAATTAATTGAAACTATTTCACGCGCAGGAATTGCAATTGGAGTTGATGGTATTTTTTGTGAAACACATCCTAATCCTGCGGTTGCTAAATCAGATGGTGCAAATATGCTTCGATTGGATTTATTAGAGGATTTATTAATTAAGTTGGTGGAAATTCGCAAAACAATAAACACTTTTAATAAATGACATTCTTAGAAATTGCTAAAAACAGATATTCTTCACGTAAATATGCAAACAAACCCATTGAAGAAGAAAAACTGCTGAAAGTTTTAGAAGCAGCAAGAATTGCCCCTTCCGCAGCTAATAAGCAACCGTGGCTATTTTATGTTATTAAGGAAACTGAAAATTTAAAAAAAATAACTGAAGTTTATCATCGCGAATGGCTAAAAGAGGCACTTGTAATAATTGTTGCCTGTGCTGATCATAAGCAATCATGGATAAGGTCAGATAAAAAAGACTATAGCGATATAGATTTGGCAATTGCAATTGACCATATTACACTTCAAGCTACTGATCTGGGACTTGCAACCTGCTGGATTTGCAATTTTGATGTTGCAAAATGCCGTACTATCCTTAAACTTGAATCCTATATTGAACCCATTGCAATTATTCCATTGGCATATCCTTTAGATTATACTGATATTGATCGTCATAAAGTTTTACGAAAACCTTTGGACGAAATAATTCAATGGGAATTTTAACCTGTATTTTTTATAATCTGTTTAATTACTGTTGCTTTTTCTTTTATATAATGTTAACTTTATAACAAGATTATAGTGCTATAAAATGAATTCTCAACGAAATATCAGGTTCCAACCTTTGAAAGATGAAGAATTTCTTTTGGTAAAGGAAATTTACGATTATTATATTTTGCATTCAACTGCTACTTTTCATACTGAACCAGTTTCACTAAAAGATTTAAAAGAATTTATTTTTACCGATCATCCTATTTATAAAACATATCTGATTTATTTTGACGAAACGCTTGCTGGTTATTGCTATTTCAGCTATTTTAAAAAACGTGAAGCCTATAACCGTACTGCGGAAATTACTATTTACTTAAAACCAGAGTTTACAAATAAAGGAATTGGTAAAGTTTCAATTAATTTTTTGGAAAACATTGCAAAAGAATCTGTTATAACAAATTTTTTAGCAGTTATTTCAGGAAATAATGTTGAAAGCATAAAATTGTTTGAAAAAATGGGATACACAAAATGTGCCCATTTTAAAAATGTTGGTGAAAAGTTCAATCAAATATTAGATGTTGTAGTTTATCAAAAAGAACTAAAATAAAAAGCGCCGGAAAATATAACGGCGCTTTTAGTATCAGCGGGCCTGTAAGCCGGGTTCTGTAACTGACCGAAGTCAGGTCTTTGCCATTTATCTTGGCTTAATGTCACCACTAAGCTCCAGCGGCCTACCCTCCTAAACTTTTACCAAATAGTAAAAACAAAGCGGACAACTTTGCCCTGCCAAGCAGAATTAAGGTTTACATGGCCTTACAACCCATGAGACGTACGGCTTCCGATGTTGCCACCAGAACCGGTAGGCTTTTACCCCACCTTTTCACCCTTACCAAAAACCAGTGGTTTCTGGCGGTCATTTTCTGTTACGCTACTATACCCTTTCAGGTATCTTTCTGTTAGGAAGCATGGTGTCCTATGTTGCCCGGACTTTCCTCTTTGACTTGCGCCAAAGCGACAAAACGGCCCGCATTAATTATTAAAAAGTTTATAGTGTTATTCTTTAAATTTATCTAATTAAAACCATTGTTGCACCAAAGCCATATTCGGCATACGATGCGTCCTGGTACTTCAAATCGGGATATTTGGAATCCAATGTTTTGCACAATTCGTATTTCAATTTGCCATTCCCAACACCATGAATAAATACAATTCGTTTGGTTTTCACATGAATAGCACCTTCTAACGCTGTTGTGAACCGGGCCAATTGAATATTTATAATTTCACCATTCGAAAGGTTTGCAAAATCATCCATTATTTCTTCAATGTGCAAATCAACTTCTTCCAAATCATTATTATTTTTAGGTATTGGTTTTTCAATTGTCAATTTTTCTTTCACAGGAACAATAATTTCATTTTTCTTAAATTCATTCTGAATATCAAATATTAAAGCTGGTTCATAGAAAAAATCATTTTCTATATAATTATTTCCCCTCTTCAAAAAAAGAGATTTCATATTTATTCTATAATGAATTGGCTGCTTGTTTTCGTATTCCTTTAAGTTGTAAATTAAAAACTCAAGAATAATAGCATCCAGGGATAATAATTGCAGCAAGCCAAAAGTTCCTATTTTAACCTTCATTTCAGGTTCAAGTTCACCTTTTTCAATTAATTCGCAATTATTAAACTTTTCGAATGCAACTGTATAATAAAAATATAATCCGCCATCATTCAAAAGGAACAAATCAAATTGTATATCTTTTTCTGAAGTGAAATTATCGGTCAAAGGAACAATTGCAAAATATGGTTTTGCAGTCAATTTCTTTTTGATAACAACAGATTTATTAGCATTTGCATTACTATCAGGTATTTTTGCCTTCTGCTCATTCGAGACCTGTTTACTAAACTGTTGTTCATTTTTCACAATTTCTTTTGAACCTGATGATTCGGTTTTAAAAATTTGTGAAGCAATCACCGGAATTTCAAACCCATCTTCAATTTGCACCAAAACCTGTCCATTTTCCAAAACTTTTGAAACTACACCACCACCGGCTTCATTCAAAAATTTAACCTTATCCCCTTTTTTAAACTCCATTTTATCCATATCAATAGCTGCAAAATTAATTATTTTTGAGCCATTATATAAAATACTATGCAATACCTGCCAATTTCGGATTATAATTATCAATTGCCCGATGATAAAATTGCCAAATATCCTTTACCGGAACGCGATTTATCAAAACTTTTATTGTTCAGCGATAATAAAATTTCAGAAGATATATTCAAAAATATTTATAATCATTTGAATAGCAATGATTTAGTTGTGTTTAACAATACAAAAGTTATACAGGCACGATTATTATTTCATAAAAACACCGGGGCTGAAATTGAAATATTTTGTCTTGAACCTTTAAACCCTTCAGATTATTACCAAGCGTTTCAACAACACCGATCATGTTCATGGAAATGCTTGGTCGGAAACTTGAAGAAATGGAAAACAGGAACAGTATCCTTAACTACAAACATCAATGGTACTAAATTTATTATTGAAGCAGAGAGAATATCGGACCAAAGCGAATGGCAAGAAATAAAATTCAATTGGAATGAAAATTTTAGTTTTGGTGAGATACTTGAAAATATTGGCCTCACTCCTATCCCTCCTTATTTAAACCGTTCCAGTGAAAACATTGACAAATTAAGATACCAAACCATTTATTCACAATTTAATGGTTCTGTTGCTGCTCCTACAGCTGGACTTCATTTTACTAAAGTTGTTTTAAACCAACTTAGCGATAAAAAAATACAAACTGGAAATATAACACTTCATGTTGGTGCAGGAACATTTAAACCTGTTAAAGATGAAAACGCATTTTTGCATCCAATGCATACCGAACATTTTAAAGTGAATAAACAATTGCTCGAACATTTAATTGATTTCGAATACCATATTGTTGCGGTAGGTACAACTTCGCTCCGAACATTAGAAAGTTTATATTGGATGGGTGTAAAAATTTTAGAAAATCTTGAAAGTCCTTTTCAATTAAAACAATGGGAAGCAAATGAAATTTCTGCTAAATATAATTTTAATAATGCCATTAAAGCACTCATTAATTATTGTAAAACAAATCATCTGGAAGAATTTAAAGCTTCAACACAAATAATGATTACACCTGGTTACGAATTTAAAAGTGTACAAAAATTGATAACAAATTTCCATCAACCTAAAAGTACATTGTTGCTGTTAATTGCAGCGTTTGTTGGAACTGAAAATTGGCAAAATATCTACAACTATGCCCTCGAAAATGAATTCAGGTTTTTGAGCTATGGTGACAGTTCACTTTTGGTTAGATAAACCAGGGTGAAAATTTCCAAATTTATTTCTTAATTTTAAAGTAAAATCCATTTGAATATTTCATCTTTTGAGCTATGATTTTACTTTCAGAATTATTTGATATTGCAAAAAATAAAGGAATAAAGAAAATTGCTGTAGCTGCGGCTGATGACACGAATGTACTTCTTTCAATAAAATCAGCAATTGAGAAAAATTTAATCCAGCCTGTTTTAATAGGAAATAAGACAAATATTGAATCAATTGCAAATAAAATAGATTTAGATTTAACTAACATTGAAGTTATTGAAAGCCAAAATCCGGTTGAAATTTCACAAATCGCGGTTGACCTGTTTAATTCAGGAAAAGTACAAATAATAATGAAAGGATTAATTCCTACTGCTACCATTTTAAGAAGTGTTGTTAAAAAGGAAAATAGTTTGCTTTCGGGAAATCTATTGAGCCATTTTGCCATTAGCCAGGTTCCAACGTATCCTAAACTTTTGTCATTTACTGATGGCGCAATGAATATATATCCTGATTTACATGAAAAAGAACAAATAATCCAAAACGCTTTAAATATCTTATATAAGCTGGGGTATTACAATCCAAAAGTTGCAATTATATGTCCACTTGAAACGCTTAACCCAAAAATTGAATCGACTGTGCATGCTATAAAATTAAAGGAATTGAACCAAAAACAAATTTTGAATAATTGCATTATTGATGGACCATTCGCCTTAGATAATGCTATATCAAAGGAATCGGCAAGGCACAAAGGTATTTTAGGAGAAGTTGCTGGCGATTCTGATTTACTAGTTGTACCTAATTTAGATACCGGCAATGTTTTGTATAAGTCAATTAATTTCTTAGCAGGTGGAATTACAGCAGCGATAATAACAGGTGCAAAAGTTCCAATAGTTTTAACCTCGCGTTCAGATAGTGAATTAAGTAAATTATATTCAATTGCTTTAGCAGCTTGTGTTTAATAATTTAATAGCTTTCAATATGGAAAATCAAAAAATATTGGTCATTAACCCTGGTTCTACTTCAACTAAAATTGCTGTTTACCAAAATAATACACCATTATTTTTAAAAAGTATAAATCATCCTATAGAACAACTGCGCCAGTTTAAGCGTATATCTGACCAATATGAATTTCGTAAGGAAATTATTTTAAAAGAAGTTCAAATGGCTGAAATTGATTTAAAAAGCATCAGTATTGTCATTGGGCGCGGAGGTTTAATAAAACCAATTGAATCGGGTATTTATGAAGTAAACCAGGCAATGCGCAACGATTTGCTCGAAGGATATTTGGGCGAACATGCCAGTAATTTAGGTGGGTTAATTGCTTATGATATTGCCAATACCTTGGTAAACGTGAAGGCGTTGATTGCTGATCCGGTTGTAGTAGACGAAATGCAGGATGTGGCTAAATTTGCTGGCCATCCAAAATTTAAAAGATATTCCATATTTCATGCGCTCAACCAAAAAGCTATTGCCAGAAGTTATGCCCTATCGCATGATAAACAATATGACGAATTAAATTTAATTGTTGCTCATTTAGGCGGCGGAATTTCAGTTGGTGCACATAGTAAAGGTAAAGTCATTGATGTAAACAATGCTTTAGATGGTGAAGGGCCGTTTTCACCTGAAAGAAGTGGAACTGTACCGGCAGGTCAATTGGCTCAATTGTGCTTTTCAGGCGAATATGATTTAGAGCAAATTAAAAAAATGATAATTGGAGAGGGTGGTTTAATTGCTTTTCTTGGAACAAATGATGCCTATAAAGTTGAATTAAGGGCACGTGCTGGAGAAAATGAAGCAAGACTTATTCAGGATGCAATGAGTTATCAGGTAGGGAAAATAATAGGTGAAATGGCAACTGTATTAAAAGGCAATATTGATGCAATATTATTAACAGGTGGAATTGCCAATAACCAAATGGTTACAGATTATATAAAAAGCATGGTAAAGTTTATAGCACCTGTAATTGTTTATCCGGGCGAAGATGAAATGAAAGCGCTTGCTTATAATGCAAACAGGGTTATCAGAGGCGAAGTACAATGTAAAGAATATCGATAGCAAGAATTCTACTAGAAGTTTATATACAACTAAAACGGAAAGTCTTCCATAACAGGGCTTTTCTGTTTTATGCTTTTAGGTTTAAAAGCTGTGCCATGTGTTAGGGCACCTTCAACATAAATTGATTTATTAGGCCTAGTTGGGCACGCAAATTCACAAGCGCCACAACCTACGCAAATATTAACATCAGTTTGAGGTATTGTTAGTCCATTTTTGTAAGGAACCATTTGCACTGCTTTTGTTGGACAATGTTCCGAACATGCCCCGCATGAAGTTTCATCAGCATACACTACACAATTTTCTTTTACAAATACAACTTTTCCCAATTGTGTCGCTTTTTTTTCATTTTTTGAAATTTTTATGATTGCCCCATCAGGACAAACCTCACTACATTTTGAACACTCATAATTACAAAAACTTTTTCCATAGTCCATAAAGGGAATCATTAATGAAGTTATTCCAAGTTCGGTAAATGATGGTTGTAAAACCTGAGAAGGACATTGGCTAACACATAATTGACAAGCTGTACATTTCGATATTAAATGTGATAAACTATAAGACCCAGGAGGAGTCGCAAAATGTTCCTTTTTTAAAGGATGTTTCCCTGAATGTAAATATTTTCCACTTCTTTTTCTGTTTTGAAAGGAGAACAATGAAAAAGTACCTATAATTAAAAGTGATTTCTTAAAGAAACTTCGTTTGTTATTATCAGTAACTGCATTGTTTTCAGTTTGAACATTCGTTATATTAATTTTTTTTAGTGGAACCGAATAATTAATACAATTTTCCGGACAAACATTTAAGCAATTGTAACAGGCAACACATCGAGAAAAATCTAAAGCTTTGGTTTTAATATCAATACATTCCGATTTACAATTGGTTGAACATTTTCCACATTGTGTGCATTTTAATTCATCAATTTTAATTTTAAAAATTGAATATTTTGATACTAATCCAAGCGTTGCTCCAACCGGACAAATAGTGTTGCAAAATAATCTTCCCCGAAAAAATGATAAAAGCCCTATTGAAATTAGACAAATAAATGAATATAAAGTCAATATAATTGAAAAACCTTTAATACCAACAGGTGCAATAGCATAAATATCGAACTTTTCAAAAATATTCGAAATGGTATCATTTATAAATATTGCTAATGGATGAAAAATGCCAGCAAAAATTTTACCAAAAATGCTGTATGGGTCAAGTAAATTCAACAGTATAGTACTTCCTAAAATAGTAATAAGGATGACAAATATTAAAATAGAAAATCGTAATTTATTGAAGGGTTTAGAATATCTGTAAATTTTTTGTTTTCTAAACCTTCTGCCAATTCTTGAAATCAAATCCTGAAAAATACCTAAAGGACAAATTGAAGAACAGTAAATACGACCAAAAAATATAGTAGTAACTAAAACAATAATATAACCTCCAGCCAATCCAAAGCTTAGGTAAACCGTATATTTTAGAATAGATGGAATAAATTGGAGAAAAGCCAAGCCTTTAATCAATTTAATATTAGGCAATAATGCAGGAATACCCAAAAATGCAAGGCTAAAAACAATAAAAACGGCCAGCGCAACCGCCAGCCTAATATATTTGAGATGTTTAAACATTTTAAACCCTTATTCTATTAATATTAAGTTTTTGCAAATCCATTTGCCCTACACCCATTTCGGAAGCAATTCTAATGTAATTTACAGTTGAAGGTTCAAGACCAAAAAGCTTTGCAGCAGCAGCATCAGCTGCTACAATATCTTCCGATATTATAAGCGATTTCATTAAAGCAACATCATCCAATGAAACACCTTTTGGGCCATTGGCCTTTAAAACACGATAAGCATCTACCACATTGAGTGTTGGTCTTCTATAAGTTGCAAAATCAGCAATACACTGATGCAGATTATTCCTATGCCAATAACCACGGTCCCATATAATACCCATAAGGTTTTTCATGCAAATGGTAAGTGTTGCCCCGTCATGATTTTTCAAAATCGGAACATTTATAAAAACATCGGAATTCATTATCAATTCATGCTCATCAGCTTCTTTTAATCGCTTTCCGTTTGGTAACAAAACCGGTTTATAATTAATTTTACTATTCCCGGGCGCCATTTTACCTCCTGCATCTTTTACAGCTTTTTCAATGCCGCTATTGGTATAACTTTTTTGCCAATTATCGCAAGTAAAATCAAACACAACAACTTCCTTAGCTCCGGCTTGATAACATTGTTCAACAATTCTTTTTACCAGTTTAGGATTTGTGGTTGCAGCATATTCAGGAGTTTTATCCCAACCAATATTAGGCTTTACAACAACTTTTTGTCCTTTCTTAACATATTTAGACATTCCTCCCATTGAAGCTATTGCTTTATCAAACATCACATCGGGCTCGCCACCCATTACGGCAACTAAATCATATTCACCCAATTTTTCCTTAATTCCTGATTTAATTTTTTCAGAAGCTACTATTGATCCACTTCCTGCCAAACTTAATCCAACGCCAGCAACTATTCCGGCACTCATAGTTTTGGTCAAAAAATCTCTTCGTTCCATAACCGTTGATTTTTTTATTTTTATAATGTAAATTTCAAGTAAATCGGATAAATTTTCAAAGAATGATTGTTAAATGCCTGTTAATGTCTATTATTTGTAAACAATCTAAATAATTTTCATCAAATTAGCAAAATTTAATACCCATATATTTTACATTTGCACATGACTGAAAACATCTTATACTACGATTGTTTTGCCGGGATAAGCGGTGATATGAATTTAGCTGCATTAATTGATTTAGGTGTAGATTCAAATTATTTGAAAAATGAATTGAATAAATTGAATATAGGCGCTTATGAGATCAAAATTTCAAAAGATTCACGTAAAGGAATATTTGGTACTCGCGTTGATGTTATAATTGAAAATGAAGAACACCATCATCATGGTCATGAATATTCGCATAATCATGTTCATCATACACATAGCCACAATGAAAGAAGCTTTTCAGAAATAAAAGAAATCATTCAGTTATCAGAATTATCAAGGTTTGTAAAAGAAAAGAGCATTGCAATTTTTCAAAAATTAGCTGAAGCGGAAGGCAAAATTCATAATTTGCCTGTAAACGAAGTTCATTTTCACGAAGTTGGAGCAGTTGATTCAATAGTTGATATAATAGGTGCAGCCATTTGCATCGATTTTTTAAAACCTGCTAAAATTGTAACTTCAAGAATTGAACTTGGAAGTGGCATGGTAAAATGTGCACATGGATTATTCCCGGTTCCTGCTCCTGCAACTTTAGAAGTATTAAAAGGAATTCCTGTTAAATCAGGCAATATACCATTTGAATCTACTACTCCCACTGGTGCAGCAATTCTTGCAGTTATAACTGACGAATTTATTGAAAATCAAAATTATACGGTTGAAAAAACAGGTTATGGAATTGGTCATAAAGATGGTGATATTCCAAATGTTTTAAGGACAATGTTATGTAAAACAAGTATAAATACTTTCAACACTGAAATGGTAAGTATTATTGAATGTAATATTGATGATATGAATCCTGAAATTTATGACTATTTATTTGAGAACTTGTTTAATATTGGGGCGCTCGATGTATTTATAGTTCCCATTCAAATGAAAAAATCACGCCCGGCAAACATGTTATCAGTTATATGCAATCAAAATAATAAAGAATTAATTGTACAATTTATTCTTAAAGAAACATCTACACTTGGTGTACGAATTAGTGAATTAAACCGGGTAATATTAAATCGTGAAATACTTGAAGTTGAAACATCTTTGGGTAAAATTAAAGTAAAACATTCATGGTCAGGTTCTGAAATTTCAAAATATAAACCTGAATATGACGAATGTGTTAGAATTTCAAAAGAAAAGAATATTCCTTTGATTAAAGTTTTGGAAATTTTAAACAGTGAAATTATAGTTCATACAAATAATTAATAATTACATGAGTCCAGATTTTATTAAAAAAGTTTTAGAAGAAGTAAGTGCTGGTAAAAAGGACGTAAATGAAGCTATGAAAGAATTAAAAGAACTTCCATATGCCGATTTAGGATATGCTCATGTTGATCATCACAGGCATTTGCGCCGTGGTTATCCCGAAGTCATTTTTTGTGCCGGCAAAACTCCAAAGCAAATTAGTGGAATTATTGAAAATATGCTTCCGCATAAAAACAATATTTTAGGTACACGCGCAAGTATTGAGGCTTTTGAAGAAGTGAAAAAAATATGCGATAGGGCTGAATATAGTGAACTAGGCAGGGCAGCATTGTTGTAAAGCAGGAAGAAATTAAACCTACAGAATCATATATTGGAATTATAACAGCCGGTACATCTGATATTCCTGTGGCTGAGGAAGCTGCCATAACTGCTGAAATTTTTGGTAATCGTGTTCAACGTTTATTTGATGTTGGTATAGCCGGCATTCACAGGTTATATGACAAAATAGATATGATTAAAGGAGCAAAAGTTTTAATAGTTATTGCTGGTATGGAAGGTGCTTTGCCAAGCGTTGTTGGTGGATTGGTTGACAAACCAGTAATTGCTGTTCCAACAAGCATCGGATACGGTGCTGCATTTGGTGGAGTTGCTGCATTGTTAGGAATGTTGACAAGTTGCACAAGCGGTATAAGTGTTGTAAATATTGACAATGGCTTTGGTGCAGCTTATATTGCAAGCATGATTAATAATTTATAATTATTTTCATATAACTGTGTCAGCAAATCAATCGGTTTTATTATCTACCGCATATCTTGCACCTATTCAATATTATAGCAAGTTATTTTCGTATGGTAAAATTTATATTGAATATTTTGAAAATTATTCAAAACAATCCTATCGAAATCGATTAAATATAATGAGTGCTAATGGTCCATTGAGTTTGACAATTCCGATAAAAAGAAGCAATTCAGATAAAATATTGACTAAAGATGTAATTATTGATAATCAATCACGATGGAAAGCAATTCATTTGCGGGCTATGGAATCAGCTTACCGCTCCTCTCCTTTTTTTATTTATTATTTTGACGAATTAAAATCAGTATATGATAGAAATATCGAATTATTAATAGATTTCAACCAACAACTTCAAACTACTATTCTTGAATTAATAAATTTAAAAGTTGAAATAATTTATACATCCAAATTCAAATCAATTGCTGAAAGTTTCGACGACTATTCTGAATCAATCCATCCAAAATTTAAAAAATTAGCTGAAGATAAATTTTTCAAACCTGTAGAATATTACCAGGTATTTGGCTTAAAGTTCGGATTTATTCCAAATTTAAGTATTATTGATTTACTTTTTAATATGGGACCTGCAACTATAGATATTATAAAAGAAAGTTTAACTTTAAATTGAACCTAAAAATATACAATAACTGTATGGTTTCCTTTTGGAAGTTTTAATGTATAGTCAGATTCACTTTTAATCACATCCGGTTCTTCATAAATACCATCAATTTCAAGTTTAATTGGTTGTTTGTCAATTATGGCATAACAATAATTAATATTTTCGATATAATTAAAACCGAACTTTGTTGGGTTAAAAACTGCAGATTGGAGTTCTCCTGAAATAGTTTTCAAATGATAGGGTGCACTTTCATTTTTTAAAGTGTCGAATTTAATTTTGTGTTTCCCAACCGGAACAATAATTTTTCCTGCATCAAAAGCATTCCATTGTTCGCCATCTATTGTAAATTTGACATTTTTTGCACCTGCATTTATTTTAATAGTAAAAGGAGTATTTACTTCCCATTTAATATCCGAAATCTCTTTAATTTCAACAACACGGGCTAACACTGAACTAATATTCTGAAAATCATTCTCATTTATGGCATCTTCGGCATAAAAAGCTGAACGACTTTTGTTTAATTGCATATTAAAAACTATTTGACGAATTTCTTCACCTGTCGGTTTCTCGGCAGGAAAACCGCCATAACCATGAACATGGCTATTTACAACATTACAATCAAATATTAGTTTATCATCATCTTTTATATATTTTCGATAAAATTCTCCAAGTTTTTCATACCGGCTTGGAGTTGATCCCCAGCAATTCGAAGGATCCTCAATTTGCAGCGTGCATCCATATTTATTATATAACAAAAGTGTATTTTTTGTATCCTCTGCAATATAATCAGATAATTGAGGTGTAAGGCTAACATCAATAACTGTCAATATAATTTCAAAATTATTTTTTTTAATTTCCACTGATTGAAGATAGTCCAAGAAATAGGTTTTCAATCGAAAACATAATGATTTCCGATAATCTACAAACTTTTTCCAATCCGGTTTATTTTTTCTCCAATAATGAGGGCTTTGAATATCGAAAAGTTGAAAAGGATCGAATCCGGCTGAATTTTTAAATTCATCACGGACAATATCGTTCATTGGTGTAAATTCTTCAGCATTGGCAGGCCCATCAGGTGAAGGTTCAAAATAAAGTTCAGCAAGGTCTACCCCATCCCAGTCATAAGTGGTTAGTAAATGTCCAACAGCATCAAATACCGCTTTACGGCATTCAGCATCAGCTAAATTCATTAAATAACGCCAATCAATTTTTGCATCCTTTAGATAAGCAGTTTTTTCTCGCCATTCAGGATGTTCGTCCCAAAAACCTTTGCTAACCATTGGTGGTTCGAGCCAGCAATAAATTAAAATTCCGTTTGCATGACAAGCTTCTACCAAACTTTCGTAATCATAACCAAAATCAAAATACCATCCGGCGGCATATATTCTTTTTACGCCATTTTTTCTCCATTGTTTTGCTAAATCATCAATGCTTATTGATCCATCGCGCATACCGGGGTCAAAAAATAATTCAACTCCACTCCTTTCGGCTAATGTTGTTGGACCAAAAAATTTGTTCATACTTTCAAATAGAAAAGGAAATTTCGAATATCCTTTATCCGTGATTTCATCAAATAGGGTTGCATAATATATAAACTTACCTTTTCCAATGTTACCACTAATTGCAATTGGCTTTTTAGTTTTACTTTCAATACATAATGGACTATAATTTTTAGGTATTGTATCGATATAATTCACTGTAATTGAATCATTCCAATATAATAGTGTTTTCGGAAACAAAGTATTAATAGCTTGTGCAACAGAAATTTTTTCTTTGCTTAAAATTATATTCATTGCAGTATCTAATGGAGAATTTCCATCGAATACTAAATTTGAACCTTCAATAACGGCAGCTCTTATAATATCAATTTCATTTAATTGTAATTCATTAGAAGCAGCGTAAGGCAAAATGATAACATCATAGTTAAACAAATTTTCGGATGCAATTTTGTTGGCCGGTATATTTGTATATTGAATGCCTAAAGTAAATAATGAATATTTAAGTGATAGCAAATCGTTCATTGCTTCCTTGGAAACTTTTTCAGGTTTTGAAGGATTAATAAATGCAAATTTCATGATAGAATTTAAGCCACGATAACCGGAAATATTTCTTCCCGAATGTTTACATGAACTTAATAATATAACAGATGTAATAACTAATATATATATATGAATTTTTCCGAAAGATCTAAATTTTTGATTTATCATAATTACACCTTTAAAAAACAATATTTTTTATTTTAAGAAGTTTGATGATTAATTCATTCAATTTCAAAATGAAAAATTTTATAATTATAAGAATATTTTCTTGAAACTTTTTTATTATGTATAATCATTATTAATAAATGCAAAAAATATTTGGTGAATACAAAATACTTTGTAATTTTGCATCATTATGAGAACAAGTTTAGTAAATACTTTTTTTTACTTTAGAACATTCTGAAAGGGATTGTTCAAATTTGTTTTGTGAATAATCCCGATAAATTCGGGTTTTTTTGTTTTATGATGTAAATGATTTAGCATGAAAGCACAGGAAAATTTTTATTTTTTCTTTTATTTCCGCGGAAAAACCGGGGCTGAGCTTCTTTTGCAATAGTAAAAATAGTTAAGTCCCGGTCGAATTGGCCGGGATTTTTGTTTTTAGAAATAAATTAACTCATATAAAATGGTAACGGATTCAACGAAAGAAATTAAAAAAGTGGCAATTCAGGGTGGTTATGGTGCTTTTCATGAAATTGCCGCTCAACAATACTTTGAAAATGAAGAAATTGAAATAATTCCGGCAAATACATTTAAGGATCTATTTAAATCGCTTAAAAACAAAAATGCGGATTTAGGTATTATGGCAATTGAAAATTCTTTGGCTGGTAGTATCCTGCCAAATTATGGACTTTTGCAGGAATCAAATATGAAAATAATTGGTGAAATTTATTTGCGCATAAGGCAAAATCTCGTGGCTTTAAAGGGTATTAAAATTGAAGACATAAAAGAAGTTTATTCACAACCAATTGCAATTTTACAATGCCAGTTATTTTTTGACAATTATCCTGATATAAAATTACTCGACAGCATTGACACAGCATTAAGCGCTAAGGAAATTGCCGATAAAAAATTAAAAAATGTAGGCGCAATTTGTTCCAAGGTTGCTGCTGAAAAATATGGTCTTGAAATATTGGCAGAAAGTATTGAAACCAATAAAATGAATTATACTCGATTTCTAATTTTATCGGATAGAATCGGTTACCATAAGGTAGATAAAAATAATAATAAAGCTTCCTTAACTTTTACCTTGCATCACGAAACCGGAAGCCTTTCAAAAGTATTGTCCATTCTTTCGTATTACAATATAAACCTCACTAAAATACAGTCAATGCCTATTATTGGAGAAGATTGGGAATATCAGTTCTATGTAGATGTTACTTTTGATGATTATGTTATGTACCGTCAGGCTTTGGATGCTATAAGGCCATTCAATTCAAAACTTGAAATTATGGGTGAATATAGTAAAGGTAAAAAGGTAATGGACTAATTAAATTCAGGAAAAAACAAAATATAATATGGAAACACAATTAAAATTACAACCCTTCACTTTCGAAGGTGTTTCACAAGAAAGACCTTTAATAATAGCTGGTCCTTGCAGTGCTGAATCGGAAGAACAAATGCTTGATACAGCAAGGCAACTTTCAAAATTAAATATAAAAATATTCAGGGCTGGGATATGGAAGCCCAGAACCAGACCGGGATCCTTCGAAGGATATGGCTCAATTGCATTACCCTGGATGAAAACAGTAAAGGAAGAAACAGGAATGCTTACTGCTACTGAAGTTGCTAATGTAAAACACGTATATGAAGCATTAAAAGCTGGTGTTGATATCCTTTGGGTTGGAGCCCGTACAACTGTTAATCCTTTTGCTGTTCAGGAACTTGCTGATGCATTACGTGGTGTTGATGTGCCATTATTAGTGAAAAACCCGGTTAATCCTGATCTGGAACTTTGGATTGGCGCAATTGAAAGATTTTATCATGCTGGAATTACTCGTCTTGCTGCCGGACATAGGGGATTTTCAACATTTGAAAAAACATTGTATAGAAATGATCCGAATTGGCAAATACCCATTGAACTTCGTCGCCGTTTCCCAAATTTACCGATGATTTGCGATCCAAGTCATATTTGTGGCTCACGTGAACGTTTGCAGGAGATTTCGCAAAAAGCGATGGATTTGAATTATGATGGTTTAATTCTTGAATCTCATTGCAATCCAAGTGTGGCAATGAGCGATGCAAAACAGCAGCTTACACCGGATGCTTTAGGTTCCATGTTGAAAAGCCTTGTAGTACGAAAAATAGAAGCTGAAAATGATAATCAGGTTACTTTAGAAGAACTTCGAGTTCAAATTGACAAACTGGATGATACAATTCTTGATATTTTTGAAAAACGTATGAAAATAGCTGATAGCATTGGTCAGTACAAAAAGGATAATAATATTGCTATTTTACAATCGCGTAGATGGGACCAAATTTTGACCAAACGTCAGGAAATGGGCATAAGTAAAGGTCTGAGCAAGGAATTTATTGATATAGTGTTTCGTGCCATTCATGAAGAATCTATTGATCACCAGGAAAAAATTATGAATGAAGAAATTAAAGTTATTGAACCAACTTTAAAATAATTAATATTCATCTATTAATTCAATTTTCAGATTTTAAATGGAAGAATTAAATATTAATACGGATTCATCAGTTTCAAAAATTTTAATAGGAGAACAAGTTTCTAATTTTAGAAAATATATTCCCCAGGATAAAAATCCGATAATAATTACTGATCAAAATATACTAAAATTCTATAAAAGCCATTTTGAGGGTTTGAATATTATTGAAATTGGGCTTGGCGAACAAAACAAAACGCTCAAAACCCTTGATTATATTATGGAAAAGCTGGTTGAATTTGAGGCTGATCGCAGTTCATTTGTTATTGGCGTTGGCGGGGGCATTGTTACCGACACAGTTGGCTTCGCAGCCTCTGTCTATATGAGAGGTTTACGTTTTGGGTTTATTTCAACATCACTATTATCGCAGGTTGACGCGAGTGTTGGTGGTAAAAATGGTGTCAATTTCAAAGGTTTTAAAAACATGATTGGAGTTTTTAATCAACCTGAATTTGTAATTTGCGACCAGCAAATGTTGAAGACACTTGATAATCAAGAGTTCATAGGAGGTTTTGCTGAAATTATAAAACATGGTGCCATTAAAGATATTGAATTGTTCAAATTCTTAGAATTGAATTTTGAAAAGGCCATAAATTATGATAATTTAGTATTGCAACGTGTAATAAAAGATTCCATTCTTATAAAATCAAAAGTGGTTGAACAGGATGAACATGAAAAAGGTGAACGCAGGAAATTAAATTTTGGCCATACATTCGGGCATGCTATTGAAAAACTCACTTCATTGAGCCATGGTCCTGCAATTTCAATTGGTATGACAATGGCTGCAGAAGCTTCAGTCAAAAAAGGTTTATTAAAAAATGAAGAGGCTGAACGATTAAAAATGCTTCTTCAAAATATGCAACTACCAGTTTCTTTAAACATTGATAAAAAGGCTTTTTTTAATGCCATGAAAAAGGATAAGAAACGGGAAGGTGGAAATATTCATTTAATATTACTCAAAGGTTTAGGAAATGCAATTGTCGAAAATATAACTTATAATGAATTGGAGGAAATTATAAATGATTTGCGTTGCTTTAAGTGAAACTGATTTTGAAAAGTGTTTTGAATTGTCGAAGAAATTTGAATTATGTGAAATTCGACTTGACCTTACAAAATTTGATTTATCTCAGGTGAAGAAAATATTTTCATCTGGAACAAAACTTATTGCAACTTGCAGACCGGGTGCAATTTCGGAAGAATCGCGGAAAGAAATTCTTAAATCAGCTATAATTGCTGGAGCAGCATATGTTGATGTTGAATTTGAAACTGATTTCGGATTTAAACAGGAAATTATTTCGACAGCTGTTAGCAATAAATGTGATGTAATTATATCTTATCACAATTTTGAATTTACACCTCCACGTGAACAATTAAAAATTATTGCAAGTCAAAGCTTTGACATGGGAGCAAATGTTGCAAAAATAGCTTGTATGGTCAATAGACCCGAGGATAATGCTGCTTTGCTTTCAGTTTACGAGTTGGGCAAAAGAATTGTATCAGTAGGTATGGGGGAAATAGGTAAGATATCGAGAATTGCGGCTCCATTTTTAGGAGCTGAATTTACTTTTGCTTCTGCATCAGATGAGTTTGCTACTGCTCCTGGGCAATTGAGTTATACTAAATTGAAAACAATAATTGAACTTTTTAAAAATTCATAAGACTAGTTTGTAGTATTTATAATGTTTGGATATTATAAATTGAATTTTACCCAAATTGAACTTAACACTAAAAGCTATCAACTAAACACAAAATTATGAACACATTTGGACAAATATTTAAAGTTAGCATATTTGGTGAATCACATGGAACATGCGCTGGAATCGTAATTGATGGGGTGCCAGCCGGAATACCTTTCACAGTTGTCGATATGGAATTTGACCTTGGTAGAAGAAAAAGCGGTGCTAAAGGCACTACGCCAAGACAAGAGGCCGACCAGCCAAAAATAATGAGTGGCACTTTTAATGATAGCACAACAGGTGCGCCAATAATGATCCTTTTCGAAAATACAAATACACGTTCACATGATTATTCTTTTTTAAAAGAAACTCCCCGTCCGGGTCATGCTGATTTTGTTGCGGCGAAAAAGTTTGGTGGTTTTGAAGATTATCGTGGTGGTGGCCATTTTTCAGGACGGCTTACTTTGGGAATTGTTGCAGCAGGCGCTTTAGCAAGAAAAATAGTTGAACCTATCCAGGTAAATTCAAAATTAATTGAAGCCGGCGGTATGTCAGATATTCAGAAGGCAATTGATAATGCTGTTGAAAAATCAGATTCCATTGGAGGTATAGTGGAAACCATTGCTACAAATATGCCTATAGGAATTGGTGAACCATTTTTTGGAAATATTAAAGCTGTTATTGCAAGCATTATATACTCAATTCCTGCAATTAAAGGTCTTGAATTTGGATCAGGATTTGCTGCGGCAAAAATGACTGGCAGCCAGCATAACGATAATTTTGTATCCGTTGATGGCAAAACAGAAAGCAACAATGCCGGTGGAATTAATGGAGGAATTACAAACGGTAACGATTTAATCTTCAGGGTTGCTGTTAAACCTACAAGTAGTATTCATTTAAAACAAAATACAATGAATATGAAAACCGGGGAATTAACCGGCTTAGAAGTTGAAGGCCGTCATGATACTTGCATTGCATTGAGGGTTCCGGTTGTTGTTGAAGCGGCTACAAGAATTGCACTTGCCGATCTTCTATTACAAGCACAAAAAGTAAAAAGGGTATTTGAAAAATAAATTTTCTTATCATCAATAAGACACTTTACAGCAAAGCGCCCGATTAAATTATCTGGTGCTTTTTTTTTGAAAACTTCTTTTAATTATTTTCGTTTATAGTTCACAATGTTTTTACATATTTGTATTTACTATCACTAAAAATTTATTAGAATGAGAACTAAATTAACCAATTTAATAACCATATTTCTAGTTTTAAATTCGAATATATCCTTTTGTCAGAAAGGCATTGATAAAAAAATTGATTTTTTACTCTCCCAACTCACACTTGAGGAAAAAATTAATATGGTTCATGCTTCTGGAATATTTATTAGTGGTGGTGTTCCCCGGTTAGGAATTCCAGAATTAATAATGAGTGATGGACCATGCGGTATTAGAATGCAAATAAATAGAGACAACTGGATGCCCAGCGGTTGGAATAATGATAACGGTAGTTATTTTCCATCTCAAACAGCTTTAGCTGCTACCTGGGATACCAGCTTGGCAAGAAGTTTTGGCATTGCATTGGGCCAGGAATCTAAAATTCGTGGAAAAAATATTCAACTTGCCCCGGGAATTAATATTATACGTACGCCTTTAGGTGGCCGAGACTGGGAATATATGAGCGAAGATCCTTACTTGGTTTCACAACTGGTTGTACCCTTGATTGAAGGTATGCAATCCAATGGAATAGCTGCATGTGTAAAGCATTATGCATTAAATAACCAGGAAACAGAACGCGGTTCTATTGACGTATATGTTGATGAAAGAACCCTCAGGGAAATTTATTTGCCTGGTTTTGAAGCTGCAATTAAAAAAGCAGGTTCGCTAACAATTATGGGCGCATACAATAAATTTGAAGGGCAACATGCAACCTATAATAAATATTTAATTCAGGAAATTTTAAAAAAAGAATGGGATTTTAAAGGTCCTGTTATTTCAGATTGGAATGCTTGTCATAATACAGTGGAAGCGGCAAATGATGGCTTAGATATTGAAATGGGCACACGTGCAAAATCATTTAATGATTATTATATGGCCCAACCTTTATTGGATTCAATTAAATCAGGTAAAATTTCCGAAAATGTTTTAAATGATAAAGTCAGAAGGATTCTTTATGTCGATTTCAAATTACAATTATTCAATAAACCAGCTTTCGATACAATCGGTATGTATAATAAATTAGCAACTCCCGATAAATCAGCAATAGCTAAAGAAATTGCTGAGGAGTCCATTGTTTTACTTAAAAATACAAATAATTTTCTGCCGGTTGATTTCTCAAAAATAAAATCAATTGCAATAATTGGCGATAATGCAACACGGAAACAATCTTTTGGTGGAGGTAGCACTATTGTTAAGGCAAGATTTGAAATTACACCTTTAGAAGCATTTAAAGATAAACTAAGAAACAAAGTTAAAATTAATTATGCCCGAGGTTACAAATCGCCCGAAAGATTAGGCTGGAAATTAGATACAACAAGGAATGATATTGATTATAATTTATTAAATGAAGCTGTTGAAACTGCCAAAAATTCAGATGTAGTAATATTTTTTGGTGGACTCAACCATAATCCAGGAGGCGATTGCGAAGGTTATGACAAACCAGATATGAAACTACCTTATGGGCAAGATACTTTGTTAAACAGAATTTTAAAAGTTAATCACAATGTTATAGTTGTTATTAACGACGGTAGTCCTGTGGAACTTGGAGAATGGTATTCTAATATTTCATCATTACTTCAGTGCAGTTATTTAGGGATGGAATCGGGCAATGCATTATTTTCAATTATGTCAGGAGAAGTTAATCCAAGTGGTAAGCTTACAATGACGTTTCCGAAAAAATTAGAGGATTCTCCTTCTGAATCAATTGGTGATTATCCAGGCAAAAATGGTAAGGAAATTTATAAGGACAGCTTAATGGTCGGCTACCGTTATTTTGATACAAAAAATGTTGAGCCAATGTTCCCATTTGGATTTGGACTATCTTACACAACTTTTGCTTATAAAAACCTCCAAATTTCAAATACAATTAAATTGTTGGATGAAAAAATACCAGTAAAATTTGAAATTACAAATACCGGAAAATATGTTGGCCAGGAAATTTCAGAATTATACATTCATGAAAAAAGCCCAAAAATTGAACGACCTTATAAAGAATTAAAAGGTTTTTCAAAAGTTTCCATTAACCCTGGCGAAACAAAGGATATAATTATTTATATTGACAAAAGAGCTTTTGAATATTATAGTGTTGAAAAAAAATCATGGGTATATGATACCGGAAAATTTGAAATTATGATTGGATCTTCATCAAAGGATATCAGACTTACAAAAGAAACAATTATAAATTAAATGTGATTAGAAATTTCCGTGGTTCATTCCATAGATTATATAAATGGAAATTTTTCCTGTTTTAGTAATTCAAAAAAATGCCATAATTCAATAGCAATTTAAATATTTAATTACTTTTACAGCTGTATAATTATAGCTGCATTATTCATTATCCCCTAAAATACTGGTATTAAAAGCAGTAATTTTATTTTCTCTATTTTTTAATCTATTAAAAGTTGATGAAATTTTAAAGTATCTTCAAAATTTTGAATTTTCTAAGTATTTCAAGTACTTTAATAATTTACATAATTGTTGTATATATCAAACTAAAATAGATAAATATTTATAATTTAGTGAAACATTCTAAAAGGTAGGGTGAAAAAGGAAATAAATTTATATGAAAAGATACTTTTAGAAAAAATTAGACAGAACGATGAAAGTGCGTTCACCATGGTTTTTTCGAATTATTATCACGATTTAACTTTGTTTGCTTTCAATTTTACAAAAGATAAAGACATCGCTGAAGAAATTGTGCAGGATGTATTTGTCAAATTTTGGGAAAACAGGAATGATATAACTATTGAGTCATCACTTAAATCATTTCTTTTAAAAAGTGTTCAAAACAAATGCATTGATTGGCTTCGGCATTTAAAATCGAGAGAAAAATATGTTACTGATAGTAAATTGAATTTAGCTGATTTTGAGAATAATACCGAAGAGTAC
Source organism: uncultured Bacteroidota bacterium (assembly GCA_963701015.1). GTDB lineage: Bacteria > Bacteroidota > Bacteroidia > Bacteroidales > DTGW01 > MFD09286-c1. The sequence goes on along the minus strand of OY969556.1, from coordinate 1,603,246 downwards.
CTTCTCTGGTCGGAACTTTCCCAAACAATAGAAATTTTATTGAATAAATTACCTGACGAATTATCATTAACTTTTAGGTTAAACAGGTACGACGGATTAAAATATGCCGAAATTGCAGAAAAATTAAATGTTTCCGTTCGAACTATTGAAGTTCGCATTGGTAAGGCTTTGCATTTGCTTCGTTCTGAATTAAAAGATTACATACCATTTTTTCTTTTCCTGATTACAATTTTCTTATAAGGTTTCAATTCTTCTACACTACTTCTTTTTAATTTCTAAATTTTTTGTATTTATAAGTTGTAATATAATAAATTTCAATTTGTTAGAGCATTAAATTATTTAATAATTTACTTCTTCATGTGGGAAAAGTTTTTTCAAACGTCATTATCAGAGAAAGTAAAATTTATGAAAACACTGGAACAAGACGAACTATATGAGTTAATTGCTAAATATCTAGCTTTAACTGCAAATGATGATGAAATTGAACTAATTGAAAACTGGGTGAGGTTGAATGATGAAAATAGAAAATATTTTACACAAATTAAAAATATTTGGGAATCATCGGATAAAACAATATTGCCTTCAGATATTTCATTGGATAGTTCGCTAAAAAATATTTTAAGTAGAATAAGTTCGGGAAGTAAAACAAAATCATTCTGGTTTTATTGGAATAGAGTTGCAGCAATACTTATACTTGTTTTTATAACTGCTGTAACAATTAAAATTTTTTATAATTCGCATTACAATGGAAATCAAAACATTGTATATAATGAAGTATATGCAACATACGGAACGCGATCGGCGCTTAAATTATCCGATGGTTCATCGGTTTGGCTTAATTCAGGAAGTAGTTTAAAATATCCCGATAAATTTTGTAACGGAAAACGGACTGTTTATTTAAAAGGTGAAGCATATTTCGAAGTTCATTCTGATGTAACGCAGCCATTTATAGTGCAAACTTCTACGATTAGTGTAAAAGCTACTGGAACCAAATTCTGTGTATCAGCATATACAAATGATAATTTGGCAGAAGTAACTTTAATACATGGAAAGGTTTTTGTTACGCAAACCATCAACAACATGCAAAGTAAAGAAATTGCAGAATTGCAACCTGACCAGCATTTAGTTTTAGATACATTATCAGGTAAAGTAGATATAAAAAATGAAGATGGTTATAAATATATTGCTTGGAAAGATGGAAGGCTTGTATTCCGTAATGAACCATTTAGCCAGGTAATTAAAAAAATAAGTCAACTTTATAAAGTCGATATTGAAATTCAGGGAAATGAACTAAATGACTATCGTTATAGAGCAACTTTTGAAGATGAATCATTGAGTGAAATATTAAAACTTTTAAAGCTATCATCACCAATCGATTATAAAGAAATTAAGCGCAAACATCTACAAGATGGAACTTTTACAAAACGGAAAATAATCATTTATAAAAGAAGAGAATAATTATAAATTAAATTTAAAAATGCCTATGAAACATTAAAAAACACTTTTTTTATTTGCAGCTAAATAAAAGAGGAAAAGTGTGGGGACACTTCTCCTCGGAATTAGTGGCTAAATAATTTTATTACAGAGTTTTACACAATTAATTACTAACCAGCTAACGATGTAAATTTATGAAAAAATTTATTAAGGACTTTTGTTTGCGAAAACCAAACAGCACTAACTTACAAAAATTCGTTCTAACTATGAAAATCTCTCTTATTCTGCTTTTTGCAGGTATGCTAAATGCCATGGCTGGAACTTCTTATTCCCAATCAGCCAGAGTTTCGTTAAATTTAAAAAATGCTTCTGTTGAAGACGTTTTAAACGAAATTGAGAAGAAAAGTGAATTCTTTTTTCTATTCAACCAGAAATTGGTTGATGTGAACAGGAAAGTAGATTTGGTTGCCGACAATAAACCAATAAAAGAAATTCTTGCAAGTCTTTTTGATAAACAAGATGTTGATTATGTTGTTCTTGACAGGCAGATTATACTTTCACCAAAAGAAGATTCGAAAGCAATTGAAGACCTTCAGCAAACTCTTAAGATTACGGGAAACGTAATTGATGCTTCAACAGGAGAGCCTTTGCCGGGGGTAAATGTTGTAATCGAAGGAACTACAAATGGCACTGTAACTGACTTGAATGGAAACTATTCCATTGAAATTAATAAAGCCGATGCTTCATTGTCATTTTCATTTTTAGGTTATATAAACCAGAAAATTGAAGTTAAGGATCAAAACAAAATTGACGTAAAATTAGCTCCAGATGTACAAAAACTCGATGAAATAGTCGTAATTGGTTATGGAGTTCAAAAAAAGAGTTTAGTAACCGCAGCAATTGCAAAAATTGATTCGAAAGACATGGAAAATGTTGTTGCTTCAAATTTCGAAGGAGCGCTTCAAGGTAAAACATCTGGTGTTACGGTTACTCAAAATTCAGGTGCCCCCGGATCAGATTTAGCAATAAAAATACGTGGTAATGGTTCCGATGGCAGCACAAATCCTTTATATATTGTTGACGGTGTTGCAACTGGTGGAATGAATTATCTTGAACCTTCCGATATTGAATCAATAGAAGTTTTAAAAGATGCCTCTGCTGCTGCTATTTATGGAGCAAATGGTGGAAATGGTGTTATAATTATTACAACTAAAAAAGGTAAAAAAGGTAATTCTCAAATTGAATATTCTTATTCACATGGAGTGCAAAATGCAACCAAATTACCTTCGGCAATGACTGGTCCTGAATACAGGCAATATTTTATGGAAGCTGCAAATTGGGAAAATCCCAAAGCTTTTAATAAATCAGGAAATTATAAAATATTTTCAAATTCTGATTCTGTTCAGAATACAAATTGGGTAAAACAAGTATTTCAATCAGCACCGATGGATGAACATAAAGTCAATTTTTCTGGAGGAGGCGATAAATCTACATATTTTGTAAGTGCTGCCTATTTAAATCAAAATGGAATTGTTGGCGGATCAAAAAATAATTTTACACGATATTCATTTCGTGCAAATGTTAATAGTGAGCTTAAAAGCTGGTTTAGTATAGGATCTGATATTTCTTATACCCGTACAAAACAGAATAATTTAAATACTGAAAACGAATATGGTGGAATAATAAATGATGCTATAACCTATCAACCAAATATTCCTGTTTTTACTGACACATTACATATTCCTGTTAATCTACGCCCATTTTGGAACCAAAAAAATGGTCAATATTATAGTCAGTCAGGAATAACAACTGGCGAAGCATGGAACCCAATGGCGCAAATAGATTATTCAAATAATAAACAAACGAATGATAAAATTTTTGCAAATCTACACGCAGATTTCAGCCCTATTAAGGGTTTAAAGTTTACTTCAAGAATTTATGTTGATTATGCCTATCAGTTACATGACACATATAATGGTTATACCATATATGGCACAGCTCCCATAACAGCAGATTCATTAACGAACCTTAATGAATCATGGGACCGTTGGTACACATACGGTATTCAAAATCAAGGGCAATACGAACTTCGTCTTGGCGAACATTATATACAATTCATGGTAGGTCAAGAATATAGTAATTATTCGCATTACTGGTTAAGCTATACTGGATTTGGTATTCCTTATGCAAATGTTCAATATGCTTATCCGGCAACTACAAACTGGAGGATGCATTCAGGTCAGAACTCAATTAATGATGAATCTACTTCTCCTGAAGCTGAAATTGCCGCATCTTATTTTGGCCGTTTTATGTATAACTATAAAGAAAAATATATTCTTCAGGGGAGTATTCGTAGAGATGGCTCTTCAAAATTTGGATCTGAGAATCCCTGGGGTACATTTCCGGCCTTCTCTGCTGGTTGGGCAATCAACAAAGAAGATTTTTTTGTTGACAACAGTCAACTATTAGCTATTAGTAACTTAAAGCTAAGAGCAAGTTATGGTATTAACGGGAGTAAGAATAATATGCCATGGTTTCCGGCTGTAGCTGCAATGATTCCAGTATATTATAATGATAATAGCGGCGCTAATATTGAAAAAGGATTATATCCAGGAATTACTTCAGCTGGTTTAAAATGGGAACAAAGTGTGCAAAGTAATATTGGTTTGGATATGGGTTTTTTCAGAAACTCACTTACTGCTACTGTTGAATGGTTTAATAAATTCACTACAGATCAGTTAGTACCAAACTCAAACCAGCCAGCCAATTTAGGTTTCAATGCTGCAGGCACTATAAATAGTGGTAAAATCCAAAATAAAGGGTGGGAATTTGATATTGCTTATCACAATAATTTTGGAGAATTCAAATATAACTTATCGTTCAATGCATCCTATGTTCAAAATAAAGTTTTGGATTATATAAGTGCCGGAAAAGATGGTGCAAATATAGGCCAACTTGGAGTGGTTAACCGCTATGAAATTGGACAACCTGTTTGGTTCTTTAAAGGTTATAAAGCCATTGGAATTTTCCAGGATACTGCTCAAATTAATCACTATGGATCGAAAGTAAGTGGGAAATTTGTAAAATACCAACCTGCTGCAAAGCCTGGAGATGTTAAATTCGCCGATGTAAATAACGATGGTGTTATTGATAGCAAAGATGAAACTTATTTAGGAAAACCAATGCCAAACTGGACTTATGGTTTTAATTTAGATGGTGAATATAAAGGTTTGGAATTAAGTTTATTTTTTCAGGGTGTTACAGGAAACCAAATCTATTGGGCTGGTTATCGAAGTGATCGTCAGGAATATAATAAAGCTGCTGTGTGGTTCAATGACAGATGGACAGGGCCAGGAAGTTCAAATTTTTATCCTCGTGCAACAGATAATGATGCAAACCAAAATTTCAGGGTTAGCTCGCTAAATGTATTCAATGGCGACTATTTGCGCTTAAAAAATCTGACACTTTCCTATACAATTCCTACACAATGGACAAGCAAACTCTTTGTTAGTAAACTTAGGATATATTATACTGGTACCAATCTTTTTACATCAACAAAATATCCTGGAACTGATCCGGAAGTTGGTTATTATGATACTAATAATAATTATTCTTATGGAATTGATAAAGGTCTTTATCCTGCATCAAAAATTAACACTGTAGGTATTAATGTAACATTTTAAATATGTTAAATCATTAAAGAATTGGAATATGAAAAATAAAATTATATATATATTAAGCATTTTGTTATTAATAGCCATAAGTGGCTGTACAAAAAACGAACTTTTAGATCTTAAGCCCGATGGTATCGTTACCCCTTCCACATACTATATTACTGATGACCAAGCATTGGAAGCATTATATTCGGTTTACGATCCTTTACAGTTTGAAATATGGACTGGTACTACTTTTATGTGGGGAAGTATTGCTTCGGATGATGCTACAGCCGGTGGTGCTGATAATTCAGATCAATTGGATTTTCAACTTATTGATCGTTTCCAACTAACCTCTTATACAGCAGTAGGTCAAAATAACTGGTCTGCATATCAGCAATGGTGGCAATTGGTTGCCAGGGCAAATTATGTTATATACAATATGAAAATTAATGATGATGTAGCAAAAAGTGTTATTGATCAGGCATATTTTTTGAAAGCTTTTGCATATTTTCAAATTGTTCGAATGTGGGGTGCCGCTCCTATTATTGATAAAGTTCCTCTATCAACTGATAAATTACCCAGAAATTCAATTCCTGATGTATGGGCTGCAATTGAACGATATTTAACAACTTCATTAGCCGATGGAAAATGGAAAATTTTGGTTCCTGGTGATGGTGAAACTACAATGGCTGCAGCTAAAACTTTATTAGGTAAAGTTTATCTGTATGAAGGAAAATACCAGAATTGTATTGATATTTTGAAGCAAGTTGATAATGGACAGTATTCATTATGCTCAAAATTCTCAGATGTGTTTAACCCTGCTTTAAAACATGGAGTTGAATCTATTTTCGAAATAAACTTTTCAAGTACCGGTGTTGGAGCAGGTTGGGATAATAATGCCAACAGTAATACTGTATTTACTTTATGCGCACCTCGTACAAGCGGCAATAATTCAGTTCCAGCACCTGCAACTTTCGAATGGGGCTGGGGTATGAACCAGCCTACTCAAAAGCTGGCAGCAGCTTTTGACGCTATGGGTGATACAGCTCGTAAAAATCATTCTATTATATCAAGTGATTCAATTGTAAAATTATTTAAGAATGCAAATGTTAAGGATTCAATGGTAAATGATGAAAATGGTTGGTGGGATCTAAAACATGCCAGACAAAAAGGATATTTTACAAATACCAATCAGATAAATCAGAATTTAGTTGTTTTGCGTTTGGCTGATGTTTATTTGATGTTAGCTGAAGCATATAACATGACTGGAGATAATGCCGATGCCTTAACTTATATAAATAAAGTAAGAGTTAGGGCAAACCTTGCTCCTCTTTCATCCGTTTCGTTGCAACAAATAAAGGATGAACGTCAATTAGAACTTTGTTTAGAAGGAGATCGTTATTATGATATAATTCGTTGGGGTGATGCTGAAAAGGTGCTTACCGCTCCTGTTTATCTTACGGGACCAAATGCTGCAAATAGCTATGCCGAAGGTACACCAGGAACTAAAACAAATGGATTAATGCCTATTCCACAACAGGAAATGAATGAGTATGGGAAGGATACAACTATTTTTCATCAAAATCAGGGATATTAGTATTTAAATATCTAACTTTAATTGAAAGAGACTGTCATGCAAAAGCCAGTCTCTTTCTAATTTTTAATGTAAAAACTACTTCAATGGATTCGAAAATTAATAAATTTTATGTTGGCCTTTTGTCAATTATTGTTGCGCTTGGAGGTTTTCTATTAGGGTTCGATAGCGCTGTTATTTCAGGTGCCGTGCCATTTTACAGCAAAATTTTTGGATTAAGCCAATCTTCTTTTTGGTTTGGTTTTTCCGTAAGTTCACTTACTGCCGGATCAATACTTGGTAATTTTATTGGAGGAATTTTTGCGGATAAATTCGGAAGAAAATTAGTACTAATCTGCACAGCAATATTGTTTGCATTTTGTGCGCTAGGAACTGCACTGGCTACAAATTTTATGTTTTTTATTGTAGCAAGACTAATTGGTGGTTTAGGTGTTGGAATGGCAATTTTAGTTGCTCCAATGTATATTGCTGAAGTTTCGCCTAAAAAATACAGGGGAATTATGGTTTCAATCAATCAATTGAATATTGTATTAGGTATTTCAATTGCGTTTTTTACAAATTATTTTATTAACAAAATAATTTCCGATCCAAATCTGAATTGGAGATGGATGTTGGGTGTTGGTGCAATTCCTGCAATTGCCTATTTGTTATTACTGATAATTGTGCCTCAAAGTCCTCGATGGTTGGTTCAGAATAATCGATCGGTTGAAGCAAACAAAGTATTAACAAAAATTGGAGGTGAAGAATATTCTAAATTCACATTGGGCGAAATTGAAAAACATATTGAAAAAGATAGAAACCGACCTAAAGCTTATTTTAAGGATTTATTATCGCGAGATATGCGGTTAATAATGATAATTGGCCTCGGAATTGCAGCCTTGCAGCAAATTTCAGCTATTAATGCAATACTTTATTACGCCACTCTAATTTTTCAAACAACTGGAGGTGGAAGAGATTCAGCATTTATGCAAGCTGCAATTATTGGTATTGTGAATCTTGTATTTACAATTATTGCTATGACAATGATTGATAAGCTAGGTCGTAAGCCACTTTTAATCATTGGTTTATCTGGAATTATTTGTGCTTATTTAATTTCTGCCTTTACATTTTTTAATGCAACTTATTCAATCACTCCTGAAAGTGTTCATAGTATTGAAATACAACTATCCCAAAATGGATTAAAAAATGATAAAATTGAAACAATTAAAACAGGTTTGGAGAAAATTGAAGGAAAAACATTTACCAATGAAGTGGTATTTTTTAATGCTGTGAAATCTAATATTGGCAATTCATTTAGCGATGTTAAAAATACAATTCTGCAATTCTCGATTAAAATGAATGCAATGCTTGTTTTGATTGGAATTTTGCTTTTTATTGCATCCTTTGCCATATCATTAGGTCCTGTAACATGGGCGTTACTAGCTGAAATTTTTCCAAATCGCATCCGTGGATTGGCAATTTCAATTGCTGGTACTTTCAATGCTTTGGTAAGTACAATTGTTGTTACGGTTTTTCCAATTGAACTCGAAAAATTGGGAACAGGCTTATCATTTTTGATTTTTGCTGTTTTGTGTGCCTTTGGATTACTATTTGTAATAAAATATGTACCCGAAACAAAGGGTCGTTCTTTAGAAGAAATCCAAGATATGCTTGAGGTACAAAGGCATTAATAATAATTATAATTTAATATTGATTAAAAATGAAAAGCAATAGTTTAATAATATTATCAATAATAGGTTTTAGTTTCCTTTCACTCAATTTAAAGTCAACTGTTATTGAAAAAATAATTCCTTCAAAAACAGAATTGAAAAATATAAATGGAAAGTATCAATTTTATAAAAATGGGAAGCCTTATATAATAAAAGGTGCCGGATGTGAATTTGGAAATATTGCATTATTGGCTAAAAATGGAGGAAACACATTTCGTACATGGCGTGTTGATAACGGAAAAGAAACAGGTGAACAAGTTTTGGAAAATGCCAATAAACTAGAACTTATGGTTGTAATGGGGATTGATGTTGCCCGCCAAAGACATGGTTTTGATTATAATGATTCGATTGCCGTAACAAAACAAAAAGAAGAAATCAGGAAACAAGTTCTTCGTTTAAAAGACTATCCTTCATTATTGGTTTGGGGAATAGGAAATGAATTGAATTTACGGGCAACAAACCCGAAAGTTTGGAATGCCGTTAATGATATTGCAATTATGATCCACAAAATCGATCCAAACCATCCGGTAACTACAATGCTTGCCGGAATTGATAAAAACCTCGTAAATGACATAAAAGAACGTTGTCCCGACCTTGATTTTATTTCAATACAGATGTATGGAGATTTAATTAACTTACAACAACGTATAAAAGAAAGTGGTTATATAGGTACATACATGGTAACTGAATGGGGCGCCACAGGCCACTGGGAAGTAAAACAAACATCATGGCACGCTCCAATTGAACAAACCAGTTCTGAAAAAGCAGCATCAATTCAGGAAAGATATGAAAAAGCAATAGCTGCCGACACAAATAAATGTATTGGAAATTTTGTTTTTGTTTGGGAACAAAAACAAGAACGAACGCCAACCTGGTATGGGCTTTTTACTGAAAATGGCAGACAAACAGAAGCTATTGATGTAATGTATAAAATTTGGAATGACAAATGGCCTGAAAATCGTTGCCCTTCAGTTAAGTCCCCTTTAATCAACGGTTTATCAGCTTATGATAATATAATATTACAACCTGCTGAAAAAATAACAGCAAGTATCAATGCTTTTGATCCGGAAAATGATACACTACAATATGTTTGGGAAATTTTACCTGAAAGTACCGATTTAAAAGATGGTGGCGATAAAGAATCAAGGCCAGAAACACTGGGAAAATTAATCACAAAAACGAATAAAATTGAATTAACTATACCTGAACAAGAAGGTGCATACCGTTTATTTATTTATGTACTTGACGGAAAAAATCATGCAGGAACTGCAAATATTCCGTTTTTAATAAAAAAGAATGGCTAGTTGCCAGCAATAACTTTTGTTTTACTTTTAAAAAGCTTTAATGACTTATTCAAAATTATATATTGGACATTCTGAATTTAATACAAATCAAATACTTCCAAAAGGTGAATATGTTACCATAAATGATGAAATTTTTTACCGTATAAGTAATTATGAATCAATGTCGCCTTTTTTTATGAGCATTGTGAGTGACTCCGACCATTGGATGTTTATATCAAGCAATGGTTCATTAACTGCAGGTCGAAAAAATCCGGATTATTCCTTGTTTCCTTATTATACCGTTGACAAGATTCATGATTCATTTGAAAAAACAGGTAGTGAAACAATTTTAAAAGTCAGTATAGGAGAAAAAACTTTTCTTTGGGAACCTTTTTCAAATAGGTATCAAGGGGTTTATTCCATTTCACGGAATTTATATAAGAACATTCAAGGAAACAGAATTATTTTTGAAGAAGTAAATTCCGATCTGGAATTAATTTTCCGATATTCATGGAATAATAGTGAAAAATTCGGATTTATAAGGATTGCTGAACTTGAAAATATAGGCAAAACAATTCTTAAGATTGAATTACTTGATGGCATTCAAAATATACTTCCATATGGCATAAACAGAATGATGCAAAACGATAAAAGCCCATTGGTTGAAGCATATAAAAAATCAGAATTAGTTGAAAGTTCAAATCTTGGATTATTCCTTTTAAGTTCAATACCGGTTGATAGAGCTGAACCAAGCGAAGCTTTAAAAGCTACTACGGTTTGGTCAACCGGGATTAATAGTGAAGTTATTTTAATTTCTTCCATTCAACTCGATTCCTACAGAAAAGGAAAAAATATTGCAACAGAAACTGAAATCCGTGCAAGAGCAGGCGCATATTTTATTAAAAGCAGTGAATCTATTGAACCTAATTTAACAAAAAAATGGTTTATAGTAGCTGATGTAAAACAAAGTGCTTCGATGGTTGTACATTTGAATAAATTTCTAATAGGAAATAATAATATTTCAACCCTTTTATTAAATGATATTTCTGCCGGAACTGAAAATTTAATAAAACTTGTTTCGAAAGCTGATGGAATTCAACTTACAAATGACAAACTTTCGTCGAACAGGCAATTTTCAAATGTTCTGTTTAATTCAATGCGTGGTGGAATTTTCAGCAATGGTTATTTGATTGATAAAAATGATTTTTCAGGATTTGTAAATGATGCAAATTATTATGTTTATGCAAAACAAACTGAATTTTTAAATAGTTTGCCCAATGAAATAATCCATAATGAACTAATTGCAAAAATAGAATCCTTAAATGATATAGATCTTTTGAGAATTGCAAAGGAATATTTACCTCTTTCATTTAGTCGCCGGCATGGTGACCCAAGTCGTCCATGGAATTTATTTTCAATTGATATTAAAAATGAAGACGGTTCTCAAAAGCTTAATTACCAGGGAAATTGGCGCGATATTTTTCAGAATTGGGAGGCTTTGGCATTATCATTCCCGGGCTTTGTTGAGAGTATGATTTGTAAATTTGCTAATGCTTCCACTATTGATGGATACAATCCTTATCGCGTTACAAAAGACGGATTTGAATGGGAAATTCATGACGAAAATGATCCCTGGTCGTTTATAGGTTATTGGGGCGACCATCAAATAATATATTTCCTTAAATTTTTAGAAATTCTTGAAAATTATTATCCAGGTAAACTTGAAAAATATCTTCAACAGGAAATATTTACGTTTGCCAATGTTCCCTATAAAATTAAACCTTATAGTGAAATTGTAAAAAATCCATACGATTCAATTCGTTATGATAAAGAACTTGAGAAAATAATTGAAAAACGAGTCCAGCAAATTGGAAATGATGGTAAACTAATTGTTAATATTGAAAATAAAATTCATTACGTAAACCTCACTGAAAAAATTTTGATTGCTGTTTTAGCCAAGCTCGGAAATTTCATTCCTGAAGCTGGAATTTGGCTAAATACACAACGCCCGGAATGGAATGATGCCAACAATGCCTTGGTTGGTAATGGTGTATCAATGGTTACTTTGTATTACCTAAGACGATATCTTAAATTTCTTGAAGAAAAATTTAAAAACTCAGAACTCAATGAAATAACTATTTCATCAGAAGTTAAAACACTTTTTAATAATATTTTGTCAATCTTCAGTAAATATGAACCTTTAATAAATGTTGGTTTCGATAATAAAACGCGTAAATCAATACTAAATGAACTTGGTTTTGTCGTTAGTAACTACCGCGAATCAGTTTATTCATCAATTTCTGATGAAAGAACTAAGATAAACTTAACTGAGCTATTTAAATTTTTCAAAATTTCCATAGCATTTATTGACCAAACTATCAATTTTAACCAAAGAACTGATAGGCTTTATAATGCCTATAACTTAATTTCATTTCAAAAAAATGATGAATTAAATATTTCAAATTTGTATGAAATGCTTGAAGGTCAAGTTTCAGTTTTAAGTTCTGGCAAACTTTCAAGCAAGGTATCACTCGAAGTGATTTTAGCATTAAAGAAAAGTGCAATGTTTTGGCATGATGAATATAGTTATATGCTTTACCCCGACCGAAAATTACCCTTATTCATAAATAAAAATAATCTTTCGTCAGAATCAATTCAAAAATCAAATTTGCTTTCTCAATTAGTTAAGGATAGAAATTCTCAAATTATTGAAAAAGATGAAATGGGAATATTTCATTTTAATGGAAAATTTACCAATAAAAATTTATTATTAAAAAGCTTGTACGACTTTAAAAGTTACGATAATACTAATTTTTCAGATAATGATATAGAATATATTATTAATCTTTATGAAGAAACATTTAACCATAAATCATTCACCGGAAGATCGGGAACTTTCTTTGGTTACGAAGGATTAGGCTGCATTTACTGGCATATGGTTTCAAAGCTTTTGCTTGCAGTACAAGAAGCTTGTTACCAATCGTCGCAAAATAGCATTGAAAAAGAAATTACCAATAGACTTGTTGAAGCCTATTACGATATTAGAAAAGGACTTGGTATAAACAAATCTCCAGGGAAATATGGCGCATTCCCGACAGATCCATATTCACATACTCCTGGTCATGGTGGCGTTCAGCAACCCGGCATGACAGGACAGGTTAAGGAAGATATTATCACTCGTTTTGGAGAATTGGGATTATTTGTACGAGAAGGTTCTATTCAATTTAATAATTTTCTATTACGTAAAAGTGAATTTTTAATAAACGAATCTATTTTTTTATATTACGATTTAAATGGTTTAAAGCAAAATATTGAAATATCCGAAGGAAGTTTGGCTTTTACATTTTGTAATATACCTATTATATATAATAGCGGTAGCGAAGCATATCTAAAAATTCTTGACAATAGTTCTTCGACATTAGTTAAACACCTGACTATTGATAAATTAACAAGTAATTCAATTTTTGAAAGAAAAGGCACTGTACAAAAAATAGAAGTTTGTTTTGGAGTTTAAAAAATCTCAATAACTCTATTATCCAATTTTCATTAAAACATTCCATATTTGTAAAAAAATAGATATGGATAAAAGATTGGTAGCATTTGAAAGATTGCTGGATATAATGGATGAACTTAGAGCAAAGTGTCCCTGGGATAAAATTCAAACTTTTGAAACCATCCGCAATTTAACTATTGAAGAAGTTTATGAATTGGCTGATGCCATTATCGAAAAAGATACAACTGAAGTAAAAAAGGAATTAGGAGATTTAGCCCTGCATTTAGTATTTTATTCTAAAATAGCATCAGAAACAAATGATTTTGACATTACTGATGTTTTAAATGCAATTTGTGATAAACTGGTTTACAGGCACCCACATGTATTTGGGAATGTAAATGCAAAAGACGATACCGAGGTAAAACAAAATTGGGAAGAATTAAAGTTAAAAGAAGGCAATCGCTCTGTATTATCTGGAGTTCCAAAATCATTGCCGGCATTAGTAAAAGCAAACAGAATCCAGGAAAAAGTGGGCGCTGCCGGGTTTGACTGGGAAAAACCTTCACAGGTATGGGATAAGGTTGATGAAGAAATACAGGAATTAAAAGCTGAGATTAAGGTTGGAAATGCAATTAAAACAGAGGCTGAATTTGGTGATTTATTTTTTTCAATTGTAAATGCAGCAAGGCTATATAATATCGATCCGGAAACTGCATTGGAAAGGACAAATCGCAAATTTATTAAGCGTTTTAATTATTTGGAAGAACACGTAAAAAATGAAGGCAAGAGCTTAAAACAATTAAGTCTTGATGAAATGAATAGTATTTGGGAAAAAGCAAAGCAATTCGATTGAAAATAAAGTTTATTTAGACTTATTCATATTTATATCGTTTGCATTGATAATATATTCAAAGTACCCCTTATTATTTAATGATAATTTAAGAAGTTTTATATTTAATTAATCCATAGCACCTATTTTAATCCACCTTTTATATTTAAATTATTAGTTTTTCATCTATTCATTAACTGAGATGAAAAAAAATATTTATGTTATAAAGCATATTTTTGTGATATAAAATTGAATAATCCAAATTATATTCAATTTTTTAACTATTTTTAATCAATTGTATATTAATATTATGAATAATTAGTAATGAATAATTATACTTTAAAAATAGTTTTTTATTCTTTAATTATATATCTTAACAATAATCTGGTATTTGACATTTTTTAAGAATTTACATACATTTGCTTTTAACGGTTTTAAATACTAACCAATTATAAACCTAAAAAAATTATTTATGAGAAGATTGGCGATTTTAATGGCATTTCTTTTGATTGCCTGTATCCAGTTGCTAAACGCACAAGGGGTACAACAAATTAAAGGTAAAGTCACATCTGAGGAAGATGGAAGTGCTTTACCTGGAGCTTCAGTAATTGTGAAAGGTACAAGTGTTGCAACTGTTACTGACGCTGAAGGTAACTACACATTAAATTTACCAAATGGAGCAACTTCAATTATAGTTAGCTTTGTTGGTATGAGCACGCAAGAAGTACAAATTGCAGGACAAACTAAAATTGACGTTGTTCTAAAATCTGAAGTCAAAGGACTTGATGAAGTGGTTGTTACTGCAATCGGTATTAAACGTTCTGAAAAGAGTTTAGGGTATTCCGCAACTCAGGTTTCAAGTGATGAGATTTCGGAAAGCAAAGAACACAGTGTTTTAAATTCTTTAGAAGGTAAAGTTGCAGGTGTAAATATTACTTCTGCATCTGGGGCACCTGGTGCTTCAACAAAAATTATTTTACGTGGTTATTCTACACTTCGTGAAAACAATCAACCGCTTTTTATAGTTGATGGTGTATCAATTAATAACGATCAAGTTGGAACATCTTCAGTATCAAGTACTGATAATAATGTTGATTTTGGAAACCGTGCAAATGACATTAACCCAGATGATATTGAATCTGTAACTATATTAAAAGGTGCTGCGGCAAGTGCTTTATATGGATCAAGAGCTGCTAATGGCGTAATTGAAATTACCACAAAAAGTGGAAAGGCTTCGGATAAAGTTCTAGTTGATTTTTCAAGTAGTTTGACATTATCTTCTCCATTAAGATTACCTCAATGGCAAGATGTATTTGGTCAAGGTTGGGCAGGTTGGCATGATTTGACTCAAAATGGAAGCTGGGGAGCAAAGTTTGATGGAAAAATGAGAGTTTGGGGTAATGTTGTTGATAATTCTCAGATGTTAAAACCTTATGTAGCTTTACCTTCAACTTATGCCGATTTTTGGGATATAGG
This sequence comes from uncultured Bacteroidota bacterium, assembly GCA_963701015.1. Classification (GTDB taxonomy): domain Bacteria; phylum Bacteroidota; class Bacteroidia; order Bacteroidales; family DTGW01; genus MFD09286-c1. Next base: position 1,587,772 of record OY969556.1, on the reverse strand, counting down.
TAAAACTTACAATAACTCAATATCAATAAGAGGTGGTAATGAAAAATCAAATTACTATGCTTCGTATTCTAATGATAATGAAGATGGAATTGTACCAGGACCTGTTGATTCTTATAATAGAAATACAATATCTTTAAAAGGTAGTACTTCTGGTAAACATCTTAAATTGACGGGTTCAATGAATTATATTAATAAACAACAAAGATTTGTTCCAACTGGTAATGGAGGATCTACTGGAGCTACACTTTATGGGGATATTATACAAACCCCAAATGATATAAGTATAGTAGATATGAAAGATTATAATAATAAATTTTTTAATCTTGATAATTTTTTCACTCCATATGCTGGTAACCCTTACCGGTCATTAAATGAAAATGGAGCAAAATATAATGAAGATAGAATTTTCGGAAGCATTTTCCTTGAATATCAAATAACTAATTGGTTAAAGGCTAATTATCGTGCAGGAACTGATGTATCTAATGGTCAAAGACAAGATTGGGATGCTATTGCTATTCCTGATCTTAACGGATATAATGCAAGTTACCAACCCGTTCCAGGTAATGATCGCGAACGCTATATTCACAGTCAGGAATTAAACAGTAATTTTTTCTTAACTTCTGAAAACAAATTAAGTGATAATCTTAAATTAAATATTTTGGCAGGTTATGAAGCTCTGCAACAGTTCCACCAATATTTATATAGTGAAGTTTTATCTCTTAACATTCCAGGTTTTTATAATTTAAGTAATAGTTCAGCTACTGCAAATACATATACCTATGATCCAATAAATGATAATGGAACTTACAAAAAAAGATTATATGGGATTTACGGACAAGCTGAATTTGCTTATAAAGAATTATGGTTTACGACCATTACTGGAAGAAATGATATTTCATCTACATTGCCTACAAATCATAATTCATATTTTTATCCAAGTATTAGTACCAGCTTTCTGCTTACAGACGCATTTGAAGGTTTAAAAAGCTTTATGTCTTTTGGCAAAATTAGAGCTAGTTGGGGTATGACTGGTAATGATGCAGATCCATATAAATTGCAAACTTCGTTTCAGCCACAAAATATACAAGAAGCATATGGATATTTAAAATTTCCAATTGCGAATGTAAATGCTTACACAATATCTAATATTCTTGGTAACCCAAATTTAAAACCAGAATTATCATCAGAATGGGAAGTTGGAACAGATTTAAGATTTTTAAATAGTAGAATTGGAATTGATTTTTCTTATTATGATAAAACAACAAAGGACTTAATCCTTAATGTTCCATTGGCTCCAACCTCTGGTTATACTAGCCAAGTACAAAATGTTGGAGAAATTGAAAATAAAGGTATTGAACTTCAATTATCTTTAACGCCGATTAAAACTGATGATTTTACTTGGGATATGAAATTTAATTATACTCGAAATAGAGGAGAATGTGTATCTTTAAATAATCAAGTTTCAAAAGTTCTGTTGACTAATGCTTATTCTGTTGATTTTGTTGTAAAACCAGGTGCTCCAATTGGTGTATTTGAAGGTCCAACTGCTCTGACTGATGGAAATGGTCATGTTGTTGTTGGTACTAATGGTTACCCATTAGCAGCACCTGACAAAGTTGACTATGGAAATGCTCAAGCAAATTATACATTGGGTATTGTTAATCAATTTACCTATAAAGGAATATCTCTATCCTGTTTATTTGATATTAGACAAGGTGGAATAATGTACTCTGAAACAGCGGATCTAACTTATTTTGTTGGAAATGCAACACAATCATTATTTAATGATCGCCAACCATTTGTAGTACCTAATAGTGTTGTTCAAACTGGTACTGATAATTCTGGAAAACCAATTTATTCTGAAAATTCAAAAGCTATAGATTATGCTGCTATGGATGGTTATTATTATCCTTCAACTAATCCAGTTTCTTCTCGTGACAGAATGATTGATAGGTCATATGTTAAATTACGTGAGGCTTCAATATTTTATACATTTCCAAAGAGCCTATTTACTAATCTCTTTATTCAAGGTTTAAGTTTAGGTGTTGTAGGTAGAAATTTACTTCTTTGGACGCCAAAAAGCAATAATTTCATCGATCCTGAATCAACTACTTTTGGAAATGATTTAAGAGGTGATTTTGGCGAATTTCAAGGGGGACCAACCGTAAGGAGTGTTAATTTTAGTCTAAAGGCAGCTTTTTAAGTAATTATTAAAAAAATATAATATGAAAAATATATATAAATTAACAATAATAATAACGCTGCTGGTTATTTTAAGTTCCTGCAGCAAAGAGTGGCTCGATGTAAATTCTGATCCAAATACTTCTCAATTTGCCACTGTAGATTTGGTATTTCCATCTGCTGTTGGATCATCAGCCAGTGTTATTGGCGGACAATATGCACTTCTTGGGGGAATTTTAAGCCAATATTTTACTCAAAGTAATGGTGCCAATCAATATAAAGAAATAGATGAATATAATTTGGTAAGTTCTTTTGACAGGAATCAATTCGAAGAATTATATTCTGGTGCATTAACTGATTATAAATATGTAATTGATCAAGCTACTAAAGATCAAAATTGGAGTTATGTTCTAATGGGTACTGTAATGCAGGCTTATACTTTTCAAGTTTTGGCTGATTTATATGATCAAATACCTTATAACGAAGCTTTAATGGGTTCGGCCAATTATACACCACATTATGATGGTGGACAATTAGTTTATGATTCATTAATTGCAAGAATCAATAGGGCTGAAATGCTTGATTTTACTGTAAGTACATCAAGAAATCCTGGAACAGCAGATTTTATTTTTGGTGGGGATATTACAAAATGGTTACAATTTGCAAATACATTAAAATTAAAAATGTATTTGCGTGAAGTATATGCAAATCAAAGTGTAGCTCAAAGTGGTATTAATGCTATGGTTACTGATCCAAATTTTGCTGGATTTTTAAATACAGATGCAGCAATGACACAATTTATCGATCAACAAACTAAGGATAATCCCATGTACGAGGATAATATTAAAGCATTAAATTATTCTCAAAATTTGAGACTTAGTAAAACATTTTATTCTTGGTTAAGTGCTAACGATGATACAATGCGTTTAGCAGCATTATTCACTCAACCTTACGTTGCATTGGATCAAGGAGATTTTACGAATAGTACTAACCCAAATAATTTTTCTGTATTTATCCAATCACCTACTGATGCAGTATATTTTATGAGTACTGCTGAAAGTTATTTTTTACAAGCTGAAGCAGCAATTTGGGGTTTTACTTCAGGCGATGCCAAGACATTATATAATTCTGGTGTTGAAGCATCTTTCAATCAATTAGGTCTGACCACAGCATATGCCGATAATTACCTTAAATCAGGTGGAAGTTTTGAATTTAAAGATACTACATTTGAAGCAAAGCAAGAAATGATAATTGTTCAAAAATGGGCATCTTTTGCAGGTACAAGGCAAGGGCTGGAAGGATTTTTCGAATGCAATAGAACTCAATATCCAAAAATAAGTGGAGTATATTCATCAGATGGATCATATATTTCTGGACAATTAGTTATACCAGCTCACGCTGCTATTCCAACTTTTCCAAAACGCTTATTATTTGTAGACTTTGAACAGCAGAGAAATCCCAATACTCCAAAGCAAGTTCCAATTACAACAAATGTTTGGTGGGATAAAAAGTAATATAAACATTAAATACAATGAATATGAGAAAATTAATATATATACTTTTGCTTGTACCAATATTAATGGTAACAAGTTGTAAAAAAGATTCCGAAGGTGTATCAAAGATTACTTATTATCCAGATTTTGTAGTCAAAGGTTCATCAGAAATTACAATTCCAACAGGAGCTTCATTTACTGATCCTGGTGTTACTGCAACTGAAAATGGTATTCAAATTCCCGTAACAATTACAATTAGTGGAGATTATTTTCCATATACAGGTAGTCAAATAGATGCTACCACTCCAAACAAATACAATATATTATATGTTGCTAAGAATAAGGATGGATTTAATGGAAGTGTAACAAGAACTGTATATGTAGTTACAACTGGAGATATGGTTAATAGTATTGAAGGATTGTATACATCGACTGTTGTTAGAAACAATGTAGTAAGCCCGCAATATCAAGATTTAGCTTATGTAATGATCCGTAAATCCAGTACTGGAACTAATGTTTATGAAATTTCAGATGCAATAGGTGGATATTATGATCTTGGTAGAGCATATGGTGCTGGATATAGAGCAACCGGAGCTTTAATAACAGCAAATAATATTGCAACAAATGATTTTAGTTTTGGAGCATCTTTTGGAGTTGGAGCATTTGGTGGAACTGCAAACATAACTTCCTTTGCTGTAGATCCTATTGCAAAAACTATTTCATTTGAAACCGATTGGGATGCAGGTCCCTATATTTTTAAAATTGTTTTGACCCAGGTAAATATTTAATTAAATGATGATTATGAAAAAAATATTGATATTATTAACAGGGCTTATAATTTTAAGCTATTATGGATGTCAAAAATATGACAAACCTGATGTAAAATATACTGCTACTTTCCCTTTAAATGGTGAATGGTGGGCTACTTTAAGGGATATTAACGGTAATGTTTTAGTAGATTATAAAAAATTGGAAACATACAATACTGCTGCTAATACACCTGATTCTATTTGGGTTACTGACTTAGGGAATTTGTGGAATTTCCAGGTTAAAATTGCTTGTAATGTTCCTAAAAAGACCTTCGGACAAGTAGATTCCGTTCCAAATGTTTCGTATCCTATAAATGTAAAAATTATTGATGGTATAGTAGTTTTAAAGGGAGGTTTAACAAAAGGAGGAAATGTATCGGATAGTATTTATATGAAAATAGGTTTTACCGATGATCCTGGTACCACATATATAATTTCAGGAGTTAGAAGAACTGGATTTGTTGAAGATGAATATTAAAATAATCATTTGAGCGTAAAACTAAAAAAGGTGTCAATTGACACCTTTTTTGTTACTCTAATTTTTTCAAAAATTATTCAGATATAATTTCAAATGGAATTTCAACACTTACTTCCCTATGAAGTTTTAATTTAGCTGTATAATTCCCTACTTCTTTTATTAAATCTTCCTTAATAAAGATGTTCTTGCGTTCAATATTATAACCTTGTGCTGATAAAGCCTCTGAAATTTGAATAGTATTAACTGAACCAAATATTTTCCCTTTTGAGCTGGTTTTAGCCCCAATGGTCAATTTTAATCCTTTAATTTTTTCAGCTATTACAAGTGCTTCTTCTTTTACTTTTTCTTCCTTATGTGCACGTTGTTTAATATTTTCAGCATGTACTTTTTTTGCCGATTCAGTGGCAACTGTTGCATAACCACGTGGGATAAGATAATTTAAAGCATAACCATTTTTTACGCTTACAATATCATCTTTGCCTCCAACATTGGTAACGTCTTGTTTTAATATAATTTCCATTGTTAAATCCTCCTTAAAATTATTTCAACATATCGGCAACATAGGGCAACAATGCCAAATGACGTGCACGTTTTATAGCTGTAGCAACTTTACGTTGATACTTTAATGATGTACCGGTTAACCTGCGTGGTAATATTTTACCCTGTTCGTTTAAGAATTTCTTAAGAAATTCAGGATCCTTGTAATCAATATATTTAATCTTGTTTTTCTTGAAACGGCAATATTTTTTCTTTTTAATTTCTACCGTTGGCGGCGTTAAATACCTGATTTCTGACTGGTTTGTTGCCATAGTTTATTCCTCCAATTTTTTTTCGGTTTCTTTTTTGTTCCTTTTCTTTTCGCTGTATTCAACGGCATATTTGTCCATATTGAATGTTAGAAAACGAATAATCCGTTCATCACGACGGTATTCCAATTCCAATTTTTCAATTAATGTACCTTCAGCCTTGAATTCAATCAGGTTGTAGAAACCTGTAGTTTTCTTCTGAATTGGATAGGCTAATTTGCGCAAGCCCCAGTTTTCACTGTTGACTATTTCTGCCCCATGCTCAGTGAGGTAGGCTTTAAATTTGCTAACCGCTTCCTTCATCTGAGCTTCAGACAAAACGGGAGTTATAATGAAAACGGTTTCGTAATTGTTTAACATAAATTTTAATTTTTATTATTTAATACTAATTTGGAGCGCAAAAGTAAAAAGTTTTTACTGATTACCAAAATATTGTGCAGCTTAAATAGTAATTTAAGTAAAAAAGAGTTTTTCTTCATTTGTAAGGAATATTGAATAAAGTATATTTGCATTTAGTGTTACATATATTTAATGGAAAATTTCATAGTCTCTGCGCGTAAATACAGACCTACAACTTTCGATAGTGTTGTGGGCCAACTTTCAATTGCAACTACACTAAAAAATGCAATTAAGAATAATCATCTTGCCCAGGCATATTTGTTTTGTGGTCCTCGTGGAGTTGGTAAAACTACCTGTGCCCGTATTTTTGCCAAAACTATTAATTGTTTTTCCATTTCGGAGCAAGTTGAACCTTGCAATGTTTGTGAATCGTGCATTTCATTTAACGAGTCACGATCTTATAATATACATGAATTAGACGCTGCTTCAAATAATTCAGTTGATGATATTCGTACGCTTATTGATCAGGTACGCATTCCTCCGCAAGTTGGTAAATACAGTATTTATATAATTGATGAAGTTCATATGCTTTCAGCTTCGGCTTTTAATGCATTTTTAAAAACCCTTGAAGAGCCACCTAAACATGCAGTATTCATTTTGGCCACTACTGAAAAACATAAAATTATCCCAACTATTCTTTCCCGTTGCCAAATTTTCGATTTTAACCGGATACAAATTGATGATACCGTAAAATTTCTTGAAAAAATTTCAAAAAATGAAGGCAATGAATACGAAGTTGATGGATTAAATATTATTGCGCAAAAGGCAGATGGTGCTATGCGTGATGCCCTTTCAATATTTGACCAGGTGGTAAGTTTTACCAATGGGAAAATTACTTATCAAAGTGTTATTGAAAATCTGAATGTTCTTGATTATGACTATTATTTCAGATTAACAGATGCATTTTTAAATGGCAATATTGCCGATTCTTTTCTGATATTCGATGAAATTTTAAACAAAGGTTTTGATGCTCATAATTTTATTATCGGCTTGTCAAAGCATTTTCGTGATTTATTAATTTGTAAGGATATTGCTACTCTGCAATTGCTGGAAGTTGGAAATACAATTAAGGAAAAATATAAACAACAATCAGCACAGTGCCCTTCCGATTTTATTTTCGAATGCCTGAATATTTGCGGACTATGTGATATTAATTTTCGGAATGCACGAAACCAGCGATTACATATCGAACTTGCCCTTGTTCAACTTTGCCTTGCAAAGGATAAAAAAAAAGGACTGATGAATTAGCTGCATCCAAACAAATTCAAACTACACAAAATAAAAATATTGCAGGTCCAGCAAAATCAATTCCTCCGGTAGAAAAAAAAATATGTGAAAAAACTGAGACCAGTTTTTCTACCAACCTCTCTTCTACCCCATCAATTAAAAATATGATGCGAGAATCAGCAGTTCAGGAAAAAGAAAAACCTGCAACTGTAAATTATCAAAATCCCACTGAAAATATAGTTGCAAATTCTTTGACTGAAAGAACGGAAGAATTTTCAAATAATAATTTTTTAAAGGCTTATAATAAATTTGTTGAAACATTGCGGGAGGATAAACCCCGGCTTTACATTGCATTAAACTCCCAACAGGCTGAAATAAAAGAGCAATCTCTTGGGTTATCATTTGCAAATAATACACAATTAGATGATTTTAATAAGAATATTCGATCAGATTTAATAATTTTTTTAAGAGATGAACTAAAAAATGATTCTATTGTTATTGAAACGACTATAACTGAGCAATCTGATAAAAATATTTTATATACACCTGAGGATAAATACAAGCATTTGCTTGCTAAAAATCCGGCTTTGGGAAAACTTAAACAGCAGTTTAATTTGGACTTAGAATGAATTGAATGGAAACTGGAAAAAAGGAATACGGAAAACAGAGATTTTATATTTTTCTTTCATTTTCCGTTGTCCGTTGTCCTTTCTCCGGTTTCACGCCTAAATACTAAACACTATACGCTAAATTAATATGGGAAATAAAATTACAATTTCAAACGGAAAATTAAATGTGCCTGATAATCCTGTAATTCCTTTTATTGAAGGAGATGGAACCGGACCAGATATTTGGGCTTCTTCAGTTAGGGTTTTTGATGCCGCAGTTAAAAAAGCTTATAATGGCAAACGAAAAATTGAATGGAAGGAAGTTTTTGCAGGTGAAAAGGCTTTTAAATTGAAAAACGATTGGCTTCCGCAAGAAACAATTGATGTAATTAATGAATATTTAGTTGCTATTAAAGGCCCACTTACAACTCCTGTTGGTAAAGGAATGCGATCGTTGAATGTTGCTTTACGACAAATGCTTGATTTATATGTTTGTCTCCGTCCGGTAAGATATTTTAAAGGAGTTCCTTCACCAGTTAAAAATCCTTCAGCTGTTGATATGGTTATTTTCCGTGAAAATACTGAAGATATTTATACTGGCATAGATTGGTCGTTTGATCAGGAAATTACCGGAAAATTTTTAAGCTGGTTAAAAGAAAATTCACCCAAAGATTTCCAAAAAGTTCGCTTTGGTGATATTGAAAGATCAAAAGAATGGCAAGCACTACTCGAAAAGAATGGAGTTGCCAAACGCAATGTATCCACTATGGTGGGAGTTGGAATTAAACCTGTAAGTTTTTTGGGTACCGAAAGGTTAATATATTCTGCCATTTCGTATGCCATTCAACATAAACGTAAAAGCGTTACTTTGGTGCATAAAGGTAACATAATGAAATATACCGAAGGTGCTTTTCGTGATTGGGGGTATCAGGTAGCAAAAGATATGTTTGGTGCTGTAGAAATTGATGGTGGTCCATGGTGCAAAATTCCTGAAGGAAAACCCGGAGCAGGCATAATTATTAAAGATTCGATTGCTGATATTACACTACAACAAGTTTTAACGCGTCCGGAAGATTTTGAAGTTATTGCCACACTCAATTTAAATGGCGATTATTTAAGTGATGCTTTAGCGGCACAAGTTGGAGGAATTGGCATTGCTCCAGGGGCAAATATTAATTATATAACTGGCCATGCTATATTTGAAGCTACACATGGAACTGCACCCAAATATGCCGGACAGGATAAAGTTAATCCTGGGTCAGTTATACTTTCAGGGGTAATGATGTTAGAATATATGGGTTGGCAGGAAGCAGCAGATATGATTGTAAAAGGATTAGAATCCTCCATAAATGCCAAAAGAGTAACTTACGATTTTGAGCGATTAATGGATGGTGCAACTTTGTTAAAATGTTCTGAGTTTGGTGATGAAATAATTAAGAATTTATAATCAAATAATAATTTAAAACTCCGTAATTATAGAATATATATAATATGCGGAGTTTATTTTATATTTAATGTTCCAAAATATTAAATAATACTTTAATGGAATTTAATGATCACTTTGATTTTAAAAATCAAACAGCATTTTTCAAATTATTTGAATTTCGGAAATCGAATCCCAAATAAACGAAATCAATTAAATTATAATACTGTTCATTGAATTTGTCTTTTGCCCAGTAGTATAATGTTTTTAAATCATCGTAACCAAGCCATTTGAATGATTTTCGAAGTTCTTTCTCAAACAAGGATTTGTTTTCATAAACATTTTCCAAAACAAATTTCTGCAGTTCTAACATATTTGTTGCGCATAACTTTACGTTTTAAATTTCATAGTATAAGACGCTTTATTATTAGTTTTGGTATGCGCATTTAAGTTAAAGTCTTTTAATATTCCTTAATTCAAGTTAAACGCAAAATATCTGACAAAATGAATTTAATATTTTACTAATAATCTTTAAAAATATATTCTGTCGTTTTTTTAACATTATGTTTATTCGCTATTTTATTCAGTTTGCTTTTAAATTCTATAAACTTCAACTTGTAATTCAAAATAAATTTCATTCTACAAATTAATATCTCACTAATTTTTTGAAGTGCAAAGGTTTAAAGTTTTTCGAAAAATAATAGATAAACAAAAATTACTACAATGTGTTATACCTATAATTGCTGACTTTTAAGAAAATATGTTAGTAGCAAAAATTCTTTTAAAGTCACAAAAAATAATTATATTTAAAATTATTAATATCAACTATAAACTGCCTAATAATACTATTTTATTGATATTATGGATGAAGAAAGCGTAAACAATAGTCGAAGGAAGTTTTTCAGCAAACTTGCATTATTTGGTTCCGGGGCAGTGGCTGGCGCTGCTGTAATTTATTCTGGACTAAAGTATGAAAATGCCAAAGACCCGAAAGGAAAAATTCAGGTACTTACTGCTGATAATAAATTGGTTGAAGTTGATTCATCTGCAATTTCACCTGTCAAACAAAGTGAAGAAAGTTTACTTCAATCTGAAGGTCGCGAAGGATTGAAAGGCAGAAGGTGGGTTATGGTTATAGATTTAGCGAAATGTAGAAATGCACGAAAGTGTATTGCCGCATGTCAAAATGCACATGATTTAAGACCCGATCAGTATCACATGGCTGTTTTACAGATGCAAGATAGTCCTGAAACGCCAGAATATAATATGCCCAAACCCTGTCAACATTGCGATAATCCGCCATGCGTTTCGGTTTGCCCAGTTGGCGCTACATTTAAACGTCAGGATGGCATTGTTTTAATAGATAATGACAGATGTATTGGTTGTCGTTTTTGTATGGCTGCTTGTCCATATAATGCAAGAATTTTTCAATGGTCGGAACCTAAAGTTTCAGAAGAACATAAAGGGAAACCTTATAATGTAGAATTAAATGTTCCGCAGAAAAAAGGAACAATAAGTAAATGTTTGTTCAGCGCTGACCATTTACGTGAAGATAAATTACCTTATTGTACAGCAGCTTGTCCAAATGGAGTATATTGGTTTGGTGATGAAAACGAAGATGCAGTGACGAATGGTACGACCAAAGAAACTACAAGGTTGAGTGAACTTTTGACAAAAAATGGAGGATTTCAGTTAATGCCTGAATTAGGAACCAAACCAAGGGTTTATTACTTACCTGCTAAAAGTCGCATATTCCCCTTCGAAAAAAAGGAAGATCCGATTGAAAAACAGGTTTCATAAGAAATTATGAGTTTAGAACCAAGAGTCAATTTAAAAGTTAAATTTTTAATTTAAAGCATTAATTTCTAATATCAATTATTTATGCAACAGCCCAATTTTACTAAGGAGGAATTAATTCATGATTCATTGCGAACAGTTAATATTAAAAATAAAGGATTTATAATATGGATTAGTTTTTTAAGTATAGCATTTTTAGTTTGTCTTTACGCATATTCTATCCAGTTAAAAAAAGGTTTGGTAGTTACGGGCATGAGGGATTATGTTTCATGGGGAATTTATATATCGAATTTTGTATTCTTTGTAGCTTGCAGCCTTATTGGTATGTTAATTAGTTCAGTATTAGGATTAATTGGCTTTAAATGGATAATTCCAATTACAAGGGTTGCTGAAATTATCGCTGTTGGATTTGCAATGGTAGCGGGAATTGTTGTAATTAATGATATGGGTCGTCCGGACAGATTACAATATGTTATCATTTATGGACGTTTTCAATCACCAATTTTGTGGGATATTACGGTTGTTACAACTTATATTGCAATAAGTGTCTTGTTGTATTTTCTACCTTTAATTCCTGATTTAGCTATCTGCAAAAATAAAATAAAATATATGCCCAAATGGGTGCAAAAACTCTACAATATACTTTCATTGTATTGGATTGGTTCTCCAGAACAAGCTTCATTAATGCGCCGATTGATTAGCATTTTATTGGTATTAATAGTACCGGTTGCATTATCAATACATACTGTTACATCATGGTTATTTGCTGTTACAATGCGAACAGGTTGGAATAGCACACTTTTCGGACCATATTTTGTAATTGGGGCTTTTGTTGCAGGTTGTGCGGCAGTTATAATAGCAATGTATTTTTTTCGTGTAAATTATAAACTCGAGAAATATTTTACAAATGAATTATTTGATAAAATGTCAAAATTGATGGTTTTGGTTTCATTGGTATATCTATATTTTAATATTAATGAATTTTTAGTTCCCGGTTATAAGATGGATCGTTCTGATTCAGTGCATTTACATGAATTGTTTACAGGAACTTACGCGCTAATGTTTTGGTTTGTACAAATATTCTGTTTAATACTGCCAATTATTCTAATGATTTTTAAACCTTTCCGAAAACCTTTACCTGCAATGATTATATCATTATTTGTAATAACAGGTTCGTGGTTTAAACGCTATATTATTGTAATTCCTACCATGGAAAATCCATTTCTGCCTATTCAACATGTGCCTTTAAACTTTGTACATTATCATCCTACTATGATTGAAATTGCTGTAAATACAGCATCTATGATATTAGTCCTGATTATAATTACAGTTTTATCAAAGTTGTTCCCTATAATCCCTATTCATGAAATACTGGAACATCAGGAAAATCAAGAAAAGTAAATAAGAATTGAATATGAATAGAATTTTTAAAGCACTTATTTTAGCCGTTTTTACTGCTATATTAATTGAACCATTTATTTATGGTCAGGAATGGGTTGTACCAGCCGACAAACAATCAAAAGTAAGCCCATTTAAATTTGATGATATTTCAAGAAAAAAGGGTCAAGCTACATTTATGCAAAATTGTACTTCATGCCATGGTATTCCAACCAAAGGAAATTTTGTTGCACTTGTACCTCCTCCCGGAGATCCGGCAACTGATATATTTCAAAAACAAACCGATGGAGCATTATTTTATAGAATTACTGCGGGACATGGTGCAATGCCATCATTTAAAGATGTATTGACTGAAGAACAACGTTGGCAGGTGATTTCGTACTTCAGAAGCTTTAACACTAAATATGTTCAACCAGTACCTGAAATTAAATCGTCAGGAGCATTTGTAGGGGTTAATGTAAATGTAAAATATGAATATCTTAAACAAACCAAGCAAATTAAACTTATTGCCAGCAGTACAAAAAATAATATTTTAAAACCATTTGGAGGTATTACCATATCGTTATATGCGAAAAGATATTTTGGAAATTTATTAATTGATGAAGCTAAAACTACTAACAGTAATGGCGAAGCTTTTTACGATTTTTCTAAAATTTTACCTGGTGATTCACTTGGTAGAATAACTTTCACTATAAAAATTAATGCTGAAGGCTTGGATGGTTTTAAATCCGACACAATATTGGCTATTGGCAAACCTAATCACGCCAAAAGTTTAGTTGCAAACCGGGCAATGTGGAATGTTCGATCAAAAGCACCTTATTGGATAATGCTTTCTTATATATTAGTTGTAATTGGGGTTTGGGGAACTTTATTTTTCATAGTATTTCAAATTAGAAAAATTATGAAGTTGGGGAAATATAAAGACTAAGTATAAGAATAACAATACTTTTGAGTATAATATAAACTGTTATAAACAAATTCGATTAACATGAAAAATTTAATTTTTATTTTTTCATTTTTGGCAATTGTTACTATTAATAATTATGGCGCCCAAAATGAATTAAATGCATTTAATGATTCCATTCAGGTAGGAATTATTGAAAAAATTGGGGATACAATACCTTTAAACCTCTCTTTTCACAATGAACAGGATAGTTTGGTCACACTAAAAAGCCTGGTAAATAAACCTACAGTTTTCACATTTGTATATTTCGATTGTCCTGGATTATGCAGCCCATTATTGGATGGCGTTTCTCAGGTAATTGACCAAACTGATCTTGTTTTAGGAAAGGATTATCAGGTTATTACCATAAGCTTTAACTTTCGGGATACACCTGAAAAAGCCCGAATAAAAAAACAAAATTTTTTAAGAAAACACAGCAACAGTAAAGAACATCAACGTGACTGGATTTACCTTACCGGTGATAGCGCGAATATATACAAAATGGTTAATGCTGTTGGCTTTAAGTTTAAAACCGCCGGGAATGACTTTATTCATGCAGCCGCAATAATGGTAGTCAGCCCGAAAGGAAAAATTACCCGATATTTATACGGAACCTCATTTTTACCTATCGATTTTAAAATGGCAATATTGGAATCACAAAAAGGGTTAGCACGTCCTGGAATAAGTCATTTAATTCAGTTTTGCTATGCGTACGATCCGGCAGGTAAACGATATGTTTTGGATGTACTTAAAATTACAGGGACACTAATACTCTTTTTTGTAATAGTAATTTTATTATTTTTATTAATCAGAACCAAGAAAAAATCAAAAGCAATAGAATAATGAGCAATACACAACAACCTTATGTGAGTTACCTGGATTATCAGGGTAAATATAAAGGAATATTCGGTTGGATTTTTTCAACCGATCATAAAAGAATAGCACTGCTATATCTCTATTCTATAATGACTTTCTTTCTTATTGGTGTAGCTTTGGGAGAATTGATGCGCTTGGAATTACTTAGACCGGGCCAGCAATTTATATCAGCGCAAACATATAATGCTGTGTTTACAGTTCATGGAGTAATTATGATTTTCTTAGTTGTAATTCCTGGATTAGGCGCTGTTTTTGGCAACTTTTTTTTACCAATACTTATTGGTGCCAAAGATGTTGCATTTCCGAAATTGAACCTGTTTTCGTGGTATATTTACATAGCTGGTGCAATTTTAGCTGTATTAAGTTTATTTACCGGAAAAGGTGCGCCTGATACTGGATGGACTTTTTATGCACCTTATAGTACAACTACTGGAACCAATGTTATTTTAGCCGTTTTTGCTGCTTTTGTACTAGGATTTTCATCCATACTAACCGGTATAAACTTTCTTGTAACCATTCACCGGATGCGAGCTCCAGGAATGACATGGTTCAGAATGCCTTTATTTCCCTGGTCGTTATATGCAACCGCATGGATTCAGGTATTAGCAACTCCTGTTATTGGCATAACTCTTTTAATGCTTATTGCTGAAAGGTGGTTCAATATAGGATTTTTCGATCCAAAGTTAGGTGGCGATCCAATATTATTTCAGCATTTATTCTGGATATATTCCCATCCGGCAGTATATATAATGATTTTACCTGCGATGGGCGTTGTTACTGAAATAATTCCAACTATGAGCCAGAAAAAGGTATTTGGTTATAAAGCTATTGCTATATCAAGCCTTGCTATTGCATTTGTTGGCTATTTAGTTTGGGGTCACCATATGTACACATCGGGAATGAGTGTAGTTGCGCGTTGGCTATTTTCGCTCATTACATTTTTGGTCGCTGTTCCAAGTGCTATTAAAGTATTTAACTGGATTGCAACCATGTATAAAGGTTCTATTGACCTTAGACCTCCTATGTTATATACACTTTCATTTATGTTTTTATTTATGATTGGCGGTTTAACAGGTTTAGTTCTTGGTTCTTTAGCCACAGATGTACATGTTACCGATACTTCGTTTGTTGTGGCCCATTTTCACTATATTATTTTTGGAGGTATGGGTTTTGCTTTTTTTGCTGCTATGCATTATTGGTTCCCAAAAATTTATGGCCGTATGTATAACATAAAATTTGCTTATTGGGCATGGGGAGTTTTATTCACAGGCTTTAATTTATTATATTTTCCTCTTTTTGTAATTGGTTTACAAGGAATGCCAAGAAGGTATTTTGACTATTTACCACAGTTTCAAACCGGCCATGTAATAAGTTCAATCGGAGGTTTTATTTTAGGTATTGGCCTTATTATGATGATTTTAAATTTTGCCCGTGCTGCCAGAAACTAACCGAAAGCTTCCGATAATCCTTGGAATGGAATTACGTTAGAGTGGACAATTCCTTCACCTCCACCTTTAGAAAATTTTGTAGAAATTCCACATATTACTGAACCACCCTATAATTTTAAATAAGTATTTTTTAATTATAAGTTTTATCATATTATAATAAAATTATTAAACGAATTGAAAATGAGCAATAGTGCAGAAGTAATAACCCACACTGAAGAACATCGCGACGATTATGGATCAAAGTTGGGAATGTGGATTTTTCTTTTTACTGAAATATTTTTCTTTGGCGGTTTATTTTTGGTTTATACGGTTTACCGTACTTTAAACCCGGCAGAATTTCATGCAGCCTCACTTCATTTAAATGTTATTATTGGTTCAATCAATACAGTTTTTCTTCTTATAAGCAGTATGACAATGTCTATGGCAATAGTTGCCGTTCAAAAATCAAATAAAAAACTTGCGCTCAGATTAATTGCTGTTTCACTTCTTTTGGCAGTCTTATTTCTAGTAAATAAATATTTTGAATGGGAACATGAAATTTCTTTAGATTTATATCCGGGATCAAAACTAATGCTCACATTAAGCCATGGTTATATTCTATTTTTCGGTTTATATTTTTTCATGACCGGATTACATGCAGTTCATATAATGGTTGGCATTGTTTTACTTTCTATTTGTTTTAGAAAGATAAAATCAGGTAAAATTAATGATGACAAAAATGTGCTTTTAACGAATAGCACTCTTTATTGGCACCTGGTTGATCTTATTTGGATGTTTCTTTTCCCATTGTTATATCTAATTTCTTAATACAAAAATTATGAGCGACGAGAAAACACATTTGGGCCAATACTCTACTTATGCTAAAGTATTGGTAGTTCTTTTGCTGTTAACTGCACTAAATATTTTAATTGGAACGATATTTCATGGTCCATGGATTGCTGGCATTATAGTTTTAATTTCAACAATACAGGCTGCAATTACTTTAACATGGTTTATGCATTTAAAATGGGAAGAAACATTTTTACGAATTTTTGTAGCAGCAGCATTTCTATTGTTTGCAGTAGTTATAATATTGACATTTTTCGATTATAAATTCAGATAAAACGAATAATATGTTTGGAGGTGCATCAAATTTTTCAGCCAGTGTAGATAAAACATTCATTTTTATAATTGGCATTTCATTGTTTTTTCTTGTGGGCATAACCACTACCATGATTGTATTTGCAATAAAATACAACCGAAAACGCCACCCAAAAGCCGTCCAGATAAAAGACAATACCTGGTTAGAAATTACATGGACTGTAATTCCCATAATATTGGTTTTAATGATGTTTTATTATGGATTTTACGCCTTTATACCTGAACGACATCCACCAAAAGATGCAATTCCCATTAAAGTTATTGGCCAAATGTGGAAATGGAGTTTTGATTACGGCGAAGGTAAAATAAGTGCTGATACATTGGTTGTTCCAGTAAATAAAGCCGTTAGGTTAAATATGACATCACTTGATGTAAACCATAGTTTATATATTTCGGCTTTCCGAATTAAAGAAGACCTTGTACCCGGAATGACAACCACAATGTGGTTTATAGCCGAACGTGAAGGTCAGTTTGATATTTTATGTGCCGAATTTTGTGGCCTGCGACATTCGTATATGAGAGGAATTGTAAAGGTTGTATCGGAAGATGAATATAAAAATTGGTTGGCCAATTTTAATTCTTCAACAGCAAGTTCAGAACCAAAGGGATTAACAATTCTGAAACAAAATGCATGTTTAGGTTGCCATACCATTGACGGTACAAAACTGGTAGGTCCAACATTTAAAGATTTGTTTGCATCTGAATGCCTTGTAATTACTGATGGAAAAGAAAGAAAAATAAAAGTTGATGAAGATTATATAAAAAGTTCAATTTTAAATCCTAACCAGGATATTGTAAAAGGGTTTAACGGCGGAATGATGATGACTTACAAAGGAATTGTTAAAGATGATGATATTAAAGATATAGTTGAATATTTTAAACAAATAAGTGATAAAAAAGATTAAATATAACTTACGACTTTTTACTGAATTAACAAAGGTAACCATAACATTGCCGGTAACCTTTTTAGCTTTTATTGGTTATGCACTCACAAACAATAAAATTACTATTGAAGTATTGTGGGTTTGCATTGGGGTTTTTTTACTTGCCGGTGCTGCTTCAGTAGTAAACCAAATAATTGAATTTAAATATGACAATATGATGGAAAGGACTCAAAAAAGGCCAATTCCATCAGGGAGAATTAGTTTATTAAATGCTGCATTATTTGCAATCCTATTAACAATATTTGGAGTTTTGCTACTATGGCCAATTTCAAAATTAAGCGTGTTTTTAGGTATTTTGAATTTAGTATGGTACCTGGGCGTTTACACAGTTTTAAAAAGGTTTACTGCACTTGCAGTAATTCCAGGTTCTTTAACAGGGGCTATTCCATTATTAATAGGATGGGTCGCAGGTAACGGATACTTATTTAATCCTGTTATAATGTTATTGGGCTTTTTTGTATTTATGTGGCAAATTCCTCATTTTTGGTTACTTATGCTTATATATGGCAAAGAATATGAAATTGCCGGCTATCCTACATTATTTAGGGTTTTTAATGATTTTCAAATCCGTTTATGGACACTATGCTGGATTATTGCAACAGCAATAGTTCCACTATCGCTAATTTATTTTGGCATAATATTTAATCTAATTAATTCTTTAATTATAGTTGTACTTAGTCTTTTTTTAATTTTTTATTCGGGGTATTTGCTTTTATATAATCAGGAAAAAAGAAAAATAAAAATTATTTTTCATCTCATTAATCTTTTTATGATTGCTATTTTAATTATTAAATATGTTGATAATTTTAAAAGTTAAATTGCAATAATATTTATTTCTTCAATATCTAAAGGCTTTTCATTTATTATTCAAAATTATTATTTGAAAAGTGTTCGATACATAAGTCTTTCTAAAAAAATAATTTTCCAATAAATATTTTTTATTTTTTTAAACATTTTTAAACAACTTCTAATTTGGTTTGTTTCAAAAAAAATAATTCAGAAATAATGAATTTATAAGTTATGAATTTATTTTTTAACGATGTTTTAAATTTTGAGAAGTATGAATGAAATTCCAAATTCTTTGGATATTTATATGATACTATAAAAAACAAAGCAATCAAATAAAAATGAAATTTTAAATTAATTAATTCATTTTCAGGAATATTTTATAATTTTAATAGGAAAAAGAGGGAAAGATTGAGGAGATAAATTTGATTGCTGTAAGCAATAAACTTAACAATTAAATTAAGAACCAAAAAGACAGAGCTATGAGTTTTAAAGGTCTTTTCGTGTATTTTGTATTTTTGCTCATTTCACAATATTGCCTTTCGGCAGAAATTGATTCAATTTCAAAAAAATCTTCGTTATTATTAAAAGAAAATTCAGCACAGGACATACGTTCTGGGGAAAGATTATTTTATGGATTAGAACCGACATCAGGTTCTAAAACACCTACTAATTGCGCTTCGTGTCATAATGTTGGTCATATTGATAACTTTAACTGGAATCCTTCAGCCATGGATTTAGCAAATAAGTTTGGAAAATGTAGTTTTGATTCTTTTAAAAAAGTGTTGACCCAAACTTCCGGAAAATTAATGACTCAAATTCATGGCGATTTTGATTTCAGTGATGAACAGTTAAGACAAATCAAAAGTTTCCTAACTAATCTGTCAATTCAAGGTGAACGAACTCAAAAACCACTATTAACCAAGAGAATTTTGTTTATTTCATTTATAATCTTGTTTTTATTAGCTTTTATTGATTTAATAATTACAAAAAAAATAAAGTTTAGGTTTGTACATATTGCGGTATTACTTACTACTACTTTATTAATAACTAGTTTTATTGTTACTTCTGCAATTGAACTTGGACGCTCGCAAAACTACCAGCCAGACCAACCTATAAAATTTTCCCATAAAGTACATGTAGGACAAAATGGAACTCAATGTATTTACTGTCACTTTAATGCCGAACAAAGTAAATCTGCAGGAATTCCGCCTGCGAGTGTTTGTATGAATTGTCACATTATAGTTCGTGAAGGAAGCCGGAGTGGAAAATGTGAAATAAATAAAATTTTTAAAGCTATTGATAACAACAAACCAATTGAATGGGTGAAAGTCCATAATTTACCCGATTATGTATTTTTCAGCCATGCACAACATGTAATGGTTGGTAAAATTGCATGTGAAAAATGTCATGGCGATGTTGCGCAAATGGATCAAATAAAACAAGTTCATGATTTATCTATGGGTTGGTGCGTGAATTGTCATCGTGAAACCAAAGTTCAGTTTGACAATAAATTTTATGGAAAATATGAACAACTTCATAAGGATTTGAAAGACGGAAAAATAAATATGGTTACTGCTGCAAAAATTGGCGGAACTGATTGTATGAAATGCCATTATTAATTAAAAATGTATAAATGGAGAAATATTGGCGAAGTATAGAAGAAATTGAAACCGGTCCGGTTAAAGAGGAAATTGAAAAAGCCGAAACTGATCATAACGATAATGTATTAGGATTTTTAGAAGGGCTTCCATTTAAAACCAATGCTTCACGACGTGATTTTTTAAAAATAATGAGTTATAGTGTTGCTGGTAGTGCATTACTTGCTGCCTGTAAAAAACCTGTTCAAAAAGCTATACCATTTCTAATTCAACCTACTGATGTAATTCCCGGAAAAGCCTCGCATTATGCCTCTACTTTTTATGATGGGTCAGAATATTGTCCGATTGTTGTGAAAGTTCGTGATGGAAGGCCAATTAAACTAGAAGGTAATAATTTATATAAATATACACAAGGTGGAACATCGGCAAGAGTTCAAGCTTCAATTATTAGCTTATATGATAATGCTCGTATAAAAAATCCACTTAAAAATAATAATGATATTACATGGAAAGATGCTGATAAAGAAATAATTTCCGGTTTACAAAATATTAAAAATAAAGGTAAAAATATTGTTTTACTTACTTCTACAATATTTAGTCCATCAACTCTTCAGTCGTTTGAAAATTTTAAACAGAAATATCCAACTGCAAAAATAGTAACTTATGATTCTTATTCTTTTTCAGGAATAATTGATGCTTATAAGGATGCTTCAGTTGGCAATGGAATTCCTTATCCACGATTTGACAAAGCTGATGTAATTGTAAATTTTGGAGCTGATTTCCTAGGTACATGGCTTCTTCCGACAGAATTCACTTTGGCTTATGTTTCAAAAAGAAAAGTGAAAAAGGATAGTCACAATATGAGCCGCCATATACAATTTGAATCCAATTTATCTCTTACAGGAAGTAATGCCGATGAACGTTTTCAAATAAAACCTTCTGAAGAGCCTCAAATATTGGCAAATCTTTATAATTTAATTGCAGCTAAACAAGGTGCATTTCAACTTGAAAATGTAGAACCTGCTAACAGTGACTATAAATTAGACAAAATTGCGGTTGAACTTCTTCGTAAACAGGGAAGATCAATTGTTCTTTCAGGTTCAAATGATATTAATGTGCAAAAAATTGTAATTGCTATAAATAAATTATTGGATAATTATGGCAATACACTGGAACTCGAACGTCCAATACTAATAAAACAAGGTTCTGACAGGGATATGTTTGAATTGGTTGATGAAATGAATGCTGGAAAAGTTGGAGCAATTTTATTCAATAATACAAATCCTTGCTTTGATTATTTTGCTGCTACTGAATTAACCAAGGCCTTGAAAAAAGTTGATTTGAAAATTTCTTTTTCAGGATTTCCTAATGAAACAAATCAATATTGTGATTATGTATGTCCGGAAACTCATTTTCTTGAATCATGGAATGATTATGAACCACGCTCTGGAATATACAGTTTAGCTCAGCCCTGTATCCATAGAATATTTGATACACGTCAAATGCAAGAAAGTTTACTTACCTGGTCAGGTGAAAATGTTAAATGGGAAGATTATTTACAAAGCTTTTGGGAAAAAAGAATTTATACAATTCAAAATGAAAAAAATGATTTTGAAACATTTTGGATTGAAAGTTTGCGAAATGGTTGTATTGAATTAGCAATTCATCAAAAACTCAAAATACCAGATGTTTCTAATTTTAAAAGAGATATATCAATAACCAGACCTTCAAAGGATATGGAATTACAACTGGTTGTTCCAATTAGTATTGCTACTGAATTCCACTCAAATAATCCCTGGCTACAGGAACTTCCCGATCCTATTTCACGTGTAACCTGGGAAAATTATGCTTCTGTTTCGCCCAAATTAGCTTCAGAAATGAATTTAAAAACCGGAGATGTAATTTCAGTTGGAAATAAAATTGAAATTCCGGTAGTTGAACAACCCGGACAAGTATATGGTGCAATTTCAATTGCTCTTAATTATGGTAGAACTGCTGCCGGAAAAGTTGCTGAAGAAGTTGGCGTTGATATGTACCCGTTTGTAATTAAACAAGGCAATACGTTGCAATACTTTCAGACAAATATAAATATTTCAAAAACTGGTAAAAGCGTAAAGTTAGCCCAAACGCAAACTCACCATACAATGGATGGCAGAAATATAGTAAGGGAAACAACTTTGGCTGAATATGCTGCAAAACCAAATGCTGGTAACGAAGCACATGAAGAATTTGAAAAAAATAATGTATCATTATATCCACCACATAAATACGATAGTTTCCATTGGGGTTTAAGTATCGACCTAAATTCCTGTATCGGTTGCGGAGCATGTACTATTGCATGTCAGGCTGAAAATAATATTGCAGTGGTTGGTAAGGAACAAGTTACCAAACGTAGAATAATGCATTGGATAAGAGTTGACAGGTATTATACCGGAACTCCCGAATATCCATCAGTTTTGTATCAACCTGTAATGTGTCAACAATGTGACAATGCGCCATGCGAAAATGTCTGTCCTGTAGCTGCAACAACGCACAGCAATGAAGGTTTAAATCAAATGACTTATAACCGTTGTATTGGAACAAGATATTGTATCAATAATTGCCCATATAAAGTACGGCGATTTAATTGGTTAAAATTTGTTGATAATCCAAAGTTCGATTATGATTTGAATTCACAATTAGGCAAATTAGTTCTGAACCCCGATGTAGTTGTGCGTGAAAGAGGTGTAGTTGAAAAATGTACTTTTTGTGTACAACGAATTCAGGAAAAGAAATTAAACGCAAAGCTTGAAAACAGGGAGTTGAAGGATGGTGAAATTCAACCGGCATGTGTACAGGCCTGCCCTTCAAAAGCAATGACATTTGGTGATTTAAATGATATGCATAGCGATTTGTTCAAAATATATACTGATGAAAGAAATTATAATTTACTTGAAGAATTGCACACTTTACCTAAAGTAGGATATTTAACTAAAGTTAGAAATAAAGAAATTTAGCCTAATGTACAACACAAAAGTAAGAGGTGAATTAATAGAAGGAAATAAAACACTGGCTGATGTTACCAGTGATATTTTACGACCAATTGAATCGGATGCTCCAACATGGTGGTTTGTTGCAATTACTTTGAGTTCGCTTGCCGTTATATGGGGTGTATATTCTATTTATGAAACTATAGCTTATGGAATTGGCTTGTGGGGCAATAATAATACCATTGGTTGGGGATTTGCAATTATAAACTTTGTTTGGTGGATTGGTATTGGACATGCAGGAACTGCATTCTCAATATTTTTATTAATATTAAGGCAGAAATGGCGTACATCTATTAATCGTGCTGCAGAAGCTATGACAGTATTTGCCGTTATTTGTGCCGGCCTTTTTCCTGCATTGCATATGGGTAGAATATGGAATGCATTTTTCATTTTTCCATATCCAAATACACGTGGGCCGCTGTGGGTAAATTTTAATTCTCCACTTTTTTGGGATTTTACAGCTATTTCAACCTATTTAACCATTTCTGCATCTTTCTGGTATTTAGGTATGTTGCCTGATTTTGCGACTATTAGAGACAGAACAACATCAAAACTCAGAAAAGCATTATATGGATTTTTTTCAATGGGTTGGACAGGTTCTTCCAGAAATTGGCAAAGATATGAAGCATTGGCTTTTATTTTAGGAGGAATGGCAGCTGTATTGGTGGTTTCCGTACATTCAATTGTATCAACTGATTTTGCTGCCTCTGTTGAGCCTGGATGGCATGAATCAATATTTCCTCCTTATTTTGTAGTTGGGGCAATCTTTTCAGGATTTGCAATGGTAATGACCTTAATGATTTTGATCCGGAAATTGTACAAATTAGATGCTTATATAACGAATTCTCACTTAAATGCTACTGCAAAAATTCTCACGTTTATAAGTTTAATTATGGGAATTGCATATTTAACCGAATTTTTTATTGCCTGGTATTCAGGTAATAAATATGAAATTTTTACATTCTTTCATAATTTACTTACTGGCGATTATACAGTGCAATTCTGGATTATGTTTATCTGCAACGCTATTATTCCACAATTATTCTGGTTTAAGAAAGTTCGAAATAATCTTGCCATGCTTTTTATAATTTCAATAATCATTAATATAGGAATGTGGTTTGAAAGATATAATATAATTATTGGTACTTTATCTAAGGATTATTTACCATCGAGTTGGGCAACATATACTCCTACTATAACGGAATTTGGTGTCTTTGTAGGAACACTCGGGATTTTTTCCACCGGTGTTCTGCTTTTTTTCCGATATATTCCGATGATGGCTATACATGAATTGAAAACTGTTTTGCATCCTGGAGAGAATGATGAACATGAAAATAACCTAAATAATTCACAATTATGAGCTCACAGAAAACTATTGGTATATTCGACAATGAAGAGCTCTTTGAAAAGGCAGTTCTGAATATAAAAAATTCAAATGTTGAAATTGAAGAATTATATATGCCGGTTCCAGTGCACCATGCAGTAAAGAGTGTAGCCGGCAGTTCAAATTTACCAATGATTGCGTATTTTTTAGGAATTGGAGCAATTATATCGGTACTTTCATTCTTATATTATTCGGCAGTTATAAGTTGGCCATTAAATATTGGAGGTAAACCATCTAATGCATTTCCTTCCTTTATTATAGTGACCCTGGTACTTACAATTTTAACTGTTACAATTTTAAGCTTATTTGCTTTTTCAGTTAGTGCAAAATTATTTCCCGGAAAAAAAGCTGTAATATATCATGGAAGTGCTATGGATGATAAATTTATTATCGTATTAGAATCAACTAAAGTGCCGGATGCAGAAAATATTTTAAAACAAAATGGGGCAAATGAAATAAAAAAAGAAGTCAATGAAATTTAATAATTTATATGATAAAAATATTATAGCTATAAATTATAAGGTTCAATTATGAGAAAATATTTGCTTTATATTTTTGTATATAGCCTAATTGTTATCCAAGCTTGTGATAGGGATAAAAATAATCCGGGATACGATTATTTCCCCGATATGGCTTATTCCAATGCATATGAGACCTATGCTCCCAATCCAAATTTTGCAGATGGTAAAACCTTGCAAACTCCGGTTGAAGGGACTATTTCAAGAGAAGGTGAATATTACCCGTATAAAAAAAATGATGCTGATATGTTAAAAGCAGCAAAATTGAAGAACCCGATTATACCCGATACTGAAAATTTACAACGTGGAAAAGTGGTTTACCAAAATATATGTTTGCAATGTCACGGTATAAAAGCAGATGGAAATGGACAATTATATAAGTCAGGCAAATATCCGTTTCATCCGGCAAACCTTGTTAGCAAGAAAATAGCCGACTTAGCTGATGGAGAAATATTCCATGTTATTACGGTTGGTTATGGAATAATGCCAGCACATCAAATTATTGTAAGGCCTGCAGACCGATGGAAAGTTATTTTGTATATAAGAGAATTGCAAAAGAAATCGAAACTATGAATTCAAAAATTAAACTTTCGAAAACATTCCTTGTAATATGCATTTCATGTATTATAATTGGAATTGCTGCATTCACAATTGGCTTTATTACGAATCCAGACCGGGCTTGGGCAAATTATCTTTTAAATAATTTTTATTTTCTTTCCTTAGCTATTGGAGCAACTTTTTTTCTTGCAATACAAGCTATAACACGTTCTGGTTGGTCTTCAGGTTTTAGAAGAGTTCCGGAAGCAATGATGATGTATATTCCAATTGCTGGAATATTATTGCTATTTATTTTTTTTGGCATGCACTCAATTTACCATTGGTCGCTACCCGAATTTACAAGTAGTGTAAATGAATTTAACCATAAATCGCGTTATTTAAACATACCTTTTTTCTTTATTCGGCTCATTTTATTTTTCTTGGTATGGTTTATTCTAATTCGTTTAATTAGAAAAGAATCTCTAAATGAAGACGAGACCGGAGGAATGGATCATTTTAATAAAATTGAGTGGTATTCAAAAGTTTTAATTTTTGTATTCTCTATTTCGTTTTCACTTTTAGGATATGATTTGTTGATGTCTATTGATTTTAAATGGTTTAGCACTATATATGCATTGAAAAATTTTATTGCAGCATTTCAACATGGATCGGCAGCTATATTTTTAATAATATTATTTTTAAATAGAAAAGGATATTTCGAATTTTTCAATGTAAGCCACGTTCATGATTTTGCAAGGTATTTGTTTATAGTTTCTATTCTATATGGCTATTTTTGGTTCTCTCAATTTATGATAACCTGGTATGGTAACATTTCAGATGAAACTATATATTTTGTAAAACGTTGGACAAGCGAATGGCAACCTGTTTGGGCTTTAGATATTATTGCAAATTGGGTTATACCATTTTTTGTATTACTCCCGGTAAATACAAGCCGAAACAAATGGATTGTTATGTCAGTGGCATTTGTTATGCTCACAGGCTTATGGGTCGATTTATATGTTGAAATATTTCCAGGCGCTTTGAACCATAATTATTTTGGATTTATTGAAATAGGTTCATTTATTGGATTTGCAGGATTATTTTCGCTTATTACCGGATATAATTTAAGTAAGGCAAAACTTATACCAAAAAATCATCCATTATTGGAAGAAAGTTTAAAACATCATTTTGAGTCATATATATAAAATATTGCAATATTTAAGCATCGATGTTGCTATTGGATGCGCAGGGAGTTCATTATTGGCTGTTAAGGCTTTAAATATAAAATTACCTGTGATATATTGGTTTATATTACCCTTATGTGTTTGGATTATTTATACAACCGACCATTTACTTGATGCGTTTAAATTAAAAGAAATGGCAACCATGGGAAGACATTACTTTCACTATAAGAAAAGAAAAATTATAATGGTATTTCTTACTATAGCTTCAATAATATCTATAATTTTAATTCTAAAACTGTTGAATACTAAGTTTATAATTTTTGGCATTATAACTTATATTCTAATTTTAGTTTATCTCTTATTAAATTTTTTTAAAAACAAAATATTTAAATTTTTCCCAAGAGAATTAATTATAGCGTTAGGTTATATGGCTGGTACGTGGGGAATTCCTATTATGCTAAAATTGACTTCCTTAACAAAATCTAATCTTATAGTATTTCTGAGTCATTTTATGATAATTTTTTCAATACCTATTTTATATTCAATATATGAATATGATTCCGATAAAGCAGTTGGATTTATTTCGTTTGCAACAACATATGGTTTAAAACTTAGCATAATTACGGTTTATTTTTTACTAATAATTTCTGTTATACTTTCAACTTTTTCTGTTTTGTTTTGTAATAGTTATATTGGATATGTATTAATTACAATGGCATTATTTTTATATATGGTTTTGCAATTTCGTAAAAAACTGAAAAACAATGAAAATTACCGTATTATAAGTGATTCAGCTAGTTTTTTACCATTTTTATTATTACTATAAAACTTGAATTATGAAGAAAATAATATTCATACCTAAAATCTTGTTATACTTAAGTATTATATTAATGGTGCCTTTAACTTTGAAAGGCGAAAATAATACTGATAGCTTAGAGATTGGAATAGTTGAACATTTAAATGATTATGTACCTGATAATATATTTTTAGTCAATGAAAATAATGATACAGTAAATCTGAAAAAAATAATTGATAAACCCACGGTTCTTTGCTTTGTATATTTTGAATGCCCAGGTCTTTGTTCACCATTAATGAATGGATTGGCACAAGTAATAGATAAGACCCCTGATTTAAAAGTTGGGAAAGATTACCAAGTATTTACAATAGGTTTTAATGTTGCAGAACCTTTGTCACTGGCTATTAAAAAGAAAAATAGCTATATAACCCATATGAAAACAAAAGAAGCTGCTCAAGGTTGGCAATTCTTTGTTTCTGATAGTGCGAATATTGCAAAGGCCACAAATGCTTTTGGTTTTAGGTATAAGCGTGCCGGTAATGTTTTCCTTCATTCCGCAACAACTATATTTATAAGCCCACAGGGGAAAATTACAAGATATTTAAATGGAACATATATTCTTCCTTTTGAATTTAAAATGGGTATAGTTGAAGCGTCGAAAGGCGTGGCATTACCAACTATAAATAAACTATTGCAGTTTTGTTATGGTTATGATAGTCATGCCAAACGATATGTGCTAGATGTAACCAAAGTTGGTGGAGGTTTAATACTTTTTATACTATTAATTATAGTATTTATTCTTATTTTAAAACCAATGTTTAAGAAAAAACAAAAATAAACTAGCAGAAATAAAATGGATCAAAATTATGTCAGTTACCTCGATTATAAAGGTAAATACAAAGGTATATTAGGTTGGATATTTTCAACTGATCATAAAAGAATAGCACTTTTATATTTATACACAATTGTTTCATTTTTTATTGTAGGTGCTACATTAGGACTACTCATGAAGCTTGAATTAATAGCGCCTGGAAGAACAATTATGGATGCCCAAACATACAATGCCTTTTTTACATTACATGGTATAACCATGATATTTCTTGTTGTTATACCAGGTATTCCGGCAATATTCGGTAATTTCTTTTTACCTATAATGATTGGTGCAAAAGATGTTGCTTTTCCCCGATTAAATTTACTTTCATGGTGGATATATGTTGCCGGAGCAGCAATAGTAATCTCATCACAATTTTTAGGTTCCGGTCCTCCTGATACTGGTTGGACTTTTTATGCTCCTTATAGTTTAAAAATACCCACCAATATATTATCTGCTGTGTTAGGTGCATTCGTGTTAGGCTTTTCTTCAATTTTAACGGGGATAAATTTTATCACAACCATTCATAGAATGAAAGCACCAGGAATGAAATGGATGAAAATGCCACTTTTCCCATGGTCGTTATATGCAACTGGTTGGATTCAAATATTAGCAACACCAATAATTGGTATTACATTATTAATGATTGTTGCTGAACGTATTCTCAAAATTGGATTTTTCGACCCTTCTCTTGGCGGCGATCCGGTATTATATCAGCACTTATTTTGGATATATTCTCATCCTGCTGTTTATATAATGATATTACCGGCTATGGGTGTAATTTCAGAAATAATACCAACATTTGCGCGTAAAACAATATTTGGTTATACCGCAATTGTTATATCTTCCTTTGGAATTGCTTTTGTTGGTTTTTTTGTATGGGGACATCATATGTTTGCAGCCGGTTTAAGTTCAATATCATTATGGTTCTTTTCATTATTAACTTTTATAGTAGCAATACCAAGTGCTATAAAGGTTTTTAATTGGGTAGCTACTTTATATAAAGGTTCTATAAATGTTCAAACTCCATTGTATTGGGCACTGTCATTTATATTTGTTTTTTTAATTGGTGGATTATCCGGATTATTTTTAGGAAGTCTTGCTACTGATGTTTATTTAACCGATACTGCATTTGTTGTCGGACATTTTCATTTTATTGTTTTTGGAGGAATGGGCTATGCATTCATGGCAGGAATACATTATTGGTTTCCAAAAATTTATGGACGAATGTACGATAAAAGTTGGGCCAATACTGGTTGGATAATATTTTTCACAGGCTTTTTAGCATTATATTTTACAATGTTTATATTAGGTATGATGGGCCAGCCACGCAGAACCTATGATTACTTTGAAAAGTATCATAGCGGTAATATTATATCGTCACTTGGAGCAATAGTTATGATTTTTGGCTTGGCTATTATTATTATAAATCTTGTACGTTCAGCTCGTTATGGCGAAAAGGCTCCTGCTGATCCCTGGGGAGGTAAAACACTAGAATGGACTATTCCTTCTCCACCTCCACTAGAAAATTTTGAAGATGAACCTGAAATTAACTATGGCCCTTATGATTATAAATAAATTATAAATGGAACAAACGCATATAGAACACAGAGATGACGCAGCTTCTAGAATAGGAATGTGGCTGTTTATTTTTACTGAATTATTTTTATTTGCTGGATTATTCCTGGTATTTACAGTATATCGTGTAAAATATCATGATGGATTTCATTTGGCGGCTCAAGAATTAAATGTAAAAATTGGAACCATAAATTCCATTATATTATTATTAAGTGGAATGACAATGGGAATAGCTTATTTAGCTATACAGCATGGTAAAAATAAATTTACATTAATAATGCTTTCAATAACCATAATTTTAGGCATTATTTTTTTAATTAATAAATATTTTGAATGGGCTGTAAAATTTGAACATGGTTTATATCCAAGTTCTAAAGTATTAGCTAATCTAAGTCATGGTGATGTTATGTTTTTCGGATTATATTTTTTTATGACTGGTTTGCATGCATTGCATTTAATTGCTGGACTTATTTTAATAGTAATTGTAATATTTGGTGTTGTTAGAGGTAAAGTGCATTCTACAAAATATGCTTTATTAGAAAATTGCAGTTTATATTGGCATTTGGTTGATTTAGTTTGGATATTTTTATTTCCATTGTTTTATCTAATAAATTAGTATAAAATGGATTCATCAAATAAGAAGATTGAAGGATATGGGTTATATATAACTACATTTATAATATTGTCCGTGTTGACATTAATTGAAGTTTGGTTTACCCATGTTCGATTAGCCTCTAATATATTAGTTGGATTAATATTGGTAATTGCTGCAGTTCAAGCTACAATTGTTCTATTTTACAATATGCATTTAAAATTTCATGATAAAATTCTGACAATATTTGTGGGCTTAATTTTCACACTTATATTATCAATTATTATAGTTACAATGCTAGATTTTGTTTACCGTTAAAATTTGAATTATGTTTTCTGGAGCTTCAAATTTTGTTAATAATGTTGACAGTTTAACGCTGTTCATTTTTATAATTGCCATATTTTTTCTATTGGGTATAACTGCAACAATGTTATATTTTGTTTATAAATACAATAAAAAGAGAAATCCAACATCCGCATTTATTGAAGGCAATATAATTCTTGAAATATTATGGATTATAATTCCGGTTATACTAGTGTCATTTATGTTTTCATATGGTTGGAAAAATTGGAAAATACTTAAAAGTCCACCTAAAGATTCATTTGATATTACAGCTAATGCACGAATGTGGAGTTGGTCATTTAAATATCCTAACGGAGTTGTTACTGATACAATGTACGTTGCAGTCGATAGTCCTGTTAAAGTTAATGTTCATTCCTTTGATGTTATACATAGTTTATATATACCAGCATTCCGTGTTAAACAAGATGCTGTACCTGGTAATAAAAACTTTTTATGGTTTATTGCTCAAAAAGAAGGAACCTACGATATATTTTGTGCCGAATATTGTGGGTTAAGACATGCTTATATGACTTCGGCAGTTGTTGTTATGTCAAAGAAAAACTTTGATAAATGGTACAAAGCAAGTACAAAACCTATTCCAATTACTTCCAATGGAAATAAGAAAATATATCCTGGTTTAGCTATTATAAAAAGAAATGGTTGCACAGCCTGTCATTCATTTGATGGGACAAAAATTGTGGGTCCTTCGTATAAAGGAATTTATGGAACAAAAGTTACTGTTTTGGTTGATGGTAAAGAAATGCAGGTTCTGGTTGATGATAATTATATTCTTGAATCGGTCTATGATCCAAATGCAAAAGTTGTTAAAGGATTTCAACCAGATTTAATGCAGTCATATAAAGATATCATATCTAAAGATGAAGTTAAGCAAATTGCTGAGTATATTAAATCCTTAAAATAAATTGAAGATTACCTTGAAGAAAACCAAATTATTAAGCCGCCTTTTAAGAATAAAAGACGGCTTAAATTACTAACCAAAATTATAGAACCAATCTATTTACGTTTTAATCTTTTACTCAATTTATTTATAGCATTTTGAATAGATTCATCAGGTTTAATAATATTATAATCGCCCCAGAATTCATCATTCTTGAAATCATCAACTTTATCTGAAAATATTTCACTTTGCTTAAAGGTTTCTTTTGATTTATACCGTTCCACTTTAACGGTGTCGATATCAGTTACAGCCATTTCAACCATAGTTTTATAAGTTGAACTAAAGAATTTCTTTTTCCATTTGCATTTAAAACTTAATTCAGATCTTACATAATTAAGGTTCCAAAAACCATTTGCTTTTGCATATTTTACATAATAATGTGCTCCAAGTATATTGGCACGCATAGTGATTGGTTTCTTCTTAATAAATAAATTTGTGGCATAAGGTAATCCATAATCACTAATACTAAATTCAAGTCCTACAATTGCAAGGGATTGAACTTCCAAATAAATTACACCATTATACAAAGCAAGGTTCTCGATAGGTTTTTGAGTGAATTCAATTACATAACAACGTTCATTATCGAGTGAAATTTGACCTTTTAAAGCAAAATCATAATACTTATAATAATCTTCAGAAAATAAATTCTCAGGATTTTTGGCAAAGTCCAGATAAAATGGGGTAACTGGTCCACCCTGTAATTTAACAACAACAGTATCCATCCTTTTAACATCTTGTCCTTTCCTGCCTATCAGAACTTTAACCTTATCATCCGAAAAAACATCAGTGTAGGAAGTTTTATAAGTTTCCAAAACAGCTTCAGCAATTGAAACATATCTTCGGTTTTGCTGAATTGCTTCGCGATAAAAACTTGTCATCATTGTCGGTGTCCTGCGATAATTTTTCCTGACATTTGCAATAGCACCTCTGATCAAGCTTACAGGATCGTCTGTACGGATAATAATTTCCTGTAAAGGAACAATTTCGGGCTCTAAAATAATATTTACATCTGCATTCTTTATTGATTCAATGGATGCTGAAAATGCTTTGTACCCCAAATGCTTTGCACCAATTAAATCTTTGCTCCTTTCTTTCGGAATTTTTAACACAAACTCTCCATCAGCATTTGCAACCGTTCCAATACTTGTACCAATAATGTAAACGTTTGCATACATCAGTGGTTTTGAAGTTTCCTTATCGGTAATTTTACCTGAAATAGTTATAAACGAAGCAGTATCAGTATTTTGTTTTAAACCTGCCATCGCTTGCGACATTGAGAATGAGCAAAATAATAAGCCAATTAATATGGTCAAAAATTTATTTGCCCGTTGATTGATTTTATAATATTCTGTTTTCATGACTATAAAATTTATTTTATTATTTTCATTTTAGTTTCCTGCAATTTTCCGGATTATTGCCTGGAAATTATTTATGCTTTATTCAATTAACAATTCTAAATATAATTACCCTCATTGCTAAAAAAATATTTTTGATAATACTACTTTATAATTTGTCCCTATTCATTTTATTGAATGTTAATAACATTTGAATAAATTCCAATTATAAACTGTCGATATCAAGATTAAATTTTGCTTACATTTGCCCCATGTTTTTGGTAACATTATTACCTATCGGTGTAATGTAAAAAGGGAATCCTGTGTAAATCAGGAACAGTGCCCGCTGCTGTAAGCTCCAATAACTCCGGCAACCTTTGCCACTGACCATTTGGTTGGGAAGGCGCCTAAGAGGGAGTAAGTCAGAAGACCTGCCTAAAACTTTTGTGAATCAATGTTCGGGTCAAACATGTAAACTTATTACATTGAAAAAAATACGTTTTTTTGCAAGTTTGTTTTTCATTTGTTATACTTCAATGGTATATGCTGTTATGCGTGATTCCATTAAATTGCATAACATACCGGAAGTATGTGTTTACCAGAATAGACAATCACTTTTTAAAGAAGACAAATTCATTACCAGAATTGATTCGCTGACCTTACAAAAAAATCAGAATATAAACTTGGGGGAATTATTAATGTTCTCAACACCTGTAGTAATTCAACAATACGGTGGCACTGGATCATTAACTACATTATCTTTCAGAGGAACAGGTTCAAATCATACACAGGTTAACTGGAATGGGTTTCCAATCAATGCAATAGGTACTGGTGAAATGGATTTATCGCTGGCCGGATCGGGCATTGCAAATCAAATTCAATTAATTCATGGTGCTTCGGGAGCAATGTATGGCAATGGAACATTTGGCGGTGCAATTGAATTGAACAACATTCCTGAATGGTCTAACAAATTATATATAAAGCTTAATTCAGAAGTTGGGGCATTTGATAATAATATCAATGAAAATTCAATTTCCAGCAATCCCGGGCAAATTGACAGTAAAAAATATTCAATTAAAATAAATGCAGGTAACAGTAATTTGCAATATAGTTTTTATGGTTTTAATAACAATGCTTTAAATAAATATAAATATGTTGAAAATGATTATATACCTCAAAATATAACTCAAAATCACAATCAATATTTTTCGCAGGGATTCGTTCAAACATTAAATATTAAAATTGATAATGCACAACAACTGGAAGCTGGAATGTGGGCGCAGCAAAAACATTATCAAATTCCCGGAAACAGTTACAACGGAATTCAAAATGACAGTACATTGAAAACTTACCTGAAATGGAACTATTATTCCGGAACTTCAAACTATACAATAAAAACAGGATATTTTTATGATTATTTGCATTATACAAGTTTAATTATAAACACAGAAACACGTAAACCAACCAATTCGAAAATCGGAAGTGACCGATGGTTTAATGATTTCAATTATCGAAAATATTTAACTACTAACATAACCTTTGATGGCGGTTTTACATTTTTAAGAACTTTTTCAATAAACAATAATTTCAACTCGTTGCATATTGACGAAAATATGTTTGCAATATATTCGGCAGCTAAGTACAGCAATTCAAATATTATTTTCGATTTCTCATTTAGACAAGAATTTATTTCCGGTTATAAAACAATGCCCCAATTTTCATTTGGCGAATGCTGGAAATTGAACTCAATTATATCACTTAAAAGTAATGTATCCAATAAGTTCAGGGTTCCTTCATTTAATGAAAGATTTTGGATGCCCGGCGGAAATCCAAATTTGAAGCCTGAAAATGGTATAGGTTTTGATGCTGGAACTGAAATGAATTTCTCAAATTCAGTTTTAAAAAACGTATTTACAGCCACTATATATTCCAATATAATAAATAATTGGATTCAATGGATTCCAAATGGGGCAACCGGTTTGATGGCTGAAAATTACGAACAGGTCTGGACCCGAGGGTTTGAAGGTACATTTAGGCAAATAATAAATCTTGGAAAAAATGTTATAAGTTGGAATATTAATTACAATTTTACGCCATCAACCTATTCAAAATCATTTGACTCACAGGCAATAGGTGAACAAATTATATATGTTCCACTGCATTCGGCTGTTTTTAATTTGAATTTTAAACTTCATTCATATAATATAGGTTTTGATTGGGCAATTCGTTCACAGTATTATACCGATGCGGATGAATCAGGATTTCCTTTACCCGGATATTCACTTGTAAATTTCAATTTTAATAAAACGTTTAAGCTTAAAACCAATAGTTTTCGTTTCGATTTTAAAATTAATAATCTTTTCGACAAACAATATTATACTTATTTACCAACGTATCCAATGCCCGGCCGGACTTTTTATATAGCTATGACTTATGTTTTTAACAAATCAAATTATTAATTAATTTAAATTAACAATGAAAAAGAATCTATTACACTCAGTATTTATTTTATCAATTCTATTAGTAATTTCTTTGAATTCCTGCAAAAAAGATAATAATACAATTCCAAATCAACTACAAGGTGAGAAATTAGTTTATATAACCAACCAAGGTGCATTTATGCATAATAATGGTTCAATTTCAATTATTAAAAATGATAGTAATATAATTGTTAATAATTATTTTGCAAATATTAATGGCCGAACAGCTGGCGATGTAGTACAATCAATGGGATTGGCAAATGGTAGAGGTTATATAGTAGCAAACAACAGTAACCTGATAAAGGTTGTAAACCTCTCATCATTTAAAGAAATTGCTGAATTCAGTATTATTTACCCACGATATTTTCTTGAAATTGATACAACTAAAGCTTATATTACTTCGGGTTCTATGCAGGGCTGGGTTCAGGTTGTAAATTTACAAACCAATAAAGTTACAGATAGTATTGAGGTTGGAAATGGACCTGAAAATATAGTAAAATCAGGAAATTATGTTTATGTTGCCAATTGTGGTGGATTTGAAACTGATAGTACCGTTTCAATAATTGATCCTTCGAGCAATAAAGTTATAAAAAATATTATTGTTGGCGAAAACCCTGTTGACTTGGTTGTTGATGTTAATGGCGATGTTTGGGTGATTTGCGAAGGATTTTATAACTCATCTTATACTAGAGGTGAATCAAAAATTGTAAAAATAAACCATTCAAGCCTTACAATTGATAAATCATTTATTGAAGGTAAAGCAGACGACAACTACGAATCAAGTATTTTAGCAATTAGCAGTGATAAAAGTATTATTTATTACCAGGACAGTCTGGGTATTTTTGCGTTTCCAATAAATGGAAGCAGTTTACCGTCAGTGCCATTAATTTCAAGTGCCACTCAATTTTTAGGTTTGTCAGTCGATCCGTCAAACGGCGATATTTATTGTTTAAATGCCGGAAATTATTCAACCTCTGGCACAGTTGATATTTATGATAAAAATGGTACATTTAAAAAATCATATTCTGCTGGTATAGGAACATGCGGAGCTTATTTTAATTATTGAAAAATATAAAATTATTTTGAACGTTGAATTAAATTAATATCAAACTATAGGTTTAGTTCAGCATTCTATTTTTAAAATATTGTTTCATATCAATATTTTCCTAAAAATATATCTATAATTTAGGGTAATTTTGAAGTAAAATTTTACGAATGCATTTAAATAAATTTTTGTTATTTTTAATTATTGGTATCTTCCTTCAGAACTTTGTATTATCTCAAAATTCAAATTTTTCAGGCATTCCTGAAGGTTTAAAAAATAAAAGTATTGCCATTTCAGCTACAATTGAATTAAACGATTCAAATGCTGATTTTGCAACTGATAAGAATTTAATAAATAAAAAAACATATTTAAAATCATTAAAAGTTGCTAATAATATTCCAGTGAATATTAATCCGAAATCTATAGGATACTGGCAAAAAATTGGAAACAAAAGAATTTGGACCTGCCAAGTTAAAGTTGACAATGCAGTTGAACTTGGTTTATCAATGGATAATATTAGTTTAAAAGAAAACGAGCAAATTTTTATATACAACAATTATGGCGTTTTAGGAAGTTATACCAAAGATAACTCGTACAGTTCAATGTCATTTCCTCCTTTAATTGGGAATAATTTAATAATCGAATTTTCTACACCAAATAAACCAGGTTATGAAGGTGTTTTTACAATAAACGCTGTTGCAGATTATTTGAAAAATGTTTCCTGGGCCAGCCCAATTGCCGGATCATGTAACTATGATATTAATTGCCCAATTGGTAATAATTGGCAAGTTGAAAAACGAGCTGTGACTTTATTAATTATTAATACTTATTCAGGCACTTTAGAATGTACAGGTACTATAATTAATAATACTTCATTTGATGCTAAACCTTATCTTTTGACTGCACATCATTGTATTTCAAGTGAATATGATGCTGACAATACCTTGATATTTTTTAATTTTGAAAGCAATATATGTGGTGGAAATGGAGATAATGCTAATATAGCAACGGATAAACAGGTTTTATATGGTGGTAAATTAATATCAACTTCGTACGATTACGATTTTACATTAATTGAATTAAATCAACATCCACCAATGGAAGTAATGCCATATTATGCCGGATGGGATTTAAATACAACTTCAAATACTGATACAGTTACTACAATTCATCATCCTGAATGGAGTGTAAAAAAAATTTCACAATCATTTATACAACCTGTAACTTCAACATATAATGATGGTGAGTTATCGGGTGCAACAAATGCGTATTGGAAAATCCCTCATTGGAACATGGGAGTTACTGAACCCGGATCATCAGGGAGTGCATTATTTAATACCGAACACAAAATAATTGGAACATTAACCGGTGGAGGTTCAGCTTGTGGTGACAGTTCATTAAGCAGCGATTATTACGAAAAATTTAGTTCCAGTTATCAAGCTTATTCTGATACTACACAACAATTAAAACGTTGGCTTGATCCTTTAAATAAGGGGGTTACAAGCTTGGATGGTTTCGACCCATTCCCTATAACAGCTTCTAATTGTGATACATTATCCAATTTATTGAGTGGTGAAAAAACAATGATTGTACACTATGAATTTGGTAAAGGCTACTATTCCGGAACTAATTCCGATTCAATTACAACTTATGCTGAAAAATTTACAAATTCCGATAGTGCTTATTTGACCGGAGCAAATTTTCATTTAGGCCGTTTAAATTCAAGCGGAGGTTTAATTATACAGGTTTATGGCAACGATTTGGTTCCTACAAATTTATTATATGAAACATATCAACCTTTTAGTTTATTAAATACAAATTCATATAACTATATTGAATTCTATCCATATGTAAAATTAAAGGGGAATTTTTATATTGCCTATACAATTCCATATAATGGGAAAGATACCTTTACAATGTACCAGGCAACTCCTCGTTACCAGGATTTGGTCCCATATAACACCGAATATATATTATACAAAAATTCATGGATTTCATTCGATTCAATGTTTGTTTCACATTCAGGTTCCTCATTGGATATTAAGCCTACACTTTGCTCTATCACATTTACTGATATTAAGCCATTAAATACATTTTTGAAAATCGAAATTTATCCAAATCCATCACATCAATTTATAAAAATAAAAACTCCTGATAAAAGTAATTTACTTCAATTTGAAATTTTTGATATTTATGGCCGACAGGTTATGTCTTTAAAGAATTATACATCAAACTCAAATATAAATATTGAAAACCTTGTCCAGGGCATTTATATTGTTAAAGTTTTTCAAGATTCTAAAAATTATTCTGCAAAATTCATAAAAACGAAGTAAATTGTGTTGAACAAATTTTCAATGATATGTATAAGTTAGTAATCAAATTCGGCGTTTTAATTATTTCATCAATGTTGTTTTTCATAAGTAATGGAAATGCACAGGATAAAAAATTCCCGACTTTTACAACTTCTTTGGTTATTGAAAAATCGGAAAATGTTGGTCTTGAAGGAGCAACTGCAAAACTTTTTGAAGAAAGCACACTTGATTCAACTATTACAACTAAAGTTGACGGAATAGTAAATTTCAACTTAAAAATGAATTCGAATTATACAATTGAAATTTCTAAATCAGGATATATTTCAAAAATAATCAGCATTAATACTAAAATTCCTAAATATGAAAATCAAAGTTTTGTAGTAGGCTTTCCGGTAGGATTATTTGTCCCATGCGAAGGATTAGATTGGAGTGTACTTAAAAATCCAGTGGTTAAAATTGTATATAACGATCTTCGTCGTGATTTTTTGGCTGACAAAAATTATGGTGATTTAATGGGCCCAAAGGTTGAAGATTTAATGGATAGGAATGAAAAATGTAAAGACGATATATACAATAAGCAAGTAAAAAAAGCCGATAATTTATTATCGGTAAAAAAATATACTGAAGCGCGTGAAAATTATGTCACAGCCCAGAATATGAGGCCAGATGATAAATATGTTCAGAAAAAAATAGCTGAAATAGATAAATTATTAGCCGACCAGCAAGCTAATGATAAATTATATAACGATTATATAACTCAAGCTGATAAACAATTTAACGATAAAAATTATGCATTGGCAAAAGAAATTTATAAACGTGCGCTCACAATTAAATCCGGAGCTCCATACCCAACTTCGCAAATAGCTAACATTGATAAAATTTTGGCACAAAAAAATCAAAAGGAACAGGAGAAGCAAGCTCAGGAAGCCCAAGTTCAGTCATTGGTTAACCAGGGTGACAATGCTATGAATAACGATATATGCGGTAAAGCAGTACAATCTTATACTGATGCTTTAAAATTGAATCCAAATGATAATGCAATTCAAATAAAGTTAAACGATGCCAAAGCCAAATGTAAAGAAATTCAGGCAAAAGCTGCACAAGATAAAGACAAGCAACAGAAATACACGCGTACAATTACAAAGGCTGATTCGTTAAACAAACTATCAAATTTTGAAGCTGCAAAAAGTGCTTACAATGATGCGCTAACTATTGATCCAACCGCCGATTATCCTGCACAAAAAATAAAAGAAATTAATGATAAAATAAAAGCTAAAGACAAGGAATTTGCAGCAAAAAATAAGGAAAAGGATGCAGCATTTAGTAATTTGGTTGATCAGGGCGACGATGCAATGAATAACGATGTTTGCGGCAAAGCTGTTCAATCTTATTCGGATGCATTAAAAATGAAACCCAATGATATTACTGTTCAAAAAAAGTTGAACGATGCCAAAGCCAAATGCAGAGATATTCAAGCAAAATCTGCTCAGGATAAAGATAAACTGCAGAAATACAATCGTGCAATTGCTAAAGCCGATTCTTTAAATAAAATTTCGAATTATACTGCCGCCAGAAGTGCTTATGGCGATGCTCAACAAATTGATCCTTCTTCCGATTATCCTTCACAAAAAATAAAAGAAATTGATAATTTATTAAAAGCAAAAGATAAGGAAAAAGACCAGCAATATAAAAAAGCGCTAGCTGATGGCGATAAGGCATTTGATAATGAAGATTTGCCAACTGCAAAAACTAATTATCAAAAAGCTTTGAGTTTAAAACCTGATGACCAAAAAGTAAAAGATAAAATTTCCACAATCGATAAAATTGTAGCTGAACAGCAACAAGCCGAAGCTGAAAAGAAAAATAAACTATCACAATATAATCAGGCAATTGCCGATGCTGATGCTAAATTAAAAAAGAATGATTTTGATGCAGCCGAAGCTGCATATCAGAAAGCACTTCAAATTTCGCCTGATGAATCGTATCCAAAGCATAAATTAAATGAAATTGAAGCTGATAAAAAGGCAGTTTCTGATAAGAATGATAAGGACTTTGCATTAAAAATCCAATCGGGTGATAGAAATTTTGCAATGAAAAATTATGCCCAGGCAAAACAGGATTATCAAGCAGCTTTAAATATTAAACCTGGTGAAAATTATCCAACACAACGTGTAAGTGATATTTCAAAAATTATAGCCGATCAGGAAAAACAGGCAGCAGATCAAAAAGCAGCAGATGATGCCTATAAAGCAGCAATTGCTAAAGCCGATAATTTATATAACAACAAACAATATGATCAGGCAATTATTGCATATAATCAGGCTTCGACCTATAGACCTGACGAACAATATCCTTTTTCTAAAAAAGATGAAATAAATAAGTTGAAGAAACAGCAACAGATGGATGCCAATTATAAAAAGGCTATAACCGAAGCTGATTCCTATTTCAATCAGAAAAATTATGAACAAGCTAAAACAGCCTATTCAAATGCTTTAAATTATAAAACAGACGATACATATGCAACATCACAAATTGCCAAAGCAGATAATGCAATTAGTGAAAGGTTGAAAAAATTAGCCGATTCAAAATCAAAGCAGGATGCTTATGATAAAGCAATAGCTGATGGTGATAAAGCATATAATGCCAAGGATTATGCCACTGCAAAAACTAATTATCAAACTGCAATAGCTGTATTTGCTGAAAAACCATATGCAAAACAACGAATTGATGCTATTGATAAAGTTCTAAAAGATCAGAAAAATGATGAAGATTATAAAGCAATGCTTGACGATGCAAATGATTTATATTCTAAAAAAATGTACGATCAGGCAATTTCAAAATACAAATCGGCAGCTTTAATTAAACCCGGGGAAACTTTCCCAAATGAAAAAATTAAAGAAATTAATTCTGTTTTAGCTAAAAACGAAGCCGATAAACAAAAGCAATTGCAGGACGAAAAAAACTATAATGATGCTATTGCACAGGCAAATAATTTATACGATAAAGCACAATATGATGCAGCGAAAAAAATATATGAACAAGCTTCAGCTATTATGCCGAATGAAAATTATCCTAAACAACGGATTTCCAAAATAAATGAAATTAAAAGTTCGCTTGCTAAAGCTGAGAAAACACAGGCTACACAACAAAAGACTGTATCTAAACCTACAAGTAATGATGAGTCGAAAATTACTAACCTTAATTTCAAAAATAATAATGAAAAAGAACAGTATTTAAAGGAATTATTAGCTAAATATCCTGCCGGTGTAACATGCGAAGTTTATACCGAAAAATATAAAACTACAACACGTTATATTGTTATAAGGGAAAACCAGGCTACCGATTATCGCGAAGTTCATTATAGTTGGGGTGGATTTGATTATTTTAAAAATGACAAACCTATCACTCAGTTATATTTTAAGTCGCAAGTGCAGGCACGTGAAGGAGAGAGTTATACCAAAACTGATATGTAATGCGTCCAATACTTTTATTATCATTTGTAATCGTTTTAATTTCGTGTAATTCAACTAAAAAAAATAAACAGAATGAGGTAGTAAATGACACAATTAAAAATATATATGCCAATGGATTTAGGATTATTGACCATAAAAATTATAAAACTGTTGATGTTTTTAATCCTTGGCAAATGGC
This sequence comes from uncultured Bacteroidota bacterium, assembly GCA_963701015.1. Lineage (GTDB taxonomy): Bacteria > Bacteroidota > Bacteroidia > Bacteroidales > DTGW01 > MFD09286-c1. Next base: position 1,544,804 of record OY969556.1, on the reverse strand, counting down.
AAAGAATATTTCAATTCAATATAATCTAGTTGAGAAAGATGATACTTTCAATTCATTAGATAATTGTATCAGAATTCCATTTAAAAAAGTAGTTTGCATGTCAACTACTCATATCGCCTTTATTAATGCCTTGGGTGAAACTTCAACAATTAAAGGTATTTCAGGTGCTGATCTGGTGAGCAATAAAATTATCATAAAAAAACTGGCTGAACATGAAGTTGTTGACATTGGATACGAACAAAGCCTGAATTATGAATTACTTATAAAACTCCATCCCGATGCTATTTTTGTTTATGGAATAGGTTCGGATGTTTCAGGATATGTGAATAAACTAAAAGAATTGAATATACCGGTAATATTGGTTGGTGAATACCTCGAAACAAATCCTTTGGCAAAGGCTGAATGGATTAAATTTTTTGCCGAGTTTTTTCAAAAAAGAAAATTAGCTGATCAAATATTTGATACTATTTCATTTCAATATAACCATTTAAAATCTATTGCAGCAAAAGCAGAATTTAAACCAAAAGTGATGACAGGCTTGCCATGGAATGGAACCTGGTATATTTCAGGCGGTAAATCATATACTGCAAAGTTAATTGCAGACGCCGGAGGAAATTATATTTGGAGTGATATCGATTCACATGAAAGCTTGCCTATTGATCTTGAAACAGTTTTTCAGAAATCGGATAAAGCTGACATATGGTTAAATTCAGGAGCTTCACTTTCGAAAAAAGATATTCGGTCAATTGATGAAAGATTAGTAGTTTTACATCCATTTATTAACAACAATATTTATAATAACAATGCTCGCCTTTCAAATACCGGAGGCAACGATTACTGGGAATCGGGAACAACTCACCCACAACTGATTTTGAATGATTTAATTGCTATTTTTCATCCTGAATTATTTCCAAATTATAAACTTTATTATTATCAAAAATTAAATTAATTAAATAAATTATGGCAAGCAGAAAAAATTTAAAAAAGGACATCAATTACCTGACTTTCGAATTGTTGAGCGAATGTTATACATTTCAATATTTTCACAAAGACTCGAATCCCGAAACAATAAATAAAATTGCTACGGAAATTCTTGATAACCGAAATGACTTAATAAGTAGAATCAATCATATCGACGGAAAACTTAATCCTAAGTTAGTGAAAGCCCATTTTACTAAAATCAGAAAGGATTACGAAAAGAGTGTTGAAGAACTTGATAAATTAGAAAAATTGAAATAAGTGGCTTCGAACCAAAATCGGTTATTTTCGGTAAGCAGTATTTTTGTTCTACTCTCATTATTATTAATTGCTTTATTCTTACTCGACATTCTTTTTGGTTCGGTATATATTCCAATCAAAGAAGTTGTTAAAGTATTAACTACCGGAAATGCTTCACAAACCGAATGGAAATTTATAATTCTTGATTTCCGTTTACCAAAAGCATTGGCTGCTATTTTTGCTGGCATAGCTTTAAGTGTTAGCGGATTACAAATGCAAACGATTTTTCGCAACCCACTTGCAGGTCCTGATGTGCTTGGAATTAATTCAGGTGCTAGCCTTGGTGTTGCTATTTTAATACTTGGAATGTCGGTGTTTTATACTTCTCATTTTTCAAGTATTTTAGGAAGTTGGGGCATTGTTTTAGCTGCATGTTCCGGAGCAGCCGCCACGTTAATCTTCATTTTGGTATTGTCATCCAAAGTAAGGGATGTAATGATTATTCTGATTTTGGGAATAATGATTGGAGCAGCTATTTCATCTGTTGTAAGCATTCTGCAATTTTTTAGTACCGAATCGCTGTTAAAATCTTTTGTTGTATGGACAATGGGCAGCTTAGGCCATATCAGTAAATTACAACTTGGTATAATGGCACCATGTATATTTTTCGGACTTGTTTTAGCATTATTTTCAATAAAACGACTTGATGCATTAATGCTAGGCGAAAAGTATGCTATTACTATGGGCATGAATATTAAATCGACCCGGTTAATTGTTTTCACAAGCACCAGTATATTAGCAGGAAGCACTGTTGCATTTTGTGGACCAATTGCATTTATTGGTATTGCTGTGCCTCATTTATGTCGAATTATTCTTAAAACCAGCAAACATAGTATATTGCTTGTGGCAAATATTTTAGTTGGAGCTTCAGCACTAATTATTTGCGATATTATTTCACAATTGCCCGGATCGAACCTTACTTTACCAATCAACTCGGTAACTTCTATAATGGGAATTCCTATTGTTGTATGGATAATATTCAAAAATAAAAAGAATAATCTTTGGTAAAAAATGAAAACTATTGATGCCAATAATATTACGATAGGATTTCATAATTATAAAAAGAAACAGAATATAATTGGAAGTGAAATTAATATTTGCGCACTCGAAGGAGAATTGGTTGCTGTTATAGGTAAAAATGGTATTGGCAAAAGTACGCTCCTTAAAACAATTGCGCGTTTACAACCCTTATTAAATGGAAAATTATATATATCCGGGAACGAACAAAACAGTATATCAAATACCAATTATTCTTCATTGGTATCGTATGTTTCAACAGAAATTATAAAAATACCCAACTTCTCAATTTATCATCTGGTTGCACTCGGCAGATTTCCATATACAAACTGGCTTGGAACACTATCGGAATATGACAATGAAATTATTGCCGATGCTATTAACCTGGTTGGATTAAATTCATTGAAACATAGAACAATAAACGAATTAAGTGATGGTGAACGTCAACGGGCAATGATTGCAAGGGCTCTTGCTCAGGACACACAAATAATTATTCTTGATGAACCAACGGCTTATCTGGATATTCAAAATAAATATGAAATTATTCATTTACTCAGCAGATTAGTTTCTAAAAAAAATAAAACCATAATATTTTCTACCCACGATTTAAATATAGCCGTTTCGGAATCGGATAAAATTTGGTTAATGAATGAAAATAAAATTTTACAAGGTGCACCGGAAGACTTGATCCTGCAAAATAGTTTTGATGGAATGTTCGATAATCAGCTAAAATTTGACTGGCGGTCGGGCTTGTTTAAAAGCCATAAACAATTTCAAAAAACCATAAAAATTGAATCGGACGATTTGAAATTAACCCAAATAACTATGAAGGCTTTAATCAGAAACGGGTTTTCAGTTCATGAAGATGCTGATCTGGTTCTTAAAATCAGCCAAAATTTATGGAAACTTTACCCAACAAAAGAATATATTGAGTTTAATTGTATATATGATTTATGTACATACTTGAAAAATAATTTTCCAAAATAATAGCAAAAACTATTTATCTGAGAATTTTCCGAACAAAAGCAACTGTAAAATACGACATCATAAACACTCCCATAAAACCTTCCATTGCGGAAAAAATGCGGCTCATTCCCATTGGATAAACATCACCATAACCGATGGTGAAAAATGTTATAGCACTGTGATAAAAAGATTGGGCAAAAAAAGATATATGATCAGGGTTTCCAACGGAAGAAGCTGTTCTGCCCAAACCTGTTAATTGAACTATAAAATATATAAAACCAAAAGTCATCCAAAAGAATACTACGCTTAAAAGCACTCTGCCGGGAGATGTAGCATATAATCCTATTTTATCGAAAACAAGCCATTTAAAAGAATAATTAGGATATTGCCAAATGGCAGAAATTTTTTTACTTTCAATAGACTCATGTAAGACAGCAAGAGACTCATATCTTTTAAACATCACATAAGCTTCATCTTCATCAATATAATGACCGGTAACATTAAAATTTTGTTTCAATGTTCTAAACTGCTCTCCTTTACTGCGTTCAGTGGTATATGATTGTGTTTCAATAAGAGATTTTACATTATTTTCGTTCCATCCTATATATATCCGACCAATTAATCGCAATCCTTCAAAATCAATTGTTCCAATATTTACAGGAAAATCATATGGTTTCAAATCAATTATATCGCGAACAATAGTATCAGAAATATCAAGCATTTCGGCTTTAGCTAATCTTAAATCGGTATAATTGTCTAAATGGCATGATTTTAATGATAGTTTAATAAATTTTGAATTTATAAAATTCATAGAGCCTTTTCCAAATACCGATCCATCAAAATATGCTTCGGCATTCTCAAATTCCGCAATTGAGAAATCAAATCCTCCATCTCCGGTTTGCACTTTTTTGAAATTAAATTTACCTGATTTTAGCTCACTACCTTCAAAAGTCAAACCTCCATTGCCAAAAATAGCACGGTTAAAATTTACTTTGCAATGGTTAAATTCAACTTTCCTGAAATCAACGCGGCCGTCACCAAATTCGGTTCTTTCAAAACTTATATCACCATTACCGAATTTAGCATAGTGAAAATCTTTTTTACCAGTTCCAAACCTGGCAACTTTAAAAGAAAGTTCACCATCGCCAAAAACTGAATTGATAAAAGACACATCGCCATTATTAAATTCAGTATTAATAAATGTTACATTGCCAGTTCCAAAATCGGCATATTGAAAATCTTTAAAACCTTTATTAAATATGGCATTTTTGAAAGTAACCTCACCTGAATTGCATGAAATATTTGCAAAATCAACAACATCGCAATTAAACATTGCATAGGCAAAGGAAATGCTTCCTTCGGGAAAACGTGTTGAATTAAATGACAAATCGCCTTTAGCAAAACAAGCATTTTCGAAACTTATATTTCCATTTTCAATTTCGGTAAACGAAAAATCAATTTTTATAAGAGAGTGAAAGAAAGCATTTTTGGCCGATAAATGTTTCAGCTTAACATAGTCCTTTTTGCCTAATTCTTTCGAATTTCGATACTCTGAAATTGAGAATTTATCAACGAAACAATAATCTAAACAAATTTCTTTGCCGTCATCAATAAGTTTGTAAATGGCATCAGTATCAAGATATCCAAAAAGTTCAACTTTTTTGCCCATTTTATCGGGCTCATCAAAAGTTACAATAGCTGTTTTTGGTAAAACTTTGCCATCGTCGGTTATAAACTTTATGTTTTTAATATCTACTTTAAAATCGCTAAGCTTTGAAAACATAGTTTAAGTTTTATAGAAACAGGCAAAAAATTTATTTCGCAAAATGAAACCTAATTTCATTAAACTCTATAAAGTGTATTTTAGTATTTTGGCAAATTAACTTAATATTAAACTTTAAAGATAATAATTCCTAAATTAATTTCAGATTATCCCTTTCATCTGCATTATAAAATTTCACCCTTACTGTAGAATTTAATGAAAGGCTTAATAATTCAGCAGCATTGCCTTTATTTATTGCTATTTCAAGCATTCCAGATGAATTGAATAAAGCTAATAATTCGCCGTTAGGCGTTTCGTTATACAACTTATTAATTTTTTTAATTTTATAATAATTACTTTGCACAAGCACTTCAAAACGGCGCCCCTTTCCTACCCTTTCAAAAATTTCACGGGTAATATTTGTTATAGCATTGCTAAATGAATCAATGAAAATAATGCTTCCATTTATTACCGATTCATCAAAAGTTGCTAAAAGCGGAGATGGTAAAAACAATTCACTCCTAAGTTTTCCCAATTTATCAATATTTCCATCTTTTAATAAATAAACTGCTGCATCAGCAAATATGTCGTATTCAGGGAAAGTTGTAATAGCAGTATGTTCAATTTCAATTATTTTGTCTGGTTTAGAATGAAACATAAGTCCGAATATTCCATTATCAGCGCCAATAAAGTATTGCCCATCATGTAAAACAGCAATATGAGGATTTGCAGGAGTAGCTTCACTATTTACACCAACAATATGAACTGTACCTTTAGGAAATGACCTGTAACAATTGCGTAAAATAAAAGAAGCTTTTATATAGGCAAAGGAAGGCAATTGATGTGAAATATCTATAATTTGCAATTCTGGCATTAATCCCATAAGCTTGCCTTTTAAAGCGCTCAAATAATGATCGCCTTCATGCCAATCGGTTATGAGAGTGATAATTGCCATCGATTTAATTTCTATTATAAAATGAATTCATTCGGCTAATTTAAAGGCTTTGCATAATTTGCACTTTGCTTATTGATTTTGTTACTTTGTGCAAGCCAAAAGTAAAAAATATCAACCATAATTTATGTTTGAAAAGCTTATATATTTAGAAGGAATAGATCCATTGTTATTATATGGGGTAAATAATGCAACTTTTGAACTTATAAAAAGTGCATTTCCTAAACTTCGATTAGTTGCGCGTGGTGATGAAATTAAGGTTTTGGGCGATAAAAACGGAATTGATTATTTTGAAGACAAACTACAATATCTTATAAATTATTATCAGAAATATCAGAGTTTATCGGTTGATGAAGTAAATGAATTGCTTTTCCCCAGTGGAAAACAAGGTTTAAAATCAGAAGAAGTTGATAAAGATGTACTTATTTATGGCCACAGTGGAAAAGTTATTAAAGCTAAAACTGTAAATCAATTGAAATTAACTGATGAATCAGTTAACAACGACCTTTTATTTGCAGTTGGACCAGCAGGTACAGGAAAAACTTATACAGCAATTGCTTTAGCAGTAAGAGCCTTACGCGATAAAGAAGTAAAAAGAATTGTACTTACCCGCCCAGCAGTTGAAGCGGGTGAAAAGCTGGGTTTTTTACCAGGCGATATAAAAGATAAGCTCGATCCTTATTTAATACCTTTATATGATGCGCTTCACGATATGATTCCGGTTAAAAAACTAAATACCCTGTTGGAAGAAGGCACTATTCAAATAGCTCCTATTGCTTTTATGCGCGGGCGAACACTCGATCATGCCTTTGTAATTTTAGACGAAGCACAGAACGCCACAATTAACCAACTAAAAATGTTTTTAACCCGTATGGGGAAAAATGCAAAATTCGTGGTTACAGGTGACCTTACTCAAATTGACTTACCAAATAAAAAATCGAGCGGTTTAATTTATGCTTTACAAATTCTAAAAGGTATTAAAGGAATATCCATTGTTGAATTTGACCAACGCGATATAATACGTCACCGACTTGTAAAATATATTGTAGAAGCTTACGAAAAAGCTCAGATTGGTGAACAATAAAAATTTAAATTGTATGGGAACAAAAATTATTTTACATATTATTTCTTTTAATTTTTTTTGGATTATGTCCATGTTTCACCCAACATTTGCACAAAATGTTCAGCCCCAAACAAAAAATGGGCTTTACTTTTTTCAATTTGCAAATATTTATTTTGAAGTTGATCCTAATTTCGCAGGTAGGATTTCTTCATTTAAACTAAATAACAATGAGGTTTTGTTTGTCGATCGCTCCGATAAAAAAGATATTTTAGGAAGTACACTTTGGCCAAGTCCGCAAAGTTTTTGGAAATGGCCACCCTTGGCAACTTTATGCGATGATAAATATTCAGGAGGAATTGATGGTAACAAAATCATTCTAACCAGTAAAAAAGACAGTTTAACCGGCTTGATTTTCAAAAAAACATTCATTGCCAATGATATAGATACTTCTATAACCATTTTATATGAAATGACCAATTCTTCAGAAAAGCCTGTTTCATTTGCATTATGGGAATTATCGCGCGTCCCGGCAGAAGGTCTCATATTTTTTCCCTTTGGTGATTCTGCTATTACCGGCCCATTAGGTCAATATTTTTCAAAACAATATGGTATTGCCTGGTACAAACATAGCAATCGTCAAAAAGGATACAAAAAAATGTTCAGCGACGGTAAAGAAGGTTGGTCAGCATTTTTAAACGACAAAAATATTCTTTTTGTCAAATCATTCAATGATTTACCAATATCTCAACAGGCTCCTGGTGAAAAAGAAATTGAATACTGGCTTACCAAAGAACATTCTTTTATTGAGCTTGAAAACCAGGTTCCGTACACAGAATTAAAACCCAATGAAACTTCAATCTGGAAAATTAAATGGTATTTACGTGAACTGCCAACAAATATTAAACCAGAGGTTGGAAATTCGGAATTGGTTTCATATACGAGAAATTTAATTAAAAAATAAATAAGTTTCGACTGCAGTCATTTTTCCGAAGGCGTCTGTAATTTGCAAAAGGGCGATTGCCGCCCAGCTATTGGTAAATGTATTTTGAAAGGGAAAGTAATTAGAGCTCGTGATGTGAAAATTGATGTTGAAAATAATTCCGAAAAAACTGAATAAATTATTTAATTAAATAGGTATAAAACGTAGAAATTATTGAAATTCATTATTTTTAAATAATAACTTTTTTTCAATTTAATATATTTTTTCATTTTACTTTGTTTATAATAAAAATTAATAAAAGTGATAAAAGGCGATATTAATAGATATTTTGAAGAAGCAATTAAAATTGAAAACAATTTAGCAGAAATATATGTACTGTTTAGCAAAAATTTTACTGACGATAGATTATTCTGGTGGACTTTAAGCCTTGAAGAAAAAAATCATGCAGCACTTATTGAAAGCGAAAAACTATTTTATAAAGTAAATGCTTTTCCCGAAGAATTATTCTCTGTTGATATTGAAGAATTAATAAATATAAATAACACGTTTAAATTAAAAGTTGATTCGTTTAATAATAATCCATCAAAAGAAAATGCTTTTAATATTGCACTTGAATTAGAAAATTCAGCTATTGAGTTTAAGTATCAAAAATTACTGGAATATTCGAATTCCGATAGGGCAATAAATTTATTCAAACTTTTAAACAGGGCTGATAAAGACCATGCTAAAAGGATTATAGAATATAAAAATAGAAATTATAAAATCAATTGAAAAAATGAAAAAGTTATCAATATTAGCATCGGGCATACTCCTAATATTTTTAGCAGCATGCAACTTAAATTCTGAACGAAATAAAACTATGGGAAAAGCAAAAGATCTGGCATCAAATCCATTCATACATGCCAGTACTTTACCATTTCAGGCACCTGATTTTACAAAAATTAAAGATGGCGATTTTGAACCTGCATTTGAAGAGGGAATCAAAGAACAATTGCTAGAGATTGACAAAATTGTAGAAAACTCGGAGCCTCCTACTTTTGAAAATACAATGATAGCCCTGGAAAAGAGTGGTCAACTACTTCACAGGGTAAATGAAGTTTTCAGTATGCTTTCAAGTGCAAATACTGATACAATTTTGCAAAAACTGAATGAAAAAATTGCTCCAAAACTAGCAGCACTTCAGGATGCAATTTTTCTGAACCAAAAGCTATATGAAAGATTCAAAATTTTATACCAAAAAAAAGAAGAGCTTAAATTTGATAAAGAATCAGCACGCTTACTTGAATATTATCAAACCCAATTTATCCGTGCCGGAGCAAATCTATCATCTGATAATAAAACCAAATTAAAAAAACTCAATGAAGATGAAGCTGGTTTAAGTGCCAAATTTACCAATCAATTATTAGCAGCTGCGAAAGCTGGTGCATTTCTAGTTGATAACAAGGATGCTTTAAAGGGTTTTACTGAAGGAGCATTGAATTCTGCCGCACAAGATGCTGAAGCTGCCGGGAAAAAAGGAAAATGGCTATTACCATTGCAAAATACAACTCAGCAACCAGCTTTGCAATCATTGGAAAACCGGGAAACTCGTCGTCTATTATTTGAAGCATCATGGAACAGGGCAGAGAAAGGTGACGCGAATGACACTCGTGCCGCAATTATAAGATTGGCTGAAATACGTGCTGAAAAAGCAAAACTTCTTGGGTTCCCTAATTATGCTGCCTGGAACTTACAGGATCAAATGGCCAAAACCCCTGAAGTTGTACAAACTTTCCTGAAGCAATTGATACCTGCTGCGACAGCCAAGGCCCGTAAAGAAGCTACAGAACTTCAGTCAGTAATTAATAAAGAAAATGGCGGTTTTGATTTACAACCTTATGATTGGAATTATTACGCTGAAAAAGTACGAAGAACTAAGTATGATCTTGATGAAAATGAGGTTAAACCCTATTTTGAATTATTTAATGTGTTAGAAAATGGTGTATTTTATGCTGCCAATCAATTGTATGGATTAACATTCAAACGCAGGACTGACATTCCGGTTTACAACAGCGATATGCGTGTTTACACAGTATATGACAAAGATAGCAGTGAACTCGGATTATTTTATTGCGACTATTTCAAGCGTGATAATAAATCAGGTGGGGCATGGATGAATAATGTAGTTGACCAATCAAAATTACTGGGTACAAAACCAGCTATTTACAATGTTTGCAACTTTACAAAACCGGCACCAGGTGAACCTGCATTAATTAGTTTTGATGATGTAATTACAATGTTCCATGAATTTGGACATGCCTTGCATGGTTTTTTTGCCGATCAAACATACCCAAGTATATCGGGTACTTACGTAGCCAGGGATTTTGTTGAATTCCCTTCACAGTTTAATGAACATTGGGCTCTTGAGCCAAAAGTATTTCAACATTATGCTTTGCATTATAAAACAAAGAAAACAATGCCGCAGGAACTGGTCGAAAAAATTAAAAAATCACAGAAATTTAATCAGGGTTATGCATTTACAGAAATACTTGCTGCAGCCGACCTTGATATGGAATGGCATACTATTCCGGCCGGTGATTCAATAAAATCAGTTGATGATTTTGAAGCCAATGCATTAAAAAGTACGAAACTTAATCTTCCTCAGGTACCTCCACGATACCGTTCAAGTTACTTTCTACACATTTGGGGCAATGGATATGCTGCAGGTTATTACGCCTATTCATGGACCGAAATGCTGGACGACGATGCATTCAGTTGGTTTAAAAACCATGGCGGAATGACCAGGGCTAACGGACAACGATTTCGAGATATGATTTTGTCAAGAGGTAATACAGAAGATTACAATAAAATGTTCTATAATTTCTGTGGACATAAACCTGATATTAAACCAATGTTGGAAAATCGTGGTATAATGGCTAATTGATCGTTATATCGAATAAAAAAAGAAGGTGTCTCAAAAGTCGAGGCACCTTTTTTTGTTAATAAAAAGTTCATAAAAAAGGCTCATTAATTTAATCATTTATCTTGTTTAGTTGTCTCATTATCAAAAGTATGAGACATGTATAACCAAAGATCAAAAGTAGTTTTTAAAGACTACAGTCCCAATCAAATCATGTTACTTCCCCCATCACTGGAGGAGTTCATAGATGCAAACCATCCAGTTCGGGTTGTAAACAAAGTCATTGACAGTATTAACGCTGATGCATTGCATAAACAATATAAAGGAGGTGGCACCTCAAGCTATCATCCTCGGATGTTGCTGAAGGTTCTTATATACAGTTACCTGAACAATGTATATAGTAGTCGTAAAATGGAAACAGCCTTAAAAGAGAACATTCATTTTATGTGGCTGAGTGCTATGAACCACCCTGATCATAATACACTTAATCGATTTAGAAGTGATAGGCTCAAAAATGTTTTAAAAGAAATATTTGCACAAGTAGTCATGTTATTAGTGGAATCGGGACATGTAAGCCTTCAGGAAATCTATGTTGATGGGACCAAAATAGAATCCAAGGCTAATCGTTATACTTTCGTTTGGGGCAATTCCATAAAGACCAATAAGGAGAAAATGGTGGCACAACTAAAAGAGTTATGGGATTATACCCAATCGTTAGCCAAAGAGGAATTACAAGATACAGATAATGTTGACTTTACCCAAATAGATGCAGAAAAAGTAAAACGGACTATTAATCAAATAGATCAAGCATTATCTGATAAAAAGGTTGACAAGAAAGTAAGACAGAAATTAAATTACGCTCGCCAACATTGGCCACAAAATCTCAACAAGTACAAGGAGCAAGAGCAGATATTAGGCAAACGGAACTCGTATAGTAAAACAGACCCTGGGGCAACCTTCATGCGAATGAAAGAAGATCACATGAAAAACGGTCAGTTGAAACCAGGATATAATGTTCAGATAAGCACTAATAATCAATATATTGTAAACTATAGCCATCACCCCAATCCAACCGATACAACCACATTAAGGCCTCATTTGGAACAGTTCCACACCCTGTATAACAATTATCCTAAAGTAGCTGTGGCAGATGCTGGTTATGGTTCAGAAGAAAATTACGCATTGTTAGAAAAGGCAAAAATAGACGCTTATATAAAGTTTAACTATTTTGACAAAGATCAACGCAAAATTAAGAACTCTCTCAATAGCAATTTATTCTACAACTCTGAAAAGAACTGCTACTATTGTCCAATGGGTCAACCGATGAATTACATTGGCTCAATCAAACGAGTTACAGAAAACGGTTTTGAGCAACAAATATCTCGTTACCAAGCTATTAATTGCAGTACATGCCCATTGCGTGGAGCTTGTCATAAAAGTAAGAAGAATAAAATAATAGAAATTAATCATAATCTAAACCGACTAAAGGCCCAAGCATCAGAACGCTTGAAGAGTGAGCAAGGGCTTTACTACCGAAGTAAAAGAGGGGTTGATGTTGAACCCGTTTTTGCCAATATCAAGTTTAATAAAGGATTTAAGCGTTTTGGACTTAAAGGAATGTTAAAAACAGAAATTGAAATGGGCTTACTAGCGTTGGCACACAATTTAGCAAAAAGAGCAGCATAGGCTGCTTTGCCATCCTCTTAGGAAGGCAACAAATGTCCTATATCGTAATTATTAAATTATTATCAAAAAAATCTAAATTGATCAAACAAAAAAATAATCTACCATAAAACATTTTGATCAGTTCAAAAAAATTCTACGTTTTTTAACCAAAAAAAGACCATCTCATTTTTACTTTTGAGACGGCCTCTTTTTTCTTTGTTTCCCCCGATTTCAAATCATTTAAATAATCATTCTTTCTTTTCTTCCTTACATTCGCATTTTCCATCTTTGCATTCACAACAGTGTTTGCAACAACAATGATTACTTATCATAAATAAAGCAATCGCTAACAGTAGAAAACAGATAGCCAATCCCATATGAAACCCAATTCGGTGATGGTACATTTGACAAGTCATACAAACCATAGGAACAGATGCACAGCACATCATTTGTTTTTTACAACTTTTAACAGAATCTTGTTTGCCCATTGGCATATTGGAACTCATTGAATGTTGCTTGCAGCTTGCAGAATCAGTTTTTGACATTGTCATGTTGCCTCCTGAATGTTGCATATTACAACAAACTACAGGCATATGGGATTGCATAAAATGATGATGGTAATTAAAACCACCAACGATGGCTATAATAATTAAAATTGCACCAATAACTGTTGATGCATAGCCAATCCAACGTATTATTCTACACATAATTTTAATTTATTAATAGTTTAAAATTCAATTTAAAGTTATAGCTATTTTTAAAAAATATATGTTTTCAGTAAATTATATTTAATTTTTTATTTACAGTAATATACAAATTTAAGTCAACATGATATAAAGCGATAAATTGAAAATGTATAATTGTAACTACTAAATAATAGAATGAACAACAAAGAAAGTTTAATTTTTAAGGCGCCCTTATTTGAATCGCAAATTCAATGCAATGTTGTTTGCAACTAAACCTGTTGATTGTCTGTAATGACCAATTCTTATTTCAAACATTGAAAGGTCACTTTATTCCCAAAAAGCCGTTAAGAGGTACCAACCTAAAATTAACACCCAAATAATTGGAATTAAATGCTGAATATTCGTAATTACCTGTTGCATAAGTAGAACTTGGGGGAAGTCCATAAATTGGGGCAAAAAATATTGCTGCTGTCTGTTTGTAAATTCGGTAAAAAGGACTAATTGAAATAAATGGAGTTATCTTAATTGCCATTTCGAGACTTGCAGTATGGGCTGAAATCCACCAAGTATCAATATAGTAGCGATAATAGGTTCGAAAAATAACCCGATCGCCAGCAAAATAATTGAATCGAACACCAAGTGGAAATTTAAATCTTGAAGAAGGTAGTCTCTCTAAACCAACATTTCCACCATTGTAATATACTCTATGAAATGGTAATCCAAGATATCCGGCCTGGGCAACAAGGTCAGCCAGAAATGCTACCTGCATACTTTGGTTTATCACTTGTGAGTAAGAAAATGAGGTGCCAAATGTACTTCTTAATTTTGATGGAATTGTTGGTGCAGCAAAACTGCTACCACTGCCACTTGCTGAAGTAACAGCAGAAGTAACTGGTTGAAGTTCGTCTGGATAGATCATTTTAACACCATCGAGAAAGATTAATCCTTTTGCCATAAATTCCCGGTTATTATCGACAGAATGTTTGGCGAATATTCCATTCAACCCATAAGAATTGTAAGTATATTCTGACGAAATTGCTGTACCTAATCCAAATATCGTTCGGTCTTCGGAATTTTCAACTTGCCAGTTAAGCGATCCATGGATGCGAGATCCACCGGTTGGTGAAGACCCATCTCTATTAACGTAAGCAGCCGAGGCTGCCGTGTGATGGTCATATCCAAAGTCAAAGTTGACGGTATGGTTCTGATTTGACAAATCGGTTTTTATAAATTTAAGTTCAATTACATTCGAGATATCTGTTAACGCCTGGGAACCTTCACCTCCAGTAATTGCAGAGTGGTTGCCGGTTTGCGTATAATAGTTTGAAATTAAATTTGTTTCATCCAATTTTAGGCTTGGACGATTGTATTCTGCAGTGCTGTCTGAAATGGATTGACCAAATGAATATAAAAAAAATAGGTAGCTTCCGAGTATAGTTAAAAAAATTTTACGCATAATAATGTTTCTTAAGGGAACTAATTATTAATCATTTTCCAGTTTGTAATATCAGTTGCAGCCGCAACCTCCACCTATCTTGCCACCATCAGCGCCGGAAGCCCCTTCTTCTATTGTTTGAAAATAATTATCGCCCTTCTCTACTTTTCGCAGTGATAATCTCATCTCAGCATCGTTGATCTTATTTTTCTGAAATGGTTTAACTGTTGTGCATGAGCTTATAGAAAAACAAGAAACCATTATTAATAGCATACTTTTAATATATTTTGCTTTTTGCATATAGTGCGGTTAAGATATATGAATATTTTTAGAAGTATATAACTTGTTGTCATCGTCTATGATGACGCATTCCACGCCTTTCAACTGATTGATCAGTTCAATTCCGTATTTGACACCTAAAATGGTAACAGGTGTTGCAAGAGCATCGCAAATTTCTGCATTAGGTGAAAAAATAGTAACACTTTTTATGCCCCTAACCGGTAATCCTGTTTTGGGATCGATAGTATGGGAATATTTTATACCATCAATTACCACAAATTTTTCATAATTCCCCGAAGTAGCAACTGCACCATCATTTAGTTCCATGAAAGAAAAGGGTTGATTTGCAAAATCAGGATGCACAATTCCAATAGTCCAAGGTTTACTATTGGGCTGATTTCCCCAGGCCGTCAGATCGCCTGATGCATTAACAATACCACTTGTAACACCGTTCTTTTTCATAATTGCCTTTGCCATTTCAGCAGCATACCCTTTTCCTATACCTCCAAAGCCAATGCGCATTCCCTTTTCCTTTAAAAAAACTGTTTTATCATTTTGATTAAGAATGATGTTTTTATAATTAATCAGTCGTACCATGCGTTTTGCCATGACTTTGTCAGGAAGAGAGGTCATGGTCGAGTCAAAATTCCAAAACCTTTTATCAATTGAACCGTAACTCAGATCGAATGCACCTTGCGTAATGGATGAAATTCGATTGCTTCTTTCAATAAGATTGTATACTTCATCACTAACTTTAACCGGAGATATTCCTGCATTTCGGTTAATAAGGTAGGTTTCGCTGTTTTCCTTAAATGTTGTAAGTATTTCCTCAATTCTTTTTATTTCATTTACCGCTTCATCAATACGTTGATATGCCCACTCCGCTGCAGATGCAACTACAGTAATTTGGAACCAGTTTCCCATCAGTTTCAATTCCGTTTTAAACAGTTCCAAAGGCAAAACTTATTTATTTTTTTCTACCAAATTTTTCACTTCAGCGATAAATGAATCAGCCCCATTTTCGTAAAAGCCATTCCAGGTGCTAATCACCTTTCCATTGCTGTTGAGCAATAAAGTATAGGGGAAAATACCTGTTGGGTTATATTTTTCGGCCAATTCATCATTTTCTTTTTGTTGATCCTTTGTAAGCTGATGTTTTTTTAAACGCGGGAAGTCGGCATTTACATATATTAAATGAACATTGGCATACTTTTGAAAAACTTCGTTTTCCAAAATTTCTTTATGCATACGAATGCATGCGTCACACCAGTCCGATCCTGAAAAGTTAAGCAAAATAAATTTGTTTTCAGTTTGGGCCTGTTTTAAGGCCTGCTCAAAATTTTTTGCCCATAAACTGCCATTCATCAGAAAAGTAAGCATAAAAAATGTCCATCGTAATCTCATATATATTAAAAATTTATCACCTTCATTTCAAACAATAGAATAACAGATAAGTTGGTGACTTTATTCAGTGTTTAACATAACTTAACTTAACATAGGAATATCAAAATATCTATCGCAATATTGATAAAAGAGCTGAGTACTTATCGTATTTTTAATAAAAAAATACCGCAAAAGGAAGAAAGAAAATCTTTACTTATTTTCTCTTTCGAAACCACATGTATAAGCAATTTAGTGGAATGAGAAAATATTATTATGTTAGTGAGTTGGGTATTCCGATTCATTACCGCTAACAGTTCATAAATTGAAACTTCGGGAAAAATAAAAGGACAGATGTTCGATGAAATATTAAAGTATATTAGAAGCTGGTTTTGATTTCTGCTTTTCAACTAAGCTTCGGGCCTGACTTTTGTTGTACTTTTTTAAAACGAAATACTTGCAATTTCAATTATTGCAAGTATTTTTTAATATTATGGTGACCCCGGAGGGAATCGAACCCTCGACCCAATGATTAAGAGTCATTTGCTCTACCAGCTGAGCTACGGAGTCAGTTTATTTTAAAGTTTGCAAATTTATACGATTTTTGTTCACTTTAAAAGATTCATTTAATCTTTAATAAATAAATGTACATTTAATTTTAATTCAACAGAATAAAAAGAAATTCCTGATAACCCGCATTATTCATTACCATTCTTTTTTGCTGCTATTGTTTCTATCTCTACCATAACATTTTTAGGTAAAGCAGCAACTTGAAATGTTGATCGTGCGGGGAAATCTTTTGTATAATATTTTGCATAAACTTCATTCATTGCAGCAAAATTATTAATATCCGAAAGCATACAGGTTGATTTTACCACATCGGTATAGCTATAACCAGCTGCCGAAAGAATAATTCCAATATTTTTCATTACCCTTTCAGTCTGTTCAATAATACCTCCTTGTACAATTTCACCACTTAATGGGTCAAGAGGAATTTGCCCGGAAATATATAGTGTTGAATTGATTTCAACTGCCTGATTATATGGACCGATTGCTTTTGGCGCCTTTTCAGTTGTTATAATTCTTTTCATAGATATTAATTATTTTTAAAATTGTTGTATTACGGTATATGTTAGTTACTTTCAAATATAATAAATATTAAAATGTGATTGTATTAGTTTAATTATTGTTATCATGGAAGTCCGTTTTCTTTGTATATTTTAAATCTTTAAGAATAGAAGCTTTAACGTTTATCGTAAATTCATACATTTTAGCAGTCCCAAATGGAACCCAGTAAAAAGTCATTATCCAACAATGCAAGTCACGACTTAAATTAAAAGATGTAGGATTAAATCTTTTGCCAGTAAAATCATAACCTGATTGTGCTGAAACTTTCCACTTTTTAGTAATACTCATATCACCCGAAAATGATGTTGAATTTATAAGCGATGCTCTTAAACCAGGTTTAGAATATCCCCAACTGTAACTGAATTTCAACGACCAGGGAATATCAAAATTTACATCCTGGTTCGATCGATTATTATTAAGTGTGGGGTTCTGAGTTGCTTGGTTTATTTGCTGCTGGTTCGGATTTGTATTGGTAGTTCCTTTTCCATCAGACGATGAAAAGCTTGTACCAACTGACATTGTTGCACTTACCAGACGAGCCAATTGACCATTTTTTTCCAAATCGTAATACCTTGTTTTATTACCTGCAGTGTTTATTGCATATGGATCAAATACTGAACCAAATTGAATATTAAGTTTATCATGCCATAATCGTGTTCCGGTTGTCATATTAATTACTGAAAGCTTGTTACTATCTGCCATTAAATTATAACTACCCGTAAAATCAAGATTCTCAAGTAAGGAGACTTTCTTTTCAGTGGAAGATGTATCATTTACATCCAAATATTTCATTTCGAAATTATTTTTTAACGACATTGTAATATTTGCACTTTGTTTGCCTCCTCCTTGTGGCGTTCCATATAGTGAGCCGTCAAATATTGAATACTGTTTTGGAGCTTCGTTGGTTTGTTCGTATTGGTAATAATTGTTATGCATAATACTACTAACATCAGGAACGTACGAAAATCCAATAGATGGAGACATTACATGACGAATGGCTTTTATATTTGAATTTTTAAACAGATACATTCCATATATTTTAGGGCTATATCCAATACTTATTGATGGATAGATACTTTGGCCATAAACAGGTTTGTATACAGTATCAATTTTATCAATTCCTTTAGAAGAATTTAATGAATTTAAATAAAATGTTTTATGAATATATTTGGTATAAAAAACAGCATCGTAATTAAGGGATGGTGCTA
Source organism: uncultured Bacteroidota bacterium (assembly GCA_963701015.1). Taxonomy (GTDB): domain Bacteria; phylum Bacteroidota; class Bacteroidia; order Bacteroidales; family DTGW01; genus MFD09286-c1. Next base: position 1,526,146 of record OY969556.1, on the reverse strand, counting down.
TATTAATAAAACGCCCCAATTTAAAATTTGCTGTTAATGGTGCACTCTGATGGAATCCGTTATTAAACCTTTTGTGATCAAAAGTCTTTTTGGTCAAAAATATCGAATCGAAAGTACTTATACTGTTTGATAAATCGGATCGGTACTGAAATGTAATATTTTCCCACCATTTTAAATCACCACTTGATTCTTCGCTTCGAAAAGGATAAATCTGGTTCATATTGAATGAAATTCTTGGCAATCCTAAATCAATTGTCTTATTTATATTATTTTGTGAATGGGTTAGACTGGTAGAAAAACTGAATGGTGTATTTGGCCATTTATATGAATAGTTAATATTTGAATTTTTTGTATTCGTTACCCTATCGCCAAGACTATAACTATTTTGAACGTCATACGATGCTGAACTCATATTCACACTTGCATTAAATGAGCTATTCGGATTTGCTTTAGCATCCTGAGTGTGTGACCATACCAATTTATAATCTGATTGTACAGCGTAATTGGGCAAACCCGATTCACTGGAAACTTCATGTGCATAATTAAACTGGAAATTACCACTATAACGGTACCTGAGTTTGTAATTTGTTTGCGAATTTATTGTCCAGGATCCTTTTGAATAAATATCACCGGTTATCGTTTCGTCAAGGTATTGGTTAAACGCAAAATAATAACCACCTCTATTTAAAAAAAATCCACGCGAAGCATCTTCACCCCAGGTTGGCATTAAAAATCCTGAATGTGCACCATTGGTATTCGGGAAATAACCAAACGGTATTATAAAAGGTAATGGAATATCAGCCACTACCAGGTATGCCGGACCCGAAACAATTTTGTCATTGGGTATTGCCATAGCTTTTGTTAAGCCAATATAATAATGAGGATGGTCTAAATCGCAGGTAGAATAAGTTGCATCTTTTAAACTTATATGGCCATTGGCTTCTCGTTTAGTTGAATCACCAATTAAAGTTCCATCGCCTTCTTTGGTTTTTACAAAATATATAAAACCTTTCTTAGTTTTAAAATTATACCGAAGCCAATGCGCATCAAATTGTTCACTTCCTTCCTTAAAAACCGGGTTTCCAATAAGCTTCCCAGTTGAATCTTTCACACCAGTTGCATACACAGTTTCATTTGACATATCAAACTCAATATATTCAGCATTTAATTGAATTTTTTGATAATTCACCTGCGCATTCCCGTATAAATAAAGCTTTTTCTTTTCTATATCAAAATAAAATGAGTCTTTAGCAGTGTATTTTACAGGTTCTTCAAAGGCTGATTTTTTTTGCTTTTTAAGTTTTAACGAATCTACAGCAATTGAATCAATATTATTATCTGTTATGGTTGAATCAGTTTTTATCAGGCTATAGATTGATGAATCCCTAAATGATTGGCTAATTGAATCATTATATATATTTACTGAATCAGCATTTCCGGCAAATAATGGAAATACAATAACCAAGATTAAAATAAAAACAACTAATATCCTTTTATATTCTAAATTATACAAGATTGTACTAATTTTGCCAACGTTTATTAAAAAAACCCCCAAAACTAATTAAAATTAATTAGGTTATTGAATAAAATTATTCATGCATTTCAATGATTAGATAACGAGCAATAATGAAAAATCTTATTTTATTTATAATCATTTGTTTTTTAACTAATTTAAGTATTCATGCTGGAAACGAAAACGGTAGGCTTAAAACAGTTGTTATTGATCCCGGACATGGAGGCGAAGATCCAGGAGCATCCGGTGCGCAATCGAAAGAAAAAGATGTTGTTTTGGCCATTGGACTTAAACTGGGGAAATTAATCAGCGATAATTTTCCCGGAGTTAAAGTTATATTTACGAGAGACCAGGATATTTTTATACCCTTGCACGAACGAGCTGAAATTGCTAATAGGAACAATGCTGATTTGTTTATTTCCATACATGCAAATGCTAACAATAACCATGCCGTTTATGGAGTTGAAACTTATGCCATGGGTTTGCATACCAGTGAAAAAAATCTTGAAGTGGCTAAAAAGGAAAATGCTGCTATTACTTTTGAAAAGGATTATTCAAGCCATTATGAAGGATATGACCCAAATTCTGCCGAATCATTTATTATATTTAGTTTAATGCAAAATACCTATCTCGACCAGAGTTTGGATTTTGCTGGTATAGTTGAAAATAAAGTTGAAAATACTGCAAAAAGAACTATCCGTGGTGTTAAACAAGCGGGTTTTCTGGTTCTCTGGAAAACTACAATGCCTAGTGTTTTGGTAGAAACTGGATTTATTACTAATCCACAGGAAGAAAAATATTTGGATTCAAATGATGGCCAATTAGCTATTGCAAATTCAATTTTTAAGGCATTTTGTGACTATAAAACTAAAATAGACAGCAAAAGTAATTTTGAACAAACTGTTAGTAAAGAAAAAGCAATTGAGAAAACAAATATTGATTCGGTTCAATCGCCTGATACTTCAGTTATTTTTAGGGTACAAATTGGTACTTCTTCAAAAAAACTTTCACCCAAAAATAAGCTTTTCAATAAATGTAAAAATATTGATGGATATTCTGGTACCACTGAATTTCATGTAAATAAAAGCTTTAAGTACACAATTGGGGAATCAAATTCATATGAAGACATTGCTAACTTTAGCAAAACAGTTCGGAAATACTACCCGAAAGCGTTTGTAATAGCAGTACAAAATGGTAAAATTGTATCTGTAAATGAAGTTGTTAAAAAAAAATAGTTAAATGCAATTTCAACTTAAAATCATTAATTTAGAACATAAAATAATTTTGATTTAAAGATTTAGTAGTAAATTGCCTTAAATTTCAATGAAGTGAAAAAAGAAATCAAAGTTGGAATAATATTGGTAATTACTTTAGGCGCATTAATATGGGGCTTAAATTTTCTGAAAGGAAATAATTACTTTAGCCGAACAAAAAGCTACGTAGTTATTTACAATGACGTTAGTGGATTATTAAAATCTGATGGTGTTTATGTTAAAGGTTATAAAGTTGGAAATGTTGAAAGTATTGGATTTACAGATAGTACATTACAAAGGCTGATTGTAGTATTAGCTATTAAGAAAAATATTTTAATTCCCAAACACACAATTGCTAGAATTTACAGCCTCGATATTATCGGAAACAAAGGAGTTGAGTTGGTATTTTCAAAGGATAAAAATTATTTAAACGAAAATGATTCATTAATCGGTGATATTGAAGTATCAGTCGCCAAACAAATTGAACCTTATAAAATACAAGCCTATAATTTACTAAAAGATTTAGATTCATTATCGGAAGCTGTTTTAAGGGTTTTTAATCCCGTAACTTCCGCCAATATTAAAGAAATAGTAAAAAATTTAAAAACTACTACCAATTTAATTGTAGATAATTCTGATCATATTAATACTACAATTGAAAATATTGAATCAATTTCACAAAATCTAAAAGACAATAACAAAAATATTTCTGCAATTATTCAAAATATGAAAACTTCCAGTGATTCATTATCACAGGTTAAGTTGCAAACTACAATTAATAAATTAAATCAAACACTTGATGAAACTCAGTATATTGTTTCAACCATTAAAAATGGGAACGGGACAATTAGTAAACTTATTAAAAGCGATACATTATTTAATAGCCTAAATAAAACATCGAATGATTTGGATTCTTTGGTCAATGATTTAAAAAAACATCCAAAGCGATATATTAACATTTCTTTATTTGGTTCTAATAAGAAATAATCAGTATTTAATTTTTGACAGAAAACATTAAAGTAACATTTACGCTAACCAATTAGCTGTATCTTAACAAATTGTTAATAGTTATTCTTAACTACATGTAAATAAGGAATTTAAAAAGTTTGACGAATGTAAATTTTTTAAAAAATTGAAAATAAATGCGGTATGCTTTTTTCGACAATGTCAATAGATAAAATGTTTTTTTTTTAAGTTTTTTTTTACAAAAATTGTAATACCAAACCTTAAAAAGAAACAATACATTAAATCAGATGGTTAAGATGGACATCGCAAATTATCAGGTAATTTGGAACAATTGCTTGAAAGTTATTAAGGACAATGTTCCTTCAAATAGCTTTAAAACATGGTTCGAACCAATTACTCCCGTCAAACTTGAGAATTATGTTCTTACCATTCAAGTACCCAGTCCGTTTTTTTACGAATATCTTGAGGAACAATATCTGGATATTCTAAAAAAAACAATCAGGCGTGAACTTGGGCCAGAAGCTAAACTTGAGTATCACATTGTTATGGACAATGATACTGCAAACCAAAAGCAGTACACGGTTAAACTACCCGCAAAATCAGGCAGTGAAGTAAAAAACAAGCCTGTAAATTTACCCATGAATAGTGAGGATAATCAGTTAATGAACCCCTTCATTATTCCAGGTATTAAAAAACTGAACATCGATCCACGTTTAAACCCTGCAAACTCTTTTCAGAATTTTGTTGAAGGTGAATGCAACCGTTTGGCTCGTTCAGCAGGATATGCAGTCGCTAATCACCCCGGAGGTACAGCATTTAACCCACTTTTAATCTATGGTGATTCTGGATTAGGCAAAACTCATTTAGCACAGGCTATAGGATTAGAAACGAAAGACAAATTTCCGGATAAAACAGTTTTATATGTTAATGCAAATAAATTCCAAACCCAGTTTGTTGATTCTGTTCGCAATAACAATAAAAATGATTTCCTGCATTTTTATCAAATGATAGATGTTCTAATTATTGATGACGTTCAGGAATTTAGCGGGAAAGAAAAAACACAGGATATATTTTTTCATATTTTCAATCATTTGCACCAATCGGGAAAGCAATTAATTCTCACTTCTGATAAACCACCTGTTGAACTTCAGGGAATGGAACAACGCTTGCTTTCTCGTTTTAAATGGGGTCTTTCTGCCGATTTACAATCACCCGATTTTGAGACCCGTGTTGCAATTCTTCAGAAAAAAATATACAACGATGGTATTGATATGCCTCAGGAAGTTTTAGAATATATTGCAACTAATATTACATCGAATGTAAGGGAACTGGAAGGCGCCTTAATTTCTCTGCTTGCCCAATCAACTTTAAATAAACGCGAAGTTACACACGATTTGGCAAAAGAAATTATTGATAAATTAATTAAAAATACAAAGCACGAAATTTCAATAGATTATATACAAAAAGTTGTTTGTAATTATTTCAATATTGGCACCGATCAATTGCACAATACCACCCGTAAACGCGAAACTGTTCAGGCACGACAAATTGCAATGTATTTTTCAAAAAGCTTAACAAAATGCTCGTTGGCAACTATTGGAACTCAAATTGGTGGTAAAGACCATGCAACGGTTCTACATGCTTGTAAAACTGTAAATAACTTAATTGAAACTGACAAACAGTTTAAGCATCAGATTGAAGAAATTGAAAGAAAATTAAAAATTTAATCCCGCTATTGCGGGATTTTTTTTATGTCTGACACGAATGATGAATATTTGACCATTGAAAGTCCATCAAAAGGAATTTTCAAAGATAAAGGCAGTAAATTTTTGGCTTTTGCATATCCGGTTTTTTCCGAAAATGAAATAAAACCCATATTATCATCGATAAAAAAAGAATATTTTGATGCACGCCATCATTGTTTTGCATACTGTTTAGGCATGAACAGGGAAATATACAGAACTTTTGACGATGGAGAACCTTCCGGAACTGCTGGAAAACCTATTTTCGGTCAAATTAATTCATTCAACTTAACAAATATTTGTATAGTTGTTGTTCGCTATTTTGGAGGAACGCTATTAGGTACAAGCGGTTTAATAAATGCATATAAACAAGCGACACAAGATGTAATTAACAAATCAAAAATTATAACAAAAACTATTGATTGCATTTATCATATCAACTTTCAATATGCTGCAATAAATGATATTATGAAAATTATAAAAGATGAAAACATCCAACTACTAAACCAGCAATTTAATAACCAATGTTTAATTGAAATTCAGGTGAGAGAGTCAAAATCAGTTAGTTTAATCAATAAAATTGAAAAGTTTGAATTAGCGAAAATTGAATTTATTTCGAAAAAGTGAACAACCTGTTGAAATGTTAAACAACAGTTCTGAATAAATAACTAAAATATTACTTAATTTTAGCGAACCGCAAAAGCATACATAATATGAAGTATAAAAGTCTGGTATCCATAAGCGATTATACTAAAGATGAATATCTTCAAATACTAAATTTAGCTGCTGAATTTGAAAAAAATCCCAATCAGGAACTCCTGAAAAATAAAATTGTTGCTACTTTATTTTTCGAACCTTCAACACGTACACGTTTAAGTTTCGAAAGCGCTGTTAACAGACTTGGAGGAAATGTAATTGGTTTCTCCGATTCAAATTCATCGAGTGTTACAAAGGGTGAAACGCTTAAAGATACAATAAAAATTGTTAGCAATTATTGCGATTTAATAGTTATGCGTCACCCTCTCGAAGGTTCGGCAAAATATGCAAGTGAAGTTTCAAGTGTTCCGGTTATAAATGCCGGGGATGGAGCCAATCAACATCCTACGCAAACTTTATTGGATATGTATTCAATTCTGAAAACGCAGAAAAAACTCGAAGATTTAAATATTTTTTTGGTTGGCGATTTAAAATACGGACGAACTGTACATTCTCTTCTTATGGCAATGAGCCAGTTCAATGCTACTTTCTATTTTATTTCACCTCCCGAACTTAAAATGCCTGATGAATTTAAGCAACATTTGGATAAATTGAAGTTGAAATATTATGAGCATCGCGATTTTATGGAATTTAGCGAAAATGCTGATATCATATATATGACACGGGTACAAAAAGAACGTTTTTTAGACCCAATGGAATATGAGCTGACAAAAAATGCCTATTTATTGCGAAACAGCATGTTGAAAAACACCAAGCATTCAATGCGCGTGCTTCACCCTTTGCCACGTGTAAATGAAATTAGTACCGATGTTGACGATACTGACAAAGCCTATTATTTTACACAAGCCTTAAATGGTGTATATGTTCGGCAAGCTATAATTAGTTCAATTCTTGGACTTAAATAATTTAGATTATGGAAATGAAGGACAAAAAACAACTTCAGGTAAGCGCGATTAAAGATGGCACTGCCATTGACCATATTCCGGCAAAAAATCTATTTAAGGTAATTTCAATTTTAGGTTTAGATAAGATTGAAACTCCAATAACATTTGGAACTAATTTGGAAAGTAAAAGGCTTGGAAAGAAAGCGATAATAAAAATATCCGGCATATTTTTTCACGAAGATGAAATTAATAAAATTGCATTGGTTGCACCTGATGCCAAATTAAATGTTATTAAAGATTACGAAGTAGTTGAGAAAAAGGTTGTTGAATTACCTGATATAATAGTTGGCATAGCTAAATGCTTTAACCCAACTTGTATTACCAATCATGAAGCTATAAAAACTAAATTTCAGGTTGTATCAAAAAAGGATGTAACACTAAGGTGTTTATATTGTGAAAAAATTACTGATGCTGAACATTTAGTAATTAATTAGTTTTAGATTTACTTATATTGATTGCTAAAATGAATATATAAATTAGAATGTTGAAAAGAATCTCAAGAATTGCAATACTCCCATTTTTTTTTCTTTTACTTACAAATTTCAAAAGCAATAATAAAGAATATCCGTCATCATCAAATACACCCGATTTTCTTAAAGATACAACTCAATGGGTCGATTCCGTATTTCATAGCCTTACTGTAGAAGAGCGCATTGCCCAATCAATAATGATGGCTGCTTATCAATATGGCGATTCAGCAAAATATAATGCACCGTTCGAAATTATTCAAAAATATAATATTGGAGGAATAATATTTTTTCAGGGCGGGCCAAAAAATACAGTTTTATACGAAAATAAACTTCAATCACTTGCTAAAACTCCTCTATTAATGACAATTGATGGTGAATGGGGATTAGCCATGCGCCTGGATAGTACAATTGCATATCCAAAGCAAATGATGCTTGGGGCAATGGATAACGACCAATTAATTTATCAAATGGGGTGTGATATTGCTGCTCAATTAAAACGAATGGGCATACAATCAAACCTATCGCCAGTAACCGACATTAACAATAATCCACAAAATCCAGTTATTGGAATACGCTCATTTGGTGAGGATAGGTATAAAGTGGTTGAAAAATCACTCGCATATATAAATGGTTTGCAGGATAATAAAATATTAGTTACTGCAAAACATTTTCCCGGGCACGGCGACACTGAAACTGATTCACATTTGGCTTTGCCAAAATTGACTTTTTCTATTAAAAGGATTGACAGTCTTGAATTATATCCATATCAGCAATTAATCAATAATAAGTTATCTGGGATAATGGTTGCCCATTTAAACGTTCCGGCACTCGATTCTTCAGGAGTTCCTTCAACCTTATCGCACAAAATTGTTACAGGTTTGCTGAAAGAAAAACTTGGATTTCAAGGTTTAATTTTTACCGATGGATTAAATATGAAAGGGGTAGCTGATCATAAAAGTCCGGATGATATTGCATATGAAGCTTATATGGCTGGAAATGATATTTTGCTAATGCCCGATGAAATTCCAGCAGTAATACAAAAGATTAAAAGTGCAATTGATTCAAATTTGATAAGCATTGATGAAGTTAACCGGAGGTGCAAAAAAATATTGCTTGCAAAATATTGGGCTGGATTAAATAATTATAAACCTGTTGATACAGCTCATTTATATGCCGATTTACATAAACCTGCCTATGAATTGCTGCAACGTAAATTAATTGAATCATCTATAACTGTTTTGAAAAATGAAAATAATATTCTGCCACTAAAACGATTGGATACTTTAAAAATAGCTTGCCTTTCTGTTGGTTATGCCGATAGTTCTGAATTTCAGAAATATGTAAGCTTGTATGCCCCGATAGATTTCTATTCAATAAACAGAAGCGATTCAGATAGCGCTTTTGAAGCAATGGGGCAGAAATTGAAAAAATACAATTTAATTATTGCAAGTATTGTAAATACAGACATTAGAGTTGTTAAAAAATTTGGGATAACTGATAGAAGTGTTGACTTTATTAAAAAACTGGCAGATAGTTCAAATGTAATTTTCGATTTATTTGCAAGTCCTTATGCCCTGCAGAGGTTTGAGCCATTGAATAAATTTAAATCCCTTATTATTTCTTATGAAGACAAAGATTTAAACCAACAACTTTCGGCCCAACTAATTTTTGGTGGAATATCGTCTATGGGAAAACTACCAGTTAAAGCATCTGATCAATATTTGGCTGAAAGTGGTTTAACCTGGGATTCAAACATAAGGGTTAAATATACAATTCCTGAAGAAGCTGGAATAGATAGAAACCAGCTATTAAAAATTGATACGCTTGTTAACAATGCCATAAAATCAAAAGCATTGCCAGGGTGTGTAATTTATCTGGCCAAAGATGGAAAGGTATTTTACAATAAATCATTCGGTTATTTTACTTATGATAGTTTAAGGAAAGTAAAACCAACAGATATATACGATTTGGCATCGGTTACAAAAATTGCTGCAACAACTCCAACAATTATGATGCTTGACGAACAAAATAAAATAAATATCAATAGTCGTTTATCAAAGTATTTACCTGAATTAAAGCACAGTAATAAAAATAAAATGCTGATTAAAGATGTGCTGGCACATCAGGCCAGGCTTGAATCATTTATTCCCTTTTATTTGCAAACCCTCAGGTGCAATAAACCTGACGAAACGCTTATTTCAAATAAGCCATTATCGGTAAATTCAATTAAAACTATGGAAGGTAAGTATATCAATTGCAATACCAAATATGTTGCAAATACTTATAGTAAAACTGATACCGCTATATTTACTGTTAAAGTTGCTGACAGTTTATATATTAGAAATGACTGGCACGATTCAATAATTAATAAAATTAAACAATCGGCATTGTTGCCAAAGTCTGTTTATCATTACAGCGATTTAGGTTTTATATTGCTTGCCGAAGCTGTTTCAAAAGTCACTAAACAACCCATTAATCAATTTGACTACGACAACTTATATAAACCACTTGGAGCAACAACGCTAGGTTATAGCCCTTTAATAAAATTCGATAAAGCCAATATTGCTCCTACTGAATATGATAAAATATTCAGAAAACAACTTATCCAGGGTTATGTACACGACCCTGCAGCAGCAATGCTTGGAGGTATTGCCGGACATGCCGGTTTATTTTCGAATGCCAATGATCTCGGGAAATTAATGCAACTTTATTTGAATAAAGGTGAATATGGAGGAACAAGATATTTTAAATCAACTACCATTGACTTATATACTTCAAGGCCATTTTTGAAAAATAATAACAGAAGAGGGCTTGGTTTTGATAAACCCGAACCTGATACTAGTAAACAAAGTCCGGTTGACAGATGTGTATCTGATTCAAGTTACGGGCATACCGGATTTACCGGAACAATGGTATGGGTTGACCCAAAATATAATTTGGTTTACATATTTCTTTCAAACCGTGTATATCCTGATGCCAGTGAAAATAAACTTGCTGAAAGCAACCTGAGAACCAATATTCAGAAAATAATTTATAATGCAATGATTAAAAAGTAAAGAAATATTTATTTAAAAAGAATAATTCTCATTTTTAAATAAAAAATAAAAAGAGCTTAATTTTTAATTCATCAAGCTCTTTTTTTAAAATCGATTTAATAAAATTTGCAATTATTTTTTAATTTCTTTTTTATCCTCATACAATTTCATAGATGCCATCAATTGCTTTACAGTAGTTTGCATACCTTCAGTTGACCCATCCAGAAAAATAACATTGCCTTTGCCGGTTTCTGCAAAATATTTAATTGACTCTGTCCACATTGAAAATAACAAAAAGGAGTTATCCATATTCGCATCGGTCATTTCTTTAACAGCAGCAGCCATACCTTTGGCAACTTCCTGACGGAACAATGCAATACCTTGGCCTCTCATCATGGCAGCATCTTTTTCAGCAGATGCTGAAATTTTAATTGCATTTCCTTCTGCTTCAGCCGATTTTGTTTTGGTTATTAATAATGCCTGGCCTTCATTTTCAGCAGCGGCTTTTAAATTGCTCGATGCAACTACTTTAGCCATTGATTTGATAATTTCATCATCAAATGTAATATCATTCAATTGTAAATCAATTAAATGATAACCCCATGCTTCAAGGGTTCCGTCTAAATGTTTCTTTACTTCCAAAACAATTTCTGTACGAAGTCCCAAAATTTCTGCTTGTTTTTTTGTAGCAACAAAACTTCTGATTGTACCTTCAATAGTTCGGATTAATGCTTGCATAAAGTTTCTTTCATCAACAAATTTGAAAGCAACATTTTTAATAATTTCTTCCGATTGGTTAACAACAGCATAAAGCAACATTGCCTTAAAATAAACATTTGCCTGATCCTGCGTTACAGCCTGAAATTCAAGTTCAACTGATCGGTTCTGGATAGAGATTTTTTTAAATACAGTTTCAATAAACGGTATCCTAAAATTTAATCCCGGATGCATAATCCTTCTATATTTTCCGAAAACAGTAATTACTGCAACCAATCCCTGGCGAACAGTAACAAATCCACTAACAATTACAATAAATACAACTACTGCAATAATGATTGTTGTCATAGTTTTTAGTTTAAAATTATTTTGGGAAATTACTAAAAAGTTTCGAATTGAAGTTTAAATTAAAATTAAAGAAGCATAACTTTTGTATAAAAAAAACTAATTATTTTTCATTTTATTGAATATTATTTAGCATTTCAGCTCAATTATTAATTAGTAAATTTTATAGCTTTGCCAAAATTTTGAAATTATGGGAAGAGCATTTGAATACCGAAAAGCAAGGAAAATGAAACGTTGGGGCAATATGGCCCGTACTTTTACACGTTATGGAAAAGATATTGCTATGGCTGTTAAAGAAGGCGGCCCAAATCCGGAATCGAATACACGCTTGCGAGTTCTAATTCAAAATGCTAAAGCAGATAATATGCCCAAAGAAAATGTGGAAAGGGCAATAAAAAAAGCATCATCAAAAGATCAGGAAGATTATAAAGAAGTTGTATATGAAGGTTATGGACCTCATGGTATTGCAATTTTAGTTGAAACTGCAACTGATAATCCAACGCGTACCGTTGCTAATATTCGTAGTTATTTTAACCGAAACGAAGGAACATTAGGAACGTCAGGTATGTTAGATTTTATGTTCGATCGTAAATGCAGGTTTAAAATAAAAAACAACAATTATAATTTAGAAGAACTGGAATTGGAATTGATAGATTTTGGTGTTGAAGAAGTTTTTGAAGAAGATGAAAGTATAATATTATATGCGCCCTTTGCTGATTTCGGATCAATCCAAAAAGCTTTGGATGCAAAAAATATAGAAGTTGAAAATGCTGAATTTGAAAGAATTCCTAACGATATTAAAGAACTTACTCCTGAACAAATTGAAGATGTCGAAAAATTAATCGAGAAAATTGAAGAAGACGAAGATGTGCAGCGCGTTTTTCATAACATGAAATAACAATAGTTTTTGCTGTTAAAAATTGAAATTTAACTAATATTTACATTGTTTGGCACGACCTTTGTTCTATAATATGCAATAATTAAAAATTTTTGGAGGAATTTAAAATGAAAACTAAAATATCAAAAATTGCCGGGTTGCTGATACTTTCAGGTTTATTGCTTGAAGGTTGGACATTTAAAAGTAATGCCCAAGATGATATTTACTATACTCCTTCGAAAAATACATCTACAGCAACAAATTTATCAGCTTCAAATACAGTAAAAGACACTTCTGGAATGACTGACTATGAAAAATACCGTGCAATGCGTGATGGAGGTTCAGCTAGTGCTGGTAATTCTTCAAATGCACAATCAGGTAGTATGGATCAATATACATCCAGAGGAACTGCTGACGACTCCACTTCCGCAGTCAACCCTAATACTTCCGGGCAACAAGCTAATCAGGGAAGTGGTACAACCATTATAAATAATTATAATAGTGATGAAGATTATGATGGCAGATTCAGTACATATAGAAGTTTATATTTTGACTATTATAATGACCCATTTTTATACGGATACGATCCTTACCTTTATGGTGGTTTTGGCTGGGGATTTGGTTTTGGATATGGTTTAGGTTGGGGATTTGGATTAGGTATGTATTCTCCTTGCTGTTATTGGGGTTACCCATATTATTATCCCGGTTACTATCATCCATATTATTATGGTGGTTTCAGAGGTGGCTATTATGGAAATGCATATAGCATGAACAGAGCATCTGTTTATAACCAAGGTGGAGGAAGAAGAGTAGCAGGAAATATTTCAGCCAGGAATAATTATTCTTCCGCTGCTTATACCGGAGGAGGCAGAAGAACAGCTGTTTCAAATGTTGCAACAACATATTCTGCTCGAAGGGCAACTCCTGCTGTATCAACTACACGAGCTTTCAATTCTTCAAGGTTATCAAATATTCCAACAACAAGGTCAAACGTAAATTATAGCCAAGGAACAAGAAGAAGTTATACCCCAAGTTATAATACCTCCAGGATGTCTTCAAGACCTTCGTATAATTCAAATTCAGCTCCTGCACGTTCAGCTAATTACTCAACACCTCGCAGAAGTTCAGAAGGTTTTTCTCCAAGTAGAAGTACTGGATATTCTGCCCCACGTTCAAACGCTGGATTTAGTGGTGGTGGACGATCAAGTGGCGGCTATTCCGGTGGTAGCCATTCTAGTGGAGGTGGTGGCCGATCAAGTGGCGGAGGCGGTGGCCGCAGGTAAAAAAAATGTTAAAATATTCTCAAATCTAAATTTGATCGGAGAATATTTTAATCCATATCTTGAAAATAATATTTTTATAGAATCTTAAAATTATATATGATTATGAAAAGGCATATAATATTAATTTGTAGTGTTTTATTAGCAATTTCGGGCTTTTCTCAACCATCTCCATATTATACTGATGGCATTAGGTTAAGCGAAGACTTTTATGGTGCATCTGCCAGAACATCTGCTATGAGTGGCGCTTTTGGAGCTTTAGGGGGTGATTTAGGAAGTGTTCCTATAAACCCTGCCGGACTAGGAGTTTACCGTTCAGGGGAATTTTCATTTACTCCTGGTTTCGAATCATCCAATTCTACTTCAAAATATTTAAATATGTCAACACCTGATCAAAATCATCAATTTACAATGGGTAATATTGGCTGGCTTTCGTCATTTAAAACAAACGATCCCGATGGTTGGTCGAATTTTAGTTTTTCATTCGGTTATAATAAATTAAATGATTTTAATAACTCTTATGATATTCAGGGAACGACAGACGGAACAACATCGTTGACTAATGAATTTGTAAACAATGCAAATAAGTATCCAAATAATTTAGATAATTATTATGAAGAATTAGCTTATCAGGGTTATGTTATTAATTATGATACTATACAAAATAGCTATACTTCGCCATATCAAGGAACAAAAACAAATCCAGGTATTAATCTCAATCAAAGACAAACTATAATTATGAGCGGTTATAGTGGTGAATATTTCTTTGGATTTGGGGCAAATTATGGAAATAAATTGTATCTAGGTGCAACTGTAAATATAAAGTATAGCACCTATTCTGAAGATTATTCAACTACAGAAACCGATTTTAATAAAATTTCATATCTTAATTCATATACATTTAATAATAGTTTGCGTACATCTGGTACAGGTGTAAATTTAAAATTAGGAGCTATATACAAACCTGTAGAATTTCTGCGAGTTGGAGTTGCAATTCACACTCCTTTTCGTATGAATGTTACACAGGAATTCAATAGTCAATTGTTCTCATCTTATGCAAGTGGTCCATTTAATCCAACTGACCAAAATGGTTATTTATTAGGGTCAACTTCTTATAATTTTGCGACATTAAGCCCTTTCAGGGCAGTAGGTAGTTTAGCTTTGGTTTATCCTTCCTTGGGTTTATTAAGTTTTGATTATGAATATGTTGATTATAGAAGTATGAATATATCATCAAATGATTTAACATCAGATGATATACAAACTTTCAATAATGGTACAAATAAATATCTTCAATCAACCAGCAATATCAGGATTGGAGCCGAAGTTCGGCTTGGTTCTGCATATCTCAGAGGTGGTTATGCACTCTATCAAAGTCCATACACAAGTTCCGTAAGTGGGATTAATAAGGAAGGAAATACTATGATTTATTCAGGCGGTGTTGGTTATAGAGAAAATAATTTTTATATCGATTTTGCATATTCTTTGCAATCGAACTCACAGGATTATTATTTGTATAACGATCCAAATCTCACGGCAGCAACACTTAAAACTAATACAAGTAAGTTTATTTCAACAATCGGATTCAGATTTTAATCATTACTTTTATATATTTGAAAACCCTGAAATAGAAACCTATTTCGGGGTTTTATTTTTTAATTATATTTATCTTTTCTTTTACAAATTCAATGTTTGGCATACTATTTGAATCTGTTAATAAAAGTTAAGCATATAATTATGGTATAACTCTACACTGAAAGTAAATACAGCTGTTACAAGGTCTTTTAATTGAATGTTTTTACGGTAATTTAAATTTGAAAAAATTAGAGTTATGAAAACAAAATCAAAGTTTGCCATTCAGGCATCGAATTCGCTGGATGATATTATATTCAGCAATAGGTATAGGGATTATGGCGCTTTTGAACTTCGGAAAAAATACAAAAAAAGATTATTTATTGGTTTTATTTTTTCCTTCTTTATTTTCGGTTCGGGCGTAAGTATTCCATTTATTGAATTATATATTGGTAATGGAAAAGTAGTGCAACCGCTAAAAGTCGATGATATCCGGTATGTTGATAAAATTGACCCAGTTGAACCACCCCCACCTCCTCCTCCTCCTAAAATTGACCAAAACATTGCAAATCGTATTCGTTTTACCGTTCCAGTTGTTGTGGATTCAACCAATAATGTAAATAATTTAAGCATCATTGATGATATTTTGTCTGAACCTCAAAATTTGACCGATCCAATTGCATTAAATACAAATAATAATAATCCCGATCCAGTACTAGAAGACTATACCAAACCATTTTGGAATGTTCAAGAACCTGCAAAATTTAAAGGTGGTGATGTTGAAAAATTTAGGGAATGGATTATAAAAAATATTAGTTATCCACAGGATGCAATTAATTCAGGAATTAGTGGTAGGGTTATGGTTATATTTGGTGTTGATGCTAAAGGTAACATTTGTGATGCAAGCATTAAAAGAGGTGTTCATTCATCACTCGATAATGCTGTAATCAGGACTATTATGTCATCTCCTTCGTGGACTCCCGCTAAACAAAATGGAACCCCGGTAAAACAAATGTTTGCAATAAGTATATTATTTCAGGAAACTGAATAAAAATTAGTTCATTATAATTTTAGCGGAATAAATATTATTACCCGAATTAGCACGTACAATATAGACTCCCGGTTTTAAAAGACCGGGTTCTATTTTTAATTCACGTTTAACTTCAGTCCATTCATGAATTTTATTTCCATTTAAATCGAAAATATCAATTGTAAATTCTGAGTTCATATCATAAAACCGAAGTGTTGTACTGTCAATAAATGGATTTGGAAATGCTAAAATGTTTCTTGTATTTAAATATATAACAGGTGAAATATTTATAACGGCTATTAAATTCAAATCAGGATTAACATTAACCGACTCAATTTCACTCTTCAATACAGCTTTATATTGAATCAAAGTATCATTTACTTCAATTCTCAAAGTTGAATCATTTCCATTATTCAAATAGGTGAGTATATTTAAATAATAATGAAAACAAGTGTTATCAGAGGCTATGGTTGGATTATGCAATACAATAAAAATACTATCTGAACTTACTGTGCAATTAATATTAATTGTAGGATACCCTGAACCATAGAACCATTGATTAAAAAATTTATCAAACCTACCATTGGAAGTTACTTCATTGGCAACATTTTTAAAATCATTGGCCGAGGCATTTGAGTAGGCATATTGATTCAAAAAAGTTTTTAAAATATCAAAGAAAATTGAGTCGTTATTAACTTCATTTCGAAGCATATGTAATAACAAAGCTCCTTTTTTGTAGGATAGCCCATTGCTGAATAATCTTACATCGTTCCATTTTGAATCATCAGGAACGTATATTGAACCAGTAGAATTTAATGCATATTTCATTGCATTATGCAGCCATTGATTTGCGGCATCTGGCATCAAATATTCGTTAGCCATATATTCCATATATGAAGCACAACCTTCATTAATCCATATATTTTGCCAATCGGAACAGGTGACACGGTCGCCAAACCAGGAATGGCCTAATTCATGAGCAACAACATCAAAATCAACTTCCGAAAGTGATGTCAGGGTTTGATTTTCCATGCCACCTCCAATTGGTGCCATAACATGACCATACTTTTCTTTTCTAAAAGGATAAGGAACACCTGTTAATCGTTCGTATAATTTAATTATATCAGTCGTTTTATCAATTATATTTAAATTTTGATTGATAAATTCAGTATCGTTATACAAATAATTTTGAAACAAAATTGAATCACCATAATTTTCATCGTAAAATTTATAGCTTTGTTCATAAAAATTACCAACCGTAAAAGCTATTAAATAATACGCAATAGGATAATGGGTCTCCCATTTAAACAAAGTTTTTCCACTATCAACTGGCAGCTTTTCTTTTAACAAACCATTTGAAGCAACAGTTTGACCATTTGGAACGGTAATATTCATGTTAATAGAATCAGCTTTATCTGTTAACCATTGTTTGCAAGGGAAAAAATCGGAAGCAGAAAATGGTTCGGAAGAGGTATATAATTCTTCTGTGTTTGAACCAATACCACCCAAAGGGTTTGAAGATTCAGCCAAACCATGATAATAAACAATAATCAGAAATTGAACTTCTGGATTTATAGTTAATGGTAATTTTGCCTTAATCCATCCCTTACTATGTTGAAATGCTATTTTTTGGTCATTATAAATAATAGAATCAATTTGCAAAGTGTCAGATAATTCAATATAAAAATTTGAAAGTGTTTGTCCAATAACCTTTGCTTTTATTATTGTATAGCCTTTTAAATAAGTTGAGTTTTCTGAAGCCTCCAAATTGATTCCATAAAATGAAACATCATAGGTTGAACTATCAGTATAATATACCGGTTCATTTTCTATTTGGCTATATATATTAAAATTATATAAATATATAACAAAAAGAAAAACTATGATGTGCTTTATCATAAGCTCTATTTTTCAACACCAAATTTATAAACCGTTTTTTGTGTATATTTTTCACCAGGATCCAACAATGTTGTAGGAAATTCAGGATGGTTAGGGGAATCAGGATAATGTTGTGTTTCCAGGCAAAATCCAAAATGTTTTTGATATTTAACGCCTTTTTTCCCAATTTGAGAACCATTCATGTGGTTTGCTGTATAAAGCTGCACCGCTGGTTCTGTTGTATATGTTTCCATCCATCTGCCTGATTCGGGTTCAATTGCTTTTGCCGCAAAGCTTAAATCATTAGATAATTTTTTGGTTATCACAAAATTATTATCAAACCCTCCATTATTTTGTGAAATTGCTTTTCCTATTTCAACCGGGTTTCTGAAATCGTAAGCTGTTCCAGCTACATTTATATATTTACCGGTTGAGATTAATTCATTATTTACTTCTGTAATTTTATCTGAATTAATTTTTAAAATATGCTTTTGAACGTCATATTTACAACCAGTTAAGTTAAAATAAGAATGATTGGTAAGGTTAACGACTGTTTTTTTATCAGTTGTCGCTTCATATACTATTGATAATTCATTTTCGTTGTTCAAAGTATAAGTCACTGTAACATTGAAATTGCCAGGAAAACTTTCTTCATTGTCTGCACTAAAATATTTGAATGTAACTCCTATATTGTTTTTTTCATTATTATTTTCAATATGGTTCCATATTTTATTATCAAAACCATTAATACCACCATGAAGGCAATTTTTACCTTCATTAGCGGAAATTCGGTAGTTTATACCATCAATACTAAACGATGAATTGCCTATTCTATTTGCAAAGCGTCCACAAATAACGCCAAAAAACGATCTGCCATTTTCATATTCTTCTATAGTGTCAAACCCTAATACAACATCTGCTTTATTTCCAAATTTATCAGGAGTAATAATAGAAATTATAGCGGCACCATAATTTGAGATTACAATTTCAACATCATTATCATTGCTTAATCTGTAAAGATTTATACCTTTTTCTTTACCATTTTTAGCGAAAGGAAAAACTTCTAAATTCATAAAAATATATTTTAAAATTAAAATTTAAGTATAACCAATATTGAACCTGTAATATAAGCTGCAATCCAATACAAAAAAAATGCAAGTGACAAATTTCTGAATTTGTTTGATATTTCAATTCCTATTCTATTCCTAAAAACTTTCCGAAAACAAAGCACTGTATCAATAATCATTCCCGATAATGATGAATATCCTATAATTCCATGAAGAGTTACAAGTCCTTTGCTTGAGCCAAGAATCATGCAAATTGTAGCTGTTAAATCAAATATAACTCCAATTGATAGAAAAAAAAGTGCATACTTTGTGATTTTTTTCTGAGTGAATAATTTAACTGTGGCAATTAAATAGAATATTAAGGCAATGTTGACAATTAAGATCCCTGCAATTAATACTTGTTTCATTTGTAACATTAATTTTGACAAATATATTGATTAATTGTTTTATAAATTATTTTTAAAAGAAATAGTATTGCATTGATTTTAAGGTAAACATTGTGAAGCAATTTAAATTATGACGAAAATAATTTCATTTATTTTTCTGCTATATTTCTCTTTTTCATTGTTTTCACAGAAAACAATACCTATTAATATTAGACATATTGGAAAACCTGTAGTTGTTTCAGATAGTATTCCAAAACGGATAAATGAATCATCAGGCTTAATTTTTTACCGGCATAAATTATGGACCATAAACGACAGTGGTGATGGTCCATTTATTTTTATCATGGATACTCTGGGGAAAAAGCTTTTGCAAATTATTACAGTTGAAAACGCTGTTAATATTGATTGGGAAGAAATTTCGCAAGACGAAAAATATATATATGCCTGCGATTTTGGAAATAATTTTGGCCACCGAAATCATTGTATAATTTATAGAATTGAAAAGAGCATAATTCCTGATACCGGAAATGCAAAAGTGATGAGTGAAAAAATAGCATTTACTTATGGCAATTTACCCAAGCCTGAAACTGGTTATACGAGATCATCGTTTGATTGTGAAGCAATGATAAGTTATAATGATACTTTGGTAATTTTTAGCAAAAACTGGAAAGTTGCCCTTTTTGTCATATTTATTTTGTTCCATCAAAACCAGGAAATTATACCATTGTTCCGGTAAAAACAATTTATTTGGACGGATTGGTAACTGCAGCGTCACTTTCGCCCGATAAAAAAGAAGTTGCCCTATTAGGCTATAAAAACTATTATCCTTTTGTGTATGTGATGAACAAATTTTCGCTTCAAAACATTACGCTTCACAAGGCAGCTTATTTGAACTGGGAAAATTATTTTGGTTTCCAGACCGAAGGAATAACATTTATTTCAAACCATGAAGCAATGGTTTCATGCGAATATAATAAATATCGACCGGGAACTTTATTTAAAATCCGTTTTTGGTAAATTCTTTATCTTTGATTCTCAATTCAATTTTATAATTATGAAGTTTGCAGTATTGGCAATGTTTCTATTTGTATCAATTTGTGTAACAGCACAGGATTATTCAACAAAATCGAAAAAGGCAATAAGTTATTATGAAGAAGCCATGCGAAAAATGCAAATGCGCGATTATCCCGATGTTGTTGAAATACTTCAACTCGCTATAAAAACTGACGATAAATTTTTAGAAGCATATTTATTGATGGCTGATGCTTATGATTATATGGGTAACCAGGAAAAAGTTGTTGAATGTTGCAGAAATGCAATGAATGTTGGTGCTGATAAATATCCGGTTGCCTATTTTTTTTTAACAGAAGCATTATATAAAACCGGAAAATATGACGAAGCTTTAATTTATGCACAAAAGTTTAAAGACATAAAACAGGTTACACCTTCGCAAGAGAAAGAAACAGACAAAATTATCAGCAATTGTAAATTTGCTATTCAGGCAATTGCACATCCGGTTCCATTTAAGCCTGAAAATATAGGCAATAATGTTAATTCGAATTACGATGAATATTGGCCAAGTTTATCGGCCGATGAAGAAATGCTTGTTTTTACAAGGCTATTACCAATTAATGAAAACAATTTAAATCCATTTCATAACCGTCAGGAAGATTTATATTTTAGTTTATTAAAGGACAGCGTCTGGCAATTGGCAAGACCTGTAGGTTATCCTGTAAATACTATGGACAACGAAGGTGCTGAATCAATAACTAGTGATGGATTTAAAATGTACTTTACAGCTTGTAACAGGCCCGATGGTCTTGGTAAATGCGATATTTATGTTACCGTTAAAACCGATATAGGTTGGTCGGAACCTAAAAATTTAGGAGAACCCATAAATTCAGGCTATTCCGAAAAGCAACCTTCAATTTCGTCTGACGGAAAAGATTTGTATTTTACAAGTAACCGACCCGGTGGAAAAGGCGGATATGATATTTGGGTCTCTTCATTAGGCAATGATAACAAATGGGGAGTTCCAGTAAATATAGGCGATAGCATAAATACACCCGATGATGACCAATCACCATATATTCATCCCGATAATCAAACTTTGTATTTTGCTTCAGACGGTTGGCCTGGAATGGGCGGCCAGGATCTTTTCTACAGTCGGAAAAAGGCTGAAGGCAAATGGTCAACACCAGTAAATTTAGGTTATCCTATTAATACATTTGCTGACGAAATAGGTTTGGTTGTAAATTCGAAAGGTAACCATGCCTATTTTTCATCAAACCGTATTCCTGAAAAAGGTCGCGATATTTTTGATTTTGATTTATATAAAGCAGCTCGACCTTTGCTGGTTTCATATATGAAAGGCAAAGTTTATGATGCAGAAACAAAAGTGCCGTTAGAAGCCAACTTTGAATTAATTGATTTAAAAAGTACAGCTATAATTAACCAGGCTACATCTAATAGATTTAATGGAGAATTTCTGGTTTGTATTCCAACTGATAAAAATTATGCTTTAAATGTATCGCGAAAAGGATATTTATTTTATTCCGAGAATTTTAACCTATCAGGAATTCATGATAAATCAAAACCCTTTTACATGGATGTTGCACTGCAACCTATTAAGAACGGAAATAAAGTCATTTTGAAAAATATTTTCTTCGATACAAATTCTACTGAATTGCAAGACGAGTCAACTGCTGAATTAACTAAGTTAATTCAATTTATGAATGAAAACCCTACAATTAAAATTGAAGTCAGCGGTTATACCGATAACATTGGAAGTGATAATTTTAATCAACAATTAAGTGAAAACCGGGCAAAAACAGTTGCTAATTATTTAGTTAATAAAGGTATTGTTCAGTCGAGGATTGTATATAAAGGCTATGGTAAAACACAGCCCATTGCTGACAATAATACTGAAGAAGGCCGTGCTGTAAACCGAAGGACAGAATTTAAAATAATAGGATATTAATGAATTAATGAAATTAATAAATGTTGTGGTAAACAATAAAGCATAAGTGTAATTATAGCAACAATAAATACTAAAATTCGAATTGAATGCTTTTTGTTTAATTGGTAAACACCAAACCAGAGGAGGAATATAACAAGATTTTTATAAAATGTCAAGTCGTTGTAAATACTTAAGTTTAGAATTATATGCCTGAATGAAATGATATGAACAATTAAACTAAGTATAAATGCCGAAATAGTAAATAAATAGAATGTTATTTTTGAATATTTTATATAACTATCCACATTAAATAGTGCTAGTATACCAGAAAAACAGGCAAAAATAAGTGCTAAAAACATTATTGCTACCTGCGGAAATTGAATATATTTCGGAATTTCACCCTGAAATCGAATAATAATTGGATTATCCTTGGCAATATAATAATGCATTCCTTTTGATTCCAATTTAACGTAATATGCAATTTTAACATTGGGATTTTGTTGTGGTAAAATACTGACCATATTTTCATTCATGCTTACCAATTGGTTTATTTTCCAATCTTCATTGAATTTGTATCGTTTATAAAAAACCTGACCATGAATACTTGTATCTCCAATATTAATTTCAATTAAACACTCCCTGTTTCCTTCATGAACCACAGGTAATTTAACATTATAACTTTGGTTATTAATATCAATTGAGGTCTTATAAGGACGATCAGATGATGAAAATTGTTGAATAAAAACTGCAACAATAGTTAATCCCGCTGCAACAACAAGGAATGAAATCTTCTTTAGCATTTTGGTTAGATCAATTCTAGGTTTTGGTTTCAAATATATAATTTTTTCATATGAAACCCAATGTTATAATTGATTAATAAATAAGCAATGTCTGCAAATCAGATATTTAGTCTGAAATAGAACTTATTATAAATTTTAACTAAATTATTAAATTTATTTGTTAAACTAAATAAATAAAATATCTTTGTCCAATAGATTAAATTAATTAGTTTAACTAAATGGTTAATTAATGACAACCCATGAAAAACAAACAGAAGAGCTGATTTTTGAAACCGCCCAGGATGTTTTTACTGAAAAGGGTTTTGATGGTACCCGAATGGAAGAAATTTCACAAAGGGCAGGTATAAATAAGGCTTTACTCCATTATTATTACAGAACAAAGGAAAAGCTTTTTACCGCAATATTTGAAAAAGTAATGGGCGAGTTTTTTTCAAATATGATTGAAATAATGGAAAGTGAAAAACCTTTATTTGAAAAAATTGAATATTTTGTTGACAATTATATTAGCTTAATTCTAAAAAATCCTCACATTCCGGTATTTATAATTAATGAATTAAACCGGAATCCTCAGCGACTTTTGTCAATATTTGAATTAACGCCAATTGTTAAAAAGAACATTATTGGAAAATTTGAAGAGCTTGTCCAGAAAGAAATAAAAAAAGGAACTATCAGATCAATTAAAACCGAGGAACTTATTGTTAATATTATAAGCCTCTGTATTTTTCCCATTATTGCGAAACCCATAATTACAGGAATTATTTTTCGTGGAAACGCCAATAATTATAGTGCATTTATAGAATTGCGCAAAAAGGAAGTTTCGAAATTTATCATTGATTCAATACAAATTAAATAAATTGATTATGAAGCGGTTAATATTTTTACTTCTATTTATATCGCCCAAATTAATTGGTCAGGATACTGAAAAACTAAGTTTGTTTGAATGCATAAAACTGGCAAGGGAAAGTCATCCTTATTTTTCAGATAAACAAAGGATTATCGACAATACCAATTTAAAAATTAAAAGTGTTAAAACCCAATGGTTTCCACAACTTAACGCTACAGGTCAGGCAACTTATCAAAGTGATGTAACGCAATTACCATCTGCACTAGTTAACAAACTTACTCAGGGAACGCCAATAAATCCAGCTAGTTTTAAAACTTCTGCTGACCAATACAAAGCATATGTTGATGTAAACCAAATGTTGTACGATGGTGGAAGTGTCTCGGCACAAAAGAAAATCGCTGAAGCATCTTCTGATGCTGATTTATACCAAAATGAAAGTGAATTGCATAAAATAAACGAACAGGTAAATCAGGTATATTTCAACCTATTATTGCTGAAAGAAAATTTGAAGTTGATAAAAAACGTAAAATCAAATTTAACTGAACAACAGAAAAAAATTGAATCGGGCGTAAAAAATGGAATCCTACAGCAATCCGATTTAGATAATATCAATATTGAATTATTGAAAAACCAGCAGCAGATTGAGGAATTGCAAATCAATTATTCAACTAATATTGAAATACTTGCAGAATTAACTGGCAAAAATTTAAACGACAGTTTAAAAATTGAAGAACCTGTGGTTGAAATAGCTGACACTGGTTCATTCCATCGGGCTGAATTGAATGCTTTTGATGCCCAGAAAATATCTTTAGGATTCTCTGATAAGTTAGTTAAATCGCAACGTTTACCAAGAGTTTATGCCTTTTCCGAAGGAGGTTATGGAAGACCTGGATTTAATATGCTTTCCAATGATTTTTCGTCATTTTGGATAGTCGGTATCAACTTTAAATGGAATATATGGGATTGGAACAAAACTTCTAACGACAGACAGGAGTTGTTGATTCAAAGCGATATGGTGGACTCAAAAAAACAAGCTGTTGAACAAAGCCTTAGAATTTCAATTGATGCAAGCAAAAGCAGAATTGCCCAACTTGAAAAATCTATTGTAACCGATAGTGCTATTGTTAACTTACGTTCCGAAGTATCTCAGCGATCATCGTTAAAACTAGAACATGGCACTATTACAGCATCTGATTATATAAATGATTTTAATGCCGAAATACAGGCAAAAATTCAAATGCAAACACACCAAATACAATTAGTTCAGGAAAAGGTGAATTACTTCACTATTAAAGGGCAACTTTAAT
The DNA here is from genome assembly GCA_963701015.1 of uncultured Bacteroidota bacterium. Taxonomy (GTDB): domain Bacteria; phylum Bacteroidota; class Bacteroidia; order Bacteroidales; family DTGW01; genus MFD09286-c1. The sequence goes on along the minus strand of OY969556.1, from coordinate 1,500,444 downwards.
GTCAAATGATTGATTTTAAAAGATGATTAAGAAATACTATTAAACAAAAATGATATGAAAACAAAATGGATATTTGCAATTTTACCTCTTTTGATAGCATCCTGTGGTTCCGGGAATAATATTTCTGATGCTTATGGGAATTTTGAAGCAACTGAAATTCTTACCGGAGCTGAAGTCCAGGGCCAAGTGGTGAAATTTTCTATTGTAGAAGGCCAGCATCTTAACAATAAAGAAGTGGTTGGAATTATTGATTCTGTTCCTAATTATTTACACAAACTTCAATTAATTGCACAAACCCAGGCCACTAAAGCTAAATTAGATCAAGTGCATGCCCAAATCCAGGTTCTTGATGAACAAAAGAAAACTTTACTTATTGATCAGGCAAGAATAAAAAAACTTGTAGCTTCTAATGCCGCACCATCTAAGCAATTAGACGATATTAACGGTCAGGTTGATGTTATAAACAGCCAAATTGTTTCTACTAAAGTACAAAACATTGCAATTAATAGTGAAATTCAGGCTCTGCAATATCAGGTTGCACAAGTTAACGATCAGCTTTCAAAGTCACTAATCCGCAGCCCTGTTGACGGTACGGTTTTGGAAAAATATGTTGAACAAGGTGAAATTATTGTTCCAGGAAAAGTTTTGTTTAAAATAGCCAATTTGTCAGTACTTCGGCTGCGTGTGTATGTTTCGGGAGCCCAATTGCCAAATATTAAATTGGGTCAGAAAGTATCTGTTTTTGTTGATAAAAGTGAAAGTGAAAACAAAAAATTAGAAGGTACAATAAGTTGGATTTCACAACAAGCTGAATTCACACCTAAAATTATTCAAACCAAGGACGAACGGGTTAACCTGGTTTATGCTGTTAAAGTTGATGTTGTAAACGATGGATCAATTAAGATTGGAATGCCGGGCGAAGTGAAATTTTAAAAATTATTGCAATATTAAATAGAAATTAAACGATACTCCAAAATCAAAAAAAGTATTTAATTCAATATAATTATAATGTTCGCAATTCAGGCAGAAAATATAACTAAGTCGTACGGTCAAATTAAAGCCATTGAAAATTTATCATTTAATATAAATGAAAATGAATTATTTGGATTTATTGGACCAGATGGAGCAGGAAAAACTACAATTTTCAGGATACTTACTTCATTATTAATTCCTGATAGCGGTATAGCTGAAGTTTGTAGTTTAAACACGGTAAAAGACTATAAGCAATTGCGAAAAATTCTGGGATATATGCCAGGGCGGTTTTCGTTATATCAGGATTTATCGGTTGAAGAAAATTTAACTTTTTTTGCTACGATATTCGGAACTACAATTGAAGAAAATTACGATTTAATAAAAGATATATATGTTCACATTGAGCCATTTAAAAAACGTCCTGCCGGCAAACTTTCGGGTGGAATGAAACAAAAGCTTGCACTTTCGTGCGCTTTAATTCATAAACCCAAAGTATTAATTTTGGATGAGCCAACAACAGGTGTTGATGCGGTTTCGCGAAAGGAATTTTGGCAAATGTTGAAAGGGCTTCAGAAAAAAAATATAACAATTGTTGTTTCAACTCCATATATGGATGAAGCAAGCTTATGCGACAGGGTTGCCCTTATACAAAAAGGTTCTATCATGTCAATTGATGCGCCTGAAAAAATTGTTGCACAATTTGGCGAGCCACTTTGGTCGCTGAAATCAAATAATATTTATGGCCTTAAAAATGATATGTTGGAATATAAATACTGTAAAAGCGCTTATTTATTCGGACAAGATGTTCATATAACTTTGAATGAAAGCGATAATCAAAAAGATTTACTTGATTATTTAAAAAATAAAAATCATACTGAAATAGAATTAACTGAAATAAATGCTGGAATTGAAGATTGTTTTATGAAATTGATGACAAATTAATTGATCTTATAAAATTATTTACTGATTTGTTACTATTATAAATACTATATTCAAAAAAGAAGAAAAATGGTTTCTACCACCGAAACGGTTATACAAGTAAAAAATTTGATGAAAAAGTTTGGGAGCTTTGTTGCCAATGATAACCTAACTTTTAATGTTTATAGAGGTGAAATTTTCGGATTTTTGGGAGCAAATGGTGCCGGAAAAACAACTGCCATCCGGATTTTGTGCGGTTTATCATCACCAACCTCGGGAGATGTTAATGTTGCAGGTTTTGATGCATATAAACAAAGTGAAGAAATTAAAAAGAATATTGGCTATATGAGCCAAAAATTTTCTTTATATAACGATTTGACTATTGTTGAAAATATTCGGTTTTATGGTGGAATTTATGGCTTAAGAAATGGTGAAATAAAAAACCGCACTGACGAGCTTCTTGAACGTTTGGGAATGAACGAAATGCGCAATAAGCTTATTGAAGATATTCCATTAGGATGGAAGCAAAAACTTGCGTTTTCAGTGGCAATATTTCATCGTCCCGAAATTGTTTTTCTTGATGAACCAACCGGCGGGGTCGACCCTGTTACGCGCCGGCAATTCTGGGATTTAATTTATCAGGCTTCCAATGATGGCATAACCGTATTTGTAACAACACATTATATGGATGAGGCAGAATATTGCAACCGGGTTTCCATAATGTCGGAAGGTAGAATTGTTGCATTGGATACACCACAGGCTTTAAAAGAAAATTTTGAAGTAAATAATATGGATGAGGTATTTTTTAAAATTGCAAGAAATAAGGAATAATAGCAAATTACAAATGACGAATTATAAATTATAATGAATTAAAGTAATAAAATTAGTATCTAAATATATGGGAAGAAAAATGGCTGTTATATTTGATATGGATGGAGTGTTGGTTGAGAATAGTAGCATTCATGATATAACATGGCGAATGATGTTCGAAAAATTTGGTAAAATAGTTTCAGAAGCTGATGTTAAAGATATTTTTGGAGGTTCCAATAAAATTTTTATTGAACGTTTTTTAGGTATTACGGATGAAAAAAGAATTCTTGAAATTGCTGAAGAAAAGGAAGCTTTATATCGTGAAAATTTTTCAAAAATAATAAAAGCGCCTGATGGCTTGATGAAACTTTTATTCGAACTTAAAAAGAATAATGTTCGGTTGGCAGTTGCAACATCGGCTCCAACGGTAAATCTCGATTTTGTTTTAGATAAGCTCGACATTCGTGGTTTTTTCGATGTTTTGGTTGATGAAACTTTCGTTAAACATGCTAAGCCCGATCCTGAAATATATATAGTTGCCGCTGAAAAACTGGGTGTTGAACCTGAAAGTTGTGTTGTTATAGAAGATTCTATTTTTGGCATTCAATCGGCATTGGCAGCAGGAATGAAAGTGATAGGCATAACCACAACTTTTTCTGAGGACCGGATAAATTTTGCCGACAAAATCATCCATAGTTTTAACGAATTGGATTTTAATGAATGTGAACAGCTTTTATTGGTGGAAAATGATGACAAATGATATTTAACGAATTTATTAAAATTGAAAAAACTAAGTACATAAAAATAAATACTATACACTAAATACTTTCTCCTAAACGCTATACAATGAAAAAGTTTTTTGGTTTTGTTATAAAAGAATTTTACCATATATTCCGCGATAAGCGCACCATGTTGGTTTTATTTGGTATGCCTTTAGCAATGATGTTATTATTTGGCTTTGTTATAACCAATGAAATAAGTGATGTAAATATAGCAATTCTTGACAATTCGAAAGATGAAGTTACACGTGATATTTCTGAACGCTTGTTTTCATCAGGTTATTTTAAATTATACGATAATTTGAAAACGAATAAAGAAATTGAATCCGTTTTCAGAAAAGGTATTGTTAAAGAAGTTGTGATTTTTGAACCTGAATTTGCAAAAAAATTAGAACATGAAAAAGTTGCCAATATTCAAATTCTTTCCGATGCTTCCGATGCAAACTTTGCAAACCTCATAACCAATTATACATCAGGTATTATACGTACTTATGTGAATGAAATTAGTACAGGCAAAACCATTCCTTATCAAATTAAACCAGAGATCAGGATGCTGTATAATCCTGAATTGAAAGGCGTTTTTTTGTTTGTGCCAGGAATTATGGCAATGATTTTAATGCTTATATCAGCTTTAATGACTTCAATTTCCATCGTTCGTGAAAAGGAACTTGGTACAATGGAAGTTTTATTGGTATCGCCTTTAAAACCAATTCAAATTATTATTGGAAAGGTAATGCCTTATGTTGCTCTTTCATTTATAAATACTATTGTTATAGTATTACTTGGTTATTGGGTCTTCGGGTTACCTGTGCAAGGCAATTTAGCTTTGCTTTTAGGAGAGTGTATGTTGTTTATAATCTTAGCGCTTTCTGTTGGTATATTAATTTCAACTTCCACTAACAGTCAGCAGGTAGCCATGATGTTATCAATGGTGGTACTTATGTTACCAACTATAATGTTATCGGGTTTTATATTTCCAATAGAGAATATGCCTAAGGTTTTACAATGGTTATGTGAAATTATGCCGCCAAAATATTTCATCATTATTGTAAAAGGCATTATGCTGAAAGGAATTGGATTAAAATATTTATGGAAAGAAACACTTATATTGGTAGGAATGACTGTATTTTTTCTTTTTGTTGCAGCAAAAAAATTCAAAATTCGGTTGGAATAAATACGGAATACGGAATAAAGGTAAATGGTATATGGATAAAGGTGTAAAATAAAAGGGAACAAGTAAAATACAAAATATTAATTATATAATAATCATAATTTGTCATTTGTAATTATATTGTATGCGAACAATTTTATTTATATTACAAAAAGAATTTATACAAGTATTTCGTAACAAATCAATGTTGCCTATAATATTTGTAATTCCAATTGTACAGCTGATTATACTCGTTAACGCAGCAACAATGGAAATAAAAAATGTGAAAGTTTCAATTGTTGATAAGGATTTATCGGAAACTTCACGAAAAATGGTAAGCAAATTTACTGGCTCGCCTTTCTATATTGTAAATGGATATTCCTTTAATTATAAGGAAGCTGAAACGGAAATGGAAAAGGGAAATGTTGATGTTATCATCCAAATTCCTTCAGGATTCGAAAAAAGACTGGTTCGTGAAAACAGTGCTAAAGTTCAAATAATGGTTAATGCCATAAATGGTGTTGTTGCTGGAATTAGCAGTGCTTATATTCAAAATATTTTGGCCGGATATAATGCTGAAGTTATAACACAAATTGCCGGAAAAAATATGACTTTAAATATTCCTTATTCAATTAATATAACAAATTCATTTTGGTACAATCCCGAATTGAATTATAAAAATTATATGGTACCTGCAGTTTTAGTTATTTTGGTAACTTTAATCGGTATGTTTCTCTCTGGTTTAAACCTTGTGCGAGAAAAGGAACTTGGAACTATTGAACAAATAAATGTTACTCCTATTAAAAAGTATCAGTTTATTATCGGGAAACTTATTCCATTTTGGATATTAGCCTTGGTGGAATTAGCTTTTGGGCTCACGGTTGGTAAGTTTCTATTCGGAATACCTATTGTTGGGAGTCTTTGGTTATTATTTTTTGTTGCCGGTATATATTTGTCAGTGGTTTTGGGCATAGGACTTTTTGTCTCAACCTTAACTGATACACAACAACAAGCAATGTTTGTTTCGTTTTTTATTATGCTGGTTTGTATAATGATGAGTGGTATATTTACTGCCACCGAAAGCATGCCTGCATGCGCAAAAGCTCGATTTGCTAAACCCAATATATTATTTTATGCGTATTGTTAGGATGATATTACTAAAAGGTTCTGGATTAAAAGATATTTATAAGGATATTTTAAGCTTATTTGTTTTTGCATATATAATTATACAATTGGCAGTTTGGCGATATAAGAAAACGGTTGCATAAAATTAATTTACAATTTCCCTTCCAAAAGGAGTAAGAGCAAGAGAAGCAAGTTTAAAATGTTGTTTTGCAAATGGGATTCCAATAATTGTAATTGCGAAAATTATACCAAATAGAATATGTGATAAACAAATCCATAGTCCACCAATTAATATCCATATTATATTCATTAAAGTAGACAAACAACCCGATGAATTTTTCTTATAACGTATTTCTTTTCCAAATGGCCATAAAGCCAGACTTGCTAATTTTAAGGTTTGAAACCCAAACGGAATACCAATAATTGTAGCTATTAGTATTATACTTGCAATAAAATATTCAATAGCAATAATAATTCCACCAAAAAAAAGCCATAATATATTTCCAAGAATTTTCATTTAATAAGAAATTATTATAAAATTAAAATTCAGATATTTAATGTGCTTTAAGCTGAATTGCTGCATAAAATTTAACCTATTTTATATTTGATCCGTTTTTTTTATTTTTAGATGCTATATTATAAAAAAAGGTCAATCCAATTCGATAACCATTCCAATTTGGTTTAATAGAATTTGTATTACTATTTTGGTCATTATTTGTTGAAAAGGAACCATCTTTTGTTTGAATAAGATAGCCTAGATTTAACATTAATCCTATATTTTTTAAATTATAATTAACTGAAAAACCAGGTTCAACTATTTCATTTTGAGCATTAAACTTATAAGTTGAATTAGTTAATGTTGTGTCAATAACATGTAAATACTCATTCATTTTTAAGTTAGTGAAAACAAGCCCTGCAAGAGCATATAGCCCAATTCTAATATTATTAGAAACTGAAATATCATATACAGCAATAAAACAAGGCGAATTTGAATAAATTATCATATCATACCTATATTCACCGGAATAATCCGAAGATGAAATTCTTGAGCCTGTAGATTCAAATTTATAGCAAATTCCAAAACCAAAATTTTTTTCTCTCAAAATAATTGATGGTTGATAATAAAAAAATGATGGGAAATTTGAAACAATCTTTGATTCAAATGGAAGGTTTTGTAAAACTTCATTATTTATTTTTTTTAAATCTCCCATATTATATGAACCAATACCAGTACCTATACCATATTGTATTTCTTGAGCATAAATATTAATTGAAAATAATAAACTAATTATTATTATAATATTTTCTTTCATTTCCTTTTTTGCTTATAAATAATACATTAGATATATTAGAGAATTGTAACCATAAATAATTATAGTTTTGTTTACAAGAAAACCTTGTTGATTTTGAGTAGGTACATCATAAAGTAAACTACCATCATTTAAACTATAAACATAAAAATGACCATTATCGTATGTTAGAATTTCTTTCAGATAAAAATCAATATTAATTAAATCACTTGTACTAAGGTTAAATTCGTTAATAGTTGAAAAATCGCTACAGTTTTTTAAATAAAAAGTAGAGCCATCCCAAAATACCAATTTATTAGGATCATTAGAAACAAAATCAAAATAACAATTTCTTAAAATTAGAGGAGCGTGCCATACTAAATTTATTTTTTGATTTTTATATTGAAAAAAATTCAGCAGAGCATCGACTTGAAAAAAATAATCACCATTAGTTGAAATTTTAGATTTATCAGTATTCATATATATTGGATAACCAGATAATAATAATGAATTATTATTATCAATTAAAAATAATGAATCTTTACTAGAAATGATACCAGTTCCAATATCCGAAATTGGATAATTTATGTTATAAATATTCAAATCAAAATTCTTGACAATATTTGTAATTATATTATCTTTTATAATCTGTAAATTATCGGTAGAAATAGTTACATGTTCAAGGTTACCATAACTAACATTTATTAATTTACCTAAAGGGGAAATGTCAATTTCTGCTTGTATATCAGTTCGCAATTTGTAATTAAAATTATCAATAATTTTATTTTGAAAAATAGAATATCTATAAATTGTTCCAGATGAATTTATTATGCATGTATCGCTATTCATTTGATATATATCAGAAATAGGAATTGGGATTTGAATACCCATTAAAATATCTTTTTCCGTTATAATTTGATATGATGCTTTTTTTGGTTTTATAGACAAAATGTATTTATTTGTATTTCCAAAAGTAAAGTTACTAATTTGACATATTGTGTCATTTGGTTCATTGCTTGTTTTAATTATTTGTTCTATTTTATTAACCCCAGATTGAGGTATAAATGATATTTTTACAAAATCAATTGCATTATAATATTTATTTTTATCCCAGATAATTGTATATTTATTTGGTCTAGTAACAACAAAATATAATTTAGTCGATTGAGGAGAAATTTGAATATCTCCCAAAGGAAACAAGCTATTATTAATTGTAATTACATTTATTGCATAATTTGCCCCCTGACCAACATATGAACTATCAATAAATTCTTGTAATTTTGTCGATCCAATTGCAATATTATTTCTATAAATTGTAAACTCCTTTATATATGTTGTAATTGGTTGTGACCAATTAATTTTCAATAAACCATTTTCAACACTAGTTTGAATTTGAGAGTTAAGACTTTTTATAACATTTAATGTCCATGTTTTAGATGCAACGAATGCTTCAGCCCCAACTTTATCAGCAATACTTCCAGTATTAGAAGCTGTGTAAATATTAATTTGCATTTTATGAATTCCATTTGTTAAATTGGCAATTTGAATATCAAAAGTGCCAGTATTTGAATTCACAGTTTCTTTAATTTGGTTATCAATTAAAAATTGTACTGCTGAAATTGCTTGATTATTTGAATTAAATCTAAAATCAACAAGTGTATCTGCAAACAAATATAAAGTATCCCTATTAATGTTTAATGAAACTATTTGAATATTAGGCGGAGTAACATTTTGATTTACATTTCTATTAAATTTTTCTGTAGGTTCATATTCACAAGAATTTATTGAAACAATAAACAAAACTATCGCTAAGAAAAATATATTTATTCTAACTTTTAATCTCATTAGTGTTAATTTTTATAATCATTCATTATTAAAAATAATTTATTACAATTTATTATTGATTTAAGAAAATTAATTACATATAAAGTCCTAGATGAATATATCATAATGAATTGATTTATTAAATTGATTGCGATTTAATATAAACATCAGAAAATAACAAAACAAGTTTTTCATAGTATTAAATTTTCAGATTAGTTTTAATTGGCACTTTTTATTAAAATAAAAGTATTAAAATAAACCAATTCTCCAAAAATAAAATGCCTTATATTTTATGTTATAAAATATAACATTTAGAAATTGATTAAATTAATAACTGAAATTATCTCTTGCATTGTTTTGTTTTACTTAAAAAAATAATATTAAATTTGATTAATTTTGTAATAGCAATACAATAAAATCAAATTTAAATGAGAAAATTATTGATAGTATTTATGGTTTTGGCTGGGAACTATATATACGCACAAAATTCATCAAATTCAGATGAAACCCCTAATAAAACTTTTAATAATAAATTGTATATATACCGCCCAAGTGTTTTGGCCGGTGCAATATTTAAACTTGAAGTATTTGTCAATAATGTATCTGTAACCAAAATTTCAAACAATTCAACTTTTCAATATCAAATACCTGATAATATTGAGAACCTTGTAATTAGGGTAAATGGTTGTGGGTTATATAAAAATGAAGGATATAAACAAACAACCATTAAACCTCAAAAAAATAAAGCATATTTCATTGAAGTTGGTTGGAATTATGATATTAACGAACCTTTTTATATTAAACAATCAGCTTATGAGCAAGCTGCAAGTATGTTTCCTGGATTAGTAAACCCAAATACTCAAAATAATGTTCCGGAAGTTGCCCAAAATAATAGTCCGGCGAACAATAGTACTGAATCACAAAATAACAATACTGCTCAATCCAATCAAATTTCAAATAATTCCATTAGCCTTCCATCATCATCAGATGTAGATAGTAAAATACCTGAAAATCAGGATAAAAAACCTTATTGTTTCGCACTTATAATTGGTAATGAAGACTATAGTTCCTATCAAAACGGATTAAGCAGTGAGGCCAATGTTGCTTATGCCTCAAACGATGCTAAAACATTTAAAGATTATGCCGAAAAAACGCTTCGAGTTCCGGAAGATAACACAATATTGCTTATAAATGCCAGGGCAATAGAAATGAACAGGGCAATTAAAAAAATTAATTTATATGCCAAAAATTCAAATGGTAAAGCTGAAATTTTTGTTTATTATGCTGGTCATGGATTCCCTGATGAAACAACAAAAGAACCTTACCTGGTTCCAGTTGATGTTAGCGGTACCGACTTACAATTTGCGGTTAAATTAAAAGATTTGTATAATGAACTTACTGAATTCCCTACCAAAAAAGTTACTGTTTTTATTGACGCATGTTTTAGTGGTGGTGCCAGGGGACAGGGATTAGTTGCTGCACGTGGTGTTAAAGTTAAACCTAAGGAATCGCTATTAAATGGCAATATTGTAGTTTTTACTTCAAGTAGTGGCGATCAATCATCCTTGTCATATAATGAAAAAAATCATGGTATGTTTACTTATTTCCTGTTAAAGAAATTACAGGAAACAGATGGAGATGTATCATATAAAGATATGGCAGACTACCTTTCAGAACAAGTTGGGCTAAATTCTATTCGAGTGAATGATAAGGAACAAAACCCGCAAACAAATGTCAGTCCACAGATTCAAAATATATGGGAAAAGTGGGACTTTTCTAAATAACTTTATTTATTGATCATAAAAGAAAACACTTCAGCAAGTTTCTTTTTCAAATAGAATAAGAATTTACTAAAGTGTTTCAATTGCATATAATAGATTCAAATTTACTCTTTTATAAATTTCATCATTTTGGTTTCTCCACTCTTTTTCTCATCAATTGCTATATAATAAAAACCAGGTTTAAACTGGCTTATATCTATTTGGCTTTTATTTTTGGTGAACATAAACTTTAAAACCATTATACCTGTTGAATTATACATTGTTATTTTCGATTCATTATATGGAATTGAAATATTAATATAATCCCTTGCCGGATTAGGATATAACATTATCCTGTCCATTGAATTAATTGCAATATTGCTTCCACCTGAAATAGTATCCCCTTCAACTGTAATATTATCAAACCTGTTATTACCTTTGCTTCCGGTATTTTGACCAACAAAATTTATTTTCAAAACAAATTTACTATTGTCATTAACCGAGGAGAGCGAGCGAAAATCGAGTGTTACCAAGCTCCATGAAGTATCAGCGAAATTAGATACAACCGGAAGATTGGTTGTTATAAACGTAGAAGCGCTATCCAAGCTATACGAAAAAACCTGTTCGCGTTGTCCACTTTTTACACTTGATAATTGAGTTTCATATTTAATAACAATATTTTTATACTTATTTGTTGGCAAAAACCATAGAAACTGCATACTATCGCTAGGGTTACGCGTGCGCACCGCGTTATTAAAAATATCGGAACAGCATCCGCCATAACCATTTCTTTGATTAATAGTATCGCCCAATAAATTATCTATATAACCTGTATCTCGAATATTTTTTAAAACTGGTTCAAATATAATATAAGCTTTACCAATTCTTGAATAATCAGGAGAAATTTGATTACCATTATACGAAATACCACCCGACCCATCAAGTGGCAACGAGTTATTAAAATGCCAGTAGTGGATTAATTTTGAACCGCTTGTATTCACCACTAAATTTGCGACATTGATATAAAATGTTTGTTGTGCGGTTGATGCTGCATTCTCAGCAAAAATGGTAATCGGTCCAATTAATCCGGATGAATTTGGCGTTCCGCTTAAAATATTATTTTTAAGGCTTAACCATGCCGGATTTCCAATTACCGAATCAACTGGACTTGGCGTACCAGTATTTATTATTTGGTATGAATATGCTGTGCCAACAATTCCACTTATATTTGGTGTACTTGTTATAACCGGACATGAAGAAACTACAATGGTAAAGATTTGTTGAATACTTCCTTGTGAATTATCTGCAGTAATTACAATTGGACCAAAGGAACCAGTTGATGTTGGTGTACCTGACAATAAACTATCTTTTAAAATTAGCCAGGATGGATTACCACTTACTAATATTTTGGGCGATGGTGTTCCGGTTAATTTAATTATATAGGAATAAAGCGAATCCGCCGTGCCTTTTGCTATAGCCTGACTTGTAATGTTTGGCATAGAAGGTACAATAATATTAAAAACTTGCTGAACACTTCCTAAAATATTGGTTGCAGTAATTGTAATTGGGCCATATATTCCATCATTCGAGGGTGTGCCAATCAATATGCTATCTTTTAACATAAGCCATGAAGAATTTCCACTGACTGAAATTGCCGGTTTGGGAATACCTGTAACTTTTATAGTATAGGAAAATGTTGAGTCTTTTTTTATAGTATCCGGTGCTGAACTTGTTATAACTGGTGCAACAGGATTAATTGAATCGTTCACAATTAAGTTAAACACCTGTTTTGTATTTCCCGCAATATTGCTCGCCATAATTGTTATAGGGCCAATTGTATCAATTGAAGGTGGAATTCCACTTAAGATATTGTTATTTAGCGTAAGCCATGCCGGGTTACCACTTACCGAAAGCGCAGGAGAAGGATTACCTGATGTTACAATTGTATAGGAATAATTTCTATTTATAATTGCTGCAGTTAAAGCGGTAGAAGTTATAGCCGGGGCAATAACAGTATCTCCTTCAACGGTAATGTTATCGAACCTGTTGTTGCCACTAGAACCAGTGTTCGGGGCAGTAAAAGTCATCTTAAAAACAAAACTGCCAATATTATTAATTGCCGGAATAGAACTTAAATCGAGAATAACCTTGCCCCATGTAGTACCTGCCGAATCAAATGCCACAGGCAAACCGGAAGTAATAAATGTTTTAGCACTGTCGGTACTATAAGAAAAAACCTGCCTATGTTGGCCACTGGCTATACTCGACGATTGCGTTTCATATTTAATAATTATATTTTGATACTTTTTCGTAGGTATATACCATAAAAACTCCATACTGTCGCTTGGATTCCTGGTTCGTACCGCATTATTTGTACTACCGCAACAACCTGCATAACCAGGCCTTTGATTAATTGTGTCGCCTGCAAGATTATCCAAAATACCTGTGGTATCTTTTACAACTCCTTTTAAAGGTTTGTATAAGACAAATGCATTGCCTAATGCAGAATAATCAGCAGGTATAGTTCCTAAAGCAATACCACCTTTACCATTAGTAGGTAAAGTATTATTAAAATGCCAATAATGGATTAGTTTTTTTGATTGTGCCTTAACTACACAAATACTTGCATAAAACACAAATAAGTTTGCCAGTAGAAATAATATAAATTTTTTCATAAGAATATAGTTTTGTATAACTTGTTATAAATTCCTCATTGCAAGTTACTCAAAACTATAATATTCTGACAGAAAATAGTATAATTAATTTATTCGAAGTCTAATTCAAAGAATTATTAGTCAAGTTTTATAAGAGACTCGGATACGTTTTTTTCAATCCTTTTCATAACATCTGTTCCTTCGGCACGTTGGAATTTATCTCCGGTTATGTTTTCGTAAAGTTCAATATAGCGTTCACTTACTTGTTTTACAAAATCGGCTGACATTTCCGGTATCTTTTGTCCATCTTTGCCCTGAAAATTATTTTCAATCAGCCATTGGCGCACAAACTCTTTCGATAATTGCTTTTGTGCTTCACCTTTTTTTTGTCTTTCATCATAACCGTTTAAGTAAAAATAGCGTGATGAGTCGGGTGTATGTATTTCATCTATCAAGTATATTTTGCCGTCTTTTTTTCCAAATTCATATTTAGTATCAACTAAAATCAATCCCATTTTTTCGGCAATCTGGCTTCCGCGTTCAAATAATTTATGGGTGTAATTTTCCAATTGTATATAATCTTCTTTCGAAACCAATCCGCTTGATATTATTTCATCGCGCGAAATGTCTTCATCATGCCCTTCACTTGCTTTTGTGGTTGGCGTAATTAAAGCTTTCGGGAATTTTTGGTTTTCTATCATCCCTTCCGGCAATGGCATTCCACACAACGACCGCTTACCTGATTTATATTCACGCCAGGCATGGCCGGTCAAATAACCACGGATAACCATTTCAACTTTAAAGGGTTCAGCCATATGGCCAATGGTAACCATAGGGTCGGGCGATGAAATCTTCCAATTGGGAACTATATCAGCTGTTGCATCTAAAAACTTCAGAGCAATCTGGTTTAAAACCTGTCCTTTATAAGGAATTCCTTTAGGCAATACAACATCAAAGGCAGAAATGCGGTCAGACACGACCATTACAAGATACTTTCCATCAATATTATAAACATCACGAACTTTTCCGGTGTATTTACTAAGTTGTTTCTGAAATTTAAAATTGGTATTTATAATTGCTTCCATAATAAATTTTTTAGCAAAGATAAATCATAATAAATTTTTTAGAAATACACTTTAAAATTTTACAACAGTTATTCCTGCCCCACCAAATTGGACGTGTTCATCACCACAAAAAGTAATTAAATCAATAGTATTCAAATAATCACGAATAAGTTGCCGCAGTATTCCATTGCCTTTGCCATGTAAAATGCGGACTTCGTTCACATCAACCATAATTGATTCATCAATATATTCCGAAACTTTCTGAAGCGCCTCATCGGCGCGCATCCCGCGAACATCGAGCTGAAGTTTGAAATTTTGTTTCCGTTCCGATACATTATATAGACTGGCATTTTCAGCTTTTGGTTCCAGTTTCCGGGCTTTTTTAAATTCGTTGTTCGAAATTTTCTCTAAACGGTTCTCGTGCAAGGTTGTAACCATATTGCCGAATGAAACTAAAATGCTTTTGCCATTTATATCAAGCACTTCACCAACAGCCGATTGACCAAACAATTTTACTTTATCTCCTTTTCGAATAGTCAGGTCTTGTTCTTCAATTTTTGTTACAACTGATTTTTCTTCATTTGAAGAAATTTGCCTTTTATTTTTTCTTTCTTCCCTCCTGCTTAATTGCTCAATCTTTTTTTCAATTTTTTCATCAAAGGAAGAATCAATCATTTCTACCTTATCCTTGATTTTTATAACATTTAAACGGGCTGTTTTTGTTTTTTCTTTATCGGCCTGGCTTTCTTTAATTTCGCGAATAGTATTTTCTATTTGTTTGTTCACGCCTGTAAGCAACTCCTCTGCTTCAAGTTTTGCTTTTTGCAACACTTCTTTTCGCAATTGTTTTATTTCTTCAAGTTCCGAAGAATATTTCGAAACAACTTCGTCCAATCGCTTGCCCGATTCTTTAACATGGTTTCGCTTTTGCTGCCAGTAATGCTTATCACGGATTATTTCCTTTAAGTTACGGTCATAATCAATATGCCCCTCTCCTACTTTTTGTGTTGCACTTTGAAGGATATTTTCAGGCAAACCAATTTTACGGGCAATTTCAAAAGCAAATGAACTTCCCGGCTCACCAATCAATAATTTAAAAAGTGGTTGAAGGTTTTGTGCATCATATAACATTGCGCCATTAATAATACCATCAGCAGACGACGCAAAATGTTTGAGATTGGTATAATGCGTAGTTACTATACCAAATGATTTTATCTGGTTCAATTCTTCCAATACACTTTCAGCAATTGCACCTCCAAGCATAGGTTCGGTTCCCGCACCAAACTCATCAACCATAAAAAGGCTTCTATCATTGGCATTACGGATAAAAAACTTCATATTGAGTAAGTGCGAACTGTAAGTGCTTAAATCGTTTTCGATGGATTGTTCGTCGCCAATGTCAATAAATATTTTTTCAAAAATGCCTGCTTCACTGGTTTCCTTAACGGGAATCAATAATCCGCACTGCAACATATATTGGATAAGTCCTACAGTTTGAAGACAAACCGATTTTCCACCGGCATTTGGCCCGGAAATTACCAAAATTCTTTTTTGGGCATTTAATTGTATATCAAGCGGGACAACAGATTTACCTTCGGCTTTTAAATGCTTCATTAACAAAGGGTGTACAGCATTAAACCATGATATTTGAGGGCTATCAAAAATCGGTGGCTGAATAGCATTAATTTCTATGGCATACAATGATTTTGCCCTTAAAAAATCAACTTCACCTAAGAAATTATAGGCAATTAATAAATCATCAATATATGGCCGAATGTCATTTGCGAAGTCTGTAAGAATCTTCACAATTTCGCGTCGTTCGGAATATTCTAATTCCTTTAGATCGTTGTTTAACTCAACTACTTCTGCAGGCTCAATAAATGAAGTTTTACCGGTGGATGATTCATCATGTACAAAACCTTTTATGCGCCTTTTATGTGTTGAATTCACCGGTATAACCAATCTGCCATCATGAACTGAAAGTGATGCTCCTTCATCAGCCCAACCTTCGGATTGGGCTAACTTCATTAACTGGTGCATTCGCTTTGCAACTTCCTGTTCCTTACGGTGAATTTCGTGACGAATTGAAGAAAGTTCGGGCGAAGCATTATCCTTAATTTTACCATTATTAGTAACTATGGCATTAATTCTGTCGGTTACAAATGGATATAATTTAACATCGCGAATAAGGAACTTTAAATTCGGATATTTGACTTCGTTTTTTGAATTGAGAAAATTATAAACCGCTTTAATGGTTTCGAGCGAACGACGAAGATTAAACATTTCTTCTACTTCAGGGAAAGTTCCTTCAATGCGCAAATGATGCAATACTTTTGTTAAATCGAAAAAGTAATTATCAGGAAAAGCTTCTTCATCGAGCATTAACATTTTAAATTCACCCGATAAATTTAAAAGCTGTAAAACTTTTTGATAATCATCTATAAACTGCATCTCATCTATCCTGGCAATTCCAAGTGATGAAAGGCAAAGTTCTTTTAAACGGTTCCTGATTTTATCAAATCCGGTTTTAACTTCAAAATTTGAAGGATAAATCATGATAATGTGCTAATTTTTTAATGTGCTAATGTGCTGATGTTACAATGTGTTAATTTGTTAATGTATAATAATATTTTCTAAATATTTAGGTATTAGAATTATACAAAAAATTACCATAAATAAACTTATTAATTTTCTTATTTAAAATAAGTGCTTATAAAAAAAAACTACAAAAATGATTTTCAATTTGCGTAGTTTTCTAATAAGCACTAATATCATATTTTATTAATACATTGGCAAATTAGCAAATCAGCACATTGGCATATTAACACATTTGCACATTAGAATATTATTCCAAAGCGTAACTTTCGGTCATTTGATTGTAAAACTTCACGAAATCGTATTTTTCTTCTGAATCCATCCATTCCATAGCGCTTTTCGGATGTTCGTTCAACATTCCAGTAATCAAATATGGAATATGGTAACCCCAGTCAATTTTTTGCTGCATTGGAATTAAATGCTCCTGAATTACCTTTATAATAGGACGTAGTTTGAATTTTGGATTTTTCAAAAAAGCAATTAATGTTTCAGTATGGCAATTCCCAGCGCCACGCCCAAAACCAAGCAAAGTAGAATCAAGCAAATTGCAACCTTCTATTATGGCAGTTATAGTATTTGAAAAAGCAAGTTGCATATTGTTGTGGGCATGAATACCAATTGTTTTACCTGGCATGGCTTTCATGTATTTGCGAGCTAAATATTCTATTCTTTCACAATACATACTTCCAAAACTATCAACAATATAAAATGCCGGAACCCTTGATTTTGCAACATCACTTAATGCTTCATCCAAATCGCGTTCACTAACTTTCGAAACAGCCATTAAATTTATAGTTGTTTCATAACCTTTATCAATACAATGCTCAGCCAGTGCAATTGCTTTATCAATTTGGTGTGCATAACATGCCACACGTATCATATCAATTACACTATCTTTTTTTGGGGCAATATCGGTAAACTCAATACGTCCAATATCGGCCATACATGACAATTTTAACTTGGTTTTATTGTCACCCACTATTCTTCGTAAATCTTTTTCATCACAAAATTTCCATGGACCATTTTCATCACGTGAATACGATTTTTCACTACTTTTATAACCAATCTCCATGTAATCAACCCCTGATAATACAAGCGATTCATATACTGCTTTTACAAATTCATCGTTAAATTTCCAATTGTTCATTAAACCACCATCGCGTATGGTACAATCAATAACTTTAATTTCTTTTCGATACATGGTATTTTTTTCAGTTTAATTAATTTAATAGTGCTATAATATAAAAATATATTTATTATCTACTAGTATTCAATAACTTAAAAATAATTTCAATGAATTGTAAATGTAAAAAAAAGTTGATTAAAACATAATTTTTATTCATTAGCTTTCAAATTATTCTGTTAATACAAATTTTTTGGAGCAGAAATATTATTTGTTTATTTTTACTTAGAATAAAATTCCGAAAAATTTAATCTAACATATTGAAAATGAAAAAATGTTTTATTTATGCCTTAGCTTTAGCTTTATTATGCTTTTCTTCAAACCTCTTTTCACAAGATGTGTTATCTACAAAGGCAAATACACGAGACAATCCAGTTAAAAAATATTTGCGGCCATCGCTTACTATACTCTATTTGAACCGAGGTGATGAACGTTCAAAAAGAATGAAAAAAATTGTATTGGATTATCCTGTTCCGGGAAAATTTAATAACAACAATGTTGAAACAAGGAGCATTAGCGTTAATCCCGATGTAAAATCAATTGACCAAACTTTAACAAAAGATATTTCAAGACAAATTATAGCAAAATGGTTCGACCGTAATGTAAAAGGCGATTTTGATATGAATTTAATTGGCGAACGCGGACTTTATAACGCTTCAGATGCCGATGTTATACGGGCCAAAGCTTCAGAGCGCAAGATGAGCCTTTTAAAAGATGCCGGTGAAAATTTATTGGACAGGAGCTATATTCTTGTATATGATATAAAAAACATTCAAACCATTGATGAATATGAGGCAAAAACTCGACAACCAAACACTGGGGAAGAAGGTTATGTTGCCGATTTCGATTGTTATGTTTATCGATTAGACTGGAACGATTCCATTGCAGCTATATTTTATAATAACCTTTGGGTAGATTCATCGAATTATAATGCCGATAAAGTTGCTGCATTTGAAAAAACTACTTTTCCAGTAAAATATGTTGGTAAAACATCTAACCCGTTTGGTGTAATAGAATGTTCGCAATACAAGGACCATTCGAAAAATATATTTGGTTCAAGGTCCGATAATCAACTTTTTGCCGATTTATTTCCAAAAATTGTTAATTTAAATGATGTTTCACTGGCTAAAATTAATGAAGATTTCAGGGTGAAAATTCCTATCTATTCATCACATCCTATAACTGCTAAAGCCGGTTTAAAAGAAGGACTTTCGGTTGATAAACGATTCTTTGCTTACGAATTTGAACTGGATTCAAAAGGCAATAAAATTGCCAAAAGAAAAGGTGTAGTTCGCGCAAGTAATAAAATAGTAGATGACCGTAAAATTGCCACTGGCGAAGGTGGAACTTCAACCTTTTACCAGATTGCTGGTAGAAAATTAGAAGAAGGTATGTTATTACAGGAAAAGCAGGATTGGGGTATTGGATTTTCACTAGGTTATGGAATAAATCCTGGTATTGTTGGCGAAGGAATAAATGCTTTATTTGAAATTAACGCATCACTTTGGGCTGGTAAGTCAGGTGCATTGTTGCCGCCTGGAATAAAAATATATGTTTCAGGTTCATATGCATCGTCAATTAAGGATAGTTTGGGAACATATGAATATACTGTTGCTTCAGCTGTTGGAGGTTTGAGTAAAGATTTTAACTTTTTGCATCATTTTGTTTTGGTACCTTTTGCTGGTTATGGCATTGAATCATTAGTTAACAATAACAGCGATTACTCAAAAGATGCATATCAATCGTCGTTTATCCAATTTGGCGCCAGGCTTGGAATGAATTTAAATTATAATTTTCAAATCTTAGGTAGTTTTCAATACAATGCAATAATGCAAACTACACTATTAAATACCGATAATGGTTATGGAATAGATAATAGTTACTATTTCCAACATAATCGTGGAGGTTCTCAAATGACTATTGGTTTAAGATATCAATTCTAATTTACATATTATTTAACCCTAAATTATTTTTTTATGAAAAACAAATTATTATTGCTGGCCCTAAGTTTTACATTCCTTTTCGTTGGAATCACTTCCACTTTCTCGCAAGCAAAAAAGAAAGCCAAACGTGATATGGAAGATTATCGATACGAAATTGAATGTGTAGGTATTGGTGTTCAGGGAACTTATCTTGTTAAGGTTTGGACCTATTCAAAAAAACCAAAAATTGCCATCGCACAGGCTAAGAAAAATGCTGTTCATGGTATAATTTTTAAAGGTTTTGTTGGTGGCGGACAAGGTTGTACTTCTCAAAAACCTTTGGCAGGTCCCGATGTTGAAGAAAAAAATAGCGAATTCTTCGATAAATTCTTTGCTGACGGTGGCGATTATAATAAATATGTTGCAGTATCAAATGATGGTGCAATTGATGCCGGCGATCGTTTAAAAGTAGGAAAAGAATATAAAATTGGCGTTGTAGTTTCAGTAATGAAAGATCAGCTTCGCTCCGACCTTGAAAAAGCTGGAATAATTAAGGCAATGGATTCTGGATTTTAATTTTAAATTCTAAATAAACTTAAAAAATAATACAATGAAAAAAATATTTATTGCATTAGCAATTGCATTTGTAACAATAGCAACTTTCGGACAGGCTAAAAAACCTACTTTAATGGTTGTTCCAAGTGACAACTGGTGTAAACAGAATGGTTATATGTTAAAATTCGATGACCAGGGAACATCTCTTGAATTGCCCGATTATAAAAAAGCAATTCAGGGAAGCAGCGATTTACTTTTAGTTACTGCTAAAATAAGTGAATTAATGGCCGATCGTGGTTTCCCATGTAAATTATTGGAACAGGAATTAAAAAAATTATCGGAAGAAAATGCCGAAGATGAAGTTTTAACAAGCAAGACCGGTAGCGGTGTTTCCGAAAGTCCAATAGACAAATTGAATAAAAGTGCCAAGGCCGATATTATTATCCAGGTTACCTGGAGTGTGAATCAAACTGGGCCAAAAAAATCTGTCACATATGTTTTACAGGGAATTGATCCATATACCGGTAAACAAATTGCATCTGCCTCTGGAACAGGAGCTCCTTCATTTTCAGCTGAATTGCCAGTTTTATTGCAGGAAGCTGTTTTAGCCAATATGGATAATTTCAATAACCAACTTCAGGCACATTTTGACGATATGTTTGCCAATGGACGAGAAATTATTGTTCGCGTAAAGAAATTCGATTCATGGAGTGACGATTTTGAAACTGAAGTGGATGGAAAAGAAATTGGTGACCAAATTGAAGATTGGTTTGCAAAAAATACTGTTAAAGGTCGTTTTAGTACTTCCGATGCAACTGCTGACCATCTGTTATTTGAACAGGTGCGTATCTCTCTTTTCGATGCAAATGGAAGGGCACTCGATGCACGTGGTTTTTGTAAAGGATTGCAGAATTATCTGAAAAAACCACCATTCAATTTGCAAAATAAGCTAATGATGAAAGGTTTAGGTCAGGCTACTATTGTTGTTGGTGAAAAGTAACCTATAAAATCCAAACCTATGAAAAAACTCATTTTAGCAATAATTGTTCTTACTATAAGTTATATTTCTTATAGTCAGAATAACGAAGGTAAAGCCGATGATTATTCCCGGATTGCCCTTAATACCTACGTTCCCAATATCAGTGGGATGCCTGAAGCAGCAAAAAATATGCTGAAAAATAAAATTGACCAGGTTGCAACTTTATCAGGCCGAGGTGGCAATGCTATTAATCCACGTTTTGTGATAACTGCCAATGTAACAGTTTTATCGAAGGATATCACTGCAACAGCTCCACCTATGATAGCTTTATCAATTGAAGTAACTTTTTTTGTTGGTGATGCTCAAACAATGACCAAATATTCAAGTGCCACAATTGATGCAAAAGGGATTGGGACTAATGAAACCAAAGCTTATATTGAGGCTATAAAAACTATAAGGACAACAGCTCCTGAATTGAAGGTTATGGTTGAAACAGGTAAGAAAAAAATTGTCGAATATTACAATTCGCAATGCGATTTTATACTGAAAAAAGCTGAAGCTTTGGATGGCCAAACAAAATATGGTGAAGCAATTTTCACTCTTACCCAAATACCCGATGTTTGTAAGGAATGTTATGTTAAAGCAATGGATGCAACAGTTCCTATATATAAGAAATTTGCCGACCAAAATTGTTTGCAAAAATTAAATGCTGCCAAAGCTGCATGGGCTGGTGCTCAAAATTCTGATGGCGCTGCTAAAGCTGCTGAATTTTTAAAAGGAATTGACCCACAAGCTTCTTGTATGCCTGATGTTAATTCGTTTATTGCAGAAGTTAATGCGAAAATAAAAGAACTTGATCAACGTGACTGGGACTTTAAAATGAAAGTTTTTGATGCATCTGTAGATATCCAGAAACAACAAATTGAAGAAGCGCGTCAGGTTGGTGTAGCTTTTGGAGAAAACCAGCAACAGGGAGAAACATTAAATCTAGATTCCTGGTTTAAATAGACTGATAATATTTATTAATCTATAAAGCTATTCCAACAATATATTATTGCGGAATAGCTTTATATTTTTTGACTTTAATCAAATTCAAAATTTTTAATTATGAAGATGAATAAAATACTAACCATTTTAGCCTCAGTTTTCATTTTTACCAGTGGATTTGCACAAAAGGAAGTTACAATTCCTTGCGAAGAAAATGGAAAATCAGATGCACATTATTTTCGTGCAAGCAGTTCTGCCCAAAGTAAAGATATGGCTATGTCTAAAGATCGTTCATTGTTATCTACCAAACAAATATTGTCATCATTAATTGGCTCAACAATGAAATCGGTAACTGAAAACTACACTTCTCAAATGGAAACATCCAAAGCTTCGGATTTAAATTCCTCCTTTAAAAATATTATTAATGAAACGGTTAACCAAGAATTAAAATTTGTAACCATAGTTTGTCAAAAAACTGATAAAATTAAAAATGGAAAATATGAAACATTCACTGCAATTGAAGTTCCAAAAGATGATTTTTTCAGAACTTTCACTAGTAAGGTTTCATCAGACAGTAATTTGAAAACAGATTTTGACGAAAGTAAATTCCGTGAAATTTTTGAAAAGGAAAGTAATAAATAATTAAAATTATGAGAAGAATTATTGTTTTTGTCTTTATGCTTCTTGCATTTCAAGCTGTAAATTCTTTTGCTCAAAAAACCAAAGTTTTAGATAAAAGCAAAAAACGTCCTGAATGGGTTAATGGAATAGTGAAAGATTATATTATTGCTGTAGGATCGGGAAATAGCATTGAAACTGCGCGAGATAAAGCATTATTGAAAGTTAAAGAAAATATTATTACTTCTATTGCCGAGAATATTCAAACCACCAGCAATACTTACCAAAGTGAAAAAACAGCAAATGGCGTTACTTCCTTAATAGACAATTATGAAAGTTCCACACAATCGAAATCGGCCGATATTTCTTATCTGAAAGGAATTTCATTAAGCCAGGTTGAAGATTATTATTGGGAAAAAGTAAGCGAGGATGGCGTAATTAAATATTACTACCATTTAAAATACCCATTCAGCGAACTAAAATTGCGCGATTTGGTAGAACAATTTGAAAAAGCCGACAAAGAACTAACTGACCAATTAAACACAATTATTGACGGTATTAGTGGAATTACAGCTGTTGAAGGCATTTATGAAGCATTAGGCAGTTTACAAAACCTCGAAAAATCGTTCCTCGATCAACGTAAAGATAAAGCTGAACTGGGAATTACCAAATTAAATGAAATGCTAAAATCAATTTCAATTTATACCATTGAAAATAAATTGGGCGAAATAACCTATTCACTTAAACTGGGAGATTATATTATGACAACTGCCATGAGCCCAAAAGTTACTTCAAATTGTGCAAAAATTACCGATATCCAGGCAGGTAAAAGTGAATGCAAAATTTTATATGATTATAGCGGTTGTTATGACGACCCTTCAAATGCAGTTATAGTAGCCTATAACTTTGGACCACAGGCAAAGAAAAGTTTCAACATAGATATAAATGCCAATAAAACCGAAATATTCACCAACGATGCAGTAAATATTTCATCAACCACAACTGATGGAAATACAATAACCAGTGCGAAATGCACAATGACTATAACTTCGAAATATGATAATCCGGCAACTATTGAAAAAATTACCATTAACTGGGGAAGGGACAATGCCCCGATAATAATTGATAACTTAAATATTCTAATCTCAGGCAAAGGAAAACATGACATAACATTCGGCATTGCCCAGCCATTAGATAAGGAAAAATACAATGTAAAAAACCAAAGTATGCTATCCGGCACCATACTTTACCATTCTGCATCGGGACAAAAATTTACCAGTAACTTCAGCTTTTTGAATGTAACTACGAATTGGTAATTCATAAAAAAGCCATCGATTTAACACGGTGGCTTTTTATACAAAATAAAGTTTATTACTATATTTTACTTGTAACAAAGTCTCCTACTTCGGAAGTACTCATGCCCATTTTACCGGCAGCAAGACTTTTAATTTTGCCTGATGCTAATGCATCACTTAATGCTTTGTCAACTGCCAAAGCAGCGGCTGTTTCGCCTAAAGTATCAAGCATCATTCCAGCAGCTCCAATAGCAGCTAGCGGATTTATAATGTTCATTCCGGTATATTTGGGAGCTGAACCACCCATTGGTTCAAACATTGATACACCTTCGGGATTAATATTTCCACCGGCAGCAATACCAAGTCCACCTTGAATTATAGCTCCTAAATCGGTAATAATATCACCAAAAAGGTTCTCTGTAACAATTACATCATAAAACTCAGGTGATTTTACAAACCACATGTTTGCGGCATCCACATGGTTATAGTCCTGTTTAATATCTTTATACTCATCACCTACTTCTTTGTGGGTACGAACCCAAAGGTCGCCAGCATAAGTAAGAACATTGCATTTGTGAACTAAAGTCAATTGTTTTCTTTTGTTACGTTTACGAGTATATTCATAAGCATAACGAATACATCTTTCAACAATAGGTCTTGAATAAATCATAACCTGGGTAGCAACTTCATTGGGTGTTCCAACCTGTACGGCCCCACCAACACCTGTATAAATTCCACCAGTATTTTCACGTATAACAACAAAATCAATATCTTTAGCGACCTTTATCTTTCAAAGGAGTTTCTACTCCTGGATATAATTTTATAGGTCGAAGATTAATATATTGGTCAAGTGCAAATCTTATCTTTAATAAGATTCCAACTTCCAGAATACCTGGTTTTACATCAGGATGACCAATAGCACCTAAAAAAATTGAATCGAACTTTTTAAGATCAGAAATTGCTGATTCTGGTAAAATTTCACCAGTTCTTAAATAGCGTTCACCTCCAAAATCGAAATTCGAATAATCGAGTTTAAAACCAAATTTTTTTGCAGCCGTTTCAAGTACTTTTACACCTTCACGAACTACTTCCGGTCCTGTTCCATCACCGGGAATTAAAGCAATATTATACGATTTGCCCATGTTTAAAAAATTTTTGAATTATTGAATGTTTAATTTTCTTTGAATTTCATTATAAAGTCTTTCAATTGTTGGTGTTGGTATATTATATAATTTACCTTTATTTATGATAGCCTGGCCAAAAATATCCCCTTCGTTTTTACTGCCCTTTTCAACATCGCGCTGATATGATGTTTTAGAATCTAATGGTAAATTATTTGCTTTAGCCAAAGATGATTCGAAAATATTTTCAGGAACATTAATTCCAGAGGCATTTGCCAAAGCAATAATTTCATTCATCACCTCATGTATAAGCCTTTTCAAATCTTTGTTTTGAGTTACTTCAACAAATGACTTATTTGCATATGCTGTAACAACCGCAAATGAAGCAACAAATATATACTTTTCCCAAATTGCTTTAAAAGGTTCTGATATCCATTTAAAATTAATTTTGGCAGAATTAAATAGTTCGATGAGTTCCGAAACATCATAATCAGCCTCAGTTTTCGTGTTTCCACTGATAATTGTGCCGAACGGCCCTTGCTGAACAACTTTTCCGGCTTCAGCGATATGTGATGCCACATAAACGCAGGATGGGAAAACTATACCATTATTTGTAACTGCACGTATTCGTTCGTAAATATCAACACCATTCAATAAAGGTAAAATTATAGTGTTAGAATGGATTACTTTTTCAAGCTGTCGAACTGAGTTTTCAAGATCATAACTTTTTACGCAAAGCAATACCAAATCAGGAGAAGAAATTGAAGAAATATTTTCTGTTATAAGTGATGGCTTACAAGTAAATGTTCCTTCATCTGTGAAAAGTTTCAAACCCGAATCCTTAATTTTTTTATAATGATTCCCTCGTGCAATAAATGTGATATGTTTACCTGTTGAGTTACTTTGAGAAAGTGAATAGGCTAACTTTCCGCCAAAATAGCCACCAACTCCACCAATACCAATAACTGTAATGTTTTTAATTCCAGTCACTATTTATTTTCTTTTTCTAAAATATTAAGAAGTTTCATAGTTGCCTTTATAGCGGCGACAGTTTGATCGGGATCGAGCCCACGGGTTTTAATTTCACGGTCATCTAATTGCCAGGTAATAGTAGATTCAACCAAAGCATCTGTTTGGCCTCCAGGTGGAATTGTAACCAGGTAATCAATAAGTACAGGTCGTTTTTTGCCCAACTGATCGTATATTTGATACAAAGCTTTCATAAAAGCATCGTATTGGCCATCGCCAGCAGAAGTTTCCTCATAATCTTTTCCGTCTATTTCTAATTTTAAAGTAGCTACTGAACGTAACCCATCTGCAACGGAAAGATTATAATTTTTAATGTTTATTTTATTTTCAATTGCTTCGCTTTGCAATACATCAGCAATGATATAGGGTAAATCTTCACGTGTTACATTTTTCTTTTTATCACCAAGTTCAATAATGCGGTTGGTAACAATTTTCATTTCATCGGAAGTAAGCTCAATACCAAGCTCATCAAGGTTTTGTTTTATATTTGCCTTGCCAGACATTTTACCCAATGCGTATTGACGTTGACGGCCAAACCTTTCGGGCAACAAATCGTTATAATATAATTTATTTTTATTATCACCATCGGCATGAATTCCTGCACATTGAGTAAATACATATTCACCAATTACAGGTTTATTAGCAGGTATGCGAATACCCGAAAATGATTCAACCAACCGACTAACCATGGTTAACTTTGATTCATCAACACTTAATTCGCCTTTTAATTGATCTTTAACGACAGCAACTACACTTGATAATGGAACATTTCCGGCTCTTTCACCTAACCCATTTACTGTGGTATGGATACCTTTTACCCCGGCTTTAACTGCCATATAAACATTTGCAGCCGCCAAATCATAATCATTATGGGCGTGAAAATCAAAATGCAATTTTGGGTATCTGTCCACCATATCCTTGCAAAAGGAATAAGCTTCATCCGGGTTCATAACTCCTAAAGTATCAGGGAGCATATATCGCTTAATATTTTCAGATTGTAATGAATCAAGCATAAACAAAACATATTCATATGAATTGCGCATGCCATTCGACCAATCTTCTAAATATATATTTACGTTTATTCCTAATTTATTGGCGTAAGCTATTGTATCTTTAATTTCTTTAACATGTTCTTCAGGAGTTTTGCGCAATTGTTCCAAACAATGTTTTTTTGAACCTTTGGTCAGTAGATTGATATATTTTCCGCCAGCCTGGTTAATCCAATCCAGAGATTTTCCACCATCAACAAAACCAAGCACTTCAATTTTATCCAGATGACCTGTTTTTTTTGCCCAATTGGTTATAGTTTCAACTCCTTTGTATTCTCCTTCCGAAACACGTGCCGAGGCCACTTCAATATGATCAATTTTAACTTCTTCTAAAAGTACTTTTGATATGTTGAGTTTTTCACTATCGGTATATGATACTCCTGTAGTTTGTTCCCCATCTCTTAGGGTTGTATCCATTATTTCAATCTTCATTTTGCCTCTCTTAATTTCCAGGAAATTTTAATTAAAATCATAAACAATAAAACGTGATGATTGTTTTCATTTCTCTAATTAAGCATGATGTTCTTCGTAGGCACCAATCTTGTCATTTAAGCTGAACAAATATTCAATATCATCGTAACCTTTAATAAGGCATTCTTTTTTATAACTACTTACATCGAATTTTTCAGATTCACCTGATGCAACTATAGTAATAGTTTGATTTTCCAAATCAACTTTCACTTCCGATTTATGATCGGTTTCAACTGCATTAAATATTTTTGTCAGAAAATTTTCTGAAACCTGTACTGGAAGTAATCCGCAATTCAAGCAATTATTTTTAAAAATATCAGCAAAAAAGCTGGATACAACTACCCGAAAACCATAATCGTATATTGCCCAAACGGCATGTTCACGACTTGAACCACATCCAAAATTTTTAGCTGCTACTAGAATTTTTCCTGTATAAGTTGAATTGTTCAACACAAAATCTTTCTTTGGTTGATTGGTATTATCATAACGCCAATCACGAAATAAATTATCACCGAAACCTACACGGTTTGTAGCTTTTAAAAATCGTGCCGGTATTATCTGGTCAGTGTCCACATTCTCAATTTTTAAGGGAACACAAGTTGATGTTATTGTTATAAATTTTTCCATTTTTAGTCAATTTAAATTCTTCAAAAATTTCTGAAGATTACGTTTAAAATTATGAAATGAACTTATTTAAAAATTTACAGAAAATCCCTTACATCTGTAATTTTGCCTGTTATTGCAACTGCGGCTGCTGTTAACGGACTTGCCAAAAATGTTCTGGAACCTGGTCCCTGACGGCCTTCAAAATTACGATTTGATGTAGCAACACTGTATTTTCCGGTAGGTACTTTATCTTCATTCATTGCAAGGCAAGCTGAACATCCAGGCTGACGTACTTTAAAACCGGCATCTTCAAATATTTTAACCAAACCTTCCTTTTCAATTTGGTTTTGAACTTTGTGAGAACCGGGTACTATCCAGCATGTAATATTATCAGCCTTTTTCTTTCCTTTCACTACACTAGCAAATGCTCTGAAATCTTCAATCCTGCCATTCGTGCAACTCCCAATAAAAACATAATCGACCTGTTTGCCAATTAATTTCTGACCGGCATTTAAATTCATATATTCCAGTGCTTGCGTATTGGGTTCATTCGAAGGAATTGAATTGTTTATTTTCATTCCCATCCCAGGATTTGTACCATAGGTAATCATTGGTTCAATATCTTCAGCATTATATGATTCTTCTCTGTCGAATTTAGCACCATCGTCAGTACGAAGCGTTTTCCAGTCAGCAACTGCTACGTCCCAATCAGCTCCTTTTGGTGCAAATTCACGTCCTTTCATATATTCAAATGTAACTTCATCGGGTGCAATCATTCCGCCTCGCGCACCCATCTCAATTGCCATATTGCAAATTGTCATACGTGCTTCCATCGACAAATTACGAATTGTATCACCAGCAAATTCAACAAAATAACCGGTTCCACCACTTGCAGTTAATTTCGATATTACATATAAAATAATGTCTTTCGAAGTAACTCCTTTCCCTAACTTACCATTAATATTTATACGCATGGTTTTAGGTTTAGACTGAATTATGCATTGTGTAGCCAAAACCATTTCAACTTCTGAAGTCCCAATACCGAAAGCAATAGAACCAAATGCACCATGTGTTGCTGTATGACTATCACCACATACTATAGTCATTCCGGGTTTTGTTATACCTAATTCCGGACCAATAATGTGCACAACACCATTAAATTCATGACCTAGTCCGTATAAAGTTATACCATGTTTTTTGCAATTATCAGTTAGCCTTTGCACCTGCATTCTCGATAATTCTTCAACAATCGGCAATTCCTGATTTAAGGTAGGAATATTATGATCGGGTGTTGCAACCGTTTTATCAGGGCGACGAACTTTAATGCCACGCGAGTTAAGGCCTTCAAATGCAACCGGACTTGTAACTTCGTGAATTAAATGCTTATCGATGTATAAAACACTTGGACCATTCTCAATACTGTGAACCACATGACGATCCCAAACTTTTTCGAATAATGTTTTCATTATACTATTTATTATAAGTTCATCTGCTTTTTTATAAAAAGAGAAAAACTTTGAATTAAACTATTTTTTTAAATTTTTGACCTGCAAAACTAATCTAACTATTAAATTTGATTGTTTAAAAAGACTAATTATTTCCTATTAACTTTCAAACAACTTGAAATTGCATCAATAAATGCTTCTACTGAGGCAGTTATAACATCGTGATTAGCTCCAAAACCATAGAAAGTTTCACCTTTATATTCAATTTGAACATGTACTTTACCCAAATCGTCCATGCCACGCGTAATTGCCTGAACAAGATACTCTTCCAATTTAACTTTGGTTTTAACAATTTGCCGAACTGCAGAAAATGCAGCATCTACAGGACCAACTCCTGAGGAAGTAGCTGTATGTTCTTCACCATCTATTACCAAACGAACAGTTGCCATAGGAATTGTAGATTTTCCACAAACAACATTCAAATAATCAAGTTTAATTTTCTTTTCCTGATTTCGTTCTTCACCAATTAAAATCAACAAGTCATCATCAACAATGTCTTTCTTTTTATCGGCCATGGCTAAAAACAATTCATACACTTCGTCCAATTTTGGGCCTTCAATTATAAAGCCTAATCGTTCCATCCTGTGTTTTAAGGCTGCACGACCACTGCGGGCAGTAAGTTTAATTGCCGATTCGCTCAGTCCAATTTCTTTTGGATCAATAATTTCATAGTTTTCACGGTATTTTAATACACCATCCTGATGAATACCTGATGAATGTGCAAAAGCATTACGGCCAACGATTGCTTTGTTAGGTTGAACCGGCATTCGCATTAAGGTTGAAACCAACTTGCTGGTTGGTATAATTTTTTTAGAATTTATGCCAGTATTTAATTTAATATCCTTACGGCACTTCAATATCATGGCAACTTCTTCCAATGATGTATTACCAGCTCTTTCTCCAATTCCATTAACAGTAACTTCCACCTGACGGGCACCATTCATTATACCAGCAATACTATTTGCAGTAGCCATACCAAGATCGTTATGGCAATGCGTTGAAATAATAGCCTTATCAATATTTTTTACATTTTCTTTCAGAAAACGGATTTTACGGCCATATTCTTCAGGTATTGTATAACCGGTTGTATCAGGAATATTAACAACTGTAGCTCCTGCTGCAATTACAGCTTCTATTACTTTTGCCAAGTATTCATTTTCAGTTCTACCGGCATCTTCAGCATAAAATTCAACATCTTCAACAAATGTTTTAGCATATTTTACGGCATCAATAGCACGTTGAATAATTTCGTCCTGGTTCGATTTTAATTTGTAAGTAATATGATAAAACGAAGTACCAATACCAGTATGAATTCTCGGACGTTTTGCAAATTTTAGTGCTTCGGCTGCAACTTCAATGTCTTTTTTTACAGCACGGGTTAATCCGCAAATAATAGGTTCTGAAACCGCTTTGCAAATTTCGACAACCGAATTGAAATCACCCGGACTTGAAATTGGAAAGCCAGCTTCAATAACATCGACTCCTAATGCCTGCAATGCTTTAGCTACTTCAATTTTTTCAATGGTATTCAATTGGCAACCTGGCACCTGTTCTCCATCGCGAAGTGTTGTGTCAAAAATATATACTTTGTTATCTGCCATTTTATTTGTTATTAAATTGTTTTTTACTTAAAATTTGGTAAATTGGAGTATTGGTTATTTCTTCTCCCAAATTGGGAGGTGTGATACTTTTATATTTTGAAATTTCATTTTCATAATGTACATATTATAATTTAAAAAGGAGTGTATGAAACTTTCCTACACTCCTTTTCAGTTCTTTTAGGAAAGCCCGTTACTTTATTTTTAGAATTAGAATAATTCCAATAATTAAATCAGTTAATATTTTTTTGTTTGTTAAATTCATTTTTCATATTTTGACAGAGCAAAATTAATCATTGATTTGAAATAAAAAAGCTTTTTTAATAGTTTTTATAAAAAATTAAATTGTAAAGATAACTTTACATACTGTAAATTAAATAGTACATTTGGCTAATTTTACAATAGTTAAAATATTATTAATCAACACCTATGAAAAACTCAATACGTATTGAACGAGCAATAAAAAATATTACACAGGAAGAATTGGCCAATAAAGTTGGTGTTAGTAGGCAAACTATAAATGCTATTGAATTGGGGAAATTTGCACCTTCAACTATTATTGCCTTAAAAATTGGTAAAATTTTGCAAAAAAAAATTGACGAACTATTTTATTTAGAAGAGTTTGACTGAAATATCAGGTTTAGTTCTGATAAAAATCATTTGTTAAACTCTTTAACACAGATTAAATTTATAGTAACTTTAATAAAAAGTATTGCATGCAGCTAGAATGGGATAATAAATATTCTGTAGGAATTGAACTTATTGATAACCAGCATAAAAAATTGTTTGAAATGATCAATAATTTTCAAAACTCTTTAGATTCAGGAATTACGACAGTAAATTCAATAAAATTATTGATAACAGAAATGAAACAATATGCTTTGGTTCATTTTTTAACTGAAGAAAAAATAATGTTTCAAAAGAAATTTCCACAATTAAAAGAACATAAACAAAAACATAAAGAATTTATTGATAAAATATTAATATTTGAACAAAAGATAATAAATGGACAAATTTTATTACCAAATGAAATTGTTAATTACTTAAAAGATTGGATAACAGGTCATATACAATTTGAAGATAAATCATATGCTATTTTTATTGAATCAAACAAACATTTGCAATGATGACAACAATTTTTAAATGGGATAAGTCAATGTCGGTTTATATAACTGAAATTGACGATCAGCATAAGAAGCTATTTGAAATGATAGAAGTTTTTCAGGATGATCTTAAAAATGACTACGACAGGAAACCTATAATTAACCTTGTTGATAAATTAAAGGAATATGCCGGTTATCACTTTAAAACTGAAGAAACATGGATGAAAAGATATAACTATCCTCAAACGGCTATTCATCAGCACAGCCATAAAGAGTTTATTCAAACGGTAAACATTTTTGAAGATCAACTTAAGGAAGGAAAAGCAATTCAACCAAGTGAAATTTCAAATTTTCTAAAAGACTGGATTATGAAACATTTGGCATTAGAAGACAAGTTATTTGGTAATTACTTAAAAGAAAACAGATTTTTAGATTGGTTATAAAAAAACCGCGTTGAGCGGTCTTTTTAATTTTTATTTTGTTTCCAGATCTTCAAAATCAACTGAAACATATTCTTCATTAATATCCTCATTTTGCCTATCATTATGGGCAATAATTAAAGGATTAGCAGTTGTTATAAATTCAACAATTTCATTTAAACCTTCGGTAAATTTTTCAAAATCTTCCTTATAAAGGAAAATTTTGTGCTTCTCATAAAAGAAATTTCCATCTTTATTTAATCTTTTTTTACTTTCAGTAATTGTAAGATAATAGTCATTTTTTTTTGTGGATTTAACATCAAAAAAGTAGGTTCTCTTTCCTGCTCTTACCGATTTCGAATGAATTTCTTCCCTTTCATGGAATTCCGATCCATTCAATTTTTCATTTCCTTCTTCCATTTTTGTCAGTTTTGGTTAGCTTCAACTCAATAATAAAAAAAATATTTTGATTGGTTTTTCATAAAATACGGAAAGAAAATTACTATATTTTAATAAAAATCACAATTATTTTCAAAATATTATTTTTCAAACACTTGCCATTAATAATTCCATAAAATAATAAATAATTGAATTTCAATGATATAGAAATATTTAAATGTTAAATAAATTTACTTATAATTAACTTGTATGCATAACAAAATGAATAATTTTGCTTGTTAATTGCTTTGAATTATGAAAAAAAGTGGATTACATGAACTAAATTTTAAAAATAACAATAAAGTTTTTGCTTTTTTATCTATTTGCAGTCATGAAAAGAAAAACTTTACACTTTCACTAATCTTTCTTACAATTAAACATTCTCCGGCTATGATATTGCCAATAATCCTTGGTAATGTTATAAACGCAATTATTTCCCATGGTCCAAATTCATGGCATATAATAACTTATAATTCCATTTTTATTACAATTCTATTTCTGCAAAATATTTTTACACAAACATATTTTATTAAATATTTAAGCAAGGCAAACCGTTCAATTGAAAACAGCCTTCGTTTTTCGCTCATTAAACGGATGCAGGAACTTTCCATTTCATTTCATAACCGCTTCGAATCGGGTCGTCTTCAATCAAAAGTTTTACGCGATGTTGAATCAGTTGAAATACTTTCGCGGCAAATTGTTAACGTTGTTTTTACCGGAATACTGAATATAATTTTTGCCATGGTGGCAACTTTATTGCATAATTATTGGGTTGCTATGTTTTATATTATTACTATTCCTCTTGCAACTACTCTTATCAGGGTATTTCAAAAGAGAATGGCCATAGGCAATAAAGAATACAGAAACCAGATAGAAACTATGTCTGCAAGGGTTTCGGAAATGGTTCAAATGATACCAATTACACGTGCACATGGTGCTGAAGAAACAGAAATAAACCAATTGAATGGACAATTTGCACAAGTAAAAGAAAAAGGAATTAAACTCGATATTATCAATGCTATTTTTGGTGCAAGTACATGGGTAACTTATCAAATATTCCAATTTGCATGTTTATTGGTTACTGCATATATGGCATACAAGGGTTTAATAGGCGTTGGCGATGTAGTTATGTACCAGGGATTTTTCGCAATGATTATCAATTCAGTAAATATGATTATTAATATTGTTCCTGAAATTAATCGTGGCTTTGATTCAATTCAATCACTTGGAGAGATATTGGAATGTCCGGATATTGAAAAAAATGAAGGCAAACAAAAAGTAAACAACATTCAAGGTCATATAAAATTTAACCATATTAATTTTCAATATACACCGGATATAAATGTAATTAATAATTTATCATTTGAGGCAAAGCCTGGAGAATGTATTGCCTTCGTTGGCGAATCAGGTGCAGGTAAATCAACTTTAATAAGCTTACTAATCGGATACGTTCGACCTACAAGCGGCGCTGTTTTTTTAGATGGATTAAATATGGAGGAACTTGATTTAAGAACTTATCGCCGGTTTCTATCAGTTGTACCGCAAAATGTTATTTTGTTTTCCGGTACAATTCGCGAAAATATTTTATATGGCTTTGACCAGGATAATTTTGATGAAGATAAATTTATTGCCATAACTAAAATGGCAAGGGTTGATGAATTTGTAAGTCAATTACCTGAAGGATATGAAACCACAATTGGTGAACATGGAAGCCGTTTGTCAGGTGGACAAAGGCAAAGAATAGCAATTGCGAGAGCGCTTATACGTGATCCGAAAATAATTATTTTTGATGAAGCTACCTCATCGCTTGATGTGCAATCGGAACAAGCAATTCAAAATGCCATTGCTGAAATGATTCAGGGCCGAACAACATTTATTATAGCACATCGGTTATCCACTGTTAGAAAAGCAGATAAAATTATCGTCCTTGAAAAAGGTGAAATTATTGAAGTTGGAAACCATGCTGAGTTGATGGATAAAAAATCAAAATATTACAATATGAATATGTTAGTTCAATAATGTATTTTTTTCACCTATTTCATTCAACTTTCTAAAAACCAAACCATCTCCAAAACTATCAACCAATATTCCTTCTGTCTTATTTATACTTCCTGCCAATATTTGTTTTGAAAGTTCGTTCAATAAATATTTTTGCATAACACGTTTAACGGGCCTGGCGCCATAATGCATATCGTATCCTACATGCGAAAGCCAGTCTATGGCTGCATTGCTTAATTCAATATGAATATTATTGTCCTTAAAATTCGCTTTTAGTAAATTGAATTGAAGTTGTACAATTTCAGCAATATCCTTTTCCGAAAGTGGCGTAAACATTATTAACTCATCAATTCTGTTTAAAAATTCGGGTCGGATAGTCTGGCGTAATAATCCAAAAACATCCAATTTTATTCTTTCTAAAATTGTCGATTTATTTGATGAATTAATATTGCCAATTTCTTCCTGTATAATTTGTGAACCGATATTGGACGTCATTATTATAATTGTATTCCTAAAGTTAACCACCCGACCTTTATTATCTGTTAATCTTCCATCATCTAGCACCTGAAGCAATATATTAAATACATCAGGATGCGCTTTTTCAATTTCGTCTAAAAGGACAACCGAATATGGCTTATGCCGAACCGATTCGGTTAACTGGCCACCTTCATCATATCCAACGTAACCAGGAGGTGCACCTATTAACCTTGAAACCGAATGTCGTTCCTGGTATTCGCTCATATCTATACGGATCATTAAATTTTCATCATCAAATAAAAATTCAGCAAGAGCTTTTGCCAGTTCGGTTTTTCCCACGCCGGTTGTACCAAGGAAAATAAAAGAACCAATAGGACGTTTGGCATCCTGTAAACCTGCACGACTTCGCCGAACTGCATCAGCAACAGCTTCAATTGCATCATCTTGTCCTACAACGCGTTTATGCAGTTCCTGCTCTAAATTCAGAAGCTTTTCTTTTTCACTTTGCATCATCCTGTTAACAGGAATACCTGTCCATCGCGAAACTATTTCAGCAATATCTTCAGCACAAACTTCTTCGCGGATCATAGCTGAATTTCCCTGCTTATTATTTAATTCTGATTTTAACGTTTCAATCTTAATTTCAGCATCCTTAATCTTTCCATATCTCAATTCGGCCACTAAACCATAATTACCAAGTCTTTCAGCCTGATCGGCCTCAAATTTAAAATGTTCTATTTCCTGTTTAAGTTTTTGAATACTATCAATTATATTTTTTTCTTCCTGCCATTTTACCCTAAGTTGTTTCCGGTCTTCATCCATATTTGCAATTTCTTTCGAAAGCATTTTTAATTTTTCATCATCGCCTTCACGCTTAATTGCTTCACGTTCAATTTCGAGTTGCTTAATTTTGCGTTCAATTTCGTCTAATTCAACCGGAACAGAATTCATTTCAAGCCTTAGTTTTGATGCAGCCTCGTCAATTAAATCAATTGCCTTGTCGGGCAAAAACCTATCGGTAATATACCTTTGTGAAAGTTCAACCGATGCAATAATCGCTTCATCTTTAATCCTTACTTTATGATGATTTTCGTACCTTTCCTTCAAACCACGCAATATTGAAATAGAGTTTAATTTATCAGGCTCATCCACCATTACTACCTGGAAACGACGTTCTAAGGCTTTATCTTTTTCAAAATACTTCTGATATTCATCCAGCGTTGTTGCACCAATAGCCCGTAAATCTCCTTTTGCTAATGCCGGCTTAAGAATATTAGCAGCATCCATTGCACCTTCGCCTTTACCTGCTCCAACAAGCGTATGAATTTCATCAATAAATAAAATTATTTCACCATCGGATGATATAACCTCATTCACTACTGCTTTTAACCTTTCTTCAAATTCCCCTTTATATTTAGCACCTGCTATAAGTGTGCCCATATCCAGAGAAAATACACGTTTTGATTTTAAATTTTCAGGAACATCGCCACTAATTATCCTATGTGCCAAACCTTCAGCAATGGCTGTTTTACCAACTCCTGGTTCTCCAATTAGTATTGGATTATTTTTTGTACGACGTGAAAGAATTTGCAATAACCGTCTAATTTCGTCATCGCGGCCAATCACCGGATCGAGTTTTCCCTGTCGTGCCCTATCATTTAAATCAATGGCATATCGGTTTAATGCATCATAAGTTTCTTCGGCACTTTGAGAATTAATGCTTGCATCTTTCCGCATTTCTTTAATTGCTAATTCCAGTTCATTTTCTGAAAATCCCGCATCCTTCATCATTTGTGAAATATTATCCTTATTTGCTAATAAACCTTGAAGAATTGCTTCGGATGAAACATACTGGTCACCAGCTTTTGACGAAATATCTACGGCTTTTTGCAAGGCTTTGTTGGCAACTGGCGATAGATATTGCTCACCACCAGAAACTTTAGGATAGCTTTCAATTATTTTCTCAAGAGTTTGGTTAAATAAATTAATATTTATACCGCATTTTTTAAACAAAAATCCAATAATATTTCCCGATTTTTCAATTAAACCTTTTAATATATGGGCAGTATCAACAGCCTGATGATTATTTTCCTGTGCAATCATAAATGCCTGTTGAATTGCTTCCTGAGCTTTTATTGTAAAATTATTTATATTCATTTCGTGTAGTTATACTATAATTTAAATATTCATTTTATGTTCAATTATACTTTATTCATAAAATTTATATAATGAATTTACAAATATCTTACCAAATAAAAAAGCACGACAAATTGACTGAATATTTAAATAATTATTGAGTTTATGTCAAAATTTGGTTTTTAACTATTTTATATTGAAGCTTTTTTCCAATTTCCGAATTTTAAATATAAACCTGACAAAAAGGCCATTGCAATTCCATATAATATTTCAGATGTCCATACTTTTGCAATGGATGGGTTTAATTCATGGGTAGTAAAATATGTCCAAATTACGTATAATGTAATTATAAAAGTTTCAATAAATAATGAAATTTTTGTATTGCCAGTACCTGCAACTCCATTATATAAAATAAATGCAAAAGAAATAAAAATTGAACTTATGCTAACAACCTGCAAAACAGGAATACATCCATTAATTAAAATTATATCATTCGTAAATAGCCTAAACCATGAATGAGCAAACAAGTTAATTATGATAACAAAAGTTATAACTGTTACAAAACTTAGTTTAATAATTTTTCTTATCAAAGGTCCAACTTCGCCTATATTTCCCGATCCTATTTTATAACTTGTCAAAGTATTGGTTGTTGAAGAATAACCCCATAATGGCAACAGAACTATCATATATACAGTTCGAATAATGTTTGAAATTGCTAAAGGAGTTTCACCCATTCCTTCAACCATAATAAAAAAAGCAAACCAACCACCAAATGAAACAGCAAATTGCAGCATTACAGGACTTGCAACTTTAAGAATATTCCAAAGAATATTAAATTTTAATTTAGCAAAACTGGTTATATTGAATTCATCAATTCCTTTATGTGAAAAAGTAAATACAAGAAAAAATATACTTCCTGAAACTTCAGCTATAACAGAAGAAATTCCTGCACCTGTTATACCTAAAGGTGGAAATCCGAAGTGTCCAAAGATGAGAGTATAATCAAAAAACACATTAAAAACAGCAATTATTGCACTACTATATCCTATTACTTTAGTCTTTAAAATTCCAGTATAGAATGATCTGAATAAAATATTAAGAAATGCGAAAAAAATTCCAAAAATACGAAAGTGCATATATACTATTACACTATTGTAAATATCCTTTGAATGAATAAAATAATGAAAAAAGGACTTTCCTAAAAATAAAGTTAAAGCTAAAAATAATATAGCAATTGGTGCCAAAAATGCTGCTGAATGGTGCAAAGTTGAACCAATTTCACTTCGTTTATTCTCTCCAAGCCTCCTGGCAATTATAATTTGGGTTCCTATTCCAAATCCAAAACCTACCATAACCAGGGCAAGGTAATATATACCTCCAATTGCAGCAGCGCCTAATGATACCTGGTTAACATGGCCCAAAAAAGCAGTATTCATTAAAATAATAAAATTATCTATTGCACTACCTGCTATAATTGGTAAACTCAATAAAATAATTTCTTTATAAGTTATAGTTGTTTTCAATGAAAAAAATTATTACAAATTAGCTTAAGTTTTTGTTTTATTCAATTTGAATTTTTTTACTAATAATAAGGTTAAAAGTATATTTTTAAACTTTAAAGCATTTTCAATTAAAATTATTGTATTCATTTTTCATACATTTGAATTGTAATAAGTTTTAATTGTTTCAAATTGAAAAACAGAAACTCAATATTAACCATTTTTTTAATTTTAGTTGTTATTACTTTATCATGTAATAACAGGCAATCGAATAATGCAAAAGAGCAAAAATTTAATGACATTGTTAACGATACAACTAAAACTTATGTAAGTTATAAAAATGCTGTTTATTGTATTCCTTCTCCACAACTGGTTAACCTTTATATTAAACGATTTGGAATTTACCCCAACTTTACTGCTGTAAACCCAATTTCAAATATTGATAAATATTCAACTTCTGCAAAAAAAGCATTGAATTTGGGAATATATGGAGTTGACCTTGGTTACATGAATTTGTTTAATGTTTCGGAAAATACTAATGCTTATGTAGCTGCAATTGGTAATTTATCACATGATATTGGCTTAAATGTAATTTTTACAAACAATGTTTATAATACAATCATCAATTTAAAAAATAATCCCGATTCACTTGCAAAATACCTTACACTACTATTTTCAGACGCTGATACTTATTTTAACAACAATTCACAACAGCAAACCAGTGATTTAGTAATTGCCGGAGGTTGGATTGAAAGTTTTTATTTATTAAATTTCACCTATAATCAATATAAAATTGACAATATTGCTAACTATATACTTCAGCAAAAATTTATAGTGGAGAATTTAATTAAAAAACTAGCCCCTTTTTATGAAAATTCGCCCGAAATACATGAATTAATTGATAACCTGGTTGATATTGCCTATGATTTCGATATGCTTGATGTAAAAATAAAATATACTTTACCCCTATATAAAATTTCAAATGGTATAATTTGTTTCAATAATTCAAATAAAATAGTTAATTCCGATCAATGCCTTAAAGTAATTGCAAAAAAAATATTTACTTTAAGAGAAAAAATTATATCATAAGGTATGCAGATTATTCGAATAATTGTAACTGGATTAATATTTTCAATGTTTGCCTTTTCAATTTCGGCTCAATTCGATTGTAATGCCGATCAGTTAAAAGGTTATACAATTGATGGAAGAGATCATTTATTAAAACTTGAAGATAGTAATTCGGGAAAAATATTTTTATCATTTTTTGATGGATTCCAGTATCGATTTGCAATTTGTAGTCCAACGAATAAAAAATATAATATAGTCTTGTATGATATAGAAAAAAAAATGCTATTTTCAACAACTTGTGACAACTATGCTCAACAATTCGATTTTAAATTTAAATCGAATATTAATTGTTATATTGAAGTGACTGTGAATGAAGCAGAAAGCAAATCGCCTCAGTTTAGAATAAAAGTAGGTTATAAAGAAATTAATGGTAAATAAAATAAATGTTGAATGAGTGAACAAATTTTAAAAGCCTTAATGCAATTATTTGCAATCATTGCCCGGCCTGAAAGTAACAGTACCGACAGGAGAACAGTGGTTGAATCGTTTTTAAGAAGGCAATTAAACGAAGAGCTTGTACAGGAATATTTAAAAATTTTTGATGATTTTTATAGTATTCAACAAGATAAAAGCCGCGATACTGAAAAACATAAAAGTGTTATTTCTGCAAGTTCAGTTAAAGTTCTGAGAATTAGTAATAAAATAAATGAAGAACTTACCCAGGAACAGAAACTTATAGTTCTTTTTCAATTGTTCGATTTTGTTAGGATTGATAGTGATGTAATCACCCAACAGGAAATTGAATTTATCGATACTATATCCGATTCATTCCACATTTCAAATGAAGAATATTGCGAAATAAAGGAATTTGTTCAAATTGATTTCAGCAGATTGCCCAATAGTTCAAATTTTATGGTTATTGACAATAACCAGGATTTCTATCATCCACATGTAAAGCATTTATTATCTGAATCACTTTCCGGACAAATAAGGATATTACATATAATTTCAACCAATCTTTATTTTTTAAAATATACCGGTCAAAACGAATTATATTTAAATGGCCAGATTATACAGCATGATAAAACCTATGTATTCAATTACGGTTCTTCGCTGCGTAATCCACAAATTAAACCAATATATTATAGCGATATTGTTGCCCGATTTAATGATGACCGATTAAAATCGAAAACTGTTTTTGAAGCCAAAAATGTTGAATATAAATTTAAAAGTGGAAAAGTTGGCTTACACAATATTAGTTTTTCTGAAGAATTGGGCCGCATGGTTGGAATTATGGGTGCAAGTGGTGCCGGTAAATCAACATTGCTTTTTGTTTTAAACGGGACCAATTCACCAAGTAATGGTGAGGTTTTAATTAATGGATATAACATACATACAGAAAAAAATAAAATTGAAGGTGTTATCGGTTTTGTTTCTCAGGATGATTTATTGATTGAAGATTTATCAGTTTACCAAAACTTATATTATAATGCAAAGCTTTGTTTCGATAATTATACCGAAGAAAAAATAGTTGAAACAGTTAATATAACACTTGTCAATCTTGGGTTATATGAAATAAGAGATGTACAGGTAGGTTCACCTTTAAATAAAAAAATAAGCGGTGGCCAACGTAAAAGATTGAATATTGCACTGGAATTAATTCGTGAACCATCCGTTTTATTTCTTGATGAACCAACTTCAGGTTTATCATCGCGCGATTCGGAAAACATCCTCGACCTTTTAAAAGAACTAACATTAAAAGGGAAATTAGTTTTTGTAGTAATCCACCAACCCTCGTCGGATATATTTAAAATGTTCGACCGCTTAATAATTCTTGATACTGGCGGGTATTTGATTTACAATGGCGACCCAATTGAATCCATCATGTATTTCAAATCGAAAATGCACCATGCCAACTGGAACGAAAGTGAATGCCAGGCATGTGGTAATGTAAATCCTGAACAGATTTTCAATATTGTAGAAGGCAGGGTATTGAACGAGTATGGCCAGGAAACCCATTCACGTAAAATTTCTCCGAAGGAATGGACTAAATTTTATGACGAATCTAAAACTGCAAATGGAAATGAAAAAGTCCATAATAACGAATTGCCGGAAATAAATTTCAAAATACCAAATAAACTAAGTCAATTTTTAGTGTTTGTAAAGCGCGATATATTATCAAAGCTTTCGAACATGCAATATATGGTCATCACTTTCTTAGAAGCACCTATATTGGCATTTATATTAGCATTTATTATAAAGTATTATAATGTTGATGTTGCCAATAAATTTGGATACACTTTATACAAAAACAGCAATTTACCGGTTTATATTTTCATGTCGGTAATAGTTGCCATATTTATGGGTTTAACAACAAGTGCCGAAGAAATTATTAAGGATAGAAAAATTTTAAAACGTGAAGCATTCCTGAACTTAAGCTGGGGAAGTTATTTGCTTTCTAAAGTTGGAGTTTTACTTCTTATTTCGGCATTACAGGCACTTACATTTGTTTTAGTCGGAAATTCGATAATGGAAATTCCTGGTATGTATATTCAATACTGGATAATATTATTTAGTTGCTGGGTTGCTGCAAATATGATGGGATTCCTGATATCAGATAGTTTTAAGACTGTTGTTACCATATATATGCTAATTCCATTTTTAGTAATACCACAAATATTACTCAGTGGAGTTATGGTTAAATTCGAAAAAATTAACCCAATGATTTCATCTCCAAGTGAAATACCTATATATGGCGAATTAATTACTGCCCGTTGGGGTTATGAAGCATTGGCCGTTTACCAGTTCATGGAAAACGATTATAATAAAAATTTCTACAAGTACAATAAAGCCATGAGCATGGCCAATTTTAAAAAAGATTACTGGAATACAAACCTAAAAAATAAACTCGATTTTGTTTCTCATTATTATAAAGAACCTTCATATAAAAAAGAAGTAATCAACAATTTGTTGGTTTTACATAATGAATTTGCAAAAGAAATGAACATTAATCCACGGATAAAATTTATCCATCTTGGAGAGATGAATTTTGCTAGTATTAACG
Source organism: uncultured Bacteroidota bacterium (assembly GCA_963701015.1). Lineage (GTDB taxonomy): Bacteria > Bacteroidota > Bacteroidia > Bacteroidales > DTGW01 > MFD09286-c1. Next base: position 1,456,384 of record OY969556.1, on the reverse strand, counting down.
ATGCTGCTATTGAAGATGCAAACACTTACCTTGACCAATTAAACCGATATTATATAAAGTTATACAACAAAGCAAATAATTTAAAAGACGATTTGGTTAGTAGTATGCAACAAACTACACAGGACCGTGACAACTTCCTTGAATTAAAAAGAAAAAATTTTAATGAATCGCTTGAAGAGTTTGTCACCAATTCCAATGAAGTTGAAAGGATTGTAGAATATAAAGGGGAATTAATCCAAAAGATTGACCCGATTTATCTTGACCCCACTTACCCAATGATAAAAGCTCATTTTTATGCACCGCGAAAGATGATATTTGGTGTTTACTTTCCAACATTTTGGGTAAATGTATTTGTAATATGGATTATGACAATTCTATTGTATTTTGCATTGTATTACAGGCTATTATTAAGATTCCTTGATTTTTTGGAACAATTGACTGAAAAGTTTCAAAAAGGATAAAAAAACAGAAAAGCAATTTCGACTGAAAAGTTAAATTGTTTTTTTGTAAATGATTGATTACTATTCATCAATTAAGCAGCAAACATTTGTAAATCGTGGAGTTTTTTGTAGTATCCGTTTAAACTCAGTAAATATTCATGTTTGCCTCTTTCAACTATTTTCCCTTCGTGTAATACACAAATTTCATCGGCATGAATAACAGTTGAAAGTCGATGCGCTATAACAATTGTAGTACGATTTTGCATTAAGTTTGTCAAAGCATCTTGTACCAAACGTTCCGATTCGGTATCCAATGCCGAAGTAGCTTCATCTAAAATTAATATTGGAGGATTATTTAATACAGCCCTGGCAATGCTAACCCTTTGGCGTTGGCCTCCTGACAGTTTCCCTCCACGATCACCAATATTATGTTCAAACTGATGTTTAGTGGTAGAAATAAATTCATAAGCATGAGCAACTTTAGCAGCAGCCTCGACCTCTTCACGGGTAAGTGAATCACGTCCAAATAAAATATTATTATAAAAGGTATCATTAAATAATATGGCTTCCTGGTTTACAATTCCCATTAACGAGCGTAAATTTTTTATTTTATAATCCTTTATATTTATACCATCAATTAAAATTTCACCATGTTCAATATCGTAAAAACGAGGTAGTAAATCAACCAATGTAGATTTACCTGAACCTGATTGACCAACCAATGCAATAGTTTTGCCTTTTTCAATTTTTAAATCAATATTTTCTAAAACATTATATTGGTCGTATTTAAAGGATACATTACAATACTCAATACTTTCAATAAAGTTTTTCTTATCAATTGCATCCTTTTTTTCTTTAATTTTATTTTCAGCTTTAAGAATAAAATCAATACGTTCAGCAGAAGCCATCCCTTTTTGAATATTGTAATAGGCAGTTGAAAACCTTTTTGCTGGTTCAATAATCATATAAAAGGTTGCCAAAAAAGTTATGAATTCCTGAGGTTGAAGCGAAGATTTATGATTTAAAATAAGCGATGCACCATATATCATAATAACAATCATTACCACAGTTCCTAAAAACTCACCCATTGGACTGGCTAATGCTCTGCGGCGGTTTATTTTTACAAGAATTTTCGTAAAATCATTATTAATTACTTTAAACCTTTCACGCATAGCACCTTCAGCATTAAAAGCCTTAACAATCCGCAATCCCGATAGTGTTTCTTCTATTAAAGCCAATAGTGTTCCTAATTTCGTTTGGCTTTTAAACGATTTCTTTTTAAGGCTTCTTCCAATCCTGCCAATGATTAAACCACTTATAGGTAACATTATCAAAACAAATAAGGTTAAGTGGGCACTAATAGAAAATAGAAATATCAAATATATTATAATAGTCAAAGGATCGCGAAAAACCATTTCAAGAGAACTAATAATTGAAGCTTCTATTTCACCAACGTCATTTGTCATTCTGGCCATTAAATCGCCTTTACGTTCGTTTGAAAAATAGGAAAGTGGAAGTCCAAGAACTTTATTAAATAATGCATAACGAATATCTTTCACAATTCCCGCCCGCATAGGTGACAAAAAATGCATTGACAAATAACTAAATAAATTACGTAACATTGAAAATGTCACTATTAACGCACTAACTATTAATAAAGTATGATATTTCCCGTAATTTCGAATTAATTCACTGAAAATATAGTTTAAATTATTGGTTAGGTTTAACATTGAAAATCCACCGGGTCTTTCAACCAGTGGTTGAGTGCCAAACAAAATTCCCAAAAAAGGTGAAAGCATCAATAATGTTGAGATTGAAAATACAACCGATAAAAGGTTAAAGAGTATATTTAGAACCCATTCTTTCCAATAAGGTTTTATATAATTTAATAAAGATAAAAAATTTTTCATTCAATAAATTCATTTTTTAAACAAGGCGCAAATGTATTAAAATTATTGTAAAGCCAAACTTTACATTTTAGCAGTTAATTTAATATAACTGTTTATAACGATAATTATTATGATATATTGTTGTAAATAACTAAAAAGTGAAATAAAATTAAAATTGTTTATTTTTTAATTAATCGGAAAGGAAAAGATAAATTATTGTACTTGAATCGTGGATAATATGATATATCAGCACCAAATCCTGTATTGAATTTTGCAACTCCTGGAATCATTGAACCTTCAAAATCTAGAACAATATTTTCAGTTGCATGTTTTTGTATAAAATTGTCAATAACTGCAAAATTTGCTTTTAATTTCCGACCTTTCGGACTATTACAATTTGCCAAATAATAAGCCCTTTTATTGTCAATTGCCCATAATGCCGCACTAATTATTTCATTATTTTCATCTGTTACCAAATTAATTTCACCTTTATTTCTTTTAATAAATTGATCAGTCAAATTATACAAACAATTATCAAATCTTTGTCCTACTTTAAATTTTGCATATAATTTATAAAACCTTATGAATTCGTTTGAATCAGAAGATATTTTATATTTTAAATTATTATATTTTTTGGCTTTTGTGATATTACGGATACAATCATCGGTATAATGATTGTATAATTCTTTATAAGTTAAATTTAATGGTAAAACTTGGGTTATTGATTTATTTATGTAATTCATATGTTCAAATACATTTGATGAATTAAAATTAAAATCGGCGTATTGAAATAATTTTTTCAATTCAATAATAAAATTTTCAATACTATTGAAATCTATTTTTGATGGTGATATAATACCAAGTTGCTGTGAAAAATAAGGATTTATGAGATATTTGAAACCTATTTTTTTTCGAATTGGAAGTGGCATTATTATTTGATAATTATCTTCAACTAACGCTTCCCAGTCTGGACTGACAATATCCAAATACCAGGAATAAGCATATATATAACCATTGGGAGAATTATCAACACAAGCATCCCAAAGAGTTTTATCAATTGAACTATGCTTAATATACCTGATCATTTTTTATATAAGGAATTCAATCGCTCTTTAAATGCCTTATTGTTCGATTCATTAATTAATGCAACTAAGCCACGTATAATTAATGAACGTTGTATAATCTCCTGAGGACTCATACTTTGTTGGTCGCGAAAAACAATTTTATCGGCTTTATAACCGGTTCCATCCAACGACATTGCAACCGCAGCCTGATAGCGGTCGAATATAAGAACTGTAGGCATTCGTTTAGCATTATATTTTGAAATTGAAAGCAAAACACGACTTTTTATATAATCTATTTGTGTTTCACTTAAATATGGTGAACCTAATAAAAGCTTAACCAGATCAATTTTTGCCAAAGTAGAATAATCATGATTTTCAAATAATTTTTTATAATGACTATCTGAAGTATGCAGCATTAAACTTATATAGCTTGAAGGAATACTCTTTAAATCACCTAGCTGGTTATTTCGTTTGCGAATTTTATATTCATGCTTTGCTTCATGTTGCGTAACAGGTATATAATATTTCCATTTTCGGGTACGCTTATAGGTTTCAGTAACTGGATTTGGTTTCCATGCACTTTCAGGTCTTTTTAATAATGGAGAGGTTAATTCCAATTGCCTTGTTTCAAGCGAATATTGTAAACAATTAATAAAATTTACCCAACCACCTCCGATAGATTGTCCAAGAGAACCCCAAAGCGTAACTTTCCGAATTTGAGGTGATTTTTGAATATGGGAATAATCATTTGTATCTGAAGCGGAAAGCAACAAACTGTCAATATAAGATTGCTCAAAGCTTACCGGATAATAAACAAATTCTGTTTGATGATTAAATAAATTGTCGTCGCTGGCATGATATAATTTGCTAATTTCGAAATTATAACTGGAATCATTATCCATTTTCATGTAAACCTGGTAATCAGGTCCCCATATCATTTGCCGAATAGTAGTAGTTTGCTTTTGCGACTGAACTTCACAGTTTAAGAAACTTAAAATTATATATAAACCCGCAAGCTTTTTCATATTTTAGTAATTAAACTTATCGGCTCAAAAAATTAAATACTTATTGAAAAATAATATATAAACAAAATTTGAATATAAATTAAATTTGAAAAAATATAAAAATCCCCTCAAAATTGAGGGGAAATTATTTATACATCAATTTTTGCATATTTTGCATGTTTCTCAATAAAATCACGACGTGGTGGAACATCATCGCCCATTAACATTGAAAAAATTCTGTCGGCTTCTGCTGCACTTTCAATTGTAACCTGACGCAATGTGCGAGTTTCAGGACTCATTGTTGTGCTCCAAAGTTGTTCAGCATTCATTTCACCTAAACCTTTATAACGCTGAACATGAACAGAATCGCCCTTACCTTTGCCTAATTCTTCAATATATGCAAGTCGTTCTTCTTCGTTCCAACAATATTTTTCAACTTTACCTTTCTTCACCAAATAAAGTGGCGGAGTTGCAATATATAAATGTCCGTTTTGAATTAAATCGTGCATAAACCTGAAAAAGAAAGTCATAATAAGTGTAGTAATGTGGCTTCCATCCACATCAGCATCAGTCATAATTATAATTTTATGATACCTGAGCTTTTCAAGATTCAAGGCTTTTGAATCTTCTTCAGTTCCAATTGAAACACCCAATGCTGTAAAAATATTTCGAATTTCTTCATTTTCAAAAATCTTATGTTGCATTGCTTTTTCAACGTTTAATATTTTACCGCGTAAAGGCATAATTGCCTGAAATTTTCTATCGCGGCCTTGCTTTGCAGTACCTCCTGCAGAATCACCTTCCACTAGATATATTTCGCAGCCCGAAGGATCCTTTTCAGAACAGTCGGCTAATTTACCCGGTAAACCTGATCCGGATAATACATTCTTCCGCTGTACCATTTCGCGAGCTTTTCGGGCAGCATGGCGAGCTGTAGCAGCCAGAATAACCTTGTTGACAATTTGTTTTGCATCGCGTGGATTTTCTTCAAGATAATTCGATAATTCAGCACTTATGGCAACGTCAACAGCTCCCATTACTTCATTATTTCCAAGCCTTGTTTTTGTTTGTCCTTCAAATTGAGGTTCCTGAACTTTAACCGAAATAATTGCTGTTAATCCTTCACGAAAATCGTCTCCACTAATATCAAACTTGAGTTTCGAAAGCATTCCTTCTTTTTCGGCATATGCTTTTAAGGTTCGTGTTAAACCACGACGGAAACCTGCCAAATGCGTGCCTCCTTCAATTGTATTAATATTATTGACATATGAAAAAACATTTTCAGTAAATGTTGTATTGTAATGCAGCGCTATTTCAACCGGAATTCCATTCTTTTCAGTTTCAAGATAAATAGGTTTTTCAATTAACTTTTCCCTGTTTGCATCAATAAAACTAACAAATTCTTTCAGACCTTCTTCAGAATGAAAATGTTGTGTCCGGTATATTTGGCCTTCAACAGTTCCCGACTCATCTTTTTCACGCTGATCAATAAGTGTTAAGTGAATTCCTTTATTTAAAAATGCCAATTCACGTAAGCGCGATTCTAATATTTCATAATTGTATTCCGAAACTATAAAAATTGAAGAATCAGGCTTAAAAGTAATTGTTGTTCCGGTCTTTTGACTCTCACCAACTACTTTAACCGGCCCAAGCGGTTTTCCTATTGAAAATTCCTGTACAAATATTTTGCCTTCGCGAAAGACTTCAGCTTTAAAATAAGTTGAGAGGGCATTCACACAAGATACACCAACTCCATGTAAACCACCGGAAACTTTATATGAATCTTTATTGAATTTACCACCGGCGTGAAGAACTGTTAATACAACTTCCAAGGCAGATTTTTTTTCCTTTTCCATAATATCGGTTGGTATTCCCCTACCGTCATCGGCAACTGTTATGGAATTATCAGTATTGATAGTAACTTCAATATTTTTGCAAAATCCGCCCAAAGCTTCGTCGATAGAATTATCAACAACCTCATAAACAAGATGGTGCAACCCTTTTACACTAATATCACCAATATACATTGCAGGCCTTTTACGCACTGCTTCAAGTCCTTCAAGAACTTGAATGCTGTCAGCTGAATAATGATTGGATGATTCTTTGGATAAGTTTTCTGGAACTTCGTTCTGATCTGTACTCATTAATTTGTATAAATTATAATTAAATTTTGGATTACAAATATACGATTAATTGCCCAATCAAATGAGTTTTTATAGTTTGTATAATGTTGTTTTTTTAACAATCCATCAACAAGGCAACAACCTGTATTTTAACTTATTGTATATTTATTTTTTTACCCAGAAACTTAGGTGATTCATTGGTGTAAAAATCAAGAAAAACTTTAATGCGTGCAAAATATTCCCGAACCTGTGTTTTTAAACCAAGCATAAACCCAACATCTTTTGCTTCAAAGCCAATTGCTCCAATTCCATATTGATGTGAAATGTAAATTGCCCTTTCCAAATGAAACTTTTGTGTAATAATAGTAAAACTACTTTGGCTAAAAATTTCGTGACAACGAATAACGGAATCAAATGTCCTAAATCCGGCATAATCTAAAAATATTTTTTTTGATGGAATTCCATATTTTATAAGTTCCCTCTTCATTGTCATTGGTTCGTTATAAGACATGTATTTATTATCACCACTAACAATTATGTATTTAATTTTATTGGCTTTGAATAGCATTACTGCAGCTAAAATCCGATTATAAAAATATGGATTTAGCTGATGTCCTTGCAAATATTTACTTGTGCCAAGCACCAATCCTACATCATTTCTGGGTACTTTCTGAATATTACTATATATAAACCTTTTCGATTTATTTTGAATTTCACGGTTAGCAATATAAATAAGAACTATTAATCCAATTAAAAATAAGATTAGTATATTAAAAATTATTTTTGAAGTACTTTTTTGTATCAGCATAATTTATATTAAATATAATTTAAATTATATTCCTATAAAGAATATGTAAAACCACCCATAACGCGAAAACGATATACCGGATACTGACTCCATATATTGTAACGTGTTGCTGACAGGTTCTTGAATTGAATAAAAAAAGATAAAATTTTATTGTATTTATATTCAAGGCCTAAATTTATATCCACCAATGGATTTAGTTTTAAAACATTTTCATTTTGAGGCGATAAATAATATCTCGAACCTTCGAAATTTATATCTGTTGAAATTATAATTTTATCCTGCATATTATATTTTGCAGTTAAATTTCCGGTTAACGCTGGAATATTCCAAGGATGAGCTTCATGATAAAGACTATATCCGGAATAGTTTATTTTCCCAGTTAATGAAATTTCATTAGAAACTTTGGCTTCAATTTCAGCATTAATTAAAAATACATCAGCTTTATCATATACCACATTAAACTGATTGCCTAATTTATTGCCTTTATATTTTATAGTTGTATCATTTATAAAAAAATATTGATTGTCAACATTTGCATAAGTTGCAGAAGCTATAAAATGAATATTTGAGCTGAAATTTCCTTTCATCCCTCCAAATAATTCCGATTTAAAATTTGTATTTTGAACCTGCAGGCCGGGAATTATATATGGATTAATTTTTGAAGTATTATATAAATTATTTTGTACTAAATGACCTTCCCAACCGGTAAAAATGCTCAATACATCCTGGGCTACAATAAATTCAAAATTCAAATGCGGATAAGTATAAAATTTTGAATTATTGTTATAATTATCAGCAATAGCATCAATACCTGCCACAAAACTCCATTGACTTGTTCTTTTGCTAATGTTTGGACATATAGAAATTATACCATCATGTATAGAATCAACATTATTAGCATTATAATAATTATAAGATAAACCAGCTCCTAAATAATATTTATTAAAAGTTTTTCCAAATTTTCCTTTAATTCCAAAAATATTATAAGCATTCTTATAATTATCTGAAAAATAACTATAATTAATTACTGACTTATAAATCAACCTGGAACTATCTTTACCTAAAGAATTTAATGCAACTGAAGAATTAATTAACTGATAATGTTGAGAAATGTCATTTTTATCGAGAGAAATATTATGTAAGGCAGTATCATATCCATAAAAATAATAACTATAATTTGAATAACCTAAGGATCCAATCACTTCTAATTGTTTAAATAAATGTTTACCATATAATGTTGCTTCGTCTTCAGAAAATGGGGCATCAACCTTATTATTGTTATCAAGTTTTACTTGCCCATTAGCAGAATAATGATGTAAATATAAACACAACGAATTATCTTTTGATCGTGTATTTGCAATACTTAATTCTGCCAGTGGCGACCACGGATTTCCAATCCCTAATTTTAAATAACTATTATATAATTGTTCAATAGGTTCATCTACCATTTTAGCGGCTTTAACCGGCCTTGGTTGAAAAGGATTATCTAATCGTTTCGATGAAATTGAATATTGAAAAACAGGCGTAACAGAAACTGTGTCATTTATGGAAGGAATTAAATTAATTTTTGTTGCATCCATAACTATTGGTTGATATGGCTTTACTACAGTAACTTCTTTATTTATGTCCTGAGAATAATTATTCTGGGCACATAAAATAAAAAGCAATAATATTAAAGCTTCAATTTTAAAATATTTTTTTAAAAATGAATTCATATTTCAACTATTAGCAATATCTATATTCAAAAATTTTATTTATTATCATCGTCGCTTGAATTTTCGTTTTGTTTCCGGCTATTTGCCTCGTATAAATCTTTCTTTTCCTTAGCTTCAGTAATTATATTATCAGTTGTAATTCCATAATTATCAATAATACTTTTCAATGTATTAATAGCCTGGAAATCATCTTTCTTATTATGATATATTTCAGCCAATAAAATAAATGCTTTTGCAACCCAATATTGTTGAGGTGAATTAAGGTCAATAAAATTAAAAATTTCCTTTTGGGCTAAATCCTGCTGATTATTGTTATAGTAAAAATTTGCTATTAAAAACTTCGATTCTGCACCTTCGGAATTTTTTACATCGGTAGCTAATTTCTTCAAAATTATTAATGCTTTTTGATTATCACCAATAGCTAAAAGCGATTTTGCCTGTATATATTTTGCATTTCTTTCAATCTCCTGTGCGATACCCGATGTTTTTAAAACTTTGTCAGCAGCAGCTGAGGCTTTATCATAATTTTTAAGCGTATAATTTATATGCATTATACCTACCCGCGCATCAATTATATTTTGTTCAACTTCAGCAACACTGTCTAACACTATATAATTCGAAAGAGCCGAGGTGGAATCCTTTTTTGACAATTCAATTTTAGCCGCTGAAGCTAAAGCTAATTCAGTAAAACTATTCCGCGGTTTTGAAATTACAAAATTAAATGCCAGTAAAGCTGTATCAGGGTTTCCAAGACGTTGGTTGCAATCACCATAATAATACTTTGAATTAAGAATAAAATTACCTTTAGGAAATTTATCGATATATTTTTTGAAATTATTCCTAGCAGTTACAAAATCACTTGAAGTATAAGCATTTTCTCCAGATAAATACATTAAAGAATCTTTCTCAGCAGCGCTTACATTTGCAAAATCACCTAATGATTCAGAGTATTTCAAATATTCATCAATGTTGTTCATTGATAAATATATATTTTTTATACCAGTTAAGGCGCTTTTAGCTTCCTGTGTTCCTGGATAATCAGCCACAACCTTTTTATAAATATTAATAGCTGTATCATTTTTACCCGCATTAAAATTAATCAATCCAAGTTGAAGTAATGCATTTTTCACATAACTGCTCGATGGATAATTAGACATTAATTTATTGAAATATTTAATTGCATCGCTTGAATTTTGAAGTATTACATAACTTCGTCCTATTTCAAATAATGCCTGTCCATTCAGTTTTGATTCGGGATTAGAAGTTAACATCTGATTTAAAAGCGAAATTTTCTTTTTATGCTCACCTTTTAAACCCAATGAAAATGCTTTTTGAAATATTGCATAATCCTTATCAGATGATCCCAATTCTATGGATTTGGTGTAATAGTCTATAGCTTCATCATATTTACTATCCATAAATTTACAGTCACCCAAGCGATTGTATGCATCAGCATAAATTTTATCTTTTTTTACTTTAGGATAATTGATATATTTCAAAAAAGATGAAGTTGACTTATTGTAATCTTTTTTATTAAAATAACAATAAGCAATATTATATAATGAAAGCCTGTATTCAGGACAATTCTTGGCAACTTCAAATGCTGAAAATTGGTTATAAAAATCTAAAGCATCTTCAATATTCTTTTGCCTGTAATATATTTCAGCCATCCAATATTCACAGCGAGCAGCAATGCTTTGGTCATATTCGGCATATTTTTGTGAAATCACAAACATTTTCATTGCCTCGTCAAACTGGAGATTATTAAATAATTCTAACCCTCTATAAAAAGCTGCCCTTTGATAGGCTTTTTTAATTTTATTGTCTTTAACATTAATTTTACCTAAATATGTAATTGCATCCTGGTAATTGTGCGTATTCAAACATGCTGAAATTAAATAATTATAAGCTTCATCACTTCTTCGCGAATTTGGATATTGTGTTATATAATCATTTAAGGCTTTAATAGAACTGCTGAATGGAGGTGTAGATTTTTCGTAAGTTAATTCGGCATAATTAAAAGCAGCATCTTCTTTTATATTTAAATCGAAATCCATTTTTGCTGCATTGTTAAAAGCAAGCAATGCTTTATCTTTTAAATTTAACCGAATATAACAATCTCCGAGATGGTAATTGGCATTTTGTGCCAATGCTGAATTTCCTGATGAAGATTTTTCAAAATAGGAAACAGCTTTTTCAAATTCATTTACAGAATAAAAACAATAACCACATTGATAATAATCGTCAGGCATAAAATTATTTCCCTTTGCAAAAAACCTTTCATAATATGGAATTGCCTCTTTGAATTGATTTTTGTGGTAATAAGCGTCGCCTATCATTTTTGCCATTTCAGCAACTCTTGTTTCAACAACTGAATCAATTAATGGTGGTGCATAATTTAATAAGTCATCAAATTTTTCCTGAAAATAATAACATTGCGTAATATAATAAGGTACAATTGGTGCAAATGTTTCATCAGTTTTTAATTTATTGAAATTTTCAATGGCTGTTTCGTAGTTCTTTTGACTATATGCAATATGTGCATAATAATAAATTGCCGGAGATGTATAACGTGTATCAATATCCTTAATTTCATAAAAGTATTTTCGGGCTTGTTCTAAGCTATCAAGTAGAAACCAACTGTATCCGGTTTTAAAATAATATTCCGCCCTGTCATCGTCATTTAATTCATCTTTATCAACCTTTGCAAAATAAGCAATAGATTGTTTGTATTTCTTTTTTACATATTCATATTTACCCAATCGAAAAAGTGCGTCATTTTTAAAGGGACTTTCCGGATTTTCGGCAACAAATCCATCACCAAGCAATTCGGCATTATCATTATAAAGCGCAATGGCACAAATCATAGAATAATATTGTGCATTTTCTTTAATTATAGTATTGGTATTTGATTGATCAGCAATTACATCCTGAAAATATTTTTGGGCTGCAACATACTTTTCATTGTTGAAAAGCTCTATTGCTTTATTATATGGATTTGAAGAATTTATATCTTCAATTGATTTTTGAGCAAAACAAGTTGTTCCTAATACAAAAAATATAGAAATAATTAAAAGCGCATACCTTATCAGTTTTACCTGCATGTTTGCGTAATTTATAATTGAATATGGCAAAATTCATTTATTTAATAACGAAGTAAAGTTAGTTATTATTGAGTGACAGAAATTTTGATCAATAATAATTTAATTAACATGATTTTGTTAATAAGTTGAGAGATTACCAATTACATATTTTTGTAAATATAAATGGCATTTATTTTTTTAGCACTTTAACCATAGTATTTCCAATATCAGCAGGCGACTGAACCACATGAATACCACAAGTTTTCATAAATTCCATTTTTGCTGCTGCGGTATCTTCTTTACCTCCAATTATAGCTCCTGCATGTCCCATCCTTCTGCCCTTAGGTGCAGTTTGACCTGCAATAAAACCAACAACCGGTTTAGTTCCATTATCCTTAATCCATTGTGCAGCATCACTTTCCATACTTCCACCAATTTCACCTATCATAATAATACCTTCAGTGGCCAGATCGTTCATCAATAATTTAACAGCTTCAATGGTTGGTGTTCCAACAATTGGATCGCCTCCAATTCCAATGCAGGTTGATTGACCAAGACCTGCTTGTGTAATTTGAAATACTGATTCATAAGTTAAAGTACCGGACCGTGAAATAATTCCAATACTTCCAGGTTTATGAATAAAACCAGGCATAATTCCAACTTTTGCTTCACCAGGCGTAATAACACCAGGGCAATTTGGACCAATAAGCCGAACTTTTTTATCGCTTAAAAATGATTTGACCTTGATCATATCGCTAACCGGAATACCTTCCGTAATAGCAATTATTAATTCAATTCCTTCCTCGGCAGCTTCCATAATTGCATCGGCAGCGTAGGCTGGCGGTACAAATATTATTGAAACATTTGCTCCAGCTGATTTGCGTGCTTCATAAACACTATCGAATACGGGTTTTTCCAAATGTTTACTTCCACCCTTCCCAGGCGTTACACCTCCAACAACATTAGTACCATATTCAATCATTTGACCAGCATGAAAAGAACCTTCTTTTCCCGTAAACCCCTGTATGATTACCCTTGAATCCTTATTAACCAATACGCTCATTCATCAAAATTTTATATTCAACTTTTAAAATAACAATCAAAACTTTATAAAGGTTTAAAAATAATGTAATTTCATTAATTGCTATTTTTATGAATGATATTTCATTAATAATTGAAATAATTCATTGGGGTTAATAGGCTTGATAATATAATCAACAAATCCAGCTTCAATTATTTGTTTAAGTTCGTCAGAAAACGCATATGCAGTTTGTGCAATTACCGGAATTGTATAATTTCTTTTTTTTAATTCTAATAATGACTCAATTCCATTCATTTCAGGCATTTTAATATCCATTAAAATTATTTTAATTTCAGGATTATTTATGACAAAATTTATCACCTCTTTTCCGTTTGAGGCATGTATAATTTGTGCATTTGCCTTTTCAAGTAATTTTTCAATATACTGAAAATTAGAATAGTCGTCTTCTGCAACAAGAATAAGATCGTTGTTTAAATCAATCGTATTCTTATTTTTCTTTTTAATTTCAGCTTTGGGCAATGCTTCAATATAAAAATATGGAATAGTAAATCGAAAAGTTGAACCTTTCCCAGGTGATGAATTAACCCAAATTTTACCACCTAAGAGTTCGACTAAATGTTTTGAAATAGATAGACCTAAACCAGCGCCTCTATATAAAGTTGAATTGTCATCTTCAAGCTTTCTGAATCGTTGAAAAATTATTTCCTGATCTTCTTCCTTTATTCCAATTCCAGTATCCTTAACATAAAACTCAATTAAATTTTCAGAACTTTTTAAACTGCAACCTACTTCAATATAACCTTGTTCCGTAAATTTTATGGCATTACTAATTAAATTTGTTAATATTTGAGTAACTCTAATTTCATCTGTTTCAATTATTAATTGTTTATCTTTTTCATCAATATTTAGTCTAAAATCGAGTTTGTTTTCCTTACTAAACTGTTGTTTTTTTATTTCATATTCATATATATCTTCAATATCATTAATTATTTTAATCAATGGGTTACTTTTTATAAATATATCAATATGCCCAGCTTCAATTTTCGAAAAATCGATTATATCATTTATTAAATTTAACAAGCTATTACTGCTCCGTTCAATAATTGATTTAAAATTAAGTCTTTCTTCCTGCTGAATAAGAGGATCGCATATTAAAAAACTAAATCCAATTATAGAATTTAATGGCGTTCGAATTTCATGTGATAAATTAGCCAAAAATGATGATTTTAATTTATCGCTTTCTTCCGCTTTTTCTTTAGCAATTATTAATTCCTTGGTTCTTTCTTCAACCAATTCTTCTAATTTATTCCTGTATTGCGATAATTCATTATATGCAATTTCAATTTTACTTTTTTGTTCTTCGAGTAATTCTTTTTGTTGAAGAATTTCTTCATTCTTATTAAAAATCTCTACGTTTTGACTTGTAATTTCTTCGTTTTGGGCAAGTATCCAATTGTTTTTTTCAGTTAATTCATTATTAACATCTGACAATTCCCTGGTCCGTTCCTCTATCTTTCTTTCAAGTACAATATTTTGATTTTGAAGAAATTTTACTCTTATCCAGTAATAAGACAATATCAAAGTTATCAAGACAAGTATAACGAAAGCCCTGAACCACCATGTTTTCCAGAATGGTGGTAAAATTATTATTTTTATAGTTGTGCCTTTATTATTCCAATAACCATCATTATTCGAAGCTTTAACATTAAATATATATTCTCCGGGGTCAAGATTGGTATAAGTTGCTTCATGCTTATTGCCAACATAATTCCAATCTTTATCAAAGCCTTCAAGTTTATACGCATAATTATTTTTGTCGGGACTAACAAAATTGAGAGCAGCAAAACGAAAACTAAAAACACGTTGCTGAAAATTTAAAACAATTTGATGAGCGTATAATATAGATTTTTTCAAAGGAGATCCCATGTCTCCATAATTTGAATGCTTGTTATATATTAAAAAATCGGTTAATACCACAGAAGGTATTACAGTGTTGTATTTCATTTGATCGGCTTTGAAAAAATTTATCCCGTTATTTCCACCAAAATACATTGTTTCATTTCTGGCCTTGCAAGCCGATTGAGGATTAAATTCGTTGCTTTGCAAACCATCACTTGTACTAAAGTTAATTATTTGTGGATATGTGAATTCCAAAATTGTATTTTTAATTTCAGACAATCCATTATTTGAACTCACCCACATATCCCCATTCTTATCTTCAAGAAAAGCATATATTAAATCACTAGGTAACCCTTTCTTCTTATTTATGAATTTAAAATCATTTGTCTTATTGTTAAAAATATTTATACCGCCACCAAGAGTGCCAATCCATATATTTCCTTTTGAATCAGGAAAAATTGCACATACCTGATTACTACTCAAAGAATTTTTAATTCTATCGGAATGTTTATAATCTGTAAATTTTGTTCCAAAACCTTTATTTAAAACTGAAATTCCACCATATTCAGTACCAATCCAAACATTACCAATTTTATCAATTTTAACCACTGAAACATTATTGTCTACAAGGCTTAAAGAATCATTTTCGTGATGCTTATAATGCGTAAAATGATTTGTATATGGGTTATAGGAATCAACTCCAGAATTTAAGGTAGCAATCCATATTATTCCATTTTTATCTTCTGCCATATCCCAAACAAGGTTTGATGCTATTGTGTTCGAGTCAGAATTACTATGATAAAACTTTTTAAATGTTCCATTTTTAGAATTAAATAAATTTAATCCTTCATTAAATGTCCCAACCCATAAATTACCTAAATGATCAACTAATAAGGACTTAACAACATTACCACTAATGGAAGTTGAATTATTTGGATCGTTCTTATAATGAACAAAATTATTATCAATAGGATTGAATTTGTTTAATCCTCCTCCATCAGTTCCAACCCAAATATATCCTTCTTTGTCTTCCAATATTGAAAGAACCTTATTATTTGATATATTATCAGGTTCACCAAAACTCTTTATATGTTTAAATTTATCCTTGCAGTCAAATAAAATATCGATGCCAGAATTATAAGTTCCAATCCATAAATTATTATTATCATCATTATAAAAACAATAAATAATATCAGAATGTAAACTATATGAATTATTTAATATATTATTAATTGAGCCTATAATATTCATTTTTGGGCCAACCTGAAATATTCCACCACCACCGGTACCAATCCAAATTGAATTATTCATTTTAACAAATGAACGAATAATCTTATGCCCAATCCTATATTGAGGTATTGAGTTGGTAGAATATGATATAGTACTATATGATTCTAAATTATAAGCAAAAGCGCCATGACTATATGTCCCTATCCATAATTGGTCTTTATCATCAGTATATAAAGCCAATATATCATAACCAGCAAATTTCGATATACTTTGTGATTTAACATTTTCTGTTGAATATTTTAATTTTGGAAATAATTCAACACCTGATGTAGATCCGGTAATTAAATCACCAGAACTATCAAAAGTCATACATTGATATTCGATATATTTTGAAGCTAACTTACTAAACTTATGAGTGCTTTTATTGAATAGCAAAATACCATCACCAAATGTTGCCAGAATTAATTCATTATTATTATTTTCAAGTATTGCCCTAATATCATTTGTTGAAATAGTTTTTGTATCATCAAACGAATAATGGTACCTTATAAAATTATCCTTATCTTTTTGATAATAATTGAGTCCTCCCTGGTCAGTTGATACCCATAAATCTTTGTTATTGTCAATAAATAAACATGTAATCCGGCCAATATTTAAGCTATTCGGATTATCAGTTTCATATCTGTAACATTTAAAATCAATACCATTATAACGGTTAAGACCATCATTTGTCCCAAACCACATAAACCCTAAACTATCCTTTATAATACTGTTTACTGTACTTTGCGACAATCCATCATTACGTCCAATATTATAAAATTTATAATAGTTAGTATTTGAAAAAATAGCATTTGAGAAAATGAAACAGATTAAAACAGTATTAAATATTTTAATTAATAACCTAATCATATATTGTATTTCATAATACTTTTAGAACAGAAAGATACAAAATAAAAATAAGTTTTGAATTATTTTAAATACTTTATTAGCATTTGATATAATATAGTTGGGTTCAAGGGTTTAATAATGTATTCAACAAATCCGGCTTCGGTAATTTGTTTCAATTCATTTGAAAAAGCATAAGCAGTTTGCGCTATAACCGGAATTGTAATATTTCTTTTTTTCAATTCTAACATTGCTTCAATACCATTCATTTCGGGCATTTTAATATCCATTAAAATAATTTTCACCAAAGGATTTTTCTCCATAATTTCAATTACTTCTAATCCATTTGAGGCATGTAAGATTTTTGCATTGGCCTTTTCAAGTAATTTTTCAATATATCTAAAATTGGAATAGTCGTCTTCAGCAACCAGAATTAATTCTTTCTTAAAATCAATTGATTGTGTATTTAACTTTTTAATTTCTGTATTTATTTCTGCATCAATATTTTTATATGGAATTGTAAATATAAACGTTGCCCCTTCACCAGTTGATGAATTAACCCAAATTTTACCACCCAAAAGGTCAATTAAATGCT
This sequence comes from uncultured Bacteroidota bacterium, assembly GCA_963701015.1. Classification (GTDB taxonomy): domain Bacteria; phylum Bacteroidota; class Bacteroidia; order Bacteroidales; family DTGW01; genus MFD09286-c1. Next base: position 1,438,607 of record OY969556.1, on the reverse strand, counting down.
TTGATATAGATAATCCTAAACCAGCGCCTCTGTATAAAGTTTTGTTATCATCTTCCAGTTTTCGAAATCTATTAAAAATAATTTCCTGATTTTCCTTTTTGATTCCAATTCCTGTATCTTTAATATAAAACTCTATTGAATTTTCTCCATTATTTAATTTACATCCAACTTCAATATATCCTTTTTCAGTAAACTTTATAGCATTACTAATTAAATTTGTTAATATTTGAGTAACCCTAATTTCATCTGTTTCAATAATTAACTGTTTTACATTTTCGTCAATATTTAATCTGAAATCAAGATTGCTAATTCTTTCAAATTGTTGTTTTTTTATTTCTAATTCAAAAATTTGTTCTACATAGTTTAATATATTTATAAGTGGAATTCTTTTATATACAATTTCCAGATATCCGGCTTCAATTTTTGAAAAATCAATAATATCATTAATCAAGTTCAATAAGTTATTGCTACTCCGTTCAATTATTGATTTAAAATTAAGTTTTTCTTCCTGCTGAATAAGAGGATCGCATATTAAAAAACTAAATCCAATTATTGAATTTAATGGCGTTCGAATTTCATGAGATAAATTAGCTAAAAATGATGATTTTAATTTATCGCTTTCTTCCGCTTTTTCTTTAGCAATTATTAATTCCTTGGTTCTTTCTTCAACCAATTCTTCTAATTTATTCCTGTATTGCGATAATTCATTATATGCAATTTCAATTTTACTTTTTTGTTCTTCGAGTAATTCTTTTTGTTGAAGAATTTCTTCATTCTTATTAAAAATCTCTACGTTTTGACTTGTAATTTCTTCGTTTTGGGCAAGTATCCAATTGTTTTTTTCAGTTAATTCAATAGTTCTTTCATCTATTTTTTTCTCTAGTTTAACATTTTGATTTTTAAGAAAGCTAACCCTATTCCAGTAAAATGATAATATTAATGAAATAATAATTAATATAATTAATAATCTAAACCACCATGTTGCCCAAAAAGGAGGAAGTATAGTAAGTTTAATAGCTGCTCCTTTATTATTCCAATAACCATCGTTATTTGAAGCTTTAACTTTAAAAGTATATTCTCCCGGATCAAGATTTGTATAGGTAACCTCATGTTTATTTCCAACATAATCCCAATCTTTGTCAAAGCCTTCCATTTTATAGGCATAATTATTATTGTTGTTGGCTATATAATTAATTGCAACAAATTCAAATGAAAATATATTTTGATTGTATTTAAGTGTAATATATTTAGTTTTAATTATATTCTTTTTAAGGATTGAATCGAATTGGCCAATTTCTAAAGGCTTATTAAATAGTTTTATACCTGTTATATATACATCAGGAATTGTAGTATTATCAACAATTTCATCAGGTTTAAATAAAACAATACCGCTTTCACCGCCAAAAATCAATTGTCCGTATTTAGTTTTATAGGCTGATCTTTCCCAAAATTGATTATCTTGTAGATTGTCTGATTTGTTATAATTTCGAAAATGAGCAATTAAATTATGACTGATTGAATTAAATTTATATTTTAAACACGATAGTCCATAACTTGTTCCTATCCATAATTCACCAGGTATATTTTCTAATATCGATTTTATTTTATCGCTTGGTAAACCATTTTTGATATGAAAATGTACAAAGCTTTGTTTTTGTTCATCAAACAAATCAAGTCCAAAAGTAGTTCCAATCCATAAATGATGATTTGAATCTTCAAAAAGAGCCGTTATAAAATTATTGCATAAACTATTTGAATCATTAGAATTATGGTAATAATTTATATATGTTTCTGTTTCCGGATCGAATTTAGATAATCCTGAAGGTGTAGCTAACCAAATTTTTTTATTGTGGTCATATAACAACTGGAAAACATAATCGTCGGGTAAGGTTGGTTTATGGGTCGTGTAATCACGTCTATAATGCTTAAATTTTGCAGTTATAGGATCGAATTTACTAAAACCAAAACCAGCTGAAGCAATCCACAAATATCCCTTGTCGTCTTCAATTATTGACCGTATATCGTGACCATCGCTATATTCTCCTTTAGCAGGATTAAATGGATATGATATAAAAGAATTTGTAGCTGTGTTATATTTCTGAAGAAATCCTAAATAAACTCCAACCCAAATATTTTTTTTACTGTCCTGAAAAATAGAATAAACCGAACCATAAGCAAGACTTTCAGGATCATTATCATTATGAAGAAAAAGTTTCTTTTGTTTTGTATCAGTATTTATAACATTAATACCATTAGTAAAAGAACCAAGCCATAAGTTATGTTTATCATCTTCAATTATTGAATGTATATTAACAATATCCAATGAAATATATTTACTGAATAAATTAAGGTTATGAAATAATTTTCCATGAGTGGCAAGATTAATGCCATCTTGTGCAGTTCCAACCCATATATTCCCTTGTTTATCTTCAAAAATAATTTTAATTCCTAATCCATTTAATCCACCAGGATTATTCTGTTGAAATTTATATGACATGCATTGTTTGCTATCTTTATTATATACAAAAAAACCATCTGTCGTAGATATATAATATAGCTTGTTTCGTGCTTTAACAATATTGTCTATATAATAAGGGTTCCCAAAATCATATTCAAATCTTTTAAATAACATTGTTTTTTTAAATACATTATAAATTTTCCCTTTAATAGTCCCAATCCAAATGGTATCTCCTTCTTCCATTATTGTTGAAACCTCACCTATTGATACTTTTTTTGTATTTAAATTTATTGAATCGAAATGTTGAATATGCCCATTTTTATTGTTTATATAATATAAGCCAGATGTACCTCCTGCCCAAAAATTATTTTGATCGTCAACAATAAAACAGGTAATATTCTTAACTTGTGAACTCGCTTTTTCAAATATTTTATTTTTTTCATTAAATTTATAAATAAAACCAATCTCGGTTGAAGCATACAATGATTTATCCGGGCCAACTTTAATTGAGGTTACACGATTAGCAGTATTTATATTTAATCGTTTTGGATCAAGAATGTAAGTTGAAAAATTTTCTTTATCGTAATTAAAATAACAAATGCCATTTTGAGTTCCCACCCAAATATTATCGAGGTAATCAGTGCATATATCATAAATTATATTATCAGCAATGCTTAACGAATCACCTAATATTTTTTTAAATACTTTAACCGAATAACCATCATAGCGGTTCAAACCTTCATCGGTTCCAAACCACATAAAACCCATTTTATCCTGATTTATACAAGTAATAAAGTTATTTGAAAGTCCTTCATTAGTTGTTATATGGCTGAAATGTAAATCGGTTTCCTGTGACTTGATATGTAACAAAAAAATAAATACAAGAAAAACAGTTAAAAGGAATTTATTTTGTATAAAATATTTAAAGGTGCTTAAATTAGTAGGTATTTCTTTCATAAAACTATTTCAAATTACAAAAGAATTATATTTTCTGTTTAATTTTTTCAGATTAAGTAGTATAAAGATACATTTAACAAAGTAATTTTGCCATGAAATTATAAATTAATATTTGGAAATGCCAATACAAGATACCATATGTGCCCCTGCAACTGCTTACGGAATTGCTGCTATAAGTGTTATTCGTATTAGCGGTGACGAAAGTTTCAAAATCATTAATAAAATTATAAGCCAAAAAATATCTTCAAACCTGTCACATACTTTAATATTAACAAAAATTGCAGATGGAACTAATATTATTGATGAAGTACTTATCTCAATATTTAAAGGGCCAAAATCATATACCGGCGAAGATGTAATTGAAATAAATTGTCACGGTTCTATATTTATACAACAAAAAATTCTTGAACTATTGATAATAAATGGAGCACGACTTGCGAAACCTGGTGAATTTACATTTAGGGCATTTATGAACGGAAAACTTGATTTATCTCAAGCCGAAGCCGTTGGAGATTTAATAGCCTCTCAAAATAAGTTATCACATCAGGTTGCAATGAATCAAATGCGTGGCGGATTTTCTCACATACTTGAAAATTTAAGGAAACAATTACTCTATTTTATTTCATTAATTGAACTTGAGCTCGATTTTAGTGAAGAAGATGTTGAATTTGCCGATAGAACAAAGCTTTTAAATTTAATTCTTGAAATAAATTCAACCTGCGAAAAACTTGCAAATTCCTTTAAAGTTGGGAATGTTTTAAAAAATGGTATTCCTGTTGCTATAGTAGGTAAGCCAAATACCGGAAAATCAACATTATTAAATGCTTTATTAAACGAAGAAAAAGCCATCGTTTCTGAAATTCCCGGAACTACCCGTGATACAATTGAAGATGTAATTAATATTAATGGAGTACAACTTAGGTTTATAGATACTGCCGGAATTAGAGATACTATTGATACCATAGAAATTTTGGGAATTGAAAAAACTTTTGATAAAATTAAAAAAGCTTCTGTTATTCTTTTAATGATTGATGCTACAGAAAGCATAACAGATATTCACCACCAGCTTAAAAAAATTCATTTATCAAACGATCAGTCAATTGCTATTTTACTCAATAAAATTGATAAAATAAGTAACTCTCAACTAAATATAAACTTACAAATAATGTCGGATGTTGATTATATAACTATACCTATTGCTGCAAAGCAAAAAATGAACTTAAATAAAATACTCGATTTTATAATCGAATCAGCAAACATTAAAAATATTTCGAATAATGAAGTTATTATAACAAACATAAGACATTACGAAGCGCTTGAAAAAACAATATCTACAGGAAAAAAAGTGATTGAAAATATAAAAAATAAATCATATACCGATATTATTTCAGAAGATATTAGGGAAATGTTAAATTATATTGGCGATATAACTGGTGAAATTACTACCGATGAAATATTAGGCAATATATTTAAAAATTTCTGTATCGGAAAGTGAATCTAATTTCACTTGTCAACACACTGCCTGTACTTGTTCAGTTTTGCACAAATAATACTTCAATTTTTTGTGCAGTCTTTTTGCATGGTTGTTGCGAATATTTCGTATTTTGTTGCCTACCAACAACTATTGTGAAATTATGCTACATATAGTAATATTGGCTGCTTTGTAAGATTTGGACAATAGAATGTTTGCAAGTTTAGTGCATTCTATTTATATATGTTTATTAAGTTTTATCCTGAAAGTGAATCCCGTATTTTACTTAGCTTAAGCACTTTTGGTGCAACTAAATTGCCTAAAAAAGATTTTGAGAGAACAAATACAAATACTCCACCACAAAGCAAAAGATTAGCACACCTTCCTTGCAACTGTCCCGCTGACCATTCACTTGTTTTTCTCCTCACCCTTGCTAATTCCAGGTTTTACGTTTTTTAATTCTAATTCTAAATAATTCCCAACATTCTGCAATACACAATAAGTGCGGTAGTGTCAACACAATTAGTCATTTCAAGCAAATTTCTTCTATGAGTATCTACTGTATGTGGACTTATGAATAAAATTTCTGCAATTTGCCTGCTACTTAATCCTTTTGTAAGCAAATGCAATAAACAAATTTCTCGTTCACTCATTGTTCCGTAATCAAAGACTGATTTGTTGTAAGCATTGTAATGATAAAAAATTACACTTTTATCTGGCATTTTAATTGCAAGCGTAGCATTATCTTTCTTTTTAAGATACGTTATATTAGAACAAAAATTTATAGAAAATATTGGTTTGCTATTTTTATCAGACACTAAAATTTTCATATGTTGAATAAATCTTGAATAATCCGATCCATTATTATCAAATTTATAATTGTAATCAAGAAAGGCCTCAACTTTTGACCGGTCTTCAGGTTTACTTCTATTCATAGCATTTATCAACAGTCTTCTGTATCCTTGAATGTTAAAATCGAGGAACTCTTTAGGTATTTGTTGCCAGGCATAATTATATCCATCCTTTAAAAAGTTTTGAGTGGGATGTTTAAAATAATCCGATATAGGTTCCAAATTTAAATGCTCATATCTTAATTCAATTAAATTTGCTACAAAACAAGCTTGTCTATTTTGTTTTGCCATTTGTTGGTAGCAAGCCAATTCTTTAGGTATGCCTAATTTAGGAATATCTAAATCTTTATTTACACTTCTCCAGTATGCGAGAAAATCTTTACTTGATTCACCAATATAAAGCGTTTTCATGGCTTTATATATTCACTAATAAATTGCTCCAGAAGCTGGTTTATATCAACCGGGTTCTCTAAATGAGGATAATGTCCGGCGTTGTCAATCAATTGCAATTCTTCTCTCCACAAGACTGAGAATTTTTGCTTTACCAAATAATCTTGGTTAATAAAAGCATCATAACGTCCTTCGACAAGGGCAACCGGCAATTTTAAAGAGTTCAGAAATTGCTTATGTCCTGGATAAAATTGTGGATCGGCAACTGAAGCAGCTATACCCTTTCGCAATAAAGGATCGGTAATCGTTAAGCCATCTATTACATTTTTTATTGCTTCATGATTTTGATTATAAAAACCAGCTTCTGCAAGACTTTGCATTTCTTGGGTAGTTAAATTCTCCTGAAAAAAAAGAGGCAAAAAAGGATTAGGTAATGCAGCATTAGCCAATTCTTCGGGTTTATCTACCAATAAAAGTCCCGATAAGAAAAATCCTTTTATAAGTGATATGTTCTTTTGTGCTGCAAGCAATGCAACATTTGCACCTAATGAGTGTCCAACTATCCAACAATCATTACCTAATGAATGGATAACCTCCAGAAGTATTTCTGCCAAGCCATTTATTCCATATATTTTCTCAGGTTCATCAGAAAAAGCAGAATTGCCACAACCCGGAAAATCAAAAGCAACCAAATGATATTTTTCTCCTAATTCACTAAATAATTGATTTTTGAAATTTCCGGCATTTGACGAATTACCATGAACCATGAGCACTGTTTCTCCTTTGCCTGCGCTTTCATAAAAAGCTATTTGTTGTCCTGCAATTTCTTTATAGTATAATGGATGCAGAAGCTCCATTTTTTGTTTTTCATTAATATTAGCAATCATATATAATAGTTTTTAAAAATAAAATTTCCGAAAATCCTGGTATAAAAAATACTCAAATTGAGTATTGACCATCAAATTATTCATTTCTAATTTTAAAACGTCAAAAATTTTAGAACAAATACTAAAAAATATTTATTTTTTTAGTCATAGCACTCAATTGATTAAAATTAAATTAAATGACTTTTTTTTATAAACGATTAAATTAAATAACTGTTCAATAAAACAATAATTTATTTAGATTTTATTTATACATTATTTATACCAAAACATACAAAATGAAAAAGTTATATAATATTCTGTTGATCCTCGCTTTTACCATTTATCTTTTGCCACTTGCCAGCTTTGCTCAAACCCAAACTGAGCTTTGGGGAATGACAAGCAGAGGAGGGCAATTTGATGCGGGTGTTATTTTTAAAACTGATGGATCAGGAAACAACTTTAATGTACAATATAGTTTCAATCCATCATCGGATGGAGGATACCCTCAAGGTTCGCTTTTATATGCAACTGATGGAAAATTATATGGAATGACCCAATATGGTGGAGCTAATAACAAAGGGACAATCTTTAAATACGATCCAGTTACACTAACTTATACCAATATATTTGATTTTGATAGTATCAATGGTCTTTATCCTATTGGTTCATTAATGCAGGCTTCAGATGGAAAATTATATGGTATGGCTGGCGGTGGACCAAAAGGATGGGGTACAATTTTTCAGTACGATTTGACTTCTAATACCTTTCAAAATTTATTTGATTTTACGGATGCCATTAACGAAGGCGTTAATCCTTGTGGAGCTTTAATTCAGGCTTCAGATGGCATGCTATATGGAATGACTACTCGTGGTGGAATTCATGGCAATAATTCTGGTTATAGTGGATTTGGTGTAATATTTCAGTTCGATCCATCGTCATTATCATATTCAAAAAAGATTGATTTAGATGCCAATGGGACTAATCCTTATGGCTCTTTGATGCAGGCTTCTGACGGTATGCTTTATGGAATGACAGAAATGGGTGGAACAGGAGGAGTAATTTTTCAATACGACCCGAATACGAATATATATTCTATAAAAATTAACCATACCGGATTAACTGGAGATAATCCCTATGGCTCTTTAATACAGGCAAGTGATGGCAAACTTTATGGGTTGACGTCACAAGGAGGCGGAGTCCAAGGAGGGTCAATACGTGTTGGCTCAATTTTTCAATATAACTTTGTCAATTCAACAATAAATAATAGATTTGGCTTTTATGGCGGAGGTTACGGTAACCATCCAGAAGGTTCTTTAATTCAGGCATCTAATGGACGCTTATATGGACTAACAACTGGTTATTCCCCATCTATTGATGTACTTTTTGAATATCAAAATGGAAATAACAACAGCAGTCCAATATACACTGTGAAACATTCTTTTGGTGGTGGCTCAAATGATGGTATTAATCCTGTTTATACAAATCTGATTGAGATACCTGCTATAGTTGCTCCAGCATCTGTAATTACTACCTCTAGTTTAAGTAATTCAATCTGTTTAGGTAGTTCATTAAATATTTCTTTTATTAGTAATGGAAGTTTCAATGCTGGTAATATATTAACTGCTCAACTCTCTGATGCTTCTGGTTCTTTTGCAGCACCTGTGGATATTGGCACTCTTTCATCAACCTCAGCAGGGATAATTAATGCTTTAATTCCAGGTTCAACCACTCCTGGGAATTCTTTTAGAATCAGAGTGGTTAGCAGTAATCCTTCAATAATTGGAAACGATAATGGAAAAGATATAACAATTAATGACCTGCCAACTGTAACGGCAATTGCAACCGATTTAACATTTTGTGCAGGGGGCAGTACAACTTTAAGCGGTGGTGGCGCCTTATCGTATGTCTGGTCTGGTGGTGTATCAAATGGAATTTCATTTGTCCCAACTTCCTCAAATAATTATACTGTTACAGGTACAGATTTAAATGGCTGCACAAATACTGCAAATATATCCATTACAGTAATTACATTGCCTTCCCCTCCTGTAAGTGGTGGCGATCAAGCAGCAATTATTAATACTGTTGCAATTTTAAGCGCTACTTCAATTGGCAATTTTGTTGATTGGTACTCAACAATTACTGGTGGCACGCCATTGCTTTCAGGTAGTAATACATATACTACATCTTCAGATGGAACCTATTATGCAGAATCAAGAAATACCACTACTGGCTGTGTAAGTAGTCGTACTCCAATTATACTGTCTATTGCCGATAATATGTGGGATGGATCATCATGGTCTGGTGGAAGCGCTCCGGGAAGTTCAGAATCAGTGCTAATAACAGGGGCATATAATGGACCCGATTTATCAGTCGCCAATTTAACTATTTCGAATGGAGGGTCACTTTCACTTGGATCTGCAAATACAATTACTGTTAGTGGTAAACTTACAATTGATAACAATGCAACAATTGATGGTACAATTTCAGCAGGTAGCGTAAGTATCAGCCCTTCAGGTACCTTTACATTGAACCCAGGCAGCTCACTTACTACTGGTAATATTACAATTGGCGGCACTGTAGCCATCGGTGGTAACATTTCCGCAGGCACAGTAAACATCACCACTTCAGGAACTTTGACTTTAAACTCAGGTGCCACACTTACTTCTTCTGGCAATATTACAATTAGTAGCAATGCCGCAGGAGATGGTTCTCTTATTAATAATGGCACAATCACAGGTTCTGCAGTAGTGGAACGCTATTTACCCGGAGCTTCGTGGCATTTAATTTCAACCTCAGTTGCTGCCTCAAACAGCGGTTTATATTCCGGGTTATACATGCGGCAATATGATGAAAGCACCGATGCTTTTGGTGCGTATATTACTTCTACAACTATGCCTTTAATACCCGGAACCGGTGCTGTATTGTGGGCAAATTCTGCCACAACCATAAGCTATAATGGCTCACTAAATGATGGCGATATTGGTCCACTAACTTGCACACATAAAAAAAACGGATACAATTTATTGGGTAACCCTTACCCCTCGGCAATTGATTGGAACGCTGCCAGTGGCTGGACAAAAACAAATTTATCAAACAACTTATGGAGTTGGAGTGAAACAGCAGGTCAATATGCAACATATAACGGAATTACCGGAACAAATGGAGGTAGCCAATACATTGCCATGGGGCAAGGATTTTTTGTGCAGGCATTAGCAGGAGGAGGTTCATTATCCATGACAAAAAGCGTTCAGGTGCACAACACAATAAGTCTTATGAAATCTGCAAAAAGTGAACCACCATTAATTCGCCTAAAAGTTACAGGCAACAAATACTCCGATGAAGTAGTAATTATGAAAGATTCCATGGCAACTTCAGGAATTGATTATATATACAATGCCCAAAAAATAAAAGGTTACGTTTCTGCACCTCAATTGTACACATTGCAAAACGATAAGATGTTTTCGATTTATACGTACGATAATATTGATACTACTGTTCATATACCTATATACCTAAGTGTTGGAAAGGATACCAGTTATAAATTAACACTATACAATAATCTGGAATTTAAAGAGCTTAGGATGTACTTGTTTGACAAACTTAACAATACAACTCAAGAAATAAAGGATAGTTTATTATACACATTTGAAGCTGCACCAACTGATGATTCGGCAAGGTTTAAAATTGTTTTCAAAGCCGATGCCGCTTTGGGCATTTACACTACTGGCATAAGTAAATTAAACGTGTGGACAGCCCAACAGCAATTGTATATAACAACATCACAAAACGAATTAATTGAAACTGTAACATTATACGATTTGAACGGCCGAAAACTTGAAACTTGGGGTAGAAATAGTTCCTGGCCGGTTTTATTAAACCTCAAACAATCGGTTTATATTGTAAATGTCACAACAAATAAGCAAACAATGAATTATAAAATTGTAATAAAATAAAATTTTGAAACAACCATTATAATGGTATAGATAAGAAATTTAATTTATAACTAAATTATACGTATGGATAAATTATTTAAAATATTATGGATAGTATTTATAATTGTCCTTAATGCTACTTCAATTTTTGCTCAACCAGGTGGCCCCGGTGGCCTTCCTAGCGGTCCTCCTGTTGGAGGTGGTGCCGGAGTTCCAATTGATGGAGGAATACTTACATTCTTATTGGGTGCCGGAATTGCATACCTAGTTGGTAAAAACAAAAAGAAAAACAATTTTGAAAATTAATTTTCAAAATATTGTTAAAATAAAATGGATTAATAAAATTAATTTATTTTATGCATATCTTTTGATTGTTGCTTTTTCTTATGTTTTTTATACAATTTTTAGGAACAGAATTATAACACATAGTTTTAATGCTGACTTTTATAATCATTTTATTCATCTCTATAGTAGTTTATTGCTAATTGTTTCGAAAGATTTATTACATTTATTTGGAATAAAAGCTTTTATCAAATACAGTACATCTGATATTTATTCCAATTCTAATATTCCATTGCATATTGACTATTTTTATTATTCACTCAAGCATATTTGTATAATCATATTTTTTAGTTTAATAACGCCTGCAAATAGTAAAGTCAAATTTTATTTTTTACTTATTGGCTTATTTACTATTCTCACTTACAATATTTTTCGAATTTCTTTTTTGTCATTGTATACAGATAGTATATATTTTAGAATTATTTTCAATTTTTCAATGCTTATAAGAAACTTATTGACCCTTTTACTTATATATTTTTTTTGGCAGAAATATCCGGCAATTAAAATTAAATTAGGCTCATTCATTAATTACTCACTTAGTGAAACCAATTTAGTGTTTAAAAAACTTATTGCAATTTTTGCTGTAAGTTTTTTAATTGAAACATTAATTTTTAGCAATCTTATTCCAGGTACTGGATTATTTTTAACACAAACACTCCTTCATATTTCTCAATCAACTTCTTCTTTATTTGGTTATTATTCACATGTTACAGGCAGGTCAATTTATGGTTATGGTACAGCTGTATATATGGCTGATGCTTGTTTGGGTATCGATTTAATGTTATTATTTGCAGCTTTTGTTTTTGTACTTTCCGGCAATTGGTTTCATAAATTGTGGTTTATTCTTTCTGGCATTCTTATTATTTATCTTGTAAATTCAATTCGTGTTGCTCTGGTATATATTCATTTGGTAAATCATGGTGGTTATTACCAATTACCTATCGAGATTCACAATTTATTTACTTATCCTGTGTATATATTAACATTCATATTATGGGTAGTTTGGATAAATAAATTCAGTATAAAGCCTGAATCACAAATAATTTAAACCATTAAATAAATTTGATTTGAATGTTTGTTAACTAAGCTAAACGTTAACTTTTGTGTTAGCAAATAAAATAGTTGAAGATCAATTAAACAATTATATTCATTCTATAACTATTGAAAACACAAAACCCTGCTTTCACAGGGCTTGACTTTTCTCCCTCCCCTTCGGGGAGGGCTGGGGAGGGGCCTCTTACTTCACCAACTTTATTTCAAGTTCGGTAACTTTTCCTCTTTCAATGGTTATTTTCATAGTTTGTGATGCATAGCCGGCAAGTGCAACCGTTATATTATAAGTTGAAGGTCTTACTTTAATTATTTCAGCAATACCGTCAATATCCGAAGTAGTAGTTTTGCCATTTACAGCCAATATTGCCCCTTGCAAATCTGCCCCAGTTGTGGCATCAGTAATATGGGCAGAAACACCACTGTGGTGCGTAGGCAGTTTATCAATATTACGGTTTAACAAATATTCTTTTATCAAATCGGGATGGGCAGCCGAGTACGAACTTATAATCAGGTTATCAATTATGCCTAAACTTTTGTCAATGGGGTGCATTAAAGTTTCAATTCCCTGTAGGCCTTCAGTTTTATGTGATTGTGCCACACCTGTGGTGCCTATGGTTTTTTCATAGGCTGTAATAGCTGCATTAACAGCAGTAACATCGGCGGCAACCAATTGTACACTTGCCATTGAAGCTATATTTGCGTTAAGTGCATCACGTACGTTTTTAATTTTTGCATAAGCAGTAGCTTCAGGCAGGTCAGTAAAATCCGTTTTCTGTATATCAAAAATTTCGGCTAAGTTGTCATTGGCAGTATCAAGCGCCCAAACATAAGCTTTTTGGGCTTTCGTTACAATAAGCAATACCATAGCCATAAATGCATCATTTTTTGTTTGTGTTACACCCTTTATATCGGCTTGGTGCTGCTGGATATAATTATTCAATGCAGTATTGAGTGAAACAAAATTGGCAATTTCGGTCACTAATCGCGTAAATGTTGTCCAAATAGCAATGTTAAGCGGATTGGCAAAGAAAAGAAGCATCTTTTTATACATGCTGTTTTTTTCAATAATTCTGTGTTTCATGGCGTTTTGTTTTAAATTAATAAATCAGTTTTGTTAAAATGTCAATCAAAAATAAAATTTTAACATTTAACTAACAAAATAATTTAGAATTTATTTATATTAAAATCATATTCATACGCTATATTTCTTTAAATACAGTTAATACAATATAAATTATACTAATAATTATTAATATCATAAGCAGAAAGTCGTATGCCATGGAGCAAAAGTTAGATGTTATTCGCCAAAGTCATTTATCACACACACTATTCCGAGTACTCTCATTTCAAAATTTGTATGTCATGTGTCAAAAGTCGAATGTCATATGTCAAAAGTTTAATGTTATATTTAAAAAGTTAAATGTCATATGTCAAAAGTCAAATGTTATATTTAAAAAGTTAAATGTCATATGTCAAAAGTCAAATGTCATATGTAAAAAGTCTAATGTCATGTGTCAAAAGTCGAATGTAATATGTCAAAAGTCTAATGTCATGTGTCAAAAGTCGAATGTAATATGTCAAAAGTCTAATGTCTTCTGGCTAAAGTTAAATGTCATAAGGTAAAAGTCGAATGTCATGGTTCAAAAGTCCTGTGTTATGTGGCGTTTTAGGGAGTGTCCAGTAAAGTGTGTTTAATAGTTTATTGTATTAATTCACAACATTCATATTTAAAATGAATACTTAATCCTACTTTAACAGATGAACTGACTTCGAAGATTTTCAGCTTTATTTACCCCAAACCTTAAAGGGTGAAAGCTGAAAATAAAACTGTTCCCTTTAGGGATTAAGGGTAAAAACAGTTTGGTTTTCAAATCTGTTAAAGTAGAATTAATATTAAATTAATACGTAAAAATCCTTTTTAATAAAATTATGTCGTAATTTTACGTCATAAAACTAATGAGTGGGTTTATGAATACAATACTTTTTCAATTTAATGAAATCCTGCAAGAATACATCGAAGATTTATTGTACGTGTTCAGGTTATCCCATCTGGTATATTATCAAAATACGTCAGTAAATTAATGGATTATTCTCACCTGAATTAAAACGCAAAAATAAATAGTATGATTAAGACAGAAACATTTAGCATCGAACTACAGGAATTGGCCAAATTTGCAAAAGCTATTTCGCACCCGGCTCGTTTGGCTATTCTTCAGTACCTGGCTGAGACAAAAACTTGTATATCTGGTGATATATCCGATTATTTGCCATTAAGCCGTAGTACGGTTTCGCAACATTTGAAAGAACTAAAAGAATTAGGATTGATTCATGGTGAAATAGACGGTTTAAAGGTTAATTATTGCCTTTGCAACTCTACTATTTTGAAATATAAAGCCATGTTTGACGAGTTTTTTAAAGACATGAGCAGTATTGATCATAATTGTATTAACGATTGTAAATAAAATTCAATGGGAAAAATAAAAGTTTTATTCGTATGCGTGCATAATTCAGCACGTAGCCAAATGGCAGAAGCTTTTTTGAATCAATTTGCGGGTGATAAATTTTATGCTGAAAGTGCTGGCCTTGAGCCAGGGAATCTGAATCCTATCGTTGTTGAAGCAATGAAGGAAGTTAATATTGATATATCAAAGAATGAAACAAAAAGTGTTTTCGAATTCTTTAAACAAGGTCGTTCGTATCACTACGTAATAGCAGTTTGCGATGGGGCAAGTGCAGAACGTTGTCCAATATTTCCTGGTATTACAAAAAGAATTGGCTGGTCATTTGATGACCCCTCTTCATTTATTGGTTCTTTTGAAGAGAAACTTGCAAAAACAAGACTTGTAAGAGACGCAATAAAACTTGAGGTAGAAAAATTTGCAAAAGAATTTTCTCTTATTGATTTAATAAAATAAAAATGAAAATATTAATTCTTTGTACTGGCAATAGTTGTCGTAGTCAAATGGCCCATGGCTTTTTACAATCATTCAACAATAACTTAGATGTTCATTCTGCTGGCACTGTACCGGCAAAACAGGTAAATGAAAAAGCAGTTAAAGTAATGGCCGAAGTTGGTATAGATATTAGTTCACATTACCCAAAAATGGTAGATAAATATATCAATGACGAATGGGATTATGTAATTACAGTTTGCGACGATGCCAACGAAACCTGCCCTGTCTTTATTGGTAAAGTAAAACACCGCTTACATATGGGTTTTGAAGACCCATCACATGCCAAAGGCACTGATGAATTTATTTGGAGTGAATTTCACAGGGTCAGGGACGAGATTAATGAAGGCTTTTATAAGTTCTATATTGAGCAGATAAAGCCCCAGCTATAATTTACAAATACGAAAACAGTATCTGTTTCAAATTAGCACATTAGTACATTCTCAAATTAATAAATTATTTATTATGAAAGCAGAAGATTTAAAAATGGTTGTAAAAGATAAATACAGCGAAATAGCCAACCAAACAAAACAGCAAAACGAATCGTCATGTTGTGGTGCTACTGGCTGTTGTTCAACTGTCGATTATGCAATTTTCAGCGAAAGCTATGATAAGCTTGAAGGTTATAATCCCGATGCCGATTTAGGTTTAGGATGTGGAATCCCCACACAGTTTGCTGGAATTAATAAAGGCGACCATGTTCTCGACTTGGGTAGTGGTGCAGGTAACGATTGTTTTGTTGCCCGCGCAATAGTCGGAGAAACAGGAAAAGTTACAGGATTAGACTTTACTGACGCTATGCTTGCTAAAGCAATCGAAAACACTAAAAAACTTGGCTTTACCAACGTTGAATTTGTATATGGTGACATTGAGGAAATGCCTTTGCCTGATAATAGCTTTGATGTAGTGGTATCAAACTGTGTATTGAACCTGGTTCCTGATAAAAACAGAGCCTTTGCCCAAATTATAAGGGTATTAAAGCCAAATGGTCATTTCTGTGTTTCTGATGTTGTTTTAAAAGGAAGTTTGCCTGAAAATTTACGTAAAGATGCTGAAATGTACGCAGGTTGTGTTTCTGGAGCTGTTGATATAGATGAATACCTTGAAATTATAAATAAACAAGGTTTTAGAAACGTTACCGTCCACAAACAAAAGGAAATTGCAATTCCCAATGAAGTACTTGAGAAATATCTTTCAAAGGAAGAAATCCTAAACTTTAAAAACGGTGAAACTGGCATTTTCAGTATTACAGTATCAGGTAAAAAATATGCTGATAATTCAATGTGATAATGTGCAAATTAAATGAAAACAATTAGTTTATTAACACATTAGCAAATTGGCAAATTAACACATTAGCAAATTATGAAAAAACGTTTAAAATTTCTCGACCGTTACCTTACTATATGGATATTCCTTGCAATGTTTATAGGAGTGTTTGCAGGTTGGATAAACCCTGATGTTGCTAAATTCTGGAATAATTTTTCGTCCGGAACAACCAATATCCCAATTGCAATAGGTTTAATTGTAATGATGTTCCCTCCATTAGCTAAAGTTAAATATGAAGAATTAGGTGATGTATTTAAAAACACAAAATTACTTGGTCTTTCATTGGTTCAGAACTGGATTATTGGGCCGGTCTTGATGTTCTTATTGGCAATTGTATTCCTTCAATTCAATATAGATTATATGTATGGCGTAATCCTGATAGGTCTTGCCCGATGTATAGCTATGGTTATAGTTTGGAACGACCTTGCCAAAGGCGATACGGAATATGCCGCCGGATTAGTAGCTTTTAATTCTATATTCCAGGTATTGCTTTTCTCAGTTTATGCTTATGTATTTATTGCCATATTGCCCGGTTGGTTTGGTTTGCCGGTTAACGATAGTGTATCTCAAATAACTATGGGTGCAATTGCAAAAAGCGTTTTCATATATCTCGGCATTCCATTTATTTCAGGATTCTTATCCCGGTTTATACTCATCCGTATTAAAAGTAAACAATGGTACGAAACCAAATTCGTTCCCAAAATAAGTCCTTTAACGCTTATTGCGCTTTTATTTACTATTGTTGTAATGTTTTCACTCAAAGGCGAATATATTGTAAAAATCCCATTAGATGTAATCAGGATTGCCATTCCGTTAATCATCTATTTTGCAGTAATGTTTGTACTATCATTTTTCATGAGCAAAAGAATAGGTGCTACATACGAGCAAGCTGCTACTTTATCATTTACAGCAGCCAGCAACAATTTTGAATTAGCTATTGCCGTTGCCATTGCAATATTTGGAATTAATTCAGGCGAGGCTTTTGCGGCTGTAATTGGTCCATTGGTAGAAGTTCCTGTAATGATAGCTTTGGTTAACCTGGCATTATATTTTAAAAGAAAAGTTATATAAAATTCAATCTATACAATATTTAATTTAGTTAAATTACTATTCGGTATAAACATACAGCCTATACTGGACATATTAGTTATATTACGTTATATCAATATTCAATTTATATATATATTATTCAGCTATTTAAAATTCCATTAAGATTTTTTGAATATTTTAACACTGAATGTAAAATGGACATATACGATTGAATTTCATTTTATTACTTACTCTAAAATTCAGATTTTAATATTTATTAGGAATTTGTCCTTTTTAATTTTTTTATTCAAAAATTATATTTGCCTATTGTAGTTAAAGTTATTTTAAAATAAGGAGGAAATATTATGTTTACATCTACCAAATTTTTAAAACTATTGTTTTTACTACTAATAGTATTAATGCCATTTAGCAGTGGAATTACTTTTGCCTCTTCTAATGTTACTTTGTACACACCTTTTACCAAAATTTCAGTACCACCCGGTGAATCAATTGATTATTCGGTCGATGTAATAAATAATACAAGCGATATTCAAAATGTGGATATTCAAATAAGCGGTATGCCAAAAGATTGGAACTACATTTTAAAATCAGGTGGATGGAGTATAGATCAATTATCAATTCTTCCCGGACAAAAAGAAAAATTGGCACTTAAAGTTGAAGTTCCTTTTCAGGTAAATAAAGGATATTATCAATTTAGGATAATAGCAGGAAGTCAATATGTTTTGCCTTTGGTAGTAATTGTTTCTGAAAAGGGAACCTTTAAAACTGAATTCACGACCCCACAGGCAAATATGGAAGGTCGTTCAAATTCAACTTTTACATTTAATACTGTTTTAAAAAACCGTACTGCAGATAAACAATTATATGCACTAATGGCTGAAGTACAACCCGGATGGACTGTTACTTTCAAACCAAATTATAAGCAAGCAACCTCAGTAGAAATTGAACCTAACAATTCTTCAAATATAACTGTTGATATAAATCCTCCAGCCCAGATAGCTGCAGGTAAATATAAAATACCTGTAAGTGCAACAACCGATGCAACTTCAGCAAACCTCGATCTTGAAGTAGTCATTACAGGCTCGTATAGTATGGAACTTACAACTCCAACAGGTTTGTTAAGTACAAATATAGTTGCCGGCGACCAAAAAAGAGTGGTTTTAATGGTCAAAAATACAGGATCATCTGAATTAAAAGATATTAAATTTGATTATTCAGCGCCTGCTAACTGGGATGTTACTTTCGACCCAAAAAATATTGCACAATTAAGTTCGGGTGAAGCAACAAATGTTTATGCAACCATAAAGACTGATAAAAGAGCTATTCCTGGTGATTATGTAACTGATATTTCAGCAAAAACGCCAGAAGTTATTTCAAAAGCCAGTTTCAGGGTAACCGTTAATACTTCATTATTATGGGGTTGGATTGGAGTTTTAATTATAATAATTGCCTTGGTAGGTGTATATAACCTATTCCGTAAATATGGAAGGAGGTAAACTGTGGCGCAGAATATTATAGAACTGGTCGATTTGACTAAAAATTACGGATCATTTACTGCTGTTGACCATTTAAACCTTAGTATCAATAAAGGTGAAATTTTTGGACTTTTAGGACCAAATGGAGCAGGTAAATCTACCAGTATTTTAATGATGTTAGGCTTAACTGATCCTTCAGACGGAAATGTTTCGGTTTGTGGAATAAACTCAACCAGTAATCCTATTGAAGTGAAAAGAAAAGTAGGTTATTTGCCTGAAGATGTTGGCTTCTATGATGACAGATCGGGTTT
This sequence comes from uncultured Bacteroidota bacterium, assembly GCA_963701015.1. Taxonomy (GTDB): domain Bacteria; phylum Bacteroidota; class Bacteroidia; order Bacteroidales; family DTGW01; genus MFD09286-c1. The sequence continues at coordinate 1,419,174 of OY969556.1, read as the reverse complement.
GGAAAATTTAATTTATACCGCAAGGTTAAACAGGATTACTGATAATGAAGCAAAACAAAAAGCATTAAAACTATTGGCAAAAGTTGGCCTTTCAGAGGTTGTTGATAAAAGAACAGGCCAATATTCACGAGGAATGCGACAGCGTTTGGGTTTAGCCGATGTATTAATTAAAAATCCGGAAGTAATTATTCTCGATGAACCAACATCGGGAATTGATCCAACAGGTGTTAAAGAGTTTCTCGAAATGATTGTTGAACTTAGCCGGGAACAAGGTTTAACTGTTTTATTTTCATCGCATCATTTACATCAGGTACAGCAAGTTTGCGACAGGGTTGGAATATTTGTACAAGGCAAATTATTGGCTGAAGGTAATATTCTGGAACTATCGAAAAAACTGTTTTCAGGAATTCCTTATGTAATTGAGGCTAAAATTTCAAATATCCATGATAAAAACAATCCTGTTGATTGGCTAACGAATGTTTTAAAAGAAATTGAAGGCATCTCGTCCATAAATTTAAAAAACGAAATGTTTCAAATCAATTGCTTTAATGATTCTACGGCAAAAATTGCCAAAACAATTATAATGAATGGAGCCGATTTGATTTATTTAAATAAAAAAGAATATGGTTTAGATGATATTTATTATCGTTATTTCGAAGGAGGCGGAAAATCATGAACAGCACAAATACTGAAAGCTTTATAGAAAAACGGGTTATTGCAATAACTAATTTTTTTTCAACTATAAAATTATTCGACAATAATAAAAATGAAAATAAAGCGAAGCATCCTTTTTGGGTAATTGTTCAAAAGGAAATTTCAGACCATGTTAAAAGTTGGCGATTCATTATACTTGTTATATTAATTGCATTAACATGCCTTGGCTCAATGTACACAGCTTTAACCAATATAGGGAAAGCCATAAAACCAAATGATCCTACAGGAATGTTTTTTTTCCTGAAATTATTCACAATTTCTGATGGTACAATGCCTTCATATATTGTATTTATAAGCTTTTTAGGTCCATTATTAGGCATTGGCTTAGGATTTGATGCAATTAATTCTGAACATAATAAAGGAACATTGAGTAGAATATTGGCTCAACCTATCCATCGTGATTATATAATAAATGCAAAATTTATAGCTGCACTAATTGTTATTAGTATTCTTTTTTTTGTCCTTGGTTTTATGGTTATGGGACTTGGTCTTATAACCATTGGAATACCACCTTCAGCGGAGGAGTTTCTGCGCATTATATTTTTCATTATACTTAGCATTATTTATGTTGCTTTCTGGTTGAATTTGTCAATTTTATTTTCAATTCGTTTTAGGCAACCATCAACATCAGCATTGGCAGGTATTGCAGTATGGTTGTTTTTAACTGTTTTTTATCCATTAATTATTAATTTAATAACAAAATCTTTTGAACCTTCGCAAATGGCAAGTGCAAGGCAAGTTTTCGATTTTCAGGAATTAAGAATAAAACTGATGCAAATACTGCCCAACCAATTATTTAGCGATGCAACTACAACATTATTAATGCCATCAATTCGAAGTTTAGGTCCATTGACAATGGAGCAAGTATATGGAACTATTCCTGGTCCTCTCCCACTTTTACAAAGTGTATTATTGGTTTGGTCACAGGTAACTGGGTTAATTGCTGCAACTGTTTTATGTTTTGTTTTATCTTATGTTCCTTTTATGCGGAGAGAAATTCGATCGAGATAATAAAGAATAGAAATTAAATAACAAATTTACTAGATATAAAAAGGCCTGGATTCGCAATACCAGGCCTTTAATTAAATATATAATTATAGAATTTATTGAAATTATTTTAAAATAATCATCTTTTGTGTACCAATAATTCTTCCATTTTCTTTTAGAGTATAAAAATAAACTCCACCTGATAAACCTGAACCATCAAAAGAAACAGTATAATTTCCATTACTTTTTTCTTCATTAATAATACTTGAAACTTTTTCACCAGCAAGGTTATATACACTTAATTCAACATTACTTTTATATAATACAGCGTATGCAATTGTAGTTTTTAAATTAAATGGATTAGGATAATTTGATAAATTATGTTGGGAAAGCTCACCAGTTTTAACACCTGCAATTAAATCTAATGAATCAATTACACTAAATTCATCCATAGTAAAGTCGAAAGTTTGCGAATCACCAGCATTTCCTGCCGTTCCGCCATATTGAATACAAAAATAAAGTGTAATAGTGTCTTTACCCGATTTAAATATACTATCAGGAACAGCATAATAAGGGTGCGAAGGTATGCTATCCAGAGTCGGATTAATTATACTCTTTATGGCTGAATCTGCTCCTAGTGCATATGTAGCTGCATTATCCTGAAATGTTCCATCCATGCCATCAACATTTGGATTATTCCATGAATTGAATGCATACATAGCAGGTTGATTAGGAATTGAATCAATAACCGGGGCTTTATAATAAAAATGTATCTCAGCCCAAATACCATCATTATTGGAATTTGAAAATGGAGTATCACTATTATCTTTAAAGGCTCCTGTTACTTTATAAACATGACCTTTTTTTAATAATATAGGTTGCCATAATGCAACTTTTACCTGGTCCCAGTTACCGTCAGAAGTACCATCGGTATGAAAACATTTTCCACTTCCATATTTAGGCAATGTTTTTGAATAGCCAAAATCAACATCAGATGGATCAAGATTAGTGCTTCCCTTTTGCCAATTATTATATTGCCAAACACCCTGTGTTTCCATATCTCCATTTTGCAAAAGATTTGTTTGTGCATTAGCAATACCAGCAAAAAAAATACAATTTGCCAATATAAGTAGTTGTTTTCTCATAATTAATTAAATTTAAGTTATTGTGTATATGATTATAATAATTTATACAAAAATAATTTAATAAGCTGTTTATCAATTATAAATAATACTCAATTATTGGTATAATATAAACATATATAGTTAAATAAAAAGAAGGTGTCTCAAAAGTCGAGGCACCTTTTTTTGTTAATAAAAAGTTCATAAAAAAGGCTCATTAATTTAATCATTTATCTTGTTTAGTTGTCTCATTATCAAAAGTATGAGACATGTATAACCAAAGATCAAAAGTAGTTTTTAAAGACTACAGTCCCAATCAAATCATGTTACTTCCCCCATCACTGGAGGAGTTCATAGATGCAAACCATCCAGTTCGGGTTGTAAACAAAGTCATTGACAGTATTAACGCTGATGCATTGCATAAACAATATAAAGGAGGTGGCACCTCAAGCTATCATCCTCGGATGTTGCTGAAGGTTCTTATATACAGTTACCTGAACAATGTATATAGTAGTCGTAAAATGGAAACAGCCTTAAAAGAGAACATTCATTTTATGTGGCTGAGTGCTATGAACCACCCTGATCATAATACACTTAATCGATTTAGAAGTGATAGGCTCAAAAATGTTTTAAAAGAAATATTTGCACAAGTAGTCATGTTATTAGTGGAATCGGGACATGTAAGCCTTCAGGAAATCTATGTTGATGGGACCAAAATAGAATCCAAGGCTAATCGTTATACTTTCGTTTGGGGCAATTCCATAAAGACCAATAAGGAGAAAATGGTGGCACAACTAAAAGAGTTATGGGATTATACCCAATCGTTAGCCAAAGAGGAATTACAAGATACAGATAATGTTGACTTTACCCAAATAGATGCAGAAAAAGTAAAACGGACTATTAATCAAATAGATCAAGCATTATCTGATAAAAAGGTTGACAAGAAAGTAAGACAGAAATTAAATTACGCTCGCCAACATTGGCCACAAAATCTCAACAAGTACAAGGAGCAAGAGCAGATATTAGGCAAACGGAACTCGTATAGTAAAACAGACCCTGGGGCAACCTTCATGCGAATGAAAGAAGATCACATGAAAAACGGTCAGTTGAAACCAGGATATAATGTTCAGATAAGCACTAATAATCAATATATTGTAAACTATAGCCATCACCCCAATCCAACCGATACAACCACATTAAGGCCTCATTTGGAACAGTTCCACACCCTGTATAACAATTATCCTAAAGTAGCTGTGGCAGATGCTGGTTATGGTTCAGAAGAAAATTACGCATTGTTAGAAAAGGCAAAAATAGACGCTTATATAAAGTTTAACTATTTTGACAAAGATCAACGCAAAATTAAGAACTCTCTCAATAGCAATTTATTCTACAACTCTGAAAAGAACTGCTACTATTGTCCAATGGGTCAACCGATGAATTACATTGGCTCAATCAAACGAGTTACAGAAAACGGTTTTGAGCAACAAATATCTCGTTACCAAGCTATTAATTGCAGTACATGCCCATTGCGTGGAGCTTGTCATAAAAGTAAGAAGAATAAAATAATAGAAATTAATCATAATCTAAACCGACTAAAGGCCCAAGCATCAGAACGCTTGAAGAGTGAGCAAGGGCTTTACTACCGAAGTAAAAGAGGGGTTGATGTTGAACCCGTTTTTGCCAATATCAAGTTTAATAAAGGATTTAAGCGTTTTGGACTTAAAGGAATGTTAAAAACAGAAATTGAAATGGGCTTACTAGCGTTGGCACACAATTTAGCAAAAAGAGCAGCATAGGCTGCTTTGCCATCCTCTTAGGAAGGCAACAAATGTCCTATATCGTAATTATTAAATTATTATCAAAAAAATCTAAATCGATCAAACAAAAAAATAATCTACCATAAAACATTTTGATCAGTTCAAAAAAATTCTACGTTTTTTAACCAAAAAAAGACCATCTCATTTTTACTTTTGAGACGGCCTCTTTTTATTTAACTATATATCAGATTATTTTGACAAACGAATTAATATAACGTCATGTGGTGGTATTTCAGACTTAAATACATCATTTGTTGTCCCTATATCTTTTTTAGCCCATAAATCACGAAGTTTATATGTGCTTTTGTTAAAATCGTAACTTAAATTATTATCACCATCATAAACATTATTTGATTTCCAATTAAATTCAACTTTCTGCTGTGTTTCACCTCTATTTAGAAAACACATTGCAGCGTCTCCATTATTGAGTGGTTTAAAATAAATTTGCCAGTTACCATAATCATATAACGTAAAACACTCAATACCCAGTGAATCCTGATCAACTGCAATTACTTCCTTATTCGTTAAAATATCTAAGGTTTCTTTTTGAATGGTGCGCAAATCATTTCCTGCAATTAATGGAGCGGCAAGCATGCACCATAGTGAAAAATGTGCACGGTCTCATTATTCGACATTCCATTTCCAACTTCAAGCATGTCAGGATCGTTCCAGTGACCTGGTCCGGCATATTTTCTTAAATCTTTCTGCATATCTAAAATACGTAGTACACCATTTGAAATCCAGCTTCCATGGCCATATTCGCAATTCCAGCATGGATATATATCACCGGTTGTTCTCCATAAGTGACCAACATCTCCAGCCCAAGTCCAGGGTTTACTTGTTCCCCATTCACATATACTGAATACCATTGGGTGTTTTGCAGCATATATAGCATTGCGCATAGTTTTATAGGACTCATCAGCTTTCAAACCGTCGGTATTGCACCAGTCGAATTTTAAATAATCTATTCCCCATTGGGCATAGGTTATAGCATCCTGATATTCATGTCCTCTACCTCCGGGATGACCACCACAAGTTTGCTTTCCGGCATCGGAGTATATTCCTATTTTTAGACCTTTGGAATGAACATAATCAGCCAGGGCTTTCATCCCATGCGGAAACCTTATTGGATCAGGATGAATAAAACCTAAACTATCTCGCTTACCATGCCAACAGTCATCAATATTTACATAAGTATAACCGGCATCTTTCATACCTGTTGATACCATTGCATCTGCGGTTTGCTTTATTAAATCTTCATTAATATCGCAAGCAAACCTGTTCCAACTGTTCCACCCCATTGGAGGGGTTTTCGCAAGATCAAATTTTTGTCCATAACTTGTGAAGAACAAAAATGAAATAACAACAATAAATAAATTTCTCATCTTTATGAAAATTTAAAATTTGGTGAAATAAACAGCCATTTTCATATTTATCTATAATTCAAAAAATATAAAATTGATTGTTTAATTATGAATTATTTATTTACAAATTAAAATCATTCTGGCGACTTTACAATTTTTACAGTAGTAATTTCTTTGTTATTGTTTAAAACCAATAAATAAACACCATCATTAAGTTTTTCGCCAATTTTAATTGAATGTATGCAAATTCCGTTTTCAACAATAATACCTTCAATATTTAATATTTTAAATGAAACTGGCATTGATGTTTGAAGGTTCAAAGTTTCAGAAAAAGGATTTGGATCGTAGCTAAAATAAGATGAATTCAAGTTTTTTACTGAAGAAGAAGTGCATGGCAATTTATTTGTAGTGCCTCCAACACAAATTCCACAAGTATCAAGGTATGCCGAACCACCATAAACGCCTTTACAATCAGCAGTACAAGCGATAACTCCGGTATTTCCGCCTGAACATATTCCGCAATTATCAACAGTAGCAGCCCCATTTATATCGCCATGACAATCGACAGAACAAGCTAATTTTCCAGTATTTCCTCCTACACATGAATCGCATTGGTCAAAAAATGCACTACCTAATGAATCGTTATGGCAATCAAACACTGGCATTCCATAAATAACACCTCTACCTCCAGTAGCTAAATAAACCCTGCCAAAAACCCTATTATCACCAATAATTGCCGTGCAACCACCAAATTGATGTTGTGGGTCGTCAATTCTAACCCAGGTTTTTGCTGTGTCAATGGAACGGTAAAAACCAATATTGCCATTAATTGTACCCGATAAATAAATTGTTGGATAATCAGTACCGGGTGAAGCTTTACCCAATCCCATCTGTCCGGCACTCGTAACCGATGAAATCCTGCTAAAAGAAGTTCCTGAATTTACGGAATGGAACAGTCCTCCACTTCCTGGAACCCATATTTCACCTTCAACACCTAGAGTAACGCGAATTTTTCCAGAACCAGAAACACTTCCTGATTTAGTAAAAGTTGCACCACCATCAGTACTTATATAAATTGCAATGCCATTATATGCATAAAATTTTAAAGGATTAACAGCATCTGCAACTACTTGAGATTGGTTAGGTGCATTTGCACTAGTTTCCCAGGATAAACCAAAATTAGCTGTACAGTAAGTTGCTGATGCTCCTGAAGGGCTCCAAACAATAATTTTACCGTCATCTGAAATTGCTATATTCCCGGCATTTGCCCCAGATGCAGGAGATTTTGAAAACTGTTTCCAGGTATTTCCTCCATCCTTAGAGTATTGCCCAACTGAGCCAACCCTTGCAACTATTGAAGGTTCGTTATAAGCGTAGGCTATATGATTGGTTGTTCCAATATTGGGAGCAAATCGTTTAGCTGAAGAATCAAGACTATTATGCCTGAAACCATCAAAATCGCCAATAACACTTAGTAAATGCGCACCATAGGGTGGGCTAACAATTTCCAATGGAACTGTTTCTTCTAATCCCCTGTCAGTAAAAAGCCAATGCGTACTTGTTTTACTATCGGCATTAGTAGCATCAAAACTGCTAAATACGCCAAAACCTGTTGTAAATAATACATGGTTTGAATTAAATTGATCTATTTCAATATCGCCTAACCAATGTGGAACAAGATTAGAAGTCCACCAGTTGAAACCCCACGGATCATATATGGCTTTACTTTTCAAACTATTCCAGGTAGCACCGCCATCAATACTCCTGTAAATCTCATCTTGTGTACTCCATCTGTCAATTGTGCAGGCCATAAGAACTTTTGGGTTTGATGCATCAATTGTAATGCCTCCAAATCCACCATTTCCAGAAGATGACGTAAGCAATGTTGACCAGGTTTGGTTCCTGGTATCATATTTTCGAATTGCACCCTGTGATATACTATTTGGCCCGCAAGAATCACCATAACTGATGTATAGAATACTATCTGATGATAACACTGCATGGTTTGGCATTAAATTGGTTGATTGACCAGGTATAGCTAGCCAAGTAGTACCACTATCGGAACTTACATACATATTTGTACTTCCTTTTCGGGAAACACCAGCATAAATAACTTTTGTTGCATTTCCAAGAGTTCCAGTTGTTTTATCAAATAAAACGAATGCAATTCCAACATAATCTTTGGTAGAAGTAACCGGAAAACTCGAATTTTTTTGCCATGTTTTTGAACTATCAATACTTTTCCACATGCCATTAACACGCGATCCATAAAATAAAATGCTTCCTTTATTTGGATCAACAGATAGTCGTTCACCTGCTAACCGACCGTCATCATTTCCTCCATTTTGAAATGACAATGCAGTTCCTTTCCAGGTTTTACCGTTATCATTAGAACGATACATAGCTCCGTTCCCGTCCCAGCTTGAATGCGCACCTGAATACATACCAACAGCCATATAAACATTATCGGGATTTTCAGGATCAATAGCAATACTTTCTATTCCATAAAAGTTCCATTGGCTGGCAGTGAAAAAATCAGTTACCGGAATCCAACTTGTATCAGCAGCATTCCATTTATAGGCTCCACCAACATCAGTCCGGCAATACATTTCATCTTTACGAGTTGGACAAGTAACAATACCTGTTACATAGCCACCTCCACTAATTACCACATTTTTCCAATGATACGGAACTTTTTGTTGGGCAGAAGAAAATTCATTATTAAAACAGAAAATAATAAATAGAATTATGATTGTCAAAACTCTATTATTATTCCTTTTAAACTTTGCCATAGATATATATGTTATAAATTTTAATTTAAATAAACAAAAGAAGGTGTCTCAAAAGTCGAGGCACCTTTTTTTGTTAATAAAAAGTTCATAAAAAAGGCTCATTAATTTAATCATTTATCTTGTTTAGTTGTCTCATTATCAAAAGTATGAGACATGTATAACCAAAGATCAAAAGTAGTTTTTAAAGACTACAGTCCCAATCAAATCATGTTACTTCCCCCATCACTGGAGGAGTTCATAGATGCAAACCATCCAGTTCGGGTTGTAAACAAAGTCATTGACAGTATTAACGCTGATGCATTGCATAAACAATATAAAGGAGGTGGCACCTCAAGCTATCATCCTCGGATGTTGCTGAAGGTTCTTATATACAGTTACCTGAACAATGTATATAGTAGTCGTAAAATGGAAACAGCCTTAAAAGAGAACATTCATTTTATGTGGCTGAGTGCTATGAACCACCCTGATCATAATACACTTAATCGATTTAGAAGTGATAGGCTCAAAAATGTTTTAAAAGAAATATTTGCACAAGTAGTCATGTTATTAGTGGAATCGGGACATGTAAGCCTTCAGGAAATCTATGTTGATGGGACCAAAATAGAATCCAAGGCTAATCGTTATACTTTCGTTTGGGGCAATTCCATAAAGACCAATAAGGAGAAAATGGTGGCACAACTAAAAGAGTTATGGGATTATACCCAATCGTTAGCCAAAGAGGAATTACAAGATACAGATAATGTTGACTTTACCCAAATAGATGCAGAAAAAGTAAAACGGACTATTAATCAAATAGATCAAGCATTATCTGATAAAAAGGTTGACAAGAAAGTAAGACAGAAATTAAATTACGCTCGCCAACATTGGCCACAAAATCTCAACAAGTACAAGGAGCAAGAGCAGATATTAGGCAAACGGAACTCGTATAGTAAAACAGACCCTGGGGCAACCTTCATGCGAATGAAAGAAGATCACATGAAAAACGGTCAGTTGAAACCAGGATATAATGTTCAGATAAGCACTAATAATCAATATATTGTAAACTATAGCCATCACCCCAATCCAACCGATACAACCACATTAAGGCCTCATTTGGAACAGTTCCATACCCTGTATAACAATTATCCTAAAGTAGCTGTGGCAGATGCTGGTTATGGTTCAGAAGAAAATTACGCATTGTTAGAAAAGGCAAAAATAGACGCTTATATAAAGTTTAACTATTTTGACAAAGATCAACGCAAAATTAAGAACTCTCTCAATAGCAATTTATTCTACAACTCTGAAAAGAACTGCTACTATTGTCCAATGGGTCAACCGATGAATTACATTGGCTCAATCAAACGAGTTACAGAAAACGGTTTTGAGCAACAAATATCTCGTTACCAAGCTATTAATTGCAGTACATGCCCATTGCGTGGAGCTTGTCATAAAAGTAAGAAGAATAAAATAATAGAAATTAATCATAATCTAAACCGACTAAAGGCCCAAGCATCAGAACGCTTGAAGAGTGAGCAAGGGCTTTACTACCGAAGTAAAAGAGGGGTTGATGTTGAACCCGTTTTTGCCAATATCAAGTTTAATAAAGGATTTAAGCGTTTTGGACTTAAAGGAATGTTAAAAACAGAAATTGAAATGGGCTTACTAGCGTTGGCACACAATTTAGCAAAAAGAGCAGCATAGGCTGCTTTGCCATCCTCTTAGGAAGGCAACAAATGTCCTATATCGTAATTATTAAATTATTATCAAAAAAATCTAAATTGATCAAACAAAAAAATAATCTACCATAAAACATTTTGATCAGTTCAAAAAAATTCTACGTTTTTTAACCAAAAAAAGACCATCTCATTTTTACTTTTGAGACGGCCTCTTTATATAAAGGATTACTTAAATATTAATATCCGGGATTTTGAGTTATTATTCCCTTCATTAAATCTAACTCGGTTGGGGGAATCTGAAATAACCCTTTTTTTATCGCAAAGTTATTTCCATCAACATCCAAACTTGTAACATCACTTGTGCTACTAGCTTCAGCTCCATTAGTTGCAGGATCAGTATAAGTTAATAATCCGACAAGTTTTGAAAAATCGCCTTTACATGATCGTAAAATATCCCAATATCTAATTCCTTCACAAGCTAATTCCAATTTACGTTCATTTTGAATCTTTGTTAGATCAACACTGGCATAATCATGAGAATTATCACCATAGGCTCTTTCTCTGACCTTATTAACATAACTTGTTTCAATGGCATTACTACCTCCGGTAATATCATATAATTCAGCACCCATCAATAAAACATCTGAATACCGGATTATCATTAAATCTTCAAGACCATTGGTTTGCCAATCTCCAAAAGATTGATCTTCTGGTGTTTGCGCAACAGAAAGTAATTCGTATTTTTTAGAATTATATCCGGTGTATTGAGCCTGTTGTTGAGCAGTATATTGATAAGTCAGACCTTCAGCTTTCCAATTTAAAATAGTTGCTTTTCTTCTTGAATCAGTTGAATCATAAGCAGTCCAAAGACTTGGAAGCACAGGCATTCCTCCCCAACCTTGACCGTAAGGGTCAATATTTGTTCCACGAGGACCAATCATACGTTGAATATTATTGGATCCATAATTTGAATTATTAGGAGCAGCACTTATTGACCAAACTACTTCAGGATTTCTTTCACCAATATAATGACTTATGTTTCCTAATACAGAGACACAAGGAACTCTCCAAAGTTTGGCAAAAGTATCCACTAAAGCATGTCCACTGTTATTGATAACATCATCAATCATTGTTCGTGCATCTGTTGCAGTAAAACCATTAATATCTGATTGATTGTAGTAACCTGTGTAATATAGAAAAACCCTTGCAATCATAGATTCAGCAGCCCATTTAGTAGCATGGTTCCAATTATTAGGGTTCATTGAACCATAGGGTGCTGATAATCCATATTGAACACAATATTGTAAATCAGCTATAATCGAACTGTACAATAAGGCAGCAGGTGTTCGAGCAGGAATTTCACCTGGTGCTAATGGATGATCGAGATAAGGTATTTCACCATATAATCTGGCTAGGTAGAAATGTTCATATGCCCTTAAAAATCTGGCTTCAGCTTTATATTGTTGTTCAAGAGCAATATCACCTTTCCAGTTAATTTTACTTTCATTTTGCAAATAAACATTTGCCCTAAAAATTGCGCCATAGTAAACTACCCAAGCATTTTGCGTTGCATTTATACCGGGTTGAGGAAGCGCTCTGTCATAAGCTTGATAACTTCCACCGTCTCCAGTACCAGCACCTCCAGTACAATCGTCAGATGCTATTTCAGAAATAATAAAAGAACTCCAGTAATCATCATAGGTTAATACATTATAGGCAGCAGTAAGAGCTTCAAACCCATCACTGGGTGTCCTGTAAAAATTTTCAACGACACTTGAAGTCGTAGGTAATCGATCTACAAAGTCCTTATTACAAGCAAGAACCGAGAATGAAATTATTGCTAATATTAATATTTTTTTCATATTCAAACTTTTTAAAATTTAACATTTACTCCAAGCATATATGTGCGTGCAACCGGGTAATTACCCATGTCAATGCCAGACGCATATCCATCTTGCAATTTACCCGATGAATCATAATATGATCCGTATCCAACTTCAGGGTCAACACCTTTATAGCTAGTGAAAGTAAATAAATTATCCGCTGAAACATAAACCCTCAATTGATGAACAGGTAAATTTCTAAACAGTGATTTTTTAAAATCATAACCAATATTTACACTTTTAACCCTTAAGAAACTTGCATCATGAATATATAGATCACTAAATGTACGCCAGTTTAAATTTGTTTCTTCAACCCGAGGCATTGAGTTTGATGTTCCTGCTCCGTGCCAACGGTTCATTATATCAGATGAATAATTATCGTAGAAACGTGATTCATCACGATATGATTGTACAATTTTATTGCCTCCCTGTCCTTGCAAAATAATTGTTAAATCAAACCCCTTATAATTTGCCCCAAAATTAAATCCATAAACATAATGAGGATTTGGATCGCCTAAATCAGTATTGTCATTTGCATCAATCTTACCATCATGGTTCCTGTCAACATAAATTAAATCACCGGGTTTAGCATTTGGTTGTACTTTTGTAACCTTACCTGTTGTGGGGTTTTTGTAGGTATTACGATTAATTTGCGCTGTATCCTGATAAACGCCAGCAGTTTGCAGTCCCCAAAAGTATCCCATTGGCATACCACTTTGAACCCTATAAAATTCAGGGCTTCCATTAAACAATACACTTGAAGAACCATGAATTATACTATCAGGTACATCAGTAACTTTGTTTTTATTAAATGCCAAATTTGCCCTTACGTCAATTAATAAATCACCAAATTGTTTAACATAACTTAAATTTAGTTCAACCCCTGTATTTACAACATTACCAGCATTTGTGTAGGGATTGGTAGTACTAATTGCGACAATTCCTGTAATACCGGGTACTGTTTCCGGTACAATCCAATTACTGCTTGTTTTTTGATAATAATCAAAATTGAAAGTGAAATTTTTCAAAAATTTTGAGTCAAATCCGAAATCTAATTGCTTTGATGCTTCCCATTTTAAATTTGGGTTTGCTATAATATTGGGGGCAACACCAACATATTTTGTACCTCCAAAATTATAATTCATATTATTAGTACCCACTGTAGCCAAATAGGCATATTGAAGATTTGGTTCCTTTCCATTTGAACCCCAACTTCCGCGTAACTTCATAAAATCAAGCCAGGGATTAAGGGCTTCCATAAAATTTTCCTTTGAAATCACCCAGCCACCTGAAATTGATGGAAAATTGCCATAACGGTTATTTGGGCCAAAAAGTGAAGAATAATCCCTACGGAAGTTTACAGTTGCCAGATATTTTTCGCTATAATTATAACCAATTCGTCCAAAATATGAGTACCTACTGGTACCTTTACCAAAATCACCTCGGGCTGAGTCCAATACTAATCCGGAAACCAGATTATTAAGTACAGCCGAAGGATTTACCATAAAACCTTTTCTTTCGCCATCCATGTTAAAGAACCAGCTATCCTCTGCATTCATACCGGCCATTAATGACAAATTATGTTCTCCAAAACTTTTATCAAATGAAATGTAATTGTCATAATTGTAGTTAAAATTACGCTCCATATGTTGAGTCATATCCGGATATTTATTATAATCACCTGGAGTTAAAGTAAATGTATCAGTAAAATTTGAATTATTCTGGAAAGCAAGTGTTCCTCCAAAATCAGTTCTATATTTCAAACCTGGAATAAATTCTAACTCTGCATAAATATCTCCAACAATATTATCGCTTCTATTTACTTGATTATAATTATAATGTTCATTGGCAATAGGATTTTCTTGATATTCACTAGGTACATTTGCCCCAGGTATAAGCTTAACCCTACCATATCCATCAGGCATACTTGCATCATATACAGGTATTAAAGGATTGGCTTTTAATAAATCTTGGAAAAAATTACCATAAATATTGCCATTCCCGAGTGCAGTATTATTAACATTGGTATAAGTAAAGTTTTCACCTATTTTCAAATACTTTTTAACTTTATGATCAGAATTAATGCGGAAACCCATTTTTTGAAAATCTGACTTTCCCTCATAATCGTATATACCTTCCTGATCATTATAGGATAATGAAATTGAATAGGATGATTTATCGGTGCCACCTGTTATACCAATATAATGGCTACTTTGTTGTGCATTTTTTTTAAGGGCAGCATTTTCCCAATTGGTACTTTTATTGCCAACACTGTCCATATAAGCCTGTGTAAAATATGGTTTACCTTTAGGATACGAATTTAAATGAGCTTCATTCATAATTTGCATATATTGTTGGGCATCCAACATCGAAACCTGATGGGCAGCATTTGAAACTCCAAAGTATCCATCATAGGAAACTTGCATTTCACCAGCTTGACCTTTTTTAGTAGTAACCAATATTACACCATCACCTGCACGAGAACCATAAATAGCAGCTGAAGCTGCATCTTTTAGTACATCAATGGATGCTACATCAGACGGGTTCAAATCATTTAATTTTCCAGGAACACCATCAATTAATACAAGAGGAGCACTACCATTAACTGAGCCAATACCACGAATAGTGATATTATAATCAGCTCCAGGTTGTCCGGATTGTTTTATAACAGTCATACCAGGTGTCAATCCTTGTAACGCAGATTCTACGCGTACCGGGTCATTTTTCACCATATCTTCATTTTTAATTTCAACTGTAGCACCGGTTACAAGTTTCTTTTTCTGAACCCCATATCCCATAACTACAACTTCATCCATTTGTTTTACTTCTTCTTTTAAAGCTGCGTCCACCGTATTTTGTTGACCAACTTCAATATCTTGCGGAGTATATCCAATAAAAGAAAATGTAAGTACAGGCTTATCACCTGTTACTTTTATTGTATATTTTCCATTAACATCAGAAATTACACCTGTTTGTGTACCTTTCAAAACTACATTAACTCCTGGTAAAGTATTACCATTAGCATCTGTAATCGTTCCAGAAACAGTCCTTTCCTGAGCAAAAGAAGAAATTCCAAAGAAGATAGCGGTCAAAACCATTATCAGCATTTTTTTGGATAAAGGTTTGTTAAACCTTCGATTTTTAGTTGTTTGTTTCATAAATAGATTAATTAATGTTTAGTAAATAGTAATTTATATATGTATTCATTAGTTTATTTTGCATTTATAATAATTTGCGAATCTGCTAGTCCATCACTTTTGGCTTTCAGTTTTATTGAGCCTGATTTTCCATTTGATTGGATTACAACTAATCCCAAGCCATGAAAAACATTATGTGGATTGGAATGAAATGATTCAAGGTCAGTTTCAGATCCATTGTCTAATCCGGCAATAAATCCATCCCCTTCAATTGTATATTTAATTGAATTGTCGGACAACGGAACTAAATTTCCATCTTTATCCTGAACCTGTACTTTTATAAATGATAAATCCTTTCCATCAGCTTTTATTTGAATCCTATCAGCTGATAATACAATTCTTGCAGCAATTCCGGCGGTTTTAATTTCCTGTTTAAGAACAACTTTTCCATTCATTTTTGAAACAGCTTTTAATGTTCCCGGTTCAAAAGGAACATGCCAGGTTACGTGCAGTTCATCATTTTTTTTACTTTGTACGCCTAATGATTTTCCGTTTAGGAATAATTCAACCTCATCGGCATTATTATAATATGCCAGAACATCAATAGTTTCATCAACTTTCCAATTCCAATGTGGAAAAATATGTAAAACCGGTTTTGAAGTCCATTCACTTTGGTACATATAATAGACATCTTTTGGGAATCCTGCTAAATCAATAATCCCAAAATAAGAACTGCGGGCTGGCCATGGATAAGGAGTGGGTTCGCCAATATAATCAAATCCAGTCCAAATATATTGACCTGACAGAAAATCATATTTTTTCATTATTTTCCATGTTTCTTCCTGGGTTGATCCCCATGGAGCGCTAACATTGTCGTAAGCTGAAACAGTAAAATCTTTGTTTCCGGTAGTAAATGGTTTGTCCCATGCAATTGGCCATCTTCTAATACTATCCGATGGCATATCATAACTTCCACGGGTTGCAAGACCAGATACAGTTTCTGTTGCAATAAATCTTTTATCAGGATAATTTTTTTGAAAATCTTTATATTGTCCCTGGCTATAATTAAAACCAATTAAATCTAAAGCTCCCGACTTAATTAACTGATTTTCAGGAACAGCATTATTACAAGCCGAAGTAACAGGACGGGTTAGGTCAAATTGTTTTACTATTGATGATAATTCCCTAGCAATATGGGCTCCCATTGTATCTTTCAAATCCCATTGTTCTGTGACTTCATTACCTATACTCCAAATAAAAACACTAGGGTGGTTTCTGTCTCGGATTACTAAATCTTCAAGGTCGCGTTTATGCCATTTGTCCCAGTCGAGATGATAATCGTATGGATTTTTTTGTTTTTGCCACATATCAAATGCTTCATCCATAACAATAAATCCCATTTTATCGCATAAATCAAGTAATTCCGGCGCAGGTGGATTATGCGAAGTTCTTATACCATTACAACCCATTTCCTTTAATATTTCAAGTTGTCGTTGCAATGCTCTGTAATTAATTGCAGCTCCTAAACACCCTAAATCGTGATGATCGCAAACCCCATTTATTTTAACATGTTTACCATTTAATAAAAATCCTTTATTTACATCAAAAACAAATTCACGAATACCAAAATTTGTTTCGTATTCATCAATATTATTTTTGTTTTCAATAATGTGAGATACAGCTTTATATAAATAGGGACTTTCTATGCAACCATAAATCAGGCGAATTAACCAAAACTTCTTGTGATACTTCAATCATTGAATTGCTTAATACCTGACTTTTAGAAACTGCCGATGCTATTGTAATTCCATTTATATCAATTATATCGGTTTTTAATTCAAAATCTTTAGGCTGATTTTCAGAATTTCGAATTTTAGTTTTAATAATTATTTTTGCATTTTTACTACTAACTTCCGGTGTTGTAATATAAGTACCCCAATGATCAACTCTTAATTTTGCTGTTTTTTCAATCCAAACATTTCTATATATACCTGAACCAGAATACCAACGAGAATTTGGCTGTTTAGAATTATCAGCTTTAACCGCAATTATATTCGCTTTATTTCCATAATATAAATAGGGTGTCAATTCATATTGAAAAGAACTGTATCCATATGGCCTCATACCTAAATAATGGCCATTGATCCAAACTTCACTATTGCGGTACACTCCATCAAAATCGATAAATATTAATTTATTTTTGTCTGCTTCATTTAATAGAAAACTTTTCCTGTACCAGCCTATTCCACCATCAAGAGCCCCTCCACCAGTTGTAGCAGGGCTATGCTCATTAAATTGTCCTTCAATACTCCAGTCGTGCGGTAAATTTAAAATTCGCCAACTATTATCATTGAATTCAGGGGTTTGTACATTAATAGTATCGCCCAATAGAAATTTCCAATTGTCATCAAAATTTTCCTTAGTACCCCCTTTTGACAATATTGGTATTATAATTAAAGCAATAAAAATGAAAACTTTGTAAATTTTTATCATAATTTTTTAATTTAAATTTTAGGTTGATGTTCCCATCGAAATCGATGGGAACATTAAAAAGAAACCAATTTACTAACTAATTGAACAACACAGTTTCCTTTTTCAACCAAACCAAACAACTTAACTAAAAATCAAAAACAAAAACAATATTTTAAATTTCTATTTCATTTTAATTTCAATGGCTTTGCCAGAATAATTGACAACTTCAGCATAAGGTATATCAGAATTCAGATTTACTGAAGTATTATTCATTTTATCAATCCATACAAGCTCGAATTTTTCTATATTCTTCATTCCATCAAATTTACCTTCACGTTCGCCAATAGTTAATGTTTTATTCATTTCTGAATAATTCAATGGAATAACCGAATATTTTCCTTTTATATAATTATTATTGGTTCCTTCATCTTCATAAATTTCAGATTTACCATCCTTACCGGTGTATATAAAAAGTTTTATGGGTTCATCAAATTTTTGCATTGCATATTGCACTACCGGGCCAACCGGAATAATGCTTCCTTCGGGAATAAATAAAGGAATTTGATTAATGGGTGCATCAGCTACAATTGTTTGTCCTCCATTAAAATATTTACCAGTAAATAAATTGTACCAACCATTCCCTTGGGGAAGATATACATTTCTACTTCTTGCTTTATATTCTGTAACCGGACATACAAGAATTGACGGGCCAAACATGAATTCATCATTAATTTTAAGCACATTGGTATCTTTTTCAAAATCCATAACCAATGCTCGCATAATTGTATAATTATTTTGAAATGCCATACCAGCAATAGTATAAATATATGGCATTAAACGATAACGAAGTTTATCAAAGCCAAGAATAGCTTTATATACAGGATCAGTTTCTGGAGCAATATTGTATATTTCACGATATGGAAACTGACCATGTGATCGAAATATTGGACAAAATGCACCAAATTCATACCAGCGAGTCATTTGTTCACGCCATTCGTTTAAATTTTCACCTTGTGGATTATCATATTTATGTTCAACTGCAAAACCTCCAATATCCATTGTCCAATAAGGAATGCCTGAAATACAAAAATTCAAGCCTGCAGATATTTGTGTTTTCATTTCGTCCCAACGAGCTGCAATATCTCCACTCCAGGTAGCAGCAGAAAATCGTTGTTGGCCTGCAAACGCAGAACGGGTTAATATGAACACGCGTTTGTCAGGATTTTCTGCTATTTGACCATCATATACAGCTTTAGCGTTCATAAATGGATAGGCATTAAAATATTCTGTTGATGTTCCCAAAGCATTCGGATTTGTCAATGCTTTTCTGTCTGCAATTGAACAATTTGAATGAATATCAGGTTCTGAAGCATCTAACCACCATCCATCAACTCCTTTTGAATATAATTTTTCACTCATTAATTTCCAAAAAAGTCTTCTAGCATCAGGATTATACGCATCATAAAAAGTGGAAATATACCCAGGTCCAACCCAATCTTTTTGTTTATCCTGAATATTTTTCAGATACAACCAGCCCTTTTGGTTAAATAAATTGTAGTTATTAGTACCAACATAAAATTTCGGCCAAACTGAAATCATAAAATGAACATTGTATTTATCATGCAAAATTTTAATCATTTCCACCGGATTTCTAAACCGTGAAGAATCAAAATTATGGTCACCCCATTTATTTTCAGGCCAATATTGCCAATCAAGAACAATATTGTCCAATGGAATTTGACGTTGACGATATTCAGCAACGGTATTTAAAATTTCATCCTGTGTTTTATATCTTTCGCGGCTTTGCCAAAAGCCCATTGCCCATTTTGGCATAATTGGAGCCTTTCCTGTTATTTGTCGGTAACCACTAATAACACTATCAATATTATTTCCTTTAATAAAATAATAATTAATTTGGCTTGCTGCTTCTGAATAAAGCGTAAGCTGATTCTGTTCATTGTCTGGAAGTGGTTTTAAACAATGTAAACCTATATATGATTCGCCACCATCAGGATTCCAATAAATTTTAATTGCATATTTTTTACCTTTTTCCATGTTAATGGTAAAAAGTGAAGTAGATGGATTCCAGGACTGGCGCCATCTATCAACAATTAATTTACCATCAACCCAAACTTTTGCATAACCGGCAGAATAAAGCCTAAATTTGTGAACACCTGATGTGTCAGATGAAATTGAACCTTTCCAAATAACTTCGCCTTGGTTCATTGGAAATGTAGCGGGTAATTTTTTTAATGATGTAATAAATTCATAATCAATATTGGTTTCAACTTGTTTGATAAAAATTTTGTTTGAATCAGATATTGAACGGTATATAGCAGTTATTCCTCCGGAATTTCCATTTTCATCAAATAAATTAAGGTTAGATAATGGTTGATAATCACGATTATCTCCAAATTTGCTTAAAGAATATTTATCCCAAAGAATACCGTAATTTTTATTCGAAACTACAAAAGGAATTGCAACCATACTATTATATTGATATAGATCAACATCTTGACCTTTGAAATCCATAATTCCATTCTGGTGTTGTCCTAAACCATAAAAAGCTTCATTTTGAGGTGAATCAAATACCTGTCGTATTTTCCAGAGAGATTTTCCTTCAACATTATTTGGAACAAAAGTTTTTCCTCCATTTTTCAGTTCCATTAATATTGGAGTTCCTGTTGAATCTAAAAATCTTAATTCACCTGAATTTAAAGATAATCTAACTTTTAGCGTTTTAGTGGAAAGTGTTAATGTATCATTTACTTCTGAAACATTCCAATTCGTAGAAATGCCTGTTTTAACTAAAGACATTAAGCTAGAATCACTCGAAAGCTTATTATCAGCAGTGGCACATACATGAATAATATTTTCAGAAATAACCTGTAATCGAATTAATTGTAAATTATCAGCATTAGTTTGTTTGAAGCTGACAATAATGCCATCGTTGAGTTTTTTATATTTTGAATTGCATGAAATTAATGACAATAAAATAATACAACAGAAAAATAATTTTTTCATGTTAATTGGTTAGTTACAGTTTACTTAAAGTTAGTTAAAACTTTTCAAAAGTAGCATGTTACTTGACCAGAAAATAGAAGTAAAGTTTATAAAAGGGGATTGAAATGTTAACCCCATTGGTTGAATTGTTTCAATCTTAGGTATGAAATGTTAACTAAGCATTATTAATCAATTGTATATAAGTAAAATAAGCTGTTCGATGAACAGCTTACAATTTTAATTTTTTTTAATATTATAGTCCCAATTCTTTTGCTATTAATGATATCTGTTTATCTGCTTTTGCATTTGCCTCTGCAAAATCCGATTTATTTTTCAAAACACCTTTAACACTTAAATAAAATTTAATCTTGGGTTCAGTTCCACTTGGTCTTACAGTTATTCTTGAACCTTCAGCATTAATAAACTGAAGTACATTTGACTTTAATAAATTAATATTTTCCTGTTTCCCGGTTTTTAAATCAGTGCTTTTGCTAAGTTGATAATCCAAAAGTTTAACTACAGCGCAACCACCTAATGATTTTTGGGGATTAGCCCTGAAATTATCCATCATTTTCTGGATTTCTTCAGAACCTTCTTTTCCTTTTTTGGTAACATTTACAAGGGATTCTTTATAAAATCCGAATTCAATATAAATTTCTAACAACAAATCAAATAGTGATTTTTCATTGTCCTTTGCCCAGGCTGCAGCTTCGGCAATTAAAGCACAAGCTATTATGGCATCTTTATCCCTTACAAATTCACCAGCCAAATAGCCATAACTTTCTTCACCTCCACCAATAAAGGTTGTTTTACCTTCGTTGTTCTTAATTATTTCAGCAATATATTTAAAACCAGTTAAAACATTATAATGGGGAACATTGTATTTTGTAGAAATATCTGAAATTAGATCAGTGGTTACTATTGTTTTAACAATATATTCTTTGCCTTTTAATTTTCCGAGTGCAGCCCAACGGTTTATCAAATAATAGATTAATATTGACCCGGTTTGGTTTCCATTCAACAAAATAAATTCGCCTTTATCATTTTTAACAGCAATACCAACCCTGTCTCCATCGGGATCTGTAGCAAGTACCAATTCAGCATTGGTAGATTTTGCCCTTTCTATTGCCATGGCCATAGTTGCAGGTTCTTCAGGATTTGGTGATTTAACTGTAGGAAAATTACCATCGTTAATATCCTGTTCAGGAACATTGATAATATTAGTAAACCCAAACTTTCTTAGAGCCATAGGAACTAATTTTACTCCAGTACCATGAATGGGAGTATATACAATTTTCATGTCCTTATGTTTGGCAATAATTTCGGGAGAAAGCGAAAGTTCTTTCACCTTATTAATATATATTTCATCAACATTTGAACCAATAGATTCAATCAGATGATTGTTTCCTGAAAATTTAATTTCATCAATACTTGATATTTCCTCAACTTCAGAAATTATATTTTTATCATGTGGAGGAACAACCTGACCGCCATCGTCCCAATAAGCTTTATAACCATTATATTCTTTAGGATTATGTGAAGCAGTTATAACTACTCCACTTTGGCAACCGAAGTGTCTTAGCGAAAATGATAATTCAGGAGTTGGTCGTAAAGAATCGAATAAATATACTTTAATTCCGTTGGCTGCAAATATATTAGCTGTTGTTTCTGCAAACAGACGGCTGTTATTTCTGCAATCATGAGCAACTGCAACCTTAATCAATGGCAGATTGGTAAAATTTTTTAACAAATAATTTGCCAAACCTTGAGTTGCTTTTGCAACGGTATATATATTCATCCTATTTGTTCCGGCACCCATAATTCCTCTTAAACCACCTGTTCCAAATTCCAAATCGCGATAAAATGCATCTATTAATTCCTTTTCATCCGATTTTAATAGAGTTTCGACTTCCTTTCTTGTAGTTTCATCGTATTTTGCAGATAACCACTCCGACGCTCTTTTCCTTACCTGTTCTAATATTTCTGAATTATTCATTTTGCTATTTTTTAAATGGAATACAAATTTATATCAAATCCTTGGAAGGTAAATAGAAGTATTTGACTTGAATTTCAAAAAATTTATGAAATGATAAAAATCAAGCTTTATATATTGAAATTAAATCAAATATTTAATTAAAAAATATCGATAAATTATTTTATGAATTTTAAAGTAGTTTTGGTAAACAGCGAGTTAAACCATCCTTCCACCAGGGAATTTCAATAGAAAAATTATTTTTAATTTTCTTTTTGTTCAGAACACTATAAGCTGGTCGTTTGGTTGGTGTTGGATATTCAGAAGTCTCAACAGGTTTAATTTTACATTTTATATTAGCTTGTTGAATTATTTCACAGGCAAAATCGTACCAACTGCAGGCTCCTTCATTTGAAAAATGATATATGCCAGGAATAAATTGAACAATTTTATCTTCTATTTTAGTAATAATCTGCAAAATAGCCAATGCTAAATCTGCAGCATAAGTTGGGGTTCCAACCTGGTCACAAACTACTTTGAGTTCACCCTTTTCTCTACCAACCCTAAGCATAGTTTTTACAAAATTGTTTCCAAAGGAGCTATAAAGCCAGGAAGTACGAATAGTAATTGCATTTGAATTATTAAACAACTTTTCTTCACCCTTTAATTTACTTTTTCCATAAACCGAAACCGGATTGGTTTTATCAGTTTCAACATAAGGAACATTTGCATTTCCATCAAATACATAATCCGTTGAAGTATGAATTATTTTGGTTTTAAATTCTTCTGCAATTTTTTCAATATTAGCAACTGCCGTTTCATTAATTAAATATGCTTTTTCAATTTCACTTTCAGCTTTATCAACTGCTGTATATGCTGCGCAATTTATAATGTATTTTGGAGATATTTCTTTAAAGCATTTTCTAAGCGATTGTATATCTGTAATATCAAGCGTATCTACATCGTGAAAATGGAATGCGAATTGCGGAAATAGATTAGTCAAAACTTGCAATTCGCTACCTAATTGGCCTTTAGAACCTGTAATTAAAATTGTGCTCATAATTTATTCGGAACCGTAAAGAAAGTTTATTTCAGCGTTATCAAAATCGGGTAATATTTTATCTTTTGGCGACACAAAAGCTTTTTTAGCAGGTATATGCCAATCAATATCCAAGGATTTATCATTATAAATGATACCTTTTTCAGAAGCAGGATTATACAGGTTATCGCATTTGTAATGTACAATTGCCGTTTCGGAAAGAACAGAAAACCCATGTGCAAATCCACGAGGAATAAGTAATTGCAGAAAATTTTCATCAGTAAGTTCTATTCCGTACCAATGGCCAAATGTTGGACTATTTTTACGAATATCTACAGCAACATCAAATATTTTCCCTTGTATTGCCCTCACTAATTTGGTTTGTGCATAAGGAGCCAATTGAAAATGAAGTCCTCGTATAACACCGTATGTCGATTTTGATTGATTGTCTTGAATAAATCTATAGTTTATACCTTTTTCTTTAAACTTTGCTTCATTGTATTGTTCAAAAAAGTGGCCACGTTCATCACGATAAACCATTGGTTCAATAACAAACAATTCCGATATTTGAGTAGGAATTAAGTTCATAAAAATTAGTTTTGAGCTTGCTTTAATTTTTTATCAAAATATTGAATCGTTAACTTTAATCCTTCTGTCAATTCAACCTTGGGTTTCCAATTATTAAGTGTTTTCCCTGCAAGTGAAATATCAGGTTTTCTTTGCATAGGATCATCCTGTGGCAATGGTTGGAATGCAATTTTTGATTTTGAATTTGTCATTTGGATTACTTTTTCGGCTAGTTCCAAAATAGTGAATTCACCAGGATTACCAATATTAATTGGACCGGTAATTACATCGGAGGTTCCCATCATTCTCATCATACCCTCTACCAAATCGTCAACAAATTGGAAACTCCTGGTTTGCTTTCCGTCACCATAAACTGTTATATTTTCATTTTTTAAAGCCTGAACAATAAAGTTGGAAACCACACGTCCATCGTTTGGATGCATTCGTGGTCCATAAGTATTAAAGATACGAATGATTTTTATTTTAACATTATTTTGATGGTAATAACTCATAAAAAGTGACTCTGCACAACGTTTGCCTTCATCGTAACATGAACGTATTCCAATTGGGTTTACGTGTCCCCAATATTCTTCGGTTTGAGGATGAATTTCAGGATCGCCATAAACTTCACTGGTTGATGCCTGCAATATTTTAGACTTCGTCCTTTTTGCCAACCCTAACATGTTAATTGCCCCCATTACAGAAGTCTTTATTGTTTTTATTGAGTTATACTGATAGTGGATTGGTGAAGCCGGACATGCTAAATTATATATTTCATCCACTTCAGCAAAATAGGATGAAGTAACATCATGCCTTACCATTTCGAAATAAGGATTGCCCATTAAATGGATAATATTTTCCTTTGAACCTGTAAATAAATTATCAAGGCAAATCACTTCATTTCCTTCATTTATTAACCGTTCACACAAATGTGATCCAATAAAACCAGCTCCTCCGGTAACCAAAATTCTTTTCATCCTATTGCATATATTTTTTAAGCTAATTCAAAATTAAATAATTCCTTTTTCGGCTTCTGTATTCCATTATTCCGCAACTACTGGTTTACGACCAATACTATAATAAATGTAACCTAAATCTGCCATTTCCGAAGGTTCAAAAATATTCCTACCATCAAAAATTACTTTTGCTTTCATAAGCTTATCAAGTATCGTAAAATTAGGTAATCTGAATTCCGACCATTCTGTAACAACCACAATTGCATCAGCATCAATTGTTGCTTCATATTGATCTTTTGAATATTCGACCTTATTACCCAAAACTCGCTTACATTCTTCCATTGCAACCGGATCGTAAACCTTTATTTTAGCGCCTTCGGCTAATAGTTTATCAATTATTACTAATGACGGAGCTTCACGCATATCATCTGTCTGAGGTTTAAAAGACAATCCCCAAATTGCAAAAGTCTTACCTTTTAAATTGTTTTGATAAAAGTTCTTAATTTTTCCAATTATTATTTCCTTCTGGCGATTATTAACTTTGTCAACGGCTTTTAAAATTTCGAGTGACCAATTTTTGTCTTCAGCCGTTTTAATAAGTGCTTTTACATCTTTCGGGAAACATGAACCGCCATAACCAACTCCCGGGTAAATAAACTTATTCCCGATACGGGGGTCACTTCCAATTCCTTTCCTGACCATATTTACATCAGCACCTACAATATCGCACAAATTTGCTATATCGTTCATAAAGCTGATTTTTGTAGCCAACATAGAATTGGCAGCATATTTGGTTAGTTCAGCCGATGGAATATCCATAAATAAAATCGGATGACCGTTTAACAAAAATGGTTTGTATAGTTTACGCAAAATATTTTCAGCCTCAATTGATTCAATCCCAATTACAATTCTGTCGGGCTTTAAAAAATCTTCTATGGCATTCCCTTCCTTTAAAAATTCAGGATTTGAAGCAACATCGAATTTTATTTTACTGTTTCGTATGTTTAATTCACTATTAATTGCATCTCTCACTTTATTTGCAGTACCAATAGGAACAGTACTTTTAGTAACAACTACCAAATAATGGTCCATATATTGCCCAATTTCACGAGCAACAGCTAAAACATATTTTAAATCTGCACTTCCGTCTTCATCGGGCGGAGTACCTACAGCAATGAAAATAACTTCGCTATCAACAATACTTTCTTTTAAACTTGTAGAAAATGCTAAACGTTCTTTTTTTACATTACGCTCCACCATTTGTTCTAGTCCGGGCTCATAAATAGGTATTTCACCATTTAATAGCTTATTGATTTTCTTTTCGTCAACATCAACGCAAGTAACACTTAATCCGGTTTCGGCAAAACATGTTCCGGTAACAAGACCAACATATCCAGTTCCAACAATTGTAATTTTCATTTTAGAATAATTTCTATTTAAAAGTGCGTAAAAATAAAAGAAAAATACGAAATGAGTAATCGATATTAATTTTCATTTTTTAATTATGATAATAATTTCAACATAAATTGTTCAAAAACAACTTTTCAGGTAATTTTTAAGATTAAAATGAATAATAATTCATGAATTCAAAAAATTTATATAGAAATGATTTTATAATAGATTATCTTTATACATAAGATATGCAAGTTATTTTGTTTAAATCAAAATAAGAACGTATTCATTTGATTTTAATTTTTTTTTGTATATTTAATTTAAATAATAGATAAAATTTTAATTTTGCAGCTTCGAGAAAAAATAATGTCTAACTTATTAATTTTAAATTATTTTAAATGACAAAGAATTCAGAAAAAAGCAAAATTGAAGAATTAAACGATTCAGAAATTACAAAAAATGAGTTACCCGGTGAAGTTGAGGGTGAATCAGATGATGTTTCCGTTGAAGTAGAAGAAGAAGTAGAGGAAATTGACGAAACAGAAGAAATTGAAGACGAAGAAGATGATGACGATGTAGATCATCTTGCTGCAATTAGAAAAGCACAACGCGAAAAACTTTCAGCCGAATTTGACTGGAACAATTACACGAACAAAGGTGAAATTTATGCTGCTGATGTAAAAGCAAATTTTGAAAACCTTTACAATCAAACACTTTCAACTATTGCCGAAAATGAATGTATTGACGGTACAGTAATTTCAATGAACAAACGTGAAGTTGTTGTTAACATTGGATATAAATCAGAAGGTGTAGTTAGTTTAAACGAATTTCGATATAATCCTGAACTAGCAGTTGGGGATAAAGTAGAAGTTTATGTTGAAAGCCAGGAAGATAAAAAAGGTCAGCTACTCCTATCGCACAAAAAAGCACGTGCAATGCGTTCATGGGACAGGGTAAATGCTGCACTTGAAAACGATGAAATTATTAAAGGTTATATAAAATGTCGTACCAAAGGTGGTATGATTGTTGACGTATTTGGAATTGAAGCATTCTTGCCAGGTTCACAAATTGACGTTAAACCAATTCGTGATTACGATGCCTATGTAAACAAAACAATGGAATTTAAAGTTGTAAAAATCAATCACGAATTCAAAAATGTTGTTGTTTCGCATAAAGCACTTATTGAAGCTGAACTTGAACAACAGAAAAAAGATATAATTTCGAAACTGGAAAAAGGTCAGGTACTTGAAGGAACTGTTAAAAATATTACATCATATGGTGTATTTATCGACCTTGGCGGTGTTGACGGTTTAATTCATATTACCGATTTATCATGGGGTCGTGTAAACCATCCTGAAGAAATTGTACAGCTCGATCAGAAACTAAATGTAGTTATACTTGATTTTGACGATGCTAAAAAACGTATTGCACTGGGTTTAAAACAGCTTACTCCACATCCTTGGGATTCACTTAGCGCTGAATTAAAAGTTGGTGATAAAGTAAGTGGAAAAGTTGTAGTAATGGCTGATTATGGCGCTTTCGTTGAAATAGCAACCGGAGTTGAAGGTTTAATTCACGTTTCAGAAATGTCATGGTCACAACATTTACGCAGCGCTCAGGAATTTATGAAAGTTGGCGATACCGTAGATGCAGTTATTTTAACTTTAGACCGTGAAGAAAGAAAGATGTCATTAGGTATGAAGCAATTAAAAGCTGATCCTTGGCAAAATATTGAAGAAAAATATGCAATTGGTACAAAACATACTGCAAAAGTCCGTAATTTTACTAACTTTGGTGTATTCGTTGAAATTGAAGAAGGTGTTGATGGCTTAATCCATATTTCAGACCTTTCATGGACAAAGAAAATTAAACATCCTGCCGAATTTACAAATATCGGAGATGAAATTGAAGTAGTTGTTCTTGAAATTGATAAAGAAAACAGACGCTTAAGCCTTGGACATAAACATTTGGAAGAAAATCCTTGGGATGTTTTTGAAACCATATTTACTCCAGATTCAATACACGAAGGAACTGTTATTGATTTATTTGATAAAGGTGCAGTAGTTGCCCTTCCATACGGTGTTGAGGGTTTTGTAACACCTAAACATTTGGTAAAGGAAGATGGTAGCAATGCGAAAATTGATGAAAAACTTGAATTCAAAGTAATTGAATTTAACAAATCAGCAAAAAGAATAATACTTTCGCATAGCCGTGTTTTTGAAGATGTAAAAAAAGCTGAAGAAACTGCTTCGAAAAAATCAAGTGAAGAAACAGTTAAGAAAGCAACAAAGAAAATTAAAAGTAACATTGAAAAGACAACTCTTGGTGATATTACTGAATTAGCTGCTTTGAAAACAGAAATGGAAGAAAGCGAAAAGAAAAGTAAAATGACTGAGTAATCTAAATATCTAATTCTAAAATTAATTACAATGGAATTCAAGATTGAAAAACTGGAGAATCACACCCTGATACAGGTTCTTGAAGAGAAACTTGATACGCATATTGCACCTTCTTTAAAATCAGAATTAGTGCTGATTTCAGGAAATGGTGAAAAAAATATCATTCTCGACTTGAGCAATTGCAGATACTGTGATTCATCCGGACTTAGTGCAATACTTGTTGCCAATCGCTTATGTAAAAATGCGGGTGGTAAATTTGTCCTCACTGGCTTGAATGACGCTGTTGAAAGGTTGATAATTATTTCTCAGCTTGACACAGTGCTGAATATTACTGAATCAGTAAATGAGGCAGTTGAATTAATTATAGATAACGATAAAAAGTGAACTAAATCAATTCGAATGAATGTCATTTAATGTGACAATATTGGGTAGCAGTTCTGCATTACCCACATCGAAAAGAAATTTAACCGCTCATCTTGTAAATCATGATGAGCGGTTTTTTTTAATTGACTGTGGCGAGGGCACACAAATTCAACTTCGCAGGTACAAAAAGAAAATCGCTAGAATTAATCATATTTTCATAAGCCACTTGCATGGCGATCACGTATTTGGATTGTTTGGATTAATTTCTACCCTATCCATGTTGGGACGTAAAAATGCTCTCAATATCTATGCTAACCCAAAACTTGAAGAAATATTAAAATCACATTTCAACTTTTTCCAAGATGACATTCAATATCCAATCATTTATCATTCATTTGGTAATAAAAAGCCTCAGCTTTTGTATGAAGATGAAAAGCTCGAAATTTCAACCATACCACTTAAACATCGTATTCCCTGTGTTGGATTTATTTTCCGCGAAAAAACAAAACCACTCAATGTAATAAAAGAATATATTTCATTTTATAATTTAGGAATTAAGGATATTATAAACATTAAAAATGGACAAGATTATATTACTGAAGAAGGCAAAATAATTCCAAACAAAAAACTTACCAGTCCTCCCACTCCTCCAAAAATTTATGCATTTTGTACCGACACCAAATATTCTGAATCAATAATTCCTTTCATTGAAAATGCTGATTTGTTATTTCACGAAACGACTTTTCTGGAAAAAGATGAAAAACTGGCTAAGAAAACCTATCATTCTACAACCAAACAAGCTGCAAAAATTGCTCAATTAGCAAAAGTTAAGAAGCTAATTATTGGTCATTTTTCTTCACGTTATAAAGACGATTCGCAATTCTTAAAAGAAACATCAACTATTTTCGAAAATACAATTATGGCTGAAGACGGGATTGAAATAGAGATTTAAAAACAATTCATTTATTCAGATACAAATTTCATTTTCAGTAATTGAGTGAAACTTGTAATTTGTTAATACTTTATTAATTTCTCAATCCTCAATAAAATTGATTATCCCTATATTTGCAGTGAGTAAAATTTTGAAAAGTGACAGAAAAAATAATAATCCTCGATTTTGGTTCGCAATATACCCAATTAATAGCCCGAAGAGTGCGTGAACTAAATGTTTATTGCGAAATCCTACCATATAATAAATATCCAAACTCCGATCCATCAATTAAAGGTGTTATTTTATCGGGCAGCCCTTCATCTGTGCGTGATGCCAATGCCCCAAAACCTGATGTAGATCAGTTTAAAGGCAAAATTTCATTATTGGGAATTTGTTATGGCGCCCAATATTTGGCCCAGTTTTTTGGTGGTGAGGTTAAACCTTCGAATTCAAGGGAATACGGCAGGGCAAATCTTTCATATGTGGATAATTCATGCAGGCTATTTAAAGATATATCAAACAATACTCAGGTATGGATGTCACATGCCGATACCATTATTTCAATACCACAATCGTTTAAAATTATTGGTAGTACAATTGATGTAAAATTTGGTGCATTTAAAATTGATAACGAAGAAACGTATGGTATCCAATTTCATCCTGAAGTTTACCATACAACGCAAGGATTGGACTTATTAAAAAACTTCGTTGTTACTATATGTGGTTGCAAACAAGACTGGACTCCAGCATCATTTGTTGAAACTACGGTAAGCGAAATTCAAGCGAAAGTTAGTACCGATAAAGTTATTCTTGGACTTTCAGGCGGCGTTGATTCATCAGTAGCTGCATTACTTTTACACAAAGCAATTGGTAAAAACCTTACCTGTATTTTCGTTGATAATGGATTACTCAGGAAAAATGAATTTGAAACTGTTCTTCATTCTTATAAAGAATTAGGTTTAAATGTAATAGGAATTGATGCAAAAAATAAATTCTTAACTGAATTGAAAGGCATTTCAGAACCTGAACAAAAAAGAAAAACAATTGGCCGATGTTTTATAGAAGTTTTTGAGTCTGAGGCATTAAAAATAAAAGATGCCAAATGGTTGGGTCAAGGAACGATTTATCCTGATGTAATTGAATCAGTTTCAGTAAATGGCCCTTCTGCTACAATAAAGTCACATCATAATGTTGGTGGGCTACCCGAAAAAATGAACATGAAAATAATTGAGCCGCTCCGATTATTATTTAAAGATGAAGTTCGTAAAGTTGGGCGCACACTTGAATTACTTCCTCAATTTTTAAACCGTCATCCTTTTCCCGGTCCTGGTTTAGGAATTAGAATTTTAGGAGATATTACTCCCGAAAAGATTGCTATTCTTCAGGAAGTAGATAATATATTTATTGAAGGATTAAAATCAGCAGAATTATATCATCATATTTGGCAGGCTGGTGCAATTTTATTGCCTGTTCAATCGGTAGGTGTTATGGGTGATGAACGTACCTATGAAAAAGTTGTTGCACTAAGAGCAGTGACATCTACTGATGGAATGACTGCCGATTGGGCTCATTTACCTTATGATTTTTTAGCAAAAATTTCAGGTGAAATTATAAATAAAGTTAAAGGCGTTAACAGGGTGGTTTATGACATTAGTTCTAAACCTCCTGCAACAATTGAATGGGAATAGTTTTTTCTGAATTAGTAATAATTTATTTGTATTTTTTTATATCTTTATCAGCCAAGCCTGACAATAAAAGGCAAGTAATAGTAAAATGGAATTATTAAGAATAGAATCAACGAAGTTTACACCAGGCATTGTTCTAGACCCAACCAACAATGTACTTGAATTTTATGGATTTTCGTTACCTGAAAATGCAATTGAATTTTATGAACCAATTCTTAAATGGTTGGAAGATTATAAAAACTTATTTCAACAAGCTTCAGGAAATTTCAGTAAAGTAAATATTATCTTCAAACTAGTATATTATAATTCATCTTCACTCAGACAAATTGTTGAGATTTTTATTATTTTAAGCGCTATATATCAAATTGGCGTACCATTGAATATTTCATGGCAATATGATAGTGAAGATCCGCAAATGGCTGAATCGGGAAAAGAGATGGGAGATATAGCCCACGTTCCTGTTAATTTGGTTGCATACAATTAATTCAATAAATATTGAAATCATTTTGCATTACCAATCATTTTATTTTTATTGGCATACTTTTGCCCTAATTAATTTAATTACAGAGTTATGAAAAAAACCTTTTTAACCCTTTTTGTTTTACTTCAATTTATTGGATTAAATAATATCAATGCGCAATATTTTCGATCATCTTATAGATCATTTAATAAATTTGATCAGGCTTTAGAATATATTAATGAATTATATGTAGATACAGTTAACCAGGAAAAGCTTGAGGAATCTGCAATTGTTCAAATGCTTAAAGACCTTGATCCTCATTCAGCATATTTAACAGCAGCCGAAGTAAAAGAAATGAATGAACCTCTTCAGGGAAATTTCGAAGGAATTGGAGTATCATTCAATATTTTAAACGACACAATATTTATAATAAGTACTATTCCCGGAGGACCATCAGAAAAAGTTGGGGTAATGGCTGGTGACAAAATTATAAAAATTGATGGTAAAACTGTTGCCGGAATTAAAATCACGAATAAAGATGTATTCTCTAATTTGCGCGGAAATAAAGGTACGAAAGTAACAATTTCAATACTTCGCCGAGGATCAAAAAATTTAATCGATTTTACAATTACTCGAGACAAAATTCCCATTTACAGTATAGACGCTTCCTATATGCTTGATAATGAAACCGGTTATATTAAACTCGACAGATTTGCACAAACCACTGGCAGTGAATTTGAACATGCCATGGATACACTAAAAAAACAACATATTAAAAATCTTGTGCTTGACCTGACTGATAATGGTGGCGGTTATTTGGAAGAAGCAGTTTTTTTAGCCGATCAGTTCCTTGATAAAAATAAATTAATTGTTTATACACAAGGTGTTCATAGTCCAAAACAACCATATTATTCAACCAGTAAAGGAACCTTCGAAAACGGGAAATTGGTAATTTTAATTGACGAAGGCTCAGCGTCTGCAAGTGAAATCCTTTCAGGAGCTATTCAGGACTGGGATCGCGGATTTATTGTTGGACGACGTTCCTTCGGGAAAGGTTTGGTGCAAAGACCGATTATGTTCACCGATGGTTCAATGTTACGACTTACCGTTGCAAGATATTATACACCTTCAGGAAGATTAATACAAAAACCATATAATAAAGGTGTGGACGAATATGAAAAGGACCTTATGAACCGCTATAAAAATGGTGAAATGGAAAATAGGGACAGTATTCATTTCCCCGATTCTTTGAAATATCATACGCTTGTTGAAAAAAGGGTTGTATATGGAGGAGGTGGAATTATGCCTGATATATTTGTGCCACTTGATACTTCAGGTTACTCAGATTACTATCGCGATATTGTAAGAAAAGGAATACTAAACCGATTTGTTTTAAATTATATTGACCAGAACAGAAAAGCAATTCAAAAAGATTATCCTGATTTTACATCTTTTAAAAACAAGTTCGATACTCAAAAAGTGCTTGACGAATTAGTTAATTTTGCTGATAAAGAAGGCGTTAAAAAGAATGATGAGCAATTAAAAGTGTCCAAAGCTATAATGATGAAGACACTAAAGGCATATATCGCAAGAGATTTATGGGATTCAACTGAATTTTTCGAAATTTATAACGATGGGGAACCTTTAATTAATCAAGCTTTAAATGTGATTAAAAATTGGGATAGTGTGAAAAAAGCCAGGAAATAAACCCCAAAACTTATGTGGGCATTTATTTATAATTGGTGTATTTCAAATAGTTTTGAGCTTTTTGGATTTATTGCCGGAATACTATATATTTTCTTTTCAATTCGACAAAATATTTTGCTTTGGCCTGTC
Source organism: uncultured Bacteroidota bacterium (assembly GCA_963701015.1). GTDB lineage: Bacteria > Bacteroidota > Bacteroidia > Bacteroidales > DTGW01 > MFD09286-c1. Next base: position 1,384,629 of record OY969556.1, on the reverse strand, counting down.
GGAATTATAACTTCTGCAGCCTATATAGCAGTGTTCTTAAAATCTACATTATATGCCGATATGGGATTACAGGTATATTACCTGGTAGTAAGCATATACGGATGGTACCATTGGCTTAAAGGAAAAAGTACAAATAAGGATTCCGGTCAAATAGTAATAATTAAAGCCGAAATAAAACAATGGTTTGGAATTTCATTGTCAATTATTGTATTAACTGCCGTTCTTTATTATGTAATGAAAAATTACACCAATGCATCGAATCCGTTTTGTGATGGATTGGTTTCAGCAGGTAGTATTGTTGCAACTTGGATGCTGGCCCAAAAAATGATTGAACAATGGTTGCTATGGATTATAATTGATGGCATTTCTATTGGTTTATTCATTTACAAAAACTTGTACTTAACGGCAGTCCTGTTTTCTATTTATACTATTTTAGCTGTTATAGGATATATTCAATGGAAAAAACAATTCAAACTTCAAATCAATTAAAAAAAATTGCCATAATTGGACCGGAATGTACTGGCAAAACTACGCTTGCCCAACAATTAGCCAACCATTTTAATACCATTTGGATACCAGAATTTGCACGTGATTACATTGAATCTTTAAAAGGAAGTTATTCATACAATGACGTTGAAACTATTGCAAAAAAGCAATGGGAACAGATAAATTCAAAATATCCAAATGCAACTCAAATAATTTTATTCGATACTGATTTAATAATTACTAAAATTTGGTTTAAAATAGTTTATCACAAAATCCCAAATTGGATAGATAACGCTATAAAAGAATCGAAATTTGAAAAATACCTGCTATGTAATACAGATATTCAATGGGTTGCAGACAAAGTTAGAGAAAATGGAGGAGAAAAACGTGAGCAATTATTTAAAATTTATCAAAATGAACTTGAACATTTTAAACTTGATTATGAAATAATTTCAGGTGTTGGTAAACAACGTCTTGAACAAGCTGTAACATTAATACAAGGTTGCATCTAAAATTTTATTGAATAAAATCAGATAATTTTTGAATATTGAATTTTTTGTAATTAAAAAATTTCTAATTTTAGAAAGACAATATTTGTTCTTTTTTTGTTATAAATAAAAAACAATTATTAAGTTTGATAACTGTTTTTTATAGGAAATAATGTAAAAACTGTTAAACGTATATAATATATAGCATTCAAGTGATTTGTGCTTTAAAAAGTCAATGAATAACAGAAGCAAAATTGACAAAATAGTTTTGAATGAAATAATTTTGTTATATTTGTTGTGATTAAAAGAAACGCTAAACATACTAACCAGAACGACTTGTATGGGTTTTAATTTTGATGATTATTATAACAAACTCCACAGTGGAGAAGTATTGCTGACCTATAAAGGTAGTATCTCTACGGAGTGGATAAATAGTGTTCTGGAAGGTATCGAAAGCAGGCTTGACAGTGTTAACGAAGATGCCAAGGTTAAGAAGAAAATGTACAATGTTTTGGTAGAAGGTTTGCAAAATCTTTTTCATCACGTTGATGATCTGCCGGACGAAATGAAAGATAAATTTGATTCGAAATTTGGTGTATTAGTTATTCAAAAATTTGAAGATGGTTACAAAGTTTCATTAGGTAATTTTGTAACATCAGATAAAATAAAATATTTAAAGGATAAAATTGACAAGATTAATTCTTTAAATGCAGATGAATTAAAAGATATGTATAAATTTATTTTAAATCATCAGAAATTATCAGCCAAAGGTGGTGGAGGTCTTGGGTTAGTGGATATGGCAAGAAAAACTGGCAACAAACTTGATTATCACTTTTTAGAATATAGCCCTGAAATCAGTTTTTTTAATTTAGAAGTAAAAGTAAATTAACGTTAAAATTTAACTACCGCATATGGAACCATTGATTATTGAAGGAACAGCCAAAACTCCAAATGTAAAATTTGATGGAGGACAAGGATTTATTGAAGTTAAGGGTAGATCAATTCCTGAAAACTCAATAGAATTTTATAAACCATTAGTTGACTGGCTCGAAGAATATGGTAAAGGCCCAGCTGCTTTAACTAAAGTAAATATTCAACTTGAATATTTTAACACAAGTTCATCAAAATGTATCCTTGATGTATTCAAAAAACTTGAAGCCATTTATAAAGCTAAAAATGAGGTTATTATAAATTGGTATTACGAGGAAGATGATGAGGATATGTTGGAAGCTGGCGAAGACTATGAATCTATCATTCGCGTGCCTTTCAAGATGATTGAAATTGTTGACTAAAACTCTTGGAAAAATATAAAATTCCCGAATTGTATTTACAGTTACGGGATTTTTTTTTGCCAAAATTATTCTACATGTAACACAAGTCCTTTAAGATATTCCCCTTCGGGATGATATATACTAACAGCATGATCAGCTGGTTGTGATAACTGATGTAAAATACTAACTTTTCGTTTTGCATTTGCTGCGGCTGCAAATACCGATTTTCTAAATTCTTCCCTGGAAACAACCTGTGAGCAAGAAAAAGTAAATATTAAACCACCTGGCTTTATTATTTCAATTGCTCTTTGACTCAATCTTTTGTATCCTTGCAAAGCATTGTGCACAGCTTCATTATGTTTTGCAAATGCAGGTGGATCTAAAATTATTAAATCATATATATGATCGGTGCTGTTTAAATAATCAAAAGCGTCAAATGCAATTGCTTCGTGGTTGGAACAATTAGGAAAATTTAATTCAACATTTTCATTGGTCAATTCAATTGCTTTCTTTGAACTATCTACACTATGAACAATATTAGCTCCTCCTCGCAATGCATAAACTGAAAAACCACCTGTATAGCAAAACATATTGAGAACATTTTTTCCCTTTGAATATGTCATAACCAATTTGCGATTTTCACGCTGATCAATAAAAAATCCGGTTTTCTGCCCAAGTACCCAATCTATTTTAAATCGATTACCATTTTCTTCTACTTCAAAATTTGAACTTTCATTCCATAAATATCCATTTACAGGTCGAATTGCAGCTTTAAATGGCATTGTACTTTCACTTTTATCAAAAATTGCTTTCAAGCTTTGACCTAAAACCTGTCGTAAAGCATTTATTATTTTATCTTTTTGAAGAAAAATTCCTATTGAATGAAATTGAGTAACAGCCGTTCCATTATAAAAATCAATAACTAATCCGGGCATTTCGTCACCTTCGGCATTTACCAAGCGAAATACATTGGTAGTTTCATTGTCAATTAATCCAAGAGCCTGACGTAATTTGAATGCAGATTCTATTTTATGTAACCAAAATTTATCGTCTATTTCAACATTATCAAATGTTATAATTCTAATAGCAATTGAGCCAATTTGGTAATGTCCTATTGCCAGAAATTCACCTTTACTGTCAACCACTTTCACCAAATCGCCTTCGCTGGCATTACCATTAATATGTTTAATTGCACCTGAAAAAATCCAGGGATGGCGTCGAAAAACAGATTGTTCTTTGCCGGGCTTAAGTGTGGCTATATTTTGATTTCCCATTTATATTTTCAATTTCAACTAGTCGTTTATATATCTCCAAACAAGCCCAGGCATCAGTTGCTGCATAAACAATTTGCGCTTCGGTTAAGTTTTCAGATTCCCAATTTGAAGTTTGCTGTGATTTTGAAATCCTATGACCTAAAATCAAAGCAACCAGCTTTTTTAAACTTTTGTCAGTAATATTAAAATTTTCGACATATTTCTGAAGCTCAATAAATCCAGAAGGTTGAAAGTGCCTGAGTTTAGAAAGTTCTCTAAAATCATCCTTTAACGAAAGTCCAATTTTTTTTATCAAACTATTGTTCAACAAATGAATCAAATCGTCACCAAATCCTATTTTATTAAGCCGGAATATAAAGCAAGTATCATAATAAGCCAATTGCAATAATGAAACTTTATTTATCTGGCCTTTTCGGAATGAAGGTTTCGATTCTGTATCAAAACCTATCATTGAATGACTGTTAAGGAATTTTATAGCACCAGGCATTGATTTTGCATTATCCACAACAATTATTTTACCATTAAACTGAATTAGAGGTAATTCTGTAATTAATTCAGGCAAAATGGAACTTGCAAAAACACTATTCATTCGTTTGAAAATCATTTTGCGCCTGACTTATAAACCAATCCTTGGAATTTCGTTTGGCGTGAGTTTTTAAAATATCAGCAGATTGTTCGTCGATTACCGGATAAAAATTTATTAAATGTAATATCCTTATAGTATTTACAATTCTATATCCCCAGTAATTTTTAAAATTTTCAGTACATTCAAAAATTGCATCGTTTGAAAGATCATCGTTCCCGAGCTTATAAATTTCCAAAAAATCTTTTAAATCCTGATATACATCGGCTAAATTTTCCGATATGCTTGATGTAACTGGTTCAGGTGTTTCTTTCATTTCCGAATCAAAAAAATCAAGATAAGAATCTTTGTCATCTAAAATTGAAGCAATTCCGTTTTTAATAAATTGCCAATCGAATTCTGTCACAAATTTTTCATTCCCATCTTCGTTAAACTGTTCGGTATCTGGCAATAATAGCGCTTTAAGATATAATAATGATAATAATTTTAGGGTTTTATCTACAAAAGTTTTACCGTCAAATTCTGTAGCATTTTCAGCAAAAGTGCAAAATTCTTTGGCTACAGTAACAAACTCAATTGTATTTTTTGAATATACTATTTTGTTTAATTCTTCTTCCATTCGGCTTTTAATACTGAAATGTGCTGTAAAGTTATATAATTTTCACACTTTGCTGGCAACTTTCCATTAATAACCTAAATTTGAGTTCAATTTCTTATTTAATATGAAAAAATATATTTTAATCATTTATATAGCTTTAATAATTCCTTTCCAATTATTAGCAAATAACCTGGAATTCGATTCACTTCTGCAATCTACAAAAACCACACAACAATATGACAGTTTAATTAAATATTTCTTTTTGAATAAAGACACGACAAAAGAAAATGAAAATCTAAGCAAAATATTCGGTTTGGCTGAGAAATTAAATTATCCCAAAGGTCTGTTTTATGTAAATGATGGAATGGGAGTTCTAAATAGAAATCTTTCAGATTATTCAAAAGCTTTATATTACCATCGTAAAGCTTTGGCAATTGCTGAAAAAACTGGTAATATATATTTTCAGGTCCAGGCATTGAATAATATTGGAGTTGTATATCGCAGAATTGACGATAATTCAAAGGCACTTTTTTTCCATATAAAAGCTTTAAAATTAGCTGAAGAAATTAATGATGTTAAAAATATTTGTATAGCATATAACAGTATTGGTAATATATATTTTAGCCTTGCCAAGTACAATGAGGCAATCATGTATTTTGAAAAAGCACTTCCACTGGAAAAAAAACGAGGTAACTTATTGGGTGTTTCAATTAATTTAGATAATATAGGTTCGGTATACGAAGCATTAGGTAACAATGATAAAGCACTAAATAATTATAAAAATTCGCTTTACTACGATTTAGCCATAAAAAACAAAGCCGGAGAAGGTATTTGTTATAATGCAATTGGGAATATTTACCTAAAAAAGAAATTATATAAACTTGCAATATTTTATTTTAATAAATCATTGGAAATAAGCAAAGGAACTGGTGATTTAATATATGTTGCATCAAGTTATACCAGTATAGCGAATACTTATTTGCAAGTTAAAGATTATGGAAGGGCAATTGAAGCATTTCAAAAAGGTCTGGAAATTGCAGTTAAAATAGGCTCAAAATCTCAAATTTCAATTGCCTACGATGGATTATCACAATGTTATCAAGGTAAATCAGATTTTAACAAAGCTTTAAAATTTTATCAGGAATCAGTTATATATAACGACAGTATTTTAAATGAGCAAAATTTGCAGCAAATTGCCCATCTTGAAGCAGAATATGACAAAGAAAAAAAATCGCAACAGATAAAATTATTGGAAAAAGATAAAAGAGCTGCAATCTTATACAAGTTAATAACCACTATATTATTTGTTGCATTTTTTATTTCAGTTATAATTGGTATTGTTGTTATTTTGCAAAGAAGAAGAATAATTACTCAGGAATTAAATATAAAAGAACAGAAGATTATTGACTTAGAAAAAGAACGACTTTTAGTTGCAACCAAATCAGTATTAAAAGGTGAAGAAATTGAACGTGGAAGATTAGCCCGCGAACTTCATGACGGATTAGGAGGATTGCTTTCGGGCATAAAACTTTCATTTAATAATATTAAAGAAAATATTCGGGTTTCACCTGAGCATGAAGGTAACTTCAGTAAAACTTTAAACCTCATTGACACTTCAATTAAAGAATTAAGATATATAGCTCACAATTTAATGCCACAAGCATTGGTGAAATATGGATTAAAAGATGCCCTGTCAGACTTTTGCAGCAATTTAAGTTCTAACAGAAATATTAATATTTTATTTCATTATTATGGAAATGAAAAACGCTTGAGCAGTTCCTTTGAAATTTCAATATACCGGATTGTTCAGGAATTGATTAACAATGCTATAAAACACTCAAAGGCAAAAGAAATTATTGTACAATTAATAGTAGATGATAGCAGATTAAATATTTCTGTTCAGGACAACGGGGTTGGATTTGATACTTCGTTAATTAAAACAGTCAAAAGTGCCGGGTTAGCAAATATTTATGCAAGAGTAGAATCGAATGAAGGATTTATTGATATATTTTCAAAACATGGTGAAGGCACAGAAATTACTATCGATTTTCCTTTAAAAGAAGAATATGAAAATAAAAAAACTTCCGAAGTTTAATGCTCGGAAGTTTCTATATTTAAATAGTTTAAGCTATTAAAAAAGTTTCATACCATCTAATACTTCCATCACACTTTTAACAGCCTTTGCAGAAGCATCAAATAATATACGTTCTTCAGTATTTAATTCTATTTCTATTATTTGTTCAATTCCATTTTTTCCTAATTTAACCGGAACTCCGAGAAATAGATTTTTTAAGCCATATTCACCATTAAGCATTGCGCAACAAGGGAAAATACGTTTTTGGTCACGAACAATTGCTTCAACCATTTGTGCTGCAGCAGCACCAGGTGCGTACCACGCCGAAGTTCCCATAAGGCTAACCAATTCACCTCCTCCATTTTGAGTTCTTTTAATAATAGCGTCAAGTTTATCTTTTGCTATAAGTTGGGTTACCGGTATCCCTGAAACTGTTGTATATCTGGGAAGCGGAACCATTGTATCACCATGTCCGCCTAACAACAATGCCTGAATATCTTTGGGGTTGCAATTTAATGCCTCAGCTAAAAATGCCCTATAACGTGCCGTATCTAATATACCAGCCATTCCAAAGACTTTTCTTGAATCGGTTTTTGCAGCAAGAAAGGCTGTATACGTCATAACATCCAATGGATTTGAAACAATAATTATTATTGCTTTAGGTGAAGCAGAAATTACTTTTTCTGTAACCTGTTTTACTATACCAGCATTAATTGAAATTAAATCGTCGCGGCTCATTCCTGGTTTACGAGGAACTCCAGATGTAATAACTACAACATCAGAATTTGAAGAACGCGAATAATCATCTGTTACACCAATCAAGCGTGTATCATAATTATTAACCGGACCTGCCTGCAACAAATCAAGCGCTTTACCTTCACCAATACCTTGTTTAATATCAAGCAATACAATTTCATTTACAAGCTCTTTTTCGGCAACAAATTGAGCTACTGATGCTCCTACATTACCTGCTCCAACTACGGTTACTTTCATATTCAATTATTTATTTAATTTAAATTTCAGTTTATTTATTTTGCAATAATATTAAAAAAAAATATTGTTGTTAGGGCTTTCAAAATTGAATTTTGATTAATTAACCAATTAATTTCCATACCCAAAAAACATAATTTCAATTATTTATAAAACTATCATTGAATAAGAAAAATAAAAAGGTAAATATTTTGTTATCTTAGCATTCCTTTTTTTAGGAATTTACTTTGAAATGAAAACCAAATTACAATTTCTGACCATAGTAACATTTGTATTTGCATTTTGTTCCTGTCATACCAACAAAACCATTAAATGGTGGACAACAAGTGAACAAAGGCTTTGGGATGAACAGCGAAATCAATTTTGGCAACCAGTTGATTCAACCGATAGTAAATTTGATGCTGAGATTTTTCCTGATAGTTTGCGTCAACAAATCAATGGATTTGGAGGTTGTTTCAATGAAATGGGTTGGAGTGCATTGCAAGTGCTTAACGATAAATCAAAAAATTATTTAATGCACGATTTATTTGGGACTGAATATGGTTTAAAATTAAACTATTGCAGGGTACCGATTGGTTCTAACGATTATTCATTTAATTATTATTCATTGGATGATAGTATAAACGACTTCGATTTGGAATTCTTTTCAATTGATCGTGATAAAAGAAATATAATTCCCTATATAAAAACTGCACTTTCATATCAAAAGAAATTAAAATTATGGGCTTCACCATGGACACCACCAGCCTGGATGAAGACCAATGACCATTATGCCTGTAAACCTGGATATGGAAATAAATTAAAACGTAGTTTAAAAGGTAAAGAAGGTGTCAATCAAATAATTTTGAATGATACAATTTTATCAACCTATGCAAAATATTTTGCAAAGTTTATAAAGGCGTATCGTGATGAAGGTATAAATATTTCAATGGTTCAGCCACAAAATGAATTTAACTCCTGCCAGGTATTTCCCAGTTGTGTTTGGACACCATCGGCACTGGCAGGTTTTATTGGTAATTATCTTGGCCCCCGGTTTGAGAAAGACAGATTAAAAACTGAGATTTGGTTTGGCACTCTTGAACGACCTTCATTTGCTATTATTGATACAATAATGCAAAATGAAAAATGCAGAAAATATATAAAAGGATTTGGGTTTCAATGGGCTGGAAAAGGTGCAGTAGAATTAACACATGAAAATTTTCCCAATTTAAAAATTATGCAAACCGAAAATGAATGTGGTAATGGTGATAATGATTGGAAAGCAGCCGAACACACTTATAATTTGATTAAATTTTATTTTAATGCAGGTGCAAATTCATATATGTACTGGAATATGATTTTAGAAAAACCCGGTATGAGTCATTGGGGATGGAAACAAAATTCACTCGTATCAATTGATCCGGTTAAAAGACGATATTATTTGAATCCGGAATATTTTGTTTTTAAACATTTTTCATATTTCATAACACCCGGTTCAAATATGGTGAAAACTAAAGGAAGTGAAAACATTATATCATTTATTACACCGGATAAAGACTTGGTTATGGTTATTGACAACCCGAACGACAAACCTAAAATAATGAAGATTAAAGTATTAAATAAAAAACTAATAGTCAAAATTCCACCAAAAACATTTAATACTTTCTTTTGCTATAATATTAAATATTAAAGCTTTATAATTTTTCACTCTACTACAGGCCGGTAAATAAAAATTTTACCTTTCTTAATATATTTAATATTCAAATCACTTAAGCCAACTTTTCTACCTGAAAATTGTGTGTTTTGATGTGCAAGTTCAAATTCTCCTTTCGCTAATACTTTATGCACAATTGCAGTATGTTGTTTCATCGATTCAGTTGTTGTTTGCGTTTCATTACCTTTAACAATTTTATATTCAACTACAACATTTTTAAATTGAATTATATCTCCCGGATAAATTACATCTTTTTCAGGATTTAATAATTTACCATAAACAAACTTTCTATCCCATTTAGCATTAATTTTAATCAATGCTTCGTTTGCCAAGTCCCAACATTCTCCACGATCGACTTTTTTCCCTATTACTGAATTTACATAATTAATAATCTCCCTATTAGCAGCTGGAATAGAATCCTGTGCTATTGCATTTCCAAATAAAACAATGGAAACAACCGTCAATATTATTTTCGAAAAATTCATATTATAAAATTTAAAAATTCATTATTCCATCGGTAAGAAGTACTTCGTATTTTGGGTCGAGTTGATCAGTCCATCCTATAAGATATTTTGTAAAAAGGCCAATTTTTAATTTTTGAATGTTTTTCCCATATGGGTCCTGCATAATGTCGTTAGGAAAAAACTGTAGAGCAATTTTAATTTTGTTGTCGTTTTTACGAAATACCGATTTATACAATGGTGCTGCGCCATATAAACGCAGAATATTATTTGCAATTTCGGAAGGATATTTATAACTAACAACGGCAAATTCCACATCTTTTTTTGAAAATGTATTGATTGCAACTGAAATATCATCGCGGTAATAATTATTGACCATAAAAATTAATGCCACACTTTCAACATTATTAGCATCGCGCAAAAATGCAATTAATCGTTCTTTATTATTCGGATTCTTAATCTCAGGTATACCGTCTTTTTCAGGAATATTTAGTGTAGAACCAACTTTTTTGGCTATTCCATCAGCCCATAAGTTTAAATCTTTAAATCCTTTATTGGGTCCCAAGACTTTAATAGTGTTTTCAATAGTTCCTTGAGAAAGGTTCTTTTTAATAGTTGCAATAGGCTTGCCAATATAGTAATTCGCTCGTAATTTTAAATTTATGTTATTCATTATTGCTTGCTGATTAAGCCAGTTCACAGCTACATTAATAGAATCCAAGGTCGATCGGATGTCAAATTCTGTCCAGGGCGAAGTTTCTTTGCTATCAACAAATATAAAGTACGCGAGCGCTTCATTTCGTAAGTCCTTGCAAACATTTTTTTTTCTGCCATGGCTGAAATCAACACGTTGAATTCCCATTGCCGAAATAAGAACTGAAATAATTATAAATGCAATAATTCTTAAAAACTGTTTCATGCTTTATATTTTACATACTTGCAAATATACAAAAGTGCTTATATTGAATATTTGAATAATTATTTTTTTGACATTTGATTACTAAAAAAATCACAATATTTATTTATTCCACATTCCAGACATTTCGGATTTCGTGCAGTACAAACATATCGACCATGTAAAATCAACCAGTGATGTGCCAATGGCAATTTGTCGGCTGGTAAATATTTGATCAATTGTTTTTCACATTCCAAAGGGTTTTTAGCATTTTTAGTCAAACCAATACGAGCTGAAACCCTGAATACATGAGTATCAACAGCCAATACAGGTTTATTAAATAATACAGATGCCAGAACATGAGCTGTTTTTCTGCCAACTCCAGGAAGTTTTTGGAGCTGTTCTGTATCTGATGGTAATACAGATTTGAAATCGGAAACCAACATTTTAGCCATTGCCAAAATATTTTTTGCTTTGTTATTCGGGTAAGTACAACTTTTTATCAATTCAAATATTTCATCAACGTTCGATTCAGCAAGTACTTCAGGATTTGGGAAATGTTTAAAAAAATTAGGAGTAATAATATTCACGCGTTTATCGGTACACTGGGCTGATAATATTACAGCTACAATAAGTTCATAAGCACTTTTGTAACGCAGTTCAGTTTCGGCAACCGGCATTTGGTTTGAAAAGTAATCTACCACATTATTAAAACGTTGCTGAATAATCATTTTTAACAATCGAAATTTACTAAATGTACAAAGTTTGTAGTTTTATAATATTATATGGATGTAATATATTTGACGAATTTTAAACAGTAAAAAAACAAAATAGTTTTAAGTTTTAGTAAAACCTTTCATTATTATTAAATTCAATTTCTATATAATTTTATTGGTTATTTTTCTATACAGTAGTATTGAAGCACAGGAAACACGTCCAAAAATTAAAAGCAATATTATACATCTTAAGGCAGGTCATATTCTATATGCTGATGATAGAACTGTAGTTGCAAAAAATGACACAAATATTGAATTGCCTATAAACATCGACTTCTATATAAAAAAATCAAATAGCATATCTGACCGGTTTTTTAATAAATTACGTGATGTATCCTATAAACGCAGGTGGTCAAAAGAACTTCACAATGTAGTTATTGTGCCTGATAATAGTTCCGTAAATAAAGATACCACAACTACCCAAAAAAGTGAAGTTCCGTTTCTACCATATAAAAATTTGATTATTCGAAATATTACATTGCAGAAGCTCAAGGTTTTCGGACCAACAATTAATGATCCTAACCGGCAACCAACAACGTCCATAGGTGCATTTGCCAATAAAACGCATATTATGACTTATGATTGGGTGATTAAGAATCATCTTCTATTTAAAAAAGGCCAAGCCATTGATCCTTCAACTTTAGCTGATAACGAGCGATTGTTGCGCGATTTACCATTTATTGAAGATGCCATAATCAGGGTGAAAAATATTTCAATGAATGGCGATTCTGCCGACCTTGTTGTTGTTGTGAAAGATAATTTAGCCAAAGGTTTCGATGTTACTTCAAAAGACTTAAAAAGCGTTTATATTGATGTTTGGGATAAAAATATATTAGGAACTGGCCAGGAGATTGACAATGATTATTATAATAATTATAGAAATGTTCCTCAAAAAGGATATGATGGTTATTTCCGAATGCAAAATATTGCAGGTTCATACATCAACAGTCAAATTGGTTATAGCGCTTATGGAAATAAAGGTTATAATATTCGTCTTTGGCGTGATTTTCTTACGCAAAAAACAAAATATGCAGGAAACTTAAATTATCAGGATATGGATGGTTATACATTATTAGAAGATTCTAACAACAATTATGTTTATAGGCCTTTAGGCGGAAAAGTTTGGAGTGCTTGGCTTGGACGAGCTTTCCCAATTCGACCATTATTTATGTCGAATACAAGTCATGAAAATCTGGTATTATCGGGTGGCATTTATACCTGGGATTATTCAACCCGTCCATTTGTAGCTGAAAATTTCAGATACCAATACCAAAATAAAACTCAATATTTAATTAACCTTTCCTTTTCAAGTCAGGGTTATTATCGTTCGAGCTTAATTTATAATTATGGACGAACTGAAGATATCCCGTATGGATTACTTATTAAACTTACGCATGGAGTTGAAGTTGATGAATTTATGACTCGTTTATATTATGGAGCATCAATTGCCAAAGGAAATTTTGTGGATAATATTGGTTATCTTAATGGTAGTATAGCATGGGGTGCTTTTTTAGGAGAACAGAGTGAACATTTACAACAAGAAGTATTGAAATTTAATGCCAACTTTTTCTCAAACCTTATAGTTTTTGGGCAATACAAATTTCGCCATTTTATAAATGTCCGTTTTACAGATGGCTTTTATCGTAACCCTGATGAATATATTTCAATTAATGACTTATCGGGAATTAGAGGTTTTCAGAGTGATTCAATTCATGGAACACAACGATTTGTGGCAAGTTTCGAATCAGTTTGCTTTACGCCATATTATTTAGCCGGGTTCCGATTTGCAGTTTTTGGATTTGCCGATTTAGGCTGGATTGGCTCTTCAAACAAATTAATTTTTAATTATCCGTTATATAGTGGGTTCGGAATTGGTTTCAGGTTCAGGAATGAACATTTGGTTTTTAAAACTTTTCAAATCAGGTTAGCATATTATCCCTGGTTACCACAACAAGCACAAGGTGACTTCTTCAGTGTTTCGGAAGATTCAAAATTCAATCCCGGAACATTTAATGTACGATCACCTGAAATTGTGAACTTCCAATAATTGGAATTAATTTCCATTACAAATTTTCATAATCTTATATTGAACATTCAATTTTATACCTTGTTAATATTTCAAAATTCAATGTTCTTGTATTTATATTTTTATGAAATTGGATTAATTTTATACTAGAATTTATGTTTAACTTAAAATAAATAAATATGTCAGTATTAGTTGGAAAAAAAGCCCCAGAATTTAGTACAAATGCCGTAATAAACGGTCATGAAATTGTTGAAAATTTCTCCTTAAAACAATATGTTGGAAAAAAGTATGTAATATTTTTCTTTTATCCAGCCGATTTTACTTTTGTTTGTCCTACTGAAATTATTGCATTTCAGGATAAAATAGCTGAATTTGAAAAACGAAATGTTGCTATTGTTGGCGCTTCTGTCGATTCGGAATTTTCACACTGGAAATGGTTGCAAACCGATTTAAAAGACGGTGGTATTAAAGGCGTTAAATTCCCTTTGGTTTCAGATTTATCAAAAACCATAGCTGAAAATTATGATGTTTTAGCCGGAAGTTATGATATTGATGAAAATGGCGAAACCCGTTTTAATGGAACTCCAATGGCTTATCGCGGTTTATTTTTGATTGATAAGGCAGGAAATGTCCGTCACCAGGTTGTAAATGATATGCCTTTAGGCCGAAGTGTTGAAGAAGCAATTAGAATTGTAGATGCATTGCAACATTTCGAAGAATACGGTGAAGTTTGTCCAGCTGATTGGAAACCGGGACAAAAAGCTATGAAAGCAACCCAGGAAGGTGTTGCCGATTATTTAGGCAAACATTAATTGTTTATAAAATATTGATGACAAGATGGAAGCGCCCGCAAGGCGCTTTCTCTTTTTTAATATCTTTGCATTAAATTGCATGTAATCCATGATACTTCAAAAATTATCGCTGGTAAATTTTAAAAATTATGAACAGGCGGAACTTTCCTTCTCTGAAAAGATAAATTGTTTTGTAGGTAATAATGGTATTGGGAAAACAAATTTATTAGATGCAATTCATTATTTGTCAATAAGCAAATCGTATTTCAATATTATCGATAGTCAGAATATTCGCCATAACAATGACTTTTTTGTCATCCAGGGGAATTATATCATAAACGATCATGAAGAAGAAATTTATTGTGGTTTCAAACGAAATTCGAGAAAAATTCTTAAACGAAATAAAAAAGAATACGAGCGTTTGGCCGACCATATTGGTTTAGTTCCAGTTGTAATGATTACTCCTTCAGACAGCAGTTTAATTTCCGAAGGAAGTGAAGAACGTCGCAAGCTCATTGATTCAATTATTTCGCAATATGACAAAATATATCTCGATGATTTAATTCAATATAACCATATTTTACTGCAGCGAAATAAATTTCTGAAGGAAATTTCTCATCATTCAAATTACGACAAAGATATTCTTGAGGTTTATTCTGATCAGCTCGTTAGTTTAGGCGAAAAAATTTATGACAAACGGTTTAAATTTATAGAATCATTTTCTCCGGTTTTCAAAAAATATTATTCGGCAATTGCCGGAACCAATGAAATAGCTGAAATAAGATATCAATCGCAATTAAATGGCACTGACTTTAAATCGTTACTTGTTGAAACGCTTCAAAAAGATAAAATTCTTGAATATACTTCCACCGGAATTCATAAAGATGATTTGATACTTAACCTTGATGGATATTTGGCAAAGAAAATAGCATCACAGGGACAACAAAAAACTTATGTTGTTGCGTTAAAACTTGCCGAGTTTGATTTTATTTCAACAATTAGCGGGAAAAAGCCATTATTATTGCTTGATGATATTTTTGATAAATTCGACCCAACCCGTGTAAAACAAATAATTCAACTGGTTTCGGATAAACACTTCGGGCAAATTTTTATTACGGATACTGAATTAAACAGGATTCAAAGTGTATTAAAAGAAATTTCGTTTGGTCATTCTATTTTTATTGTTGAACCAGGTAAAATAACCCAAACCGAATAAATTAGAAAATGCGAAAAAGTAACACACAACCTTTGGGCGAAGTTTTACGTGAATATCTTAAATCTATAGGAGCAGGGAAGAAACTGCGCGAAGTAAGGCTAATTGACAGTTGGCCAAAAGTTGTTGGCTTAAGTATTGCAAAAAAAACATCCAATCTTTATATACAAAACAGGGTTTTATTCGTATTCCTGAATTCTTCAATTGTTAGAACTGAATTATTACGCATTCGCGAAAGTCTTCCAAAAGCTTTAAATGAGAGGGCCGGCGAAAGTGTAATTGATGAAGTTGTAATACGATAATTAATTCCCAATCGATATTTTGATTTTTTAAGATTTGTGCCTATACTATAAAAAACATTAACTGATTAATTTTATAATTTTACATGTTTAAATGTGTTAGTATGATGTATAAATTTTTTAGAAAATATGGAATAGAACCTTTAATTCCAATTTTATTACTCCGTTTGTTTTTGGTTTACTTTTTATATTCACTTTGTCGTATAGAATTTTACATTTTTAACCATGGATTTTATAATGGAATGACATTTGGGCATTTCATTGGGTTAATGATTGGAGGTTTCAAATTTGATACAGTTGCCATATTTTATACAAACCTCCTGTTTATATTTCTTCATGTAATACCTTTTAAATTCAGATATCATAAGATATACCAGTCGGTTCTATTTTATATATTTGTTATCGCCAATACAATTGCAATATTCTCGAACTTTATTGATTATGTATATTATTCATTTACGTTAAAACGAACAACTTTTTCGGTTTTTCATGAATTTATGCACGATCATAATATGGGTACAATTTCGCTCAATGCTTTTGTTGATTATTGGCAAGCTACCTTATTATTTATAGTTACTATAATTGCTATGGTTTGGCTTTATAAAAGAATAAAAGTTCCTAAACCAGAATTCCCGGTTTGGTGGAAATATTATGGAATAGGGCTTATATTTTTTTTAATTTCCATAACCCTTTTTATTGGTGGTGTAAGAGGTGGTTATAAACATAGTACTCGCCCAATTACTTTGAGCAATGCCGGTGATTATGTTTCAAATCCCAGAGAAATGCATATAGTTTTAAATACTCCATTTTCAATACTTAAAACTATTGGTATTACTTCGTTGGAAAAACACAATTATTTTCCACAAGATACTTTGGAAGAAATATATAATCCGGTGCGAAATCCACATCCGACCGCTGCCTTTAAACCTAAAAATGTAGTGATTCTTATTTTGGAAAGTTTCGGGAAAGAAAATATAGGGTTTTATAACAAAGATTTAGATAATGGACATTATAAAGGATTTACGCCATTTTTAGATTCATTATGTCAGCATAGCTGTATGTTTTGGAATTCATTTGCAAATGGACGAAAATCAATTGAAGGTATTCCTTCGGTTTTAAGCAGTATTCCTTCAGTGGTTGAACCATTTGTTTTAACTGAATATTATGACGATAAATTACCATCTTTGGCAAAAGATTTAAAGCAAAAGGGATATTATACTGCATTTTTTCATGGAGCTCCTAATGGATCAATGGGTTTTAGTGCATATACAAAATTAATAGGCATTGATGATTATTATGGCATGAATGAATATGGGAATGATGCTGATTTTGATGGAACATGGGGAATATGGGATGAACCATTTTTACAGTTTATGTGCAGGAAAATAAGTACTTTTCATCAACCATTTATGAGTACCGTATTTACAGTTTCATCGCACCATCCGTTTAATTTACCTGATAAATATAAAGGTAAGTTCCCTGAAGGGCACGAGACCTATACAACGCACATTTGGTTATACCGATATGGCTTTAAGAGAATTTTTTAATTCCGCTTCTAAACAAGCCTGGTTTAAAAATACAATTTTTGTGATTACAGCCGATCATTGTAATTCCGAACCCGTTCGTGATATTTATTTAACTTCGGCTGGCGTATATTCAATTCCAATAATTATTTATAATGCAGGTGATTCTACAATTGGAATTCATAATGGAATGATTCAGCAAATTGATATAATGCCTACTATTCTTGGTTTACTGAATTATGACAAACCTTATTTTGCATTTGGTTTTGATGCATTTAAAGATAAAAACAGGTTTGTTGTAAATTATGGTAATGAAACCTGTCAAATATTTCAGGATGATTATATGCTTCAATTCCGGAAAGATAAAGTTG
The DNA here is from genome assembly GCA_963701015.1 of uncultured Bacteroidota bacterium. Classification (GTDB taxonomy): domain Bacteria; phylum Bacteroidota; class Bacteroidia; order Bacteroidales; family DTGW01; genus MFD09286-c1. The sequence continues at coordinate 1,366,817 of OY969556.1, read as the reverse complement.
TTGCATTATATAATTATAAAACAGACCGCTTATTGAAGAAAAATTTAAAAGATATAAATGTGGAAGAAACGAAAAAACTTGAACGTTATGCAAAAGCATTTATGCAGCAATATTGCAACCGAATGATAGAAAATAAGCTTCAACCATAGTTATAAAAAAAATCGGGTTTTTGTATTCTTCAAAACCCGATTTTTTTGTTTTCTGCCTGCTATACGCTTTCTTCGATTTGTAAGTTTTATTTTTAAACCTCCCATCGAAAAAACCTTGTTTCACCATGCTTTCCCTTTGCACTGCTAAATCAATTTTCAATAAAATTTCTTTCGAAATTTCAGTTTTTCTGCTTGTTTTCATCTATAAATGATTTTAAAGTTTAAAGGGCAAAATTAAGAATTACTTTTCAATATTGTTCCACTTTAATTCATCAACTGCGATTCTCATTAATTGTCTGACAATAAAATCAACTTCGTTATTAAAATTAATCGAAGTGCTAAAGTTATTTTTATCTGAATGTTGATGAGCTTTTATTTTTACAAATTCAATTGAATTATTCTCGATTTGACTGATTAAAGTTTTTACCAAATCGGAATTTTGAATAGGAGTTCCTTTATTGGTAAGAAAATTTTTCTGCATTAATTTTTCTTTTCTTTCCGGAATTAAAGAAACATATTGACTGTCAGTAAAAATTATTAAAGTAGGTTTTGAATAATTTTCAATAGCAAATTCAACCGCTTTAATTACAGCCAATAATTCCATCCTGTTATGAGTAGTATTTTCAACTTCACCTTTCAGGATTGTTTTATTGCCCGAAACTAATAAAATAGAAGCCCATGCACCAATTCTATTTTGAGTGTGGCAACTCCCATCAGTATAAATTTCGATATTATTAGCGGTAATTGTAATAAAAAATAATTAGAAATTTTAAAAGAATTTTAGTTATTCAACTATTGCAGGTTCAATCTTTTCAAATTGCATTTCAAATGATTTTCCAATGCTAATTTTAATGCTTCGTTCTTTCAGCCAGTTTCTGGTAACTGTATTATTATCCAAGACCCTCCATAAATCACGAGCTATAGCTGTAGAACTTACAATATTCAGAGCACGTCCATTTATTAAATCGAAACTAAAGGTAAAATTTGTATTTTGCTTATTCCCATGATGTTCAAACTCATGTTTATAAAGTTGCAATTTTTGATTTTCATTTTCGGTTTTTTTAAGCAAAACATGTATAACTGCAGCATACTTCATCCATAAGTGAGCGTATTTCCCTTCGTCTTTCATCATCATTTATCTTGTTTTAAATTAAATTCACCTATTAGAAAATGTTTAATAATAGCAATATCAAACTTTAGTATCGAGTCCGTAAAAGTAAGTCGTTCGTATAAATAAATACGTCAATTTTACATTTATTTAAAAAATACTGTAGCTTGCCGCTGATTCACATTACCTTAGCGACTTATTAAAATTTAAATTGTGACATTCGACGAATTAAACTTAAACAAGCCATTATTACAAGCACTATCAGATTTAGAATATGTGTATCCTACACCAATACAGGAAAAAGCATTTCCAATTATAATGTCGGGCAGAAATGTTGTAGGAATAGCACAGACCGGAACAGGGAAAACATTCGCTTATTTGTTACCTTTATTGCGCCAACTCAGTTTCTCCAATCAAAAGGATCCTCGAATATTAATCCTTGCTCCTACCCGTGAATTGGTTATCCAAATTTTAAATGAAGTAAAAAAGTTGACTCAGTACTCTCAATTACGTTCTATTGGCATTTATGGAGGAACAAATATTAACACTCAAAAAAAAGCAATTTTTAATGGTACTGATATTTTAGTTGCTACGCCAGGTAGAATGATTGATCTGTCTCTCACAGGAATATTACGTTTAAAATATATTCAGAAACTTGTAATTGATGAAGTTGATGAGATGTTAAGCCTGGGCTTTCGTTCACAGATTACTGGATTAATGGAAACTTTACCGGTCAAACGTCAAACATTAATGTTTTCTGCTACTTTATCTCAGGATGTTTATAACCTGATTCAAAATACAATTGAATTTCCGGCTACCATAGAAATTGCACCCCATGGAACGCCAATAGATAAAATAATTCAAAGTGCATACCATGTTCCAAACTTTATAACCAAGCTTAATTTACTATGTTTATTGGTCTCGGAAAACAATGAAATTAATAAGGTACTCGTATTTGTAGCCACTAAGAAATTAGCCGATCGTTTATTTGATGAAGTAAATAAAATTTTCCCGGATCAAACTGGAGTAATACATTCTAATAAATCGCATAACAACCGGTTAAATACTTTAAAAGTATTTAATGAAGGGGCATTAAGGATATTAATTGCTACAGATATCGTTGCACGTGGAATGGACATTTCGGATGTAACCCATGTAATTAATTTTGACATTCCTGAAGAACCTGGCGATTATATTCATCGCATCGGGCGAACCGGAAGAGCTGATAAAAACGGTACGGCAATTTCATTTATTAATAAAGCTGAACAAACATACCTAAGTGCAATAGAACAGTTAATGAAAAAACCTGTTCCAATGCTACCATTGCCTAAAAATATTGTCATTTCCAAAGTATATTCCGAAGAGGAAAGGCCAACGAACTTATATGATAAAAATTATTTAAAAGCTCCTTCTATTAAAGGTTCAAAAGGAGCTTTTCAAAATAAAAAAGAAAAAAATAAAAAGGTAAATCTTGGCGGTCCAAAAATACGAAAGGAAAATTTCGATAAAAACGGAAAGCCTATAATGACAAAAAAATCTCGAAAAACCAGGTTTTAAATTTTATAAACTTTTACATTGCTATCAATAAAAGCTGAATATTTCTTCATTTTAAAGGTGGCTACATTTAATACTCTATCTTACTCAAAAATAAATTTATTATTCAACTTTTATCCGAAAAATGAAATGTTATATTTTAATTGTTTTAAAATATTAAGAAACATATTAGTTGAAAATAATTGTGTCAATAACCTTCATTTAATTGCATATTACCAATTTATATTTAATATGATTAGTTTTGATTTAGAATTATTGTTGACAAATTGAAAACATTTAATTTATGATAAAAAAAATATTTTTAATTGGATTTTCCTTGAGTCTAACATGTGGCCTATTTTCGCAGTTTTCAAAAGAGAAAATGGACAGCATTAACAATTTGAACAACCAGGATCATCAAATGATGATGAAACTTCTAGGCATTTCTGAACTTAGACCTGGGCCTTCCGGAAACCCTAAAGATTCGAACGCTGCTAATTCCGATGAGTCCAAAGCAATTCGTTATAAAAGCTTGCCTGATCCTTTGATTTTCAATAATGGAACAAAAGTGAAAACACCGCAGGATTGGGGAAAACGAAGAATTGAAATACAAGAAGATTTTGACAGGGAAATTTATGGTAGATTGTCAAAGAATATTCCTGCTGTTAAATGGGAAATGGTAAGTGAAAAAGATACACTAAACGGTAGTTATCCAATTCATGTTAAACAACTTATTGGCCATGTCGATAATTCTGCCTATCCTTCTATTTCAGTGAATATTCAATTAACATTAACAACGCCTTTAAAAATAACCAAGCCTGTTCCTGTAATAATTGAATTTGGCTGGATAATACCGAAAGGCTGGAAAATGCCAGCTGAAAAAGAACCTACATGGAAGCAGCAACTTTTGGAAAAGGGCTGGGGTTATGCGATTTTAATCCCTACCAGTTATCAGGCAGATAATGGTGCTGGACTAAAAGAGGGAATAATTGGTTTGGTAAATAAGGGACAACCTCGTAAACTTGATGATTTGGGAACATTACGAGCATGGGCTTGGGGCGCAAGCCGTGTTATCGATTATTTTGAAACCAATAAAGATATTGATACAAAACATATTGGTATTGAAGGACTTTCGCGTTATGGGAAAGCTGCTTTGGTTGCAATGGCATATGATACGCGTATTGCTATAGGATTTATTGGATCATCTGGTGCTGGCGGGGCTAAATTATTGCGTCACATTTTTGGTGAGCAAGTGGAAAACCTCGCTTCATTAAGCGAATATCATTGGTTTGCTCCAAACTTTATTAAATATGCAGGACCATTAACACCTAATGATTTACCCGTTGATGCTCATGAATTAATTGCATTATGTGCTCCTAGACCTGTGTTTATAAGTTCGGGTTCATTGGCAGTTGAAGGCACATGGATTGACGCTAAAGGCATGTTTTTATCAGCTGTATACGCAGGTCCGGTGTATAAACTTTTAGGAAAAAAAGACTTAGGCACTACCGAAATGCCTCCACAAGAAACAACTTTAACAGATGGTGATATTGCATTCAGGCAACATTCAGGAGGACATACCGTAATTCCCAATTGGCCTTATTTCATTCAATTTGCTGAAAGATATTTTAATAATTCAACAAAATAATAAATTACAAGAATAAAAAGGTTTGTAATAATCTGACTAGTTTAAATTTTATTCGAGAAAATCCAAAAAATTTAAACTTTGTAAGCTCTTAAGCGTAAACTGTTTGTTACTACAAATATTGAGCTAAATGCCATAGCTGCAGCAGCAAACATGGGGTTTAAAAAACCAAACGCAGCCACAGGAATTAATATTACATTATAGAATAGTGCCCAAATTAAATTTTGGACTATCGTTTTTCCGGTACCTTTTGAAAGTGATATAGAGCGAACAATACCAGCCAGTTCACCGCTTAATAAAGTTATTCCGGCTGTTGCAATAGCAATATCGGTTCCTGTTCCAATCGCAATTCCTACATCAGCTTGGGCCAGAGCTGGTGCATCATTTATTCCATCACCTACCATTGCGACTATTGGAAAATTTTTATCAATATATTTCGTTGTTTGTAATTTTTTAATCGTATCAGCCTTTCCACCAGGCAAAACCTCAGAAATTACATGCAGAATTCCAACCTGTTTTGCTATTGCCGCAGCAGTATATTTATTATCTCCGGTAATCATCATAATTTCAATGCCTAGCTTTTTCAATTCGGCAATAGCTTTTTCAGCTCCCGGTTTAACAGTATCTGCAACTGCCAGTAATCCGATTGGTAATGCTTGTACATCACTATTTATATCTTTTGCAGCAACTATCATTACAGTTTTACCTTCGACTTGTAATTTTGTTATTTCGTCTGAGATGGCATCAATATTAATACTTTCATTTTGAATCAATTTTGTATTTCCAACTAACATGGAATTCCCATCTACTGTGGCTCGAATACCTATTCCTCCATATGCCCTGAATCTTTCAGGTTCAGATAATATAAATCCTTTGTCAATAGCTGCATTTACAATAGCCCTGCCTAAAGGATGTTCCGATCCTTTTTCAGCGCTTGCCGCCAAGTGTAGGACATTTTCGGCAGTATAATTATTTAAGGGAATTATATCTGTTAATTTAGGTTGTCCATGAGTAATAGTTCCTGTTTTGTCAAAAACGATATAATTTATTTTACCAGTTTTTTCAAGAATTTCGCTATTCTTAAATAAGATTCCGTATTCAGCTCCTTTTGAAGTTCCTACAATAATTGCAGTTGGCGTTGCTAATCCAATAACACATGGACATGCAATAACCAGAACAGCAATTGCATTTATAATTGCCAAAGTCCATGTCAAATGCCCCAACCATATCCAACCAGTAAAAGTAAGCAATGCAATGCCAATAATAATGGGTACAAAATATTTCCCAATTTCATCTGTCATTTTTTGAATAGGTGCTTTGCTGGCTTGAGCTTCTTTAACAAGTTGAACTATTTGTGACAATGTGGTATTTTTCCCAACCTGCGTGGCTTCAAACTTAATTAGGCCTTCCTTATTAATTGTAGCACCAATAACTTTATCGCCCACACCCTTGCTTACCGGCATTGATTCCCCGGTTACCATAGATTCTTCAACATATGAATGGCCTTCAATTACAATCCCGTCAACCGGAATTTTTTCACCCGGACGTACTAAAAGTGTATCTCCAACTTTAACCTGATCAATATCAATTTCAACTTCAGCACCATCTTCAATAACATAGGCAGTTTTTGCCCGTAATCCCATCAAAGCTTTCAAGGCTTCCGAAGTTTTGCCCTTGGCGCGTGCTTCAAGAAATTTACCTAACCGGATTAAAGTTATTATTGCAGCCCCTGTTTCGAAATAAACATGTGGACTTTTAATTATACCTATAGTTACAAATAAGCTTGAGAAATAAGCTGTCGATGAACCCAACATAATTAGTACATCCATATTTGCACTGCCAAACCTGAGACTTTTAAAAGCACCAATATAAAACTGCCAACCAACAATAAATTGTACAATTGTTGCAAAAAAAAGCATTACAAATAGATCATGTTTAAAGCTAAACATGCTCATATTTCGAACCATGCTATAAGCAATAAGTGGGACAGAAAACAGTATCCCAATTATTAATAATTCCTTTTGGTTTTTAATTTCAGAATTGCGCACATTTGCCTCGGCATCATAAAACTGTTCCTGTTCGGATGCTTTAATGATTTCGAAACCGGAGGTTTTTACTATTCCAGCAATATCAGAAATGCTAATGGTTCCCGGAATATATTCGAGTGAAAGCATTTCAGTAACATAACTAACATCCACTGTAAGAATACCATTTTGTTTTGCAAGAATTTTTTCTAATGTTAAAGCATCAGTATTGTCTTGTAATCCAATAACAGGTAATTCAAGTTTACCGGTTGCAATTGAATATCCAATGCGTTTTACACATGAAATAATGTCGCTTTCGTTAATAAGGTCGGTGTCAATATGAACACTCAGTTTTTCTCCTGCATAATCAACATTTGCTTCTTTAATTCCTGGCAGTTTACGAACATTTGTTTCAATTGCAGATGCACAATTGGTACACGACATACCAACTACGGGCATTATTATACTTTTAATTTTAGCCACTTTCTTTTATAATTATGCTATAAATTCAGAAATTTAATTTTTAACCATTAGCTTTTCATTCAAATATTGGCCGGTAAAGGACTTCTCGCAATTAACCAAATTTTCTGGAGTGCCTTCAAACAGCAAATAACCGCCTTCATCGCCACCTTCAGGACCAAGGTCAATAATCCAATCTGCACATTTTATTATTTCTAGGTTATGTTCAATAATAACAAGTGTGTGTCCTTTTTTAATTAAAGCATTAAAAGCATCGAGTAATTTACGGATGTCATGGAAGTGTAAGCCGGTTGTAGGTTCATCAAAAATAAACATGGTTGGTCCCATGTTACTGCTGTCTTTGCTTATGAAACTAGCTAATTTTACACGCTGACTTTCACCGCCGCTTAAGGTACTTGACGATTGTCCTAATTTTATATATCCTAAGCCAACATCAGCTAATGGTTGCATTTTTTCAACAATCCTTTTTTGAATTGTTCCTGGTTTTTTATCAAAAAATTCAATTGCTTCCTCAACTGTCATTTCTAAAACATCATAAATATTTTTCCCAAGATATTTCACTTCCAGAATATCTTCCTTAAAACGCATTCCATGACAACTTTCACAAATCAATTTAACATCGGCCATAAACTGCATTTCAACTTTAATCATACCTTCGCCTTGACATTCTTCGCACCTGCCGCCATCAACATTAAATGAAAAATGGGTTGGCGTATATCCTAAATGCATTGATTCAGCCTGTGAGGCGTATAACTTTCTTATTTCGTCATATGCCTTCATATAAGTTACCGGATTTGAACGGGAAGATTTACCAATCGGATTTTGATCGACATATTCCAGGCCGGTTATCAATTGAATATCGCCAGATATTTTATCAAAATTTCCTGGCTTATCTCCACTCCCACTTATAATCCTGTTTAATGATGGATATAATATTGTTTTAACCAAAGATGATTTCCCTGACCCGCTAACCCCAGTAATTACAGTCATTATTTGCAATGGTATTTTTACATTAAAACCTTTCAGGTTATTTTCCCTAACACCATCGAGTTTTATAAAATTCGACCATTTTCTGCGAGGTTTAGGAACAGAAATTATTTCACTTCCGTTCAGAAATAATGCCGTTAAGCTGTCTTTTTCATTTTGTAATTTTTTATGATCCCCTTCAAAAATAACTTTTCCACCCAACCTGCCTGCAAAAGGACCAATATCAATAATGTGATCGGCACTTCGCATAATTTCCTCATCATGCTCAACCACCACAACTGTATTCCCTAAATTTTTTAAATGTTGCAAAACCTTAATCAGCAATTCGGTATCACGCGAATGCAACCCAATACTGGGTTCATCTAAAATATATAACGAACCTACCAAACTACTTCCGAGTGCAGTTGCCAAATTAATACGCTGCGACTCGCCACCCGAAAGTGTTGATGATAACCGGTTCAAAGTTAAATAGCCTAAACCAACATTGGTTAAAAAATCAATCCTGTTTTTTATTTCAACCAAAAGTCTGCCAGCAATTTTGTTATCTGATTCACGCAATTTAATTTGGTCGAAAAATTGTTTCAAATCTTTAACCTGCATTAAAACCAAATCGGTGATTGCCTTGTTGTCAATTTTAACATACGAAGCCTGTTTCTTCAATCTTGAACCATTGCAATCGTTACAGATAGTTTTTCCCCTGTAACGAGCAAGCATAACCCTATTTTGAATCTTATAAATTTTTTCTTCAAGTTCTCCGAAAAAACTATTTAAGCCTTCGAAATATTTATTTCCTGTCCAAATAAGTTGAATTTGCTGTTTCGTAAGTTCATTAAAAGGTCGATGTATTGGGAAATCAAATTTTGCAGCATTATATACCAGCTTTTCTTTCCATGTACTAAATGTTTCTCCACGCCAACAAGCCACAGCATCATTGTATATTGAAAGACTTTTATCGGGAAAAACCAAATCTGGATCAATACCAATTATTTTTCCATATCCCTCGCAGCGCGGACAAGCACCAAGCGGGCTATTGAACGAAAACATGTGTACCGATGGTTCTTCAAACTCAATTCCATCCTCTTCAAAACGGACTGAAAATTCACTTAATTCATCAGAATCCAATGCTTTTAATAAACAAACCCCTTTGCCAATAAGCATAGCCGATTGAACACTATCTCCACATTGGCTTAAAAAATCGTCATTCTTAGAAACCTGCAACCTGTCTATTACTAAATTAATTAAATTATTTTCATCCAAAATTTCTTCGGGACTTTTCAAATCTTCAATTTTAACTACTTTGTTATTTTTAAAAATTCGGGTCAGCCCTTCTTTTTTATATTCGGTAAGATAATTTGAAAGATTTTTAATTTCAGGTTTCACCAATGCAATAAGCAGAATTTTTTCACCTTCGGGATAGTGCTTTATTTTATTTACCACATCAGTAACACTGTGTTTTTTCACTTCCTTCCCGGAAACAGGGGAATAGGTACGACCAATTCTGGCATACAATAGTTTTAAATATTCGTATATTTCAGTAGATGTGCCAACTGTTGACCTGGGATTTGAAGTATTTACTTTTTGTTCAATTGCAATAGCCGGTGGAATACCGTGAATAAAATCTACTTCGGGTTTGTTTATCCTTCCTAAAAATTGACGGGCATATGCTGAAAGGCTTTCGACATAACGTCTTTGACCTTCGGCATATAAAGTATCAAAAGCTAATGAAGATTTACCGGAGCCTGAAAGTCCGGTAATTACAACCAATTTATTTCGGGGAATTTCAACTGAAATATTTTGAAGATTATTTACCCTGGCTCCTTTTATTAAAATATTTTCATCAAATTTAGGCTTCGGCATAATATTTGTAATACAATTTAAGTTATTTAACAGGAATGCTTTTGAAAAAACTTTTTTTAACAGTAAAGTTTATATTCTTTGTAAAAAATGAAGATTCAAAGGTAAAAATTTTGAAGTAAAAAAAATTTTATTATTTTCGTCCTTTCAAATTAACAATTAAAAAAAAGAATTGCCTATCGGAAAACATTTACGCAACTAATTAATTAAAATAGGAGGTAGTTGTGGAGAAATTGAATTTTTCCGATCAGGAGCTTGTAGCAAGGTTTATACAAGGCGACCAATCAAGCATTGAACAACTTATTATTCGTCACAAAAACAAGGTATATAGCTATATATATTTGGTTGTGCGTAATCAGCAACTTGCTGAAGATATTTTTCAGGACACTTTTATTAAAGTAATTAAATCGTTGCTCCAAGCGAAGTATCACGATGATGGTAAGTTTGTTTCATGGGTAATGCGAATTGCTCATAATCTTATCATTGATCATTTCAGGAAAGAAAAGCAACTAAATGTTATATCCAACGATAGTAATGAAGTTTCTATTTTCAATTCTAAAAAACTTTCGGAAATTAACATTGAAGAGTCAATTATTGATGATCAAATTAGTGCAGATGTTAGAAAACTTATAAATTTTTTGCCTGAAGACCAAAAGGAAGTTGTTATTTTAAGACATTATGTCGGCTTAAGTTTTAAAGAAATTGCCGAAACAACAAATGTCAGCATAAATACTGCTTTAGGCCGAATGCGTTATGCGTTAATTAATTTAAGGAAATTAATACAGGAAAAAGAAATTAGCCTTACCAGGGCATAAACTTTTTCGAATTACCATGAAGTCTCAATATTCATTAAAATTTATTTGATGGATATTGAGACTTCTGTTTTATTATTGCTAAAATTGCATAAATAAGTTTCAATAAAATTATAATGGCGGGAAGTTATAAAATTGAAGTAGTTAACGCTTTATCTTGGGCAGTCGAAAAATTGTCCGATCCAATATCGTATGAAAAGGTTTACCATAAGCCTGAACTGAACGAAGAAATGTTATCGGTAAAGTCTGTAAAAGAAATTATTGAGCTATTAAAAGAAATTATTTTCCCAGGTTATTTTGGAGATACTGCTGTACGGGCAGATTCTATTAAATTCCATATGGGAATTAATATTGATAAGCTGGTAAAGTTGCTAATTGGTCAATTACAACATGGATACTGCTTTTCATGTGAAGACAATAATTGCGACAGTTGTAATACCTGTAAAGAAAGTTCAGAAAGTGTAGTAGTGAAATTTTTAAACCAGTTACCTGAAATACGTGAAAAACTTGCAAAAGACGTTCGTGCAATGTATTTGTACGATCCGGCAGCCAAAGGTTTAGGTGAAATAATTTTTGCTTACCCTGCAATTAAAGCTGTTACAAATTACAGAATTGCACATGCACTTTTAAAATTAAATGTTCCTGTTATACCAAGAATAATTTCCGAAATGGCCCATTCTGAAACCGGCATTGATATTCATCCTGGAGCTGAGATTGGCGAAGACTTTGTAATTGATCATGGAACGGGTGTAGTAATTGGAGAAACATGTATTATTGGCAACAATGTAAAATTATACCAGGGAGTAACTTTGGGCGCCAGAAGTTTTAAGCTCGACCCGGAAGGCAACCCAGTGAAAGGAGTTCCTCGGCATCCGATAGTTGAAGACGATGTTACAATATATGCAGGTGCTACAATTTTAGGCCGGATAACTATTGGAAAAGGTTCAACAATAGGCGGAAATGTATGGATAACACAAAATTTACCGCCCAATTCACGAGTTATTCAGGGGCGTCCACGTGAAATGTTGTTCGAGATGGGTGGCGGTATTTAATTTTTTTTAAATTTGCGCTTCGAAATATAAAAAAATGGTTCCGTAGCTCAGCTGGATAGAGCAACAGCCTTCTAAGCTGTGGGTCGGGCGTTCGAATCGCCCCGGAATCACTTCAAAATAGAAAACCTTACAATTCTGAGAAGTAAGGTTTTTTAATTTCACATGGTCTATTTAAATCCCGGTATATTGGATATTTTCCTTACAAAAGCATCTTTATAACCTGAATTTACATAAAATAACATTTTTGTATAGGCATCATGAATATTTTTAAATTCGCCACTCGTACAGCGTGTATAGCCATCATTTCCATTCCATTTCACTAAATCCGGTATATCTTTAAACCTGGTAAAATCAATTGTTCCCTTATTTGCAGTTAGCTGAACTGTGTAAAAAATTTCTTTATCAGTTGTATTCATTACCTGTACAAATGCCTGTGGTTTAATTGAATCAATAATATTTTGCTGAATTGAAATTTGTTTTGAAAGAGTATCTGGTTTCTTATCAATTACAGGTGTATTGATAGTATCCACTTTATTAATTGCAACTTCCTTAGGGAAAGTATCGACTTTGTTCTCAGGAACAACATTGGTAATTGTATCGACATTTTTAAAAACTGACATTGGAACTTCTTTCTTTTCAACAATCTCAGCCAGATAATCTTTTGGATTGTTGCTTTTAAATGCAATTTGAATATAATTTTTTTCAACAAAACCAATCATTTGAGAAACTGGAAATTCGTAATAATTATCACTTTCTGAATTATATAAAACGCCAGCGTTAACTGGTTTTCTAAAATTACCGTTTTCAAATTGCGAAAAGAATATATCATAACCTCCTTGCGAATCATAGCCGGTTGAGGAAAAACAAAGAATATTACTTTCGGTATTCCAAACAGGTACATCTTCATCTTTATTGGTATTAATTGAATCTCCCAAATTTACGGCTGGTCCCCATAAGTCTTTGCCTATATTTTCGCATTTATAAATATCCATGCCGCCAAAACCTCCAGGTCTATTACTGGCAAAAAACAATGTTTTTCCATCATTGCTTTCAAAAGCATGTGCATTTATATAACTTAAATCATTGTTAGGGAAGACTATTTTTAAGTCTTCCCATCTGCTTCCAATAAGATTGCTAACAAATATGGTACTTCCCAACTTATCATATTTTGTAAAATATATCCGTTTTCCGTCAAAACTCACAGATGAAAGAAAATAAACGGGATCTGATTCCGGGAAAGTGAAAATTTTTCTAGGTGCCCTCCATTTATTACCTTCCTTGGATATTTGATATATTGTATAATTTTCATCATTATTAAAACTATAAATGATACTACCATTGTTTCCTGCTCTGCACACTTTTATTAATTGATTGCGAATATTGAGTTTTACAGGAATGGGTAAATTTTTTATTGTAGTTGGAATATTCAAATCTGTTAAAGCTTCATTATAATTTTTACTGCTATCAATAAAAATATGGCTAAACTTTTTCATTGATTGTAAATAATAATTATCAGGAAAAGAATCGAGAGCTTTCGAGTATTTTTCAAATGCAACAGAATATTGGCCACAGATAAAAGCTATATCACCTTCTCTTTTGGTTTCAGCTATCGGATCGGTTTGAGCAAATAGATTTAAATAAACAAAATTAAAAAATAGTATATTTAACAAATAACGCATTCAATATCAATTATTATCATTACTATCAAAAATACGTAAATCAAACAGATTTTGTAAATGGAATTTAAAATATATTTTTGAGTAAAATTGTTGACCTATTAACGATTTAAATTACCAATAAGTTTCATTTTAAATTAAACCAGTAAATATTTATTAAGTCAAATGAAATCAATACAATTATTTACAGTAGTTATAATATTAGTCGTGATTACTTCATTTGGAATAGATAAAGTCAACTTTAGGGATTATTTCTGGAATATATCAAATTACGAAACACCAAAGGTGTTGATTTATACGAATAATAATAATGGAATAAAAAGTACTATTTATTATATAATTCAAAAAACAGGTGAAAATGAGTTAACGCTGATCCGATATAATAAAGACTTTAATGAAGTTCAATATTTTAAAGATTTATTTAAACCCGAAGGTGTATATTTAAAAGAAACTTCATTTGTTGAAAATAATAATCCAAAACTAATTACCAAATCTGTAATCCATAATGGACTTATTTTCCCATTTCAAAATTATAAATATAATATTAACATGGAGGTTGCAATTGATTTACAATTTAAAAAAAATATCAATATAACTAATAACGACAATTGGAACTTTACAGAATTGGCTGATAAAAAAATAAACAATATAACCATAAGCACAATAGTAGCAAAAGGTTATACCGAACAAATTATAACAGATAAAACAACAGGAAAAAAACAAAGTTACAAAGTAATGCTTGAAACATGGTATAGTAAAGGTATCGGAATTACATTGATGAAACGACAAACGCCAAACGGTCCTTATATTGATACTTATGTAAAATCAATATCACTTGAAGAGTTTAATAAATTAAGAAGTGAAAAATAATGCAATATAGTTTACTATTTTTATATTCTAATACCAAGTACTAAAATATCATCAATTTGTTCAAAATCGTATTGCCATTCAATTAAGCGATTATCAAGAATATTCTTTTGAATGTCCAATGGTTGATTATTAATATCAAGCAATAATTGCTTAAACCGGTTATACCCAAATTTTTTGCCCGATTCACCACCAAATTGTGAAATAAATCCATCGGAAAAAATATACAAAATATCATTTTCAAATAGTTGGATTTGCTGGTTCCTAAATTCATTTTTATCTTTTGGATGAACCCCAACAGGCATATGATCACTTTGAATTTCGATAAGTTCATTGTTGCGAATAATAAACAAGGGATTGAATGCACCGGCAAATTGTAAAATATTGGTTTCAACATCGAATAGACATAAGGCAATGTCCATGCCATCTTGAGAAATTGTATGAGGATTATCTTGCTTCAACGATTTTTTAATTCTTTTTCGAAGTTCATTTAACACCACATCAGGTGGGTTTAAATCGCGACGGCTTACAATTTCATTAAGCAACGAAATACCTAAAACACTCATAAATGCACCCGGCACACCATGACCTGTGCAATCAGCTGCTGTAAAATAAAGGAAATTTTTCACTTGTTTAAACCAATAAAAATCACCACTGATTATATCGCGAGGTTTAAACAATATAAAATTTTGCAAGTGACAATTATCAATAATTTCATCACTTGTAAGTAATGCCTGTTGTATAAACTTTGCATATTCAATACTATCAGTGATACTTTTCTTCTGTTGAAATAATAAGTCGCGTTGTGATGCAATCTCTTCATTTAATTGGCTTAATTCCTCATTCCTTTCCGTTATATGCTTTTTTTGAATATTCAATATTTTGTTTGATTTTTTCTGAAACCTGTAACTGCGAATAGAAATCATAGATAGCAATAAAACAAGCACAAATCCACTGGCAAATAAAATTGTGTATAATTTTTGAACATGCCCTTTCTCAATTGCTATTTTTCTTTCTTTCGATGCCAGCAATATTTCAGCATCCTTCTTTCTTGCCTGAGATTCAGCTAAAATTCCTTTTATATGGTTTGCCCTTTCAATTTCATTTATACTATCCTTAATTTGCGTAGCTTTTTCGAACCATTCGAGTGCCTTTGGAAAATTATTAAATTTTTTATAATTACTATACAATAATAAATATATATCGGGAAGTATTGTTTTGTCTGACTGTTTAAAGGTTTTATCCAATGACAAATATGCATATTGGATACTTAAATCAATTTTCCCTAAATTATTATTTACACTTGCAATAACTAAAAAGTTCTGATTTGAAAGTCCTGTTCGTAATTCTTCATTAATCCCTTTAATATTACTAATGCATTTTCCCGACTCCAAAGCACAATTCAAAGCTTCAGGAAATTTATTTAATTTTAAATATATAATACCCAAATTACTTAAACAAATGGCATAATTATATTGGTCAATCCAATTTGTACTGTTATATTTTTCGTATAATAATTTAGCTTTCAATGAATTTTTTAATGCATTTTTATAATCTTTGGTAAGATATTGAGTCCATCCAAGCGACATAATTTCCCCAATATAATTTTCAGTAGTTGTATCTTTAATTGACTTTATATAAAGAAGGGTATATTTTAAACTATTCTCATAATCGCCTATAACATTGTAAAGTTCCCTAATTAAATAATTATTTAAATTTAAAAGAACTGTATCCTTCAATTCTTCATCAATTTCATCAGTTTTTAACATATATGTCAATGCTTTCAGGTTATCCTTATATTTTAATATAGTTGAATACTGAATATAATTCATAGATAAAACTAAACTATTGCTATAACTGTGAAACTTTTGGTTGATATTGATTGCTTGTTTTGATATTCTTTCCGACAAATTGTTATTTCCAAAATCCATTAACGCATAAGCGTAGGTCAACATTAATTCTGGAGCATAGGATTCGTATCTTCTCAATGCTAATTCAATTGCTTTATCATATAATATTCCTGTATTTATACTGTCATTTTTAAAGTGCAAATAACACATATAAGCATTATAGCAATACAATTTATTCTTTAAATCATCAGCTTTTCCGGATTCTTCAATTATTTTATTAAATTTTGATTCAATATTAACAGTATCATTTTCTGTCTTCCATTTCGAAATAATAATTTGTAAAGCATTACGATATTCACCTTTTGGAAAATTGATAAGGTTGGCCCAATAATATCCTTTTACAGAATAATTTAAAGCCTTTTGATAGTTAGCAGGTTCATCTTCATATAAGTTATTGTACTGGTTTGCAATTTCAGCGAGTAAAAGAATTTTCGTTGAATCTTTAGTAGCTTTATGGTACAAATGTTTTAAACTATCTAATATCACCCAACTTTGAGCATATCCAACAAATGAAAATAATACAAATGGAAAAAATATGAATAACTTTTTTATAGAAACTTTAATTACCATAAACAGCAATTTTTAAATAATTCAAATTATATAAAAAAGTAATTCTATTCTAACATATAATGATAAAGGGTTTAAAGTACTTAAATATTTAACAGTTGATAATAAAGTTAAGGAAATTAAATCAAATAATAATTTTATTCAATCTTTATATCGTATTTGTTTAACAGACCGCTTAAACCGGGTAGTGAGAATTTTGCTTTTCGTATATTATTTAACTCAGGATCAATACTATAATTCGTAGCAGAAACAAAATCGCATTCTTTTAGATTGGTTTTATGAAATACCGAATTAAGCAGGTTACAGTTTATAAATTGCGATTTTGCAAGGTCGCACTCGGTAAAATCAACTCCATTCATCGAAGAATCGGCAAACTTAGTTTTTGACATCTTTTTTCGAACAAATGAAGCATAATCTAAAATACAGTTGTTGAAATCCACAACAAAAAGCAAATCGTTGCAATCGCTAAAATTTACACCCAATAATTTACAACCTTTAAATGTAACGTTTGTTAATTGACAGTTGTGGAGCTTAATCATTGGCATATTGCAATTGGTAAAATTACAATCAATAAACTTACTTGAAGTGAATGCCCCGTTTGAAAAATCGCAACTTATAAAAGAACAACTTTCGAACTCCCTTTTTTTTGTTTCCTTTTCAGTATAGGAAATATTTTGAAATGTCTTGCCTTCATGGCTTTGTGCTTCCATATTACGTATATTCAATCTATAAATTTAAAAGTAATATATTAAGCAATTATTCCAAAGAATAATAAAATAGATAGTTCATAGAAATTAGATTAAACTTTAAATTTTAGTTTCAGTTTCTCCATATCTTTTTTTAAATCAAGCATGCTTTGTGTAAGCGATTCGGTGCCAGTTGAATCGGGAATATCCGTGCTCATATAATTGATAAATTTCCACACTTCCTTAATATCATTGATTGCCACATCAAAAGGTTTATAAAGAGGATTAAGGGAGTGCAAGGTGAGTTTTCCCTCATCCTGGAGAAAGTTATCGACAATTTTAAAAACCACGCCATCATTAATAGTAAGCACAATATAAGCTTTACCGCTATTGATGGTATGCCAATTCTGGATAAATTCGCCAATAACCCACGAACCATCAGGAATTGGTAGCATTGAATCGCCACTGATTTGGAAGCTCCTGTATTTTTTATTTTGTGAAAGAAACGGCAACTGGAACCTTGGAAGCTCGCTTATATATTCAGGGTCAGCAAACCCTGTTGTATAACCGGCCTTTGCTTTTTCGTTTACCAGTTCAATATTCTCACGGTTCCGTGAATCAATAGTTGTAGCAACAACGCGAAGGTTTGTACCACGAATGTAAACATCATTGCCACGTTCGAGTTCTGAAAGCTGAAATTCCGAAAGCTTGGTCAGGTCAACTTTCAGAAGTGTATCTACGGCAACTTTAAAATAATCGGATAATTTAACCAATGATTCCAAGCTGGGTAGGGCATTTCCATTTTCGATATTGGTATAAGATGCCCTTTTTAAGCCTATGGACACAGCAACATCGTCCTGTGTACGACCTTTTCGCTTGCGAAGAAGTTTTATGTTTGCTTTTATTTGCATATTGGAATTATAAAATACTAGGCATTGGGTTTTTGGTATTAGGTATTATGTTTTATGTTTTAGGTTTTAGGTTCTGGGTTCTGGGTTTTTGGTTTTAGCTAATTCCTAATGCCCAACGCCTAACGCCCTATATTTTTCTTGTGCAATTTACAAAAAATGTTTATATTGTCAACATTAAAAATGTTTTTATTACAAACATTTTAGTGACAAAAAATGGAAACGGCGGCGCGGGATATTGTACACATGGATATGGATACATTTTTTGTATCGGTAGAACGGTTAATTAACAGCAAACTTATTGGAAAACCTGTTATTATTGGTGGCACCTCCGGACGTGGAGTTGTAGCCAGTTGTAGCTACGAAACGCGCAAATATGGAGTACGTTCAGCTATGCCCATGCGTATGGCGCTCATGCTTTGTCCCGATGCGAATGTTATACGTGGCGATATGGAGTTATATTCGAAATATTCCAACATGGTTACCGATGTTATTGCCGAAAATGCCCCGGTGTACGAAAAGGCATCGGTTGACGAGCATTATATTGATATAACAGGTATGGATCGCTTTTTCGGATCGTTAAAATGGGCACAGGAACTAAGACACAAGATTATTAAGGAAACCGGACTGCCTATTTCATTCGGACTTTCGGTAAATAAAACTGTTTCGAAAATAGCTACCGGCGAAGCAAAACCTAATGGAGAGCTGTTTATAAGCCGCGAAAAAGTTCCGCCTTTTCTGGCGCCATTATCCATCCGCAAAATACCTATGGTAGGTGAAAAAACGTATGGCATTTTAAAAGCCATGGGAATAGATACCATTGCTACATTACGCGAAATACCCATAGAACTTATGCACCGGCTGATGGGCGAAAACGGTATTGAAATATGGAAACGTGCCAATGGCCTCGACAACACACCAATCCAGCCATACTGGGAACAAAAGTCGATGAGCAAAGAACATACTTTTGAACAGGATACCATGGATATTGATATGCTAAACAGGCTATTGATAAAAATGGTCGAAAGCTTAGGCTTCGATTTACGAAACCAGCAAAAACTTACATCATGTATAACCGTAAAAGTGAGGTATGCAAACTTTGACACCCACACGTTGCAAAAACGAATTCCATATACTTCCTTCGACCATAAACTGCTCGAAGCAACGCGTGAACTGTTTAAACGCTTGTACCAACGCCGTATGATGATACGTTTGATTGGAATTCGTTTTAGCCACATGGTTTATGGAACGCAGCAATTAAATCTGTTCGAAGATACCCCGGAAAAGGTAAACCTTTATCTCGCGCTCGACCGTATCCGAAAGCGCTACGGAAAACATGCAATCATGCGGGCTATTAATTATGAATTATAAAATAGCCTGTTCCCTATTGATCCTAAAATAAAGAAAATGCTCTACGCCTGTCACTCAAACTACAGCCTGCTTTACGGAACCATGCAAGTAGAAGATGTTGTTGCAACAGCCGCACAACTTAAAATAAAAACGTTGCTCCTTGCTGACATTAATAACACCAGTGGCTGTATTGATTTTGCCCGCGAATGCCAAGCTGTAAACATTAAACCCATAGTAGGTACAGAATGCCGAAATGGTACCGAACATTTATACACACTCATTGCCAAAAACTGGGAGGGGTTTAAAGAAATCAATAAGTTTCTTAGTGATTGTACACTGCTTCAACAACCCTTGCCCAATGCATCGCCCAATTTTGTCAACGTTTTTGTTGTATACGATACGTCAAAAGCCTTGCACATAGCGCTAAAAGAAAATGAATTTATTGGCGTACTCCCTCATGAGGTGAATAAGGTGTACCTGAATAATTATCGTGGCATGAAAAAAAAACTGATAGCGTTCGCTCCCACAACCTTTGCCACGCCAGCCGACTATGAATTTCACAAACATTTGCGTGCCATAGATATGAACACATTGCTTACCATGCTCACTCCAGCGCAAATAGCACAGCAAAATGAATATTTTATTGAACCTGAATTTTTGCGAATTCTTTATGGTGATATTCCTGAATGTATTCGAAATGCCGAATGGTTACTCGAACGATGCAGTTTCGATTTTGATTTTGAAACGCCAAAGAATAAACAGGTATTTGGCAACAGCCGTTACGACGATCAGCTTTTACTTGAAAAATTAGCAATGGAAGGCATGGTTTCGCGATATGGGAAAAGTAATAAAATAGCCAAAGAACGCATTAAAGGTGAATTGGAGGTTATTCATAAACTCGGATTTTGTGCCTATTTCCTGATTACCAGGGATATTATCCGCTATTCCATGTCGAAAAGCATTTACCATGTGGGTCGCGGAAGTGGCGGAAATAGTACTGTTGCCTACTGTCTGAAAATTACCGACATCGATCCCATTGAGCTGAATTTGTATTTCGAACGGTTTATTAACCCACAACGTACGAGTCCACCCGATTTTGATATCGACTATTCGTGGAAAGACCGCGACGCCATTCACGAATATATTTTTCAAAAACATGGGCGTGACCATACAGCACTTCTTGGTGCTATTAATACTTTCCAGGATAGCTCGATAATTCGTGAGCTCGGAAAAGTTTATGGCATGCCCAAAACTGATATTGATAAGCTTGTCGATAACCCCAGCAATCCCCTTCTACAAAACGATATTACCGAAAAAATAGCCGAATACAGCGATAGAATGATAGATTTTCCACACCACCGAAGCATTCATGCAGGTGGCGTAATGATTTCGGAACTGCCCATTTATTATTACACTGCATTAGATTTGCCTCCGAAAGGTTTTCCTACAACCCAATGGGATATGCACCTGGCCGAAAGTATTAAGTTTGACAAGTTGGACATCTTGAGCCAGCGTGGATTGGGCCATATAAAAGAATGCACCGAAATTGTTTTGCAGAATAAAGGCGTAGAAATTGACATTCACAATGTAGAAGCCTTTAAACACGACCCAGAGCTTAACAAACGACTCTACGATGGCGAAGCCATAGGTTGCTTTTATGTCGAAAGTCCGGCTATGCGTGGATTATTGAAGAAACTGCGTTGCAACAATTATTTGGGTCTGGTAGCCGCCAGCTCAATCATCCGTCCGGGTGTAGCGCAATCGGGCATGATGCGCGAGTATATAAAACGGTTTAACAGCAATGGTAAATTCAAATATCTGCACCCGGTTTTTGAAGAACAACTTGGCGAAACATTCGGTGTAATGGTATACCAAGAGGATGTGATTAAAATTTGTCATCATTTTGCAGGGCTTACCCTTGCAGATTCTGATATTCTCCGTAGGGCCATGTCGGGTAAACATCGAGAGAAAAACGAATTTGATAGCATCCAGAATGACTTCTTTTCGAAAAGCTTGCAAAAAGGACATAGTGCTGAGCTAACCTCTGAAGTATGGCGGCAAATTTCGTCGTTTGCTGGCTATGCTTTTTGTAAGGCCCATTCGGCTAGCTATGCTGTAGAAAGTTATCAAAGTCTTTACCTGAAAACATATTTTCCGAACGAATTTCATGTGGCAGTAATCAATAATTTCGGCGGTTTTTATCGCACTTGGGTGTATGTGAATGAAGCAAAGCGGTGCGGGGCAAGAATAAACCTCCCCGATATTAATAAAAGCCAGTATGTAACTTCGATTCAAAACGACGAAATTTACCTGGGCTGGGTGCATATTAAAAACCTCGAAGAAAAAGTGGCCCACTTAATAGTTGACGAACGCAGGCTAAACGGCGAATATGCTAGTTTGAATGATTTCATTTCACGTGTTCCGTTGGGGCAAGAACAGCTTCTGGTGCTTATTAGAATAGGAACATTCCGGTTTACGGGCAAAACAAAAAAACAGTTGATGTGGGATCAGCTATTGGAAGTAAAAGAAACCAAAGCATATAAAACCAAAGCTATATTTCAGGAACCGGTTAAAGTATTAAAAATGCCAGAGCTTCGTAACAGCGTTTTGGAAGATGCATACGACGAAATGAATTTACTGAGTTTTCCGGTAAGTCTTACTCGTTTTGATATGCTGCAAACCAACTATCGCGGGAACATTACAGCAGGCGAATTAACAAACGCTATTGGTAAAACCGTTCGTATGGTAGGCGATTTGGTAACGATAAAATATGTATATACCAAAAAGCGGGAAATTATGCACTTTGGCTGTTTCCTCGATATACATGGCGAATTTTTCGATACGGTGCATTTCCCTGATTCGTTGAAAAAATATCCATTTACAGGTTATGGTGTATATTTGATTGAAGGCAAAGTAGTGGAAGAATTTGGCTTTGCCTCCGTTGAAGTAATAAAATTGGCGCGATTGCCTTATAAACCCGACCCACGTGCCGATTGAAAAAACGAATAAAATAGTATTCCTTATAAAAAGTATCAAGAAATCTTGTTAATAGCTCTATTCAAGACGAATAAATAATCTGAACTTTAGTATTAACAAGATAAAAACGTATTACAGCTTACTCAAAATATGGGTGGTTCGGGCTAAAATAAATGCACTAATAGCAATTACTAGATCACGAACAGCAACATCAAAATATTTTTCGCTAAAAATAAGCGATAATGCTATAAGTACAAGCCAAATAGAAACTACATACGCCCCTATTTCGGTTCTTAAATAAACCAATATACCTGCTAAAATCTCAATTACACCAACTATCATCATAAAAGTTGCTGCCGATATCGGAACTATATGCAACAACATGGGATTAAGATAGTCTGTCCAGGTAGTTAAAATATTCGTGAATTTATCTAAACCCGCTACTATAGGTACCAAAACAAACACATATTTCAAAATAGATTGAATTTGTTTGAAAGAATTCATTGTTGTTGTTTCCATAATTATTGTTTTAATTGTTTATATGGCATTAGATATACAAATCGAATAAAGGTTACAAAATAGAGTAAAGAACTTTGTAACCTTTATTCAAATTTTGAATCTAACTGGTAAAATGTTTTTATTATGATGTCGACTAATCTGAAAAATTCGTCAACCAAATATGTTCAAGATGAAGAAAAAATAAAAGGCATTTTGAATGGCGAAAAAGAATTATATGGGCAAATTATGCGAAAATATAATCAGCGCATGTACCGAATTTGTATGTCAATAGTGGCTAACCCAAACGATGTTGAAGATATTATGCAAACCACATACATAAAGGCTTACGAGAATTTACATAAATTCAAATTTGAATCTGAATTTTCAACCTGGCTCATAAAAATTTTAATAAATGAATCGCTAAAATTTAAGCAAAAGACTTTGCGAATAAGCTGGATAAATGATAACGCCAAATCAGATGAATTGACAAATGAAACGCCCTTATATAAAATGATGAACAAAGAATTAAAAAGCCTTATGGAAAAGGCTCTAGGTCAATTGCCAGAAAAATACCGATTGGTTTTTATTATGCGTGAGGTTGAAGACATGAGTATTGCAGAAACAATGGAGTGTTTGAGTTTAACTGAAGCTAATGTAAAAGTAAGGCTTAACAGGGCAAAAGAAATGCTTCGTTCGTCACTAAGTAAATATTATAAAACCGAAGAGCTTTACGATTTTCATCTCAGCCGGTGCGATAAAATTGTGAATTATGTAACGGCTATTATACAGAGATATTAAAATAAATTGAGAAAATTATAATGCTATATGGGTTAAAAAGAGGCTGTTTCAAAAGTCGGGGCACTGAGCTTGTCGAAGTGTTAATATGTTGATTAGCAGAATGCGTTTCGGCAAACTCAACACCCAATCAAATCTTTTGAAACATTTTCTTTTATTTTTTCAATTAAGTATTTTACTCTTCCAAGGTACTTAAATCGCCTTCAGGTAAGCCTAAAATTCGTGCTTTAAGCACACGACGCATTATTTTCCCACTTCTGGTTTTAGGTAATTGATCAACAATCCGTACTTCCTCAGGACGTGCAATCGGACCTAAATGCGTAACCACATGATCTACCAATTCGTGTTCCAAATCTTTGGTTATCGTTGCATCCTTTTTCAATATAGCAAAAATATGAATTGCATTGCCCTTTAAAGAATGAGGAACAGCAACAGCTGCGGCTTCAGCAACAGCAGGATGGCTAACCATTACACTTTCTATTTCAGCAGTACCTAATCTGTAACCGCTCACTTTAATTACATCATCCACCCGGCCAATGATCCAATAATAACCATCTTCATCCTTTTTAGCGGAATCGCCTGTAAAGTACCAACCTTGTTTTTTGTATTTCAGCCAATATGTTTCTGTAAATCTTTCAGGATCATTTAAAACACCGGCTACCATTCCCGGCCAGGGTGATTTAATAACCAAGCTTCCCTCCTCGCCTGCTTTTACATCATTGCCTTCATCATCAACCACAGCAATTTCGTTACCAAAAAATGGTTTTGTTGCAGAACCCGGTTTTAAAGGTGTTATAGGCAAAGGAGTAATCATAAATCCCCCGGTTTCTGTTTGCCACCATGTATCCATAATCGGGCAACGCTCCTGACCTATATATTTATAATACCATTTCCAAGCTTCAGGATTAATTGGTTCTCCAACAGAGCCTAATAAGCGCAGCGAACTTAAATTATTTCGTTTGGGCCACGATTCACCAAAACGCATTAATCCACGAATTGCTGTTGGTGAAGTATATAAAATATTTATACCATACTTGTCAACCATTTTCCACCAACGATCTGGATAAGGATGGTTCGGAGCACCTTCATATAACATAACAGTAGCTCCATTAATCAATGGTCCGTAAACTATATAGCTATGCCCTGTTATCCATCCGGGATCGGCCGCGCACCAATACCTGTCTTCGGGTTTTATATCAAATACCATTTTATGTGTAGCAGATGTATATACACTATATCCACCATGAGTATGCACCAAAGCTTTAGGTTTTCCGGTTGAACCGGAAGTATAAAGCAAAAATAACATGTCGTTTGAGTCCATTTGTTCAGTTTCGCATTTATAACCTGCAATTGGCAATGCTTTTAAATCGTGGTACCAATAATCGCGGTCATTCTCCATATAAACATCCTGACCAGTACGTTTGATTGTTATACATATTTCCATAGTGGGTGAAAGTTCCATTGCTTTATTCACCACACTTTTCAACTCAACAATTTTACCACGGCGAAAACCTCCATCGGCAGTAATAACAACGCGACTGTTGGCATCGTTTATTCTGCTTGCTAACGCTTCGTGGCTAAAACCACCATACACAACACTATGTGCGGCACCAATTTTAGCACAAGCCAACATGGCAAAAAGTTGTTCGGGAATTTGTGGCATATATATAGTAACTACATCGCCCTTTTTAACCCCCATGCTTTTTAAAATATTGGCAAACTGACTAACTTCTCTATTTAAAGCATGATATGAAAAAGTACGTACATCGCCGGGTTCACCTTCCCATATCAATGCAAGCTTGTTACGTATTGTTGTTGATTGATGACGATCTAATGCATTATATATTATATTGGTTTTGCCACCTGTAAACCATTTATAAAATGGAGGATTAGTGGCATCTAAAACTTTATCCCATTTTTTAAACCAGTGCAAATGTTCGGCTTGTTCAGCCCAAAATTTTTCACGATTCTCAATGGAATGTTTATAGACTGATTCATAGTCTTTGACATTCGCATTTTCAATAATTTCCTTTGAAGGGTAATAAAATTTTTGATCTTGAGAAGGTTCCATATTCATTGTTTTTAGAATTTTAGTTCTACTAACAGATGAATTGGATATTATGTTGAATAAAAACAGATTAAATTATTTCGATATCCGATTTTTTAATCCATCCGCTATTTCCATCGGCGATTTTTACTTTGTACCAATTTCCAACCTGATCGAGTATCCAAATTTTTGAACCTTCATGTAATACAAATAAATCGGTACCATCTTCATCGGGAGAACTCTTTAGAGTTATTGAAGCTGTCATTATAATTGCTGAAGCATGTTGGTCGGTGTTGTCTTTTATAGTATAACTCGTAAATACTGCTATTGCCGAAACCAAAATAGCTATAACTCCTAATGTAAATCCCAGTTTTTTCAACCATAACATGTTTGAAAAAAGATATATTAAACCGAATATCAGAAAAGACAAAAATGCTATAATGCTTAAAATAGCCCATTCATTTGATGATAAAGATTCTGAAAAACTACGAAGCCATCGTTTTAAAAAAAATTCAGGCAATACATTTATTTTATCAACAACAAGGGTTTGAGCCAATTGCAAATTAAAATTTATATCATCATCAGCAGGTGATAATTTATGAGCTCTTTCGTAATACAAAATTGCATTTGCAATATCTTTCTTTTTATAATAAGCATTCCCGAGATTAAAATATATTTCTGATGATTCAACTCCGGTTTTAATTATTTTTGTATATAGTACAATTGCGGTATCATAACGACCCCTAGTATAAGCCTGATTGGCAGCATTAAATATTTGGGAATTATCTTCGGCATATGTGCCACAAACAAGACTTATACAACATATTATGAAAAAAAATACCCGTTTCATATTTTAGTTTTTTCTGTTTTTATACCAATGGACATATAATTTAATATCCTTTATTTTTGAGAGTTATATGATTCCATTTATTTTACTTTTTGTTCAATTTTACTTATTACGTTTATTGCATCAGCATATACATTGTCCATTTGTGATGCTTCACTGGCAGGGGCATATCTGGCAAATTCACAAGTATCCAAAATTTCCATAAATTTTTTTATCAAATCCTGATCAATATTTCGTCTTCCTGCTTCATCCAATAATTTTTCACGCGATAGTTCTGATACCGGAATATTCAATTTATCGCTCATGTAACCCCAAAGCGCCTTCAATATATATTCATAAAACTCTTCCTTTCGGTTACCTTTCATATATATATTAGCATCTTTCAATCGGCGGTTTGCGACCTTATTTGCCTTTTTGTTGCGCACACGTGCAAGGTTTGCATTTTCTTTTATTTTCTTTCGTAATATAATTATTATTAAAATAAATATAATGAATGAAATAAGGTACGATAACCAAAATATGGTGGAACTGATGATATAATAATGAATCTTCCGAAATTTTGGTTCATTGGTTTTTATATATTGAATATCTTTTCCGATAAATTTAACATCTTCTTTATCAACTCCGCTTACAACAGTAGTTGTAGAATTATCATCCGGGCAGCTTTTTGAACATTTATAGGAATTTCCTCAGAAGTTAAGGTTTTATATTGTTTCGTTTGCGAATCAAAATAAGTAAACTTAAGTGAAGGGATTTTATAATTCCCTGCATGCCTTGGTATAATTAAATATTCGTATGTTTTTGAACCTGTAACGCCATTTTCATTGGTTGTTGCATTAATTGAAACTTTAGGATCGTAGGTTTCAAAATCACTTGGAAATTTAATATCAAGCGGTTCAAGTATTTTTAAATTTCCATTTCCGGAAATTATTACTTTAAAATTAATAGCATCGTTTGTTTTTACATTTTGCTTATCAACGGAAGTTTTAAAGTTGAAATTGCCAACTGCTCCGTTAAATGTACCTGAAGCATCATATGGCAATGGCTTTACAGTAATTTTAATTGGGATACTTCTTATTTTCTTTTTTACTTCCTGAACCGATGGTCCGAAAAAATCATCGAAAACACTGCGGGGCCTATTCCTTGTTGCAACCTGGACAACCGTTTGCAAGGTTATTGGGTCAACAACCAACTCTCCGGTTTTTTGAGGGAATAGCACCATTTTCTGAATCACACCAGTAGAATATAATTGTCCATTTACTTGTTCACGCTGAAGCTGACGCAGAGGTGGAGTTTCAATATCCTGTCTGAAAAATCCATTAAATGAAGGATAATCGACATTATCAATGGATGAAATATTTAACTTGGTATAAAGTTTTATGGTAGCTACCAAATAGTCGCCCTGGTATAACGTTGAACGATTAACCAAAATTCTGATAAATATATCATCATTACCAACATTGGCCACAGTTTCGTTTCCTTGTTGCTGGTTATTTTGTGGTTTTGAATTATTTTGCTGATTCCCCTGAGCAGTGCCTGTAACTTGTATTGAAATAGAATTTGAGGTATAAACTTTACCGTCCACAGTAGCTTTTGCAGGTTGAATGGTATAATTACCTGGTGAATTTGCTGAAAAGTAATAAGTATAAGTATATGATGAACTTTGAGACATTTTACCATTTATAATTTGCACGCTACTGCTACTTGATTGCATAGGACCGCCAAGCAAATTGAAATTTTTAAATTCAGGAGGATTGAATGCCGAAGGCTGGGCTGAAACGTTATAGGTAACTTCAAATTGTTCCCCGGCTTCAACAACACCTGGAGCAGAAGCTGTAAATTGAACATTGTCAGCATAGCTTGAAACTACCGATACAATTAAAGTTAAAATTATAAAACCAATTCGTTTCATGTTTTTTTAGTCCTTAGTTTTTAGTGTTTTGGAGCATTATTATTATTTTATTCTTTAACTAAGATATAACAAAATATAATTACCAATTTTCAACCGGGTTAATTTTTTTACCTGCGGCTTTTTCTTTTTTCAATTTATCCTGTGTATTATTTTCATCATTCTGAATAGCTTGCAACATTCTTTTAGCATCTTCTTTTGAAATTTTTCCTGCCTGTTGTTGTTGCTGTTGTTGCTGTTGTTGGTTTTGTTTATCCTGATTTTGTTTGTTTTGCTGATTTTTTTGATCTTGCTTGTTATCTTTATTATTTTTATTATCCTTATTGTTTTTATTGTCTTTGTTGTTTTTGTCCTGATTGTTTTTGTTGTTTTTATTTTGCTGGTTCTTATTTTTAGGAGGATTCTTCAGCAAATGTTGCGCCAATGAAAGATTGTACTTCGTTTCAAAATCGGTAGGATTTAAACGCAGTGCTTTTTCATACGCATCAATACTTTCCTGGTATTTTTGCGATTGTAATAGTGAATTTCCTAAATTATGATAGGCTTTTGCTTTGTCCATTTTATCAGTGGTAGCATCAGCTGCTTCATTATATTTGTCAATTGCATCTTTATATTTTTCCTGACGATATAAAGCATTTCCAAGATTATAAGTTGCAATTGCTGAAGATGGTTTCTTTTCAAGTGCTTTCCTATAACTTAATTCAGCATCGGAATATTTCTTGGCTGAATATTGACTATTTCCCTGCCTTACAAACTTCTTTTCTTCCTGAGCTAATGCAGCCAGGGAAACAAATATCAAAATCAATATAATTATATTCTTTATCATACCTTCTTAACATCAAAAAGCTTGAACTTCATCAACATTTTAATTTTCTTCTCAATCAATACAAATTCAATAAACATTAGAATGAGAGCTATTCCAAAAAAATATTGAAACTGATCATCGTATTCCGAAAACATTTTTGCTTCGTATTCCTTTTTACTTAATTTTTCCACTTTTGCAAAAAGGCCATTAATACCAGCCTGGGCATTATTTCCTCTAATATAATCACCTCCGCCGGCTGCTGCAATTTTTACCAATGTTTCTTCATCCAGTTTACTTATAACAGTATGTCCGTCTTTATCTTTCATAAAGTCCAATGGGTTTCCATCTCCAACCGGAATTGGGGAACCATCAGGCATTCCCATACCCATTGTATAAACTAATATTCCTTTTTCATTTGCAGTTTTGGCGCTTGCAACCGGATCGTCTTCATGGTTTTCACCATCGGTAATAATAATAATTACTTTTTGCAAATCGCTATTGGCTGGAAATGAATTTGTAGCCATATCAATGGCTTTTCCAATTGCTGTTCCCTGAACCGGAACCATTCCAGTTGTTATTTGGTTAAGGAACATTTTTGCCGACACATAATCAGTTGTAATTGGAACCTGTATATAAGCATCACCGGCAAATACAATTAAGCCAACTTTATCATCGTTCAGTTTATCTACCAATTTTGAGACAATTTGTTTTGCCCGTTCCAAACGACTAGGTTGAATGTCTGTAGCATTCATACTATTCGACACATCAAGGGCAATCATAATTTCAATGCCTTTACGCTTCATTTCCTGAAGTTTCGAACCAAATTGAGGTCTTGCTAATCCAATAATTATAAAAGCAATAGCGATTATAAAAATATAAAATTTCAAATATTGCTTGCTCTTTGAAGCCTCAGGCATTAATTGCTGCATCAGGCTTAAATCGCCAAATGAAGCAATTGATTTTGCTTTGCTTCGTTGTACGATATAATAAAGCAAAACCAGAACCGGCAGAACCAATAGAAAATAAAGCATATATGTATTTGCAAAACGAAACATAATTGTAATTCTATGGAATTGTTTTTAAAATAGTATTTCTAACCAATAAATCAACCAAAAGAATTATAAGTGCAACTAATCCAAATATAAAAAATTCATCTTCGTGCTTTCTATATTCTTTCACATCAATTTTTGATTTTTCTAATTTGTCAATTTCTTTATAAATATCACGTAATTTCTGGTTATTCGTTGCCCTGAAATATTTTCCTCCAGTCATTTGCGCTATTTGCTGCAACAGGGCTTCATCAATTTCAACAGGCATATCCTGGTATTGTGTTCCAAAAGGAGTTTGAACAGGATATGGAGCAGTTCCAATAGTTCCAATGCCAATGGTATAAACCCGAATTTTGTACAATTTTGCAATTTCGGCTGCAGTAAGCGGAGCAATGGAACCCTGATTATTTACACCGTCGGTGAGCAATATAATAACTTTGCTTTTGGCTTTACTGTCCTTTAATCGATTAACGGCATTTGCCAATCCTAGTCCAATGGCAGTTCCATCAGCAATCATACCACTATGTATATCGCGAAATAAATTAAGCAATACAGCATGATCGGTTGTTAAAGGGCATTGAGTAAAACTTTCAGCTGAAAAAATTACCAAACCAATCCGGTCATTGGGACGACTATTTATAAATTCAGATGCCACTTCCTTTGCCGCTTCAATTCTGTTAGGTTTAAAATCTTCAGCAATCATACTTCCCGAAATATCCAAAGCAATCATAATATCAATTCCTTCGGTGGTAACATCTTTCCAATTATTAGTAGATTGAGGCCTTGCCAATGCAACAATTAGTAAAGCAGCTGCCAGCATTCGTAATCCAAACATTACATGACGAAGGATATGTTTATAGGTATATTTTGATTTTGAGAAACCCTGAAGGTTTGAAAATGTTACGGATGCACTAAATGTTGGTGATTTAAATATATACCATGCAATTGCTGGTATAATCAGCAACAACAAAAATAGCATTCCGGGATTTGCAAATATTAAATGGCTCATCTCTCTTTATTCTAATCTATAATTCATACTTGCTTTTCATCAGCAATTTCAGCTGATTCCTGATTGTTCACAGGTACATGATATGTATTCAATACAAAATCGTGGGCATATTGCCATGAATTTTCGTTTTCATCGGGCAAGGGTTCAGCCTTAGCAAACTTCACAAAATCGGATAATTCCAAAGTAATTTTAAAATTTGCTAAAGTTTTTTCATCAATAAAATCAATATTTTTTAACGAATTCATAATTTCAGCCGTAGTACTTTCAAGTGCAGGAACTTTAAACCTATCTTCAATATAAACCCTTATTATATCAGTAATTCGTGTATAATATTGCTTATACTGACCTTGATGCCAGAGTTTTTCACTCTTTAATTTTTCAAGTGAGTGGAAAGCTATTATATGAGGCGGATCTGCCGGCTTTTGCAGTAACCCAAAAATTGGTTTTTTATGTTTCCAACGATAATAAATATAAATCAATGCGACTAACAACAATAAGAATCCAAGCCCAATTGCTATATAAGGAAGTATTTCGGCAAATGTTATAGGCATTTGTTTTACATCCTTAATGTCGGCAATTTTTTTATAATCTTTTATAGGAATTGTTCGTACTGTTAAATTCAACCATGGAGTAGCGATAGTATCCTGAACTGTGCCCACTTTATATCCAAATTTTATTGGAGGGATAATATATGCACCACTGTCGAAACAAGTAATTAAATAATGTTGCTGAAGTTTTAAACGTCCATTCCCAACAAAAAAAGTATCAATTTTTGAAACTGAAAGTATTTCAACTTTACTTACCAATGAATCGGATAATATAGGAAAAGAAACTTTAGCATCCTGAGGTTGATCAACCAAAATATTGTACCTTATTTGATCACCAATCCATATAGTTGTAGTATCCAGTGCAGCTTTTAATTCTATTCCCTGTGCAAATAATTTATGGGGAGATGATAAACCCAAAACTATAGCTAAAATCCAGAAATATCTTTTTAAACTTTTAAGTTTCATTTTAAATTTTGTCTCAATCATAGGGTAATTAACGTTTTTCAAATAAATTCATAAGCGAACGAACATAATCTTCACCAGTATTTAAAATTGCGTGATCGACCCCGCATTTTGATAATAAATTTTTAAGTCCATCCTGTCGTTGCTTCCACCAGGTTGAATATTTTAAACGTATTTCCCTGTCAGATGAATCAACCCAAATTTCCTGGTTACTTTCCGCATCTTTTAACTTAATTAAACCTACCGTCGGCAATATCGATTCTCGTTTATCAGCAATTTGTAATGCAGCAACATCGTGTTTACGATTGGCTATTTTTAAAGCATCTTCGAACCTGAAACGCTGGTCATTGGTTTGATCAAAAAAATCGGAAATAATAAAAGCGGTGCATTTCTTTTTTATAGCATTTGTAAAATAACGCAAAGCTTCAGAAATATCGGTCTTTTGGCTTTTAGGTTCAAATTCTAGTAATTCGCGTATTATTCTAAGTGTATGTGAACGGCCTTTTTGTGGAGAAATAAATTTTTCAATTTGATCAGAAAACATTATCATTCCAATTTTATCGTTATTTTGAATAGCCGAAAATGCAAGTACAGCAGCAACTTCAGCAATTAACGACAATTTTAATTGCTTTTGTGTACCGAAGTTTCGCGAACCACTTACATCAACCAGTAACATAACTGTCAATTCACGTTCTTCTTCAAAAACTTTAATATAGGGATGATTGAACCGGGCGGTAACATTCCAGTCAATGCTACGTATATCATCACCAAACTGGTATTCACGCACTTCAGCAAAAGCCATACCTTTTCCTTTAAAGGCGCTGTGATATTCACCGGCAAAAATATTTTTAGAAAGCCGTCGCGACTTAATTTCAATTTTTCGAACCTTTTTCAGTAAATCTGAAGCTTCCACTTTATTTTTTCTTTTTTGTAATAATGGTAAAATACCATTCTTCTTTTTTCAACTCAACAGTAAAATTTTCTCCTTTATCGACGAAAGTCCAGAAATGATCGCCTGCTTTTTTATACTTTTTATCAAGTTCAGCTGTTCTGGTTTTTTCATTTGAATAATCGCTCATTAATTTTGTAAATGTGCAAACATCATCATCAGATAAAAAAACCAGCATCGTTTCTTCATTATATTTGTCAATATATTTAAGATATTTATAGGTAGAATTTTTTGCATCTCCGTCAATATCGAAGCTTGGATAGGCTTTTTTCATCACCTGCATCACCTCTGTTTTTGACATTCCTATTAAATTTTGAGCTTGTAAATGAATAGTACAAAACCCAATAAATATTGACAATACAAGTATTTTCGTTTTCATTTTAAGTTGAAGTTAGTAATTTAAACCTCTGGTATAAATAGCTTCTAACAAATTTACAATAATTTATAAAAGCCAGTTGCATTCACTACCAACTCATCAACTTACTAATGATTTAAGGAACTTCTACCGTATTTAAAATTTCAGTAATTATATCTTCCGAAGTAATATTTTCAGCTTCGGCCTCGTAAGTAAGCCCAATACGATGGCGCATAACATCATGACAAACAGCACGAACATCTTCAGGAATAACATATCCACGACGTTTGATAAATGCAAATGCTTTTGACGCAAGAGCTAGGTTTATACTGGCACGTGGTGAACCACCATAACTAATCATTGGAACAAACTTGTCGCACTTATATTCAGCCGGGAAACGTGTGGCAAAAACAATATCCAGAATATATCTTTCAATTTTTTCATCCATATATACATCTTTCACAATTTCCTTGGCTTTTATAATTTCTTCAGGTTTTAAAACCTGGGTAGCTTTTGGAAATGTTTGTGATAGGTTTTGCCGTATAACCAAACGTTCTTCTTCTTTTCGAGGGTAGGTAATTACCACTTTTAGCATAAACCTATCCATTTGAGCTTCAGGAAGCGGATAAGTTCCTTCCTGTTCAATTGGGTTCTGAGTTGCCAATACTAAGAACGGGCGAGGTAATTTATATGTTTCGGAACCAATCGTAACTTGTCTTTCCTGCATAGCTTCCAATAATGCACTTTGAACTTTTGCAGGTGCACGGTTGATTTCATCGGCCAAAATAAAATTTGCAAATATTGGACCCTGGCGAACACTAAATTCCTCCTTTTTCTGACTGTAAATTAAAGTTCCAATTAAGTCGGCAGGCAATAAATCAGGCGTAAATTGAATGCGGCTAAATTTTGCATCAACGGACTGAGCCAAAGTATTAATGGCTAAAGTTTTTGCCAAACCAGGAACACCTTCCAATAAAATATGTCCATCAGATAAGAGTCCGATTAATAAACTTTCGATAAGATGCTTCTGCCCCACAATTACCTTATTTATTTCCATGGAAAGAATATCAACAAAAGCGCTTTCCTGCTGAATGCGTTCGTTCAAATCCTTAATGTTTACAGAAAAACTCATAATTATTTGTCTTTAGTTTAAATTTTCTTTTTTTAGTTTTTAATTGTGGAAACAAAAGTCGAATTTTTAACACTTCGCTACAAGCTAAAAAACATTGATTTTTGTTAAAAAACGTTAACCCTAATTTCACGTATCACTTATAAAATAAGGATTTCAGAAAGTATATCGTTTTCTAATTAACATTATCTGACTTTAAGCATACAAAAAAAAAGTTATTTAGCGTTCTTTCCTTTTTTTTCAAAAACAATACATTTGATAAAAATTATATTTTGACAGAACGGTATTTCATACAATTGAATTTTAAAGGCACAAATTTCCACGGTTGGCAAAAACAGTTGAATGCGCCAAGTATCCAAGAAGAAGTTGAAAAAGCATTGGGAATACTTTTAAAAGAAACTATTGAAATAACTGGTGCCGGAAGAACTGATGCTGGGGTTCATGCCAAATATTATATTGCCCATTTTGATGTTTCGAATACAATCAACGATATATCAAAATTAATTTATCAGCTTAATTGTACTTTGCCTTTCGATATTGCCGTGCAGAATATTTATAATGTGAAAGCTAATGCACATGCGCGATTTGATGCAATTTTAAGAACTTATGAATATCATATAACATTAGTAAAAGATCCATTTGCAAAAGAATATAGTTTGCATTTGCATAAATTACCCGATTTGAATATTTTGAATGAAGCATGCAAAATACTTTTTGAATTTAATGATTTTACGAGCTTTTCAAAACTACATAGTGATAATAAAACCAATATTTGTAAAATATATAATGCAAATTGGAAGGCTGAAGGGAACAATATTATTTTTACTATTTGTGCCGATAGGTTTTTGCGAAATATGGTTCGTGCTATAGTTGGCACTATGCTTAACGTTGAGTCTGGAAAAATTTCGATTGCTGAATTTAGAAATATAATTGAACTTAAAAATCGAAACCATGCTGGTTCATCAGCCCCGGCGCATGGATTATATTTGACAAAAATTGATTATCCTGTTTCTATATTTCCCGAATAATTATATTGTATAATTTTTAAAATACTTCTATTAACCCTTCATTTTGGCCGGTTATACATTTTCCACCTTCATTGGTGACCATAAAAGTGTTTTCAATTCCAACCATTCCAATATCTTTTAAACCTTTTTTTGGTTCAATTGCCAGAACATTTCCATCTACCAAAGGCTCATCGAAACCTTTGGCTATAACAGGATATTCATCAATTGTAAGCCCTATACCATGCCCCAGGAATTTAACCTGTCGGTTTCCATATCCCATAAAATTTTCTAAAAATGTTGGGGATAAACTTTCCATAATTTGATTATATATAGTTGAAGGAATAGCACCCGGTTTAATTAAAGAAGCAATATTATATTGAATTTCAACGCATTTTTTATGATTTTCAATAGCAATGTCGGGCAGTTTTTCACCAAACATATAAGTCATTGTTTTATCAGTATGATAACCTTGCACACCACAACCAACATCAATAAAAACCAAATCACCTTTGCGAAGTTTTCGTTCGCGGCTTCCAAAAAGCGGAATGGCTGGACTCATTCCATAATTTCCACCAGGTCCGTTAAAGTTGGTAGGATATATTGAACTTTCGCCAAATGCTATATGGCCAACCAATATTTCTGTATCAAACATACCAAACCTTGCAATTCCCTGATGGCCTTCTTTTACCATAGTTGAATACAATTCAGTTGCCAAATCTACTTCGCTCATTCCTTCCTTAAGCATTGAAGGGACAAGGTTTTCTAAAACATGGGCATGAATTTTTCCCGATTCAATCATAAGGTCAAGTTCATATTTGCTTTTCACAGCTCTTGTTGCAGCTATAGATAAATCTGCCGATTTAAAATTTTTAAACGGAAAATATTTTTGAAACCGCTGATACAAAGCTAAAGGCACAAACTCTGTTTCGATATAAACTGTCTCAGGCAATTTTTTATAATATGCTGCTGCATCGCGAAAACTTTCCATTTGTTTTATAGTCGTGAACAACGATTCATCCTTTGCACGTTCAAAACTTCGGCGCACCCATAATATGGCTTCATCGTTACGTGTTATGATCAACATGCCTTCCTGCATTGTACCGGTAAAGTAAAAAATATTTATTTTACTAAAAATTACAGCTATTTCCCAATCGGGTTCGGTGTTGTTTAATCTTGAACGAAATTTTTCAAGTCGTGATGCTAATTCGTTTTGTGGTACTTTGCTTATCATATCTGATTTATGAAAATTATTCAATTACAAAATATACAATTATTGATTTTGTAAGTTATATATTGAAGGAATTGTGATTCGTAAAGACAAATAAATAATGAATTTAAACTTATAATTCACTTATTCTTGAAAAAGAACTAAACCTGTTTTTAATTTCAATAGCTGTCGGAAAATTTCCATCAACCTTATTTTTAATATTTGGAAACTCCTGATTTATTATTTCCAAAAAACTTTTTATGTCCTCTAAATTTATTACCATAGATATAGTATCCCAACCAAAGCGTTCATCATTTCTTTTGCTAATTGGTTCATACCTGAATATGCCCTGTAATTCGTTATATTCTAACCTGTAATAGTCCATTTTACTAAATATTTAATTAAAAATAATTTTGCAAATTTATTAGAAATGAATTAAAAATTATGCAGTTGCTGCAAGTTTATATTCATTTGCCTGAGGTACAATCCATAACCACAGCAATGCAGCAATTACAGCTAAAACTGCTGCAACATGCAAAGCATTTTCCCAACCAACCAGTGTTGCTATAATAGGTGTAAGTACTGGTGAAATAAATCCGCCAATATTGCAACCCATATTCATTATGCCACCAGCAGTACCACTTCGCGGTCCTGAAATTTGAATCATAGTAGCCCAAAATGGTCCTTCAACGCAAAGAATAAATGCAGTTGCAAATGCAAGGGTTATAGCAGCCATAATTGCATTTTGTGTATGTGCACCTAAAGATATAAGTAAACCTGAAAGTGTCATACCAACAATTGGAATTATGCGTCTTCCCCAAATTTTACCCATAAAACTTTTAGTCAATCTGTCGGAAACAAAACCTCCTAAAGGAATTGAAATAATTGACAAAACCCAGGGTAAACTACTTATCCATGCACCGGAAATTAAATCGAAATGCCTTTCCTGAATAAGATATATATAAAACCAGTTTATAAATATATAACCAATATACCCTTGAAGTGTATAACTTAGTGTTAGCAAAACAAAGCTTGATGATTTTAATTTATTTTTACTTGTTTCAGTTTTATTTTCAAAAAGAGGATTAGTAATGATACCTGATTGTTCAGCTTTAAAATCACGGACAAATAACCAAATAACAGCAATAATTAAAGCAGGTATTGATGAAGCAATTAATGCCAAACGCCAGCCATAATGTACCATAACATTAGCAACAATTGGTGGTGCTAATGCCGAACCTAATCCGACTGAAGTAATAACTATCCCATTTGCTTTTGCCTGATGAATTGTGGGTATCCATTTTGAAATGCCCTGAGCCGAACCAGGATAAACCGGCGATTCAGATATTCCCAAAAATATACGGCATACAATAAATGCGGTAACTGCAATGCCAGCGGAAGTTTGAAATGGCCCCCAATTTAAGAATGTTTGAATAAAAGTTAAAGCAACCCATAACCAGGCAGCTAAAGCAAGGACACGTCTGGCTCCCCATTTATCAGCTAAAGCGCCGGAAGGAATTTGAAATAAGGCATAACCAAGTAAAAATGCACTAAATACGCGCCCCATAGCAACTTGAGATAAATTGAATTCCTTCATAATTAAAGGACCTGCTGTTGCAACATTTATTCGGCATATATAGGCTGCTGTGGCAGTTGCAAATAACATGCCCACCATTCTCCATGAGCGATGTTCTGTCATTCTATGTTTTTATGCATTAATATTTCTGATTTACTTTTAATTATAAAATCCTTAAATTCACCTACTGCAGTGTAACCAATATGTTCATAAAATTTTTGGGCGTTTAAGTTAAATGATGAAACACAAAGAAATATGTGTTTAGATTTTTCTATATATAACTTTTCAACATAATCAATTAATGCTCGTCCTACTCCATAACCCTGATATTCTTTGGCAACTGCAATTGACTTAATATAAGGAGAACTGGCCAGACCCAAAGGATGGACAATAATTGCACCACAATTTATACTACCTGACTTTGCAATATATACATGATACTGAGTATCGTTGCAGGTTGTCATGCACTTCTCAGGCGTTAGTCCAAAAGTGATCCATGGTTCAGAATTGACAAACAAATTAACAATCCAATCATATTCCTTACTTTCGGCTAAATTTACTTCAATCTTATTCATGTTTGATTATCCTGATTAACCAATTCAATAAATCAAATATATCAATAAAATTGAATTTAGATATGGAAATCAATATTTCTATGGAAATTAAATTTGATCGAGAATTTATACTATAAATATTGAATTGAAACTAAACATAATTCAACAATACTTGTTATTTTAATTAGAATAAAAACAATTAACCAAGTTTTATTTTTATGAAATTTACCGAATTAAAAAAGAAAAAATGGTTTAAAAAAGCAAGTATTATAACTATTATTATATTTCTAATTAAAGGTTTAATTTGGATAGGATTAATAATTTGGGCATGGATTGGGCTTAGTAAATAAAGTATAATTGAATAAATTATTGGTTATTTATTCAATTACAACGGCCGTTCCATAGCATAATACTTCTGTCACCCCTGACATTATTTCTGTAGATTCATATCTTATTCCAATTACTGCATCAGCGCCAAGCGATTCAGCATGTTTTATCATTAAATTATAGGAGTCGTCCCTGGTTTTTTCGCATAATTCAGATAAAATAGTAATGTTACCACCTGCCAAAGTTTGAAAAGCTGCACCAATATTACCAAAAATTGAACGTGATCGGACAATTATACCGCGAACTATTCCGAGATTATTTATAACTTTATGGCCCTGTATTTCAAAAGCAGTTGTTGTATTTTTATGTTCCATAATTAAAGTATTAGTTTGCTTTAAAACTTGAATATATAACAACATAAAGTTAAACTTAAATTATAAATTTATCAATAATTATTGTAAAAAATATTAAATTTTAAGTGTGTAATTAGTTGTGAATAAATAAGATTTGTGCATCTAAAATGCCTATTATAATTGCAGAAAAAATTGATTATTATAATTGGGTGCTTATACCATCATATATTAATTCAACAGTTGAAATTAAAAAAATACAGAACCAAACGTTAAATGAAGTTTCCGAAACTATATTTAAAAAATATCTTTTAAAGAAGCGATAATAAATAATCGTTAAATTATTCCGGCAAATGGATTCTTTGAATGGAGGCATATAAATAAACAAACAATTCCATATTACATAACTCTTTTAAATGAAAGGATTATGTGGTTTGCTGGTATATATAATATCATTGAAATTGAAGGCAAATTATATAAATCTTTTCAATTATTACAACTGAAGCAAATGAATTAATGGCCTATATTCACAATACAAAAAAGAGAATGCCTCTTATATTAAATAATGAAAATTGGACTAAAAATAACTTATCTGAAAATGAAATAAAGAGCATTTTAAAGCCATTACCTTAATATTTAATAAAAGCTCATACAATTAGAAAACTAAAAATATCTGGTGAAAATGATTATACTGAAGATTTATTGGAACCTTATAGCTATTATGAACAAAATGAACTTCCGTTTCAATTTTGATTTGAATTCTATTTGGTATATTATTTAAAATAATTTTGCAAACCATTCATAAGCATATGTACAGCAATTATTGCTAGTAATAAGCCCGATAATCGTTCGAGTGCAATTAATAACCTGCCAGGAATATATGATCCCAGCATTACACCCAATAATAATAAAATTGCTGTTAAAAGCCAGGCTAAAATAATCATGCTAAATCCAAGCATCGCATTTGCTGATGATTGTGCCGACATAATCATTACTGTTGCAAGAGCAGAAGGTCCTACTATAAGCGGAATTGCTAAAGGGACAATAAAAGGCTCAGATACAATTTCCTTCACCGCACTTGTTTTTTCATTGGGAAATATTAGCTTAAGTGCTATAATGCTTAATACAGCTCCACCACAAATTTTCAAATCAGCTGCGCCAACTTCAAATAAATTTAAAAACCAGGGACCAATGATATAAAATATAAGAAGTAAAAATAAAGCGATTAACGACTCACGAATAACTATTTTCCTTCTTCGTTTTGGTTCAATATTCGTTAATAAACCTAATACAACCGGCAAATTCCCAAACGGGTCGAGAACAAAAAATAAAGTTATAGCCAATGAAATAGTTTTCATACAATTTTTCAATTATATTCAAAGCTATTAAATAATTACAAATTCTTATAAATTTAATATTTTATAGAAAATAATTGTGCTTCAATTTATTTATATTACAATATATCAGGATTAATTCAAATATTTATTGAACAATTAACTTTTCAAAGAAATTCATATTTCTGTTCATTAATTTCACAATGTAAACACCTGAATTTAAGGAAATATCTATTTTATTTTCATTATTTATAAGAATTGAATTATATGACAATTTGCCTTGAACATCATAAATTTTAATTTCAGTTGGTATAGTATAATTTTTAAATTCAATATTAAAGTTGCCTCCATTAGAAGGATTAGGGTAAATATTTATATTATTATTTTTCAAAATTGATTGTATAAAAACTTTTGCATGTACAATAACCTTAATCGTTTTGTTACTAAAAGTATCACCATTGAAATATGAAACGATATAATTACCTGCCTGATTTGTTTGGATATTTTCAATTTTAATTTCACTATCGACAGAAGTAAATCCAGCCGGACCTTTCCATAACCATGAACCATTTCCGAATGCCTGAGCACTCAAACCTAGAGTATCTCCGGAAGTTAGTGCAGCGCTGGAATCTGATGAACTTACTATTGAATTAATTAACACTTTAGTAGAAATAGTTGAATTATTCGAAATTGTATATAACGATGCCATTGTTTGTGCCCATAATAATTGCATACTCGCAGCCCCAGCTGCATTTGGGTGAACACCATCACTATTGAGCTGAGTTGGGTGATTAACAAACCAAGAATAAAAATCAGGCCCTGGAATTAAGTGATTGTGTGCTGTTAAAGTATCAATTGCTTTCAAAAAATCGGGATGTACCTGCCATTTTGCTTCTGCAGAATCATTTCCTTTTAAACGAGCAATAATTGGTTGTATTCCTTTTGTTTTACATGAATCAATAATTTTTTGCATATTTTTAGTAAAAGTGCTTACATTTCCATTGCCTCCTCCCCATGCATCATTGGTCCCCATTTCAATAGCCCAGTATTTTACATTGCCAGCCATTTTTAAGTATTTTGAAATATCTGTTGCCATATCACTACTTAATATACATGGTATTCCACCTCTTATCATAATTGGGTTATAGCACGAAAATGAATTGGCAATATCATCAGCAAAATCATGTGATGGAGGAGTAGCTTTGAATGCATTTGCTGAAATACTGGTTCCCGGGAAAAACCAGGAATCTTGAGCAATGCTCATTGAATCGGCAACATCAAAAACCTCAAATTCATCAATATTTCCACCACCTACCAAAATAGACATTTTTACCCAACTAGCTCCTTTAAAATCAATTAAATGGCCTCTTGCAGTAACTACGTTTCCAACGATAGAATCTTTTGTAACCCAGGTTCCATCAGAACCATCAGTAGAATTTGAAGAAGTTTGAATGATATAATTCACCGGGCATAATACTTTCTCATTACAACTATTTATCTTGGAAATTGTATCGGACCAGGAATAATTTGGATTGTTCCAGTTCACAAATATTTTTGAATATCCCGAATCTAATTTTAATGCAATCCAGGAACCATTTTTAATGCTTAAAGATGTAGTTCCAAATTTGTTATCAGTTAAATATGAAACTTTGCCATTGGACGTATAGGCAACCTTTCCCCCGGAAATTATTGGATTAGGAACTATTGCAGAGTTAGCTTGGAGAATAACCAAAAATGCTATTGATAAAGAATAAATATATTTTTTCATCTGAATATAAATTTAAAATTGAATATATACCCTAATTTACAATTAATTTCAAGCTTATTGAATTTTCAGAATTAGTGAATTTCGCAATATATATACCAGAATTTAATATTGAATTTATTGGTGTAGTACCTTTATTTAAAATTCTGGAATACCTTAAT
This sequence comes from uncultured Bacteroidota bacterium, assembly GCA_963701015.1. Taxonomy (GTDB): domain Bacteria; phylum Bacteroidota; class Bacteroidia; order Bacteroidales; family DTGW01; genus MFD09286-c1. Next base: position 1,323,550 of record OY969556.1, on the reverse strand, counting down.
TTGCCTTGCAAATCATATATTTCCATAATTTGAATACCGTTTAATCCAGTAGTGACTATAAACTGCCCATTATCATTAGGATTTGGATATATACTTAAATTATTTGAATTTAACTTTGATATACCAACAACCGGATCTTTTAACTTGACAAGTGTAAACTTTTGATTGTCATCAGTTATACATGTTCCCTGAATTATTGACGTTCCATCTAAAGATGAAATACCCATTAAGTCAAGGCAATCGCTACTTTTAACATTTTTAATTTGATAATAACCCAGATTATCTTTTGTAAATTGCCATTTCATATTTAACGCTGTTAAAGTATCAACCATTTGATTTATTGGCGCTCCGCTAATTTTTGAGGCACCTGCAACATCCAATACTTTCCCACTATTAGCCGAAACAATTTGCCAATTACTACCTGAAGTATTTTTCAGCATCCACTCCTGGCTTAATAAGCTATCTACAGGTGTTTTTTGAATAACGAATGCACCATCGTCAACTGATGAATTAGTAACATCAATGGCCTTTCCACTAAATTTATTGATAATTTTATAAGTTGCACCCGATAACAATGTATCTCCTGCAGCATAAGCAACAACGCTTATATGAAATGAAGCTGAACTTATACAGCTATCGCTATTGGTATAAATGGCAATATAATAACCTATTTGATTGGATTGCATATTTGTAAATGAAACTTCCCTGAATGTTGATGTATATCCATTTGGGCCTGACCATTTCCAATTACCCCCACTGTCAGGTTTAGGACTAATAACAATTGAATCCCCTATATTAACAACAACTTCAGACACCTGACTTAAACTTCCGTCGTTAACTTTTACATAAGGAATTATTGTTGTCGAAATACATCCACTATCACCTGTAAATACCGATGCCATTTGAGAAGTATTCCTTAATCCATTTTCATTATTAACACAAATATTACCCCATGGTGTTAAACTTGTGCCAGCCCAATCATTGCTCATGTCAAGCACTGGTTCGTTATTTCCTTTCCACGACCATGCCATCCATCCAATATTATTCGACTTGCATGTATTCATAACAGCCAATTCATCTAAATTTCCCTGTGAACTCTGATCTGCAAATTCCCCAACAATAAAAGGAATTCCGACATTTTTTATTGAAGGAAGGTTTGCTGGCGATGATCCGCCACCCGGACACCACTCGCCATATAAATGAACAGTAAACAAGCAATTTTTTAATGAATCGCTATTAAAAACAGTCAATGCATATGATTTTAATGTGCTTCCATTTATCAAGTCCTGTCCGCAATTCGGTGCATCAATGACTAAAGTTGTAGAAATTCCTCCTCTGCGCATTATTGATATGGCATTAATATATGCATCGCGCCATGATGTGGGTGAATTTTTTGCCATGTTCCAATCACCCCATTCATTGGCTATATTAATTAAAATATATTTCTCAATAGCCGGGCTGGTTAAAAACGATTTTTTAGAAACCCACCAATTTGCCATAGTTGCCAATCCACTTAACGTTGTCCCACAGGTTTGGTCGTGTAGTTCAACTTCAGGAATAATATTGTTTGCAATACAGCTTTTAACACAAGCTTGCCAATCAGCATCAGATGTAGAAGTTGACATTACAATTCTTAAACAATTGGCATTGGTAACTTTTTTAATATTGACAATATTACTTTTCACATCGCTCACAAACCAAGCTAATGGAACGGCGAACCCTCTCATAATAAAGGGTTTTCCATTGGCATCCATCAGTTGGGTTCCGGAAATAGTAAAACCCTGAGAAAATATAGTATTAATGCAAATTGTAGTGAACAATAATAAATAAACTAATTTCTTCATTTAGTGCAATTTTTATAGAATATTAATAATAAATACAGATGTTTAATAAACATTTATTAATATAAACAACCTTTATAATTTATTTTGATGAATCAAATGTATTTACTTAACTATTTAAATCTATTACACGAATGTGTATTTTAATGCGCTAAATGTTGAAATTCCATAATACATTAAAGCATAAAAAAAGCCGTCCTTTCGAACGGCTTCTATTTCAAATATTCACTAAAAATTATTTTCCAGCTTTAATAGCAGATTGAGCAGCAGCCAAACGTGCAATTGGAACACGGAATGGAGAACAACTAACATAAGTTAAACCTGCTTTGAAGCAAAATTCAACAGATGCAGGGTCGCCACCTTGTTCACCGCAAATACCAACTTTTAAGTCAGGGCGGGTTGCACGGCCTTTTTCAACTGACATTTTAATTAACTGGCCAACACCATCCTGATCAATAGTCTGGAATGGATCGGCAGCCAATATTTTTTTGTCGAGATAATCGTTCATAAAACCACCTATATCATCACGACTAAAACCAAAGCTCATTTGAGTAAGGTCGTTAGTTCCAAATGAAAAGAATTCTGCAGTTTTTGCCATGCGGTCTGAAAGTAAGCAAGCACGAGGAATTTCAATCATGGTACCATATTTGTAACCAATCGATTTAATACCAAATTTAGCGCAAACTTCAGCATAAACGCGATCAACAATTTTCTTGGTAAAATCAATTTCAGCAACATCGCAGGTTACCGGAACCATAATTTCAGCATGAGGATATTTACCTTCTTTTGTTAATTCTGCGCTCGATTCGAAAATTGCACGAATTTGCATTTCCGAAACTTCTGGATAAGTAACACCCAAACGAACACCACGGTGTCCCATCATTGGGTTACTTTCGTGTAATGCTTCGCCACGTTTTGCAATTGCCTGAGGAGTAATTCCTAATGATTTTGCCAATTCAGCTTGCTTTTCAGCACTTTGTGGAACAAATTCATGCAAAGGTGGATCGAGCAAACGGAAAGTAACAGGCAGTGTATCCATTGCCAATAAAGTAGCTTTAATATCTTTTTTAACGAAAACGAAAAGTTCATCTAATGCTTTACGACGTTCAGCTTCTCCTTCGCTTAAAATCATTTTGCGTAATAAGAACAAAGGTTGATCAGCGCCAACACCATAGAACATATGTTCGGTACGGAATAAACCAATACCTTCAGCGCCATAATCACGGGCTATTTTTGCATCAGCGGGAGTATCAGCATTAGTGCGGACACCCATGGTGCGGAATTTATCAACTATTTTCATAAATGTCTGAAAACGTGGGTTTTCAGAAGCATCCATAAGTTTTAACCCGCCAATATAAACAGCTCCTTTTGTACCGTTTAAGGTAATCATATCACCTTCTTTAATAACGATATCGGTTCCGGAAATTTTTGCTTTTTTACCGGCAACATCAACATGCAAACCTCCTGCACCAACTATACAGCATTTTCCCCAACCACGAGCAACTAAAGCTGCATGAGAAGTCATACCTCCACGAGCGGTAAGAATACCCTCTGCAGCACGCATACCTTCAACATCTTCAGGATTTGTTTCCTCGCGAACCAAAATTACTTTTTCACCTTTACGTTGCCAAGCTACAGCGTCTTCAGCGGTAAATACAACTTTACCAACTGCTGCTCCAGGGCCGGCAGGTAAACCTTTAACTGCAATACTGTAATTTTTTTCAACAGATGGATCACAAATCGGGTGCAACAATTCATCCAATTGTTGTGGTTCAACACGAGTTACTGCCATCTTTTCATCAATCAATTTCTCTGCAAGCATGTCCATTGCCATATTCAATGCAGCAGTACCTGTACGTTTACCGGCACGGCATTGTAACATATACAATTTGCCTTCCTGAATAGTAAATTCAATGTCGAGCATATCTTTGTATGCTTTTTCAAGAATATTACGAATGTCATCTAATTCTTTGTATGTAGAAGGCATAGCTTCCTGCATACTATGTAAATGTTTGTTTTGTTCGTTTTTGGTATCATCATTCAAAGGACTTGGAGTACGGATTCCGGCAACAACATCTTCGCCCTGAGCATTAACCAACCATTCACCATAGAATTTATTTTCGCCAGTTGCCGGGTTACGTGTAAATGCAACACCAGTTGCTGATGAATCGCCCATATTTCCAAATACCATTGCCTGAACGTTTACAGCAGTTCCCCATTCGTCAGGAATTCCTTCGATACGGCGATAAGATATTGCTTTCTTACCATTCCAGCTTTTAAAAACGGCTTTTATACCACCAATAACTTGTTCTTTAGCATCATCTGGGAATTCTTTTCCCAATACTTCTTTAACTTTTTTCTTGAAAACTTCTGATAATTCTTTTAAACCTTCAGCAGGAATTTCAGTATCAGATTTATAGCCATTTTTATGTTTATATTCATCAAGAATATCATCTAAAACTTTACGAATGCCTTTACCATCCTTAGGTTCAATACCTTCGGCTTTTTCCATAACCACATCGGCATACATCATAACCAAACGACGGTATGAATCCCATACAAAACGTGGATTGTTGGTTTTTTTAATAAAACCTGGAATAGTTGCTGAACATAAACCTACGTTCAATACTGTATCCATCATACCGGGCATTGATTTACGTGCACCAGAACGGCATGAAACCAATAAAGCGTTTTCTGCATCGCCATATTTCATACCCATTACATCTTCCACTTTCTTCATGTTGGCCCAAACATCTGCAATTAATTCTGCAGGAAGTTCGCAATTATTGGCATAGTATTCAGTACAAACTTCGGTTGTAACTGTAAAACCAGCTGGAACTGGTAAACCCAAAAGACACATTTCGGCCAGGTTAGCACCTTTGCCACCCAACAGATTTTTCATATCTGCTTTTCCATCGGCACTTTTTGCCCCGAAGAAATAAACTCTTTTTAATTGTGACATTGTTATTTATTAGTTTAATTATTTGATAATTAGAATATTATATTGATATTTTTTAAAAATAAAGGTACAAATGTACCAAAAAAAATAGCACAATGGATTCAATATTAAGAAAATTTAATACAGAAATTACATTTCAATTTCCGAAAGGCACTGATATTGTAGATTAAGAAAATTTGATTATTTGAATTTACCTATTAATGAACATATGCCATTGATAAATGTCAAAGGATGCGGTGGATTACCAGGGACGTACAAATCAATTGGATATTTATCAATAAAACTACGGTCGAGTGCTTTACTACCTTCAAATATACCGCCACTAATTGCATCAGTCCCAACCAGGATAATCATTTTGGGCGATGGCATTGCATCATAAGTTATTTGTATTGCCTCAGCCATATTTGATGAAATTGGCCCGGTTATAACAATTCCGTCAGCATGACGTGGAGAGGCCACAAATTCAATTCCCCAACGGCCCATATCAAAATTCACATTGCCAGCTGCATTCAATTCCATTTCAGCTGAATTGTCGCCACCAGCCGAAACTTGTCTGAGTTTTAATGCCCCTTTAAATATTGATTTTATTTCTTTTCGTACTAATTCTGGTTGAATTTGAATTGCCATATTATCGCCGGCCTTTATTTTTAAACCTTGTCGTGAATTAGAAGCAATTTTATAATCATTGGTAAATTTTATTTTATCGGGAAATAAAAAATGACATTCGTTGCAAAAAACACATTTGCCTATATCAATGGTAAGCGGAGATTTTTCAATGGCATTTACCGGGCATAATTTAATCAACTCCGTTTCTTCCTCAAAAGTAATAGTTGAAGAAATCAATGGTCGCCCCCTAAACCTTTCTGTTAGTTCAACTTTTGTAACATCCTTTATATATTGGATGCCATGTTGCGAAAATATTTTAATTTCTTTAAACATATTCTTAATATAAAGGAAACCGGTGAAAAATAAATAATTGGTTTTCCTTATTTCTTATATCTTTTACCTTTCTTCGTATTCCGTTTTCCATTGTCCGTTCTCCGTTTTACAAATCATGTCCACAATACGATAAACTAAAACTTTTATTACAAATGGGAAAATCTGAAATTTCCTGTTCCCTCACAGCTAGAGCCAATGCCATCCAATTATGCATTGAAGGATCTTTAATTTTATAATGAACAATTTTTCCTTCTTCATCAGTAACAGCCGAATGACAAATTTCACCTCTCCAGCCTTCAATTAATGAAACGCTTAAAGAAACCGGTTGAAGGTTAAATTGATATTGAGGCTTTTCAGCAGGATTCAAATTTCTGTCAATAATTTGTTGCAATAATCGTTTCACCAAAATAAATGATTTTTGGGTTTCTTGTTTACGCAACATAGCCCTGGCCCAAACATCACCTTCGTGAAGCACAACCGGATCGTATTTCAATTGGTTGAAATATCCAAACGGATGTGACCAACGTATATCGCGCCTTAAACCTGCATGACGTGCTGCCATACCAACCGCTCCAATCATTTGAACCTGTTTTGCAGTAACTAATCCAATATTTTCGAACCTGTCTAAAACACTTGCTAAACTGAATATTTGATCCGTAACCGTATTAAATCTTTTTTCAGTATCGGTAAGAGTTTTTAATATTTGGACGACTATTGCAGAAGTTAAATGGTAATTTGAACCACCAACACGAATTAGTCCTTTTGCAAAACGGTTTCCGCACCATAGTTGAGTTGAATTAATAACAAGTGTGCGCAATGCCTCGTTCACAACTTGCCCAAATTGATAAGCAACATCTGTACATAAAGCACTGATATCGGCAATATGCATAGCAATTCGCTCAAGTTCCAATGCAATAACCCGTTCAATTGAAAGTTCTTCAGAAACAGTTATTCCAGAAAGTGACTCTATAAGCATTGCATATCCCAAGCTATGCCCAACAACAGTATCTCCTGCAATACTTTCAGCTAAAATTGACTGTTGTAAAGGATGAGCTTTTGATAAGAACAATTCTTCAGTCCCTCTATGTTGATAACCTAATTGAATTTCAAGGTGCAACACCTTTTCACCATTACAAATAAATTTAAAATGCCCTGGTTCAATAATACCAGCATGTACTGGTCCCACTCCTACCAAATGCAGTTCTTCACTTTCAATTTTATAAAAAGGATAATTATCCACGATTTTTGAAGAATCAAAGCGGTTAATTAGATAACGAACTGGTTTTAACCAGGGATGCCCAATAAATTCTATCCCAAAGTTTTCATATATTTCGCGTTCAAAAATGTGAAATGCAAAAACTTTAGCAGTTAAAGATTCAAGCTTTAAATCTGAAGTATCTGATTGAATATGTGAAAGTATATATATTTCCTGACTTATATCATTACCTATAAAACATAAAAACCTAAAATGATTATAAGTTTTGATGCAATAATAATTTATACAATGATTATTCTTTAATTGTAAAAGCCTTATAACTTCATTATAAAATTCAAAATACGGTAAAACAGGTATTTCGCCTAATTTAAGTGTTGCATTATTTTTTATAGAAGAATATAATTGCATTTAATTTACATTAAATTATAAAACCAAAGAAGCCGCACGCGATAAAATTTCTACAAAAATTCCTGGTCGGTAGAAACATAAATATATGGCAAAACCAAGCAATATATATTGTGACCATGTTTGAACCGAACTAATTTGTATTGAACTACCAATTTCTTTTTCCATTGGCGTAAATATTAATTGTAAAATTTTTGAACTCATACCATATATAACAAAGCATAACAATAAAGCCATTGCTATAAAAACCAACCAATTTCCTGAAAATATAATTGATTTAAAAATTAAAAATTCCGAAACAAAAAGTCCTGAAGGCGGAATTGCAGTTAGTACAATTAATCCTATAAGCAAAACTGTTGCACCGTTAGGATTCAGTTTCATATATCCACCAGTTTTTGAAATTTTATATGTTTTATAAACTTTATGTACCTGGCCAAATTGATAAAACATACTCGATTTAACAAATGAATGTATAACGACCTGAAGTAAGGCTGCGTAAATTCCATAACCCCCAACTCCAAGTCCAATCAATACAATACCCATATTTTCAACAGTTGAATAAGCCAATAATCGTTTAAAATTTTTAACCCTTTGCATGTATATTGCGGCTACCAACAATGATAATATTCCAAGAATAATCATTACATGCTGAAGCCATAAACCAATATCGGAATGAAGCATAACCTTATATATTCTGAAAATTGCAACAAAACCAGCATTAACCAAAGCAGTTGAAATAAAAGCGCTCGCCGGTGCAGGCGCTACATAATTTGCATCAATACCTATGGTATAAAGTGGAAATATTTCAAGCTTGGCACTATAACCGATTAAAATAAATATACTTACTAATTTCAAGAATAAAGGATCGGCATTTTTCACCACCACTGATAAATTTGCATAGCTCATGCTATTTTCACCTATTCCTTTAACTGTCATACTTAGAAATAAAATTCCAATATACGCAATTGCAATACCCGTAGAACAAATAAAAACATATTTCCATGTTGCTTCAAGAGCACGTATTGTTCTGTTATGATATATTAATGTTGCAACACTAAGTGTTGTAGCTTCAATAAAAATCCAGGTTAGTGTAATATTATTCGACAAATATACGCCTGTAATTGAAGCAATTAAAGCAATAAAGCCAATATGGTATAAGTTGAAATTGCTAACCGGTTCGAATTTTAAATAAATTAATCCATGGTAATAACTGGCAATACTCAGAATAGCCAAAATTCCAAGAAATATTAATCCTAAATAATCATAAGTAAAATAGCTTAAATCGGTTTTTCCACATAATATAATAGCAAATACAGTAAATATTAATTGTATAGCCAAAAAAATACCCGTTAATACAGAAGTAAATAATTTATTCTTAGAAATAAGAATTCCCAATAAAACTATAAATGTTGCTATAAAGTATTTAATAATCATATAATATTTAATCTTTCAATTGCGATAATTCATCCGTTTCAAGGCTTTGAATTGTATCGCCAATTTTTGTTGCAAAGGCGCCTAATATCAAAACACTTATTACTATATCGAGTAATATTGCTGTATTAATTAACATTGGCATTTCATTTCCAATGGCCAGTGAAAAAAGGAAAACAGCATTTTCTAAAACCAAAAAACCTACTAAATGTGAAAATATTTTCTTGTGTGATATAATCAATAAAATACCTGAAAACAATGCAAATAGTGAGATAGTAAAATATATACGGTCAATTACCAAATGTTGTATAAAGTAAGCAATTAAGAAACTTACAATAAGTAAAAGTGAAACCAGTACAACCGAGTAATACCCTGGTATAGCATCTTTATGCACCCGGGACGATTTTGTTTTTTCAATCACCCTTAATAGTAATATCGGAACAACTATAGTTTTAAAAATAATAGTTTCAGAAAAAATAAAAATAAGATTTGCAGTATTTACATTTTTTAATTCAAAATACGAAATTCCAAATAATAAGAAACCCTGAAGGCCAACCAAAGCAACATAAGTCCTGAACCTTTCGGTTATACAAAAATATACCAATGAAAGTGAATAAATAAGAATTAAAAATGTTGTCATTTATTCAAAAAATTTATTGTTCATAACCAATGTTAATATAAACGAAACTAAGGCTACCGCAGATATAGCCAATATATATTGCAAATTTTTATTTAATCGGTTTCGGGCACGGAATGATTCAATAAATCCAATTACTGAAGCAAATAAAATTTGGACACCAAAAAATATTCCAATTTGCACACCCAAAGGCATTGTAACATTAATAAAACAATCAGCCATAAGTGCACCAAAAATTGCAAATTTTATAAAGCTGGTAATTTGAATCAGTGCCAAGTCGAAGCCGCTATTATCCAAAATCATAACTTCATGTATCATTGTTAGCTCAAGGTGCGTCTTAGGGTCGTCAACCGGTAATCTGCTATTTTCAACAATTGCAATATTGGTAAATACAAAAACCGATAATAATGCCGGAATAAAATACTGAACATGTGATTGCCCCAACATAATAAAAATATCGTTAAAAGTTGCATATCCGGTAATCAGGCAAAGTGATGCCATAATTATAAAGAATGCAGGTTCCAGCAACATTCCATAAAAAGCTTCACGGTTTGCTCCCATTCCTTCAAAACTACTGGCTGTGTCCAATGCACCTATTATCATAAAAAACCTACCAACAGCCAATAAATAAGCAAACATTACAAAATCGTATTGTGTAGAAAATAGTCCATGAAACGGTCCAACCGGAACAAATAAAGCGCTTGTAACTATAGCACAAAATGCTATTGTTGGTGCAATTTGAAATATTATACTTGATGAATTACTATAAACACTGCCTTTACGAAATAATACAAATACATTTTTTAATGGCTGCAAAATTCCTGGTCCTTTTCTACCTGAAAATAAGCTTTTCACACAACCAATAATGCCCGTAAAAAAAAGAGATGATATTAATATTAAAATTATAGCCAACATTTTAAATAAAATTAAATATTGTAAGCGCTAATAATAAAATAAGCAAAAGCAATGCATATAACACATAATGTTGCATTTTACCAGTCTGTAGGCGTGCCATTCTGCGCAGCAATGCAACTAATAATTCAGCATTCTTATCAATTATATGTTTTTTAATGGAATCGATCCTATGCACTCCAAATTTTCTAACAGCAGGAAATATTTCTTCTTCCTGAATGGGCTCAAAATGTCTTTCAGTTTTTATAATAAATTTTGAAATTTTAGCATAATCTGCCGAAAACGAAGTTGAAGTATATTGATGTGCAGTATCTCCAGCAGTATAAGCACATCCCCAGGTAGGGCCTTGCGTAATTTGTTTACGTTTCTGGAGCAAGTATCGAAGTAACAGCATAGCCAATGTAAGTAAAACAAAAATTCCACCGACATTGCTGATTGTAATTAAATTACAAAAGCAAATGGGTGAATATAAATGTTCCCCATTCAATGTAAAACTATTAACAACAACCGCGGCAATAGGTTTTACAAAAAATACAGGAAATAAACCAATAATAAAAATAAAAAATCCTATAATATATTTCGAAAACAGCATAGGAATTTCGGCTTCATGAGCTTCGAATTTAGTTCGTGGTTCACCCAAAAATGCAATTCCAAATACTTTTGTAAAACAAAAAATTGCCAATCCGCCAATTAATGTTAATCCTATAATTGAACTTAAAAATACTACAACCTGAAAAGGTGAATAGGAGTGAATTCCGGTAAATAATCCACTATAAATAAGATATTCAGAAATAAAACCATTGAATGGTGGTAATCCGCAAATTGACAACGCTCCTAGTAAAAATAGCAAGGAAGTTTTAGGCATCCTGTGTATAATGCCTCCCAATTGTTCGATATTGCGAGTGTGTGTAACTTTGTAAACCGCACCGGAGGTAAAAAATAAAAGTGATTTAAATAGTGAATGATTTAATACATGTAATAATGCTCCAGCCAAACCCAAAACAATCAATAATGTATTGGTTGTTCCAAAACCTATAAGTGCAATACCAATTCCAATGCCAATAATACCAATATTTTCGATACTATGGTAAGCAAGCAGTTTTTTAATATCGTGCTGAACAATAGCAAACATAACTCCATAAACTCCCGTTAAAACTGAAACTATGAGAACTATTGTACCTATTGCAATAAAGTTGCTTTGCAGGCTGGTTGCAACCCGCAATATTCCATATATTCCCATTTTAATCATTACGCCCGACATAAAACCTGAAACATGTGAAGGAGCAGCCGGATGTGCCTCAGGTAGCCATGTATGAAATGGTACAAAACCCGCTTTAATTCCAAACCCAATGAAGAATACAAGAAACAAAGGAATATTATTGGTATGTTCAAAATACTTCGACAATCCATCGAATCCCAAAATACCAGTATGCTTTTCAACAACCAAAAAACCAACCATTATAAACAACAAACCTACATGCATCTGAATTAGATAATTGATACCGGTTTTTAAAATTTGTTTATCCTGAGCATCAAAAATTACCAATATAAATGAGGATATTGTCATTAGTTCCCAAGCAAGTAAAAACAGGAACCCATTATGCAATAAACAAAGCAATAACATTGAAAAATATAAAAATAAAAATGCCAGGTAATGCAATGAAGCTTCAGCTTTGCTTTTCTTTTCAATAATTCCCTTCAGGTATGAATTAGCATATATTATTGAAGTAATTGCTGTTAAATTAATTACGAGTATAAAAAAAGCGCTTAAACTATCGAATACAATTGCTGAATCGCCAAAGTAAGGAAGAGGAAAATGAACAACAATACCCTTGTAAATTGCAATTATTGAATGGTAACCTGTTAATCCTGAAACCAATAATACAATTATCAGGCTTATTGCCTTTTTTGAGTTTAACGGTAAAAAAATGACCAAAATGCTTACAAGCAGCAGAAAACCAATAAAAGGTCCCATTTTAAAATTTGAAAAGAGTTGCAAATTTAAATATTTCTGTGTTAAGTGGAAGGAAAATCATTTCATTTTTTCTATTCATTAATTAGTACCAAAATTTTGTAAAAAAATATAAATTCATTTAAATAACTTCTTACTTAATTTTATTGAAATATAATGTTCCATAATTGTTGTTATTTAGAACTTTATTTTTAAAAATTCAAAAATGCCAATAATAATAGAAGTCTTCTTTCATTTTTTATTTATAATTAATTTTACAACTTCTTTAAAATTAACTAACTTGCATATTAAAATACCAACTTCTGTTTTAAATAAACTATTCTAAAACGTTTAAAATAAGAAACCATGAAACAAAAAATGAAAAATTTAATCCGGGAAATAGTAAATTCTGCTGTTAACAAATGGAAAAATTATAATAGTGCAAAATTAACCTTCATTCTAATAGGCTTAATTTCGACACTATGGTTTTTAATACGTGTAATACCAAAACCGAGCCGGGCAGCATATCCTTGTATGCGTGCTGCTAAACCTTTGGCGTCTTCTTTTGTACTTTACATAATTGGAATGACTAGTTCTGTTTTCTTATTTAAAAAAGCAAAAAAAACATTTCATCTTTCTCAATTTAAATTGACAATAGTACTTATTTTATTAGGTTTTATAGTAGGTTCAATAACAAGTTTTAATTTCTCTAAAAATACTTATGCTTATCCGATTTCAAAATTAGAAAGTCCAAATTCGCCAATGGGAATTGGTAAAGGAATTTTTCCTGGTCGTGTTGTTTGGATGCACAATGCAGATGCCACAAATGAAAACATGACAAATACTGCAGGCGATTATTGGTGGGATGATAAAAATACCAATCAGAAGGTAGTAGATTCAATGTTTTCAGAAGGAATAAAAGATATCTCTGGTGCAATTAATGATAAATCAGCTTGGGATTCAATATTTAGTTATTACAACAGAACACATAACAGAGGAAATTTTGGATACAAACCAGGAGAGAAAATTGTTGTAAAAATAAATTTTAATGCAGGGAGTGGAGGGTCTGGTGTTAATACTTCCCCACAAATTTGTTATGCCTTGTTAAACCAGCTTATTAAAGTTGCAGGTGTTTCACAGGCAAATATTAGTATTGGTGACCCAAATATCGATTTTACAGAAGAAAATTATACTAAATGTCATACCGCATTCCCAAACGTTAGATATTGGGGTTCAAGTACTGGAAGGACTGCTGTAAAATTATCAAAAACCGAACCTTTTATAACCAGTGATGGAATGGTTAAAGATTATTTACCACAAGATTATATTGATGCCACTTATATGATTAATATGCCAGTTTTTAAAAAACACCATAGAGCAGGAATTTCATTATGTAGTAAAAATCATTTCGGTTCCTTAACACCTTATACTGGTGATGCGTTCCATGTTCATTACAGTTTACCTTGTCCATTGGCCGATGGCGATCCTTCGAATGGAAGTTATGGAGTTTACAGGGTATTTGTTGATATTATGGGACATAAAGATTTAGGAGCCAAAACTATAATATATATTATTGATGGAATATGGGGTTCGGTAAATTATGCACATCCACCGATTAAATGGCGTATGTCACCTTTTAACAATGATTGGCCTTCATCAATATTTATTTCACAGGATCCGGTTGCCATAGAATCAGTAGGTTTTGATTTCCTGTATAAGGAATTTGATGTTAATAATCCGGTTGAAGGTGGTGTTTGTACAATGGATAAAGGTCTCGATTTCCACACTTTCCGGGAGTAGATGACTTTCTTCATCAAGCTGCTGATCCTGCTAACTGGCCGGCAAATTTTGTATATCATCCAAATGGAGATACAATGACCAGTCAAGGTGTGCACGAACATTGGAATAATGCAAGTGATAAACAATATTCACGAAATTTAGGTATTGGTGATGGAATAGAATTATATAGCCCTGAAGTGATTACTTCAGTTAAACACATTAATAATGACGCAAATGGATTTAAATTATTGCAGAATTATCCTAACCCATTTAAGTCAATTACAACTATAAGGTACAATATTGCAGAGATGTCAAATGTAAAATTAGATATATATAGTATTAATGGTCAACTAATAAAATCATTGATTAATACAAATCAGAATGCTGGATATTATTCTATTCAATGGGATGGTAAAAACCAGAATAATCAAATTTTTTCCGGACAATATATTTGTAAACTAAGCATTAGAAATAAAAATAAGGCAATACAACTTTCTAATAAAATGCAAATTGTTCAATAATATCATAAAACATACTAAAAATTAGACAGATTTTTCAGCTTAAAGCCAATAGTTACTTGGCTATATAAGCTGAAAAATCTTATTATGTTGCTATTTGCCAATAATGTTGAATTACAATCTTAAAACCTATTCCTATCAAAATAATTCCACCTAAAATTTCCATTTTCCTGCCGAACCAATTTCCGGCATTTTTGCCAAATAGCATACCAAGCATAGCAACAACATAGGTTACAAATCCAATTATAAATATTGAAAAAACTATATTCACATTTATAAACGCAAAACTAATCCCAACAATAAAAGCATCAATACTAGTTGCAATTGCAATACCTATTAAAACAAGTGGTTTTAATGGATTGAAAATAACTTCTCCTTCAACTTTTTTCTGACTTTCAATAATCATTTTAATTCCAATTGTAACAAGCAATCCAAAGGCTATCCAATGATTATAGTTGTCAATCAGGCTTTTCACTTTCATTCCAATAAACCAACCCAATAAAGGCATAAATCCTTGAAATACAGCAAGTACAAGTGCAAGTTTGGTAGCTTGTCTAAACCTTATTGATTTCAGTACTAATCCTGTTGATATTGAAACAGCGAATGTATCAAAAGTCAAACCTAGTGCAATAATTAATAATGTTATAATTCCCATAATATTTATGCTTAAACCATTTAATAATTTGATTTTAATTGTTTGTACCCTAATATAGATTAAGTAACATAATAATATTATTATGAATACTTTATATCATATAAATGGATAGAGACTATTTATTATTAAGAATAATTCTATTATCTATTACTTTTGCAAAATAAATAATAATGATAACATATTAAAATTAATAATTATTATCCTTTCATAAAATTTTGATTTTGGGAATTATAAATAAAACAATAACAAATAAAATCCATATTTTTTGAAACATAATATATGATTGAATGTTTTAATGAAAATGATTAAAAATGCGATTATCTGATTTAGAGATGGGCAATTCGGCCGTCATCTCTAAGGTGATGGGTAGAGGGGCTTTCCGAAAACGAATTAATGAAATGGGATTTGTGAAAGGGAGAAAAGTTGCCGCTGTTAAAACTGCCCCATTAAGAGACCCTGTTGAATATAAAATTCTTGGTTATGAAGTATCACTTCGCCGTAGTGAAGCAGAATTAATTGATGTAATGACGGCAAAAGAAGCCGAATTATTATTTCAATCAGAGTTTAACGGAGTTTTAAATGAAGAAATTGTTGTAAAGGCTGCTCGTGAAAAAGGCAGAATTATAAATGTTGCACTTGTTGGCAATCCCAACAGTGGAAAAACGACTTTGTTTAATTATGCATCAAATTCTCGTGAAAGGGTTGGAAATTATAGTGGAGTTACCGTAGATTCAAAAACAGCGGAATTCAAACACAAAGGATTTACAATAAAAATTACTGATTTACCAGGCACCTATTCCCTGTCGGCATATTCACCCGATGAACTTTTTGTCCGCCGCCATATCAATGAGGAATTACCCGATGTTGTTATCAATGTAGTTGATGCCTCAAACCTTGAACGGAATTTATACCTTACAACACAACTCATTGATTTAGACTTACGTGTTGTTATTGCCCTCAACATGTTTGATGAACTGCAGGATAAAGGGGATAAGTTTAATTATCAATCGCTTGGATCAATGGTCGGAATTCCATTTATTCCAACTGTAAGTTCTAAAGGTATTGGTATTAAAGAAGTTTTTGATAAAGTAATAAATATATATACCGATAAAGACAGAACCTACCGACATATTCATCTCAATTATGGCGAAGAAGTTGAATTATCAATTCAAAAAATTCAAAAGAAAATTCGTGAAAATCCTGATATTACAACAAAATTTTCATCTCGCTTCCTGGCAATTAAATTGTTAGAAAAAGATAAAGACGTAAAAAGGATTATTAAAATTTCCAATAACATTGAAGCAATTGAATTAGAGGCTCAAAAGGAAATAAAACGTCTGGAATTACTTTTTGCTGAAGATACCGAATCATTAATAACCGATATTCGTTATGGATTTATTTCTGGTGCTCTGAAAGAAACATATCAATTAGGAGTTGCTCAAAAACGCCAAAATACTGAAATAATAGATTCATTTCTTACTCATAAAATTATAGGGTTTCCAGTTTTTTTTCGCTTTTCTGTGGTTAATGTTCGATGCTACATTTAAGCTGGGAGAATATCCTAAAGAATGGCTCGGCCAAATTGTTACTTTAATTGGAGGTGTCATTGACAAATTTATGCCTAAGGGTCCGTTAAATGATTTACTTACCGATGGAATTATAAACGGTGTTGGAGGAGTTATTGTATTTCTTCCCAACATATTATTATTGTTCTTGTTTATTTCATTTATGGAAGATACAGGTTACATGGCACGTGTGGCTTTTATCATGGATAGGTTAATGCACAGAATTGGTCTTCACGGAAAATCTTTTATTCCACTTATCATGGGATTTGGGTGTAATGTACCAGCAATAATGGCGACACGTACAATTGAAAACCGCAGTAATCGTTTATTGACAATTTTGATAAATCCATTTATGTCATGTAGCGCTCGATTACCAGTTTATATTTTATTTATTTCTGCCTTTTTCCCACATCATGCCGGAACTGTTTTATTTTCAATCTATTTTATTGGAATATTCCTTGCAATTTCAGTAGCTATGATTTTCAAACGGACTATATTCCGTGCTGAAGAAATTCCATTTGTAATGGAGCTCCCACCCTATCGAATGCCTACGCTTCGTTCAACTTTAAAACATATGTGGCATAAAGGTGAACAATATTTGAAAAAAATGGGTGGTGTTATTCTAGTTGCATCCGTAATTATTTGGGCTTTAGGTTATTTCCCAAGAAATGTAAATTATTCAAAAGATTTTAATGCTGAAGCATATGCAATTACAGCAAATTACAATAAAATTTTAACAAACACTCCTAAAAATGAAATTGTTGCGTTAAATAAGCAGGAAAAAAATGATTTGGAACAATTGGAAATTGAAAAACAAAGTGAACATCAGGAAAAATCATATATAGGGCATATTGGAAAATTTATTGAACCAGTAATGAAACCTTTGGGATTCGATTGGAGAGTTAGCATTGGTTTACTAACCGGAATAGCTGCAAAAGAAGTTGTTGTAAGCACATTAGGCGTAATATATCAGGCTGGAACCGATAAAAATTCAGGAAAAAGCAATTTGCAGGAAAAATTAAAACAAGTAAAAAATACTTCTGGTCCATATATCAATCAACCCATGTTTAGACCATTAACAGTAATTTCTTTTATTTTATTTGTGTTAATATATTTCCCTTGTGTAGCCGTAATGGCTGCCATCAGACGTGAAACAGGTTCATGGAAATGGCCTGTTTTTGTAATATTTTATACTACTGCATTGGCTTGGTTTATTGCATTTGCAGTATATCAAACCGGAAGTTATTTTGGATTTTAAATTTTAAAAATATTATGATAGTTCAAGAAATAATTACTTATTTAATAGTTGCCACTGCAAGTGGATACGCATTATATCAATTGGTTAAGATATTCATTTCAATAAAAAACAAGAATGTCCATTGTAGTGGTTGCAGTGGCGATTGCAAAATTAAAAGTCAACCTTTTGAAATATAATTTTAAAAGCACTTATAAAAACAAAAGAGGGGAATCCCCTCTTTTTAATGCATATCATTTCGTTAGGTTTATTAAGGCTGCAATATTATTGTGCTTGCGAATTGGCTTTGTTAACTTTAACACTGCGACCGGCCAATTCTTTGCCGTTAATGCCTTTTAGTGCCTCATCGGCAGCTTCGTCACTGCCCATTTCAACAAATCCATAGCCTTTTGATTTACCTGTACGTTTATCGATGATAATTTTCACCGACACAACTTCGCCATATTGGCCGAAAGCTTTTTTCAAATCATCTTCTTTCATTGTGTAAGAGATGTTGCCTACATAAAGTGTTACGCTCATAAAAAATTAATTAAGAAATTTAAGACAATATAACAAAATTATTCTAAATAAGTAATTTTTTTCATAAATTATGAAAAATGTTTTGCTTTTTAATAAAATTTTATTTGCCTAGTGTAGCAACCATTACAGCTTTTATAGTATGCAAGCGGTTTTCAGCCTCATCAAATACTACAGAATATTCTGATTCAAATACTTCATCTGTAACTTCCATTGATTCTAAACCAAATTTTTTAAATATCTCTTTTCCAACTTTAGTATCTGTATTATGAAATGCAGGTAAATCATGCAAAAATTTAACATTCTTATTACCTGTTAATTGTACAACTTTAGAATTCACCTGAAATGGTAAAAGCATTTTTATTCTTTCTTCCCAAACTGATTCTGGTTCTCCCATTGATACCCATACATCAGTATATAAAAAATCTACTCCTTTTACAGCAACTCCAACATTTTCAGTTAAAGTTATTTTTGCGCCTGTACTTTTTGAAATTTCCAAACAAGTTTTAACCAACTCCTCATTTTGCTGGTATTTTTTAGGGGAAGCAATCCTGATGTCCATTCCCATTTTTGCAGCACCTACCATTAATGAATTTCCCATATTGTACCGCGCATCACCCAAATAGCAAAAACTAACTTTATTTAATGGTTTATTTGAATGTTCTTGAATAGTAAGAAAATCGGCTAGAATTTGAGTTGGATGATATTCATCGGTTAAACCGTTCCATACTGGAATCCCGGCAAATTTCGATAGTTCTTCTACCCTGTCTTGCGAAAATCCGCGGTATTCAATACCGTCATAAATTCGACCTAAAACCCTAGCAGTATCCTTAATTGTTTCCTTGTGACCTATTTGGCTACCTGAAGAATCAAGGTATGTAACATGAGCACCCTGATCATAAGCAGCAACTTCAAACGAACATCTGGTGCGTGTAGATGTTTTCTCAAAAATAAGGGCAATATTTTTCCCCTTTAAATGTTGAATTTCCTTTCCTGTTTTTTTTGCTGCTTTTAAATCTGCTGAAAGTGACAATAAATAATTAATTTCTGAAGGTGTAAAATCAAGAAGTTTTAAAAAACTTCTGTTTTTAAGACTTATAGACATAATGATAATTTTTAAACTTTAACAATAATAATATCAAAGGTAAATATATTTTAAACACAAGATTTAGGAAAAATAAAAGCGCTTACAATTTAATGCAAGCGCCAATTATATTTATTTTGAATGTAAAAACTACAATTTAAATGTTGAAATAATTTCACGCAATTCTTCTGCTTGTTTTGAAAGAATATCTGATTGCGAAGCCATTTCATCGGAACGCTGTGCATTGGATTGAACTACGGAATTAAGCTGTTGCATTGCATTGTTAATTTGTTCAACACCAGAAACCTGTTCAATACTGGCAGCAGCTATATCTTGTACTAATTTAGAAGTCTTTTCAATTTCAGGTGCAAGTAATTGTAATTCCTTTTCAGCATTCAATGATAAAGTAAGCGTTGATTTAGAAACACTATTAATATCTCCGGCTGCAATTTTACTTTTTTCTGCAAGTTTACGTACTTCGCCTGCAACTACTGCAAAACCTTTGCCATGTTCACCAGCCCTTGCAGCTTCAACAGCTGCATTTAGAGCCAATATATTGGTCTGAAATGCAATTTCATCAATAATATTAACTTTTTCAGCAATTTGCCTTAACGATTTCGAAGCAACATTAAAGGATTCAGTATTCTTATTAACTTCAGAAACAGTGCGAACAGAAATAGTCTCAGTTTGTTTTGCATTATCAGTTGTTTGCTGAATATTGGCATACATTTCTTCCATTGAGGAAGATATTTCTTCAGTAGCTGCAGCTTGTTGTCTCGCACCTTCAGCAATTTCACTTGAATTAGATGATAAAACAAGGCTCGATTCCGCAATATTATCAGAACTTTCAACTATTCTTTGAATTACTTCCTTTAATTTTTCATTGAGTTTATTCAAAGCATCTGCCAGCATTCCAATTTGATCACCACGTTTGGTTTGAATAGTATAAGTCAAATCTCCTTCCGCCATTTTAAGGGCAACATCAACTCCTTGTTCTATAGTTGTAGCCAGAGAAAATGTAATAATTAAAGCAAATATTACACCAACTATAATTACAATTATTATAATGAATAGCAGTACTACTTTCTCATTATCTATAGTCTTATTAGTATTTTCACCCATTTCCTTTACCTGATCGAGGCCAACATCAGAGGTTCCTCTAACTGACCAGGAAATATCACTTGCTAACTCAGTATTTTCCAATTCCATCTTTTTTGCACGGGCATAATTATCAACAAATGCAACGGATGATTCTCCTAACGAAATTAAACTGGAATCTATAGTCTTTGGCAAATTATAATTTCTTCTTCTAATTTCATTGATATAGATTTTCAGATTATCAGCTTGTGGCTTAAGTTTGGTTACTTCTGACGGAAGTTGGTAAAAAACATTACTAAATAAGTTACTTTTAAAACTTTCAATTTTGGAAACTAACTCATTCAATCCACCTTTTGCAGCGTATTTTTGAATTGTAATTGAACTTTGATAAATGTTATTTAGCATTAATGTATTTTCGGTGACAACTTTTTCATATTCGTTCACCATATTACCAAATTTGGTAACATCTGACTTTAATGATAAAAATATAGTATGACTGCTTTCCAATTTTTTGGAACTATCAGTTGCAATAATTAATTGATCAAGAGAATAATTAAATTTCTCTAATTTCATTTTAACTTTATTAATATAATATGGTTCTCCATCAGTATTATAGGCTTGAAGCAATTGGATTTGTTCATGCCAGAATTTATCCAAATAAAATGATTCATTTATTGTTGGAATATACTTCTCAGAAAGATTAACCGTTTCATTTTGGATTTTATTCATATTTACAAATGCAATAATTCCAATAATTGCAGAAATTAAAATCATTGCTGAAAATCCAATCCCAATTTTATAGCCTATATTAAGATCTTTCCATTTCATATATTCAACATATTAAATGATTTATTAAATACTTTACAAAAAAGTATATTGTTCATACGTATAATTATTCCAATAGTTGCAGTATAATTATAGACTAAATTTAATAAAATTAATTAGCCATTTAGCACAAATGTACATAAAATTGTATATAATGCAATTTTATATGAATCCATTCTATTTTGCCAATTTATTATCTTAATATTTAATATTTGGTCCATTTAAACTGATATGATAAAAATCATAGTTTACATTGATTTTAATAGAAACTAATAATTAAGGATATCATAGGCTAAGCAATTTTTTCTCATTGACTTTATTACAGTAAATATGGAAATGGTGATTAATTTTATTTCTCGGACAAACAAAAAATTCATCTCAAAAACTAAGCTTATGAAAAAATCGAAATGTTTAATTTTTAAAGTTGATCAGCAAAAATTTGCAATAAAATCAAATAATATTGTAAATATCTTAGAACATGTCAAATTAATTAAAGAACCTATTTCGCAAACTTCTCAATGGTGCTCCTTTAGTTTTAGAGGCATTAATATTCCTCTCTTTAATATTCGAAATATTATGGGAATGGAAAAATTAAACGATTTTGTAAGTGGTTGTGTATTAGTAGTTGAATTGAAAATAAATAACAAGTTAGAACTTGCAGGCATATCAATTGATGAAATTGTTGAAATATCTGAGCTTGATGATTTTATGTCATATCCATATATGCCAGTTTCATCGTCACAAAAATGTGATATTCGTGAAGCTATTGTATTACATAATGGTGAATCTGTTATTGTTATTAATGTAAATAAATTGAGTGCAAACCAAATAGCTGAAGATAGTTTACAGGATCAAAAAATATTCATTCCCAATTAATTAGTTTTTTTTGAACTTCTAAATATTTGAAATTGTTTTACTTTTACGTTTTATTTTTTGTTAGAAAATGGATGTAAAAAACAAATTTACTGTAATGTTGATTGATGATTCATCAACCAATAATATACTTTATCAAAGCATTCTGCAAGATGAAGGCTATAATGTTATTACATGTCAGGATGGTAAAATTGCATTGAAAAAACTCGAAAAAGAAACACCCGATTTAATTATGCTTGACTTAATGATGCCTGGAATGGATGGAATTAATTTTTTAGAAGTTGTTCAAACTGAAATTCCTAATTTTAAAATTCCTGTTATAATGTTAACTGCACATTCGGAGTTTGAGAATAAGGAAAAAGCATTTAAACTTGGCGTTAAAGAATATATGATTAAGCCTGCAGGTATTAATGAAATTACTGAAAAAGTTAAAAATATATTAGATGCAACACAAAAATAAAAGAGGCCGTCTCAAAAGTAAAAATGAGATGGTCTTTTTTTGGTTAAAAAACGTAGAATTTTTTTGAACTGATCAAAATGTTTTATGGTAGATTATTTTTTTGTTTGATCGATTTAGATTTTTTTGATAATAATTTAATAATTACGATATAGGACATTTGTTGCCTTCCTAAGAGGATGGCAAAGCAGCCTATGCTGCTCTTTTTGCTAAATTGTGTGCCAACGCTAGTAAGCCCATTTCAATTTCTGTTTTTAACATTCCTTTAAGTCCAAAACGCTTAAATCCTTTATTAAACTTGATATTGGCAAAAACGGGTTCAACATCAACCCCTCTTTTACTTCGGTAGTAAAGCCCTTGCTCACTCTTCAAGCGTTCTGATGCTTGGGCCTTTAGTCGGTTTAGATTATGATTAATTTCTATTATTTTATTCTTCTTACTTTTATGACAAGCTCCACGCAATGGGCATGTACTGCAATTAATAGCTTGGTAACGAGATATTTGTTGCTCAAAACCGTTTTCTGTAACTCGTTTGATTGAGCCAATGTAATTCATCGGTTGACCCATTGGACAATAGTAGCAGTTCTTTTCAGAGTTGTAGAATAAATTGCTATTGAGAGAGTTCTTAATTTTGCGTTGATCTTTGTCAAAATAGTTAAACTTTATATAAGCGTCTATTTTTGCCTTTTCTAACAATGCGTAATTTTCTTCTGAACCATAACCAGCATCTGCCACAGCTACTTTAGGATAATTGTTATACAGGGTGTGGAACTGTTCCAAATGAGGCCTTAATGTGGTTGTATCGGTTGGATTGGGGTGATGGCTATAGTTTACAATATATTGATTATTAGTGCTTATCTGAACATTATATCCTGGTTTCAACTGACCGTTTTTCATGTGATCTTCTTTCATTCGCATGAAGGTTGCCCCAGGGTCTGTTTTACTATACGAGTTCCGTTTGCCTAATATCTGCTCTTGCTCCTTGTACTTGTTGAGATTTTGTGGCCAATGTTGGCGAGCGTAATTTAATTTCTGTCTTACTTTCTTGTCAACCTTTTTATCAGATAATGCTTGATCTATTTGATTAATAGTCCGTTTTACTTTTTCTGCATCTATTTGGGTAAAGTCAACATTATCTGTATCTTGTAATTCCTCTTTGGCTAACGATTGGGTATAATCCCATAACTCTTTTAGTTGTGCCACCATTTTCTCCTTATTGGTCTTTATGGAATTGCCCCAAACGAAAGTATAACGATTAGCCTTGGATTCTATTTTGGTCCCATCAACATAGATTTCCTGAAGGCTTACATGTCCCGATTCCACTAATAACATGACTACTTGTGCAAATATTTCTTTTAAAACATTTTTGAGCCTATCACTTCTAAATCGATTAAGTGTATTATGATCAGGGTGGTTCATAGCACTCAGCCACATAAAATGAATGTTCTCTTTTAAGGCTGTTTCCATTTTACGACTACTATATACATTGTTCAGGTAACTGTATATAAGAACCTTCAGCAACATCCGAGGATGATAGCTTGAGGTGCCACCTCCTTTATATTGTTTATGCAATGCATCAGCGTTAATACTGTCAATGACTTTGTTTACAACCCGAACTGGATGGTTTGCATCTATGAACTCCTCCAGTGATGGGGGAAGTAACATGATTTGATTGGGACTGTAGTCTTTAAAAACTACTTTTGATCTTTGGTTATACATGTCTCATACTTTTGATAATGAGACAACTAAACAAGATAAATGATTAAATTAATGAGCCTTTTTTATGAACTTTTTATTAACAAAAAAAGGTGCCTCGACTTTTGAGACACCTTCTTTTATTTTATATCAATGTAGGCGATTGATTTTCATCATTTTCGTGTTTAGATTTGTTGCTTGTTTCGCTTTTTTGCGTAGGTTCTGGCTTTTCATCAGCTTTTTTAACCACATTCTTTTTTATTCTTTGTGGATCAATCCCTTCAAGTTCAAATTTATTGTCGCGTAAAAACATTCCTATTATAATGGCTGTTTTTATTTCCTTAATTTTTAATTCAACTTCCCAGTCAGTTTCAGGAAAAGTTTGCTGTTTAACACTAAATTCTATTGATTCATCTAAACAAAAATCTACTAATGTTGAAATTTGTTTTTTCTTCAAAATAACTTTTGGATAATTCGTATTTTCTGCCATATTCGAAACGTTTATTATTGTTTGTTCATTTTTTTTCAGGCTTCGAAGTTAGAAAAATTTTCTATTTCATTTTTGAGAAAGTTATCCAATATTTTTTTAAAATTAATTTATTGCCCGCGATAAAATATAAATCTTAATTAAACCCATATCATAATCATTGAGTTTGGCTTTTTTTTGCATTTTGGGAAATATTAAATTCCATTTTTCGACCGATCGTTTTTCAGGTAAATATAAATTATGACAATCACCACATGAGTTTATATATATTTCTCTTCCAACTTGTAAGTCCTTTATATTATAGGTTGAATCACATACATCAGATTGTAACGGAATGTACAATGCTGATGCACATGAACAGATAATAATTACCATAACCAATAAAATTGCTAAAGTGATTTTAGAAAGCATAAGACAAAATTAAACGCGTTTGTAATTTTGAATGATCTTCCAATTCAAGACTTCCACCTTTTAAATTTGTAATTTGTGGAAGGCAGGTTAGGTTAATTAAAAAACCACTTCCAACAAAAGTAAAACATGGTTCACCAGAAAGCACTGAATATTCATATATCGACTTTTCTATATGGTTTTCATCAGTCAATTCAAACCCACCAGAAAACTTGTCCGAAATATGGTACGATAAGCCATAATCTAATTCAAGATTTAACTCATTCGTATTTTCTTTATTTACCATATTTCCATTTTGGACAAAATTCCTTTCAATATCATATTCACTTACAATATTTAGCGCATTTACAATATTTCCAAATTGCTTATCCAGAATTATTTTACCTTCCAACTCTGTTTCAGCTGGTGAAATTAAATATTCAAAATAAAGTGCTGAACCTACTCTACTTGCAACAGGATCAGAAAGTTTAAGTTTCCATTCATTTGAAAAGCTAAATTCGGTTTGATCTCTTAAAACTTCAATACCATTATCGTTTACAATTCCTTTGCTATATCCATAATTCAAATAAACTGAAGTTTGGAGCTTACCTCCTAACCCTACTTCAAATTCAATTCTATGATCGAGTCCCAGATAATAATTATCCTTTCCATTTGACAAAGTTGTCCAAACTTCTAAATCGTGCTGTCCGGCACTTAAAACATTGCTTTGGTAGGTATAAGTAAAAACCCTGTCTTGTGCATTTAATTTTAAAAAATCAATAAGCAGTATAATCAATACAATTTTTTTCATCTCTATTTGTTTTGGTGATTGTACAAAAGTAGATTGTGGTATTAACCTGCACAATCCCAATTTATAGTGATTTAAACAAGTTCGGAAGTATCAATTTCATCAATATTTACAATTTTCTTCAAAACCGCATACATTGTTAATCCCGAAGATGATTTAATACCTATTTTTTCACAAATATTTTTGCGATGAGAAATTATTGTATGGACACTTATATTTAAACTATTGGCAATTTCTTTATTCGAAATACCTTTAGCAACATGCTTTAATACCTCAATTTCGCGTTTGGTTAAATCGCTATTATTGACTTCGCTTGTAACCTGTAAAAAACTTTGAACAATTTGATTTATTTTTTGCAATATAACCAATTGAGATTCAAACAATCCAATTGTTGAATTATCGATAACTGAATTATTTTCAAAACATAATTTCAACACTTTAATATTTTTAATTGATGAAAATATTTTCTTTATTGTTATGTAATTTTTTGAATATATATCTTCCTGTACAATTAATAAAACGTATCCCGATAAATGGGGATAGTTAAATAATTCATCAACATTATTTACAGCAATAATTTCGTAATTAATAGCATCATTTAAAATAGAACACAATCCTGCTAAAACTATTTCTGAAGGGCAAATTATTACAATATAAATATGTTGCTCAATCATGGTTTAAATGGAAAGCTTTCTCAATTGGTTTAACTCTTTGGAATAGTATTTTATCTTCAATGCGTGAATGGTTTTTTAAATCTTTTTCAAATAAAAATAAATTTGTTAACAAGGCATTGCCAATATTCAAATTGTAATTTGGTGGAAGATATTTTATGATAATATTCTTTAAATCAAACATTTTGTCTTCCATGTTGGAATGATCTTTTTCAAACTTTTTAATATTTGAATCTTTGTTTTTATGAATAAAAGAATCCTTATCAACAAGCCCTTTTTCCAATGAACTTAACTGAAGAATATAAGGAAAAACAAACTGCTCTTCTTTATCAATATGTTTTATAAAATCAGCCCTGAATTTGTTATAAAACTTTTGAATAAGTATATTTTCTTCACATCCTGATTCGCAATTGGTAAGGAAAAGTTCAATAAGCCTGTCAATTTCAGGAATAAAATATTCAAGATAATATTTATGTGTATTCAATAAATATTCAATTACTATAGTTGAAGAAAAATTGAGTAGTTTTTTCTCGGGAAAATAATTTTCATTATGAAAAACATTAATTATTTCAATGAAGAAATTAATATCAACTCCTTCTTTATCGCATAGCTGCTTTATTGATAAGTCACCAATTCCTAATTTTACGCCTAACCTGTTAATTACTGGCAACAATGAAAAATCAATATTAATTATATTAACAAGTCTGCTATTTTCATTAAATAATTCCATTTATAATAGTTTCAAAAGATTAAATACAATTTATGTGGTGATTTGTTGCAAAAGAATTTTTGAAATGGAAATTAAAATTTTGGCGCTACAATTTAAATTTCTGCAATTCTATTGAGGCTTCAACAATATGTTAAGTGAAAAAATTAAAAATTATCTTTGTTATCAATTAATTTTCATTTCCCGATAAAGTAAATTCCAATGAATGAATATAATAACTTACTAAACCTTTTTAATAAAAGACAAAGTTGCAGGGCTTATGCAACAACTTCAGTTGAACAGGAAAAAATATTACGTTGTATTGAAGCTGCCAGAATAGCGCCTTCGGCTTGTAATGCCCAACCATGGAAATTTATTGTAGTTGATAATCCTGAAATGAAAAACCAATTGGCTGACTTAACTACAACACGAGCTGTCCCCATGAACCATTTTACCAAACAAGCGCCGGTAATTATCGCAGTTGTTATGGAAAGCGGCAATTTTTCTTCAAAAATAGGAGCAATCATTCGCGATAAACCTTTTACTTTAATTGATATTGGAATTGCATCTGTTCAGTTTTGTTTACAAGCTGTTGAAGAAGGACTTGGAACCTGCATGATTGGCTGGTTTAATGAAAAAAAAGTGAAACAATTATTGAATATACCAAAATCTAAACGCGCAGTGTTGCTAATTACAGTTGGTTATCCACTTTCGAACGAAATTAGAACCAAACGCCGTAAGGAAATTAATGAAATTTATTCAATGAATAAATACTGATATTTAGATTTGCTGATGAATAATGTGAAAAATAGTTTTATAGAACTTTGGCTTTTTTAAATACATTTATTAAAACATCCCTTTCATTTTCCCAACATAATTCATAAGATGCTTTTTTCAAATTTTCCTTCCAAACTTTTTGAAGTTCTGAATCATAAAGCATTATTTTAAGTTGCTCTGCCAACGAAACAGCATTTCTTTCTTTCAAAGTCAGACCAATATTATAGTTTTTAACGATAGCACCCATTTCAGGAAAATCAGAAACTAAAACAGGCAATTGGGCTTGAATATAGTCGAATAATTTATTGGGCAAAGCATAATAATAATTTAAGCCTAAATTTTCTTCAATTGAAATTCCAATAGTTGCTTTAATTGTGTATTGATGCAATTGTTGAAATGGTATTTTTCCAAGAAACTTTACGTTGTTAGTTAAACCAGATTCTGCAACAATTTTGTATAATTTATCGGCAATATCTCCATCGCCAACAATTAAAAATTCAACATTGTCAAGCAATTTCATTGCTTCCAGCATAAGCTCCAATCCTCTACCTTTATTCAGCCAGCCCTGGTATAAAATAATTTTTTTATCCTTGGAATCAATTACTTCACTATTTATTACTATTCCTTTTTTAAAAGGTAAATTTCGAATTACTGAAAATTGTACTCCATATTTATTTGAATAAATATCTGCAATAGATTTACAAACAGTATAACAATACTTTAGATTGGGGATAATTATTTTTTCTATGAATAACCAAAAATTTCTTACAAATTTATTATTTACCAATTCTGGTACCTCCGGGAAATATTCATGGCTATCAAAAAAAATAGCTTTTCTTTTTAGTTTTGCTACAACAAAACTTGCTGGCAATGTATCCAAATCATTTGCCAAAATATAATCGCATTTTTTAAAGAGCAGAAAAAAGAATAACCAAATATTATAAGCAGCATAGAACTTAAAACCTTTTCTAAATGGAACTTTCATTCTATGTGTTTGGTATTTTCGCTGAACAAGATTTAAACTATCTGTCAATTGCCTACCAACCAACAAAACATCAAGCCCTTCATCCGTGAGCGTTTGAGCAACTCTGTCAACACGCTGATCAGCTGACAAATCATTGGTGACACAAATTATAATCCGTTTTTTCAACATCAAACTCATTAACAGCGAAAATAGCAATAAATGTTGCAATATTTTATTATAATGTACTGCAATTGTATCTTTGTATTTTTAAATAGCTATGTTTTCGATTAAAGATAAATTTTCACTTCAAGCATATAACACCTTTGGGTTAAATGTTTTTGCTGATTACTTTGTGTCTCTTTCAAATTCAAATGATGTAAAAGATTATATATCAAGTTCGACTTATAAAAATTTGCCAAAACTAATTTTGGGAAGTGGAAGTAATTTGCTTTTTATTTCAGATTACAAAGGGATTATAGTTAAACCTGATATTCAGGGAATTGAAATTACTGAGGATGAAAAATTGAGTTGTACTGTTCGATGTGGCGCCGGAGTTAATTGGGACAGTTTTGTAGCATGGACAGTTGAAAAACAATTATATGGAATTGAAAATTTATCGTTAATTCCCGGAACTGTTGGAGCAAGTCCCATTCAGAATATTGGTGCTTATGGTGTTGAAGCAAAAGATTATATAATAAGTGTTGAAGGTTTTAATACCCAAACTGGTGTATATTTTAAACTGAAAAATAACGAGTGTAAATTCGATTATCGTTTCAGCATCTTTAAAACTGATGGATGGAAAAATATAATTGTTACCCATGTAAATTTTAAACTTTCTAAAACCTCGGATTTTAAAACGGAATATGGCACAATAAATGAAGAAATTGCAAAATTAGGTGGATTAACACAACAAAATTTAAGACAAGCTATAATAAATATCCGATACGCTAAACTGCCCGATTACAATATTATTGGAAATGCTGGCAGTTTTTTCAAAAACCCCATAATTTCAAAAAATTTAGCTGAAAAAATAAAAAATAAATTTAACGATGTCCATTTGTATAAGTTATCAGAAAATAATTTTAAAATTCCGGCAGCGTTTTTAATAGAAAAGTTGGGTTGGAAAGGCTTTCGTGAAGGAAATGTAGGCGTTTATCCATTGCAGCCACTAATTATTGTAAATTATGGAAATGCAAAAGGCGATGAAATATTTGCCCTGGCGAATAAGATTAAGGATAGCGTTAAAAGTAATTTTGATATTGATTTGGAATTTGAAGTAATTCCGATTTTTTAAAATTTCTTTTATATTAACCAGGAATTGACTGCCTTTTATATTTTATTTCGTTTTTATATAGGTTTTACCACAATATTATTTTCAAAATAATGTCAATATAATTCTTACTAATAAGTTATATAAAACAGTATAAAATCTGAAAATGACAGAAAGGCCGAACTTGAACAATACTTATATTTTAAAATGCCACTCAAGTTTGGTTCTATATATATTCATAATTTGTAATTTATTCCTTTTAAATTCAAATATTCAAGCACAAATAAAGGATGTTCCTGATACTTTTCCGCATAAAATATTTAAAACAAAAAGAGTTTTATTGCCTGATATTAATGGGCAACTTGATATAATTGATGTAATTAATTTTGAAATTAATCAACCTGAACCAAAAATTAAAAAGAAGAAAAAAGTTCAAATTGGGAACGGTCGATTTTTTTCATTTATTCCAGGCGGCGGATATTCAATTAGTTCCGGACTTACAGGCGTAATAGCAACTGGAATTTCATTTTATACTGATAGCTCAAAAACAAGGCTTTCAACAATACTTTCAAGTTATAATTATTCCGAACAAAACCAGTTTTGGATGATCCATAATTTTAATATTTTCTTTATAAAGGAAAAAATTAATTTCAATAGTAATTGGCGGTTTTATAATTTCCCGACCTATACATTTGGTTTAGGTGTTAATACATTGCCATCCGATGCTTTCCAGATAAATTACAATTATTTATGTTTATACCAGGTTGTATTACGAGAAATTAGCGATAATTTTTTCATTGGCGGTGGTTATATGCTCGATTATCACTGGAACATACGAGAGTATTTAAATGTAAATCAAACCAAAAGCGATTTTGATTGGTATGGCTATAATCCAACTTCAATATCATCAGGTATTTCATTGAATTTACAATATGACAACAGATCAAATTCGGTAAATCCGCAGAATGGATATTATGGAAATATAAGATATCGTGATAATTTAAAAATTTTAGGAAGTGATTCACCGTGGCAATCGATATTAATTGATTTAAGAAAGTATGTTAAATTTCCGGAAGATTCACGAAATATTCTTTGTTTATGGAGCTATAATGCTTTGACTTTATCGGGCAAACCTCCTTACTTAGATTTACCAAGCACAGGATGGGACGATTATTCAAATACAGGACGTGGTTACGCACAAGGAAGGTTCAGAGGTAAAAATCTGGTTGACTTTGAAAGTGAATATCGGATTTCACTTACTAAAAATGGATTATTGGGAACAGTTATTTTTGGTGATATAGAATCGGTTTCCGACAAATTTTCCAATAAATTTAACTCTTTAATTCCGGGCGGAGGTTTTGGCATTAGGATTAAAGCAAATAAAAAATCGAATACCAATGTTGCAATTGATTATGGTTTTGGCAAAGAAGGTTCGCGTGGATTTTATTTCAACCTCGGAGAAGTATTTTAATTTTTCTAATAAATTTTTCTTTGATCCAAAGCCTTTTGATAAGCTTCTGCATTTTTATTATGTTGAATTAAAGTTTTAGCAAATACATGATAGCCAGAAAAATCAGGCTTTGCACAAAAATATAAATAATTGGATTTATCATAGTTTAAAACGGCATCAATTGCTTTAATTGTAGGCATTGAAATTGGTCCAGGAGGTAAACCCAAATTTTTGTATGTATTATAAGGAGAGTTTATTTCGGTGAATTTGCGTAAAATTCTTTTTATTGTAAAATCACCCATTGCAAATTTAATTGTAGGATCGGCTTGCAAAGGCATTTCATGCCTTAAACGATTAATATATACTCCGGCTAATGCAGAATATTCGCTTGTTTTGTTCGATTCTTCATTTACAATTGAAGCAATTATGCTTATCTGAATTTTCGACATTCCAATTTCTTTTGCTTTTGCTTGTCTTGATGAATTCCAAAATTTTGAATATTCTTTAAACATATGTATTAGAAATTCATTCGCGCTTGTATTCCAGTAAAAATCATAAGTATTTGGTAAAAATACAGCAATAATAGTGTTTTCATTAAATCCATATTTTTCTAAAACATCATTATTTTTTAAAATGTGAATAATTGCCAACGAATCTGCTTCTAAATGGTGTCCTACTATTCCTGCCAATTGTTCAATTGTTCGTATATTATTTAATGAAAGTTTTACAGGTTCCTGCTTGCCACTCCTAAGCAAATTGATGAGCTCATTATTGCTCATGTTATTTTTAAGTTTATATCGTCCAGGCTTAATATTTAATGAGTATCTCTTCCTTTCAGCCAGCCACTCAAATGAATTTTTGTTAATAATAAAATTTTTTTGATATAAAATCTGGCAAACATCTTCAATTGATGAACCCGTTGGAATGTACAAATAACTATCTACTTTGTTTTCAACAATTACATTAGGTACATATATTTTTCGGAATAAATTAAAAATAGTAATTGCAATAATTAAAACTACAGCAATAGCCAGTATTAGAAGTATTTTTTTTGTCAACGTTGAATCCTTTGGCTTGTCCATTTGGAAAATTTTAGATTTAGGGTGACAAATTTATCTATTAATCAATAATTTTAGCAAGTGTAAAAAATTAAAAAATATTCCTATATTTAGCAGCCCAAAAAATATCATTCAAATCTAATTTTCGAATGAACATTGATACAGTATATGATTTATTTCAAAATCTGCATAATGATAACCTGAGTTTTATATATCAGGGAAGTTTTAATGATGAAATTACTGAACGTATAATTGATATTAGCGAATCAAATATTTCAGGAAAACAACAACAAATTAAGATAGGTAATAAAGTTTCATTTTTACTTGCCGAATGTTTTCAGAATGTAATCAGACATGGTGAAAATATTTCATTTAAAAAATTTACTGTAGAATCATCGGGTATTTTCATTACCCGGAATATTGGAAAATCATATTATATTTCATCTGCTAATTTAATAGACAACCGCGACGTAGAAAGTTTAAAATCAAAACTTGAACAAATCAACCAACTTAATCCTGAGGAATTAAAAAGACTATATTTAAACAATTTAGAAAGCAGTGAATTCTCAAAACGCGGAGGTGCAGGTTTAGGGCTGATTGAAATGGCAAGAAGGTCGGGTCAGAAACTTGAATTTGATTTTGAAACTGTTGATAACGAAGTATCTTTCTTCTACTTACAAATAAAACTCCAGAATCCAGATGAAATTGAAAGCAATGAATCAATTAATGTAAATGTTGCCAAAGATTTCCATCATACAATGACGATTGATAATATTTTTATCATTCATAAAGGCGATTTCTCGCAACATACAATTGTCCCAATTTTACGAATGATCGAAGACAATTTAAACAACCAGGTTGAAAAAAACGCATCAAAGAAAAAGATATTCCATGCTTTGGTTGAAATTTTACAAAATGTAAGTAAACATGCCTATGAAAAAGATAATATCCGTGAAGGCATTTTTATGATTGGGAAAAAGGACGGAAAGTTTTTGGTTTATACCGGAAATTATATTCAAAATTCGAAAGTTCAATCTTTAAAAGAATATATTGGAAATTTAAATGGAATGACCAAAAACGAACTGGTTGAATTATATAAAATGAACCTGCATATGGGTACTACAACTTCCGGAGAATGGCCCGGACTAGGTTTGGTTGATATTGCACGTGATAGCGAAGGCGGTTTGGATTTTTCATTTATTCCTGTTGACGATAACTTGTCATTTTATGCCCTGGGTGTAAAAATTTAATTTCATTATATGCTCCACCAAAAGTTGGTAAACCCTTCTGCTATAGCAGTTATCGGTGGTTCAAATAATATTCATAAACCCGGTGGTAAGCTTTTATTCAATCTAAAAAATAGCAATTTCAAAGGAAAATTATTTGCTGTAAATCCAAAAGATGATGAAGTCCAGGGAATTAAGTGTTTTCGCGATGTAAGTTTATTACCACCGACCGACCTGGCAATTATAGCAATTCCTGCAAATCAATGTCTTGATGTAATCGAATATTTAGTCAAAGAAAAAAATACCCGAGGTTTTATAATAATTTCAGCAGGCTTTAGTGAAGAAGGCAAAACTGGTGCTGCCCTCGAAAATAAAATTAAGAAAATAGTAAATTCTGTTAGTGGAACCATAATAGGACCAAATTGTATTGGCGTTATCAATACAAATTATAGTGGAATATTTACGGCTCCAATTCCTGAATTAGATAACTTGGGCTGTGATTTAATTTCTAGTTCAGGGGCAACTGCTGTGTTTATTATTGAATCGGCGTTAAGCAAAGGTCTAAAATTTTCGAGTGTTTATTCTGTAGGAAATGCTGCCCAAACATCAGCAGAAGATATATTGGAGCATTTCGACGAAACATTTGATCCTGAAAATTCTTCAAAAGTTAAATTACTTTATCTCGAAAGTATTCAAAACCCTGATAAGTTATTAAAACATGCATCTTCGCTTATTCGTAAAGGTTGTAAAATTGCAGCCATTAAAGCCGGCGGAAGTGAAGCTGGGAACCGGGCAGCTTTATCACACACCGGTGCAATAGCAAATGCCGATTTGGCTGTTGAAGCTTTATTCCGAAAAGCTGGGATAGTAAGATGTTTTGGAAGAGAAGAACTTACAACTGTTGCATCGGTATTTATGCACAAGGAATTAAAAGGCAAAAGAATCGCAATTATTACACATGCAGGAGGGCCTGCTGTGATGCTTACCGATGCCCTTTCAACCGGGGGATTGGAAATTCCAAAAATTGAAGGCCATGAAGCCGATGAATTACTCAAAAAACTACCTTATGGTTCATCTGTTAAAAACCCAATTGATTTTTTGGCAACCGGAACTCCCGAAAATTTAGGAGAGGTTATTGAAACTTGCGATAAAAAATTTGATTTTATTGATGCAATGATTGTAATTTTTGGCAGCACAGGCTTATCAAAAGTATTTAATGCCTATGAGGTATTGCATGAAAAAATGACAACTTGCAAAAAGCCAATATTTGCAATTTTGCCTTCAGTTTATTCAGCACAAAAGGAAGTGGAATGTTTTTTATCTAAAGGACATATTTTTTTCCCGGATGAAGTTCAATTAGGTCAGGCAATTGCTAAAATACATTCTACTCCGCAACCTGCCGATGAAATAGTTTTGCTTAATGATAAAGAAGTTCAGAAAATTCGATCCTTTATTGAAAACTCTGAAAATGGTTTTATATCCGTAAATCAGATATCAAAGTTTTGTGAATTAGCCGGAATACCTTTCATTCAAACAGTTGAAACTAATAACCGTGAAAATTTAATTGAAATTGCCTGGCGAATTGGATTTCCATTAGTTATGAAAGTTGTAGGTCCAATTCATAAAAGCGATGTAGGTGGAGTAACATTAAATATTAGAAGTGATAGCCATTTATTTGCTGAATTTGAAAGAATGATGAAAATTGATGGAGCTACTGCGGTTATATTGCAACCAATGTTAAAAGGTAATGAATTATATATAGGTGCAAAATATGAACCTGGATTTGGACATATTATATTATGTGGCTTAGGCGGAATATTTGTTGAAGTATTAAATGATGTTTCATCTGGCCTGGCACCACTTTCATACAACGAAGCCTATTCAATGATCCGTTCTTTAAAAAGTTATAAAATAATAAAAGGGACAAGAGGCAAAAGTGGAATATCCGAAAATATATTTGCGGATATTATTGTCCGTTTATCTTCTGTATTAAGATTTGCAGTTGAAATAATTGAAATTGATTTAAACCCTTTAATTGCAACACAAACATCTATCTCAGTTGTAGATGCACGCATTAGAATCGAAAAACATCAAAAACCTTAACTATTCAACTCTTGTATTTCATCTCAGAATTTATACTTTTGTATTATAAGGTAAGTATAAAAATGATGATAATAGAAGTCTAGAAATGTTTATCATTGAAAGAAATGAGAGTAATATACCTTTAAAACTTCCATATTAATCTCCAATTTTTATCTTGATAATTCAGTTTTCCATTATTTATTTCTCATTCTACCTAAAAAAATAGAATCATGTCAATAAAACAACTCTCCATTTTTCTCGAAAATAAATCGGGACGATTGACCGAAGTTTTAGAAACTTTAGGTCATGAAAAAATTTGCATATTAGCACTTAGTATTGCCGATACATCGGAATATGGAATTTTGCGATTAATAGTTTCAAAGCCCGATGAAGCACTGCATTTACTAAAAGAGAGAAATTTTAGTGTAAACCAAACAGATGTTATTGGCATTGAAACACCTGTAGAAGCTGGATCATTTGCACATGTGTTAAAATGTTTCTCTGCTGAATCCATTAGTATTGAATATATGTACGCTTTTGCTTATAACGAAAAAGGCATAATGGTTTTACGAACAGATAATCAGGAAAAATCACTGAAACTTGTTGAAAAAAACAGATTTCAATTAGTGACTATTGAAAAAATATTTAAATAATATTTGCTTTATATTCGAAAAATTGAAATTAAATAATGGATAAATTAGATATATCATTATCTGACCAGTATATAATCAATAAAATATATATTATACGTAGGGAGAAAGTAATGTTGGATCACGAACTTGCTGAACTTTACGGAGTTGAAACAAAACGGCTGAACGAACAAGTTAAGAGAAATATCTTGAGATTCCCAAAAGATTTTATGTTTCAATTAAATGAACTGGAATTTGAAAACTTGAAGCCGCAAATTGCGACATCAAGTTGGGGAGGCCGTCGAAAATTACCTTACGCTTTCACAGAACATGGTGTTTTAATGTTATCCAGCATCCTAAACTGTGAAATTGCAATTAAAGTAAGTATCCAAATTATACGTGTTTATTCAAAAATTCGAAATATTTTAGCAACAAACAGTGAATTGTTAGTGAAATTTGAACAACTTGAATCAAAGCTATCTGAGCACGATGATAAAATTATATTGCTTTTTGAATATATAAAACAATTTGAAAAATTAAAGAAGCAAGAATTAGAAAAACTTAACAGGCCTAAAATTGGCTATAAAAACTAATGGTTCAACATTGAATTAAAATTTAAACAAATGTTTTGGAATAAGACTTTTGAGTGCATGGGACGTGAAGAAATGCGCGAGTGTCAAAGCAGACGGCTTATTGAGACAATTCAACGCGTTTATCATAATGTTCCTGCATACCGTGAAAAAATGCAACAGGTACATCTTGTACCAGAAGATATTAAAAGTATTGACGATTTGTCCATACTTCCATTTACTACAAAGCAAGATTTGCGTGACAATTACCCGTTTGGTCTATTTGCTGTACCAATGTCTGAGATTGTTCGTGTTCACGCTTCATCAGGTACAACAGGTAAACCAACTGTTGTTGGATACACGCGGAAAGATTTAGCAACCTGGAGCGAAGTTATTGCCCGCACACTTACCTGTGCCGGTGCACACCAGCATGATGTTATACAAATTGCTTATGGATACGGCCTATTTACAGGAGGTTTAGGATTGCATTACGGAAGTGAAAAGATAGGAGCTACAGTAATTCCAATTTCCGGTGGAAACACACAACGACAAATCCAATTAATGCACGATTTTGGTAGCACTGTTTTGGCATGTACTCCTTCATATGCATTATATTTGGCCGAAGCTATTGATGAAAGTCCTTACAAACGTGAAGAATTAAAATTACGTGTTGGCGTATTTGGCGCTGAACCATGGACAGAAACCATGCGAAAAGAAATTGAACAAAAACTTCAAATTAAAGCTATTGATATTTTTGGGTTAAGCGAAGTAATTGGTCCTGGCGTTTCGAGTGAATGCGAATACCAGTGTGGTTTGCATATTAATGAGGATCATTTTGTGCCCGAAATTATTGACCCAAACACACTTGAAGTATTACCGGCAGGAGAATTAGGTGAATTAGTTTTTTCATGTATTACAAAAGAAGGTTTACCACTTTTGCGCTATCGCACACGTGACCTTACCCGCTTGCATTATAGCGCCTGCAAATGTGGCCGTACGCTTGTACGTATGGAAAAATGTACCGGACGTAGCGACGATATGTTAATTATACGTGGAGTAAATGTGTTTCCTTCACAAATAGAAGAAGTTTTATTAAAAATGGAAGGTATTCAACCGCATTACCTAATTACAGTTGACCGGGTTCACAATTTGGATAATATGCTTGTACAGGTAGAAGTAGAAGAACAATATTTTACGGATAGGATTAGTGAATTGCAAGGATTAAATAAATCGCTCCAACATCAGTTGGAATGTGCTTTAGGAATAAGTGTTGATGTAAAACTGGTAGAACCTAAAACTATTCAACGCAGCGAAGGCAAAGCAAAAAGGGTAATTGACAACAGAAAATTGGTTTAATGGCAAAATTAAAAAATTCAAACACTCCTATTCCATGGGAAATTGTTGATCGAGTGATTAAAGAAAGTGGTGTACCGAATATTGGCAAAGCATCAATTCGTGAAGTTGTTAAGCTCATTAATATAATTGAAAAAGTATCAAAGCAAAAGTTCATACGAATGGAAATGGGTGTTCCCGGACTTCCTGCATTACAAACAGGCATAAATGCTGAAATTGATGCTTTACATAACGGAGTTGCTTCTATATATGCTCCTGTTGAAGGAATTGAAGAATTAAAAACTGAAGCTTCACAATTTGCAAAATTATTTCTTGATATTGAAATTAATCCCGAAGGATTTATCCCAACAGTTGGATCAATGCAAGGGGCTCTTGCAGCTTTTTTAATCGCTTGCCGTTTATACAAATCAAAAGACACAACTTTGTTTATCGATCCGGGTTTCCCTGTGCAAAAGCAGCAACACCAGGTTTTAGGCCTAAAATATGAATCTTTTGATGTATATAATTTTAGAGGAAACCAACTCAAAGCCAAAATTGAATCGTATTTACAAAAGGGAAATATTTCGACTATACTATATTCCAATCCAAATAATCCTTCCTGGATTTGCTTTACCGAAGAGGAACTTCAGATTATAGGTGAATTGGCAACACAATATAATGCAATAGTGATAGAAGATTTAGCATATTTTGGTATGGATTTTCGTCAAAATTATTCAAGGCCAGGAATACCGCCACATCAGCCAACAGTTGCTAAATATACCGATAATTATTTCTTGCTTATTTCTGGTTCTAAAATATTCAGCTATGCAGGACAACGCATTGGTTTAATTGCTATAAGTGATTATTTATTCAATCAATCCTATCCTGATTTAAAAAGATTTTATACATCGGACAAACTCGGTCATGCTACCATATATGGAGCTTTATATGCTTTGTCTGCCGGAACAGGACATTCAACGCAATATGCATTAGCTGCAATCCTGAAAGAAATAAACGATGGTAATTTCAATTATATTGATGAATTAAAAGAATATGGCAACAGGGCTAATATTATGAAAAGGCTGTTTATCGAAAACGGTTTCGAAATAGTTTACGATACTGATATTGATAAACCAATTGCAGATGGTTTTTATTTTACAATTGCATATCCGGGTTTAAAAGGAAGCGAACTGCTTGAAGAATTATTATATTATGGCATAAGTGCTGTAACGCTTGATATTACAGGGAGTAGTCACGCTGAAGGTTTAAGGGCATGTGTTTCACAAATTCAAATGAGCCAAATGTCAATCCTTGAAGATAGATTGAAAATTTTTTCAATTAATCATCCATTAAAAAACAAGTAAATAATTTAATCAATTTATATTATTTTGTTAATGTATAATTATTCAATTTGGAAAAAAACATAAAACCCGATAAAGGTTTATTGCATATAACATTATATTTGTAAACATAATACTGCAATTGAATGGCTAAAGTTAAAGGGGCAATAGTAATTGATAATGAAAAATGCAAAGGTTGTGAAGTTTGCGTCGAATCTTGTCCTACTAATGTAATTAGTATGGCTTCAGAAGTAAATAATAAAGGGTATCATTTTGCATATATGGCTAAACCAGATGAATGTACCGGTTGCTCAAACTGTGCAATTGTGTGTCCCGATGGTGTAATTACTGTATATAGAACTAAAATCGAATAAAAGATAATTATATAACCGGTTTTATATCGGTTTCCAAAAAAATTAGAATGGGTGAAATACGATTAATGAAAGGGAATGAAGCCATTGCAGAGGCTGCAATTCGAGCTGGTTGCGATGCGTATTTTGGATATCCTATAACGCCACAATCGGAAGTTATGGAATACCTGATGGCAGAAAGGCCGGAAATCCGCACTGGAATGGTTGTTCTGCAGGCTGAAAGTGAAGTTGCAGCTATAAATATGGTTTATGGAGCTGCCGGAACAGGTAAAAAAGTAATGACTTCTTCATCAAGTCCTGGAATTAGCCTAATGCAGGAAGGACTATCCTATATTGCAGGAGCTGAGCTTCCTTGTTTAATCGTGAATGTTGTTCGCGGTGAACCAGGTTTAGGTACCATTCAACCTTCTCAAGCTGATTATTTTCAATCTGTAAAAGGTGGCGGTCATGGCGATTACCGGCTTTTAGTGCTTGCTCCTGCCTCAGTACAGGAAATGGCCGATTATGTAAAGCTTGGATTCGAGCTTGCATTCAAATATCGAAACCCGGTTCTAATCCTGTCAGATGGCGTTATTGGTCAAATGATGGAAAAGGTCGAATTA
The DNA here is from genome assembly GCA_963701015.1 of uncultured Bacteroidota bacterium. Taxonomy (GTDB): domain Bacteria; phylum Bacteroidota; class Bacteroidia; order Bacteroidales; family DTGW01; genus MFD09286-c1. The sequence goes on along the minus strand of OY969556.1, from coordinate 1,282,210 downwards.
TTTGACGATGTACCACGAAGTAAAGTTTCACCGGAATGGGCTACTACTGGAAAACCAAAAGACCGTGAAAAAAATATAATCACTTCGCTTGACCTGGAACCTTTAGAGAATGAAAAGCATAATCAATATCTGCAATCGAAATACAAAAAAATGGAAGATGATGAAGTCCGTTTCGAAGAATTTTCATGCAGTGATGCGGAATACCTGATAGTAGCTTATGGTTGCAGCGCTCGAATTTCTCAAAAAGCTGTACAAAATGCACGTGAAAATGGCATTAAAGTTGGCTTGTTACGCCCAATAACACTTTTCCCATTCCCGAAGAAACCAATTGAAAAACTCTCTTCAAAACTGAAAGGTATTTTATCTGTTGAGATGAGTGCCGGACAAATGATTGAAGATATTTTACTTGCTACAAGAAATTATCCCCAGGTAAAAGTTGAACATTTCGGGCGATATGGAGGAATTGTCCATAACCCCGAAGAAGTTTTGAATGCTTTTATGCAAAAATTTAATTTGAAATAAAATGCTGACTGAAGAAATTATCAAACCCGAGAATAAAGTTTATAAAAAAACAAGCTTATTAAACGATAAGCCACTATCATACTGTCCTGGTTGCGGCCATGGGACTGCACACCGCATAATTATGGAAGTAATTGATGAAATGGGAATTCAATCCGAAACTATTGGTGTTGCACCCGTTGGATGCTCGGTTTTGGCTTATGAATTTATGGAATTAGATATGACTCAAGCCGCTCATGGACGTGCTACAGCTGTTGCGACCGGGATTAAACGTGTGATGCCCGAAAAATATGTATTTAGTTACCAGGGCGATGGTGACCTTGCTGCAATTGGGACCGGGGAAACTATTCATTGCTGCAACCGTGGCGAAAATATTACAATATTCTTTATTAATAATGGGATTTATGGAATGACCGGAGGGCAAATGGCGCCAACTACATTGGAAGGTATGAAGACTTCTACTTCACCCTATGGACGCGATATTTTTTCGATGGGAAACCCATTGGATATAACAAATTTGATTAAGCATTTATCCGGAACTTATTACGTTACACGTCAGGCCGTTCATACTCCCAGCCATGTAAGAAAAGCTAAAAAAGCAATACGTATTGCTATGGAAAACCAAAAGTTAAACAAAGGATTGAGTTTTGTTGAAATTGTATCGAGTTGTAATTCAGGCTGGAAAATGACTCCTGTTCAGGCAAATAAATGGATGGAAGAAAACATGTTTCCTGTTTATCCATTGGGCGATATAAAAGTTGAAGGTAAGCTTATTTGAGCTATAGTGAATTTATGAGTTCTATTATATACATCTTAAAATTGCTCATATTTATTAATAGTAAATAAAATATATATATTTCATAATATATTCTAAAATGACTGAAGAAATTATCATAGCTGGTTTTGGTGGACAAGGTGTATTATCTATGGGTAAAATTCTTGCCTATTCAGGTATTATGCAAAATATGGAAGTTAGCTGGATGCCATCGTATGGGCCAGAAATGCGAGGAGGAACAGCGAATGTTACTGTAATATTAAGTAACGAAAGAGTGAGTTCTCCTGTTTTAACAATATTCGATACAGCAATTATCTTAAACCAACAATCAATGGACAAATTTGAAAACTCAGTTAAACCTGGCGGTGTTTTACTATATGATAATAATGGAATAATCCGAAAACCAAGTCGGAAGGATATTAAAATTTACTGTATTGAGGCTACCGAAGAAGCAACCCGAATGGCATCTGCTAAAATTTTCAATATGATAGTTTTAGGTTCATATATTGCTATTAAACCTTTAGTTAAAATAGAAAATATAATTGCAGGGCTTAAAAAAAGTCTGCCTGCGCGACACCATCATTTGATTGCCAAAAATGAACTTGCTATTCGGCGTGGAATGGAAATTGTAAACGTTTCAAACTAAAATAATTCGCTATTGCGACGGTGTTGCTAAGCCAAGTAAAATTATTAAACTTATTGCTGCTGTCCATCCCATAAATTTTCCAAATCCTGTTGTTCGTCTAAGAATAAACTGATTGGGTTTCTGATAATCGTTTGTTGAAGGAGAATCCAATGTTTGCCTGACGCCAGAAATCCAAAACGGATTATCAAAATTAGTTTCAACAGAGAAATCATTTGTTGTAGATATAGTCATATAACTTCTGAAATATAAAGGAGAATTTTGCAAGTTATATAAATATTTGATTTCTTTTTTATAACCTTCATCAGTAGGAATATTAACTATTTCCTGTGAATCGCGAGGACTGACTTCAATAAATTTATTTTCCAAAGAAATTCCTGTAATTGTAGTAGTTGATTCAGGGGCTATAAATTCAGTTGGATTACTAAAATAATATGGGTTATCAATTTGTACATTATCTATAATTAAAGATGATTTGGTAAAATCGATATAAATTGGTTGTGAAAGCTTATTATGAACTTCAATATTTATTGGACAATTATTGCCTGCAAATGAGTATTTTAATTGAACTGTATCATTTTCAGTATAAAATTCCTTTTTTTCATTCTGGGCCAAACCACTTTTAATTGTAACATATTGATATTGGGAGCAGCCCGATAAAAAAACAGTAAAGACAATTAAATTTAAAATAATATGTTTAAAGGAATAAAATTTTTGGTGAAAGTGGAATTTATGAATTGAAGTTTTCATATAAAACAAGTTTAATTTATTAATATTCTAAATATTCACACTAATTTTGTTTAAACACAAATTATATGCCAAATATTAAATATTGAATTTTTAAGCATTATATAGAAAACAAATAATCCATTACAATATTATAAATTGAATCATATAAATTCATAACTAAAATTAAATTAAAAAATCGATGAGACATACAATACTTGGAGCTGGAGGTTCAATTGGAAATGCACTTGCATACGAATTGTTATCAAAAAATGAGACAGTGCGTCTTGTTTCACGCAGCAACTATTCAATAATGGGCGCAGAATCAATACAAGCTGATGTTACAAATTATAATGAAACTATAAATAGTGTAAAAGGCTCTGAAATAGTTTACTTATGTGTTGGATTGCCTTATAATTCAGCAATATGGAAAGAATTATGGCCAAATATTATGAAGAATTCCATAGAAGCTTGTAAAAGTGTAAATGCTAAATTAATTTTCTTTGACAATGTTTATATGTATGGAAAGGTTGAAGGCAAAATGGTTGAAACAACTCCGTATAATCCTTGCAGTATAAAGGGTGAAATAAGAGCTGAAATTGCAACTATATTGGAAAACGAAATAAGCAAAAAAAACATAAACGCTATAATTGCCAGATCAGCTGATTTATATGGGCCATTTGCAACAAAAACAAGTTTACCTTATATTCTGGCAATAGATAGGTTAATGCATGGTAAAAGCGCCCAATGGCTTGTTGATGTTAATAAAGCTCATTCATTCACTTACACAATTGATTGTGCAAAAGCATTATTCCTATTATCAAATTGTAATGAATGTTACAACCAGGTTTGGCATTTACCAACCTATAATCCTGCTATTGACGGTAAAACATTTATTGAATTAATCGCTAATGAATTAGGCGTAAAACCTAATTATACGACCTTTAAAAAATGGATGATAAAAATGGTTGGCTATTTTGACAAAACAATTGCCGAATCATACGAAATGCTTTATCAAAGTGAATTTGACTATTATTTTGATTCAACAAAATTTAATAATTTCTTTAATTATAATCCCAAACCATATAACGAAGGAATTAGAGATACTATAGCATTTCTGAAATCAAAATAATTATAAATACATTTTGTTTCTGAGTTCCAAAATTTTATCATCTGTTATATAATCGTCATAATCCATTTGTTTATCAATAGTTCCGTTTGGAGTAATTTCAATTATACGGTTACAAACAGTTTGAATAAATTCATGGTCATGCGATGACATGAGAATATTACCTTTAAACTTAATTAAAGTATTATTAAAAGCCTGAATTGATTCCAGATCGAGATGATTTGTCGGTGCATCGAGCATCATTACATTGGCATTCCTAATCATCATGCGGGCTATCATGCACCTTACCTTTTCGCCACCCGAAAGCACATTTGCTTTCTTATATATTTCTTCTCCTGAAAAAAGCATTTTTCCCAGAAACCCACGCAAATATAACTCACTTGTATCTTCCGAAAATTGAGCCAGCCAATCAATGAGGCTAATTTCTTTTTCGAAAAATTTATCATTCTCAAGCGGAAGATAAGCTTTTACAATAGTTTGGCCCCATTCAAAAGTACCACTGTCCGCGTTGTCATGCCCTTTAAGTATTTCGAAAAGAGCAGTCATTGCGCGTGTATCTTTAGAAAGGAAAACAATTTTATCGTTTTTATTGATTGTGAAATTTAAATCTTTAAAAAGTGTTACCCCTTCAACCTTTTTCGAAAGTCCTTTTACCTCGAGAATACTATTCCCTGGTTCACGTCCAGGTGTAAAAATTATGCCAGGATATTTGCGTGTTGAAGGTTTAATTTCTTCGATATTAAGTTTCTCTATCATTTTTTTACGGCTGGTTGTCTGCTTGCTTTTAGCAACATTGGCGCTAAAACGCATAATAAATTCCTGCAATTCCTTTTTCTTTTCTTCTGCCTTTTTATTTTGAACTAGTTGTTGTCTTAAAGCCAATTGGCTCGATTCATACCAAAAGCTGTAATTACCGGCAAACATTTGAACCTTGCTATAATCAATATCGACAGTATGTGTACAAATTGAGTCCAAAAAATGTCGGTCATGCGAAACTACCAAAACTGTATTTTCAAAATTCGAAAGATAATTTTCAAGCCAGTTAACTGTATCTAAATCAAGATCATTGGTAGGTTCATCGAGTAATAGGTTGTCTGGTTTTCCATATAAAGCCTGTGCTAGAAGCACTTTCACCTTTTCTTTGCCATTCAATTCCTTCATCAATTTTGAATGCAATTCATCTTTTATACCTAAACCACTTAGCAAAATGGCAGCATTGCTTTCAGCGTTCCAGCCGTCCATTTCAGCAAATTTTTCTTCAAGTTCCGATGCTTTAATGCCGTCTTCTTCAGTAAAATCGGTCTTTGCGTATAAATCATTTTTTTCATTCATTATTTTCCATAATTCAGAATGCCCCATTAATACCGTAGTAAGAACCGGAAAATCATCAAACTCAAAGTGGTTTTGCCGTAAAACCGATAATCTTTCACCATGTCCAATAATAACGCTGCCTTTAGTATTCTCAACTTCACCATATAACATTTTTAAAAAGGTAGATTTACCGGCACCATTTGCACCAATAATTCCATAACAATTGCCTGGTGTAAATTTCAAATTTACATCCTGGAATAAAATACGCTTACCAAACTGAACACTTAGATTTGAAACAGTTATCATTACTATATTTTCGATTTATAAAATTAAATTCTATTATTAAAAAGCCTGCAAAAGTATATCAAATAATTATGAAGCAATTGATAATTAACTTTAAAATCTATTATTTTATATCCTGAATATCTCTTATATTATATATTAACAGAAAATGCAATGTTTTCAAAAAAAACATTTTGCTTTATCTTTGTTGAAATAAAAAACCGAAAATGAGCACTGAAGCCGATGTGCAAAGAATATATTTTTTGCGTAACGAAATAAACAAATACAATTATCAATATTATATTTTATCACAACCTTCTATTTCCGATTTTGAGTTTGATCAATTGTTAAAAGAACTTGAAACCCTAGAAAATAAATATCCTGAATATTTTGATGCTAACAGCCCAACCCAGCGTGTGGGCAATGATATAAGCAATGAATTTTCGCAACGTGAGCATCGGTATCCTATGCTATCATTGGGCAATACATACTCCGAAGAAGAATTACGCGATTTTGACGCTAGGGTTTTAAAAGGACTAAACCAAGCTTATCAATATGTTTGTGAATTGAAATATGATGGTGTTTCAATTAGTTTACATTACAAAAACGGATTGCTCGATTATGCTGTAACCCGCGGTGATGGTACAAAAGGTGACGACGTAACTGCCAATGTGCGGACTATTAAAAGCATTCCTTTAAAATTATCGGGAAAAGATTTTCCGGATGATTTTGAAGTGCGTGGAGAAATAATGCTTTCGCATGAAGTTTTTAATAAAATAAATGAAGAACGCATGGCAAATGGAGAAGAACCCTTTGCAAACCCAAGAAATTCTGCTTCAGGTACACTTAAAATGCAAAAATCGAGCGAAGTTGCCCGCCGTAAATTGAATTGCTTTATATATTATATGTTGGGTGAGCAATTACCGACAAATTCGCATTTTGATAATTTAGAACTATTGAAAAACTTGGGGTTTGTGGTTTCCAATTTTATTTCGAGAAAGCAAAATATTGATGAAGTAATTGAATTTATTAAACATTGGGATAAAGCCAGGCATGATTTACCTTTTGATATTGATGGAATTGTAATTAAGGTTGATTCACTGGATCAACAAAATAAGCTTGGTTTTACAGCAAAAACGCCTCGTTGGGCAATAGCTTATAAATTCAAAGCCGAACAAGCTTTTACTAAATTGAATTTAGTAAGTTACCAGGTTGGACGCACCGGAGCTATAACTCCGGTTGCAAATTTAGAGCCTGTTTTATTGGCCGGAACCGTTGTAAAACGTGCGTCACTGCACAACGCCGATCAAATTGCATTATTGGATTTGCATTATTTTGATACGGTTATTGTTGAAAAAGGTGGTGAAATTATTCCTAAAATTGTTGGTATAATACCTGAAAAAAGGCTATTCAATACCGAACCTGTGAAGTTCCCTCCAAATTGTCCGGAATGTGGAACTTTGTTAATTAGAAACGAAGATGAAGCAAAGCAATTTTGTCCGAATATAAAAGCATGTCCGCCTCAAATAAAAGGCCGGATTGAACATTTCATAAGCCGAAAAGCTATGAATATTGATAGTTTAGGCGAAGGCAAAATTGACATTCTATATAAAAAAGGGTTTATAAAAAATATTGCCGATCTATATGAATTACCAAATCAGAAAGAATTGCTTACCGGACTTGAAAATATAATTGATGAAAACCCTGATGAAATAGAGCAAATTTCGTTGTCGCGCTATATATATGCTATGGTTGATGGAATTAACCTGAATGAAGCGGAGCAAATTGCGACGCATTATAATTCCATAAATAAATTAGTTCAAAATATTGAGAAGAAAAAGATAACAGAATTAGCCGATGAAATTTCAGTTTCGTCAAAAGCATTGCAAAACCTGAAGAAAATTTTGCCTAATTTAAAACTGATCAATCCTGAACAAGTCGATTTATTTTCACAATCATCGGATATTAATATTACCGTTAATTCTATCTCTTTGGATAAAGTTTTCTATTCATTTGCAATTCCTGAAATTGACTATAACTTATGTATATCGTTGGCAAAATATTTTAAAAAAATATATTTCTTGAACAATGCTACTATTGATGAATTAAGCGCAATTTGTAATAACCCATCGCAAGTAAAATCAATTAAAACATATATTGAACAAAACAATCCGCGATTAAAAAAATTGAATACTTTAAAAGTGATGCGCTTTGAGGCCAAAACTGTTGAAAACATGATTAATGGAATAGAAGCATCAAAACAATCGCCATTCGAAAGAGTTTTATTTGGATTAGGCATCAGGAATATTGGTGAAGTTGCTGCAAAGAAAATTGTGACAAATTTTTCAAGCATTGAATTACTAATGAATGCAACCATTGATGACTTAACCTCTGTGCATGAAATCGGTGATATTATGGCACAAAGTATTGTTCAATATTTTGCCGATGCCGATAACCGTTTGTTGGTTGAACGTTTAATGAAGTTTGGTCTAAAATTCAAGGCAGAAAAAAAAGAGAATGCAACAATTGGCAGACTTTCAGGATTATCAGTAATTGCAAGTGGAACATTTGCAAATTTTTCACGTGACCAAATCATAAATGTTATAGAACAAAATGGTGGGCGTTATGTAACATCAATTTCGTCAAAAACTAATTTGGTTGTGGCTGGCAAAGACATGGCCAGTCAAAATTGAAAAAAGCCAGCGATTTAAATATTCGTATAATAAGTGAAGATGAATTTATAGAACTTATAAAATAAATTTTATTGAAAATTTAATTCCTTATACTCTTAACACCATTCCACGACGTATATACGCCAACTCCACAAAGTACTGCAAGAATAACAAATGTAACATGAATGCTTTGCATAAACTGAGGAAGCACTTCATGTGAAAGTTTCACCTGTCCAACAAAAATTGAAATTACCATCATGGTAATACCCATGCTAATTGCCTGACCGGTTAACCGCATTGTACTGGTGGTTGCCGAAGCCAAGCCAAGATATTTCTTTTCTACCGAACCCATTATCACATTCATATTGGGAGATGAAAATACGCCAAACCCAACACCAAGAATAATTGCAATTATTACTATAAAGTATAAAGGTGTAACCTGAGATAAAAAAAGCATAGACAACAGGCCAACTACAATTATTGCCATTCCTAAAGTAGCAAGTTTTCTGGCATCCACAATATCCGACCAACGACCGGAAACAAGAGATAATGCAGCTTGCGAAACTGGTTGTATCATTAATATCATACCTGCATGTTGTGCAGAAAATCCTTTAATATATTGAAGGTATAAACTTAACAGGAACGAAATTGCAAAAGTGGCTGAATAATTTATGAGCGCCGATACCGATGCAAATCCAAAAATTTTATTTTCCCAGAATAATTTTACTTTTAATATGGGATAAGTTAATTTACCTTCAAAAATGACAAAAGAGATTATTGAAACTACACCAATAATTAAAAATATTATCCCGTATTTATCTGGTAATTTTGAAAATCCGTACAATAAGCTCGAAAGCCCAATGGAATAAAGCCACATTCCTTTCCAGTCAAAAGGTTCACCTTTCGATTCAATCCATTCTCCTTTTATCAAAAGAATTATACCAGCCAAAACTGCCAAAGCTATTGCTGATGTAACAAAAAATATACTTCTCCATCCAAAATAATGTGTAAGCATTCCACCAAAAAAAGGTCCGGATGAGCTTGAAATATAAACTACGGCCGTAATTATGCCTAATGCCTTTCCCCTTTCATTTGGCGGAAAAATAGATGTTACAATAGCCATATTTGTAGCAAACATCATTGATGCTCCAAATCCCTGCAATAGTCTTCCTAAGAATAACATTCCACCTGAAATTGCTAAACTGCATAATACACTTGCCATTAGAAACACTAAAACGCCAATTAAAAATATTTTCTTTCGCCCAAACATATCACCAAGTTTGCTAAATGGCACCGGAAAAATTGCTGATGTCAAAAGAAAAATTGTTACCAACCATCCCAATGAAATTGCATTCATTGAAAATTCTTTGGATATAATAGGCAAAGCAAGGTTCATGGCCGAACCCATAAATGGCACCAATGACGAAGAAAGACAAATTACAAATAAAACTGAATAACGTTTTTCAAAAAGTACTGTGTTTTCCATTCATTAAAATTCAATATTGTAAAACTAAAAAGTCCTTAAACAATAGTAAAATAAAAAAGATTTATTTTGTTGCTTCCTTTTTATTTAAATTACTTTGAGTTTTCGCAGGTTATGCCTACTTTCGTAGCTTGAATAAATATTTTCAAACTAATTTATTTCTATGGAATCTAATAATTTAGCTAACTCTGTTCAAGATGAACAATTCGACAAGAAAGAAAATATTGTCGAAACTACGCCAGAAACCTCCTCTGCTGTTATTGAAAACACTGCAACCCCGGTTGATGAAACCAAAGAACAATTGGGTTTAGATAATAGTTACGAAATTGATGAATTTGAATCTACTCCTGTTGAACATGTAATTTTACCGGAAGATTTAGCAGTGCCTGATGAATTAAATGATGATGAGGATGAACATACAAATGAACTGCATGTTTCAGATACTTCGCATGATTATGCTTCGCTTAGTAAAGAAGAACTTATAAAGACTGCTGAAACACTTATTAAAGAAAAATCAGTTGAGTCAATAAAAGTTGATATTGATACAATTAAAATACAATTCTATAAAAAACATAAGTCGGAATTTGAAAGACTTCGAAAGCTGTTTGTTGATAATGGCGGAATTATTGAAGAATTTGTTTCAGATCCGGATCCTTTGGAAGAAAAATTAAAGGAAATTCTAAAAAACTACAAGGAATTACGTTCTGAATTCACCAGGAAACATGAAGCTGAAAAAGCTGAAAACCTGAAAATTAAACAATCCATAATTGATGAAATTAAGATTCTTATTAATGGAAACGAATCGCTTAACGATACATTCCAGCAATTCAGAGAACTTCAGAAGAAATGGAGATCAACCGGTCCTGTTCCACAAACCGAGCTGAATAACCTTTGGGAAAGCTATAACCATCATGTTGAGAAGTTTTACGATTTTATTAAAATAAACAACGAACTTCGCGATCTTGACCTAAAAAAGAATTTCGAAATAAAAATTGACCTCTGTGAAAAAGCTGAAGCCCTTTTATTGGAACCATCTATTGTAAGGGCTTTTAAACTTCTTCAAGATTATCATAATAAATGGCGCGAAACTGGTCCGGTTCCAAATGAAATGCGTACCGATATTTGGAACAGGTTCAAAGAAATTACTGGTAAAATAAATAAACTTCACCAGGAATATTTTGAATCTCAAAAAACAATCCAGCAACAGAATTTAGAAGCAAAAACACTTTTATGCGAAAAAGCTGAAGATATTTTAAATGCACCACTTTCAACCATGAAAGAATGGGAGGACAAATCGAAAGAATTGGTTGAATTACAAAACGTTTGGAAAACAATTGGTTTCGCTCCTAAAAAAGATAATACCAGAATTTATCAAAGGTTCCGGGCAGCATGTGATGGATTCTTTGGAAAAAAACGTGAATTTTATAGCGAAGTAAAAGAAATTCAAAATAACAACCTGCAACTTAAACTTGAGCTTTGTATTCAGGCAGAATCTATTAAAGATAGTACCGAATGGAAACGTTCAACAGCAGATATTATTAATATTCAGAAAAAATGGAAAGAAATTGGTCCGGTACCCCGAAAAGTATCAGATACAATTTGGAAACGCTTTCGTGCAGCTTGTGATGCATTCTTCGAAAATAAATCGAAACACTTCGCCACCGTTGACTCAAAATATGACGACAACCTGAAAAATAAATTGTTGTTAATTGAAGAAATTGAAAATTTTAAATTAGGCGAAAATGTTGAAGAAAACTTCACCAGTTTAAAAGAATTTCAACGCCGTTGGGCTGAAATAGGCTTCGTTCCAATTAAACAAAAAGAAGAAATTCAGGATAAATACAGAAAAGCCATTGACAGAATTTTTGACAATTTAAAAGTAGATGATGGTAAAAAGCGGATAATGAAATTTAAAAGCCGCATTGAACAGATGCCTCATTCCAGGAAGAACGATGTTAAAATTGACCGCGAAAGGGACAAATTTATTATTCGATTAAAAAAACTTGAAAGTGATATTGTTTTATTGGAAAACAATATTGGATTCTTTGCAAAATCGAAAAATGCCGAAGTACTCAGAAATGAAGTACAAACAAAAATTGATTCAGCCAAGGTTGAAATGAAAGAGCTGGAAGAAAAAATAAAGATGATTGACAAGTTAGCAGTTGAATAACATTTAAGATTTCTGAATTAGGAAAACACATTAAACCATGAGTCAAATAAAAACTACAACACCAGCAAGTACAACAAAATATATTTTTGTAACTGGTGGTGTAACATCATCTTTAGGAAAAGGAATTATATCTGCATCATTAGCTAAATTGCTTCAGGCACGAGGATACTCAGTTACCATCCAAAAACTCGATCCGTATATAAATGTCGATCCCGGAACTTTAAATCCTTATGAACATGGCGAATGTTATGTTACTGTTGATGGCGCTGAAACTGATCTTGACCTTGGACATTACGAAAGATTTTTAGGCGTGCAAACTACGCAGGCAAACAACGTAACAACAGGCAAAATATATCAAACTGTTATAACCAAAGAACGTAAAGGCGATTATTTAGGAAAAACAGTTCAGGTAATTCCGCATATAACCGATGAAATTAAACGCAGGATAAAACTTTTAGGCACAAAACATAAATATGATGTTGTAATTACAGAAATTGGTGGAACCGTTGGTGATATTGAATCATTACCCTATATTGAAGCTGTGCGTCAGTTAAAATGGGAACTTGGGCCAACCAATTCATTGGTAATTCACCTTACATTAGTTCCTTATCTGGCGGCATCTGGTGAATTAAAAACCAAACCAACTCAGCATAGCGTAAAGGAATTACTCGAAAACGGAATTCAACCTGATGTTCTGGTTTTGCGAGCCGAACGTGAGTTGACAATTGATTTGCGTAAAAAAGTTGCACTTTTTTGTAATGTTGAACCCGAAGCTGTAGTTCAATCTATTGATGTATCTACAATTTACGAGGTTCCTTTAATGATGCAAAAAGAAAAACTTGATATTACAGTTCTTAAAAAACTTGGATTAAAAGAAGGAATTGAACCTGATTTAGAGAATTGGAACGAATTTTTGAAAAAACTTAAAAACCCTAAATCAAAGGTAAAGATTGCTTTGGTAGGCAAATATGTTGAGTTGCAGGATTCCTATAAATCTATCCTGGAATCAATTATACATGCCGGAGCTATGAATGATACTAAAGTGGAAGTGAATTGTGTTCATTCCGAAAAAATTAATGAACATACACTCGAAAAACTTTTAGAAGGAATGCAGGGAATAATTGTCGCTCCCGGTTTCGGTGACAGGGGTATTGATGGTAAAATTCTTGCCATTAAATATGCCCGTGAAAGAAATATTCCATTTTTTGGAATCTGTTTAGGTATGCAATTAGCGGTAGTTGAATTTGCCAGAAATATTTTGAATTATTGCGATGCCCATTCTACTGAATTTGTTAGATCAACTGATCACCCTGTAATTGACTTAATGGAAAGCCAAAAAGGAATTACCGAAAAAGGTGGAACAATGCGTTTGGGCTCCTATGCATGTCATATTAAAAAAGGATCGAAACCTGCAAAAGCATATGGAACTACAGAAATAATGGAACGGCACAGACATAGGTTTGAATTTAATGGCGAATTTTTACCTGAATTTGAAAAAGCAGGAATGCAAGCAGTAGGTATTAATCCCGATAGTAATCTGGTAGAAATTGTTGAAATTCCTACACATAAATGGTTTGTTGGTGTGCAATTTCACCCCGAATATCAAAGCACAGTATTAAAACCACATCCGCTATTTGTGGATTTTATCCGTGCTGTTTTGGAAAATTCAAAATAAATATCGTTTATCTTTGCACGGTTTTTTTTGTGAATGAATTATTAATCTTGTCATAATTAATTCGATATGAAAATATTATGACTAAAATTTAGATTGAATGGATAGGAATACAATTATTGGTATAATTTTAATAGGTGGTATATTTTTTTTATTTACAATTTGGAATACACCAAATAAAAAGCAACAAGAAGAAAGATTACGGATAGCCGATTCAATTGCACAAGTACAATATAAGGAGGAATTAGATTTAGCTAAAGCTAAGAAAGCTAAAGAAATTCGTTCTGCAAATTCAGCCTCAGCTGATTCTTCAAATGTTAAAATGTTTGAAAATAACTATGGCGCTTTTGCCAAAGCTGCTGAAGGCAAACAAGAGTTTTATACTATTGAAAACGAATTGTTAAAAATTACAATTTCAAGTAAAGGTGGAAGCCCTTACAAGGTTCAATTAAAAAAATATAAAACTTTTAACCAACAGCCACTTATATTATTTGAAGGCGATTCAACTGTTTTTGGATTTAATTTTTATACGCAAAATAACCGTACCATTTCAACAAAGGATTTATTTTTTAATCCAACAGGAAAAGATACAGGTTTTATAATGACAATGACCGATACTTCAAGGTCGTTTTCTATTCGTACCTATGCTGGCAATGATAAATATATTGAATATACTTATATTCTGAAACCTAATAAATACAAGGTTGATTTTAAAGTCAAAATTGTAAATATGGACAGTGTTATTTCAAGTAATTCATCTTATATTGATTTAATTTGGCAAATGAATGCACGTTCGCAAGAGCGCGAGAAAAAAGGTGAAAATGCATATACAAGTATATACTATAAATTCTTTCAGGGTGATGTAGACGAATTAGGTTCACCGAAAGATACTGCTGAAAAATCAAAAGATCTTCGCAATAAACTTAAATGGGTTGCATTTAAACAACAATTTTTCTCAACGGTATTAATTGCCGGGACAAATTTCGAAAATGCAACTGTAACTGAAAAAAATATACTGGACAGTTCCGAAAATCTTAAATATTTTAAGGCTGACATCGGCGTTCCGTACCAAAGTTATAAATCTCAACAAATTGATTTTGCATTTTATTTTGGCCCGAATAAATATCAAACTTTGAAAAGGATGCACCTCCAACTTGAGGACTTAATTCCTTTAGGCGGTTCATTTTTGAAATGGATTAACCGTTATTTAATAATTCCTGTTTTTAATTTTCTTAGCTTATATATTGCAAATTTTGGAATTATTATTTTATTATTGACATTGATAATCAAACTTTTAATGTTCCCGCTAACTTACCGATCCTATTATTCAATGGCAAAAATGCGGGTATTAAAACCTCAAATTGACGAAATTAATGCACGAATTCCTGCTGACAAGGCTGTAGATCGTCAACAGGCAACAATGCAACTGTATAAGAAAGTTGGGGTAAACCCATTGGGAGGATGTTTGCCATTAATATTGCAATTTCCTATTCTATATGCAATGTTCCGTTTTTTCCCATCTTCAATTGAATTGCGCCAACAAGGATTTTTATGGGCACATGACCTTTCAACCTACGATTCAATTGTTTCGTGGACAACAAATATTCCAATAATTACAGCCTATTTTGGTAACCACATTAGCTTATTCAACGTGTTAATGACAATTACCACCATGCTTACATTTAAAATGAACAACCAGGCAAATGCTTCAAGCCAACAATTCCCTGGTATGCAAGCAATGAACTATGTAATGCCAATTATTTTTATGTTTGTTTTGAATAACTTCTCAGCAGGTTTAACATACTACTACTTTTTAGCTAACCTTATAACAATTATACAAAACGAAATATTCAAACGCTCAATTGATGAGGAGAAGCTTTTGCACCAGTTAAATGAGAACAAGAAAAAAATAACAAAAAAATCGAAGTTCCAGTCAACCTTGGAAGAAGCTGCAAAACGAAGAGGTTATAAAAAATAAAATTTACTTAGCCATTTCAAATAAGAACACCTGTCACTAAGTACATGTGTTCTTATTTGTATATAGGCGTTTCATATTTATTATATGTAATCAAATATTAATTTTAAGAATAAGTCCTCCAATTATCATTTATTGTAGAATTATTTCAGTTATATTTAAACTTGTTTGGCAATTAAATATTATCTAAATTTAACTTCAGCAAACTATAATTTTACAATGGCGGATATACACGAATTACTAATTTATGTCCCAGAATTAAATAACAGGGTTCATTTTTTGTTTAGGCAGGTATTTTCGCGCATAATTGGCATTCGCACAATATTTACAAACGACAAAGAAGAATTTATAAATAGTAAAGCTGCAAAATTAAATTATTCAAACCATCGTTTCGCTAATGAATTATATATGAAACCTCAGGGACTACTTTTCGAAAAAGGTGTACATCCAATTTTAATTAAAGTACATAATTATAAAGAGTTGCCGATATTTTTTCTAAGTCATGGCGATTCCGATTTTCATTTTGATATTTTTTCAGCAATATTTTACTTAATTACACGATACGAAGAATATTTACCTTACAGTCCCGATAGACATGGAAGGTTTCAGCCTCGCGAAAGTTTGTCATTTGAATATAAATTTATTGAAGAACCTATTGTTGAATTATGGATTGCAGTATTTAAAGATTTTCTAAAAACCAAATTCCCTGAAATGGAATTTGCAAATTGTCACTTTCACTATATTCCAACGATTGACGTAGATACCGCATTTGTATTTAAAAACAAAGGTCTTCCTTTAGGAATTGCTCTCCTTATAAGAGATTTTTTCACTGCAAAGTTTATTATTTTTTTCAAAAGATCATTTACCATGTTACGGTTAATGAAGGACCCTTATGATACTTTTGATTTTCTTGAAAATTGCTTAAAAAATTCAAAACATAAATCTATTTTTTTCTTTTTAACAGGGAATCGTGGAAAATTCGATAAAAACAATTCTATACGCTCAAAATCAATGCGCTTATTAATTGCCAGAATATCAAAATTCGCAAATATTGGGTTTCATCCTTCCTATGCTTCAAATGCTAAATATAAAATATTGGAAAATGAAAAAAACAGGTTTGAAGAAGCAATTGAAAACAAAGTAATACGAAGTCGTCAGCATTTTATTCGGATGCGTTTGCCTAAAACTTTTCAGAACCTTGTAAAGCTTGGAATTCATGAAGAATATTCAGTTGGTTGGGCAAGTGTTAATGGTTTTAGGGCTGGAACCTGCACACCTTATCACTTTTACGATTTATTGCGTGATAAAGAAACAAATATGATGATTTTTCCATTTCAGGCAATGGATGCAACATTTAAAACCTACTTAAAACTAAAACCTGCTGATGCTGAAAAAGAACTAATTGCATTATTTGAAAAAGTTAAAAAAGTTAATGGAACATTTATTGTTATCTGGCATAATGATACTTTCGAACACACTATTGAAGGCAAAGAATGGAGAAAGGTATTTGAAAATCTTCTGAAAACTGATTCCTGAACTATTTGCTATATTCTTCTTTTCTACCGATATTTGACAATACTAAATATCTAAATACAATGTCGGTTGAAACCATAATTGAATTTAATAATGCATCTATCAGCCAGAAAGATCATTTGGTACTTTCGAATATAAATTTTAAGCTCGACCGTGGTGAATTCGTTTATTTAATAGGTAAAGTTGGAAGTGGAAAAACTTCGCTTATAAAAACCATTAATGCCGAATTGCCTTTGAAATTAGGAACAGCCTATGTTGCAGGGTTTGATTTAATTAAAATTAAAAAACGTAAAATTCCATATTTAAGAAGAAAACTTGGTATTGTTTTTCAGGACTTTATGCTGTTAAGCGATAGAAATGTTATCCAAAACTTAACTTTTATTTTAAAAGCAACAGGTTGGAAATCAAAAAAGGAAATTGACCAAAGAATTTCAAATGTTCTTGAAAAAGTAGGATTAGCAACTAAAGGATATAAAATGCCTCATCAACTTTCTGGAGGAGAACAACAAAGAGTTTCAATTGCCAGAGCTTTACTGAATGACCCGGAAATAATCCTTGCCGATGAACCTACCGGAAATCTTGATCCTGATACTTCATCCGATATCATGCACTTATTGTTCGATATAAGCCACAATGGACGGGCTGTTATAATGGCCACGCATAATTATACTTTTTTAAAAAAATTTCCTGCAAGAATTGTAAAATGCGAAAAAGATACTTTGGTTGAAGTTATTGAAACTGAAGAAATAGATTTCGAAAATTTAATGACTTAAAAATTTGTAAAATCTGACTTTTGCAAATAAAAGTCATGAAATGTATATTTTACTTTACTATAAAATCTTATTGTAAGAAAGATAGAACTTCCGATATAAGAAGCTGATGATACTATACAAGCTCCATAAATTCCAATTAATGGAATAAGAATTGGAAATGAAATTAATGTTATAGCTAATCCAATAAATGATTTAATTATAAGCACTTTTGTATTTCCTGTCGCCGAAAAATAATGTCCGTATATATTTGATACAGACATAGATATAACACCTGGAAAAAGTAATAATGATATATTTTTTACCTGACTAAAATCTTTTCCAAAGATATAATGAAAAAATGAACCCGGTAATATAAGCACTATAAATGCAGCAAACAGTGAAAAATATAGACTTATACGTGCAGAACTTTTAGTTATTTCAATTCCATTATTATCAATTATATTGTTTACAATATGAGTATATTGAACGGTAGAAATACTTTGTGCAATTATCCAAATAGCTTCAGCCAATGCAATTCCTATTGAATAAACACCTAAACTTTTTATACCAATGTAATGAAGAATTAGAAAATAAGACAACCTGTAATTTAAAAAGTGTATAAAATAGCTTAATTCATTTTGATAACCATATTTAAATGTGTCAATAATGCTTGAAAAATTAATCTTTATGGATTTAAACCTAATTTTTCTTGAAATATTAGATAAACTAAATACCCATAAAATAAATAATGAAACTATATAACCATACAGATATGAATTTACCGAATGAAGTTTAATAATAAATTCAAAAAATGAAAGAAACCCAATTGTTAATATTGGTAAAAGCAATCCATATAAATTGAATTTCTTAAAATCCTGAAATGAAGTAAAGTATAATTGATTTAAAGCAAATAATGAATTAAAAATTGTCAAAAGTAATAATGTATATAAACTTGATTCGGGTTGAAGCAAAACAAAAATAAAACTTCCAAAAAGGCTCATTAATAATATCCAAATAAATGCAGGTAAAACCAATAACTCAAAACCTATTTTTGGAGTAAAATAATTAACACAACCACCTGCAAAAACATTATTAACTATAGCTAAAATTGAAACGTCGGCAATAATTAACGAAGCAACTCCTCTTCCGGCACTTCCCCATAGATTTGTAGTAAGTATGACAAGCAGGAAATTAAAAATTACAATAAAACCTTTTGAAAATAAAGTTCCAATTATATTTTTAATATACATATTTAAAAAAGAATTGGTGCATGGTCATTGAGAAATATATATCAAAATGAATGAAAATAATAATTATTAATATAATCAAATTTAAATTGAATTAAGGCAACTTATGACTTATACAAATAAAATATAATTGAACTTATAAACACATATACCAGACAAAGCAATAATAATAGCATTCCTCCAATTAATCCAAACCTATCGGTCAATAAACCCATTAATGGCAATATTATTGCTCCACCAGCAACGCCCATAATCATTAAGCCTGAAATTTCATTTGTACTTTCAGGTTTATGATGAATAGCTAAAGTAAAAATCATCGAAAACACATTTGCACATGCTAATCCTATTAAAAACGTTGAAGTTAAAATTAGCCACAAATTCGAAGTTGAAATTAATAAAATAAATGCTAAAATTGAAAGTACCATAGAAAAAGTAAAGACTCTTCTGATTGGAATTTTAATTAATATAATTGCACCAATAAATGCTCCAATGGTGCGTGCAGCAAAATATAAACTTGTACCTAATCCTGCTTGATTGAGCGGGAGATTACATTTTGCCATTAATAATTTTGGTATTGATGTATTCATTCCAACATCTAAGCCAACTATCATTAAAATTCCTATAAAAAGTAACAGAATATACCAATTTTTCAACAGTCCAAAACAAGCTGAAAAAGATGTATTATTTTCCTTTATCTGTTCCTTTTCAACTTTAACAGTTGCAAGCCAAATAGATGAAACTATTGAAATTAAGGAATATACAGGAAAAATTAATTTCCAGTTACCAAATTTTGCCATAGCAAACGCAGCACTAATTGGACCTATAAATGAAGCTATTGCTTTTATAAATTGGCCTAAAGTTAAACTACTGGCAATTTTATCCGATGAAATAATATTTGTAACTAAAGGATTTAATGAAACCTGAATAATAGTATTTCCTATTCCAAGTAATGCAAAAGTAATTAGTACAAATGTAAAATTATAATATACAAGTGGTATAAATAAAGCAATACCCGTAATTAACATACTTATTATAACTGTTTTTTTTCTGCCAATTTTATTCATTAAAAGTCCTACTGGTACTGAAAGTAAAGCAAACCAAAGAAAAACCATCATAGGTAATAAATTTGCCAATGTGTCATTTAAGGCAAAATCATGTTTTACGTAATTTGTTGATATACCAACTATATCGACAAACCCCATCACAAAGAATCCAAAGAACACGGGCAATACATTAATGAAAGATTTTTTCATAATAAAACCAATTGTTAAATTATTTTACCTTTATTTATATATTCAGTTGGAGTTAAGCCGAATTGTTGTTTAAAACATCGGTTAAAATATGAGATACTATTAAAGCCAACCATATAAGATACTTCTGAAATATTGTATTGATTAAGAGCAAGTAATCCTATCGATTTTTTTAACCGTATTAATCGTATAAATTCTGTAGCAGATTGATTGGTTAACGCTTTTAATTTTATATGTAAATTACTACGGCTCATACTAAGTTGAACAGCAAAATCTTCAGCAGTAAATTCATAATTCGAGATATTTTTTTCAATCAAGTCCATTGCACGTTGCATAAATTTTTCATCTAATACATTATGCGAATAATTTTTTGAATCGGGCTTGAGTTCATCAACAAATTTTCGAATTATTTTTTTTCGGGTTTCAATAATATTTATAATCCTTGCTTCGAGTAAAAATAAATTGAACGGCTTAGTTATATAATCATCTGCTCCAGTTTCGAATCCTTCAATTTGATTACTTATATTATTCAAAACCGTAAGTAATATTATTGGTATATGACTTGTTTTAATATCAGTTTTAATTGCTTTACAAAGTTCAACACCATTCATAACAGGCATCATAACATCACTTATAACTAAATCGGGTAAATTTTCAGATATTATATCATATGCATCTTTACCATTCGATGCTTCAAAAATATTATATTTCTGTTTTAAACTATCACATAAAAATTTTCTAAGTTCAAAATTATCTTCTACAATTAATACTTTATATTTCCGACGTTCATTGGTTTGATGAGTTTCAATGCTTTCGATGGTTTCGTCTTTGGCAGCCTGGATTAATTCTTCTTTTTGGGGAATAGTTAAATCAACATTTTGTTCAGATGCAAAATCCTCTTCTTTAAATTGTTGTTTTCCTAATGGTAATATAACGCTGAAAGTACTTCCTTGCTTTGGTTTGCTATTAACAGTAATAATACCATTATGCATTTCAATAAATTCTTTTACAAGAGATAAACCAATACCTGAACTGGCAGGATTAGCTAAAGTTTCAGTATGTACCTGATAAAAACGAGTAAATATTTTTTCATGTAAATCTTCCGGAATTCCTCGACCATGATCAATTACACTTATTTTAACATAACCTTCTGAATTTATTTCAGAATTTATTTTATTTTTATCTTCATCATTTATATAATCAATACTTATCATAATTTTTTTGCCGTCGGAAGTATATCTAAAAGCATTTGAAAGCAGGTTATAAAATACTTTTTCAATTTTATCAATATCAAACCAAACTTTTAAACTTTCAAATTTAGTTTGTACTGAAAAATCAATAGAATGATTTCGAGCATGTTCCTCAAAGCTAATTGCTATTTCATTTATAAAACTAATTATCTCATTTTCTGTAACAAAAAGTTTAATATTGCCTGTGTCAATTTTTCGTAAATCCATCACTTGATTTATAAGTCGTGAAAGTCGCAATGTATTACGATATATTAAATGATATAAATTATTAACTTCAATTTGACTCAATACATTTCCAAATGATATAAGCTTTTCTAATGGCGAAACTATTAACGTTAACGGAGTCTTAAAGTCATGTGAAACATTTATAAAAAATCTTATTTTAGCTTGGTTAATTTCAATTGCTTTCTCTTTTTCCATTCTCTCAACCAAAAGATTATGCTTATATACATTGCGTTGGTGGTTATAATTATATATAAAATACAATAGAGCAAAAATCAAAAATGTATATAAAGTATAAGCATAATAAGTTTTCCAGAATGGAGGTTTAACAATAATATTAATTGATGCGTGGGTTTCATATTCATTTTCGTTTGTAGCTTTTACATAAAATATATAATTTCCGGGAGGTAAATTCGTATAACTCGCTATTCGCTGATTACCAATATTATTCCATTGCCGGTCAAATCCTTCAAGATAATACGAATAACTATCTTTATCGGGATTTACAAAATTAAGTGAAGCAAATTCAATAGCAACAAATGATTGGTCGTAATTTAATTGAATTTTTTTTGATTTTGAAATAGATGTTTTTAGAACTGAATTTAGACCGGAACTACTGGTTTATTAAATATATAAAAATCGGTAAATACAAGCGGTGTTTCGTATTGATTATTTTTAATTTTATCTGGATTAAAATAGGTGAGCCCTTCAGTACTGCCAAAATACAAATTTCCATTATTGTCTTTAAAATACGCTCCATGATAAAAAAACATAGATGATAATCCATCCTGGGTTGTATAATTAGTAGATTTAATTTGTTCTGGGCTAAATCGTGCTAATCCTTTGTTTGTGCTAAGCCATAAATATCCACGACTATCTTCTAATATACCCTTTATCATATTATTTGGTAGTCCATTGTCGGTAGTATATACCTTAAATGTGTTTGTTTTTGGATTATATAAATCCAATCCAAAATCGGTACCAAACCACAACCTGCCTTTTGTATCCTGACAAATTGAATATATAACATTTGAACTTATAGAACCGGCATTTTCATTATGAAGAAAAATTTCATTTTTACCTGTTTGAGTGTTGTATTTATTAAGGCCATAAAATGTGCCTATCCACATATTATGGCTTAAATCTTCATATATTATTGTACAAATATCACTTGAAATAGTGCCAGAATTTATTTTACTAAAAGTTTTGGTTATAGGATCAAAAATATTTATTCCTCCTTCTGTGGAAAGCCATATTTTACCTTTTGAATCTTGAAATATTTGATTTACATTATTATTACTTAAACTATTTTTATCATTAGGATCATGTGCATATGAGGTATAAACTCCTGTTTTAGGGTTATAGATAACAACACCACCTAAATATGAACCAATCCAAATTTTGCCCTCTTTATCTTCTAAAAGAGATAAAATTGATGCAGCCTGTTTTCCACTTTGTGTTGCAATTGGTGGAATTATATATTTAAATTTACCGGTTTTTGCTTCATATAAATTTATGCCTTTTCCATTTGTGCCAATCCAAATATTTTCATTACGGTCGAGAATTACAGAAAGTATATAACCATAATTTAAACTATTTGATTGATTAGGTAAACATTTGAAATTTTCAAATTCTATTGATTGTGATTTAATAATATTTACATCATTTTCACCACTGCCAACCCATATATTTTTTTGCATATCTTTAAATATGCAATGGACAGAATTATTTCCAATACTATTTTCATCAAAATCATTATGATAATAATTCTGGAACGTAATTTTTTCCTTATTAAAAATTGATAAACCATTATTTGTGGCAAGCCATAACTCATGATTTTTACCGCCAAAAATCTGGTTGACACTAATATGAGGTAACCAATTCAACCTACCAGGTTCATATAAATATCTTTTAATTGAACCGCTAATATGATTTAATGAATATAATCCTTCGTTGGTTCCAATCCATTTATCATTATCCTTATCCTCGTAAATACAAAATATTTTATTATTTTGAAGTGTGTTATTTCCGTTAACATTGTGCTTTATTTCAGCAATTTTCATATTACTTAATGATAATGTAAAAGCACCTTTATCCTTAGTTCCAATCCAAAAAATTCCTTCTCTATCTTGTATAATATAAGTTATTTCAGCATTATTTAAATATTCATATTGATTATTATTTATAATTAATTTTTGAAATATATTTTTACTTTCATTATATATATAAATTCCCTTTCGAGTAGCAATATAATATATCCCTTTATTGTCTTTACAGAATTTAAAAACAGCAAGATATTCATTCATTTTATTATTATCGAAAATTGGAATGTGGTGAAAAGTAGCATCAGTTAAACTAAACCTGTCAACACCACTATAAGTGCATATCCAAACATTATCGCCCTGGCATGAAATATCATTTATTACATTATTGGCTAAAGAATTTTCATCAGAGGGACGATGAGAATAAGTATTTATTTTAACACCATCAAAACGATTTAATCCATCGGGTGTACCAATCCATATAAACCCTGTTGAATCTTGTGCAATACAATTGATAATACTGTTTGATAAACCTTTATTTGCAAGTGATAAATGACTGAATTTTAATTTTTGTGAAGTAGCTATGTTACCAAGTAAACTTGGTACTATTAAATAAATTATAATAAGTATATATTTTTTATTTAACATTTTGCCTTTGAATTAAAGCAAATGTAACGAAAAATATAAATTTAAAGGGATTGAATTAATTTGAATATTAATTTCTAATAATGAACAGCTATGTTTTCCAACAATTTTATTAAACGAGTTTATATATTATATTGATAAATTTGAACAAAGCACATAAAAAAAGGGTATTTCAAAAAACTTGAAATACCCTTTACTATATTATATAAAATATTAGTTAGTCCAACCCATTTCTTCTTTAAGTTTTGCTGACTTATCATTTAGTCCAAACCTAAAATACAAACTTTTTAATGTTTCTGCACAATCTTTATCTTTTGCATCTATTTCATGTGCTTTTTCGAAAAAAGGAATTGATTTTTTAAATAAATCATCTCTTTTTTTCTGAAGCTCATTATACTTAGCATCATCCTTTTCGTTGGAAGCCTGATTATTTACTTCTACAGCTTTGTTATAATAAATTCTTCCTAAATAATAATAACCATCAAAATATTTTGGATCAATTTCTGTAGAACGCGTATATGAAATAATTGCACTATCAAAATTGTTCATTTTTTCATATAAAATACCTTCTGCAAAGCAAAATGATTTATTATTTGGTTCCTTTACTTCAGCCATCTTTAGAAAATTAAGTGCTTCAACTGACTGATTTGCAACCATATAATAATTTACTAAATCAATCATAATTTGCAATTCATTAGGATATTTTTCAAAACCCTTTTTTAAACTAATTAAAGCATTTATTGAATCACCTTTGCCAATATAAGCTGTTTTTAGCAATGAAAATGTATTACCGCCACCATAATTATACGAAATGGCTTTGTTCAAATACTCAATTGCTTTGTCGTATTTTTTTGCATTAATTGCCGCAAGTCCGCAGTTGTAAATATTTGTAGTATCAATACTCTTAAATATTGAGGTAGATTCTATTTTATAATTTAATTCAAATAAATCAAAAGCTTTGTCGAATTTTTGTGCTGAAAATTCAGCTAATGCAGCATTCACAGTAATTGGTGATAATGTTAGAAATTGAAATTCAACATCTTTGCTATATTTCTTTTTCGGATCAATATCAATAGCTTTTTCATACGCATCATAAGCTTGAATTGGAGCATCGTCCATAATCAATTTTACTGTTGAATCTTTTGACTGTGCAATTGCCTGAGCAATTTGACCTCTTAAATACCATGTTTTCGGCTCATTTTTTGTAAGTGAATCTTCACAAGCCAACTTAATTTGAGTCCAGGCAATATCTAATTTACCATCATTAAAGGCATGGTCAGCTTCTTTAAAAGGTTTTGCTTTTTTCTGAGCTATTGTAAATAAGGAGAAAGAAGCTACTATTGAAAGTACAAGTATCTTTTTCATAAGATCAAATTTGTTAATAAATACTAATTTTTTCCGCAAAAATATATAAAATTATTTAGCTCTGGTTGTAATTAGCCTTTTTTTAAAAAAATACAATCGATTATTAATCAACTGATTCACTTTCAGTTGATGTTTCAAAACCTTCTGGTATCTCAATTACTTCATCAGGAGTTTTTGGTACTTGAGCAACTGCGGCAATAGAATCATTACCTTTTAAGTTTATAAGTTTTACTCCTTGAGTTGCCCTTCCTGTAATTCTGAAAGCAGTAATCGCCATTCGAATGGTTAAACCGGTTTTGGTAATAATCATTAAATCTTCATCATCGGTAACACCTTTAATTGCAATTAAACTTCCGGTTTTATCAGTAACATTAATTGTCTTTACGCCTTTGCCACCTCGGTTTGTAACCCTGTAATCTGAAATATCTGAACGTTTTCCAAATCCGTTTTCAGATACCACCATAATAGTCAGAGCAGGATTTGCAACACAAATCATTCCAACAACTTCATCATTATTTCCAGCTAGGGTAACACCTTTTACTCCAGAAGCATTTCGTCCAACCGGGCGCACCTTGCTTTCGTTAAATCGAATAGCTTTACCTGATTTTATCGCCAAAATAATTTCATTGGTTCCATTGGTTAATTTTGCTTCAATTAAACTATCCCCTTCCCTGACATTAATTGCATTTATTCCATTTGCCCTCGGCCTTGAATAAGCTTCAAGTTTGGTTTTTTTAATTATGCCCTTTTTCGTACA
Source organism: uncultured Bacteroidota bacterium (assembly GCA_963701015.1). Taxonomy (GTDB): domain Bacteria; phylum Bacteroidota; class Bacteroidia; order Bacteroidales; family DTGW01; genus MFD09286-c1. The sequence goes on along the minus strand of OY969556.1, from coordinate 1,255,790 downwards.
AAGGATTACATTATTATTATTAATGTATTCTTCATCATTTATTTTAGGAACATTTATAAATGCTTTAATAGCATCATCAGGTTCAATGTTTAAAAGGTTTTGAACAGCCCTGCCTTTTGCAGTTTTATTTCCTTCAGGAATATCATAAACTTTGAGCCAGAAACAACGTCCTTTTTCAGTAAAAAATAAAATTGTGTTGTGCATTGTAGCACTAAACATATATTCCAGAAAATCTTCATCGCGTGTGGTACTTCCTTTAGAACCAACCCCTCCCCTACTTTGTGTCCTAAACTCAGACAATGGTGTTCTTTTAACATAACCCAATCGCGAAATGGTAATTACCATATCATCATCAGCATAAAAATCTTCAGGATTAAATTCGGTTGCATCTAAGCGAATTTCAGTTCTTCGTTCATCACCGTATTTGTCTTTAATTTCCTGAAGTTCATCTTTAATTATTTGCCTGCGTAATCCTTCGTCAGACAAAACTTTTTGTAAATATTCAATCAGTTTTACAAGTTCTTCAAATTCTTCCTTGATTTTATCGCGTTCCAAGCCGGTTAATCGTTGCAAGCGTAATTCAAGTATTGCTTTAGCTTGAATCTCTGATAAACCAAACTTTTCAACCAATCCTGTTTTAGCATCATCGGGAGTTTTTGAATTCCGGATTAACGAAATAACTTCATCCAAATGATCAAGTGCAATGAGTAATCCTTCAAGAATATGTTTCTTTTTCTCAGCTTCATCGAGTTCATATTGGCTACGACGAATTACGACTTCATGACGATGTTTAACAAAATAATGAATTAAATCTTTCAGCGCCAATGTTTTTGGCCTTCCTGCAACCAAAGCAATATTATTTACATTGAAAGCAGCCTGCAACTGGGTATATTTAAACAATTTATTTAATACAACATTGGCCGAAGCTTCCTTTTTGCAAATAATTACAATGCGCATTCCATCGCGATCGCTCTCATCGTTAATATAGGAAATTCCTTCAATTTTTTTGTCATTGATTAAATCTGCTGTTTTCTGAATTAATTCAGCCTTATTTACCTGGTAAGGAATTTCAGTAATTATAATTTTTTCTCGTCCGGTCTCAGTAGTTTCAATTTCGGATTTTGCCCTCACTACAATTCTACCTCTACCTGTTTCAAAAGCCTCTTTAATTCCAGCCGTACCAAATATTATTCCACCTGTAGGAAAATCAGGACCTTTAACAAACTTCATTAATTCCTCGGTAGTAATATCATTGTTATCAACGTAAGCAATTGTTGCATCAACTACTTCAGTTAAATTATGCGGTGGCATATTTGTTGCCATACCCACGGCAATACCTGATGCGCCATTGATGAGCAAATTAGGGATACGTGTTGGCATTACCACAGGTTCTTCTAACGAATCATCAAAATTTAATTGGAAGTCAACTGTATTTTTATCTAAATCAGTTAAAATTTCTTCTGCAATTTTTCTTAACCTTGCTTCGGTATAACGCATTGCGGCAGGACTATCACCATCGACCGAACCAAAGTTTCCCTGGCCATCTACCAATGGATACCGTAATGACCATTCCTGAGCCATTCGAACCATAGCATCATACACTGATGTATCACCATGAGGATGATACTTACCGAGTACTTCCCCAACTATTCTTGCCGATTTTTTATGTTGACGGTTCGATGCCAAACCGAGTTCCGACATTCCGAATAAAACACGCCTGTGAACAGGTTTTAACCCATCCCTAACATCGGGCAATGCCCTTGAAACAATTACCGACATAGAATAATCTATGTAGGCGGTCTTCATTTCTTCTTCAATATTTATTCGGATGATGCGTTCACCTTCAGCCATATACAGTATTTTTCATTTAAAAATTAAGAATCACGAAATTAGACATTTATTGTTGATTTTCGGTTGTTATCAAGTGATAATTATTAACATGCATTGTTTAAAAAAATTTGGTCGAATTAAGCTATATTTGCAGGCATAATATGATATTTGAAAATAAAGTATAGCAATATTTGCAGCAATTATTTAAAAAAATATTAATTTTAAAAAAGCTATAAGATTGAATAAATTATGGATGCTAAATTTTCTCAAAAAATTAAAGATGTTCTGTCTTATAGTAAGGAAGAGGCTGTTCGAATGGGCAATGCTTACATTAGTCCTGAACATTTCTTTCTGGGAATTTTGCGTGAAGGAGATGGCGTTGCCATTGAAATAATTATAAGTTTAGTTAATGACTTAGCACAGCTCAAAAAAATTGTAGAACTTTCAATGAGAGCAGATAGCAATGCTAAAATTAAAGATGCTGAAAATTTGCCATTATTAAAATCATCTGAACGCATATTAAAAATGATTTATTTAGAAGCCCGGGCATTAAAAAATGAAACAATTAATACCGGTCATTTGTTACTTGCAATATTAAGGGAAGAAAATAGTATGATTACAAAAATTTTATCTGAAAATAATATTAACTATAATACAATTAAAAGCGAAATGGAAGTTCGACAACCAAAAGCCAGTTCAGATTATGGCGATGAAGATGATGAACGTGGAACAGCATTTGGAGGAGGAAAAAGTGGTGGTGCAGGAGCGCCTAATCCACAGCAAGGTAAAACTAATTCCGATACACCCGTTTTGGATAACTTCGGTGTTGACCTAACAAAATCTGCCGAAGAAGGACGAATGGATCCAATTGTTGGCCGTGAAAGAGAAATTGAACGCTTAGCACAAATACTAAGTAGAAGAAAGAAAAATAACCCTATATTAATAGGTGAACCTGGTGTTGGAAAATCAGCAATTGCCGAAGGCCTGGCATTAAGAATTACACAGCGAAAAGTTTCGCGGGTTTTATTTGGAAAACGTGTGGTTGCTCTTGATTTAGCCTCAATTGTTGCCGGTACCAAATACCGTGGTCAGTTTGAAGAAAGAATGAAAGCTATTTTGAACGAGTTGCAAAAAAACCCGAACATTATATTATTTATTGATGAAATACACACCATTGTTGGTGCTGGTGGAGCTACTGGATCGCTTGATGCAGCCAATATGTTAAAACCCGCTCTTGCACGTGGAGAAATTCAGTGTATTGGGGCAACTACTTTGGATGAATATCGTCAACATATTGAAAAAGATGGAGCTTTGGAACGTCGTTTCCAAAAAGTAATGGTGGAACCAACTTCTCCTGAAGAAACTTTTGAAATATTAAATAATATCAAGGAAAAATACGAAGATCATCATAATGTAACCTATACTAATGATGCCATTGAAGCATGTGTAAAGCTTACTTCACGTTATATTACTGACCGTCATTTACCTGATAAGGCAATTGATGCTTTAGATGAATCAGGTTCAAGGGTTCATATTTCAAATATTGTTGTTCCTGAAAAGGTCTTGCAATTTGAAAAAGAAATTGAAGAAACCAAGAAGGAGAAAATTAAATCTGTTAAAAATCAAAACTTTGAACGTGCTGCCAGTTTTCGTGATCGTGAAAAAGAACTTCAGGAAAAGTTAGAATTAGAAAAACAACGATGGGAAAACGATTTAAGCAAAAACCGGGTAATTGTTGATGCCGAAAAAGTTGCTGAAGTCGTGGCAATGATGACAGGCGTTCCTGTACAAAGAATAGCACAAGCTGAAGGAACACGATTATTAAAAATGGCTGAAGAATTAAAAGGAAGTGTTATTGGACAAGATGAAGCCATTGAAAAAGTTGTAAAATCAATTCAAAGGAACCGTGCTGGGTTAAAAGATCCGAATAAACCAATCGGAACATTTATTTTCCTTGGCCCGACTGGCGTAGGAAAAACTCAATTGGCTAAAGTACTTGCAAAATATTTGTTTGAAAGTTATGATAATCTTATTCGCGTTGATATGAGCGAATATATGGAGAAATTTTCAGTATCACGTTTAGTAGGAGCACCTCCAGGTTATGTAGGTTATGAAGAAGGCGGACAATTGACTGAAAAAGTACGCAGAAAACCATATTCAGTTGTACTGCTTGATGAAATTGAAAAAGCACATCCGGATGTTTTCCACTTATTATTACAAGTATTGGATGAAGGATTGCTTACCGATAGCTTAGGTCGGCGAATTGATTTCAAAAATACTATTGTAATAATGACTTCTAACATTGGTACACGTCAACTTAAAGATTTCGGACAAGGTGTTGGATTTAGCACTTCTTCAAAAAATTCACAAGCGAATGAATATGCAAAAAGTGTAATTCAAAATGCTCTTAAAAAAACCTTTGCACCTGAGTTTTTAAATAGAATTGACGATGTTGTGCTTTTCAATACTTTAACGAAAGAACACATATCAAAAATTATTGATATTGAACTTAAAGGATTGTATGATAGAATTAAAGCCTTAGGTTATAAAGTTACTTTAACTGATGAAGCACGTGATTTTGTGATTGAACGGGGTTATGATATTCAATTCGGTGCACGTCCGCTGAAACGAGCTATTCAAAAATACCTTGAAGACCCTATGGCCGAAGTAATTATCAAAGCCAGTATTCGAGAAGGTGATAACATAATGATTGGTTTTGATAGCGAAAAACAGGAAATTAAAATGGAAGTTGAACCTGTTATTGAAGTAAATAAAGATGTTAGTAGTAATTAATTTCTATATTTGTACTTACAAAGTCAGAAGAAATGATAAATAACATAATGTCTATAACTACCATGACCCGCTGCACACGCAATAAATACCGTGATGTTTAAAGCTGTTATGTAGTTAAAAGAACAAGAGGCTTACCACACGGTAAGCCTCTTTTGTTTTACAATTTTAACAAATTTAATATCTATGAAAAACAAAACGAAAGTAAAAATTGGAATTTTGGGTCTAGGTGAAGTAGGCTCAGAATTGGTTTCACAAGTTCAAAACAACAAATCAAGGATTGAACAAGAAACAGGCAAAACAGTCAAAATTGAAAATGTTTATGTCAGATCATTGACAAAAACCAGAAATATTAACACATTAAATTTAAATATGACAAATAATATATTGGAAATTCTAGATAACCCAAAAATTGATATTATTTGTGAATGTATTGGTGGCAATGGTTTCAATGAAACTAAAAACTATTTGTTACAAGCTATAAATAATGGGAAGCATATTGTAATGTCAAGCAAAAAAGCATTGGCAGTTTATTCTGAAGAACTATTACAAGCAGCATTTGCAAAAAATATTCAATTTAAATATGATGCTTCGGTTGGAGGCGGAATTCCAATTGCAAAAGTACTCGACCAGTCGTTTAAAGGCGATCAAGTTCTTAAAATATCAGGAATATTTAATGCCACATCAAATTTTATTTATTCAAAAATGCAAAATGAAAACCTCGATTATATTCAGGCTTTAAAACTTGCTCAGCAAAAAGGTTATGCCGAAAACGATCCTTCGGATGATATTGATGGTATTGATTCGAAAAATAAACTGGTTATACTTACAATTTTTGGAATGCAAATGATTGTTCCTCCATCGGCACTTTCAGCCCAATCTTTTAAAAACATTGAAATTGCCGATATGAGTTATGCCAATCAACTTGGCTTTCGGATTAAACCATTAGCAACAATAAAAGCAATAAATGCGCATTACGAATATTTAATTGGCCCATGTTTAGTAAGTTCTGATCATATTTTTGCCTCAACAGAAAACAATTTTAATTCAATAATAATTGAAGGTGAAAATTCCGGAGAAATTGGATTTTACGGACAAGGTGCCGGTGGTAAACCTACAGCCACTGCAATGTTTGACGATTTAATCAATATTCTTAAAAATCCGGATGCAAAAAATAACTGGACAACAACACCATTTCCAATTGGCAAACTAAGAAGACTTGAAACACCTTTATATTGGAGAATTTCGCTAAAAAATAAAATCAACAAAAATTTAGTTATCCAATTATTTGCAGATGCTAATATTTCAATTAAAAAATCAATTTACAAAAATGAAAATGAATTGGTTGTAATTTCAGAAAGTACAAAAATTGAATTTTTAGAGAACCTAAAAGAAAATATTATAAAATCCGATTGTAAATTGGAATGTTGTTTGCCAATTATTGAATAATTCCGTGCAGCCTTTTAAATTCATTGTTTTCCTGCTGAAAGGATTTTCCTTTGTGAAATTCCTTTTGATTTTTCAAATATTCAATAAGTTTAGGAATTTGCGATTCACTTACACTAAGTGTTAAATTTTCGATATGCCAACCAAATGATCCGGCGTTAAAGCATTCGGTATTTATTAATTTCGAACTTTCTAATTGGATTTGCTGTGTTAATTTTGATATTGAGAATTCTGGATTTAAAACATAAAGTATATGAATATGATCGGCTGTACCATTTATTAATTCTACCTTACAGTTTGAATTGATAAATTCATCGGTTACAATTTTATATATTTTCGGTTCAATTTCCGGCAAAATCAAGGGTAATCGGTTAATAGTCTGCCAAATTGTATGAATCCAAATTTTTGACTGGGTTTCCATATTCAATCATATAATTTAATAAACTCATAAGAATTTTTTGTCCAATCCATGAACCTTATAAAATCAGTAAATTTAAGTACCAATGAAGCAGTATTTATATTCGGGTGAAAACTTATCCTCTCAGATTTTTTAATATTTTCATCAAAAAAAATGTGGATATGATTTTCCTTATCATTTATCAAACCAAATGGAGAAACCGAACCAGGCTTAATGCCTAAATATTTTCCCATTCTTTGTTCCGATGCAAAACTCAATTTCCCTTGTTTTAATCTTTTTTCCAAATCATGAATATCCAACGTCTGTCTATGATCGAGAATAACCAGGTAATGTTTATTTCCTTTATGGTTCCTGAATAATAAATTTTTACAATGTGTTGCTTCAATATCAACCCAATATTTCATGGCTTCTTCAATGGTTGGTGCTGCAGGATGTTCGTAATAATCAAATTCAATATTTAATTCGTGAAACAAATCATATAGCTCTTTCTGACCATTCATTAAGTAATTTGCTAATTCATTAATATGTCAATTTGCAGAAAAATTTTTGTAATTTCCTAAATAATTTTCAAATGTAATTCTCTAGATGCCATCAATCCGATGCGCAGAGTTTACTCCTTTCACCTTTAAAAGTCGATGCAGCAACTGATCAAGGTTTCCGACATCTTTCACAAATAACTTAATTAAACCTTCAAAATGCCCATCATTTGTATCAATGTTTATTGAACGTAAATTCACACGAAGAGTCCTTGGCAATAATATCAGATATTTTACTTAAAATACCAATTTCATCATCGCCAGATAATTTAATAGCAGTTTGAAAAAATGTCTGGCTATCGGAACCTGTCCAACGTGCTTTTACAACCCTATACCCAAAACGGCTTGTCATTTGGTTTGCATTTGGACATTTAATGCGATGAATTTTTATACCATCGCTAATTGTCACAAAACCAAAAATATCATCGCCAAAAATAGGATTACAGCATTTGGCAAGTTTGTAATCGACGTGGTTTAGTATTTTATTGTCAATTTCTAAAACATCTTCACCTTTTTCATTTTTATCGGAAAATGCCGGAATTAATTTTTCAACAGGCACATTCCCAATTCTTTCAGCACCCTGCGTTTCAGATTTTTCATCGGCCGTAATAACTTGTTTTATTTGGGCCATGTCAATTTCTTCTTTTGCAATTAGTGCATAAAAATCAATTGCATTTTTTAACTTGAAATGTTTCAAAAGTTTCGAAACAATCAAATCATTGAATGGAATTTTCCAATTTCGTATCCGACGTTTAAAAATTTCCTTTCCATTTTCAGCTTCCTGTAGTTTTTCTTCTTTAAGTGAAACTTTTATTTTAGACTTAGCTTTCGACGAAACAACAAAATCAATCCAATCAGCTTTAGGTTTTTGCTTAGCTGAAGTAATAATCTCAACTTTATCGCCATTTTTTAGTTCATGGCGAATAGGTACATTTTTTCCGTTAACCTTTGCACCGACACATCTATCGCCAACATTACTGTGAATATCATAAGCAAAATCCAGAACTGTAGCGCCTTTAGGCAACATCCTTAAATCACCTTTGGGTGTAAATACAAAAATTTCCTGGGAATATAAACTTAATTTAAACGAATCAATTACATTAACAATATCTGATTCAGGTGTTTCAAGCACCTCGCGTATTTTATTCAGCCAGGTATCTAAGCCGCTATCTCCTTTTTGGCCTTTGTACTTCCAATGCGCTGCCAAACCTTTTTCGGCAATTTCATCCATACGCCGCGAACGGATTTGTACTTCCACCCATTTTCCGCCCGGAACTACAACGGTTGAATGCAATGATTCATAGCCATTCGATTTTGGTATCGAAATCCAATCGCGCATCCTTTCGGGATTTGGTTGATATAAACTTGTAACTACCGAAAACACTCGCCAGCAATCGGCTTTCTCATGTTTAATGTCACTATTTAATATAACTCGAATGGCAAATAAATCATAAACTTCTTCAAACTCAACATTTTGTTTTTTCATTTTATTCCAAATAGAAAAAACTGATTTAGTTCGACTTTTAATATCATAGTCGAATTTTTGAGCTTCGAGTTCCTGAGTAATCGGGGCAATAAAATCCTTAATAAATCTGTTACGTTTAGCTGCTGTATCCTGAAGTTTTTGAACAATGAAATTGTACATATCAGCATTGGTATATTTCATTGATAAATCTTCAAGTTCAGTTTTCAAAGGATATAATCCTAAGCGATGACCTAAAGGAGCATATAAATCGAATGTTTCGCGGGCTATTCTAAGTTGAGTTTCAGCTTCTTCTGCATCAAGATTGCGCATTACAAATAGCCTGTCAGCTAATTTTATAAGTATTACGCGAACATCACTGGTAAATGTCAACAATAGTTTTCTGAAATTCTCAGCTTGAGCCTTTGAATTTGAAGTATTTAGTGTTGCAATTTTTGCCAATTCATCGGTCATTAAAGCAACCTTTTCACCAAATTTTTCTTTTATATCTTCTATTGAAAGACTTTCATTTTCGATAAACTTGTACAATAATGCACATACAATTGAACTCGATCCAAGCCCAATATCGCCAACAACAATTTGGGCCACTTGTAATGCCTGAAGGATTAATGGTTCATGAAGTTTTTGGTAATATTTTTTACAAGCTTCGTTTGCCATTACAAAAGCCATCCTTATTTGTTTAATATCAACAGGCTGGCTTACATGATGTGAAAGTCTTAAAAGTTTTCGATATTCATGGGTTATATAATCGGGCAAAAATATTTTTTGATGTGCCATTTTTTCTCAATTACCTATTGCAAAGATACAGAATGAAGAATGAATAAAAAACCCCGGAACAAGCCGGGGTTATTATTTATATGTATTAATTATTATTATCGAAAACTAACTCCTAGACCAGCTGTATAATAAGTACCTCCAGATGCATACGTCATATCACCATGAATTGCAATAAATGCAAGTCTTAAGCGTAATCCTATTGTTGCCCTAAGTCCATTGCCATTAAAATTCGCATTAATTGGATTTGAAATATTATTAATATCTGATCTATAATCACCTCCTCGGCTTAATATTTCAGTAGTTGTTGGTAATTGAGGAATTGGATACTTGCCTGTTACTTTTAAATCTGAACTTGCTATTGAAAAACCTAATCCTCCATATATATTTATAATTGGAATATCTGATGAAACTAATAAATTTGCCACAAATGCATGTGAATTGAATTTCACTGCCTGACTATTGTATTGAGTCAAATCATAATTAGCAGGAATGTAATACATTGAAGGATCAGGTGTTAAAAATGTACTTGTTGGAGAAGATAAACTAAAACTTGTATAAGCAGCCTGCAAACTCATGTCCCAAAAAGGTATATGAGAAATAACAGGAATCCATTGTTTAATATCATGTTTTAGTCCAACTCCCCATAATCCAAGCGAACCATATTTAGAAATATTTATTGTTGGGAAAAATCTTGCATCAATTTCAGTCTTAAAAGGTAACCCAATACCTGCCTGAACAATAGGCAATGCAACCACACTTACACCCGTACCACCTGGTAAATTAAAAGAACCTGGAGGAGTATACTTTTGACCATTAACAGTTACTGGTTGAAAAGAAACAGATTGACCGCTAACATTTTTACCAGCAATAGTTGGTGTTATAGTATTTGCATTATTTGTAGCCTGTAAAGATGATAATCCTAAGCTTTTTAAATCAAATGTTTGCTCTGAAGTAGGAACCATGGTAACTGTTCCCATAAAAGTAATATCAAAACCGGGAATTGGTAAAAAACCGTGTGGCTTAGCAGTATTAAACCAACCATTACCGAGACTGACTGCAAAATCTTTTCCCCAAGGATTTAAATATGCCTTTGTTAATTTATTGGCATCACTTATCCCACCATTTAAAACTTGGGTAACATCTGAAAGTTGAGAATTTACATTAATTGTATAAACTATACATAAAATCAAACTAAGGGTCAAAATTATAATTCTTTTCATTTTAATTAAATTTAGATTTATATATGGTAAATTATTAAATTATCATAAAACACAAAACTTAAATTAATGTTTCATTTTTGTTAAAATATAATCGTTAGTAATTGATTCAACTAATGGGAAATAGAAATTATAGAAAAATATATGGTTATCATCAAATGAAAATTTGCGCAAAATTTTTCGACTATTAGCCATTCGGGCAGGGATAATTGATATATTATTGTTAGCAAAATTACCGGCAAAATAATACGTAGGATATGCTTTATTTACAACAACTGCCGGAAATGCCGACCTTAAATTATTGCTGTTTAATAGTGATTCACCTTGTGCATTAACATTTAACTGATATTTTGCAATAGTTTCAGTGGAATCGCCTGCATTAATTATTTCAAACCAGTTTGTATAATTTATATGATCGGGTATTTGATATTTTTTTATATTTTTTTCATTGGCAATTATAAGAGGTTTGTCGGTGTAAAGACTTTTCTCGGATTCAAGAACAATTACGCCACCATTATTATTTACAATTAATATTCCTGAATTTTTAAATGGCCAATTTCCATTATTATTGCTTGTATAATTTTTTATATACACTCTGGGAATTTTGTCATTTGATGAATCAAGTGATGAAAAATACTTTCCAATCCAACCTGTGGTACTTATACCTAACAAATTTTCAGTCCTCACCCTAAGTAAATCATCCGTAGGAGCTTCAAGTGTATTATATTCACAGATAACCAATTTATGCATATTTACCATTGCTTTCAAAAATAAATAATCATTCTGGTTTAAAGCTCCTTCAATTAATGAATTATCTCTCCCATTTTGCCTAAAGCCCATATACCACTCATTAAAATAAACGCCATAAGTATCAGCATAATACAATCCATCATAAACGTTTGCAAAACTATCAATTTGTTCAAGTGATATGCGCTTTATATCATAGCCTCTATCACTTAATGGTGGAATGGGATGAAACCCATAATAATCGTGTTTGAAATTATATTCGTCACCTGCTGAGTTAACAAACTTCGAATTATTTAATACCCAGAATAACGATTTATGTTCCCGGTAGGAAAAATCTTTTACAGTTTTATCCAGAATATACAAATTGATTTTTTTTACAGGATAACTCAGCCATATAATAAAGGAGGCCAAAATGGTTCCAATAATAATTACTGCAATACCAATTAAAAGTATTTTGACTGTTTTCATTTAACTAAATTATATTGAATATGAATATGTTAGTTTAATATTAATTTTTAAAAATGAACCGCCTCGCACAACTTTCAGTAAATTACTGTTAAAAATATAAAAAAAAATGGACAAACACTAATTAAACAATGAATTTCATATTATCTAAAAGGCCAGTATAATTTTATTTATACACTACATATATGTATTTTATAAACTCATCGGTTAAAATCATCCATTCACCGATTTTTGTTTTCATTGTTTATCGGTTGAATATAATTTTGAATAATAATAGAACAAGAATTCAAAAATTTTAAAGAAATCAAAAATGCTAAATTTTTTAATTCCCGGAAACCTTCAAAATTATTCATTTATGGAAAAAAATTATTTAACCATACCGGTAGAAAATGTTTATTTGGCAATTAATTACTACAAAGAATATTTGGGATTTAAACTTATTAGTATTTCAAATAAAAATGGTTTAATAAAAAGTGCATTAGTTCGTTTTAATAATACAAACATTTTGCTTGAAAAGATAAATATTCAGGTAAATAAGGAAAATACAATACATATACAATTGAATTTTAGCGAAATACAAATGAAAAGACTTTTTAATGATATTAAAGAAAAGGTAAGGATTAGAAAAAGTTTTATTAAAAATGAGAAAGGTATAAACAGCTTTGCTATTGAAGATTGCGATGGAAATATTTTAAATTTTTCGGGTTGCTTAGATTATCAATTGGAAGCAATTTTTTAGTATTTTTTAAGGTGTTTTTGGCTGAAAATTAATATTATGGCATAAATTTTGAGTTATGAATAGAAATTGCAAAAATAATTTTAGTTAGTTTTAGTAATTAGTTTAGTTTAAATTGGTTAGGTTTTTAGGGTTATACGGGGAAAGCAATAATAAATTAGTTTTCCCCGTTTTCTTTATACAGTAATTCCTGAATATAGAATATAAAGTTTTCTATATCATTTTCAGTTGTATCAAAAGAACACATCCAACGATATTCGGAATTTTCAATATCCCAGGGATAAAAAAAATATTTCGTTAACAAAGGATTGACAATATTTTCAGGTAATTGCAAAAAAATTCCATTCGATTCAACTTTCTGAGTAATTTTTAACTGTTTAATTTCTTTAATTTTTGTATAAAGTTTCCATGCCATTTTATTTGAATATCTGGCATTTAATAACCACAAATCATCTTTTAAATATTCCAAAAATTGTGCTGATACATACCGCATTTTTGAATACAATTGCATACCCTGTTTTCGATAAAACTTAAAATTTTCAGAAAGTTTTTTATTAAAGAAAATAATTGCTTCGCCAAACATCATTCCATTTTTAGTACCGCCAAATGAAATTACGTCAACACTTGCATTTATTGTAATTTCGTTGATATGAACATTTAAATTTGCAACAGCATTTGCAATTCTGGCTCCATCAATATGAACAAACATTCCATGTTTATGGGCTAATGCAGTTATAGCTTTTATTTCTTCAGGTTTATAAACAGTGCCGAGTTCAGTAACTTGAGAAATTGAAATAATTCCAGGTTGAGCGTGATGCTGGTCTCCAAACCCTTTTAAAAATGGCAATATTAATGCTGGAGTTAATTTCCCGTCGATAGTAGGAATTGGAATTAATTTGCAATTCGTAAAATTTTCAGGTGCGCCACATTCATCAACATTTATATGCGAAGTTTGTGCGCATATAATTGATTTATAAGTGGAACTCAATGTTTTTAATGCCAACACATTTGCCCCTGTTCCATTAAAAACAAAATATACATCAACATCTGAATTAAAAAGCTTTTTAAAAGCATTTACAGCCTGCCTTGTAATTTCATCTTCGCCATATCCAATTGCATGTTCATGGTTTACTAATTCAATCGCTTTAATTATATTAGGATGAACCCCTGAATTATTATCGCTGGCAAAACTCTTCATTGTTTAATTTTTAAGTATTTCTTGTAATGCAATTTTGAAAACTAAAAATAATAGAAAATAATTGATAATAAAAACAAAACCCCGGTTGCCCGAGGTTTGTATCCCAAAAAATTGAAGAATATTATTCAATTACTTTAACCGTTTCGAAGTAAGCAGTAACATCAATATTATCTCCTAATCGTTTATCTTCTCCATAAATATTAAAATCGTTTTTATTCAATTTACCAGTAACTTTAAGCGCTCCATATTTTTGTCCATCAAAATCAACTATTCCATTGTCTTCCAACATAAAAACTGCTGCTCTTGTAACACCTTTAATTATAAGATTCCCATTCACTTCAAATAAATTTTTACGCTTATGTTTTATGGACGTACTTTTAAATTCAATTAAAGGATAATTACGACCATCTAAGTAGTCTTCGGTTTGTACCAAATTCATTAACGATGATGCTATTAAATCAATGCTTGAAGTTTGCATTTTAAAATCAATACTTGCTCCTTCAATAGATTCCTTCTGAGATGTAACTATATCACCCGAGAATATTTTGAATTCCCCAGTTCTGAATGAATTTTGCATCCATTGAATTGTGAATGTTACATTTGAATTGGCATTATCAATTTGCCATTTTTCTTGTCCAATTAAATAAACTGAAAATTGCAGGATTACTGCTATAAATATAATCTTTCTCATGACCCACCAACCTTTCTTTTAGTCTTATACGATTTATTGGTGGAAAAGTAGTGATTATTTTAGATATTAATTATATATCTAACTATGATATTTATCATTTTTTAATATATAAAAACTACTGAAAATGAAGAACATTCAAATTATAAAATTAATACATACATTTATATGTAGCATATTAAAATACAGAAATTTTGTATTATAGAGTTATTGGGCAAAAAAAATTAGCTTATTTATTAAATGTTACAATTAATAAGCTATACAGTATTTATAATTATAAGATTCAAAAATTAGGTAGAGTCCATTAAAGTTTGCAAACTGAACTCAAAGGAGAATGATCCTTACTAAAGTTCATTGACTTGTTTCAATTATTATTTACTCTTAATATCTATATTGGTTTTAACAAGTCCGTCAGATTGTATTTTTACGTGAATTATTCCGGATTTACCCGCAATTGAACGCACTATCACCAGGCAAAGTCCATTGAATGCTTTACGTTCTTTAGATGAAAAAGAAACCATATTAGTAGGATCGCCATTATCGGTAGCCACAATTTCACCTGGGCCTTCAATACTAAATTGAATCAGGTTATCAGAAAGTGGCACCATTTGACCATCTTTATCGGCAATTTTAACAGTAATAAATGCCAGGTCTTTACCATCGGCTATAATTTCATTACTATCGGCTATAGCAACAAGTTTTGACGGAATTCCCGTAGTGTTTACAATATCTTCAGCCCAATTTTTCCCGTTCTTGTAGGCAATAACCTTAAGTTCTCCTGGTTCATATTTCACGCTGTCCCACCTTAACCGGTATTCAAATTGACCTTTTTTCTTTTTGCCAAGCGATTTTCCGTTAAGAAATAATTCAGCTTCATCACCGGAAGTAAAAACATGTACGGGGGTAATCTTTCCAATTCTATCCGGCCAATTCCAGTGAGGCAGAATATGTGCCATTGGAAAATATGGCCGCCACTGTGACTGGTATAAATAAAAACGGTCTTTTTTGAATCCTGCCAAATCAATTATTCCTGAATAGGAACTGCGGGCTTCATAATATGGTGTAGGTTCGCCAATATAATCCCAACCATTCCATACAAATTCTCCGGCTACAAAAGGATGCCTGTCGAGTGAGCTAAATACTTTATCGGCAGATGCCCCAAAATCAACAGCATATAGTTCATATGAACTAACCTGGCATATTTTTGAGTCGCCCCCGCGACCGTCTCTCACGGGCGAACTTATATCATTTGTTACCGGAAAAAGATAAACACCACGGCTGCTAAATGCTGATGCAGTTTCAGTACTAAGTATTACTTTATTTGGAAATTGCGCATGAAATGCATCATATTGCGGTGCAGTTCTGATTCTATCAGTTCCATCAAATTCAGGTGCCTGACGTATTCCTTCGCCCTGATAATTCAATCCAATTACATCAGGAATTTTCGGTAATTCCATATCAGGTTTAGCATAATTCATTGCAGTGGTTGTTGGACGTGTAGTATCTTCCTCTTTAATAATAGTATAAAGTCGTTTTGCAACAGCAGCGCCATCTTTACCAGTATATTGTTCCCCTACTTCATTACCAAAGCTCCAGATAATAACCGATGGGCAATTCCTGTCGCGACGAATAAAAGCTCGTAAATCAGGTTCACTCCAATCTGAAAATATAAGATGGAAATCGAGAGGTGTTTTCTTTAGTTCCCACGAATCAAATATTTCATCTAAAACCAGAAATCCCATTTTGTCAGTTAATTCAAGTAATTCAGGTGCAGGTAGATTATGCGACATTCGAATGGCATTGCAACCCATTTCATGTAATATTTCCAATTGCCTTTCTGCAGCACGTTTATTAAATGCTGCTCCAAAAGCACCTAAATCATGATGTTGGTTAACACCTTTAATTTGGACATGTTCGCCATTAACAAACAATCCTTTATCAGGGTTAAATTCTATCGAACGTATCCCAAATCTTGTTTGATATTCATCAATAGTTTTGCCATTCTGTATTAAGGTTGTTACAACCATATAAAGATTGGGCTGTTGTGTAGGTGGCGGCCCCCATAATTTTGGGTTTTTAAATATAATGGAATCCTCAACATTAGCATTTTTGCCTGCCAATACCTTTAAATTCAATTTCGGAAATTTGGCAACAGCATTTCCTAAAAGGTTCCCATTAACACCTAATGTAAAAATACTGTTTGTTACTTCAATATTGGCATCGGTTTTGGAATTATTGTTGATAGTAATTGCAAGATTAATGGCTGCAGATGAATTGGAAACATTTTTTGTGGTAATATGCGTTCCCCATTGGCCAACATGGATGAGATTTGTTTTTATCAGCCAAACATTGCGATATAAGCCACCACCAGGATACCAGCGCGACGAATTATTCGGATTATCTAACCGGATGGCTAGTTGATTTATTCCGCCAGGTTTTACAAAAGGAGTGAGATCGACTCGCCATGAGGCATAACCATATGGCCAACCTCCCACCAAATTGCCGTTAAGCCAGACCATCGCGTAAGACATAGCACCATCAATATCCAGAAAAATTGATTTGCCTGCATCTGAAGCCGGAATATCAATCTTTTTACGATACCATGCAACTCCATTACTGGGTAAACGTCCCATACCTCCTCCTACTTCGGTATTCCAACCTTTTTGGAACGGCAGCTTTAATTGCCCAATCATGAGGTAAATTCACTTTTTCCCATGAACTATCATCAAAACTGCTTTTTACAAACTTAAAATTACTTCCTGGGTTTCCTTCAGGTCTTATATGTTGTTTCAAAGTATCATTGATAAAACTATTCCCGGTAGGTAAAATCCATGGTTTAAGTACTTCCCTATTCGATTCAATTTTAACAGCATCGGTTGGTTTTGCATCTGCAATTTTATATTCATTATTTTCATTTATCAGTGGACGTACATCATATATCAAACTATCTGCATTTTTTGCAGAATCATATATAAAAAAACGCCAATCATTATCGATGGAAATATGCTGCCTGATAGAATTATTATCATTACTTAAATTTATTTGGGCCAACAAAAAAATGTTTGCAGACAATGCAAAATATATAGTTAATACGAAAACTTTCAATGTATTTGATTTAAAAAATTTACATGCAACATTTTTTTCCATTTTAACTCTGTTATTAAAATTGTATTACTATTTGCAATATAATAATTGTTACAGCGGCAAACAATACTTTTTTTCAATTTTAAATGCACTTATATGATTATAACATGGAACATATACCAATTAAAATTTACAATATTAACATAGTATTGAATTTTTTGAATTTTATAAAATAAAAAAGAGGCCGTCTCAAAAGTAAAAATGAGATGGTCTTTTTTTGGTTAAAAAACGTAGAATTTTTTTGAACTGATCAAAATGTTTTATGGTAGATTATTTTTTTGTTTGATCGATTTAGATTTTTTTGATAATAATTTAATAATTACGATATAGGACATTTGTTGCCTTCCTAAGAGGATGGCAAAGCAGCCTATGCTGCTCTTTTTGCTAAATTGTGTGCCAACGCTAGTAAGCCCATTTCAATTTCTGTTTTTAACATTCCTTTAAGTCCAAAACGCTTAAATCCTTTATTAAACTTGATATTGGCAAAAACGGGTTCAACATCAACCCCTCTTTTACTTCGGTAGTAAAGCCCTTGCTCACTCTTCAAGCGTTCTGATGCTTGGGCCTTTAGTCGGTTTAGATTATGATTAATTTCTATTATTTTATTCTTCTTACTTTTATGACAAGCTCCACGCAATGGGCATGTACTGCAATTAATAGCTTGGTAACGAGATATTTGTTGCTCAAAACCGTTTTCTGTAACTCGTTTGATTGAGCCAATGTAATTCATCGGTTGACCCATTGGACAATAGTAGCAGTTCTTTTCAGAGTTGTAGAATAAATTGCTATTGAGAGAGTTCTTAATTTTGCGTTGATCTTTGTCAAAATAGTTAAACTTTATATAAGCGTCTATTTTTGCCTTTTCTAACAATGCGTAATTTTCTTCTGAACCATAACCAGCATCTGCCACAGCTACTTTAGGATAATTGTTATACAGGGTGTGGAACTGTTCCAAATGAGGCCTTAATGTGGTTGTATCGGTTGGATTGGGGTGATGGCTATAGTTTACAATATATTGATTATTAGTGCTTATCTGAACATTATATCCTGGTTTCAACTGACCGTTTTTCATGTGATCTTCTTTCATTCGCATGAAGGTTGCCCCAGGGTCTGTTTTACTATACGAGTTCCGTTTGCCTAATATCTGCTCTTGCTCCTTGTACTTGTTGAGATTTTGTGGCCAATGTTGGCGAGCGTAATTTAATTTCTGTCTTACTTTCTTGTCAACCTTTTTATCAGATAATGCTTGATCTATTTGATTAATAGTCCGTTTTACTTTTTCTGCATCTATTTGGGTAAAGTCAACATTATCTGTATCTTGTAATTCCTCTTTGGCTAACGATTGGGTATAATCCCATAACTCTTTTAGTTGTGCCACCATTTTCTCCTTATTGGTCTTTATGGAATTGCCCCAAACGAAAGTATAACGATTAGCCTTGGATTCTATTTTGGTCCCATCAACATAGATTTCCTGAAGGCTTACATGTCCCGATTCCACTAATAACATGACTACTTGTGCAAATATTTCTTTTAAAACATTTTTGAGCCTATCACTTCTAAATCGATTAAGTGTATTATGATCAGGGTGGTTCATAGCACTCAGCCACATAAAATGAATGTTCTCTTTTAAGGCTGTTTCCATTTTACGACTACTATATACATTGTTCAGGTAACTGTATATAAGAACCTTCAGCAACATCCGAGGATGATAGCTTGAGGTGCCACCTCCTTTATATTGTTTATGCAATGCATCAGCGTTAATACTGTCAATGACTTTGTTTACAACCCGAACTGGATGGTTTGCATCTATGAACTCCTCCAGTGATGGGGGAAGTAACATGATTTGATTGGGACTGTAGTCTTTAAAAACTACTTTTGATCTTTGGTTATACATGTCTCATACTTTTGATAATGAGACAACTAAACAAGATAAATGATTAAATTAATGAGCCTTTTTTATGAACTTTTTATTAACAAAAAAAGGTGCCTCGACTTTTGAGACACCTTCTCTTTCAATCCCCCTTTTACTTAACCTTTATTTATTCAATTTTGAATTTACCCAAATCGTTAACATTCGATAATTTAATAAATTCAGCTTTTGAAGCATTTTGTGCACGAACATATTTCAAAAATATTTCAGTAGTTTTCCAATAATCATGGTTACGGTTGGTATCGAGCAACAATAAATAGCCCATGATAATATATCCTGCCATTTCAACCATCCGGCGTGCATGAAAATCGTTATATTCATTATTATTTACTTCGGCAACTTTTTTAACTGATACTTCATATTCATCCGTCATTGCAACCAATATACGGCGATAGGTTTCCAATTCTGGCTTAATAACTTCAGCTTCATATTCTTTAATACGTGCAAGATACGAACCAGTAGTAACACCCCGAATTGCAGCAACAACCTGCAATTGTGTTGTTCCTTCATAAATAGAAGTTATACGTGCATCACGGTATATCCTTTCAACCGGATAATCTTTCATAAACCCTGAACCACCATGTATTTGGATTGCATCGTAAGCATTTTGGTTACAGAATTCGGAACCTAAACCTTTTGCAAGCGGTGTGAATATATCGGCCCATTTCTGGTACTTTTTCATTTCTTCCTTTTCATCCTTAGTAAGCTCGCGTTCTTCCGCAATATGTGCCAATGTTTTATACACATCAACATAACGTGCTGTTTCATACAATAAAGTACGCGAAGCATCAAGTTTAGCTTTCATAACCGAAAGCATTTCATATACTGCCGGAAATTCAATAATTGCTTTCCCAAACTGTTTGCGGTCTTTTGCATAGGCTAATGATTCGCGATAAGCAGCTTCTGAAAGCCCAACACTTTGTGCCGAAATGCCTAATCGGGCGCCGTTCATCAATGCCATAACATATTTAATCAAGCCTAATTTACGTTGACCGCAAAGTTCAGCCGGGGCATTTTTAAAAACTAGTTCACAGGTAGGTGAACCTTTAATACCCATTTTATTTTCGATTCGCCTTACGGTAACACCTCCATGACGTTTATCATATATAAGCATTGAAAGGCCACGGCCATCAGAAGTTCCTTCTTCGGTTCTTGCCAATACCAGTGCAATATCGCCATCGCCGTTGGTAATAAAGCGTTTTACACCATTCAAAAGCCAGGTGCCTTTCTTTTCATCGTAATGTGCTTTTAACATCACAGCCTGAAGATCGGAACCGGCATCAGGTTCGGTAAGTGTCCATTGCCATAGTTTCACCTTTACAAACACGGCTTAAATAGCGTGATTTTTGATCTTCTGTACCATATTCATTAATAGTCTCAGCGCAATCCTGTAATCCCCAAATGTTAACAAAACCAGCATCGGCACGTGAAACTAAATCAGCTGCCATGCTATAGGGAACAATTGGGAAATTTAGCCCGCCAAAACGACGCGGTAATGACATTCCCATTAACCCAGCTTTGTGCAATGATTCTAAATTGACTGAAGTTCCTTTTGCATATTCAACATGTCCGTCAATAAGTGTGGGGCCATCATGGTCAATTCCTTCCGCATTCGGAGCAATAATTTCACCACAAATTTCGCCAACAATTTCAAGCACTTTATCGAAACTATCCATTGCATCCTCATAATCATTCGGAGCATAGTCGTATTTATCTTTTTCAGTGTATTTTCGTTCTTTCAATTCTACAATCCTTTTCATCAAAGGATGTGTGAGATGAAACTTCAAGTCTGGGTTATCTGTATAAAAATTTGCCATAAAAATTTATTTAATTGCCCCACCTGGCCTCCCCAAAGGGAAGGAAAAAGACATCCAGATTGAAGCCTTTATATTATTATTAATTTTGTGAACTTACTCAAAGCACTCTTCACTCCACTCCTTCGGAGGGGCTGTGGGAGGCTTCCTTTTTATTTCGAATTTTGTTTATAATATTTAATCATTTTAGGAACCACATCTTCAATATTACCAGTAATAACATAATCGGCAATTTTGTTAATGGGTGCAGAAACATCACTATTAATTGATATAATCATACTCGATTCCTGCATTCCGGCAATATGTTGAATTTGACCCGAAATGCCACAAGCAATATATAATTTTGGACGAACAGTAACACCAGTTTGTCCGATTTGTCTTTCATGGTCGGCATATCCTGCATCAACAGCAGCACGTGAAGCACCTACTTCAGCACCTATAACTGCAGCTAAATCATATAATAATTGAAAGTTTTCACGTGAACCTACCCCATAGCCGCCCGATACAATAATCGAAGAATTTTTAATGTTAACTTTCGATTTTTCCATGTGGCGTTCGATAATACTTATTACAAAATCAGTATCGGAAACATAATTCTTTGCATCAAGTTTTACTAATTCCCCTTTATGTGAAGCATTAAAAACTTCCTTTTTCATAACCCCTTCACGAACTGTTGCCATTTGAGGACGACAATCGGGATTTACAATGGTTGCAATTATATTTCCACCAAATGCTGGTCGAATCTGGTACAATAAATCTTTGTATTCTTTACCTGTTTTGGTTTCGGTATGCCCACCAATTTCAAGATTTGTGCAATCTGCTGTCAACCCGCTTTTTAAAGCTGAAGAAACGCGCGGACCTAAATCGCGGCCAATAGTAGTTGCACCCATTAAAGCTATTTGAGGTTTTTGTTCCTGAAATAATTTTACTGAAACAGAAGTATGTGGTAAAGTTTGGTAATGTTCTAAACGAGGATCGTCTAAAACATAAACAGTATCAGCACCATAAGGAAAAATTTGCTTTTCGATGCCGTTCAGTTTGCTTCCAATAGCCAGAGCTTCAAGTTTACACTTTAAATCGGTTGCAAGTTTGCGGCCTTTAGTCAGTAATTCAAGGCTAACATCGGCAACTTTGCCTTCTTCAATTTCGCAATAAACAAAAATGTTGTTCATAAATTTTATTTTAAAAAGAAGCCCCTCCTAGCCTCCCCTAAAGGGAGGAAAAATACAGGACTATTGGTGAATTTTTTTCTCATATTAAAATTAAATATTTCTTTCCCACTCCTTTGGAGGGGTTAGGGGAGGCATTTATTATCCTATTGTGTGATTTTCAATTAATTCCTTCATTAACTCATTCATATCTTTATCGCTTTCAGTAAGTTTTTTCGATTCTTTTGCCTGAAAAACAATATTTTCTATCTTTTTAACTTTGGTTGGAGAACCGGATAAACCAAGTTGTTCACGTTCACATTCAATATCGTTAACACTCCATTCTTTAATATTTAAATAGGGTTTTTCGTTAACCATTGTAATATAATCTTCAGTTTTATCGGCACGTTCGCTTATGGTTGAAGCATGTTTATACTTCATAAGCAATTTCGCATTTCGCGGACGGCAATCAGGAGCTGAACTATTAACGGTTATAACTAAAGGAAACTTACCTTCAACAATTTCAATACCTCTTTCGAGCCTTCTTTTAATCTGTATCTTTTTATCTTTTACCGATATTATTTCCTCAGCATAAGTTATTTGAGCAATTCCTAATTTTTCAGCAACCTGTGGGCAACAACCTGGGCGGTATCACCATCAATAGCCTGACGCCCGCAAATAATTAAATCAAAATCTTTAATTTTACGAATAGCACAAGCCAATGCATAGGAAGTAGCTAAAGTATCGGCACCAGCAAATGCACGGTCGGTAAGTAATACCCCATCATCGGCACCACGGAAAAGTCCTTCGCGCAATACTTCCGAAGCACGCACAGGTCCCATAGTTAAAAGTGTGATTGTTGTTCCTGGAAATCTATCTTTCAGTTCCAATGCTTGTTCCAAAGCATTCAAATCTTCTGGATTGAAAATTGCAGGCAATGCTGCACGGTTAACAGTCCCATCGGCTTTCATGGCATCTTTGCCAACATTACGGGTATCGGGAACCTGTTTTGCGAGTACAATTATTTTAAGTCCTTTCATTATAAAATGAATTATTTGGCCTGCAAAATGCAGGGTAAATTGTTTAACATTAAAAGACTGAACTTACATACTTTCGTGAAAACAAAAAGGTATGCCAGTTTTTTAAAGAGGGCAAAGATAAAAATAAGAAAATAAAAAACAAATAATATAAATCGGCAAACTCTTATTACAAGTAGCTTATTTAGTTTTATTATAAATACGGTAGAAATAATTGCAATTAAATGTAGTTATAAATTACACTTTTATAATTCAAGAAGTAAATAATCTAAAATCAAATCTTAAAACAATTTAGTGAAAACTAAAATGGAAATTTTAAAGCAGACAAATTAAACTCAGCACTTAGTTTTCAATTCTGTTCTAGCTGAAAAAGTTTATTGATTTCGCATATAAGATCTTCAGTAGAAAAAGGTTTAGCCAAAACTCCCGAAGCCCCTAATTGTTTCGCAATATGCAGATGATCTTTTGCACTAATCCTACCTCCTCCTGATATAGCCAAAATTTTTATTTCTGGATTTTTTTCTTTTACTGTAGTAATAACTTCAATTCCATCGCTTTCAGGCATTATTATATCGGTAATAATTAATTGTGGCCTGTTTTCTTCAACTAATCGAATCGCTTCATTTCCATCACATGCGGTTGTAGCCCTATGGCCTTCCATTTCAAGTGCAACCTTTAAACCTTCCCTAATCATTGGTTCGTCATCTACAACCAAAATATCGTACATTTCAATCATATAATATTAATTACAAAGTTGGTAAATAAATATAAAAAATTGTCCCTTCATTTAATTTTGTTGTAAAGTAAATTTCACCACCATAGTTTTTTACAATACCATGAACGGTTGCTAATCCCAAGCCTGTACCTTGTCCAACAGATTTTGTAGTAAAGAATGGTTCAAAAATACGATTGGCTATTTTTTTCTCCATTCCGCATCCTGTATCTTTTACCATTAACCTAATCCATTTGTTGGAAGAATAATCTTTTGAACCATCAGGTTTTTCAATATAATCGAATTTTTTTAATTCGATAGTTAAAAGTCCCTGGCCTTCCATTGCATGATTTGCATTGGTACATAAATTCATTACAATTTGATGAATTTGTGTAGGATTACCTGAAATTTGCCCACAATCTTCAATTTTCGTCTCGAGTTTTAAGGTTGAAGGAAATGTAGATTTGATAAGTTTTAAAGCTTCTTTTATTATAGTATGAATAATTAAGGGTTCTTTTTCATCGCCCGATTGCCGGCTAAACGACAAAATCTGACGGATTAAATCTTTTGCCCTGTTTTGGGCGGTATAAACTTTCTGTAAAAGGTTGTGTTCATTGGTGTCTTCTGATATTTTCTTCAATAAAATTTCAGTATAAATTTGCATACCCATTAGTATATTGTTAAAATCATGGGCAATTCCACCGGCAAGTGTTCCAATAGCTTGAAGTTTCTGCGATTGTTGTAAATGCTGTTCTATTTTCTTTTCATCAGTAATATCACGCTTTACAAGTACAAAATTGGTTATTTCGCCTATGCTATTTTTAATTGGTGAAACAATCATTTGTTCATCGTAGATTTCACCACTTTTTTTTGTTTGAACAATAGTACTGTTCCAATTTTTACCACTCAGGACAGTATTCCAAATTTTATTGTAATATTCCTTTGGAAGTAATTTATTAAAAATGTTCAAATTTTGGCCTTTAATTTCAAATATTGAATAGCCCGACATTTTTTCATATGCAGGGTTTACATATAAAATATTGCCTTTAATATCAGTAATAATAAGTCCTTCCGAAATTTGATTAATCGCCGTTATTAACCGGTTTAATTCTAGTTCGGCATTTTTTCTGGCAGTAATTTCTTCAATAATTCCGTCGTAAAACAAAACTTCACCACTGGTATCATAAAATATTTTGGCAGTATCCTGAATCCATATTTTTGTGCCGTCCTTTTTAATAAGCTCTTTTTCAGTTGAATATTCTGTATTTCCCTGTTCAATTTGTAATTTTATAAATTCCTTATTGTCTTCGGGAACCAAAACAAAATCGTTGGCCATTTTCCCTTTAATTTCATCATCGGAATTATAGCCTAATAAATTTGCTAAAAACTGGTTTGCAAATACAATTTCACCTGTAGCAACAACTCTATACATCCCAACAGGAACCTGATCAATAATAAGTTTGAATTTTTCTTCAGTTATTTTTAACGACCGCTCAGCTTTTACCCTTGCAGTAATGTCTTCAACAATAATTTCATAAAATTTAAATTCATTTTTGTCATTCAGAATAGGCGTATAATTTTCCTTTAGGTATGCAATAGTACCATGCTCTTTTCGCCAATATTCGATAAATGTAAATGATTTTAATACTTTTAGCTGTTCAATGAAATCTTTGTTTCGTGACTTATCACGATGAAAATTATATAAATAGTTAATTGATAATAAATCTTCATTCGATTCGAAACCTAGAATTTTTATAATTGCAGGATTTGATGATAATATTATACCTTCAGCATTAATTCTTAAATAACCCACTGGAGAGTTCTTAAAAAAATTTTCGAATTGACTTTTTTCAATCAATTGAGATGTAACTGGTCTTATCAATGAATCTTCGGAATAATAGGAAATTTGTAAACCTTTGGAATAAATTGGATTAAGAATCTCTTGTCTTTTTTTAAGAAGAATTAAAATTAATCCGGAAATGAATAAAAGGTTAATCAGAGTGAATTGAAAGGTATTGCTAATAAATGGAATGGCATTTAAACTGTTCCAATTTAAAATAAATAGCAATGAAATATTAGAAATACCTAAAAACATGTGATAATTTGTTGCTTTAGATTTAATTGCTGCAAATTTAAATTACCAATTGATATGTACACGTTTTTTCGTTAAAAAATCATATTTATTACCTGTATTTTTGACAATTATAACTTTTTTATAGATTAATGTATTTATTTCCTAATTATAAATAGCTATTTATTTTGATTACAAATAAAAAACCTGGCATTAACCAGGTTTAAATTTTCAAATACATTTTATATTTTAATTAAATTGTTCAAATGTATCCGATATAATATCAACCGCTTCACGTATTTGTTTTTCATTTATTACTAATGGTGGTGCAAAACGTATAATATGCTGATGCGTTGGTTTCGCTAATAAACCATTTTCCTTTAAAGCTACACAAACATCCCAGGCTTCTTTTCCGTTTTTAGGTTTTATTACAATTGCATTTAACAAACCTTTACCACGCACTAGTTCAATCATATCCGATTTTATTTTAGCAACTTCATTGCGGAAAATTTTTCCCATTTTTTCTGCATTTTCCGATAGTTTTTCATCTTTTAATACTTCTAATGCCGCAATTGCAACCTTACAAGCCAAAGGATTGCCGCCAAAAGTTGAACCATGCTCACCGGGTTTAATGGTTAACATTATTTCATTATTTGCTAAAACAGCCGAAATAGGCAATACTCCGCCTGAAAGGGCTTTGCCAAGGATTAAAATGTCCGGATGAACTCCTTCATGATCGCAGCAAATAGGTTTTCCTGTACGACATAAACCAGTTTGAACTTCATCGGCTATAAATAAAACGTTTTTCGCCTTACATAAATCATAAGCCTTTTTAATATAGCCTGAATCAGGAACATAAACTCCTGCTTCACCCTGAATGGGTTCAACTAAAAATCCAGCGACGTTTGGATCCTCCAAAGCTTTTTCCAAAGCACTAATATCGTTGTAATTGATTTTTATAAATCCGGGGGTAAAAGGACCAAAACCAGCATAGGAATCAGGATCGGTGCTCATAGAAACAATTGTAATTGTACGGCCATGAAAGTTACCATCGCAAACAATAATTTTTGCCTCACCTTCTTTAATCCCTTTTACTTTATATGCCCATTTTCGACAAAGCTTTAAAGCTGTTTCATCACCTTCGGCACCTGAATTCATAGGCAAAACTTTATCGTAACCAAAATACTCAGTCACATATTTTTCATATTCGCCCAATGTATTGCTATAAAAAGCACGTGATGTTAAAGTTAGTTTCGGTGCCTGATCGGTTAATGCTTTAATAATTTTAGGGTGACAATGTCCCTGGTTAACAGCCGAATACGCTGAAAGAAAATCGAAATATTTAATTCCTTCAACATCCCAAACATAAACACCTTCGCCTTTTTCAAGTACTACCGGAAGCGGGTGGTAATTGTGTGCACCATACTTATCTTCTAAAGCAATATAATCCGGTGATTTTAACTTTGTCATAATTTATTGTATTTTAATTATTTATACAAATTTTTATTTACCTGTATTTCGAATGCAATGGTAATGTTTTCTTTTGGTTTTTCAAAGAAATTTTAAATTTTATTTATAATTATACGTTATAAATACATAAATATACACTTTGATTTTGTAAGAATAAAGAACAAAAAGTGAGAAATAAAATATAAAGAATGTAGAATTTAGAATAAAGAGCTAAGAACTAAGAATGAAGAATTGAGGTTAGACTTGAAATAGATTTAAATTCAATGTAATTTTTGAATTTACAATTACAAGTTTGAATTAATTGTGTAAATATTTCAACATAAATTAATATCTGTTTAACCAGCGATAACGCCTAGCATTGTTTCCGAATTTAAGCGATACCATAAATTCACTTGTACCTAAAGAATAGGTTTGTAAAGGTGCAAGAGTTAAATCGTAAGCATAACCAAAATAAAGCTTATTTACACGCATACCTAATAAAAATATAATAGCCCCACCTTGTGCCCCATAACGATATGATATTCCACCCCAGTAATCATCGCGATATAGCAGCCTCGATGAAAGTGTATAAACCAATGCCCCACTTTCAGTCATACTAAGTAATGTTGATGGTTCTAAAAGTAAATAGCGGTTTAATTCAATTTTATAACTGCCAGTAATATTATAAGTGCGATACAGTTGAATACCAGAGCTAAACGAATTGCTTAAAAAATAGATATGCGATTGTGAAAGGTTTGATACTGATACACCCGCATTAAATAATGGATTTGAATATTGCATCCCAAAATTTCCGTCCACAATAAACTTTGAAAGTGGCACGCCACTGTAAATATCAAATGATCCATATTTTAATTTAGTTGGATCCACATTATAATCGAAACCTGTTAATGAAAAACCAAATGACAAAAGGCTTTGTCGCATTTGGATATGATAGGCATAGGTCATTTTAATACCAGTCTGATCAATTGGTCCGCTTCGGTCAACATAAGTGTTAAAACCTAATCCAACCCTTCCTCCTACTGACCTTTTACTGTATTTTTTTCGTAAACTCAGCGCTTTAGCAATAAAACTATTTCTTAATATCCTGGTTTCCGCAGTAAATGTATAAGTACTGGGAGCACCATTTATACCAACCCATTGTTCTCGACCTGTAAGGTTAACCGATGTTGTTCCTTCACTTCCTGCAGCAGCCGGATTTACTAAAAATGGATTAAGCATATATTGACTATAAGTCGGTTCCTGTTGGGCACAAAGTTTATTGCTTATAGTACCTATAAACAGTAACAAAAAACATATAATCTTAATTCTATTCATATTTTATTGCAATTGTATTTTAATAGTTTTTGCAATTTTTGCCGTAAATATATCACAAATATCAGTTATACAGCATCTGTCAAATCAATTTTTTCTATACATTTACGTTAAACACCTGTAACTGTTGCAATAAACCAATTAAATTTCCACCAATGTCAACATTTTGTTGATGAACTTCTTTTATCTTATTACCATAATACTTCCAACTACTGCTTTTGAATTATTATCAACTTTAATAATATAGAAATAATTATCCATTGGTACATATTTGCCATTGTACTTACCATTCCATGGTTGATATCCATGTTCTGAATGATATACTATCCGTCCCCATCTGTCATAAACACTTACCGATGCATTAGCTGCAAATTCCAACCCTGGAATTACCCATGTATCGTTTTGTCCATCGCCATTAGGCGTAAATGCTGTTGGAATATTATTTCCAAGGAAAATTGAACAAGGTTCAATTGTAACTGAATCGCTGGCAGAACAGGTTAAATCGCCATATGTATTTGATACTGTAACTTTATAGAAAGCTGTTGACATGCTAGCTTGAACCACAATAGATTCGGAATAATCACCCGTGTTCCAGTTGTACATTAAGCCACCCACACCTGCTTCTAATTGAATATTTTGGTTGTCACAAATTGATGTATCGTTAAAATGTACACCATTATATGTAATATTTACTATTGGCAATGGATAAACTGTAACTATTGCACTGGCAATAGAAGGACAATTATCGCTGTTAACTGTTACAACCGAAACAGTATCTGTTTGTTTAGCAATGGCATTATAAGTTTGTGATTTTTGACTGGTGTCGTTGTTCCAAAGGTACGAAGTATATCCTGACCCGGCATTGAAATGAACCGAATCGCCAAAACAGAACTGCTTATCGCCACCTATATTAATTGGTGTACTTCCTTTTACTTGTAACACATACCAACTGGTATCGCCATTACAACCATATTCCGAAGTTTCCATTACCCCTACACTATCTATGCCCGGTTTATTGTTCCATTTTATTTTAACAGAATCATTACCAGCTCCATAATAACGAATTGAATCGGCACCATTTATAAACCATGTGAAATTTGAATTTGTAAATAATGAATCGGGAGTTGCCACATATCTATCCCAGCTTTCGGCACATGAAACCGGCAGTGATTGTGCATTAACTTTAAAAATGCTGCACAATACCCAAAGGGATAATATGATGAGGCGATGTCTCAAGTTATACCTATTACAATAGTATTACAAACCCAGTGTCCCATATTTATTTCAAAAACACATAATTCTTACTTTTATAAGGAATCACACCTTATATTAATACATGCTAATTTGCATATTCAGCCCATAGCTAGTCTAAATAATATTACACATTACTGCAACACATGTGAAATTACCGAATACCTAATTCAGTAAATACATTGATACAGAACACATCAGCCGCTAACCCGCACAAACAGTGCTTAGCTTGTTAAGTCTTACAATACTTTCATGGGAACTTTACAAAAATTACCGAAAACTAATTCAGTAAAATTTTATGCAGAACGCTTTGTTATTAAAACTTTCAAAGCAGGGGAAACTCTTTTCCCCTGCGTGAAAATTTCAATACCATGAAATTATATTTTCAGACTACCAGCCTAAATTGGTTACGTGTTGAATTTTTCCAGTTGTAGGTGTTGGTAATGAATACAATGTCAATGTTGAAATTACAGCACCACCTGAATTTAAAACAGTTCCATCGTTAGCAACATCACCAGCAGTCGTATTAAAAGATTTTCTATAAATACGATCATTTACAGCAGTTAAAGTAATTACCCATTTACCATAAGCTGCAGTTGTTGAGTTATCAGGAACTGAAACTTTTATTTGATTGTTAGTAATACCGGTAACTGAATTAGGAGATCCAGCTGTTACACTTAAAAATGTATTAGTACCATCATCAAATGGAGTTGCTGTAAAAGTTGAAGTTCCTGAAGTAGCAGGAGTAGTAAAGTCAGCTAAAGCATAATAATCTACTTTATATGCAACTTGATATTGATCCGAACCAGATATATCAAAAGCTAAAAGAACATCCGTAGATGTTGCTGCTGCAACACCGCAACCACCAATAATTCCATCGCTTGCTGTTCCAATAATATTATTCCCATTTACAGTTGGAGTTGCAGCTTCATCAAAATTGACAGTTGGCCTTGGCATTACCCAAACATTAAGGTTTTCTAATGCTCCGTCACAAGCAGGTAAACCTGCTGTATTCTGAGATTGTTCAGAAACACTAATTGTACAAGCGCCAGTTGTTGAACCCCACTGAACACCTACGCTATTTTCATTAAAAAAATTCGCATATGTAGGTGTGCCATCTGCATTACCATCAGCAGTAAGTCCAGTATGAGCGGCAGGAATTTCAAGAGCACTACCAGTTGCAGCAGCTCCTGCCAAAGACCAATTATATACCGATGCTTTAAAGACAGCAGGATTACCTGTAACCATTGCTGCTACATTAGCATCAGGAGTGACAACATATGGTGTTTTACTACCGACTGTTACTAAATCTACAAATTCAGGGCTATGAGTAGCATCTGCAGCTCCAAATGTTGTAATTGATGGACTACCATTGGGTACCAATGTTGCTCCAACCTTAGTTGTTAAACCTTGTGCAAATGCACCCATAGAAATAACTGTGCCCAAAGCTACAGTTACGATTGACTTAAAAAAATTACTTGTTCTCATGGTATTAAAAATTTAAATGTTAATAAAAAATTTATTTATATAATTAAAATAATTCCAATTTTATTGATTTGTTATATGATACAATGGCACTGATACCGGTTGTGGCGTTACAGCAAAAGTTTGTGAAATAACATTTGCAATTGCTGTTAATCCGCTTTTGGTTGCAATTCTATCGGTTATTGTATTTATCTGAAGGGTATAAATCCCCGGTTGTGGTAAATTTATTGCCGATAAATCAAGGGTATTACTACTACCCAATACGGCAGTTTGGTTTAATACTGATGTCCCCGGACCAGTCAATGAATAATTTACACTTAAGCCTTTGTTGCCATTAACAACACAAGTAATAGTAAGTGTTGCAGCAGGGCCGGCTAATGTGTATGGCACTAAACCTACATGACAAGTAATATTGGGTATTGCAATTGCTGTAACAGCTGGTGCCACAATTACTGCTACAGGAGTAAGTGAAGCAGAACCAGCACAGCCACCGCTACTTGTTTCCACTACCTGTATATTACCGGTACCAGTACCTGTCCAAACAATTTGTTTATAATTGCCATAATTTTTTGCAGGTATTGCAACTGCACCTCCACTAGATAATCCTGCAGGAACTGTCCAGGCAAAAGTTGATACAATGTTTGCAAACAAATCAACAGAATAATTAAATGATGGATTAACAACTGGATCAGGTAATGCATAGTATTTGGTTGTACCGCCAATTGTAACCGAATCGGTATTTTCAAGCGATGTAACAACACCCAAAGAATTTGTACCAATTGGAAATAAGGTATTGGTCTCAGGTGTGACTGTTGCAGGTTGGGCAAAAGCATTAAAAGAAGCCAATAGACCTAAACTAGTAAAAAGTAAAGCAATATTTAGTATTCTAATTTCCATTTGTTAATTTAATTTCCAATTTCCCTGCGGTTCAATCTTTCGTTTATATTAAAGTTATTTAATTTTCTCAAAATTCACCTTTCTTTCACTACCATTCTTACGTAAAAACACTGAAAAGTTATATGCGTTTTGATGATATTAATCATCATTTTACTTATTTGAGTGAACTCTTAATTTATGATTTTGTACGCAGTTTTAAAAGATAAGTTTCTTTATTTATAATGTATTTAAATATATTTTTCTGATAGTAATTTTTAATCTAACAATTGTAAGGCATTCAAGTACTCATTTATTTAAATAAAAAAAAGCATTTTTAAATCAGTATTTAATTAAAATATAAATCAAAAAATGTTAGAATTTCTAAAAGAAATTCCCAAAAAAGTTCCACACTTTTAATTTCTACACATTCGTCGGGCGAATCGGCCCTTTAATGGTACTAGCCAAACGAGACCATATCGAGTTGTGGATATTTTTCAAGAAATAAACCACATTCCAATCCAGCATGAATTGCTGTTACTAATGGTGCTTTATTAAACAATTTTTGATAACACTGAACCGATGCATTTAAAATTTGAGAGTTGGTATTTGGCTCCCAGCCTGGATAGCCGGTTGAATGGAGTATTTTTGCACCCCCCAGTATAAATGTAGCTTCAACCCTGTTGGAAATATCAATTTTTAATGAATTTGATGAACTTCGCTGACTGGTACAAATTTCATAAATTCCCTTATCCTTATATTTTATAGAAGCAAGATTGGTAGAGGTTTCAACCAGTCCCGGTATTTTATGGCTCATTCCGGTTGCTCCATGCGGAAGTGCATTTAACAAGTTAATAATTTGCCATGAACTTTCCTCGCTCAAAACGCTCTTATTATTGGTTTGAATTTCAGTAAGTGAAATTTCTAATTGACTTTCAACAGCAAGCAATTCCAATTTTATTAGTCCAAAAAAGTTAGTTGCAGCCAAAATCATTTCATTTACTTTGCTTACTGGTAAAGCAAATTCAATAAATGCTTCACGGGCAATTGCATTGCGTAAGTTTCCACCTTCAATTTTTGAAATTTCAACATTGAATTGTTTTAATAAGAACCGGGCAATTCGGGCAATAATTTTTACTGCATTCCCAAGCCCTTTGCTTATATCATCGCCAGAATGGCCGCCTTTTAAACCGGTAATCCTAATTTTAAAAAAACTTGAATCAGCCAAAACCTGCTTTTCTTTAATTTTTACAATGCCGGTAGTATCCATTCCTCCTGCACAGCCAATAAAAATAATCCCTTCGTCTTCCGAATCAAGGTTTAACAATATGTTTCCATTAAAAAATCCGGGTTCTAAATTATATGCTCCAGTTAAACCTGTTTCTTCATCAATAGTAAACAAACATTCAATTGGCCCATGCTGAATTGTTTTGGAAGCTAAAACAGCAAGTTGAGCAGCAACGCCTATTCCATCATCAGCGCCTAAGGTTGTACCCCTGGCTTTTACCCAACTATTATCAATAAAAGGTAAAATTTTATCGGTTTCAAAATTATGAATTGTTGCTTCATTCTTTTCACAAACCATATCTACATGGCTTTGCAAAACTACAATGGGCTTTTGTTCAAAACCCTTTGTTGCAGGTTTCGAAATTACTACATTCCCAACCTTGTCTTTTTTGCAGAAAAGCTTATTTTTCTCTGCAAAATCAATTAAATAACTTATTATTTTATCCTCCTTTTTCGAAGGCCGTGGTATTGAACAAATTTCTTCAAAGTAGTGCCAAATTTCCCTGGGTTCAATGTTTGTAAGCTCTTTACTCATTTTCTCTCAAATGTTTGAATTGAAGTATTTATTGGGATTGAAATTTCAATAAACCCGCTAAACTTTTGTTTTGTAAACCAGGGAATTTGTTGTACAAGCTTTTTAACGCCATTTTTAATTATATAATATGTATTCGATTTCTGAGCGGTCATAATTTGATTTAATTTATTATATGAATCACCTGAGTGACATGCGTAAATATTGCTGCCCATTAACTTCATTCCACCTGAATCTTCAAAAGTTTCAATTGATTTTTGATTCATATATAGCATTTTCCCTACTGCATCACAAATAGTAACCGGATTTTCAATTTCGTTAAAATAATCCGGCAATGTAGGAATAGAAACAATATCTTTATAAATATGTTTAACTATTTTTTCAAGAAATTCAACATCTGTTTCATCAAAATTAGAAAATTCCCGGCTATCAATATCCAAAACACCTATGATTGCATTATTTGAATTAAAAACAGGAACAACTATTTCGGAATTTGAACGTGAATCGCAGGCAATATGCCCTGGAAATTCATGCACATTGGGCACTACAATACTTTTAATTTGGTTAATGGCTGCCCAGCAAACACCGGTATCTTTTTTCAGGTTTAAACAAGCCAGAGAACCCTGGTAAGGACCTACAAATAATTTATCGTTTTCAAGTAAATAAAATCCTGTCCAAAAAAAATGCTCCATTTTATGATGCAATAATGCTGCAACGGTTGACATTCGTGAAACAGGATTTTCGCAAGCCTGCAAAAGTTTATCCAGTTGTTGCAACACCGATTTGTAACGAGTTGATTTATTCATAAATTCATTAAATGTGTTCGCAAATAAGGTTTTTGTAAAATTAAAAAGATAATGCTTAAAAAACTTACAGATGTTATAATTTTGCGCGTTCAAAAATTAGAAGATGAATTTTTTACAAGAAATAAAACGAAGACGTACATTCGCCATTATAAGCCATCCCGATGCCGGTAAAACTACCTTAACTGAGAAACTCTTGCTTTTTGGTGGTGCAATACATGTTGCTGGTGCTGTAAAATCAAATAAAATAAAAAAGGCTGCTACATCCGATTTTATGGAAATAGAACGTCAGCGTGGAATTTCAGTTTCGACTTCTGTAATGGGGTTTGATTATAAGGATATTAAAATTAACATCCTCGATACTCCCGGTCACGAAGATTTTGCCGAAGATACATATCGTACACTCACTGCTGTGGACAGTGTAATAATTGTAATAGACAGCGCCAAAGGCGTTGAAACACAAACACGCCGGTTAATGGATGTATGTCGTATGCGCAGTACTCCCGTAATGGTTTTTGTAAACAAACTCGATCGACCGGGAAAAGATCCTTTTGAGCTTTTAGAAGAAATTGAAAATGAATTAAAGATTAATGTTCGTCCTCTTAGTTGGCCTATAAGTAATGGTCCGACTTTCAAAGGTGTATATAATATTTATGAAGAAAAATTAAGCCTATTCGCCGGTGCTGAAAAGACTTCAATTGAAGAAGCCATAGAATTCTCTGACATCAGCAACCCGGAACTTGAAAAATACATTGGTGAAAATTATGCCAAAACCCTTCGTGATGAATTAGAGCTAGTACATGGGGTGTTTGAGCCTTTTAATCAAGAACTTTATGCAGAAGGGCATTTAGCACCCGTATTTTTTGGAAGCGCGCTAAATAACTTTGGTGTACGCGAATTGCTCGATTGCTTTATTAATATTGCACCTTCACCAAAACCATTTAATACAGTTGAACGCCAGATTAACCCGGTAGAAGAAAAGTTCTCGGGTTTTGTATTTAAAATCCATGCCAACATGGATCCCAATCATCGCGACAGGATAGCGTTTTTAAGGATTTGCAGCGGCACCTTTAAACGAAATGCCAATTATTTTCACGTGCGACATGAAAAGATGCTGAAATTTTCAAGTCCCACTGCCTTTATGGCCGATAAAAAATCAATTGTAGATGAAGCTTTTCCAGGAGATGTAGTTGGATTGCATGATACCGGTAATTTTAAAATAGGCGATACCTTAACTGAAGGAGAAAAGTTGCATTTTAAAGGCATTCCGAGTTTTTCTCCTGAATTGTTTAAATATGTTGAAAATGCCGATCCTTTAAAATCAAAGCAATTAGCCAAAGGTCTGGATCAGTTAATGGACGAAGGCGTTGCGCAGTTATTTACAAGCAAACATAACGGTCGAAAAGTAATAGGTACCGTAGGTGCATTACAATTCGAAGTGCTTCAATATAGATTGTTGCATGAATACGGTGCTTCGTGCAGATATGAACACATTAATTTACATAAAGCCTGTTGGATTGTGAGCAAAAATAAAGAACAACTGGAAGACTTTAAAAAACGTAAATATCAATTTATAGCTGAAGACAAACACGGTCGTGAAGTATTCATGGCCGATTCGTCATACAGTTTAAGCATGGCTCAGGAAAAATTCCCTGATATCCAATTCCATTTCACATCGGAATTTTAAAAATCCTGGTTATTTTGATTTTTATTTTAGTTTTAACTAAATTGCTTTTTTAAGTCGCTTACCCATGCCTTAATACGTTTTGTATTTAATTCCGATTGATTTTCGAAATCAATTGCCAACCCAATAAATTTACCATTCGAAATGGCTTTCGATTTTTCAAATGTATAACCCTCAATGGGCGTTTGTCCGACTATATCAGCACCACGTAACTCAAGTATATCAGCTAAAATACCAACTGCATCTAAAAAATTTTCGGTATAATCGACCTGGTTTCCGGTACCAAATATTGCTATTTTTTTCCCTTTCAAATTTAAAGTTTCAATTTCAGGTACAAATTCATCCCAATAATTAGGCAATTCTCCATCAAACCAGGTTGGAGTGCTAAGTATAAGGTTATCGTAGGTAAGAAATTTTTCGCCATTAATATCTTCAGCATTTATTTCTTCAATTTCTGAGCTTCCAAAATTTTCTAAAATTTCTTTGGCAACTTGTTTCGAATGATTTGTATTGTAGCTATAAATGATTGCTGTTTTTTTCATTTAGTTTATCTTTTAATATTTTTATTTCCAAATAATTATTGACAATTTATTATTTCTCCTTAATATTCGAATTTAATATTCCAATAACTCTGTTACAGCTTTGTAAATCCTTTCGTTATCAGGAAGAACCGCAGCTTCAAGAATTCTGTTAAACCCAACAGGTGTATAGGTCGAGCCAACCCTCATAACTGGAGCATCTAAATATTCAAATGCCTTTGATGAAATAATAGATGACACCTCACCGCCAAATCCTCCAAATACCTTATCTTCATGAACAATCAGAACTTTTCCGGTTTTTTTGACCGTAGCTAGAATTGCTTCGTTATCAAGTGGCGATAAAGATCTCAAATCTAGAACTTCAATGTCAGCTTTTCTTTCACTTGCCAACTGTTCGGCCACTTCTTCACACATATGGGTTGTATTTCCGTATGTAATAATACTTAAATCTTTACCTTCCCTGCGAATTTTAGCCTTTCCGAATGGGACTTCAAAATCATCAGGTACAACAGTAGCTGCTTTTGGGGCGTTATACAAAGCCTTTGGCTCCAGGAACATGGTTAATCCGCGAGAACGCATTGCAGTACGCAATAAACCGGCAGCATCATCGGCATAAGAAGGATACACAACCCTGATTCCTGGCAAAGTTGTCAAGGTTCCTTCTATTGTTTGCGAATGGTACAATCCGCCACCAATATAACCTCCCGAAGCAAGCCTAATAACAATATTTGGCGAAAATTGACCGTTTGAACGCCAATAATCATGCGAAGTATCAACTAATTGTTCCATAGCCGGCCAAAAATAATCGGCAAACTCCGCACCTTCAACAACAATTCGTATTTTATCGTTAAAACGCGACATTCCATTTGCGGTTGCAACTATATAATCTTCAGCAATTGGTGCATTAAATACCCTCTCAATGCCAAATTCCTGTTGCATACCTTTTGAAACATTAAATATTCCGCCTTTATCCTTATTAGCAATATCCTGACCCCATAAAAATGTATCCGGATTACTTCTAAACTCTGCTTTTAAAGTTTCATTAATTGCTTCTATAAGTTTTTTAGATTCACCTTTTTCTTTATGCAAACCTTCAGGATATTTTGTACTTACAGAGGATTCTGCTATTACAAAATTAAAAATTGAAGCCGGATCGGGATCAGGTGCAGCCATCGCTTTTTTATGGGCTTCTTTAACTTCAAGTTTAACTTGTTCTTCAATTGCTTTTAATTCATCTTCGGTAAACCTCTTGTAACGTAATAATAACCGGCGGTATTTTGCCAAAGGATCATATTCACGAACATAATTTAATTCAAAATCGTCGCGGTAAAGTTCATGCCTGTCAGAATTAGAATGTGAATGAATACGAACACAATTTGCATGTACCAACACCGGGTGACACTCTTCCAAGGCAATCCGCTTTGCTTCTATCATTGCATTCATTGAATCGAAAACATCTTTACCATTGCAATAAATTATAGTTAGGTTCTTGAATCCCCTGAAATTATCAACAACTTTTCGGTTTGCAGTCTGGTCCTTTTTTGGAACTGAAATGCCATAACCATTATCCTGAATAACAAAGACTATGGGCAATTTTTCATTTGTAGCGCCATTAATTGCTTCATAAACATATCCTTCGGAAACCGACGATTCACCTTGTGATGAGAAAGATACACCGTGATGCTTGTATTTTTTCATGGCACGGGCAACGCCAACTGCCTGAGATGCATGGTTCCCTGTACTTGATGATACATTGTGGACATGCCATTCAGGTTTTGCAAAATGGTTCGACATATGCCTTCCACCACCCGCTACATCATTTGCTTTTGAAATGCCGTTACAAATAATTTCTTCGGCTGTTAATCCTCCCGATAAAGCCGTTAACATATCGCGATAATATGGAAAAAGATGATCGGTATTTTTATCGAAAACTTGTCCAATGGCCAATTGAATTCCATCGTGTCCGGCATAAGGAGCATGATAACTCCATCCTATTGCCTGTTTCAGATAGTTAGGAGCACGATCGTCAAGCGCACGGCCTAAAACCATAAGATGAAACCATTTCTCGAGAGTTGCTTTATCTGTAGTATAAATTCCGTGTACCTTTTTAAATTCCATAATTTGCGAATTAATAATTTCTTTGGCCCCATATCCCTTTTTATCCAAGGTTTCTTCTACCATTTCATGAATATCAGTCGATTTCAAATTTTGCATTTATTAAATTTATTTAATGTATTAATTTTTAATTTTCATAAGCTATAAAACTAAATTCCTCTGTTCATATCCCATTGTTCAAGATAGTCTCCAATCCTTCTCAGGAAATTACCTCCCAAAGCACCATCTACAATTCTATGATCGTAAGTCAAGGCAAGGTACATTTTATGCCTTATTGCGATTACATCACCCGATGGAGTTTCAAGAACTGCAGGTTTCTTTTGAATCATACCGGTAGCAAGTATTGCAACTTGTGGTTGATTAATAATTGGTGTTCCATAAAGGTTTCGGAATGTTCCAAAATTTGTTATTGTGAAAGTTCCACCCTGAATATCGTCAGGTGAAAGTTTATTAGAACGAGCATTTTCAGCCAATCGGTTAAGTTCCGTAGCCAGACCAATTACACTTCTCTGGTCAGCACTCTTAATTACAGGAACAATAAGATTTCCGGTTGGTAATGCAACTGCTACACCAACATTTATATTTTTCTTTAAAATAATTTTTGTACCATCAACTGAAGCATTCACATACGGAAAATCTTTTAATGCCCTTGCTACAGCTTCAATAAAAGGTGGCATATAAGTAAGTTTAATTTTCTCGCGTTTTTCAAATGCAGCTTTATTTTTCTCGCGCCAAATTACTAAAGGAGTTACATCAATTTCGACCACATTGGTTACATGGGGCGAAATTTGTTTTGACATTACCATGTGATCGGCAATTAACTTGCGCATCCTATCCATCTCAATAATTTCATCACCTGCCGAAGGTGTAATTGTAATTTTAGATGGTTCATTGTTATTTTTAGTAACAATTTGCTTTGTTTCAACCTTATTACCGCGTGTTTCAAGAAAACTTAAAACATCGTCTTTTTTAACCCTGCCATTTTTACCTGAACCTTCAATTTTTTCAAGTTCATTCAAACTAATATTCTCTTTTTGAGAAATGCTTTTAACCAATGGCGAATAAAATCGTGAAGTATTTGAAAAATAGTTCGAAGCCGTTTTTACTTCAGTTTTTTGTTGCTGTTTCTCATTTATTTCTTCTGATTTTTCAGAAACTTTAGCATCAACTGCCGATTCTCCCGCTAAATCAATAATAGCAATAACCTTTCCTACAGGAACTTTTTCATTTTCACTAAACAAAATCTTTATAACCTTTCCATCAACCGGACTTGGAATTTCAGAATCTACTTTGTCGGTTGCAATTTCAAGCAATGGTTGTTCTTCTTCAATAACGTCATTAACCTTTACAAACCATTTTGTAATTGTAGCTTCCTCAACACTTTCGCCCAGTTTAGGCATTTTAATTTCAAAAGTTGGCATATTTAATTTTTTATACTTTTACTTCTTAACAACAAAAAGATAATATGGTTTAACACCACAGATGAAAAGATGGAACATTACAAATATCATTAATAAGTATAAAGATATTTGTTTATTTCATCATTTTAATAATAATTTAAAATGGATAGATAGAATATTTTAACACAAAAGTGTTACATAATAATTCTCATGGTGGATGATTCATATTCAAAATGGGAATTTTATTAAAATGAAAATTTCAAATAACTTCGATAAGATTGAACAAATATCGGAAATAATACTAATTTTAATTATTTAAGAAAGCCTATAGGAATGATTGAGGACGTTGAAAAGAAGAAAATTCTTTATGTTGATGATGAAATAGTTAACCTTGAACTATTCATGTTTAGCTTTGAAGATGATTATGAGGTTATTACTGCTATTAATGCTAAACAAGGTTTAGAAATTCTGAATAAAATTGATATAAAGGTGATTTTATCGGACTTGAAAATGCCGGAAATAAATGGACTTGAATTTATTGAAAAAGTTAAACAACAATCTCCTGAAAAAATTTGTATGTTATTAACTGCTTATGCTGAACCTGATGTTTTGATTAAAGCAATTAACAGCGAAATGATATACCGCTATATGATAAAGCCTTGGGATAGATATGAGTTAAAAAAAGTTATAGAATCTGCTTTTGAGCGTTTGACAAAGACTGTTAATTAAAATATTTAAAAATCTTCATCTCCTGATAATACAGCTTTATATACAATTGGCGTTCCTGAAGGTTTTAAATCCAAGCATTTTTCATCACTCGTTAAATTCCATATTTCAATATCTGGATAGCGTGCATTCAACAAAAATGAAGCAAGTGAAA
The DNA here is from genome assembly GCA_963701015.1 of uncultured Bacteroidota bacterium. Classification (GTDB taxonomy): domain Bacteria; phylum Bacteroidota; class Bacteroidia; order Bacteroidales; family DTGW01; genus MFD09286-c1. The sequence goes on along the minus strand of OY969556.1, from coordinate 1,213,973 downwards.
AAGTCTTTGGTCCAAGAGAAACCAAATTGATTCGATATTTTAATCGTAAATTCAGACAAAGCGAAGTTAACTTCGAATCAATATCCTCTAAATCCTTTGCAGCATAATTTATTAAATGGCTCGATTTAACCTTTGATAATACATTGCTATTACCGGCTTTTGCCATTTGAGTATATCTATCATCAAATGAAGGATTTGGTAAAAAGAAATATACATCATCGGGTTTAAAAAAGTCACACAAAAATTCAACCCGTGAATCTTCGTAACCCAAGCCTATTAAAAGCACTAATGGTTTATTTTCATTCAAAACAGGTCTGTTAAAAAATATCGGTACTGGGTTCGACAATTTTAGTTTTCGTGCAGCCGGTGGAACAAAATGTTCAGGAGTATAACAAAAATAAACTGTTAAGCTATTGTATTCCAAGTCGTTAAATGCAAAATAATTAATTATTGTTCCATACCATAATTTTGTCATTGAAGAATAATCAATTACAAGCTTAATTTTCTCACAGTTATCTTTTGTGCAAATTTTTTCTAAAAGCGATATTATTTCACCTGCTGCATCACAATGTAATTCATAACATTCAAAACCGTTTTCTCTGAAAACAATTTCATTTTCTTGCCATGATTTTTCTTCCTGACCTTCCTTAAAAAGCAAAGCTATTTTCTTAGATGCATTAAATTGGGAAAGTTGAACAAGATGACTACTGCGTGATTCAATACCACAGGCAGCAATAATTACATCAATATTCTCTTTGAGTAATTCGTCAAATGGCACCTGAAGGGCTTGAACAAGTTCCATAAATTGAGGGTATGTAAACTTATTTGGTTTATCAAATTTACATCGTTTACGAGGAAATCTTGTTAGAGTTATAAAAAATATCTCCCTAATTTACCAAATGCCAATATCCTTTGACCAATGTGCAAAAATTATTGACCAAAGTGCAAAAATATTTGACGGGCAATTTTTGAATTTTTTGTAAAAATTGCATTTCTAATTCATTTTACTTAATTTAACTTTTAAATGTTTCATTATAATTAAATTAATTTTTAAAAGTAGAATGAAAAACCAAATTGTAAATTTACTGCAATCACGAATATGCTTGTAAAGCATGATTTTTCATTTAAATTTTTTTAATAGAAAAGCCATATTATTTAGAATTTTTCTAAAGTAGACTTTTGTTAAACTATCTATGATTTTTGTTGTTTGATAAGCGATTTGCTTTATATTTTTAGCTATGATTAAAAAAATTCTTATTGCCAACCGCGGTGAAATTGCAGTTCGAATAATGCGTACCTGCAGAGAAATGGAAATAAAAAGTGTTGCTGTTTTTTCCGATGCTGACAGAAAATCAATGCATGTAAGATATGCCGATGAAGCGTATTACATTGGCCCTTCTCCTTCAAATGAAAGTTATTTGGTTAAGGATAAAATTATTGAAGTAGCACTAAAAGCAGGTGCTGATGCCATTCATCCCGGATATGGCTTTTTATCTGAAAATGCTGAATTTGCTAAAAAGGTCAGGCAAGCAGGAATCAAATATATTGGCCCGTCGTCACATGCAATTTCAATTATGGGCGATAAAATTGTAGCAAGGCAAACAGCCACCAATTCTGGAGTGCCAGTTGTTCCGGGTACAACTTCACCAGTAACAAGTGAAATTGAAGTAATTAAAATAGCCAAAGAAATTGGTTATCCTGTTATAATAAAAGCTTCAGCAGGTGGCGGTGGTAAAGGGATGCGACTGGTAAGCAATGAAACTGAATTATCAGAATCGCTTCGACTAGCTAAAAGTGAAGCTATGACAGCTTTTGGTGACGATTCGGTTTATGTTGAAAAATATGTTGAATCGCCCCATCATATTGAATTTCAATTGTTGGCCGATCAGCACCGGAATGTCATCCATTTATGTGAACGTGAATGTTCAATTCAACGTCGCCACCAGAAAGTAGTTGAAGAAAGTCCCTCAACAATTATGACCCCGGAACTTAGAGAAAAAATGGGAAATGCCGCTGTTCAACTTGCTAAATCGGTTGATTATGAAGGCGCAGGTACCGTTGAATTTTTAGTTGATAACAAAGGAAATTATTATTTCCTGGAAATGAATACCAGACTGCAGGTTGAACACCCAATAACTGAACGTGTTATAGGACTCGATTTGGTAAAGGAGCAAATTAAAATTGCTTCAGGTGAAATTTTAGGTTATAAACAGGACGAAATAAAACAATCGGGTCATTCAATAGAATGCCGAATATATGCTGAAGACCCGGATAATAATTTTAGACCCGACCCGGGTATTATCCGTCACATTACTGAACCACTTGGGTTTGGTATCAGGACAGATGGTTATGTATATGAAGGCTACGAAATACCTATTTACTACGATCCTATGATTTCGAAATTAATTGTTTGGGGCCGTAACAGGCATGATGCAATCCGCCGAATGAAAAGGGCCTTATATGAATATAAAATTACCGGCATTAAAACTTCTATTCCTTTTCTTGAAAGAATTATGAACGAAAAGGATTTTGTAAATGGCGGATATGATACGCATTTCATTCCCAATAATGCGGAAACTTTAATGCCGAAATTATTGAAAACCGATGAAACCAATGAAGATATTGCTGCAATTTCTGCTTTTTTTCATTACTACAAACGATTGGAACAAATTAAAAAAATCAGTATCGTAGAAAAATCGCATGATTACTGGAAAAACTACGGGCGAAGAAAAAATTCAGTTCGTATTTAATCCTTAATAATTTTTACACTCATTTAAAACATAAAATATGAACCTTGATTTTGAAATAAAATTAGGAGAGAAAATATCTAAAGTTCAAATATTAAAAGAAGACGGGAATTTATTAAAAGTAGCTGTAAACGGCAAAAAATATGATATTGATATTGTAAATGTTGAAGATGGCATATATTCAATTTTGTATAAAAATAAATCATACAATATTGAAATTATTGAAAGTGAAAATTCAAAAAAATATACTGTCAATACTCCATATCAAACTTACGATGCTGAAATTGTAGATGCTGAAACACGCTATATAGCAAGCCGGAACCAATCGAAAGAACTGGAAGGGAACAATATTATTTCATCACCAATGCCCGGAAGAATTGTCAGAATTCCTGTTACTGAAGGACAAGAAGTTACAATTGGCCAAACTGTAGTGGTTGTTTCTGCAATGAAAATGGAGAGTGAATATAAATCTCCTAAAAATGGCATTGTTAAAAATATTCATGTAAAAGCTGGTGATGTTGTAATTGGACATCAACCATTAGTGACAATTGAATAATTGTAAATATTCTTCATTAATTATTGAAAAATGACACAGAAAGAAAAATACAAATTGTTTGAAGAAAAAATGCGTTCAGCCGAATTAGGCGGAGGCAAAGAAAGAATTGAGAAACAGCACGAAGCCGGCAAAAAGACCGCACGCGAAAGAATCAATGCACTGCTCGATCCGGGTTCATTTGTTGAATTAGATAAACTTGTTTACCACAGGAGCCATGATTTTGGAATGGAAAAAACAAAAATCGCAGGTGATGGTGTAATTACTGGTTACGGAAAAATTGATGGTCGTTTGGTCTATGTATTTGCCCAGGATTTTACCGTTTTTGGAGGAAGTTTAAGTCGTGCTAATGCAGATAAAATAGTTAAAATTCAAAAAATGGCCATGAAAATGGGCGCTCCATTAATCGGCTTAAACGATTCAGGAGGCGCTCGTATTCAGGAAGGAATAGAAAGTTTATCGGGCTACGCTGATATTTTCTATTTAAACGTTTTAGCTTCCGGTGTAATACCTCAAATATCGGCAATACTTGGACCTTGTGCCGGAGGTGCAGTGTATTCGCCTGCACTTACCGACTTTATTTTTATGACCGATAAAACCAGTTATATGTTTGTTACCGGGCCTGAAGTAATTAAAGCGGTGACACACGAAGAAGTTACCATGGAGGAGCTTGGTGGAGCTGCAACACACAATTCAAAAAGCGGTGTTGCTCATTTTATGGCCGATAATGACGAACAAACTATTATGATGATTCGTGAACTTATGGGTTATTTACCTTCAAATAATCTGGCAGATCCTCCTTCAAAGGCTTGCACTGATGATATTAGCCGTATAGATGAAAAATTACAGGATTTAATTCCAGACGACCCCAACAAACCTTATGATATGGAAGAGCTTATAAATACTGTGGTTGACGATCATAATTTTTTGGAAGTACAACCGCATTATGCTCCAAATATAATTGTAGGATTTGCCAGGTTTGGAGGCAGGACTGCTGGAATTGTTGCTAATCAACCTAACAGTTTAGCTGGAGTTTTAGATATTAATTCGTCATTAAAAGCTGCACGATTTGTAAGATTTTGTGACGCCTTTAATATTCCTATTGTCACTTTTGTAGATGTTCCAGGATTTCTTCCGGGCACTTTACAGGAATTTGGAGGAATTATAAAACATGGTGCCAAGTTACTTTATGCATTTGCTGAAGCAACTGTTCCAAAAATTACCATAATTACAAGAAAAGCCTACGGTGGAGCTTACGATGTAATGTCGAGCAAACATATTGGAGGAGATATCAATTATGCCTATCCAATGGCAGAAATTGCAGTAATGGGTTCTGACGGTGCCGTTAATATAATTTACAGGGGTAAAATTAAAACCGAAGAGGAACGTAAAAAAATTACAGAACAATACCGCGAAACTTTCGCAAATCCATATAAAGCCGCCGAAATTGGTTATGTTGACGAAATTATTTTACCCAAACATACCAGGATAAAAATTATCCAGGCATTGGAAATGACCCAAAACAAAGTGAAAAACACTCCTCCAAAAAAGCATGGAAATATTCCATTATAAAAAATGAGGCTGTCAAAATTGACAGCCTCATTTTTTATAAATAGTTTTTCTTAAATCCATAAGTTCTGTTTTTTTAGTCATCAAAAATTTGTACATTTATTGATAGCTGTTTTAACGAAATCATTTCATTTTAAAACAAAAGCTAATATGATAAATGTTTTTCTCTTTCATTTTATACTTAATACCGGGTATTCAGGATTGTTTTCTTTGAACAGCTTTATCAACCAATTAAATATTCAAAATTTAATATTACTAAACTTTCTTACGCAAACGAAAATTTCTTTTATAGTATCGATAGTTATAATTTCTATCATTTTTACAATCATTTCACTACTAATTTTATATTATTCATTTCGACTTAAAAATAAATTAAAACTAAGGACGAAACTATTAATTGAAAAAGAAAAGCAATATTGTGAAATTGCAGAAAACTTGTTGGATCTTGTTTGTAGAACTAATTTATCTGGGAATTTTGAATATGTGAGCAACTCATTCAATGAAATTGTTGGATACGATCCGGATGAGTTATTGACAAAAAAAATATTCGATTTTATTCACCCTGATGATTTAGCTAAAACAAAAATTATTTTTGAAAATTCTAATTATTTCAAATTTAAACAACGTTTTGAATTTAGGTTCAAGTTGAAATCAAGCCGCTATATATGGCTTGATGGCGCCTGCAGTACAGTTGTAAAAGAAAATGGTGTTGATAAGCAAATAATTATTGGATGCCGTGATGTTTCTGCCCGTAAACTTACCGATGAACTATTATGGAAACAATCGCAATTGCAGAAAAATTTATTATCGTCAGTACCTGCATTGGTTTACTTAAAGGATACTGAATTTCGCTATATTGAAGTAAATGACAGAATGTGCGAACTTTTGGGAATTGAAAAAGTTGATATAATTGGAAAAACCGATTATGATTTGTTCCCGGAAGATAATGCTGATTTATATTACAAAACCGATGTAAATACTATCAGCCAAAATAAGACTTTACACAATATTGAAACAAGTTATAAACTCTCCAACGAAAATATAATTTGGTTGTCAAGTTCTAAAATTCCATATTACGATATTGCAGGAAATGTTATTGGTCTTGCCGGAATTAGCGTTGATATTACCGAAAAAAAACAAGCTGAAGAAAACCTTCAGGCGAGTAAATCAAGATATAAATCAATATATAATAACATCCGTGATATTTATTTCGAAAGTAATTTCGATGGTAAAATAATTGAAATAAGCCCATCTATTGAAAAACTTTCAAAATATAAAGTTAAAGAGGTTTTAGGTTCAAAGATTGATAGGTTCTACAAAAACTACAACGACCATGAAAGGCTTGTACAAGTATTATTAAACCATGATGAAGTAGATGATTTTGAGATTACATTATTGGATAAAAACAACGATGAAATTGACTGTTCAATTTCGGCCCTTTTGGTAAAGGATTCATTCAATGTTCCAATTAAAATCAGCGGTACTATTCGTGATATTAGCGAACGAAAAAAATCGGAACGTATTTTAAAAGAAAGTGAAGAACGTTATAAGAGTTTAAATAACTTCACTCCTAACCCAATTATGGTAATTAAAAATAAAAAAATTAAGTATGTAAACCCATCGGCACTGAAGTTATTTGAAGTAAATAACGAAAATGAATTAATCAATAACTCTGTACTTCAGTATCTACATCCCGATGATATTGAAAATGTAAATGAACTGATTAATACAAATGTTTATAGGAATACCGGAGAACCAGTGGAAATAAGGATAAAAAGGCAAAAAGGTGAAACGGTATATATGCTTTCGGCATTTATAACTATTATTTATGACGAAGAACCTGCTATTTTAATGGTTAGCCAGGATATTTCGCGGCAAAAGCAATATGAAATTGAACTGATTGAAGCAAAAGCCAAGGCAGAAGAAAGTGACAGGCTTAAATCAGCATTCTTAGCAAACATGTCTCACGAAATCCGAACACCATTGAACGGAATTATTGGTTTTGCAGGACTTTTAAAACGAAATGGTTTAACCAAGCAAAAATATGCCCAATATGCTCAAATTATAAATTCAAGCAGTCAGCAATTGTTGGCAATTATCAACGACATTATTGATATTTCAAAAATTGAGGCTGGTCAAATGACTATGAATTATGATGTTTCAAATATCAATCAGGTAATCGACGACTTGCATGGACTTTACAAAACACTGGCTGAACGAAAAAATGTAAATTTCAATTCATTTAAAGGTTTAGTAAATGAAAAAGCCTTAATTATAACCGATGAAATTAAGTTAAAGCAAATATTAAATAATCTTTTAAACAATGCCCTAAAATTCACAAGTGAGGGAACCATTGAACTTAGTTACAATTTAAATGGTGAGTTTTTAGAATTTTATGTTAATGATAGCGGAATTGGAATTCCTAAAGAATACCAAAATATAATTTTTCAAAGGTTCAGGCAAGTAGATCTTGCTGATAATAAAAAATTTGGGGGAACCGGTTTAGGACTTTCAATTTCAAAAGCATTGGTTGAAATGCTAGAAGGCAATATAACTGTTGATTCCAATATTGGAAAAGGAACAACTTTTAAATTCAATATACCCTATAAAATTGCTATTCCCGAAGAAATAAATACTGAGGAAAACAATGATAACGTTAAATTCAATTGGCAAAATAAAACAGTATTAATAGCAGAAGATGAAGATGCAAATATGTTTTATATACAGGAAATGCTTTCGGAAACCGGAGCAAATGTATTAACGGCAGAAAATGGCAAAAAAGCTGTTGATCTTTTTATTTCACATCCGGAAATAAATATTGTGCTTATGGATATAAAAATGCCTGAAATGGACGGGTACGAAGCACTTAAAATTATCAAAAAACATAGACCTACAATTAAAATTGTTGCACAAACAGCCTATGCTATGACCAATGACCGAAAACAAGTTTTGGAATCAGGATTTGACGATTATCTTTCAAAACCTATTGAAAGAAGTGATTTTTTTAGGGTTATCAATAACTTTTTTCAATAATGGAATCATAAATCTATGTGACAATTAATAAATTTGTTCCAATAACTTTGTTTTCTTAATTTTATTCCCTCTGAAATATTCTTATTTATTCACTTGAATTATTTTAATTAGCTATGAATTTGAAAGATTATAATATATTGGTGGTTGATGATTCGGGACTAAACAGACAAATATTAATTGAATTCTTAAAAACAAAAAACTTCACAATTTCAGAAGCCGAAGATGGAAAAGACGCTCTAATTAAAATTAAAGAAAATATTCCAAGCATTATACTTCTCGATTTAATTATGCCAGTGATGGATGGATTCGAAGTAATGGAACATCTCAAAAATGAAGGGATTAAAATTCCAATTATTATTATTACAGCTTATTTAAAAGACAATACGTATACAAGGTGCAAGGAACTGGGAGCTGTAGGATTTTTAAATAAACCTGTTAAAATGCACGATTTATTTAAATTAATGTCGGAAGTTTTGGATAAATACCACAGCAATTAGTATGTATTAAGCGACCTGGCTATGGATAAATATAAAATATTGATTGCTGATGAATCGGAACAGATTATAGCTTCAATACAAGATATTATTGTAAAGTATAATTTAAATTATCAGGTTATACAAACTAATATTGGCGGCAAAATATTTAAAATTGCCTCAGATTCATATCCCGATTTAATTTTGGTAAATATTTCCCAATCAGTTAATGAAGGTATAAAAACAATCAAAATTTTTAAACGAATTGAAAACACGCGAAGTGTTCCTATAATTGCAATTACAACTTCACTTGATTTATTATCTGAAGCATTTGAAGCAGGGGTTGATGATTTTATTTATTTCCCATTTCAGGAAATTGAAGTTTTATTTCGGCTTAGGTTCGCACTTTCGTTCGATGAAAACATTAAGAAAATTACACAACAAAATGAGCAACTTCATTTGCAATCAGAAGAAATGAAACTTCAAAATAAGTTGTTAGAAGATCAGAAAAAAGACATAATTGATGATATAACTTATTCGAGGCGAATTCAAAATGCAATTATGCCTACCAAAGAACTTTTATCAGCAATTTTTGATGAATACTTTTTATATTTTAAACCCAAACGCATAGTTAGCGGCGATTTTTATTGGGTTTCCAATAAAGGAAATAAAACTATACTTGCCGTTGCCGATTGTACCGGACATGGAATTTCAGGCGCATTCTTAACTATAGCAGGAACTGCATTTTTGAATGAAATAATAGCAACATTAGTCAACCCCGATGCAGCGCAAATTCTAAATTTACTCAGGTATCGGATAATGAGATTGTTGCATCAAAAAGGGCTCGAAGGTGAAGCTACAGATGGAATGGATATTTCGCTTTGTATTTTTGATTACCAGGAAATGACATTGCAATATGCAGGGGCAAATAATCCAGCATATTTGGTACGAAAAGACGGTAATTTACAAATCTTTAATGCCGACAGAATGCCAATCGGAATTCATGCTAACTCATCGAAACCATTTTCAAGTCAATTCTCAAAAATTTCACATGGTGACACCATTTATATGTTTTCCGATGGTTATGCCGATCAGTTTGGTGGCGAACTCGATCAGAAATTCAGGTATAAACGGTTGCAAAATTTGTGTGTTGATATACACGAAAAACCAATGAAAGAACAATATGAAATTTTTGAACGTACCATGGATGAATGGATTGGTTATCGCGATCAGGTTGATGATATGGTATTAATTGGAATACGAATTTAATTTGTTAAAATTTCATTTTTTTTACTGTAAAATAAAAAAATAACTAATTTTCGATATTTATTTACAATATCGGAACTTCTTGCAAATATTTTCGTAAAAAGTTTTATGCTCACTAAAGTCAACAATAACCCAATATTAGCTTATCATGGACCATTTTGTTTGGACATTTTGACTAATTTCGGGAATTGTATAAAGCAATTATTTATTGAATATCCATTAACAAGCATAAGGCTTTACAAACTTTTTTTTGAACTTACCCAAAATGTTGCAAAATATTCGGCTGAAATAGGTCCAATTAAAAATTGCAGATTTTCCGGCGTTGGAAGTTTCAGGATTGAAGAAAATGACCAATCGGTAATTTTAACAACATCGAACCTTATAAAAAATGAAGACAGTGCTACGCTTTTTAAGTATTGCACTGATATAAATGCAATGGATAAAAACGATTTGCGTAAGTTTAAAATTGAAACACGCAAGCATACTCCAGATTCAAAAGATATTGGTGCCCACATCGGAATTATTCAGGTTGGAATTTTAACTTATAATAATATTGAATTTGATATTGAACGTATCAATGATATTCATTCAACATTTACAATTTGTGCTATTTTAAACAAAAATATTCAATAATATGCAAACAAACATTAGTATGGAAAGTATTGCTATTCCTGCACAAAAAGAGACTCCTTATTTTCCCTCCGTAATTTTTAATTATGAAAAAGGAACTTGTGAAATTGCAGGTGAATCGTATATGGAAGATTGTTACAAATTCTATTCCCCACTAGTTGAGTGGCTAACAGAATATTGTTCGTCACATGACCATATTACTTTTAATTTTAAATTGTATTACTTTAATACCCAATCATCGAGAATGATTTTAAAGATAATTGAAGTATTGATGAAGTTTAAAGATAGTGGTGGTAAATATGTAATAAATTGGTATTATATGCACAGCGATCCGGATATGATTGAAGAAGTTGAAGATTTTCAGCGCGATTCAGGCTTAGATATAAACCTGATTGAAATTGATGATTAAATTATAGATTCTGAAATTTCATTATTTACTTAAATTTTGCTTAGTTTGATATTTAACTTTTAATATTGTTTGAAAAATACCTATAGCCAATGCTGCTGAATTGCATAGTATTACTGGCATTGCATTTAATAAAATTCCATACGCTCCCCACAAACTGCAGTTAACAATATATACAATTAACATTACCATTGAAATATCATCTACACGCTTAGTTTTAATTGATTTGTAAACTTGAGGCATCATAAGTGCAGTTCCAAAAACTGCCGCAGCATATCCAACTATAGCCGTTAATAATTCCATAAAATATTTTTAAGTTTGCGAAATTACTAAAAAGGCTGATTAATTCAGTTTATTATTAAAAGAAAAGCAGGTTTAAAACCTGCTTTTCTTTTAATGTTTAGTTGAACGCCAATATTCAACGAAATCTTTTTGTTTTATAATACCCATTGGACCTTCATAAATTCCACCATCTCCGCCATTATCATAAACCCTTATTGAAATTATATTTTGTTTATTTGGAATAAAAATACTCCCATCAACATAAAATACCCTCAATTCGTCCCAACGCGTTCTGAACCGGTCGTTATCAATCAGATTCTTTTGCTGGCCAATATAGTTGCCATTTACATATACTTCATCCAAATCATCAATTTTACCAAGCATAATAACAAGCTTCTCAGTTGTTAATTGCGAAGGAATAAAAACACTTTTTCTGTACCAGGCAAACCCATCATAGTCAGGATATCCTTGTGATTCCCATTTTTTAGGGGCAAATATTTTTTGCCATTTTGAATCGTTGAATTCTGGCTTTTTATATTCCGGATTATCACCTGTTTTAAAACTCCACAAACCCGAAAGAAAAATATTGAAGGGAGGTTGTTCAGTTTCAAATATTCCTAAATCTCCTTTTATAATTCCACCATCTAAACGATCGTCATAAACCTTTACTGTAATGGTATTATACTTCCCAAACTGAATTAAATTCTGAGGTAATATATAATTCCGTTCCAGATTATAGGCAGTTACAAAATTAGGTGGCAAAGAACCAGAAAAACCGACCAATTCCCCATTAAAATAAACTTCGTCACAATCGTCAATAAAACCCAAATGCAATGACAATGATTTAACCTTTAAATTATCAGGAATTAAAACTTTTTTCCTGTAACATGCAAAACCATCATAGCCATAAAATCCCTGATCTTCCCAATTCGAAGGAGCAAAAATTTCGTCCCAGTTTGAATCATCAAAATTTGGATTGATCCATTCATTTTTAAAACCCAACGAAAATTTCCATTGCCCCCTCAAACTTAATACCTTATTATCACCAGCAAATAATAAATTATGCATAATGAAAATTAGTATAGTCCCACAAATTATCCTCAACCTCCACATATCAAATATTTTTAAATTCAATTTGAATTAATCATTTTCAAAATTACCAAAGAAATTAAAATGTTTTTCAAAGCTATATTTATCTCTCAATTCATCATAACTATCTTCAGACATTATACCAACCGGCCCTTCATATATTCCACCTAATCCACCGCTATCAAATACCCGCACGGCTATAACATTTTTTCCTTTTTTGAGTAATCCGTTGGGAATTTTATATCCTCTTAATTCATTATATGGTGTTGAGCCTCTGAAAAAATACCTTCCAAAAGTCATTGGCCAGTGATCTCCAATTTTTTTACCATTGACATAGACTTCATCATAATCGTCAATTTTACCCAATACTAAATAAATATCTTTCAAATTAAAATCCGATTCAATTTCAAAATTATTTCTATACCAGGCAAAACCGTCATAATTCCAATAACCTTGCGATTCCCATATTTGGGGTACTTTAATATCCTTCCAGTCATCATCATTATAATCAATATTTTTATACTCTAAATTATCATGAAGTTTAAATTTCCAGTTTTCATTAAAATTAATGAGCAAATATTGTTCATCGTCATCATAAGCTAACCGAACAGGGTTGGAAACTATACCACCTTCGCCACCATCATCATATACGCGAACGGAAATACAATTGTCTTTTCCAACATTTAAATAGGACGGTGGAATAACATATTTTCTTTCAACGCTATAACCAGTATTATATTCAGGTGGAAATTTACCTGTTTGACCAATAAAATGACCATTTATATAAATTTCGTCAACATCATCAATGTTTGAAACCTGGAGAAAATACGTTTCTTCTTTTGAACCCGAAGGAAAAATAAAATGTTTTCTGTACCAGGCAAAGCCGTCATAGCCAACATATCCTTGTTTTTCCCATGCGGTTGGAACCAATATATCATCCCATTTATTATCGTCAAAATTTGGAGTTGACCATGATTTGTCATCACCTAATGAAAATTTCCACTGACCCGATAATGTAAGTATAGTATGGAGATGAGCAGCATTAATATTCAAACTGGTGAGTATGAATAAAAATATTATTAATGAAGAATAAATATATTTCAATGGCTTTTTCATATCTATATGTTTTATAATTAATTATTTTGAAACACAATTATAACTTTAATTTCATTTGAAATGAAATTAAATAAGTAAAGCAATGTAATGAATTGTAAAAAATTGTAAAAAGATGGGCATTTTATCATAATCAACTTCACAAAACCAACTGCTACAATGCCCATCTTCACAAACAACGCTTATTATCGAACATTAAATGTTACTTTTAATTTATATATTCCAGCTTCATCCTGGGTTATATTAAATTTTTCTTTTACAATTGTTCGCTTAATTTCATTTGCAATTGCTTCATCAGGATAATTAACCCGAATATCACTAACAGTTCCATTTTCATCGAATTTAATGAAAATATTGGCGGTAGTTTGATCCATTTCCTTTGTTAAAAGGAGATTTTTTTGAAGCAAGTTTGTAACTTGAATTTTGTAATCATTAACATTGTTTAAATTTTTGTTGCCGGCAAATACAGAAATAAATGTAAGAGCTGCAATCAGAACCGATAAAATAATAATTTTTGTTTTCATGACATTAAATTTTAAATTGTTTTAATTATATAACCTTAAATCTCTAATTCATTTTTGTGAATTAATTTCAATGCAATATTACATCCGTAATTGTAAGTACCCTGTAATTCAAGGTAAAGCGATGTATCCAATTGTAAAAATTTGTCATTCATCATTTCAAATGATTATTTATCGCAAAAAGTGAATATATTCGTATAATAATATTTTTGAAAAGATGACCAGGAATAAATTATTTATATTATTGGTAATTGTTATAATTCTGCCATCGTTGATTTTTACTTCGTTTGAAATATCAAGGTTGAATGAAAGTAAAATGATGATAAATGAAATATATCGAAGTCAATTATCCACAATTGAATATTCAGTCAATCAATATTCGAATGATATAATTAGTTCGTGGGCCGAAAAAATTAACTGGTTTTATGAAAATTTTAAATATCCTGATGATACATTAAAACAATATCTTGAAAGCAAAAGGCAGATAATAAATATATATTATATATCTTCCAATTCCATATATCCACTTATAAAAACTTCAACTATTAAAATAAAGTTGTTGGAAGGATTTTTGAAAAATAATCAAGTTAAACTTAATAAAAACAGGAGTTACTTGAATGCTAATTACAGAAAAAACGAACAGATTGGAAATACAAATTCTGATAACGATATATTTATAGCATTTTGGACAGGTAATGATATAAATACAGCAAAATTGTGCGTTATAGAATTAAATACTCAAAGATTCATAAAGGAAATTATTGCTCCAAAAGTTCAGGGAAGCCTGGAAAACAAATTTTTAGTCGCAATTTTTGATAAATCGAATGATAGTATTGTGTTTTATTCAGGTTCAAAAGCTAAAATGCCTCCATTTAATTTCCGAAAAGATTTTTGGCTATTTCCCCAATATCAATTGGCTGTTGAAATAAAGGATGTTGCAATTGAAGAATTAGTGAAAAACAGGGCCAGAAATAATATTATATTACTTGCCATTGTTGAAGCTCTTTTTATATTAGGAACAATCCTGATTTATAATTATAGCAGAAAGGAAGTTAGATTTGCCCGATTAAAATCGGAATTTATATCCAATGTTTCGCATGAAATCAGAACACCATTAGCGCTCATAAGCATGTATGTTGAAACGCTTGACATGGAAAGAATAACGGAACGTTCAAAAATAAAAGAATATTACAATGTTATATTACTCGAAGTACAGCGCTTAAATTCAATTGTAAATAACATTCTAAATTTTTCGAAACTCGAAAGCGGTAAAAAATCATATAACTTCGAAAAAATATCATTTAAATATATTATTGATGAAGTTTTAAATACATATAATTTTCATTTAAAAAATAAAGGTTTTGATTTAATTCTCGATAACTCTGCAAATTTGCCTGAAAGTTTAATTGATAAAAGTTCAATGTCCGATGTGCTTGTTAATTTAATTGATAATGCTATGAAATATAGCAATTCAGTAAAAGAAATTAGAGTTAAAACCGGATTTGATGATAAATTTGTGTTTGCAGAAATTAGTGATAAAGGGATTGGAATTGCAAAGGATGAGCAAAAACTGATATTCAGCCAGTTTTACCGGGTAACAAAAGGAAATTTGGCTCATCACGCAAAAGGTACAGGTTTGGGATTATCTATTGTAAAATATATAATTGATGCACATAAAGGAATAATTGAAGTTGAGAGCTCATTGGGTAAGGGAAGCACTTTTAGAATTAAATTGCCTATACAATCGACATAAATATAAAAATTATGGCCAAAATTTTAGTTGTTGAAGATGAAGTTGCTATGCTTCGGGGACTTCAGGATAATCTCGAAATTGAAGGTTATACTGTTGATACAAGTGATAATGGAAAAGACGGATTGGAAAAAATTCTTTCAGATCAATTCGATTTGGTATTACTTGATGTTATGTTACCAAATATTTCAGGATTTGATGTTTGCAAAAATGTGCGAAAAAATGGCAATAAAACACCAATCATTCTTTTAACTGCAAAAGGTGAAGAAATTGATAAAGTTTTAGGACTTGAACTTGGCGCCGATGATTATATCACCAAGCCATTCAGTTTACGTGAATTATTAGCGAGAATAAAGGCTATTTTAAGAAGGACTGAAAATGTCAGTCAATCTTCAGAAAATGCAGATTCTGAAACAATAGAGATTGGTAAAATTACTGTGAATTTTAAATCGTATTCCGCTTTTGACGAAAATGAAAAGGAATTAAAACTATCGCATAAGGAATTTGAGTTGCTTCACTATTTTATTAAAAATCCAAACCAGGTAATTAGTCGTGATGAATTAATTAGAAATGTATGGAATTATAGTTTTGATATGACTACGCGTACTATCGACAACTTTATAGTTAAACTCAGGCATAAAATTGAAGCCGATCCGAATAACCCAAGAATTATTCTTACCGTTCACGGCACCGGCTACAAATTAATTTCGATGAATTGAGTACTTATTAAAAAGTTTCAAGCGCTACTTTATTAATAAAAGCAGCGCTTGAAACTTAACCAATTATTAACCCCAAAACCAAACTAATGAAAAAGCTTATTTAATTATATAAACGTATAAACGCGAAAATAGTTGTATAAAATATGAGTTTTATTTAACTGATTATCTGCGTGTTAAAAATTTATTTTTGAACAATTTTAAGTTTTATATAAGCCTTGAAGGTTCAGCGTTTCAGAATATTAAAAATTCAAAATACGCTATGCTTTTGACTAATAGAAAAATAATTGCAGATGTTATCAATATGTATCCCGGTTTATAATTATTCAGTTGTTGAATTGGTTAAAATACTTGACTTGCAGGCCGAAAAATCAGGCAAGACAATTGAGATTTTAGTTATTGATGATGCTTCAGAAATGAATTATCATCTTGAAAATGAGAAAATTGAGAAACTTAGTCATGTAAAATATATTAGATTACTTGAAAACATTGGCCGTTCGAAAATACGTAATCTTTTGGCCGAAAAATCTACATACAATTTTTTATTATTTTTAGATGCCAATATAAAAATAGTTAATGACCTATTTGTTGAGAATTACTTGAAAATTATTACTGATGAAAAAGTTATTATTGGTGGAATAAAAAGTTGTGAAAAACCAGTAGACAAAGAATATATACTCCGATGGAAATACAGCAAAATAAGAGAATCTTATCCTTCAGCAATTCGACAATTATATCCATATAAAAGTTTTATTGCCAAAAATTTTTTAATACCTAAGTCCGTTTTTAAAAATATACAGTTTGACGAAAATTTAACGGGTTATGGACACGAAGATACTTTATTTGGGTTAATACTTAAACAAATGAATGTTCCAATTATACATATTGACAATGCAGTTATACATTCAAATTTAGAGAATAATAAAAGGTTTATTACTAAAACTGAGGAAGGTATAGCTAACTTATTGAGTTTATATAGTTCCCGGAAAAACGATATTGAATTTATTAAAAGTTTTAAGCTTTTAAAATATTATTTAAAATTGGGTAAATTGAACAAACAATTCGTTGCTTTCGTTTTTAAACTATTTAAACCTGTTTTAATATGGCAACTTACAGGAAACCATCCAAAAATGTTGGTATTTGATATATATAAAATTGGTTATATGTGTTGTTTAAAACAAAATAAATAATTCTATTATATGAACAAAATTAAATATTTATTTACTCTTTGTATATTTTTTATAAGTTTAAAATCTTATTCAATTATTAGTCAAATTGATTTAAGCTTTAAAGGTTTTGAAAATAAAAATATTCTTTTTGCCGAAGAATATGGGAAAAAGCAAATAGTATTAGATACCATTAGGTTAGATACTGCCGGGCATGGTATATATTCATCAAAAAATCGCTTAAATACAGGCATTTATACGATTATTTTCCCAAACCAAAAATATTTTGAATTGCTTATAAGTGACCAGCAATTTATTTCTATTAGTACTGATAGTTCAGATATTTTTGGAAAGCTTATCATTGAAGGATCTGATGAATCAGATTTGTTTATGAAATATCAAAGAATGGCTGTTGAATATGAAAAACTTCAAACAGAAATCCGAATGAACAGAAAACAAACGGATTCAACAAAAATAAAAGAAATTAACACTGTTATAACCAATGCTCATCTATTGAATGAAAAAATAGCTGATTTTTCAAAAAATATATATAAAGAAAAACCACATAGTTTTTTAGCTGCTTATTTAAAAATGCAGGAAGAACCAGAATATAAGGAACCTAAATTTACTAAAAATCAACCTCCACAAAAAGATATTTTTTCGAAGCGTTACTATTATATAAAATCTCATTATTTCGATAATGTTGCTTTTAATGATACAAGGCTTTTACGAACAAGGTTAATATACGAAAAGCTCGAATATTATTTTAATGTATTTATAACACAAAATCCTGATAGTTTATGTGATGCAGCTAAAACAATTTTACAAGCGGCTAAAATTAATGAAGAGACTTACAGGTTTATATTAAATTTTTTAAACTACAATTACAGAAACCCAAAAGATGCAAGCCAGGAAATGGTTTTCGTATATATTGCTGAAAACTATTATTTAAATAACAATGCCCCATGGGCCGATTCGAAATATTTAAAATTATTACAACAGAAAGTTGATGCTATAATACCCACTATGGTTGGCGAAAAAGCAGCTAACCTTGATTTGCAAACCATTGATGAAATTCATTATTCAATATATAATATAAAAGCAAAATATTTGGTAATATTATTTTGGTCACCCGATTGCAATATGTGTACTGCTGAAATTCCGGAATATTATAAAATATACAATAATTTCAAAAGCGATGGCATAAAATTTTTGGCTGTATATGTTCATTCCGATAAAACAATATGGAAAAACTACCTGGTTGCAAATAAACTTGATTGGTTAAATGTTTATGATCCTATGCTTAAAAGCAATTTTGCTAAATTATATAAAGTTGATGTTACACCAAAAATTTATGTTTTAGATTCAGATAAAAAAATTGTTGCAAAGAATTTGAGTCCAATTCAGTTGGAACGATTCTTTAAATCGGAATTTCAATAGTGAAATAATTACAAATATATAATTGAAGAACATTGAAAATAAAGTAAAATTTAAGCAAAAAATTATTTATAGGAATTTTCATTATTTTATTTATAAATTTAATTGAAATTGTACTTTTGTGATATTAAAAATCAAATAAACTATACAATGGGAACAAAACGAATTAAACTATATTTCATTATATTTATTATAACTCTATCATTTTCAACTTATATAGAATCACAGAATATTCCATTCGATACAACCCGCATTTACAAAGTAATGGAAAAAGCCCGAATGGGAGGCGACATTACCATTGGAGTTTTTGGTGGATCTATCACAGCTGGTACCTGGGCTTCAACACCTGATAAACGATGGGCTAATTTAGTAACTGATTGGTGGAAAATTAAATTCCCAAAAGCAAAATTTAAACTTGTAAATGCCGGTTTTGGCGGAACAGGAACTGATATTGGAACTTTCCGGGTTCAAAACGATTTGCTGAAATATAATCCTGATTTTGTAGTTGTTGAATTTGCAGTGAATGACGCCGGTCGTGATTCAACTTATGCAAAAGAAATGATGGAAGGAATCGTTCGCCAAATATTGCAGGATTCTGCACATTCTGCAATATTAATGTTGATGCTTAAAATGGAAGATGGTAAAAATGAACAGGTTTATCATAAAGAAATTGCCAACTATTATCATTTGCCTGTTGTTAGTGAAGTTGATTCGATAGATGCGCTTGTTGCCAAAGATGGACTAAAACTACATGATATATATAAAGATGGAGTCCATCCTAATGATATTGGTATGAAATACATTACCAGCCTGATTACCAATAAACTTAATTCAATATTGGTCAACCTTCCGGCTGAAAATAAATTGTCAAAAATTGATAGCAAATTACCAAACCCACTGGTGACCGATTTATATACCAAAACAAGCACATATACTGGTGCAAATATTCCTTCGGTATCAAAAACTGATTGGACATTTGAAGGCAATTCATGGACATCATCAAATCCATGTGCTGAATTTATTTTTCCTTTCAATGGACAATCGGTCGGGCTTACTTATTCACAGTTTAAAGATACAATCCGTGGAATTGCCGATGTATGGGTTGATAATTTGCCTGCAAAAAAGTTGAATGCATACTGGACTGAGACCTGGGGAAAAGGAACATCAATGTGCATGGTTGCTGAAAATTTGCCCAATGGGCCACATACGCTTCATATTAAAATAACCAATGAAAATTCCACCGGTTCCAAAGGTCATATGTTCGAATTCTTTTCAATTATGAAAGCTGGAGAATAATCGGTTTAGAAATTTTGCATAACCAATTTAACTTTGAAATATTATTAGAAATTAGCTAAAAAAGACATATCAATTAATATCAGCTAATATATACTACTTTACGTTGGTCTGATTTGGAATTATATATGGGTAAAATGGTAACACAAAATGAATATATTTAATTAATTTTGAAGACGTCAAAATAAAATTTAAAAAATGCTTAACAAAACGTTTAACATTATTGTAGAACAAGGTTTGGATGGATATTTAATTTCATCTGTTATTGAATTGCCTGGTTGCCATACTCAAGCTAAAACGTATGATGAGCTTTTTAACAGGACAAAAGAAGCAATAGAACTCTATTTAGATGAGAATAAGCGGTATAAACCTTTAAACAGATTTGTAAGCTTGCAACAAATTTCGGTATAATTATGTCCAAGTTACCTTTAATTACTGCTAAAGAACTTATTAAAATAATACTCCAACTCGGTTTTGAGTTAAAAAGACAAAAAGGAAGCCATAAATTTTTCCAACACAAGGACGGACGCACAACGGTAATTCCTGATCATGGCGAGCAGATTGACCGTGGGTTACTCAATAAAATTATTAAACAAGATTTGATGATGTCAATTGATGATTTTATAAAAGCAAAATAGTAAAATCAATTTCCAATCGCGCGCTTTTGTAAAGCGTGCGAAATTTTAGAATAGCTCTTATAACGTACTACCGTTCTATTCTATAACCTAAATATTTCAACCTAAATAATATTTAATAACAAACATTTCATAAATTTGATTTAAAATAAAAGTGAAGAATAATAAACTCCATTTTTTAAATAATCAAAAACAGATATGTTAGGCAAAACTGAAATTGAAACAATCTTCAGAAAACATTACAAAGATTTGCTTGCTTTTGCCTATACTTATACCAATAATATTCATGACTCAGAAGAGATAGTGCAGGAAGTATTTCTTTCGGTTTGGGAACAGCGCAAAAAAATAAACATTGACCGTTCCTTAAAAAATTACCTAATGGGTGCTGTAAAGTTTAAAGCTATAAATTTTCAGAAACGGCACATTAAATACAGTTTTGAAAATGAAAACCATGAATTAGATATAATTGAGGAATTAAAAATAAATGACAATAATTTAAATAGGAAATTACGAGAAAACATTAAAAAATTGCCCGATCAATGCCGTACAATCTTTCTTCTAAGTCGTTTTACAAATCTAACTTATGCTGAAATTGCATCTCACTTGAATATCTCCAAAAAAACAGTTGAAACACAAATTTCAATAGCATTAAAAAAATTGAAACAATCATTGGTTGAATTCTATAAAATAGAAATTATTTTATGCCTTTTTACCTTGATTAAATTCTTCTTCAACATCAATCAATAAAACTTTTTAAATAATTTAAAAAATAATCTTATTCCTCTTAAGGGTATAAACTGTTTTTTGTGACTATTATAAAAAAGCAAAAAACAATGGAAGATTATGTCCTTATTAATTACATTAAAAAGCAACTTAGCAAATCTGAAATTGAACAGGTTGAAAGCTGGTTGAACGCCTCGTTTGAAAATCGGGAATATTTTAATAAAGTGAAAGAATTATGGCATCAGGCCGGAGAAATTCCTGAACTATCATCGCCTGATATTGAAGCAGCCTGGGAACGCTTTGACAATTCAATTACCAAACGTAAACTTTGGAATACCAATCAAATGATATTTAAAGCAGCCGCAGCAATTGCTATACTAATAGGTCTATATTTTATTTTCCACTCACAAATGCATCTATTTAAACCTGAGAAATTTATTGCTTTAAGTTCGGGCGATTCAATTATGAAATTTACCCTTGCTGACGGATCAGTTGCTTGGCTTAACAAACATAGTAAAATTGAGTATTCCAATAAATATGGACTAGAGACACGTAATATAAAGCTATTCGGCGAAGCTTTTTTTGAGGTAAAGCATATCGACAATATTCCTTTTGAAATAAAAACACAACAAGCATCTATTAAAGATATAGGAACTTCGTTCAATGTTAAATCCGATACCGTGGCCAGAAAAATTAAAGTTGCTGTTGTATCCGGTATAGTTGCTTTAACTGATATTATAGAACCAGTTAATGAAGCCGAACTTCACCAAAACCAGGTTGGAATTTGGTTTGCAAACCATTCCATTAAAATCAAAAATGTAAATAATATCAACGAAAATGCCTGGTTAACAAAAAAGCTGGTTTTTCATAACCAGCTATTTTCTGAAATTGCTGAAAC
Source organism: uncultured Bacteroidota bacterium (assembly GCA_963701015.1). Classification (GTDB taxonomy): domain Bacteria; phylum Bacteroidota; class Bacteroidia; order Bacteroidales; family DTGW01; genus MFD09286-c1. The sequence continues at coordinate 1,191,673 of OY969556.1, read as the reverse complement.
AATTGGCTTAATATATAATTCTAAAATTTCAATAGACGATAAAAATACCAGGGATATTAGAATAACAGCTTCGTTTGACCACCAGTCATTAACTGATATTATAAATGTGCTGGGACAAACTACCAATTTGAATTACAAAATCACAAATAACGAAGTTGTTTTTTATAAATAAGCCAAATTATCAAAACTAACTGCCATGCTTAAAAAAATTAAACTCCTGGTTTTGTTCATTGCATTTATGGCTTCGGTAACTGCCATTGAAAGCATTTCGGATATTGAAATACTGATACCCAAAGGAGACGAAACCATTGGAACCATGCTTAAATATCTCGAAAAAAATTACAACATCTTGTTCTCCTATGTCGAATCGGACATCCCAATGGATCGCCAAGTAAGCATTAAAGCTTCAAAATTACCTTTAAAAAAGCTACTGACCGAAATGTTTGTCGGAACTGATATTCAATTTACAGTAACAGCCAAACAAGTTGTATTAAAAAAAGTACCATCAGCAAAATCTAAGTTTAAGATAACAGGCGTAGTTATTGATTCAACTGGCAATGAGCCAATGGCCGGGACAAACATTTATATTGAAGGTGAAACTTCCGGTACTGTAAGTAATAACGATGGCATTTATTCATTAAGCCTTTTGCCGGGTGAATATACTTTGGTTTACAGGTTTATTGGCTATAACGATGAAGTTCGGAACATCAACTTAACCGATGATATGTCAGTAAATATAATATTAAGGCCATCCACAAGCCAGATTGGGGAAGTAAAAGTATCAAGCCAGCGTAAGTTTTTCGGGAATATGGAATATGGCCGTGATTTGCCAAAAATTGGCAGTAAACAAATTGAACAACTAAACAAAAACAATGCTTCAGATATTTTGCATTCCAGTATTGCTGGTGTTTGGGCTACAAGTACCTCCGGTTTACCGGGCGACCATGAAAAAATAAGAATTCGTGGTCAAAATTCATTCTTTTCATCGGCCGAACCTTTGTACGTTGTGGATGGGGTTCCAGTACCCATAGTAAACATGTCGAGCCTGGGTATTGCCGACCTGAATATCCACGATATTGAAAATGTTACTGTGCTGAAAGATGCATCTTCTACAGCGCTATATGGTTTCCAGGGCGGGAATGGGGTTGTGCTCATTGATACCAAAAAAGGCGGTGAAAGCGAAATAAACTTTTCCACAAAATACGGTACACAATGGTTCAATAATTTCTACGACATGATGAACACAAATGATTTTCTGGCTTCTATCAATTTAGCCCATAAGAATATAAATTCATACATACATGACTATTTCCCTCAAATTACAGACAAACCCAGCAATGACAACTGGCAAAAAGAAATATTTAAAACAGGTATCTCTAAAGAGTACCAGTTATCTGCATCTGGCACGGCTAAAACAATAAAATATTATATTTCGGGCAATTATACGAACCAACAGGGAATTTTACCCAATGCAAGTTATAGGCGCTATACCCTTTCGGCAAGGCTTAGCCGGATATTCTGGAAGAAACTTGCTATTGACATTGGTTATCGTGGAAGTATTCAGGACAATACCGACAACCAGGATATTTATATGGGAAACCCACTACTTTTCATAGGCATTACCAGGCCACCGACTCAACGTAATACCCCGGACTCCCTTATCTATTATCAAGGACAGTTATATCAGCGGACTTATGCCAATTATCCACTTCTTAATGTCCCTGATTTGCCGCAAACCATTATACAAAATAACAGTAACAGTTTACGCATAAATTCTCATGTTATTAGTGGTTCGGCAAGGTTACAGCTTACTGACCACCTAAGCCTGAATGCTATGATATCTTTAATGCTTCGGTATTCTAATTATTATTATAATTCTTACTATGACAACAATAGTCTTGGAAACGATGTAATAGTGAAAAGCAATGAAGATGTCTTTTTATACAACCATCAGTATAATATATCTTATTTCAATGCATTCGGAAAACATAAGATAGATATGGTGGCAGCCTATAGGTTTTACGAAGATAATCTCTGGTGGAGAGTAGATACAATGCATGGTCAGTTAAATAGTTATTCATATCTACGGAACTCCATGGCTGCTTATGGCCCAAATGGTTCTGTAATCCGTTCTATAAGTTCCTATGTTGCCAATGCAAGTTATAATTATAATGAAACTTATTTTGTTTCAGCGGTAGCTAATATAAGTAACATCAAAGAAGGTTTATATACCAACTATTATGCATTATTTCCTTCATTAGCATTGAGTTGGGATATTTTCCATGAATTACCCTTCAAACAATTAAACTGGATGAACAGCTTTAACCTGTATGCTAATTGGGGTGAGAGCGGGAATTACCCGCTTAATGGCTTGAGCAACGACCTGTACCAGAATGTGCAATATACACTTGGGACTACAACCGGCACATCTCCTGCCGTGTTACAGTTTGCCAACCATTACCTGAAACACGAAAGTACGGATGAACTGGATTTTGGGATTAAAAGTGCGTTCCTTGATAAGAGGGTTTCAATTACTGCTACCCATTATAACAAAAACATCAGCAACTTGATTATACAACGTCAGATACCAGAATATTATGGGGGAGGGATGCAATACATCAATGTTGGCGAAATAGGTGTAAATGGAAAAGAGTTGGAGATTGAAGCAAACCCGGTAAAGACAAGTAATTTCTCTTGGCTCATAAAGTTTAATTTTTCAACCTCTGCCCAAATAGTAAAAAAAGTCTTGGATAAACAACCAATGGTTTTTGCAAGCACATCTGACATGCTTATGCCTGAATTTATAATCAAGCAGGGACAACCACTTGGTAATATATATGGTTATGAGAACATGGGCAAATGGATTGCTACTGATACCCGTTCAAAAGATATCCATTATGTCAAATCAGGTGGAATGAAATATTTGAATGCCGACACAAGCAATAAGGCTCTCAATGCAAATGATATGGTTGTTATTGGGAACTCCGTGCCAAAATATACCTGGGATTTTTCTAATACATTTCAATACAAGAATTTTAGTTTGAACCTCCTCTGGTATGCAGTTGAAGGGGTAAAAAAATACAACGCCACAAGGGCAGCTACGATTATGACAGGCACAAACCGGGAAGCGAACAATTACATACGCGACAGCTTAACGGCTATCGAGATGTCGACTTTTTACCAATCATCAGCATTAATTGATGATGCAAGCTTTATTCGTCTAAAGACAATTACACTTGCCTATTCACCTTCAAAAGAACTTTTCTGGGACATGAAATTCAGGTTTTCACTAAGCTTCGAAAATATGGTGACGTTCACTAAATATAAAGGTTATGACCCAGAAGTCACCACTTTTACTGATAACAATTTTTCGGATAATGCCATTGACCGTGGCTCGGTACCAAACCCAAAATCAATGTTTGCCACAGTGAACATAAAATTTTAAACTATGAAAAAAATAATAATTTTCCCTATTCTGGTATTATTTTTTACAAATTGCCAAAAAATACTTCGCCCAGAGGAAACTTCAATAAGTAAGATTACAAATTATGACCAATTAGTTGCTGCAACAAATGGCTTGTATGGTACACTTGCTAGTGCTATTAGTGATTATTTTGATTTTTATGCTGCAAACCTTAAAGCAGACGATTTAAACATTGGAAACCCAACATATGATTCATATTACTTAGGAGCATCAGCAAATTGTTATACTACCCAAAATTATTATATTTACTCCTCCTCTTCTTACGTTTGGCAATCTCTGTTTTCGTCGATTACTTCGGCAAACAACCTATTAAAACAATACAATCTGGCCATATTAAAAGATAAGCCTACAAGGCAAATCCTTGGTGAAATATATTTAATTAGAGCATACTGCTATTTCAGGCTTACAAGGGTTTATGGGCAAATACCTATTATTAAGGATATTAATATAAATTATACAGTTTCCAAAGCATCCTATATTGAAATATATAACTTTATAGAAAGCGACCTGAACATGGCAATGGAGCTATTACCTGAAAACAATGCTTCTGCCCGTGTCCCATTTGTTACAGCACACCGTGGTACGGCTAAAGCTATTTTAGCTGAATTATACTTAAACTGGGCAGGATATCCTTTAAAAGATATTACTAAATATGGGTTGGCTGCAAAAGAGTCAGGCGAAATTATAGACAGTGCAAATTATTTTGGTTTTGGGCTGTTAAATGATTTCGCCAATGTTTGGGACACATTACATTTATTGAATTCAGAGTCCGTTTTTTCTGTTTATTTTCCCAAACTTTCTTTATTTACACCTGATGCTTTTGATAAAAATAAAATTCCTTATTATGGAATTTATATTGGTTTACTTCAAATAAATTTAGCAAGTTCTGGTATGGATATATTATTTTACCCAACTGAAGTTAACTTTTATAACAATTATCCATCAAGCTACCGGAAAGAAATAACCTTTTTTGAAACAATTTATGTTCCACCTTATTGGGGCAATGCCCCGAAAACAGGTTATATTGACATTGATAAAGTGGGTATTTGCAACAGGATAGGCTATAGAAAGTTTTATTACCAGTGTTCAAGTGCTATCAATGAAGCACCACCAAATAATTTTTTCTACGGCATCCCAAGGGTATATATTTTCAGGTATGCTCAAACTTTGCTCACTTATGCCGAGGCCATGGCGCGTTCTAGCCAACCTGATGCAAAAGCATACGATTGTGTAAACCAAATCAGGCGCAGGGCGCATCATCTTAATTTAAATTCACACTGTGACTTTGATTTACCTGTCGGATTGTCATCTACTGCCTTTGCGGATTCTGTGGTACAGGAACGTGCCTGGGAACTTTGCGGCGAACCCGAAGGCCGCTGGTTCGATTTGGTAAGGCTCGAAATGGTAGAAAATTTGCCAAAATTGAGAAACTCTGCCGAAGGTGGCCCACCTTATGGGGTTTATGATAAAAGTGTATATTTTTCTCCAATACCAGCCATTGATACAATATTGAACCCAAATTTAGGAAAGTAATTAAATATTGATAAATTAAATATTATAACCTCACGATTATGAAAAAGCTTATTTTACTTTTTACAGCAATTGTAATATTTCAATTAATTAATAATGCCCAAACCATAACCGATATTGACGGCAATGTTTACCATTCCATAACAATAGGCTCACAAAAATGGATGGTCGAAAACCTTAATGTTACAAGACTCAACGATAGTACAATCATACCCAATGTTACAGATGGTAAAGCATGGGCTGCTTTATCAACACCCGGTGTTTGTATTTATGACAATACAGCCAATGCCGATACAATAAAAGCGTATGGAAGGTTATATAATTGGTATACCATAAATACGGGTAAACTTTGCCCTGTTGGTTGGCATGTGCCAACTTCAGTAGAATTTCGAATACTACTAAATTATTTGGGTGGAAATTTTTGTAGCAACCAAATTAAAGAAGCTGGTTTTGCACATTGGCAACCCAACCCGTACGATAGTTTAGCATCCAATTCAACGGGTTTTACAGCACTCCCGGGTGGGTTTAGGGACGACATTGAACCTTATGACGTACTTCATCCTGGTAAATTCATTGGAAAGGGTCAAAGTGCTTGGTTTTTATCTTCCTCTGTCTATGATCAACAAAATGCACTAGCTCTCGGTATGACATATTTATATAACCACATAGATGTTAATTATATCTCAAAAATAGATGGGGTTTCCATTCGTTGCTTGAATGACAATGATACTTATATAGGAGTCAAAATAACTAACGAATTCAAAATTTTTCCCAATCCTGCAAAAAATAAAATTACCCTGGAAGTTTATGACAATACAGCTAAACAGGCAATCCTCTATAACTTAAATGGGCAAATAGTTCAAAATTATTATATTAATCAAGGAATAAATACAATTGATATAAGTAATCTTTCCAAAGGAATTTATATAATTCAAATACCAACACAAAGTGGCATAAGTATTCAAAAACTGGTAAAAGAATAATATATATCTGAGAAATTGTTTGAAAAATTGTAAAATTAAACCAATCTTATCGCGCGCTTTTGTAAAGCGTGCGAAATTTTATCTTCATTGGCCTAACGAACTGCTTTACTATTGCAATTAAAGATGCAACAGTGGTAATTTCAACCCCTAACCCGCTGGCTTTGCCGAACCCTTTGGGTTTCTACAAACGAAGAAGGGGAATTCTTTCATTGGAAACTTTATAAAAATGAAAGAGTTTTACTATTTAGAAGTTATGTACAATTTCGCACGCTTTACAAAAGCGTGCGATAAACTTAATTTTACTTTCATCGGCTCAAATAAGCGTAGAATGTAACCAGAAGTGTTCGGCGAAGCATTTGCTTCGTCGTGTTATGTTTTAGCATTTGCTAAAATTAAAAAACAGAATTTTCCCAGTACAAGCAGGTTTGTAACTATACCTGAAGATTATTTATATTCGGACTCGAGGAATTATGCCGTTTTGGAAAGTATCATAGAAATACAAAAAGCTGATATGTGTTGGAAAAAAATATAATAACGAATGTTACAAAAATAAAAAATCGAAGCAAATGCTTCGATTAACTTTGAAAAGGAATAATATAAAAGATATTGCTCAAATAAGCGTAGAATGTAACCAAAAGTGTTCGGCGAAGCATTTGCTTCGTCGTATTATGTTTTTAGCATTTGCTATAAAAAAAACAGAATTTTCCTATCGTACACTTTTATAATGCGTGCAAAATTTTATCCTCAGATAAGCGTAGAATGTAACCAGAAGTGTTCGGCGAAGCATTTGCTTCGTCGTGTTATGTTTTTAGCATTTGCTATAATTAAAAAATAGAATTTTCCTATCGCACACTTTTATAATGCGTGCAAAATTTTATCTTCAACCCAGTACAAGCAGGTTTGGTAACTATACCTGAAGATTATTTATATTCGGACTCAAGGAATTATGCCGTTTTGGAAAGTATCATAGAAATACAAAAAGCTGATATGTGTTGGAAAAAAATATAATAACGAATGTTACAAAAATAAAAAGAGGCCGTCTCAAAAGTAAAAATGAGATGGTCTTTTTTTGGTTAAAAAACGTAGAATTTTTTTGAACTGATCAAAATGTTTTATGGTAGATTATTTTTTTGTTTGATCGATTTAGATTTTTTTGATAATAATTTAATAATTACGATATAGGACATTTGTTGCCTTCCTAAGAGGATGGCAAAGCAGCCTATGCTGCTCTTTTTGCTAAATTGTGTGCCAACGCTAGTAAGCCCATTTCAATTTCTGTTTTTAACATTCCTTTAAGTCCAAAACGCTTAAATCCTTTATTAAACTTGATATTGGCAAAAACGGGTTCAACATCAACCCCTCTTTTACTTCGGTAGTAAAGCCCTTGCTCACTCTTCAAGCGTTCTGATGCTTGGGCCTTTAGTCGGTTTAGATTATGATTAATTTCTATTATTTTATTCTTCTTACTTTTATGACAAGCTCCACGCAATGGGCATGTACTGCAATTAATAGCTTGGTAACGAGATATTTGTTGCTCAAAACCGTTTTCTGTAACTCGTTTGATTGAGCCAATGTAATTCATCGGTTGACCCATTGGACAATAGTAGCAGTTCTTTTCAGAGTTGTAGAATAAATTGCTATTGAGAGAGTTCTTAATTTTGCGTTGATCTTTGTCAAAATAGTTAAACTTTATATAAGCGTCTATTTTTGCCTTTTCTAACAATGCGTAATTTTCTTCTGAACCATAACCAGCATCTGCCACAGCTACTTTAGGATAATTGTTATACAGGGTGTGGAACTGTTCCAAATGAGGCCTTAATGTGGTTGTATCGGTTGGATTGGGGTGATGGCTATAGTTTACAATATATTGATTATTAGTGCTTATCTGAACATTATATCCTGGTTTCAACTGACCGTTTTTCATGTGATCTTCTTTCATTCGCATGAAGGTTGCCCCAGGGTCTGTTTTACTATACGAGTTCCGTTTGCCTAATATCTGCTCTTGCTCCTTGTACTTGTTGAGATTTTGTGGCCAATGTTGGCGAGCGTAATTTAATTTCTGTCTTACTTTCTTGTCAACCTTTTTATCAGATAATGCTTGATCTATTTGATTAATAGTCCGTTTTACTTTTTCTGCATCTATTTGGGTAAAGTCAACATTATCTGTATCTTGTAATTCCTCTTTGGCTAACGATTGGGTATAATCCCATAACTCTTTTAGTTGTGCCACCATTTTCTCCTTATTGGTCTTTATGGAATTGCCCCAAACGAAAGTATAACGATTAGCCTTGGATTCTATTTTGGTCCCATCAACATAGATTTCCTGAAGGCTTACATGTCCCGATTCCACTAATAACATGACTACTTGTGCAAATATTTCTTTTAAAACATTTTTGAGCCTATCACTTCTAAATCGATTAAGTGTATTATGATCAGGGTGGTTCATAGCACTCAGCCACATAAAATGAATGTTCTCTTTTAAGGCTGTTTCCATTTTACGACTACTATATACATTGTTCAGGTAACTGTATATAAGAACCTTCAGCAACATCCGAGGATGATAGCTTGAGGTGCCACCTCCTTTATATTGTTTATGCAATGCATCAGCGTTAATACTGTCAATGACTTTGTTTACAACCCGAACTGGATGGTTTGCATCTATGAACTCCTCCAGTGATGGGGGAAGTAACATGATTTGATTGGGACTGTAGTCTTTAAAAACTACTTTTGATCTTTGGTTATACATGTCTCATACTTTTGATAATGAGACAACTAAACAAGATAAATGATTAAATTAATGAGCCTTTTTTATGAACTTTTTATTAACAAAAAAAGGTGCCTCGACTTTTGAGACACCTTCTAACTTTGAAAAGGAATAATATAAAAGATATTGCTCAAATAAGCGTAGAATGTAACCAAAAGTGTTCGGCGAAGCATTTGCTTCGTCGTATTATGTTTTTAGCATTTGCTATAAAAAAAAACAGAATTTTCCTATCGTACACTTTTATAATGCGTGCAAAATTTTATCCTCAGATAAGCGTAGAATGTAACCAGAAGTGTTCGGCGAAGCATTTGCTTCGTCGTGTTATGTTTTTAGCATTTGCTATAATTAAAAAATAGAATTTTCCTATCGCACACTTTTATAATGCGTGCAAAATTTTATCTTCAACCCAGTACAAGCAGGTTTGGTAACTATACCTGAAGATTATTTATATTCGGACTCGAGGAATTATGCCGTTTTGGAAAGTATCATAGAAATACAAAAAGCTGATATGTGTTGGAAAAAAATATAATAACGAATGTTACAAAAATAAAAAATCGAAGCAAATGCTTCGATTAACTTTGAAAAGGAATAATATAAAAGATATTGCTCAAATAAGCGTAGAATGTAACCAAAAGTGTTCGGCGAAGCATTTGCTTCGTCGTGTTATGTTTTTAGCATTTGCTATAAAAAAAAACAGAATTTTCCCAGTACGAGCAGGTTTGGTAACTAATCCTGAAGATTATTTATATTCTCTTATCGCGCGCTTTTGTAAAGCGTGCGTAATTTTATACAATCAATTCAACTTCTATAACTCCAATTTTTTCAGAATAATTCATTGCTGAGGAATATTTGTAATCTTCAGGCTCAGATAAGCGTAGAATGTAACCAGAAGTGTTCGGCGAAGCATTTGCTTCGTCGTGTTATGTTTTTAGCATTTGCTATAATTAAAAAATAGAATTTTCCTATCGCACACTTTTATAATGCGTGCAAAATTTTATCTTCAACCCAGTACAAGCAGGTTTGGTAACTATACCTGAAGATTATTTATATTCGGACTCGAGGAATTATGCCGTTTTGGAAAGTATCATAGAAATACAAAAAGCTGATATGTGTTGGAAAAAAATATAATAACGAATGTTACAAAAATAAAAAATCGAAGCAAATGCTTCGATTAACTTTGAAAAGGAATAATATAAAAGATATTGCTCAAATAAGCGTAGAATGTAACCAAAAGTGTTCGGCGAAGCATTTGCTTCGTCGTATTATGTTTTTAGCATTTGCTATAAAAAAAAACAGAATTTTCCCAGTACGAGCAGGTTTGGTAATTAATCCTGAAGATTATTTATATTCAAGTGCGAGGAATTGTGCCGATTTAGTAAGTATCATAGAAATACAAAAAGCTGATATGTGTTGAAAACTATATCGTAACGAATGTTCTCTTATCGCGCGCTTTTGTAAAGCGTGCGTAATTTTATACAATCAATTCAACTTCTATAACTCCAATTTTTTCAGAATAATTCATTGCTGAGGAATATTTGTAATCTTCAGGCTTTTCTACAATTTCTTCTTCAACAGGGTTATTATGAATATAATGCAATTTTTCTTTTACCATATCGCTTGTAACCAATTCAATTGGATGAAAACCATCTTGCCACACTTTAAAATTTACACCCCGTCTAATTCGTCCCGCAGCATATGAAAATTTATTGAGCAACCATTCCCTTCGGCTCTCAGGATATTCTTTTAAAGCTTCAATTAACTTTTTCGATGTGTATTTTTTAAAATCTTTGATAGTTTCTGACAAAAGAAAACCTTGTTCACTACTCACAACTAAATGTAAATGGCTGGTCATAATAACAAATGCATAAATTTTCAATCCTTTATTTTTTTGACAATATTGCAATGATTCTATCAAAATGTGTTTATAATAAGGTCTTATAAAAAGATCGACCCAATCAATTACAGTAATTGTTATAAAATAGGTAGAATTATTATTGGCAACTTTATATTTGTCAGACATAAAACAAAAATAAAATTTTATATTTTATTTGAAAATGAAGTTAAGGAATTTTTGAGTGAAGTTTACAATTTCGCACGCTTTAAAAAAGCGCGCGATTAGAAAGTATTATAACTATTAAGCAGTTGTTTACAATTTAGCACGCTTCATAATATCGCGATTACACCTAATACCTAATGCCTAAATCCTGCAATTCCTATCAACTTTGTTTTGTATTATTCCCATCCGGTAGCCTTCCAGATCAACTGTAATAAATTTAAAACCAATGGCTTTTAAGGTAGTATTTATCTTATCGCGCGCTTTTTTAAAGCGTGCGTAATTTTATACAATCAATTCAACTTCTATAACTCCAATTTTATTTGAAAATGAAGTTAAGAAATTTTTGAGTGAAGGTTACAATTTCGCACGCTTTATAAAAGCGCGCGATTAGAGACATAAGTATTCAAAAACTGGTAAAAGAATAATTATTCAAATTATGCTCTTGACGCACGATATACAAAGCGTGCGATTAGAGCTAACACCTAATACCTAAAGCCTAATACCTAAAATCTTATGCTTGCATTTCCATTAACTTTGTTTTGTATTAAAACTTCCCATACGGTAACCTTCCAAATCAACTGTAATAAATTTGAAACCAATGGCTTTTAAAGTAGTATTTATTTCTGTGGCAAATGGTTCTTCGAATAGTTTCTGCCGGTCGGCCAGTAGCACTTCAATTCTGGCAATATCGCCATGACAACGCACCCTGACAGTTCTAAAACCATTGTCAATAAAGAATTTTTCCGATTTTTCAACCTTTGCCAAATCTTCTTCTTTAATTTCCATTCCATATGGAATTCTTGAAAAAAGACAGGCATAAGCTGGTTTATCCCAGGTTGGCAATCCAAGTTCCTTTGAAAACTCGCGTATTTCAGCTTTCGTTATTTTATTCTCCAATAGGGGGCTTAATACCTGTAATTCACCTGTTGCCTTCATTCCAGGGCGATAATCTTTTAAATCGTCAACATTACTGCCATCCAGCACATATTTAATACCCAATTTTAACGCTTCATCCTTTACAGAACCATATTCTGTTTTTTTGCAGAAATAACAACGGTTTTCAGGGTTCGAACGTACATCTTCCTCAATTTCATTCGACTGCAAAATTACATGCTTCACTCCTACCCTGTCGGCAATGCTGATTGCATCTTCGAGTTCATAGCGTGGTAATGCCGGTGAATCAATTGTTATTCCTACAACTTTAGTACCAAGCGCCTCTTTCGATGCAGCCAATAAAAATGAACTATCAACCCCTCCTGAAAAAGCAATTGCTACATTTTCGAGATTTTGCAAGTATTTTATTAAGGATGAATATTTTGGATTTTCTATCATTTTAATTACTTTTAGAATTAGTTATTACTATTTGAGCCTAATTTAACAAATTAACAAACTTCTATGATTTTCAGCTTTCTTTACCCCAAACCCTAAAGGGTGAAAGCTGAAAATCAAACTGTTCCCTTTAGGGATTAAGGGTAAAAACAGTTTGGTTTTCTAATTTGTTAAAGTAGAATTATAATTTTAATACAAATTTGTTTCAATAATTTTTCTTTTCGCGTTAAAGAAATACTAAACTAAATATTTATGCAAACTAAATTTCGAATTCTTATCTTTTTGTTAACCATTTTACAGGCAAAAAGTTTTTCACAAACCTACTTAATTACTAATAATTCAAACTGTAAATATTTGCTAGGAACACAAGAACCCGATTCTACGTGGCGTGAAGTTAGTTTTAACGATAATGCGTGGTTGAAAGATAGCGGAAGAATTGGTTACAATGAATTTATTACTTTTTTAAAAGTAAAAGACACAACCGATATTATTACAAAAATTCCAAAAACAACTTCGGTTTATTTGCGCATGCGTTTTACTATTCCTTCCAAAAATAATATCCACACCTTATGTCTTTACAACGATTACAACGATGGTTTTGTAGCCTATTTAAACGGTCATGAAATTGCAAGGACTAATTTAGGAAAACAGGGTGATTTTATACCTTACAACAGGATAACAGACCGAACACATAAAGCATATAATTATAGAAATTATTACAGGCCAATTTCCGGATATTATATTGATAGTTCATTGGTAAATAAATATTTATTAAATGGGGCTAATATATTATCGGTTCAGGTCCATAATGATAGTATTAATGGCTCCGATTTATCATTCAATTGTTCATTGGCTGACATTACAGGGCATCAATATGCCTTATACCAGGATTATTATTTAAGACAAGTTGCTATTGATTCATCATTATTTCCCATAGTTGTAATAAACACCAATGGTTATGGCGTTCCTTATGAAGATTCAACCTTTAAAGGAAAAATGGGAATTATATATAATAATGAAGGAAAATATAACCGATTAAAAGACACTTTCAATAATTACAATGGATATATTTCAATAAAAATCCATGGACAATCATCAGCCGATTTTCCAAAAAAGAGTTTCTCTGTTGAAACTGAAGACAGCCTTGGCAATAACAATAATGTGCCAATTATGGGAATGCCTGCCGAGAATGATTGGATTTTATCGGCACAATTTACCGATAAAAGTATCATCCGCAATGAATTTACTTTCTATTTAGGACGAAGACAAGGCCATTATGAAACCAGGACAAGGTATTGTGAATTTATTTTAGATGGTGAATTTTTAGGATTGTATATAATGACTGAAAAAATTAAAAGAGATTCGAACCGTGTAAATATTGCAAAATTAAAAACAACCGATATAACCGGAGCGGATGTTACCGGAGGTTACATTATGAAATATGATAAGCCCAACAATGCGGCTTTGCAGATTACTTACCCCAAAGATGAAGATATACAGCCACAGCAAACCAGTTATATTAATCAATATTTAACGAGTTATTATAATGCTTTGAACAGTGCAAAGTTTCTCGATCCCGATTTAGGATATAAGCGATATATGGATCCTCAATCATTAATTGATTATATTATTATTGAAGATGCAGTTAAAAATCCGGATGGCTATTATTTCAGCACGTTCATGTACAAAGATAAAATTACCAGGGACGGCAGACTGAAGTTCGGCCCGCTTTGGGACAACGATATTGTTTTGGGGAATGGTTATTTTCAGGATGGTTGTCAAACCAACGGATGGCAATTTGCCGAACCCACAAATAACGACTTCAGGATAACCAAAATAATGCGTGATACAAGTTTTGTGCATCAGTTTCAGGCTAGCTGGGCGAAAGCACGAGCAACCTATTTAAATACCGATTCAGCTTTAGCTGTAATTGATTCTATGGTGAATTATATAAAAACCGAAAGGATCAGAAATTATGAAGTTTGGCCGGTAATTGACGGAAGTCTTTTCTATCCATGTTATTCAGTAAATAATTACGACCAGGAAATTTCAATAACCAAAACATGGTTAACCAACCGACTATTGTGGATTGATAACAATATTTCAAAACTATATTATCCAATCGCTGATATTTCATCATTTACAATATCGAACAACGATTTTGATATATACCCAAACCCTTTTTCAAATAATCTCAATATTAAATTTCAATTACGAAATCCGGGCAATTATTATTTTGAATTAAATGATGCCTACGGAAGAAAAATTGCCACATCAGCGCACATTACTTATAACCAGGGTGAAAATAGTTATTTACTTAATGATGCTTCCATTACCAATCTTCCTAAAGGCTTATATATACTCACAGTAATTGAAAGTGGAAATATAGTTCACCAATCAAAATTGATAAAGCAATAATTTTATTTTGTAAAAAGTACCATTTAGAATAATTAACCAATAACTAAAGTTAAAGTCATATTTCTTGATAATTTTGCAAAAATTAATTTTGTAAATATGACTTTCTTTAAAAAAATGGATACTATTCAATCAAATCCTGAAAATAAGATAGTTTCAGGCGAAACAGAAAAAATTAAATGTTTAATAATAGGCTCTGGCCCTGCCGGATATACGGCAGCAATTTATGCGGCGCGCGCAAATCTTTACCCGGTTATTTACGAAGGAATTCAACCTGGCGGTCAATTAACTACTACAACCGAAGTTGATAATTTCCCTGGCTATCCGTCAGGTATTGATGGAACGAAATTAATGGAAGATTTGAAAAATCAGGCTGCCCGTTTTGGAACTGATGTTCGCTTTGGAATTGCCTCATCAGTTGATTTTTCAAAAAGACCATTTAAAGTTACTATTGACGAAAATAAAATTATTGAAGCCCAGGTTGTAATTATTGCAACCGGTGCTACTGCAAAATATTTGGGATTAGAAAGTGAGGAAAAATTCAAAGGATCAGGAGTTTCAGCATGTGCTACTTGCGATGGTTTCTTTTATCGCGGACAGGATGTTGTTGTAGTTGGTGGTGGTGATACAGCCTGTGAGGAAGCTACTTATTTGGCAGGACTTTGTAAAAAAGTTTATATGGTTGTGCGAAAAAATTACCTTCGTGCCTCAAAAGCAATGCAAACCAGAGTATTTAATACACCCAATATTGAAGTTTTGTTTGAACACCAAACCAAAGAAATCGTTGGTGAAATGGGAGTTGAAGGAGTTATACTAACTGATTCAAATGGTAAGGAAGTTAAAATTAATGTTACCGGATATTTTGTTGCTATTGGCCACCAGCCAAATTCCGATATATTTAAACCTTATATTGAAACCAATGAAGTTGGTTATATTACCACAATTCCTGGTACAAGTAAAACGAATGTCCCCGGTATTTTTGCCTGTGGCGATGTTCAGGACCCGCATTACCGTCAAGCAATAACAGCAGCAGGTACAGGTTGCATGGCAGCCATGGATGCTGAAAGGTTCCTGGGCGAGCATGGAAATGTAAATTGACTATTAACTGATTGGGGTTGTTGTGAATTATATATTATTAAAAAGCCGGCTTTCACTTATTATAATTTTAGTATTATCTGAATTTTCTTCGTTTGGCCAATGTATATCCAAAAATACAGCTTTTAAAATTGGCGAAAATGTTGAATATGAAGTTGCCTATAATTGGGGATTTATTTGGATCACGGCAGGTAAAGTTTCATTTACTGTGAAAGAAAATACTTATAAAGGCAAACCTGTTTATAATTTTTATGCAAGCGGCTCAAGTTACCAATCATACGATTGGTTTTATAAAGTTCGCGATACTTATCAATCATTTGTCGATACCTCGTTGTTGCGCACAGTTTGGCAGGTCGTTCTACTTCCGAAGGTGGTTACCAGGTAGTTGAAAATTATGTTTTCGATTACAATACTAAGAAAGTTTATTCAACTACAAGTACCAGTAAAAAGCCATTATCAAAGGACACCTTATCACTTACAAACTGCCTCACCGATTTATGTTCAGCTATATTTTTTACTAGAAATATTGATTTTTCGACTTGTAAAATCAATGAAAAAATTCCTATAAATGTAATAGTTGTTGGGAAAACCTATCCGTTATATATCCGGTATCTGGGGAAAGATGTAGTAACTACGCGCGATTTGCACCAATTTAATTGTTTAAAATTTGCAGCAAAATCAGTTGATGGCACAATATTCACCGGTGGCGAAGATATGTTTACATGGGTTACGGATGATGAAAACCACATAGCAATTCAGGTTGAGGCAAAAATATTGGTTGGGTCAATAAAGGCTTATCTTATAAAATCCGAAAATTTAAGAAGCCCAATTACTTCAAAAATTAAATAAAACCATTATTTTACTACATTTACAAAAAAAAGTTATGATAAAATCAATGACTGGCTATGGGAAAGCTAATGTCAATTTTGGAAATAAAAGTATTAGTATTGAAATTCGCTCGGTGAATAGCAAACAACTCGATTTAAATACACGCATGCCTTCGATTTACAAAGAAAAGGAAGCTGAAATACGAAACGAAATAAGCCGTCAGGCTGAACGCGGAAAAATTGATTTGTTTATTACAACCGAACAGGATGAACCCGACCGTTCCATTCAAATTAACCAAACTTTACTAAAAAATTATTATCAACAAATAAGTGCAATTGCAAAGGAACTAAATATCCAGGTTACTGAACAAACTTTATTATCTGCCCTTAAATTACCAGAAACTTTAAAATCAGAAACGCCTTCGCTATCTGACGAAGAATGGCAATGTGTTTTGCAATGCCTTTCCGAAGCATTAACTGCTTTTGTTCAATTTAGGACACAGGAAGGTTTAGCGCTAGAAAAAGATATCATTAACCGGATTAACCTGATTGAAACGAAACGATCAATGTTAAAAGACTTTGAAAACAGCCGAATTGATAAAATAAGAGAGCGATTAAATAAAAACCTGAATGAATTTGTACCAGCCGGAAGTGTTGATGCTAACAGGTTTGAACAGGAAATCATTTATTTTCTTGAGAAATTTGATATAACTGAAGAAAAAGTGCGATTGAAAAACCATTGTGCATACTTTATTAACACTATGAAAGCAGAAGATTCTCCTGGAAGAAAGCTGGGTTTTATTTCACAGGAAATTGGACGCGAAATAAATACGATAGGTTCAAAAGCCAATGATTCGGATATGCAAAAACTGGTAGTTGAAATGAAAGATGAATTGGAAAAAATTAAAGAGCAATTGTTGAATATCCTTTAAATTTTTTACTTCATAATAATGAATTCTGAAACTAAAACAGGCAAATGCATTATTTTTTCAGCTCCTAGTGGAGCAGGAAAAACTACCGTTGTGAAGGAATTGCTTAATAAGAATGATTTAAAACTTGAATTTTCAATTTCTGCCACAACCCGATTACCAAGAGGCTCAGAAATAAATGGAAAAGAATATTATTTTCTCTCCATTGATGAATTTAAATCAGCCATTGAAAAGAACGCTTTTGTTGAATGGGAAGAAGTTTATGAAAACAATTTCTATGGAACATTAAAAAGTGAATTAGACCGAATATGGCTCAAAGGAAACCAAGTTATATTTGATGTTGATGTAAAAGGTGGAATTAATTTAAAACATAATTTTGGTGAAAACGCTTTATCAATATTTATACAACCACCTTCATTAAATGTATTGGAACAAAGATTAAGAAACAGAGGAACTGATTCGGAAGAAAAAATAAAACAGCGATTAGCGAAAGCTGAATATGAACTATCATTTGCTTCACAATTCGATAAAAAAATTACAAACAATTTACTAAACGAAAGTATTGCTGAAGCTGAAAAAATTATCCATCAATTTCTACTTCAATAATTTGATTTTAAACACGTTTTTTAGCTTTTTAATTTTAATTCACTTTATATTTTTTAACCAGGGATATTCCGGTTTTTTATATCAATTTTTTTCCAGATATTTGCTAACGGTGGAGAATTTTAAAAAATATAACTAGCAATGAAACTGAGGAAGGTTTTAGGAATTGATGTAGGCGGCTCAGGCATTAAAGGTGCAATTGTTGATACAAAATCAGGCAACTTTATTACTGAAAAAATTAGGATTCCAACTCCATCATCAGGAACTCCAAAGCAAATTGCAGAATTAGTAGGTCAAATTGCAAAACAGCACGATTGGAAAGTGACCAATTGGAATTGGTTTTCCTGCAGTTGTTCAAAATGGCATTGCAAAAACTGCTGCCAATATTGATAAAAGTTTTATTGGTTTAAATGTTGAAGAACTCTTCTCCACTTATACCGGCTGTAAAGTTAAAGTGCTAAACGATGCTGATGCAGCAGGATATGCTGAAATGAAATTTGGAGCAGGGGCTAAAAATAAAGGGTTGGTTTTTCTAATCACTGTTGGAACAGGTATTGGAACCGTAATGTTTACCAAAGGTAAGTTGCTCCCTAATACTGAATTAGGTCATATAATTTTTAATAATATGGAAGCTGAGCATTATGTTTCAGATTCGGCAAAACAAAAATTCGATCTTTCATGGAAAGAGTGGGCTTTACGATTTGATGATTATTTAAAATATCTCGAAAGCCTGTTTTGGCCCGATTTATTTATAATTGGAGGTGGAGCAAGCAAAAGCGAACATAAATTTTTTCAATACTTAACAGTTAAAACTAAAATTATTCCAGCACAACTTCAAAACAATGCCGGAATTATTGGTGCTGCTTTAGCTGCAAAAAAATTAATAGTCAAATCGGAAGATGGCTTAATTAAAAACATATTGTTATAGAATAATTTCTACAAATAATTCCCTAAAGTTATGGTACACGAAGACTTTATTGTAAAATCACTTGGCAAAGCATCTGTAAAATCACCGTTAAAACTTTCTCAAAGTGAGGAAGATAAAATGTATGATTATATAAATGATAGTGACAGGATTTTACATAATTCAACTTTAGAAAATTTTATAAAATGCAAAGAAAATAATGAAACACCAATTTCATTTGAAAAAGCAGGACCCAGAGAATATTTATTTTTTGAACCTGCAAAAACAAAAGTCGCAATAGTTACATGTGGAGGTCTTTGTCCGGGTTTAAACAATGTTATCAGAAGCCTTTTTTACCAATTATACGATCGTTATGGAGTAAAGCGTATAATTGGAATTCAATACGGATATGAAGGGTTTATTTCATCATATAATCATCCTATAATTGAACTTACACCAACAATTGTTGAAAATATCCATATGTCAGGAGGAACAATACTTGGTTCATCGCGTGGCAACCAGGATATTGGACAAATTGTAGATACACTTGAGATTTTAAATATAAATATATTGTTTTGCATCGGTGGCGACGGAACTTTGCATGGCGCTCATGCTATAAGTGAAGAAATTTCGAAACGAAACCTAAAGATAAGTGTGGCAGGTGTTCCAAAAACAATTGATAATGATATAAACCTTATTGATAAATCATTTGGATTCGAAACTGCCTTTTCAATTGCAAATGATATTATACGTGATGCACATAATGAAGCAATTGGCGCCTATAATGGTATAGCCTTAATTAAACTTATGGGACGCGATTCCGGATTTATTGCTGCAAGTGCAGTATTATCAATTCAGGAAGTTAACTATGTTCTGGTGCCTGAAATTGAGTTTGATTTATACGGCCCACATGGATTTTTAAAAGTTTTGAAGAAAAGATTGGAAGCCAAACACCATGCACTTATTGTTGTAGCTGAAGGTGCAGGTCAATATTTCTTTGATGGATCAAATAAAGCCGATGCTTCAGGAAATATAAAACACAAGGATATTGGTATTTTCTTAAAAGATAAAATAGCAGAAGAGTTTGATGCCAAGAACTTTCCATATACCATAAAATATATCGACCCGAGTTATATTATACGAAGTGCACCTGCAAATGCAAATGACAGTAAATTTTGCAGTTTATTGGCTCAGAATGCCGTACATGCCGCTATGGCCGGAAAAACAGACTTTGTAGTTGGAAACTGGAACAATGAATTCACCTTACTTCCAATTCCTGCCGCCGTTTCGAAACGTAAAAAAATTGATCTTGAAAGTGAGTTGTGGTGGAATGTTCTCGAAACAACCGGACAACCCATCAGTATGAAGAATCCATCATAAAATTAAATTACACAGTAATGCCCTGATAAGATTCAATTTTTATATTATTCAATACGTTTTGTAAAACATTTAAATCTTTTAAAATAGTTATCGAAGATTTGTCTCCTGCAATTCCAAGTGTTGAAAATAACTTCTTGTAATATTCAATTCCATCATTCAGGTTGCATTGAAAAGTTTGATAGTATTTAAACTGCACTTCAGTCAACGTTTCAATACTATCTTCCAATTTCGATTTTAAATAATTGATATATAGTTTCAGTTCCTGAACAAACATATTAGGTCGATCGGTTCGTTCAATAATATTAGTACGCCCATATATATGGTCAACCATTTGGTTTAACGAAACAACTTTAGAAAAATAAGCAAGATTTGGTCCCGGACAAACAGTAACGCCGGTATTCGCTTTATACATAACCAGATTATTTTTAATTGCAGTTGAATTTCCCAAACCAACGCACAAACATTCTTTCTGAACTATTTTATTATACAGTTTTTTATATTGATCCAGAGCTAAATTCTTTTTCTCAAGTTCTTCAATCTTCAATTTTTGATATTGTCTTGAAGCTGTGCAAATTGGACGTTCGGTAAATTCATTATTATATAACAAATGTGTTTTAGTACAAACTGCTCCAGGTTTTCCTTTATTAATAAGAATTTGCTTTTCTTTTTCAGCGGTTGTTCCTCTAATAGCATTAAACGGAACGCCCATAGGAGAATTATTGCTTATATAAAAACCATTTTCATCTGAGTGCGCTATTAATTGCATAGTGTCATTATCAATATTTACTACTTCCGGCACAAGTAAAAATGGCGATCCCCAACCAATTGAATCAGCTTCAAAATATTCCATTAAAAATTTATGCTCCTCATAATTGCCAACTCCGCCCTGAATTGATAAAGAAGTGGAAGGAGCTTTTTGAATTTCAATTGAATTACTTTTTAAAGCTGATGAATATATTTCAAATAATGTTTGGATTAACTCTTTTTTATTTGCTTTAAATTCTTCCAAAATTGGACCAAGTAAGTATCCGTCAGTGGCAAAAGCATGTCCTCCACAGTTTAACCCCGATTCTATTCTGAATTCCGAGACCCACAATCCCTTTTTTGCCAAAAATTTACCTTGAATTAATGCAGACCGGTAATCACTTACCTTCAATATAATTTTCTTTTTAAACTGTCCATTTTTATCAGGAAATAAGCAATTAAAACCTGCCATATAGCCATATAACCTTGGATTTAAGCCGGCAGAAAGAACAAGGGAAGCATTTAATTTGCAATTTGCAAATCCTCTAAATGCAGCAAGTGCATCGTTATATTCAGGAGGAAGCTGTTCGTTGTTTTTTGTATTATTTACCCTGTCAATTTTTGTCATAATATTTACCTGAATTTCACCAGGTAAAATCTTTTTTCTAAGTAATTCCTGTTTAACAATTATATCTTCTTTACCTGACTTTAGCATTTCAAAGTATTCCTTTTTTAGAGCAAGAAAATCAGGAAGCATTTCAAAATATTTAGTAATTTCAGAATTCAGTTCAAATGCTGATTTTTTAAGCTTTTCAAAATTTGAATCCACCAAATCATCCATTAAATCAAGATAGGCTGTAATTCTTTTAGCACGACAATCAATATCTTCCTCAGGAATTGAAATAAATTGCAGATTATTTTGTTTACAATGAAATTCTCGCATTTGCTCAATTAGCCTATGATCAATAATTGAAACTACTGAATTTATACCAAAATGAGCAACTTTTATAGGTGAATCAATCGTATATCCAGTCCCCATAACCGGAATATGGAATGAATGCAAACTAATTTTTTCTTCTTTCATTCTTGAAATCTTATAAAATTGAAATATTTGGCATTACAATCAATCTCCCGCAAAATCGTTTAATTAAGAATAATCATAATTGATTAGTAATTGTAATCAAAGGTATTTTACTATTTTACCTATATTGACCGTTATGGGCTAAACAATGGTCAATTAGTGGCAAACCAATTAAATTTGGGATTAATACTAAAATTTTGGGGCGAATAGCAATAAGCCCAATGTGTTAATTCTAGTAAGTTTTGGAAAGAATGTGTTGTATAGATATTAAAATAATTTTACGAATCAGCAGTATTTATAAATAAGATTAGTTGGAATGTTTTTCCCAGTATTTTCTACCATAGGTGCAAAAAACCTCTTCACCCGATTTGATATTTTTATTGGCAACAATGCAAATATTTTCAGCATCATCAAAAGCAATATAAGCATTAGTGTTGAACTTTGATTTAATATAACCATTTGAATCATTGGCATATTTCGCGAAACATTTAACATGCATTGAATCGAGAACTGAACCATCTGGCATATTAATAAAATACTTATCATTGTTATATTCACTTCTTTTTTTTGCCTCAACAGATGAAAGTAATTCACCTTTAAATACAGCAATAATCTCATCTTTATAAATAGGTATTGAAGTAAATAAACCATTACCGGAATCAGGAATTTGTGATTTTGCAACAAATAAATAATCTGACTCCTTAGCGTTTATTCCATCGGGAGATAAGCATATTTTAATATTTTCTGATTTTCTCATTTAAAAATATAAAATTATTAAAATAAAAAAACTGCCTGAAATTAAATCAGACAGCCTTTTATATTTCATTATCAAATTTAAACCTTTATTTAGTATCAGGTTGTTCTTCTGTTTTTTCTGGTTTTTCCGACTTTTCAGTCTTTGCTTTTTCAGCCTTTTCTTCTTTTTCCTTTGAAGACTTCTTTTCAGTAACTTTTTTCTCTGTTTTTTTCTTAGGTTCTTTTTTCTTGTGTTCTTTCTTCTTAGGTTCCTTTTTTTTAGGCTCTTTTTTTACCGGTTCCTTTTTTGAGTTTTCTTTTTTGGAATTTTCTTTTTTCGGGGCTTCTTTTTTTACTTTAGTATCTTTTTTCATGGAGTCCCCTTCCTGAGAAGATAAATTCGCGATTCCCAGGCTCATTACAAAAATAAACGTAACTAGGTAAATAATAACTTTTTTCATGTTTCGAATTTTTATTGTACATATTAATCAAATATACGATTAAATTGAAGAAAATGAAAAAAGAAAAAAGTTAATTTTAATAGCTCATAAACAATAAATTTCACAAAAAAACATAAATAGCAAAATTTATTTATTCTTTTTTTTGGGTATAAATGAATTTTATGAACAATAGATAAAATATATTTGTGCCTTCATTTTTTAACAAAAATTTATCAATGAACCAAAAAAAAATTGCAGTAATTTTTGGTACCAGACCCGATACTATAAAGCAGGCACCAATTATCCTGGAACTTCAAAAATATCCTGAACATTTTAAAGTTTTGAATATTGCAACAGCGCAACATCGTCAAATGCTCGATCAGGTATTGGAGGTTTTTAAAATAAAACCCGATTACGATTTGGATATTATGGCACCAAAGCAAACCCTTGCCAGTTTAACTGCAAAAATTATAACCGGGTTGGATGAAATTTTGGTAAATGAAAAGCCTGATATGGTTCTCGTTCAGGGTGATACTTCAACAACATGTATTGGAAGCCTTGCATCGTTTTACCGTCAAATTCCTGTTGGACATGTGGAAGCAGGTTTGCGTACCAATGACAGGGCGAATCCATTTCCAGAAGAAATTAACCGTAGAATTACAGGTGTTATAACTGATTTGCATTTTGCTCCTACTGAAACAGCTCGACAATCTTTATTAAAAGAAAATGTTGATCCAAAAACCATTTTTGTTACAGGAAATACGGTGGTAGATGCACTTCAATATTCAGTTCAAAATAATTACAAATTTACTGTACCTGAATTAGATACAATAAGTCAATCAGGTCAAAAAATAGTACTCATTACAATGCACCGCCGTGAAAATTGGGGAGAACCAATGCAGGGTGCCTGTAAAGCTGTTAAACGTTTGGCTGAAAAGTACAGTAATTTTCATTTTGTATTTCCGGTTCATATGAACCCAATTGTTCGAGATGTCGTTTATCCCATATTACAGGGAGTTAAAAATGTTTCACTTATTGAACCATTAGACTATCTCGATTTTGTGAACATTATGGCAAAATCGTTCCTCATTTTAACTGATTCTGGAGGTGTTCAGGAAGAAGGTCCACATTTTGGAATTCCAATTCTTGTTTTACGCACTGTTACTGAACGACCTGATGCTGTTGATTATGGAACCGTTAAGCTGGTAGGGCTTGATGAAGAAAAAATATTTAAAACAGCTTTGGATTTAATTGAGAATCCATTGGAATATAAAAAAATGGCTAATGCTGTAAATCCTTATGGTGATGGACACAGCGCAGAACGTACAATAAAAATAATTAAAAATTATTTTGGCATTTCAAACGAAAAGGTTGATGAGTTTATTCCTCATTAATTTAGTTATATAACCATAAGTATTATTTAATGAAAAAGATTTTTTTGTATTTGTTGATATTAATATTGTCAACTAAAATTGGATATTGCGAAAATTACCCACTTAAAAAAGTACTTGTTTTAGTTGAAAACCATTATGATAACAAAGCTTCATTTGGTAGTAAAGCCACAGCAATGGGCAGGGAAATGGTACAATTACTTGGACATTTTAATACTGATATTACTATATATGGTGTAGCAGATTACAAAGAACATGACATTGATAAATATAATGTTATAATCTACGTTGGTTATTCAGGTGGTTATAAAGTCCCTGATGTATTTGGAAATGATGTAATAAACACTTCAAAAGAAGTAATATGGATAAACGCTGGACTTGAAAATTTAAGTAAAACTAAAGATTTCAATTCACGTTTCGGTTTTATTATTACTGATTCAGTTAAAAGAAGCAAGTTTGATGCGGTTAAATCTTCTGATTTCACATTTGATAAAGGAACATCAGATATTAATCTGGTGAAGATTCTTAATAAAAAGGTCGAAATATGGGCAACGGCAATTAATAAAAAATCAAAAGCTGAAACACCCTATATTATTAAATCGGGAAATTTTATTTATGTTGCCGATTTGCCATTTTTAGGAGCAGATGAAAAAGACCGATACCTTTTATTTGCTGATAAACTTCATGAAATGTTAAATGAATTGCACCCTGTTTCACACCATGCAATCATTCGAATTGAAGATGTTACAGCTTTAAACAACCCTGACAGGTTACGCGAAATTGCCGATATTCTGGCCGAATACAAAATCCCGTTTCTTGTTGGAGTAGTTCCTATATATGTTAACCCTATTGAGGACAGAAGAGTTAGATTAACCGATAAACCAGAATTAGTAGATGCTTTAAAATATATGGTCCAAAATGGTGGAAATATTGTTATGCATGGTGTAACTCACCAATATAGAGGAGTTTCAACAGAGGACTTTGAATTTTGGGACGATAATGCCAAAAGGCCTATTCACGATGAAAACGAAGAAGATATTTCACGCAGGATTGAAAGTGGTTTAGATGAGTTCCTGAAAAACGGATTGTATCCTATAGCATGGGAAACACCACATTATACTGCATCAAATATGACATACAAAGTTGTTGCCAAATATTTTAGCACAGCTGTTGAACAAAGGCTAGCAATCGAAAATTTCGATTATGGTCAATATTTCCCATATATTATTAATAAAGACATTTATGGTCAGACCATTTACCCTGAAGAACTTGGCTATGTTCCATTAAACCCGAATTTGGACAGTAGTATGGTAAGTGTTGATAAAATAATTAACGGATCAAAATATGTTCATCATATGCGTGATGGTATTGCTTCTTGTTTTTATCACCCATTCCTAAACCCTAAACTTCTTAGACATTTAATAGATGGTTTAAAAGCCCAGGGATATGATTTTCTTGATTTAAGTGAATATAATAATATTGTCAAAGTTCATGACAAAGTAATTATTACCGGAGATGAAAAGTATTCAATAAAACTCGACAACTCATTTCTGCATGAAATATATTTCGATCAGGACGGAAATATAACTCGGAAATTATTTTCTCCTGAAAGAATAAATGGAATTGTTACAAACGAGCCTAAACTTAAACCAGGTGAAATGTATCTGGCAGAAGGAATTGATTATCAAACTAAAGAACCTTCACTTAAGGATAAAATTGTACATGAAATTGATGAAAAATATATCGATTTTGTTGGAGAAAAAAACTGGGAGCTACCTCGGATAAAAATTTGCTGGAACCAATACGCAAAAGGTGCTGCATATTACGACCAATGTTCATTCGTAAATATTTTTAAGTCTTTGAATATCCCTGTTGATACTATTTTTAGTGGACAAATATTGGATTTAAAAGATATAAATTTATTAATAGTCCCATATTCAAGTGTTGACTCATTGCCCTATTTTGATTATGACAAAATTGCACGATATTTAAAAAATGGTGGTAATTTAATTACTGACAGGCGGAATAAATTAATAGAAAAACTTGGCGTTCGATTTTATAATAATGAATCACGCATTGAAATTGTGCGCGATGAACTTTATCCAAATGAATTTATAAACTGGAAATATGGACAGTTGGTTAATAAATTCGATCATGCAGAAAATGACGTAATTTTTTGCGATGATGTAAACTCCGGATTAACTGCGGCTATGGGAAGACCTTATGGTAAAGGAAAAATATTGTTTTTTAACACCTGGTTCGATCAGCATACACCAAATGGATACAGTACTTTTCCTTATGCCCTGGAATATGTGAAAAAATATTTTCAAATTCAACCTGTATTCCGAAGAGAAAATCTTGATTTTTATTTTGATCCTGGATACAGACAAAATATAAGCGTTGAAAATTTAATAAAAACATGGGTTAAATCAGGAATTAGGGTTGTACATATTGCAGGATGGCATGAATATCAAAAATATAATTATGACTATGCCCGTGTAATCCATCTTGCACATGCCAATGGAATACTGGTTTATGCATGGATTGAACCCCCTCAGGTTAATCAAAAGTTCTGGGAAAAACATCCTGAATGGCGTGAAAAAAATTATCTGAACGAAGATGTGCGCCCATCATGGCGTTACCCGGTTGCTATGACAGATAAAAAATGTCTCACAGCAATGGTTTCGGAATATCTTAGTATTCTAAAAGCTTATGATTGGGACGGTGTAAATATTGGTGAAATGTATTTTGAATCAGGCAAAGGCTTTGATGATCCAAAGTTATTCACACCAATGCATCCATCTGCACGAAAAGAATTCAAAAATATGTATGGGTTTGATCCAATTCAGGTTTTCGATCAGAATTCAGATTATTATTGGAAAAAGAATAATTTAGCTAAAGAAGAACTTGTAAAATATAGGGTTGACAAGATTTCTAGCGTATCCGACAAACTTTTACAAGCAATTTATAAATTTAAACGTGATAAACCTGGTTTCAATGTAATGGTGACTTTTATGGATACTCACTTTTCACCAGAGATTGAAGAATATGACGGAGGTAGTTCTGATAAAATTATTGAATTGCAAAAAAAATATGGATTTCTTCTACAAGCGGAAGACCCTGAAAGTAAATGGTCAACTGATCCATCAAGGTATATTGAGTTTGGAAAGTATTATAAAAGTCAAATTGCCGATTCATCCAAATTACTCATTGACTTAAATATTTTAAATTTCAGGAAAAGAGAAGATGTTACACCATTTCCAACGTTAAGACAAACTGGTATTGAAAGTTACCAGTTAATCAATTGTGCTTCTATTGGAGCTCCAAGATTTACAATTTATAGCGAAGAATCAGTTAACCCACAGGATATGTTCTTTTTTCCTTATGCCAGTTCGTCTGATGTAAAATACAGGGTTACAGAAAATGGCTATGTTGTTAATTCTCCGTATGCTTTCACATTAAAATTACCTGCAAATATTAAAATTATAAATGTTGACGGGCAACCCGTTGAAGGATATCGTGACAATACTTTTTTAATTACTGCAGGTAACCATAAAATTATTTTAAATTCAAATGGATTTCCGGGATTTTCCACGGTAACATTACAACCACAGGTATTATCTTTTTCAGGAAATATTTTAAGCATCAATTATGATATGCGCAGGGTAAGTTTTAAATATATATCAACTGAAAAAGCACTTGTTGCTTTAAATAGTAAACCAACAACAATACTTGTTGACGGGAAATCTATTAAATTCGATGTATTAAGTGGAAACGATTGTTTTACCGTTTTTCTTCCGGTTGGACAGCACAAAGTTGTAATTGAAACCGGTGATAAATTTAGTTATGGACTCAATATTACAAGTTTATGGTCAATAAGTGCCATAGCTATTTACGGCTTGGTTGCTGTTTTGGCTTTATTTATTATGTTTGTGATGCTTAAAATTTTCCGTCGCAGGCTCGAAAAATAAAACGATGAAAAATTAATTTTTATGAAATATTGAATTATAAAACTTTTGAAAGACTAACTAATAAAATAAAATATGTCAATTTTAGAAGTCCTATTTCTGGTTACCGTTATATTGATTTGGTTTATGATTGGTTACCAGTTTATATTTAGTGTTTATGGCTATAGCAATTTTATAAAATCATTAAAGGAAAAAAAGGAAGTTGACAAACAAACTTTTGATTTTCCTACTTGCACTATATTAATCCCTGCTCATAATGAGGAAAAGGTAATTGGTAATACCATTGAGGCCATGTTAAATATGAATTATCCGAAGGATAAATTAAAAATTATGGTTATCAATGATGGCTCAAAAGATGCTACAAAAGATATTATAGAAAGTTACGCCCAAAAGGACGCAAGGGTTGTTCTTTTTAATGTACCTGCAGGTCAGGGTGGTAAAGGTAAATCAAGGGCACTGAATTTAGGTGTAAAACAAGTTACATCCGATGTAATTGCAATTTACGATGCCGATAATACTCCTGATCCAATGGCATTGCATTATTTGGTTGCACAGCTTGTATCACATAAAGAATTAGGCGCTGTTATCGGCAAGTTCAGAACTGTAAATAAAAACCGTAATTTATTAACTCGTTTTATAAATATTGAAACACTAAGTTTTCAGTCAATGCTGCAAGCCGGACGATGGCAAATGCATAAAATTGCAACATTACCGGGAACAAATTTTGTAATGTGGCACTGGCTTATAAAAGAATTAAATGGTTGGGACGAAGAAGCGTTAACTGAAGATTCGGAATTAAGTATTCGAATTTACGAACATGGTTATATGATTAAATTTATTCCTTATGCCATTACTTACGAACAAGAACCAGAAACCTGGAAAGTTTGGATAAAACAACGCGTTCGTTGGGTAAGAGGTAATAATTATGTAATCTCAAAGTTTATGAAACTAATTCCTTATTTCAAAAACAAAAGGATGCGTTTTGATTTGCTTTATACTCTAGCATTGTATTATGTATTTTTTGTTGCTATATTATTATCCGATATATTATTTTTTTCCAGTTTATTCGGATTAATTAGCATTCCACTGCCAGGTCCGTTCACAGTTGTATGGATAACAGCTTTCTTTTTGTTTTTATTTGAAATAATGCTGGCACTATCATTCGACAGGGAAGACAATTTTAAAAATGCAGTATTGGTGTTGATTATGTATTTTACTTATTGCCAACTTTGGATATTTGTAATGTTGAGAGCTTTTTATCTTGAAAATATTAAAAAGGAAAAACATCTTTGGGATAAAACGGTTCGTTTTGATGTACCTCCTAAACCAGTAGCTAATAGCTAAAGTTAGGCCATAACCCACTTAATAATTTTTAACTTCAAAGCTGAATAAGGAGGAAATTTAACAGGTATTTCGTATAATATTGGTTTTTCAAAAATACTTTTATAATGTGAAAAAGTATTGAATCCATATATACCATGGTAATTGCCAATTCCGCTATTTCCTACTCCACCAAAAGGTAAATTCTCATTTGAAACATGCATTACAGCATCGTTTATACATCCTCCTCCAAATGAAACTTCATTTAAAATTTTATTCTGTACATCTTTTTTTAAAGTAAATATATAACACGCCAATGGCTTGGGTTTCGACTTTATATAAGCAATTGCTTGATCAATTTCGTCATAACAAATTACCGGCAAAATTGGGCCAAATATTTCGTCCTGCATTACCTTGTCATTAAAACTTATATTATGCAATATAGTTGGTTCAATAAACCTATTGTTTCTATCACTTTTGCCGCCATAATATATTTTGGTTTCATCAATTAAACTTAATAGTCTATCGAAATGTCGTTCGTTTATGATTTGAACATAATTTTCACTTTCAACCGTAACATTTTTAAACCATTTTATTAATTGCAATTTCAGTTCATATAATAATTCTTTTTCTACAGAACGATGAACCATTATATAATCAGGTGCTAAACAAGTTTGACCGGCATTAATAAATTTAGCCCAAACCAATCGTTTGGCAGCAATTTTTAAATTACTATCGGGCAATATTATAACCGGACTTTTTCCACCTAATTCTAAAGTTACAGGAGTAAGATTTTTAGCCGCTGCCTGGTAAATTATTTTACCAACTGCTACACTTCCGGTATAGAATATTTTATCGAATTTCTGATTTAATAATTCTGTTACAACATCGGCTCCACCTTCAATAACTGTAAAAAAATCAGCATTAAAATTTGAATTTATAAGTTCTTTAAGGATTTTTGATGTATTTGCCGCTAATTCACTGGGCTTAAGTATAACAGTATTCCCGGCAGCAATTGCGGCAACAGTTGGTGATAATGATAACTGGTAAGGATAATTCCATGCACCAATAATTAATGTTGTGCCAAGCGGCTCTGGAGTTATATAGCATTTTGCAGGAAAATTTCCTAAATTGGTTCTTGTTATCTTAGGTTTTGTCCATTTTTTTAAATTTTTTATAGCAGTATTAATTTCTACAAGCACAAGTGCCAATTCGGTGGCATACATTTCGAAAAATGATTTTTTAAAATCACTATATATTGCCTGTGCTAAATCATTTTCATGTTGAATTAAAACCTGCTTCAATTTTATTAATTGAGCAATCCGAAATGCTAAATCCTTCGTTTTATTTGAATTGAAGAATTCATTTTGCTTTTGAACTATTTCAGAATAATTTTCCATAATTCTGAAAATTAGGATTAATTTTTTGCTTATAAAAGTTTATACCTTACAAAAGCAACCCGCTTACTATCGGCAGACCAGCTTGGTACATTTATGGTACCTTGTCCACCAAACAGGTCGGCTACAACGGTAATTTCATTATTTAATAATGACATTAGCCTGAGCTTAACATTTTTATTTGCCGGATGCCCCTGAACCGATTTATCATACGTTAAAAAAATAAATTTTGAATTATCAGGCGCAATGTGGGCAAACCAATTATTTCCATCATCCGTTGTAATTTGCTCAATTGATGAACCATCAGTTTTTATCCTATAAATTTGCATTAAACCGGTTCTATCGGAATTGAAATAAATATATTTGCCATCGGGCGAAAATTCAGGACCGTCATCCAACCCTGATGTTTCCGTTAATCTTTTTTCTTCGCCTCCATCAGATGAAATAACGAAAATACCAAATTTACCATTTCGTTGAGCGCAGTAGGCCAATGTTTTGCCATCGGGTGACCAGCCATGTAAATAACTTGGACCATTCTTGGTAATTAATTTCGGAACACTTCCATTAAATTGGTATGTATAAATACGCGAAATTCCATCCTCATGGGTATGATGACTTACTGCAATAAATTTATTGTCGGGAGATAGCAAATGGTCGTTATTGCATTTATCAGCAAAACCCGAGTTTATTTTTTCAGGAATTCCTCCTTCAATTGAAATTTTATAAAGAGAACCATTACTATTGAAAATTAACCATTTTCCATCATTTGTCCAGTTTGGCGCTTCGAAATGATAATCAGCTTTATATATTAGCTTGCAACTTTTATTCTGAACATCTAAAATTTCAAGCGTACTTTGAATATTTTCCTGTGCCATAATTTATATTTATAAACGGTGAACTATTAATGGTAAAAGGTCAATGGAAAAAGGAAAATGAAATTTTATATTTTCCTTTTCGCTATCCATTTTCCGGTCTCCGGTTTCCATGCTCTGGTATCCGCTAATACAACCTTTCGCCTATCGCGTTTTTCAATCTAAAGATACTGGAAATATATTCAATTTTTGAATTTAAAAGCATCAATTTACTTTCAGACACAGCATAGGTTGCATCGAGTAAATCGAGATTAGTAATTACGCCAGCTTTATAATTTATTTCAGCTAAATTTAATGCTTTCTCTGCCTGTTCTAATTGCAAGGCAAACTGTTTTATTTTTTTGTCCGACGAAATAACTTCTGCATCAGCCTGAATAACTTCACTTGAAATATTCCTGGAAGTTATATCAACTTCGTAACTGCATTCCTGAATATTTGATTTCGAAATTAACAACTCGTTCTTTTTCCTGTTTGCATCAAATAATGGAACCTTTATACCAATTCCTGCAACATAATTCCATTTATAGGCTGTAGGTTGAAGTTCTGGAGTAAAATATCCATTTTTGTATCCACCTGAAGCAAATATGTTTATAGATGGATTGTTCACTGCATGTGTTAAATTATATTGCAACTGAGCCAATGTTGATTTTTCATTTGCAATTTTCATCTCATCA
Source organism: uncultured Bacteroidota bacterium (assembly GCA_963701015.1). Lineage (GTDB taxonomy): Bacteria > Bacteroidota > Bacteroidia > Bacteroidales > DTGW01 > MFD09286-c1. The sequence goes on along the minus strand of OY969556.1, from coordinate 1,158,752 downwards.
CGATGTTTCAATCCATAAGCAATAAGTGAATCTGGAAGCATATCAGGCATATTGTAAGCCAATTCTTTCTTCACTTTTAAATCGGTATTTTGAGGTAAGCCTAAAATAGAATTTAGAATTGAAAGTTGAACTTTTCTATTGGTTTCCATATCAATTTTTTGGCCTTCAATATTAGAAATTCTCACTTGTGTTGATAGAATTTCATATTGAGTTGCGGAACCTGTTTCATTTTTCTTTTTCACATAATCTAAATGTGTATTCAATGTTTTTAATTCTTCGTCTTTAATTTCAATTGCATCCTGAATATATGATAAAGTATAAAAATTACGAATTGCGCCAACAGACATTTTCTGTTTTAATTGTTCAATTGACAATTGGTTCAGGTTTTTATTTTCATTGGCCAAATTCACATCTTTAGCTGTTTTCCCAAAATTGTAAATAGTTTGGTTATATTCCAAGGCAGTAGTTACATTGTTAGCCGGTGCCATGTTCAAATTATTTCCTCCAAATGCCACTGCTGGAACCGGGCCAATCCTTGTAAAACTGCCTGCTACATCAATATTAGGCAAATAGCCTGATTTTGCCAGGCCAATTTTTGCATCTGAAATATTTAAAGCTTCTTCTGCTTCCTTAATAGTTGGATGGTTTTCAATAACCTGTTTAATAATCTGTTCCAGTGAAAGTGAATCGCTGGTAATTAATTTTGAAGTATCAGATTTCTGTGAGAATGTAAAATTTGATATAAGAAGGAAAATAAATAATACTATGAACGTTTTCATTCCTGATTTTTTGATATAAAAATTATTTTGAACTAATTCTTCATCTCGTTTATTAACGGATAAAATGCACAATAAACTTATATTATTTGTTATGTATTTCATAAAAATTTTATTTTTCATTATTCATTGAAATAGTTTGAAAATTATTCAAGTGATGCAGCTTCATAATCTTTATTAATTTGTTTCATTTGCTTTCGTTTATTATGAAGATTGAATACAGGAATTAAACCAATAATTGTAATTAAACTTGCCACTAAAAAGTCATCATCAATACCACTGATATATGCTTCTTTGTTAGCCTGCATAACAATGAAACCTTTACTTTCATTATTCGCTAAAGCTCTTGAAGTTCCTGCATCAACTACTAAATGATTAGTAATATGAGCAGTAACATTTTTATAGGTTTGAGAATGTGCATTAATTGCCTGCCCATACATTTGTGAATGATATGAAATTCGGGTTGTTAGAAGTGTAGCTAATACAGCAACTCCAAAACTTCCTGCCAATTGTCGTATTACATTCGTTATTCCTGAAGCTTGTGCCATTTTTTCGCGGGGCATTTCCAAAAGCGAAATTGAACTTAAAGGCGTAAAAAGCATTCCCATTCCTAGTCCTCGTAAATATAATGATAACATTATAAAGCTGTGTTCTGTCAGGAATGATAATGAAGAATTGAGATATAATGAAAAAGATAATAATATAACCCCAATTACAATTGGTATTTTTGGGTTTATTTTATCACCTACCAGTCCTGAAATTGGTGACATTATTCCCTGAATAATACCTACCGGAAGAAATACAGCACCAGACTGAATAGCAGTATAATCCAACGAATTTTGCAAATATACCGGGAGCAAAAAAGTACTACCGAACATACCCATACTAAAAATAAAAATAATGATATTGCCCATATAAAAGTTGTGGTTTTTCAACAACCTCAAATCTATCAATGGCTCTTCAACAGTAAGTTCAGTAATTATAAACAATACAAACGCGACAATTGAAATAGCAAAACAAATTAATATATAAGGAGCTTTCCAACCTTGTGAATTTGTGGCAGCAGTACCTTCAGTCAATGCATATAGAACTAAAGGTAAAAATAAGCTGACTGTAATAAACCCAACATAATCAAAATTCTTTGTCCTCGGATTTTTATATTCCTTCTGAATAATAACAGTTGCTAACAACCCAATTATACCAACCGGAATATTAACATCAAATATTAATTGCCAATTAAAATTGTCCACCAAAAAGCCCCCAATTAATGGGCCGAAATGAAACAGATGCCGCAGCTGAAATTGCCCAAAAACCAAGAGCTACACCTCTTTGCTGTGGCGGAAATTCACGGATTATAATTGCCATACCAATAGGTTGAATAGCCCCGGCACCTAAACCTTGGATTACACGAGAAATAATTAACATATTTTCATTGGGCGACATTCCGCATAAAAATGAGCCAAATGTGAACAATAATAATCCTAGAAAATAAACACGTTTATATCCAAATTTATCGGCAAGCCATGCTGCTGTTGGAAGCATAACAGCCATAGCAAGCATATATGCTGTTATAACCCATTCAATTTTATCAATGCCAACCCCAAAAGAAGCCATAATCTTTGGCAATCCAACATTTACAATAGTTGCATCAAGTACTGCCATAAAAGTTCCTATCATTACATTAGCGAGTAACCACCATTTGTAATTAAGGTTCTGAGGATGAAAAGATGAATCCCTTTTTCTGATAATCCGCCTGATGCGGTGCGTTGGTGAAACCTTGCGCATATTTATTTCTTTACCAGTTTAATTACAACCGACATACCTGTTAAAATGTTGTATTGGTTTACTTTTCCTATACTGACACTATCAATTGAAACTTTAACTGGAATTCTTTGTGTAACTTTTGTAAAATTTCCTGAAGCATTATTTGCCGGAATTAAAGAGAAAACCGAAGCTGTATTTGCACCAATCGAAAATACTTTACCAGTAAATTCAACCCCAGAAAATGCGTCAATAGTAAAAATTGCTTTTTGACCAATATACGTTTGTGCAATATTAGTTTCTTCAAGAAATACAGTAACCCATAAATCTTTATTTTCAGTAACTGTATAAATTGATTGCCCTGGCTGAGTTACATCACCTGTCAGTAACCATCGTTTTGCTATTACTCCGTACGAAGGAGAAAATAAACGTGTATTTGTAATTTGTTGTTCAATTATTCCAATTTGTGCTTTCGCGGTTTCAACAGCAGCAACTGCTGATCCAATTTGTGCTTTCGAAACACCTAATTGTACTTTTGCAGCATCCAATTGAGCTTTCGATGTTTCAAAAGCTTTTTGTATATGGTCAAACTGTTCTTTTGAAATAACATCACCTGCAATTTGACTCTTTGCCCTTTCAAAATCATCTTTTGCTTTGGCAAAGCTTATTTCCATAACCTTAATATTTTCCTGGTCAAATTCATATCGAGCTTCGCTCTGAAACTGATTAGAAATTGCCTGATCTCTCGCAGCCATTGCTTGACGTTTTTGTGATAGCAAGTCAGTACTATCGAGTTCTGCCATAAGTCCGCCAGATTTTACCGAATCACCTTCCTGATAATATAAATGTACTATCCGGCCTAACATTTTAGCGCTTACCGATACATTATTTGAATCAATATGAGCGTCATCAGTAGATATGTATAAAACAAACTGACGATAATAATATACCGAAGCAATTAAAACTAAAACTATAATACCAATTAAAGGAATGTAAACTTTTTTGTTTTTCTTTTTTTCAATCTTATCCATAACAAATCTTATATAATCATTAAATTTTTATTTATTCGTTAACCCTCTTAAAAATATATCGGCAAATAAGTTCATTTTAGTTTGAAGTATTTCGTATTCTTCATTTTCAAGATAGAATATCTCCTTCTTTCCAATAATCATTCTGCGTAAACCCCTTATTAAATCGAGGAACAAAATTGCAACATCTTCATGATTTTGTAAATAGAAACGGCCCATTTCGGAACCTTTTTTAAATATTTCAATTAAAACTACTTTTTCTTTTGTTCTTTGTTCGGTAACAATTTCTTTCATAAATGGACTTAAACCCACAATTTCATTCATTCTGGTGCGGCTTAAGTTTAAAAATGAACGAAAAAATTCCTGACTTATACGAAGATATTCTTTAAGCATTTCAACCGGTTCATCCAATTCATTAATACGTTCTTTAACATTTTCCAGGAATTCAGTATGCTCTTTTTCAACCACTGCTTTATATAATTTTTCTTTATCAGGAAAATAATAATAAATAGAACCTTTTGACATATTTAAGTCAGCAGCGATTTCGCTCATCGTGGTTTTTTCAAGGCCATAAAGACCAAACCTTTTTTGAGCGGCATCGAGAATGTCGCCTATTTTTTCAATATTTTCACCACAATGGGTAATATGTACCATACATACAATTATTCTATTCTAATACAAAAACATTCATTTTGACCTATTTGTTTAACGGGTCAAAATTATTAAAATATTTTAACCTATCAAAAAAAAATTAATAACATTATGCATTAAGTTTTATTTGTTGAATTCAAAAATTATTATAAACTTGCTTAATCATAATTTAAATATGAAAACAATTACATTTAAAGGCAAGTCTGAAATTATTGAAACGAATGGAAATTATACCTATATGGTTATTAAACAGTTTACTGATAAAATTGTAACACCCTTGGTAAATTTTGTTTATATGGATGGTGAAGATGATGCTGAGCCAATTGAAATTGATTTTAAATACGAAGTATTATATACAATATCAATATTTTTTGAAACTGCACCTGAAGATGTATGTACTATAACTTATGAATTATTCAAATAAATAACTTATTCCGTTACCCATTTAAAAATATCTCCTTTTGATTTTGGCCTTTCATTTCCAAGCCATTTAAAACCTTTGAAAAAACTTTCGGAAACAGGAACTTTTGTTAATGGATATAGCGTAGCATCAGGCTGTGTAAGAAATACAATCCTTTTAATTTTTTTATTTTCTAAATAAATATCCATATCAGAACAAATAGCTTTGTTCATACCAATAATTTGATCCTTGTCTTTTGGATAGTAAATTGTTTGGCCGTTTCCTGAAACATAAACTTTGTAAATTTGGTTATCTTTAAAATAACCAATCATTTTTTTCCCTTTAATCTGATTGTATTTTCCTGAATCTTCCTTTGAAGTTATAAATGAACCTTCATACATATTTACAGTGTTCATTTTCTGATTTGCCATGTGAAATTCAATATAATCTGAAACCATTTGATTTTCAGCATTCCAAAGCACTGGCGAATGAAACATTCGAAGTGTTGAATCGGAAGTTGAATAGGTTAAAGAATCACATTTCCCCTGCATATCAGGTTTAAAAATGCGAACATGATAATATGCCCTTATAATTTTATCAACATTAGTAGTATCCAAAGCAATAGATTTCATAGTATCGGCATGGACAAACATCGTGTCCAAATCGCCATATTGCATTAATACAGCACTGTCAGTAACCATTGCATATTCTGGCTTTTCACGGTAACTTGCATAATTACCGGTTATTATAACTTTTTGAGTAGAATCAATCAGGTAAATATTATGGAAAGCCCTTCCAATGCCATTGTCCCTTTCGTAATATAAACTATCCCCACTTAAATATTGTTTTGAAGATTTTATATAGGCATTTTTATTAAACTGACTAATATTTGTACTTGTGTTATACCAACCATTTTCGCAATATATATAGTCATCCTTTGATGTAATATCAGTTGGCCCGAAAAAAAATGCAGTCTTGGTTATAGTGTTGTACTTAAGAGTATCTGATTTAATAACATACTTTGGATTAATAATTACAACATTTTTACGATAATAAAATATTTTTGAATTTGCATAATAATAACCTACTTCGCTGCTTAAATTATTTTCACCATTAACTATTTTTCCACCATTGATGTAATAACCAATATCATCTTTCATATTATAATCGAGATAATTGGTTGTAAGCGTACTTTTTTGATCAATTAATTTTACATTGTCGCGCACTTGCGCAAGTTTGGTATTACCATCATATTTTAAGGTGTTTCCATATAAATGCAAAGTATCTCCCTGATTAATATGGATATGACCATAAGCATCAATTAAATTATCTTCAGTAAAGAAATATGCTGAGTCGCAATTCATAATTGCATTATTATGCTTAAACTGAACATTGCCTTTCAAACGTTGAGCTTTGGTTTCCTTTTTATTGAAATCCATAAAATCGGCATGTAAAATTTCAATTTCATTTGGCTTTACTTGTTGAGCGAGTAAAGAAACGTTGGTAATTAATACCAGTAATGATATAAAATAAATTTTATTGAAATAAACCGAAATGCGAATTCCGGAAACAGCCAAAATTTTAGATTTCATTATGTTAACTAAGAAAATAAGCTATTTAATCCAACCTTTTGTTCTGAAATTGCAATTTTTGTATGAATCGTCAATTCTGACATATGTTTTGGCAAGTTTATCTTCAACCCATTGTTGAACAACCTTTTTCTTTTTTGATTCCAGAGCCAAATCTTGCAATAACTGGTAATCATCGGTAAGGTTAGCTTTATGAGCATCAGTTCGGGAAACTAGTTTTATTATTTTATAGGCAGTTTTCTTGGCATCATCTTTACTCATAAATGGATCTGAAATTTCTCCAACTTTCATTTTTTTAATCATATAATAATCTTCCTGTGGTAATTGCTCCAGTTCAAATTTGGTTGAATTATTAACAGGATTTACAACATTTCCTCCACTTAATCTGCTATTTTTATCTTCAGAGAAATAAAGTGCTGCCTTTTCAAATGAAAGAGTATCCTTAACAAGTAATGTTTTAATGCTATCTAAAGATGTTAGCGCCTGCTTTATTTCTTCATCAGTAGGTTTGGGCCTCAATAAAATATGCCGTGTATCAACTTTATCATCTTTTCTGGCTATTAACTGAATAATGTGATATCCAAATTGTGATTCTACGATGCCTGAAACAGCATTTTCTTTAAGGTTAAAAGCAACACGTCCGTATTCGGGATCGAGCTCACCTTTGCTCATAAATCCAATGTCACCACCATTTTGAGCCGATCCTGGATCTTCGGAATACAAGTATGCAAGTGTTGCAAAACTTTCACCATCCATTATCCTTTTTCGCAATTCAAGTAATTTCTTTTTTAGCTCATAAATTGACTTATCAGCATACGAAGGATATTTCACAATTTGCTGGTATTCAATTAATGTATTTACAATAGGGATACTGTCTTTGGGAATACTGTCATAAAAATCTTTAACTTCCGTGGGTGTAATTTTTGTATCCTCGTTAATTTGTCCTTGCATTTTTTGAACAATCATTTGTTCTTTAAGAGAAGTGCGCATATCTTCTTTAATCTGAAATATCGATTTATTGAAATATGCTTCAAGTTTTTCTTTTGAACCAGCCTGATCGATAAAATACTTGATCCGGCTTTCGAGTTGCATATCAACCTGTTCATCTTTTACCTCAACACTATCAACTTTAGCCTGGTTAACCAAAAGTTTTTGAACCAGGAAATTTTCAAATACCTGGCATTTACTCATATCCTGATGTTGGGCTTTTTGTTGCAACATTTGATTTTGAATATCCGATTCCAATATTGCAGTTCCTCCAACTATTGCAACTATTTTATCAACAACAAAACTTTCCTGGGCAAATAGTAATGACGGTGAGAAGAATAAAAAAATAAAGAAATACTTTATAGTTGATACCATGCTAATTATTAAAAATTGTAAATTTATTTGTATTCATAGCGTCGAAATAGATATGATTTTCTATGTCGTTAATTAATTTTTGTTTTCTTTTTAAAATAATAATGCTCTTTATATCATTAACAACAAAATTTAAAGGCGCTATGTTTCCTTTTGTTTTTGCATCTTTTACATTTACTATATAATAATATAACGAATCTTTTGCTTCAATAAATTTAGTTGATTTTAAATAGGCTTCATTCCCTGGTATTTCAACGGGAAAAACAGAACGAATATTATCCAAATCTACCCAATCGTCGTTAAAATAATCATATTTTCTGGCATTCTGAAAACAATAACTTTCAAGCGCCTTAACATTTTCTTCACTTTCAGTACGCATTAAATCTTTTAACTTATCAATGTTTGGCGCTTTTAATGGCAATTTAATATATTGAGCTTTAACAATATCAAAGTTTAAAATAAAATTAGAGGTATTTTGGTTGTAATATTTTTCGATTTCTGAATTTGAAACTGATGTATCAAGCTTTTCCTGAATAAATTTTTGTTCATATTTGAAAATTATTAATGAAGTTCTATATTCATCCAGTGCTTTATTAACGTCTTTTTCATTATCGGTTAAATTCAATTCAGCTTTCTGAAGTATTAATTGTTTGCGTACCCATTTTTCGATTAAACTTGTGAGCATTATTGTGCTATCTTCCTTAGAAAGTCCTGGCTTTATTAATCCCTTAATTTCCGTTGGATATAAATACTTTTCTCCAACCTGTGCCAAAGGTTTTTCTTTGTTGGCATTTTGCATTCGTGAACACCATCCGGTAAAGAAAAGAATTGTTATTAAAAGTAAATACTTCATTTTTTTAAAATTATTGAAGTTGTATAAGAAAAAAAATCCCCAATTTTAGAAATAAAATCAAATTGGGGATAATGTAACTTTATTTATTTCTTAAGCGAATCTAAAACTTTTTCATTTATTTCAACTTTATATTTTTTATGTAGTTCGTCTAAGAATTTTTGTTCCAGATAACCTTGGTAATCGGCAATACAGGTACCTTTTACGTCTTTAAATTGCTTTTGTTCAGGAGCAAGCTTGTCCTTTTTCACAAAAAATCCATATTTGCCTACATTTGAGATAATGCTTGAAACTCCAGTATTCCATCCAATACTGTCGAGCAACGTATTATCACCTTTTTCAAATGCTGTTTCAGTTATGTTTATACATGGCTTAATTGTATCGCCATTACAAACTTTTATTAAAATATCTTTCGATTTAATTGTCCCTTTTAAATAATCATCGGCAAATTTATATGCCTGGTCAATTTTATCTTTATCAGTAGATGTTATAACCAAAGCATTGACCCGTTCGCCCCATTTATAAGTATCTTTATGATCATTGTAATATTTTTCAAGGCCAACCGTATCTTTGGCAGCTTCAGACCAAACTTTTTTATCCATTAAATTAAAAAGTAATATTCCATCGTGATATTCCTGAACTAAATATTTGAATTCGGGATATAAATCAGCAAGCCTGCTATCTTGAAATTCACGAACTTTATCAATAATAAAATCCTGATATTGGTTATACAGAAAATAATCAAATGGTATTGGTTTTCTAAATTTATGGCTAACAGCAATATAGTCAGCAAAATCTTTTAACGTTATTTCATTTTTTTCAAGCTTGAATAATTTTTCATTAAACACACTCTTCGCTTTTTCAGGATTCCATTTATCTATAAACACAGTACTATCTAAGAAAGGTTGAAGCAAATATATGTTCGAAGAATTATCTTTAAATCCTATTTCCTTTTTAACCCTGTTTATTACAGCATATTCTGCAAGTTTTGACCTATCATCATTCTGTACTTTTTGTTTAATACTTTCTTTGATGTTATTTTGAACACTATCAAAAGGAGGATAAAATTTATGGTCTAGTCTTTTAATAATATGCCATCCAAATGCAGTTCTAATTGGTTCTGAATAATCACCATTATGTTGTAAAGCAAATGCGGCATCTTCAAATTCAGGAACCATTTGACCATTACTAAACCAACCCAAATCACCACCTTTTTTAGCCGAACGCCTGTCATCAGAATATTTTTCAGCTAAATCTTCGAACTTTTCACCTGCTTTTAATTTAGCATATATTTCCATAATTTTTTTGTGAGCGGAATCAATGGAATTTGGAGTTGCATTTTCAGGAAATGCTACCATTATATGTTCAGCATTAATAATTCCCCTTGAAGGTCTTTTATCTAAAGTTTGAACAATATAATAAGCATTTTGAATCTGAAAAGGCATTGAATATTCATTAATTTTTAAATTATAAGCCGCAGATTCAAAAGGATATTTCATTTGAAATACAGTAAAATATTTTACATCACCCCAGTATTTTTTAACATTCGGATCAGCTGAAAATTTTAATGCAATTGAATCCCAAGGTTCTCCTTTTAATAATAAATTTCTTGCTTCAATTGCCCTGTTATAAGCATTAAGCGTATCAGCCGGCATACCATAACCATGTATTTTTATTATTATTGTCCTAGCATGAACATCCTGCATTAAACGGCCATATGCTTCTTTTAACAATTGTTCATTTACATTATTATCAATAAGGTATGGTTTTGCTAATTGATTTCTATATCCTTTAAACTCGTTCCTAAAACTGGCAACAGTATCATAACCTTCATGTTCAGCTTCAATAACTTTCAGTTTGTAATTAACAAACATGTCCATATATTCTTTATATGATTTAGTGTCTGTATTACCCTGGTTGTTATTTTTACTATATACCCTTAAAAATTCTGATTTTGTAATTTTCTGATTATCAATAGTTACAATTATTGGATCATCTGATTTTTCTTTAGCAAAAATTGAAATCGGAATAAACAATAATGAAATTAATACTTTGATTGCTAATCGTTTCATAAAAATTAATTAAATTTAGTTTAACAATATTTATCTACTATAATTAGGTGCTTCCCTTGTAATTGTAACATCATGCGGGTGACTTTCAGCTAATCCCGAATTTGTAATTCTGACAAACTTTGAATTATGCAAAATATTTATATTTGCAGCACCACAATAACCCATTCCCGCTCTTAAACCACCTATGAGCTGGTAAACCACTTCAGTAAGCGAACCTTTAAAAGGGACACGGGCTTCAATTCCCTCTGGAACAAGTTTTTTAATATCATCTTCAACATCCTGAAAATACCTGTCTTTTGAACCTTTATGCATGGCTTCAATTGAACCCATTCCACGATACGATTTATATTTTCTGCCATTATATATAATTGTATCACCCGGAGATTCTTCAACTCCTGCAAATAATGAACCTGCCATAATTGATGATGCTCCAGCAGCTAGTGCTTTAACTATATCACCTGAATAGCGAATTCCACCGTCAGCAATTACAGGTATTCCAGAATCTTTCAATGCTTTTGAAACTTCGAATATAGCAGAAAGTTGCGGTACGCCAACTCCGGCAACTATGCGTGTTGTACAAATTGAACCCGGACCAATTCCAACTTTAACAGCATCAGCTCCGGCATCAATTAAGGCTTTTGCAGCATCTGCAGTTGCAATATTACCACAAACAATATCAATTGAAGGATATTTTTTCCGTGCTTCCTTTAGAGTAGATATTACACCAATGTGATGACCGTGAGCTGTATCTATAATAATTGCATCAACACCAGCTTGTACAAGTGCATCTATCCTGTCAAAAGTATCATGTGAAACGCCTACCGCAGCGGCAACTCTTAATCGGCCTTTGTTATCCTTGCATGAATTTGGCCGATCCTTGGCTTTTGTAATATCTTTATAAGTTATTAGACCAATTAATTTTCCTGCTTCATCAACTATTGGTAGTTTTTCTATTTTATGTCGTTTCAGAATTTCCGATGCATGTTCCAAATCAGTTTGCTGTGTGGTACTAATTATATTGTCTTTGGTCATTATTTCAAAAACCGACCGGCTTATATTATGCTCGAAACGTAAGTCTCGATTTGTAACAATGCCAATAAGTTTTCTACTTTCATCAACTACGGGTATTCCTCCAATTTTATTTTCTGACATTAGGTTTAACGCATCAGCAACAGTTGCATTTTTATGAATAGTAATTGGATCATAGATCATAACATTTTCGGCACGCTTCACTTTCTTAACATGTTTAGCCTGTTCTTCAATGGTCATGTTTTTATGAATTACCCCAATTCCACCTTCACGGGCAATAGCAATTGCCATTGCTGCTTCAGTTACCGTGTCCATGGCCGCTGAAACAACAGGAGTACGTAATTCAATATTACGTGAAAACTTTGTTGTAAGGTCAACCTCACGAGGCATTACCTCAGAAAATGCCGGTACAAGTAAAACATCATCGAAGGTCAATCCTTCATTCACAATTCTTTCATCTACAAATGACATTATTTTCCTGCATTTAAAATTTTGCCAAATTACAAAATTTTGACGGAATGCAAGGTGAAATTTTGCGATTCATTACTTTCACGGGTTAATTTTAGTTAAACATAGAAACAAGACAATGAAATAGCAAAAAAGTAAGAGATGACCATTTACCGATTGATATTAGTTATTAGTTATCAACTCCTTGTTCTTTTATCCTTACTCTATACTCTTTGTTCTTTACTCCTTGTTCTTTGTCCTTTACTCTTTACTCATTCAGACATATAATATTTTATATAAATTTGTATTTTATTCAAAAAATGAAAAAAATCGGTTTATTTTTCGGTTCATTCAACCCAATACATATTGGCCATTTGGCAATTGCTAATTATATTGTTGAGTTTACTGAAATAGAACAGCTTTGGTTTGTTATTAGTCCACAAAACCCACTGAAGAAAAAAAAAGGATTATTAAATGATTACCACAGATTAGCACTTGTTCGGGAAGCAATTGCCGGAGACCTTCGTTTTAAAGCCAGCGATGTTGAGTTTAAAATGCCTCAACCATCTTATACAATTGATACATTAGCATACTTACAAGAACAATTTCCAGACAAAGATTTTGCAATAATAATGGGTGCCGATGGTTTATCAACTTTTCATAAATGGAAAAATTACAAAGAATTAATCAAAAATTACAAAAGGATTATATATCCACGTCCGGGAATTAATATAAATGGAAAGGAAAATACAGAAAACTGTATATTTATAGATGCCCCATTAATTGAAATATCCTCCACATTTATACGCGAAAGCATTAAGAACAAAAAGGATGTGCGACATTTTTTAAATGAAAGTGTTTACAAATATGTTTCTGAAATGCATTTTTATGAATAATAAATTTATTTTTAACAAATTTTTATTTTCTAGCATTAAGGGTAATCGTTTATTTAGCTGTTAATAAATATTATTAATTTTCAAACTGAAAATCATAAACTCTTTTTACGCTTGTTTATATGAATTACAAACTATTGTTTTTATTATTTATTTTTCAAATTAGCTTGATATGTCAATCTTTTTCAATTTCATTTTTTAATAAAAACGATGTAATTAAAATTGATTCTTCCGTATATAAACGAAAATATTTTACAAAACATATAATAGCGCAACCTCCTAAAATTGACGGATTATTAAACGATAATTGCTGGAATGAAATAGGATGGTCAAATTATTATGTACAGCAAAATCCTAAAGAAGCTGCTAAAGCTTCACAAAGAACACAATTAAAAGTATTATATGACGATAAAAACATTTATGTAGCCTTTTTTTGTCACGATTCTGTTCCGTCAAAAATACATGCCTACACATCGAAACGCGATGAAATGAACGGTGATATTGTAGGTGTATGTTTTGATAGTTATTTCGATCATAAAACAGGATTTGAGTTTGATATGACTGCCGGTGGTACGCAAATTGATCTGGTTTTAAAACAAACAGGTGAAGCCGATTTTAACTGGGACGCAGTTTGGTTCGGACAAACTGCACTAAACGATTCAGGATGGACAGCTGAAATGAAAATTCCACTTAGCCAGCTTCGATATAACAATAGTAAACCTGAACAAATTTGGGGAATGCATAGTTGGCGATGGATTGACCGATTGCAGGAAGAAGATCAATGGAGCGTTATTCCACGAAATAACACCGGTTTCATTTATAATTTTGGAGAACTTCATGGCATCGAAAATTTGCCTAAATCTCGAAGAATTGAATTTGTACCTTATATTGTTGGGAAATTAGAACATATCCATAAAACAGATAATAATCCATTTACAGGGAAAAATAATCCTTCTGCTACTTTTGGTGCAGATGGTAAAATTGGTGTTGGAAGTGATTTTACGATTGACTTAACTGTTAATCCCGATTTTGGTCAGGTTGAAGCAGATCCTTCTGTTATGAACTTGTCGGTTTTTGAAACATATTATGATGAAAAACGACCTTTTTTTCTTGAAGGCAAAAGTGTTTTTGACGATGATATGGATCAGGATTTGGTTTTTTATTCCCGCAGAATTGGTCATACTCCTTTAAAAATACCAGATGAAGATGCAAGCAATAATATTTATGTTAAGTCCCCATCTAATACATCAATAATTGATGCAGTTAAATTCTCAGGTAAATCAGCAGATGGGCTTTCAATAGGATTACTTCAAAGTTTCACATCTTCAGCATATGCAGATGTTTCTCAAAACAATAAAATAAGTCATGTACTTACCGATCCATATACGAATTATTTTGTTGGCCGTGTTCAGAAGGATTATAATAAAGGAAATACTATAATAGGTGCAATAGCTACAAGTACGAATAGGTCATTACATAATTTATCAATGGATAGTTTAAACAAGGCAGCTTATACTGGTGGAATTGATTTTCAACAATATTTCTTTAATCGTGATTATTATATTACAGCTAAAGCAATTTTCAGCAGGGTTGAAGGAGATACAACGGCTATTCAATTGCTTCAGCAATCAGCTACACATTATTACCAACGGCCCGATGCAAATTATTTGCATTATAATTCAAGAGCCACATATATGCAGGGCAATGGAGGTTCGGTAATCATTGGGCGTGAGGGGAAAAATAAATTACATATAAAAGATAAATTCGCATGGCGTTCTCCAGGATTCGATTTAAATGATATTGGTTATCTACGGATGGCTGATGGAATGGCGAATCAAGTAATAATTTTTTATCACGAAAGTGAACCCAAAGGATTTTTCAGGGAATATACCATTTATGCCGAAAATAATAATTTACGGGATTATGGTAATTTACCATTAGATAATAATACAATGCTTGATATAAATGCCTCTTTTAAAAATAAATATTATGCAGAAACATGGTTATATCATTCATGGGGAGGATTTGACACGCGCGTTTTGCGTGGTGGCCCGGCACTTAGATTTAGTCCTGGTTGGAATGAAGGTGTTTTTATAAATACCGATGGTTCTAAAAAAGTGATGTTATATGGAAATTTGAATGAGACTAAATCTGACAATGGTAATTCTGTACAATACAATATTCATCCTGGAATTGGTTTAAGATTTGGTTCAAAGTTTACAATAAAAACCGAATTTGGATTTACTAATAATTTTAGTGCTTTGCAATATGTTGCAACACCTATGGATAATCAATTTATAATGGCAAAATTAGCCCAACAAACCTATGCCATAACATTTAGGTTTAACTTTAATTTAAACAGTAAATTATCCATACAATATTATGGCAGCCCATTTGTATCATCAGGAAACTATACAGAATTTAAACAAGTTACCGGAAGTATATCAAAAGATGAAAATTTCAATGACAGATTTGTAATTATTAATCAGTCCAACTTAAAATTAAGTTCTGACAATTCAACATACACACTGGTAGATAACAATTTAACATTTAGCAATCCTAATTTTACAATGCGTGAATTCAGGTCGAATTTGGTTGCACGTTGGGAGTTCAGAGCTGGGTCAACATTATACCTGGTTTGGGCTTATCAAATGTCGGCAACCGATCAAAATTATGTTGCGGAATATGGAAGTAATTTAAATACACTATATAACTTACCTGCCGACAACATATTTATGGTAAAATTTAATTATTATTTTTCGCTTTAAACTAATAGTATAAATTTTTAATTTTTTGACAAATCAAAACATATTGAATGTTTTAACTTTACAGAAAAATTAAGCATGCGTATTGACGTATTAACAGTATTACCTGAATTACTTGATAGCCCTTTAAACCATTCTATTATAAAACGTGCTAAAAATAAAGGGTTAACAGATATACAAATCCATAATATTCGTGATTACTCCTTAGATAAGCATAAACGTGTTGATGATTATGCGTTTAGCGGTGATGCCGGAATGGTAATGACTATTGAACCTATTGACAGGTTAATTACAAAATTAAAATTAGAAAGAGATTATGACGAAATTATATATACTTCTCCCGATGGTGAAAAGTTTAGCCAGAAAATTGCCAATCAAATTTCAACTTTTAAAAATATTATTATACTTTGCGGACATTACAAAGGGATTGACCATAGAATCAGGGAACACTTAATTACCCGCGAAATATCAATTGGTGATTATGTTTTAACCGGTGGTGAATTGGCAGCATTGGTGATGGTTGACGCTATTGTAAGGCTTTTACCAGGTGCTATGAGTGATGGACAATCTGCTCTTACCGATTCATTTCAGGATAATTTATTGGCTCCACCGGTCTATACTCGTCCGGCTGATTATAAAGGATGGAAAGTGCCTGAAATTTTACTTTCAGGCAACACTAAACTTATTGACAACTGGATGCTCGAACAATCTATTGAACGAACAAAAAAGCTTCGACCCGATTTACTCGAATAAATTATTTTTTTGTGAGCCAGTCAATTATTTCCGGATCATATGGTTTTGTTCGTGGAGCGATTGTTTTAACCCAATTGCCGTTTTCGTCAATTAAAAATTTTTGAAAATTCCATTTAACCACAGCATCAGAAACTCCATTATATTGTTTTTTGGTCAACCATAAATACAATGGATGAATTGAATCTCCCTTTACTGAAATTTTTGACATCATTGGAAATGTTACGCCATAATTCATAGTACAGAAATTCTTTATTTCAGCATCTGAACCAGGTTCCTGATGCATAAAATTATTTGCCGGAAATCCAATAATAACAAATTTATCACCTCCATACTGTTTATACAACTTCTCTAAATCAGAATACTGAGGAGTATTCCCACATTTTGAAGCAGTATTTACAATCATAACTTTTTTCCCTTTAAGAGAAGAAAAGTCGAATTCCTTTCCATCAATAGTTTTTACCTTAAAATCGTAAATCGATTTTGGAACGTCCTGTGCATTTATAGTTGTAGCAATAAATAAACCACTTATTGCTTTTAAAAAATTGTTAAGTTTCATAGCTATATTATATTAAATTTAATCGTAAACAATTAAATATTATACTTAGTTCAATATAATTAAAATTAGTAAATTCGTATAAATATTTAAGATATGTTTGAAATAAAAGTGTCGGAATCGCTTGGATTAAGGGAAATAGAGATGTCTGATGCTAATCAGGTTTTCAAAATTATTAACCGCGACCGTGAATATCTTCGTGAATGGTTGCCATTTATAGATTATACCAGAATTGTTGAAGACACTGAAATGTTCATCAAAAATGTATATTCTCAACCTGGAGAAAAACAGGAAATAGTATATGTTATAATTTATGAAAATGAAATTGTTGGTTTAACCAGTTATAAAAATATTGATCGGTCCAATTATAAAGTTGAAATTGGTTATTGGCTTTCCTTTGACAAGCAAGGTTTCGGTATAATTACAAATTGTTGTAAAAAAATGATTGACTTTGCATTTACCACAATGCACATGAATCGTATAATGATTAAATGCGCAATTAATAATTCAAAAAGTTCAAAAATTCCTAAAAAGTTAAATTTTAAATTTGAAGGAATTGAAAGAGAAGGCGAGTATCTAAAAAGACACTTTGTAGATTTGGAGATATATAGCCTTTTAAAAAGTGATTGGACTGAGAATAATCAATAAAAATTAACGTATAATTAAGTTAAATTTTGTTTAAAACAAATTTACTTTGTCAAATTCAATCAAAAGTAATTCAAAAAAAATGAAAAAATATTTGTTAATATTCGCATTATCAACTTTGTTTTCTTTTTTGGCTTTTAGTCAAGTAACACCTCAACAAGCAATTATACAAATGGGCCGTGGTATTAATGTCGGAAATACAATGGATGCAGTACCAACAGAAGGTTCATGGAGTAATTATTTTTCGAAATATTTTTATGATGATTATGCAAATGCAGGATTTACATGCATAAGAATACCCATAACATGGAAATATCATTCTTCAGTAAATTCACCTTATACCGTAAATCCAAAATGGATGGCCAGAATTGATACAATAGTTACCTGGGGTTTGAACAAAGGTCTATATATAATTATAAACATGCACCACGAAGTTGGTTTAAAAGGCATTGATACTATGGCAAATGTAGCAGCCAGAATAGATACTTTTGCTAAATATGATAGTATTTGGAGTCAGATTGCAACTCATTTTAAGGGAAAATCAGATCATTTATTGTTTGAGATTTTAAATGAGCCAAATCCAATGTCGCAAACAATGGTTGATAGTTTTAATTCAAGTGCATTAAGAATAATCAGAAAAACAAACCCTACCCGAATAGTTATTTATTCCGGCAACCAATGGTCAAGGGCGGCACAATTGGAAACTGCTAAAAGTCCAAATAAAAATGATAAATATTTAATTGGATATCATCATCCTTACGATCCATCTGGTTTTGCAGTAAATGGAACCGGAACATTCGGTACTGCCAGTGATATAAGTTCGCTAAAAACTGAATTTTCACAATTAACAACGTGGTCAAACACGAATAATTTACCAATAACTGCCGATGAAATGGGTGCTCCAAGTACAGCTGATTATAATTCAAGAATGATATATTATGCTACAATAGTTGAAGATATTGTTAGTAACGGTGAAGCGTTTAATGTATGGGATGATAATGGAAGTTTTAAAACTTATTTAAGAAGTACACACAGTTGGGATGATACTAAAGATATAATAATTCATATGTACAAAGAATCACCCACTCAACTTAAATTAGCCTCTAAAGATACTACTGTAACCCTTACCTGGGTTAACAGAACAAATTTAAATGATAGTATTTATATTGACAGGAGAACAGCAAATACTGCCTTTACTCAAATTGCAGCAATTGGTCCGATAAGTTCGCAATATTATGACTCAGCCTTAAGCCGAAATACAGTTTATTATTACAGACTTCGAACATGGTTAAATGATTCTATTTATTTGTACTCCTATTCACAATCAGTAAGCGTAGCAAAACAATTAGGGACAAGAAAAACATTTTTAAGCTCACCTATAACTGTACCGGGAACAATTCAGGCAGAAGATTTTGACTTTGGAGGCCAAAGTGTAGCCTATAACGATAAAGCAGGCTCAAATCAAGGTGGAGCATACAGACCGTCTGAAGGTGTTGGAATAGAAGCATTTCATGATAGCAGCGGATACCAGCTCGATTATATTTCCGACGGTGAATGGACTTCATACACAATAGATTGTACCCAAAAAGGACCATACAGGATTGATACTTATACTGCATCACAAAATGGTGGTGGTACATATTATTTCCGTATTGGATCGGATTCATCAAAAACAGTTACTGTTCCCAAAACTGGTGACTGGACTACCCAAGCTGTATCAAAAACATATCAATTCAATTTAGATACAGGTGTGCAAATTTTATATTTTGTAATAGCCAAAGGGACAACAAACCCATTTAATATAGACAAATTCATATTTACACCTGATACAAGTACTGCAATTCGTGGTATCAATAAAAATAATTTTAATGTATATCCTAACCCCGCTGTTTCAGAAGTTACCGTTCAGACTGAGAATATACAACCAGTAAAATTAGATGTATATAATCTTTTAGGAGTTAAAATTAAATCTGAAGTACTTATGAGTAAGGAAACTTCTGTTTCCTTAAATGGAATTGCAAAAGGCATTTATATATTTGTTTTCACCACAAATAATTCAATTGAAACAAAACGAATAATAGTACAAAAATAAATTTGAAACATGTAAATATTACAATTAATGGCAAAGTGCAGGGTGTCGGGTTCCGATACTCTGCACTTGTTTTTGCAAATAAACTCAACATCAAGGGTTTTGTAAAGAACCTGCCTGACAGATCAGTTTATATTGAAGCTGAAGGCTCAGAAAATAATTTGATTGACTTTATAAATTGGTGCAAAATTGGCCCAGATAGGCCATATAACTAATATTAATATTATATACAGTAATTTGAAATATTTCAAATCGTTTGAAATTAACCATTAGGATAATTTATATGAAATTAAATAATATCATTTTTGCTATTCTTATTTTATCTGCTGGTAGACTATTAGCCCAGGATTATACGATAAATTTTTTTCAGGTTTCAAATGTTAAAGTTGGTTATATTGAACCAAAAATTAAATCAATAGGAACTATATTAGTTTTGCCGGGTTGGAATTTTAGCTATACCGATATATGTGAAAAAAGTGACTTTTGCGAAAGCGCCGCATTAAAAGGTTATAAATTAATTTTACCTAATATGCTGAAGAGCGTTTATGCTTCAAAACTATTTCCAGAAACCAGAAGTGATTGGAGGGGTTTTCCAACTCTAAAATGGCTCATTGATACAATGATTCCCTGGTTTCAGAAAAATAAAAATATTCTTAATAAGGGAGATAATAACTTTGTTTTTGGTATATCGACAGGTGGTCGCGGAGTTGCTATGACATTAATATATACCGACAGTATTTTTAAAGAAGGTGCTGCCCTTTCAGGCGATTACAATCAATTATCAGATACGAGCGATAACTTAATGAATGGATATTATGGCAGATTCTCAAAATTTCCTGAAAGATGGAAAGGCTCGGACAATCCGTTTTTAAATTCAAACAAAATAAAAGTACCGATTTATTTAGCTCATGGAAAAGCTGATAATATTGTTGACTATAAACAGACTGTTGATTTTTACTATGAATTAGAAAAAAATCATCCCGATGTAAAATGTGAACTACATATTATTGAAAATGAAAGCCATAATTATAAATTTTGGGAAACGCAATACAATAACGTATTTGAATTTTATGAAAATTATGCTAAATAATATGAACGATTAATTTTTTTGTGCAGTAACAATAACACTCTCAGTATAATGGGCACCTGTTCCACTGACAAGACTGCCAGAATTAACAGGTAATATTTTAATAACTACAAAACCATCTTTTTCAAGTTCATTACATTTATTTTCAATTTCTTTAGCTAAATCGTCTGAATCAACTTCTAGCTCTTCTCTTTGTTCTTTACTCGTCCAATATGAACTCCTGGTGTGAATTGTAATTGTCTTTATCATTTTAATTTAAATTTCATTTTTAAAATTAATGAACCTTTTTATTTGGCTAAAATTAATAATTTAAGTATTAGTTAAGCTATGTAAATTTAATTTATTTAAACAATGTATTAAATATTAATTTAATAATTTTAATGAATTTAATTAGTGAATTTGAAATTACAATTATATTCAAAATATAAAACCAATTTATTTGCTTTTACTTATAAATTAAAAATAAAATGCAATGAAAAATATATATAAATTGTATCTCTACACTTTCCTGGGCATAGGTTTAGTAGTATTTTTTACAGGCTACTTTGGAATAAATATTTCATTAAAATATATACAGAAACATTATATACAACTGCAAATTGATGTAAATAAACGTCAGGCTGAACATATGGCTATTTTTATTCAAAATGAAATTAAAAGAGGCATACCATTAGATAGTATAAGAAATGAATTTCAGGCATCAATCCAGGGAACCGAATATGACAAAGGCTTTTTATGTATGTATGATACGAAAGAAAATCAAATGGTGTGTCATCCTGATGCAAAAGCACTTGGAATGAAATTTACGAATAATTTTATTTTTCTCGATCAAAATACCGGAATTGAATCATATATTGGGAATATATATAACAAAGATAAACCTGCAGGAGGAATTTTTATACAAAGTAATATACGTACAGATATAATATATACAATACCAGTAAAAGGAACAAATTGGTTTATAAATGCACATGAAAATATAAATGCAATTTCAAAGGAAATTAAAATTTTACGGTTCCGATATATTCTCGGATCATTGATACTTGGGTTAATTATAGCAATTGCTGCTTCTTTTACTGCACGCGGAATAAGCAGGCATTACGAAAAACAAATTGAACAGAAAAATATTGAAATAACAAATCAACATGATAAAATTGCTGTTATAAATAAAGAAATAACAGACAGTATAAATTATGCACAACGAATTCAATCTGCTGTAATTCCTTCAACTGAAATTCTTAACAAAGCAATTTCTGACAGTTTTGTTCTATATAAACCAAAATCTATTATAAGTGGCGATTTTTACTGGTTTGGTAAAATTGACAATTTAATAGTAATTGTAGCTGCCGATTGTACTGGACACGGAGTTCCGGGTGCATTTATGAGTATGTTGGGTGTTTCTTTATTAAATGAAATCGTAAATCATCGTAAAATATATTCTGCAAAAGAAATTTTAAATGAATTGCGTATTCAGGTTAAAAATTCGTTAGGCCAAAAAGGATTGGAAAATGAACAAAAAGATGGAATGGATATTGCTATATGTACTGTAGATATTGCGAACCATCAATTAAATTATGCTGGTGCAAATAATCCATTATATATAATACGTAAAAATGAAAATAGTTCAATTCCTGAACTTACTGAAATAAAAGCTGACAGAATGCCTGTTGGAGTTCACCCGAAAGATAATATTTCATTTTCCGAACATCAAGTTAAATTTAATCCTTCAGATAATATATTTATTTTTTCAGATGGTTTTGTATCACAATTTGGAGGTGAAAAAGGAGAAACCTTTAAATCGAAAAGATTGCAAAATCTCTTATTATCAATGTATAATGAGCCAATGGACAAGCAAAAAGAAAAAATAAACGATGCTTTAATTAATTGGCAGGGAAATCATGAACAAGTTGATGATATATTGTTAATTGGTTTTAAAGTTTAAACCTGTGAACTAAAACCAATACTACGTTTGCCAGCATTAGTAATTTCAGTTAATAATTTTATAATTTGTTCAACCATAATAATTAAGCCATCACAATTTGGAAGTTCTTCAGATGCTTTGCAAATTAGCAACCAATATTGAATTTCCTCAGCTTCTTTAGTTGAAATTTTAATTTTATGATTAAAATCAATCTTACCTTCTGTTTTTTCGGTCTGTTTAATTATTGCACCAATTGACACTCCAGAACGAAGTATATGTCGTGCCAATTCAAATCTTTTCATATTTTCTAACTGGTTGCTGTATTTGACTATAGCCAATGCAAATTTAAATGTTAAATCCGATAATTCTTTTATATTTCTTTCGCCCATACTAATCAATTATTAAATTAAAATAATTTTAAAATATTGAAATATATATTTTCTTTGATCAAATAAATTCAAAATACAAAAATTAAATAATCAATTTACTAAATAATTAAACCTGATTTTAAATTGATGTAATATATTATTTTACTGGACTATTAAATATAACTTTATTATATAAATTTTCCTTTTTTTCGGAAATCCCTCTAATACTATATCGTTTTGTTTCCTTAAATTTCAATTCGCCATTTTTTCGGGCAATTAATTCAACATCAATAAATAATCCTGGATTTTTAGGCACCTGAAACATGTAAGGAATTTCAATATGTTCTCCTAATGGTACAGAATAGTCACCTGAACCTTCTGCCAAAGTAATATTAGTATAAGTTTCAGACACTCTGTAAGTAGTTACAACTTCCTCAGTCTGACTTGATTTTACAACAACTTCAATTGATATAGAAGTATCTGCAAATTCATCATTATACAGTGCAAGTACATGATTAACTATTTCACCTTCCTTTAACACCGGATATAAATGTAACATTAATGGTTCTATACCAAGGCTGTCATAATTGATATCAAATAATGCTACAGGTGAAAATCCATTTCTCAAATTATTGGTCCGCTCATTATTTTCATTTGAAAGGAAAGCCCAATCATGGCGATACGGTCTAATATCAGAAAAACCAACGTATCGCATACCTCTGACCCAAGTTCCTTGCCACCACTGATTTTCGAGTCCAAATTGTCCGTAATGGGTAATAAATTCACCAACTCCGGTAGGCTTATTGGAAAAAACCTTATTTGCCCAACTATATATTGATCCTGTTGGAGCTTTTTCATAAGTTTCGGGATAATGATAATTTACAGCAACATCGCCCACATCCTGATCACCATCATAATTTACTGGGCGTGATGTATCGTATAACCGAATTGCATCGCCTAATGATTTAATTTCTGAGTTGGTCATCCATTTTAACCAACCCACACCCATTTCATTTTCAGCATTCCAAATCAATATACTGGGATGATTTCGGTTTGCTTTAACCCAGGGTTCAATCCATTTTTTACAATTTTCAATATATTTTTCCTTATTCGTTTTTAAAACATATTCACGGGCATATATTCCAGATTCTTCAATTACCATTAAACCTCTTTCATCAGCAATATCCAATACAAATTGAGGAGGAGGTTGCATATGAAACCTTACAGTTCTTATATTCAAATAAAATAGCCTGTCAATAGTGTTATTCCAGGTTTCTGGTGTTATATACAAATAACGTTGATTATCATAAAATTCGCTATGTTGAACAAAATTAGTTCCCATGAAATTTACACGATTCCCATTTAAAATATATTTATTCCCGGAAATCCAAATCTCACGAAAACCAAATCGCCTGGTTTCTTTATCCAATATTTCGTTAGTTTTTTCAGAAATAACTTCTGATTGAAGATTATATAAAAAAGGTTCCTGAGGGTTCCACAGATGAGGATTGTTCCATTTTTCAGTTAAATTAACAGTCTTGCTTTCACCCGATTTTAAATTAATTGCTGAAGATTTAAACTGAAACACACTATTATTATATAGTGAAGGTGAAACTATAGATTGTATATAAAATATTTGATCAACATTACTTTCATTATATAACTGGTATTGAACTGAAATTTCCTTTTTTCGAACTGAAGTCAGAATAAATGCATCTTTTATATTCACTTTACCATAAGCCCTTAACCAAACATCGTAAACAATTCCCCATTTCTGTTTCTGGCCAAAAAAACCCACAGGCCATAACGGGAATCCGGATGTATCAGCAATAGGAGAATAACAACCGCCTTTCACATCAACTTTTAAAGTAAAAGTTCCACCGGGCTTTACAAATTTTGATATATCGGCTGAAAATGGGCCCCAGCCACCTACATGACTTATAATAAAATGTTCATTCACATAAACATCGGCAATAAAATTTACACCTTCAAAATCAATTTGTATTATTTTATCGCTCCATTCTTTAGTATTTGGCAATGTAATAGTTTTCTCATATACCGCATGTTTTACATTTTTATAACCTGGTGCAGCATCCCAATAGTCAGGAACTGCAATAGAATCAGCAGTATTTCCTTCCGGTGTAAATTTCCATTGACCATTCAGTGATTTTTGAACACGAAGTTCAGGCGGTAATGAATAAGATACAGAATAAATTATGAAACTTAAAAAAATGAAAAATACAAATCGTTTTATTTTAATTAATTGTTTTAATTTTTGCATACTACCTGAATTATTCAATGAATTTAATTTTGTGCTAAATATTGAATTGAATAAAATAATTTCTTGAATATATTGAATAATTTAATTCATATTTTCTTCATTAATCCAATTATCAATTTTCTTTTCCAAAATATCTAAAGGTAAAGTACCGTCGCTTAATACTTCGTCATGAAATTTTGAAATACTGAATTTATTCCCGAGTTCTTTCTCTGCCTTTTTTCTTAAGGATAATATTTTCATTTCTCCAATTTTATAGGACAAAGCCTGACCAGGCCATGCCATATAACGCTCAATTTCAGCAACAGCATCAGCCTCGCCAATTGATTCATTTTCGTACGTATATTCTAAAGCTTGTTCACGAGTCCAACCTCTTGCATGCATACCTGCATCTACAACCAATCGCACTGCCCGGTGCATTTCATTGGTTAACCTGCCAAAATACTGATATGGATCGGTATATAAGCCTAATTCTTTTCCTAATCCTTCGCAATATAATGCCCAACCTTCACCAAAAGCTCCATTCCAACCAAATTTTCTGAATCTAGGTAAATCTGTTTTCTCTTGTTGAATGGAAATTTGGTAATGATGTCCTGGGATAGCTTCATGTAAAAATATCGATTCCATTCCTATATCATTGAAATTTTTTGGATCAGGAATTGGAACATAGAAAATACCTGGACGAGATCCATCAGCTGAACCAGGCATATATTCAGCACTGGCTGATGCTTCGCGAAACTTTTCAGTTTCCCTTATCTCAAATTTTGATTTAGGAACTAAATTAAATTCCTTTTTAAGCTGCGGTTGCATCGTTTTATATATTTCCTGGTAATGTTTTAAAACTTCGTCAGCTGTTTTAAAAGGTTTAAATTTTTCATCATTGGCCGTATAGGTGAAAAATTCTTTTAAACTACCTTTAAATCCTATCTGATTTTTAACAGCTTCCATTTCAGCTCTAATTCGTTTTACTTCCGATAACCCTATATTGAATATTGAATCGGGAGTGAAATCAGTATTGGTAAAATATTTAATAGCAAACTGGTATTTTTCCTTGCCGTTGGGAGTCCTGTATAAACCTGATGTATTTCGGCACGCAGGAATATATTCATTTTTAATAAATGCATATAATTTTTGAAATGACGGAATTATTTTATTTTTAATAGCTTCAATATATAATCCTTTAATCGAATCTCTTGATTCTTGAGAAAAACTTTTTGGCAAGTTTTCAATTGGTGTATAAAATATACTCTTGGTGTAATCGCTAACAATCATATCGTTCAATTGTGGAAGAACTTTCATCATTAGTACCTTAGGCTGAACAATTCCAACCTTCATTCCTTGTTTCATTTTTACAATTGCAGTATCTGTCCATTCAGTAAAAGCATCAATACGTTTCAAAAAATCGGTATAATCTTTTACTGTGTTAAAAGGTTGAAAACTTTTACCGGAACCCATTTGGGCAAATGTAAGCGGCAACGAACCAAACTGGTTGATTGGTGTATAATTATCAAATACTTTCAACGCTTCCAAATTGATTGAAATTTCATCTTCAAGTAAACTAAGGTTCATTTGATCATCTTGCGAAAGTTTACTATTTTCTAATTCTTTAGCTTGTTTTAAAAATTTTGTATAAAAGGCAACAACATCATTATGAAATTTATCGGTCAATTCATTGGGCATTTTATCATTAAACCGGTTATCCCCTTGCATTGTCGCGTCAATTGGGTAAAGCTGAATCCGTTCTTCGTAATAATTTTCACATAATTTATACACATTCGATTCCATTCCGTTCTGTTTGAAATTTGTTTTACAACTAAATATTGGAATTACCAATAATATTATGAATAGCTTTCTCATTTTACTATTTTTAAAACATCAAAATTAAAAGGATTTATTATATGAATTCATTAAATTAGCATACTTTATAAAAAATGTAAGAACATTATTAACACTATTATGTTTCTTCAATGATGTTTAAATTAATTAAATTAAAAATATGGGAACCGCAAAACATTCAATTGAACAAATTAAAAAATATTTAGGCAATGAAGCTGATAATTTATTGCTTCATACTTCAAAAACAGTATTAAATAAAGATATACACCATACCGGTCCAAATCATATCGATGAAGTATTTATTAATAGTGACAGAAGTGCCCAGGTTTTAAAAAACCTTGCATCAATATATAATCATGGACGTTTAGGCAAAACCGGATATTTATCCATTTTACCGGTTGACCAGGGAATTGAACATACCGCCGGAAGTTCTTTTGGCCCGAACCCAATTTATTTCGATCCGGAAAATATTATAAAATTGGCAATCGAAGGTGGTTGTAATGCTGTAGCAACAACATTTGGAGGTCTTGCTTTGATGTCGAGAAAATATGCACACAAAATTCCATTTGTAGTTAAAATAAACCATAATGAATTGCTTACCTATCCTACAAAATATGATCAAATTATGTTCGGATCGGTTGAAGAAGCCTGGAATCTTGGAGCTACAGCTATAGGAGCTACAATTTATTTCGGTTCGGAAGAATCAGACCGCCAGATTATTGAAGTTGCTTCAGCTTTTGAAGAAGCTCACCGATTAGGAATGGCAACTATTTTATGGTGTTATACCCGAAACAATAGCTTTAAAACCGAAAAGGAAGATTTCCATACCGCAGCAGACTTAACTGGTCAAGCTAATCACTTAGGCGTTACAATTAAGGCTGATATTATTAAACAAAAGTTGCCCAATACAAACGGCGGATTTAAAGCAATAAAATTCGGAAAAACAGATCCTGCTATGTACGATAAACTTTCATCTGACCATCCAATTGATTTATGCCGATACCAGGTTATCAACTGTTATGCAGGCAAAATTGGCTTAATCAACTCAGGTGGAGAATCAAAAGGAGCCTCTGATTTTGCCGAAGCTGTAGAAACAGCCGTTATAAATAAACGAGCCGGTGGTTGTGGATTAATATCAGGCCGTAAAGCTTTTCAACGTCCATTCGATGAAGGAGTTCAGTTATTGCAACTCATTCAGGATGTTTATCTATTAAATGATATCACAATTGCTTAAACATTAATTATAATACTTAAAGTATAAATCTATTATTTAAATAATTCTTATTGGATTTTATTCTGGTAAGAATTATTTTATTTTAAAATTTAACGTTCAAGACTTAAGTTTATTACATTTAAAATCAAATAAGTTCAATAAGTTATATATTTTAATGATAGAATTTTGCTATAAATTGTAACATGAATGATAGCAAATATTATTTAGTTAACTGTAAATTTAGAAACTAATTTTTTAATAAAAATTCTAATTTAAGATTCATTAGACCATAATTCATTATACGTTATATTTTAAATAGTTCTTTTCAAGAAAATCAGTATTTGGAATTAAAATAAATGAATTATTAATAATTTTATTAAATTTAAATATAGATATTTAAAGCTATGATACAAAAATCACTCATAATTTTCATGTTTTTTTTAGCAGGCTGTTCATCAGGAGTTAATAAAACTGATATGAATAAGGATGTTAAAATTGTTTCGAATCATCAACCTACTGAAGAATTAAATATTATTGGGCATTGGTTATACCAAGGTAAAAGAGAAAATTTGGTTAGAGAAATGGCCAATGAATTTGAATTTAGAAATCAGAATTGTAAAGTCAACCTTAAATTTCCAGAAGAAGTTTATTATTCTAGAGAAAAAGTAAACTCTGAAGAAGATTTTGTAAAAAGTCAACTATTATCGGAACATCCAACATTCGACATTTTACGAATTAATGATGCTGTTGTTAAAATAGGAATTGTAATGCATGATCCCGATTGGGCAAAAAAGTATTTGGTTGATTTTAGCCAATTTCCTGAATTTATCAACAATACTTTACCCGAATTGGTTAGCGATTCAGCAAAAGTAAAATGGGGAGGTATTATTCCCGGTCCATATTTGGAAGGTTATAATTATGCCATTTGGTATAATAAAGACTTAGCCCAGAAAATAGGAATTACCATCAAACAATTCGGTATGACATTTGATGATTTAGTTGGATACATTAAAGCATTGAACAATTATAACAAAAGTCAAAATACAACAATTGTTCCAATACACGATAATGGCGATTGGACTACAATAAACGTATTAGCCCTTAGGCTTTTTATTTCAGAACTCGGTGATTTAAAAGATTTTTTAAAAGATTCATATGACGATAAAAAACTAAATGCTTTTTATAAAACTTTAAAAGCATTGGAAGTACTTGCTCAAAATAATACCTATTCTAAAACACGTAAACAAAACGTATTTGAAAAAACCGTTGATTTCCCATTAAATGAAAAATGTTTATTTTATGTAAATGCATCGTGGATGTATAACTATTGGGAAAAAGTAGATAAAGTTAAAGTTAATGATATGGTGCCTGCCGAATTGCCCGTTTTTAAACCAAACGATACCTATTTTGGTGGATATAGTATTATGTGGGCTGTTCCAAAAAATGCTCCGCACAAAGATGAAGCAATAAAATTTATGTTATATATGAATACTCCTGACATTGCTGAAAAATGGACAAGATACACTAAGTGTCCTACAGGTATAAAAGGAAATATAACTTCTGTTTCATTTGGACAAGATCAGTTTGAAGACTTTACATATACTATTAATAAAAAATATGGTGCCCATAAATTATCTTTTAACTATTTAGATTATGATAATATAGTTGTAGGTATAAGTAAAAAGAATGTAAATGTTCATATAATTGATGTTGCAACCGGAGTAATGACCGCTGATGAAGCAATGGCTGATATTCGGAAACAGCTTAGAAACTATAGACAATAAAAATTATATTTTAGCAAGTTTATTAATATCCTGAATCTCAAGAATATTTTTCTCATAGCCTTTTAATGCTGAATTTATCATAGCTAAGGCAACTTCTTTTAATGTAGAAGTATATTTTGGAAATAAAAATTTTAAAACCGGATATATAATTGAAAATGGAGCATAAAAAGCATGTGAATTTTTCAGGCCTTTTGTCGGATTTATATATCCGGGCCTGAATACATAAACACTCTTAAAATTTAATTTCATTAAATCATTCTCGGTTTTGCCTTTAACCCTTGCCCACATAATGCTACCTTTCTCAGTGCTATCAGTAGCGGTTCCCGAGATATAACAGAATGTCAAATCTTTGTTATGTTTTAATAGCGTTTCAGCAACATGCAATGTTAAAGTATATGTTAATTTAAAATATTCCGGTTCTTTTTTATTTATTGACGTTACACCTAAACAAAAGAAACAAGCCTGGTAATTTGACAATTTTTCTTCAATGGCAGATAAATCAAAAAAATTATTGTGAATAATTTCTTCAACTTTAGGATGAATAACTCCACAAGGCTTCCTGTTTATTAATAATATATGATCTATTTCGGGGTGAAGAATACATTCGTGCAAAACTCCTTCTCCAACCATTCCTGTAGCACCAGTAATAATTACATTTATTTTCATTTCTCCTGTTTTAATAATCATCAAATATTTAATAAAGATAAATGAAAATAAAATATGAAAAAAAGTGAACTGAAAGACTAATTTAGTTTGGCCGCTTTACATAATGTGTATGTAATAACTGATGCGATTTTTCACCCAATGGTTTTTTCAAAAAATCGACATATAAATTCTGTATAGCAGGATTATCATGTGATTTACGAATTGCTTTGTTCTTATCTTCCTGATATAGAGAATTTGCACGTTTTAAACGAATTTCAGCATTTGTTGGAATTGGTTGGCCTCCACCACCCAAGCAACCGCCAGGACATGTCATTACTTCAATAAAAGTGTATGGTGATTTACCTTCCTCTATTTCATCAAGCAATATTCGGGCATTTTTTAATGTATGAGCAACTGCAACCTTTATTTTTGTTCCGTTCAAATCAATATCAGCCGATTTAATACCTTCCATTCCGCGAACAATTTCAAATTCAATTTTTGGAAGGTTCCTGCCGGTAAAAACCTCATAAGCAGTTCGTAAAGCTGCTTCCATAACCCCACCAGTTGCTCCGAAAATTACACCGGCACCAGTTGATGTTCCTAACGAATTATCAAAATCTTCTTCAGGTAAATTCTGAAAATCGATACCTGATTCTTTAAACATCCTTGCCAATTCACGCGTTGTAATGGCAATATCAACATCATAAAAATGTTCGCTATCCTTTAAATTCATTGATTTTTGCCAATACTTAAATGCTGCATCCATTTCAGGACGTTGCGCCTCAAATTTTTTGGCTGTGCAAGGCATAACCGAAACAACAATTATATTTCGTGGATCAAGATTAAATTTTTCAGCATAAAATGTTTTTGCAATAGCCCCAAACATTTGTTGGGGTGATTTGCAACTTGAAAGATGGCTTAATGAATTGGGGTAATAATATTCAATGAATTTTATCCATCCTGGCGAACATGAGGTAATCATGGGAAGTTTACCATTGTTTTTAATACGTTGTATTAGTTCATTTCCCTCTTCAATAATAGTTAAATCGGCAGTAAATTGAGTATCAAATATTTTATCAAATCCCAACCTGCGAAGCGCAGCAACCATTTTACCTGTAACCAAACTTCCGTCGGGCATTCCCATATCTTCACCTATTGCAACCCTTACAGCCGGAGCAGTTTGAACCAAGACAATTTTATCGGGGTTATGAATAGCCGACCAAACATCATGAACATTGCTCTTTTCAGTTAATGCACCTGTTGGACAAACCAATACACACTGTCCACAATTCATACATGCAACATTACCTAAACCCAAATCCATAAAAGTTGCAATATGGCTATGAGTTCCACGTCCTGAAAAATCAATTGCCTTAACCGTTTGCATTTCATTACAAACTGCCACACAACGTCCGCACAAAATACACTTTTCGGCATTCCTTATTATTGAAGGAGAACTTGAATCAATTGCATTTTTATTGGTTCTAATTTTTGTAAACCTTTTTTCCTTAATATCTAAATCAAAACTTAGTCTTTGAAGTTCACAGTTATTGTTCCGGTCACATATTAAACAATCTGTTGGATGGTTAGCAAGTATTAGTTCAACATTCACTTTTCGTGCTTCCTGAACTCTTGCATTATTTGTGGTTATTTCCATTCCGTCGGTTACTTTAGTTATGCAGGAACGCAAAAGCGACTTTGCACCTTTAACTTCAACAATACAAACCCCACATGATGCGTTACTTGAAACGTCCTTTAAATAACAAAGCGATGGAACTTTTATGCCAACCTTATTACAGGCATCCATAATAGTTGTTCCTTCATCAACATCAAATATATTTCCATTAATTGTGACCTTCATAATTTCTCAATTACAGATAACTAACATTTTATATCGCATCTCAAACAACGGTTCACTTCATTATGAGCCTGTTCTCCAGTATAACCAAGTGAAATTTCCTGAAAATTTCCAACTCTTTCTTTTAAATTGATCTTTTTTGATGTATTCTTAGGCATTACTTTAGGATCAACCGGAACTATATTTTTATAATCGAATTTTTTGAATAGTACATCGAATCGCTTTTCTTTAGTCAAAGCATAATCAATTGCTTCAGCTGCTTTTCTAGCTAAACCCATTGCTTCTGCCGCAGTTGAAGGACCTGAAACAGCATCACCTCCAGCATAGATTTTAGGCCTGGTTGTTTCAAAGGAAAATGGATTAACCTGTAACCTTCCATCATTTCGAATAGCAATTCCTGTATTTTTTATAAATTCAGAATTAACCCTTTCACCAATGGCTAATATTATAGTATCACAAGCTAATTCTTCAAATTTGCCTGAAGGAACAGGTTTTCTCCGACCTGATTCATCAATACTTCCTGAAAG
Organism: uncultured Bacteroidota bacterium; assembly: GCA_963701015.1. GTDB lineage: Bacteria > Bacteroidota > Bacteroidia > Bacteroidales > DTGW01 > MFD09286-c1. Next base: position 1,125,575 of record OY969556.1, on the reverse strand, counting down.
CATTTGAGCTAATTTCAATCCTTTAACATTTTCTGATTTATCCTTGATAACAGATTCGGGAGCTGAAAGAAATTTAAAATGAATACCCTCAGCAACAGCTTCTTTAATTTCATCACGGTTAGCAGGCATATCTTCCTTTTCACGACGATAAACCACAGTAACATCCTTACCAAGACGCCAAATACTTCTGGCTGCATCTATTGCAACATTTCCTGCTCCAATTACAACTATCTTGTTTCCTATCTTAACTTTTTTATTCTGCGCTAATTCCTTCAGAATTTCTGTACCCATAATAACTCCTTTGGCATCAGTTCCCGGAATTTTTAAATCAATATCCTTCCAAGCCCCAATGGCAATATAAATAGCGTTATATTGCTGTTCAAGATCACCTAGTGAAATATCTTTTCCAATAGTTGTATTAAAATTAAATTTAACACCAAGCTTTTTAATAAAATCAACTTCTTTAGAAAGCACAGCTTTAGGCAAACGGTACTGTGGAATGCCAAACCGGATCACACCGCCGGCTTCAGGCAAAGAATCAAAAACCGTTACAGAATGACCTAAACGGATAAGATAAAATGCAGCAGTAAGACCAGCAGGCCCAGCTCCAATAATTGCAATTTTCTTCCCAGTGTCGGGTTGTTTTTCATTGATTAATTTTTTGTATATCTCTTTTTCTTTACCATGTTTATACAATGTATCTGCTAAATATCGGTGTATTTCACCTTGTGAAACTGGTTCGTCAATCATATCCCTGCGGCATCGCATTTGGCAATGAAAATGACAAATACGACCAATGGTCCCCGGAAGTGGATTATCGCGCAACGTCAGTTCAAAAGCTTCTTCAAGCCTGTCTTCTTTTATTAATTCGATATAACCCGGAATATTCATATGTAATGGACAGCTATTTTCGCATAAAGCTAAATACAACGAGTCACATGCCCCAGCACTACAACGCTTTTCATGAATATGTTCTTCATATTCATTTCTAAAATATTTTAAGGTTGTAAGAATTGGGTTCGGTGCTGTTTGTCCCAAACCACAAATGGCCGTATCTTTAATAGTTCTGCTTAATATTTCAAGAAGTTCAATATCCTTTTCAGTTCCTTCACCTTTGGTAATTTTTGTAAGAAGATAATTTGCCTGAGAAAGCCCTTCACGACAAGGTGTGCATTTACCGCATGATTCATTTGAATTAAATTCAGAAAAATACCGGGCAACATCAACCATGCAATTATCCTGATCCATAACTACCATACCGCCTGAACCCATTATTGCACCTAAATTAGCTAATGATTCATAATCTACTGGTGTTGAAAAATGTTCAAGTGGTATGCAACCACCCGAAGGTTCCTCCTGTTTGAACAGCTTTTACACGTTTGGATGTGCCAGTACCTTGCCCTATCTGAAAAACAAACTTTTCAAGGGGAGAACCCAATGGAAGTTCAACCAATCCTGTATTTTTTACTTTTCCCACAAGTGAAAATACTTTTGTACCTGGGCTTTTCTCAGTACCTGTTTGAGTAAACCATTGACTCCCTTTTGCAATTATAACAGGAATATTGCACCAAGTCTCAACATTATTGATATTTGTAGGTTTGCCAAACAATCCTTTACCTGCAGGATAAGGTGGACGAGTCATTGGACGACCTGCTTTGCCTTCAATAGAAGCAATTAGTGCAGTTTCTTCACCACAGACAAATGCACCGGCACCTTCAACAACATTTAAATAAAACGAAAAACCGGAACCCAAAATATTATTACCCAATAATCCAAGTTCTTCAGCTTGTTTTATAGCTAATTTTAAACGCTTTACTGCCAAAGGATATTCAGCCCTAACGTAGGCAATCCCTTCATCGGCTCCCATTGCGTAAGCACCAATAATCATGCCTTCGATAAGCATGTGTGGGTCGCTTTCAATTTCATTGCGGTTCATGTATGCCCCAGGATCTCCTTCATCTGCATTGCAAATAATATATTTCTTATCAGCTATTGCACGTTGCATAATTGCCCATTTTGTACCTGTTGGAAAACCAGCACCTCCGCGTCCACGAAGTTTTGAATTGATAATTTCATCAATCACTTCAATAGGCTTCATTTTCGTAAGAACTTTTAAAAGTGCATTATAACCTCCAACAGCAATATAATCATTAATTAATTCCGGATCAATTAAGCCAGCGTCTCTTAAGACAATTTGTTTCTGACCATTGAAAAAGGGAATCTCATTCCAAAGCGGAATTTGTTCAAACCCTTTTCCATAGTTAATTTCGCCTGTTATATGATCCCATTTTTCTATTTTGCAAAGTATTTTCTTAGTGTATGGATTATTTAAAGTTATTGATTCAATAATTTTAACAACGTCCTTTTCTTCGACTTTTTGATAAATAACGATTGGTAAATCTGGTATGTAAACTGAAACCAAAGGTTCAACTGCACAAAACCCAAAACAGCCAGTCTTTTTTAGTTGAATAGATTGTTTATTTGATTTAATAATTTGTTCGAACTTTGAAAATATAATATCAGCACCATTTCCGATTCCACAAGTTCCCATTCCAACCATAATCATGGGTTCGTTTGGTGTAATATTCAGTAAAGCTTGCTTTTTTATATTTTCTAATTTCAAAATTGTCATTACAGTTTAATTTTTGTGTTTAACAATATCAATTATTTTCAACAATTTTTGAGAATTAATATTACTATATATAACTCCATCAATTGAAACTACTGGCGATAAAGCACATTGTCCAAAACATGCGACAGTTTTAACTGTAAACATATTATCAGGTGTTGTAAATGAAGGCTCTCCTTCATAATCTCCAGGTCTTATACCAAAACTATGGCAAGTTTCATCAAGTAACATTTTAGAACCTTTTGTATGACAAGCAGTTCCGCGACAAACAATAATTGTATGTTTACCCTGTGGCTTTAAGTTAAAAAATGAATAAAAAGTTGCTACACTATAAACTTGTGAATATGGCACATTAAGTTTTTTTGATATAAAACTCAAAGTTATATCCGGCAAATATTTAAAAGGATGAAGTTCCTGAATCTCTTCAAGTGTAAGTAATAATGCTCCAGGCCTATTGTTATGAATTTCTATTATTTCATCAATTTTTTCTTCCGGAACTAATATGATTTCATCACTATTCATAATTTAAATTTTACACATATTTTAATTTAGAATATGATTTAAATATATCAAATATATGTTCCCCTAAATTATAAATTTTAATTCATTTTTTATGTTAAATAAATGGTATAAATTTTAATATTCAAGCATTTAGGATATTCGCATATTATTATATGTAATTTGAATTTAATAGAGAATATAAATTCAAAAGTATATTTGAAAACTAACGATTTTTAAAATATATAGAATTAAGCTTATTTAAAAAACTATCAAATTCCCCAATATAATATTTGAATTAAAAATTTAAAAGTGGTATAACTGAATTAAGACAATAGTTACATGCTTATATATAAAATATTTGTCGAGTATCAAAATAAATATAACTAAAAGTAAAGAAAATAACTGTATAAGTTGAAATGATTTAAATTATGTAGAATAAATCAATATAAATTATATAGAATCAAAGATGTGGATTATAATTAGTCCAAGTGTTATTAGAATAATGCGAAATTCCAAAATCAGTTCCAAACCAAACTGAACCATCTAAATCAACAGCAATTGTATTAACTTTATTTGCTATAAGTCCATCGGATTTTAGAAAATTTTGCCAAGATTTACCATTAAATTTGCTAACTCCATTAAATGTTCCGAACCAAATATTTCCTAACTTATCTTTAGCTATTGCAAAAACAGTATCACAAACTAATCCATTTGCAGTTGTATAGGAAGTCCAACCTGATTTTGTATTTGGACTATTATGAAATGCAACACCTTTATCAGTGCCATACCATTGACAAGTGTCATCAGTAACTATTACTGTAAAAATATTATTCGTTTTTAAAGTTTTAAAACCATTTTCAGCCCAATTTTTATCGTATGTAGTTGCCCCGGTAACTGCATCAATTTGATATTTGAATCTTGAAACACCACTGCCGTAAGTAGAAACAAAAACCCATCCATTTGAAGCGGAAGCTATGCCAGTAATTGGTGATAATTTAAAAATTGAATCTATTCCATATTGTGTTTTACCATAAAAGGTATCCCAGTTTGCACCATTAAAAATGGACAATCCATAATTTGTTCCAAAATACTTAACATTTGAAGTATCTATTCCAATAGAATTAACAGTATCGGATAACAATCCGCTTGATTTTGTGGAAAATGGTTTTGTGGAAAGAAAATCAATATTAGTAAAATCTATTTCTGATGCTCCTTTTTCAGATGCTATCCATAAATTATTTCCTGATTTTTCAACCAATATATCTGAAATTGGTATATTATTTATGACTGATTCGGTATAACGTGTCCAAACCTTTCCATTAAAACTAACAATTCCAGAATCAGTTGCAATCCACTTAATTCCTTCTTTATCAATATATATTTTATTAATTTTATTATATGGAAGAGAATTATATTGTTTTATATCAACATTATTATCGCTTTTTTTGCAACTATAACATAATAGTATGGCAACACAAAAAATTAATAATTTCCTCATATATTAATTATATATTACGGTTTTACATGCCATAACTTTTGAATATTTGTCGGTAATTTTAGCAACATAAGTTCCGGATTTTACTTTTGTTCCCGAAAGTCCAACTCCATTCCATGTATATATATTATTTTGAATTGTAGTTTGAAAAACAGCTTGACCATTAAGGTTATAAATTGAAAGATAATATTGATTGTTTGAAGTTTGCTTAATAGCAAAATTTACATTCCTAATAAATGGATTTGGATAAACAGATACATTAAAGGAAACAAGGTTTGTCTGTTTTATAGCTGAGGTTACCAATGTTGAATATAATTCAATTCCATCACCAATACCCAAATTTCGCGAATATTGTTTATCAGTTAAATTATTCCAATGTTCATATACGCCCAAACTTCCGATTGATTTGCCATCACCTTCCGGGTTATATTTAATACCGGTTGGCCAATTCGACGAATCAGCAGCTTGCATTAAATAATCGTCAGTTCCATTAATATAAGGATATTGTTCACTTTCAGGCATCCGTGCATATTCAGTTAACAAAAAATCAAAGCAAACCGCATCAATAGCAACATGATCCTGTGAAATAAACAATGATGCCGGATATTGATTATTGAATGGAGGCATTTTCCATTTCCAGATTTCACCTGTCCAATTTTCACCAGCCCATATACCATCGACAATAAATAACAATGTTTTACCTCCAAGATCTTTGTGTCCCATATAATCAACAAAATGCCTGTATTTATGATACCCGGGATTATCACCAGGTAAATATGGATGCATATACATAGCGGACTGTGTAGATGGTGTATTTACGCCACTATTCGGATCTGGATTTAATACTGTTCCCTGATGTGTTTTTGCAGTTAATGTAATACCTCCTTCATTATGTGTTTTTAAACACGGCATATTGATAAAATAATCGGCATTCGCTATATGTTGAGGAATTGATGAAGTTTCCTTTCCATCGCTAAAAACCAATAATTGTTTCGTTGATGGCTGGGTTTGCTCCCTCCCATTATTGCCATTGCCATCCATATAATGAACATTAGGATAAACTGTATGACATTTGTTCCAATAAACATCCTGAAAAGGTCTGTAACTATCACCGAACCAAATATCTTCCTGTTTTACACCAACTACTTCAATCAATTGTTTTAAAAGTGAAAGGCATAATTGAGGTGTTGAATTCATTTCAGCTTGAGTTGTTGCCGAAGTTGTAAGGTTAATTTTGACTGCGATTTTTTCACCTGAAACATATCCAACATCACCTTTTCCATGATTTACATTAAAATATTTAAAAATTGTATCCCAGGCAGTTTGAATATTTGACTCACCTGCAATTTCTTCAATTCCAGCGTTTAATAAGGAATCTACAATTGTTTGATTACAATTATCATCATTACACCAGTATTCATTATCCGAATTTGTAGTATTATATGATTGATTTACAGCTTTAGAATCATGCACCCAAACCACCCTGCCTGGATGAATACCTTTTGCAACACCAATGGGAGCATTTGCAACAAAACTATCTAAAGCAACAAGGTCCAGTTGCCGGTCAGTACTTTGTGTGAATGAAAACAAAGCAAATGCAATCATTACAAATGAAAGCATAAACCGGGTTTGCAAAAATTTAATTTTGTATTTCTTAAATACAAAAATTGAAGTACTTAAACTTAATAAATATAAAATAAATGCCGACATAAATGGCGCAGTAGCTTTCATACAAGGATAAGTTGCACGGCTTGGCTTAGGAATTACTCTAATTAAAAACCAAATGGTCGAAGAAATTCCAAAAATAAAAAATAATATTTTTGATTTTCTGCCTGTCTTTAGCTCGTTCAAAAATTTCATGCTATTAATTATTAGAATATTAGTAATTGGCGATTTGATTCAATGATATAGTTAAATAAATTTAAAGTTAGGCTTTTATTTTTTAGAATGATTTAATTTTTAATTAAAAATATTCCGATACTTTTATGATTCCATATAGAAATTTGTAATTTGATTCGTTGTTAAATTACCAACTTTGATTACATTTATTTCTTAAACAATTAAAGCTTATTTACATGAAACCAAAAATGTTATTCTCAATTCTCATATTTTTAATTTTTTCAATTTCCATATTCGCAGATAATCAATTAAAGGATTCTTCTAAATTACAGAATACTTCTTGCACACATGTATGCGTATGTAATTCAGATAAATCAAAGGTGGCGTCGAAAGATGAAAATTCAAATTACAATCCTATAAAGAACAGGCCGATTGATTATTTGGTAATAATAGTTTTAGGAGCATTATTAGGAGCCACTGGTCAGGGAATTAGAATAATTACCGGTTTGAAAAAACTATACGACCAGGCGTCTTCTACAAACCAAACTATGAAAGATTTATATAAACATAAACAATTAATCCACAGTTTAATAATTTCATTGGTTATAGGTGCAATTGCTGGAGTATTATCGGCTATTATTAAAGAAGACAATTTTACAGTATTTACAAATACAAATGCCTTAACTTTAATTGCTTCAGGATATGCAGGTACCGATTTTATTGAAGGTTTTATGAAATCGTCATTACAATCAAGTAAACGATAATAAAAATATAAAATCCATTATTTAAACAAATGCAAATATTTGTATAATACAATTAAATTGGCAATTGCAAAACCTATTTTATAACTTATATAACCAAGAAGTATTCCTCCGAAAATATCAGATGGATAATGCAAGCCTAAATAAACTCGCGATAAAGCAATAAGACAAGCTATTAAAAGCATTATACCAAAAAATATCGGATAAAAATGAAAGATGGCAAAAACCATTACAAATGCAGCTGCCGTATGACCTGAAGGAAATGAAAATTTATCAGGTGGTGGTATTATATAAAAAATGTCGTCATGGGCAACAAATGGCCTTTCACGACAAAATATATGTTTAACAATTTGTTGTAATATAATTTGTGTTAAGGAAGCAAAAATCATGACGAATCCGGCATAGGCATTAAAAGCTGCAACTAAGATACACAAACCTGTCCAAATGTATCCATCGCCAATCCTCGTCATTAATTTCATGAAAGAGGTTATGCTACTTACACGTAATTTTGCTAGAGCTACTACTAAATTTTTATCAATTGAAGGTAAACTTTCCATTCATTGTCTTTATCAAGAATATAACAATATGCAAATATCAAAAGTTTACTTTTTATCAATATTAAATAAATATTAACATTTGATTAATTTTAAGTGGGATAATAATGAAGAAAATCAGTATATGATTTTCTTCATTATTATATACTTTTCTAGCCAATTGAAACAGACAAGAAAAAATGTAAAATATGTATAGATAAAAAATTTAAAATTTTGATCAGGGTCTAGAGACCAAAAGCATAATAAGCTATAACGCCATTCGAATAAATACCTTCAATATATACACCTCCACGTGTATTTTCAAGTATATTTTTAAGATCAGAAATTGAACTAACTGGTTTATTATTCAAACGTGTAATTATAAAACCTTCTTCGATTCCTGCTTTGCTAAATTTTCCCGGACTTAATTCTGTTATTTTTACGCCATATCTTATACCTAATCCCTTTCTATCCTCATCTGTAATTTCAGCAAATTTTGCCCCCATAAGGCTATAAACATCAGTTGGGCGTATCAACTTAGTTTCACCTTGTAAATTTCGTAATATCACATTATAAACTAAAGGTTTGTTATTTCGAAGTAAAGTAATTGTAACTTTATCCTTTGGTCTGTATTCACTTAAATGTTCCTGTAAATCAGAAGTACTGGTAATATCGGTCTCGTCAAGCTTAATAATAACATCTCCCTTTTTAATGCCAGCTTCTTTTGCAGCGCCAGTTTCCTTAACATCCGAAACAAAAACACCTGTAGTAATATCCAAATTATTTTGTTTTGCAATTTCAGCATTTACATCAGTTGGAGTAATTCCCAAGAAAGCACGTTGTACTTCGCCATATTCCCTTAAATCATCCACAACTTTCTTCACTATGGTAACCGGTATAGCAAACGAATTACCAGAATATCCTCCAGTTGGTGATAAAATTGCTGTATTAATACCAACAAGTTGGCCATTAACATTAACTAATGCTCCTCCGCTATTTCCCGGATTTAATGCGGCATCGGTTTGTATATATGATTCAATTTTATAATTATCATTAATCATGTTCAAATTCCTTGCCTTTGCACTTATAATTCCAGCTGTTACAGTTGAAGTAAGATTATATGGATTCCCGACAGCCAATACCCATTCCCCAAGTTTTAAATCATCAGAATTGCCAAATGGTATAAAAGGCAAATTCTTTGCATCTATTTTCAATAAGGCTAAATCGGTACTTGGATCAGCAGCAACCAGTTTCGCATCGAATTCGCGATTGTCATTTAATTTAACAGATATATCTTCAGCTCCTTTGATAACATGATTATTAGTGACAATATATCCATCAGCGGATATTATAACTCCTGATCCAAACCCAACAACTGGTTCAGAACGGGTAATATCACCATTTCCATAAAAGAATTCATATAATGGATTTCTATAAACTTCTTCAATTTTCGATTTAGTACGAACATGTACAACTCCATGAACTGTTTGTTCAGCGGCATAGGTTAAATCTACTGGTTGTTGACCGGGTCCGTTATACGATACCATTTTTGGCTGTACATACGGATAATTATAAACAACTTGCTTTCTATCAAAAAATTTTGAATATACGAATAATGTTATAATGCTTGTAATAGTGGCTATTAGTATCGTTCCAATATATTTATTTGTTTTCATAATACCTTAATTTTTTAACAAAATTATTAAAATAAAGCCTGTTATCAACAATGAAATAGTTAAGGTAAGTTAATGCATCATAAGCTTTAAAATGTTGTTAGTTAAAGAGTCTAAAGATATATGATTGTCGAAATTTTACTTATTTTTAAAATGGAAATAAGTATTTATTAACTTATTTTAAAGTAAAAAGCCTGGTTTAAAATGAACCAGGCTTTTACCTTATGCTTGAGCGGCAGGACCGCCAAAATTCATTGGTATTATAGGAGGATTCATTCCTTCAGTATTCTTTATACGTGCCAAATACCGATTCGTATTTGGCTATATTATCTTTTAAAGCAAAAAATAACCTTTTGGCATGTTCTGGAGTTAAAATTATTCTTGATTTAACTTCAGCTTTGGGAACACCAGGCATCATGCGAATAAAATCCACTATAAATTCAGTAGGTGAATGTGTTATAATTGCCAAGTTTGAATATGTCCCTTGTGCGATATCCTCCTTTAATTCTATTTGAATTTGATTATTTTCGGTTTCAGCAGCCATTTTAATTTTATTTAATAAAAGGGCAAAAATAAATTATTTCTGCCCTTACTATTTATTCTGCACTTTCAGGAACTACTTCATCAATTTTGGCATTCACCAAACTGTCATATTCATCCATAGATCCTACAATTATATTGGTATAATCTCTTAATCCGGTACCAGCCGGTATATGATGACCAACAATTACATTTTCTTTCAAACCTTCCAATCCATCAACTTTACCAAAAATGGCAGCTTCATTTAGAACTTTTGTAGTTTCCTGGAATGAAGCAGCTGACATCCAACTTTGTGTTTGAAGTGCGGCTCTTGTAATACCTTGCAGTATTTGACACGATGTAGCAGGAACGGCATCACGTGCTTCCATTACCTTTTGATCTTTACGTTTCAATAAGGAATTTTCGTCGCGCAATTTACGGGCTGTAATAATTTGTCCTGGCTGATATGCACCAGAATCACCTGATTCAATTATGACTTTTTTACCATAAATCCAGTCATTTTCATCCATAAATTCAAGCTTATCAACTATTTGTTTTTCAAGGAATTTTGTATCACCAGGATCAATAATCTCAACCTTACGCATCATTTGGCGAACAATAACTTCAAAATGCTTATCGTTAATTTTCACACCTTGCATACGGTAAACTTCCTGAACCTCGTTTACAATATATTCCTGAACAGCTGTTGGACCTTTAATAGCTAAAATATCTGAAGGTGTTGTAGCACCATCGGATAATGGTATACCAGCTCTAACATAATCGTTTTCCTGTACCAGAATTTGTTTTGACATGGAAACCAAATACTTCTTCACTTCACCAGTTTTAGAAGTAACAATTATTTCACGATTTCCACGTTTAACTTTTCCAAACGAAACTTCACCATCAATTTCAGCTACAACAGCAGGATTTGAAGGATTTCTTGCTTCAAACAATTCCGTAACACGAGGCAAACCACCTGTAATATCACCAGATTTACCAACTGCTCTAGGTATTTTAGCAATAATTTCACCGGCTTTAACTACATCGCCTTCTTCAACCATAATGTGTGAACCCACAGGTAGGTTGTATGTGCGAATAACATCTTTCGCATCTGCAACCATTTTAATCATCGGGTTTTTAGTCTTATCCCTTGTTTCAATGATTACTTTTTCACGGAAACCTGTTTGTTCGTCCGATTCTTCACGATAAGTTATACCTTCAATTACAGCTTCAAAATCAACTTTTCCGGTGACTTCTGAAATAATAAGTGCATTAAATGGATCCCATTCACAAACGAGGGTTCCGCGTTTTACTTCTACACCATTTTTAATATACAATTTAGAACCGTAAGGAATATTATTGGTAGTTAAAGTTATACCAGTTTTCTTGTCAACAATTCTTAATTCAGCCATACGACCAATTACCATGTCAACCGTTTTGCCGTCTTTGTCAGTTTTTTCAACTGTTCTTAATTCTTCAATTTCAGCAATACCGTCATATTTTGTAACAATACTTGATTCGGTAGCAATATTTGAAGCAACACCACCCACGTGAAATGTACGTAGAGTAAGCTGTGTACCAGGTTCTCCAATTGACTGTGCTGCAATTACACCCACAGCTTCACCTTTTTGAACCATTCTACCTGTTGCTAGATTACGACCATAACATTTTCCGCAAACACCTTTTTTTGATTCACAGGTTAAAACTGAACGGATTTCAACTTGCTCAATTGGTGATGAATCAATTATTTTAGCAATATCTTCAGTAAATTCTTCACCAGAATTAATAATTAATTCTCCGGTAAACGGATGATAAATATCGTGAACTGACGTACGTCCTAATATTCTTTCAAATAACGATTCAACAACATCTTCATTGTTTTTTATTGCAATTGCTTGTAGGCCACGTAATGTGCCGCAATCAGTTTCAGTAATAATAACATCTTGTGACACATCAACCAAACGGCGTGTTAAATATCCGGCATCTGCTGTTTTTAGTGCTGTGTCGGCCAAACCTTTACGAGCACCGTGTGTTGATATAAAATATTCAAGAACCGATAATCCTTCTTTAAAGTTAGCAAGAATTGGGTTTTCAATAATTTCACTAGAAGTTGCGCCTGATTTCTGCGGTTTTGCCATCAAACCACGCATTCCTGAAAGCTGGCGAATTTGTTCTTTTGATCCACGTGCACCTGAATCAAGCATCATATATACAGGATTGAAACCCTGATTGTGATTGCTTAATTGGTTCATAAGAATATTGGTGATTTTAGCATTTGTATGTGTCCAAATATCGATTATTTGGTTATAACGTTCATTATTTGTAATGAAACCCATGTTATAGTTATCCAATACTTCGTCAACCTGTTTGTACCCATCCAGAACTAATTGTTCTTTTTCAAGCGGGATAATAACATCATCGAGGTTAAAAGATAATCCGCCGTGAAATGCCATACGGAAACCAAGTTCTTTTATATCATCCAAAAATCTAGCAGTACGAGCAGTTCCAGTAGCTTTTAAAACTCTGGTAATAATATCGCGTAATGATTTTTTGGTTAGAATTTCATTGATATAACCAACTTTTTCGGGAACTACTTCATTAAATAGTACACGACCTATTGTAGTTTCAATGATTCTGTCCTTAATTGGTTTATTATAATCGCCGTCCCAACGAATTTTAATATTGGCATGTAAGTCGACACGTTTTTCATTATAAGCAATATTTACTTCTTCGGATGAATAAAATGTCATGCCTTCACCTTTTACAATATGTTCAGGTGTAGAACTTCTTGGTTTTGTCATATAATATAACCCGAGAACCATGTCCTGCGAAGGAACAGTAATAGGTGCACCATTTGCAGGGTTAAGAATATTGTGTGCCGCAAGCATTAATACCTGAGCTTCAAGTACAGCAGCATTTCCCAAAGGAAGATGAACGGCCATCTGGTCTCCATCGAAGTCAGCGTTAAACGCTGTACAAACCAATGGATGCAACTGAATTGCTTTTCCTTCAATAAGTTTAGGTTGAAATGCCTGAATACCTAAACGGTGCAATGTTGGTGCACGGTTTAATAATACAGGATGCCCTTTCAACACATTTTCGAGAATATCCCACACAACGGCATCTTTACGATCAACAATTTTTTTAGCTGATTTAACAGTCTTCACAATTCCTCTTTCAATTAACTTACGAATTATAAAAGGCTTGTAAAGTTCAGCAGCCATATCTTTAGGTAATCCACATTCGTGGAGTTTCAATTCAGGACCTACGACAATAACCGAACGTGCAGAATAGTCAACACGTTTTCCCAATAAGTTCTGACGGAAACGACCCTGTTTTCCTTTCAAACTATCTGATAATGACTTCAACGGACGGTTTGCTTCTGTTTTAACAGCGCTTGCCTTACGTGAATTATCAAATAATGAATCAACAGCTTCCTGGAGCATACGTTTTTCATTACGTAAAATTACTTCCGGAGCTTTAATTTCAATAAGCCTTTTTAAACGATTATTACGAATAATAACCCTGCGATATAAATCATTTAAATCGGATGTTGCAAAACGTCCACCATCAAGGGGAACTAAAGGACGCAATTCTGGTGGAATTACCGGAATTACTTTGCAAATCATCCATTGTGCTTTGTTCACTTCTTTCGATTCCCTAAAAGCTTCAACTACTTGTAAACGTTTTAAGGCTTCGCTTTTACGTTGCTGCGAAGTTTCAGTATTTGCCTGATGCCTTAACGAAAAAGAAAGACTGTCAAGATCAACCTTTTCAAGAAGTGCATTTAAAGCCTCAGCACCCATTTTAGCAATAAATTTATTAGGATCGGCATCGTCTAAGTATTGATTTTCTTTAGGAAGAGTTTCTAAAATATCAATATATTCTTCTTCTGTAAGAAAATCAAATGTTTTAACACCATCAGCAGCTTTAATACCAGGATTTACTACAACGTAACGTTCGTAATAAATAATAGCATCCAGTTTTTTGCTTGGGATACCTAATAAATATCCTATTTTATTTGGAATTGAACGAAAATACCAAATGTGTGCTACGGGAACAACCAAATTAATGTGTCCCATTCGTTCGCGGCGTACCTTTTTTTCGGTAACTTCAACACCACAGCGGTCGCAAACAATACCTTTGTAACGAATACGTTTGTATTTTCCGCAATGACATTCGTAATCCTTTACCGGGCCAAAAATACGTTCGCAAAATAAACCATCGCGTTCGGGTTTATAAGTACGGTAATTTATAGTTTCCGGTTTTAATACTTCACCACTTGAGCGTTCTAAAACTTCTTCCGGTGAAGCTAATCCAATGGAAATTTTATTAAAAACTACCTTTTGCTTGTTGTCTTTCCTGAATGACATATCTAGAATTATTTTTATCCAGTTTGAATTAAAAGCATTAAAATCCTGCTTTGAATCATATAGAAACAAAGCAGGTATATTTTAGTTGAGCAAATTAATGCTAAGTCCTAAACCGCGTAATTCATGCAATAATACATTAAGCGATTCCGGTATTCCGGGAGTTGGCATTGGGTCTCCTTTAACAATTGCTTCATATGCTTTAGCCCTTCCAATAACATCGTCGGATTTTACTGTAAGAATTTCCTGAAGAATATTGGCAGCACCAAATGCTTCGAGTGCCCATACTTCCATTTCACCAAAACGCTGACCTCCAAACTGTGCTTTACCACCAAGAGGTTGCTGAGTAATAAGTGAATATGGACCAATGGAACGTGCGTGCATTTTATCGTCAACCATGTGACCAAGTTTCAACATGTAAATAACACCTACAGTTGCAGGCTGATCAAAACGTTCACCGGTACCGCCATCATATAAATAAGTTCTTCCGAACTTTGGTATTCCAGCTTTTTCAGTATAATCACAAATTTGATCAATATGCGCGCCATCAAAAATTGGGGTTGCAAATTTAATTCCCAATTCTTTTCCGGCCCACCCTAAAACAGTTTCATAAATCTGACCAAGATTCATACGTGAAGGCACGCCAAGTGGGTTAAGTACAATATCAACTGGTGTTCCGTCTTCAAGGAATGGCATATCTTCAGCACGCGTAATACGCGAAACTATACCTTTATTTCCATGGCGACCAGCCATTTTATCCCCAACTTTAATTTTACGTTTTTTAGCAATATAAACTTTCGCAAGTTGCACAATACCAGCAGGAAGTTCATCCCCAATAGTTAAATTGTATTTTTTGCGTTTATACACACTATCAATTTCTTTGAATTTAATCATGTAATTATGGAACAAATCCCTAATTACCTGATTTTTATCTTTATCAGTAGTCCATTTGTTTGGATTTACATTAAGAAAATCTAAATCTTGAATAACCTTTTGAGTAAACTTAACACCTTTAGGTATAACATCAACATTCAAATAATCTTTAACCCCTTGAGAAGTTTTGCCATTTACTAAAATGAATAGTTTATCGACCATTTTAGCATTTAACTCCTCAAATTGTCTGTTAAAATCATCTTCAATTTTTTGAATAAGATTCTTCTCATTTAATTTTGGACTTTTCTTATCCTTAATAGCACGTGAGAATAATTTTTTATCAATTACAGTTCCTTCAAGAGAAGGCGATGCTTTTAATGAAGCATCTTTTACATCACCTGCTTTATCACCAAAAATAGCGCGTAACAATTTTTCTTCAGGTGAAGGATCGGTTTCGCCTTTTGGAGTTATTTTACCAATTAAAATATCTCCGGGTTTAACATCAGCCCCAACACGGATTAAACCGTTTTCATCCAAATTTTTAGTTGCTTCTTCACTTACATTTGGAATATCAGCTGTAAGCTCTTCCAAACCACGTTTGGTATCGCGAACTTCAAGCATATATTCATCAATATGAATAGAAGTAAACAAATCGTCACGCACAACTTTTTCATTTATAACAATAGCATCTTCAAAATTGTACCCTTTCCAAGGCATAAATGCTACCATAAGGTTGCGGCCTAAAGCAAGTTCTCCCTTTTCTGTAGAATAACCTTCAGATAATAATTGTCCTTTAATAACCTTATCTCCTTTCTTCACCATAGGGCGAAGGTTTATGCAAGTATTTTGGTTTGATTTAAGGAATTTTTGAAGTTTGTATGATCGTACAGGTTCATCAAAACTTATGAACTTTTCTTCATCATTTAAAGCATATCTGATAACAATTTCATTTGCATCAACATATTCAACAACTCCTTCACCTTCCGATTGTCCGTGAATACGTGAATCATAAACAACCCTGAATTCAATGCCGGTTCCAACAATTGGAGAATCGGGACGCATTAATGGTACTGCCTGGCGCATCATGTTTGAACCCATTAAAGCACGGTTAGCATCATCATGTTCCAAAAATGGAATTAAAGATGCGGCAATTGAAGCAATTTGGTTAGGAGCAACGTCCATCATATGAACCTGCTCACCTGTAACCTGAGGATAATCGGCTTCTAATCGCGATTTAACACGGTGTTCAGAAAATGTACCATCGTCATTTAAGGCTGCATTTGCCTGAGCAATAATTTTGCCTTCTTCTTCTTCGGCGCTTAAAAATATAACCCCATTGTTCGAAAGATCTACACGACCTTCTTCAACTTTACGATAAGGAGTTTCAATAAACCCAAGATCATTTATTTTAGCAAACACACAAAGCGAAGAAATAAGACCAATATTAGGTCCTTCAGGAGTTTCAATCGGACATAAACGTCCATAATGTGTATAATGAACGTCACGTACTTCAAAACCAGCTCTTTCACGTGATAAACCACCTGGCCCGAGTGCCGACATACGGCGTTTGTGCGTCATTTCAGCCAATGGATTGGTTTGATCCATAAATTGTGAAAGCGCATTTGTGCCAAAGAATGAATTAATAACCGATGAAAGTGTTTTGGCATTAATCAGGTCGATTGGTGTAAACACTTCGTTATCACGAACATTCATACGTTCACGAATAGTACGTGCCATACGGGCCAAACCAACGCTAAACTGGTTATACAATTGTTCACCAACTGTACGAACCCTACGGTTACTTAAATGGTCAATATCATCAACATCTGTTTTCGAATTAATAAGTTCAATAAGATATTTAATGATAAGAATAATGTCTTCTTTTGTAAGTACCTTAGTATCATGAGAAGTATTAAGTCCT
Organism: uncultured Bacteroidota bacterium; assembly: GCA_963701015.1. GTDB lineage: Bacteria > Bacteroidota > Bacteroidia > Bacteroidales > DTGW01 > MFD09286-c1. Next base: position 1,108,461 of record OY969556.1, on the reverse strand, counting down.
AATTTACGATTAATCCTAAAACGACCTACTTCTCCTAAATCGTAACGCTTATCTGAAAAGAATAATTTGTCAATTACATCGCGTGCAGTAGCTTCATCAGGTGGTTCAGAGTTACGCAACTGGCGATAAATATGCAAAACTGCTTCCTTTTCAGAGTTACATGGATCTTTTTGTAATGTATTATAAATAATTGCATAGTCGGCCATATTGGCGCCATCTTTATGTAAAAGAATGGTGTCAACACCAGCATCGACAATCAAATCGATATGATCATTTTCAATTACTATTTCGCGATCGACAACAACTTCGTTACGCTCAATAGAAACAACTTCACCAGTATCTTCGTCCACAAAGTCTTCAACCCATGATTTTAAAACACGGGCAGCTAATCTGCGACCTACAACCTTTTTCAAGCCAGTTTTTGAAACTTTCAGCTCATCGGCTAAATCAAAAATTTCAAGAATATTCTTGTCACTTTCATAACCAATTGCACGAAGCAAAGTTGTAACCGGTAATTTTTTCTTACGGTCGATGTAAGCGTACATCACATTGTTAATGTCAGTGGCAAATTCAATCCATGAACCTTTGAAAGGTATAATACGGGCTGAATATAATTTAGTGCCATTGGCATGAACGCTTTGACCGAAGAATACACCTGGAGATCGGTGTAACTGAGAAACTACAACACGTTCGGCGCCATTTACCACAAATGTGCCTCGTGGTGTCATATAAGGAATTGTACCCAGATACACATCCTGGATAACTGTATCGAAATCCTCATGTTCAGGGTCGGTGCAATATAACTTCAGTTTTGCTTTTAAAGGCACACTATAAGTTAAGCCACGTTCCAAACATTCGTCAATTGTATAACGAGGAGGATCGACAAAATAATCAATAAACTCAAGGACAAAATTGTTCCTTGTATCGGTAATCGGGAAATTTTCCTGAAATACCTTAAAAAGCCCTTCATTTTTCCTGTTTTCCGGGGTAGTTTCTAACTGGAAGAAATCGGCGAACGATTTCAACTGAATTTCAAGAAAATCAGGATATTCTAACTGATTTTTAGTTGAAGAGAAACTTATTCTTTCTACTACTTTATTTGAAGCCATTGGTTTTTTCAGATTAATTGAACTATGGAAATAACAAGAAAAAGGTATAGGGTAAATCCTTTTGGGATCACCCTAACCCTAATACTAATATATCCTTAAGATATTATTTAAGTTCAATTTCTGCTCCAGCTTCAGTTAATTGTGCTTTAATTGATTCAGCTTCTTCTTTAGATACACCTTCTTTAACAGCTTTAGGTGCACCATCAACTAAGTCTTTAGCTTCTTTTAAGCCAAGTCCGGTAATGTCTTTAACTATTTTTACAATCTGGAGTTTTGCACCGCCAGCGCTTTTAAGAATTACATCGAAAGTTGATTTTTCTGCAACAGCAGCAGCACCAGCAGCAGCTGGAGCGGCAACAGCAACAGCAGCAGCTGCAGGTTCAATACCGTATTCATCTTTTAATATTTTTGCAAGTTCATTAACTTCTTTTACAGTTAAGTTAACAAGTTGTTCTGCGAAAGCTTTTAAATCTGCCATTTTTATGTGAATTTAATTGTTATTTACTAATGAAAATTTTTAATAATATTTATTCTGGTCTTTCAGAAAGTGTTTTTACCACTCCTGCCAAAGTATTTTTTCCACTCTGCAATGCTGATATAACATTCTTAGCAGGTGATTGCAACAATCCAATAATATCGCCAATAAGTTCTTCTTTCGATTTGATACTTACCAATGCATCGAGTTGTTGATCGCCTAAATAAATGCATTCTTCAACATATGCTGCTTTAAGGATTGGTTTTGGACTACTTTTCCTGAATTCTTTAATCAACTTTGCTGGTGCATTTCCGGTTTCGGAAAGTAACAATGAAGTTGATTGTTTCAGCGTTCCGTACAGTTCTTCATAGTTGCCATCAATTTTTTCAAGTGCTTTTTTAAGCAAAGTATTTTTAACAACTACTAATTCAATTTGGTTTTCAAAACATTTTCTACGTAATTTGCTTGTAGCTTCAGCATTTAATTCTGAAGTATCAGCAAGATAAAAATGTTTTTTAGCCTGAATACGCTGTACTAGATTATCAATTATCGTGTTTTTTTCTTCCTTCCTCATAATTCAATTTAATTACTCAGTGAAAACTTTAGTGTCAATCTTTAAACCTGGACTCATGGTTGAAGAAAGGTAAACACTTTTAATATAAGTACCTTTAGCGGAAGAAGGTTTCAGTTTAACAATTGTATTGAGGAATTCGCGAGCGTTTTCAACAATTTTATCTGCTTCAAATGAAACTTTGCCTATAGAAGTGTGAACAATACCGAATTTATCAACTTTAAAATCGATTTTACCCATTTTTACTTCTTTTACAGCTTTTCCAACTTCCATAGTTACTGTACCACTTTTAGGATTTGGCATAAGCCCACGGGGACCTAAAACACGACCTAGTGCGCCAATTTTAGCCATTACAGATGGAAGTGTAATAATAACGTCAACGTCTGTCCAACCACTTTTGATTTTTTCAATGTAGTCATCGAGACCGACAAAATCAGCACCTGCATCTTTCGCTTCTTGCTCTTTATCGGGTGTACATAATACCAAAACACGGGTTTGTTTACCTGTGCCGTTTGGCAATGTAACTACACCACGAACCATCTGGTTAGCTTTACGAGGATCGACACCTAAACGAACATCAATATCAACGGACGAATCAAATTTTGTAGCTGCAATATCTTTTATTACAGTAGCTGCTTCGTTGAGTTTATATTGTTTATCTGAGTCAATTTTCGATAAAGCTAATTTCCGTTTTTTCGTCAGTTTAGCCATTTATACAATTTAATTTTTATTATTTGTAAGAGGGCTATCACCATCAACTGTGATTCCCATACTGCGGGCTGTGCCTGCAACCATAGACATTGCGCTTTCGAGTGTAAAGCAATTTAAATCAGGCATTTTATTTACTGCAATTTCTTTAACCTGATCCCAGGTCACTGAACCAACCTTATTACGGTTTGGTTCGGGTGAACCGCCTTTTACTTTAGACAACTCAATAAGCTGAACGGCTGCTGGAGGAGTTTTAGTGATAAAATCAAAAGATTTATCAGCATAAACTGTAATCACAACTGGCACAACTTTTCCTGCCATACTTTGGGTTCTGGCATTAAATTGCTTACAGAACTCCATAATATTAACACCTTTTGAACCCAATGCAGGTCCAACAGGTGGCGAAGGATTAGCTGCACCGCCCTTTATTTGCAACTTTATTGATCCAACTACTTCTTTTGCCATAATTTAAATAAAATTAATACCTGTTTTTAATGTGTCTCTGATTAATGGGAAGCATTATGAGAGATGACTTTAATCTTAACATGAAAAACAAGGTTATGTAACATTTGTAACTATTCTTTTTCAACCTGCATGAAACTTAATTCAAGCGGTGTTTTTCTACCAAAAATCTTAACCATTACTTTCAACTTCTTTTTCTCATCGTTTACTTCTTCTATAACACCTGAGAATCCATTGAAAGGCCCGTCGATAACTTTAACTGGTTCACCAACATAAAATGGTGTAGTTAATTCTTCTCCTGACTCTGATAATTCATCAACTTTTCCTAAAATCCTGTTCACTTCAGACATTCGTAAAGGTGTAGGTTCATCGCCTTTTGAACCTAAAAATCCTATTACGTTTGGTATATTTTTTAAAATATGTGGAATTTCACCAACTAAATTGGTTTCAATTAAAACATATCCTGGGAAAAAAATTCGCTCCTTGCTTATTTTCTTTCCATTTCTAATTTGGTACACTTTTTCAGTAGGAATCAAAACTTGCGTAATGTATTCCTGAAGGTTCAAACGAGCGGATTCGTTTTCGATGTATTCTTTTACTTTTTTTTCTTTACCGCCTATTGCCCTTAGAACGTACCATTTTTTTTCTGTGTCACTCATTGAATTTCCTGACTTTTAAAAAATACTGTAAATAAATCCGATTACATTCTTAAATGTCATATCCATTCCAAGCACTACAACAGCAATAATTACAGTTGCTATCATAACTACAATAGCACTACTTTGAAGCTCGCTCCAAGTAGGCCAGGATACCTTTTGCATTAGTTCTACAAATGATTCCTGTATGTAATTTTTAATACTACTAAAAAATTTCATAGTTCAAAATTATTTGCACGGGAGGAGCGACTCGAACGCCCGACACCTGGTTTTGGAGACCAGTGCTCTACCAACTGAGCTACACCCGTATCCCGTATTCAGAATAAAAAGTTCGAAGAGTATTTCACTCCCGAACTTTCAATTCTAATATGTTAATAATCAGTATTATTCAACAATCTCAATTACCTGACCTGCACCAACTGTACGACCACCTTCGCGAATAGCGAAACGAAGACCTTGGTTAATAGCTACAGGATAAATCAATTTTACTGTAATTGTTACGTTATCACCAGGCATAACCATTTCACGTCCTTCTGGAAGATCAATCTCACCAGTTACATCAAGTGTACGAATATAAAACTGAGGACGATACTTATTATGGAATGGTGTATGACGTCCACCTTCTTCTTTTTTCAAAACATAAACTTCAGCTTTGAAAGTAGTGTGAGGTGTAATTGAACCTGGTTTTGCAATAACCATACCACGCTTAATTTCTTCTTTGTCAACTCCACGGAGTAAAAGACCAACGTTATCACCTGCTTCACCCCTGTCAAGAAGTTTACGAAACATTTCAACACCAGTAACAACAGTTTTTTTACCTTCAGCACCTAATCCAACCAACTGCATTTCTTCACCTACGTTTACAACGCCAGTTTCAATACGACCGGTTGCAACTGTTCCACGACCAGTAATTGAAAATACATCTTCAACTGGCATAAGGAAAGGTTTTTCAGTTTCACGAGGAGGAATTGGAATAAATGTATCTACAGCATCCATTAATTCCATTACTTTGTCTTCCCATTTGGCTTCACCATTCAGTGCACCAAGAGCTGAACCACGGATTACAGGAGCAATATCGCCTTCGAATTTATAGAAGTTTAATAATTCTCTCATTTCCATTTCAACAAGGTCGAGCATTTCAGCGTCATCAACCATGTCAACTTTGTTCATAAAAACAACAATTTTAGGAACATTTACCTGACGGGCCAGCAAAATATGTTCACGTGTCTGAGGCATAGGACCATCAGTTGCAGCAACAACTATAATTGCACCATCCATTTGTGCAGCACCAGTAACCATGTTTTTAACATAGTCAGCGTGACCAGGACAATCTACATGCGCGTAGTGGCGGTTTGCTGTTTGATATTCAACGTGAGCAGTATTAATTGTAATACCACGTTCTTTTTCTTCAGGTGCGTTATCGATAGAATCGAATGAACGAATTTCTGAAAGTCCTTTTTTTGCAAGTACCATTGTGATAGCTGCAGTTAATGTAGTTTTACCATGGTCAACATGGCCAATAGTACCAATATTAACGTGAGGTTTTGACCTGTCAAATTTTTCTTTTGCCATAACTCGATAATTTGTTGAAAGTTATTAATTGTTTATTCGTATCTTATTCTAAAAGTTTTTCACAAAAAATTAAACCACAAAGGTAATTAAAGCGAAAAATCAAAAAAATACCAATGAACTTTTTTTTAATTATTTTGAGCCATTGATGGGAATTGAACCCATGACCCCTTCCTTACCAAGGAAGTGCTCTACCCCTGAGCTACAACGGCTTTTAAAATTTCTTAGTTGTAGCTTAATGTCCCAGCAGGCGCTCAAATTACCACAACTGCTTAAAAATGAGCGGGAGACGAGACTCGAACCCGCGACCCTAACCTTGGAAGGGTTATGCTCTACCAACTGAGCTACTCCCGCGTTTTTTAGTTAAGAGTTAAAAGTTAAGAACAAAGAGTCTATTAACTCTTAACTTCTTGTTCTTAAATCTTTACACCAAACTGCCTTGTGGGGAGAGGAGGATTCGAACCTCCGAAGTCATCAGACAACAGATTTACAGTCTGCCCCAGTTGGCCACTTTGGTATCTCCCCAACTATTTTTTCAAAATATAAAGAACTTCATTTTATTAAAATTGACTTTAAAAATCAATTTTATGAGCCGATGGGGGGATTCGAACCCGCGACCTGCTGATTACAAATCAGCTGCTCTAACCAGCTGAGCTACATCGGCATTTTTATTCACCCAATTGTCGGAATTTAAAATCCGATTTTTTAGAGCCGCTATGATATTTTACAAACAATTCTTCCCTAAAAAAGCAATTTAAGGTTAATTAATTGACCGAAAGCTGCTTTATTTTTGGGTTCGCAAATGTATGATATTTTATTTACTAATCAAAAAAAACATTATTTTTTTTGAAAAAATTACACCCCACGTTGTTTTTCCTTGTGTTTAGTAAGTTGTTTCTTTAATGCATCAACTACTTCATCAATAGCTTCTTCAAACGTCTTACACTGGCGTTTAGCAAAGGAATCGTTTCCTGGAATTTCCAATTTTACTTCTGCTATTTTATTTTCTTCAGTTTGATTTTTATCAAGCTTAAATGTTACCTCTGCGCTAACTATAGCTTCATAAAACTTCATTAATTTTTCTACTTTCTTTTCAGTAAAATCAATCAACTTCTTATCAGCGTTGAAATGCAGGGTTTGAATTTTAATATTCATAACACATCCTCCTATCGTTTATGCCCGGGGATGGGCTTGTTTATAAATTTTAGTCAATTTCTCAAATGTATTGTGTGTATAAACCTGTGTTGCAGATAAATTAGCATGCCCCAAAAGTTCCTTTATTGCATTTAAATCGGCCCCATGATTTAACAAATGTGTTGCAAATGTATGTCGTAATACGTGTGGGCTTTTTTTATCAATTGGAGTTACCAATTGTAAATATTTATGTATTATTCTGTAAACTGCTTTTGAATAAAGTATTTTGCCCTTTATTGAAATAAAAATATAAGCTGAATTTACTGTTTGATTTTTAAACTTTATATAATCTTTTAATCGAATAGCAAAATCGCGGTTAATGGGTATGATTCGTTCTTTATTCCTTTTTCCTAAAACTTTTAGTGTAAGGGAATTAAAATCAATATCATTATCTTTAATATTTATAAGTTCCGACAATCGTATTCCAGTGAAATAAAATGTTTCAATTATCATCCTATCCCTAAAACCTATAAAACCTTCACCAAATTCAACCTCATCTATTAATTCATCCATTTGTTTTTCATCAACAAATGAAGGCAATCTTTTGCTTGTCTTAAGCGAAATAATTTTATCTACCGGATTACTCTTAACAATATTATTTCTTTGCAAGAATTTAAAGAACGTTTTTAATGCTGAAAGTTTCCTGTTTACAGTACTTGCTGAGATTTTGTTATCTACTAGCGTAATAATCCACTTACGGATTAAACGATGATCAACCATTGTAAAATCATCGATTTGGCCAGTTTCAATCAAAAATTGCACAAATTGTTTAAGATCAATTTTATATGATAACTGGGTATGCCTTGAAAAACGTTTTTCAAATTTTAAATAATTTAAAAATGCTTCAAGGTGTTGCATACACATTACACCATTAAATTACTATTTGGGAAACTGTCAAAAGCAAGATTATTAACAAGATTATTCTTCGTCTTGTTGCATTTGCTGTTTATAAACAGCGTGAATAACTTCCTGACGTTTTTTTATTGATGGTTTTGTAAAAAATTGACGTTCACGTAATTCTTTCACAACTCCAGTTTTTTCAAATTTTCTTTTAAATTTTTTTAATGCACGTTCAAGGTTTTCACCTTCTTTAATAGGAACAATAATCATACTTCATTTTTTTTAGTGAGCCGCAAATTTATTAATTTGGTTATTATAATTCAAAGTTATTATTAAAAAATTTATTTATTGAGAGTTGCAGCCAAAATTTTTAATGATTATTAATAATTATTAATTTTTTATCTGTTTGATTGTAAGTAATTTAAAATTAAAAGATAAAATAATTTGAAAGTTTATCAATTTCATCTTGTTTTAAAATTCCATTTTTTGCCAATTCATTTAATGATTCTATTTTACCCTTAAAATTACGGTATTTTATTATAACAGATGCTTTGTATTTCCCAATATATGGATGTTTCATTAATTCAACTTGTGAAATTGTATTTAAATTTATTTTTTTTACCAAGTTTGAATCTACAATTATATATTTTGAAAATTTAATGAAATTGTCGTTTGTTAAACCATAAACCTCAAGCAATTGGCGCGTATTTACAAACCCTCCCAACAATTTTCGGTATTTAATTATTCTTGAAGCTAAAGTAAAACCAATTCCTGGAAGTTTAATTAATTCGAAAGTATCAGCCGAATTAATTTCCTGAATTGAAATTTCATTTTTAACATTAAATGGGATTTTATTTTGCTTATCCACTTTAATTTTAGGAACTTCAGGAAACACCAAGTAATTTTCAATACGGTGATATACTGAAGTGTCGAAACCATAAATTTTTAAAAGGTCATTAGCAGCAAAAAATCTGCCTCCTTTTTTTTGAAACTTGGTAATAATACCAACCGTTTTTGACGGAAGCCCAAATTTAATCCATTGGTTTTCAGTAAGCTTATTCGGATCAATTTTTGACTCAGGAACCTGGTACACTTTTGATTCTTTTGCCTTTATCAATGAAAAAGCACAGTCAAACGATTTGAAATCGTTATTGGAAAATTGCTGTTGATTAGTAAAAATAAAAATATGATAAATATAAGGTAGGAATATTATTAGTATTATTAGCACGAGTAATACATAAATTCCTCGCCTAACCGATGTTGAGAATGTAAAATATTCTTTTAAAAATTTCTTATTCATTCAAAGAGTTTTAATATAATTAAAGCATATCAAACCTGAAATAAAAATAAATAATTTTAAATCGGAAAACAAAATTGTAAGGAAAGTTTTGGAAGTACTAAATTTAGAATGGGTAACCAATGCCAATATTATAATTTAAATATTTACCAGTAATGTTTTTATTGAAACACCACCTAGAGTTAACAGGTTCAGAAGGATCACGCATTTTAAACCCAACATCAAAACGAAAAATGAAAAACGAAAAATCGAAGCGAGTGCCAATGCCAGAACCAACAGCTATTTGTTTATAAAATTCAGTTCCTTTAAATACTGCGCCTTCACGCGGATCGTTTCTATCAATCGACCAAATATTTCCAGCATCAACAAACAAGGCACCTTCGAGAATCCAAAATAATTTAAACCTGTATTCAATGTTGCCTTCAAGTTTAATATCTGCAATTTCATCGGGATAGTTATTTTTGCTAATTAAATATGATCCTGGGCCAAGGCTTCGAGCCTGCCAGGCTCGAATTCCATAAGCTCCACCTGAAAAATATTCCTCTTCAAATGGAATTGTTTTAGAATTTCCGTAAGGAAAAGCAGCTCCTCCAAATATCCGATAAACTATTTTATCAGTTTCATTTACAGGTAAATAATATCTGAAATCAATATCACTTTTAATAAACTGTGAAAATGGTATTTTGAAAATGGTATAACCGTTTGAATCGGCTTTATTATTAAGTGCCTTATTTGCCACGTCCAATACATTTCCAGCTGATTCTAAATTAATATGAATATAATAAAAATTTGTATTCTTTTTGGGCTTTTGATTATTGAATGTGAAATTCAAACTTGTTACTGATACCATGTGGTTTTGAAAACTATATTGCAAAACAGTATTTGATATTTGATTTTTAAAGGTGTCAGAAATGCTTAATAACCTTACATAGTTCAAATTAATTGGCAAAACCTGAAAGCTTGTGTATTTATTACCTTTCCAATTATAACCAAATGCCATTTTTGCAGTTGAAATGGTGTAATCAGGCCGTTCTAAATAATTATATGAAAAAGATAATTCAGTTCTGGGATTATATTTTCTTACAAAAGTCTGTGCATTTGGCAAAAGGAATTTTGGAAATTGAATTTTTGCTTCACCACTATATTCATAGGTTTGAAAATACTTTGTTGCATTAATTTCCTTTATTGCTTCTGTGGCAGCTTTAAAACTTAAATTAAAATTTTCAGCACCTTTAAATAAGTTTTTATGTTGGTACGTTAAACTACCGGCAACTCCCAACCCCGACGAATATGTAATTTCACCTTCGGTTTGGTATGATTGGTAGTTTGTTGATGTTAAATATATTTGACAATTAATTCTTTTATATCCCGAACTGTCTTTATTAGGTGTTTCTGAAAATACTATATTGACAAATTTAAAAATATGTAAGGCTGACAGGCTTCTATATGTCTCATCAACCTGATTTTGATTAAATAATTCATCAGGTTCAATATAAACATCGTTCGCGAGTAATGATGGCTTTACAGTAGCTTTATGTTTGTAAATTACATAAATATCGTTAATTAAAAAGGTATCGCGCATAAATATATTATTTTCCTCAAGCGTATCCCCATTATCATTTTTATCAACTATTACCTGAATATTACCAACTTTATAAGGTGTATATTCAGGGTTCAAAATTGCAATACTATCTTTGTTTCGAGTTTCATTTTTGAAATTCAACATTAAATTTACCTCATTGCTATTTAAATCTGAATCGGCTTCAAAACTTATATCTTCTTTTGAAAATGCAAAATATCCTTTGTTTTTAAGAAATGTTTCAATTCGTTGCCTTTCGTTTTGTAAATTATCCACATCAAATGGAGTGCCGGATTTTAATAAACTATTTACGGTATCATTTAAAACTAGTGTTTGAATTTTTTTATCATCAATTTTAAAATTTAAATTGTTAATAGTATAGGGTTTGCCCGAATGAATAGTATAAGTAACATTTGCCTTTTTTTTATAAAAAATGACTGTATCCCTTACAACAGCATTATAATAACCTTTATTTTTAAAAAACAATAAAATTTGATCATCTGATTTTTCAGTTTGAATTTTATCATAAATTACAGGTTCTTCACCTATTTTTTTCATTGTTCGGCTAAACCATTTTTCACTTCCCGGTTTAGATAAATTATATAAACCCAGATGAAACCTAAAATAACCCAATATTTTTTTATTCGATTTTTGTTTAAGCAAACCTTCTATTTCGTTCTTTGGAATGTCTTTATTATCAAAATTTATAATATTTTTATTGAGTAAGTATTTATCATCAGGAACGTATTTTACCGAATTACATGAAGCAAAAAATAAGCCGCTCAAAATCAGAAAACAGATTTGAACGTATATTTGTGATAGATATAATTTAATAAAATGAACCACGAACCAAAATTTTGGCAACAAATATAAACAACTTCGCTTAGCCTTTAGATATTTTAAAAACATCAGCAAAAAACTTTACAAAAGCTATAGATTCAATTTATATTAACTGAGTACTTTTGGCAATGCAACAAACATTCAATTATGATTAAAAAAATTAGTAAAAATAAAGTCAGGGAATTTGCAATGTTACAGCAGAAGAAATTTCGTGACATTGAAAATATTTTTATTGTTGAAGGTGAGAAAATTGTAAATGAATTGCTCAATTTCAACTATGAAAATACTATTGTAATTGCCACTGAAAACTGGATTAGCAATAATTATAAATTATTGAATAATATTGAATTGTATGAAGCTGAATTAAATGATTTGAAAAAAATAAGTTCGTTAAAAACACCCAATCAGGTTATTGCGATAGCTACTAAAAAACTGTCCTTCATTGAAAAACAACTACTTCAAGAAAATCTATCCTTGGTTTTAGATGATATTCAAGATCCTGGAAATTTAGGTACCATAATCAGGTTGGCTGATTGGTTTGGCATTGAAAATATTATTTGCTCACAAAATACTGTTGACCTCTATAACCCAAAAGTCATTCAAGCTACAATGGGTTCATTTTTAAGAGTAAATATCAATTATATTAATTTGGAGTTGTTATTAGATGAAATGAAACAAATTCAGAATTTTAACATTTACGGAACATTTATTCATGGTGAATCGATATACAAAGCAAAATTGAAAAATTCGGGTTTTATTGTTTTAGGCAATGAATCGAAAGGAATTTCTGCAAATATTGAAAAATATATTACAGATAAAATTTCAATACCAAATTACAGTAAAAAGGAAATAAAAACTGAATCGTTAAATGCTGCTGTAGCAGGAGCAATTATTTGTTCTGAATTCAAGAGACTTTATCCTTAACGGTAAATTTTTTCTATTAAACATTCCGACCTAATTTTCTCGAAAATAACCAAAGCCCAAAAAAAGTAATTAATCCATTTAAAATAATTATTTCAAACCCAATTGAACCATTTGAAAAATAATTTAAAATAAAACTTGCAATTGGAGAAACAACTGCAATTAAAGGAACCCATGAATCAAATACTTTTCTTTTAGTTAATAAACCAAATGAAAATAGCCCTAACAATGGACCATAGGTATATCCGGCTGCTATAAATACTGCACTAATAACACTTTGGTTATTCAATATTTTAAAAACAAGAATTAAAAACATTAGAAATAATGCCATTCCAATATGAGCAATTCGGCGTGTTTTATATATTAATTCTTCCGATTGTCCTTTCATTCCAAGAATATCGAGTGTAAAAGAAGTTGTAAGCGCAGTCAATGCCGAATCGGCACTCGAATATGTAGATGAAATTAAACCTAATACAAATATTACAGAAAACATTGCCGGCATAAAAGATTGAATTGCAATTGTTGGAAATAGATCATCGGAATGCGCCGGAATTGGGAAACCGGTTTTTATTGAAAAAATATATAACATGGCACCAAGTGAAAGGAACAATAAATTTACCGGAATTAATGTTAAACTAAACCAAAACATATTTCTTTTCGCTTCTTTTATATTTCGGCAACTCAGATTTTTCTGCATCAAATCCTGGTCAAGTCCGGTCATAGTAATTGCAATAAAAGCACCGCTTAAAAACTGTCGAACAAAATGCTTTTTATCTGCCCAGTTTTCAAAATAAAATATCTTTGAATAGTGGCTATGGTAAATAGTTTGCACCATTCCTTTAAAATCGAGGTTTATTTTATGACTTAATATAAACACACAACTTATTAGTGATGCAAGCATAAAAGCAGTTTGAATAGTATCGGTATAAATTACAGTCCTTATTCCACCTTTATATGTGAATATATAAATGAAGAAAATAATAATTAATACAGTTACCCAAAAAGGAATTCCTAAATGATTAAATAACACTATTTGCATTACATTGGCCGATAGAAATAAGCGAAATGCAGAACCAACCGTTCTTGAGAGTAGAAAAAAACTAGCACCAGTTTTATATGAATTTTTTCCAAAGCGTTCTTCTAAATATCCATATATTGAAGTGAGTTGCATTTTATAAAATACCGGCATCAGAACTGTTCCAATTACCAGATAACCGGCCAAATATCCTAAAACCATTTGCATATAAGAAAACTGGCTCGTTCCAACCCAACCGGGAACTGAAATAAATGAAACTCCAGAGAGCGAAGCGCCTATCATTCCAAATGCTACCAAATACCAAGGTGATTTTCGGTTACCAATAAAAAAAGTTGCATTATTGGCATTTTTGCTGGTAATTCTTGATATTATTAAAAGAGCCAGAAAATAAAAGGCAATTATTACAATAATGAAAACTGGAGACATATTTTCTAAAAATTTAATGTTAAACTACCATCCGGGCAAAAAGTTTAAGCCCAAGCTACCATACTTCAAACCATTTGTTTTTAAGGGAAACGCATAATAGGGTTCTAAAATCATTACACCAAAAACATTAATACGTAATGAAACTCCATAACTGACCATTGGATAACGATATTTTGAATAATCAATTAGTCTTGAATCCTGAACCGTAGTTGTGATATTTTTGTAATTTCCAAAAGGGTTTATATATTCTTTCATTTTCCACGAAAAGTAACCAAATTCAGTCCATGCTAATCCTGCATCCATAAAAAATGACAGCTCAGAAACAAAATATTTCGAAGGAATAATACATAATTTTTCAGGTCCTGTAAACGGTATCCGAAATTCTAAATTAGTTACTGCGATATGGCTCCCGAATAATTCATTGGCATCGCCGGCTGAAGGAGAGTTAGGATTGTAAGCACCAACATTCTCATATCCGCGGACTAACCATGGCCATCCGGTGTAAAGAGATTGTATAACATAATTTGTAGTAGTTGATCCATATCTTCCCAAATGATAAAAACGCGTTGCAAATGAAAATGGATTCAAAAAGAAATAGCGCCTGTAATCGAGCAAAAATGTCAAAAAATTCAAATTGCCGGTATTATAGTCCGTTTCAATCCTAAAGCGCTGGCCTCGTAATGGCGATGCAATTCCCATAAATGAATTATCGAGTGTATATGCCGTACCAAAAGTAACAAGGCCAAATCCTCCCGGCACTGGTAAATTCTTTTCCCTTCCTAAATATAAATAATCAACCCCCGAATATAAATATTTATCAACATCCAAACGGTAATGAAAATATGACCAGGATGAAAATGCCTCAACTCTTTGTGTTTGGGTTAATGATTTTACTGCAAACAACGTAATTGCTTCATCATATATTCTTAACAAATTGGAATATAAAGTGTCACCACCTGCTGTATAAGTATAATATCGATAAGGAATGTGCGAAAGTGAAACGCCATAATTAATTTTATGTTTATCGTTAATAAATGCTACAGAACCAGCAAAATCATAAACTTCTCCATTTATTGATAAACTGGAATATAATTGATAATTTCCGACCATATCGCTAAATAACATATCAATACTGCCAGCCATGCCAGTTCCATAATAAGTACTCATGGCAACTCCCATGCTTGATCCACCAATATAATCAAGTCGGAATTTTGGTTTATACGGAATTGTTTTAAACGAATCTTTGGAAACCGGGTTCTGAAATATTGGTGTTGATAAATTTTTGTCAACTATATTTCGCATATCACTATCGCGTGGAGGTAAATATCCTGCTGAAAAATTCAAACTGTCCAAAGGAAATTGCTGATGTTTAAATAATGAATCGCTTGCTTGAATTAAATTATAATCGGTTTTAAAATAATGCGTATAAATAATGTTCCCCTTTTCACGTGACACAGAAATAGCAGGGGCAAAATCAGTTATTCCGCTTATACCGGTAATTAAAGTTGTTAACCTGTAAACCGAATTTGTTTCAATGTTGTATTTATATAAGTTTCTGAAACCATCGGCATTTGAAAGAAAATACAGCCATTTGCCATCGGGTGAAAATTGTGGATTTAAATTTTGTGCACCTATAAATACAGGCAATATTTTTATTGACTTTGTTTGAACGTCCATAATTGCCAAATTATATCCTTTTAAAGTCGAATCATTATTATCCTGCAAAGGTTTATCGGTAGAAAATGCAATATATTTACCATCGGGCGACCAGGTTGGTATTAAATTACAATATGAATCGTGTGTTAAATTTTCAACTATTCCGGTTTCAATAGTATAATTATAAATGTCTGTTACTCCCTCAACCAACCCAGTAAATACAATGCTTTTTCCATCGGGCGACCAACATGGATTGCTGATTGATGGAACTCCTTCGACTTTAATTTCCTTATATTTCCTGGGTTTTTGAATATTTATAATCATTAAATTATTTCGCCCATGTGAAAACACAACAAATACAAAGAATTTACCATCGGGCGACCACGAACCACCTGATTCGAGAAAATTAAAATCATCTATGCGGTTATCGCGGATTGTTGAAGAAAGCTTCCTGATAATTTTACCATTTGAAGCATTGGCCAAAAATAAATCGAAAGTAAACAAGTCTTTCTCCGAAAGGAATATAACATATTTACCATCGGGACTTAAAGATGGTGAAATATTCATTGTACCAGAATTTTTCCTTGAAAGAATTTTTTTACCAATTGGCTTTTCAACTGTATCTTTCAAAAATTTAAAATAAAAGTGCTTGGTTTCATTCCGCCAATCTTTCGAAATAGCTTTCTCTTTTTTATGAGTTAAGCTATCCAGCGCTTTTTCATAACCAAATTTAGAAGTAAGATCGAATAATTTTATAATTGAAGTATCACCATATTTTCCGGCAAAGTAAGCCCAAAAAGCTTCGCCATAACGATAAGGAAAATATTTATACGATCGCGAAAGATCATCAAGAGTAGGAAAATCGCGATTAATAATTGCATCGCGCATCCACATAGCTGTATTGGGGTCGAAATCACCAATTGACAGATATTCTGCCATTCCTTCTATCATCCATAACGGCATATTGCGTATGTTGCGCAATTGCAAGCTATCTTCATGCATTAAAAACCGATATTGGAAAGCATGCACCAATTCATGTCCCAACACATGATCGGTTTGTGCAGCCGATTCCATAATGGGGAGTACAACCCTGTTCTTGAATCCTTCGGTAACACCACCGGTACCAAGACCTATATTGCCCATAACAGCATTGGTTTGTTCAAAATCGGCATGGTTGGCATAAAATAATATTGGATTGCGTGTTTTAAAAGTATCCTTAAAAATCATTTGATGCCTTAAATACCATTTTTCGGCAAGTTCTGAAAGTGAATTTAAAACAGAATCATTGTTGAAATAATGATAAATTTCAAAATGTGGAGTTGTATAAACTTTATAATCGATAGTTCGATATGTAGGTTTATTTGGACCGTTGAAATACTGGGCATTACATGGATTTTCAAATGAAATTGAAATAAGAAACATTGCTATTATTATAGTATTATGTATCCTTTGCAATGTCATTTTAATTAGAGTTGTTTTTATCTAAACGTTAAGCACAAATATGCTTTTTAATTCAAATATAATTCCATTTGAATAATAGTAAACAAAATAAGAAACAAAAGTTTGTCGTTTGGAGAGGTGAAAACTAAATTAAATGAAAATAGAAAAGATTATTTTATTTTGAAAAACTATTCGACATTTAAACCAGGAAGATAGCAATTAACATATTGACAACTTGTGAATTGAAAAATAAAATTATCCTATTTCACTTAAACGGTTTAAAAGTTCGATATTGTTTATTTCAATCATTTTGCCATCCGTTTTAATAAGACCATCGTTTTTAAATTCTGTAAGCAACCTTATAGCACTTTCCGAAGACATCCCCGACATTTCGGAAATATCTTTACGGGTAATAGTTTCAAATACATTGGTATTAGAAAATTCAGGTGAACATAAATAGAGTATAGTATCGGCAAGCCTTCCGTGCATTTGCTTTGTTCCAAGTGAAAGCAACTTATCTGCCAATAATATAGAGTATTTTACATACGATTCAAAAATATATTTAACAAACATATTATTATGTTCCAAAAGTTTAAAAAATTGTTCCTTTGGAAGAAGGCAAATTTCACAATCCTTTAAAGCTACAGATGTATAATTATATGTTTCAACTTCATGCGAAGGAACGCCAATTAAACTATCCTGTGGATGAATTTTTAGAATAACATTTTTGTTGTTTCTTCTTTCTGAAAAACTTTTAACCAAACCCGATTTTAAATAAATTAAATGTGTTGAATGGCTTTTCTGTTTTATAATAGTTTCTTTTCGCTTATATGTAATATTAATCAACGATTTTGAGAAATCTCCCAAACTTGATACACTACAATATTTCTGTAAAAAACATGATTTTTCACAATTACTGCATATATTCTTTCCCTGCCCACCCATTTAATAGTTCTTTTTAAATATTGGAAACAAAATTAAAGCTTATTCTATTAAATACCAACTATATACACTCTATTAAACTTAACAGAGCAACTTAAATAAAGTTAACAAATTATATTATAAAAACATTCAAATATTCTGATAAATATCATAAAATTTATTGCTTTAGACTTAAAAAGTATCTAGTAATTATCATTTATCAAAATATTAAATAACATGTGCATTTCCATGAATCATAGAAGATTTAGAAATAATTTTGATAAACTTAAACCCTAAAAAAATGGAAACTTTTGAATCGGCAAAATTTACGATAGAAGGCTCAAATCCTTTTATAATTGTTCAAAATGACAATATCGTTTATGCAAATTATCAATTTAAAAATTTGCTTCAAACCCTTAATATTCCTTTAGTTCCATTCAATATGGCATGGAATACTATTTTTCCTGAAGAAAAAATTGACAAAAATGATTTTCAAACTTCAATTGCGGATAACTTTATTACACAGAAAGATATTAAATTTATTGGCGGTACAACTTTCAAAGCAATTTCAAGGATGATATACTGGGATCAATCAATTGCTTTTTTGGTATTTTTTAAAAAATCACAATAAAAAACATGTTATCTTTAACTGAAAAATTTTCAATTGGTACATTGTTTACAGTAGAACAAATAAAGGTTTTTAATCTGATAGTTGATAAAATTAAAGATCCGCTATTAATTACCGATGACAATGGAAATATTATTTTTTCAAATCAATCAGGAATTTCTATAAAAAAATCGATTGAAAGTAGTGAAACAACTATAAAAGGATTCGTTATTAATGAAAATAGCGAAGCGTTATTATCCTTGGAAAAAATTGAAAAAATATTTGCGAATGGTAAAATAAGCTGGTCAATTGATTTGGAAAATAAAAAATATCGGAACATTGAGGCTGAAATATTTAAAATTGATGACTGGCAAGGGATTTGGCTTATATTTACAAATCAGGTAAATAATGCAATAACTACAGATGGCGTTAATAACAATAATAGTAACGAAATTGCAAATAAATTTATAGCTAATATTTCACATGAGTTTCGCACACCACTGAACGGAATTTTAGGTTTTTCGGAATTATTATTAAAGAAAAATTTATCACCTGAAAAGCAGCGCGATTTTATTTCAATAATTTACAACAATGCAACACATCTGTTGCATTTAAGCAATGATATTCTTGACCTTGCAAGGATTGAATCGGGAAAAATTCAACTTTTGCGAACGAAATTCAGCATTAACAGGCTATTATACGATCTACAACTTTTCTTTTTGCTCGACTTAAAAAATAAAGGAAAGCAAAACATTCAATTTAAAATTTCTCCTGGTTGGTCAGATCGTCACGATTTAATTGTTGCTGATGAAATTCGGATTAAACAAATAATTATAAACCTTGTAGGCAATGCAATAAAATTCACTTCAAAAGGTGAAATTATTGTGGGATATAAAGTAAAACCCAAAAAAGAGCTTGAATTTTTTATTCGAGATACAGGTGTGGGAATGAATGAATTTGGTTTAAATCAAATTTTTAAACGTTTTGAACAAGCAAATGAAAAAGTATTTGCAAAATATGGTGGAACAGGATTAGGCTTAGTCATTTCAAAAGAATTGGTAGAATTGCATAAAGGTAAAATTTGGGTTGAATCGCAACCTGATATTGGTTCAACTTTTTATTTTACTATTCCACTCAACGGAATTTCAGATTTTTAGAAAATAAAAAAAGCCATTCCTGGCTTCAAATAGTTTGGAATGGCTTTATTTAATTACATTCTTTCAATTCCTAATTTCAATATATCATTAGTAAACATTAAATTATGAGCCGTTAAGTTATTCTTACTTATTTCATATTTTAATTTATCGTCAATAAGTACAAAATTTATGCAAGCGCCTTTAGCTATTGCATTGTCATTTTCAGTAATAATTAATGTTTTTGAATTTTTAAATTTATCTGCAAATCCTTCTATTTTACTTGCATAACCATGCGCAAGGAAAAGTATATCACAGTCAGAATTAATTTCATTTACTGATTTTACACGAATTACATTTATTTTTTTTTGTCCAACTAACTTATGAGCAGTAAAGCCCACTAAATCGTTATAATTGTCGTACGTTCCTATAACATAAATATTAAATTCTTTTGAATCTGAATTCCATTCAATGTTGCGTGTGAAAGAATAAATGAACATTGCTTCGGCGCTAGACAATGTCATTTGAGAATAAGTAAAACTAAATGCCATAAAAAATAAAAATCCTGATAAAACAATCTTCTTCATTTTTCTAAATATTTTTAAAGTTTGGGTTGTTTTATGGAAATATGAAAAAAAAGTTTCAAGTAAATAGATGATTTAAAACACCTTAATAATAAATAATAGGACGAATATTTAGATAAATGGCTTTATAATGCTAATACTTAACAGTGCTTTCTTTAGTCGATAATAATCCACATGCAGCTAAAATATCTTCTCCCCGAGATTGTCTGACAGTTGTTAGAATACCTTTATCGTTTAAAGCATTTTTAAAATTTTCAATTGACGAACTGTCCGAAGGTTCCAATGAAACTCCAGGTATAGCATGAAACCTGATTAAATTTAGCCTGCAACGAATACCATTCAATAAACGTGCAAGTTCTTTCACATATATTGGTTTATCATTCATGCCTTTAAACATAATGTATTCAAATGAAACCCGGCGTTGGAGACCAAAATCAAAATTTTTCACAGTTTCAATTACTTCCTTAATCGGATATCGGTTTTGTACAGGCATTAAAATTCTTCGTTCATCATCGAATGGTGAATGAAGGCTAATTGCTAAATGACATTTGCTATTTTCGAGGAATTTCTTCAATTCAGGAATAATGCCAATGGTAGAAACAGTTATTCTTTTTGGGCTCATTCCAAAACCATAATCTGAAGTGAAAATTTCGAGACTTTTCATTACTTCATCGGCATTGTCGAATGGTTCGCCCATTCCCATATAAACGATGTTGGTTAATTTATCACGTTCGGGCAAACTGCTTACCTGGTTTATAATATCTGCTGCTGTTAAATTACCTCTAAATCCCTGTTTACCTGTCATACAAAACAAGCAAGCCATTTTACAACCCACTTGTGACGAAACACAAAGTGTTGCCCTTTCTCTGTCAGGAATATAAGCAGCTTCAATAAATTTACCATCTAAAACCTGAAATAAATATTTTTTTGTTCCATCTGTGGATTCCTGAAATTTAACAGGTGGTCTTCTTCCAATTTCAAACTTTTCAGATAATAAATTTCTTGCATTTATCGAAATATTAGACATTTCATCGAATAAAACAACATTTTTACGGTAAAGCCATTGGGCAATTTGTTTCGCAACAAATCGCTGCAGTTTTAATTCGTTGCAAATTTGTTCCAGTTCAGTTAATGTTTTACCTAATAATACTTCTTTTTGCATTGAAACTAGCTAATAATACTGGTGTAAAATTACCATAAAATTACTGATGTGCGGAAAATTTTAAATTGATAGAATTTATATAGGAAGTAAAAATTAGGATTTACAGTATTTCAATAACCTATTACCCATAAAATACGGGTTTCATCTATACATCGTTCAACAATAGCTAGCATTTCGCTATTTGTTTCTTTGAGTTCGGATAAATATTTTTGCCAACGATCAAGCCATTTTTCATCATCTTTTTCAATCTCAGAGATAAAAGATTTTCCCAAAAAAATACTATTAATAAATGAAAGAAAACGTTCTTTATTTTTAATATCATTTAACCTTGAAAGGTTTGCCTTTAACTCGTTGCATAAAACAACAATTTTACGGGCATTGTATTTTGTGGGTTCAAAATAATCGTATAAATCATTGCTTTGCTCAAAACAATGCACAAATAAATTAAAAACAGCACTATTAATAAAACGAGATTCGTTATTTAACCTGGAAAAATTAATGTCATCACCAGTGATATTAAACTCTACAAAATTTAAATTGTCGATGCCAAAAAATTCCAAACGCATATATAAATATTTTCTAACTCAAATATAATCCATTGTTTCATATATTCAATACAAAACAAATAAATCTGTCTGCAAAATTTTAAAAATTAAAATGCTGGGATTAGATTTCTATCAGTATTAGAGAATGTTGATTATTTTTGATGTTTTAATTAATTTGCTTATGCAAGACGAAATTGAACTAATTAAAGCTTTATATATTAAACATTTTGGACAGGAACCTTCGACAATAATTGCTTTGCCACCTTCCGGTTCGTATCGCAAATATTATCGTTTAAAAACTGATGACAAATCAATTATTGGGGTATATAACAACGATTTGAAAGAAAATAATGCTTTTATTGCCTTTACCAAAAGCTTTCTAAAATCAGGATTAAATGTTCCTGAAATTATTGACCAAGATTTAAGTAAAAACGTTTATTTATTAAGTGATTTAGGTGATGCCACTCTCCTATCGTTTGTACCTGCAGACTGTTCATTGATTTTACCCGATAATACATTGAACTTATATAAAAAATCATTAGAACAATTGGCATTATTCCAAACATTAGGCGCTAATGAAATTGATTTTACTTTAGGATATCCGCGACAAGCATTCGATAAACAATCGATGATGTGGGATTTAAATTATTTTAAATATTATTTTCTAAAACTTGCAAAGGTTCCATTTGATGAACAAAACCTTGAAAACGATTTTCAAACTTTCAGCGATTATTTGTTGCAGACCGATTGTAATTATTTTTTATACCGTGATTTTCAATCAAGGAATATCATGGTTTTGAATGAAACTCCTTATTTTATTGATTACCAGGGTGGTAGAAAAGGCGCTTTGCAATATGATATTGCGTCTATCTTATTCGAGGCTAAAACTTCGCTTAATGCCGATACCAAACAAATATTGCTGGACCATTATTTAAATGTATTGGCAAAGCAAATACCTGTTAATCGTGATAAGTTTCTTCAATTTTACTATGGATATGTTTATATTCGATTGATGCAGGCATTGGGAGCATATGGTTTCAGAGGTTTATATGAGAAAAAGGAGATGTTTCTTCAAAGTATTCCCAATGCATTAAAACATTTAAAATGGCTTCGCGAAAATATTAAATTAGATGTAAAATTGCCTGAGTTGGAAAAAATTTGGGATGCTTTGTATAATTCTTCACATATTCAATCAATCGCTATCGAATCTATAAAATTGAAAGTTTCAATCAATAGCTTTTCCTATCGAAAGGGGATACCAATAGATGAAACTGGCAATGGAGGTGGATTTGTTTTTGATTGCCGCGCATTAAATAATCCGGGTCGAATGATTGAATACCAGCAATATACAGGACAGGATGAAAAAGTTATTCAATTTTTAAAAGACGATGAAAATGTGATTAAATTCCTTAAAAATATATATTCAATTATTGATATAAGCATTGAAAATTATACGGAACGAAACCTGAAATCAATGATGGTAAACTTTGGATGCACAGGCGGACAGCATCGTTCGGTATATTGTTCGGAACAACTGGCTAAATATATCCGTCATAAATTTCCAAAAGTATTGGTTTCGCTCAACCATCGTGAATTACCAATAAAAAAATAGTTTATGAAAGCTTTTATCTTAGCCGCCGGTCTTGGTACCCGATTAAAACCAATAACAGATACTAAACCTAAAGCACTAGTTGAAATAAATGGAGTAACGCTGCTTGAAATAACTATTAATAGGCTAATCGAATATGGATTTACAGATATAGTAATTAATGTTCATCATTTTGCCCAACAGATAATTGATTTTTTAAAGACGAAAAATAATTTTGGTATAACAATAAATATATCTGACGAATCAGATTTATTGCTCGATACCGGTGGAGGTTTAAAAAAAGCTGCAAAATTATTGAATGATGGAAATCCCGTGCTTATTCATAATGTGGATGTTGTTTCGGATATTAATTTAAAAGAACTATATAATTTTCATTTAAACAATATTTGTTTAGCCACACTGGCATGCATGAAAAGAGAGTCATCGCGCCAATTTTTGATTAATGTGAACAATGAGCTTTGTGGATGGCAAAATAAAAAAAACGGTGAAATAAAAATCTCGAAAGAAAATATTTCAACAAAAGAACCTGTTTCATTTTGCGGCATTCATGTAATAAGTCCAGCTATTTTTGATATGATAACAGAATCAGGTGTTTTTTCAATTGTTGATGTTTACCTAAGGCTAGCTAAAAAATATAAAATTGTCACACAAGCATATACTAATATTTCCTGGGTAGATGTTGGTTCTCTTGAAAAATTGAAATTGGCTGAAAGGATATATAAAAGACCCAACTAGTATTCCTCAATCAAATAAAAAAGGTGTTTAGGTTAAAAGCTATACACCTTTTAATTTATGGAAAACTAAATATTATTTTCCGTTATTTATAAGTTTTAAATTCTTTTCAATTAATTTGTTTAATGTTGCAACAGATGTATGTGTGCGATAACCATCAGAAGGCGTGTTCAGGCAATAGTCAACCAATTTTTCAACTGATGAAACAGCTACATGCATTCGGGTATCTGACGATGCGTAATAAATTAATATTTCACCATTTCCTTTTTTAATCCAACCGTTTACAAATAATACATTTGAAACATCGCCAACCCGTTCTTCACCTTCAGGTGCCATAAAATGTCCGCCAGGTGTGGCAATAACTTTCCAGGGTTCTTTCAAATCGGTCATAAACATATATAAAACATAACGCAAACCGGCTGCACAACCTCTAACACCATGTGCCAAATGAAGCCAGCCTTTGTCAGTCTTAATTGGTGCAGGCCCCTGTCCGTTTTTCACTTCTTTAATAGTATGATAAACCCTGGGCTCGATAATTAACTCATCTTTCACTTCGGCATGTTCCATACTATCAATTAAAGCCCAACCAATACCACCGCCCGATCCGGCATCAATAAAACCATCTTGAGGACGCGTATATAATGCATATTTACCGTTTATAAATTCAGCATGTAGCACAACATTGCGCTGTTGGCTTTTGGTTTTCAAATCAGGCAAGCGTTCCCATTTAACCATATCTTTTGTTCGAACTATACCAGCTTTAGCAACAGCAGATGACAAATCGCCAGCAGGGGCATTCGGATCTTTTCTTTCGGAACAGAATATTCCATAAATCCAGCCATCTTCATGCTGTGTAAGGCGCATATCATAAACATTGGTCTCTTGTTTTTCAGTATCAGGCAGAGTAATTGGATAATCCCAGAAACGCCATTGATCAATTCCATTGGGACTTTCGGCAACAGCAAAAAACGATTTACGGTCCCAACCTTCCACCCTTACAACTATCAAATACCTATCATTGAAAAGTATTGCCCCTGAATTAAAAGCGCCGTTGATTCCAATACGTTGCAACAAATTTGGGTTAGTTTCATAATTCAAATCGTATCTCCAGAAAATTGGCGCATGTTCAGCAGTTAAAATCGGAAATTCAAACCTTTCGTAAATTCCATTGTATTTTGCACTTTTAATATTGGGGCGCATGATAAGGGATTCGTGTTTTTCAATCAGTTCCTTTAATGCAATTTCAAACTTAATTTTATCCATTTCTAATTGTTTATCTATTTATAATAATTATAATTCAATACCAAATCTGAAAAATTGGTGGGCAAATTTACTCGCAAAACAATTAGTAAAATTGCCAAAATGTTTCCTAATTTAATACATATGTTTAATTCATTGAAAACATTTTTATCAAACATGCTTAATTTGCTATATTTGTAAGTTAAACACTGAAAAAGATTAGCATTTATAGCAAAATAAAAATGACTAACAGAATTACAGAACTTTTTTCAATAGAATATCCTATAATTCAAGCCGGAATGGTTTGGTGCAGTGGTTGGGAGCTGGCATCAGCCGTTAGTAACGCAGGTGGATTAGGATTAATTGGTTCAGGTTCAATGGACAAGGAAACACTGCGAATTCATATTCATAAAACTAAACAAGCAACTCAAAAACCCTTTGGTGTAAACATACCGTTGCTTTATTCAAAAATTGATGAACAAATTAATTTGGTTATTGATGAAAATGTTCCGGTAGTATTTACCTCTGCTGGTAATCCTGCAACTTATGCAAAAAAATTAAAGGACAATAATATAACTGTAGTTCATGTAATTTCAAACGTAAAATTTGCGCGTAAATGCCAGGAGGTTGGAGTTGATGCTATAGTTGCCGAAGGATTTGAAGCCGGAGGGCATAATGGTAGGGAAGAAAATACAACATTTACTTTAATTCCACTTATTCGTAAAAATGTTGATATTCCATTAATTGCTGCCGGAGGTATTGCTACCGGAAGAGGAATGTTGGCTGCATTTGCTTTGGGCGCCGAAGGTGTTCAGATTGGAAGCCGATTTGTAGCA
Organism: uncultured Bacteroidota bacterium; assembly: GCA_963701015.1. Taxonomy (GTDB): domain Bacteria; phylum Bacteroidota; class Bacteroidia; order Bacteroidales; family DTGW01; genus MFD09286-c1. The sequence goes on along the minus strand of OY969556.1, from coordinate 1,082,314 downwards.
AGTGCTGAATCATCAGCCCATGAAAATTTTAAACGTAAGGTAATTGAATCCAACGACGGAGAAACCCGTTTGGCAATGAGAACAGTTGCACCTGTGCGACAAATAAGGAATGAATTGAGTTTGAAACTTGAACAAGCTGAAAATACAGGAGCCAGTAAAGAACAATTGCTTGAAATTTTAGGCAAAGGCCGTTCACGATTGGGCATGTTCGAAGGCAATTTAACCGAAGGTGAATTGGAAATTGGACAGGTAGCCGCATTAATTAACGAAATTAAACCGGCAAAAGTTATATTGGAAGAGATAATAAATGAGTATAAGGTAAGTTTAAATGAATTATATAATAAAAGTTTGAAGATATAATGAATAAATTTTACTTGAGTTTTATATTATTAATTATTTGTAAATATTCAATTTCACAGGAATTGGCAAGTCCTTATGTTTATTCAGTTAGTGATAGTGATAAAATATTAAAAATTTCATGGGAAATCCCGACCTCAGTACCAAATTATTTGGATAGTATAACTGGATTTAAAATTAATGAAATATATAGAACTAATATTCTGATTGCAGATACCATACCGAAGACAATCTTATCAATCCAAATAGATTCTCTTGCAGATACTATTGTACATTTTATAATTGTTGAATCATATGTGAAAAGAAATGGAAGTTTTACAAATAATAATTATAACAGAAAGCCATGGTTATCAGCTCCTTCAAACATAGTAATTAAGGGATTTTTCAATCAATGTAAATATAAATTAAACTTAAGCTGGAATAGATTTTACGGATGGAGCGATACAATAAATAATTTTATTCTATACTATGGACTTTCTCCAGATAGTTTGTTACCTGTCGAAAATAATTATTCCGATACAAATGCTATTTTCCCAGATAGTTTTAATTCATCCACAAATAAAATTCAATTACAATATAATACTACTTATTATTTTCAAATAAAAGTAGGAAGTTCAGATGGAAAATATTATTGTTACTCCAATATTATTCATATAAAAGTTCCGAAGGAACTACCAAAAATAACTTCTTTAGGCACAGAAGTTGCTCAAGGATGTGGCTCAAAAACCATTAGTATAAAATATGCTATTGATACTGGTTCACCATTAAATAAGTATAAATTATTGAGTTCACCGGATTACGCAGGAAAGTATATAACTATCGATTCAAGTTCTATTCGTAAAGATACATTTCAGGAAAGTTATAGTGATTCTGTTAAATTCTATAAGTTGCTGTTGTTAAGCAACTGTAATGTTCCCATAGACTCTTCAGATATTCAGTCGAATATATTATTGTCATATAACCAAACTGGAAATACAATAAACCTTTCATGGAAAGATTATGATAATCAGGATATTGACCATTATATGGTTCATCGTATAATTGGATCAAATGATGAAACAACTAACAGAAATTCACTAACCTCATATAATGATCAATTGCCCGATTCATCAAATATAAACATTGAATATTATGTTGAAGCTATATATAAAATAGCAAATAAAACTTCAACTTCGAATACAATTTGTTATACAACAGGAAGCATTTGCAATATTATACCGAAATTTTTCACACCTAATGGCGATGGTAAAAATGATATTTTTATGCCATCTATTACACCGGATAAATTGCACTTGATTATATATAACCGTATGGGTACAAAAATATTTGAAACATCAAGCCCTGACGGTGGCTGGGAAGGAAATTATGCGGGAACACAGGCTCCACAGTCAGTTTACATTTACTATATAAAGTTTACAAGTAATGGAAAAACATGTGAACAAAACGGAACTGTAACCTTAATTAGGCCTTAATTTCTAAAAAATGTTAAAGTAAAAAATATAAAATAGCTTGAGAGTAACTTTGAAAAGTCAAAAGGAGAATTAAATGTCAATATTGTCAAAAGAAGAAGAATTAGAAATTCAACAACAGTTTGACCTGCTGCTCAATAATTGCGTTCGGTGCGATACCGATGAAGACAGGCAATTTATTGAAAAAGCATTTAAAATTGCTTTTGAGGCACATCGCGAAATGCGCCGCCGTTCGGGCGAACCTTATATTTTACATCCATTGGCCGTTGCACATATTGTTAACAAGGATCTTGGCTTAGGTGTAAAATCAATTGTTAGCGCACTTTTACACGATGTTGTTGAAGATACTGATATTACGCTTGAAGAAATTGAGCATAACTTCGGCCCAAGGGTAGCTACAATTATTGACGGACTTACAAAAATTGGCGAACTTTATGATAACAATAGTTCCCTTCAGGCTGAAAACTTCAGGAAAATGTTGCTTACCCTTTCAAACGATGTAAGGGTAATATTAATAAAACTGGCAGACAGGCTTCATAATATGCGCACGCTCGATTCAATGCCGCGCGATAAACAAGTGAAAATTGCAAGTGAAACAATATATTTATATGCTCCTCTCGCCCATCGTTTGGGACTTTATGGTATTAAATCGGAGTTAGAAGATTTAAGTTTACGTTTCCGGTATCCCGAAAAATATTTTGAACTACAACAAAAAATTGCTGATACCGAAAGTGAACGTATGGCTTTTATTTCAAAGTTTGTAGAGCCATTGAAACAAAAATTCGCTGAACAAAGCATAACAAATGAAATTACGGGTAGGTTGAAATCAATTTATTCTGTATGGAATAAAATTCAAACCAAACATGTTCCCTTTGAAGAAATTTATGATTTATTTGCTATAAGGGTAGTATTTGATGCAGATCCAGAATTTCCTGAAAAAACACAATGCTGGAATATATATTCCATTATTACTGACATTTATACGCCAAAACCTGACAGAATAAGAGATTGGGTTAGTACACCAAAAGCAAATGGCTACGAAGCTTTGCATATGACCGTAATGAGCCCCACCGGACGTTGGGTTGAAGTGCAAATACGCACCCGGAGAATGGATGAAATTGCTGAACGTGGTTTCGCGGCGCATTGGAAATATAAACAGACAAATGCCCCGGAAACGGAACTCGATAAATGGTTGCGGAAAATTCGTGAACTTTTGCAGGACCCACATTCTAATGCACTTGAGTTTATTGACGATTTCAAACTTAACTTGTTTTCTTCCGAAATACATGTGTTTACGCCTAAAGGTCAGCTTAAGACTTTGCCAAAAGATTCCACAGCACTTGATTTTGCTTATGAAATACACAGCCAGATTGGTAACAAAGCAATTGGTGCTAAAGTGAACCATAAGCTGGTTCCTTTAAACCATAAGTTAACCAGTGGCGACCAGGTTGAAATTATCACTTCCGATAAAATTCGTTTGCAAAAAGATTGGCTCGACTTTGTAAATACAGCTAAAGCTAAAACTGCAATTAAAAATTCATTAAAATCGGATACCAAAAACCGCATTGAAAAAGGGAAATCAGTTTTAGAAGCTAAACTTAAGGAATTAAACCTTACACCCAGTTCACGAATATTCCAGAAAATTATTCCAGCCTATGAAGTATCGAATAAAGAAGAGCTTTATAGCAAAATTGGAAGTGAAATAATAAAACTCAACGATCTTTCAAAAATTTTAAAACAAAACACCAAAAACAAATGGATAAAGTATTGGGAACTTACTCTTGGATTAAATTCCGAAACACCATTGCAGGAAGAAGCGGAAGAAGACAATACCAATTACACCAATAAATCGCCTTATATATTGCGTGAAAACGTTGACGATCAAACAAGTTCATACTCCATTGCAAAATGCTGCAACCCAATTCCTGGGGAAGACGTAATCGGTTACAAAAACATAAACAATTCAATTATCATTCATAAATCGAAATGTATCAATGCCGTTAAGCTACTTTCAAGCCAAAGCGACCGAATTGTCCCGACACGTTGGACGAATCATAAAATATTATCGTTTCTTGTAAAAATAAGCATCCAGGGAATTGACCGGTTTGGAATTTTTAATAATATTACTACTGTAATTTCAAAAGAGCTGAACATTAACATCCGCACGGTTAACCTTGCCAGTCATGACGGTATATTTGAAGGTGATTTTGAATTATATGTTCATAATATTAACGATTTAAATAAATTAATTGTTGATTTACAGAAAATTAAAGGTTTAGAAAAAGTTTCAAGAATTGAAAATGCTGAAGAGTAAAATTTATGTCTGAAAAAATTAATGTTGTAATTGCCGATTCGCAATACCTTATTTCCGAAGCATTAAAAAGTATATTATCAACGAATTACAATGTATTTGGAACTGTTGATAATTCATACGATTTATATAAAATTCTTAAAAGCGGCACTATTAAAATTCTTATAACCGATTTTGCTTTAATTGATTACGAAAGTGTTAACGATTTAAAGAAACTGAAAGAAACTTATCCGGCACTAAATATTTTAATTTTAACTGACAGTGTTAAGAAGGAAGAAATATCAGTTTATAACAAAGCTGGGATTAACCATATTATTTATAAAAACGTCCGCAAAGACGAACTAATTTCAGCAATTGAAGCTTGTTTAAAAGGGAAAAAATATTATTCCGAAGAAGTTTTAAACATGCTTTTAGAACAAGAACGAACAAAAATTGCAATTAATAAAACGATTCAATTGACAAATTCCGAAATTGAAATTGTACGATTAATCTCAGATGGGCAAACCACAAAAATGATAGCAGATATTAAAAACATAAGCTTTCATACGGTAATGACGCACCGGAAAAATATATTCAGAAAGCTTGAGATTAATAGCGTTTCGGAACTTTTAATGTATGCCGTTAAAAACGGGCTGATAGACACTATTGAATATCACATTTAGCCATATAACTCAACAAGTTCAAGCTTTATTATCCTCGACCGTATAGCGCCTTTTGTCCGCCCAAAATGTTTTGCCATATCCTTAACATTAATGCCCTCGCAATACATTACGGTCAATTCATCATCAAGCGCTTGTGTCCAAGGTTTATAGGCACCTTCATGTTTTTGCCTGATTTCGTCAATCGAATAAGCCTTTTCTTTACTCTTTCCTGATTTATGATTAACTAATTCAGCAGCAACAATGGTTTCATTTTCCTGTTTTTCATCTTCAGTTTTTACCCTTACAGCATGAATTTGTTTAGATTCGGGGAAATCCTTTGGAATTAAGGTTTCGGGAATAAAAATACTATTACGGGTGCGCGTAATTGCAACATACAGTATATTTATTTCTTCGTTTAATTTCGAAAGGCTTATCTCCTTTTCACTGTCATCATTTTTTACCTTTTTTAATTTTGCTTCAGTAATAAAATCATTCACTATTTGTATTGAATCGTATTCCATTCCTTTACAACGGTGAACGGTGGAAAAAATCATTTCGGCTTTTTCCTTTTCATCATTATCTATATGCTTCGATTTTATTTTCTTTATTATGCCCGGTATTTGGTTACCGTATTCCCTCACAATTTCAACCATCATGGCCAGTTGCGAATCATCTGTTTTTTTAATATAATCTTCTAACTCTTCAAGGCTTTTCATTTCTTTTATAAGTTTGTCCTTCACCATCCTTCGGTTGCCATTGTACAAGTTTAGCACATCATACAATGAAGCGCCATCATCGGCATAAGTATATGAATTGATATTTCCTTCGAAATAAATTTTATTCACATTTTCCTTTTCAGAAACATACTCAATGGCTTTTAATAAAAGCCCAAGGTTTGTCCGAGCAAGGGTAGCTTTTGTTTTAACCTTATCTGATTTTCCATTGCCTGTAATTATAACAGGTTTATGCTCCTGCAATATATTTTTCCAATCCAGGATGTTAACTGCTAAATTTGCAATATCCTGGCTAAAACGAAAACTTGTAGAAAGATTGTATGTTTTGAAACCTACTTTTTCCAAGGAATTCACAGCATTTCGCCAGCCATAAATTTGCTGGTGCGTATCGCCTACAATAACTTTAGTGGCTTTTTGTTTTAAAAATATATCAAGCATTGCTGGTGAAGCATCCTGGCCTTCATCAAACAATATATAATCAAAATTTAATATAGGGTTTGAAATTTGAAATTTCTTCAGATAAAAATCGTGGGTAATTTCAATTTCGCCTTTATCCATCTTACTCAATAGGATGCGGGTTTGATTTTCGATATATTCGTAAAAACGGGTAACAAAAGCTTTGGCTTTACTGTCGGTAACAATATCCAGGTAGTTTAACTCCTGAACTTTGCTTTTATCGCTATTACAGAAGTATGCAATAAATTTATTGATATGGCTAGCCACAATATATTCGGCATGTTTTTCATTGCTCCCTGGCAAGCCAAGCAATTCAACTATTTCATGGGTTTTATATCCCTGAGCCCTGACAGAATAGCCGTTTCTGAAAACGATATGTTTATAAGCAAGTGAATGGGCTGTTTCAACTTTAACATTGGTAAGCATATTTTGGGCAAACTTTTTGGTTGCCTCAATTTTTACCGACTTGTTAAAAGCCAGATAAAGAATTTTACAGTCTTTCGGCCGGGCTTTGGCATATTCAATAATAGTGGTTGTTTTACCCGACCCGGCAACAGCATTTATTTTGATATTCCCAGATGAATTAATTATTTCATATTGCTCTTTGGTGAGTTCCATTATAAATGGCAGCAATTCAAAAAATTAATTATTTTCGGACAATTGTTTGCTCGCGGTTTGGTCCAACTGAAACAATGCTTACAGGCACACCTGTTTCCTTTTCAATATATAAAATATACTCTTTTAAGGCTTTAGGCAATTCTTCAAAAGTTTTAGCATGACAAATATCTTCATTCCAACCTGTAAATTCCCTGTAAACCGGTATAATTTCCTTTTCAATATCAAACGGAAGTTGATTTGTGTCTTCATTATCAACCTTGTACGATGTGCAAACTTTTATATTTTCGAAACCGGAAAGAACATCCGATTTGGTAAGAATAATTTGGGTAACACCATTTACCATTACCGAATATTTTAAAGCAGGCATATCTAACCAACCACAGCGTCTTGCCCTTCCGGTTGTAGCGCCAAATTCAAATCCTTTTTTGCGTAAAAGTTCGCCGGTATCATTTAATAACTCTGTAGGAAATCGCCCACTCCCAACCCTTGTACAGTAAGCTTTTACTATGCCAAAAACTTCTCCAATGGTTCCCGGTGCAATTCCTAAACCTGTACAAGCCCCGGCACAAATAGTATTTGACGATGTAACATAGGGATAGGAACCAAAGTCAATATCGAGCATTGTTCCCTGAGCGCCTTCGGCCAACACACTTTTATTTTCAGATAGAGCCTCATTCAAAAAATATTCACTGTCAACCAAATTAAACCCTTTCAATACCTCAATACTTTCGAGCCAGTCTTTATCATCAACCTGGTAATCAATTGGATATTGTTTTAAAATGTCAATATGTTTATTTTTCAGAAAATCGTATTTCTTTTTAAAATCGGGCGAAAGAATATCGCCAACGCGTAAACCATTCCTGCCGGTTTTATCCATATAAGTTGGCCCAATTCCTCGTAAAGTAGAACCAATTTTAGTTGAACCTTTTGAAGCTTCGGATGCAGCATCGAGCATGCGGTGTGTTGGCAAAATTAAATGTGCTTTTTTCGAAATTAACAGGTTCTTTTTTAAATCAACTCCTAGTTGCAAAAGTTCGTTATTTTCTTTAGCAAACACAATTGGGTCAAGCACTACACCATTACCAATTAAATTTATCTTTTTTTCGTGAAAAACACCCGATGGAATAAGGTGCAAAACATGTTTGATGTCGTTAAATTCAAGTGAATGACCGGCATTTGGGCCACCCTGAAACCTGGCAATTACATCATATTTTGGCGTAAGCACATCAACAACTTTTCCTTTTCCTTCGTCACCCCATTGGAGACCTAATAAAACATCGACCTTCACAATATTTATTTGGTTAGTTTAACATCTGTTTTTCAAAAAACGAGGCAAGTTAACCTATTTTTTGATTTTAAATTATTCAAATTTTAAATTGGTTAAAAACTATTTCAATTCTTTAATTCGAAGTTCCAATGCATTTATTTTAGCCTCAGCATCAGCCTGCTTTTTACGTTCCATAGCTACCACATATTTAGGAGCACTGTTCATAAATTTTTCATTGCTTAGCTTTTTCATAACAGATGAAAGAAATCCTTTGGTATATTCCAATTCATCAAGTACTTTTTTCAGTTCAACTTCAACATTAATCTTTACACCTGTTATAACAAAAAATTCAGATGACAATATCATAAAAGATTCAGCATTTGGAACCTTTTCGTTTATTTGTTCTATTTTCCTAATATTGACCAATTTGACAATAACTGGTTCGAAATATTTAGTGTAACTCCTCCTATCAAGAGACCAGTTGACGAATAAATCAACGGTATCCTTATTCAATATATTCTTGTCCTTACGAATATTTCTAATTTGTGTAATTGTCTCTTTTATCAATTCAAAATCAGTTAATAACTTATCATCCACAAATCCCGGCTTTGGCATAGCCTCTATCATAATGCTTTTGCCAGTCTCACGATTTTCTATTAATTGCCAAATTTCTTCAGTTATAAAAGGCATAAATGGATGCAAAATTTTTAAAAGTTTATCGAAAAATAAAAGGGTTGCTTTATATGTTGATTTATCAATTGGTTTTTGATATTCGGGTTTCACCATTTCGAGATACCAGGCCGAGAAATCGTCCCAAAATAATTTATAAACTGTCATCAAGGCTTCGCTGATACGATAGGTACTGAATTGCTCCTCAAGCTCAGCGAGCGATTTGTTCAACTGGTTGTCGAACCAATTGACCGAAATTTCAGCATATTCTGGTTGAGCAAACATATCATCAACCTGCCAGCCTTTAATTAAACGGAACGCATTCCAAATTTTATTTCCAAAGTTCCGGCCTTGCTCCGATAACGCTTCATCGTACAACAAATCGTTCCCGGCAGGTGAACTGAACAACATACCAATACGAACACCATCAGCACTGTATTTTGCAATCAAATCAAGTGGTTCGGGTGAATTGCCCAATGATTTTGACATTTTCCGATGTTGCTTATCACGCACAATTCCAGTTAAATAAACATTTTTAAATGGTTCCAGACCTTTATATTCGTAACCGGCAATTATCATTCGTGCAACCCAAAAGAACAGGATTTCAGGAGCTGTAACCAAATCAACGGTTGGATAATAATAATTTATATCGGCATTATCGGGTTTACGAATGCCATCGAAAACTGAAATTGGCCATAACCACGACGAAAACCAAGTATCCAGCACATCTTCATCTTGACGCAAATCGGTGATTTTTAACCCTGAATTACCGGATTTATCTATTGCTTGTTTTAAAGCATCTTCAGGAGTCTCAGCTACTACAAAATCACCATTGGGAAGATAATAAGCCGGAATGCGATGTCCCCACCACAACTGACGTGAAATACACCAGTCTTTCACATTTTCCATCCAATGCCTGTATGTATTTACAAACTTTTGCGGATGTAATTTTATACTGCCATTGAGAACATTCTCCAATGCAGGTTCTGAAAGTTCTTTCATTTTCAGGAACCATTGAACCGAAAGACGTGGCTCAATTACAGCATTGGTCCGTTCCGAAAGGCCAACTTTATTATTATAATCCTCAACTTTTGAAAGTAAACCCAACTCTTCAAGTGTTTGAACCGAAAGTTCACGGGCTTTAAACCTATCAATGCCGATAAACATGCCGGCTTTTTCGCCTAACGTTCCGTCTTCATTGAAAATATCAATAACTTCCAGCTTATATTTCAAACCTATTTCATAATCGGCTAAATCGTGGGCTGGAGTTATTTTTAAAGCACCGGTACCAAATTCCATATCCACATATTCATCCTGAATTATAGGAACAATACGGTTTATCATTGGAACCAAAACTTTTTTACCTTTCAAATGCTTGTATCGTTCATCATTAGGGTTAACACAAACAGCTGTATCACCAAGAATTGTTTCTGGGCGGGTTGTTGCAACTAATATGAAGTTATTGGTTGTTAGTTGCTGGTTGTTAGTATCATCAACAATAAAATATTTTACGTAATACAACTTCGATTTAACTTCGGTATAATTCACCTCTTCGTCCGACACTGCAGTTTTAGCCTGCGGATCCCAGTTTACCATCCGAACACCACGGTAAATCAAACCTTTTTTGTGTAAATCAATAAATACTTTTATAACACTTTCCGAACGGGCTTCATCCATAGTAAAACAAGTACGATCCCAGTCACATGAAGCCCCTAGTTTTTTAAGTTGTTCAAGAATAATTCCACCATGTTTGTTTGTCCAATCCCAGGCATGATTTAAGAATTCATCCCTGCTTAAGTCAGTTTTTTTAATGCCTTCCTGTGCAAGCTTATTCACAACCCTTGCCTCGGTTGCAATTGAAGCATGGTCAGTTCCTGGCACCCAGCAAGCGTTTTTGCCCATCATACGTGCCCTTCGCACTAAAACGTCCTGAATAGTATTGTTGAGCATGTGCCCCATATGTAGTACTCCGGTTACATTGGGTGGAGGAATTACAATACAATACGGTTCACGATTATCGGGCAATGACTTAAAAAATTTATGATCCATCCAATATTTATACCACTTTTCTTCTGTCGTTGAAGGATCATATTTTGCAGGAATTTCCATCTCTTAGTTAATAAAGTATTTAGTGTTTAGTATTTAGTAATTAGCTCTATTTAAAATATAAAATTTCAATGAATATAAACCCTTTAATATTCAAGCTTTGAAACGATACTTCAAAAGTTATTCCCTAAATAATTTTTCAAGTTGGTAAAAGTATAAATTTCCAGCAAAACCATTAAATCCAATTCAATATTTACTAAAAATTAACCAGGCAAATTTCAAAAAAATGTATATTTTTCAACAATTGTGTTTTACAACAATTAAATTTGCGAAATTAGAATACAAATTTATTATACAATGAAGAGGCTTTTAACAATTTTATCGGTAGCATTATTGGCGACGGCAATTAGCTGTTCACAGTCGAACAATGGAAACGGTAATAAAAAGGCGGCGGCGGAAATCACTTTCCAGGAAACCGAACATGATTTTGGATCCATTGCTCAAAACAGCAAAGCTGAATATGCCTTTATTTACAGAAATACTGGTAAAGAGCTTCTAGTTGTTAGCAATGTTCAAACTTCATGTGGATGTACAGTGCCTGACTGGACTCGCGATCCGGTGCGCCGGAAAAAACTTGGATTGGTTAAAGTGCATTACCGTACTGAAGTTCCTGGAAGCTTTGTAAAAACCATCAGGGTTTATTGTAATGCTTCAAACTCTCCTGTTATGTTAAAAATAAGAGGAACGGTTATTCCAACACCGGATAAACAGGATAAAAAATAACATTGTAAAACGAATAAATTAAATGCCGAAAATATCTCAACGAGGCAAAAATATGCCTCTTTCTCCTATACGAAAACTGGTACCTTACGCTGAAGAAGCTAAATTGAAAGGGAGAAAAGTGTACCATTTAAATATTGGTCAACCCGATATTCCAACTGCTCCATTAATGCTTAAAGCAGTTAAAGAAGCTGATTTTAAAGTGGTTGAATATAGCCATTCTGCCGGAAATGAATCGTATCGAAGAAAACTTGCCGAATATTACCAAAAGCAGGGTTTCGATATTGATTATACTGAAATATTAATAACCACCGGAGGTTCCGAAGCAATTAACTTTGCTTTTTTAAGTACAATGGATGTAGGCGACGAAATAATTGTGCCTGAGCCATTTTATGCTAACTACAATAGTTTTGCATCGGCTGTTGGTGTGAACGTCGTTCCGGTAACATCTTCAATCCAAAATGGTTTTTCTCTGCCTCCTATTGAAGAGTTTGAGAAAGTTATTACTTCGCGAACGAGGGGAATTATGTTAAGTAACCCAAACAATCCAACCGGTTGCCTTTATACGCGAGAAGATTTGGAAGAATTGAAACATATTGTAAAAAAATACGATTTGTATTTATATGCTGACGAAGTTTATAAGGAATTCTGTTATACCAATGAACCATTCTTTTCGGTAATGGAACTAAAAGGAATTGAAAAAAACTGCATTTTAATCGATTCTGTTTCGAAACGCTATTCAGCTTGTGGGGTAAGGATTGGCGCCTTAGTCACCAAAAATAAAGATGTAATTAGCATTGCTTTAAAATATGGCATGGCTCGTTTAAGTCCTCCTTCATTTGGACAGGTTGCAGGTGAAGCTGCCATAGATACGCCTAAGGAATATTTTGATATTGCCTATGATGAGTATTTAAGCAGGAGAAATTACCTGGTAGAAAACCTGAATAAAATTAAAGGTGTATTTTGTCCATTACCAAAAGGGGCATTTTACACAATAGCCCATTTACCTGTTGACGATGCTGAAAAATTTGCAATATGGATGTTAAGCGAATTTGAATATAAAAATCAAACGGTTATGGTTGCTCCGGCGTCAGGATTTTATGCAACTCCGGGTTTAGGTAAAACTGAGGTTAGAATTGCATATGTACTGAATGTAAGTGATTTAGAAAACGCTGTTAAATGTATCGAAGAAGGGCTAAAAGCATATCCAGGAAGAACTTTTTAATTGCTGTTTTATTCTAATTGTAATAATAACGCTAAGAAGTCCTTAATTTGTTCATTATTTATATTTTATAAAAATATTTGATTTGAACAAAGTAAATTATTATGCAAATACATTTGTGTTAGAAATTAAACATTTGTATAATCTTCCTAAACATTTCAGCAATACTTAAACACTTTCAACTTATACTTTTGGCATTGCTGTTAAAAGTAATATTTATGAGTTTCAGGTAATATATCCGCTGTGCTGTGCTTTGATTTCATAAAAAGTTGTTAAGTTAACTATAGAAATATTATGCACAGCGGATATTCCTGAAATTAGATGCATGCTAAAATTGAAATATTGTTGGTCTTTGAAATAATATTTTCATTTTTTTTAATATGTTTCTATTTTAAAATTTAATTAAGAATATATTTATACAGGTCAAATAATATTGCAATATCATTATTTACAAATTGAATAAGTGTTCAGGAAATAAAAAATAATTATATTGTCAAAATATTTTGAAATATTAAACATGTCAGCTTTATTTGAATAAAAATTAATTTAATACTAAAATAAATAAAGAAAGAATGGAATCAAATGAAACCTCAATGAAATTGAGTTTTAGGGAAAAGGCCGGATATGGTTTTGGTGATTTGGCATCTGTGCTCTTTTGGCAAACCATAATGGTTTATTTACTTTTCTTTTATACCGATGTTTTTGGTCTAACTGCAGCAACTGCAGGTGTCATGTTTTTTGTTTCCCGTGTATCAGATGCATTTTTTGATGTAGTAATTGGTATGACAGCAGATCGTACTAAAAGCCGTTGGGGAAAATTCAGGCCTTATATTTTATTTGGTGCCGTGCCTTTAACAGTTGCTGCAATTGCGGCCTTCACTGCTCCTAGTTTTGGAGGCACTGGTAAAATAGTATATGCTTATGTAACTTTCTTGTTATTTATGTTTTTGTATTCTACAGTAAATATACCTTACACATCGTTGCTTGGAGTTATTAGTGATGATCCTATTGATCGTACAAGCGCAGCTTCTTTTAAGTTTGTTGGCGCCTATTTAGCCGGAATTATTGTTTCAGCAACTGCCCTTCCTTTTGCCAAGATGTTTGGGAAAGGGGCTAACGCAATAGAAGCTGCACAATCCGGATGGCACACAACCATGATGATTTATGGAGCCGCTGCCATTTTGTTTTTTCTTATTACATTTTTATCCACTAAAGAAAGGATTAAACCTATCGCAAAAGAACAGACAAACATTAAGAGTGACTTAAAGGACATTATACATAATGTCCCCTGGATAATGTTATTTATAATCACAATACTTTTCATTTTGTTCAATTGTATCCGTTTGAACGTAACTACCCATTATTTTAAATATTATATTGGCGAACAGGCTGTTCCCTGGCTTACAAACATTTTGAATATTGGCCGTGAATATATTGTCAATCCTGTATTAGGTTTGTTTGGAAAAGGAAAACTAGCTCTGTTAAACCCCAATGATACTTTTGGCTTCGAAGTGCTTGCTTCTACTTTTAATACAGTGGGACAATCATTATCTTTAGTTGGTGTGGTACTTGTCCCCTGGTTTGCTAAAACATTTGGCCAAAAAAGGGCTACAATTATTTTATTCGTCGCAGCTATTATTTGCACTGGTTCATTTATTTTCTTCAAACCTGAAAACATCTTTTTGATTTTATTCTTCCAGGCAATCGGTTCTATCACCGGAGGTCCAATTTCTGCCTTGCTTTGGGTTATGTATGCGGATACGGCTGACTACTCCGAATGGAAAACAGGACGTCGTGCAACTGGACTTGTATTCTCAGCTTCAATTATGTCAAATAAATTAGGATGGGCTTTTGGCAGTATGATTGCAGCCTTTATCTTGGCAAGTACTGGTTTCGTAGCTAATGTTGCCCAGAATATTGGGACATTAAATGGCCTGAAAGCCATGATGAGCGTTATCCCTGTAATTTCCGGAATAGCTGCTCTAATTATTTTAATCTTTTTCTATAAATTGGATGAGCCTATTATGATGAAAGTAAAAGAAGAACTTGAAAAACGTCGTGAACAAATTATATAAATTAACAAATCAATTTGCAAAAAAATTAATTGTTTAAATAACATTATGAATAAAATTATTGGAAATGCATTACCTAATATTCCTTGGGAAGAAAAGCCGAAAGATTGTAATGATGTAATTTGGAGATATAGTAAAAATCCTTTGATTGGATGGAATCCGACTCCTTCTACTTCAAGAATTTATAATAGTGCTGCATTACCTTTAGATGGAAAGTTTGTAGGAGTTTTCAGGGCTGACCATAAAAACGGACGGGCAAACATCCATTTTGGAAGAAGTAACGATGGTTTAAGTTGGAATATTGATGACAAGGTTATACCGTGGGTTGATAAAAATGGCAATCCTAACCCGGTAAGTTATGCTTACGATCCGCGTTTTCTGAGAATTGACGATACATTTTATGTTTGCTGGTGCGACGATTTGCACGGAGCATCAATTGGAATGGGAATGACGAAGGATTTTAAAACTTGGACAAGGTTGCCCAATCCACTTATGCCATTTAACCGAAATGGTGTATTGTTTCCCAGAAAGATAAATGGTAAATATTACTTATTAAGCCGTCCCAGTGATAGCGGACATACTCCTTTTGGCGACATTTTTTTAAGTGAAAGCCCTGACCTTATATATTGGGGAAATCATAAGTGGGTTATGGGAAAAGGTGGAAAAGGCTGGTGGCAAGGTACAAAAATTGGTGCCGGCCCTGTTCCAATTGAAACATCTGAAGGTTGGTTACTTTTCTATCACGGAGTTTCAGGCACATGCAATGGATTTGTGTATAGTTTTGGCGCAGTTATTCTGGATATAAATGATCCAAGTAAAGTTCTATTCCGTACACGCGATTATTTGTTAACTCCTGAAAAGGAATATGAAACAACCGGATTTGTCCCAAATGTCACCTTCCCTTGTGCAAATTTATATGATGCAACTACAGGTAGGATAACAATCTATTACGGAGCAGCCGATACCTATACTGCTTTGGCTTTTTGCCAGGTTGATGAGTTAGTTGCTTATATTAAAAATAATTCGGAAGTATTTTAACGAATATAGAAATTTAGTAGTAATTCATAAAAGGGATTTGATTATCGTCAAGTCCCTTTTATATTTTGATTGTTCGAAAAAATATTTAATTTAGCACTAATTTTTAATTAGTCTAAGTTATGCCAAAAGATGAAGTAAAAGAAACAGTTAAAAAAATATTCACTGATTATATCGAATTAAAAGGTCATCGCAAAACACCTGAGCGATTTGCAATTCTTGAAGAAATATATTCACGTACAGGGCATTTTGATGTAGAATCGTTGTATATTTCAATGAAAAATAAGAATTACAGGGTAAGCAGGGCAACACTTTATAACACCATTGAACTTTTACTCGAATGTAGTTTGGTTATTAAACATCAGTTTGGCAAAAACATAGCCCAATTCGAACGTGCTTATCAATGCATTCAACATGATCATTTAATTGATTTTAAAACCGGAAAAGTAATTGAATTCTGTGACCCACGAATTCAGCAAATAATCAAAACTGCTTGTGAATTAAATAATTTTATTCCATCGCACCATTCATTGTACATATATGGTTATAGTGCAGAAATGGACAATAAGAAAAAATAAGAATCAATAAAGCTAAATTATTAAAATAAAAAAGGAATATTCCTTCCAATGCTTTAAACATTTTAGGAATATTCCCTCATTAACTAAAAATATTCAACCTTAATTGCTTTCTTTCACAGCTAATACACACTTTGTAAGTACAACGCCCATAATTGGGTCAAATCCATCGCATTGACCTTTAATAGAAACCTCATCACCAACTTTATAGTCTTTAAGAGATTTCAAATTATTTGAAATATAGATTGAGTCGAAGCTACAACTTACTCCAGAATTGACATCTTCCAATATAAATGTAAAATCGCTGACTCCCTTTTTTGAAATATCTGCAATTTTTCCATTCACCTCTAAAGCTTTGTTATCATAAACTTTAAATGTAGAATCCTCATTGGCTGTAAATTGTTTTAGCAATATATCTGCCTTGAGTACGTAATCAGGCTTTTCGTTTGCAAGGTTACGGTGAGGTTTAAAAAACACATAAAGCAATCCAATACCTCCGCAAATTATCCCTACAATTACAACAATCAAAAATATTTTTAAATACTTATTCATAACATTATTTTTTAGTTTATACTATGTAATTCCCCCTTAGAAAAGGGGGAAGGGGGATTGATTTGTTCAATGAAATTTTCCATACTACGAATCACATTTTGTAAATCATTCCTGACCTGTTGTTCACTAAATCGTAAAATTGAATATCCCATATTTTTCAATTTGTTTTCCCTTATGATATCTTGGTTGTACTTGAATTTATGGGAATAACCATCAATTTCTATTATTAACTTTAATCTTCTGCAAATAAAATCAACAATATAATCATCAATTGGAAACTGTCTATTAAATTGAAATCCTTTAAATTTTTTATTTTTTAAAACATTATCCCAAAGGATAACTTCTCCCAAAGTTGAATTATTTCGTAAATTTCGCGCAAAAACATGAAGTCTGTTATTTTTAATCGTTTGCTTTATTTTTGCAGGATTAACCATAAATTTTAATACTCAATCTCCCTACCCTCTTCTCCAAGAGGGAATTAGACTATATATTGACTTGTTTATAAATTAACTTCTCCAACCTTGTAGAGATTAATTCAAATTTAATTATTATTTAATCGGTAAATAATCGAAGTTAATTGTAAGTTTAATTTCATCTTTTATAGCGTCTTTGTATGTTTCTTCAACATGAATTTTATAACCGGCCAGAGAAACTGGAAATTCAGTTTTACCTATAACTTTTCCATCGGCAACAGTAATCGTACCAGGAACTTCAATTGGATTAGTAGTTCCATGAATGGTTAAATTTCCTTTAATAGTTATTTTGTATTCTCCATTTTTCTTTAAGTCAACATCTTTAAAATTAGTAATGTTACCCTTAAAAAAAGCCCTTGGAAATTGATCCGACTGCATATAGTTTTCGTTGAAGTGGTCTTCAACAAGCGCTTGTTTAAAGTTAAATGAACGAACCAGTGTAGTTGCAACTATTTCGCCATTAGAAAAATCAACAATACTTGCCACTTTTTTATCCTTGCCTTCAATTGTAAACACAGGAGTCTGCGAGAATATTTCTATTTGACCTTCTATAGTTTTATACTTTTGTGAATAAACCTGAGTGCTAAAAATAATAGCAAAAGCTGTAGTTATATAAAATATTTTTTTCATTTTTTTTATTATTTAATTTATAAGTAAAAATTATTACTCTTCTCTTCTAAAAGAGAAAATTCTTGAAATATTAAAACCGAAAAATATCCCACCATTTCTAAAATCTCCCTGAGAATTAGCAATTACGCCATTTTCAACCATTTCTTGTGAGTTTGAAACAAATAATTGAAAAACATGTCCACCAGTTTCAATATCAACACCAAGCGCGATTGGATTAAAAGAAAATGTTTTATTAGCTGCAACCTGTGGGCTATAAAAATATTCCCACGTAAATGCCACTCTTCTAATAAATTTATATCTTCCGCCAATCCCAATTGCAAACACATCATTTACATTATTGTATTCAACAAGGTTTCGGTGAACAAATGTTGGTGTAATTTGCAATGAAAATTTTTCATTAAATTTTCGTGCAATTAAAATTTGGTTGGTAAAAGAAAGACGGTCTTCAAATTTATGATAGGTCGCTGTATCTTTAAATGTAATTAATGACATATCGCCCATATAGGAAATTGAAACCGGGAAATTCCGCTTTCCGGTACATTGATGAAATAGCGCATATTTTAACGAACCATCGAAAGTTTTATTTACATTTCCCCTTCTTATCCCAACCATTAAATCATCAGTAAGGCCATAATCCAAGCTTAGCGAAATATTAGCATTATCCAATCCATAAAAATTATAAGCACCTGAATTTAACTGACCAAATCTATGGTTGATACGAAAATCAAGCTGTTTGGAACCCAAATTTTCAACTGATTGTCCATTGATTATATGCGTTGATTTAAAAGTATAAGCTGTATAAATTATAGTATCACTTACTTCTTTATCTAATGAATTTATCAAGTCGTCTTGGGCTTGTATTTTGCCAAACGAGAAAATTATAAGTATTACAATAGCTGTTTTTAAAATGTTTCTCATAGTTTATTCTTTTCAAATTAATTATCTCTATAGCCTTTTGTTATCCAAGTTGAAATTATAAGCAATTTGCTTTTGCTTAACAAACCAGATGGTGGCATTGGACTGCTTTTACTAGTTAAACGTTGGTATAAAATATTATTTTCTAATACAACTGAATCAGTAACATACCCAAAATTTGTTAACGACGGAAACGCTGCATCTGCCGAAGACAAATCAGGTTGGTTTGCACCAGCGGCATGACATCCTGTGGCACTACACGAAGCTGAAAAAATTGGCATTACATCGCTAGTAAAACTAACATTAGTTGGAGCTACAGGCATTGGTAAATGTTCTTTTTCGCAACTCGTTACTACAAAAAATGCTAAAAATAAAATTGTAATTATTTCAAACTTATTTTTCATTCCAGGTCTTTTTAAATATCAAACATTGCTTTAATGAACCAATATAATTTATGCTGTCGTTATTTGAAATAAGCACATCAAAAGTATAATTTGTTCCATCGGTGTTATCAAATGTAAGGTCATCTACATTTCCGGTATTCAGTTTGCGCGAAAATAGTACTTTGTAACCTTTCGAATTTTTACCATTTAACGGAATTTTACCTGCCGTAACATTTGAAGATGCAACAACATCTGCAATACTTCCCGAAGGTGTTTGCAAAAAATATCCAGGTAAACCCGATTGTCCTCTAAGAAATGCTATAAGATTATCAAATTCAGCATTTGTCAATGTCAGAGCTTCCGTTTGTCCATCATGTGAATCGGAAATTATATACGAATTTATAGTAGATCGCGATAATGAATTGAGCCAAGGTTGTCTCAACTCAGGTGCTCCGTCTGTTCCGCTTTCATGACAAAGTGCACATTTGTCATTATACAATGAATTTCCACTTTGAGGATTACCGGTATAGCCGGTCTTATTTAATAAATAATAGGTAGCATCTAAACCACCTTTTGAACCATCTGCTTTTGTAACCAATTGCGTAGTTCCATCATATTCATACAATGGTCCACTTCTGTTTGAACTGCCATTTCTTGCAAACATAGGCGTTCCATTATCGTACATTACTGAACCGTCAGATTTTGAAGCCAAATCAATAGCATAACCCAAAGGATCAGATTCAGCTGCACTCCACAACCAAATATCCTGCGAGTAATCCTGAACTACAGGAAAATTAAACCTAAAGACCAGTTTATCATCATTTTTCTGTGTTGTCCAAGCTGATGAATCATCACTTTTATTGGGATCTTTACGACCGTTCCAAAGCCAAACTTTACCCGAAACATCAAGTGAAGAGTCATTCCACTGTGCAAGAATATAAATTCGGTTTTTATTATAAACTGATTTTAATGTTAAAGTAGGTTTGGCACCATAATTAAAAAAACTTAAACCATTAAATGTACCTAAACTACTATTTAAAATTCCATCTGTTGGGTCAGTTTGACCAGTAGAAACATTTGTAAGGACTACCGTAAAATAATCAGCTGTATTCCATATTGCTGAATTAACTGTAACAATTGAATCTTTAACGAAAATTGATTTTAAAGAATCAACACTTGATGAAATATGCGGAGGTATAGGCGCTGGGATTTTTTCGTTCTCACATGCATTTAAAATACTTAAAATGAAAACAATTAATATAAAAAGTTTTCTCATAATAAAAATATCCTATTAAATTCTTAGGCTATAAAAATAAGAAATACTCGGTAATATATTTAAATCAATTACCAAGTATTTCAAATAAATTGAAATTATTGTTTTTTATTAAACTGGAGATTAGTAGTTAAATGAACAGCATTACCACCAACACTTGCAGTAACAATATTAAAATCAGCCAATGCCTTCATATCAAAAAATCCGGTGAAACTAACATAAGTTGTAGCCGCAGCAGTTGATGTAGCAGGTTTTACAAATCCCGGAATATAATGGAAATATAAGTCAATACTTTTTGTAAACCCATGAAATGTTAAATTTCCGTGTGCTACATATCCATCACCATATGCTGCAACAGTACCGGCAGGGCTACTAAATTCAGCAATGCCAGTTGGACTAATAACAGAGGTTGGTCTATAAACACCTTTAAAAAATGTATCTGCAGGTGTGCATTTTACCTGAAATGTATGTTGAGCAATACAACCATTTAAACCATCACGTCCACCAACGATTTTCTTTTTAACTGTATCAATTACTGTAGGAGCACCTGATTCAGAAGTAGTAATATCAACCACTGCATCAATTACAGTATTTGCAGGATTTGCTCCATCAAAAGTAAATGCCTTCATGTGAAAACCAGTAAATTTTCCTGTAAAAACAGCATTTGCACTATCGTAAGGAAAAGCAAATTCAACTTCTGAGTGAATTGTATCACAAGTCCAGGTATTATCAACTACAGTTGTTCCTGATTGACCAACTGAAACTAAAGCAATATCCTGTGTTAGATCAGAACCGCTAGGTTTAATTTGAGCTTCATTTGCTGAAGTAAAATTGTAACCTAAACTGGCATCTTTTAAATTGTTAGTGTTTTGAGTATTGTATTTTGCACTTAAGTAATAAGTGCCATCCTGAACACCAATAATTGTAAACTTACCGCTACTATCTGCAACAACACGTGTTAAGACCTTTGCAGCATTAGGCAAACTACTAATTGTAACAACAGCACCGGCAGCAGCAGTATTGTCAGGCAATGTAACAGTACCCATAACATTAGCAACTTTTGTACCGGTATCTTTGCTGCAGTTATACATTATTAAAGCAATAAATGTAAACGCAGAAATTAAAATTAAAAGTGATTTTTTCATAATCAAAAATTAAGGTTAAACATTATTTATTTTCAGCCATAAAAGTAGAATTACATATCTTAAATTCTCGTAAAAAAAAGATGATTGTAATTATAAGTTTCTATGATTTTATTTACCGAATAAAAAGAATTGCATACCTTTATGTCCTGATTGAAATCAAATATTTACGTGATTAAAATCACATTTAAAATTTAATCTATTTTAAATCAATTGATTAAAAAATATCGTATTTATAATTATATTGATATAAAATAAACTCGACTTATGTGTATTTTCGGATATTAATATCCTTTTATTAAGCTGAATTATGTCGTAATTGGATATTAATGGCAACAAAATAAAAATTTATTTATAAAAATGACGACTAAACAAATGCCTATTGACGTAAAAAATTGCTTAACATGTGAATGGAAATGTGATATATTTAAGTCATTGACTGACAAAGAACTTGAACTGGTAAATTCTAATAGAAGTGAAGCTAGGTTTAAATCGGGTGAATTAATTATGAAACAAGGCGCTCCTTCAAATATGGTAATTTTTGCTGTAAAAGGACTTGTAAAACTTTTTATTGAAGGAATAGAAAGGAAGGACATGATTTTAGCCATTGTTAAACCACCTCAATTTATTTCTGGTCCAGAATTGTTTTACAATAAGATATATAATTATTCAGCTTCAGCATTAACTAATGTAGATTGCTGTTATGTAGATGAAAATATATTTAAACAACTCATTAATAACAACAGGATATTTTCAGATTCATTTTTGTCGGAATTTTGCAGACGCTCAATAAATACAATGAATTTACTGGTAAATTCAACCCAAAAGAAAATGAATGGAAGAATTGCGGATGGATTAATTTATTTATCAAAAATATTTGAAAATGATGAATTTGAAATGCTTCTAAGCAAAAAGGAATTTGGTGATATGACAACCATGACTCGTGAAAGCACAATTCGGATATTGCATCAGTTTAAAGAAGATGGTATAATTGAATCGAAAGGAAATAAAATAAAAATACTTGATAAGCGAAAACTAATAAGTATAAGTGTTACAGGCTAAATGCTTTAAAAATATCCTAATTCAAAAAAAAATTAAAATATAATAGACTTCAAATAATTTTTTAATATAATTTCACTATTTATCATGCTTTGTTTTATAAATATATCTAAAAAATAGCATCATATTATTAAATGTATTTTATACGCTTACTAAAAAATGTTTCAAAAAAATTATTTTCTTTCCCAAAAGAATAGTAAAATCGCATTTCAATTTAATAAACTATTTTTAATTGATAACTAACAACTAAATGCACAAAAATGAATGTTTCGTTTGATTTAAGCTGGATTGACTATTTAATAATGGCAATCTATTTTATTTTTGTTTTGGGTATTGGATGGACTTTGAAGAAGTATATGTCTTCAGCCTCCGCATTTTTAGAGGCCGGACGTTCATTACCTTCATGGGTAACAGGCTTGGCTTTTATTTCAACTAACCTTGGCGCTCTTGAAGTTATGGGTATGACAGGTTCCGGTGCCAAATATGGAATGATGACAACTCATTTCTATTGGATAGGCGCAATTCCGGCCATGGTATTTCTTGCCATTTTTATGATGCCATTTTATTATGGATCAAAGGCACGTTCAGTTCCTGAATACCTTAAATTAAGGTACGATGAAAAAACACGTGGGTTGAATGCAATTTTATTTGCGGTTATGACCATCCTTGCATCAGGCATATCTATGTATGCTTTGGCGATTTTAATGGAGAAAGTTCTCGGTTGGAATTTTAGTGTTAGTTTAATTTTATCAGCCGTAATTGTATTAGGTTATACATATCTAGGGGGTTTATCATCAGCGATATACAATGAAGTTTTACAATTTTTTATTATAGTTATAGGTTTACTTCCACTAGTAATTTTAAGTTTAAAAGATGTTGGCGGTTGGAGTGGTTTACAACACCATTTATCTACAATAGTTCCCGCTGTAAGTCATGGAAAGTATGCACCTGACACATGGACTACGACGTGGAAATACACGGGGCACGCAATTAGCAATCCTATGGGGGTTGCATGGTATAGTATTTTTGTGGGTTTAGGATTTGTTTTATCATTTGGATACTGGTGTACCAACTTTTTAATTGTTCAACGTGCAATGGCAGCTGAATCTAAAGTAGCTGCTACAAATACGCCTTTAATAGGTGCTATTCCAAAAATGTTTATCCCTTTTCTCATTATTGTTCCGGGGGTAGTTGCAATGGCTTTAATGAATATACCAGGGAAACACTTTGCATTACCATTGAATGCTAATGGTCAACCAATTTACGACTATACAATTATTTTGCTATTGAAACAATATCTGCCTGCCGGTGTATTGGGCTTAGGTGTTACTGCGCTTCTTGCCTCTTTTATGTCAGGCATGGCCGGAAATGTTTCTGCTTTTAATACAGTATTTACATATGATATTTATCAAAGTTATATTCGTCCCGCCACTGGTGATAAAGATTCTGACAGTAAACACTATTTATCAGTTGGACGCTGGGCTACAATTTTTGGTGTGATTGTTAGTATTGCTGCCGCTTATATTGCCAGTTTGTTCGGTAATATTATGGATTTTTTGCAAACAATATTCTCAATGATTAATGCGCCTTTGTTTGCAGTTATCTTTTTAGGGATGTTTTGGAAAAGAACTACCGGACATGCTGCATTTTTAGGACTTTTATTAGGTTTTCTTGTTGCATTAACTCATCACGGATTAACGATACCTGCCGGATCTGATACTCTCGTAAAAGGAGGATGGCTAGGAGTTCTTCACGTATATCCGGTTGAAATGGCTCAAAGCTTTTGGACAGCAATTTTTGCCTGTGCAACTAGCGTTTCAGTAACCATATTGGTAACTTTATTAACAAAGCAAACCAAATCCGATTCTGAATTAATTGGCTTGGTTTATCAACTTACTCCTAAAGAAAAACTTGAAGGTGTTGTTTGGTATAAGAAACCTGTTACATTAGCATTAATTGTACTAATAATGGTTACAATTTTAACTATTTTATTCTGGTAATTTAAAAAATGAAGGTATGTTAGATATAAAAATTCCTATTGGTTTAATGTTTTCGATATTTGGAGTTATTCTTACTATTTATGGAATATTCACCAACGGAAATGCTGAATTGTACAAAAAATCATTTGAAATAAATGTCAATCTTTGGAGCGGTATTGGAATGATTATTTTTGGAACTATTATGCTTATTTTAAGTAATAAAAAGATTAAAAAAGCCTGAGAGAATAAGAAAGCGGAACTGATGATCAATTCCGCTTTCTTACATTAAATTAATAATTATTTTATAAAAATCAACTACTGTATTTATTTCTTTATTGTACTACTTTAATGTAATTGATTTCGTTCTTTCTAGTACTATTTTGCAAAAGTCACAGCTCTTGTTTCACGAATAACTGTAATTTTTACCTGTCCTGGATAAGTCATTTCATCCTGAATTTTTTTAGCAATATCGAATGACAGATTTTCAGCATCCTTATCAGTAACTTTTTCACTTCCAACAATTACACGCAATTCACGTCCGGCTTGAATAGCATACGTTTTTGTTACACCTGGATATGATAATGCGAGCGATTCTAAATCTTTCAATCGTTTAATATAAGCTTCAACAACTTCGCGTCGGGCACCTGGCCTTGCTCCTGAAATAGCATCACAAACCTGTACAATAGGTGCGATTAAAGTGGTCATTTCAATTTCGTCATGGTGAGCGCCAATAGCATTACATATTTCAGGTTTTTCTTTGTATTTCTCGGCCAACTTCATACCTAAAATTGCATGTGGCATTTCCGGTTCATCATCCGGAACTTTCCCAATATCATGTAATAATCCGGCACGTTTGGCAAGTTTTGTATTTAATCCGAGTTCTGAAGCCATTATTGCACATAAATTTGCAACTTCACGTGAATGTTGCAATAAATTTTGTCCATAGGATGAGCGATATTTCATTTTACCAATTAACCTTATTAGTTCAGGATGTAAGCCATGAATTCCAAGGTCAATAGTAGTTCTTTTACCAACTTCAATAATTTCTTCCTCAATTTGTTTTTGGGTTTTTGCCACAACTTCTTCAATTCGTGCCGGATGAATACGACCATCAGTCACCAATTGATGAAGTGATAAACGTGCAATTTCTCGGCGAACCGGATCAAACGCTGATAAAATAATTGCTTCAGGCGTATCATCGACAATTATTTCAACACCGGTTGCAGCTTCAAGTGCACGTATATTTCTACCTTCTCGGCCTATTATTCGACCTTTTATTTCGTCACTTTCAATATGGAAAACAGTAACAGAATTTTCAATAGCAGCTTCAGTAGCTACACGCTGAATAGTATTTACAATAATGCGTTTAGCTTCTTTATTGGCAGTCATTTTAGCTTCGTCCATAATTTCATTGATGTACGACATTGCCTGGGTTTTTGCTTCCTCTTTTAATGAATCTACTATTTGTGCTTTGGCATCATTTGCCGACATCCCTGAAATGTTTTCGAGTTGTTCAACTTGTTGTCTGTGCAATTTATCCAGTTCTTCCTTTTTCTTTTCAACAAGTTCCATTTGTACATTTAATGTTTCTTTAAATGTATCCAACTCCCTTTTCTGACGTTGGGTTTCTTCTAATTTTTGAGTTAGGACTTGTTCTTTTTGTTTAATTCTGTTTTCAGCTTGTACAACTTTATTGTTTCTTTCGTTAATTACTTTTTCATGTTCTGATTTAAGTTGCAGGAATTTTTCCTTTGCTTGAAGAATTTTATCTTTTTTAATTACTTCTCCTTCTGTTTCGGCATCTGTGATAATTGTTTTACGCCTGTTTCGGAGGATAATATTGAAAAAAATATATCCTAATGCCCCACCACCGATAACTCCAATAACTCCTACAATAAGAGTTGTTATCATGATGGATGACAGAAATACTATTAAAGCTATCATAAAATAAATTTTAAATTGTTATATATATTTGGTATTGGCTTAATTAAAGCTGCAATACATAGGTCCAAACAAAAAATAAAAAACCCGCATACATTTCTTCAATGAGGGTTGAAACCCCAGAATGATACGCTGGAGCTGCCAGAAATATTCGAACTTCCAATGCCTGAAACCAGGCCTGCAAGCAGGTATGGCCTGTTCTACGAAATCTGAGCATTACTCATTTGGCATTTAATGTTGAGTTTCACGCCATTTGAAGAAACAATGCGGGCAATATTGTTTTAAAGAACTTGAGTCTCTTTTTTCAGAAAATTTTCCAGATCGCCATTTACTTCATTAAGTTTATCTATCCAGATTTGTTCACTAATCTGGCCCTCGAACTCCAAATTTTTGATTACAAATTGCAAAGCGGCCATTGCCAAAAAATCTTGCGTGTCTTTATCAGAATACTTTTGTTTGTATTGCAACACACGTTCATTAATCAATTTCGCTGCTCGTCTAATTTGTTCTTCATCTTTCCTGTCGATTTTTAAAGGATAATACCTATCAACCAAATTCACCTTTATAGATAACTTATCTTCCATTAGGTTTTATCATCTGTTTAAAAGAGAAATACACTTGTCAATTTCCCGCACTAAATTGTTCACCTTAATTTTAGCATCCTGCATATCGGTATTTTCACCAGTTAATGATTTTGCTAACTTTAAAGTATTCAATTTCGTTTCCAACGATTGGCTTTCAATTTCCTTTTCTTTCAGCTTTTCAGATATTTCGCCTTTTTCTTTCATCAAACCTTGAATTTCCTCCTTTTGCTTAAAAAACTCAGTTTGCAAAACATGGATGTTTTCCTGTAAGGTATTGATTAATTCCTCTTTATCTTTTATCATTGGAAACAATAATTCAATAGACAAATATAATAAAGGCTTTACTGATACAAAAAAAAATGTTCGGTTATTTTTTGAAAATCGCTTGCATACTGTTAGATTTGCTGTAATTAATATTAAATTTATTCATGTTCAAAGGCATTTGGCGTTTTTTCAAAAAAATTTATTATTTAGGCTTTAAGGTTTATAAATCATTTTTATTTATTTGTCAAGCTTCAATTTTAATATTTACTTTCCAAACAAAACTTTTTGCAGATAGTATTCCGGAACACTATATCTCACCACTTGGCATTCCATTACAAATTTCGGGGAACTTTGGTGATATCAGAAGCGGTTCATTTCATTTTGGTATCGATTTTACAACCAATGGGATTACTGGCTATCCTGTTTTTGCTGTTGCCGATGGTTATGTTTCGCGAATTAAAGTTGAACCCGGAGGATATGGCAGAGCTATATATATTAGCCATCCAAATGGAACAACTTCAGTTTACGGACATTTAGAGGCTTTACAAAAAAAATTCGATGATTTTATAAAGAACGAAGAATACAAAGACCAACTTTTTTTTATTGATTATTTTTTTGAACCAAATCAATTTCCTGTTAAACAGGGCGATACAATTGCTTTTTCAGGAAATGCCGGATTTTCGAGTGGACCTCATTTGCATTTTGAAATCCGTGATTCAAAAACACAAAACACTTTAAATCCATTTATTGCCGATATACCTGTTATTGACAATTTTAAACCAGTTATTAAATCTCTTTGGGTTTATGCCAACACTGGTATTGCAACGGAAACACCGCAACCTCATATTGAAATTCCGGTAATTGGCCAAGATGGAACATACAATTTAAAAAATGACAGTGAAATTATTCTTCCCGATTACGCTGGCATAGGAATAGAAGCATTTGATGAAATTACCGATTCCTTTCGAAAACTTTCATGGTATTCGGCTCAAATGTTTGTTGATACTACTCTTTGGTTCAACATAACATTTGATGAAATGTCTTTTACCGAAGTGAATTATGTTAATTCAAGTATTGACATTGAAGAGAAAAATTTAACCAATGAAAATATTTATAAAATGTTTCTTTGGCCCAATCAGGAAATGTTAGCTTATAAACAGCAAATAGATAAAGGTTGGATTTCTTTTAACGATTCACTTAGCCATAAGATTAAAATTATAATTGCCGATATTCATGGAAATAAATCGGAACTTAACTTTTTTGCGAGAAAATCTTCAAATCCCTATTATTGTTCAATTCCTGAAAAAAGTTATGGCAAGTATTTCCTTCCTTTCAACAATAGAAATATTATAACTGAACATGAATTTTCATTCATTATTCCCGAAAACTCACTTTACCAGGATGCCTGCCTAAATACTGAAGTAGTTAAAATAGCAAATCGAAATTTCTTTCGCATTGTTAAAATTGGGGATGATAATATTTTGCTAAAAAAGGCAATTTCAGTAAATGTAAATGTTCAAAAATTCCCTGAAGAAATAAAAAAGAAACTTGTAATTATAAAACTCAATAAAAATGGAAGTGAATCGAGTATTGGCGGTACTTTAACCGGAAATGAATTATCAGCCAACACAAAATCATTGGGTACTTTTTCAGTAGTGCCTGATACTACTAAACCAATAATCAGGGAAATAAATATTCACAATAGAAAAAACTTGAAAAACGAACCAAATATTAAAATAAAAATTTCTGATAACCTTTCCGGAATTGCTGAATATAAAGGATTAATTGATAACCAATGGGTACTCTTCGAATTTGATGCCAAGAATAATTTATTATGTTATACATTTGATTCAACAAGATTTAAATCGACAATTACAAAACATAAATTAGTATTAAGTGTAACTGATAAGGTTGGAAACAAAAGTATTTACAGGTGTGTTTTTATCAAGTGAACAATATTTTCATTTTAATACATAATTTAATAAATTTATAAAATTATTCTCGCAAACTTAAATACTTGAATTTTAGAATTGTAATAATGAGAAAGATAATAGTAATTTTAATAGTTTTCACGTCATTTTTTACTGTAAATTTATTGGGTCAACGCTATGCCAATAATCAATTTACGGTTTTTTCATACTCAATAAAAGTGGATAAAAATTTCGAGTCGGAATTAGTACCATATGAGGGAAATATTAAAATTAAAACTGATGCCAGACAAAATAAAATTACTGCTTTTTTAATTCATAATTTATACGAAATAGTTACCCAAACTTTAACTGACTCATTAAATATTTATATTTTGCCTCCAAATAATTTGGGCGATAAAGCAAAATATAATGATTATGGTTATCCTGATATTAATATTAAAAAAGCACAGCGAATTGCTGATACAAAATACTTTCTAAAAATTGAAGCTGAATTTGAAAACAGGCAAAATGATGATATGGGAAATAAATTGCCTGTTGGATCTTTTATGCCACAAATTAAATTACATATCGACTTATATAATAATATAGGTATACTACCTATTAAATCTGCAATTGGAATTGGTACAACAGGGAAAACCATAAAAACAAGTATTCAATTTTTAAATAATTTAAATTTTATTGATTGTTCCGAAAAAACAAATGCAGAAAACTTGAAATACATTATTGCAATGTCAGTTAATGATGCAATTTATCAAATAAAACATAAGAAATAAACAATCATTAAGGTATTTAAAAATGAAAAAATACAGGGTTGTGGGTGTAATGTCAGGATCGTCACTTGATGGCTTGGATATTGCATTTTGTGAATTTGAAAAATTCGACGATACCTGGAAATATGAAATAATAAAAGCCCAAACTATTCCATATACCAAAGAATGGAAAACGACATTACAAAATGCTCATTATTTATTAGGATATAAACTTATTGAACTTGATATTGAATTTGGAAAATATATCGGACGACAGGTAAAAGAATTTTTGAAAAATCAGAAAAACAAAATTGACTTAATTTCTTCGCATGGACATACTGTTTTTCATAATCCTAAAGATGGAATTACTTTTCAAATAGGCAATGGAGCCGCAATATCCAGCGAGTCTAAACATACATCAATAACAAATTTTAGAGTGTTAGATGTAATGCTTAAAGGACAAGGTGCACCTTTGGTGCCTTTAGGCGACTGCATGTTATTTGGTGAATATGATTATTGTTTGAACTTGGGAGGATTTGCAAACATTTCTTATAATTGGTACAAAAAACGAATAGCCTATGATATTTGTCCGGTTAATATAATACTTAATAATTTAGCTGAAAGCATCGGACTTGAATTTGACCTTGATGGAATTGAAGCATCAAAAGGAATATTAAACGAAAAGTTATTCAGAGCACTTAACCTAATTCCATATTATAAGCAACCTTATCCTAAATCACTTAGTCGTGAATGGTTCGAAAGTCAGTTTTATCCGGTTATAAAAAAATTTGAAATAAGTGCCCAAGATAAATTACGGACAGTTTGCGAACATATCGCTAACCAAATAACCAAATCATTTACAAGTGCTAATACAAAAAAGATATTAATTACCGGAGGAGGAACTTTTAATAAGTTTTTAATTGACTGTATCCAAATAAGAACAAATCACAAAATTATTATTCCTGATAATGAAACTATAAATTTTAAAGAAGCTGTTGTATTTGCATTTTTAGGTGTTTTGCGATTTCGTGAAGAAAACAATTGCCTATCGTCTGTAACTGGTGCAACACATGATAATTCGGGTGGAATAATATTTAAGATATAAATAGTTAAAAAAAAAATTAGTTTGTAGAAAACGGAGAAATTCTTTTCGAATCTCACCTATTTTCTCAAACTAATTGCACTAACTAACTAACTAACTAACTAACTAACAAAACTAACCACTAACTATAAAACAAAAATCTTTTACTATCTAATTTCTATACAAAGAAAGTTCAATAAAAAATCCTGCCAAAATAATTGATGTTAAGAAAATATAAAGAACTTTAAATTAATATCACTGCAAAATTACAAACTAGTACGGTCATAAATAAATATTGTTGCAAGTTTTTTCGGAAATTACATGAACTTGATATATTAATTGACGAATTGCTATAAAACATACATAAAATAGATTTCAAACAATCTAAAATACTATTCATTTTTAAAGAATAAGTTTAGTTTTGTGATTAAAAATACAATATGAAAAGAATAATATTATTCAGCCAAATTACATTTATAAGCCTATTTGCAATAAATTCAGGCAAAGCATGTACTAATATTTTAGTTACAAAAGGAGCAACTTTCGATGGATCGTGTATGGTAACTTATGCAGCTGATTCGCATACGCTCTATGGTGAGTTGTATTACAGACCTGCTGCTGATTATAAACCAGGTACTATTATGGATATTTACGAATGGGACAGAATTGGACTGCAAGGAAAGTATTTAGGGAAGATTAGGCAGGCAACTCATACTTATTCAGTTGTTGGAAATATGAATGAATTTCAGTTGGTAATAGCGGAAACAACTTTTGGTGGTCGTGAAGAATTACCTGATTCAACTTCAGTTTTAGATTATGGTAATTTAATTTATGTGACATTACAACGCGCAAAAACAGCTAAAGCCGCAATTGATACTATAGCAAGCCTGTTAAATGATTATGGTTATTATAGTGAGGGTGAAACTTTTTCTATATCCGATCCAAATGAAGCATGGATTATGGATATTGTTGGCAAAGGGTCACCAAAATTGATAAAAGACAAATCGGGCAAAATAGTTAAAAAAGAATATAATAAAGGTGCTGTTTGGGTTGCCCGTAGAATTCCGGATGGTTATGTTTGCGCACATGCCAATCAATCACGAATTACTCAATTCCCATTAAACGATCCTGAAAACTGCAAATATGCTAAAGATGTTGTTTCTTTTGCAACAAAAAATGGATGGTATAAAGGTTCTGAAAATAATTTCAGTTTTGCCGGAGCTTATGCTCCACTTACTTTTGATGCATTACGTTTTTGTGAAGCAAGAGTTTATAGCGTATTTAGAAGAGTTGCCCCTTCATTAAATTTATCTGACCAGTATATAAAAGGTGTAAAAGGTGCTGAACCACTTCCTCTTTGGGTGAAACCAGATAAGAAACTTACTGTTAAAGATGTTATGGCATTAATGCGCGACCATTTCGAAGGCACTGATTTAGATATGACCAAAGATATCGGAGCCGGACCGATTTAAATGCCCTTATCGCTGGCGTCCATTAACATGGAAAGTTGATAGTATAGAATATTTTAATGAAAGAGCTATATCAACCCAGCAAACCGGATTTACATTTGTATCTCAGTCGCGTAGCTGGCTTCCTGATTTTATTGGAGGTGTTTTATGGTTTGGGGTTGATGATACATATGGAACAGTTTATGTTCCTATGTATTGCGGTATTACTAATATACCCGAACCTTTTGCTGTTGGAAATGGCGATTTTTTCCACTATTCTCCTACTTCTGCATTTTGGATTTTTAACCAGGTAAATAACTTCTCCTATCTTAGATATTCCGATATGATTGTGGATATTCAAAAAGCCCAATCGGAACTTGAGAATAAATTTATTGCTTTACAACCAGCTATTGAAAAAACCGCCATTGAATTAACAAATGAAAATAATAGCAGTTTAGCGAAACTTTTTTTGAATGAATATTCAGTAAGCCAGGCCAATATTACTTTACAACGTTGGCAAAAATTATCACAAGAATTACTAGTTAAATATATGGACGGGAATATTAAAGACGCAAACAACAATGTACTACATCCCGAATATCCAAACTGGTGGTACAGGGCAATTATTAACCAAACCGGCGATAAATTTAAAATGAAGAAAATAGAATGATGTTTAAGCTTTCTATTTTATTAGAATATATGTAAATTGAATATTGTTTTATATATTTAACTATCTAATATTCGATTCAATAATTCTTATATATAAAAAAGTATGAAACAAAGTAAAATTAATTTCAAGTTTTTACTTATACTTTTTACTATAACTATAGGATATTCTAATATCTTAGATGGTCAACTTAAAAACTCTTTATTTAACAATTATTCAATAAATGAAGGTTTATCTGATAATATAATACATTGTATTTATCAGGATAATAATGGTTGGATTTGGATTGGCTCAAGCTTTGGTGTATTGCGTTTTGATGGTTATAATTTTACCAAACTTCAATTTAACAACTCTGAAAGTGAAGTTTTAGACAAAACTCTTGTACGTACTATTTTTGAGGATAAACAAGGAAAAATTTGGATTGGGACAGAAAATCAGGGAATTTTTATTTATGACAGAAATATATATGGAATAAAGCAATATAAAGCAGGCAACAAAACAATAAATCTTCCCAATAATTCAATTTGGGCAATTTCTGAAGATAATAAAAGTAATATCTGGATAGGTACTGAGAATGGATTAGTTCGATATAACACAAAATCCGGTAATAATTTAATTTTCAGTAGCTCAAATGAAAGCTTGCCAAAACTTTCAAATTATTTTATTAGAGCATTATATATCGATTCGGATAGTATAATTTGGTTGGGTACAAATGAAGGAGTTAATAAGCTAAATTTAAATACAAATAGTTGTAATCAATTTTTAAATAGATTTAAGTTAAAAGACCGTGAAAATGAAGTTTGGAAAATTTTTAAAAGCAAAGATGGTAAAATATGGGTTGGAACTTATTTAAACGGATTAAAATATTTTAACCAATTGAACAATTTATTCGAAGACTTTTCTTTAACACCAAATAACGAAAGAACCAGAACAGTAAGAGCAATTACCGAAGATAATTCCGGAAATTTATGGGTTGGTACCCGAGGTGGCTTATATGAAGTTAATTTGAAAACTTTAAATTCAACTCATTATGAACATGATTTATTTGATCAAAATAGTTTAATACATAATTCTGTACTGGAAATATTTAAAGATAAAAAAGGAGATTTATGGATTGGCACACGCGAAGGTATCAGTTATTTGAATTTTGACAAACAAGCCTTTAGTTATTTGTCAACAGGAATCGGATCGGGCAATTACTTAAATAATAACGAGGTATATTCATTGTGGGAAAATGAAAATAATGAAATTTGGATTGGAACTGAAGATGGTGGAGTTGATGTTTACAATTTAAAAAGCCAAAAAATAAAATATCTAACAAAATATTCGCCTTTAAGTTGCAATTGTATTAAATCATTTTGTCCTGATGGTATTGGAAATATATTAATTGGCACATATTTGGGTGGATTAAATCAAATAAACTTGAGTAATGGTAAAACTAAATTTTATTATCACGAAATAAATAATCCAAAAAGTATAAGTGGAAATGCAGTTTGGAGCATTACAAAAGATTTGACTGGGAAAATATGGGTAGGAACAGATGAAGGGTTAGATTTATTTGAACCCAAAACAGGAAATTTCAAACATTTTGGTAAAAAATATAATATAAAAAATATAGTTTTGGTTTATGTTGATACTAAAAACAGATTGTGGTTATATTACGAAAATGTTAAATTGCTAGTTATTGAAAATGAAAAAATAATTAAAACATATCCATATAAAGCTCGTACTATTTTTGATGATGGAAAATCAATTTGGATAGGAACTATGGGCAATGGACTAATAAAACTTAATTTTGAAAAAAATGAAACAAAAATATATAATTCGGAAAATGGTATTGAAAGTAATTTTATATATGGCATTTTGCCTAATACTTCTAAATATTTATGGCTAAGTACTAAAAATGGTATAACTCGTTTTAATATATCTACCGAAAAATTTACCAACTATACAACTGCTGATGGATTATTAAATGACCAATTTAATTATGGTGCATTTTTATTGTGCAAGGATAGTTCTTTGGTATTTGGTGGGAGAAAAGGAATTGATTATATTTTAGCAAATAAACTCAGGGAAAATAATTATGATCCTCAAATAGTATTTACCGATTTTAAAATATTCAATAAATCAGTCCCTATACTTGATAAGAAAAATAAAAATGCAATACTCACTAACTTTATATGTGAAACTAAAAGTTTAAAAATAAAATACAATCAAAATTCTATAACATTTGATTTCGCTGCACTTGATTATAGTAATAGTTCAAAAAACAGATATTCATATAAACTCGAAGGATTTAACAATTATTGGAACGACGTTAAAAACCAACGTACTGCAACATATACAAATCTTGAACCCGGGAATTATACATTTATAGTCCGTGGTTATAATAATGACGACGTTCTTAGCAGTAAATCAGCCAAAATTAAATTAACTGTATTACCACCATTTTATAAAACATTGTTTTTCAGAATGTTGGTCGTTTTGTTTTTAGTTATTCTTGGGTATCTTATTTATGTGTTTATCGCAAATCGTGAAAAGTTTAAAAATCAATTATTTCTCGAACGCCAAAGTGCCAGGAAAATGCAAGAACTTGAAAGATTAAAGCATCAATTTTTCATGAATATTTCGCATGAAATTCGTACGCCATTATCATTAATTATAGGACCTTTAGATAAAGTATTAAATACTGATGTGGATAAAAAAACGTTAACATCACTATTGGAAATTGTTAAACGAAATACTATAAATTTAACTAAAATTGTCAACCAATTACTCGATTATAGAAAATTAGAAACCGGAAATATTAAATTAGAATTAAAAAAAGGAAATATTTCAGATTTCATTAAAGATATTGTATATACATTTAAAAACCAGGCTAATGAAAAGCAAATAAACTTACATTTCAGAACTATACAAAAAGGTATTATAACAAATTTCGATCCTGACAAGATTGAAAAAATTATCAATAATCTTTTATCCAACGCTGTAAAATTTACAAATGAAGGTGGCATTGTTTCTGTTACGTTATCAACAATATATAATGATGAAATTGAAGATGATGAATCATATATTCCTGATATTGAAAAAGATTACCAGGAAACGAAGCACTTTGTACAAATCGTTGTTCGCGATTCAGGTATAGGTATCCCAGCTGATCAAATAAATAAAATATTTGACAGATTTTTACAAGTATCGGAAAATAATAATAAAATTAATACAGGAACAGGAATTGGACTTAATTTAACAAAAGAACTTGTTAAGCTTCATAAAGGAATTATAAAAGTAAAAAGCAAGATAGGCAAAGGAACTAAATTTACTGTATTTATTCCTTATAGCGAAGATAATTTAAATGAAAATGAGAATTCATTTGAAGATATTACAAGCATTGATAATAAAACTAATAAAACAAATTTGAATGACATAGAAATACAAAAAGTACTGCATTCAAATTTACCAATTTTGTTGGTTGCTGATGATAATTCGGATATTAGACAATTTATTAAACTTCATTTTGATAATACCTATAAAGTTATATTTGCCCAAGATGGTCAAAAAGCTTGGGAACTTGCATTGGAAACTATTCCAGATATAATTATTGCAGATATACTTATGCCACTTATGGATGGATATGAATTATGTCGGAAATTAAAAAAAGACGAACGAACCTCGCATATTCCGGTTGTTATGTTAACTGCACTTACTTCAAAGGAAAAGCAAATTACTGGAATTGATGTTGGTGCCGACGATTATATAACCAAACCATTTGATGTTACAATATTAAAAGCAAAAATTGATAATATAATATCAGTTCGTAAGGCACTTAGAGAAAGATATAGTAAAGAATTTTTGTTGCGCCCAAAAGAATTATCACTGGCTTCTCCAGATGAAAAATTCCTGAAAAAAGTAATTTCGGTTATTGAAAAAAATATGTCAAATACTGAATTCGATATTGATAAATTTGCCCATCACGTTGGAGTTAGCAGAACACAACTCTATAGAAAAATAACAGCACTTACCGATATGTCTGCAAAAGAATTTGTAAGGGATATCAGGCTTAAACGCGCAGAACAACTTTTGCTAAACAATACTTTAAATATTTCTGAGATTGCTCTTGAAATCGGTTTTACTGATATGAATTATTTTCGAAAATGTTTTAAAGAAAAATATGGAATGAGTGCCTCTGATTTTGTTAAGAATCACAATAGTGCCAATAGAAATACATAATACCCATGAAATTATGTTAAAATGTAAATTTGAATCCCATTTTCAAATATCAAGGAAAAGGATAATTTCAGTCAAATAAAATCAATTTTGTATTCCGGAACAATTTCAATTATTTTCATAACCACCTTATTTTTAATCACATTCGGCTTCTACAAACAGAATTCTTTAGTATATATTTATTAATTTCTTTCTATTTTAAATAATTTTAATAAACATTCATAAATACCTATATTACATGTTATTACATTATATTTTTGGTATGTTTTCAACCTGTATTTGGGACGTTTGTATGCCTATTTGGTATTCCCGCTATTGTATTTTGGAATTTATTCAACCTAATTAAAATCAATGTTAATATAATTTTAACCTATCGAATTTACTGTATTAATTTCTCAATCAAAGATTGGCATGTTTAAAACAAAAAAAGAATATAACTCAAAAAGGAGAATTAAAAGATTATCAATTGTAATAATAATGTCTGTAATACTTTTTATGACAATAATTATTTTTCTGCTGGAAACCTTATTTTAAATTAATATAAACACTAACTAACAAATTAATAAAATTATGACACATTACAAATTTTGGCCTAAACAACGTAGTATTATACTAATAATAGTACTTTGGGTATGTTCAGCATTTTATGGATTTTCACAAACAAAAATTACAGGTAAGGTAATTTCTGTTTCGGACAATGAAGGATTACCGGGTGTTACAGTCCTTTTAAAAGGAACATCTACTGGAACTGTTACAGATGTTGATGGGAACTATTCTATTACAGTTAATTCAGCAAATGATGTATTAGTTTATTCAATGGTAGGCATGGCTCAACAGGAAATTACAGTTGGTTCACAGTCAGTAATAAACGTATCTCTGGATGCTAAAGTAACAGGATTAGATGAGGTAGTTGTTGTAGGTTATGGAACAGTTAAAAAGAGTGATTTGACAGGAGCTGTATCTACTGTTAAAAGTAAGGAATTAACAGCAATTCCGGTTACAGATGCACTCGAATCACTGCAAGGTAAAGTTGCGGGATTAGATTTAACTAAAAGTAGCGGACAGGCTGGCGCTACAATGAACTTTTCAATACGTGGGAACAGATCAATTACTGCAGAACAGCCTCCATTAATTTTAGTTGATGGTGTAGATTATGGCAGTAGTCTTGATATTAACCCAAATGATATTCAATCAGTTGAAGTTTTAAAAGATGGATCATCAACGGCAATTTATGGTTCCCGAGGTGCAAATGGTGTAATAATTATTACAACTAAAAGAGGTAATGCAGGTAAAACAAAAATCTCAATCAATAGCTATTATGGCTTAAATACGGTTTCCGAATATCCTCAGTTTACAAATGGTCCGCAGTGGATGGATATGGCACGTGAAGCAAATTCAGGAATTGGAAGAACTTCAGGAGTTTGGAAAAGTATTGCCGATGACCCTAAAATATTTAATAAATATGCTCTTGCAGGTGATTATGTAGATTGGAGAAAGCTTCTAATACATGATGGCAACAATCAGAGTCATCAAATAAATATCAGCGGTGGTGATACGAAAACAACATATAGTATATCAGGTGAATATGGAAAAGAACAAGGGATACTGAAATTTGATAATTTGGAAAGATATACAGGCAGAATGACGTTAGACCATAAAATATATAGTTGGCTTAAAATTGGAACAAATATGGCCTATACTTATACAAATCAGAACATAAGGGCAAACCCTTTTAATATGGCTAATAAAATTGAACCTGTAGGTATACCTTTTGATACAGTTACAGGGCAAATTAATCCTTTTCCGTTATATGATGGCAATACAATAAGCCCACTTGTGGAAGAAATATCCGGAGTTAAAAGCGATAATAAAGTTACAAAAAGGTTTTTTTCATCAGATTATATAGAAATAACGCCATTTAGCGGATTGACCCTTAAATCGAACTTAGGTGTTGATTATACTAATATTAGTGAAGGCATATTTTCTGGCGCATTATCTTTTTCACAACTCAATACTTATTCCACAGCTTCTGTTGAAAATAAATCGAGTTCTAAATTATTGTGGGAAAATACAATAACTTATAATCAAACAATGGACATACATGAATTTCAGATTATGGGTGGTACTTCAACGCAAGTAACAGAAAATGAAGATTATCTGGAATCGGGGAACAATCTCCTAACTGCTGACCAACTTTGGTATAACTTACATAATGCAGCCGATGGGCAGGCAATAAACAGTAGCTATACCAAATCTCAATTGGCTTCCTTTTTTGGTCGCTTAAATTATAAATTAAAAGATAAATACCTTTTAACAGCTACTTTAAGATGGGACGGAGCCTCACAATTGGCGCAAGGACACAAGGGACAATTTTTCCCATCTGTTGCAGTAGGCTGGAAAATAAAAGATGAAAATTTTTTAAAGGATGTTGATGTAATAACATCATTAAAGCTTAGAGCCAGTTATGGACTTTCCGGGAACTCAGCTGTTCAACCTTATTCCACCCAGGGAGTTTTAGGACAAACAGTTTATTCATATGGCGAAACATCGGCTTATGGTTATTATCCCGAATATTTACCTAATAAAAATCTAAGCTGGGAGACCACTGCGGACCGTGATTTAGGTATTGATTTTGGTTTTGTGAAAAATAGAATTACAGGTACAATTAACTACTATTATCAAAATACATATAATTTACTATTAAACGAAGCAATACCACCTTCAACAGGATATCCTTTTGTTATAAGTAACATTGGTAAAACACAGGATAACGGAATTGAAATAAACATTAGCACTGTAAATATTAATAATAGTAATGATGGATTCAAATGGACAACTGATTTGACATTTTCAACAAATAAAGAAAAAATTCTTGATTTAGGACCAGGTGTAAATATTATTTATGATAATAATTATTCCTCAAACTTAATAGTTTACCAGGTTGGACAACCAATACATTCCTACTTAAATTATAATAAAATAGGTATATGGCAAAGGGCCGATTCTTTAACTGCCCAAAAATATGGAGCTATGCCTGGTGATATTAAATTACAAGATGTTAATAAAGATTCCACGATTAATACCAGCGATCGTATAATTAAAGGACACGCTAATCCAACCTGGACAGGAGGATTAAACAATACTTTTTCTTATAAAGGATTTGAATTGTCATTCTTTATTTATGCACGTGTTGGACAAACTGTTAACTATGAAGGAAACTATGGTTGGAAATATGCAGGTGATGCAAATACAACTGTGCAGGATTACTGGACATACAGCAACCCAACAAATTCATTCCCGCGTCCGGGTAATGGAAGCGCAGGAGCCTACACTAAAACTTATATCTCAACTTTAGGACTTGTTGATGGTTCCTATTTTAAAATAAGGGATATAACATTTGCCTATACTTTACCTGAAAAATGGGCATCATCTTTAAAAATGTCCAAGTTTAGGATTTATACTACTATGAAAAACTATTTCACATTTAGTAAAATTAAGGGATTTGATCCGGAAAACGAAAATACCAGTCCTGGTTCAACTAATTATGGAAATAGTGCTTTATCATTTCCAATGACCAAACAATGGGTATTTGGCCTAAACCTTGATTTTTAATAACTAGAACATTATAAAAACAAAAATATGAAAAGGACATTATATATAATTTCAATTCTCTGTATAACAATTTTTAGTATGAATTCATGCAAGAAATTTCTTACAGAAGATAATAAATCAGGAACCACAGATGATGTATTATACCCAACCGCTGATGGGATGAATTCACTTGTTAATTCATGCTATACGCCACTGCGATTTTGGTACGGAAAAGAATGGAGCTGCAACTTTACTGAACAAGGTACCGATATATTTACAATTGGTAACCAGGGAATGGTGGCTTCTAGTTCAGTTACTGAATTTGCTTATTATGGTACAGGAATGAATTCAGCCAGTGCCACAATAGCTAATTATTGGAGATATTTTTATTTAGGATTAAATATTACCAATACTGCAATAGCTTGGGTGGACAAATCTGCCTTATCGGAAAGTGATAAAAAGGTAAGAAAGGCTGAAGCTTGCTTTTTAAGAGCATTCTATTTATGGCATATAACTGAAATTTGGGGGCCAGCCGTATTCACAACAACTCCTACAACTAGTCCAATAACTACTGCATATCATACACCAGTAGATACTTTTTATGCACAAATATTCAGGGACTTAAATTATGCAGAACAAAATTTACCTGTAACTACAAATGATTATGGCCGTGCTACAAAACCAGCTGCCCAGGCGTTATTGGCCAGAATGTATTTATATGTAAAAGATTATCCAAATGCTCAGAAATATGCTAATCTTCTTATTTCAAATCCAAGTTTTGGACTACTTCCTGTTTATAAAAATTTATGGGATATGAAAAATATGAAAAACAAGGAAGTAATTTGGGCAGTTAATTATTCCACTACCGACCTAAACCTTAACGTTGGTATTTCAAAAGATAATACACCTGAAGGTATTGATTTTATTGCCGGTACAGGCAGAATTGGCAATAATTTGCATTTAATGTATTTAATGACATATGAAAATGCTGAAGAAGGAGGTCTAGACCAGGTGATGATACGTGACATTCCAAATGGCAGGCCATTTAACAGATTTTTACCTACCCGATTTTTAGTTACACTGTTTAACGATTCTATAGATTCTAGATATAATGCATCATTTCAAACAGTATGGCTTTGTAATTCAGATGCCAACACATACAATCTTGCCATTGGTGATACTGCAATTGTTGTGCTTAACAAGCCAGCCAGTGCCGATTTACGCAATCGAATTCCAAAAGTATTTGATATAAATGATTTATATCAGGCAGATGGCACACCAATTGGAATACGCAGGGTTTGTATATCATTATCTAAATTCATGGATCCGACTCGTGCAACAGCTAATGAAACAAATAGTGGACGCGATGTATTTATTTTCCGTTTGGCCGAAATGTACTTAATTAGTGCTGAAGCTAAAATGTACCAGGGCGATTTACAAGGTGCTGCAGATGATATAAATGTAATTCGGTCTAGAGCAGCAATACCTGGTAAAGTTGCAGCTATGCAAGTTAGTGCTTCGGATATTAACATTGATTTTATATTGGATGAAAGAGCACGTGAATTTGCTGGTGAATATATACGTTGGTTCGATTTAAAAAGAACAGGAAAATTAGTAGAACGTGTAAAAAAATATAATACTGATGGAGCTCCTAACATTCAAGATTTCCATAACTTAAGACCAATACCACAAGTTGAACTTGATGATATACAAAATAAATCCGAATTTACTCAAAACCCAGGTTATTAATTATTTATAGATAAATTTTATTAAAATACAAAAAACACTTTATTACTAATTAAATTTTAAAATTATGAAAAAACTTTTCTACTTATTTGGTTTAATCGTTTTAACCTGCTGCTATTCAATTTCAGCAAATGGATTAACGAAAATAGCTGTCGACTCTGGTACAAATCATATAAAAGCTGCTCTTCTGACAGCAAATGATGGAGATGTTCTTGTTCTTAAAATGGGTGAAACTTATACAGAGGATACCTTGAATATAAATAAGAATATAACAATTATGGGAGAAAGTTTCAGTGCACTTCCAAAACTTGAAAACCTTCCGATAATTAAAAAAGCAAGAGGAGGCAACGGAGTTT
Organism: uncultured Bacteroidota bacterium; assembly: GCA_963701015.1. Lineage (GTDB taxonomy): Bacteria > Bacteroidota > Bacteroidia > Bacteroidales > DTGW01 > MFD09286-c1. Next base: position 1,039,074 of record OY969556.1, on the reverse strand, counting down.
CATGGGCTTTTATTAACCTTGGAAATGGTTCAAATTTAACCTTACAATATGTTGCCATTGATAATAATCTTGGAGAAACAATGATTCGTCCTGACCCAAGGGACACTGGTGCAGTTGGCTCATATAACAGAACAATTGCAATTAGTGTTGATCATTGTCGGCTATACAATGTTGGTAATGTCAATAATTATTCAGGTTTAACCTCAAATATGGGAGATGTTTTTGATATTCCTCAGGATTCATTATTAACAAAAAGGAAATGCAAAACTATACTTTCAAAATGTTATTTCACAAATAATTTAATATATAATATTGCCGGCAGAGGTATATATTTAAAGGATTATAGCGGTCCAAGCGATGTTGTTATTGAAAACAATACATTTTCAAATATAGGACAACAATTAACATTGCCACGATTTTATAAGTTAATTGGCGAAAGCGATCCAAATATTACAATTAGTTTTAGCAACAATACTTGTTGGAAATTAAGCGCAAATACAAACAACATAAAAGAGTTTATTAGTAATTGGAATGGATTGTCGCCATTAGCAAATTGTGATATTCCAGCAATTAACTGGACCGTTAAAAACAATATATTTTCGCATCAAATAATTCAAAATTCTACATCAACACCAGAATTCTATAATGTTGCACCAATGTCAATTGATGAAACTAATTTATTATTAAATATATTTAATGATTGTGGTCCGGTATATCTTAATGAAACTACTAGTCCCGGTTCGGGCAATGGTATTAACAAAATTGATACCGATCCTGAGTTTGCCGATACAACATCTAATGATTTTACATTAGGGAATTTACAGTGGGTTGCTGATAATAAAGCCACTAATGGTGCAGTATATTGGGCACCTGGTTATGTAGATGTTGGTCCAACAAGTATAAATACAACTCAAATAAATTCATTTGGAATATATCCAAATCCAGCCATTGATAATGTTTATATATCGCTTAACTTAAAACAAACTTCTGCTGTTCAAATTGAAGTTGTGAATTTAGATGGTCAGGTTTTAAAAACTGTTCGTAATGGAATAGTTTCAGCTGGTAGTCAAAATTTCACATATAATGTTAGTGAACTTAAAACAGGAGTTTATCTCTTAAAATTAACATCAAACGGAAGTTCACAATATACCAAGTTAATTAAGAAATAATAAAGTAAAATAAAAATTTTAAAACCTGTCAGTGTAGAGACTGACAGGTTTTCTCAACATGAAGTTTTTAATAATTACCTAATTAATATAACTAAGTATTACTAAAATTTTAAAAAATGAAAAAAACAAAATTACAAAAAGTATGGTTATTATTAATATTGCTGGTTTCAACAGGCATGTTAATAACCTTGAAAGCCCAAACGCCTTATTCAGCAATATGGACTTGCAATTCATATGACAAAACAGCTGATAGTTGTTTAAATACAAGTGTGCAGGCAAATGTTGAAAGTTTTTCCAATTTATACATAACAGGATATGCTGGAGGTACTCCTGCCACTGCCCAAACGCTTAATATTGGTTCATCAGCTACACCTGGCGCTTGGCCAGCGCTCTCAACCGATTCAATCGCAAATACATATGTACAGTTTGCCGTTACACCTGCAACAGGAAATAAATTACATATTAATTCATTGACTTTCCAATTAGGTGGACAAGGTGGTAATTTAATGCGTGCTAAAGTATTTATTTCATCTTCTCCAAATTGGAGTTATAAAACAAAAGCTTATGATGGACCTGATACAACGGCAAATCCTGCGCAAAAAGGATATGTTAAAGCAGGAGCTCTCGAAAAAGATACTATTAAAGGCTTAGATACTTTAATTAATGCTGGTCAAACATTTTATATGCGAATTTATCCCTGGCTATTTAAATCAACATCAGCTGCTACAGGTAAGACTTTAAATATACTGAATGTTAAAATAAATGGTACTTCAATTAGTTCCAATGCCAATATTTCAACTTTTAGTTTTACAACCCCTTCAGCAACAGGTACAGTTAATACAACTGATCATACTGTTTCTATTACCGTTCCTGATGGTACTGATTTGTCATCTTTAACACCTACTATTACGCTTTCTCAAGGAGCTACTATAAGTCCTGCAAGTGGTACAGCTCAAAATTTTTCAAACCCGGTTGTTTATACTGTAACAGCTGAAGATGCTTCTACACAAACTTGGACTGTAACTGTAAATTTAGGGCCTTCGAGCGCAAAAAATATCTTGACTTTTGACTTAAATAGCTTAACACCTAATATTGTAGGTGTAGTCAACACTTCAAATTCTACTGTAATATTAACTGTACCTTATGGTACTGATATTACTGCATTAGTTCCTACTATTACTGTTTCAAATCATGCAACGATATCTCCTGCAACCAGTGTTGCCGAAAACTTTACCGATTCTGTAGCTTATATTGTTACGGCTCAGGATGCTTCCACTAAAACATGGAAAGTAAAAGTAAACATATCGGCAGCCTCAACGGATGCAACCTTAAATAATTTACAAGTGAATGGTACAACTGTATCAGGTTTTGCTTCCGGCACAACATCGTATAATGTGGTTTTAGCAGCTAATATTACAACTATTCCAACGGTTACCGCAACAACAACGAGTGCATTTGCTTCTGCGGTAGTTCATGCAGCAACCAAAATACCTGATACAACAAAAGTGGTTGTTACAGCACAAGATATGTCAACCAAAACATATAATGTAATTTTTGTTCATCCTTCTACCGAAAACTGGACAATATATGATGGTTCAAAAACATTAGATGACCCAACCAATGCTTATCCATTTACTTTAAGTGAATCAGGTGTAGTTACTCCTCCTGTTAATGAAGTAGTGGATGACCCTGTAATTCCTGGCAATAAATTAATCCATTTTGAAAGTGCTTCAACTGCTTCAAATTTATTTACAATTAATCCGTGGGCTAATTATTTAGATTCCTCAAAATTGACTGTAATTATAAGAATGAGGTTTGCAGATGTTACTAAAGATAAGAACTCTGATATTGATATTTATTATGGTAAAAATTATCGTGAAAAATGGTTCTGTCAGCACAATTTTTCAACTTACGATTCAATTTGGTTAAAATCAGAAAAACGTGCTATTACTGATTCATTAACTGATATTAACCATTGGCATATTTTCCGTTTGGTAGTTGATACTTCTAAAGGAGCACAACTTTATATGGATGAAAAACTCACTTACCTGGTTGGTGCACAACAAGTCGTATTATCAGGTGGTGCACAAAAATGGATTAATAGTGCTGCTGTTACACCTATTTTCAGACTTGCTTTAGGTGATGGTAGTGGAAGTACTGCATATAGTACATTATATGACTATGTTATTTGGGAAAAAGGTGCATATGCTCCTGGACAAGGACCTGCTATACCATCGCAATTAAGTACAGCATTTTATCAGGATTCAACATTAAACCAGGTTAAAATTGATGATACTGTTTATACTGCATTCAATCCTAAAGTATTCAATTATACAGTTCTACTGACAGATTCTACTACAATTCCAACACTTACGGCAATCACGAATAACTTAAAGGCAAATGCAGTAGTTACACCTGCCACAAAAATACCTGGTGCTACTAAAATTGTTGTAACTGCTGAAGATGGTAAGTCAAAAGCAACCTATACATTTAACCTTACCGTTGCAGGTGCAAAATCAAACATTTCTTCATTAAGTGATTTGCAAGTATCGGGTACAACTGTAACTAACTTTAGTTCGGCAACAGTAACTTATAATGTTGTTCTCCCTGTTTTCACAACTACTGTACCATCAGTAACAGCAATGACAACCGATTCTAATGCAACTTATAAAGTAACTAATGCAGCAAGTCTGCCTGGTGCAACTACTTTATTGGTAACAGCTCAGGATGGATCTACTACCACCTATACAATTAATTTTACTGTAGCAAAATCAACTGATGCCACATTGGCTGGTATTTCATATGGTACAACTGTAATTAGTAATTTCAAAGCCACAACATCGCATTATAGTATTGCTTTAAATGAAGGTACTACTGCAGTTCCGGCATTATCAGTTACAAAGTCATATGCTACTGAAACTTATGTAATTTCCAATGCAGCTTCATTACCAGGAGAATCAACAGTATTAGTTACAGCTGAAGATGGCGTAACAACTAAAACATATTATGTTGATTTTACTGTTATAAGTGGAATTGGTACTTTAAATAATAGTGAAATAAGTTGCTATCCAAATCCAACTAACGCGAAACTGATGGTAAAAATTGCAAATAACAGCAAAGCAGGTATTGTTAGTTTCTATAATTTAATTGGAGAAAAAGTTCTATCGCAATCAATTAATAGTTCTGAAAATTTAATTGATGTTTCATCACTTCAAAAAGGAATGTATTTACTAAGAATTAACATTCAAGGTAAATATTATATTCAAAATATTGAAGTTATAAAATGATAAGTTTATAGTTAAGTTTTGTATTTGAAAGCAAACCAGTTAAAGACCGGTTTGCTTTCTTTTAAAACTTAGCAATTCATTATTAGAAATTAAAAAATAAGTAATACATAAATACTTTCTTAACAACAAATACAATTTTAATAAAATATAATTAATGAATTTTCGCTTTCTAAAATATTATATTACTTGTTTTACTCTTAATTTGACAATTTATTTAAGTATTTATTGTCAGGAAGAAAATACTGTAATTAAAACATTTTTACTTTCACAAAAAGAAAATTTTTCAGGCGATTCAATATATTTAGTTCTGAAATTTACCAGCCCTTCAAACCAATTAGTTAGTCTAAATCCATCCAATTACTTCATATTGGATATGGATAACAATTTGAAATATTATCCTATTATTTCAAATTTAGATTTATCACAAAATGATAAATTATTATACCGAATTAAAATAGATACTAAAGAACCTTTAAGGCCTTTTGAAATATTTACTTCAAAAATAAATTATAATAATAACCTAAATTATACAATTACTTGTCTTGATAAATCATATACTATTGACTATTTGTCAAATGCAAATTTATATTTACAACAAAATAAAAAAGATTTTAATTGGTCAACCAAAATTGCTGAATCAATTATGTCAACATATCCAAATCCTATAGATTTAGATATTTATAGAAGCCGTGACTGGAACTACACCAATGGTTTCATGATAAATGCAATTTTTGAACTATACAAAAAAACAAAAGATCAAAAATATTTGGATTATGTAATAAAATGGTATTCATACTTTATAAATAATCAGGGCAAGATAGATAGTACAAAATATATGATAAATAAATATGAACTCGACGATATATTACCTGGAAGATCGTTAATTGATTTATACAATATAACTGGTGATAAAAAATTCAAATTAGCTGCCGACGAAATTGTATCACAATTTAAAAATCAACCACGAACGCATGAAGGAGGATTTTGGCACAAAAAGTCATATAATTGGCAAATGTGGCTCGATGGCATATATATGGCAGATATATTCTATTTGCAGTATGCTTATACTTTTAACAGACCACTCATGCTGACCGATGCAGCCAAACAATTTATATATATAAAAAAACATTTAAACGATAGTATAACCGGCTTATATTATCATGGGTGGGATGAATCGGGAAAAAGTATTTGGGCAAATGCAAAGAGTGGCGTATCACCTGAATTTTGGGGAAGAGGAATTGGTTGGTACGATATGGCATTAATTGATGGATTAGATTATATACCAGAACAAAATCCTTACCGCGATAGTCTTAAAACTATATTTATTAATTTATCAAAAAGTCTGTCGCAATTTCAAGATTCATTAGGAATGTGGTATCAAATAGTTAATAAATTGAACCAACCGGGAAATTGGCCTGAAACTTCATCTACTTTAATGTTTGCGTATGCTTATATGAAAGGCTATAATGATGGATTGCTCGACAATTCATATCATGAAAAAGCTTTAAAGGCTTTTGAAGCTTTGAAAAGGAAGTATCTCTATTTTGATGTAAAAGGCGATATTTATTTAACTGGAACCGTAAAAGTTGGCACTTTGAATTCTAAAATATCAGACGGAAGTTATAATTACTATATTTCCGTTGACAGGAGAATTAATGATTTCAAAGGTTTGGCAACATTGTTATACTTCTGCATTGAAATGGAATATGGAAAAAATTCTAAAAACGAAACTAAACCATAAAAAATGAACAAAATATATATTCGCATAATACTTTTTGCATGTATTGGATTATCAGCTTTTATTCAGAATGAACCTAATTGGGACAATATGGATAAAATATTGCAAAAAATAAAAGCACCAGAATTCCAAAATAAAACTTTTGTAATTACTGAATTTGGTGCAATAGGTGATGGTATAACTGATTGTACAAAATCAATTGCAGATGCCATTGATTCATGTTCGAAAAATGGAGGTGGCAAAGTTGTTGTGCCAAAAGGAATATTTTTAACAGGAGCCATTCATTTAAAGAGCAATATAGATTTAAATATTGAAGAAGGTGCGACCTTATTATTTAGTAAGGATTATACAAAATATTTACCTGTTGTTTTAACAAGATTTGAAGGGACAGAGTTAATGAATTATTCTCCCTTTATTTATGCAATTAACCAGGAAAATATTGCTATAACAGGCAAAGGAACCATTGATGGCAATGCTGATATAAATACATGGTGGCCATGGACAGGAAGTGCGAAAGACGGTTGGAAAACTGGCATGCCAAATCACAAAGAAGACAAAATTAAATTAAATGAAATGTCGGAGAATAATGTGCCGGTTGAGAAAAGAATTTTTGGTCCAGGACATTATTTACGTACAAATTTTATTCAATTATATAATTGTAAAAATATTTTAATTGAAGATATTAAAATTATTCGCTCACCAATGTGGGAAATAAACCCGGTACTTTCATCAAATATAATTGTCAGAAATGTAAATATTAATAGTCATGGTGCAAATAATGATGGATGCGATCCAGAATCATGCAGCGATGTGCTAATTGAAAATTGTTTTTTTAATACTGGTGATGATTGTATAGCAATAAAATCGGGACGTGAGCAAGATGGAAGAAGAATTAACGTTCCAAGCGAAAACATTATAGTCAGGAATTGTGAAATGAAAGACGGACATGGAGGAGTAGTTATAGGCAGTGAAATTTCGGGCAATTGCAGAAATGTTTATATCGAAAATTGTAAAATGAATAGTCCAAACTTAGATAGGGCATTGCGCATAAAATCAAATCCATTACGAGGTGGCCTTGTTGAAAACGTATATATGCGAAATGTAACTGTTGGTGAAGTTAGCCAGGCTGTAATACTAGTTGATTTATATTATGAAAATATTAATGAAGGAAGGTTCCCTCCTACTGTACGTAATATATATATTGATAATGTTACTTCGGAAAAAAGTCCATATGCTGTTTGGCTAAAAGGATATGAAGATGCTCCGGTTAGTAATGTACAAATATCAAATTGCAAGTTTAATGGAGTAATGAAAGGCAATATGAATTTTTATACCAAAAATGTTGTGTTCAAAAATGTTTATATCAATGATAAATTAGCAACATGGGAATGAAAATTATAAAGAATATAAATGATTTAATTTTCAATGCTTTATTTAAATATGTTTAATAGAATAATTTTTCAATTTATTTTTGTAATTATAGTATCAGATATTGTTTATGCAAGTGATGTTGACACTATAGTTGTTGCAAAAAATAATAAAGGCAATTACTCTACAATTCAGGATGCATTCAATGCTCTACCTTGCAATTCAATTGGGAAAACAGTTATTCTAATTAAAAAAGGAATATATAACGAAAAAGCAGAATTGTTCCCAACTAAAAGAAAAGTGGTATTAATCGGACAGGACATTGACAGTACAATAATTCGATATAATGATTATTCCGGAAAAATTATAGGTTATGATACTTTAACTACGCATAATTCATATAGTCTCAGAATTCTATCAGATAATACTGTGGTAAAAAATTTAACTATAGAAAATTATGCTGGAACAATCGCACAATCTGTTGCGGTTGAGATAAAAGGTGATAAAGTTTCATTCTGGAATTGTAAGCTATTAGGGAATCAGGATACTTTTTATGCCAACAGTGATGGAAGAATATATTTAAATAATTGTGATATTGAAGGGACTATCGATTTTATTTTCGGAAAATCCATAGTATTATTTGATAGTTGTACAATTAAAAGTAAAAAAAACTCATATATCACTGCTGCATCAACAACTGAAGGTACGCAATATGGTTTTGTATTTAAAAATTGTAAACTGATTGCAAATCCTGGGATAAATAAAGTATATCTTGGCCGTCCCTGGCGGTCATTTGCAAAAACAGTTTTTATAAATTGTTATATGGGCGATCATATTGTCAAAGAAGGTTGGAACAATTGGTCGAATCCCGAAAAACAAAAAACAATTTATTATGGTGAATATTCATCAAACGGTCCCGGAGCAGTTAATATTTCAAGCAGGGTCTCCTGGTCACATCAATTAACAAAGCAAGAAGCAATGCAATACACACTAAAGAATATATTCTCGAAACGGGCATCAAATATAAATTTTGCTGATAATTGGATTCCATTAAATCTGTAATTATGAAAAAACAAAACATTCTGTCAATTTTAATATTATTGTATATTGCAGCCCAAAGCTGCTTCGGTACTTCATATTATGTAGATACTGCCGGGATTGATACAAATTCCGGATTATCATTAAATTCTGCATTAAAAACTATCCCATCAGCAATTGCGAAAATTGCAACGGGCGATACCATATATGTTCGGGGAGGACGGTATTATTATACTTCGAAAATTACAATAAGCAAAAGCGGGACAAAAGATATTCTGAATTACTTACTCGCCTATAACAATGAAAAAGTCATTTTGGATTTCTCTAAGATGGCATTGGGTAGTAGTAACCAGGGAATGCAATTAAATGGCAGCTATTGGTATATAAAGGGATTTGAGATTTATAATGCCGGTGATAATGGTTTGTTAGTACAAGGTGGAAGTTATAACCATATTGAACTCTGTTCATTTGTTGAGAACCGGGATGCAGGTATGGAGGTGAAAGGCGGCGCATCATATAATAAGTTTATTAATTGTGATGCTTATAATAATGCGGACCCGGCAACGAATTATGGAAATGCCGATGGGTTTGCCGTTAAAATAGATCCGGGAACAGGAAATTACTTTTATGGTTGTCGTGCCTGGAATAATTCTGATGATGGCTGGGATGGATACTTAAAAACAACTTCAGCAACAGATAATATTACTACAACACTTGAAAATTGCTGGGTTTTTAAAAGTGGTTATTTGAAAGATGGTTCTTTAGGCCCCGGAAATGGAAATGGATTTAAGACCGGTGGAAGCACAAATAAAGATCAACGTCATAATCAGGTATTAATAAATTGTTTGTCATTTGGCAATGGCCAAAAAGGATTTGATAAAAATAACAATGTAGGTTCAGTAACTTTAATTAACTGTAGCTCAGTTGAAAATGGAGCTGTTAATTATGATTGGACAAGTGGAAATGTTTTAGATTCTGGAAAAGTATTGACTATAAAAAATTGTTTGTCATTACATTCCAACAGTAATAAAAACTTTGTTGCTTTAGCGGGTATAGTAATGGATACAGCCACAAATTCATTTCATCTTTCAAACAGGGGAGTATATAATACTGCCACTACAAATGATTTTATTGAAACAAATATCGATTCAGCTGTTGCACAATGTGCTTCTCCAAGAAAAGCAGACGGAAGTTTACCTGATATAACATTTATGCACTTCAAACCTGGCAGCAAATTAATAAATGTAGGTACAATAATTAATAATATTCCATATAAAGATGATACCGGTGTTCCATATAAGAGTTACCGACCTGACTTAGGATGTTTCGAATCGACCGACACAACAACTCCTGTATCCTATAATATAACAACTTCTGTAACAGGATCAGGAACAATTATATTAAATCCTGTAGATAAAGAATATTTTGATGGATGTATTGTTAGTGCAACTGCCAAGCCTGATTCAGGATATATATTTTATTCATGGTCAGGTGATAAAGTTGATACTTCTAAATCAATTAAAATTGAAATGAACACTAATAAAACACTCAATGCAATATTTTATAAAACGAGTACAAAATGTACAATTACCCTTGATACAATCGGTTCCGGGACATTAGCTATTTCACCTTCAGATGGACGGATATACCAAGGAATGCAAATTTCAATTACTGCAAAACCTAAATACGGTTATACATTTAGCTCATGGAAGGGCGATACCATAAGTAGTGCCAATCCTCTTGTTTTTACTATTGATGGAAATAAAAATTATATTGCAACTTTTTCACCAATAGTTATAAATTTTATAAATTCTGAAAATGAAGGTATTAATGATGTTAGAATATATCCTACCATTGCAACCGATAATATAACTCTCAAGTATTCGATAGTTGAAAATGGAACTATTCATATAAGCTTATTTGACTTAATGGGTAAAAAATATTTGGAAAAAACCATTTCAACTGCAACTGGTGTAAAAGAAAATAATGTTTCTATAAATATTTCATCATTTACGCCAGGTATATATATTTTGAAATGCAACAATATAAATAACAGTGAAAAACCATACATATTTAAAATTATTAAAAAATAAAATTAAATAGTATGAAAAAAAATTCAAAACTGTTCATTTTAATACTAATTGCACTATTTGGATTTATTCCTATTCATAAAACCACAGTTTTTATGATTGGTGATTCAACTATGGCAAATAAACCTTTGGAAGACAATCCCGAACGTGGTTGGGGTATGATATTGCAACAATTTTTCGATTCAACAGTAGTTATCGATAATCGTGCAATGAACGGTAGAAGCACTAAAAGCTTTTTGGCTGAAAACAGGTGGCAACCAATAGTTGATAGTTTAAAACCTGGTGATTATGTAATTATACAATTTGGCCATAACGATGAGAGTATTGAAAAAAAAGAGCGTTATACACCACCAGCTCAATATAAATTGAATATTATAAAATTCATAAAAGAAACTCAGGAAAAAGGTGCAACACCAATTCTTTGTACTCCTATAATGCGGCGCAGGTTCGATAAAAACGGTAAATTTTATGACACGCATGGCGTCTATCCTGACATTGTTCGCAATTTAGCCGATTCCTTGAATATCGCATTTGTTGACATGCACAGAAAAAGTGAGAAATTAATAGTTGATGCAGGAGAAGAAGGTTCAAAAAAAATATTTTTGTTTATTGATTCTGTTTCCTATAAATCGCTTCCTCATGGACGTAAGGATAATACACATTTTTCGGAATATGGAGCCACGAAAATGGCTGAATTGTTTGTAAATGGATTAAAAAATTTAAATATTGACTTAAAGAATAAATTGAAAAAATAGTCAATTATAAAAATTATGAGGTTCGAATTTTATATGCTAATGTTGATCCTAACATTGCAATCTGCCTCATTGCAATGTCAAAGCAATAGCTCAGTTTGGAAACCTGATAATGGAGATGGAACATATAAGAATCCAATTATATATGCAGATTATTCTGATCCTGACGTTATTCGTGTCGGTGATAATTATTATATGGTTTCATCAAGTTTTAACAACGTTCCAGGGCTGCCAATTCTACAATCATTCGATTTAATAAATTGGACTATTATTGGACATGCTGTTGAATCACTTCGTCCAAAAGAAATATACGATATACCTCAACCCGGAAATGGTGTTTGGGCACCATCAATACGGTTTCATAATAACGAATTTTACATTTATTATGGCGATCCGGACTTAGGGATATTTATGGTTAAATCAAAAGAAATTGCTGAACCTTGGAGTGAACCTTTATTAATTAAACATGCTAAAGGTTGGGAAGACCCATGTCCGTTTTGGGATGATGATGGGAATGCATATCTGGTCCACGCATGGGTTGGCAGTCGTGTAGGAATAAAAAGTATTCTAAGCCTAAACAAAATGAATGTTGAAGGAACAGCAATATTAGATGAAGATGTGATGATTTATGACGGACATAAAAATAATCCAACTGTTGAAGGTCCAAAAATATATAAACGCAATGGATATTATTACATTTTTGCCCCGGCTGGGGGTGTTAAAACAGGATGGCAACTTGTTTTGCGTTCAAAAAATATATACGGTCCATATGAAGTCAAAAATGTATTACATCAAGGGAATACCAATATTAATGGGCCACATCAGGGAGCATGGGTTGAAACGCAATTTGGGGAATCATGGTTTTTTCATTTTCAGGATTTGGGCTCTTTTGGCAGAGTCGTTCATTTGCAACCCATGCAATGGTTAAATGATTGGCCAGTTATTGGTATTAATTATGATAGAAATGGAACTGGAGAACCTGTTGAGTCTTATAAAAAACCGAATGTTGGTAAATCATTTCCAATAAATGAACCTCAAAATACTGATGAGTTTAATTCTCCACAAATTGACCTTCAATGGCAATGGAATGCTAATCGGCAAGCTGAATGGGGATTGCCAACTGGAAATCTTGGTTTTTTCAGATTAAATGCTTTATATACTTCAGATAGTATAAAAAATTTATGGGAAGTGCCTAATTTGATGTTACAAAAATTCCCAGCTCCCGGGTTCTCATCTGTTTGTAAAATTAAGTTCGAACCTCATTGTAACAATGACAAATGCGGTTTAATTATAATGGGAACTGATTATAGTTATATCGGTGTAAAATTTGAAAATAACAGGTATATAGTATTCCAGTCTCAATGCCTCAATGCCGATATGGGGAAACATGAAATAATCAATGATAGCAATTTTATTAATAATGGTAATATATATTTAAAAGTTCATGTAACTTTAAATGCAATTTGCAGTTTTTCATATAGTGAGGATAGTATCAGTTACAATAACATTGGTAAATCTTTTCAGGCAAAGCCCGGAAAATGGATTGGTGCTAAAATTGGACTTTTTTGTATAGGTGAAAAACATTCAAATGACGCTGGATATGTTGATATTGATTGGTTCAGAATAGAAAAATAAATAAATATTTAAATTATGAAAAAAAAAATAATAATGGTAGTTTGCTACTTTATAATAATGTCGGGCATTATATACTGTCAATCAAATACTAATTCAAACCTGAATTTCGAAAATGCCGCACAATGGTTTAATTCCGGAAAATGGGAAAATGGTATGAGTTTAAAAGCCTATAAAGGAATTGATATTGTTGAGTTTGACAAACAATACCATAAAAATGAATTATACTGGAAAAAAGCCTTCGAATTTCTGAAAAATACAAATCTCGATACGCTCTCACCAGGAAAATATAAGTTGATGGGTGATACTGTATTTGTTTCTGTTACAAATAATGCAACCAAATCTTTTGAAGAAACGCAGTACGAAGCACATAAAAAATATATCGATTTACAATATGTTTACCAGGGGAAAGAAAAAATGGGTATGGCAGCATTAACCAACGCAACTGTAAAAGTTGAATTCAGTGATAAAAAGGATATTGGCTATTATAACATTCCTGAAAAAGATTGCAAATATTACATTGCACAACCCGACACTTTTATGCTATTTTTCCCATCGCAGGCACATCGGCCAAATATTAAAATTGAAGGTTGCGACAAAGATAAAAAGCTGGTAGTTAAAATTATGGCTAATTAGTTAATTAATTTATAAATTCAAATAATTGCTTAATTATGAAAAAATATATTTTATCATCTATCATTTTTGTTTTTATGGTTCAACTATTAAGTGCACAAACCAATGTTGGCCTTGATAATTGGTTCAACCATGAAACAAATAAAAAAACCTGTCAACCATATCATTATTTATGGAGTGATACGGCATGGAGCGGATATTCGCGTTGGGGTAAAATTTTTACCGATAAAAAAGCAAATTTATTTACTTTGGGTCGCCCAACAACACAAGAACTTTCAAAAATTGATATTTATATAATTGTTGATCCCGATACAATTTCTGAAAATCCGTCACCTAATTATATTTTGCCCGAAGATGCTGACATAATTGAAAATTGGGTAAAACAAGGTGGCGTGCTTATTATCATGGCAAATGATGGCCCAAACTGTGAATTTAAACACTTAAACCAGTTTTCATCAAGGTTTGGAATTGTTTTTGATCCTGTAACTTATCATGCTGTAACTGGAAAGAACTGGAATATGGGAGCCTTTACAAATTTACCTGATTATCCTGTATTTAATGGTATTCAAAAAATATATCTTAAAGAAATTGCAAGCCTTATTCTTTCGAAACAGGCAAAATCTGTGCTAACTGAAAATGGTAAAGTGTTTATGGCGGAATGTAATTTTGGTAAAGGTTTTGTTTTTGCTGTTGGCGATCCATGGATTTACAATGAATATATGGACCATGACCGTTTGCCACTCGATTTTGAAAACAGAAAAGCAGCTGAAAACCTTACCGATTATCTAATTCAAAAGTCTAAACTTTCAAAAGAAAAAAAATAATTTATTGTTAAACAAAATTTATCGTTAACGCACACGGAAATTAAAAAATACTTCATATATTTGTCGTGTACGCTAACGGAAATTTTTGAAATTAAAAACAAAACTTCGTGAACAGTAACAACAACAATAGTATAGGAATTAAAGACATTGCACAAAAGGCAAATGTTTCAATTGGTACTGTTGACAGGGTTTTACACAACCGTGGCGAAGTTGCTGAATCAACCAGGAATGAGGTTCTAAAAATAATTGAAGAATTAGGTTATACGCCTAATATTCTTGCAAGATCTTTAGCTTCAAAGAAAAAATATACAATTGCAATCCTTGTTCCCGATTATGAAAACAATAATCCATATTGGGAAAAGCCTTTAACGGGTATATTCAATGCAGTAAATGAAATAAAAAACTACAATTTCGAAATTTCGGTTTTTACCTTTGAGTTAGGAAATGAAAAATCATTTGAAAACAAAGCCAACGAAGTTTTCAAAATAAGTCCCAATGGGTTGATTTTTGCGCCGGTTATGTATAAAGTTTCATTAAATGTTATCAAACAATGTGAAACACTTAAAATTCCTTATGTATTCTTTGATGTTGATATTGATAATTGCAATAACCTTGCTTATTTTGGGCATAATTCATTCCAATCGGGTTATGTTGCTGCTCGTTTAATGGATTATGGTTTGCCTGAAAATACTGATATATTTATTCTTAAATTAGTTAACAAAGCAGTTTCAACTTATCATTTAAGCTTACGTGAAAACGGATTTCGTTCCTATTTTGAATTACCCGACAGAGTTAAAAAAAATAATATAATTTCAACTGAAATTGATATTTCAAATAAAGCCTTAATAAAAAGTCAATTTGATAAAATTTTTAAAATTAATAATAAGACAAAAGGAATATTCGTGCCCAACTCAAGAGTGCATTATATCGCAAAATATCTTTTTGACACAAAGCAGGAAAATAATATTGTTATAGGGTACGATTTAATACAGGAAAATGTTGACTATTTAAAACAGGGGACAATAAGGTTTCTAATATGCCAAAATCCGGACTGACCAGGGTTACAATAGTGTTATAGCACTTTTCAATTTTTTGCTTTTAAAAAAACCTGTTGAAAAACTTAATTTTAGTCCTATTGATATTATTATGAAAGAAAATATTGATTATTATAAAAAAACTATAAATTAAAAATCATGAACACATTAGATTTTACACATTTAAAAGGAAAAGTTTGCGTCATAACTGGAGGCGCAGGAGTTATTGGAACTGCTATTTGCGAAGCTCTTGCACAGGCTGGTATAAAAACAGCCATTTTGGATAGAAACCTTGAAGCAGCTGAAGTTGCTGCAAAAGCACTAACAGAAAAATATAGAACAATTTGCATTGGTGTTGAAGCGAATGTTTTAGATAAGGCTTCACTTGTAAATGCAAAAAAAGACGTCAATGAAAAATTGGGAACTGTTGATTTTTTAATTAATGGAGCAGGAGGAAATTCACCGCAAGCTACCACCCAGGTTGAACAAATAACCGATGAAGATTCAATCGGAAAATCATTCTTTGCATTAGAAATGGAAGGGTTTGATAAAGTTTTTGCACTCAACTTTACCGGAACACTTTTACCAACCATGGTTTTTGCCGAAGATATGATGAAAGCCGGGAAAGGTTCAATACTAAATATTTCATCAATGAATTCATTCAGGCCCCTTACAAAAATTCCTGCCTATTCAGCAGCCAAAGCCTCAATTAATAATTTTACCCAGTGGCTTTCAGTTCACATGGCTAAAACGGGAGTGCGTGTAAATGCAATTGCACCTGGTTTCTTTCTTACAAACCAAAACCGGTTTTTGCTAACCGACGAAAAAACTGGTGCACCAACTGCACGTGGAATTAAAATAATTTCAAACACACCGGTAGGTAAATATGGTAAACCAGAAGATTTGCAAGGTGCAACATTATTCTTATTATCTGATTTAGCTGAATTTATTACAGGTATTATACTTCCTATTGATGGCGGTTATAGCGCTTTTGGCGGTGTTTAATTTATCAACTAGTCAATTTGCTAATTAAAAAAATCTTTAACATCAGCACATTGGCATATTAACAAATTAAAAAAAGATATTTATGAGCATAGAATTAAAAAAAGATTTTACCTACTCACTACTAGTTCCAACAAGTATGGGAATCCGTATTACTCCTTCTAATGGTCAACCTGTTCATAGCAGCGATACATTTTTTATGCAGGCCACCAGTGCTGAAACTAACGTTGCAAGTATTGCTTCATACCTTGGCTTACCGGTAAAAGTACTTACTACTTTTGTGAAAGATAGTCCAATTGCCCAATTAATAAAGAATAACCTTGCAAGCCGGCATATGACTTATGAAGGAAAAGATATTCCACAAGGTGGCCCCTGGGGATACAGACATCAATTCAATATTGCCGATAGTGGTTATGGCTCGCGCGGGCCACGAGTTCAAAATGACAGGGCTGGTGAAGTTGGGCGTACATTAAATGTTAAAGATTTTGATCTTGACCGTATTCTCGGTAAAGAAGGAGTTCAAATTGTACATCTTTCAGGTTTAATTGGCGCTTTATCACCAGAAACAAGTAAGTTTTGTTTAGAATTAGCCATGGCCGCCAAGAAATACGGAACACGTATTTCTTTCGACTTAAATTATCGGGCATCATTTTGGAAGGGACGTGAAAAGGAACTTCATGAAATATTTACCGAAATTGCTTCAGTTTCAGATATTTTGGTTGGAAATGAAGAGGATTTTCAGCTATGTTTGAGAATTGAAGCTGCCTGAAGCTGGCGGAAAAGATATTGCTTCTCAAATTGAAAGCTTTAAAGGAATGATAAATAGGGTAAAAAAAGCATTTCCAAATGCTTCGGTTTACGGAACGACATTGCGTCAGGTAGTTAATACCAATTGTCACCAGTGGGGTGCAATTATGCTGGAAGGCAATAATTGGCATGTTATTGAACCCAGAGAAATAAATGTTCTTGACCGTATAGGAGGAGGCGATGGATTTGTAGGAGGCTTATTGTACGGAATTTTAAAAGGTTGGGAACCTGAAAAATGGGCTCAGTTTGGCTGGGCAAGTGGTGCATTGGCTACAACTTTTATAACCGATTACGCCCAACCGGCCGATGAAGAACAGGTTTGGAGTATCTGGGAAGGAAATGCAAGAGTGAAAAGATAAATTAAATTTGAATTGATAGTAATAATTCAGTATTCTCTGGCAACTATCAACCATCAACTAATAACTTAAGTATGATATATTATCAAAAAGGTTCGGAAACAACTGCCCTCACAGTTGAAGATTTGAAAAAAGGCTTATTTGAAGCTTTGGATAAATTGGGTAAACGAAATAAAGTTCTGGTTGTACCTCCTGATTTTACAAGGTTTCATTCCAGGGCTGGTGACTTAACATCACTCATTTACAAATATTATGGCAATGCACTGAAAGATGTATTACCTGCTTTAGGCACACATACAGCCATGAAGGAAAATGAAATTTCTGAAATGTTTGCAGGCGTTCCAAAAGAACTTTTCAGGGTTCATGATTGGCGAAATGATGTAATTACAGTTGGAACAGTACCCGGAGAGTTTGTGGCAAACGTAACAAACAACATGCTCAACTATGCTTGGCCAGCCCAGCTCAATAAACTTATAGTTAACGGCGGACACGATTTAATACTTTCTGTAGGCCAGGTAGTTCCACACGAAGTTATTGGTATGGCCAATTACAATAAAAATATATTTGTAGGTACCGGAGGTTCGGAAGGAATTAATAAAAGTCACTTTGTTGGTGCTGTTTATGGAATGGAACGATTGATGGGCAGGGCTGATAATCCGGTAAGGAAATTACTCAATTATGCTTCAGAACACTTCATAAAACATATGCCTGTAGTTTATGTGCATACGGTTATCGGTCGCGATTCAAGCGGAAAGCTTGTTGTTAAAGGCCTATTTATTGGCGATGATGAAGATGTATTCTTAAAAGCAGCAGAACTTTCACTTAAAGTGAATTTTACCATGCTTGATAAACCATTGAAAAAAGTGGTTGTATATCTTGATCCATCAGAGTTTAAAAGTACCTGGCTAGGTAATAAAAGTGTTTATAGAACACGTATGGCTTTGGCTGACGGTGGAGAACTAATAGTTCTTGCACCTGCTTTAAAAGAATTTGGAGAAGACCCAACAATAGATAAATTGATTAGAAAATATGGGTACAAGGGCACAAAAGCCACTTTGGAAGCGACAAACACTAATGAAGATTTAAAAAACAACCTAAGCGCAGCGGCGCATTTAATTCATGGAAGTTCCGAAGGCCGTTTCTCAATTACCTATTGTCCGGGAAAACTCACCAAACAAGAAATTGAATCAGTAAATTTCAAATATGCGCCTTTAGCAGAAATGCTTGAGAAATACAATCCAACCAAATTAAAAGATGGCTTCAACACAATAAATGGAGAAGAAATTTATTATATTTCTAATCCTGCCATCGGGCTTTGGGCATTTAAAGACAGGTTTGAACATAGTTCTTAATAAATTAAATTTAGAGAATTTATAAAAACAATAATTCAAAATAACATAAATAACAATATGAAGCAATTATCAGATATTGGATTGGTAGGTTTGGCAGTAATGGGCGAAAACCTTGTATTAAATATGGAAAGCAAAGGTTTTACAGTTTCAGTATTTAACCGAACTGTAGACAAAGTGGATGCCTTTTTAAATGCCCGTGCCAAAGGGAAAAAAATTCGCGGAGCTCATACCATTGAGGAATTAGTTAAATCGCTGGAACGTCCACGTAAAGTAATGTTAATGGTGAAAGCTGGAAAACCTGTTGACGAATTTATTGACTTGCTCCTGCCCTATCTTGAACCTGGTGATATTATTATTGATGGTGGTAATTCGCATTTCCCCGACACCATTAGAAGAACAAAGTATGTTGAAAGTAAAGGTCTATTATATATTGGAACCGGTGTTTCTGGTGGCGAGGAAGGGGCTTTATTAGGACCTTCGATAATGCCCGGAGGGTCAAAAAAAGCATGGCCATTTGTAAAACCAATTTTTCAGGCAATTGCTGCCAAAGTTGATGGTGGAACGCCTTGCTGTGATTGGGTTGGGGAAAATGGTGCCGGTCACTTTGTTAAAATGGTGCACAATGGAATTGAATATGGCGATATGCAACTTATTTGTGAAGCTTATCAAATAATGCGCGATTTATTAGGAATGTCGGCAGATGAAATGCACGAAGTATTCAAAGAATGGAACAAAGGCGAACTCGACAGTTATTTAATTGAAATAACCCGTAATATTCTTGCCTTTAAAGATAATGACGACAAACCGCTTATTAATAAAATTCTTGATACAGCCGGCCAAAAAGGTACCGGCAAATGGACCAGTGTAGCTGCACTCGATTTAGGAATTCCCCTTACACTCATTGGCGAAGCAGTATTTTCGAGATGCTTGTCAGCAATAAAAGATGAACGTGTTGGCGCTTCCAAAATTCTTTCCGGGCCAAAACCAAAATTCAGTGGCGATAAAAAACAGTTTATTAAAGCTTTACATGATGCTTTGTATGCTTCAAAGATTGTTTCATATGCACAAGGTTACTCACTCATGCGAGCCGCAGCTGAAGAGAATAAATGGGAATTAAATTATGGAGGTATTGCGCTTATGTGGCGTGGTGGTTGTATTATACGTTCAGCCTTCCTTGGAAAAATAAAGGAAGCATTTGATAAAAATCCTAATTTAACAAATTTATTACTCGACCCATTTTTTAAAGGTGTTATTGAAAAAGCACAGGAAGGTTGGAGAACTATTATTGGTGCATCTGTTCAAAATGGTATACCAGCCCCGGCAATATGCGCGGCTTTAAACTATTTCGATGGTTTCCGTAGCGAATTTTTACCGGCTAACTTATTACAGGCACAGCGCGATTATTTTGGCGCTCATACTTATGAAAGAACCGATAAACCGCGCGGTCAATTTTTCCACACCAACTGGACAGGCCGTGGAGGTGATACGGCATCCTCAACTTATACTGTTTAATTTAAATTCTGTCAGCTCATGAAGGATTCAACCAATTACATAGGAAATTTCAGGTGGACAATAGTTGCCTTGCTTCTGTTTTCAACTACATTTAATTATTTAGATCGTCAGGTACTTGCCTATCTGAAACCATATTTTTGCTCTGCCGCAGGATTTGGTTGGACAAATACACAATTTTCAATATTAGTCGCTTTTTTTACCGGTGTTTATGGTTTAATGACTATAATTTCAGGATTTATTATAGATAAAATTGGCACCAAGTTAGGTCTGGCTTTTTCTTTAATTACATGGTCAATTTTTGGTGTGGTAAATGCCTTTGTGGGTGCTGTACTTTGGTTACATATTTTAGTCCGAAACTTTTTTGCAGTTGGCGAAGCAGGAAACTTTCCAGCTTCAATAAAAACAGTTGCAGAATGGTTTCCCAAAAAAGAAAGGGCATTGGCAACCAGTATTTTTAATAGTGGTTCAAATCTTGGTGCTATGATTGCAGCATTATTTGTGCCTTGGTGTATGGCATTTTTCGGAAACGGAATTGGTTGGAAAATGGCATTTATAATGACCGGGGCAATTGGTTTTATTTGGCTAATTTTCTGGTTTTGGTTTTACGATTCTCCTTCAAAATCGAAAAGATTAAGTAAAACTGAATTTGATTACATCCACAGTGATGAAGATGAAAAAATTGTAAACAAAGACAACGGCGGAACAGGTGTTTCGTTTGGAAATTTATTTTCATTTGAAGGAAGGGTTCCACGTCAGGCATTTTGGGGAACATTCATTCTCATTAATATTATTTACCTGTTTCTTATTGAAGTTATGAAAATGGCAACCGATGATGATGTATTGGGTATTACACAAAAAGTATTTATTGCATTAGTAGCAATTTTATATGCATGGCTTATACTTGCTTTACAATCCCGAAGACTTCATGATTTGGACAAAACCAGTAAATATATATTTTTAAACCTAATACCAGTAATAGGTACAATTTATGTAATGCTTTATGCTGGAATAAAAAATGGGAAACTTGATTCAAATAATTATGGTAATATCCCTGCCCCAATTATTCTTGGATATAAACAAACTTGGGCATTTTTTGCTGGTAAATTTTTTACCGATGGTATATGGTGGTTTTATCTTTTCTGGTTACCAGATTATCTTATAAACCAATTTCATATGACCTTAATTCAAGTTACATGGCCGACTTTTATTGTATATTTAATTTCTATTTTAGGAAGTTTATTTGGTGGGAGTTTACCATTAATACTCATAAATAGAGGTATGAAAGTTTACAAAGCCAGGATGACTGCACTGTTGATATTTGGAACAATGCCATTATTGGTTTTATCAACCCAGTATTTTGGCGATGCTGCAAAATTTGGAAATTCGGCCATGTATCTTGCAGTTTCTATTATAGCTATAGCTGCTGCTGCACATCAGGCATGGTCAGCCAATTTATTTACATCAGTATCTGATATGTTTCCCAAAAAAGCTCTCGGTTCTGTTGTTGGTATTGGAACAATGGCTGGTGGTCTTGGCGGAGTATTAATGTTAATGCTTACAGGCGTTTTACGTGATGCCTTTATAAAAAATCCTCAATACGCATATTTAATTTTATTTGCAATTTGTGGTACCGTTTATTTGATAGCATGGAGTATTATGAAATTATTAGTCCCCCAGCACAAACCAATTACGGATTTATAAGCATAATTTAATTTATTTCGAAAATGACAACAAATTATAAAATCAGGAATGCCGCCCATCCGAATGATGTGAAGCATTATACAACTCAACAATTGAGAGATTCTTTTTTAGTTGATAATTTATTTATTCCTGATCAAATAAATCTGGTATATTCCGATTATGACCGGTTTATTGTTGGTGGTGGTTTTCCAGTATCAAAAAAAATTGTACTTGAAACGGTTGATATCCTAAAAGCAAAATATTTTCTTGAAAGACGAGAGCTTGGAATTATTAATATTGGAGGAGAAGCTTTAATTTCAATTGATGGGAAAGAAATTAAACTGGGTTTAAAAGAAGCGCTTTATATTGGCAGTGGCAACAAAGAAATAATTTTTTCGAGTGTAAATAATTCAAATCCGGCAAAGTTATATTTTAACTCCGCTCCCGCTCATACAAGTTATCCTGTAAAAAAAATTACGCTTAATGAAGCTGATGCAATGGAAGCCGGTTCTGCTGAAACATCCAATAAACGAAAAATTAACAGGCTGATTATAAACAGTATTGTTCCATCATGTCAATTGCAAATGGGACTAACAGAATTTATGCCGGGAAGTGTTTGGAATACAATGCCGGTGCACACACACAACCGTCGTATGGAGGCTTATTTTTATTTTGAAATTCCACAAACCCAGGCAGTTTGTCACTTTATGGGTGAAACAAATGAAACTCGCCATATATGGGTTCATAACGAACAGGCTGTAATTTCGCCAAACTGGTCAATTCATTCAGGCGTTGGAACATCACAATATGCTTTTATTTGGGGAATGGCTGGCGAAAACCTCGATTACGGCGATATGGATGTGTGTCAACCTAACGAATTAAAATAATTAAACTTTAAAAAATAAATAGTATGTCCAATAATTTATTTGATTTAACTGGAAAAACCGCCTTAATTACAGGTGGAACACATGGATTAGGAATGGCAATGGCCACTGGTCTTGCCGAAGCGGGTGCACAAATAATAATCAATGATATATCTTCTGAGAAAATTGATAATGCAATTAAAGAATATGCAAAAAATGGAATTAAAGCTAAAGGATATTTATTTGATGTAACCAATGAAGTTCAGGTTATAAATGCATTAATTCAAATTGAAAAAGAAGTTGCTCCCATAGATATTTTAATTAATAATGCCGGAATAATTAAACGAATACCAATGGTTGAAATGGAAGTTTCCGATTTTCGACTTGTTATTGATATTGATCTTGTGGCCCCTTTTATAGTTGCAAAACATGTTGCCAAAAGTATGATTAAGAGAAATTCAGGTGGAAAAATTATTAACATTTGTTCCATGATGAGTGAATTGGGACGTAATACGGTCTCAGCTTACGCAGCGGCAAAGGGTGGTTTAAAAATGTTGACCCGAAATATGGCTACAGAATGGGCACAATATAATATTCAAACAAATGGCATTGGCCCTGGATATTTTGCCACAAGTCAAACCGAACCAATAC
This sequence comes from uncultured Bacteroidota bacterium, assembly GCA_963701015.1. Taxonomy (GTDB): domain Bacteria; phylum Bacteroidota; class Bacteroidia; order Bacteroidales; family DTGW01; genus MFD09286-c1. The sequence continues at coordinate 1,015,286 of OY969556.1, read as the reverse complement.
GAAAAGACGGGCATCCTTTTAACGATTTTATTATCAGCAGAACTCCTGCAGCACGTTGGGGTTTGCCTGAAGAACTTAAGGGAACAGCAATTTACCTGGCATCCAAAGCTTCTGATTTTGTAAATGGACATATTCTTTATGTTGATGGAGGTATTTTAGCAACGCTTGGTAAAGCTGCAAATGAATAATGCCAGATTTTTAAAATTAAATTTAATAAGATGAAACAATTTATGGATGAAAATTTTCTTCTTCAATCATCAGTTGCAGAAGATTTATTTCACAATCATGCGAAAGGGCAACCAATCATTGATTACCATTGTCATTTAATCCCACAGGAAATTGCCGAAGACAAAATATATCCTAACCTAGCTCAAATTTGGCTTAATGGCGACCATTATAAATGGCGTGCCATGCGAACCAATGGTATTGATGAAAAATATTGCACAGGCAATGCTTCCGATTATGAAAAGTTTCAAAAATGGGCCGAAACGGTACCCAATACATTACGAAACCCTCTTTATCATTGGTCGCATTTGGAACTTCAACGTTATTTTGGCATTCATAAAATTTTAAATCCTTCAACTTCCAAAGAAATTTATGATGAAGCTTCAGCTAAACTTGCAACTAAAGAATATTCGGTTCGTAACCTTATGCTAAAAATGAATGTTAAAGTAGTTTGTACAACTGACGACCCGATTGATTCATTAGAGTTTCACAAATCAATAAAAAATGACGGATTTGCTGTAAAAGTCCTGCCAACCTGGCGACCCGATGCTGCTATGGCCGTTGAAAGCTCTGTAAATTTCAATACATACATTGATAAACTTTCAAAAGCTGCAAACATTAATATCTCAAAATTTACGAATTTAATTGAAGCACTCCATAACCGACACGATTACTTTGCACAGCAAGGTTGTAAAATATCGGATCATGGTTTGGAAACTATTTATGCTGAAGATTTCACTGTTAGCGAAATAGACACAATTTTCAATAAAATTAGATCTGGCAAGGAATTAAATCCTGAAGAAATTATAAAGTTTAAATCGGCCATGCTTTATGAATTTGGAATTATGGACCATGAGAAAGGCTGGGCGCAACAATTCCATGTTGGAGCATTAAGAAATAATAATACACGATTGTTTTCTGCATTAGGCCCAGATAAAGGATTCGATTCCATTGGCGATTTTGAAATTGGCCGATCGTTATCTAAATTTTTAAACCACCTCGACAAAAACAATAAATTGACAAAAACTATTCTCTACAATTTAAACCCGCGCGATAATGAATTAATTGCAACAATGTTGGGCAATTTTCAGGATGGTTCTATTCCTGGCAAAATTCAAATGGGTTCAGGCTGGTGGTTTCTCGATCAAAAAGATGGAATGGAACGTCAAATGAATGCCCTTTCAACCTTAGGCTTATTAAGTCGTTTTGTGGGAATGTTAACCGATTCTCGCAGCTTTATGTCATATCCACGTCATGAATATTTCCGAAGAATACTTTGTAATTTAATAGGAAATGATGTAGTTAACGGCGAAATTCCTGACGACAGAAAACTTTTAGGCGAAATGGTAGAAAATATAAGCTATTTAAATGCATATAATTATTTTAAATTTTAAGAAATCAAATTAGTAATTTAATAAATCAAAATATGAAAATAGAAAAATATTCATTTGGAATAGGTGACAGGTTCACGAAAGAAGGTAAAGCACAACTTTCTGCTATAGCTGAAATAAATAAATTAGGCATTCCTGTAGTTCCTGTTTGGAACAAATCGAACCGTGAACATAAAATTGTTCATACTTCACAGGAAAGTGTATTAAAAGAAGCTGAAATGGCTGTAAAAGATTTGGGTTGGAAAAGTAGTTATTATTGCGATGCCGATCATATTGGACTTGAAACAGTTGATGGCTTTATCAATTATAGTAACTTTTTTACAATTGATGTTGCGCATTTTATAGCGCAACCTTGTAGTGAAGATAGTAAGGCAGATTTTATCAAGCGTCACAAACGTAGGATTGGAAAACTAACTATTCCTGGAATAGATGAAAAATTTGATGTTACTGAAAGCTATTTGGCTAAAACCGCTGATAACTATTTCCTGGCAATTCATGAAGTTTCTAAAATATACAACTACATAGTTTCAAAAAAGGGTAAAGACAACTTCATACCAGAAGTTTCAATGGACGAATGTGAACATGCGCAATCTCCACTTGATTTGTTTTTTATTCTGGCAGAATTGAAACATCATGGTGTTGAATTACAAACCATTGCACCTAAATTCACGGGGTTATTTGCAAAAGGTGTTGATTATATTGGAAATGTATCAGGCTTTGCTAAGGAATTTGAACAGGATGTTGCAGTACTCCAATTTGCAATTTCCGAATTAGGTTTACCATCGAGCTTAAAATTAAGTGTGCATAGTGGCAGTGATAAATTTTCAATTTATCCGGCTATAAAAAATGCAATTAAAAAATTTGACGCCGGAATTCATGTTAAAACAGCGGGTACAACATGGCTGGAAGAAGTAATTGGATTATCTCAGGCCGGAAGTTATGGCTTGACTATTGCAAAAGAAATTTACAAAAAATCACTGCTCCGTTACGATGAATTGACTGCACCATATACAACAGTTTTAAATATTGATAAATCGAAATTGCCAACTGCTGAAGAAGTTGATTCATGGGATTCGCTAAAATTCAGTGAATCACTAATCCATAATCAAACATGTGCTAATTATAATCCAAGTTTCAGACAATTAATCCATGTTGGTTATAAAATTGCAGTTGAACTAGGCGATACATATTCATTGGCATTAGATAAATACAGGGATGTGATTGAGAAAAATGTAAAAGAAAATATTTTGGACCGACATTTGAAATTGTTATTTTTATAAAATTGTATTTGGCTGTGTAACAAATCAAAAATAATTTGTAATATTGCAACCTGTTTTTAAAAAATAAATTTAGAAAAAATACTGCAATGAACTTAATGAATGTTGTTAACGAAAAGCTGGCAGTTAATATAGATTTTCCACAATTCAAAAGTGGAGATACAATTACTGTTCATTATAAAATTAAAGAAGGTAATAAAGAACGTATTCAGCAATACAAAGGAGTTGTTATTCAACGTAAAGGCGAAGGGCAAAGTGCAACTTTTACTGTTAGAAAAATGTCAGGAAATATTGGGGTTGAAAGAATTTTCCCAATCTCGTCACCTTTTATTGATAAAGTAGAAGTAAACAAACATGGTAAAGTACGCAGATCGAAAATATTCTATTTACGTAATTTAACTGGTAAAAAAGCCCGTATCCAGGAAAAGAAAAACTTATCATTGGTATAAAATACAAATGAACTACCCCGCCGCAAGCAGCGGGGTATCAGCAGCCCTCTAAAAGAGGGCTAATTGGATTACCTTGTGCAAGGTTTTATATTCCTTTTCTATTCCTTGTTCTCTAACGTATTTTGAAATTACCCGCTCATCTCCAAATTTACTGACTGTATTCACATAATAACCGTCTGTCCAAAATTCTCCTCCCCATAATTTTTCCTTTACTTCTGGACACTGACGAAATATTTCTCTTGCCGTTATACTCTTTATTACTGTAATTATTTTAGTCGGACTATACATTGGAACTGCTTGAACCAAAAAATGAACATGATTGTCATCTGTTCCTATTTCAAGAAAATGTATCTGGTATCTTTTTGATATTTCAATACATGTTTCTTTTAGTAAATTGTCAACTGAATCGCTAAAAACAACTTTCCTATATTTAGCTGGACATACATAATGATACAGTAGTACTGAAACATTATGTGATTTGTGTATATATTTGCTTTGTGCCATACACAAAATTAATATTTCGCCGCAAGCGGCGGGGAATTTACCCTAAGAGATTAAAGATTAATAAAAAAGCCGGTAAAAATAATTTGCCGGCTTTTTTATTGAACAGTTTATTTAATTTTAATAACTTTCTGTTGATTTATAGTGTTATTTATCTTCAAATAAACAATATATATACCTTTTCCAAGATTGTTGCCAATTGAATAGTTGTAATTTCCTATAGATTGTTTGTTATCAATAATATTTTGTATTATCCTTCCTTGTAAATCGGTTAATTTTATTGATACCGAAGAATTATTTTCCAATTTATATTTAATTTCAGTTTCTACATCAAATGGATTTGGAAATACACTTAGTCCATATTGTTCATTCAAATTATTCTGAATCCCAGTTGATCTTAAACGGTTGTCCTCCAAATTTGAAACCGATTCTACAATTAATCCATCTCCAGATTTTTTATTTCCATTAATATTACAAGCCGTTGCCCTATCAACGGTAACATAATATTGGAGATAATCTTCACTTGGAGCATCAAAATCTGTCCATGTTCGGGAAGTTGATGCCATATCGTTTACTTTTTCAAATACGCCATGATTTTCACTTCTGTAAACATGATAGGTTTTATAATCAAATCCAATATATTCATCCCAATCCAATTGAATTCCGGAAGGAATACCTTGAGTGACCAATAAATGAATTGTTTTATGTATTGCACAGGCATTTAAATCTGTTTCAATACCATTGGAATCAACAGCTGTTATTTTATAAACATATGCCTGTGATCGTGGATTTACACTTGAATCGATAAAAGAAGATGCAGAATTAAACTTAGCTTCTCCAATTTTAGTGTAGCTACCTGTAACATAACCTTCTCTGTAAAAATTATAATGATCATAAATATTTGAAGAATTTCTTGTCCATATTACCATATTTTTATTACTATCAGATGCTAAAACGTTAGTTACCATGCATAACTGCGGAGCTATAACTAATTTTGTTTTATTTGTTTCAAGTGTTGCGCAGGCATTTTTAACTACACAATAATACAAAGCTTCATCATTCATAGTAACAGAATCAAAATGCAAATTGGAATATATTTGCCCATTTATTGGGACATTATTTTTGTACCACTGATAGTATATTGGACCGTCACCAATTGAATCAGCCGATATAACACTTGTAAGTGTAGCATCAACATATGTGATAGGATTTAAACTATCTAATGTTGGAGCTTTTAACATTGACAATTGAACCGGGCCTAATACAGCATAACCATTTGAATTGCTTACCCGGCATTGATAATTTCCAACATCATTACCTGTTATATGATTAATAGTAAAAATTTTACTTTGAACAGTATTAATTAAAGAACCATCTTTAAACCACTGTATTTTAGCCGAATCATTAAAATTTACAACTAACTTAAAGGTATCATTCTCACATAAAGAAGTATTACTAACATTGACAAGCTCTGGTGATGATTTTAAACTTACAAGTATGGTTGTATCTGATCCACAAGAATTATGAGCGATACAATAATAGTTGCCTTCATTTGTAGCATTAAATGAATTAAAATGAATTTCAGGTGTTGAATCAGGTATAATTGAATTATTTTTTAACCAGGTAAAATGTATTGGCTTTGATCCATCAATTATTGTGGTTAAATTAAATGCACTTCCATTATACACCCATTGGGAATGTGGTTGAGAATTAATTGATGGTGTCGTATTAACTTGCATCAGAACCGGGTCAGTGCTGGTACTTCCATATTGGTTAGTTATAACACAATTGTAATTTCCTACAGAGGCTATTTTTATATTTTGAAATTTGAGAACTGACGAATCTTCTCCTATAATTGGCTGACCATCTTTATTCCACTGAAATGTAGCATTAAAAGGAGCTTGAACTGAAAGTTTAATGTCAGAATTTTCACACACAACTGTAGAACTATTTGGTTTATCAGAGCTAATATTTGGAGTAATCATAAAAGCTGCATAAACACTTGTATCTGCACCACAAGAATTACTAACAACACAATTATATACTTTTTCATCACTTTTTGAAAATCCTGCAAATAAAAGGCGTGAAGAATTTTCACCAGACATAATAGTACTATCTCTATACCATTGGTAAGTAAGAGGGCTACTTCCATTAGCTGATACTTCTATAGTTAAAGACGAATTCTCCAACACCCATTCCGATTTTGGTTGAATACTAAAAGCAGGTTTTTCATTCACTTTAATAAGTATTGGGCTTGTTTCAACACTTCCAAAATTTCCTGCTACAATACATGAATACGTTCCCTCATCATCAGTTTTAATTGATGGGAAATCAAAAATATTTGATGTTGCACTATTAATTAAATTACCATTTTTATACCATTGGTAGGTAGCACTAAATGAAGCCTTTGTTAATAGTGTTACATGTTCATTTTCGCATAATAAAGTATCGTTATTTTTTATGAATGTAATTGGGCTTAAATACAATGAAAATTTTGAAGAAGTATCCCAACCACATGTATTTGATGCCTTAAGGAAATAAGTTCCTTCATTTTGACTATTAAAAACCGGGAATTTAATACCAGATTGAACTAATGAAGGCACTAAAGTATCATTTTTATACCACTGAAATGTAATTGGTTTCCCTCCGGAAACAGGCAAATCAATATTTACGGCACTTCCATTTGTAATAAACTTACTTTCAGGTGACGATAAAATCTCAGGGCTTGAATTTATATTCAAATATGCAGCTGAGGAATTAACTGACCCGTAACCATTTGTAGCTTTACAAGTATAGTTTCCCTGATCAGATGCTGTAACTCCAGATAAAATTAATGATTTGCTATTCTTCCCACTTAAATCTTTACCATCCTTTTGCCATTGTAAGTTTGCTGTGTCAGATACTAAAATATTCAGCGTTATTGTATCACCTTCACATAGAGTTGTCCCTTGTGGATTGGTTGTAAATGTTACTAAATTTCCATTTTGCTCATAAGCTCCAATGTCAACTTTAGAACTATTAACGCGTGTATTACCAGCATAATCGGTCGAAGGTAATTTTGAAACATCAGAATATCCATTATTTATAGCCTTTGAAAATGAATTAATATTCCAGTTAGAATTAACTGCTGTTCCCGAAATCCCAATTGAATTTGTTGGTGCTATGAAAAATGGATTATTATCATATATACAGGCTGAACAGGTTGAAGGTGAAGAACTAATTGTAGTCCCAACTGAAACATAATTATTTCTAAAAGTACTTGGTGTATAATTATTTCCAAATAAAGTTTGTGAAGTATTATTTACAATTATATTATTTTCAACAATGGCATTCGCTATATAAAAAATAAAACTACTCATCCTATTTTTGGTAATTGTATTATTTGCAATATAACAATTGACCATATTTGAAAAATTAAAAATCCCTGCAGCACTATTATTAAAAATAATATTATTTATAAAATTGCCCTGACAATTATCACAACGTATAACCGGGTTACTTCCTGATGTAACAGAATCGTTATACAAATAATTGTCTAAAAATTTTATATCAGTTTGACTAAAATAAAAAATTGCAGCATTATTTATATTATGTAAATTATTATTATTAATATTCATTATACTGCTGGTTGCATATACAATAATATTATAATCATTAATATTATAAAACTGATTATAATTAAATTGGATATTTGAATTATTAATATTGATTAAATAAGAACTTCCTGAATATTTTCCATTTGAATTAAAAAATTTATTATTTAAAATCTGAACTTTATTCCTGTCATTTATATTAATAGTACCTTTAACATATTGGAACTGGCAATATAAAAATTTTGAAGTATCATCCTCAGTAACATCATTATTAAAAATAAAACCTCCCCAACCACCGGTTCCATCTGATTTATAATAGCCGATAGTATCGATTTTACTAAAAATTATATTATTGCTGGCATTTCCATTGGCTTGAACCAAGCCGTTACAAGTAATTTTATAATTACCTGAAAACAATACAACCGTTCCAGGATCAATTATTAATGATCCGGTATTATCTATAGTAAAATTTGAATTTATTATTACCGTATCAGCATTCCAATGAACAGTTCCTGAAATAGTGCCTCCTCCATATACATACTTTGGAATTAAAGTCTCATAAGCTCCAATATCAATAATTCCATTTTGTATTCTAGATTTATTATTTAAATCTTTCGTTAATAAATTTTTATCGCTTAATCCAACATTTATACAAGGTGAAGATGTGCTAACAGTCCAATCAATTCCAACTCCTAATGCATCATAACTAGTTCCTGCATCAGTAGTTGGATTTACAAATAATGGATCGCTATTCAAACATTTTTTGTAATCGTTTGTAAAAGTTACACCCGAACCTAATATAAATCCTGTGTAAGAACCTTCAATATCGCAATTATAAAATGAAGGTTGAACTGAATTATTTGTAATATTTACTTGTGTTAAAGTGCTATTGGCTTTATTTCCCCATATAATTGTATTAGTAACATTACCTGATGATGAAGTGAATGTTAATGGAGCATTAGTACTTCCATTATCAGAATTATTTGCTACTGTAGAATTTGTTATATTAATTGCACTGTATAAAGCTGTTATTGCGCTTCCGTTGGAAGCATTATTATTTGCGATTAATGTATTTATAATATCTAAAGTTGAATTATTTAAAAATAGTGCAGAAGATGTATTATCTGTAAATATTGAATTATATATAGTGACTTTAGCCTGATTTAATTCAAACCCTTTTGCATTTAATTTAATTATATTATTTGAAATACTATCTTGTGAAAAAGTAGCTAAAAACATAGCTCTTTGTGAACTATGAGTTATTGTATCACCATATATATTAAATGTAGATGCTGAACTATTTATACCATTTTTACAACTATCAATTTTATTATAGTTTATTACTCCACTTGATGAAGCCGTCAAATTTAATCCGTTTGAAATATTGCTTAAAATTATAGAATTTGAATTTATAGTAGCAACAGAACCTGTTACAGTGATAGCATTTGTAACACTTCCTGTTATTTTATGAAATTTATTTCCAGTTATTTTAAGGTTCGACCCACTTTCAACACTAATATTATTCGTTATAAAACCAACATCACTAAATTTGTTATTTACAATATTGCCAGTAGTTCCAACTGCCCGAATCGTCGTCCAACTGTTTGCTATTATATTTGAATTAGAGACATTTACATTATTGCAGTTCCAAAAATAAATATCAACCGCCGTATTACTTCCACTAAAATAGCTATTCCTATAAAATTTACAGGAATCAATATACATATTTGATTTTGTATCTCCGTAAATACATGCTTGGTTATTACTGAAATTTGAATTTTTTAAATAAAATGACTTCCCGTTTGAAAACGAAATTCCTTTAGGATACTGACCTGTTTGCTTAATATATTGAAACTTACAATAATTGAATATTATTGAGTCATTTGATGATAATGAAACTGTGATTCCACCCCAACTACCATTAGTATTTGAAGAATTACTATAACCGGTAGTATCACTAACTGTAAATAAAATACTATCGTTTAGTAAGCCACTTATATTGCAATGACCATTTATAGTAAATGTATAATGACCAGTAATAATAACCTTTGTTCCAGGACTTATGGTTAATCCTGAAATTGTAACATTTCCATTAACTTTAACTGTATCTTCGTTCCAGGTTGTAGAACTAACTGATCCACCAGTTACATTTAATAAACTAGCTGAAGAATTTAAAAATTTAAAACTTAATATTGAAACTATTAAAAGACATTTAAAAGTTTTCATAATTTAAAATTTAGGTTTTTAATTTTAAGATTTTTAACATATTTTAATAACAAGCTCAAATGTTAAATTGTTTAAAATTTTATTATAATCAATTTGATTATCATTTATTTAGGTATGATCTAAATAAACATTTCAATTTAAATTACTAACCTTTACTTTACTATAACTTTCATTTCTACTTATTTATAATCAATTAATAATTTGAATAAAATTCAACTCTTCATTTTTAATTTAACTTTTCCGGAAAATTAAATAGCCAAATGTTGAATAAAATCATTAGCTGGAAATTTGGCATTTTATATTAAAATAATTTTTACACAATCCGGTTTTTTAGGTTTTGCGGTAAATACTTACAAAAATTCATAGTTATTACTTCATAATTTCGGTAAATCAACTTAAATGCTAAGCTTAAAGTGAATATATTTTTGTGTTGTGAAAAAACAACATATTATGGATTCTATACTTCAAAAATTTAAATCAAAGTTCATCGACGAAGCAAATAGTTTGCTCGACAGGTTGGAAAAAGACCTTTTGGAACTTGAAAAGACTCCACACGAAAAAGAACTTATTGAATCAGCCTTTCGTGCAATGCATACTATAAAAGGTGTGAGTGGAATGTATGGTTTTGATTATATCAGCGATTATACACACCATATGGAAAGTATATATCAAAGTATCCGCGAAAATAAATTGTTATTTAATAAAGAAATTTTCGACATTAGTTTTGCATCTATTGATCATCTGCGAAAACTTCTAATTGATGAAAAACTTGATGATAAGCAAACACGTAAATCACATGAATTATTGCTTGAAAGAATTCAACTTGTAATATATGATTCTTCCAAAATAATTAAAACTGAAAATCAGGAACAGAAAAAAGAAACTGAATTAAAAACTGGTTCATCTTCCTATAATATTCTTCTAAACACATCTGAAAAGCTCTATTTTAGAGGCATTAGCCTTATTAATATTTTTAAGGACCTGGCTGAAATTGGTGAATTTAAAATAGAAAAAATACAAAATATGAGTGATGAAAACTCAGAAATGTGGAGTATATTTTTAGCAACAGAATCATCCATTGAAGAAATCAGAGAAGTTCTTTTGTTTATTGAAGATGATTGTATAATAAAGCGTATTGGTAACAGTGATATATTAAATAAATCAGTACTCGAAAATTCAAAAAAAATAAACACAATTAATATGGCAGTGAGTCATATTAACGATAAAAATTCTACTGATATAACTGATACTAATCAATCAAATAAATCAACATTAAACATATCCGAAAAAAGTGGCTCTCAGTTTTCTGAAACCTCTGAAATTCTTTTAAACGATACTGCAACAATTATTCAACAAAGCAAACAGGAAATCAAACGCATTTCAGTTGATGCCACAAAATTAGACCAATTAATGTTCCTGGTTAGCGAACTTATTACAGTTAATTCACAACTAATGCAGGATGTTCAAAATCCAAATTATGAACCTTTAAAAATAAAAATTGAGAAAATTGATAACCTTTCAAAACTTTTTAGGAACAATGCTTTGGAAATAAGATTGGTTCCTTTGAGTGACACCATTTTAAGGTTCCAAAGATTGATTCGTGATTTATCAAAAAATCTGGATAAGAAAGTAGATTTAAAAACCCAGGGAATTGAAACCGAACTCGATAAAAATACTGTTGATCAATTGGCAGAACCGTTAATGCATATTATCAGAAATTGCATTGATCATGGTATTGAAACCCCGGAACAAAGATTGAAAAAAGGTAAAACGGATACTGGAACAATAAAAATTTCAGCCAACCAGTCAGGCAATTATGTAAATATTATAATTGAGGATGATGGCGTTGGAATTGATATTGAAAAAATTAAAAATAAGGCAATTGAAAAAGGCTTTATTAAATCTACAGAAAATTTAAGTGAACACGAAATACTCGATTTAATTTTTCTTCCCGGTTTTTCAACAGCACAAAGTCTTACTGAAATTTCTGGTCGTGGTGTGGGAATGGATATAGTTCGGAAAAAGATAACTGATTTGCGTGGCGAAGTATCAGTTTCCACAGAAATAGGCATTGGCACCAAATTTACTTTAAAAATTCAGCAATCATTATCAATAATTGATACCCTGTTATTCAAAGTAGCAAACAGCTATTTTACAATTCCCGTTTCAGAAATTGAAATATGTGATCAGTTAGATATATATGAAATTGAAAATAACCGGCATAAATCTACATTCTCCTATAATAATGAAATGATATCTTTTATTGATTTACGTAAGGCTTTAGGAATTTCAGGAACTTACAATGAAAATACCAAAGAAATTATTATCAGAAACAATTTAAGAACTTATGCAATTTTAGCCGATAGTATAATTGGCGAACACCAGGCTGTTCTGAAACCAATGGGAAAAGCCTTTAACGATCAATCGTTTATTACAGCTGCAAGCCAAATGGGTGATGGAAATATGGCATTTATGCTTGATACCAATGCAATGGCAAAAAACATTTCAAAACTATTATAGGATATAAATATTAAAAACTTAAAATATAATTAAAAACGGAGGTTATTATGAATGAAATATTATTAGAAGGAATTGTTCTACTTATCTGCATTCCAGTAGCATATTTAATATTAAAAATGATTTTTGGAAAATCTGTTATGTTTAAATTTAGCTTATATATTGTATTTTATATTTTATTTGCTTGTTATATATGTTTTATTCAGGGAAATTTAGGATTAAAACATACTTTATGGGCCACGCCTATTAGCGTATTTATAGGGACTTTAGTCTTTATATACATTAATAAAATTTTGCGTAAACCGCTTGAAAAATCAATCAAGCAAGTTAAATTACTTTCCGAAGGGGAAATAAATATAGAAGTTGAAAAAACAAAATCTCAAGATGAATTAGGAATTTTAAACAATTCATTATATGAACTCACCAATAATTTAAAAAAAACATTATCACGTATCAAAATTAATACCGATAATTTAGTTACAACTAGTTTACAATTACAAAATTCATCTGAACAATTGTCGCAAGGTGCAAATGAACAAGCCAGCTCAATTGAAGAAGTTTCGTCGAGCATGGAAGAAATGGTTTCGAATATTAACCAAAATGCCGATAATTCGAAACAAACTGAAGATATTGCAAAAAGTACTTCAGCTGAAATAATTGAAACCAGTAAGTCAGTAAATACTACAATAGAAGCAATGAAAAGAATTGCAGAAAAAATTTCAATTATAAATGTTATAGCACAAAAAACCGATCTATTAGCTATAAATGCTGCAATTGAAGCTGCACGTGCAGGCGAACATGGTAAAGGATTTGCAGTTGTTGCATCTGAAGTTCGAAAACTTGCTGAAAGAAGTCAAGATGCAGCCAAAGATATAGATCAATTAAGTATAACCAGTGTGAAAATTGCCGACGAATCAGGATTATCGTTGCAGAGGTTGATACCGGCTATACAAAAAACTGCCGTATTGGTTCAGGAAATTACTGCAGCCAGCATGGAACAAAATACAGGAGCTGAACAAATTAATAATGCCATAATGCAATTAAACACTGTTACTCAAGCAACTGCAGCAACTGCAGAAGAATTATCTTCAAGTGCCAATGAGCTTTTTTCGCAAGCTGATATACTAAAGGAAACAATATCATATTTTAAGTTGGAAAATAATTTACAAAATGTTGAAAATAATGTCCCTTTCAACGAAAATATTTTGAATTTCCGAAAAAACAAATTTTCAAAAACCATTGATAAAATTAATGATATACAACGGGAATCATTGAATATTAAATTTGATTCGAAAGAAATTGAACATAAAAATTAAAATTATTTGTAACCTCATAATTCAGAAATTAAAACCAAATAAATTTATATAAAGATGAAAAAGTTAACAATGAAACAAAAATTATTTGCCTTGTTAGGCATAATAGGTATAACATTTATATTTTGCCTGGCATTTGTAATAGTCGCAATTTCAATAATTAATAAACGAAATAGCGAATTAAAACAGTCAATGGATTTAAAAATTGCGACTTTACAACTTCAAAAATTAGAAAAGGATTTTTTAATAATGGACCGTATAAGTGAAGATTTTTACAAGACCGGTACTAGTGAAAATATTTCAGCTTTTGCAGAGAAATATGAAAATGGCGAAAAAGCTATTACATATTTAATTTCAGATAATTATGTGAAAAATCATAATTATGTCGATTCGCTTGAAATGGTTAAAGATTTATTTTCCAAAGTACAAGATAATTTTAATAAAATTGTTGAAGTTTCGTTGGAACGTGGATTTAAAGATTTTGGAACCGAAGGACAGTTCAGAAATGCCGCGCATAATTTAATGGCAAAATTCGAAAATTCTGCAAATGAAGTTCCTGTTTTAACATTACGTAAACATGAAAAAGACTTTGAAATACGAAAAGACACACAATATGTAAAAGCATTTTTAGGTGTTGAACAAAAATTATATGGCAATATAGGAAAGGAATCACAATCAGTATTGGAAGTATATAAAGATTTATTTTTAAAAACTGTAAATTTAGATAAATCAATAGGCTTTGATGATGTTAGCGGTTTAAGAGGAAATATTCATACTACTATAAAACAAATGGAACCAATAATTTCATCATTTCAAACACATATTGAAAAAAGTGCATCAAATACTTCAAATATAGTAACATTGTTTATTATAATCTTTAGTATGGCCGCTTTGCTGGTTATTATATTGATAGGATTATATATAATACGAGATATAACACAAAAACTTGGTGGTGATCCAGCTGAAGTTCATGTAATTGCGACAAATATTGCCAATGGAGACCTTTCATTTAATTTAAAACATTATGAAGGAAGAACCGGCGCAATGAATGCATTATACGAAATGGCATTTAAAATTAAAGAAATAGTTACTTCAACACTCTCAAGTGCTGAAAATATATCACAAGCAAGTCAACATGTAAACTCTTCTTCCATGGCATTATCACAAGGGGCTAATGAACAAGCTGCTTCGACCGAGGAAGTTTCATCGAGTATGGAGGAAATGGTATCTAATATAAATCAAAATGCTGATAACTCAAAGCAAACCGAACAAATTGCCAAAAGTGCTTCCATTGAAATAATAGAAACAAGCAACTCGGTAAATACAACAATTGAAGCAATGAAGCGCATTGCTGAAAAAATTTCAATTATAAATGTTATAGCACAAAAGACCGATTTATTGGCGATTAATGCTGCAATTGAAGCTGCCAGGGCTGGAGAACATGGAAAAGGATTTGCAGTTGTAGCTTCGGAAGTTCGTAAGCTGGCAGAAAAAAGTCAGGATGCAGCAAAAGAAATTGATCAGTTAAGTGTAACTAGTGTGAAATTAGCAGATGAGTCTGGTATATCATTACAAAAATTAGTACCAGCAATTCAAAAAACGGCTATTCTGGTGCAAGAAATTACAGCCGGAAGTATTGAACAAAATTCAGGTGCAGGGCAAATTAACAATGCTATAATGCAATTAAATACTGTTACACAATCAAATGCTGCAACTGCTGAAGAACTTTCATCTAGCGCCGAGGAATTATTTGCACAGGCCGAAGCTTTAAAAGAAAATATTTCGTATTTCAAATTGGAAAATAATTTCAGACGATCAGAAAAAAAAGTAGCATTAAAAACTAATGAAAACAATAATAACACTAAAGCAAAAAAAAGCAATAATGTAACTATTAATCTTGAACCACAGTTAAATAATTTTACTAATTACGAAAAAGATAACAAAGACAGTGAATTTGAAAATTTTTAAAACAATAAATTAAATATATATATATTATGACAAATACATATCTATCATTTAATATCAACCGCGAACTATATGCCGTAAATGTTGAAAAAGTACTTGAAGTTTTGGAACAACAGGAAATAACAGCAGTTCCAAATACTCCTGAAGTAATTCAAGGTATTATAAATTTCCGTGGGGAAGTGGTTCCAGTGTTTGAAACCCGTATAAAATTTAATTTACCTGCACGTGATGCCAATAGTTCTTTTGTAATAATTGTTTTGGATTTATCAAATGAAAATGAATTATATAGAATTGGTGCATTAGTAGATAAAGTGAAAGATGTAATTGAAATAAATGAAAATCAAATAAAGCCAGTACCTGCAATGAGTAAAGAGTTTAATGCTGAATTTTTGCAAGGTATAGTTAAATTAGATAATGAATTTATATTATTACTCGATGCCGACAAAGTATTCTCAAGCAGCGTTATAAGCCCTTTAAAACTAACCGATAAAATTGAAATGTAAATAATTAATAAATAATGAAAATTAAAATAATAATAGTTGATGATAATATACTATTTGTAGAAGGGATTAAATTATTTTTAGAAAAAGATAATAATTTTGAAGTAATAGCAACAGCAAATAATTCAAATGAATTCTTCCAGTTAAATAATATTGGACTTGCAGATATTATATTGCTAGATATTGAAATACCTGGAATGAATGGATTTGATATAGCAAAAGAAATAAATTGGTCATTTCCAAAACTAAAATTAATTGCAATAACAATGTTTCAGGATAAAGTATATCTGGAAAAATTAATTACTGTTGGATTTAAAGGATTTGTTAACAAACCTGAAGTTATTGAGAATTTAAAACAAGTTATTGATGATGTATTAAATGGCAAATTTGTTTTTCCAAGTGATCTAGCATTTAAACGGATAGTTTCAAATAATTTAAATTTCAATTAATATATATAGCATATTCACCGGTTTACAACTGACATTTCATAAGCTAAATACTTAAATAATTAAGCTTATTGAAATGTTTTTTAATTATATATTTTAAATGTAAATGTTTATAAAAAAATAATAAACCTGTTAGAGAATAAACGATATATTATAAATATTTATACCTTTAAGTTATATAATCAAATTTAAAGAATTTAAACCTAATTAATAGAGTTGAACTAACCTAAATATAATGAATTCAGGAAAAATCAATAAGAATAATAATTTTCATATTAGGAATGAATTGAAAAGCCAGACAGATTCTTTTCTGAGAATTACATTATTGATTATGTCCATAATTTTCTTTTTATTATTATTGGTTAATTTAATTTTTAAATTCACCGATTTTAAAGCAACAAATTGGATATATGGCTCATTAATGATTATAGGAATATTATTATTAATAGCTGTAAAATATGGATATTCGTTGTTTTCATCTATATCGCTGATAATTATTTCTTGGTCAGCAATGTTATTTTTCACGTGGAATGGACGTGGTTTATATGATGCTGCAAACCTTGCAACACTTGTAATAATTTTATTTGCTGCAATATTAATCAACAGAAAATTTGCATTAATTGTTGCTACTTTCACCTTAATCAATTATTGGTTAGTTTTATTATATACAATTAAATATCATCCAAATATTCACTTAGCCCTACCCTTGAATATGGGAAGGGATTTTACTGCAATAATGTTTGCAACAATTGCTCTTATTTTTATTTACGAAAAAAATATAAGTAAAACAGTTTTACAACTGACAGAGCTTCTGTTTCAGAGAGAAAAAGACCAATTAAAAATAAAAGAAACCGAAAAAAGTTATTACGAGATATTCGAATCAATTGATGATGCAATTTTTATATTAGATGCTGATGACGGAACAATAATAGATTTTAATTTATCAGCATGTGCTATGTTTGGATACCAGAAGAGTGAACTTGCATTGCTAGATATCAATTCATTAAGCGCAGTAGAATTAGGTTATACCGGTAAGTTAGCAATGGAAAAAATTAAATTAGCCGAAAAGACCGGACATTTCTATTTCGAATGGAAATCAAAAAGGGCAAATAATTCAGTATTCTGGAGTGATGTTCATATTAAAAAAAGTTTTTTAAATGGCGAAAACCGCATTCTTGCAGTTATAAGGGATATATCATATCAAAAAGAAGCAAATGAACAATTACGCAATAGTGAAGAAAAATACAGAACGCTAGTATTAAATATTCCTGGAGCCATATACCGTTGTGAAACAGAAAATCCATGGAAGACAATATATATAAGTGATGAAATTGAAAATATTTCAGGCTATAAAGCCGAAAATTTTATTGCTAACAAAATATTGTTTGGAGATATAATGCAAACTTCAGATAAGTTAAAAGTAAATGAAATTGTTGAAAATGCTATAAAAAATAAACATGAATTTGAATTGGAATACCGAATCTTGCATAAAGATGGAAGTATTCGATGGATATTTGAAAAAGGCCGGGCAATATATAATGATAAAGGTTTCCCAAAATGGCTCGATGGTGTAATGTACGATATTACCGATAATAAAAATATTGAAGACGAACATAAAAAAATATCCGTGTTGCAATCTGCAATTCTTGAAAATGCAGGTTATGCAATTATTGCAACTGATACCAAAGGCTTAATTCATACTTTTAATAAGGCTGCTGAAAAAATGCTTGGATACTCTGCCGATGAAATTATAGGAATTCATAATCCGGCTAAATTTCATGATTCAAATGAAATAACTGAACAAGCTAAAATGCTTTCGGCAAAGTTAGGACAAAATATTGAACCTGGATTCGAAGCATTTATTGCTGAAGCTCGCAATGGAATTTCAATTGAATATGAATGGACTTATATACGAAAAGATGGATCACGATTACCTATACTTCTAAAAATTAGTTCATTATATGATAATTTGGGTAATATAATGGGTTTTCTTGGACTTGCTGTTGATATTACAGAACGTAAAATTGCAGAAAAAACTATCAAGGAAAATTCGGAAAAATTCAAAATTGCCTTTGAAAATGCACCAACCGGGATGAGTATGATTAATCCGGAAGGGAAATTCATTGCTGTTAATCCTAAACTTTGCGAAATTCTTGGTTATACTTCTGAAGAACTTTTATCGGGCGAAATAAATAATATAACACATCCTGATGATATAGAACGCGGAAATCAATGGATAAAAAAAATGATTTCAGGCGATAATAGTGAACCGGAATTTGAAAAACGATATATACACAAAGATGGCCATATAGTTTGGGCTATGATAAGGTCGCAATGGATATATGACATAAATGGTAAAAATTTATTATCTGTTTCTCATATATTAGACATCACTGAACGAAAAAAGGTTGAAAAAACTCTTACTGATGAACGTAACCTTTTACGGGCTTTGTTGGATACTTTGCATACTATTGTTTATATCAAGGATTTGGAAAGTAAATTTGTAATTGTAAATAAACAACTTACAGCACATTTAGGACATTCTGTTAAAGATATAATTGGCAAAACCGATTTTGATTTTTATAATAAAGACAAAGCAAACGAGTTTTATACCGATGAACAAAATTTAATAAAAACAAGAACTGCTATCATTGATAAAATAGAATCAATGCAGGATTATAATGGCAATGAAACTGTATTAATGACTTCTAAATTACCACTTATTGATAGTGATGGAAATATTATAGGATTAGTCGGTTCAGGGCTAAATATAACAGATAGAATTAAAGCAGAAAAGGCGCTTATAAATGAAAGAAATCTTTTGCGGACACTTATTGATACGCTTCCAAATTTAGTTTTTATAAAAGACATGCAAAGCAGGTTTGTGTTAGCAAATGAACCATTGGCAAATTTGATGGAAGTTGAAATACATGATTTGATAGGGCGAAATGATTTTGACTTTTATCCAAAAGATAGGGCAATGGAATTTTTAAAGGAAGAACAAACCTTATTCATCAAAGGAACTCCGGTTATAGGAAAAATAGAAAAATATAAAAATAAAAATGGAGAGGATAAAATAATTATAATCTCAAAAACTCCAATAATCAACAGTGAAGGTATAATTTCCGGATTAGTTGGCTCAGGACTTGATATAACTGAAATGGTAAAAGCTGAAGAAGAAATAAAAATATTAAATAGCTCACTCGAAACAAAAGTTAATGAGCGTACGCGACAGCTTCAGCAAGCCAATAAAGATTTAGAATCATTTGCATATAGCGTTTCACATGATTTAAGATCACCTATTCGGCATGTCGATGGTTTTATAAAATTGCTCTATTCTAATATTGAATCACCCAATGAACTTATTAAAGAATATTATAAAAAAATTGAAACTTCGTCGAAACGAATGTCAACTATGATAGATG
Source organism: uncultured Bacteroidota bacterium (assembly GCA_963701015.1). Lineage (GTDB taxonomy): Bacteria > Bacteroidota > Bacteroidia > Bacteroidales > DTGW01 > MFD09286-c1. The sequence continues at coordinate 995,458 of OY969556.1, read as the reverse complement.
ATTTATTAAGTTTCTCAAGATTAGGCCGAAGGGAAATAAATTTTAATACTGTTGATATTAATCAAATTATAAAAGAAATTATTGACCAGTTAAATATTGATTTCAATATTAGAAATATTAAATGGAAAATAAATAAATTGCCTTTGGTTCAAGCCGATAAGGGATTAATTCGAATCGTGTTTGAAAATCTTATTTCCAATGCAATTAAATATACATCTAAAAAATCAGTAGCAGAAATAGAAATTGGAGCCAATGATATTGAAAACAACCAGACTGAAATTTACATCAAAGATAATGGTGCAGGATTTGATATAGCGTATGTAAATAAATTATTTGGTGTATTTCAAAGATTACATACAAATGAAGAGTTTGAAGGTACTGGAATTGGATTAGCGAGTGTTAAACAAATAATTTCGAAACATAATGGAGTTATAAGAGCTATAGGTGCAATTGATGAAGGTGCAACATTTTATTTTACCTTAGTAAAAACATAATAGTATGGAAAAATTATTACGAATATTGTATGCCGAAGATAGTTTGAACGATGTTGAACTTACTTTGGCTGCCTTTAAGGAAAGCAAACTTGCAAATCCTATTGATGTTGTTAATGATGGTCAGGAAGCTATAGATTATCTTTTTTATAAAGGTAAATATATGAATCGTGAAAGTTCCATACCAGCTTTTGTTTTGCTCGATATAAAAATGCCGAAAGTTGATGGATTGGAAGTTCTAAAAAAAATCAGAGATTCAGACGAATATAAAAATCTTCCGGTGGTTATGCTAACTTCTTCACAAATGGAAAGTGACGTATATAAAAGTTATGAATGTGGTGCAAATGGTTTTGTAGTTAAACCTATTGACTTTGCTGAATTTGTAAATGCAATTAAAGGAATAGGATATTTCTGGGCAATACTTAACACTTCAGTTCGATAAATTATGATTACGGATTTAAATATTTTAATGCTTGAAGACGATCCTTTAGATGCCGATTTAAATAAGGATCAGCTAAATCAGTTAAAAGAATTCAATTGTACTATAACCTGGGTTATAACAAAAGAAGATTTTCTGCATGCACTTCAAACAAATAATTTTGATTTGATTTTAAGCGATTATAACTTACCTCAATATGATGGTTTACAAGCATTAGAAGATGTTAAACAACTTAAATTATTAATTCCATTTATATTAGTTACTGGTACATTAAATGAAGAAACTGCTGCTGATACTATAAAAGCAGGAGCTTGGGATTATGTTGTGAAAGACAGGTTAGGCAGGCTTCCAACTGCCATAAGGGGCGCTCTTAAATTGAAGGAAGAACGTACCCATATGTTACAGGTTGACCAATTTAACCAAAAACTATCAATGGCTTTAAAACAAAGCCCTTCGCATATTTTAATTACTGATACTTTGGGTATCATTGAATATGTTAACCCTCGATTTTGCGAAGTTACCGGTTATTCCGAATACGAAATTATTGGCCATAAACCTTCTATATTAAAATCAAATTTTCACAATATTGAATTTTATAAAAATTTATGGAATACAATTACAGCGGGTAAAATATGGCGTGGTGAATTTCAAAATAGGAAAAAAGATGGTAGCTTATTTTGGGAATCAGCCTCAATATCACCTCTTAAAAACAGCGATGGTATAATTACTCATTATGTTTCGGTAAAAGAAGATATTACTATACGCAAACAAATGGAAAACGAAATTATACAGGCACGCATAAAAGCTGAACAATCCGATAAACTTAAAACTTCTTTTTTGCAAAATATGTCACACGAAATCCGAACACCTTTAAATGCAATAATTGGATTTTCAAATTTATTAAAAGAAGATGATGATTTTAAGACTGAAAGGGAAAAATTTATCAATATAATTGTTTCAAATAGCTACCAGCTATTATCAATTGTTGAAGATATATTAACTGCTTCGCGAATTGAAACTGGCGAAGAAAAGACAAATAAAAGGTTAGTGAACATAAATATATTGCTTGATAATTTATATACAGTTTTTAAACAAAATGCCTTAAAAAAAGACATTACTCTTAAGTTATTTAAAGGAAACGAAAATAGTAATTTTAAAATAATAACCGACGAAACAAAATTGACCCAAATATTAACAAATTTATTAAATAATGCTGTTAAGTTCACTTATACAGGTCAAATAGATTATGGTTATTCAATTCATGATAAAGAACTTAATTTTTTTGTTAAAGATACCGGTATTGGAATTGAACCTGAAAATCAAATTCGAATATTCGAACATTTTGTACAAGCCGATCCGTCTATTAGCCGTAATTTTGGAGGAACAGGGTTAGGCCTTTCAATCACAAAATCATATGTTGAACTTTTAGGTGGTTCAATTCATGTAAATTCTGAACCAGAAAAAGGCTCGGAGTTTATATTTACTATTCCGTTTATAGAAGATTAAAGTGATAAAAAATTAATAAAATTTAAATTGTTAATTATATTTCTACCAATTGATTCTTTATAGCGTATATAATTAAACTTGCGGTATTCTTACATTCTGTCTTTTGCATGAGCTTATTTTTATGGCTTTCAACAGTTCGTGGACTTAGAAAAAGCTTTTCGGAAATTTCATTATTTGAAAGACCTTGACAAATTAAATCCATTATTTCCTTTTCACGATTGGTAAGCTCTAATTCATTAAGTTTATTAATTTTTGAATTTTTTTCATTTGACAATATAAATGCTTTTTGAATTAACTCAGGTGAAAAAAAACTTAATCCTGAATGAACTTCATGAATTGCCTTTTCAAGTTGGGTTATACTGGCATCCTTAATTATAAATCCCGAAATTCCTGCCATTATCATTTCGTAATAATAGTGTTTATCACTATACATTGAAAGCACTATAATTTTTGATTTTGGTTTCCTGGCTATTGCCAATTTAGATGCTTCTATTCCATTTAAAACAGGCATTTCAATATCCATTAAAACAATATCTGGATTAATATTATCAATTTCGTCAATAAATTCTTTGCCGTTTGAATATTCTGCAATTACCTTAAAATCAGAAAATTTATTGAGCAATGTTTTTATACCTTCTCTAAAAAGTGTATGATCTTCAACAATAGCAATAGTTATCATTTATTAATTGTTAAAAGTTTACATCAATTGAAACATTAACCCCTTTTCCTTCTTCACTAATAAAACCTAACCTTCCATCAATGGCATGAACACGCGATTGAATATTTTGTATTCCAAAACCTTTATAAATTAAAGCATTGAAACTAAATCCTTTCCCATCATCATAATATTTAAAACTAATACTTTTTTCATTTATTTGAATATTAATTTTAATATTTTTTGCATCGGCATACTTAATTGTATTATTAACAAGCTCAGTAGTAATTCTATATAATGTAATTTCAATAATTTCATCAATTCTTTTATTTAAATTGCAATTGAAGTGGACATTTATATCGGGCTTAATGACCAGTTTTTCTAAAAAATTACGGATTGCTTGCGGCAAACCAAAATTGCGGAGTACATGAGGGCTAATATTATTTGAAATTTCTTTAACACTTGATATAGCTTCATTTATAATTTCATTGGTTTTAATTAATGAAGACTCCATAAGCATTCTATCTTCAGTCTTTTCAATATCATATAAATAAATTTTAAGTGTTGATAATAAAGGACCAATGCCATCATGTAAGTCCTTTGCAATTCTTTCCCTTTCTTTTTCTTCGGCCTTTGCCTGTGTAATATATAATTGTTTCTCAAACAACATTCTTTCTGTTATATCATGAATTACTGTCAATAATGCTGGTTTGCCTTCATATTCAATTATTGAACTTTTAATTTCAACAAATAATCTAAACCCTGATTTTGTTAATAATTCGCACTCACTTAATCCTAAAATATCATCAGCCAACATTCTCTTCCATCTGCTCAATAAAATTTCATGGTATTCGGGAACTATAAATCGTAGAAAATTTGAATTAACAACTTCATCTATAGTATATCCTGTCATATCCGATAAGGCTTTATTGAAATTGACTATTTTTTTTGAACCATCAATTATTATTAACCCTTCGCGTGAATTATCAAAAATATTCCTGAATTTTTGTTCACTTATTGAAATAATATTTATTTTTTCTTCTAATTGTTTAATTAATATTTTATTCTCTGCTTTAAGATTATATGTGTCAATTGCTCCTTGAATTGCGGCATTTAATTCATAAAAATTCCAGGGTTTGGTCAAATATCTATATACACCACCTCTGTTTATGGCTTCTAATAAATATTCTTCAATTATAAATGCTGTAAGTATAATCCTGGTTATATCGGGAAATTTATATTTTACTGACTCTAGTAATTCAATTCCAGAAATTTCGGGCATTCTTTGATCGGCAACAATTACCTTTATTTCGTGTTGCGAAAGAATTTTATAGACCTCTTCAACTGATTCAGCAATATAAACTGTATATATTTCTTCGAAATTAAGTTTAAACCCCTCAAGGTTTAATTTTTCATCATCAATATATAATATTGCATCAGTATTTGGCATGAATTTTGGTAAAGTTTAGTCTGGTTTTATATACAAATAAAATGTTTAGAAAAAACGAATTCCATTATATAACACATTCAATAAAATTAAAATATATCAAATTTAACTTATTATTATAAATTGAAATGAATATTAAATATTATTTTAATTTAATTGATTTAATATGAACCTCTGGCAATATATTAATGTTATTCTAAAAATAATTTCAATTCTAAATTATAGAACTATTCATAAAATAAATCTTCATTTTTTAATGTAGTTAAATCGAAAAAAATTATAACAAATTGATTGAATATCTGACTACGGATATATGTAATTATTAGAATTTTGAATGATATAATAATTGTAGATATGACAATTATAAAGTCATTTTTACAAAAAGCAAGATAATAACTGTTGAGATTGCATCAGTAATTATAATAATTGATTTTGACCCGTGATTTATATAAAAACATGAGCTTTTAAATTTACAGGAAAACTCAACAATAAAATTCAGAAAAGAAAAAGAATTAATCAAATGGTGAATCGGCAGAACCAACTAAAATATCCAGCATTTTAATTGAGCCATCTTCACTCAGGTTATTTAAACGTGCAATTTTCCCTTCAATTTTATGCCTGAAATTCCAGCATGTCATTTGCCGCAAACCCGATTTTAAAGCTAAATCATATGTAGATATTGTATTACCAGGGTCTTTACAAACTTGGTAAGCAATATAAAAAGCCTTACTTACTGGAAATTTAATATTATGAAACAAAGTATTTGCAATAGCCGATTCCTCGTTTTTACAACGTGTACACCTTCTTGAAAAAGGTACTTTCCCGTCACAAAAATTATTATTACCACATTTGCGGCATTCAAAACCATTACTCCATTTAGTTTTTACCAAATAGTCCAAACACTTATCATCGTTTTCAAAATAATCATTTAAGTGCTCATGGTCTATATTTTCATTAAAAATTATTTTCATTAAAAATTATTTTCATTAAAAATTATTTTCATTAAAAATTATTTTCATTTCATCTATTTTTTTTCAAAAATAAAAAATATTAGTGATAATATAAAATAATAGTGATAACAAAGCGATAAATTATTTTATAAAATTCTAAAATAAACTAATTCTTTTGTTAAATTTTTTACTTGTAAAACATATGTTCAAATGATTTTTTCATCATTGTTTTAATTTTGAGCCTTTAAAATAATTTAACTTTACTATTATAAAACTAATTTATTAGCATTATGAAGAAACTTGCAATATTATTACTTACTATTATTATTGCTTTAAATACTAAAGCACAACCTTCAACAATTCATGTCAACAACCAGGACTTGTTTATCAACGGAATAAATATTGCATGGTTTAATTTTGCTTCAGATCTTGAATCATTTAATTCAGCAAGTTTCACAAGTGCTATAACAAAAATTCATGCAGCAGGTGGAAACGCTATACGTTGGTGGATTCATACTGATGGCACTGTTAGTCCAACTTTTAAAAATGATTCCGTGTCAAGTATTTCAACAACTGATTTAAAAAATTTAAATACAGCTTTAAACATTGCTTATAAAAATGGGGTTTTAATTGATATTTGTTTATGGTCATTTGATATGTTACAAAGTGGTAAGAGTGCACAAGTGGTCAGACAAAATAAAAAGCTTTTAATGGATTCAACTTATACAGCTGCTTATATTCGAAATGCATTAATCCCGATGGTTAAATATTTAAAAGGTAACAAAGGAATATTATGTTATGAAATTTTTAATGAACCAGAAGGTATGATAAGCGGATTAGGTTGGACTCCAGATACTCAAAGGGTTTCATTTCTTTATGTTCAGCGGTTTATAAATAGAACTGCAGGTGCAATACATAGGACTGATACATCCGTTTTAGTATCCAGTGGTTCGCAATTAATATCTTATTGCTCAGATGTTGCTGGTACTAACTATTACAGGAATGACAGACTAATTGCGGCTGGTGGAGATTCGCTTGGTACACTTGATTATTATATGGTACATTATTATACTAGTAACGGAACGCAATATTCATTATTCAGAAAGCCAGCATCTTATTGGAAACTGGACAAACCAATTGTTATTGGTGAATTCCCGGCAATTGGATTTATTAGCGAATCTCCCGTTATTTCCCCACTTCAGGCTTATAATTATGCATTTACAAATGGATATGCCGGAGCACAAGCATGGACTTATTCAAATGGAACAGGAGGATTAACTGGTGGTGATAAAAATGGTGGTCTTCCTGATTGTGCCATTGGGTTAAAAAGTATTGCCTATAACTCCAGTAAATTTGTGAACGTAATTCCTGATACTGGTAATTATATTTATCCGCCATATATTGTTAAACCAATTCCTGAAGGAATTTCGTACCTAAATAGCACTGATACCGTTGTAATTGGGAATTTGAATAATTGGTTCAGCGATAAACTAGACAGTGCAAACCTGACTTTTAAAGTTGACAGCCAAAAAACTTCAATTGCAAATATAGTGATTGATCAGGCTGGGAATTTAAAGGTAAAACCAGTTGGAAATAATAGCGGCATATTCACTACAACAATTACAGCAACAAATAAAAATGGAAAGACCTTTTATGCACCGTTTACATTTTCAGTAATTGATACTACTAACGAAAATAAAATATTGTTTAGCAATGTATATACATCATCAATAGAAAGTAATATTTATTCTCCCAGTTTTATTACCGATACAGCTCAATCAACATTTTTCTCAACCACGCAGTCCGATAACCAATGGATATTATTCAAACTATATAATATTGAAACTATTCAAAGATTATTGATCCATTGGGATAATACCTATTATGCTAAAAAATACGAAATAAAAGTCTCTACAGATAGTATAAATTGGCAAACAGTTTATACTGAATCGAATATAACCGGAGGTTATGATAAAATTTTATTTGATGCTGTAAAAACAAAATATATTTTAATAAACTGCCTGCAGCGTGCTACAAGTTATGATTATAAAATATACAGTGCTTCAGCATATTCAACAAAAGGAGCAGTTGATAGTCCGCCATATATTGTAAATAAAATAAGTGATTTTACAATTATAGCGGGAACTTCGAGAAGATTTAATTCGATTAATACTGTTGCAAAAGACGATAATCTGGGTGAAAAGTTATCGTATAATTTTACAATGGAAGATGGGAGCCCATTGCCAACATGGATGACTTATACTGATTCAACATTTTTATTTAAGGTTGCCCCAGCATTGAATAATGTAGGAAGTTACAATGTTATGCTTACCGTTTCTGATTTATTTAAACAAACTATAATAGATACATTTGTAGTAACGGTGAAATTAAATCCAAATGCAATAAATACTATTAGCAGTAATGAAATTAATGTTTATCCAAATCCTTCAAAAAATGTACTTAAATTCTCCTCTCAAAATTCAATTAATTCACCCGTTGAAATAACGATTTGTGATTTTTCCGGGAAAATTTTATTAATGAATAGAATTAGTAGTTTTGGTTCAAATTGTGAAATTAATTTAAGCAATATTCCTACAGGAATTTATATTCTGCAATTGAAAACAATTGAAGGGATAATTTCTAAAAAAGTAGAAGTTTTAAAATAACGAATTGAATTAAATTTAGAAAGCGACATGGAGATTGATTCTTGTCGCTTTTTTTATTTGCATATCGCTAATAAATTCAAATTCTCAAAATAAAAAAGGGTAAGCCCCTTATATCGCACCGCTACAACTACCTACCCTTGCTACCTTCCGGCCCTGGGGGGATTTAGTAGGAGCTGGTCGTATAAGACTTACCCCGCGCAAAAGTATACAATTTTTTTATATCAGCAATATTTTTATATCTTCACCTTTAAAATCTTAAGGTTTGCTAAAAAATCCCATATATTTGTGCAAAATATTTAAGTGAAAAATGGAAGGAAACAATAAATCTATCTTTAAAAGCACCATGGAATCAGGTGTTGTATTTGGAATAGTTTTGGTTATTTTAAATATTGGTCAATATTTTTATAATATTAAGCATTTTAGCGTAGTTGGCAATGTTGTCCTGTTTTTTATTGACTTAATTATTAGTTTCTTTTTTATATATTTTTATACCAAAAGATACAGAGATCAGGAATTAAATGGTTTTATGACTTTCAATCAGGCTTTTTTATATGGTATTTTAATAATGTTTTTTTCAGCAATAATTCTTTCATTTTTTTTCTATGTATTATATAAATTTATTGATCCTGATTTAGCTCATAAAAATATTGAGCAGGTCAAAGATTGGTATATTACTTTTATGCAAAATCATGGAATTTCAGAAGATCAGATAGATACATTTGTCAAAAAATTAGAAGCAGGTGGAATACCTGATGCTGAACATGTTGCTTTTTCTAATGTTTTACAAAGATTGTTTTTAGGTATCATTTTATCGCTAATTTCAGCTGCAATTTTAAAAAAGATTGCTTCCCCATTTGATACTGAGAAACATAATAATGATATTTAAGTATGGATATTTCAATTGTAGTTCCCATTTTTAACGAATATGAATCTATTCCAGAATTAATTGATTGGATTGAAAGGGTTTTAAGTTTAAAATTCTCTTTTGAAGTAATTTTAATTGACGATGGAAGTACTGATGGGACTTGGCAGATAATAGAAAATATTGGTGCGAAAAAATCATTTGTAAGGGCAATAAAACTCAGGCGTAATTATGGAAAATCCGCTGCATTGCAAAGTGGGTTCCAAATAGCAAATGGTGATGTGGTTATTACAATGGACGCTGATTTGCAAGATAGTCCCGACGAAGTGCCTGAACTATACAAAATGGTGAAAGAAAATAATTTCGATGTTGTATCGGGTTGGAAAAAGAAACGTTTCGACCCAATATCGAAAACCATTCCAACAAAAATTTACAATGCTGCTTTGCGCACAATGAGTGGAATAAAATTGCACGATTTCAATTGTGGTCTGAAGGCCTATAAAAATGAAGTAGTTAAATGTATTGAAGTTTATGGTGAAATGCACCGCTATATTCCCTATATGGCCAAAAAAGCAGGCTTTAAAAAAATTGGAGAAAAAGTTGTAACTCATCAGAAAAGAAAATACGGTGTTACTAAATTCGGTCTCGAAAGGTTTATCAATGGTCCGCTCGACATGATTAGTATTATGTTTATCTCTAAATTTGGGAAGAGGCCAATGCACATTTTTGGATCATTAGGAACTCTAATGTTTATCTTGGGATTTTTATGGGCAGGTTATCTTGGTGCCGATAAATTATACACGCAATTTGCTTTACACCAACAAGCCAAATTAGTTACCTCCAGTCCTTATTTTTATTTAGCTATTACTGCTATGATTATTGGCACCCAATTATTTTTAGCCGGGTTTTTAGGCGAACTGGTTTCCCGGTCAGCAACTGACAGAAATTCTTACCTGGTTGAAAAAACTTTGAATTAATTAGTTCTTGCAGTTAAAATAATTTTTTACAAACTTTAGTATAATTTAAAATCTGCAAATAGAACTTATTAGCTTTGTAAAAAAAACGAATGCGCATTGAAAACGATTCTATAGGTAATTTGGAGATTCCTAAAGATGCTTTGTATGGAATACATTCGGTGCGTGCACAAAATAATTTCCCCGATTCAACAAGGTTCCATATAGAATGGTTTCAGGCTGTTGGTATTGTAAAACTTGCCTGTTATGAAACTTACAGAAGTTACAAAAATGCCTTGTTGAAAAAATATAGTATTGGTGAAATCCCAATTCCAATTATCGATGATAAAATTATTGATTCGCTTATTATTGCTACAACTGAATTAAGTAATGGAAAATATTTCGAATGGTTCCTAGTTCCATCTGTTCAGGGTGGAGCAGGTACAAGTATCAATATGAATATCAATGAAATAATTGCCAATGTTGCCTTACAGAAATTAGATCAAAAATTGGGCGATTATGGTATCATTGATCCGATTGAACATGCAAATATTTACCAATCAACCAACGATGTTATTCCAACTTCACTTAAAATCTGTGTTCTGAAATTATTGACAGAACTCGAAAATAACATTAATGGACTTCGCTCAGGAATTGAAGAACTTGAAAAATTAAACCGCAATTCGCTGCGGATTGGATATACACAAATGCAGGAAGCTGTACCAACTTCCTTTGGCCGATTATTTAGCACATACAATAATGCCTACTCCAGGGATTGGTGGCGGGTTTCAAAATGTTTTGAAAGGATTAAAATTGTCAATTTAGGTGGAAGTGCAATTGGAACAGGCATTACTGTTCCTCAATATTTTTTGATGGAAGTTACGCAAACACTTCAACGATTAACAGGTTTACCGGTTACCCGTGCTGAAAACCTTGCCGATGCTACTTCAAATCTCGATAGTTTTGTTGAAGTCCATGCCATTTTAAAAGCCCATGCCGTAAATCTCGAAAAAATGGCAAACGATTTAAGATTATTGGCTTCCGACTTATCGCATAAAGAGATTATCTTTCCACAAAAACAAGTTGGAAGTTCAATAATGCCAGGTAAAGTTAATCCGGTAATTGTTGAATTCGTAGTTAGTGTAGCTCATAAAGTGTATGCTAATGACGCATTAATTTCTTCACTTTGCGGTCAGGGATGTCTAGAGCTTAATGCTTATATTCCGGTAATTGGCCATGCAATTATAGAATCACTAAAATTGTTGATTGGAGCAGATAAAACATTGTGCGATAATCTGATAAATGGTTTAGAAGTTCAAACGGAGTATGCCGAAAAAAGATTATTCCAAAGTTCCTCAATTACTACAGCGTTGGTTCCATTTATTGGTTATAACAAAGCTTCAGAATTATCTAAAATTATGAAAGAAAAAAAAATTGATGTTTTTCAGGCTAACAATATTTTGAATTACATTGATACGAATAAATTAATAGAATTGCTTCAACCTGAGAAACTGCTTAAGGAAGGTTTTTCAATTCAAGACTTTTAAAACATGGCAAAAGAAATTCAACCACATATTGCTATTTTAGGAAGCCGGAACAATGGAAAAAGTTCAATTATCAATACTTTGGCAGGTCAGGATATTGCTATTGTGTCAGATATTGCAGGAACTACCACCGATCCTGTTAAAAAATCAATTGAAATATCCGGACTTGGACCGGTTATACTAATTGATACTGCTGGAATTGACGATTCGGGAGAATTAGGTGATAAGCGCGTAGCTAAAACTATTGAAATTTTCAAAATTATTGATTTGGCCATTGTTGTGCTGACAAGAAATTTTATTACATCCAAAGAAATTGAGATGATTGATAAACTTAAAGAATTGGATATCCCATTCTTTTTTGTTCACAATAAATCGGATGTAGAGCCTTTAAATATTGAATTTTCAGATTTACTTGTCAAAAAATTCCAAACAGATGTAATTAATTTTTCTGTTATCAAAAACACGGAAACAAAGTCATTGGTTACATTAATTAAAAAGCACTTGCCGGAAACAGCCTGGAAAAAAAGTTCAATTGTTGGTGATTTACTTAGTTATGGTGATATTGTTTTACTTATCACTCCTATTGATATTGAAGCGCCAGAAGGACGTTTAATCCTTCCTCAAATTCAAACTATCCGTGATATTCTTGATAACGATTGTGTGTCAATTATTTTAAAAGAAAGGGAAGTTGATGTTTTCCTTAAAAAAACAAGAATTAAGCCCAAGCTTGTAATTACGGATAGTTCAATATTTTTAAAAGCCGATGCAATGATTCCTAAGGACATTCCTTTAACCGGATTTAGTGTTTTACTGGCAAGGCATAAAGGGCCATTTGAACATTACTTGCAGGGAACACCTTATATTTCGAAATTAAAAGATGGTGATAAAATATTGATGCTCGAATCATGTACACATCATACCTCATGTGATGATATTGGCAGGTTAAAGATTCCACGCTGGATTAGTCAGTTTACAGGTAAAAAGATCGAATTTGAAGTTGTTTCAGGATTAAGTAGCATTAAAGAAAATATAAAGAATTTTGCAATGGTTATTCAGTGCGGAGGTTGCATGATTACCCGTAAACAAATTCATAACCGTTTAAAACCTGCAATTGATGCCGGAGTTCCGGTTACCAATTACGGTCTGGCTATTGCTTATGTGCAAGGAATCTACAATAGGGCTATTGAACCTTTTGTAAAATTTGGTAATACCAACAATTATTTATAGTCAATGTTGTTAGTGTTTTATAACGTTATTGCCTTTATTTCATAAAATTGAAAATTAAATTTTGAACAATATAGCAGAAATATTAAAAAAAGATTCGTTTACAATTACTGAAATAGTTGCATTGCTTCAATCTCAGGGCGATGATCGAAAACTTTTGTTTAAAGAATCTGCGAGAATTAAAGAGAAATATGTTGAAAATATTGTTTACTTCCGTGGTTTAATTGAGTTTTCGAATATTTGTGGAAAAAACTGCTATTACTGTGGAATCCGTAATGGTAATGAGAACCTGAATCGTTATAATTTATCTGATGAAGAGATTCTTTCAGCGGTTAAATTTGCCCATGAAAACAGCTATGCATCAGTTGTTTTGCAATCAGGTGAATTAATTGGTGAAAGTTTCACAAAAAGGATTGTAAACCTTTTAAAAGAAATTAAACAGCAAACCAATAACGAAATTGGTATAACTCTTTCATTGGGCGAACAAACGGAAGAAACCTATCTTCGATGGCGTGAAGCAGGCGCTCATAGGTATTTATTAAGGATTGAAAGTTCAAACCCCGGATTATATAGTAAACTGCATCCAAATGATAGTAAGCATAATTTTGCAACACGGATAAATTGTCTTACAGCTTTAAAAAAATTGGGTTATCAGGTAGGTACAGGTGTAATGATTGGTCTCCCATTTCAATCATATGAAGATATGGCTGCAGATTTATTGTTTATGAAAAATATTGATATTGATATGTGCGGAATGGGTCCATATATCGAACACTCAGATACGCCGTTATATCAATACAGGGATCAACTCGAACCCAAAGAACAACGATTCGATTTGGCACTTAAAATGATAGCAATTTTAAGGATATTGATGAAAGATATTAATATTGCTGCCGCAACAGCTTTACAGGCAATTGATCCGTTAGGACGTGAAAAAGCTATAAAAGTTGGTGCAAACATAGTAATGCCCAATATTACACCCGGCAAATATCGTGACTATTATAAATTATATGAAAACAAACCTTGTACGGATGAAGAAGCAGATGAATGTATATCTTGCCTTGAGGCAAGAATTGGTATAACAGGCAATGAAATTGGTCTAAACAAGTGGGGCGATTCAAAACATTTTAAGACCAGTAAATTAAATTAATTCTTGATTTTATTATTTATTATCACCGTTTTTCAACTTTTTATTTATCTTTTTTCGATGTGTAAAAACTGTATTCACTTTCATATCAAGCTTTTCTGCAATAATTTTACTTGAAAGTCCTTCGTTAAGTAATTTCCAAACATCCATTTCGCGTCGCGTAAGAATGCCATTTTCATATTCTGGGAAAAAATGTTTTGTGTGAATTATTTTTTCTTTCCCTTTATCAACTTTTGAAACAACCAATGTTTGCCTTTCATTTGAAATAAATTCATCTATCTTTGTACATACAATCAACATTAATAAAGGATTGCCTGAAGAATCGAGTTTAATAACCCTGTTATTTTGAAGTAACCATATATAGTTGTTTTTAGTATTTTTTATTCTTACATTAAAACTGAATTTAAGTTTTAATTTATCGCTTTTAGACGAACTTCCCAGAATTTGATACATTTCATTATGAATGGCTTTTTGTGTTAAAATTGTGCTAGGGAAATAAGTACTAAATGCTGTTTCCACCCCATGTTCCATAAATGGTTCAGGAGCATAGCCTAAAACATTGATTATATTTCGGCTCACAAATTGATACTTCATTTTGTGAATATCAAGAAATAAATAGAATGTTGAGTTGTTTATACAAAGTTGGTCAATAAAATCTCCAGAGTTTAAAAACGATTCAAATTCATAATCATTTAATGACCCTTTAATATTCAATTTTTGAATCAAATTTTTTAATTCATATTTATTTTCCATATATCTAAAACAGTTTTATTTTTAACAGTTTCTAATTGTTTCAGATATATACTAACTATCTAACAAATTTGTTACAATATTGAAGGGTTATTTTTTAAAATATTTCAAGCATTTTACTTAAAGCATTATAATTTAATTTATTAAGAATATTTTTAGCTTCTGGTGTATATAAAAATTCTATCCTCGGTTGATACTTTTCGACAACTTTGCCCCGGACTAATTTTAAAGTACTGTTAATCAGTTGATTTTCTTCAGTAAAAGGTTCATCAATAATAGCTATTGAAGAAGGCAACCAGCGCTGAGGAAACATATTTCCATATTTTCTACCTGTTCTATATTCAATAATCTCAGATTCTATAAGTTTTAATGCCGATTCAATATTATTTGATTCAAGAACATTATGGTGATGGTGCTTTTCAGTCAACCATCTTTTTATCGCTTCTTTGTTTGGGACTATAATTGCTACGGTATATGGATTTTGATTATTATATAACATACATTGATCAATATATGAGGATTGTGCAACAAAAGCTTCTTCAATTCCTTCAGGACTGAATTTTTCACCATCGTCACCTATTAAAAGGCTTTTAAACCTTCCTAAAACATAGAGAAAACCATCATTATCCAAATATCCCATATCACCAGTATGTAGATAGCCGTCAATAATTACCTGGCTTGTAGCTTCTCTATTTTGCCAATATCCAGCCATTACATTTTCTCCTTGAATAACAATCTCGCCTTTTTCTAATGACTTAAGGCTATTACCCTTTTCATCACATATTTTAATTTCTAAAAAAGATGCCACTTTGCCAGAAGATCCGAGTTTATGTTTTTTCAACGCATTTGACGAGATAACCGGAGAAGCTTCAGTAAGTCCATAACCTTGCATCATTGGAATGCCAATGGCATAAAAAAACCGCTGTAATTCAATATCAAGTAAAGCTCCACCACCAACAAAAAACTCTAGCCTTCCGCCAAATCCTTCACGTACTTTACTAAAAATTATAGTATCAAATATTTTTAAAACTGGTTTTAATAAAAACCTCCAGCCTTTACCTTTATCAAACCCATTCCTATTATATATGTGTGCCGTTTTTAATCCCAACGAAAATAAAAATTTCACGACCGGGCCTTTTGCATTAATACCATTCTCAATATTTTTTTTGAAATTCTTTGCCAGGGCAGGCACGCTCATAATAAAATGAGGTCGAATTTCTTTAATATTGATTGGAATATTTTTAAGTGCTTCCATTGGCGATTTACCAGATTGTACCGATGCAAGTGATGCTCCGGTACTCATAACGGTATATATTCCACAAGTATGGGCAAATGAATGATCCCAAGGCAATATTAATAAAGTTACAAAATGAGAAGGAACATCCATTAAACTCAATGATTGTTGAATATTTGCAGTAAAATTTCTGTGTGTAAGAATTATTCCTTTTGGATCAGATGTTGTTCCTGAAGTGTAACAAATTGCAGCATAATCATCGGGATATACTGAGTTTTTTAAATCTTCTACTATACTATTTCTTTCCTGCAAATACGCTTTACCTATATTTAAAATTTCATCGTAAGATATTTCATTATCATTATATGAAACTTGTTTATCAAGAATAATTATTTTTTCAACTTTAAGCAATTTATCACGAACAGCCTGAATTTTTTTAATTTGATTTTGCGATGCAATAATCATTCTGGCACCTGAATGTTCAATCCTGAATAAAATTTCTGAAGGTTCTGAAAGTTTTACAGATAAAGGGACATTTACTGCGCCATTATACAACATGCCTAATTCACTGATTACCCATTCACTTCTGCCTTCTGAAATTAATGCAATTCGGTCACCTTTCTGAATACCTAATTTAGCAAGACCGGCAGCAAACTGATAAACAAGTTGGTGGGTTTCACTAAAAGTAATAGATTTGTATTTATTAGTCTTTTTATCCCACAACAAAGGATTTTGAGGAAATTTTGAAACGCTCTCCTCAAACATTTGTAACAATGTTAACATAAAAATCAGCCTCTATTAATCTTATTAATAATTTGTAAGTTTAGCATTGAACATTCCGTTCGTGACGCTTATCTTTGAATTTATATCATTGGGATTGGTTCCTGTAAAGTTAAAAACACCTTGAATATTTGATCCGGTTAACTTAGCCAGTTTAACAGTTCCTGACGATCCTTTTGTACCATCAGCAACATATGAAACAGAATCGTTTTTAATATAAACCATTCGAACACCTGCAACCGCACTGGTATCAAAATTTCCTACTTTATACGTAACATTTATTTGAGGTGTAAAATTTTGAAAGTCGATACTTATTGATTGCTGATTTAAATTGCCATTTACTATTAAATCATTTTCATTTCCATGTGTAGTTTTTCCGGCAATTACGGCAAAATAATTATTTACATTATCTGATTGTGCATATAATTTGCCTAAACCTATGGGTAAATCAGTGCCATTTAGGAAATCATTAATTGAACAATTAAAGTCACCAACAACGGTAACAACTTTTGACGAGTCTCTTGAATATACAGCGTTAAAATTAAATTTTCCTTCAATTGTTCCATTTGTAAATGATACTATCGAAACACTTCCTTTTGAACTTATCCCATCACATATATATACTGAATCAGAGCCTAAATTATAATAAACCGTTTGCAAATAACCACCTGATGAATCAGACATAAGACCGCAAAAATATGTTTTTGAACCAAATCCAATTATTTCCTTAAAATATAAACCTATTGATTTTGTGCTGTCAATAGTTAGTCCTTCAATTGTAATTGAAGTTGTATCATGTTGAACCGTTTGAGTTATAGTATTTATATTAAGAATATACTTTACATTGTTAATTGTGGCAGTCATTTCACCCGATCCTGAACTTATGCCTGATCCTTTATTCTTTGAACATGATATTTGCAATATTATAGTTAGCATTACAAAACCTACTTTCAAAAGTTGCAAAAATTTATTGTAATTTTTTTTATATTTCATATCCTATACTTTTTAATAAATATCATTATTTGATAGTGCTGTTAAAACTACCCGTTAAATGAATTACATCATTATAATTTGAACTATTGTATACATTTACCGAATAAAAACCGGCAATTGCAGTGTTTGACAAACTTTCAATTCTTATTTCACCATTGGTTTTATTGCCATCACAAATATATTTTTTATTTCCTGAATTGTAATTAAATACAACAGTATTGCTTTTTTGTAATGCCTGAATACCAAAACTATAAGTACTTTCAGAAACATTTATATTTGAAAAAGTTATAGATGTAATCAATTTTCCATTTATGTCATTTCCCGATATTATAAAAGTTGAATTTACTTTAGCTGCCGAAGCATTTAAAATGTCATTTTGTGTAAGGAAAGCTGATTCAGGCGCAAGGTTATAAGTTGTTAAATTAGCGTTGAACTCACTATTAAGAGTATATATTTTGGATGCATTATTGTTATCACTACAATCAAAGCTTATAGCGCCTGTAATAGTTTGATTTGAAATTGAAAATATCACAGCTTCGCCAATTTTGCTTGTCATGGGAAATGTCTGTCCATTAATACTATAATAAGCTAAAATATAACTTGGTGTATTTCCATTTTCAAATTCATATACATTGCTCGATACGGGTAAAACTCTTTGCAAAAGGAATGAAACAGAATCCATATTAGAGTTTAAGCCATCAATTTCAATTGATTGCTGATTAGGAGAAACATAATTTACAGCACTTGAAATTGTCATTAAACTTTGTTCGCCATTAATATATGAAATCATATTGCCATTAGAAACAGATGTTGATGATTTTAAATTGGAATTAAATTGCCCGCTTATATTTACCGGATTTATTGAACTACCAGAAATATTAGCACCAGTAAATGAAAATGAACCTTGTACATTTGATGATGAAACTAAATTAAATGTAATATTTCCAGAAGTAGAACTTCCATCGCATCTGAAAATATTTTTTGTTAAAGTTGAATAATAAGTTGCAGTAACCTGGTTTGATCCTAATTGACAATTATATATTACATTTGAAAAATTGTTTATGTTTTTCAATGTAAATATCAGGTAGTCACTATTATTATCTGTTGAACGGCTTTCAATAATAATCGAAGAAGCGGTCCCTGAATTTATACTAAATGCATTTATTACATTAAACTGTCTGAGAGAATTATTAATAGTAGCATCAATGGTCTGATGATTAGCCAGTTTTTGAACAGAATATTGCGTGTTAAAAGTGCCACTAATATTAATTTTTTTAGTTGAATCTGATTTATTAACACCAATAAAATTAAACAATCCACTCATTACAGAAGTTGTTAACTTAGTAATAACCACATTTCCTTTTGATTGTGTGCCATCACATATATAATTCGAAGAATCATTATTGAAAATAATTGAAGCAATTATATAATTATTTGAACCTGCATCATTAACTGATAAATTATAATCTTGAACTTGCAAAAGTGATGTATTGTTAAATACAATAGATATAGTTTTTGAACTATCAATCGACCGGCCGCTTATAATAACAGAATTTACAGTAGTTGTTTTAGTAAGCTGAACTTTAGCAATATTAAATGTTATTGATTTACCGTATATTGTGGCTTTCATTTGACCTAAGGACAATGTATCGGCTTGAACAAGGCTGTTATTATTATTTTCCTTCTTGCACGAAAAAAATAAAATTATACCTAAAAGAAATATTGAAATAGAAATTTTTCCGGTCATTTTTGATCTGATTTCAAGGGTTTGAAGGCAAATGTAAGCAATATTTTACAATATACAAATGCTGACAAATGGTTCAATATTAGTAATATATAATCATTTAAAGTTTAAATCTTAACAAAATAGATTATTCTATAAGAACAATCTCATTAAAGTTATTAAATTTGAATCACAAATTTTATTTCAAAATGATATTATTCCTCAAATTCACTAAATCAATATTTTTAAAAATGAAAAAATTATTCTTATTAATTCCGACTTTGGCAATAATATTTACTTCGTGTAATAATTCGCCAAAAAGCATAAGTGAAGATGACTTCATGGCAGTTGACACTTTGGTAAAACCTTCGGCTTTCCAAAAAGAAATTGATGGAAAAAAGACAGACCTATTTATTTTGAAAAATGACAGTGGATTAGTAGTTAAAATTACAAATTATGGAGCTAAAATCGTTTCAGTTCTTATGAAAGATAAACATGGAAAATATGCTGATATTGCTTTAGGTTATCCAAATTTGGAAGGTTATATGGCCGATAAATATTATTTGGGAACTACAGTTGGTAGATATGCTAACCGTATTGCCAAAGGCAAATTTAAACTCGACGGGAAAGAGTATTCATTGGCAATTAACAATGCCCCAAATTCATTGCATGGCGGATTAAAAGGTTTCGATAAAGTTGTTTGGGATGCTGTTCAGAATGGAGATACACTAACAATGTCATATACTTCAGCCGATATGGAAGAAGGCTTTCCGGGTGAAGTTAAAGTAAATGTGAAGTTTATTCTTGACAATGCGAATGAATTAAAAATTGAATATGAAGCTACTACAAATAAAAATACGATTATCAATCTAACCAATCACACTTATTTTAATCTTCATGGTGAAGGAAATGGCAATATTTTAGATCATCAACTTGAAATTCTAGCGCACAGATTTACACCTGTTGATGAAAATTTAATTCCAACCGGAAAACTTGAAACTGTTACCGGAACTCCTTTTGATTTTACTGTACCTGAATTTATTGGGAAGCGAATCAATGATGACAATATTCAACTTAAATTTGGCAAAGGTTACGACCATAATTGGGTTCTTGACAAGGCTCCTGGAGAACTTGGTCTTGCTGTAGTATTATCCGATACCACATCAGGCAGGGTTTTGGAACTTTCTACAACCGAACCTGGAGTTCAATTTTATAGTGGGAATTTTTTAGACGGAGCATTAAAAGGAAAATCAGGCAAACCACACTCCTATCGAACAGGTTTAGCGATGGAACCTCAACATTTTCCCGATTCACCAAACAAACTACAGTTTCCTTCTGTAGTGTATAAACCAGGTGATGTTTACAAACAATTGAGTATTTTTAGATTCTCAATAAAAAAATAAATACAGCTTGAATTAATTAAAAAGTCATCCTTTATTTGGATGACTTTTTTTGTGAAATGATTATAAATTACACATTGGAAATCAATAAATATGGTATGTTTAAACATCTTTTAGCAATTTTACAATTTTGTGATGAATTAATTTTTATACTTGCATTATCTTTTTGAACTAAGAATCAAATATTTTAAAAACACTTAAATAGCTACAAACTTTCAACTATTATGATTAAACAAAAACTTAAATTAAGAGAAAAAATTGGCTACGGATTTGGTGATGCTGCTTCATCTATGTTCTGGAAGCTTTTTGGAATGTACATTATGTTTTTTTATACCGACATTTTTGGTATTTCAGCGGCTGTTGTTGGTACAATGTTTCTTATTACACGTGTTGGTGACGCTGCTATTGATCCATTAATTGGCATTTTAGGCGACCGCACTGAAACCCGTTGGGGAAAATTCAGACCTTATTTGCTTTGGATGGCCATTCCATTCGGCATTATAGGCATTTTAACATTTACAACACCATCATTTACTGTTTCTGGTAAAATAGTTTATGCCTATATAACCTATTCGTTGATGATGATTATTTATTCAATGATTAACGTTCCATACGCATCACTCATGGGAGTTATGACTGCTGATGGAAAAGAACGTACCACACTTGCAACTTTCAGGTTTGTTTTCGCTTTTGGAGGCAGTTTCCTTGTTTTAGGATTATTTCAACCTTTATTCGACAGTTTTGGTTCCAAAACTTTTAGTGAATATAAATCAGCCAAAGTTGTTGAAATGGCTGATACTTCAAAAACTATTAATACTGATAAAGTATATGTTTGGGATAATAACTTACAGGCCCAAAATATCGAAAAACCAAATGATTCATTATTATTCTTAAATGTAAAAATTATAACAAAATCAAATATTGCGTTTAAAATTGGAGTTTTAAATTCAAAAACCAATGAAAAAAACTGGTTTGAATTTAGGGAAGGTAAAGATACATTAGGCCTTCTGCGAGATGGAACTTCAAGTAATATTCAAATGAAGTTAAATTCATTTGTTTCAAAAGAAAATTTATCAAAACTTGCTGATTTAAAATTCATAAGCAATACCAATGATATAAAGGTTGTAAAAGCCACTATTAAAGAAATTAATTACCGTTCCGGAACCAAGAAAGCGGTTATAGTAATTGCAATTATTGCTGTTATATTCTTCCTTTTAACATTTGCACTTACCCGTGAACGCATTAAGCCAATGAGTGAAACAACCTCATTAAAAAATGATGTTAAAGATTTAATGAAAAATGGTCCCTGGTTTATTTTACTTGGAGCCGGAATTTCAACCATATTTTTTAATACAATCCGCGATGGTGCTGCCGTTTATTATTTTCTCTATTATTTTAAAGGACAGGGAAGTTTTGAATTAAGTACAACTTTAGTACTTGCAATTAGCACTATTTACCTGCTTTTAGGCCAGGCAGCAAATATAGTAGGTGTAATTTTAGCCAAACCTGTTTCCGATAAAATTGGTAAGAAAAATACATTTTTATTGGCAATGATTATAGCTTCCGTTTTTAGTGTAATATTCTTCTGGCTAAATAAATCCAATATCTGGACAATTTTAATATTCCAATTTATTATAAGTATCAATGCTGGTATAATATTCCCATTGGTCTGGTCAATGTACGCTGATACAGCTGATTATTCGGAATGGAAAAACGGCCGACGTGCAACAGGACTTGTATTCTCAGCAGCATCAATGTCACAAAAATTTGGCGCTTCTATTGGTATAGCTGCAGTTGGTTGGATTCTTGCATTTTATGGATACCATGCCAATATGGAACAAACTATGGCTACCCAAAATGGAATACGGATGATGTTAAGTATATATCCAGCAATTGGAGCCATTTTAGCAGCCGTATTTATGTTTATTTATCCATTAAAAGAATCATTAATGGATACAATTGAAATTGATTTAGCTGACCGAAGGACAAAATCGCATCAATAATAATATTAATTTATTAAGAAAAGAAGACCGTATTTATCAAAACTGGTCTTCTTTTTTTTATTAAATTGAATTGGAAAATTTAATAAACTCTTAATTTTATTGGAGAAACACGAATATATATATCGCCTTGCCCTGATATAATAAAGGCAAATGAAACTTCTTTTCCCGGAGTTAATCTCGAAATTGCTGAAATCATTTCATCTGAAAACTTATCACCCTGGCAGGTAACAGTTTTATAATACGAACCTATAGAATATCCTAATGTTATTTCTTTTATAAAAAACCAATCATGGTCATCAATGATGTCATCTGAAACATGAACTTCAAATTTGCCCTTGCGAATTAATTCACTTCGTGAAATTTCATTAATGGTATTTAATGGAATATGTCCGACATTAATAGCCGGCGCCGGAACTGAAAGTACATTAAATATTTTTTTGTAAATAATATTTGAATCTTCAAAATTATTTTGGTAAACCGAAATAATTTCAGTTCCATTTTTTGATGGGTAAACCAGGTATAATGGAGAATCTACAATAACTTTTCCCGGAAAACATTTTAATAATATATTTTTGTTTTCAAAATATTTTCCAGATAGTTTAATTTCATTATCAATGCCAATATATAAATTATTTCCAAATGAATTTATTGCACAAATAGTATCCTTCCCAATTGAATCGAATGCAGAACAAGGTGGATAATCTTCTTGTCCAAGCAAATCTATAGCTCCTGATAATAAAATAGTTAGAATAAATAATAGGGGTTTCAACATATAATTTTCTTCAAAAATAGAAAAATAAAAATTCTATAACAGAAATTCTATTCCTACGTATGAGCATTTATTTGAAATAAAAAATAGTTATTTTTACGATAAGAACCTTACAATTGTGGAAAATTACGAAGAACTAGTTAAACGCATTGCCAAACTTGTTAAGCAGAACAAGGAATTAAAAGAACAAGGTGAAAAACTGCGTAACCTTAACGAGCATTTACAGGAAGAGAATGAGCATTTCAAAAATCTTCTGACTGAAGCTAAAGTTAATACTGAAAATCATAAGCTTGTACATGATATGCAAACTTTGCGTTTTAACATGGCTACAGTTTTATTTGTTAATATCCAGGGTTTTGGGAAAATTGCTGCAAATTCAAATTCACGCGTATTGATGGATCAATTGGATGCAATTATGTATCATTTTGATTGCATTGTTCAAAAGTATAAAATTGAAAAAGTTAAAAGCATTGGTGATACTTTAATGTGTGCTGGCGGTATTCCGGTAAAAAATATTACCAATCCGGTTGAAGTGGTTATGGCAGCAATTGAAATGGAACAAGTCATTGAAAGCCTTCAACGTAAAAGCCCGAACGATAAAATTTGGGAATTAAAAATGGGCATTAATACAGGTTCTGTAACAGCAGTTGTTTCAGGTCAAAAAAAAGCTACTTACGATATTAAAGGCGATGCTGTAAATATTGCTACCCGGATGGAATCGTCCGGGAAACTGGGTAGAATTGTTATTTCGGCAAATACTTACGAATTGGTTAAGGAATTTTTTGTTTGTGAATATTTTGGCAAAATGCCAATTAAATATCACGGTGATATTGAAATGTACGTTGTCCGGGGAATAATTCCAGAACTTTCGGAATCGGAAAAAGGATTGGTACCTAACCGGAATTTTTTCACCCGGTTTGGATTAATTCAATTTACTGACATTCAAGAATATATGCTTGATAAATTAGAAAAGGAATTGCCCAAACATTTGTACTATCATAATGTTAAACATACTGTTGATGTGGTAACTGAAGTTGAACTTATTGGTTGGGGCGAAGGTGTTTCCGATGAAGAAATTTTACTGTTAAAAACGGCTGCTTTATTCCATGATGCCGGTCATATTACTGCTTATGACAATCATGAGTATTACGGAACACAAATGGTACGTGAATATTTGCCTCAATATAATTATTCGGCAGAACAAATAAATAAAATTTGTGAAATAATAATGGCAACCAAAATGCCGCCCAATCCTAAAAATTTACTTGAAAGGATTATTTGTGATTCCGATCTCGATTATTTAGGCCGAAGTGATTTTATCCCGGTATCAAATACTTTGTATAAAGAATTAAAGGAAATTAATAAAATTGGTACTTTAAATGATTGGAATAAATTACAGCTAAAGTTTATTTCAGGACACCAATATTTTACCAAAACAGCTCAAAGTTTACGCGAAGTTAACAAGCAAAAGCAAATTGAAAGGATAATGCAATTGATTGAACCCGAATAAAATAGATTAAAATGATAGTAACCACAGTGCATATCGAAGTTAAACCAGAATTTATTCAAGATTTTATTGCTGAATGTGAAAAGAACCATAAATCAGCAATTATTGAAAAAGGTAATCTGCGCTTCGATATTTTACAAGAAGCCGAAAATTCATCAAAATTTTTATTGTACGAAGCCTATGAATCCGAAGTTGCATCTACTGCTCATAAACAAACTTCACATTATAATACCTGGCGGCTTGCAGTTGAGCATATGATGGCCAAACCTCGATACGGAATAAAACACAATATCCTTTTCCCTTCTGAAAGCGAAAAATGGTAAGTGCTTTCAATCTATCGAAAATTCCAGAAATCTATTTTGGAGCTGGTTCAATAAAAATACTGGAGAAGAAAATTGAATCCATAGGCAATAAAATTATTATTGTATCAGGAAAATCTTCCTTTTTAAAATCAAAAACCGGAGATTGGTTAATTGAATTTTTAACTTCAAAAAAAATAACTTTCGAAATTATCCATATTTCAAATGAACCAACCATAATCGATATTGATTCTGTTTGTGAAAATTTTAAAAATAAAAATATAAATACTGTAATTTCAATTGGCGGAGGAAGCGTAATAGATGCTGGAAAAGCAATTTCCGCAATGCATTGTGAAGAAGGCTCAGTTCGGGATTTTCTTGAAGGAAATAAATCGGGCAAAGTACACTCAGGTAAAAAAATAAAATTTATAGCAATTCCAACCACGGCTGGCACAGGAAGCGAAACTACCAAAAATGCAGTAATTAGCGAAATAGGCGAAAATGGGTTTAAGCGATCGCTTCGGAATGACAATTTTGTTCCGGATATTGCAATTGTTGATCCCGAACTTACTTTAAACTGTCCACCTGAAATTACAGCATCTAGCGGGTTAGATGCATTTGTACAATTATTCGAATCCTATGTTTCAACCAACTCATCTGCATTTACTGATGCCATTGCATTTGATGGACTAATTAAAATTTTGTCCTCCTTAGAAAAAGCATTCATAAATGGAAATGATATCGAATCACGTTCAAATGTGTCATATGCTTCAATGTTATCGGGTATTGCACTGGCAAATGCAGGCTTGGGAACAGTTCATGGATTTGCTTCTTCAATAGGTGGCTTCTTTGATATTCCGCACGGAGTAATTTGCGGAACTCTTATTGGCGAAGTAAACAGGATGAATATACAAAAACTAGCTTCAATCGAAATCAACAATCCAGTTTTAAATAAATATAATACATTAAGCAAATTAATAAATAATACATCGAATAAAAGCGAATCGTATTACTTGCAATTTCTTATTGATTATATTAACCAGTTAGTTATAAACCTTAAAATTCCCCGGTTAGGTAAATTTGGAATTTCAATTAATGTTATTGATAAAATTGTAAACCATACTTCTAATAAAAATAACCCTGTAAACTTAAGTAAAACTGAGCTTTCAGAAATTTTAATTAAGAGGTTATAACTTATTATAATCCAATTCAAAATTTTAAATTCACCTTTCAACATTATTTATAATTGTTTTTAAGAATGTTATTGTCACATTATACCAATAAAATTATTTTTGCAATTTAAAATAACCGGAAAATAAAATGTTTGAAAATTTATCGGAACGGCTCGAACGGTCGTTCAAACTTATAAAAGGCGAAGGCAAAATTACAGAAATAAATGTTGCGGAAACGTTGAAAGATGTCCGTAAAGCCTTGCTCGATGCTGATGTTAACTTTAAAATAGCCAAATCGTTTACCGATAATGTTAAGCAAAAAGCTTTAGGCCAGAATGTGCTTAATTCTTTGAAACCTGGACAAATGCTTGTGAAAATTGTCCACGACGAGCTTATTGATTTAATGGGCGGGCAATCGCAGGAAATAAATATTAAATCATCTCCTTCAGTAATTTTAATTGCCGGTTTACAAGGTTCAGGTAAAACAACGTTTTCAGGGAAACTGGCAAATTTTTTAAAAACGAAAAAAGGCAGAAACGTTTTGCTGGTTGCAGGTGATGTTTATCGTCCGGCAGCTATTGAACAATTGAAAGTACTTGGTTCGCAAATTGAAGTACAGGTTTATTCCGATGAAAATAACCGCGAACCTGTTAAAATAGCAAAGGAAGCAGTTAAACATGCAAAGCAACACGGTTTTAATGTAGTAATTATTGATACTGCTGGTCGTTTAGCTGTTGATGAACAAATGATGGATGAAATTGCAGCCATAAAAAAAGCTGTTGACCCTCAGGAAATTTTGTTCGTTGTTGATTCAATGACCGGTCAGGATGCTGTTAATACTGCAAAAGCTTTTAATGAACGGCTTAATTTTGACGGCGTTGTACTTACCAAACTCGATGGTGATACACGTGGTGGTGCGGCGTTATCAATAAAATCAGAAGTAAACAAGCCTATCAAGTTTGTTAGTTCTGGCGAAAAAATGGAAGCTATTGATGTTTTCTATCCCGAACGTATGGCCGACCGCATACTTGGAATGGGCGACATTGTTACACTTGTTGAAAAAGCCCAGGAACAATTTGATGCGGAAGAAGCCCGAAAACTTCAAAAGAAAATAGCTAAAAATCAATTCGATTTTAACGACTTTATTGCCCAGATTGAACAAATTAAAAAAATGGGTAATATTAAGGATTTAGCAAGCATGATTCCCGGAGTTGGGAAGGCGATAAAAAATTTAGATATTGACGATAATGCTTTTAAAGGCATTGAAGCCATTATAAAATCTATGACGCCTGCGGAACGCACACAACCTGATATTATTAACGGAAGCCGTCGTAAACGAATTGCTGATGGTAGCGGAACCAATATCCAGGAAGTAAATAAATTACTAAAACAATTCGATGAGACCCGTAAAATGATGAAAATGATGTCGAATGGTAATAAAATGGGGCAAATGATGAATGCAATGAAAGGAATGAAACAATAAATTAATTTTCCATTGTGCTAATTTGCTAATAAGAAGATAAAAACAATAATCCTAAAAACTAAAGAAATGCAACTGATTGACGGCAAAAAGATAGCTGAAGAAATTAAAACAGAAATTGCTGCTGAGGTGAAGAAAATCATTACCTCGGGCGGAAAAACTCCTCATTTGGCTGCCATTTTAGTTGGTCACGATGGTGGAAGCGAAACATATGTAGCTAGCAAAGTAAAAGATTGTGAAGAAGTTGGTTTTAAATCAACATTAATCCGATTTGAAGATACTATTTCAGAAGATATTTTATTAAATAAAGTTACCGAATTAAATAATGACAAAGATATTGATGGTTTTATTGTACAACTTCCTCTGCCAAAACATATTTCAGAGCAAAAAGTGATTGAAGCCATTGATCCTAAAAAAGATGTTGACGGTTTTCATCCAATAAATATGGGCCGAACTGTAATTGGATTACCATCTTATGTTTCAGCCACACCTTATGGTATTACAGAATTATTAAAACGATATAAAATTGAAACCAAAGGTAAAAATTGTGTTGTTTTAGGCAGAAGTAATATTGTTGGCCGGCCAATGAGCGTTTTGCTTTCACAAAAAGGTTTTGATTGCACAGTAACTGTCTGCCATAGTCGTACAAAAAATATTGCGCTATTTACTAAAGATGCCGATATAATTATAGCTGCTCTTGGGCAACCTGAGTTTTTAAAAGCTGAAATGGTTAAAGAAGGTGCTGTTATTATTGATGTTGGCACAACACGGGTAAAATCGGACAAAACAAAAAGCGGATTCAAACTAACCGGAGATGTTGCGTTTGATGAAGTTTCGAAAAAATGTAGCTTTATAACACCTGTGCCTGGTGGAGTTGGCCCAATGACACGTGTAGCTTTGTTAAAAAATACACTTTTAGCAGCCTCACATGAAATTTATAAGTAGTATTTTCCTTGAATAATCCAATATAAATCAATACATATAAAGCAAATAATTTCCATTTCAAAGTGACAATGCTTTGAATAAAATGTTTTTTGCTACTTATAACGAAGAATTTTAGAAAGTCTAATGATTGTTATCAAAATTAGATTTATCCTTATCCATTTGTTCCTTTTTTTCTTTAGAAATTGTTGCTGGTTTTGGAGATGAACATCCTGCAATAACTAAAAATGCAGATGCAATAATCAGAATGCTAACGATATTTTTTTTCATTTTGGGTGGATTAAATTAAAATTTGAACTTTATTATTTTATATTTAAAAATACAAAGAATTCCTACAAACAGGTTAATGTATCAAATATAATATTTTTTATTCAATTTTTAAAATCGTAAAATGTAATTGAATGACAATACATTTTGAATTAAGTTATTATCAATAAAATTTGCCAAAAGTTGAATTATTTCTTAGTTTGCGGAATCAATAATTTTCTCACTATACCTGTCGCAAAATTTTAAAATTTGTTCCTTCTGTTCTTTGGTAAGTTTTGCACTTCTATGAATTAACAGGTACGATTTTAAAGGCATTTCGCCATTATTGATTTCATCCTGAATATCTTCAAGTTTACGTATTTGATGTTTTTTGGTATAACTCATCCATTCTGAAAAGTTGAGCTTTTTCCTGCCTTCACGTATATGATTAGCTATAAGCCATGAAAACGGTGCAATTTTTGAGTACCAGGGATAATGTGTATAATTTGAATGACAATCATAACAAGAATTTTTAATAATTCCTGCATCAATTTTAGATATACTAGTATCGGTCAAAAAGTCATCATTTACCATATCCGAATTTTTTGGCAAAGGGTTTGGATATAATTGTATTAGAATAAAAATTATAGCCAGGCTAATGACTGAAGCTTTTAGAATTCTCATTCAAAATTTTATTTCACTCGTAGATAATTTTTAATTTAAAACGGATTATTTAACCTTAAAGACATCATTCGTCTTCTTGCTATGCCTAATTATGGTTTTTTCATAACCATATCCGAGGAACTCTGCGCCCAGTTTTTAATCATACTTCTTTCATCATCGGTTATTTTAGCATTTGGAAATCGTTCTAAAAACTTTTTCGGAGGCATACTAGCAGAATCCATAACATCAACAATTTTATCAAATTTAGCAATTTTACCTGCTTTAGTAAGAGTTGATAAACTTTCGAAATTCAATTTGTTTTTTGATTTTTCCGATCTGGCTTCTGGATTATGACATTGGTAGCACTTATTATTAATAATGGACAAAACATTTGGTGAATATTTAATCCCTATCGTATCCCGAACACCTTTGTGTGGCTGCTTTTCACGTGCAACTCCATTTTGAGCAAATAATACAACCAGAATTATAACTATAACGAATGGTAAAAATTTTGTTTTCATAAAAATTTTAGATTTATTGTTTTTAGTTAAATATAATGATAAACATATAATTACATTAAAAGTTTATAACATCAATTTTATTTATAAATTAAATTTTTGATATATTTTTATTGATATGAAAATATTCCAATTAATTGAATTAATTTGATAGAAATAATTAAAGCTGATATCACAAAATTACAGGTAGATGCTATTGTAAATGCAGCAAATACAAGCCTTTTGGGAGGAGGTGGTGTAGATGGAGCGATACACCGAGCTGCCGGTCTGAACTTTTGAATGAATGTAAAAAGCTTAACGGTTGTAATACAGGTGAAGCAAAAATCACGAAAGCTTATAATTTAACAGCTAAATTTATTATTCATACCGTAGGTCCAGTATGGAATGGAGGTAAAAATAATGAAGAAGTTTTATTAGCATCATGTTATCAAAATTCACTTGCATTAACAAAGCAATATGAAATAAATAGTATAGCAATTCCTAATATTAGTACCGGAATTTACAGGTTTCCAAAAGACTTAGCGGCTGAGATTGCAATATTTGAAACCTTAAAATATAATAAACAGAATTCCAATTTAAAAAGAATACTATTTGTCTGTTTTGATGATGAAAACTACAAAATTTACAATTCAATGATCAAATTAATACAACAATAGAAAATAAATCTGATACAAATTTGCTCAAGTTCCACAACAATTCTATTTTTGCAGAAATATTCTAAACTATGGAATTAAAAGAATTATTATCAATTGCCGGTTATAGCGGTTTATTTAAATTTGTTTCACAAGGTAGAAATGGAATTATCGTTGAAGGTCTTGAAGACAAAAAAAGGATGAACGCATTCGCCCATTTTAAGGTTAGTTCATTGGATGATATAGCCATATTTACCGATTCTGGCGAAGTGCAACTGCGAAAAATATTCAAATCAATTTATGAAATTGAAAATGGCCAACAGGCTTTTGGAGGCAAAATAGAGGAAAAAAAACTAAAGGAATATTTTGAGAAGATATTGCCTGATTATGACAGAGAAAAAGTTTATGTTTCAGATATTAAAAAGGTTATAACCTGGTATAACATTTTGATGAGGAATAATATAACTATCTTTTTGGAAGAAAAAGAAGAAACGACAAAGACTGAACCGGAAGAAAATAATTCTGAATAAAAAATTTCTGAATAAAAAGAGGCCGTCTCAAAAGTAAAAATGAGATGGTCTTTTTTTGGTTAAAAAACGTAGAATTTTTTTGAACTGATCAAAATGTTTTATGGTAGATTATTTTTTTGTTTGATCGATTTAGATTTTTTTGATAATAATTTAATAATTACGATATAGGACATTTGTTGCCTTCCTAAGAGGATGGCAAAGCAGCCTATGCTGCTCTTTTTGCTAAATTGTGTGCCAACGCTAGTAAGCCCATTTCAATTTCTGTTTTTAACATTCCTTTAAGTCCAAAACGCTTAAATCCTTTATTAAACTTGATATTGGCAAAAACGGGTTCAACATCAACCCCTCTTTTACTTCGGTAGTAAAGCCCTTGCTCACTCTTCAAGCGTTCTGATGCTTGGGCCTTTAGTCGGTTTAGATTATGATTAATTTCTATTATTTTATTCTTCTTACTTTTATGACAAGCTCCACGCAATGGGCATGTACTGCAATTAATAGCTTGGTAACGAGATATTTGTTGCTCAAAACCGTTTTCTGTAACTCGTTTGATTGAGCCAATGTAATTCATCGGTTGACCCATTGGACAATAGTAGCAGTTCTTTTCAGAGTTGTAGAATAAATTGCTATTGAGAGAGTTCTTAATTTTGCGTTGATCTTTGTCAAAATAGTTAAACTTTATATAAGCGTCTATTTTTGCCTTTTCTAACAATGCGTAATTTTCTTCTGAACCATAACCAGCATCTGCCACAGCTACTTTAGGATAATTGTTATACAGGGTGTGGAACTGTTCCAAATGAGGCCTTAATGTGGTTGTATCGGTTGGATTGGGGTGATGGCTATAGTTTACAATATATTGATTATTAGTGCTTATCTGAACATTATATCCTGGTTTCAACTGACCGTTTTTCATGTGATCTTCTTTCATTCGCATGAAGGTTGCCCCAGGGTCTGTTTTACTATACGAGTTCCGTTTGCCTAATATCTGCTCTTGCTCCTTGTACTTGTTGAGATTTTGTGGCCAATGTTGGCGAGCGTAATTTAATTTCTGTCTTACTTTCTTGTCAACCTTTTTATCAGATAATGCTTGATCTATTTGATTAATAGTCCGTTTTACTTTTTCTGCATCTATTTGGGTAAAGTCAACATTATCTGTATCTTGTAATTCCTCTTTGGCTAACGATTGGGTATAATCCCATAACTCTTTTAGTTGTGCCACCATTTTCTCCTTATTGGTCTTTATGGAATTGCCCCAAACGAAAGTATAACGATTAGCCTTGGATTCTATTTTGGTCCCATCAACATAGATTTCCTGAAGGCTTACATGTCCCGATTCCACTAATAACATGACTACTTGTGCAAATATTTCTTTTAAAACATTTTTGAGCCTATCACTTCTAAATCGATTAAGTGTATTATGATCAGGGTGGTTCATAGCACTCAGCCACATAAAATGAATGTTCTCTTTTAAGGCTGTTTCCATTTTACGACTACTATATACATTGTTCAGGTAACTGTATATAAGAACCTTCAGCAACATCCGAGGATGATAGCTTGAGGTGCCACCTCCTTTATATTGTTTATGCAATGCATCAGCGTTAATACTGTCAATGACTTTGTTTACAACCCGAACTGGATGGTTTGCATCTATGAACTCCTCCAGTGATGGGGGAAGTAACATGATTTGATTGGGACTGTAGTCTTTAAAAACTACTTTTGATCTTTGGTTATACATGTCTCATACTTTTGATAATGAGACAACTAAACAAGATAAATGATTAAATTAATGAGCCTTTTTTATGAACTTTTTATTAACAAAAAAAGGTGCCTCGACTTTTGAGACACCTTCTTTTTATTATATAAGCTTCAAATTATTTTACAGTATTTACATAAGCAATCATATCAAGTAGTTTACTTGAATAACCCCATTCGTTATCGTACCATGAAACAACTTTAACAAAGTTGCTGTTAAGCATAATACCAGCTTTTGCATCAAAAATTGAAGTACGTGCATCATCAATAAAATCAGTAGATACAACTTCATCGGTAGTATACCCTAATACACCTTTCAATTCTCCTTCTGAAGCAGCTTTCATTGCAGCGCTAATTTCATCATAGGTTGCAGCTTTTTCAATACGACAGGTTAAGTCAACTACAGAAACATCTAAAGTTGGAACACGGAATGACATTCCGGTAAGTTTTCCTTTTAATGAAGGAATAACTTTTGTAACAGCTTTAGCAGCACCGGTTGATGATGGAATAATATTACCTGCAGCAGCACGGCCACCTCTCCAGTCTTTGTGTGATGGACCATCAACAGTTTTTTGTGTTGCTGTTGTGGAATGTACAGTTGTCATTAAACCTTCAACCATTCCAAACGAATCATTTAATACTTTTGAAATAGGAGCTAAACAATTGGTTGTACATGAAGCGTTTGAAATAATATCCATGTCTTTGGTGTATGATTTGTGGTTAACACCATAAACGAACATAGGAGTTTCATCTTTTGATGGAGCTGATAAAATGACTTTTTTAGCTCCGGCTTTTAAATGTCCTTCAGCTTTAGCTTTTTCAAGGAATAAACCAGTTGATTCTATAACATATTCTGCTCCAATTTCACCCCATTTTAAGTTTGCAGGATCTTTTTCAGCAGTAACCCTGATAGCATTTCCATTTACAACAAGTTTGCCATCTTTAACTTCAACTGTACCATTAAACCTGCCGTGAATTGAATCATAGCGTAACATGTACGACATATATTCAACATCAATCAAGTCATTAATACCAACAACTTCAATGTCATTTCTTAACTGTGCAGCCCTAAATGCAAGGCGGCCAATACGTCCAAAACCATTAATACCTACTTTTATTTTTGACATAATACTAATTATTTAAGGTGGTTATAAATTAACTTTAAAAAGACCCGCAAAAGTAGCTATTATTTATTGAATCATCAAAATTTATTGTTAATTTAAGTACAATGGGAATTAGAAGTTAATATCAAGTGTATCAAATACTTTATCGACAATTTGGTTATTATTGTCATAATTATTTTTAAATGAAATTAAGATTAGGAGAAAAATATCGTCGTTTTTTATGAACGAAAAAATTTTAGCCACGTATTCTTTTTTTTTGAAAACTACATTTGCAACCGAAACATTTGCTTCAATATCGCCTTTAATAATATTTTCAGAAGTTTCTAAAACACCATTTTCAGATTTAATAACATTATTTACAATATAATCTTTCAAATCTTCCAGTTTATAATTGTCATTATTCTGAATTGACCTGAAAGTTATCATTTCAGGAATTGATGCATTTGAATTTTTGTTTGGCGAAAGAAATGTAACTATATCATCACTTATAAAATTCGTAACTTTCCAGTCTGCAGGATAATCCATTTGAATATCTTTTTCTTTGCTTGTCCAATGCGACCAGCTTGTTTCCTGTGAAAATAAGTTAATCAATGACAGGTATAGAATTAAGAATATTATCGCAACAAATCTCATTAATATAAAATAAAGACTAAGTTAATTAATTTTGAAGTATTGAAATAGCTTTTTCTAAAATTGCATCCACATTTTGTTGCGTTTGACTTTTAGTTATCCACACAGGGTAATCGGGATACAATCCCGAATACTGATAATCCCTTCCTGATGGTAACATCGATTGAGAGTTTGAAATTCGCAATATCCAACCATTCGACAATTCCCTATATATAGGTTGTCCACTTGCACCACAAGTTGTGTCGCCAACAGTTGAAACCCTGTTCAATACTTTCATGAAACAAATAAACCATTCGGTAGCACTAGCACTTTGTTTATTGGTTAAAATTACAACAGGTTTATGATATACGCTATTAACGGGATATACGTAGTCATTTTGCCAATTGCTAAAATCATTATGCGAGGGTCCGTTTCTGAACCTAAATTTAACAGCTGCTTTTAATGAATCTACAAATCTGCTTGCGATAATTAAACTATTTGACGAATAGCCTCCACCATTTGATCGTACATCAATAATTAAACCTTGGGTTGTGTATAATTCTTTTAAAATTTCATCAATAGATTTATATTTTGCTGAGTCCTGCCATTCACCGAATGTCTTTATTAATATATAACCGAGGTTATATTGTTTTAGTTTTCCATAATCAATAATATTATTAGCAACTATATAATAATCAAAATATTTACTATTATTCGAAATTGTATTTACCGGATTATACGCATCCCAGCCAGTATAATACTTATCGCCATAAGGACTATCAATTTCGGAATGTGGGTCCTTTAACAACAAAACCATTTGACCTAAAATATTATATAATTCGGTAGGAGATGTATTTTCATTAATTTTCGACCTATATATTTCATGAACCGAATCCCAGTTCAGGTTTATATAGGAAAAGTAAGGGAAATTTCTGTCAACCTCATGCCAGAATGATTCAAATACCTGAACCTGGTTGTTATTATTTTGGTTAAAGTCAGCTTTTTTACAACCATAAATTCCTATAAAAACTAAAATAACTATATATATTTTATATCTCAAAGTTTATAATTTATAAGAAATACCGTATAAAAATAATTGTTTATAAAATCTAATGCCTGTAATAGAATTATATGAATTATATTGACTGCTATAATTGATATTCATTGAAAAATGCCGTGAAAAATAAAAACAATATTCCATTGAATAGGTAAAGCTTTCAAATTCATTTAAAGTATATAATTTCCAGTTTAATGTATTTCCACCAAATTTTATATAATAATCGTCAGGGCGTGAATTATAACTGATTAATGAATTCCCGAATTTTACATAGATGCTATTTCTCTTAAACTGATACTGAATCATTGCAGAAATAAATAAATTCATACCCGAACAATCGTAAGAAAATTTTGTTCCGTTTGCCGAAGTATTTAAACTGCTTGAATAATTTTCCTGCTCAACCAATGCATATAACCCAATACTTGTCCCTACATAAAAGCTTATATGATGAAATGATTTTGTGCTTAATTTATGAAAATATTCATAATTCAATGTATTATCCCAAAGATGTAATTGGTTATATTTATACAAAGCATTATTATCGTTTGGCTCTAAAACCGCATATTTATAATAAAAATATACATTATGAATATTATTGGTTCCCACATAACTGAATTTTATTTGTGCCGGAAGAAAGTAATTCCCAATATAATTATAATCATTTAGCATCTTGTCAGAGCATATATAATTAATAATTCCAGTATTTACTCCAAAATTAATTTTATGAATTGTATCCTGACCAAAAAGACATGAACAATAATAAAATACAAGTAAAATAAAAGTACCAATTTTTCTTTGCAGCATTAAGCAATACATAATCCTTTAAAATTGTTAAAATTGAAATTTACAGCAATAATTATTTTTTGTTCATGTCTATTAGTAAAATCAGTTCTTAAATATAAATTAAAAATAATTTAAAAGATGAAAACAAAACACATAATTATTGGAATGGCGTTAGCGCTAGGCATTATTGGAATTCAGAATATCCAGGCACAACCTATAAATGATGGAGCTCAAAAACATGAATTCAGAAAACATGAAAAAGGTGAAATGTTCAGCAATCAATTGCCAAACTTAACCGAAGATCAAAAAGGCAAAATTAAAGATATAAAGGTTTCCAAGTATAAGGAAATTCTTCCTTTAAAAAATCATATGGCTGAACTTCGTGCAAAAGAGCGTACTTTAACAACAATGGAAAAGCCTGATTTAGCTTCCATTGATGCAAATATTGATGAAATTACAAAAACTCAAAATCAAATATTAAAAATTAAAGTGAAATACAAACTTCAGATTAGGGCATTACTCACAGATGAACAACGCATGATGTTTGATATGAGAAATGAACATCATCAAAAAAGCTTTAAAAACGAAGGTTTTGAGCGTCGTGGCGAATGCCATCAAGAAGAAATGGAAATGCCGGCTTTTGACAAATAATACCAAACCATTTTCTGATTTAAAATTTAAACCGGACAAGAAATTGATCGGGTTTTTTAATAACCAAACATTGAATGATTATAATATAACGGGCTAATTCCCTGGTTTAAATAATTTCCCTCAACAACACTAAATTGTGCCCCTAACGAAACGTTTTTTGTTAATTTATAATCAAACCCAACATCCAATCCTCTATAATTGGCAAAAAACTGGCTTGTTTGATTTTGATTTGAATTTGCAGTTGTATAAAAACTTCCGGTAAACATTAATTTATCTGTGACTAAATAATTACCCTGGCCATATAAGAAATATTGATTTGCAGGTGTTTGTAAATAATTAGTCTGGTTTTGTAAAGATGAATTATTATTCATTCCTGAAACAACAGAAGCACCAAATTCCAAATTTAAACGTTGGCTTGCCTGATAATTAACACTTGGTGTAATTCCGGTAAACATTCCAACACCTTTTATATAAGATGCGCTTAAATTTAATGAAAAATGAGTGTTATTAAACTTTGCCAATTTTGAACTTTGGTAAGTATTATTAACTGTCTGATAATTTTTAGAAGTGTCAATTGTAATAGAATCTATTTGTCCTAATAATTTATTACTATAGAACAAAGCAAGCAGAATTGAGAATATTTTAACTGTTAATTTCATAAGGCAGTTAAATAAAATTCTATTCAAAATTACATAAATAAAAACATGATTTTAGTTAAATTTACTTAGTGCTTTTAGGATAATAAAACCTAATGAAAAATTCAAGATAACGGTTGTAATCATAAACATGCTGAGTTCCATAAATATTATCGTAAATGTCGTTGTATGGGAAATCAGTATGCATACGTGTTAAGCCTAATGAATATCTTGCACCAACATTTAAAAAGTCAAAAATATCATAGCTGGCTCCGCCTATAACATTAAGGTCGAAATTGTTTTTCATTATATCGTCAGTTAAATATGGAGTGTTTGTTACTTTTTTGTAAACTCTATATCCTGGTTCAGCGCCTAGCTCAAGTTTAAATTTCTTTAAAGGTTCAAAATATAATAAAATAGGCATATTTACATATCCTAACCTCACCTGCGTATAACTTCCGTACCTGGCTTCAAAGTCAGCATCATTTTTAAAATTAGTACCTTTTTGTATATAACCCGGTTCTAAAATCAAGCCAAATTTTTCATTTAATTTATATCGAATACTGAATCCTATTTGAAAGTTATTTATAAATTTTCTTCCGGGAATTGGATAATTATTCTCGATCAACTGAGTTGGTATAGAAGTTTCAGATTCATACAATTTAGTTAAATCGAAACCACCTTTAATTCCAAATAATATGTTTTTTGAATTTAAGTTTAAGCTTTTAAAAATCGAATTTTCTTTTTTTACTGAATCATTTTTTGAACTTTGACAAAATGAATAGCTGTAACTAATAACAAAAATGGCAATTAACAATACATATTTTTTCATAAATGAGCTTATTTACAATGAAATAAAAAGTAAATTATAAACTGCTAAAATTATATTTTATTTTAAATACTGACGTGAAATTAAATGATGATTTAAAAAAACTATTGATTTTAACAATTCTTAATACGATATTAGCGGTAATAGTCATTAATTTCTCGAATCCGGATTATTCTTTTCAATTCTAAGATAAGGAAAAATAGCAGGCGCAATAGATTCAATAGGTTTGTATAGATACGATTTTTCAATACTTTCAGCTTTAGGCCAGTTTAACTTTATTATTGAAATGTTTAGCAGTACCATTATTATACTTAAAATGAACCCCATTTTAATAATGGAAAAAACACTTCCAGCCAATTTATTTATTAATGCAAGTTCAATTTCTTCGAAAATTTTTTCGAGAAACCTACCCAATAAATGGACTAATATCAAAACAATTATGAAAATAGAAATAAAAGAAACAATTTTTGAAATATTTTCGGATGAAATGAAATGAGTTTGAACAAAAGGCCACAAAAGCTTTCCAAATTTTACAGCTAAGAATATTCCTAAAATAATTGCAACTAATGAAGCCAACTGATGAATAAAACCTTTTCGATAACCACTAACAGCACTAATTACAAGCAAAAGTACAATGATAATATCAAGGTAATTCATATAGTTTACTTTTATATTACAATTAATAATCTAATAAACAATGATATGAATAATATTTATAAATATTAAAAATCAATCTCATTTTTTTTTAACAATAAAAACGAAAATCAATTTTACTATATTTGCACCTGCTTTTAAAAACCCGGTTGAAATAAAATTCATAACCTGGATAATAATTGCAATATAAGGCCCTGTAGTTCAATGGATAGAACGGAAGTTTCCTAAACTTTAAATTCAGGTTCGATTCCTGGCGGGGCTACATTTAAACCCTCATAAACAAATGTTTGTGAGGGTTTTGTATTTTATCAATAAATAAAAAGGTACGAATTTGAATAAAATATTGTAAACCAAATCAATTAATTTCATTACTCTTTTTAATAAACCAAAGAACTTTTTTACCTTTCATTTTTGATTGTTGTAAATTATTTTTAAATGAATATTCTTATTAAATATTTCCATAATAATTCAATTGCCCTAACGATATTACTTATTGAACTTAATTTATAATATTTCTGATGAATTCATAACAATGTAATAACCAAAATAAATTCAGTAACAATTGTAATATTAATAAATAAGAGTTATTTTTAAATCGAATCTTCTATTATAGATGAGTATAATTAAATTGTATATTTAGATTCAATATAAACATTATTGACATAATTGAATGAATGCAATATATTAAAATAAAAATGTATTCACATGCCTAACGAACCTACATATGAAGAACTAAAATCACAGATTGCCGATCTTAAAAAACAAAATGAATTAATTCAATTAAATGCTAAACTGAATTATGCTAAACACATTCAAACAGAAAAAGCATTAATTGAAAGTAATAGAAAATTTGCGTCACTTACTGATAATATTCCTGCATTTATTGCTTATGTTGATGCTTCATCATTAAAATATGAATTTGTCAATAACGTTTTTCAAAAATTTTTTGGCGTACCAACTGAAAAAATAATTGGTAGTCATATTAAAGAAATAATTGGTGAAAATAATTACCGGTTTGCCTTGAAATATATTGAGGAAGTAATAAATGGTAAATCCACTTCATATGAAAATGTGTTTAATTTAACTATTGGTAAGCGTTGGAACAAGGTTAATTATGTACCTGATTTTGATGAAAACGGAAATGTAAAATCAATAATTGTACTTACATATGACATTACAGAACGCAAAAAAGCTGAACAAGAATTAATAGAAAGTGAAACAAAATTTAGAGAAATTATAAATCAAATTAATGATGGTATAGTTGTTGTTGACGAGCAAGGGAAAATAATAATCTGGAATAAAGGTGTTGAAATAATGTTTGGACTTAAAGCAACTGAAGCTTTAAATAGAAATATTGCTGAAATACAATGTGAATTAGCATTACCACAATATAAAAATTTATCGCTGATTGAAAGCACTATGAAAGATATATATACATTTAAAAATACAAAATTTTTCAATCGGGTTCTGGAAAACGATATAATTCCATATAATTCAAATAATATTAAAAATATACAAAGTTGTATATTCCCAATAAAAATTAATGATTCATATTTATTTTGTTCTTTATTCAGAGATTCAACCGAAAAAAGAAATTATGAAAAGCAATTATTGCAGATTAACTCTGATAAAGATCGTTTCCTTTCAATACTGGCGCATGATTTAAAAAGTCCATTTAATGCAATACTTGGATTTATAGAACTATTAAAAATAAATATTCGGAAATATAACATAAATACAATTGAGCAACAGTTAGATATAATATATAAATCATCTCATAATACATATAATCTTATTGAAGAATTGTTGCTCTGGGCAAATTCTCAAAATGGTAAGTTATCCTATAATCCGCAATCACTGAACTTTAATCAAGTTTGTTTTGAAATACTGGAAGAAATAAAACATTTTGCAGAATCTAAAAATATTTCAATTATACAAACTACAAAAAATGACCTGCATATATTTGCTGACATTGAAATGTTAAAGACTATATTGCGCAATCTTGTTTCAAATGCAATAAAATTTACCAATAAATCAGGGGAAATAAATATAAATGCAGAACAGAACCATAACAATATAATTATTTCAATTTCGGACAATGGTATAGGAATTGCATCAGATAATATTGAAAAAATATTTGATATAACCAACAAACATTCGACAAGAGGAACCGAAAATGAATCCGGAACAGGACTTGGTTTAATTCTTTGCAAAGAATTTGTTGAAAAACATAATGGTAAAATATGGGTTGAATCTGAACCGGGAATTGGAACTAAATTTTATTTCACTTTGCCAATAATTGAAAATATGCTATAATTTTTATTTTTAAACAGTTAATCCCTTTTTATTATTTAAATTGTAATCATCAAAAATTGCGATATTTAGTGAAATATCAGCAAAAATTTTCTACAAAATGTATATATAGAAATTTAATCATAATTTAATTTCTATATTCATAAAAACAATTATAGCATATATCTGATTTTTAATAGTTTGTACTTTATTCAAAGTTTAGAATTATTTTTAGAAAAGTGAATACTAAAATTAAAATTAATTAAATATTTGAATTTCAATGCAATAAATCCAATGCGCCAATAAAATACTTACGGATCTTAATATTTTATTTAGGTTGTAAATCAGATTGTTAGATTAATTTATTGATGAGAAAATGATATATTTGTTTTTTCACTTGGTAAATTTTATCTATTTAATTGATAAAATATTAAAATGCAGTGCTATGTATTTTAAATTCCAAGTATGCAATAAACATATTGAGATAAACAAATTTTCAATTGAAACTTAACAAGTTGAACCATAATATTATGCTACAAAAGGAATTGGTGAAAGTTATCGGGGTTGACAAAAATAAATGTGTCAATTGTCATGTATGTATAAGCGCTTGTCCTGTAAAATATTGCAATAATGGCAGCGGTGATGTGGTTGAAGTTAACCACAACCTTTGTATTGCTTGTGGAAGTTGTTTATCAGCATGTACTCACGGAGCCCGTTATTATATTGATGATTTTGATTTATTCATGGATGCCTTAAAACAAGGCGAAAAAATAGTTGCTATTGTTGCACCTTCTATTACTGCTAACTTCCAC
Source organism: uncultured Bacteroidota bacterium (assembly GCA_963701015.1). GTDB lineage: Bacteria > Bacteroidota > Bacteroidia > Bacteroidales > DTGW01 > MFD09286-c1. Next base: position 952,738 of record OY969556.1, on the reverse strand, counting down.
GATAATTTTCTTAACCTGAACGGTTGGTTAAAAAATATTGGCGTGAAAGCTATTTTTGATGTTAGTTTTGGTGCCGAATTGACCGTTGCTTCTTATCTTCATCATTTAAAGACCAAGCAACCTCAAACTGTAATTGCACAACCATGTGCAGCAATTGTTTCCTTTATTGAAATATATAAGCCTGAATTACTGGTGCATTTGATACCTGTTGACAGCCCAATGCTTCATACAATGAAATTAATCAGGAATTTTTATAAAGAATATAGTGGCCATAAAATTGCAGTTATTTCGCCTTGTTTGTCTAAAAAACGAGAGTTTGAAGAAACCGGCTCAGGCGATTACAATGTTTCCTTTTTATCGGTTTATAATTATCTCGAAAAGAAACAAATAAAACTTGAGAATTTCCCTACGATTGGTTTTGACAATCCTCCGGCAGAAAGGGCAGTAATGTTTTCTTCCCCCGGAGGTTTAATGCAAACTGCCGAACGATGGTTTCCCGAAATACGAAATAAAACACGCAAAATTGAAGGGGTTTCAAGTATTTATGATTACCTCGAAACTTTGCCGCAAATGATCAAAGAAGGAAAATCGCCTTTACTTGTTGATTGCCTCAGTTGTGAAAAAGGTTGTAATGGTGGTCCATTGACTTTAGGAAAAGATAAACCTGTTGACGAAATTGAATATTGGGTTTCGAAACGAAATAAAGAAATGCAGGCCTATTATGATACTGAAGCAAAAAAGCAAAATTCACAAGCTAATAAACAATTAGAAGAACTTATATTGCAATATTGGAATGAAAATTTATATAACCGTTCATATCAGGATTTATCTGAAAATAATACATTGAAAATCCCCAATGAACATGAGCTAAAGGAAATATATAAAAAAATGCACAAATATTCCGATAAGGACATTTTTAACTGTTCGTCATGCGGATATACGAAGTGCGAAAAAATGGCCATTGCGATATTTAACGGTTTAAACAAACCTGAAAATTGTCATTTTTACTTATTTGAAGAAGGTGAACTTGCCCATAAGGAAACGAAAGAAGAAAAAGCCAAAATATTAAATATACTCGGAAGTATGACTGAAGGGTTTATTCAAATTAACGAAGAATTTAATATTGAATCTGTAAATCAGTCAGCTAAGGAAATATTTGGTGAAAAAGCAACGATTGGTTTAAATTTTTTAGAACTTTTTGATGAAACAAACCAGGAGCTTATAAAATCTAATCTTCAGAAAATAAGAATTGATGGAAGATATACATATGAAATGCTTATAAAAGGATCACGTGCTAACATGGTATATTGCTTGTTTAACCATACTTTGTTAAAAGATTCAGAGAATAAACCATATGGTTCATTTTTAGTAATAACTGATTTGACCGAATTAAAAATTGCTGAAATAGAACTCCGCAAATCGAAAGAAGACTTGGAATTTACTGTAGCAACAAGAACCAGCGAATTGACCCAAACTGTGGATGAATTGCTTAATGCTGAAGCGGAAATTGGTAACCAAAGGGATATTTTAAAATCACAAAATGAACAACTTTCAAAAACTGTTGATGAACTTAAAACGGCTGAAGAAGAAATTCGCCAGCAAGTGGAAGAAATAGCTGCGCAGCGTAACCATTTGGAAGATACAATGAAAGAGCTAAAAATTGTTGAAGGCAAAATTTCTTCAATACTTCAAAATATTCCCGATGCTGTGATGGTTATTGACAAACAGGGAATTGTTATTTCATGGAATAATGCAATGGAAAACCTTACAAAAATTAAAGCCAAAAATATTGTTGGAAAAGGTGATTATGAATATGCGTTACCCTTTTATGGTACACGTAGAAAAATATTAATCGACCTTGTTTTTGAACCAGTTGAAAATTTTGCAAATAAATATACAGCAGTTCGGCGAAATGGTGATGTTTTAATAGCTGAAGCATTTATGCCTAACTATTTAAATGCTGGTGAATTTTACATGCATGGAACCGCTACTGCATTAAAAGATGGGGAAGGCAATATAGTTGGTGCAATTGAAATTGTCCGAGATGTAACACAAAGAGTATTAGCTGAAAGAAAAATTCAGGAACAGCAGGAACAATTAATGATTAGAAATGAAGAATTCAGGATAAAAATTGAGGAACTAACAGTAGCAGAAGAAGAAATAAGGCAACAATCTGAAGAAATAAGTACACAGCGTGATACATTGCAATCACAAAATGAAAAGCTTTCAGAGACTTTAGAATTACTAGAGAAATCACAATCTAAAATAATTGAATCTGAAAAAATGGTAGCGCTGGGACAATTAATTGCAGGCGTTGCCCATGAAATCAATACCCCTCTTGGCGCTATACGATCGTCGGTTGGGAACATTTCAAGTACACTTGAACATGTTTTGAATAATCTTGCTGCTTTCTTTAAAATATTGGAAGAGCAAGATAAACTAATGTTTTTTGCTTTGCTCGAACGCTCTGTTAATGCAAAAATTGCAATTACTTCAAAAGAAGAACGCGTATTTAAACGTGAACTTATATCCATTCTTGAAGAATCAAAAGTTGATAAGGCTGACGAATATGCCGATACACTCGTTGATATGGGTATATATGGGCAAATTGAAGCATTTCTCCCATTTTTCCATTCACCAAAATGTGAACCAGTATTACAAATGGCATACAAAGTCTCAGGTTTGTTAAGGAGCAGTCAAACCATAACTACCGCAACAGAGCGTGCAAGTAAAGTAGTTTTTGCACTTAAAAATTATGCCCATTACGATCATTCCGGAGAAGCAACTCAAGCCCAAATAACTGATTCAATTGAAACTGTATTGACTCTATATTATAACCAATTAAAACATGGTGTTACGCTTGTAAAAAATTATTGTGAAAATTTACCGCTTATCCTTTGCTATCCTGATGAATTGAACCAGGTTTGGACCAATATAATACACAATGCGTTGCAGGCAATGGACCATAAAGGAACTTTAACAATAAATATTACACAGGATAAATTGTATATTTATGTTGGAATTAATGATTCAGGGAAAGGAATTCCGGAAGAAATTAAAGATAAAATATTTGATGCATTTTTTACTACTAAACCACAGGGAGAAGGAAGCGGCCTTGGATTAGATATTGTAAGAAGAATTATTGAAAAACATGGCGGTAAAATTTCTTTTGAAAGTAAGCCCGGGAATACTACATTTACAGTTAAATTGCCAAAAAATAAAACCTCATAATATATGTCCAAAAATGTTATTCTATGCGTTGATGATGAAAAAATCATCCTAAATAGTTTAAAAGTACAATTGAAAGAAGCCTTTGGAAATAGCTATTCATACGAAACTGCTGAAAATGCAGTAGATGCGGAAGAAATTATTGATGAATTAATTGATGAGGATTGCAAAATAGTAGTAATCGTTTCCGATTGGTTGATGCCCGGTACAAAAGGCGATGAATTTTTGGTTAAAATGCACAAAAAATATCCCCAGATTGTAAAAATTATGCTTACCGGTCATGCTTCACCAGAAGCCATTGAGAGGGCTGTTAACGAAGCACATTTACATAAATGCTTAACCAAACCCTGGTCAGAACAAGAACTAATTCAAACAGTTAAAGAAGGTTTAGAAATAATTTAATTTTCGCGTCAAAATTTCATTTTGTATGAAGAAAGCAGTAATCCTTTGTGTTGATGATGAAAAAATGGTTCTTTCAAGCTTGAAATCGGAATTAAAAGAATCATTAGACAATGAATATATTATTGAAGTTTGTGAAAACCCAACCGAATCAATTGAAATATTTAAAGAACTCCTTGAAAATGGTTACGACATTCCCCTTATAATTTCCGATTATGTTATGCCTGTGATGAAAGGCGATGAATTGCTTAAGAATTTTCATTTAATTTCACCCGATACCAATAAAATAATGTTAACTGGTCAGGCAACTACTGAAGGGGTTACCAATGCAGTAAACTGGGCGCGTTTGTATCGTTATATAGGTAAACCATGGGAATCGAACGACCTTTGTTTAACAGTAAAACAGGCTATTAAAAGTTATTATCAGGCAAAACAACTTAATGAACAAAATGTACAACTACGTGAATTGAACAATGTACTGGAAGCCAAAGTGGAGGAACGGACAGCCGAAATATTAAATAAAAATCACATTCTTGAACAACAGAAAAATAAGCTTTTCCAGGTAAATGTAGATATCACGGCTAGTATAAATTATGCGAGGAAAATTCAACAAGCATTACTCCCTTCAAAAAATATTTTTTGTGAAATTTTTCCGAAATCCTTTGTTTTTTATCGGCCAAAAGATATTGTAAGCGGTGATTTTTACTGGGTAAATTCATTGCAATACTACGTTAAAGAATTAGACGAAATCATAACTGAATCAATTGCAGTGGTAGCTGATTGTACGGGCCACGGCGTTCCGGGTGCATTTATGAGTATGCTTGGCTTATCATTCCTTTCCGAAATTGTAAAAACCGATATTACTTCAGGTGAACTGCTTCAACCTGCCATTGTTTTAGACCATTTAAAAGAAAAAGTTAAAACATCGCTCCGACAGACAGGGAAAGACAATGACAACAAAGATGGAATGGATATTTCGCTATGCATTATTAATAGTGACAGAACAAAACTTAGATATGCTGGTGCTTTCAACCCATTATTTGTTTTCAGGGAAAATGAAAATCCAGATGAATTAAAATTAATAGAATTAAAAGCCGACCGAATGCCAATTGGTATTTATTATAATGAAAAGGGAAATTTTACAAATCATGAAATTGATATAATAAAAGGGGATAAAATTTACTTATTTTCCGATGGATATATAGACCAATTTGGTGGAGATAACTGTGATAAATATAAAATAAGACAATTTAGAAGCTTTCTAAAATCAATTTGCAACTACGCTTTCCCAGAACAAAGAGAATTGCTAAAGGAAAACTTTAATAATTGGAAAAACGATTTTGAACAAATAGACGATGTTACAGTATTAGGTTTTGAAATATAAAATTATTGCATTCACTATTCAAATATAAAAATTCCAAAAGTTCAAATTAAGCAATATATTATAACTCCTTATTATTTTTAGAGTTACCTTCAGTAAAAATTAAATAATCATAATATTGATTAAATCAAAAATCTTTAATAATTTTAATTGATTTTCATGCCTCATTGAATTGGTATCTGATTTTTTAACCCAATAATTAAGCTAAATAGCTATGAAAAAGATTTTTGTTGTTGAGGATAATGACACAAATTATTTTTTAGTTGAAGAAATCCTCTCAGATTATAATGTTGAAGTTTTTAGGGCAAAAGATGGAAAAGAATTTTATGAAAAAATTAAGCGGCCGGTAGATTTTAATTTGATATTAATGGATTTAATGTTGCCCGACACAGATGGCATTGAGCTTACAAAGTATTTAATTAACGAAAAATATAAAATCCCGGTTATTTTTATAAGTGCTTATACCGAGCGATGTGAAGAAATATTTGACCTTGGTGTTGAATATTTCGTTAACAAGCCAGTTATGGAAGAATTGTTATTGGCATACATCCGAAAGTACATAGTGCTCGAAAGTAAATCGAATTATGTATTGGATATAAATTAAATTTTTTTATTTCATAACATACAATCCTAAATTTAATATAATACATAAACGACATTATACCATACTATATAATAAATTCCAAACTTTGTTTAAATAAGGTTAAATATAAATTTCTGCCTTGATGATTTATTGATTTATCGCTACTTTTAAAAATTATTCTATTATATCGATATATTAATAATTGACATTCAAATTATTACAAATGAGAAACAAAAAATCACATACCAAAATAGTTGCCACTCTAGGCCCCGCTTCATCTTCAAAAGAAGTATTAACAAAAATGATCCTTGAAGGAGTAGACGTTTTTAGGTTAAATTTCTCACATTCAAGGCAAGATGAACATTTAAAACTCATAAACCTTATAAAGGAAATAAATATTGAACTTGGAACATATACTTCAATCCTTGCAGATTTGCAGGGACCAAAATTAAGAGTGGGTGAAATTGAAAATAACCATTTAGACCTTGAACCCGGGGAGATAATTACCTTCGTTTCAGAGAAATGTATTGGCACGAAAGAAAAAATTTATATGAGTTATAAAGAGTTTCCGAATGATGTAAATATTGGAGAAACTATACTTATTGATGATGGAAAATTAAAACTTGAAATAGTTGATACAAATAAAACTGATACTGTAAAAGCAAAAGTTATTTATGGCGGGACTCTTTCTTCAAAAAAGGGCGTAAACCTCCCCAATACTAAAGTTTCATTACCTTGTTTAACCGAAGAAGATATTTCAAATGCAAATTTTGCACTTGATCAGGATGTTGATTGGATAGCACTTTCATTTGTCCGTAAGGCTTCTGACATTATAGATATAAAAGAATTAATAAAAAAGAAAAAAGGACATGCCGGTGTTATAGCAAAAATTGAAAAACCTGAAGCATTAGATGAAATTGATGAAATAATTGACCTTACAGACGGTGTTATGGTTGCCCGTGGTGATTTGGGCGTTGAAATACCTTTTGATGAAGTTCCTTTAATTCAAAAAAAAATAGTTAATAAATGTATCGAGCGTTCGAAGCCGGTAATTATTGCAACACAAATGATGGAAAGCATGATTACCAATTTCAGACCAACCAGAGCTGAAGCAAACGATGTTGCAAATGCAGTGTTGGATGGAGCAGATGCACTAATGTTAAGTGGAGAAACTTCAGTAGGTAAATATCCGGTTGAAACAATTTCCAGCATGCAAATGATTATTGATTATACCGAACAACATGGAAAGCCATTTAATAGAGAACATAAACCAATAGAAGGTATTCCAACTTTTTTAGCAAATTCAATTTGTTATAACGCATCCTCACTAGCTTCTCAAACCAAAGCAAAGGCAATAATTGCATTTACACATTCAGGATATACGGCTATCCGTATATCGAGTCACCGCCCACAATCTAAAATATATGCTGTAACCAATAACCAGAAATTGTTAAGAAAATTGTCACTGATATGGGGAGTTGATGCGCTATATGTTGAATCGTATGAACAAATTGATAATGCTATAGATGAAACTACCAATACGCTAAAAAATAAAAAAGTTTTATCCGAAGGAGATATAATTATTCATGTTGGAAGTACACCACTTCAATTGCATGGCAGAACAAATATGATGAAGTTAAGTTTTGTTTAAACAAGTTGATGTTTAAGTTGTTTCAGAACCAATGTTTTATAAGTTATTAAAATATTTTGCATTTCAAGTAATTGATAAAAATAAAATTCTATGGCTTATTGGTTAATAAAATCGGAACCTGAAACATTTAGTTGGGAAAATCTTGAAAAAGAAAAAAATTCAATGTGGGAAGGAGTGAGGAATTATCAAGCCCGAAATAATTTACGTTTGATGAAAAAGGGCGATTTGCTGTTATTTTATTATAGTGGTAAAAATCCCGGGATTATTGGAATTGCAGAAGTGACAAAAGAAAATTATCCCGATCCAACAGCTAAAGAAGGCGATTGGTCGGTAGTAGAAGTTAAACCCGTTCGGAAACTTAAAAAATTTATTGGCTTACATGAGATAAAAAAATATTCTGAATTACAGCATATGAGTCTGGTTAAAAACACACGGTTGTCGGTTCAACCTGTAAAAAATGAAGAGTATAAGTTTATTTTGAATTTAGAAAATGCAAATTAAATTATTAAATTTTAATAATTTAAAAGCAATTCAAAATTGTAACTAATTAGTCCAATATAACTATTTTCAAATTAAATTGTTTTAACAACCGGAAAACAAAATGCCAAATAAAAATTAATTTAAATTTTAGGGAGGAAAAAGTTATGAAGTATTTAGTATTGCTCGGACGGATTCTATTTTCATTAATCTTTTTAATGACAATAATGATGCATTTTTCATCAAAAGGTATTGAATATGCAGCATCTCAGGAAGTTCCCATATCCTCAATATTGGTTCCACTTTCAGGCCTTATGGCATTTCTCGGGGCCTTAAGTATTATATTAGGCTATAAAGCTAAAATTGGTGCATGGTTAATAATATTATTTTTAATTCCTGTTACATTTATGATGCATAAGTTTTGGACCATATCTGATCCAATGATGATGCAGATGCAAATGTCAATGTTTATGAAAAACCTTTCAATGTTAGGTGGTGCTTTTTTTATAGCCTACTTTGGTTCAGGACCTTTAAGCCTTGATGGTAGAAAAAAATAAATTGATATTTATTTATCATCATATAGGTTGTCTGTGTTGTTATGAATATGCACTTTTAATGTCCATAAACAAAATAGACAACCTATAAAAATTTATATTTGACAAAATTTTCAGTTTAAATTTAATGCACAATAATATAATAACAAATGTCATTTCGTATTTTAATAGTAATAGCTATTTGGGCTATTATTGATTTATATGTTTATCAGGCTATAAAAACTGTTACATCAGGATTAAGCAGCAATTGGATTTACATCATTCGTTGGGGTTATTGGATAATTGATATAATTTTAGCTATAGCTATTATATATTTGATCAATTCAAGAAAATTTGCGATTGCACCATCTCACGGTTCTTCATTACTAATTGGATTAATGTTTATATCTTTTGTACCAAAACTAATAATTGTTCCATTCTTGTTAGTTGAAGATATATCCAGGATTATAAATGCCGCAATACATGGCATTATACGATTATTTTCTACAAATACTGCTACATATAATCCGCTTTTTAATGAACGACGAAAATTTATAAGCCAAATATCTCTTATAATTGGGGCAATTCCTTTTATGAGTTTAATATATGGAATGGTTAAAGGGAAATATAATTTTAAAGTACATAAAGTTACATTAGCCTTCAAACACCTTCCTGAATCATTCCATAATTTCACCATAACGCAGGTTTCGGATATACATTGTGGTAGCTTTGACGACCAACATGAAGTTATTCGTGCGGTTGAACTTGCTAATGCCCAAAACAGCGATATTTTATTTTTTACCGGAGATTTAGTAAATAATATAGCAGATGAAATTGAACCTTGGTTTGATGTTTTTTCAAAGTTTCATGCGCCTTATGGGAAATTTTCGATATTAGGCAACCATGATTATGGCGATTATGTTCATTGGAACAGCCAACAGGAAAAGCACAATAATCTTAATAAACTTAAGGAATTGGAGGGCCAACTTGGGTTTAGGCTATTATTAAATGAAAATGTTAAAATAGAAAAAGAAGGTCAATATATCTCATTAATTGGAGTCGAGAACTGGGGAAAACGTGGTTTTGCAAAATATGGCGATTTGAATAAATCATTAATTGGTGTTGATGATAACAGCTTTAAAATACTATTATCGCACGATCCATCGCATTGGGATGCACAGGTGCTTAACCACGAAAAACATATACATTTAACTTTATCGGGTCATACACATGGGATGCAATTTGGAGTTGAAGTACCAGGTTTTAAATGGAGCCCTGTAGAATATATGTATCCTGAATGGGCTGGATTATATGAAAAATTTGGTAAATATATATATGTAAACCGTGGGTTTGGTTTTATAGGTTATCCGGGACGTGTTGGTATATATCCTGAAATTACTGTGATTAAATTGGTAAAAGCTTAATCTTAGTTTGTAAGTTTTTAGTTGTTAGTGAATAAGTTTCATAAAATATACTATCAGCAAATTCGTGGTAATTGGGCTCCGGCTGGTATATCAATTATTCGTTTTCCGCCTGTTATAGTTTTCAGGATAACTTTAGCCTTGTTATTATCAGTTACTTCACCAATAATTACTGCATTTTTGCCTAATTTATCTGAATGGATTATTTCTAAAAGTGAATCTACTTTCTCAGCAGGAACAACCATTAGCACTTTGCCTTCATTCGCCAGAAATAATGGATCGAAGCCAAATACTTCACATACTGATTGAACGTTATCGTTTACAGGTAAATCCGTTTCATATAAAACAATCCCCAGGTTAATTTTTTCAGCTAATTCGCAGGCCACGGTGGCTAACCCACCACGCGTAGCATCACGCATAAATGCAATTTCGGGACAAACTTGTAAAGCTTTTTGAATAAAGTGGTTTAATGCAGCACAGTCCGATTTAGCCTCGGTTTCGAAGGTTAAAGATTCCCGTGAAGCTAAAATAGCAATAGCATGTTCTCCAATATTACCATTGATTATAAGTTTGTCACCAACCTTAACATTAACAGCATCGCTAATATTTTCAAATTGTTTATCAATTTCACCAATTCCCGATGTTGAAATAAATATTTTATCGCCTTTGCCTTTGTGTACAACTTTTGTATCGCCTGTAACAATTTGTACTCCGGCAAACGAAGCTTCTTCAGCCATTGTTTTCACAATAGTTTCGAGTTCATCATATTTCAAACCTTCTTCAATAATAAACGAAGCGCTTAAATATTTAGGAACTGCCCCTGAAACAGCCAAATCATTTACAGTTCCGCATACAGCAAGTTTACCAATATTACCGCCGGGGAAAAAAATGGGATCAACCACATAACCATCTGTTGTAAATGCCAGTTTGGTTCCAGATACAGGAATTATAGACGAATCATTTAGTTTATTTAAATATTCGTTGTTGAAATATTTTTTGAATAGGCCTGAAATCAACTCATGTGTTATTTTCCCGCCACTTCCATGATTCAATGTAATTACTTTATCCATTTTCTGTTCTTATAATTTTATTGCGCAACAATTTATAAAATATTCGTTTAAAACAATTGGTAATCAGTCATCTGTAATTTGTCATTTGTAATTGGCCATCATTCCCTGTATCTATAAAATACATTACATGCGCCTTCAGGCGAAACCATACATGCTCCCGAAGGGTTTTCGGGTGTACAAACTTTACCGAATAATTTGCAATCGGTAGGTTTTTTAAGTCCTTTTAAAACTGTGCCACATATACAGCCAATAGCTTCTTTTGGTTTTTCAGCCTTTATATCGAACCTTTTTTCAGTATCGTATAGTTCAAATTCTTTTCTTATTTTTAATGCACTATTTGGTATAACACCTAAACCACGCCAGTTTGCTGAAGTTGGTTCAAATACTTTATTTACAATTTCTTTTGCTTTTAAATTACCTTCAGGCTTTACAACACGAGTATATTGTATTTCAACTTTGGGCTGATTTGCCTCTATTTGATTCACCAACATATAAACCGACTGCAATATATCAGAAGGCTCGAAACCAGCAACTACAACCCCTTTTCTAAATTTTTCAGGAATAAACTTATACATTTCAATTCCGGTAATAACACTAACATGACCTGGAGCAAGAAAAGCATCTACCTTTATCTCATCTTCGATAATTGCCTGCATGGGTGGTGGCATAATTTTATGGGCGCTTAGTGCAGAAAAATTCTTTAGGCCTGTTAGCGAGGCTTTTAAAATACCTGCAGCTGTTGGAGGCGTTGTTGTTTCGAAGCCAATTGCCAGAAAAACCACATGCTTTTCAGGATTTGCAAGTGCTATATCAATAGATTCAGTTATGGAATAAACCATGCGAACATCGGCACCATTGGCCTTTTCCTTTTCAAGGTTGGATGTTGAGCCAGGAACTCGTATTAAATCGCCAAATGAAGTAATTATAACTCCGGGAATACGAGCTAAAGCAACCGCTTTGTCAATATAATCTATTGCCGTTACACAAACCGGACAACCCGGCCCGGATACCAATTTTATATTTTCAGGAAGCAAACTTTGAATTCCAAACCTATGAATAGCCATGGTATGACTTCCACAGACTTCCATAATGGTTATTGATTTCTTCGATTCTTTGTGAATTAAAGCCGATAAACCTTCTATTTGTTTTGCATCGCGAAATTCACTGATAAATTTCATGCTATAATGCCCCCTGATTAGTTAAACCCAATTCTTTCATCAGTTCTAAAGTACTTCGGGCTTCTACCTCATCAATCTTTTGAATGGCGTAACCTGCATGTAAAAGCACATAATCACCTACTTTAACATCAGTTAGCAAATCAAGAGAAGCTTTCATTATATTGCCCGAAAGGTTCAATTTTGCTTCATTCCCTTCTATTGATTCAACTTTGGCTGGTACTGCTAAACACATAATTTTCTTTTTTTAGCTGCTATATACATTTGTCCTATTGCAATTCCACCATCATTCGATGGAAATTGGCGGTTCGAAATTACTGTAAACATATTTTCCGTCAGTAATTTTTCAGTTTTTTCTATCAAATATTTATTTTGAAAAGTGCCTCCCGATAATGCTATAATATTTATTCCCATTTGGTTTCGAAGGTGTTTACAAGTTTTAAAAATGACATGAATTATTGTATTATGAAACTTTGCAGATAGAATTTCTTTTGGCTTATTTTCTTTTATATCCTGCACCACCTCGTGCCACATATTTTCAAAACTGATTATATTATCATACATTGTGAATGAATAGTTTTCTTTACAATTCCAATCAATTACTGATTCTAATCGCATTGGCGCTTCAGCATGAAATGTTGGGTTTAAACAAATACCTGTAATAGCGGTGAAAGCATCGAACAAACGTCCTGCGCTGCATGACAATGGTGAATTTATCGTTTTTTCAATTGCCTGAATTACCAGTTTGATTTTATTTGCTTCTAAATTTTTAATAAAAGGAATTTCAAGTTGTACTAAATCAGACCCAAAACATTTATATAAATAGGATATGCCTGAACGCCATGGCTCCAGCACTGCCTTATCTCCTCCAGGTAGTGGAATATATTCGAAATGAGATAATCGCTCAAATTTTATCCCTTCGCAAAGTAAAAATTCACTTCCCCAGATATTACCATCCGTTCCATAACCGGTACCATCAAATGCAACACCAATTATAGGAGTTTCAATATTATGTTCTGCCATAACAGAGGCAATATGCGCATGGTGATGTTGAACCTGTTCAACTGGCAGATTTAAATTTCTGGCAAATGCAGTAGTTACATAATCGGGATGTAAATCACAAACTACCGACTGTGATTGAAAACGAAACAATTCTGAAAACCTTTGAAAAGATTCGGCATAAAAGTTAAAATTTTCAACATTCTGCAAATCTCCAAAATATTGACTTGCTATTATTTCCTTACCTTTCCCAATTGCAAAAGCACCGGTCAGTTCAGCGCCTGCAGCAAAAATACCTTCTGTTTCAAAAGCCAATGATAAAGGTTCTGGAACAAAACCTCTGGAACGCCTTATTATTCTTGGAACTTCGTTTGCAACCAACAACACAGAATCGTCTGTACGATTTACTACATCACGATTATAAGTTAAAATTCCATCGGTGCAATGGATGAATTTTTCAACTGCAACCTGATTATCAATAATTACCGGTTCATCTGAAATATTGGCACTTGTCATAACTAAAACATCACATTTTATTTGCTCGAAAAGCGAATAATGAAATGCCATATAAGGTAACATAATTCCTATAGTTCCCAATTTTAGTGTTACTGAAGCGGCAAGTGGCTTTATTTCTTTTAAAATTAAAATAGGACGTTTATACGAAAGCAATTCTTTTTCCTCAACTTCCGAAATATTTACGTAAAATCTTGCTGTTGTAATATTACGGAACATAACTGCAAAAGGCTTGGTATCACGATGTTTTATTTGCCTTAATCTGGCGACTGCATTTTCATTTAATGCATCACATGTAATATGAAAACCACCAATACCCTTAATCGCAAATATTCCACCATTCTCTATGGATGATGATATATAACAGATTATTTTTTCTATTGAACTTATATTTTCATTTTTTAAATAAAGTTGATAAGTTGGGCCGCAATTGTTGCACGAAATAGGTTGCGCATGAAAGCGCCTGTTTGAAACATCGGTATATTCAGCTTTGCAATCGTTGCACATTTTGAATGGGGCCATTGAAGTATTCGGCCTGTCATATGGCAAATCTTTAATTATACTAAAGCGTGGGCCGCAATTGCAACAATTTGTCAGTTGGTAATTTAAACGTAATGGTTGCTTATGAATATCTTTCAAACAATCATTACAAATAGCAATGTCAGGACTTACAAATGTTATATTGTTTGAAACAGATTCACTTAAATTAATTTCGAATTTTTTATAATATGCCAATCTTGATTCAGAAATCGCAATATCTTTTATAATTGCAGCATCAGGTTTAGATTTGGTAAGCTCTGAAATGAATAAGTTTAAATGGTCAGATGCTCCTTCTGCATGGATTATAACAGATTCATTGGTATTTTTAACCCAGCCATTTATAAAATATTGATTTGCCAAGCGATAAACGAATGGACGAAAACCAACTCCCTGAATAAGCCCGGAAACGGTAATAAGTTTGGCTAAATTTTCAGCCATTATAAATTTTAAAGTATTGTTATAATCTTAAAACGGTAAGTCATCGTTGCCTTCTTCGGACGATGGAATAAATTCGTCACTTTCGCCTGGCAGAGGAACTTCACCTGCTTGCATGCCTGAAGAAGATGATGATTCGAGTTTCCAAATCCTGAGATCGGTGTACCATTTGCCATTAAATTCGCGTGATTCAGCATTAAATGATACTTTAACCGAAGCACCAACCGTAAGATTTTTTACCATAGCTGCCTTATCGCCCCATGAACTGAAACAAACTTTTTTTGGATATTGTTCCGTTGTTTCAATTACAAAATCCTGTTTTACCCATGCGCCATTTTTACCGCTGCCTGTTTGTTCCGGTAAAACAACTATAACTTTTCCTGATATTTCGAGTGCCATAATATTTTTTCTGCAAAGATATTATTTTCGATGGTTGAATTTAGGATTTGTTGAATAGCCAATTTTAAAATTTATAAAAATTGAACTTTTAACGAAAATAATTTTTAGGAAAGTTTGAAAATACATGAAAATTAGCTTCTGGTAACAAATGATGTCAGCACAAAGAATGAAGTATTCTCATTAATTTTTAAGAAATGATATTCCAGTTTTCTACCCGTTTTCATTACAATATCAATGAAACCAAGACCGGCACCACCTACATCGGATAATTCTCCTTCTGAAAGTTGTTTCATGTACATTTCCTCTAATTCATCCTTATTTGCACTATTTACCTTATCTATCATTGCCCGCAATGATTCAAGTTTATGGTTTTCTATGGCATTACCGGTTGTAATTGAATATTCCGATTTTGATTTACTAACCAAAAAAACACCAGTAGAAGAACGTGAATAATTCTCAGTTTTAAGATCGTCGGCGTGTTTGGTAATATTTTGAAGGCATTCAATAATTACATGATTTACCCTGCGTTGCACTGAAATTACTTCTTCATCCTTTGAAAGGCTTGCTTCAGCTAAAGCTGAAAATGCTAATGTAATTTGGTGAGTGATTTCACCTTCATAAGCAAATCTTATTTCATGTTCTCTCATTTCCTTGAATAATTCCTGAGCAATTGCCAGAAAGCGTTTTGGATGTTGCCTTTCAACTATGTGTTCTAAACTATTCATGAAAAAATGAGGTTTTATAAATAACAAATATAAAGCTTTTGAATTTTAACAATTACAAATTTATTAGATAAGAACATTGGTAGTGGATTTTTGTTGTTAACTATGAATGTTTTTCATCATTTAACAACAATTTTGATAAGCTTAAAATAAACATATAATTTAAATTCTTTTACCGAATTCAATTTTTATTCAAGGTTTTTGGATGAATATAATATTTAAATTAAAGGATTGGGAATTTTAAAATATCAAAAGCTTAAGGCTTAAAATTAATTATCCATTTCTTTTAAAAAGATATTAAAGCGGTCATTTGGCTCAAGTCCATTATTATCTAGTGAATATAGGGGTTTTATTCTATCAACAAAGTACATTTCTATATCATCCTTATTCTTTACCTTAATTTTTCCTCTATAGGTACAATCAAATAAGTCTTTAATTAATTCATATGTTGAACCTGAAATATTCACTTTGCCAGGTTCATCGGCTGACTCCATTCTGCTGGCAGTATTTACAGTATCTCCCCAAATATCATAAGCAAATTTTCTTTCTCCGACAACACCCGCAACTAATGCCCCGGTATGAATTCCTAAACGTAAATCCCAGATAATATTGTTATTTCCAGCTTGTTTATCCATTATTTTTTTCATTAAATTTTGAATATTCAAACCTGCAAGAACAATTGAAAAAGGATTGCTATTGTTTGGTATTGGAATTCCGCCAGCACACATGTATGAATCACCTATGGTTTTTATTTTTTCAAGATTATATTTTCCAATTATTTCATCGAAAAGAATAAAGTAATTGTCCAATTCGGTTATTAATTGTTCTGGCGTCATTGATTCAGCTATTTTTGTAAAATCAACAAAATCAGTAAATAATACCGAGGCTGACTGATAACTTTTAACTGTTGCTTTTCCGTATCTTTTCAATTCCTCCGCAGTTTCAAAAGGAAGAATATTAAGTAATAATTTTTCAGAGCGGGACTTTTCAAACACGAGTTCATGATTCTTTTTTTTAATTTCCTTTTCAGCCCGTTTTATATCTGTA
The DNA here is from genome assembly GCA_963701015.1 of uncultured Bacteroidota bacterium. Taxonomy (GTDB): domain Bacteria; phylum Bacteroidota; class Bacteroidia; order Bacteroidales; family DTGW01; genus MFD09286-c1. The sequence goes on along the minus strand of OY969556.1, from coordinate 936,165 downwards.
ATATCACTATCAACTGCAATTAACTTAACTACTTCTCCATCAGTATTAAGTATTGGTGTAAGAGTAGTTTGAACCCATATTCCTTTGCCTTCTTTTGTAATATTAACGGAAGTGTATGAAATAGATTGTTTATAAGTAATACATCGGTTAAAATCTTCTTCAATTTTTTTATTACCACTCCAGGACATTAGGTTAGAACCTTTAATTTTCTTCAGTTCTTCAAATGAATATCCCGATAGTCTTTTAAAACCTTCATTAGCCCATTCTATTTCGCCCGTTGCATTAGTTATAATTACTGCATTACTAATTCTACTAGCCACAATTGAAAGCTTTTCAAGTTCTTTATTTGTTTCGGCAAATTGTTTGTTTTTTTCTGCTATTATATCTTTTGATTTTTTCAGATCGAGATGAGTTTGTACTCTGGCTTTAAGTTCGGCATGGTTGAAAGGTTTTTTCACATAATCAACGGCACCAACCCTAAAACCTTCAGAAATGTGCTCCGGATCAGACAGTCCGGTTAAAAATATGATTGGGATTTCTTTGGTTGCAGGATAATTTTTGAGCTCTTTACATACATCGAAACCACTAATACCTTCCATTATAACATCGAGAAGGATCAAGTCGAAGCTATTCCCTTTTGCCTTTGTAATTGCGGTATTGCCGTTATTTGCCGTTGCTATTAAATAATTTTCATTTTGAATAATATTAACTAAATAATCAATATTATTCTGACTGTCGTCAACAATCAAAATCTTGAACTTTTTCTTTATTTCAGGTTCAGTTAAACTATCCACATTTCAAAATTAATTTTTTTAGTTAAATGTTTATAGTATTTATAGAAATTATATTACGTTTTACTATTGATATTTTAAATTAAAAGTTAAAAGTCATTTCCAATTATAACCTCCCAATTATGATAAATAGAAAAAGGGCGAATTTCTTCGCCCCCCAAACTAAACCCCATGAAAAAACGAATTCAATAATGAATTCAATTATTTGACAAAATTGTATTATAAAACTTGTGGTTAATTTTAAAAATATTTTTTTATTCAATTATTATTTCCAGGCAATTCCAACCAAATATATTTAAATGTCTGTATTAATTTAAAGTACCTTATCAATTCCAATAGTATTACATTAACATATAAACTTTAATTCTAAATTGTTGTTTACAATTTTCAAACAATAAATTTATGTTGCACAATAAATTTAACAGGAAAGAACTTTTAGAAAAACTTAAAAACGAAGACTTTAATCGCTTAACTATTTCGTTTTACAGGTATATTCAAATCAATAACCCTGAAGAATTCAGAAATCAACTATATAGTGAATGGTTTGATTTGAATTGTTTTGGTAGAGTTTATGTTGCCGCAGAAGGTATTAACGCCCAAATGAGTATTCCTGAATTTAATATGGATTTATTTCTTGAAACCCTTAAAAAATTTAACGAATTAAATACTGCTCAAATAAAATATGCTGTTGAAGACAATGGAAAATCGTTCTATAAACTCACCATAAAAGTTAAGCAAAAAATTGTTGCAGATGGATTGGATGATAATTCCTACGATATTTCGAGAGTTGGGAACCATTTATCACCAATTGATTTTCATAATTTAATTGATGACACTGAAAGCATTGTTATAGATATGCGCAACCGCTATGAAAGCGAAGTAGGGCGGTTTTCAAATGCTTTTGTTCCTGAAGCCGCAACATTTAAGGAAGCCATTCAAATCGTATCGGAAAAGTTTGGCAATGAAAAAGACAAAAATGTATTATTGTATTGTACCGGTGGTATCCGATGCGAAAAAGCCAGTTCATTCTTAATACAACAAGGCTTTAAAAATGTGAACCAATTGAATGGTGGAATAATAAATTATGCACATTTTATAAAGTCTGGGAATATAGCATCGAAGTTTATTGGTAAAAATTTCGTGTTTGACGAACGTTTGGGTGAAAGTATTGACGGGCAAATCATTTCGAGTTGCCATCAGTGTGGTAAGGCTTGCGATACACATACCAATTGTGCAAATACCGATTGTCATATGTTATTTATCCAATGTAAGGAATGTGCTGAACAATTTGATGGTTGCTGTTCGGTTGATTGTAAAAATATTTTACCATTACCTTTGGAAGAAAAGAAAATGTTACGCGTTGCAAATGCCCAAAAATATGCAAATAGTAAAATTTTCAATACTATTAAGAAATATTCACTTTACAATACTTCATTATAAAATTTAAAAATATGGATATTTCAAAAACCCCTGCCCCACCCTATTATGCAGTAGTATTTACTTCAAAACGAACCGAAGGCGAAAATGGCTATTCCATAATGTCTGATAAAATGGTTGAATTGGTGAAAGACCAACCCGGTTATCTTGGTCATGAAAGCGCCAGAAACGAAGTAGGTATTACCGTTTCGTACTGGCGCAGTTTGGAAGATATTAAAAACTGGAAGAACAATTTTAAGCATAAGGTAGCTCAGGAAAAGGGAAAAAATGTTTGGTATAGCCAGTACAAAGCCCGCATTTGTGTTGTAGAAAGCGATTATTCATTTGAAATATAAAATATATTATTATGATTAGGTTTATTCCAATTTTAACAACTTTGTTTTCAATTTATTTTTTTATAGAAATTTATAAACATTGGCGAAAGAAAAAAGAAGCGCTTTATCTATTATGGTGGTGTATTGGTATAGTTTCTTACGGTATGGGAACTTTGGTTGAAAGTATTGTTGGTATTTTTGGCTGGAGCCTTGTAGTGTTTAAAATGTGGTATATTTTTGGCGCACTTTTAGGTGGAGCAATTCTTGCACAGGGTACCATATACCTTTTAATTAAACGAAAAACAGCCGATACATTGACAATTATATTAATTTCAGTAATTGTAATAGCATCTGTTCTAGTAATATTATCGCCTATAGATTATTCAAAAGTTGAAGTCCACAGGCTAACCGGAAAAGTACTGAAATGGCAATATGTTCGGTTAATTACACCTTTTATAAATCTTTATGGTTTTGTATTCCTTGTTGGTGGCGCCATATATTCAGCCATAAAATATTTTATCAGTAAAAAAGACAGGAACCGCATGTGGGGCAATATATTCATAGCCATTGGTGCCACACTTCCAGGAATTGGAGGTTCATACACAAAATTTGGTTATACCGAAGTTCTTTATGTTACGGAGTTTATAGGATTAATTTTTATTTATATTGGGTACGAAAGAATGAAAAGTCATAAAACAGTTTCCATTCATAACAATCAGCAGGTTTAATACTACCAAAGCTGATGTACTAATGGTTTTATATTGTTTTCGTAAATAGCATTAATTTGGTTCAATTGGTTTGCATTTAAATCAGACAATTCAAGCGTTTTAAGGTTTGCAAGAATTTGTTCGGGTTTTGAAGCACCCGGGATAATTGTACTTATTTCTTTAAATTGAAGAATCCATTTTAAAGCAACGGCAGCCAAATTAGTATCGGTCGGAAATATTTTTTTCAGTTCATCAACAGCTTTCAAACCAATTTCATAATTAATTCCTGAGAAAGTTTCGCCTTTATCAAAAGCTTCACCATTGCGGTTGAAATAGCGATGATCGCCTTCTTTAAATTCCGTATTTTTATCAAACTTTCCCGATAATAATCCGCTGGCAAGTGGAACACGTACAATTATCCCCACATTTTTAAGTGCAGCCTGTTTAAAAAATAATTCGATTGGTCTCTGCCGAAATATGTTGAAAATAATTTGAACTGTAGTAACATTGTGGAATTCTATTGCTTTTAAAGCCTCTTCAATTTTTTCAACGCTAACTCCAAGATTCAAAATTTTACCTTCATGTTTCAGTTTATCAAACAATTCAAAAATTTCAGGACGATAATAAACTTCAGTTGGTGGACAATGCAATTGGATTAAATCAAGAGTTTCGAGTCCGCTGTTTTTCAGACTATCTTCAACAAACTTGCGCAAAACTTCAGGCTGATAGGCAGCATTGATATGCGGATTAATTCTTCTCCCACATTTGGTAGCCACGTAAATTCTTTCCTTTCGTGACTTTACAAATTTGCCCACTGCTTTTTCACTTTCCCCATCGCTATAAACATCGGCAGTATCAATAAAATTTATACCAGCATCTACTGCATTGTTTAGAATATGTTCCGCATTTTTTTCATTAAATGCTTCACCCCATTTTCCGCCAACCTGCCATGTACCTAAACTAATTTCTGAGATTGAAAACCCTGTTTTTCCTAAAGTTCTATATAGCATAAATTTTACCTTTTCAAATTTGTTAGATCAAATTTATACACTTTATTCCACAATCAATACATTAAAATTGCTTTAACATATTTTTAAACTTGTATATTGCCTAATCATTTTCGAACTTTCTCAAAAAGAATTGTTAACTTTATTGCAGCAACCGATTTTTTGTTATTTTTGGTTTTTACAGAAAACAAACTCATTATGAAAATATCCGAGGCGTTTGAAGAGAATTTCTCATTCATCGATTCAAAAAATTACCATTTATCATTGCAAATTGGCCCGGGAACAATGTCGTATGCAATTTTAAATATAGATGACAAAAAATACCAGGTATTAAAACATATTAACTTTAATATTAGTGCTGAAAAGCTTTTTAAGGAATTATTACTCACTGAAATAGAAAACGATCAAAACCTAAAATATAAATATACATCAGTTGCATTTCAATTTCAGTCATTCCGTTCAATGTTGGTTCCTGAATCGTTATTTGACCATAAAAACCTGAAAGCATTTTTAAAGTTTCATCATGATGTTGACGATAAAGATCAGATAAAATCGTATTTTATAAAATTAGCTGAAGCATTTGTTATTTTTTCAATTCCAAATTATATTGAAGAAATTGTGAATACACATTTTGCGAATGTCAAATATATGCATCACTGCATTCCTTTCATAAACACTTCATTGCATCAAGCGTCAAAAGATAATGAAGCAACTGCATTGCATATAAATTTTGCCCCTGATTTTTTTGACGTTTTAATTGTACGTAACAATAAAATTCAACTATACAACTCGTTTTTCTATAAAAAATATACCGACGTAGTTTACTTTGTATCTAACATTTTAAATTTGTTTTCGTTAAAACCCGATAATACGGGATTATATATTACCGGTGAATTACAAGAAAAAACAGAATTGCAGGCTGAATTGGAAAAAATATTTAAATCCATAAAATTCGAAAAATATAGTCTCGATTTTTCATATGCCCCCGCATTTTCCGACTTAGAACAATATCAATTTGTAAACCTTTTAAATTTATACTCTTGCGAATAATAAGCGGCGAATTCAAAGGACGCAGGGTTAACACCTTCAAAACTTTTAACGCCAGACCAACCACTGATTTTGCACGTGAAAGCCTCTTCAATATTTTGAACAACTACTTCTATTTTGATAAAATAAAAGTGCTCGATTTATTTTCAGGTACAGGAAGTATAAGCATTGAATTTGCATCGCGTGGAAGCCAGCAAGTTGATTTGGTTGAATCGGATCATAAAAATTTTTCACTTATCAATAAAGCAATTCAACAACTGGGCTTGAATAAAATTCGCACCATTAAAGGCGATGCTTTTAAATTTATTGATACCTGCAAAGGAAAATACGATGTAATATTTGCCGATCCTCCTTACGATTTAGAAGGAATTGATAAATTGCCCGAAACAATTTTCAATAAAAATTTGTTATTACCTGAAGGATGGTTCATTTTTGAGCATTCAAAAAAATATAATTTTATAAATCATCCTAATTTCCATGATGAGCGCCATTATGGAGCGGTGCATTTTAGTATTTTTGTTAATAATAATACTATTAAAGATGAATAAGTTAGTTTTATCCATAATAGTGACAGCTTCACTACTATTTGCAAATTGTTCAAGCAATAGTCAAACGAAAAACCCGGCCTCTGTATCAGAAGCAGGTGTAATTCATTTAACTAACGATGCATTTAAAAAATTAATTTTTAATTACCCGGTGAATAAAGAATGGAAATACGAAGGTGACAAACCTTGCATTGTTGATTTTTATGCCAGCTGGTGCGGGCCTTGCCGCCATATGGCTCCAATAATGGATGAATTAGCAAAAGAATATTCGGGTAAAATTATTTTTTATAAAGTTGATACCGATGTGGAACAGGAATTATCGCAAACGCTGGGAATTACAAATTTGCCAACATTTTTATTTGTTCCAAAACAAGGAAAACCACAAATGTCGGTTGGCGCAGTGCCCAAAGAATCTATAGTTAAGGCTATTCATGAAATTTTAATGGTGAATTAAAATCACTCTTTAATTATTTTATACACTTTGGAATTTTCATTCACCAGTTTAACAATATAAATTCCTTGTGAAAGTTGACTTACATCAATTTTACCTTCGCCATTTACTATATTTATATTCATTTCTAAAACTCCATTTAAATCGTAAATAAGTACCTGGTTGGAACTTCTGTTATTTGAAGTTTTAATATTCAAAAGGTCTTTTACCGGACTAGGTCCAATTAAACAATTAGTCTTCACAAAATTCTTTATAACTATTCCTGTAGTATCAGGTTGTGGATAGCATACATTGCAAAACCCAATTAAAATCAAACTCCATAATTTTGTATTATTGGCAAAATTTATTGAAGCATTTTTCCAAAATACTTGTTGTGTGACTCCTCTAGCTTTACCTGTCGTATTATCGGTAACCTCAATACCAAATTTGAGATACATACTATTGAATTGGCCAGAATCTTTCAAACCATTTACTAATAATTTCCACGGAAATTGCCATTCTTGTTGGTAGCCAGTTCCCGAATCTGTTTGTCCTACAGTAAAAGAAGAATCTTTTTCAAGCTCACCATTGAAAGTAAAATCATTGAATCCTTCCGGATATTGTTTTGCACGTTCCATTCTGAAGTGGTAATCACCTTCCTGCAGTCGACCATTTCCTGAATCCGTATCCATCTTTAAATATACATCAACCCCATCCGTTTCGGTTACTAATGGAATATCTATTGAGGAAGTATCTATATCAATATCGTTATCCACACCAACTGCAAGCCACAAATAGGAATAATTATATACCATTTGAAATTTACCTTTCATTCCGGAAGTAGTATTAGAGGAAACACTTGAATTCATTGGTATCCAAGTAGCTGACCATGGCTCAGAACCATCAGTATTTACAACACCATCAGGAATAACATTTTTGGTAGTAGCGGTAATAGTTAACGATGGAGTAAGACCTGCATTGGTAGAATTATTAATAAAAATGAAAGGTATAATAATCCAAAGAATCCTTTTCATAGGTTATATTTTTGATTATTAACAGTATGCAAATTACAAATTTATTCTGTCAATAGCTTTATAAACATGACAATATTTTTAAATAATAAAATTTGAAATTTAGTATTTGTAATTTAAAATGAATTTAAATACATTTTGACTTACCTTTGCCGCTTGTTTTTGTTACCTACCAAAATGAGACAATTAAAAATTACAAAGTCCATTACAAATTGCGAAAGTGCTTCGCTCGATAAATACCTTTCGGAAATTGGACGAGAAGAATTAATTACTATTGAGGAAGAAGTTGAACTAGCCCAGCGCATTAGAAAAGGTGATCGTGCTGCTTTAGAAAAACTTACCCGTGCTAATCTGCGTTTTGTAGTTTCAGTTGCCAAGCAATACCAAAACCAGGGACTTACTTTGCCCGATTTAATTAACGAAGGAAATTTAGGCTTAATTAAAGCAGCTGAAAAATTTGATGAAACCCGTGGTTTCAAGTTTATTTCGTATGCTGTATGGTGGATTCGTCAATCTATACTTCAAGCTTTAGCTGAGCAATCCAGAATAGTACGTTTACCTTTAAACCAGGTTGGTTCGTTAAACAGAATAAATAAAGCCTTCTCAAGGTTGGAACAGGAAAATGAGCGTACCCCAACGCCTGATGAATTATCGCAGACTTTGGAAATATCAAAAGATAAGATAGCTGATGCAATGCGAATTTCAGGCAGGCATATTTCAGTAGATGCTCCTTTTGTTGATGGTGAAGATAATAGTTTACTGGATGTTCTTATAAACAGCGATTCTCCAAATGCCGACAAATTATTAATAAGTGAATCATTAGGAACAGAAGTTGACAGGGCTTTAACTACTCTTACAGAACGTGAACGGGAAATACTTCGTTACTTTTTCGGAATTGGTTGTGCCGAATTGACCCTTGAAGAAATTGGTGAACAATTTGGTTTAACACGCGAAAGAGTTAGACAAATTAAGGAAAAAGCTATTCGTCGTTTACGCCATACCTCGCGTAGTAAAATGCTGAAAGGTTATTTGGGTTAATTTATTATATTGCTGACAGATCATTATATACAGATCTGTCAGATTAATTCAAATTAGCTTTCGAATTTCTTGGTCCTTTTCCTGAAAGGTCTTTCATTTCTGGGAGTTGAGGTAGAAATTTCAACAGAAACTTTTTTATCTTCGTACTTTATTCCTTGTAACGATTTAATTAAACCAGGAACCGCCTTTTCTTCAACATCAATATAGGAATTTTTCTGTTGTATATCAATTTTACCCAGTTCAATCCGTTTGCCTCGTGTGTTTGAATTTACCATGCTAATTATATCATTGGGATAAATTCCATCAACCTTTCCTAAATTAATAAATAACTTGGTAAACCCTTTCGATGATTGTTGCGAAAACCTTTCGTTTCGTGAACCTCCAGTTGTTTGCCTGTCTCTAAATGGTCGTTCTTTAAATTGTCCATCTCTGAATGACCTTTCCTTAAATTGCCCTTCTTTCTGTAATTCTGGTTCAGCTATATCAACTGAGTCTTTATAATATTCAAGAAAACGATTAAACTCAAGCGACATAAATCTTTTAATTAAATCTTCGCGATCAATCCATTCCAACTTGCGCATTATTAATGGTAAATATTGTTCTATTTGCGTATGATCAACTTCAACCTTTTCCATTTTTTCAATAAGTTTGAACAGTTGCTTTTCACAAATTTCACTACCCGTAGGCACTTTGGCCATTACAAATTTTTTATTTACTGTTCTTTCAATCTGACGGAGCAGATGTTTTTCCTTCAGGTTTATAATTGCAATTGAAATGCCTGTTTTCCCTGCACGTCCGGTTCGACCACTTCTGTGCGTATAAGCTTCAATATCGTCAGGTAAATTGTAATTAATAACATGGGTTAAGCTGTCCACATCAATTCCACGCGCAGCTACATCAGTAGCAACAAGTAATTGCAATTGTTTAATCCTGAAACGCTGCATAACCAAATCGCGCTGACCTTGTGATAAATCGCCATGTAACGAATCGGCATTATATCCGTCATGTATTAATTTATCAGCAATTTCCTGTGTTTCTTTTCTTGTACGACAAAAAATTATAGCATAGATATTAGGGTTATAATCAGCTATACGTTTAAGTGCATGGTATTTATCTTTTGCATGAACCGTATAGCAAACATGTTTTACATTTTCGGCGCCAGAATTTTTGTTCCCAATAACTACTTCTTTTGGGTTTTTCATATAATTCTTTGCAATAGCCGCAATTGAAGCAGGCATTGTTGCTGAAAATAAAAGCGTATTCCTGTTCTCCGGAACCTGTGCTAAAATAGTATTAATATCTTCGGTAAAACCCATGTTCAGCATTTCATCAGCTTCATCGAGTACTACCCTTGTTATATTATTGAGTTTTGCAGCCTTACGTTTCATTAAATCAATCAATCGTCCTGGAGTAGCAACTATTATTTGAACACCACTTTTCAAAAGACGAATCTGGTTTTCAATACTTGTTCCACCATATACAGGCAAGATATGTAAATCGTTGGTGTATTTTGCAAAATCACTTAAATCATTTGTAATTTGTAAACATAATTCACGCGTTGGGCATAAAATTAATGCCTGGGTACGTTTGTCCAATACATCTATTTTCTGAATAATAGGTAAACCAAACGCTGCAGTTTTACCTGTACCGGTCTGCGCTAAAGCAACTATATCCGTTGATTCTTTTAACAATAAAGGAATAACCTCTTCCTGCACCGGCATAGGATTTTCAAAACCTAATTCAGTAATGGCCTTAATTAATTCAGGTGTAACCCCTAATTCTTCGAATGTTAACATTATAAATTAAAATATTTGTGAAAGTAATTTTATGAACATCAATAAAATAATTAACTGCAAAGGTAAAAAATGCAGCGACAGACTTTCAGTTTTTTTGAATTACTTATGAAAAAACAGTTAAAATTTATTTAAAACACTGAAAGAAATAAGTTTCATTCCTTAAGTTTATTTATTTTTGAAAAAAGATCGTCTTCATTAGGAATATTTTTTGAAATCGTTTGATGACATGAAAATCAGTGGATTTACAATTGGGAAAAATGTTAGTAAACTTTATTATCCTATAAGGGAATCAATATTATCAATTCTTCCAATTGTTGATGAATTTATTGTTGTATTGGGCAATAACGATGCTGACGATACAACACGGGATGATATTTTAAGTATCGGAAGCGACAAAATTAGAATATATGATTCGGTTTGGGATATTCAGAAATATAGCAATGGATCTGAATTAGCACATCAAACCGATTTAGCTAAAAGCTATTGCACGGGTGACTGGTTATTTTATTTACAAGCCGATGAAGTTATACATGAAAAGTATCTGCCAGTTATACGCAATAGGTGTGAACAACTTTTAAATTCAAGTGATATTGAAGGTATTCTATTTAAATATGTACATTTTTGGGGAGATTATAATCATTATCAAACCTCACATGGTTGGTATAGAAAGGAAATAAGGATTATTAGAAACAAACCAGACATTCATTCATGGCGTGATGCACAATCATTTAGGAAAATTTCGGACTTCGACGATTCAAAATATCTTTCAAAAGAAAATACTATTAAACTTAAAGTTGCAGATGTTGATGCCTACGTATATCACTACGGGTGGGTTAGACCGCCATCATTAATGAAAGTTAGGATACGTGAGTTTAAATCGTTATATCTGGGAAAAGAAGAAGTTGAAAAACAAGTTTCTGAAAATGCAAAATTTCATGATTTCGATTATGGACCGATGAACCGACTTGGTGTTTTTAAATCAACCCATCCGGAAGTTATGAATGAATGGATAAAAAAAATAAATTGGCAAAATAACCTGCAATTAAACGGAAAACCAAGCAAGTTGCGCAGTCCTCATAAACATGAACAATTGAGATACCGATTCATTTCATTTATTGAAAAATATATTCTTTTTGGAAAACCTGTTGGGGAATTTAAAAATTATATTTTGGTGAGAATCCGTTAAGTCTTAGATGATTTTTAAGGAAATCTATTTCGAAAGCTGATCGTATATTTTTGACAACAATAAATTTGCATTAACCGGTTTACTAATATAATCGGAACATCCGGCCTGAAAAGCTTTTTCCTTATCATCTGCAGCAGCATAGGCAGTTTGTGCAATTACTTTTATATCATTATTAATTTCCTTTATTAAAGTTGTAGCTTTATATCCGGTAATTCCAGGAAGCCTAATATCCATAAGAACCACATCGGCCAGATTGCCCATTTTTACAAATTCAATTGCTTCTTCACCAGTTTCAACTGATTGAATTTTAAAGTTTGTATCGGCCAAAATTTCTTTCAAATACTGGCAATTAATTTCATCATCTTCTACAATTAATATTGATTTTCCTTTGAATATAGAATAGTCAATATCATATAATGTTGATTTATTACTTTCAGTTCTCATAACACGAGAATATGGAATTTTAAATGAAAATTTACTCCCTTCTCCTAATTTCGATTCGACCTTAATTTCACCTTTGAGTAATTCAACATAAGCTTTAGCAATTGCCAACCCAAGTCCAAAACCACCAAGGTTTTTCGTATTACTTTTTTCAATTTGTACAAACCTGTCAAAAATTAAATCAATTTTATTCTCTTCAATTCCAATGCCTGTATCTGAAACATAAAAATTGATAGTTTCTTTATTCATTGTATAGCCAAATGAAATTTCGCCTTTTTCAGTAAATTTAAATGCATTGTATATAAGATTAATCAATATTTGTTTTAGTTTTATTCTATCTATTAATATAATTATTGGTAATTCACTATTTTGATGAGATATAATTAAATCAATATTATTCTTATTTATTTTTTGACGATATATGCTAAAAAAATCGGACAATTCAGAAATCAATTCATTTAAATTTGTTTCTTCAATATGAACAGGAATTTGACCTGCTTCAATTTTCGAAATTTCCAATATATCATTTATAATTTCAAGTAAATCGGAACTACGCTGTTTTATAATAGTAGTAAACTTTAATAATTTCTCTTTGTTATCGAAATTTTTTTCCATTAAATCTGAAAAGCCAATAATTGCATTCATTGGAGTTCTGATTTCATGTGACATATTATTTAAAAAAATTGTCTTTAATCTGTTTGATTCTTCAGCCTCTTCCTTTGCTTTTAGCAATTCCAATTCCATTTTCTTACGATAAGTTATATCGCGCGATATTGAATATATAAGCCATTCACCATTTATATAATAAGCTTTTGAATTTGCTTCAATTTCATATATATTACCATCTTTTGCAACATGCTGTGATTCAAAAATTATAGAACCTTCGGTAATTAATGCTTGCATACGGTTAGGAAGAAGTTGGGCAATTTCATTTGGAATTATATCAGTTAAATTCATTTGCAAAAATTCATCTTTTGTATAACCTAACCGTTCAATAGCAATAGTATTTATATCAATAATTTGACCTTTTAAATCGTGCAAAATAATTACATCATTTACATTATTAAATAATGTTTTATAGCGTTTTTCTGCATCTTCAATAAGTTCAATAGAAATTCTATTTGAAATTGCCATTGCAATACTTCCGGATAATTCTTCAATAAATCCAATTTTATTGGGATCAAAGAGACCTGGTTTTTTATTATTAATTTGAATTAGTCCGTGTAATAAATTACCCGTACGTAATGGAATTAAGGCTATTGACTTATATCCTTCATGAAAACAACTATTCCGTATATTACCCAAATTATCTTTTTCCGATATATTTGATAGCCATTGTTCAATATCGTTTGAATAAAAACTTCCATAATTGGTAAAATAAGGCTTTGACGAATCTGTCCTCCCTGAAATTACATTTCCACACATGCAATCATAAACTGCATTTTCACGTGATTTTCTTTTGGAATTTATTTCTAATTTCTTGTTGCATAAATAATTCTCTTTTAAAATAAACTTTGACGAAAACCCCGAATATTCAAAATATGGATAATCATTTCCCTGTTTTATTCTAATTCCGACGGCATCACAATTTATCCATTTTTGAAAATAATTAACCAATTCATATATCAATTCATGCAATTCAGATTTTTCATTCAATATATGCAAAACTTTCAATGTTATTTCACGCTCTTCATCAATTCTTTGTACTGCCGAAATATCTCTTACCGATACTACAACAATAGCATTGGAAGATTCAATATATCGCATCCTGACTTCTGCCCAAAACAATTCGCCATTTAATTTTTTTGCAATCCATTTGAAACTCTGAGGACCTTCAGATATTGCTTTTTGTAGCCATTGCAATGCTTCATGTTGAGAATAGGGTACATTACCTAAACTAAAATCATTTATTTTTAACCCAATTGCCTGATTATATTCACAGCCATATAATTCACACATACGTGCATTTACATGGACTATATCGCCATTCATTGCATTTTGAATAAATACGGCATCGCTAATTGAATCGAGCACTGCCTGATAATATTCCTTTGAAAAAGATGAAGGTCTTCCAGCCATAAGTCCGGAATTTTAAAATTATTAATAGTTTAGCGTTACTAAGGTAAATAAATTTTATTATGAATTAAAAATATGTCAAAAAAAATAAAGCCCGCATATATTTTGATGCAGGCTTTATTAAAAAATAGGTTAAATGCTTATTTCAAATCAATAATTGAATTCAAATAAATTTGTCGCGAATTCGATCCAACCATTATATCATATTTACCAGTATCAACCTTCCATCCATTAGAATCAGGGCTCCAATATGCAAAATCACGTTCTATAATTTTTATAGTTACTGTTTTAGTTTCGCCCGGATTTAATGAAACTTTTGAAAAGCCTTTAAGTTCCTTAATTGGACGTGGTACTGAAGGTTTTTCTTGTGATATATATAATTCTGAAACTTCATCACCTTTTACCTTACCAGTATTTTTAACATCGAAACTTACTTCAAATGTTCTGTTATTTAATTCCGTTGATTTTATATTACTATATTCAAAAGTTGTATATGATAAACCATAACCAAAAGGATATTCAGGTTCAACTTTATTAATATCGTAATAACGATAACCAACAAAAACACCTTCATCATATTTTACCGTTAAATCTTTGGAATTGTATTGTTTCCAAACCGGTGATTGTTCAGGATTTTTAAGAAATGTAAAAGGTAATTTTCCCGATGGATTTACATCTCCAAAAAGTATTGATGCTATTGCATTTCCTGTTTCCTGACCAGAATAAAACATATCAATAAGACCTTTAACATTGTTTATCCAAGGTGCAACTTCCAGTGATATTCCACCATTCAATACTACAATTGTATTAGGATTAACTTTAGCTACAGCTTTAATTAGTTCCTCTTCATCGCCAGGCAAATCCATTTTTGCCGGATCGAGACCTTCACTTTCATAAGTAGCTGATAAACCGGCAAAAATTACAGCAACATCCGACTCTTTAGCTTTTTGAACCGCTTCTTGAAGAAACTCTTCAGATTCATCAGGTTGATCATAGGTCCAACCAAGTTTTAATACAGCTTCACCTGAATTATCAAAAAACTCAACTTTAATTTTATAATCTTTATTTGCCTCAAATGTATATTTTGCAAAATCATAAGTAGAACCATGTTGAGTCCAATCGTTGATTATAAGTTTATCATTAATATACAACCTAACCCCATCATCAGATATAGTATATAATTTACAAGTTTTCGTTTTTTGTATTTTCAACCAACCCGTATAACGAATTGAAAAGAAATCCTTATTAACTTTAGAATCAGGCGATCCCATTCCCCAATTATTATTAATCAACTTTTCAGATTTAATTAAAACCGGATCACCAGTAAGATTAGTATTGTTATAATATTCTGCTTTCAAGCCATTTTCTTTCTTATCAGGAGTAAATAAAAATTGCTGCTCAATTGGATAAACTTTAGGCAAATCAATATTTGCACCTTTTGCAAAATTTATTTTTATACTATTTCCAGCTCTTTTTGTAATCCCTTCCAAAGGACTTACTTTATAATACGGAATTACCAAAGAACTACCTCCACCGCCAGATTGGCACACATCGCTATTTGGCCCGATCACAGCAATTGATTTTAGTTTTGAATTATCCAACGGTAAAATATTGTTCTGATTTTTTAATAAAACTATTCCACTCTCTGCAGCCTTCAATGTAAGTTGTTTATGTGCATCCGAGTGAAGTACAGTAGTGTCAGCAATTCTTTCGCCATCAAATAATCCTATAGAAAACATGGCCCGTAAAAGTCGGCTTACTTTATCGTTTATAGTTTCTTCAGTAATTTTCCCATCTTTTATTGCCTGCAACAAACTATCTTTCGCAAAATGTATTCCCACTGGCATTTCCAAATCGAGACCTGCATTAGCAGCATTAACAGTACTATATACCGAAACCCAGTCAGATACTACAAAGCCTTTAAAACCCCAATCATTCTTTAAAATGTCTGTTAAAAGATGTTTGTTTTCAGAACAATGATGCCCATTAACAATATTATATGCCGACATAACCGACCATGCTCCGCCTTCTTTTACAGCAGCTTCAAAAGCGGGTAAATGAATCTCACGCATAGTGCGCTCATCAGCAACAACATTATAATTATTCCTTTCAAATTCCTGATCATTCATTGCAAAATGTTTAACAGATGCCATAACATTTTCCGATTGCAACCCTTTAACCCAATTCACAGCCATTCGTGAAGCCAAAAATGGATCTTCACTATAACTTTCAAAATTCCTGCCTCCAAATGGAAACCTCTGAATACAAACACAAGGACCGAGAAGATAGCTTTTTCCTTTAGCTTTTGTTTCTTCAGCCATTGCTTTAGCAACTTCATTAATTAAGCTGGTATCCCAACTTGCTGCCATTAAAACACCTGCTGGAAATGATGTCGCATTGCCAGTCCTCACACCCAAAGGGCCATCAGATAAATGAATAGCTGGAATTCCAAGCCGGGCAATTCCTTTAGTATCAAATCCGGAGCTGTCGCCACTTAACATAGAAACTTTTTCTTCCAAGGTCATTTTCGAGAGTAAATCACTAATTCTGTCCTCAACAGGCTTTGAGGCATCTTTATAAACTGGTTTGCACGAAATTATTATTAAAATAAATGCAACTAGCATTACAGATAAAAGAATTATCTTTCGATTCAATTTCATATTGTTAGTTATTTGTTATAGTTAAATATAATCAAATTTAAAAAAAATATTGATTAATTTGAAATATATTTGAAAATCAAACATGCTATGAAACATTGAACTTTAATACCTTTGTACTATAAATTTAACAAATGATTATAGAAAATTTAAATAAATTTTATAATGAACTTCCATCACATGTTAAATTAATTGCTGTTTCTAAAACAAAGCCAATTGAGGATATAGAAGCTGCATATAACATTGGACAGAAAAGATTTGGTGAAAATAAAGTTCAGGAAATGGTTGATAAATATAACAAATTACCAAAAGATATTGAATGGCATATGATTGGCCATTTGCAATCGAATAAAGTAAAATATATTGCGCCTTTCGTAAGTTATATACACTCTGTAGATAGTCCTAAAATTCTTGAAATTATTAATAAGGAAGCTAAAAAAAATAACCGTATAATTAATTGCTTATTGCAAATATTTATTGCAAAAGAAGAAACAAAATTTGGATTTGATGAAGATGAAATTATGGCTTTTCTAGAATCAGATTTATATAATAGTTTTGATAATATTAAAATTTGTGGAATGATGGGTGTGGCAACCTATACCGAAAATATGGAACAAGTACGGAATGAATTTAAAAATCTATTCACCTTATTCACAAATATTAAATCAAAATATTTCTCAAACTCAGAATATTATAAAGAATTATCAATGGGTATGTCGGGCGATTACAAAATTGCCATTGAAGAAGGAAGCACAATGATCCGCTTAGGTTCTTCAATATTCGGCGATAGAAATTATACATTTATTTAAAAGTCGAAATACATAATAGCACGTATTCCCCATGAAGCAACATCAGGATGGTCTAAATATGTAAAACGTTTTACAAGATCAACCCTAAAAATTTTAAATATATTAGCAATCCCAACACTTCCTTCAATATATGGTTTTTTATTGAAAGAATAAGTTGTTGAAGGAAAGTTAAATAATTCAGAATGTTTTGCCGGATCATTCGTTGAACTTAAACTTCCTAAAAGAATTTTACAAGTAGCTACTTCACGTAATTTTAAATGACGTAAAACTGGTATTTTATTCAGGAAAAACCCATAAAAGTTATGGTCGATATTTAAAGCTGTATATTGATCATTAACAAATTCCAAGAAGTTCATAAGGTTATAGGAAGTAACTTCATATGAATAACTTTGGTTAGCCCTTGAAATATTGAGCAAAGGGTAAGGTACCTGTCCGAAAATTTTACCCGATTCCCATATAATATCAGTAAAACCAAGCATTGAAAAATAAAATCTTTTACTTATTGTGAACTTTGCATTTTCATAACTGTAGAAATCATTGAATTTTTTCGACCCAAAGTTGCACTGCAATTGAAAAACAGGATAACCATTACTAACACTCGATCGGTATTGTTTTCCCTGGTAAAATTGTTCATTAGGAGCATAACGGAGAGCAATATAAGGTTCAGAAATTTCGATATATGGTACGTTAATTCCATTTCTTATAAAACTTAAACTACCAGCAGGAACTTGATGCAAAAACTGATAGCCTATGGTATATGAAAAATGACTTTCAAATTCATTATAATGTTCAATTTTAAATGTATTGTTATAAAACATTTTATTGTTAACTCCACGCTTTAAAGTAAGAAAAATATTATCATCAGATAATTGATCTAATTGTTCGCCAGGAATTTTAGTATCATATTGATAACATAATTTTAAATATTTTACCGGGAATTGATAAATGGTTCTGTTGGTAAATGAATATGTGGTACTAAAAAGATATTTTAACTTTTTATCTGAAGTACCGTACGCACCATAGGATTCAAAAGTAATTTTTTTACTAAATTGGGGAGTTGTGCGACCGCCAAACCTAACACGAGAACCTTCAATTGGATTATAACTATAAAATGAACCAACCGGGCCTATTTCAAAATATTTAGTTTCAAAATAACCTGCCCAAATCAATACAATAATATCCAAAGTATTTTTAAATGCCGGAATATTTTTAATACTATCAATCATTTGGTAAGTTCCTTGTTCTGTCTTTGTTAGTGGTATAGGTCGATTATTTTTCCAATATTCATCCGATTTATTATCGGAATTCAAAGCAGTAATTAACGGCAAACCATTATAAATAGTATCAGGTTCGGGATTATCAACTTTAATATTTTTATATGTAACAACACGTTCGCCATATATTCCTATACCATTTTGTGTAACTCCAAAATCTAAGTCCATTTCATCTTTGGATAGAAAATATCCTTTATTTTCTATATTTTCATAATCCTGTTTTATTTTAACACTTTGTACCCAATTCAGATTTATTGCTTTATTAACAGTCATATCAACCTTTTTTACTGCATACGTGCTATCCAATAAAATGTATAATTCACCCTGAAATAACAAATCTGTTTTATTTCGAGGAACAAACGCAACATGCACACATTTTTTATGGTCAACAATAGTTGTATCTAAAATAAAGTACTTGTAAAATAAAGGAGCTTCGAAGGCTATAGGGCTTAAAAACTGGTTACTCACAAATATTATATTGTCATTATAAATATTTATATCCTGGTAGAAATATTTCAGATATGCGGTTACTCCCTGGTTATCAACATAGCCTTCAAAACTAACCATTTTGTCAGCTTTAACTATTTCTTTATGTTCATTTGGTTTTTTAAAATAATAGTCAGAAAGTGATTCTTTAATATATATTGGTAATACTTCCTTTCCCTCAATTTTAGTAGTATCAATGTTTTTAAAGACAAATTGAAATTTTTTAAAAATTCTTTTTTTCTTGAAGTTATCCGTTATATTACTTAAAGCAAATATGTTTTTTTCATATTTTTCATATTCTATATAATCGTAGTTTTTACTTTCATTCATTGATTTATGATCAATTACATTCCCTATAAGTTCTACTGCAGGATTGTTTTTATTCCTATATCGTTTTTTCTTACCAGGTGTAATTACAACTTCATTTAGCATTTTTACATCTGATTTCATTTTCACGTCCAAATACTGCAATTTACCGGGAGTAATTTTAATTATTTGAGGCACATATCCTATATATGAAAAAAGAATATAATTTGAAGTATCAGAAGTAATTAAAACAAAATTTCCATCATTATCGGAAGTAGTTACCTGCCTTTTATTCGAAAACATAACAGTTACAAAAGGTAAAGTTTCCTCTGTTTTAGCATCGGTAATTAAGCCTTTAACTATCGTTTTTTTGCCGGACTGTGCATTTAAACCAGTAATTCCAAAAGAAATAAATGCGAATAGTAGAAAATGAAAATATTTATATTTTATATAATTCATTAATCAATTTGAAATAATACATTGTGAAATTTAATAAACTTATTTGGATTCTATAAATTTGAAGTATTAATTCTGAATCCATTGTAGCCAATTATTAAATCCATCACCTGATTTTACTGATATTTCAATAATTATAGCATTTGGGTTAACCTGCAAAACATTTTGTTTTGCAAGTTCAATATTAAAATCAAGATATGGCAAAAGGTCAATTTTATTAATAATACAGATATCTGAAGTATGAAACATATTTGGATATTTTAGTGGCTTATCTTCACCTTCAGTAACACTAAAAATAACAATCCTTTTTGATTCACCTAAATCGAAAAGAGCTGGGCAAACCAGGTTACCTACATTTTCAATAAATACAACTGATTTATCAATAGGCTTGAGTTGTTGTAATGCCTGATGTACCATTTCAGCATCTAAATGACAAGCATTGCCGGTATTAATCTGAATAGCCTCAGCTCCGGTAGAAGCAATTCGTTTTGCATCATTATCGGTTTGTTGGTCACCTTCAATAACATAACATTTAATATTATTGAAGGTTTCCCGAATAGTTCTTTCTAAAATGCTTGTTTTACCAGAGCCCGGTGAACTAACTAAATTAAAAGCCTTAATATTTTTAGCTTCAAAATATCCTTTGTTACGTTGAGCCATTAAATTATTCGCCCCTAAAATTTCCTGTTCAATTGAAATAGTTTGGTTATGGCTGTGTGTATGTTCATGACCGTGGTCATGTGAATGTGAATGATTATGGGAATGAGCGTGATTCTGATCAGAAAATTTTATGCCTTTTAATTCGACATTTTCACCGGGTTTGAATATTTTATATCCGCTATCTTCACCACCACATCCGCAAGTGCTGCACATATTATTTAATTTTTTAAATTATCGCAAAATTAGATAATTATTCCTCACCCTGATACAATTTTTTATTATTAAATTTTGATTCTTTACTAATAATGAATATCTTGTTCAAATAATATTTATTATCCAAAAAATATTCAATATTTGAAAGCATCAGCTAGAATTTTTAAACATATATACTTCGTAATTATAAAGATTTTTTATATTTACAATACTATTGAAATAAAAATGTCACTAAAAACTCTATTACAATTCCTTGACAATCGTTTTAAAGGAATAATTATATTTATTAATTTATATTGTTGTATAACTACAATTTCATTTTCACAGGAATCTCCATTATATGCTAAACAGCTTGAATATGAACAATTCATAAATCCTGCAATAACTGGTAAAGATTTATTTCCAATAGTTAATGTTTCACACCAACAATATTGGTTAGGTACAAATAATGCCCCGAACTCATCTAGTATAGGAGGTTCAATGCGATTAGGAACGTTCAATTTCTATGATCCAAAAATGATGTTGAACAGATATGGAATATTATCAGCAGGTCGTATGGGATTCGGAGCGTTACTTTTGCAAACAAATGATGAACCGTTAAGTTCGTATTGCTTTATGGGCACATATGCTTATTTTGTTCCACTTGGTTCTCGAAGTAGGGAATTATCTTTTGGATTATCTGCACAATTCTTAAATTATAAAGTTAATAATAATATTCTTGACCCTATAGATAATAACGACCCAGAACTTTTAAAAATTAACAACAATAAATATAATCCGCAAGCAGGTGCAGGCATAAATTATCACGATGAACAATTTCATATTGGTGCCAGTATAAATAATTTATTACCTGGCCAAAGCGCATTAACATCAAGCTCTGGTAAATATATTAAAAGGGACTATTTCTTCCAAACCGGGTATGTGCTTTTTCTCAAGTATTTCGAATTAGAACCAGACTTATATATCTCAAATATTAACAACCAACCAATAAATATTTATGGTCAATTAAAATTATATTGGCGTGGAAACTGGATTTTGGTTGGTTACAGATCAACACAAACAATAAAATCTGCAATTGGAATAAATTTAGGAAAAAACTTTTACCTGGCTTATGTATATGAACAAAGTATTTCAGCACTTGGCAGTTATTTTGGAGCTTCACATGAAATTATGCTGGGAATAAACATAGGAATATATCAGCCAAGAGGGATTAAAAAACATGTAAGTGTACCATTATAAAGAAATATTTAAATTAAAATGTATATAAAGTTAAAGTTGTTTTTCGTTTTATTAGTTATAACTTCTATATTTAATTCACATCTAGTTGGCCAGAATTTAATAATAAATGGCAGTTTTGATGGTTCTTTAGGTGATCAAATTCCGCCAGATTATTGGTCAACTTGTGACGATTTGAATAATAATCCTGACATATTTAATTCTTTCACTTTTGGTCATAGCACACGCACAATTCAACCAATTGCAGGTTCAACATTTATAGATATGCGATTAAGGGGCGTTGAATACTCAGGTAGTTATGCACCACAATCACATGAATATTTAAGCGAAACTTTACTTAATGTTTTAAAACCATACACGTGCTACAGGTTCTCAATTTATTTATGTGTCGATTTACATATGGGCGATGAAGTTTCATCTTATCCGCTGGTTCTTAAAGTATGGGGATCAACAAGTGAATGTTCAAGGCAAAAATTACTTTTTACATCACCTTTAATTACTGATTCCATTTGGACACGAAAAAGTTATATCTTTAATACAAATGATTCCGCCTACTCAAATATTTTAATTGAACCTTTCTGGGACACAATAGCGCCCCAACCACCACACAGATATAACGGGATTTTACTTTTAGACAGCGTGACCCTTGAAGATGCAGGCATTATGGACACAATTCAATCAGATACTATTTATTATAAAGGTGATAATGAAACTATTCTTAACGCAGAAAAAGGTGAAGTATATAGTTGGAAATATACTGGGAACTTATCCAATTATAATATCCAATCACCAACAATGTTGGGTTATCTTAAACATGATAGTGTAATTATAAAACATGATAGTATGTGCCCTACAATAGAATCCTTTTATATAAAACTTGTTTGTGATTCGTTATATCATAATGATTCAGTAAGAACATATTTCTATAAATATTTTAAAAATGTTACTCTTAATGCCTCCAATGGAATTAAGTACGATTGGGAGCCTAAAAAAAATTTAAATGCTTATGATATACAGGATCCTTATTTAACCGGATTCGATTCATCCTATACAGTTACAATATATGATAAATATAATTGTACAACAACTGAGAAATTTAATATTTTGGCCAATTGTGATTCATTAAATAAAACATATGTTAATTTAGATACAACATTAGATTCAGGAAATCCTTCAATACAATTAATACCAAAATATGGTGCAATATCAAGCAATTGGACTCCTGACCGATGGCTTTCATGCAACGATTGCCAAACACCAATTGCCAGTCCCATAAGCACAATAAACTATTCAGTAGAATTATATGACTCTTCTGTTGGTTGTAAGCATACTGAAGATTTTATTATTAATTTAAATATGTTTATACCAAATGTTATAACCCCAAATGGAGATGGTTATAATGATGTTTTTAAAGTAGTTGGAATTCCACCAGGAACCGATTTGAAAATATTTGATAAAAACGGATATTTAATCTTTCATGAATCAACTTATAACGAAACAAATTTTTGGGATGGAAAAGATATTCATGGTCAAGATGTTGAAACTGGAAATTATTGGTATATTCTTTCAAACCCTGAAATAAAACTCATAAAAAAAGGTTTTGTGTTTTTATTGAAATAATTATAAAATAATGTTTTATAAACAATTTTATATTAAATATTTTCTCAAAAATATTATTATTACAATTTTTATATTCAATATTCCTTATAATTATTTGAACGCGCAACAAAATATAATTTATAATGGCCGCTTTATATCTGATAGCTCCTATTATATTTCACATACACATTTAAGTTTTAATGAGTTGCGCGATTCAGGGGAATTTTTTGGACCAAATTTTCCTATTGGTTGGAAGTTGTGCGACACTATTAGCCATCCAACATCCTGGAATGATGGTTCTATGGATAGTTCGTGGATTTATTCAACTATTGCTTTAACATCCAGACCTATTGCAAAAGGAGATAGTAATTATGCATTCGATTATATAATACAAAATTTAAGAACTCGTATATTAAAATATTACAATTATAAATTCAGTGCCATATTATATAGCCCATGGTATAAAACGGATTCAATAGATGATACTGGTAATATTTACTATTTAAAACACGAACAACTTAGTTTGGAAATATGGGCTGGTAATGACTCTTGTGTTAATGAAGTTCTTCTAGCAATTTTGCATACTAAATATAGCGATGGAAAATTAAATTATGATACCATTTTTGAAAATTTAAATGATAATTATAGTTATATTAAATTAAAAGTTACAAAAGGTAAAGATACTCTTATAAGTTATGGTAAATATAAAGGAGAAATGCTTGTTGATTCTGTACGATTGGTTAAATTACTCAATTGTGATAGTATTCATCCAGATGATGTAAACGAGACTTTTTATTATCATTATTTTCGAAATGTTGTTTTAGAAGCTTCTGATGGAATAAGTTTTGATTGGGAACCACATGAAGATCTTTCTTCATATAGTATTCAAAATCCAATTTTAACAGCCTTTCATAATAATTATACAGTTACAATTAAAGATAAATACGGTTGTACATATCATGAAATATTCAATATTATAGTTAATTGCGATAGTTTATATCCAAGCAATAGTATTTTAGTACTTGATTCAATATATTCAGGAACTCCTATATTATTAGTTCCTAAAGTTGGAAATGTAACTGGTAAATGGACTCCTAGCAATTGGCTAAGCTGTATTGATTGTCAAACGCCACTTGCATCACCGCAATTTACAACTACCTATTCCATTATGCTTATTGATTCGTTTAATTGTAAACATTTCGAAAGATTTAAAATTGAAGTTAATATAAAAGTTCCTAATGTTATTACTCCTAATAGCGATGGTTATAATGATAACTTCAGAATTATTGGTTTGCCTGTTGGCACCAGCATAAAAATATTTGACAAAAACGGATATCTGGTATTTAAAGCTGAATCATATAATGAAACAAATTTATGGAATGGTTTAGATATAAATGGTCGTTCAGTTGAAACAGGAACTTATTGGTATGTCATTTCAAATCCGGATTTTAAATTATTAAAAAAAGGTTTTGTGTTTTTAATTCGGTAATCATTAATGCAAATATTGCCTGTATTTTTGATAATAATAATACATACGTCGGTATTGAAGTGTAGAAAAAGTACATTTACAATGATCCATTGTATTTGACATAATATTTGCTATAGAAGGTATTAAATATGCTCCGTTGAAATCTTTTGCATTTCCAATATACTGGCAGGTATCCACAACTAGATTAAATAAATTGGGATCAGCATAAGTGTCACAAATTAAATCGCCTGCAATAGCACAATTTTTTTCATTCACCAATTCATATCCGTTCAATGTCTCATGGGTAGAAAGCAAGCCCATAAAATGACCTAACATAGTTGACAAAGAATTTCCACTAAAATAATCTTTACAAATAAAAATATAATTACTATCTGTAACATCAGGAAAATAAGTAAATCCAAAACTTTTAGAATTGCCAAATTTTATACTATCCACCAAATAAAGGTTTATTTCATTTGGAATTGAATATTTTGTTAAAAGTTCAGTTCTTTCATTATTATAGGTAATATTTGAGTAATTGTAATCATCAATATAAACAATAGAATCAACAAAGAAATTAATGCCGATATTATTGAAATATAAATTGGTTAATTTAATACCATTGCTGATATCATTTGCTGTAACTGTCGAAAATCCTTTACTATTCAATACTATATATACACGAATAGATAGATTCACCGATGTATCAATTGTTCCTGGCTGAAAATTCAATTTATTTTCATCATTAAAATTATTTAAAATTATTTTCAGAAATGAATTGGTACATGAAACTCCGTCTGGAAGTTGGCAATATATTGAATTAAATAATATAAAAAGCAAAAATATTGTTAGTGAAAGTTTTTTTTGATTCATATTTTTATTGTTTTAATGATTAATAAATAAATCATTCATCAATATTAAAGTTATTAATTTCTCCTACAATTTTAATCTCAGTTCTTCTGTTTAATTGTCTTCCTGCAGGATCGTCAGAGCCGTCGGGTTTGGTATTCGGAGCTATTGGAAATCGCATGCCATATCCTTTAGCAACTAATCTTTCGCTTGGAATGCCTTTTGAAATAAGATAATTCACAACACTTTCCGATCTTTTTTGAGAAAGAATAATGTTGTATAAATCAGTTCCTGTGCTATCTGTATGTGATCCGATTTCAATTATTGCATTTGGAAATAAATCGAACAAAGGCATTAAAGTAGTATCAATAGTTTGTTTCGCTGAATCTGATAGCTTCCATTTATCATAGTCATAATATATATTTACCCTAACATCGGCTTTTGGTAAATAACTAATTAAAGTTGTCCCAATAGCAACAGTATCAGAGCAATCTCTTCCAATTGTATTTACTGGAACCTTTTTTTCAAAATATCCA
Organism: uncultured Bacteroidota bacterium; assembly: GCA_963701015.1. Lineage (GTDB taxonomy): Bacteria > Bacteroidota > Bacteroidia > Bacteroidales > DTGW01 > MFD09286-c1. Next base: position 909,770 of record OY969556.1, on the reverse strand, counting down.
TAATTTTTTACCAAAACTTTATAATGTTTGTTCCTTTCAAGTTCAAAACTATAATTTCCAAATTTATTGGTTCTTGTTTTTGAAATAAATATTTCATCATCATCATTATTTCCCTCTAAATAAAGTTCAACTGGTACATCAGGCAAAACAATATTATTTTCAGGATATACCAATTTTATATGATATTTTTCATTTAAATGATTGTAAAAATCATAATTCACAGAATTTCTGACAATACCCCATGAATGAATTCTTGCACACTCATTATATCTATATGAATATATATCATCACAGCAACTCCCTTTTCCGGTATTAAGCGATCCAGGACGGTTGGAAGTAAAATAACCTTCTTTATTATTACTTAGTATTGAAAAATAATAATCGTCATACGATGAATTTATTGGTATTGGCAATGGTGATGTTTCAATCCATTTTTTTGTTGAACCAGTAACTTTATATATATCGAAGCCTCCTAAACCGTTTCTTCCATTAGAACTAAAATATAATGTACGGGTTGAGATATCATAAAATGGGCAACATTCATCACCAATTGAATTTATATTTTTATCTAAATCGTGAGGTTTCTTATATGTATTTGTTCTGTGGTTATATTCAGTATACCAAATATCTAATCCGCCTTTACCTTTTGGCCTGTTTGAAACAAAATAAATAACATCATCCTCGGTTTTAAGGTTTTTACCAATTGCAGGTTGAGTTGATGTATAATTTTCATCATTTATAGGATATGGCAATTTTTCTGGAGTCATCCATCTATCACTATCAAATTTGCTAACAAAAATTTCGCTTATATCAACATTTTGCCAATTTTTTCGCGACCTAGTAAAATACATTCGCTGACCATCTTCAGAAATTACTGCATTCCCGGTATTAAATTCAGGGTTATTAATTTCCCCTTCTATTAAACCCTTTGATTTCCAATGACCGTTGATTTTAATTGCCTTAAATATCTGCCTTACAGGACTAATATGTTTAGAAGAATCAGAATATAATGCTCCATAAATTATAGTTTGGTCGTCAACAGGAAATGGAGAAAAATCAATATCTGGATGGTTTATATTATTCCCCAAACGATTAATTGTGATATTTCCATCAATATCCTGATGTAGTTTTGCCCATTCAGCATTTTCAATATATAAAGCCGAAAGTCTTCTGTAGTTATTTTTATCGTTTTTCTTGTATTGTTTTCTGAATTTGGTAAATGATTCAATTGCATTATCATATTTCCCAAGATTCATACAAACAATTCCTTTAAAATAAAAGGATAGCGGAAATTTTTTAGGATTAATATTAATAACTGAATCATAATATTGATTTGCAATAGAATAATCGCGAGTTTCAAAACATAAATTTGCCAAACGATAAGTTAATTTAATGTCCTTACTTTTATAATGCAAGTATTGTTTATAAAAGTCTATTGCATTATATATCTCCTTATTTCTGTCGTATTTTTTAGCTTTTCTTTTAAGTTTTTCAGCTAAATTATTAATAGAATCCTTTTTTAAATCTTTAGCAATAATATTAGTTGTAATAGATAAAATAATCAATAATAAAAAAATAATTCTTTTATTATTTAACTTGAATATTCTATATTTTAAAATATTTATAATCATTTAATTATTAATATATAATACAAGGTTCACTAACAAGCTTTGGGTGACCATTTCCAGTATAAATTAAAGAAATTTCAAATGCCCCGTTAAAATTTGACACATTATTTAAAGGTGAAATATTTATATCATAGGTTATACCAATATCAAATTTATCAAATTTGACCCCACCACCTAAAATAAACGCATCAATATCGCGCATTGGATTTAACCTAAACATATTGACCGCATAAACTTTTTTTACAGGTATGGAAAAATTATTAAACGAATAACCTTCAATTGCACCAAGTAACAATTCGTTTGCGCCAGGAGTATTTCCATAAAGCATTGAAGGAGTTAAATCAACTTTACTTGTAATAGGTATATAAACCTGGCTATTAAATGTAAGTTTCATTGGCAATCTGGTTCCGTTTGAAGCCGTTGAAAATGTTTCAATAGGCCTGATTATATGACTTACGGAAAATCCAACAGTTGGCATAATATTTTTTATAAATGCTCGCCATAATGCGCCTACGTTCATATCAAAATATTGAGTACTACCAGTTAGGTTATTTTCTAAACTCGGCAAATTGGTATTAAATATTTGAGCTACCTGGTCGAACTGCGTTCCAAAAGTAAGCCCGTTAGAATTATATGATTTAAAAACAAAACCTGGTTGAAGTCCCACGACAAATTGCTGATTATTTATAAATTTCGAATAACTTAGTGAAAATAAAAATTCATTGGCAGATAAGTTGTATACTGACGATTGATCGTGAATTACAAAACCACCAATGCCAAACATTTGATTTGAAATTGATAGTTTTTTATCTAACGAAACATATAATGTATTAAAAGGCACACCAATACTAGCCCATTGGTTTCTATAATTATTTGCAATCCTAAAATCATTATCTGAAGTTCCTGTATTTGCAGGATTAGTAATAATTGGAGTTGAATAAAATTGTGAGAAATGAATTTCTTGCGCATTTAAATTATTCAATTGTATAAGTAACCCAATTAAAATAAATAATTTAATGTGATTAATTTTAAATTCAATAATAGTATTTACAAGACTTATGCGCATATTTATATATAAAAATCATTTTAATAGAAGAAAACTTCCTTTTTTCTCAAACATATATCCATAAATTGTTTCGGCTTTAACAAAATAGGTATAAGTATCAATGTTTTGAGGATAGCCATTCACTTTTCCGTCCCAACCCTGATTCACATCATTGGTTGAAAAAACAACTTCTCCCCAGCGATTAAAAATTTTAAGTTCGAAACTCTTTATGTCCTTTTCTTCAAATTTATACGTATCGTTGTTAGAATCTTCGTTTGGAGTAAATGCTGATGGTGCCTCCAAATAAAAATCAATTATAACTTTAATATTAAAATCTTCGATAAAATCATAGCAATTATCTTTAACTTCAACTTTATATGTTACAGAATTTGTTGGAAACACATAAGGATTATTACAGTTAACACAGGATATATTATAATGAGGAGACCATGAATAATTAACCTCACTTGAATCGGCAGTGACAATTAACTGTATTTTTTCTCCAATATATATTGAAGTATCGCCAATTGGACTTCGGCTTAGATTAAATGGTTGATTTATTAAAATTGTTTTATCATGTGTAGTTGAACAACCATTTTGATCAGTTACTTTAGCTGTATAGGTAATTGAACTGGAAGGACTGGCATAAATTATGAATGAATTTGTAGCACTCAAGCCTGTACCTGGTGACCAATTTATTTTCCAACCACTATTATTATTTACCGATAACTTAACAGAATCTGTTCCTTTACACATAATAGAATCTCCTAAAATAGAAAAGGTAGGAACTGGCACAACTGAAATCTTTTTAATTATAGAATCGGAACAATTATAAATATCTGTTGCAATAAGAACAATATTATAATTACCAATTTCAGAAAAAGTATAATTATTTAAATTAAAATCAGATGAAACGGAGCTATTATCAATTTTCCAATTATAAAAATTTGAATAAGTAGAATAATTAATAAAACTGGCATCATTACCATAACATATATTTAAGCTATTATTCAGGGTTAAAAAGTTAGCTGTGACCCTGGATATAAATAAAGTGTCTTTTGAAAGTGAAACTTTGCAATTATCATTGGTCAAATAAATTGCAGGTAAAATTTCACCTTTTGAAGTATATTGATGTGATAACGAAGTTAAATTTGGAGAGGAAGAATCTCCATCTCCAAAAATCATTTTCCAACTTTTTACATCATTTAAAGAATCTATTTGAAAATATACAATCCCATTATAACAAATATTTTTGGGGCTAAATTGAAATGATGCAGTTGGACCCGAAATAATTATATTTTTTGAAGAGCTGGCTTTGCAATTATTTAATGAATTAGTTGTCAATTGAACCTTATAATTGCCAGGCCAGCCAAAAATATAGCTTACACTATTGGAGTTATTTGCCAAAATATTTGAATTAAATGTCCAAACGCAATTAACATTGGTACTTCCATTTAATTCATTATTATGAACAAAAGAAAGTGTATCTGGATAACAGTTTAAAATACTATCACTTACAGTAAAGCTAGCATCAGCCTTTTCAACACTTATATAGTATGGTCTTGAAAAAGAATCTCTACATCCAAATTCCGAAGCAACAAGTATAACACCAAATTTGCCAATATTGTTATATGTATGATAATTATTGACATATGATAAATTACTTTCACCAAAATACCATACCAAACTATCCAGATTATTATCATAGGGTTTAAAAGAAATAGTTTGCCCGGTACATATTGTATTATCATCGGCCTGAAAATATGGAGGATCCATAATTATAATGCTAATTTTTTCATTGGCAACACTTTTACAATTATTTGCATCATAACCTGTCAAAACCACATTATATGTAATTGGCACATTACTTTTAAAGTCATGTAAAATTGTTTTTGTATTTAAACTATATGAATTATCCCCAAAATACCAGTCCCAGTTTTTAATAGTTGAATCGGTTGATGTATAAGTAAATTTAACATTGACTGAATGGCCGCAACCCTTATCAACATCAGATATAAAACTTACTTCAGGTTTAAATACATAAATATTCTTATTTATTGTATCTGCACATCCATTATCAGCAGTAGCAATAAGTGTTATAACATAAGTACCTTTTTTAGAATATACATGGTTATATTTTGCTTGATAAGTTCTCCGGGGAGGTGAATTATCACCAAAATTCCATAAAAAACCTTCATTATAACAAGAGTTAATATAGTCAACAGAAGTTGAACTATTCAATTTAGAAACATCTCCAACACATGATATAGAATTATCAAGTGAAAAATCGGATTTAATCTGACGAACTTTTATTAGCTCAGTTTTAGTTAATAAACAATTTGAGATGGAATCGCTGGCATTTAATTTAACAATATAATTTCCGCTTTTTGGAAAAACAAACCTTAATGGATTAATATTATTATATGTATTGGTATCAATATTCCAAATTTGAGAGCTGGCTGAAGTTATATTCGATTTAAAATGATAAACCAATGGACTGTCGCATGAAAAAGTATCGGTGAAATTTCCAACTGGTCCAGTAATTCTTAGAACTGAATCTTTTGTAGTATCGGAAATACAACCATTATAGTCAATTTGAAGGTTAATATTTTTATATCCAGTAGTATCTGTATAAACTGAAAATATTGTATCTGGAATTGTATCAAAATTCAAATTAAAAACATTCGTTGAAGTAAATTTCCATGATTCTATATCAGAATTATTATCTGATATTCCTGTTATATGAATGTCGCCTCCATTGCAAACTTGTGATGGAGTTATGTTAAAATCAGGAATTAGCTTTTTACCAACCTTAATAGCCAAAATTTCTGAGGTATCATAACAATTTCCACTTTTTATAATCTCTGAAACATTATATATTCCCGGATTAACAAATGTATAAGATAAAACTTGTTTATTCACCGATTTAATGGAATCATATCCAATTTTATAAATATATTCATTAATATTAAATGCAGAGCTACTACTATCGGAAAAGTTTACCGATAATGGAATACATCCAGAAACTTTATCAGGCATAAATCTGGCAACAGGTAATAAAATATTTACATTCTTTGTAATTGAACTGGTACAGCCATTTAAACTACTATCAACCAATGAAAAAGGCAAACTAATTGTATTATATTGATGATTATATAACTGTTGAAATGACAATTTTGGAATATCGGATTTAGTAATTATATATGCCGTATCACCATTATAATTTGAAAATTTTTTATTGTTAATATACCAATTTGAATATTGTGAGTTATTTGATAGATTGTGAAATTTAATTTTTTGAGGTAATGCACAAAATGAATTTGTATCTATTGAAAAATCAGCTTTTATATAGCTTTTTCTTAAAAATAAAGTGGTACTGTCTATGCAATAACTAGAACCATAAAATAATTTTACAATTAAACTTCCGGAATCCTTTACATCATAAACAATTGTATCCTGACCAGTAAAAGTTGTAATTATATTATTATCAAATACTGTCCAAGAATAATAAGATAATCCATAAATTGGGAAAATAAATTTATAAGTTCCGGCACATAAATTTGGTTTAGTAACTTTAACTTGATTACTATTTTCGATATATATTGTATCTGTAATATGACCAATATTTATATAAGAAAATTTCATAATTGAATCATTGCATCCCAATTTATCTGTAACCTTTAATTTAACATCATAATGTCCGTTTGCACTATATACAGTTGAATTGCTAATTAAGGAAGTAGTATCACCATTACCAAAATCCCATTTATATGATAAATTGGTGTTCCCTTTTGATAAATTATAAAATGAAACATTTAAAGGTGGGTTACAGGCAAAAGTATTATCAGCTTTAAAATCAGCAACAGGTTTGCTTACAACATTAATAAAACTATCTGATTCAATACTATTTGAACAACCATTTGCATCAATAACATTAAGTAATAGACTATATTTCCCGGTGTCCTGATAAGAATAACTTGTAGATGTACCAGATAAAATTATTCCATTTCTAAAATCCCACGAAGTATTTGTTATTGGTGAACTACCAACAATAGAAGTGCTATTAAAATTAACCGTAAGTGGTTTGCAACCTTGCAAAGGCGAAGCTGAAAAATTAGCAATTGGAGCTTTTGAAATAATAATTGTATCGCTGAAACTTGCTGAATCAATTCCGTTATTAACAAATAAAGTCACAATGTAGGAACCGGGAATAGAATATATTTGCTCTTTATTTGAATTGTCATTTGCAATTGTTGTAGCTCCCAGACCAAAATTCCATTTATAAATATATCCGGTACCCTTATCTGAATTATTTTTAAATTCAACAACAGTAGGCGCACATTTATTGTGTTTAACATAAGTAAAATTTGATTTTAAACAAAATGACTTGACAACAAAAAAATGAAAAATTATAAATAAAAGTAAATATTTTAAGTTTATATATTTCATAAATTAATTTTTCTAATTTCTTTCGAACCACTTTTTCTTTTAAAGATGTTAAGGTTATACAATGATTATAAGTGAATATTTTATATTGACTATTAAAATTGAAATTTAAGAAATTTACAGAATAAGAAATAAAATTAAACAAAATAAGATGAATGCCAAATTATTTAGTATGATTTAGTTTAAAAAGTTGAACCAAATATTAATAAAACTGTTTCATTCGTTAAACAATTCCTTTTATTACATATTAATAAATGAAAATATTCGCAATTATATGTTTACTATATACAATGTTAATTCCATTAAATGCTGGTCCGCCATTTAATACTGATGATCCTGAACCAGTTGAATATAAACATTGGGAATATTATATTTCAAGTATTAATACTTTTGAAACAAATAATTTTTCAGGTACTTTACCACATTTTGAAGTCAATTACGGCTTGGTTCCTGATGTTCAGGTTCATTTTCTTGCTCCATTGAATTATAATTATTCAAATAAACCTGCAAGTAGTTTTAAATATGAATATGCTACAACAGAATTAGGATTTAAATACCGATTTGTCCATGAAACCGACAATTTACCACAAATTGGAATTTTCCCATTAATAGAAGTACCTACAATTCATTCTTCAGATTTCGAGAATTATACGAAAATATATTTACCCATTTGGATACAAAAATCATATGGCAATTTTTGTACTTATGGCGGCGGTGGATATTGGATAAATATAAATTCTGAAAGTAAAAATCAATTATATTTGGGTTGGTTGGCACAATACGACTTCTCCAAACATTTAACTTTAGGAGGCGAAGTTTTTCATTTATCACCAGAATTTGCTGGAACTAAATCATTAAATGCAATTAACCTGGGTGGATTTATAAATGTTACTGAAAATTTACATTTTTTATTTTCTGTTGGACGAAGTTTAGATAATTCGAATGTTTATATAGGTTATTTCGGAATTCTTTATACAATTTAATTTAACTCAAACAATTTCTATATTTGGGTAATTTTTTATGTATATAATGAAAAATAAAATGCCATTATACATATTTGTACAATTATTGACAATGCTAAATTGTCAATTGAAATGCCAATCACAACCCTCCTACAATCAACTTACAAACATAGACAGAGAACCAGCCTTTGCCGGACAATTTTATCCAGGCTACCCCATAGTTTTATCCGATTCTTTAGAAAAAATGTTCACCCGCTCCGTTAAAAAATCAACAAATAAGAATGTTATTGCAATTATTTCGCCACATGCAGGATACATATATTCAGGCAGTGTAGCTGCATCGGCATATAAACAAATTAAAATAAAGAAGTATAAAAATATTTTTGTTATTGGATCAAGCCATAAAATGGTTTTTGATGGTGCTTCCATATTCGCATCAGGTAATTATAAAACCCCACTTGGAACAGTTACTACAGACAAAACTTTATGTCGCAAATTAATAAATGAAAATACTTGTTTTATTGATTATCCCGAAGCTCATAATGGAGAACACACCATAGAGGTACAATTGCCATTTCTTCAATTCCTGCTTGGGAATAATTTAAATTTGGTTCCAATAGTCATAGGAACACAGAATTTAGAAACATGTAAATTAATAGCCAATGCTTTAAAACCATATTTTAATGACAGCAATTTATTTGTTATAAGTACAGACTTATCGCACTATCCCAATTATACCGATGCTCAGAAAAGTGATAAAAAAATAACCAATGCAATAATTTCAAATTCGCCAATAACTTTTATACAAACAAAAAATGAAATAGAATCTGCAAATATCCCAAATTTAGTTACCTCAATGTGTGGTTGGACTTCTGTACTGACCTTACTATATATAACACAATATATGCCGGATATTACATATAAAGTTATTAAATTGAAGAATTCCGGCGATAGTCAATTCGGAGATAAATTAAGAGTTGTAGGATATTCAGCAATTGCAATTGAATTAAATACTACTAACAAAAATGAATTAAAGGAATTACACTTATCATTACTCGATAAGCAAAATTTATTAAAAATTGCACGAAATGCTATATCAAGTTATATTATCAATGGAAAATCAACAGCTCCGGACATGAATTTAATAACTCCTGAAATGAATATTCATTGCGGAGTTTTTGTAACTATAAAGGAAAATGGTCAATTGAGAGGTTGTATAGGCAATTTCGAATCGGACAAACCATTATACCAATCTGTGAAGGAATTGGCAATTGCCGCTTCAGTTAATGATTATAGGTTTAGTGAAGTAAAAATTGAAGAATTAAATAAAATTGAAATTGAAATATCAGTTCTTTCACCCTTAAAAAAAATTAATTCAATAAACAATATAATCTTAGGTAAAGACGGAATTTATATTAAAAAAGGCAATCGATCTGGAACTTTTTTACCACAGGTAGCAACAGAAACAGGCTGGAATATTGAAGAATTGCTCAGCCATTGCGCACATGATAAAGCGGGACTGGGATGGAACGATTGGAAAGATGCAGAAATTTATACATATCAAACCGAAGTATTTGCCGAACAACAATAACGAAAGGGTATATAAATAATTATTTTATAAAACGGCAATTTGAAGTTTTCTTTTATAATAATTTATAATCAGGTTATAAAACATAAAACAAAATAGCTATAAATAATATTGATGAAATACTTTTGCATAAATTTTAAAATGCTTAAACTTATATAAAACAAACAAAATGAAGGCAATACATTTATTTTTAGCAGTAATTACCTTTTCTTTATTTTCGTGTACACAAAATAAACCAATGGAAAACAAAGCAATTAATATTAACGATCTTGATAAAAGTGTCAATCCAAAAAATAATTTCTACAATTATGTAAATGACACCTGGATGAAAAACAATCCAATTCCGGATGAATATGGCAGATTTGGAAGTTTTGAAGCGCTGAATCTGGAAAATGTTAAGAAAATTAATGGGTTGCTTACTGAATTATCGACAACGGCGCAAAAACCAGGGACACTTGAAAAACAAATTGCTGATTTTTATAATGCTGCAATGGATAGTATTACTATTAAATCGAAAGGAACTACTCCGTTAAATAATGAATTTGCAATAATTAAATCAATAAAAGATAAAAATGAATTAATGGCAGAAGTTGCTAAATTGCATTTGTATTCTATAATGCCGTTGTTTGATATATCATCTGGCCAGGATCCAAAAGACAGTAAAAATGTTATTGCCGACCTTTCTCAAGGAGGACTGGGAATGCCCGATCGTGATTATTATACTGATAATAATAGTCATATGAAGGAACTTAGGCTGAACTATTTGAATTATATACAGAAAATGCTGGGTTTTATAGGATTGAATAATGAAGATGCCAAAATGGAAGCTGAAACAATTATGAATATTGAAACTCAATTGGCAAAAGCTTCAATGACCAGGCTTGAACTTCGTGATCCATTTACCACATATAATAAAATGAATATTGAAGAATTGCAGAAAATATCACCAAATATAAATTGGAAAAATTATTTTAAAGCATTAGGCATTGAGAACCCAGGTAATATAAATGTTATGCAACCTAAGTTCTTTAAAGAAATCAGTATTATGTTGAACAATATTCCTATCTCAGATTGGAAAACATATATTCGTTGGACTTACTATAATTCAATGTCAACTTACCTTAGTAACAATATTGTAAATGAAAATTTTAATTTTTATTCGAAAGATCTTTCTGGCATTGAAGTATTAAAACCAAGATGGAAACGCGTAATTGATTTCACCAATGAAATGATTGGAATGGGATTGGGAAAATTATATGTAGATAAATATTTCCCACCACAATCGAAAGTGCGAATGTTAGAACTTGTTGGTAATTTAAAAATTAGTCTTGGCGAAAGAATTAAGCAATTAGACTGGATGAGTGAAACTACCAAGCAAAAAGCACTTGAAAAACTGGCTGCTATAAACGTAAAAATTGGATATCCCGATAAATGGCTTGATTATTCAAAGTTGAAAATAAATGATAATGACCTTTTTGATAATATTTTACAATGTTCGAAATTTAACATGGAATATACGTTATCAAAAGTAAATAAACCAGTTGATAAAACTGAGTGGGATATGCCGCCACAAACCGTAAACGCTTATTATAACCCAAATTTAAATGAAATTTGCTTTCCTGCAGGAATATTGCAACCTCCGTTTTTTTACCAAAATGCTGATGATGCAGTTAATTATGGCGCAATTGGTGTTGTTATAGGACACGAAATTACACATGGATTCGATGATCAGGGACGACTATATGATAAAGTTGGTAATTTAAATGATTGGTGGACAAAAGCCGATGCTGATTCATTTAATAAAAGAGCACAAATATTGATAAATCAGTTTAATTCATTTAATGTAACGGATAGCCTTAAAGCTAACGGAAATTTAACAATAGGTGAAAATATTGCTGATTTGGGTGGTTTGAATATTTCGTATAATGCATTATCAAATGTTTTAAAAGATAAAATGCAGGAAAAAATTGATGGTTTAACATCGGCTCAAAGATTTTTTATATCCTACGCTAAAGTATGGGCACAAAATATTCGTGATAAAGAAAAACTTAAACGGACTAAAGAAGATGTCCATTCATTAGGAAATTTCAGGGTTAACGGACGATTGCGGAATGTATCGTATTTTCTGGATGCTTTCAATGTTGCAAAAGGTGATAGTATGTATTTGCCAAAGTCAGAAAGAGCTTTAATCTGGTAAAAAAATATCAATTCTAAAATTATTTAAATTAAGTATTGATATCAGAAAATTGCATAATCAAATCTGAAATAGTAATCTTATTGAATTAGTTTTATAGAAATTTGAAAATACCCAAATAGCATTCCTTAGTGGATTTTAATAATTAAAAATTAATGTGGCAATTTAATTATTAAAAAATTGCATATAATTACTGTAATTCAACGCTGATTCCTGTAAATTAATATCTTTGTAGAATATCGGCTACAAAATAAATTATAGTATTTTATTACTTATTCTATTTTTAGAATTTATTCGCAAATTACTTTCCTTTTAAGGGACTATTTCAATTGAAAGAATTATATATAAATATAAACTAAACATGAAAAAATTCATTCTTCCCTCCATTTTTAAAAACAGTATAAATAAGTTGAAATGCAACATTATACGACGCAAAACATTTATTAAAAAATCAATTGTCCCAATTATGGGCCTTATAGCTTTAATATGGTTCCTCGTTAGAGTAATTCCCAAACCATCAAGAGCATTTTATCCTTGTCAAAGAGCCGCCTTTCCATTAGCTTCAGCATTTGTTATATGGATTATAACTTTTGCAGTTTCATTTCTTTCTTTCAAAAAAGCACGAAAACTTTTTACTGAAACCAAATATTTTGCTGCAGTGGCATTTTTTGGCATTGCACTAGTCACATTTTTAATTATGCAAATTTCTGGAGGTTACAGAATAGCTTTAGCTCAATCCACGGGAAATGGATTTGCAACAATTCCGTTAATAAACGACCCTGATTCCGCAAAAGCCGTTGTTGCTCCAAAAGGAGTTGTTGGAATTGTCCAATCTCCAATAGCAGCTAAAAATCTGACGGCTGCTGAAATAGACACTATGGTTCGTCAGGCTATTGACTTAGCCGGTGGGTTTGATTCAACACTTATTAAAGATGGTCAAACGGTAGTTCTTAAACCAAATTTAGTACGGACCTTTAACTCCGACCCAAGTAAACGGACAAGTTACCGATTGGAGGGTAATTCAGGCTGTAGCGAGATTGGTGCGTATATTAAATCCTCATGGTAAGATAATATTAATGGAAGAAACGGCAGGTTATAGTTTGAATGGAAATGTCGGTGAAAGCACTATTAATAGTATGAAAGATATGCTATGGACGAAAATCCCTTATATTGATGAATTCATTGGAATTGAAGATTCGTCTGGTAACTGGCGCGATACCTTATCTGCAAAATTAAGTATTGGTTCACTTCCTAAGGGTAAAAACCTTTATCTTCAAGCCAATAATAAATATTATTACAACAAAATTTATTATACTGCCGATATTATTATATCAATACCAATAGACAAAACTCATAATTATGCAGCAGCTACCGGAGCTGTTAAATGTGAAGCTATTGGGGTAATGCCCTGGAACATTTATGGACAGGATTCTGACAAAACCATAGCTGGATATTCGTTAAGAATGCCATTCCTTAACCATGAAAGTTCAGATTCATATCATGATTGGCTCCACGATTATTATTTAGCACGTCCGGTAGATTATTGTGTCATGGATGCTCTTACGGCTCTTGAATTAGGCCCTGGTGTTCAAGGTTCAAAATATGTACATGATAATCGCGTAATTATGGCTTCAAAAAATGCTATTTCAATGGATGCTATTGAAGCCCTTTCGCTCGGGAAAGATCCATTCTTAATACGTTATCTTTTAACTTTACATAATGATAGTGCGGGATGTGCAATTCCAAAATATATAAGGATAAACGGCACAAGGGTTGACCAATTTAAAAAATTACTGATGAGTGTGACACCATATGGAAATTATGCCAATTATACTGATGTTACGCCGCCAACAGCATCAGTAAATTCATTCACTATTAATAATCAAAGTATGAATTTAAGTCTAACTACTGAAGCTAAAGCTGAAAAAGTTGAAATTTCAGTTGCCGGAGTTTTAACAGATAGCATTTATACTAAGAATTTTAATAATTTAACTGTTAATTTTGGTAAATCGGTAAATGTCAGTGATATTAAAATTTATGTATATGACCATTATTTAAATTGTATTGTATTGAATTTATCTGGAACCGGAATTTCAGAAACTTCATCAATTGTAACTAAACTTAATGTTTTTCCTAATCCATTTACAAATGAAGTTACAATTACTGCTAATAATATATATGGTAATATAAAAATTCTTGTATATAATAATACTGGTAAATTAGTAGCATCTTTCGCAACCTATTCAAATAATGAATTAAACAAAACGTTAAATCTTGGTTATCTGCCTGTTGGAATATACTTTATTAAACTATCAAACAGAGAAGGACAAATTGAAGTAATAAAGAAATAAACAAATTTTAATTAAATTCTGAAGAAACTAAGGTATTGTTCATTTCGTACCTTAGTTTTTTTTTATTATTTTGAGTTTGATTTTTATTTATTTTTCGTTATGTAATGCTATTAATTAGTAATGTAAAGGTTTATAGCTGATTGTATTATTCAATGAATACTTCAAGTTTTGCCGCATTTCAATAGAATCTCGAACTGAAATGAATTTCAACAATTGTGAAAATAGTCGCCTTTAATTTATTTAGTAATTTTTTAAATATTTTGTCTAATTTTATAAATAAACTCTATTTTCATTAAATGAAATATAATGAAAAGCAAAAAAACATATCCCCATTTCCAAAAAATCCTATATAATATTCTTGAGATTGGTACAAAAGATATTCAATCTATTGTTATTAAGCAAAGAATAATTTATTTTAATGCCATTTTATTAGCCATGCCAATTGTTTATTTTCTTTTTGTGTTAATAGATTTCCGAAATTATTTAAAACCGCTTACTTCATGGCATTTTGACCAATATAACTTTTTTATTTTTGTAATTATATGTATTTTCTGCTATTATTTAACTCATTTAAATAAATCGAATTATAGCAAAATACTATTTATATTATCATGGCCTATAGTTTTGCATATATTACCAATAATAATTCAAAAAACACCAAATGATTATTACTATGCTTTCCCAATAGGATTGATATTTCATAGTATTTTAATTCAAATAATATTTTCTAAAAAAAATTCACCCTGGCAATTTTGGATATTTTTAACAGGCAATTTTATATTAGTTATTAAATTTCTTAAAATTCTATTGTATTTTGACACTGATGGTAAAACTCAATTCAATTGGCTTGCCAGTAACCCATATTATCTTATGGATGTAGTTTTGTACTGGTTACTATTTAACCTGGTTATATATTATTTAATGGACATTATTGATAATAATACACTCAAAATTATCAAGTCAATGAGCACTATTGAAAAACAAAAGGATGAATTAGAAGAAACTGTGGATATGCTTCAAAAATCAAATACCCAATTAATTCGTTCAGAGAAAATGACTTCATTAGGTATTCTGACTGCTGGTGTTGCACATGAAATAAATAATCCATTAAATTTTATAACAGGCGGACTCACTGGTTTACAAGAATATTTAGAGACTCAAAAAAATGACAACCCAAAAAATGTATCCTTTTTCTTAAAAAGTATTGAAACCGGAATTGCAAGAATTTCTACATTAGTCAGTAATTTAAACCAGTTTAGCAGAGACAGTATATTGAAAAATGAGGAATATAATATTCATAATATTATAGAAAACTGTTTAGGTTTTTTAAATAATAAAACTAATCACAGAATTGAAATAAAAAAAGACTTTTTCAATGAGCCAATTTCAATGATAGGAAATATAGGCGAATTACATCAATTGTTTATTAGCATTTTGAATAATTCAATTCAGGCTATTGAAAATGAAGGTACAATAATTATTAAAACACATAAATATAAAGAGAATATATTAATTGAAATATCCGATTCTGGTTGCGGAATTACATCTGAGAATATTTCTAAAATTACTGACCCGTTTTTTACAACTAAAGATCCCGGAAAAGGTATTGGATTAGGATTGTCAATAGCATATATGATTATAGAAGAACATAAAGGGAAATTAGAAATTCAATCAGAAGTCAATATTGGCACATTAGTTAAAATTACTTTGCCAATGAATGTTTAGCTCTTATATAAAAATGACTCATCTTACCAACTTCATTATTTTGGAATTTATTAAAGCCAAATGATTCATCCTTTTTTGTATTCTTTGGCAAAATTTATATTGAAGAAATCTAAACGGTATTAGTTTTCTTATATTTACTAATGTGTTAATTAAATAAAAACTTAAATTAACAAATAGTTATATATATTGAAAAACATGAAGATATAATCATATTCAGGTTCTCTGAATTATTTTTTTAATATATTGAAATTCCCATTATATTGTTTCCCTGAATAATTAATCTGATATAAATAAATACCATTTACCAATCCATTTATTTTCAATTGAATTGTACGATTACCTTGTGATGATAAATATTGATTGTTATCAATTAATAAAGTACCTTTTAAGTCATATATTTTTATTTTTATTTGCGATGGCTTAGAAACCAATAATTCAAAATTAAGAATGTCGTTTGCTGGATTCGGATATAAATTAATTTTTTTATCAACTCTTTCGGCTTGAGAAATATTAACATTCTGATTTATTGTAACACTAACAATATTAGACGCAACAGTGTCAAATTTAGCTTGAATTGTGGCAGTTCCAGCAGCTCCAGGAAAAAATATTGCCATTGTAGAAGTTACATGTTTAAAAGTCCCTGATCCTGTTAAAATATTCCATGAAACATTAAAATTGGTATTGGTAATATATTTGCCATACTGGTCGATATAAGTTATATAATAATTTACACTGTCGTTTATTGACATTGTCTTTGATTTAGGAGAAATAGAAATTCTTACAAGGGCAGGGTTGTAAAATGTTTGGATTAATTGCATGGAATCTTTGCTAAATTTACCAATCGCAAGCAACGTATAAACAGTTGTGGTTGTGCCTTTAAAATATTTACTTCCATTTAAATCGACTTTTTTGCCATTAATAAATACTGAATCAGCATTAGCTGTTGTCCAACTTAAATTTACTGAATCATTAACCTTCACAATAGAATTGGAGGTAATAAAGCTTGTTACAAAAGTAAGATTGGTATCTACTTTATGCACCAAATTGCTTCGCAATAACTTATCAAAATCGAGTTTTGCAATGCTATGTGCCCCCACTACATTTGGATGTATGCCATCGGGAAATAAACTACTGCTTCCTAAAAAAGGTTTACGAAGGTCCAAGGTATCGGCACCTGTTGTTTTAGCGACAGAATCAATTAAAGGTATAATACCATTAACTATTACTGAGTCCCTAATATCATAATTAACTTTAAATGCAGGAGGCGGTAAACAAAGTATAAATTTTATATCCGGATTCCTTTTCTTAAAAGTGTCAATCATAGACATAAAATCACTGTAAAATTCACCTTTATGGGCATCCCAGTTATATGGTTTACTATCGTTTGTTCCCAGCATTATAAATAGGATATTGGGTGCAAAGTGCAAAGCATCCTTAAAATATTGCTCATTCCATATAGGGTAATCACCTGTTTTAAGCATGGTTCTGCCTGAAACTGCGAAATTGCCAACAATACAAGTATCGCCATATTTTACTCTCAGGAACGAATCTCTTAATTGCGAAGGATAACATTGATTAACAGGGTCAGATAAAAATGAACCAATCGTTATACTGTTGCCAACAAACCCAATTCTAACATGGTATCCTTGTGAAAATACCGGTATAAAAATCGTCATTAACATGACAACAAATATCAGATGTTTAAAATTTCTCATAGTTTTTAATTTATTTAATCATTTGCACTATAAATGAAATTTATCGGTTACAAAACAAAATTAATATACAATGCCAAATAATATACCTTTTATTGTTTTTTTTTCAATTAATGATTCACTCATCTAGTTTTCGGTATATGAAACAGGCTTATATTCTTATATGAATAGGCTAAATTGTATTCTGTCCTTTGAAGCAAAACAATAAATATAAGTTCAAAATCGGTAAAATTCTTTACAAACCCTTCAAAATATTCATTCTTGTAAGTAAAAAATGGCATTCAAAACGATGTGGTTTCAGTTTATAATTTACTATAGCAAATTGTGCTTAAGGTTTTTAATTTTCTCATAATATCATTCCTCCCAAATAATTTTTAGATTTTAATACTCTATTCTATAAAATTATTAGATTTGACCGATTTAAATTGTAAGGTGATTTATGTTTCGATTGATTATTCCACTGTTTATTATAGTTTTATTTGAAAGTTGCAGCCCTTCGATTTACAGAACATACAAAGATGAGGACAATGAAGATGCTAATAATTGCGGACTGGTTTTGGTGCGTATCCATCCAGCCGATTCCGTAGTAGAAGAAATTGGAGAGATATTAATTGATGATATTGGTATTTCGTTGAGTTGCAGCGAAGAAAAAACTATAAATTACATTAAAAAGGAAGCCTGTTCAAAAGGAGCCCAGGTAGTTTTGATTAAGGAAATAAAAAGACCCGATAACGAAAGTTATTGTTACAGATGTACGGGGCAGTGCTGTATAAATATAAACCCGGAGCAAAACCAATAAAATCGAACAAATATTATGATACTGTGAGGATTAAAAAAAGGGAACAACGCGACAGGAAAAAGAAGATACATAGAACATTAAATATATTTGATTCCTTTTGGAGAATTATGCACATAATATTCTTTATTGATCATGGGCATGAATAATAAAAAATAAATTTTAAACAATATAAACACACTATTTTCAATAATTTATAATATTCGACAAAAATCAGAATATAAAAAACATTAAACTACAACAATTTTTCGCTTTATACAAGTTGCATTTGTTTCTAAGTTCAGTAAGGTTTTGCAATATTGGTTATTGCAAATAAATTATGCAGGAAATTATAAAAGTATAACATTTGTAAACATTATAGTTGAAGCGCAGTATAGATATTAACTAAAATTTAATTCCAATTTACTTAATAATTTTAATGCAAATAGCTTTAAATTTAGTCCCAAGATAAAATAAATTGTTATAAGATAACAGCTTAATTAAAATTTTAATATGAGTAATTGGTATAAGAATTTACAAGTGTGGGGATTAAAATGGGGGAATACTAAATATAGTTGGATTGTTATGTTTATATGTGCGTTTGCTGATGCGTGTGTATTTCCATTACCAACACCAGTTATTTTCATAGCAATTGCTTTAATAAATATACAAAAGACTTATAAACTCGCTATAATTGGAATTGTAGGTACTATTATTGGAATGTCGGCAGGTTATTTAATTGGACATTTCTTATGGCTTAAGACCAACAATGAATTTACTCATTTGGCAAATTTTTTCTTTCAACATATACCGGGATTTTCAGTTGAACTTTACAATAAAATTAGAATTTTATATTTAAAGTGGGATTTTTGGATTTTAATTTTTGCAGGATATACCCCAATTCCATTGATGACTTTTTCCATATCAAGTGGAGTATTTAATATTAATATTTTAATTGTAATACTGGCAACTTTAATAGGTCAGGGTTTTTTATTTTTCCTGATTGCTTATCTTATTGTAAAGATTGGTCCTGAATTTAAAAGATTATTTGAAAAAAATATAATAATATTTTCATTAATAATTTCAATAATTATAATCGCTATAATTGTTTTAATAATATTGAGATAATAACGTTTTCTAAGAATGTCATACATTTCAAGACAGTAATAATGGCATTTGTAAGATATCAATATTTTGTATTATTTGTGTAGTGCGTAAAATAAAGTGGACAAATCTCAATTGGTATTTATATTGTACAATTAAACAAAAAACCCTTGCACTATTAATTTTTGCAAGGGTTTTGTATTCATATTCGTGACTCTGGAGGGGTCGCATTTTAATATGTAATAATATTCATTTAGGTATATTAATATGTATTAAATTACAATATTTCAACATTTTAAATAATTTAAAATAATTTTATGTGAATTTAAATAAATCAAAAATTGTGTGTAAATTTGTGTGTAAATATTTTATATGCAAATCAAATATTCTATAAAATTTATAATTGAAAAAAGAAAGAACAAATCTGATGGTTCACTTATTAAAGATAATATTCCTATTAATTGCGAAATAATTTATAAAAACAATAGATTAAGGTATTATGTGGGGCATAGAATTGATTTCGATCAATGGGATAGTGATAAACAAAGAGTTATAAAAAACACTTTTAATGATGAGCGGATAAGTTCATCTGATATTAATAAAAGGATTACTAATATTGAATCTGAATTAAATTCCATTTTTGACTATTATATTGGCATTGAAAAAATACCTACACCAAATGATGTAAAAAATGAATTGCGTGAAAGGTTACATGATAATCAAAAAAGCACTAAAAATGATAATCAAAACTTAAATTATGGTTTTTTTGATTTCTATGATATTTATATTAAAGAGGCTAAAGTTGGTGAAGCAAGGCGAAGACAGCTAAAAAGTACCAGAAATCATTTTTATCGATTTAATTCAAATATTACATTTGATTCTGTAAATGCTAATGTATTGAAATCTTTTCAGAGGTATTTAAAAAACGACCCAATTTGTAATAAAGGAGATAACACAGTATCAGGGATTTTAAAGAAACTTCGTGCTTTTTTTTCCTATTCTTATAAAAATGGATGGAGCCGTATATATCCATTTAATGATTTTAAAATTGAAAAAGAAAATTATGGTGATCCCATTTTTATTACAAAGGTTGAACTTGATTTAATATATATGATGAGTACTTCAGATGAATTATTAGAAAAAACAAAAGATTTATTTGTGCTTCAATGCTCAATTGGCTGTAGAATAGGAGATTATAAAAGTCTAACCAAACAAAATGTTATAAATGGAGCGATTGAATATATTCCGTCAAAAACTGTAAAAGAAAATGGAAGAAGAGTAAGAGTTCCTTTAAACAATCGGGCTATTTCTATAATAAACAAATATAAGTACCCAAATGATGCTTTAATGCCATTTATTCCAGATCAGCAATACAACGATTTAATTAGACTTTTATTTAGGACGGCTGGAATTATACGAAATGTTATTCGATTAAATCCAAGAACCAGAAAAAATGAAGTTGTATCAATTGCATCAATTGCCAGTTCTCACATGGCTAGACGTACTTTTATAGGCATACTTCATAAAAAAGTTAAAAATGAAATTATTGCAAGTATGAGTGGTCATGTTGAAGATTCTAAAGCATTTTCACGTTATTATAGTATTGATGACAACGACAAAAAAGTTGCTATTTCAATATTAGATTAAATTTAATATATATACTACTAATATTTTAAAAAATTGGAAAATATTACAATTGACAACCAAAAAATAAACCATAATGAAGTGGATTTCTGTCAAATATGTTGTCAATCCAACAAGCCTGCTTTATTTGCATTTTCAATGAAAGAAGGCAATATAATTATGCACCAGGCTAAAAATTCAAGAACCGCATTACGTCTTGAAAGATTTATTTTGGAAAATTACATTCCACAAATTAAAGGTTGAAAATGAAAAATAATAAAATCATAAAAAAAGAAAAATTATATGTGGTTAAGCCTATCAAATCCCCAACCATAATAATAAATAAGGATATGTTATACAACGGAATGCCAACAAAATCATATGTCTATTGGATTGAATAAAAATAATAAATATGAAACCCGAATTACAACGAAAAATATTGGGTTATAAATGAACAAAAGAAAGCATCTGTAAAAACTTTGAAAATAATGAAAATTCAATACGCATCTGATTTACATTTAGAGTTTACCGAAAATTATTCTTTTTTATTTCGAAATAGGCTCATCCCAAAGGCTGATATTCTTATTCTGGCTGGAGATATATATCCGTTTTTTAAGTATAATGACAGTGAAAAGTATTTTGATTTTCTTTCTGAATCTTTTCAAGAGGTATATTGGCTTCCTGGTAACCACGAATACTATTATTCCGATGTTATACGATACCACAAATTTGGTGAAAAACCTGTTCGTCCAAACATTCATGTAATCAAAGACAGAGTTGTAACTATTGATGGAGTTAATTTAATTTTTACAACCCTTTGGGGTAATATTTCAGTTAAAAATGAATTATATATAAAAAGTCATGTATCCGACTTTTCATGTATCAGGATCAACGGTGAGGATTTTAGGCCAAAACATTTTAATGAACTTCATAAACAATCACTTTTATTTTTGGAAAACGAACTGGATTTAAGGCGAAACGAAAAGAATGTTGTAATTACCCACCATGTCCCTACATTGCTGAACTATAATAAAGAATACAAGATAAGTCCAATAAATGAAGCATTTGCAGTGGAATTATACGACTTTATTGAAGGATACCAACCTGAAGCATGGATGTACGGGCATAGTCATGTAAATACCCCTGAATTTAATATTGGTAAAACACGGTTAGTCACTAATCAATTGGGGTATGTAGAAATGAATGAACACTTAAAATTCAGGTTGGATGCAATAATTGAGATTTAAAATAAAGTGAATCACAATGGAAACAAAAAATATAGTTATTTACATTGATATGGATGGTGTACTTGCTGATTTTGCTAGAAAATTATCCAACCTTTCCGAAATTGAAAAAAAAGGCTTTGATGATAACTTTGATGAAATACCCGGTATCTTTAAAGACCTTGAACCAATGCCGGGCGCAATAGAAGCGTTTGAATTTTTGTCAAAGCATTTCGAAGTGTATATCCTTTCCACTGCACCCTGGAATAACACTTCGGCATGGACAGAAAAAGCATTGTGGGTGCAAAAATATTTACCCGAAGTAGCTAGAAAGAGGCTCATATTAACACATCGTAAAGATCTGAATAAAGGTCAGTTCTTGATTGATGACCGATTAAAGCATGGTGTGGAAAATTTTGAAGGTGAGCATATTCATTTTGGGTCAGATAAATTCCCCAATTGGGAAGCTGTTATAGATAAATTTAAAAGGGAATATAATGTTTAGGGGTCAATATATATAAGATACTGTAATATGGCTGAAAGAAAAATTGTCATATATATTGACATGGACGATGTCCTTTGCAATTATACAGGGGCATATGAAAAGGCAAGGTCAGTGATGCCTGAAATAAAATACCCACAAAGTGTTCCCGGATTTTTCAGGAACCTTGAACCAATTGAAGGTGCTATTGAAGGGTATAAGTATTTATCACAACAGGTAACATTTGATGTTTATATTCTTACAGCTCCATCTGTCGAAAACCCACTATGTTACACCGAAAAACGCTTATGGATCGAAGATCATTTAAGTATAAATGCGGTTAAAAAACTTATCATTGCTTCCAATAAATCTCTTTTAAAAGGCCAGTATTTAATTGATGACTATGACAAAGGCCGGGGCCAGGAAGCCTTTGAAGGACAATTAATTCATTTTGGATCTCCTCGTTTTTTAACTTGGACATATGTTATTGAAAGGTTTAAACAGGAATTTATAAATTAAACTATTATAATTCCAAGATTCTAACATTATTTTTAATCCTAAAATTATACCTCTTTTATAATACCTAAAATAATTTCAAATATTTGGCGAAATTTTGTATTTTCTGCCAATTTATAGATTATATTTGTTTGCAAAATGAAAGATCATCTCAACAGTTACCTTAAATATTAATGAACTTAAAAACATTTTCAGAGATAAAGCATCTTTTGAAACCCATGATATTGTCGAGTTTTATAAAACATTTTCACCTCAGATTAATATATCTACTGTAAATTGGAGAATATTCACCTTAGTTCAAATGGGTATTTTAACACGCATTGGAAGAGGTAAATTTATTATAGGTAATGTAAAAAATTATTCCACTGAAATTACCCCAAAATTAAAATCTCTATACTCCAAACTAAATAAGGTATTCCCATATCTAAATATATGTTTATGGAATACCTCCATATTTAATGAATTTATGGTTCATCAACCCGGTCGTTTTTATATACTTGTAGAAGTAGAAAAAGAAGCATTACAATCAGTATTCTATTATTTGAAAGAAGGAAAGCAATCTGTATTTATTGAGCCTTCTAAAGATATACTTGATAAATACCTGCCAAACGAAAAGGAAACCATAATTGTTAAATCAATTGTTTCAGAAGCTCCATTGCAAAAAATAAATGGAATAAATACGGTAACCATAGAAAAAATGTTGGTTGATATTTTTTGTGATGACATAATTTTTTCTGCTCAACAAGGCTCTGAAATGAGAACAATTTTTGGAGAAGCAATGAAAAAATATGCAGTGAACGAAAATCGTATGCTACGTTATGCTGACAGGAGAAGTAAAAAGGAAAGTTTTAGAAATTATTTAAATACCATCTCAAAATTACGGCAGTAAAACATTTTTTCTGCCAAATATTAGATTATGATAAACAGAGAAAAATTAACATTAGACTGGATTGAGAAGGTTTCAAAATCAAATAGAAATGCTGATAAAATATTGGTCGAAAAGGTAATTCGTGCCTTTTTGTTATTAGAAGGGCTGGTAAAGCAAAAACTTCCTTTTGTGTTTAAAGGGGGCACAGCATTAATGCTTCATTTGAATTCAACCAAAAGATTATCAATTGATATTGATATAATAATTGCAAAACGGTTAGAAAATCTTGATGAATTGCTTAATAAAGTCGCCAAGGAGCAAGGATTTATTAGTAAAGAACTCAAACAACGTAATACACAATCAAAGATTGACAAAGAACACTATAAGTTCTTTTATACACCACTCCATAAAACAAAAAAGGATAAGGAATTTGTTATGCTTGATATTTTGTTTGAAGTTGTTAACTATGAAAAACTTGAACAAATCAAAATTCAATCTTCATTTATTCCCAGTGATACGACTCCAATATCAGTTAATGTTCCTTCTTTGGAAGATTTATTGGGAGACAAATTAACTGCTTTTGCACCTAATACCATTGGCGTGCCATATTTCAAAAATGAAGATAACATGAGTATGGAAATAATCAAGCAACTTTATGATATTGGTAATTTATCAGATATTGTATCCAATATTGAAATTATCAAATCAACTTTTAGAAAATTCGTTGTAACAGAGCTCGCTTATAGAGTTAAGAGCACACATACAGAGCAAGATGTTTTGGAAGATATTTATCAAACTGCTTTGTGTATTGTAACCAGAGGAATTGATGGTAATGGGAATTTTGATCAATTACTTTCTGGTATTCAAAGTATTTCCAGATTCATCTTTTCAGAAAGTTATCATATAGAAAAAGCCATAACTCATGCTTCAAAGGCAGCATATTTATCGACATTAATAAAACACAATGCAGCTAAAGTTGAGAAATATTATAATCCTTCACAAATGAAAGACTGGGTTATAGAACAGCCGGATAATACGAGATTAAATAAATTGAAAAAATCAAACCCCGAAGCCTTTTTTTACTGGTTTCAGATTTATAAATTGGAAAGTCACATTTAAACCATGACATCAGAACAACTGAAAAAATTAGAAGACCGTCTTTGGCAAGCAGCCGATAAGTTACGTGTAGATAGTGGGCTTAAAGCCAGTGAATATGCAACCCCTATTCTTGGGTTAATTTTCCTGCGTTTTGAATCCATCCGCTTTAATAAAGTAAAATCATTATTGAGGCTGAAATAAAAGCACAAAAGAATAGCAGGTTACAACGTGAACGACAAAAAAGTTGCTATTTCAAAATTGGATTAAATTTAAAATATACACTACTAATAATTTAATAAAATCAAAAACACAAGATGATAAATAATTAAAACAAATTGAAAAATTTTCAAAAAAATTGATTCTTTATTAGAAAAAATCAAAAATAGAAGACGTAAAAATAAAGAATTTGATTATTCGGGCTTTATTTTCAATTACTAGTACAGCTGAGTCTGATGCGGTAAAAGGCAAAGCAAATGAACAAATATATAGGATAATAGCAATACCCAAAATTACAAACTATTTGCCAAACTATATTGCTGCAATGGAAATTATAACGCAAAATCATCTCAATAAGGCAAATTTTTGAAAATAATTTTACCGGGTATAATTAAATTATTAATTTTCTTGAAATGGATAATAAATTATATTGATAGAAACATTTAAATCAAAAATAGCTATTAAGGGAACAAGTGTTTAGCGAAGTTAATTGATATTGAAAATAGTTTTATTACTCATATTTAAGTAGTTTCACCATAATGCATGAATTCAAAAATAATAAATTGTAATGAGCAGTTATTTTCTTTTGGTCACTCTCATAAGCCTTTCAGCATTTTTTGCTTATATTAACCATAGGTTTATAAAAATGCCTTTTGTTATAGGCTTGTTTTTTCTTTCAACTATTTTGTCATTAGTAGTCATTAGTAGTAAATTGTGGGATGCCAGGCATTATATTGAAATTAAAAATATTATTGAAAGCACTGATATTAGTAAGATAATCCTAAATATAATGTTAGGTTTTTTACTTTTTGCAGGTTCGTTGCACACCCGTTGGAAAAATATTAAAAGCCAGCTTAAGCCTGTTACATTATTTGCAGTTGGCGGTGTACTTCTTTCAACCATATTAATTGCATCATTGTTTTATGTCATTTGTTATTTTCTGGGAATATCCATTGAATTTATATATTGTTTACTATTCGGTGCGCTTATTTCACCAACTGACCCAATTGCAATTATGGGTATATTAACCAAAGCCAATGTGCCAAATAAAATTGAATCTACAATTGTGGGTGAGTCGCTATTTAATGACGGTATTGGTGTTGTAGTATTTATAACTTTATTAGAAACCTTGAAATCAGGTTCCAACTTCATTAACTTTTCTCATTTTGGGATATTGTTTATACAGGAAGCCGTTGGTGGAATATTCTTTGGTTTAACATTAGGCTATTTATTATTTAAACTCTTAAAATCGATTGACAATTATGAAACTGAAGTATTGCTTACAATTGCCTTTGTAATGGCTGGTTTTACATTATGTAATTATTTCCATTTGTCAGGTGCATTAGCAATGGTGATTATGGGCTTATTTGTTGGTAATTATAAACAAGATAAATCTATGAGCAATATAACCCTGGAATATGTGCATAAATTCTGGCAATTGTTCGATGTAATACTTAACGCAATTTTGTTTATTAGTATAGCATTTGTACTGGTAGTTATTGATTTTAAAGCAAAATATATTATTATTGGCTTGTTGTCAATTTTTATAATTTTAATCTCAAGGATTGTTGTTGTATATCTTCCTCGTTTTATATTGCCAAAGTTTACAAATATCAATAATAGCGAAGCTAAACTTATTGTTTGGGGCGGCCTTCGGGGCGGCCTTTCAATTGCATTGGTGCTTTCATTACCTGAAAGTAATGCCAAGCAAATACTTATGATTGCAACTTATACCTGTGTTGTTTTTAGTATATTGGTACAAGGTCTTACTATTGAGAAAATAGCACAAAAACTCAGCCTTAAACAGACAAATTAAACTTTCAATATTGATGAACAAATATTGTTAATTGCTTCGACATTTCTGCATTACAAGTCATGGATAAATTCTAAAATACCTTATACATGATGTTCATGTTGACTATTTTTTCAGCGCTAAATTCTAGAATTAAAGCATACTTATAAATGTGTGAATTATGCAACTTTTATTAAAAGTTGTGTAATACAATTTTACTGAATAGGGTTGACCTTTATTCTTTATAAATAAATAGGTTTCCTATGAAAAATATAATCGTACCCATGGATTTCTCAAATGAAGCTTTGCCTGGTTTGAAATTGGCTATGATGTTGGCAAATAAAACCGGGGCAAATATCCAAATGGTACATGTCATTAAAAATTATGAGAATTCCAAACATAATGAGTTAGAAAATGACCGTCAATTGGCCGAAGTAAAATTTAAGGATATAATTCAAAAATATAAAGGGAAAAGCAAATCGAAATTTGACCTGAGTTACTCAATTAAAACAGGTAAGATTTATAAAGAAATAAATGATCTGGCAGATACTTTTGAAGATGTTTTGATGGTGCTTACAACCCATGGTGAATCGGGATTTGAGGAATTGTTTATTGGCGGGAATGCTTATAAAATTGTTGCCCATTCAAAAAATCCTGTCATTACGGTTAGAAAAAATAATGTACCTCCCAAAATTGATAAAATTGTATTGCCACTCGACATAACTTTTCAAACCAGGGAGAAAGTTCCATATACGGTTAAATTGGCACAGATATTTAATTCCGAAATTCACTTGGTTTCAGTAAGCCTCTCAAATTTTAAAAGTTTAGAGAAAAAGTTACATCAATATATCAATCAGGTGGCTTCTTACATCGAGGCACATAAAATCCACTGCATAATTGAACATCTTAATGGTGATAACCCTACTGATTTAACCCTCGAATATTCCCGATTGGTGAATGCCGATCTTATTTCTATAATGACGGAACAGGAAAAGAATATTTCTAACTTATTGTTGGGCAGCTATGCTCACCAAATGATTAACAAAGCAATTATTCCTGTTTTATCATTCCCCAATTATCATTTGCGTATAACTTCAGAGGATATATGGGATTTAGGCGCATTTAATGCCAGAAGTTAATTTGAAAATAAAAATTATAGTTATGAAGAAAATAGAAGCAATAATTCGCAAAGAAAAGTTCGAAGATGTTCGACAAGCATTGCACGATGCAGATATTGACTTTTTGTCCTGGTGGGATGTAAGAGGTCAGGGAACTGCTAAAGAAGAACGTATTTTTCGTGGCGCTACTTATGAGGTGAGTATTATTGAAAGGGTTAATCTTTCATTCGTAGTTCGTGATGTTAATTCGGAGAATGCAGTTAATGCAATCATAAAAACTGCATATACCGGCGAAAGTGGCGATGGACGTATATTTATTTCCACAATCGACCAATCCATCCGCATCAGAACAGGTGAAAGAGGCGGAGAATCACTATATGATAAAAAATAAAATAATGAATGAAAATCCTTTAAAAAAAATAGAAACATTTGGGCAGTCAATCTGGCTCGACTATATCCGGCGCGATTTAATAACAAGCGGCGATCTTCGGCGCTTAATAGAAAATGACGGATTGCGTGGCATGACATCGAATCCAGCAATATTTGAGAAAGCAATTGCTGAAAGCAATAATAAAAAATCATCAGTATAATACTTAAATTAAATTGACAAAAAATTCCAGTTATATCATGATGTTGAGGATTACAATATGGACGTGATTTGTGGGATGACTGATTATTGGATATGCACTGGCATGGGAATTGGTTAAGTATTTCCTGAATGCCAATTTTAAAGCTGAAGTAAAATACAAACCTTGCTTAAATAAAGTCACAGCGCTTGAAAAATAAAGTTAATAATGAACATAATTGTTCATTTACTTAAGAATTATAGCGAAAAATGGGTTAAAGTATATCTTATGTTAACATAATTCAATAAAAATGGGAATTCAAAAAACATGGCATGAGAAACATCATGCAACATTAAATTTTGGTGGTCGTATTGCTGATATAGTAGCAAATGGAATGGGTTCATGGAAATTCATAATTATTCAAACCGTTTTAGTTATAATTTGGATGGCGGTAAACCTCGTAGGATTTATGTTTCATTGGGATGTTTATCCTTTTATATTGCTAAATCTTCTTTTCTCAACACAGGCAGCATATGCAGCACCAATTATTATGATGTCGCAAAACAGGCAAAACGAACGTGACAGGATGCATGCCGAACAGGATTATAGAACGAATAAAGATGCAAAACAAGAAATAGAAGCTTTGGCAATAAAATTAAAGTCAATTGAAGTAGATAAATTAGATAAAATTATTGAATTGCTTCAGGAACAGAGAAACAACGCAACAAAGAAAATTTAAATATGTGAATAATGTAAGTCTTTTCAAAAGTTGTGTAACAAATTTCATGTTTATGATAACGACCTTTGCTTAACCGGCATATTTTCATTGATAAAAACTATAAAATATTAATATGGTACCATTCAAAAAACTTACTGTCCAGGAAAATGAAAGACTGCTTAAATTTCCGGCTTATATAACTATGCTTACAGTCATAAATGATGACAAACTGGATGAAGCTAAAAAAAAGGCAGCCATCAAAATGGTACATACAAAAACCTTTACAAGCGATCCGCTTCTTTTTGAATATTTTAGAGAGGCAGATAAAGTTTTTGAAAAAAATATTGAAAACCTCAATAAAAAACTGCCAAAAGAGAAGGATAAAAGAAATGCAGCGCTCAAAAAAGAAATATTGAATCTCGAAAAAATAGTATCGAAATTAGGAAAAGAATATGTTTCAACCATGCATCAAAGCATGAACTCATTCAAAGAACATGTATCAACGGCTAATCACAATGAATTTGTGAATTTTATTTTCCCGGTTACAATTTCAGGTATTACTGAATAAATAAAAATAATTGCTAAAATAGGGTATAAGTACCCGTAGCTATCCCTGGCGTTTAGGCGCCATAACCTAATAAACAAACTTTTACTTCAAAAATTTAATTACATTCTGGTTATTCCCGTTACTCAAGAAATTATTAAAGATAAGATTCATTGATTCAAATTATAAAAATATTCGAATGAAATCCAATACAAAAAAGTCAAAGTCTTCACTACCAAAACCGGATGCAAAGCCCGATTCAAAGGATGATTTAAAATCTATTCCCATGCCGGATCTGTTGAAAAAATTGGGTTCTACAAATGACGGACTCACACAGGCTGAAGCAAAGAAGCGTCTCGACCAATATGGACCAAACGAAATTGAGGAAAAGAAAACCAATATGTTCCTGAAGTTCCTTAGTTATTTTTGGGGTCCTATTCCCTGGATGATTGAAATAGCAGTGATTCTTTCTGCAGTTGCAAAGCACTGGCCTGATTTTTTCATTATCCTCGTTTTACTTGCTGCTAATGCGGTAGTTGGGTTTTGGGAAGAACGCGAAGCGGGCAATGCTATTGCTGCTTTGAAAGCTAAGCTGGCTGTAAAAGCCCGGGTACTCCGCGATGGAAAGTGGGTTACTCCAGCCTCACGCGAATTGGTTCCTGGTGATGTGATTCGTCTGCGTTTAGGCGACATTGTTCCTGCCGATGCCCGTTTGCTTGATGGCGACCAGGTTGAGGTAGATCAATCTGCATTAACAGGAGAATCACTACCAATTACCCGAAAATCGGGCGAGGCAGTATTCTCAGGTTCTATTATCCGGCAGGGTGAAATTGGTGCAATTGTTTATGCCACAGGTTCGAATACCTATTTTGGAAAAACAGCGCAATTGGTTCAGGAGGCTCACACCGTAAGCCATTTTCAAAAGGCAGTATTAAAGATTGGCAATTACCTTATTGTTCTGGCAGTTGTATTGGTAGCTGTTATTGTTACCGTAGCTATCATACGTGGCGACAAAATACTTACTACATTGCAGTTCGCCCTTGTACTTACCGTGGCGGCTATTCCCGTTGCAATGCCAACTGTATTGTCGGTTACTATGGCAGTTGGAGCACGATTGCTTGCTAAAAAAAAGGCTATAGTCAGCAAATTGGTGGCTATAGAGGAATTGGCAGGTGTTGACTTATTGTGTGCAGACAAAACAGGCACCTTAACACAGAACAAACTGACATTGGGTGATCCCTTTAGTGTTGAAAATGTTACTGCTGATGAAGTGGTACTTAATGGCGCGCTGGCATCGCGTGAGGAAAATAACGACACTATAGACCTGGCTGTTCTGGGTGGCCTGAAAGACAAAAAATTATTAAAGGATTACAAAGTTGTACATTTCCAGCCATTCGACCCGGTGCATAAACGCACTGAAGCGACTGTTAAAGGTAAGGATGGAAAAGAGTTTAAAGTATCAAAAGGTGCCCCGCAAGTTATAATGGAATTAGCAACCAATGCCGGGAAAGTAAAGAATGCCGTGGATAAGGCAGTAAACGATTTCGCGGCACGAGGCTTTCGTTCGTTGGGAGTTGCGCGAGCTGAAGGTGATGGTAAATGGCAGTTTATTGGCGTATTACCACTTTTCGATCCACCACGGGAAGATGCCAAAGCAACCATTGCAACTGCTCTTGCTATGGGAGTAAAAATTAAGATGGTTACCGGCGATGCATTGGCAATTGCCAAAGAAACAGCCCTAAAATTAAATATGGGCACCAATATTCTCGATGCAGCCAGTCTGGGCGATTCAAAGAAGAAAGAAACAAAGGAAGTAGCTGAATCTATTGAAAAAGCCGATGGTTTTGCCCAGGTATTCCCCGAACACAAGTTTCATATCGTGGACGTATTGCAAAAACGTGGTCATATAGTCGGTATGACAGGCGACGGGGTAAACGATGCACCGGCATTGAAGAAAGCCGACTGTGGAATAGCCGTTTCAGATGCTACAGACGCTGCTCGAGCGGCGGCGGCAATTGTACTTATGACACCCGGCCTTTCGGTAATTATAGACGCGATAAAGGAAAGCCGGAAAATTTTCCAACGAATGAACAGCTATGCCATATATCGTATTGCAGAAACATTGCGTGTATTGCTGTTTATGACACTGGCAATACTGGTGTTTAATTTTTATCCGGTAACAGCAGTAATGATTGTAATGCTGGCATTGCTCAATGACGGTGCCATACTTTCTATTGCTTACGACAATGTTAAATATAAAAATCAGCCCGAAGCCTGGAACATGCATATGGTACTGGGTATTTCAACAGTGCTTGGCATCATTGGCGTTGTTTCCGCATTTGGATTGTTTTATTTAGGTGAACGTGTTTTTCATATCGACCGTGATCATATTCAAACAATGATGTACCTGAAACTTTCCGTAGCCGGGCATCTTACCATATTCCTGACACGTACACGTGGCCCATTCTGGTCCATACGTCCTGCGAAGATATTATGGATTGCCGTACTTGGAACTCAAATTATAGCAACACTTATAGCTGTTTATGGATTGTTTATGACTCCTCTTGGTTGGGGTTGGGCAGGGTTTGTTTGGGGTTATGCGTTGGTTTGGTTCCTTTTAAACGATCGATTGAAACTCCTCGCTTATAAAATATTTGATCCGGTAAAAAAGAAAAATGAGAAATAATACCAGTGATTTAAGAAGATAGGCAATTCGATAAGTTCAGTGTATATCACGTATGATCGCGTGTTGTGTGCTGTGTTTAATTTATAGTTTTATGTGTTAATTATTTTATTGTTTTTTTATACTCTATTATTTTTTTTACATCATCAATTTGTTCAATTCTAATCATTTTAATTACAAGAGGAATCAATTTACCAATATTTTTACTTTGAGTAAATTCTTCTTTAATACTCTTGTCGATATTGAGTTCATTAACTCCAGAACAATTTTTTTCTGTAAAATAGAAACCTAATTTGAAATGCATTTTCCAAATTGATAACCAAAACACAGTTTTCTTTTTATAACTAACTTTGCATAACCATGATTTACCATCATTATAATATTTCCATTCAGGAGATAACTTCGTATCAGAATCAGTAATAGTTTCAATAAACTTATTAAAAACTTTATAATTATCTTCTCCAAGTGCAATTTCAAGAACTTCCTTTGATGGATATATACTTGAATCTCTTAACAAAATTTCTTCCATATGTTTATTATTTTTTAAAAATGATAGGATGAATTACATAGCACACAACGTTTTCGGCTAAATTGCGTACGGGATTTGCTTGCAATATTTGTCAAGTTGCACAAATATAACAAAAACTTACTGAACTTAGCAAACCCAATATAACCAGCATGGAATTTAGCCAAAGCTTTGGCCTGATTTTATTTAACTCGATTTAAAAATATTTATTTTGCCTTATCCATAAATGTAATACTGCTTATAATGCTAATTATTATTTAGTGTGAATTATATAACTTATAGCCAAAGTTATGTAACATTTCGCGGAAATTTGCATACCACCTTTGTAACGTGATAATTCATTCACACAATAAAACTTATTAAAATGAAACGAGAATGTTCAAAAAATACAAACATGGGTTCCTATAATTCCATGCGAGTAGTTCCCGATAGCAAGAAAATAAATTACAATCGGATGAAATTAATATCAGTAATTCCTTTTATAGCCATTTTATTGGCTACCATTATAGGAGGCTGCAAAGACGAAAATGTAGGTACTGTAGGTGTATGCCCTCAAGTACTATCTACTAATCCGGTAAACCTCGCCGTCGACGTTCCAATTGACCAGGTTGTTACTGTAACTTTTAATGAAAAGATGAACCCTGCAACGATAAGCCAGGCAGCCTTTTCAATGACCAGCCCTGATACTACCGGCAATAAAAAAACGGCTTTATCTAAAACTACTACTATTGTTACCGCAGGTAATGTGGCATATAATAATTCGAATTATACAATGAGTTTTACGCCCAACAACAATTTAACAATCAATACAACTTATACGGTTACTGTTTCCAGCTCAATAAAAGATTTAATGGGAAATGCGCTACAAGCTAATTATGTATGGACATTTAGTACAGGTGCTACCACATCGCCAACAGTAAGCTCTATGGATCCCGCAAACAATACTACTGATGTAGTACTGAATAAAACAGTAACAGCTACTTTCAGTATGCCAATGGATCCGTTAACGCTTACTACAACAACTTTTACAGTAAAACAAGGAACAACAGTAGTTGCCGGTACAGTTTCAATCACTGGTACAATGGCTTCGTTTAAACCAACTGTACCATTTACAGCCGGAACTGTTTATTTAGCTACAATTACATCAGGTGCAAAAAATGTTAACGGAGTAAGTCTTCAAAATGACAATACATGGACATTTACAACTGGAACTACTATAGCTCCTTCAGTAAATTTGGTTGATCCATTAAATGCTGCCACTGGAGTTGCATTTAATAAAGTTTTAATTGTAACATTTAGTGGTGCAATGGATAATTTAACTATTACTAACTCTAACTTTACCTTAATGAATGGATCAACAGCTATTGCAGGTACTGTGAATTATTCAGGAACTACAGCAACTTTCACACCCACAAGTAGTCTGTTGTCGGGTACCACTTACACAGCAACGGTAACGACTGGTGCAAAAGATATGGCCGGTACTCCACTTGCCAATAACTATGTATGGAACTTTAGCACTATAGATCCTTTGGGGCCATTAGTAGTTGATTTGAAATCGGTTTCCCGCTTTGGAATTATTGCAGGTGTTGGAGTAAGCAATGATGCAGGCGCGAGTGTGATTAATAATATGGATGTTGGAATATATCCAGGAGTTCGCTCTTCAATTACAGGATTTCCACCAGCTACTATTGTAAATGGAGCCATATATGCTTCCGATGATATTTCACCTCCTGGTGTTCCAGCAATGTTATTACAGGCCAAAACGGACCTGACTAATGCGTATTTATTTGCAGAAGCAGCAGTTTTACCTGCACCAGCAACAGTATCGGGCGATCAGGGTGGCAAAACACTTGCCCCGGGTATTTACAAATCTACCTCTACCTTATTAATTCAATCAGGTGATTTAACATTAGATGCACAGGGTGATGTAAATGCAGTATGGATATTCCAAATTGCATCAGATTTCACTACTGTGGGCGGAGCAGGTGGTAATATTATACTTATTGGAGGCGCACAGGCTAAAAACATATTTTGGCAAACAGGTCGTTCCGCTACCATAGGGAACGGTACCATATTTCAAGGAAATGTGTTAGCCTTGACTTCAATAACAATGAATTCCGGTGCAGTAGCAACGGGCAGAATGCTAGCCAGAAATGGTTCAGTAGTAATGACCAGTACAAATACAATTAATAAACCATAATTATTAAACATATGAAAGCTATTATAAATATAATAAATGGATCACGCGTAACGTGGTCCTATTTTAACCTGCTTTTTAAAAGTACTATTTTCAGTGCTTTTATATTAACGGGAATTCAGGTAAGTGCGCAGGTAACTCCTCCGCCCCAAGCTGATCAATACACAAAACCAGTATGGTTGTTTGGTGTGGCAGCAGGCGCAAACTTTAATTTATATCGAGGAACAACACAAGAATTGAATTCAGATTTGACTGTTCCTGCTGCATTTCGCCATGGAGACGGGATAGGTGCATTTCTTGCCCCACTTGTGGAATATCATAATCCCGATTCAATTTGGGGAATTATGTTACAGGCAGGATATGATAGTCGCAGAGGTTCGTTTGAACAAGTAAAGAGTCCATGCAACTGTCCTGAAGATTTATCTACAAACCTTCGCTATATTACAATTGAGCCAAGTTTTCGCATAGCGCCATTCAAATCAAATTTTTATTTGTATGCTGGTTCACGTTTGGCTTTTAATTTGGGAAAAGATTTTACTTACAAACAAGGAACCAATCCCGTATTTCCACAACAAGTGTCTAATCCAAAGGTAAATGGGGACTTTAGTAATATAAATAAAATGCTCATATCAATGCAAATTGGAGCCGGATACGATATTCCTATTTCTAAACAGAATAAAAAAACTCAATTTTTCCTTTCTCCCTTTGTTTCATATCAACCATATTTTGGCCAAAAACCACGTTCAGTGGAAACATGGGAAGTAACTACATTCAGGGCAGGAATTGCCTTTAAGTTCGGTCGTGGCCGATTGGTTAACAAACCCGAAAAAGAAGCAGAAAATATTCCAGTAATGGCTGTAAAAGATACTGCAATTACGTTTTCTATTTATGCTCCTAAGAACGTTCCTGTCGAACGCAGGGTAAGGGAAACGTTTCCAATTCGTAACTACATATTTTTCGATGTTGGATCAACTGATATTCCAGATCGTTATCTATTACTTTCAAAGAACCAGGTGAAAGATTTCACTACTGACAGGTTGGAAGTATTTACACCTAAAAGGCTCATAAGTCGCTCAAACCGACAATTAATAGCCTATTATAATATTTTGAATATTCTTGGTACTCGTATGGTTAGCGATTCTTTAGCCACTATTACATTGATTGGATCGTCAGAAAAAGGCCCGGCAGATGGAAAGGAAATGGCAGAGTCAGTTAAACGTTACCTTGTAGGTATATTTGGCATTAATACTTCGAGAATTGCCACTGATGGACGAAATAAACCTAAAATTTCCTCTGAAAAACCAGGTAGTGATGATCAACTTGCCCTTCTTCGTGAAGGTGATCGCAGGGTTTCTATCGAGAGTACATCACCATCTATTCTCATGGAGTATCAGACTGGTCCGAATGTCCCATTGAAACCTGTTGATATTAATGCAGTACAGGAAGTACCCATTGACGCTTATCTTTCATTTAAAGTTGTAACAGGAATTGAAGCATTAAAGTCATGGTCAGTAGTAGTAACAGGTGATTCAGGACAAATTAAAAATTTCGGGCCATATATCCAGAAATATGTGGATATGAAAGGAAGGGCTGTTTTAGGAAAACGTCTGGAAGGCAATTATAAATTCTCCATGATTGGTCATAGGTTGAATGGTAAAACTGTATTTAAAGATACAACAGCACATATGGTACTTTGGAAACCGTCAGAACGAGAAGAAGGATTGAGATATACAGTTCTTTTTGAATTCGATGAATCTAATACCATTGCTCTATATAATAAATATCTTACTGAAATAGTTGCACCTAGTATTCCTATAAATGGTAAAGTTATTATACATGGACATACCGATATAATAGGAGATTCAGCCCACAACCAACAATTATCGGAAGCTCGCGCTAACGATGTGTATAAAGTAATTAAAAATGCGGTAACGAAGGCAGGAAGAAATGATGTTACATACGAAGTATATGGTTTTGGTGAAAATCAGGACTTAGCTCCATTTGAAAACAATTATCCTGAAGAACGCTTTTATAACAGAACAGTTATTATTGATATAATTCCAAGTCCTGGTAAGTAATAAATCTGATAAACAATTTATACCTTTAATAAAGAGGAGACATTTAATGCCTCCTCTTTTATTAAATAGCCTGATAAAGTATGTGAATAATATAAAAATATTTTGGAATTGTGTAATGCTTCATAATTAATCGCTATATAAATTTACTGACTTATAATTTAGATATGTGAAATTATGTCTAAAGCACTTTTTATTGCCAGTGTGTTTTTAACTTTTACCTGGATTATAGGATGTTATTATTTTGAAATATGTGGAAAAAAGATTCACTTTCTGTTGTTAATTGCGATTATTCTATTGTTTATACGGTTTATAAAAAATAGATTTAATTAATTAATTCAATTGAATACGCTAATGTTAATATAAAATAATATAATGCAACAAAAATCGCAAACTAGTTCAGAAATAGCAAATCTCAGATATTTGACTCTATTTACTATTATTGCCGACACTAATAAAGCATTAGAAAAACATACCTTAATGCATGTTGAGGAAATTAACGAATTTAAAACTTATGTGGAAAAATTCACCGAACAGCGCAAAAGACTACTTAACAAACATGTTTAGAATAATTCAACCTGTTATGAATTGCTAATTTTCGATATAATAGATATTCAAATCAGGTATAATTATAGTGATGTAAACAAATTGAAAGTATATATTGATAATTATGAATGAAACAAAATATTTTTCCCGGAAACCAGAAATTGCAATTAAGCAAACAACGGGAATAAAGGATGAAACAAATTTACCTGAGAACAATATAATTGAAACTTACCAATATTTGACTGAAGATTTGAACGATAATTCGTTTCAACAATTTAAAAAGGAATCGGAAGAAGAAATTATTGAATGCGAAAAAAGAATTAGTGCTTTCAAGGCATTAAGTTACGAAGATAATCATGAGCATGAAGTACGATCGGTTTGGTTAGATTATAAAATAAGTGATTTAAAAATGTTATTGAATGATTATACAGAATCAGGACAAGAACACTGGAAATCGTTTAAAATTAAATTTAATCATGAATTAGATGAACTTGAAAAAGTTTTAAAACATTTTTCTTTTAAAAAGGCAGACAATTAAACAATCAATATAAGTCTGCGTCATTTATTACCTAAGCTTTATATTTTGAACCATTGAATATTCAAAGTGTGAATTATGCAATTTATTTAAAAAGTTGTGTAACACTTTAAGCAATTTATACACCCACCTTTGTAAACTATCAGCCAGTTCTCGAACCGGTTAAGCATTTAAAATTACAAAAATCAGGCAAATAGCGTTATAAATTATAATTGATTTTAATACAAATCAAAATTGTTGCAATTGAAATGGAAAAAATAAAAAAGTTGGATCAATTAATCATTGCGAACAAGGAACTTGCTTTTCAGAATAAAGAAAAGGGAAAACGAGATGCTGAGTTAGTTATAGCTAATAAGAAGCTTATTTTTCAGAATGAAGAGAAAGAAAAACGGGAAGCAGAACTGGTTATTGCTGACAAAGAACTTGCTTATCAAAACAAAGAGAAAGGCAAACGTGCCGCCGAGTTAATAATTGCCAATGAGGAAAAGGAAAAAAGGGCGGCAGAATTAATAATTGCCGATAAAGAATTAGCTTTTCAAAATAAAGAAAAAGGAAAACGCGCTGCTGAATTATTCATTGCCGATAAAGAACTTCTTTTTCAGAATGAAGAGAAAGAAAAACGGGCTGATGAATTAATCATTGCCAATAAAGAACTTGCGTTTCAAAACAGGGAAAAGGAAAAGCGGTCGGATGAATTGATAATGGCCAACAAAGAACTTGCTTTTCAAAATGAAGAAAAGGAAAAGCGGGCAAGTGAACTAAGTATTGCAAATAAAGAACTTGCTTTCCAAAACGAAGAAAAAGAAAAGCGGGCAGCAGAATTAATTATTGTAAACAAAAAGCTAGCTTTTCAAAACAAAGAAAAGGGCAAACGTGCCGAAGAACTTAGCATAGCTAACAAAGAGCTTGCATTTCAAAACAGGGAAAAGGAAAAGCGGGCAGATGAGCTGATGATAGCTAATAAAGAACTTGCTTTTCAGAACGGAGAAAAGGAAAAACGGGCAAATGAATTGATAGTTGCGAATAAAGAACTAGCATTTCAAAATGAAGAGAAAGAAAAGCGCGCAGCTGAACTAATTATAGCAAATAAAAAGCTTGCTTTCCAAAATAAGGAGAAAGAAAAACGAGCAGATGAATTAATTGTAGCTAATCAGGAGCTTGCATTTCAAAACAGGGAGAAAGAAAAACGGGCCGATGAATTGAACGTTGCCAATAAAGAGCTTGCTTATCAAAATGAGGAGAAAGAAAAAAGAGCGGCAGAATTAATAGTTGCCAACAAAGAACTTCAATTCCAAAACGGAGAGAAGGAAAAGCGGGCATCTGAACTATCTATTGCCAATGTTGAACTCATTTTTCAAAATAAAGAAAAAGAAAAAAGGGCATCTGAACTAATAATAGCCAATAAAGAATTAGTATTTCAAAATGAAGAGAAAGAAAAAAGGGCTTTAGAACGAATTATAGCCGATAAGGAACTCGCCTTTCAAAATAAAGAGAAAGTAAAAAGGGCTGAAGAATTAATAATTGCCAATAATGAACAGGTTTTTCAAAATATAGAAAATGAAAAGCGGGCGGAAAAATTAAACATTGCCAACAAAAAACAAGTAATTCAATATGAGGAAAAAGAAAAACGAACAGAAGAAGCATTAAGGGAAACTAATGATTACCTGGAAAATTTACTTGATTATGCAAATGCACCAATTATTGTTTGGAATATGCAGTACGAAATTACACGTTTTAATAAGGCTTTCGAAGCCTTAACGGGACGATCTGAAAAAGACGTAATTGAAAAATCATTAGAAATCTTATTTCCTTTGGACTCCAGGGAAAGTTCGATGGCACTTATTAAGAATACATTAAATGGCGAACGCTTAGATGTTGTTGAAATAAATATACTACATATTGATGGTTCAGTTCAAATACTTTTATGGAATTCTGCCAATATAATGTCTCCAGACGGTTTGGTGCCTATTGCAACTATTGCGCAAGGCCAGAATATTACCGAACGCAAACGTGCGGAAGAAGAAATAAAAAAGATGAATGAAACATTGGAACAGAAAGTTATTGAACGAACAAAACAACTTGAAACTGCAAATAAGGAACTTGAAACATTTAGCTATTCTGTATCGCACGATTTACGGGCACCACTCCGGCATATTGGTGGCTATGTTGATTTATTAATTAAAAGTAATTCAGCTCAACTTAACGAAATAGGATTAAGATATTTAAATATAATTTCAGAATCGTCGCGTGAAATGGGGAATTTGATAGATGCATTATTAACATTTTCAAGATTAAGCCGTGGTGAGATGCAACGAGCAAGAATTAATTCAAAAAGTATGGTTTCCAGGGTTCTTAAAACATTTAATGAAGAAATCGCAATTAGGGATATTGAAATAAATATTTCAGAAATTCCCGATACTAAAGGTGATGAAACCTTAATCAACCAGGTTTGGGTAAATCTTATTTCCAATGCTTTGAAATATTCAAAAAATGTGGCAAAAGCCGTTGTTGAAATTGGAGGTAAAGTTGAAAATGACAAAACAATATTTTATATAAAAGATAATGGAGCCGGATTTGATATGAAATACGCCGATAAACTATTTGGCGTATTTCAACGCCTCCATAAAGCAAGAGATTTTGAGGGAATTGGAATTGGACTTGCAAATGTAAACAGAATTATAACCCGACATGGTGGAACATGCTGGGCTGAGAGTGAGATTGATAAAGGCGCTACATTTTTCTTTACAATACCGATTAATTAAATCCATTAAAATTATAAAACAATGCATACTGAAGTAAAAAGAATCCTAATCGTGGACGACAGTCCAAAAGATGTTGAGCTAGCCATTGCCGCGCTTGCTGAAAAGAATTTGGCTAACGAAGTTATTGTAGCCGAAGACGGTGTAGAAGCATTGGATTATTTATATAAACGGGGAAAATTTGCTAATGAAACTGCATCTCCAGCCGTAATTTTATTAGATATAAAAATGCCAAAGATGGATGGAATAGAAGTATTAAGGCACATTCGTTCCGATCCTAAATTTAAATTAATTCCGGTAATTATGGTTACATCATCGCGTGAAGAAAGAGATTTGGTTGAAAGCTATAAACTTGGAGCAAATTCTTATGTGGTTAAACCTGTAGATATAATT
Organism: uncultured Bacteroidota bacterium; assembly: GCA_963701015.1. Taxonomy (GTDB): domain Bacteria; phylum Bacteroidota; class Bacteroidia; order Bacteroidales; family DTGW01; genus MFD09286-c1. Next base: position 867,763 of record OY969556.1, on the reverse strand, counting down.
CAGTTTATTGATGCAATTAAAGTGTTGGGGCAATATTGGGCTGTTATAAATCAACCACCACCAGTTAATATTGAAATAAGTTAAATATTTTAAAACGCTTTGGTGCATTTTCATATGGATAAGAAAATAAAAATACTACATCTCGAAGATTCAGCAAATGATGCCGAACTAATTCATTCTTTAATTGAATATGGAAAAATAGAGCATGATTATTTTTTGGCTGAAACAGAAAATACTTTTCTGAACTTTCTTGAAACAGAAAATATTAACATTATATTATCCGATTACAGCTTGCCCGAATACAATGGTAACGAAGCTTTAAAAGCTGCAAGAGAGAAATATCCTCATATACCATTCATATTTGTTTCGGGTATGATGGGTGAAGATGCCGCCATTAATGCCATGTTAAATGGTGCAACGGATTATGTACTCAAAAACAAATTGGAAAGATTGATGCCAGCTATTAAGAGAGCACTTCATGAGCATGAACTTGAAGTTAAACGTGAACAGTCAGAGATTAATCTTAAAGAAAAGAACCAATTAATTAAAGCGCAAAACGAAGAGCTTGTTCAAATTAATAAAGAATTAGAAAATTCAAAAGAAAAAGCTGAAGAAAGCAACAGGCTGAAATCTATATTTCTTACAAACCTCTCACACGAATTACGAACTCCTCTCAATAGTATTCTTGGATTTTCGCAATTGATAACGAGTATAGATGATAAGTCACAAATTATTGATTTTGCAAAAATCATTAATAAGGACGGGAATCAGTTATTAGCCATAATAGAGGATCTATTTATAGTGTCTTCTATTTTATCGGAAAATATTACTATAGCTATTAAAGAAATACCACTTGATAATTTGCTTGATAAAGCCCGGTTTATAATCAATGATGAAATACTTAAAAGCGATAAGAAAAATCTTACCTACTCAATATTTAATAAAATAACCAAAGAAAAATCTGTTGTATTGGCCGATTCTGATATGTTCGGTGAAATAATCCGAAAGTTAATTCGAAATGCCATCATGTTTTCAACCAGTGGACAAATTGAAGTTGGATATCAATTAGAAAATAATTATGAAATTGAATTTTATGTAAGAGATAAGGGAATAGGAATACCGTTTGAAAAACAAGAAGTTATTTTTGATTTTTTCAGACAGGTTGAAGAATCATCGAATAAAAAGTTTGGAGGTATTGGTTCAGGGCTTGCTATAAGCAAAAATTTTGTAGAAAGTATGAATGGCTCTATATGGGTTAATTCCGAAACCGGGAAAGGTTCCACATTTCATTTTAAATTGCCATTGGCGGTGAATCAACCAAACACACAAATAACCCAAACAAATAATAAAATAGAATCAAAAAATGAATTGTCAAATAAAACGGTATTAATTGTTGATGATACTGATTCGAATCGCTTATACCTCGAATATATATTAAATGATTTAGGTATAAAAACTATTTCAGCTGAAAATGGGACGGTGGCAGTTGAGTTTGTAAAGAGGGTAAATTCTATCGATTTAATTCTTATGGATTTAAATATGCCCTATATGGATGGATATGAAGCCACTAAATTGATAAAGAAAATGCGGCCCGATATACCCATTATTGCCCAAACTGCATATTCACTCCCTGAACACCGAGATAAAGCTCTTAATTCAGGCTGTAATGCTTTTATAAAAAAACCTATAAATGTAATTGAACTGGAAATGAAAATGAACGAATGTTTTAATATAATTGAAGAAGTGATTTATGAGTGAAACACTTTTAATATCGTTATTAAAGTTGTTTGCATATATCACGGTAATGCATTCGGAAGTGATGGCAGACCATACTATAAGCTTTATTGAAAAGCTGCTCAGAAAAGATTTGCATCTTCAGAATTACGACTATTATCTAAATAAATTCAAAGAGTTTCATGAGCAATATTTAAATAATTCAAAGGAAATTTTAATAAAGGAAGAAAATTACAAAGTATTAAATATTATTTGCATTTCCATTTGTTCTGATCTTCCTATAAAGCAACGTATTTCTATTATTATTAATTTATTGCAGTTTATAAAATATTACCAAATAAATCATTTTTATGGCTATAAAACAGATCATCGCCTGCGCGATACCATTGATTTTATAGCTACTGAATTCCGATTTAATAACAATGATTATCAATCATTAAGTGAATTTATATTTGAAAATTTGCATCAAATAAAAGATAAAAAGAACCTGCTATTAGCTGGCAAATTGAATATATTTCCCGAAATAAAATTTATATATCGCGAAAACCTGCAAGCCCAGATTTATTTTTTATATCTGCCAACTGTTAAAATGTTTATGCTTTACTACAATGGTGAGCAGAGTATTGAATTAAATAATAATAAGACTTTTCCGCTGACTATATATTTATTTCAGAAAAGTTCTGTTATATCAGCCGAACAAATTTTGCCAATATATTATCACGAAGTGATAGAAAATTATTTGGAAAATATAATCAAAGAACCTTTACAATTCTCTGTTATTGATATTGAATACCGTTTTAAAAAAAGTGATAATGGTATAAAAAGATTAACCATGCACGGTGAATCAGGAGAATTGCTGGGTATAATGGGCGCCAGTGGAACCGGAAAAACCACACTTATGAACATTTTAAACGGGACTATTAAACCTCAAAATGGTTCCATTTTAATTAATGGTCACAGTATATATGACGAACATATAAATTTTCAAAATGTAATTGGTTTTGTTCCGCAGGACGATTTATTGTTTGAAGAATTAACCGTATATAAAAATCTTTATTATAATGCAAAACTATGTTTTAAAAACTTAACAAATTCTGAAATTGAAAACAAAGTAAATAATCTGCTTTTGGAACTTGAATTGAATGATATAAGGAATTTAAAAGTAGGATCGACATTAGATAAATTTATAAGTGGGGCGAAAGAAAACGCCTTAATATAGCACTTGAACTTATTCGCGAACCAGCTATATTGTTGTTAGACGAACCAACTTCCGGGCTTTCATCAAATGATGCGGAAAATATAATCAGGTTGCTTAACGAACAAACATATAACGGAAAATATGTAATTATAAATATTCATCAACCATCTTCGGTTATATATAAACAAATAGACCAGCTGCTAATACTTGATAAGGGTGGATATCCCATTTATTATGGTAAAACAATAGAAGCTATAAAATACTTTAAACACCTGGCTGGTAAAATTGATTCAGAGTCGTACGAATGTAGTAATTGCGATAATATTAATCCAGAAGATATTTTTCATATCGTTGAGGAAAAGAAGACAGATATTTACGGAGAATATAAAAATATAAGGAAGCATGAACCACAAGAGTGGTACATGCATTATATTAAAAATATTAATACCATAGGACTAAAAGAACTTAAAAATAAAACTATTCCAAAAGTATATTTCCAGATTTCAGATAAATTCAGTCAATTCATTATTTTCTTTAAACGGCAAATACTTTCAAAAATAGCTGATACACAATATTTGGCAATGATAATCATTATAAGCCCTGCTCTTGGATTTATCCTTGGTTTTTTCTGTAAATATGCTAGTGGAACTGCTGCAAATGCAAATAAATATTTGTTTATTAATAATATCAATCTTCCGGTTTACTTATTCATGAGCGTTATATCAGCTTTGTTTGTAGGAATGATTATTAGTGCTGAAGAAATACATAAGGATAGGAAAATCAGAGAAAGAGAGAAATTTATTTCGTTAAGCAAAGTCAGTTATATTAATTCAAAAGTGCTTTATCTGTTCATGATTTCGGCTATACAGATTTTTCTTTTTGTATGGGTTGGGAACACTATTATGCAAATAAAAGGAATGAGTTTAGCTAATGGATTAATATTGTTTTCAACATCATGTTGTGCAAATATGATAGGCTTGAATATTTCATTGGCATTTAAATCACTTGTTGCTATTTATATTCTCATTCCTTTAATGTTGGTACCATTGATTTTATTAAGCGGAATCATTGTTCCATTTGATAAGTTACATAATTTTTTAAAATCAGAAAAATATGTTCCAATTATCGGCGAAATAATGCCTTCTCAATGGGCATTCGAAGCATTAGCGGTTGAGCAGTTTAGCAAAAATAAATACCAAAAGTATTGGTTCGGTATAGAAAAAAAGAAAAGTAATACATCATATATACTATATAATCTTATCCCATTTTTAAGTCATACTACAAATGATTTGAAGCAAGAATTAACTGATGGGAAACTTAATACAGATAATATAACAGTTCTGAAAAATGGACTAAAAGAGTTAAATATAAAAATTTCTAATCCTGACAATTATAAACCTATTGAAAATAATATTACTCTATCAAATTTGGAAGATATTAGCAATTATATAAATAGTTGTAAAGTATTATTATCTGAACAAATGGACAATATAAGTAAAACTATGAATAATAAATATGACGCTTTGGTTTCGAAATATAACCATAATGAAGAAGCAGTTCTTGAATTGAAACAGCAATATTATAATAATAGCCTTGCTGATTATGTTTTGGAAAATAACGAGTTTAAAAAGATGGTAATAGATCATGGCGAAATTATACGAAAATATGAACCTATATATGATGAACCATTTAATAAATTCGGACGTACGCATTTTTATTCTTCCTTAAAAAGAATTGGGCCAATACTAATTGAAACATTTTATTTCAATATTGCAATGCTATGGATTATATCACTGTTATTATATATATTATTAATATCTGAAGGCTTACCACGAATTATAAATCTTTTAACATTAAATATAAAACATGAAAAATAAAATTAATTTCGTTATAAGTGGGTTCTTATTCCTTTTGTTACTTTCTATGTGTAAAGGAGGTTGTAACGTCAATCAAAAAACATTGTCAGATGATTCATTTACTGATAGTGGCAAAATTAAGAAAGCAATTGCAAATGTTTATTATTTGTTCCCTTCACCTTCGGAAGTTTTAACTACTATAAAAGAAGGTGGCCTTGTGTTTCATCCTGAATTACTTAATTCGAATGATAAACGCGAGCAATATATTAAACAAAACGATCAGTATCTAAATCTTGGCGTTTACCTGGCCGATTTTTCATATTGTTGCATATTTGGCCGTAACAACGAAGCTGAATATTATCTGGCATCAATAAGGCATATGAGTGATGAAGTTATGTTATCAACTGAGATAAATAACGAGTTCATTGAAAAACTGGAATACAAAGATAATTCCATTGATTCACTTATGGCAATAAGCGATGAGTTCTTCAATAAAATAATTAACAACCTGGAGAATAACAATCGACAAAATGATGTCGCCATTATTAGTATTGGAGCCTATATCGAATGCCTTTATCTTTCAGTAAATAATGTGAAAGAATATTCCAGTCAAAATCTTATTGTACGCAAAATCACGGAACAAAAATTTGCATTTAAAAATCTGTTTAAATATTCTAAGAAGTACGTCTCTTCTGAGGATATGGCCAAGTCATTTTCATATATTGCACAAATAAATGACGCCTTTGAACAATTCAGTAAAATAGAAGAAAATGTAAAAGTGAAGGAAGACAGTAAGTATCATTTAATAATCACTGGTGGCAAAACAACTGTTTTTACTGAAGCTCAATTCAATTCATTCAAAGAAAGTATAATAAAAATCAGAAAAACAATAACAAGATAAATACAATTTCTAAATTTTAAAATATATTCTAGTGAAAAAATATAAAATTATACTGTTTCTTATAATCCTTTTTACAAATATTTCATATAGCGAGGATTGCAGTGAGACTTCAAATTCATATAAGCTTGTCAATTGCAAAAAATGTATAAGGAAAGATTACAAGATGTACCAGACGCCAAGGAATGTAAAAGCTGGCATCAATGACACATTAACATTTGATATTGTTTTCAAGGGTGGAAGAGATTATATTATTTCTTTATGCGCAGATGATATATATTACCCTATTTATATCAAAATTATTCAACCGGCTACTGGAGAAGAACTATATAATAATTCTAGAGATGATTGCTTTGAATCAATAGGCGTAGGATTCATAAATACTCAAAGTTTAATTATAAAGGTTGCATTTGGCGCATTAAAATTTGGCAAAAACAAAATTAAAAGCAAAGATGAAGTTTGCGTTGGTTTTATATTGCAATGGAAAAAAACAGATACTAAAAATGATTAATTTCTAAAAATCAGGTAAATTATAATGAAAATAAGATTCAAAGTTATATTGTTCTTACTAAGTTATTTTTCAGTCATTAGCTATGGGCAAGACTGTTCCGATTTTGAAAATTCGACTAATTGCAAGGTTATAATTATTAAAAATTATGCGATTTTTTTGCAGCATAAAAACGCTGCTGTTAATATAAATGATACGCTTATATACGAAATTACATTTTCAGGGAACAGAGATTATATTCTATCCTTTTGTGCTAATCACAATTATTATCCGCTAAATATAAGGTTATTGCAATCCACAACAAAAAAAGAACTGTATAATAATGCATCTGATAATTTTAATGAATCAATTACAATGACGCTGTATAACACTCAAAATATTATTTTGGAAGTTATACTTATGGCAGATAAAATTGACAAGAACAGAATAAAAAGTGATGATAAAATTTGTATAGGTTTAGATATGCAATGGAAAAAAATATTTCCCGATTTAGATTAATTAGAATTTATATAGTTAAATTAAATGAGAAAACTCAAAACCATACTTTTCCTAATCTGTCTTTTTTCTATATTAAGTTATAGCCAGGAGTGCGATGATTATTATAATTATTCAAAATTTGTCAATTGCAGGCAATGTTATGATAGTTATTATAAAATATATATGCATCCAAAACATATATCAATCAATATAAAAGATACACTTACATATAATGTAGTGTTTAAAGGTAATAGAGATTATATTATTTCTTTTTGTGCTGATCAGATGTATTATCCCTTAAATATAAGATTATTTGAAACAGTGACAAATAAAGAAATATTTGATAATGCAAAAAGCGATTACAAAGGGTCAATTAAAGTAGGAATAAATAACACTCAGAATATAATTATAAAATTAACTCTATTGGCAAATCAAACTGATACTGGCACATATAGGAGAAAAGATGTATGTGTTGGCATGATATTGCAATGGAGAAAATTAAATAAATATAGGATAAATGATTTGTAAATCATATTAAAATGATTGAATTATTCTTTGGCAAATAAAATTAATGAATAGCAAAATAAAGATATTGCATTTAGAAGATTCTTTACTAGATTCTGAACTCATTCGATCATTGATTGAAAATGAAAGAATTGAATACGATTATTTTTTGGTTGAAAATGAGCATGATTATTTAAATATACTTGAAACGGAGAAAATAGACATAATTTTATCCGATTATAGTTTGCCCAATTATAATGGTAACGAGGCTTTAAAGGTAGCTAGAGAGAAATATTCATATATGCCGTTTATCTTTGTTTCTGGTTCTATTGGGGAAGATAGGGCTATTAATGCAATGTTAAATGGTGCTACCGATTATGTGCTCAAAAATAAATTAGAAAGGTTGATACCTGCGATTAAAAGAGCGATACATGAACATGAACTGGATATTAACCGAAAATTGGCTGAAACAGCTTTACTTGAAAGTGAAAAAAAATATAAAGATTTAATAAATGAGGTGAACGATGGTTATTTCATCGCTAATAACTTGGGAATAATCACATTTGCCAATAATGCAATGGCTAAAATTTTGGGATTTAAAAGTCCTAAAGAATTAACTGACCAGTTTAATAAAACAAATCATATAAATAAAATAACCCATCTTTTCAAAAATTTAATCGATAACAAAAGAAAAGTAGATGGATTAGAGATGGAATTTATAAGCATTGATGGTAACTCAATTTATATTGAAATAAAAGCAGTACCGTTTCTGGAACATGACATAATTGCTGGTATGCAAGGTGTAATCCATGATATAACAGAACGCAAGAAGGCGGAGATAAAACTCAAAGGAAAAAATGAACTTATAAAGGCTCAAAACGAAAAATATATATTAATCAATAGAGAATTGGCTTTTCAAAATCAAGAGAAAATAAAACGAGCAGCAGAATTGGTTATTGCTAACAAAGAACTTGCCTTTCAAAATGAAGAAAAAGCAAAAAGAGCAGATGAATTAGCAATTGCAAACGTTAAAAAAGAAGCAGAAGAAAAATATAAATTCCTAATTGAAGAAAAAAACAAAGTTATAACAGATAGTATAAATTGTGCCAGACGCATACAGCAGGCTAAACTGCCAAGAAAAGAAGAAATATACGCTTCATTAACTCAAAGTTTTGTCCTTTTTAAACCAAAAGATATTGTCAGCGGCGATTTTTATTTTTTTCATGAAAACAATCAATCAGTATTTATAATTGCTGCTGATTGCACTGGACATGGTGTACCTGGAGCATTAATGAGTATGATTGGTTCCGAAAAACTGACCGATGCAATTTCAATGAGTACCGACACGTCTAAAATTTTAGAATACTTAAATATTGGTATTAAAAATACATTGCACCAATCTGATACCTTTGAATCAACAAAAGACGGTATGGACATTGCTATTTGTTCTGTAAATGCAAAAAAAAAAATTTTAAAGTATGCCGGTGCAAATATTCCTCTTTGGATTATTAGAAAAGGGAAAACAGAAGTGGAAGAAATTAGAGGAACAAATGAAGCCATAGGTGGTTATACCAGCAATAATCAGCATTTCGATAGTCATGAAATAAAATTAAATCAAGGAGATACTTTTTATATTTCTTCCGATGGCTATGCTGATCAATTTGGTGGAAAATATGAAAAAAAATTAATGAAACATAGATTTAAAGAAGTATTACTTGATATTCAGGAAAAATCGATGAAAGATCAAGAAAAACATTTAGACAATTTCATTGAAAATTGGAAAGGTGAAACCGAACAAATTGATGATATTTTAGTAATCGGGGTAAGGTTATAATACCTAAAATCTACAGATTAAATTTTTGCAAGTTTAAAAATTTTTATCCACGAAATTCTATTAACATATTGGATTATAATTTTGTAAATATGAGAATTATACAACTTATTTCCAAAGTTATGTAACATATTTCGCTATGGATGAACTGACCTTTGCTTGTTGTGAAAATTCATTCATAACTTAATAAAAATAAAATGAAGAAGAAATTACGCAATATATTAATAGCAGGTTTGCTGTTATTAGTACCGATTTTAAATTATGCGCAAGCTCCTCCCTTAGGAACTGCGGCAAATTTTGTTCTATTTTCTACCAATGGAGCCGTGAGCAATTCAGGAATATCGCAGCTAACAGGCAATGTTGGTACAAACAATGGATCGAGTACAGCGTTTGGTAATGTAAATGGAGGTATGCACGATGGTGATGGAACAAGTGCCCAGTGTGCTTCTGACTTATTGATTGCATATAATCAATTGAACAGTACTGTTCCAACATTTTTTCCAGCTCCTTTATTGGGAAACGGTGATACACTTGTGGCAGGCGTATATTCAATTTCAAGTGCAACAACATTAAACCTGGTACTTACTTTAAATGCAAAAGGTGATGCCAATGCTGTATTTATATTTCAAATACAAGGGCCACTTTCAACCAATGCCAATTCAAAAATTAAACTTATTAATGGTGCAATGGCATGCAATGTGTTTTGGAAAGTTGAAGGTTTGGTGAGTATGGCTTCAGGAACTTCTATGAAAGGAACAGTAATAGCAAATAATGCTGCAATAAATATGAATACAGGTGATACTCTCGAAGGCAGGGCATTGTCCACTGCTGGTGCTGTAATTGTTGATGGTATTTTAGCTTATACGCCAATTGGATGTGGAAGTCCGGTTCTTTCAGGCCCTATAGCTCCATCACTTGGTTCTGCAGCATGTTATGGTATATTTTCATCAAATGGTGCAGTATCCAATTCTGGAATAACTCATGTTACTGGTGATGTAGGAACAAATGTTGGATTAACAACAGGTTACGACACTTTGTTAGTAACAGGTAAAGTACATCCTATTCCTGATGGCTCAACAGCAGCATGTGCAGCTGATTTATTAGTTGCCTATAATTATATAAATACTTTGCCTTATGATATAGAATTGTTATATCCTGCTCAGTTTGGTAATAACCTGGTTCTTACACCTCATACATATCTTTTAAATGGTGCAGTTACTTTTACAGATACTTTGTATCTGAATGCAATGGGTAAGACCGATGCAGTTTTTGTTATTCAAATAAATGGAGCTATTGCTACCAGTACATATTCAAAAGTGATTTTAATAAATGGCGCCCAGGCAAAAAATGTATATTGGAAAATTGAAGGTGCTGTAAGCATTAATAATTATTCCGTATTTAACGGAACAATTATATGTAATAATGGAGCATTAGGTGCGCTAAATACTGGAGTTGTTTTGAATGGCAGGGCACTTACAACAAATGGTGCTTTATCTGTTACAGCGGCAACAGTAACTATTCCCTCAACTTGTGTCAATGCAATAGTTCCGGTTATCAATACACAACCTGTAAAACAAACATCGGTTGTTGGTGGTTCTGCAAGTTTTTCAATTGCTGCAACAGGCACAGGACTCACTTATCAGTGGAGAAAAGGAACTGTTGATCTTACAAATACAGGGAATATATCGGGTGCAACTTCATCAACCCTTACAATTAATCCGGTAAGTATTTCAGATACTGCTTCGAATTATAATGTTGTAATAAGTGGAACAAACTTAACACCTGTTACTTCAACTAATGTTTCTTTGCTTTTAAATGTTGAAACGAGCATTACAACGCAACCTGTAAATCTGACTATTTGTGAAGGAAGTAAAGCTACTTTTTCAGTAGTCGCAGTAGGAACAGGTCTCACATATCAGTGGAAAAGAAAAGGAGTAAATATAGTTAATGGTGGAACAATTTCAGGTGCAACTTCTGATACCTTAAGAATTTTGACTTCATTGACCTATGACGCTGCAACAAACTATAATGTTGTTGTTAGTGGGGCAAATTCGGCAAATGATACTTCTTCAAATGCTTCATTGGTAATTAATACCTCACCTTCTATAACCACAGAGCCAATTAAGCAAACAGCGAATGTTGGAAGTTCAATAAGTTTTACAGTTATAGCCACAGGAACAAATATTACTTATCAGTGGAAAAAAGGAATTGTAAATATTGAAAACGGAGGAAATATTTCTGGTGCAACTTCGGCTACATTGACTATTAATCCTGTGATGATGTCTGATACTGCATTCAATAATAATGTTGTTATATCAGGAACATGTCCTTTAATAAAAACATCTGTAAATGTTTCTTTATCGGTTATTGATGTTTCAGGTATTAATTCTAAAGACGGTAATTCAACCGAAATGGTTTCTATTTATCCTAATCCGTTTAAGACTTCCATAACAATCGTTATTCATGATAATTTGCAAATTAAAAATTATCAACTGAGAATATATAATGAATTGGGATCAGAGGTTATGAATACTAACGTAACACAACAATCAACCATTTTTGAATCAAGTAAATTCCCGACTGGAATATACATATATAAAGTATTTAAGAATGATAAAGTAATACAAACAGGTAAAATGATTTCACAGCAATAAATCGAATTCTCAATATGAAAAAGCCCACAGTTTAATCTCGTGGGCTTTTTAATTAGAATATGTGTGAATGATATAACATATATCCAAAGTTATGTAACATTTCATGCTTTGAAGATACAGACCTTTGTACGTTATGATAATTTATTATTGATGATATAAATAAATATATAACAAACATGGTAACGCTATCGGTAAACTCAAATAATTTTCACTTAACATATCAAAATATACAACCAATGAAAGCATTAAAAAGAGTAGGCATATGGATGGATCATGCAAATGCACATATAATGGAATTTACATCGAACCCCATTGAAACAAAGACTATTGAATCGGAATTTACTCATGATGAAAAGTTGTTTAGTTTGAGCAAAGGCGAAAGCCAGATGCACAATAAAGAACAGCACCAACAATCAGACTATTTTAAAAAATTGGGTGAAGTAATTAAAAATTATGACGAAGTAATATTATTCGGACCCACTGCAGCAAAAACAGAGTTATTAAATTCTTTAAGCCAGGATAACCATTTTACAAATATTAAAATTGAAGTAAAACAAACCGATAAAATGACTGAGAACCAGCAACACGCTTTTGTTAAACATTATTTTTCAACAGCCATTCTTACCCCATTTTCAAAATAAAATTAACAATAAAAAATATGAAATCATGAAAATTAAAACATTTGGAATTGTACTCATTATATTAGGAATTATTATGATGGTATATACCGGCTTCAATTTTGTAACATCTGAAAAGGTTATTGAAATAGGTTCGCTCAAATTAAATAGTGAAAAAAATCATCATGTTCAATGGCCACCAGTTGTTGGTGCTTTGTTACTAGTTGGAGGTATTGTACTTGTTGCAATTGACAGAAAAGGTCACAAATAATGTGGGAATGATATAAATTATATCGAAAGTTATATAACATTTTTCAAACCCAATAAAATCAATTTTACATATTAATTTAAATAAATGAAATGAAAAACTTAAAAGAAAAAATCGTCTTATCATTATCGGTGTTTGCAATATTATTAGTATTTGCAATTAAGGCAAATGCTCAACAAATAGAAGTAGGCTTACGTTATATGCCTACCTTTTCTTCATTAGATTTATATACATCTACAGGTGGACATGTACATGGGTCAGTTACTATGAATAATGGAGGTGGAGTATTTGCAGGATATTGTTTAACAGAACATATTGAATTGCAGGGAGAAATTATTTATAATAATTTATCTCAGAAATATTCAGAATCAAATGTTGACCGAACCATTAATATACAATACGTAAATATTCCATTATTGGCTTCGTTTAATTCAGGCAAAACACAATTTTTCAATATTAATGTTGTTGTTGGCCCCCAAATTGGTCTAAATGTTGGAAGCAGCGTTAAAACAACAAGTGGAAATATTATAAATGTTCCAAGTGCTATGATGAATGTAAAACCTGGAGACCTTGGTTTTGTTTATGGTGCAGGAGTAGATTTCGGTCTCAATGCATCGAGAACTTTTCGCCTGGGAATAGGATTCCGTGGTGTTTATGGGTTATTAGATATAAGTGATAATAGTAAAACAGTAGTAAATAATTCATACTTGATACTCGATCGTACACATATTTCAACTTATTCAGGTTATATTGGATTGTCATATTTATTCTTATAAAATAAATTATTAAAAACATATTATATGCAAAGGCAGGTTTCATTTTGAAATATGCCTTTGTGTATTTCTATTGAACTCGTGTTTATTTGTTGAATATTACTATCGTGATCACCTTAGTTAACCAATTTTAAAATTAAATAAAATGAAAAGTTCAAAAATAAAAATTATCATTTTCATAGTTATTGTATTATTTGCACATATATTGAATGCAAATGCACAAGGATATGAATTTGGTATTCGATTAAATCCTGAATTTACCGGTTTATTGAATAAAAACGATATGAATGCTGGTAATTCATTGAAATTAACTAGCAATTTTGCTTATTTGTCATTTGGTGCAGGGGTTGTATATAATATCAATAATAATATCGGGTTGGCTGTTGATCTTTTATTTTCCAGAGAAGGACAGCGATTTAGCGGGAAATTTACCGGCAATACTTTAGATAAATCTACTTATAGTTCAGTTGTCAACACACAGGCACTTTTAAATAATGTTGTTATAGTGGGTGATTATGTTGCAAAGGCAGAATTGAATTATATAAAGCTTCCGTTTATGTTATCGCTTTCAACAGACAAAACGAAAACATTATTTGCTACTTTATTGGTTGGTCCACAAATTAACTTCTTGGTAAACGTTGCCCAGGAAATAAACCATAACGATTTGGATTATCCGAATACCAACATTAAGCCAATGAATTTATATAAGGCGGTTACAGTAAATGGAGTTATGGCATTGGGCGGTGCTTATAACCTTTCGTCAAAAATTATATTGTCAGCAAAGTTTCGTTTCGATTATGGATTTAACGATGTGGAAAAGAAAAACGCAATGGTAAGTTATGCAGGAGCCATCCCTGTTCGTTTTTATTCTGCTGAACGCACTATAACAAGAAATATTACAGGTGGTCTGTTGATTGGTTTAGATTTCAAATTGTAACAAATTCAGAAGTAAATATTTGTTGCCAGTAATGTGTGAATTATATAACTTATAAATGAAGTTATGTAATACTTTCCAATACGTTGAATTGCATCTTTGTATATTAATTATATATAAATGAAATTAATTCTACTTTTAATTAAATTATTGGCTATTTTATTATTAATAGTTGCTATTGATATTCTCACAAGTTGCAAAAATAATACGAATAACAGTTCGCTGAGTCAGTTGGAAATTGATTCATTACAAAATAATATTAAAGAAATTCCTAGTAGTAAAAAACCGGTAACAAATAATCATGTAATTTTTGTAGCACATTACTATTCAGTTTTCAACAATCAGGAAGGAACTCATTTACAAGAAAACCATGCTAGAAATAGTAAAGTAGAAATACCCTATAATTATGATATTTAGCAGTGAATGGTATTATTTATGGGGTATGCATATTTTTGGCTGGCTCATTTTAATCGTTTTTGTTTTAAGTGTAATAGGCTGGTCAGGTAAAATTCGAAATAAAGAATGGAAAAAACCTTTTAAAAATTTCGATTAAAATTTGTTCTGTAATATTCATAGTATGAATTACAATTTAAGTTTATATCAGCGTTTCAAACGGTTTAACATAACTTGTTTTGTTATTTTAACTTTCAATATATATTCACTATATAGTCAACCAAATGAAAAAATACCTTTTGATTCAACTTCGGTAAAAGATTTATATAAAATAGAAAAGCAAAATCAAGCAAAATTTCCTTTGCCATTTTTCACCAATATTGGTTTACCCTTGAATGTTGGGACATACAGCATTAAAGCTGCTTCATTGCCAACTCAGAATGAAGGCAAAACAAATATGCAATATAATTTTCAATTGGAAACCGGGATTACAAAAACGGTGGGATTGGTTTTTAGTGGCACAGCTTTATTTTGCGACCCTACAGTAGAAGAAAGCATGCAATTTCCTGTAATAGATGTTCTGACCAAATTTTTAGTTTTTAAAAGTGATAATGGGTTGAATGGCTTTTCGCCTTTTATTGAATTCGAATTTCCGTGGAACAATGAACGAACTCATGATGTTTATACATTAGTTGGTTTTGCTTCCATGCTCGCAAATGAAAATATTTCATTTAATCAGGATATTCATTATAGTCCACTGGAAAATCTTGAAAAGGGAAGCATTTCATTGATCCTAAAAATATCAAAACGAATATATCTTGTTACAGAATGTGCAGAACTTACACAGAAAGATGCACGGCCTATAATTAATCTGCTTGGAGGTTTAAAAATAAAGTTGTATAACAATTTTATTTTGGGGTTTGCTTACCAATTACCAATTACAAATAATAAAGATTATACATCGCAATATATATTTCAACCCAATATACTTCTACAAAATTGGCTCACGAAATGAAAAAAACAACATTTGTCAGTAAAGTAACATCTGGTGTAACAGAAGTAATTGTACAAACATACAAGGTTAAAGAAAAAACTTTGGGTAAAACCTGGAAAATAAATAATTTTTTAACTGAAGTTGCTACTATTATTTTATTCATTTCGCAAATTATAAAGGAAACGTTTTCGCGTGACTTTGAATTCAAAGAGTTTTTGCGTCAATGTTATCATATAGGATATAAATCATTACCACTTATTTCGGTAACAGGCACAATTATGGGATTGGTACTTACTATTCAATCGCGCCCGGTTTTAGCCCATTTTGGAGCAGTATCAATGCTTCCATCAATGGTAGCTGTTTCACTTATAAGGGAAATGGGACCAGTTATAACAGCTTTGATTTGCGCCGGAAAAATTGGTTCAGGTATGGGAGCCGAATTGGGTTCAATGAAAGTTACTGAACAAATTGATGCCATGGAAGTATCGTCAACCAATCCAATGCGATTTTTAGTTGTAACAAGAGTTTGGGCTGCCACTTTAATGATACCTATATTGGTTTTATATGCTGATGCTTTAGGTATATTAGGTAGTTGGGCCGGAGCGAATATTAAGGGCGATGTAACTTTTGGTTTATTTTTTGCGCAAGCATTTAGCCAGGTTCACTTTTTAGATTTATTTCCATCAGTTATAAAATCGTTCTTTTTTGGTGCGGTTATTGGTATAGTTGGTTGTTATAAAGGTTATACTGCCGGACGAGGCACTGAAAGCGTTGGAGTTGCTGCTAATTCAGCAGTAGTGCTTTCGTCATTGCTGGTTATAATTGTAGATATGATTGCAGTGCAAATTACAGATATGCTATGGTAGAATCTAGTGAATAGTGATTAGTGCCCAGTGCTTTAAAATTAACTTAATCAACTATGCACTAAGCACTATTTGCTAAAAACTAAAAATTAAAATGATGAGTGTTTCAACTAATTTAAATAATAAGAAACAAGTTATAGATATTAATAACCTGCGGAAGGGATTTGGCAAACAGGAAGTATTAAAAAATGTTTCGTTGCAACTTTTTGATGGCGAAAATCTTGTAGTGCTAGGGAAATCAGGTTCTGGCAAATCAGTATTGATTCAATGTATAGTTCGTTTACTCAATGCTGATGACGGTTCTATTAATATACTTGGAAAAGATATAAGTAGATTAAATAATAAAGAACTGGGTGAATTAAGGGAAAAAATTGGATTTCTTTTTCAGAGTGGAGCATTATATGATTCCATGACGGTAAAAGAAAATCTGGAATTCCCATTGCGAAGAATAAAACGGAACCTGAAAGAAAATGAAATAAATGAAAAAGTAAAGGAAGTGCTTGAAAATGTTAGTTTATATGATGCATTGAATAAAATGCCTTCACAATTATCCGGAGGAATGCGAAAACGAATAAGCTTAGCACGGACAATTGTTTTAGACCCGATGATTATGTTATATGATGAACCAACAACTGGACTCGATCCTGTAACATCTGATGAAATTAGTTCACTCATTAACGATGTTCAAAAGAAATATAAAACATCATCTATTATAATAACGCATGATATTGAGTGTGCGCGTAAAACTGCAAATAGAGTTATTATGCTAAATAACGGCGAAGTATATAAGGAAGGCAAACTTGAAGAGTTTGAAAAATCTTCAGATGTTATAATAAAATCATTCTTTAAATAAGGTTATAGTTATTAGTTTTCAGAAATCAGTTTCTAAAACCTAACAACTAAAGCCTAAAACTATAAAAATATGGAAACAAAAACACCGAAATTTAAAGTACGACTGGGACTATTTATAGCGATAGGAATTACACTATTCGTGGTCGCAATTTTTTTAATAGGAAAGCAGAAAAATCTATTTAATCCTGTTTTCAAACTCACTACAACTTTTAATAATGTTAGTGGATTGCAGGTTGGGAATAATATCCGCTTCGCCGGTATAAATGTTGGTACTGTTGATAATATTACAATAATTAATGACTCAACAGTGCAGGTTGATATGATTATAAGAAAAAATGTCCATCAATTTATAAAGGCCGATTGTGAGGCGGCAATAGGCTCAGCCGGAATTATAGGCGACCGTCTTTTAACCATTACGCAAGGCAGTGATGATGCACCTCTGGTTAAAAATGGCCAACAAATTACATCTAAAGAACCTATTGAAACAGATGCTATAATGGCAAGCCTGAAAATAACCTCAGATAATGCTGCAATTATATCAGACCAGCTAGCTGAAATTATGGTAAAAGTAAATAGTGGAAGTGGAACTCTTGGAAGATTAATCAGGGATTCAACTATGGCGCAAAATATTAATCAAACTATAGTAAACCTAAAAACAAGCACAAAGGGACTTGATGAAAATATGAAAGCAGCCCAAAGTAATTTTTTGTTGAAAGGTTATTTTGATAGAAAGAAAAAGAAGGCTCAGGAAAAGATGGATGATGCCGATGCGAAAAAATATGAAGATCAAAAAGAAATAGATAAAAAGAAAAAAATTATTCTAATAAAATGACAACTTCAGGATACTTAAAAATGGCCTGTACAAATGTGGTTCAAAATTATATTGATACTATTATTTTCAGTTCTGTTAACTGATTTTACTTTTGCACAGGATACAATTGTAAAAGATACTACTAATCGTTTATTTGGCCCAGATTCAATAAACCGGAACACAAATAGTAAATTAAATTCTAAACAAGGCAAATTTACTCATTTTATAAGCAATTTATTTTTAAAACCACCTCCTGGTGTTTCAAATAAAAATGTACATGGAAAATTTAAACAAAAATCATATAACACTTTTGAAGGCAAACCTATCAGGTTTATAAACATTGAAACATTCGACCCTTTTTTTTATAAAAAGGTTGACTCTCTCGAAGTTCCACAAATGCTTTTCAACACTGGAAATAGTTTGCACATTAAATCTCAAAAAATTACAATCCGAAACCTTATAATTATAAAGCAGGATGAATTGTTTGATTCATTACGGGTTATAGAATCTGAACGTTTAATAAGAAGTCAGAAATATGTGCATGAGGTTTATTTTCAAATTGTTTTGGCAGGAACAGCTTCCGATTCTGTTGATATTTTTATTCGCGAATTGGATTCATGGAGCATTATTGCTGATATTTCCATATCAAATTCAAGTTCATATATAAAATTAACCGATAAAAATATATTAGGATTGGGTCATGAGCTTGGAATTGGATTTACAAAGAATATAACCAATGGAACCAATAGTGTAAATACAAATTATTTTATCCCGAACATCCGAAATACTTATATCAATTCAACCTTACAATTTGGAATAGATGAAGACAAAAAATATAATCATAGGTTCGCCATTGACCGTCCGTTTTATTCTCCATTCGCCAATTGGGCGGCTGGCGCTTTGATCGCTTCCCAACATCAATACGATACCTTAAAAGACATCAATTCTGTTTATGTTCCACTAAATTTAAGATATAGTACCCAGGATTATTGGGCGGGTATTGCTCATCGCATCTTTAAAAGTAAAACAAAATGGGGATATGCAACCAATTTAATTTTAACGGCACGTTATCTTCGTATTCGTTATTTTGAAAAGCCTTTAACTTTATCTGATCCATCACTTCTTTTTTCCGGTCAGGATTTTTATTTTGCTGGTTTAGGAATTTCAACACGAAGATATATTCGTGACAGATACGTTTTAAATTATGATGTTATTGAAGACATCCCAGTTGGTAAGGTTTATGGACTTACAGGGGGTTACCAGGAGAGAAATGATACCGGAAGAATTTATTTAGGAATACGTTATGCGTATGGTAATTATTATGTTTGGGGATATTTTAGTTCCGATTTGGAATATGGAACCTTTTATCGCTCTTCACATGCAGAACAAGGTGTAATAACAGCAAACATAGTTTATTTCACAAATTTATTTGAGATAGGAAATTATAAATTTCGGCAGTTTGTAAAACCTCAGATTACTTTTGGCATTAGACGATTCCCCTATGATAGTTTAACTATCAATAACACCAACGGATTGCATGGTTTTAATAGTATTTCTGTTCTTGGTACCAGGAAAATTGTTCTGACTTTTCAAACGCAGTCATATACTCCATGGAAATTGTTGGGATTCCGATTCGGGCCTTATTTAGTATATTCACTTGGTATGTTAGAAAATTCGAGATTAAATATTGGAAAGATTCAAATGTATTCACAGTTTAGTATTGGTATGCTAATTAAAAATGATTTCCTGGTTTTCAATACATTCCAGCTTTCTATTACATTTTATCCAAATATTCCTGGTGTGGGGCAAAATATATTTGAAATAAATTCAAACACAACCACTAATTTCAGTTTTAATGATTTTATAATTGGAAAACCAACAGTGGTGCCCTATCAATAATTTAATGTTAAATAAATTCTTTATAATATCAATACTTCAGTATCGTTTTGTAACTGACATATAATTAACAAGTTGAAATACCTTGAAAATAAATTGAAATATTCCTTTATTTCTATGTATTTCAAAGTATTAAAAATTATTGTCATTGAAAAAATAAAAAGTTTAACAACTATTGTAATATAAATCATTTCAGCTAAATGTGTGAATAATGTAACTATATTCTAAAGTTATGTAACACTTATGAGCTAGTATGAAACTTACTTTGTGAAACACTAACCAGAGTCTTGAAAGACTCGTGTTGAACCAAAAATTTTGAATTAAATAATCCTTTAAAAAACTGGCAAAAATGAAAGCAATCTACATTATATCATTTTTACTCTTATTATCGCCTATATTATATGCTCAAAAGACTGTTAAAGCCGATACCATAAATCCGAACAAAGGCAATGTTGAAAAACAAAGGGAAGTAATTAATAATAGGAAAACAAAACTGCATTCCGATTCATTGGGTAATCAACCGTTAAACAGTAAACTTATTGATACCACATTGCAAAACAAATATGGCGATTTACTAATAGATGATACGGCATACAACAAAAAAACTGCTATATGGAAACCTATTGCAGTATCATATGGTGTCCTATTTTTTACATGGTCAGTTGACAGGTTTCTTCTTCAGGCCGACTATGCGCATATAGGAATTTCAACCTGGAAATATAACATAAACAAAGGATGGGAATGGGATAATGACCGGTTTGGTATAAATTTTATAGGGCATCCTTATTCAGGTTCGCTTTGTTTTAATGCAGCGCGTTCAAATGGTTATAATTATTACGAGTCGTTTGGTTTTGCTGCCTGGGGAAGTTTAATGTGGGAATATTTTGGTGAAAACACACGTCCATCTTATAACGATATAATAAATACATCTGTTAGTGGTGCTTTTATTGGAGAAGTATGTTATCGTTTAAGTTCAAACGTACTCGACGACCGCACACGTGGTAGCGAAAGGGTTTTCCGCGAAATTGCAGCCGGTTTGATTAATCCGGTGCGAGGCGTAAACAGGTTGCTCGATGGGAAAACATTTAAAACAACCAACAAAGAAGTTTATGAAAAAGAACCAGCTAATTTGTCGTTTTATACCGGTATTCATATAATTGATAATGGACAAACAACTAGTCCCGGAAGTGGCACTAGCAATCTGATGATAAATGCACAGGTTGATTATGGAAACCCGTTTGAAGTACGTTCACGAAGTCCATTTGATTTTTTTAAACTTCGTGTTGATGCAAATTTTGGTGTAGGTAGAAAGTTTGTTGATAATTTAATAGGATCGGGTATTTTATATGGCCAAAATTTTCAATTGGGAAAGCTGGCTATGCTCGTTGGGGCATTTCAATATTATGATTACTGGGACAATTTAGATTTTGAATTAGGAGCTGTTGGTTTTGGCGGTGGTATAGTTACTAAATTACCTATAACCAGTAAAATAAACCTTTATACTAAAGCTGATATTGTATATGCACCTCTTGCAGGCAACAACACACGGTTTGGCGGTACTGATACTTCACAATATAGAGATTATAATTATGGTGATGGAATGGAAGCCAAGTTCGAATGTATGATCAACTTTGGTAAATACGCCGATGCTTCAGTAGTATATTATTATTATATGATTCATTCCTATGTTGGCCCCCCTGGAAATAATTATGTCAGCATTCTTAAGCCAAGAATTACACTAAATATTTACAAATGGTTGAATATTGGATTTGAAGATTTAATATTTTACGACGACCGTTACCTCGTTAATTTACCACCTATACATTCTGTAAGAAATGAACAGAAAATATTTCTATTAATTTATTTAGAAGATCCACAACGAAGAGGGCAATACAATTAAGGGTAAATAATGGGCTATATGAATAATTATAAGTACAGGCTTTATCAATGGCGCAAACTAATAGAAAGGCTAAGGCACTTTACCGTTGATAAATATGAAATTATAATATTTTTCATCTATTTTTTATTTAAGGATTGGAAATAAGGTAGAAATAACTATAAAATGATTTGACCTTATAATTATGGCATTTTAATTATTTCGGATACTTCAGTTAAAAAATATAAATTAAATTAATATATAAAACGAAATGTTATACAAACAAATATTAATATTGCTCTTCATTATCTCTTTTCCAGGCATTTTATGCGCCCAGCAAATGAGAAAGGATACTATAAATCCTGATTTATTAAACATTCATAAAGTAAAAAAAGACACTACTCCCGAAACAAAAGGTGAAAAAATACAGGAATATAAGGAATATAATTTATCTCAATTTGCCCATGAATCGTTCTTGTTTATTAAACAACCAACTACATGGAATGGGACTGATTGGCTAAAAGCTGGCATAGTTGCAGCTACAACAATTGGATTTATGCCATTTGACCAGGGAATCACAAATTCAACACAGGGAAAACAAAAATATTTTTATAGCGTTCCTGTTGTTGGAGGAAGAATATATGGAGAATGGTATTCTATAGGAGGTGTAGCTGCACTATTTGCTATATATGGATGGTCTGTTCCAGATAATTCAGCAAAGAAAGTATCAATAGAATTGTTTCAGGCAGGACTTTATGCTGAAGCAACAACCTTTGTGCTAAAAATTGGTATAGGCAGGGCCAGGCCATATGCTAATGTTGGAGCATTTGACTTTAAACCATTCAGAATTATTGATGATAAGTACCATTCTTTTCCAAGTGGTCATACTACAAGTGCTTTTGCAATGTCAACAGTAATGTCACGACATGCCAACTCAACCGCATTAAAAATTATAGCCTATTTACCTGCTGCATTAACCATGTTTTCCAGAATATACCAGGACCAGCATTGGTTATCAGATGAAATTCCGGCTGCCGCCATTGGATATTTCGTTGGTAATTGGGTAGTAGATTTGCATGAAGGAAGAAGGCACCGTATAAATGTTACATCAATTTATCCACCGGCTTTTACCATTGATTTAGATATGGCTGATAAATATTAAATAAACATTAAGTCGAGATTGATTTTAATATATGAAGCAAATAAAAAAATTTGCGAAAAAAACCGGGTATATATTCAAAGAGTCAATTAATGGATTTATAAACGATAACGGTCTTAAATTAAGTGCGGCTTTAAGCTATTATACCATTTTCTCATTACCTCCGTTACTTTTAATAATTATTTCTTTAAGTGGAATATTTTTTGGCGCTAATGCTGTTAAGGGAGAAATTTTTGGGCATATTAATGGGTTGGTCGGAAATAGCGCCGCATCACAAATTCAGGAAATAATAAAAAATGTAAAACTTTCGAGCAGTAATTTATTTGCAACTGCTTTTGGTATAATTATTCTATTAATAGTAGCGTCGGGAGTGTTTTCCGAAATTCAGAATTCAATAAATACTATTTGGGGCATAAAAACAAAACCAAAACGTGGGTTAATAAAATTTGTATTTAACCAACTTATGTCATTCTCAATGATTGGTTCCGTAGGAATTCTGTTATTGGTAAGTTTAATTATTAATGCTGCCATTATTGTCATAAACAAGCAATTTGCCATTGATTTGCGGCACAATTATATTTTCTTGTTCTATACCGTCAACACGCTTAGTATTTTCATTATATTAACACTTTTATTCAGCATTATATTTAAAACATTGCCCGATGGTAAAATAGCAATACTCGATTGCATAATAGGCGCATCGTTCACTGCCATTTTATTTATGGGAGGGAAATTCGTTATTAGTTATTATCTTGGAAGTTATAACATTGCTTCTATTTATGGAGCTGCTGGTTCAGTTATAATAATTC
The DNA here is from genome assembly GCA_963701015.1 of uncultured Bacteroidota bacterium. Classification (GTDB taxonomy): domain Bacteria; phylum Bacteroidota; class Bacteroidia; order Bacteroidales; family DTGW01; genus MFD09286-c1. The sequence continues at coordinate 843,858 of OY969556.1, read as the reverse complement.
TTGGTTGGGTTTATTATTCAGCCATAATACTCTATTTTGGAGCTGAATTCACAAAAGTATATGCAAACACACATGGGCAAAAAATTATACCCAACGAATATACAGTTCATATGAAAAAATAAGTATGAGCAAATTATATAACTAAAGTACTTTTTTATTTAAATATTATGAAACAATGAAAATAATGAAGTATATATTTTTGCTTTTGTCAGCATTTATATTTTCTTCAATAAATTCTTTAGCCCAGGAAGATTCAGCAAGAATGATTCTTTTATATAATCTGGGTATTCGGATATTTCATGTTGATGACATTAAAGTTCCGCAGGAAGTGGATGTGCCTAATTTATTCTGGAAAATGTTTCCGGGTTTATATGCAAATCACGAAAAATCAGTAAAACGATCAAAATCTTTATTCCATTTCTCTATTTTCCCAGCCGTAGGATATACCCTTCAAACCAACTTTGCAGCAGTGCTGGCTTTCAATACTTCTATTAATGAGCCTTACCTGAGCAGGAATAATCTGACGAATATCAGCACCAGCTTCGCTTATACGCTAAAAAATCAATTTATTATGCCTTTACAGGCTAATATTTGGACAAAAAATGAAAAGTTTAATATTATATTGGATTGGAGATTTCTTATTTATCCTCAGTCAACCTACGGATTAGGAAGTTTTTCAACACTTGAAAATGAAGACAAGTTGGTTTATTCGTATTTGAAATTTTATACTTGTTTTCTGCGAAAAATTACTTCTGATTTATATATTGGTCCAGGCTATAATATAGATTATCACTGGAACATCACTGAACACTCCCCTACCCTACATAGCACCAGCGACTTTGATAAGTATGGCAAAACAAATCAAAATGTTGCCTCAGGGCCGGCTTTTGATGCAGTTTATGATACCCGTCGAAATTCAATAAATCCCCAGGGTGGTTTTTACGGCAGGTTAAACTATTGTTATCATTTAAAATGGTTGGGGAGCGATAATAACTGGCAGTCGCTTCAAATTGAATTTAGAAAATATATTAGGTTCCCTGAATCTTCAAATAATATCCTGGCATTTTGGAACTTTGATTGGCTCACTCCTTCGGGAAAACCATCATATCTCGATTTACCAAGCACAGGATGGGACCCGGAAGCAAATATGGGTAGAGGGTATATTCAAGGCAGGTACAGAGGGGCAAACCTTTTGTACTTCGAAAGTGAGTATCGGTTTCCAATTACTCCGAATCATTTATTGGGAGCTGTGATATTTTCAAATATTCAATCAGTATCAGAATGGCCTTCGAACCAGTTTAAAGCCATACGACCCGGAGTTGGCACCGGTATCAGGATAAAATTAAATAAATACTCGAATACCAATCTGGCCTTAGATTATGGTTTTGGAGTTGGAGGATCAAATGGAATATTTGTATCGCTTGGTGAGGTTTTCTAATTAAATGATAAATCCACTTTGTATTGTGTATCACTAAAAACTTAATTTAAACTTTTACATTATCCAAAGTTCGATATGCTTTACAAGGTGTGAATTATGTAACTATTTCAAAAAGTTATGTAACACTTATTTGCATATAACAACCCAAATTTACGCTTCTAAATAATCTTCATTCAATAATAAAAAAATGAAAACAATGTATAAAAAATGTTTAATTCCTCTGTTTCTTTTATTGATAACTGAATTTTCAATATTTGGACAAGATGAAAATAAATATAATCTTTCACAATTGGGACACGAGTCGGTTGCTTTACTTAAAGCGCCAGCAAGCTGGGACGGTTACGATTGGCTCAAACTTGGTATAGTTGGTGGTGGAGCTTTTGCATTCTATAAATATGATGTGAGGATTCGTAATGAACAACAAGAGTCATATAAATTACATCCGAGCTATCAGAATAACATAACCATGCAAATTGGCGGTCAGTGGGGTGGATTTTTCGTTGGCCCTATTTTGTGCGTAGCATTATATACAACCGGTAGTTTGGCAAAAAGTACTAAAACCAAAAAAATAGGTTTTGAAATAGGTGAAGCAATGCTTTTTTCAGAAGCAATTTCATTCACATCAAAAACAATTATTGGGCGGTCACGACCTTTTAACAATCTTGGCCCTGATTATTTCAGACCATTTTCCTTGTTCAAAAGTCCGTATAATTCTTTCCCGGCCGGGCATACTGATGCAGCTATGGCAATTTCGACTGTTCTTGCAAAAAATACTGATTCATATATATTAAAAGTTGTTGCATATATTCCAGCTGCACTCTGCTTAGTTCAACGAGTCTATTCCGACAATCATTGGTCGTCCGATGTTTTTGTTGGTGCTGCATTAGGTTATTTTGTTGGCAATTGGGTGGTTAACACGCATAACAATAAAGAATCACGGGTTCAGGTAACATCTCTTTATCCTCTCGGGTTGAAGGTTTCGTTGGATTAGATACATTTTATAGAATAATATAATTCTACTTTAACAGATTCGAAAACCAAACTGTTTTTTACCCTTAATCCCTAAAGGGAACAGTTTGACTTTCAGCTTTCACCCTTTAGGGTTTGGGGTCAATAAAGCTGAAAATCATAGAAGACAGTTAATGTGTTAAAGTAGGAATAATTGGCAAACCAATTAATAATTGACCCTGACAGCTTTCTAATATCTGTCAGGGTTTGATGATAAATGAGATTCAATTAAATTATGAAAATAAAACCCCACAAATTAAAAGCACTAATATTTTCTATAATAGGATTCATAATCATAGCCTTTATTACTATTGTATTATTTATTTCGCCTATTGCAAAATATTTGGGTACCAAGTATGGCGAGAAATATACAGGACGACAAATTAAAATGGGTTTGGTATATGTTAATCCATTTACCGGGTACGTACATATTAGTAATTTGAGAATTTATGATTCAAAAAGCTCGCCAGACATAACAAACAGCGATAGTCTTTTTTTTTCAGCAAAAGGAGTAGGTGCAAATTTCGCACTGTTTAAAATGTTATGGAAAAATATTGAAATAACAAAAATTACGTTGGACCAGCCAATTGGAATTATTATTCAGAAGAACAAACAACTTAATTTTGATGATTTAATACAATTATATACTCCAGATAAAAATGATACAATACCTTCAAAATATCATTTTAGCATTCTAAAAATAACCATTAAAAATGGAACATTTTATTACCACGAGAAGGCACTTCCAATCAATTATTATATAAAAGGTGTAAATATTAAAAGTGATGGATGGCATTGGAAACAAGATTCAATTGGGGCAAATTTTTCATTAACTTCAGGAACCGGCAACGGTATGGCTGAAGGGAGTTTTACAATAAATTTTAAAAACCTCGATTACATTTTATCAACACGGGTTCAAAAATTCGATTTGAAAACTTTATATCCTTATCTTAAGGAATTAACAAATTACGGGACTTTCAGTGCCAATTTGGATGCTAATATAAAAGCAACCGGAAATTTTCTCGATCAGGAAAATATTCATGTGAATGGATTAATTGCTTTGAACGATTTTCATTTTGGGAAAAATATAAATGATGATTATGCATCATTTGACAAATTGGTGTTAAATATAATTGATTTAAGCCCGAAGTATCATAGATATATTTTTGGTTCATTGTTACTGAATAAACCTTTTTTCAAATATGAGCGTTATGATTATTTAGATAATTTACAAATGATGTTTGGTAAAAGTGGCGCTAATATTTCAGCTGCAAATGCAAATCCGGCCAGGTTCAACCTGGTCCTTAAAATTGCTGATTATATAAAAGTACTTGCTAAGAACTTTTTCCAAAGTAATTATAAAATCAATAAGCTAAGTATATACAATGGCTGTTTTCAATTTAACGATTATTCAATTTCGGAGAAATTTTCAATAGAAGCGAATCCTCTTAATGTTACGGCAGATTCAGTAAATAAAAATCGTAAACGTGTACAATTTTCATTTAACTCAGGTATTATGCATTATGGCAAAGCTTTTGTTGACCTTAGTATAAATCCGATTGATAGTGGAGATTTTGATTTGAAATATAACATTCAAGGATTGCCAGTTACAATTTTTAATCCTTATTTGATTACCTACACCTCATATCCGTTAAACAGGGGAACCATTGAACTCAATGGTATTTGGAAAGTGCGTAATAGTATTATAAAAAGCGATAACCATATTTTAGTAATTGACCCACGGTTATCCGCACGTATAATAACAAATGATTCAAAACGATTACCATTGCCTCTTATAATGGCATTTATTCGAGAACGAGGTAATGTTATTGATTATGAAATTCCTATAACAGGAAATTTAAAGAGTCCTAGATTTCATTTGCGTTATATAATAGTTGATATAATTAAAAATATTTTTGTTAAGCCACCTACAACTCTCTATAGAAATAAAGTAAAACGTGTTGAAAACGAGATTGAGAAATCACATACATTAACATGGTCAACAAGGCAGAATTCATTGTCAGCTAATCAGGGAAAATTTGTAAATAAAATGACAGATTATTTATTAAAAAATCCCGATGATACTATAGCTGTTTATCCTATACAATATACCGATAAAGAAAATGAATATATTGAATACTTTGAAGCCAAGAAAAAATATTATTTATCAACAAAAAATAAAAATGATCAATTGCTAAGTGAAAAGGATTCTTTGAAAGTTGAAAAAATGTCAGTAAAGGATTCATTTTTCATTCAATATTTAAACAAACAAGTACACGATAACATGATGTTTACCGTTCAGGATAAATGTATTAGACTTTTAGGAATCGCGTATATCAATAATAAGTTTAAACAATTAAAAGTTGAAAGAGAAAGCACTTTTATGCAGCGATTTAAAACAAAAGCTGTTGAAACCAGGGTAAAATTTATTGCTAACGAAAGCACAATTCCATATAATGGCTTTTCATTCTACAAAATAGTTTATAAAGGCGATTTGCCTGAATCGCTCATAAAGGCATATGATGAAATGAATAAACTAAACAATAATGTACCAAGAATAAGTTTTGAAAAAGTACGAGAGAAAATTGGAAACATAAATTGAATTATTAATACTTATTGTTAAAACCAAAAACCAACATTCAGATAAGCCATTAAATTTTCTTTTGGCGACTTCATAATCGTAAGTTCAATGGGGCCTATAATACTATAATAACCATATGAAATTCCAGCACCCAGTAATTCATCTCCTTTCGATACCAGGTTCTCAAAAAGTGAGGAAGATTTGCCGGCATTTATCTTTAATAAAACAAAATTCTTTTTAAAAATTTCATATTGAAAATCTAACCTTATAATCGCATAATTCCGGCTTCTATATTCCAATAACTTTGCCCCTAAAAATGGAATACCATTATTTACATAATAGGTACTTATCCCGCCTATCCGATATTGATAGTTATCAGGCACTGAGTCTGAAATACTAATTCCTGTAAACAAACTTGATATAATTGTAAATTTTTTACTTGTGTTTAAAGCATAACTCCATTTCCCATTAATTAATATACCTGAAGGAATTGAATTATCATATAGTTTAGATAAATAGCGGATTTCATAATTTAATTGTACACCACTTTGCGGATAATAAGTATTATCATAAGTATCGAATTTCAAATATGAATACACGTTAAAATATGTATGATTTGTGGTGGGAACATTATATGGATTAAAATCAGCTTTAATTGAATTAAACTCATTCTGGATACCTATGCCCCATGCATATGAATTTCTGAATATAGTTTGTGCAAAAATATTTCCTGAAATATCAGTATATCCAAGGCTTGATATTTTATTCCCATTGTTGTAATTCACAAGGTCATAATTACTGACAGATAAATTTAAGCCAAAATCGAATCGCCAACCCTTTTTTGTGGGTATTTTGCCTTTTGGGTTCCATCCACTAAAAATAAAATAATTTATATCAGCACGTGGATTTGATCCTAACAATCCATCGAAACTAAGTTTTGAACCTTGAATGAGAAGGTTAACCCATGACGAATTAAAATATATACTGGCTTTATAGTCCGTATTATAATTTATCCCTAACGAAAACAAGCTTTTTGCTCTTTCTTCAACTTCTACAATTAGCGTATTGCCCAAATCAGTTTTTTCAATTGAATAAGTTACTTTCTTGAACAGTAATGTTCCATGTACTCTGTTCATAGCTTCCTCCAGATCATTGGCCGTAACTTTCGAGGGTACTTCTACGCTTAATTTTGAAAGTATATAATAACCTGGTGTATTATTGTTTCCTATTACTTTAATGTCAGTAATATTAAAATTTTTAATCGGAACTATTTTCTTAATAGTATCTACAATATTTAATTGCTTTATTGAATCGGCCAATGCTTTTAATTTATCAAATTGTTTTAAAGCGGCAAGTTCACCTAAATGAATTAATGAATCAGTCTGATCAAAACTCATCATATTGAATCCTTTCAAATCTGGCATAATAAGTATGTCACAGTTTGCACGTCGTTCCTTATTGTCATCAACTGTATGAATGAAAACAGATTGTTCTACCACCCTAAGCATTGAGTTCAAGTCCTTTCCCTGGAAAGGTTCAAATCCAACATCTACACCAATGATAATATCGGCACCCATTTTCCTGACTTCATCAACCGGGAAATTGTTAAAAATTCCACCATCTACCATTGTTAGTCCGTTCACTATTACCGGTGTAAAAATAGTGGGAATTGACATACTTGCCCTGATACATTTGGGCAGCGAACCACTTCTCAAAACAACTGCTTTTCCATTTCCAATATCTGTGGCAACACACAAAAATGGAATGGGGAGTTTATTGAAATTATTTATTTCAGCAGCATTCCAGGTAAGTTTTGAAAGCAATAATTCTAAACTCTGTCCGGGAATTAAGCCAACTGGTAATTGAAATTTTCCTTCGCTTACCGGAAATGGTATGATATATTTCCCATCGTTTTTCTTCTCTTCAAACGAAAGATAATTTCGGGGAAACCTATCTGTCAACAATTCTGGCCAATTCATATTTTTTGTTATTTTTTCGAGACTATCAGCACTGTAACCAATTGCATATAATCCTCCAACAATGGCGCCCATACTTGTTCCACCAATATAGTCAATGTGTATTCCGGCTTGTTCAAGAATTTTTAAAACCCCAATATGAGCAAAACCTTTGGCACCGCCACCGCTCAATACCAATCCAATTTTAGGCCTTCTGTGTATTGGAGTATCCTGGGCAGAAGTTGAAATTGCCAGTAATGCAATTGCTGAAATAATTATTATTAACGATTTAAACATTTTATAAATAAACCAAAAATGAATAAATGTGAAGTTATGGAATTAATCGCTAGTTCAACTTTAATACTAAAACATTTTCAATTAATTAGAAAAAATATAAAATGTGTGAATGATGTAATTTGTTTTAAAAGTTATGTAACACTTTCAATTTTGAATGGTACCAACTTTGAAACTTAATTATTCACTTATAACAATAAAATGAAAAAAGTACTATTTCTATCTTTAATTGCCGGCATATTATTCACTTCATGCGTGTCGAGCAAAAAATATATGGCTTCGCAGGCCAGGGTAAATCAACTTCAAATTGACAGTTCAAAATGTCAGAGTAATTTGAATGATTGCTTTGCCAATGTAAAAAGTTTAACTGACCAAAAAGCTACATTACAGAATGAAAATGACATGGTTAAAGGCGATATGAAAGACCTGACTTCTGAATCGAAATTGACAATTGCTGAACAGGCACAAAGGTTAAAGAAATTGATGGATATGATCCAGGCTCAAAGAGATGGAATAACAAAACTTAAAAACTCAATGGCCGATGCGCTGATGAATTATAAGACAGATGAGCTAAACATTACTATTATTGATGGTAAAGTATATGTTTCACTTGAAGAAAAATTGCTTTTCAAGTCAGGCAGCGATGTAGTTGATCCTAAAGGAAAAGAAGCGCTCAAAACACTTGCGAAAGTACTTAACACAACCAAAAATATAAATGTAGATGTTGAAGGATATACGGATAATGTTCCCATTAAAACCAAACAATTTTCAGACAATTGGGACTTAAGTACTGCAAGGGCAACTTCTATTTTGCGTATTTTAACAAATGATAATGGCTTCGACCCAAATAGAATCACAGCTTCAGGAAGAGGAGAATACCATCCTGTAAAAACAAATAATACAGAAGCCGGTCGTGCAAGCAACCGCAGAACTGAGATAATTCTATCTCCTGATATGAAAGAATTATATAAGTTATTGGATCAATAAACTCTTCATTTAAGGAGTTAATAACTAAGAGTAAAGTACAATAATTGGATAGTAATTTTTCTGCTCCAAAACATTTACTCTTAGTTTTTTACAATTAATTTTTAACTATTAAATTTTAACTCTTAACAATTATCTCCTAACTCTTAACTCCTCACTAATCCTACTTTAGTACAAAAACTGTCTTCTATGATTTTCAGCTTTATTTACCCCAAACCCTAAAGGGTGAAAGCTGAAAATAAAACTGTTCCCTTTAGGGATTAAGGGTAAAAACAGTTTGGTTTTCGAATTTGTTAAAGTTGAACCAAATTAAATGTGTGAATTATGTAACTTATATCAAAAATTGTGTAACTATTTTTGTCCGCTCTCAACTTACCTTGTCAATTATTTTAAACCTATAAAAGTATGAGAACATTTGGGCTAATTATTATAATTATAGGTTTATCATTATCGGTATATACAGCTTATACTTATTCATTCAATCAGGAAGTAATATCAATTGGAAAAGTTGTAATTATCAAAAGCGAACCTTTCTACCTTAAATGGTCTCCATTAGTTGGTTTAGCAATAATGATTGCTGGTGGAATTATTTTTGCCCGATCATCAAAAAAACAATAAATATTTTGAAATTATATATCAAATATATGGTGAGCCAGCGTTGTAAAATGGTGGTGAAAGAAGTGTTGAAAAAGCTTGGTTTGCATTTTATTTTAGTAGATATGGGCGTTGTAGATATCATGGAAAATATTACTGAAGAACAACGTGAAAGTATAAAAAGCGATTTGCATTTATCTGGACTAGAACTAATGGATGATAAAAAAGCGGTTCTAATTGAAAAAATAAGGAATGTAATTATTGAAATGGTTCATTATGCCGATGAATTGCCTAAAACTAATTTCTCCGAATACTTAAGTGACAAGCTACATTACGATTATACCTATTTAGCTAACTTATTTTCAGAAGTACAAGGAACTACCATTGAAAAGTTTATTATATCACATAAAATAGAACGTGTAAAAGAATTGATAATATATGATGAATTTAATCTTTCCGAAATCGCCAGAATGGTTCATTATAGCAGTGCGGCACATTTATCCAATCAGTTTAAAAAAATAACAGGTTTAACACCATCACATTTCAAAAAATTAAAAGACAAAAGACGAATTGCTATTGAAGATGTATAAAAAGTATTAAGAATACAAAAAATTAAAAATAAATAGCCAGACATTGTTCTATCATTCAACAAGTAAAAAAACCATATTAAGAAAAATAAAATGAAATTTATATCAGAAAAAAAAATATCACTCTTATATTTTTTAGCAGCTTGCTTAACAGTATTGGTATTGGTATTTTTTTATTACAATACACAAAAAATAAAATCGGCAAGTAAATTGGTGGTGCACACCCAAGAGGTACTGCGTACCAGCGATAATGTACCAATGGATATTCTTAATTTTGTTAGTAGTGCCAGGGGATATTTATTGACAGGAAATGTGAATTTTCTTGAGCCATTTTATAAGGCTTTAGATTCGGTAAACGGAAATATTGCAAAACTTGCAATGCTCACCAGGGATAATCCGGGACAACAAAAGAGGATCGACACATTGAAACTTTATACTGAAGATAGAATTGCTATAATAAAACAAACTGTTGAAAAATGGAATAGTTTGAATAATTCCAGTAAAGAAGCCTTAATAAATAATGGGCAATACTTAAACGACAAAATAAGGTTCATTATAGCCAATATTAATACGGAAGAATTTCGATTACTTAAACAAAGGAAATTAGACTATGAAAGGAGTAATAAAAATTCGGGAGTCCTTTTTTTCCTGCTTTTTATTGTAATGATTGTAAACTTCGCACTTATTATAGTTAACAGGAAGAACCAGAAAATCAGGAAGAAATTTGCAGAAGAACTAAAACAATCAAATGAATTATTTTCAAATTTATTCAATTATAATCCGGCTGCAATAGCATTATATCGTTACAACAATGGTAAAATTATAAAAGTCAACAATAGTTTTCTCCAATTGGTGGGCATTACAAATATAGATGATGTTATAGACAAAACATTCGACGAATTAAATGTATTCGTAAATCCAAATTATGGAAATGAAATACGCTTATTATTAAAGGAAAATAAAGTAGTAAAAGATTTTGAAACCAAAATACAAACAAGACAAGGTGAAATTAAGTGGACTTCAGCATCTATTCTATTTATTGAGGTTGACGATTCTCCATGTGTTTTCTTTGTTTCCATTGATATTACCAACCGCAAAAAAGCCGAAAAGCAATTGGCCGCGGTAAATAAGGAAATTGAATCATTTACTGCTGCACAAAAAATTGCATCACAATATACACGAAGCCTTATCGAGGCGAGTCGCGATCCTTTATTTACAATTAGCCCTGAAGGTAAAATTACGGATATTAATAATGCATCAATAAAAATTACAGAACAAACACGTGAGCAATTAATTGGCTCCGATTTTTTCAATTATTTTACTGAACCCGAAAAAGCACGGGAAGGTTATAAGCAAGTATTTGCCAATGGATTTGTGACTGATTATCCATTAACAATAAAAGATGGTAAGCTAACACAAGTAATGTTCAATGGTTCTATTTACAAAGACGATGTTGGAAACGTGCTGGGCGTGGTTATTGTGGCACGTGATGTTACAGCGCAAAATTTGCTTTCGAATTATTCATTGAGCCTTATTGAAGCTAGTCTTGACCCATTGGTTACCATAAGTACCGAAGGCAAAATTACAGACATGAACGAAGCATTCGTGAATATTACAGGCCGGTTATTCAAAATACTCAAAGGCACTGACTTTTTCGATTATTTCACCGACCCTCAAATGGCCCGTGAAGTTTACCAGGAAGTGTTCGCTAAAGGCTTTGTTGCCGACTCTCCACTTACTATTCGTCACATTGATGGTAAGCTAACTGATGTATTATTTAATGGTTCAGTTTATAAAGATGGATTAGGAAATGTATTGGGAGTAGTAATTGTAGCACGTGATACTACTGAACAAAAAAGAATAGAAAGTGAATTGGTAGAGGCTAAAGTATTTGCCGAATTGGCGACAGATTTGGCCATAGAGGCAAAAGGTAAGGCTGAAAGTGCTACCCAAATTGCAGAAAATGCAGTGAAAGCAAAACAGCAATTCTTATCAAACATGAGCCATGAAATTCGAACTCCTATGAATGCAATTATAGGGTTCACAAAAGTTGTGTTAAAAACTGATTTATCTGCCAAACAAAAAGAATATTTAAATGCCATAAAACTGAGTGGCGATTCATTAATCGTGCTCATTAACGACATTCTCGATTTAGCTAAAGTTGATGCAGGAAAAATGAAATTTGAAAAAATTGCATTTAAAATGACTAATTCCATTTCAGCCATGATTCATTTGTTCGAAACTAAAATTCTGGAGAAAAACTTACAACTGATAAAAAAATACGATAGCAAAATTCCCAAGGTTTTGGTTGGCGACCCTGTTCGTTTACACCAGATTATTTTAAACCTAGTGAGCAATGCTATAAAGTTTACCAACAAAGGTGAAATTAAAGTAAACGTTCAAATATTGAACGAAGATGAAGAAAATGTAAATATAGAATTTGCTGTTTCCGATACCGGAATTGGAATTCCGGAAGATAGAATTGTACATATTTTTGAAAATTTTCAACAGGCAACAAGTGAAACTTCAAGGTTATATGGCGGTACCGGATTAGGCCTTGCTATAGCAAAACAATTGGTAGAATCGCAAGGCGGAACAATTGGTGCAAAAAGCCAATTAGGTAAGGGTTCCACATTTACTTTTATATTACCTTTCCAAAAAACCAAAGGTGAAGCTGCTTCAGAAATCGAATCAGTTCAATTAGATGCCAATGTGAAAGGTTTAAAAGTATTGGTTGTTGAAGACATTGCGCTCAATCAACTTCTTATGAAAACATTATTAGACGATTTTGAATTTGAACATGATATTGCTGCCAATGGAAAAATTGCAATTGAGAAACTTCAAACTAAAGAATACGATATTATTTTAATGGACTTGCAAATGCCTGAAATGAATGGCTTTGAAGCAACTGAATATATACGTAATAAAATGAATTTACAAATTCCTATTATAGCTTTAACTGCCGATGTAACCACGGTTGATTTAGATAAATGCAAAGCCGTAGGAATGAATGATTATATATCAAAACCAATTGACGAAAATTTATTATACTGTAAAATAGTTGATTTATTGAAAATATCCAATTCCATTAAGGAAGAAGGATATAATAATCATACCGAAATTGAAATTCCACTACCAAGTAACGATAAATATGTCGATTTGGCTTATATGAAAAAACGAACAAAAGATAATCCAAAATTAATTTTGGAAATGATTTCACTTTATTTGAAGCAAACATCTCCGCTAATAAACAGTATGAAAAAAGGCTTGCTCGATAATGATTGGAATTTAATATATTCATCGGTACATAAACTAATTCCTTCATTTTCTATAATTGGTATGAGCAAGGATTATGAAAATATGGCCAAGAAAATTCAGGAATATGCCAGCACACAACAGCATTTGGATGAGTTGCCTGCATTGGTTTTAAAACTTGAGGATGTTTGTTCACGCGCTTGTGAAGAATTGGGAATAGAGCAGAATTTGATTAAAAATAAATACTAATGATGAGCGAAAAAAAAATACTACTTTTTCTTGTAGATGATGATGAATTATTTTTAAGGTCACTAGAGATTGAGTTTGCAGAAAACACGGAATCTCAAATCAAAACATTTGCAACGGGAGAACTTTGTCTAAAACAATTATCTCAAAAACCCGATGTAATAGTTTTAGATTATTACCTCAATAGTATTGATAAAAAAGCTATCAATGGTTTGGAAACGCTCGACAGAATTAAAGCAATAGATCAAAATATACCGGTAATAATGCTATCATCGCAAGATAAAATTGATGTAGCTGTAAATTGTATGAAACACCATGCTTTTGATTATATAGTTAAAAGTGAAACTGCCTTTCTAAGATTGCAAAAAGCTATAACCACCATTTTTCATTTTCAGAAAATAGAAAAAGCTTTGAGCTGGTATATGGAGAAAATGTAATATGTGAGAAGCCCCCTAAATCCCCCAAGGGGGAATTTATGAAAATTCATTAAGAAACTTATTGCCAAAAAAGAGTGGAATAATATTGTATTATAAATTTTTATCATAAATGGTAATAAATGTCACAATTATAATTTAGGCTAGTATCCTATTTTTCTAGGATAGATTTACTGACAAAATCTATTTTGTATTTCCTTAAGCCCCCCATGGGGGATTTAGGGGGCATCTTTTATCTTTAGTAAAATGTGTGAATGGTGTAATTCTTAATCAATATTATGTAACAATTTCAATTGCCATTTGTGATACTTTTAATAAGGTAATATAACTACAATTGGGTTGGCAATAAACTAAGAAATTATAAAAAAGCATCACTATATTTTTTGCAATAATAAGGGATGTTATTTTACAGCAATTTAAATCCTTTACATATTTTCATATACCGCTTGTAGTATATTTTGCTAATTATTTAATCTAATTATTTTTAATCAGAAATTTAAAATAATGGATAGTTGGCCGCATCAAAAGTTCAAATATCAATCATTGCGAAGTAAATATCATTGAAGTAACTTTTCTTTTGAAATAAAGAAATAATCAGGAAATAAAAACATCGCTTTGTCCACACAGAATTGTAGACCGACTTTATAAATTGACCAATATTATTTAATTCAAATTATATTATATGTAATGGACTTAATTGTAAATAAAGTAAACTGGGATGATCTTAAAAACAAGCTCAAAAGAATATATCCTCAATTAACTGAAGCGGATATGATAACAACTGATGGCAATGAGGATATTATGTTGCGAATGATTGAATATAAACTTCGTATGACGAAAAACGAAATGCGAAAAATAATTGTTGAAATTGGTTATTCTCCCTCTGAAATACTTAATTCATAAAGAAAGAACAATATAATAATCATTTAAATTGAAAAAAATCATTATATATTCTTTTCAAATATAATACTCACTGCGGTTATATGCATTAAATATATCAAAATAAAAAATTATGAGTAAAGAAACAAATTTTAATAAACCTATATATAGTTCATTGCCAGCCGAAAGTGATGGTTTTGACGCACTTGTTGAACTGGCACTTGATTTGAGATGGTCATGGGATCATGCCGCTGATAATATATGGCAAAAGTTCGATCCTGCACTTTGGAATCTTACACATAATCCCTGGGTTGTTTTACAAACCGTTTCGCACGATAAGTTCAAAGCAGTGATGAAAGATTCTGCATTTCGAAGTAAGATAGATTCCCTTTTAAAATCTAAAACAGATGCGAAGAAGTTGCCTGCTTGGTTTCAACAAAAGAAACCCGGTACTGCATTAACAAGTATAGCATATTTCAGCATGGAATTTATGTTGAGTGAAGCGCTTCCAATTTATTCAGGCGGACTTGGAAATGTTGCAGGCGATCAATTAAAGGCTGCAAGTGATTTAGACTTACCTGTTATTGGTATTGGGCTATTATATCAACAAGGTTATTTTCGCCAGGAAATTGACCAGAATGGTGAACAACAAGCACTTTATCCTTATAACGATCCAGGCCAGTTACCCATAACACCATTACGTCAGTCAAATGGCGAATGGTTGCGCCTGGAAATAGCTTTGCCTGGATATTCATTATGGCTACGTGCCTGGCAAGTTCAGGTTGGCAGAGTGAAACTTTACTTATTAGATAGTAATGATGCAGCAAACTTCCCGGTTCATCGCGGAGTTACCAGCGAATTGTATGGTGGAAGACCCGAGCTTCGGTTAAAACAGGAACTGGTTCTTGGTATTGGCGGTTGGCGATTGCTCAATGCACTCGGTATTCAACCACAGGTATGCCATTTGAATGAAGGACATGCTGCCTTTGCAATACTCGAAAGGGCATATAGTTTTATGAAAGAAACAGGTCAGCCTTTTGAAGTTGCAATGCAGGTAACACGAGCAGGTAATTTATTTACTACACATACTGCTGTTGAAGCCGGATTCGATTGTTTTTCACCATCATTGGTTGAACATTATTTAGGTAAATATGCAGAACAAAAACTTGGTATTTCGCAACAACAATTATTGGCACTGGGCAGAAAAAACCCTAACGATGAATCGGAAAAATTTAATATGGCTTATTTGGCAATCCATGGAAGTGGTGCGGTTAATGGTGTGAGTCGCCTACATGGTGAAGTCAGCCGGCATATTTTCGAGCCATTGTTTTCGAAATGGCCAACTACTGAAATTCCTGTAGGATATATTACAAATGGCGTGCATATGCCCACATGGGATTCGAAAGAAGCCGATGATATCTGGACTGAAGCTTGCGGAAAAGATCGTTGGCTGGGGATGAACAATACACTCGATCATGATATTCGCCGTGTTTCAGATGAAAAACTCTGGGAAATGCGCACCAATGCTAATAAAACTCTCATTAAATTTGCCAGTGAATATGTGTCGAAGCAATTATTTGGTTCTGGCCATTCGACTGATTCTATTGAAGGTGCAAAACATTTATTTAACTCAAATATATTAACACTTGGTTTCGCACGACGATTTGCTACTTACAAACGGCCAAACTTATTGTTGAGCGACCCACAACGATTGCTTCGGTTATTAACAAATCCAAAGTTTCCTGTACAACTCATTATCTCAGGCAAGGCACATCCTGCCGATGAAGATGGTAAAAATTTAATTAAAGAATGGATGCAATTTATCCGTCTGAATTGTCCGCATCCTCCGGTAATATTTCTGGCTGATTATGATATGGAAGTTTCAGCACAGCTTGTACGTGGAGTTGATGTATGGATAAACACACCACGCCGCCCTTGGGAAGCCAGTGGTACCAGTGGCATGAAAATTCTTGTAAACGGAGGCATTAATCTATCTGAATTAGATGGTTGGTGGGCAGAAGCTTATACTCCCGAAGTTGGATGGGCGCTGGGTGATGGCAAAGAACATCATGATGATCCGGCTATGGATGTTATTGAAGCAGAACAATTATATAATATATTGGAAAAAGAAGTAGTTCCTGAATTCTATAAACGCAATGCAAAAGGTATTCCCACTGCATGGGTTGCCCGTATGCGTGAAAGTATGTCACAACTAACACCTCGATTTTCTGTTGACAGAACGGTACGGGAATATACCGAAAAGCATTATATACCTGCTGCAACAGAATATATTGAACGAGCTTCAAATAATGGATTAAAAGGAAAACAAATGCAAGATTGGTTTAATTCCATTGAGAAAAACTGGGATTCGATGCATTTTGGTGAAGTGAAATTCGAAACAATTGAAAATCAACATAAGTTCAACGTTCAGGTTTATTTCAATGATCTTAATCCTGACGATGTGCAAATAGAATTATTTGCCAATGGCATGAATGGTAATGCCACAATAATTCAACTAATGACGAGAGATTTAAAATTAGAAGGCAAATCAAATGGTTATAATTATATTGTATCTATTGATTCCAACGTTAATGCCTTAGATTATACAGTTAGGGCAATACCGTATTTCCCTAATGTTTCTGTTCCTCTTGAATGTTCTAAAATTTTATGGCAAAAATAATTTGAATATATATCGTTTATTTGGTAAAATGACTTTAATAAAAATATAAATCCTATGTTTTTACAATCAATATAAATGGCCCAATTAATCAAAAAAAATGTTGCCATAATAATTGCTCACCCCGATGATGAAACATTATGGACTGGCGGAACAATATTGAGCCATCCATCGTGGAATTGTTTTGTTGTATGTATGAGTCGTATTTACGATGAAGACCGTGCACCAAAATTTAATAATGCATTAAAGGCTCTGAAAGCTGATGGTATTATGGGCAACCTTGATGACGGGTCAGAACAATTGCCACTCGATGAAAATGAAGTTCAAAGTACTATACTGGAATTATTACCCAAAATAAAATACGATTTAATTATTACACATAATCCTAATGGTGAATATACAAGACATATTCGGCATGAAGAGGTTGGTAAAGCAGCTATATCACTTTGGTATAAAGGTGATATTTCTACAAATGAACTTTGGATTTTTGCCTATGAGGATGGTAATAAAAAATATTATCCAAAACCAATTGAAACAGCAAATATTTATCGAAAACTACTGAACCGGATATGGCTTAGAAAATACATAATTATATCAGAAATATATGGCTTTGATAAAAATAGTTGGGAAGCCAAATCAGTATCCCAATCTGAAGCATTTTGGAAATTTACCGATCCTTATCAGGCACAGCAGTGGCTTAAACAATATGCTAATTAACCAATGTGTTAATGTTTCAATTAATTAATAACCAAAATGAAGCATAAGTGAAAATTCAATATGCACATTGTTTCATTAACAAATTATAAAATTAACACATTAGCACATTAGCACATTAGCCCATTAGCATATTAGCATATTAGCACATTATAATATTAGCAAATGAATATATTATGAAAGTACTTGTATTATATGATTACCCACCATCACCGGGTGGTCTGGCTACACAGGGCGATCTTCTATACAAAGGGCTCCTTGAAATGGGTATTGATGCCCATGCTGTTCATTTTGAATCGGCACAAGAGAAAGAATGGTATTATCGCTGGTTCGAACCCGATGTAGTTGTTGGTGTTGGTTATTGGGGACATACTCCCCAATTGGTACTTCATCCGCAACGATATGGAGTTCAGCCAGTACCGTGGCTTGTAGCCGATGGTTATATTGCAAACTATCAGGAAGTTTTAAACGCATTACCATTAATTTTAGTTACCTCAAATTGGGTGAAGGAAATGTATGTCCGCGATGGCATTAATCCTGATATTATCGAAATTCTTCCTGTTGGCTGCGATACCGATACCTTTATTCCATATAAAAAGAACGATCCTAAAATATTAGCTGTGCGCGAATCATTGGGTGTATCGCCCGATCAGTTAATGATACTTACCGTTGGCGGCGATGCTGCTTCAAAAGGGGCGCAGGAAGTAATGCAAGCTCTTGCAATTATTGATTCTAAGGCTCCCGATTGGAAATATGTTTGCAAAGTTTGGCCTCAACCACGGACCAAGCTTCAGAACCTGGCCGATCTTGAAATGGCAACACATCTTGGTATTGAGAAAAATGTTACATACGCTACCAATACTATTTCACGGACATTTATGCCTTATTTGATTGGAGCTTGCGACATATATGCAGCTCCTTCGCGGCTCGAAGGATTTGGAATGCCTCAGGTTGAAGCCGGAGCATGTGGTAAGCCAGTTGTAAGTATTAAAGCAATGGGAATGCTGGATACTTTGATCCATGGCGAAACAGCATTTTTGGCAAATGTGGCGCAAAAGATAGTCGTAAATGAAGTAACGTTGGGAGGCGAATCAGGTTTCGAAGATAAACACCGGGTTGTTTTTAAAGTACCCCGAACAGTTGATTACCGAGCAAATGTTCAGGATATTGCCAAGTATTTATTGACTTTAATGAACGATGAACCCCTAAGGGAGAAAATGGGTAAAGCTGGCAGAGATCGTGTGGTGGCGAATTTCGATTATCGTGTGGTCGCAAAACGTTTTGTTCAGATAATGCATGATAAATTGGGAATAAAATAATATGATAATTATACAATGATTCTAATTTGCTAATGAAAATATAAAGTTGTTTAAATGTAATTGGCATATAAGCAAATTAGCACATTAGCACATTTAAAATATAAATTTAATGAAAGCGATTGATTGGAAAGAAATAGAAGAAGCCCGGAAAGCAGCTCTTGAAGTGCTGCTTCACAATGCTCATGGACCATTTCAAGGACTTCCACGTACAGCTGGTTGGGGATACCCTGAGCCATATACAAGGGATTTGATGTTTTCTATACTGGGAATAGCAGCATCGGGGAATAAAATTCTAATGGAAAGCATTCGGAAAGTATTGCAAACACTGGCCAAGAATCAGACTGTACATGGTCATATTCCTTCATTGGTGCATGATAAAGATGATCGAGGAGCTAGTGATACAACACCTTTGTTTTTGTTGGCTACAGGCATTTATAGAAAATTAACCGGTGAATCTGAATTTTTGACCGAAGCTGTTTCAAAATCTTTAACGTGGATGGAATATCAAAGTCCGTCTGACAGATACCTGGTAGCCCAACAACCCACAAGTGATTGGCGCGACGAACAATGGGTTACCGGATATGGTTTATTTGTTAATACTTTAGCATATAGTTACCTGCAATTGCTTAACCAGCCCGACAGAGCTAAAAAGATGCTCCTTGAAATGAGTAAATTTACTATTACTGCCGGAACTATACACCGTCATGTTCATGAAGGTTTGGTAGTAAAATATAAACCATATTATGCATTCTGGTCATATAAAATTTATAGTAGTGAACGATTCGATTTATTGGGCAACAGTTTGGCAATTCTATCAGGTATAGCTTCACCTACAAGGGCTTCGGAAATGATTACGTGGATTGAAGAGGAATGTGCCGGTATGATGAAAAGAGGTGAATTAACAGTTGATTTACCGCCAAATTTTTTCCCTTATATTAAGCCTGAAGATCCTGATTGGATACCACGTTATGAAATTTATAATAAGCCTGGAGATTACCATAATGGAGGCATTTGGCCATTTATATGCGGATTTTATATTGCAGCAATTGTTGCTGCTAAAAAATATACTCTTGCCGAAGAAAAACTTATTGTACTTACAAAATATATAAAAATATCTGTGACGGAAAACCTGAATTTTGGTTTTAATGAATGGATAAAGGCACAGGACGGAAAACCCATGGGACAGGATTGGCAAACCTGGAGCGCAGCTCTATATTTATACGCTGTAAAATGTGTAGAAGAAAAAAGGACACCATTCTTTGATGAAATGCGCGATATTAGTTAGAATTTATAACTAGAAATTAATAATAGTTTATTGTTCTTTACTCTTTGTTCTTTACTCTTAACTCATTACTCTCCTATTCAAATGTGTGAATTTTGCAAAATATTTCAAAAATTGTATAACACTATCTACTATTAATTTATCAATCTTTATAGTATAATAAATTTTATACAATTAGTCATGTCAACAACAGTAAATGCAAAGGTTAATTGGGAATATCAAAAAGAGAAACTCAAACAACGATTTTCAAGTTTAACAGAAAATGATTTATATTTTGAACAAGGAAAAATTGAAGAAATGCTTATAAGGCTTCAAAAAAAGATTGGCAAGTCGCGACACGAGCTTCATTCCATTATTGCTAAAATTTAATTCACTTGAAAGTTTTAAAATGATGAGGTACATAAAGGGAATTTTTGATAAATAGAAATATTTAGCATTTGGTTAATTCATTTATTCATCATTAAATATTTCCTAAATATATATCTGCTATAAATAATATCAATAAAATGAAAAAGTACTATTTAAAGCGTAATACCGATATACAATTTTTGAATTGGGTTGATCTGGTATATGATGAATTAGCTGTAACCAAGCGTGAATTAGAATTATACGAAGATGCTAAAGGAAAAATACAAAGTTCAAAATTGCAGCTAAATCAGTATTTTAAAAATTTTGTTAAATCAGATAAAATGGGAAAAATTGCAATTGTTAACAATTGCAATAACATGAGTTTAAATCATGATTTCCTATCAATTAGCTGTTCAGATATGATTAACTTAAAACCAAATAAAAAAATACATTGGTCAAATTAGTTTCATTCATTTCATCATAAACCTGAAATAATGAATAAGTGAATTATGTAATTTATTTCAATAATTATGTAATTATTTTATTACATGATGGTAGTAATTTTATAGTGCAAAAGTTTCTTTCCAACAGAAAATATAGATACATGGATACCATAGCATTAGGATATTGGAACGAGAAAAAAGAAAAGCTTAAGCAAAAATATCAAATCATTTCCGACGAAGATTTATATTTTCATGACGGCAAAGAAAAAGAAATGATGGAGATGCTTGGAAATAAACTAGGTATAACAAAAGAAGAACTCCGCCACATTATTACTGCTCTATAACTGACTATCCATTTTTTGTATATTCTTTATTTCACATTGAATTTGTTAATTAATACGTAATAATATGATGTTGCATATTAGAAATATGGAAAGCAGTCGATGTAAAACAGCTGTAAAGGACGAGCTTGTTAGGCTCGGGCTTCATTATCTATCGTTGGAATTAGGACAGGTAGAGTTAAAAGAAAATATTTCCGGAGAAAAATTGCAGTTAATTGATATAGGCTTGAGAAATGTTGGTCTTGAATTAATAGATGATAAACAAAACATTATTATTGAAAAGATAAAAACTGCTATACATCAATTGATATATTCTTCAGACGATTTACCCAAGCCTAATTATTCAATTTACATTAGTAATATGGTTAATCGCGATTATACTTATTTAAGTAATTTATTCTCAAACATGCAAAATGTAACAATTGAAAAGTATATTATATCACAGAAAATTGAACGTGTTAAAGAATTACTAGTTAACCAAAAGTGTAGTTTAAGTGAAATTGCTTATAGGCTTCAATACTGCAGTGTGGCGCATTTATCAAACCAGTTCAAAAAAATAACCGGTATAACACCTTCCTTCTTTCGACAGCTTCAGAATGGTTTCAATCGTTGAACCTTTATGTGGGAATAATATAAATCTGTTGAAGAATTGTGTAACAATTCAACTGAAAGTACTTCATACTTTTACCTGATTATCTTACAAAACAGGTATAATGTTAAAAACCCTTTTTATTCTTTATATAGTTAATATTATTGGTTGGATTGAAGACTTCTTCATATTCCACTTATGGTGGTTATTTGTATTACCATTTGCAATTGTTTTTCCTAAATTATTGGCTCTATTTTAAAAAAGTATCCATTATTAAAATTATTTATGTCTGATGCGAAAATTTATAATAACATTTATAGTCACATTTATTTTCCTGGCCAAAGTATATTCTCAGGATTTTGAAACTGATATTGGTATAAGGTTAGGCTTATTTAATGGAATGACTTTCAGATATGCAGTTAAAGAAAAGTTTGCAGTAGAAGGCATACTTGATAGTCGATGGAAGGGATTTGAAATTATTGGACTATACGAAATATATAAAAATGCATTTAGTTGTGAACAATTGAAGTGGTATTTTGGCGGAGGAGCGCATGTTGGTATATTTAATGGAAATTATGTTACCTGGGGACAACCTGGACTTAGTTATGAAGTTATAGGTATTGATGGAATTGCCGGTATTGAATATCGTTTCAAAAAAACACCTTTAAGTATAGGTCTCGATTGGAAACCCTCTTTCAGTGTATTTGGATATTCAGGCTTTTGGGCCGATGAAGGTGCTTTATCTGTGCGTTATATATTTTAAATATTAAATCAATGCTTAAATATATAACGAATTTAATTAAGGCGTTGGGATTAAATAACCCATACATTGACAGATTAGAAAATAAGCCAGTTTTTACCCTTAGTACCTAAAGGGAACTCGCTTATTTGGGATCAAACGGAAAAGTTGGTGGAATTCATTTTCTATCCTGTTTTTACCTCCCATCCCTCCTTAAAAAGGAGGGCTAACAAACCTGTGCTACGCCCTGTTATTGCCCCTTTTTAAGGGGTTGGGGTAAATTCGGGCCAATTTTATACTTTAGTTTACTCCACGATATTTCCTTTTAACAACTTATTTTCAGCTTTCCCATTCAGTGGTAATGGGGTAAAAAGCTAAAATATTCGATGAACTTAAATCTGTAAAAATGAAATTAAAATGTATGAGTTATTATACAACATACCCTAACAATAATTTTATGAATATGTGTGAATGATGTAATTAATTCGCAAAGTTATGTAAAGGTGTATAGTATATTGGAACTTATCTTTGTTAATAAAATAACTATAAAAATAATTAATAATATGAATAAAATATTTTTTACACAGGCAAAAAGAGCAAAGACAGATCAGGAAAAAAATTCTGATGGATCAAATAAAGTAGAAATATAGAACTTCAATTATACCCAATGGAAAAACCACTTTTAACCGAAGCTATAACTGTAAAAATGGCTGAAACAATGTATTCTGCTGAAAAAGTAGAAGAAGCAAAAGAAACTTTAGAAGAAACAAAAGAAAAAATGCAGGAAGCAAAAAATAAAGTAGCCGAAGAAGATGAAGAGCTTATAATTGCAATGAAAAACTCTATTCAGGACTTCATAATAGAACTCGAAGATAAAATTACATTTTGCGAAAAAAATATTGATGAATTTAAAGCAAGTATTGCAAATAATATTGATAATAAAATTGATGGAGAAAAGAAATTGGTTTGGCTAGAACAAAAAAAGAGCGATTTGAAAAGAAAGCTGGATGATTATAAGAAAACAGAACATGGTAATTGGGAATCGTTTAAAATGGAGTTTGGTCATGATATAGGTGATTTGGAGAAAGCGCTGAATCATTTAAACAGGAATAAGCTGACGCCAACCATTATATCAAAGAATAGTTGAAAAGCCAATGAATTATACTTTGTAAATTCATTATAAATTGGAAAACATTAATAATATTGAATTAGAAAAAGCTAAAATAGTTATTATAGTGGAAATAATTGAATATGTTCCTAATTCAGTAGTCATAAAAACCATAATAAAAAAAGCAACTGGTAATATTACTGCCATTTCATGCGATGCAGGTGAAGTAATGCTTGAGAAAATAATTCCCTATGATAATTTTATCCAAATAATTGAAGGATCAGCGGAAATTGCAATTAATGGAAATTCAAATATATTAGAAACCGGTCAGTCAATTATAATACCAGCACATACATCAAGTATTGTTGCCGCAAGTGAACGTTTTAAAATGATTTCAACCATTATAAAAAGCGGGTATAAATAACCGAACAATTTTTTAAAGGATTGCTATATTCATTTAAATGAGCGTTATCCCATAAATCTTCAAATTTTTCAATTTAATTAGAGTTTGTCAATAAAGTCGAGAAAAAAGACAAGTAACCCCTGACAGGGTTTTTCATAAAACAGATTGTCTGGAAATTAGTAATTGTCGAACTTTTATTAAGCATAACCCTGTCAGGGTTTGTTGATATTAACGACAGACAATAATTAGTTCAATTTATATAATGTGTGAATAATGTAACTAGTTTCTAAAGTTATGTAACATTCCACAATGATTATGGTCTCAACTTTATAAAATTAAAACTCAACTATAATTTAACTATAAAAATATGAAGGCATTAGTTTTCAAAGGCCCTGGACAAAGTTCCTGGGAAGAAAGACCAAAACCATTAATAAAAGAGCCTACAGATGCCATAATAAAAATACTAAAAACAACAATTTGCGGTACCGATTTGCATATAATGAAGGGTGATGTTCCTACAGTTTCTGAGGGACAGATTATTGGGCATGAAGGAGTTGGTATTATTGAAGAAATTGGAGATTTTGTCACCAATTTTAAAAATGGCGACCATGTACTTATTTCATGTATAACCTCATGCGGCAAATGCGATAATTGTAATCGTGCCATGTATTCACATTGCGAAAAAGGAGGATGGATTTTAGGCAATACAATAGACGGTACTCAGGCTGAATATGTAAGGATTCCTTATGCCGACAATAGCCTGTATGCTATACCAAAAGATGCAGATGAAGAAGCCTTAGTAATGTTAAGTGATATATTACCTACAGCTTTTGAATGTGGCGTGTTAAGTGGGAAAGTGAAGCCCGGTGATTCTATTGCAATTGTTGGCTCAGATTGGTCTGGCGGCATTGTTAACAGCGCAATTTTTTTCTCCTGCCGAAATTATTATGATAGACCAAAATGATAATCGACTTTTGGTAGCAAAAGCATTAGGGGCAACACATATTATTGATAGCTCAAAGGAAAATGCATTAGATAAAGTAATGAGTTATACAAATGGTAAAGGTGTTGATGTAGCAATTGAAGCAGTTGGAATACCAGCAACATTTGAATTATGTGAAGAAATTGTTGCTGTCGGAGGTCATATTGCCAATATAGGTGTACATGGGAAAAGCGCAATATTACATTTGGAATCATTATGGTCTAAAAATATTACTATAACCACACATCTTGTTGATACGGTTACAACTCCAATGCTTTTCAAAATAGTTCAAGCCGGAAAACTTGATCCGTCAAAACTCATAACACATCATTTTAAACTGGATGAGATTGTAAAAGCTTATGAAGTATTTGGAAACGCAGCAAAAGAAAATGCACTAAAAGTAATTTTAACGAGCTAGTTCATATAATAGATAAAATAAATTCTCACTTAAAAATAAAATAAAATGAAAGCATCAAAAATTATTAATCAAAATTACATAACTAATAATAAAGGCACAAGAAATAAAGCTAAAACAAGTACATTTCTAAAACCTTATATAATTGCACTGTTCTTAGGAATAATAGTATTAACGTCATGTATTTTTATACCGTTACGCGGTGGTGACGGACACCGAGGTGGAGGCGGAGGTCACGAACACCATGGTGAACGACATGATAATGGTAACCGCCGTTAAGCATTAGTTTCTACCTCTAAAGTAGGCTTCCTTTTAATGACCTACTTTGGGGTAATATTATAAACCTGTTATAAATTTAAAATATATGTGTTTCTCAGCTAGCGCAAGTTTTAGTGCAGGTGTAGTACTTGCCGTGATTGGTATTGCTTCCTTAAAAAAAGTGCAACATCCACGACAAATTATGTTTGCAAGTATTCCCTTAATTTTTGCGGTTCAACAAATTGCCGAAGGTATTTTATGGGTAACTTTGCCTAATCCGGCTTACTTTTCAATACAACAGTTTTTAACTTATTTTTTCTTGTTCTTTGCACAAGTACTTTGGCCCGCATGGGTTCCTATTTCAATATTAATACTCGATAAAGAAAGTAAACGAAAAACTATTCAAAGAGTATTAGTAGGTATTGGCTTGCTGGTTTCCATATATCTCGCTTATTTTTTGGTAAAATACAACGTTCAGGCCAAAATAGTCGGGTATCATATAACCTATAAACAATTTTATATGGCTCCTTTTAGCATATTGGGCGGGTTATTTTATATTATTGCAACCATCGGACCAGCTTTCTTTTCGCATATTAAACGAATGTGGATTTTCGGCACAACTATTTTGATTTCATATCTTATAACAGTAATATTTTATGAACACTATGTTGTATCAGTTTGGTGTTTTTTCGCATCAATTATAAGCATCTCAATTTACTTAATTATGATAGAAATAAAGAACATGCATAAAATTCACTTATACCAGAAGTCGTAGTATTTAAAAAAATGTTTTCACTATAAATTCATTATAAATTGAAAAATAATGATAGGCAATTGCCTCTATTTTTATCATTTACTATTGGTTATTTCATCAGTTATATTTTATTGATAATTGGACTAAATCCATGGAAATGGATAAGACTTATAAATTTTATATTAAGGAAAAATGAGAAATAACTATAATTATAATAAACACAATTTAAAAAAATGCATTTATGCTTTTAAATGTGTAAATGATACAATTTGATAGTTAATTATATGCTCTCCCCTGTAGAGTAATAAATAGGTATCTGTATTATAAAAAATAGAATAAACTTTAATTATAGCAGGTTTAACGAAAATTTAGAATAACTATTTAATACAATAACTACAAATAGTGCCTTATTTTCATTTCACTTGTCAATTATATTTTCAGAAACAATTGAATATTTCTTTGACTGGAATCAGACAATAAGAGCAGTCAGATCAACTCCCATTTATGCTTTAAGTTATAAATAATATGTGAATAATGTAACTCTTTTCAAAAGTTATGTAACACATTCAATCAATTAAGCAATCACCTTTATACTATTATT
This sequence comes from uncultured Bacteroidota bacterium, assembly GCA_963701015.1. Lineage (GTDB taxonomy): Bacteria > Bacteroidota > Bacteroidia > Bacteroidales > DTGW01 > MFD09286-c1. The sequence continues at coordinate 816,630 of OY969556.1, read as the reverse complement.
AATCATAAAATAAATTTTATATGAAAAAAATTAAATCTATTTCATTATTCTCGTTTGCTGCTTTAATTATTTTAATACAAACAGGATGTTTTGGCTCCTTCAGCCTTACCCGAAAAGTATATAATTTTAATGCCAGAGTTGGAGATAAGTTTGTAAACGAACTTGTATTTCTTGTATTTGTTGTTGTTCCGGTATATGAAATATCTGGTTTAATTGATGCAGTTATTCTGAACTTTATTGAGTTCTGGTCAGGGAGTAATCCTGTAGCAATGATTCCTGGTCAAATTGAGACTCAACAGGTAAAATTCCATGGACAGTTATATAATGTAACTGCATCTCATAATCTTCTTCATTTAGAAAGTATTGATAAAAAAGTTATACAAGATTTGATTTATAATGATAAAACTGCAACCTGGACATATGTTGCAAATAATAAATCAACTGATGTTTGCACATTTAATTCAAATGGCAGTTTAACTATTCACAAAGCCAATAAGACCGATTGCATATATTCTGCCGACGTTTTAAAAAAGTTGGAAAATAATAATTCTTTGGCTTTAAAGTAAAAAATGATATAACAAAAGAGCCGTCGTATATACGGCTTTTTGTTATTTTTTAAATAAAATAAAGATGAAAAAGATATTTCAGTTAGTAATAGCCTTATTAATATCTTCCATTTCATATTGCCAGGATTCAAAGGAATATTTTGACAAAGGGGTTGCCAATTATAATCAGAAAAATTTTAGTTTAGCAATAGTTAATTATACCAAAGCCATAAAAAGAAATCCTTCATATGCTGAGGCTTATTACAATCGTGGCGTTGCAGAGAGGGACATGGGTAAAAATAAAAGTGCAATTAAAGATTTTTCAAAGGTCATTGAAATTGAACCTGAAAATATAGAGGCTATTATCAACAGAGGTGTTGCGAAATTTGACATTCAAGATATCAAAGGCGCAATCGCCGATTACAGCAGAGCTATTGTGATTAATCCTAAATATGTTAAAGCTTATATGAATAGGGGTCTTTCAAAAAATGATCTTCATGACTATGCTGGCGCAATTGATGATTATAGCATGGTTATAAAGTTTGAACCTGAAAATGAAAAGGCTTATATTAATAGAGGGCTATCAAAGTGCAAACTTCAAGATTTCATTGGTGCCATAATAGATTTTAATAAATTCATCGAAATTAATCCTAATTATGCAAATGCATACTACAATAGAGGGATGGCTAAAATTGTTATCAACCAAAAAGATAGCGGATGTTTTGATTTAAACAAGGCTGGGAAATTGGGTTATACCGAAGCTTATTTAGCAATAAATAAAATGTGCAAATAAATATATTGTGGAATTCTATAACCTAAAAAAATGATTATTAATTAGAAAATGTAATCGAAATGTCAAATTACGATAAAGTTTTATTAAATGCTGTTTTGAAATTATGAATAAAATAGACATAACAATTTTGAAAGATTATGAAACTTTGGTTTCTGAAATTGCTGAAAAGCTGAATACACTTTCCGATAAAATTCTATATTCAAATAACGATTTAGAAGTTAAAGAAGCATTAAAAAAAAGGTATGAAGAGTTAATGAAACAAAAATTTAAAATAGAATTCCAGATCAAAAATTTTGAGAAAAAACATAGTGACTCACAATAAATAAATTTTATTTATTTCAAATATATCTATAAATATAAAAAATTATGATTCGTCTTTTGTTGTTCTGATCAGACTTATGCCAGCAGTGAAAAATATTATTCCAATAATGCTATATATAATTAATGCTTTAACTCCATGTGCATTATTGGTATTATTAACAAACAATACAGCTGCATATATAAGACCAGCTATACCCAGGCTGGTTAGTAATGCTCCAAAAATTCTCTTTAAATTCATATTACAAATTTTATAACAGTAAACAATTAAAAATAGATTGATAAAGGTGAGTTTAATATATTCGAAAATTGTTACATAATTCCATCTCATATTTATATAATTCTCACATAATGCAATTTAGTAATACTAAAAGGTTTATTCACAACTAAAAAATTTAAAATTAAACAAATGAAAAAAAATAAAAGCTTAAACTTAATTTATATCAGTCTAATATTGGGTTTTATAATATTAAGTTGCTCGAAAAATAATGTGGTAAGTGATGCGGATAAAACTGCTGCACTTCGAAATGTTACAATAACTTATGATAGTGTTGTTTTTCAATTACAATTACCAGCTGGAGCACTTAGTGGCCAAAGTTATGCACAATTGGCAAAGCAAGATTCGGCAACTTATACAAATCCGGCAAATTATTTTATTATCATTTTAGAAAATTATACCGCTAATAATAAAAAATCAAATGCCCAGGAAGCAAAATTTGATGGAATGACAATAAATATAGTAATGGATACAATACTTTCATCACCTATAAAAGCATTTTGTGATTCCTTTGTTGTAAAAAAGAATACCAGTTTGCCAGTACATTTAAATACTACTATAAACTTGGCAAAACAAAGACGGGCCGGAATTTATATATTACAACAATTTGTTCATGGCCATGACGTAGTAACAACGCAAACTCCATATCTAAACTACAAAATAGGCTTATTACAAGGAACTATTGAACTACCTTCGTTTAAGGAAAATATTCCAACAAGGGCTTCTAATATAACGAAAGCATTTCTTTCAGGACTACTAGATTCAGGCACATTTAATTAATTTTTCAATTTATAAGTTTACGTTCAAAATTATTTCCAATAATTAAATGTATTCAATCCTATTTTAAGTTTTAAAAAAATTAAAGTGTGAATGATGTAACTTATTTCAAAAGTTATGTAACACTTTCAGTATTTTATGAACTCATCTTTGTATTGCTTAAATTAATTATTATTCAAGCATTCAGAATACAATAATTACTATCAATACACTTATTAAATTAAATAATATGAAAAAAATGAAATTAATTCATGCATTTGCAAGGTTTATAGCTGATGCTAAACAAAAAAAATATATAGCCATTTTAATTATGGGCTTTTTTATTATGACTGCATTTGCTGATCCTCCATTGGCTTCGCAACAGGAAATAGGAATGTTTAAAAATTCTAAAACTTGTGTTGTACTCGAAAACGGTAGCCTAACTTACAATGTATATATAAAAGATGCTGTACAAAAATATTGGAAAATTACAGAATATGAATTTATTGACCAAAATGAATTTCAAAAACGAAGGTTCGATTCTAAATATTCATTTCTAGTGCTTTTGAAAGGTGTATTCGACAAAGATCCTGACGGTGTTAGTTATAATTATTTAAGTCTTGTTTTAGGCAGTGCAAATTTCGATATGACTAAAATGCCCGAATTATGCAGTATTCCTCTTTCATATTCAGTTGATAAGGATATTGATTATGGATATGCAATACCTGCAATTATTAAGTTTATACAAATAGATGTAAAAAATCTTGATACAAAACGGTTGCTAATTGCAGTAGATGGATTAAAATACTATAACTGGACAGGTAGTTTTAAAGATAAAATTTTATTGCTGAATAAAGACATGATGGCTCCTGATGCCAATACAGCTGAGAAAATAAAAACAGTTTATCCACATATAATTAAATTGCTTACTTCCTCAGAAATTAAAACTGAACTTGCAATAAGTTCAACTAATACAATTTTTAACTTCCATGTGGGACCGACAGAAAATTCAGGCGCTGGAAAATGTTTTGAAATGATTTTTGATACAGATGGAAATTTATATTATTATAACTATCGAAAAATAACGAATGATAACAAAGATGGTTTTAATCTCGACGATTTTCATCATATAAGATAATAAACCAATGTGTTAAAGTTTCAATTAATTAAAAATATACAATATAATATTTCACTTTAAATAATTAAAACAATGAGAACTCTGGTAATTGGATTTCTTGTATTCTCTGCCTGGGCAGTATTTTCAACATACTTCTATGTATGCAGAATAAAAGGATTGTGCGATGAACCATATACATTAAATATGTCTGAATCGAACACAAAAGATGCCAAAGTGGCTAGTATTATTCAAAAACCTGTTATACAGGAACAAATTGCGTTTGACAAAATACTAACAATTTATTTTGAATTCGACAAATGCGATTTCAATGGAAGTGTTGAAGCAAATAAATATTATGATGAGTCGAATGCTTATTTAATTCAAAATAATCATTCAGGAATCATAATCTCTGGTTATACCGATTCAATTGGAACTAAAAAATATAATCAGGCATTAGGTTTTCGCAGGGCACAACGCATGAAACAATACTTTGAAAGTAAGGGTATTCAGGCAAATGAAATTTTAATTGAATCAAAAGGAGAAAACGATCCGGTTGATGATAATGGAACAGCTAAAGGCAGAGCTAATAACCGTAGAGCAGTAATAACTATAAAAAAATAAAATCATGAACAATTTATTAATTCTTTTAGAACAAACTAAATCAGGGGCAACCATTGAAATTCTTACATTACTTGTGATTGCAGGAATTATAGGATTTGTAACCGCATTTATTTATTATCGGCATATATACTCGAAGGATCTTCAATCAATTGAATTCGAAATGGATGAAATTAAGAAAGATGTTGTCAATTTAAATGCAGATAAAAGCTCCCTAATTAAAAGTATTCAAAGTAAAGATGTTGAAATTGAACAACTTAAGATGGAAAACATTGCTCTCAAAGGTGTTCATGCTGAAGAAGTTCGTGAAACAAATGAAATGGTTTCGAAAAATTTAAGAAATTCAAATGGTTTGCACGAAAAAGATGAAACATTGATGCATATTGCACAGCGAAAGCATTTGTTGGATTACAAAAGTTTTGGAACGGCAAGTGAACCTGAAAAAGATGATTTGAAAATGATTAGTGGTATTGGGCCATTTATTGAAGAACGCCTTCATGCATTAGATATATACACTTTCAGTCAAATAAGCAAATTTACTGCCAAAGATATTGATGCCATAAATGAAGCTATTGAATATTTTTCTGGCAGAATTGAAAGGGACGAATGGGTTGCACAAGCAAAGGAACTTTATCATAACAAGGACAAATGGATGGAGCTTTTGAAAAGAATTAGAGAAAGAAAAGAAAGAATATATTATAATCGAATAGGTGTTGCCAGTAAAGAAGAAGCCGATGATTTAACAATAATTAGCGGTATAGGTGGATGGATTAAAGAAAAACTTCACGCTTTAGATATATATACATTCAGACAAATAAGTAATTTTAATGATGAAGATGTAATGGTTGTTACCGAGGTTATCGAATACTTCCCTGGTAGAATTGAACGTGATGAATGGATTGACCAGGCTAAAGAACTTGTAAAAATTGCAGGCAAAAAATCAGAACTTTTAAAGCGCATTCGAGAACGAAAGGGAATGATATATTACGATAGATTAGGAATAGCCCACAAACACCATGCAAATAATTTGACCTTAATTAAAGGAATTGGATTATGGATGGAAGAAAGGCTCAATACTCTAGAGATATACACTTTCGAACAAATAAGCAAGTTTACAACCATTGATATGAACACCATTACCGATATTTTAGAAATTTCTCATGGTCGTATCGAAAGAGACAATTGGGTTGGCCAGGCAAAGGAACTTGCCAATAAAAAACCGAATCATGCAGTTAGTGTATAATTGAATGTATCTAATGATTATAAATGCAATTAAAACAAATTGAATTATATAAGTATAGAAAAAATAATGATTGCAACAATTGGAGTTCCTGAAAAAGAAGTTGAAGAAAATGTAGCATATCTAAACGATTTACTGGCTGATGAATATGCGCTTTATACCAAGACAAGGAACGCGCATTGGAATGTAGTTGAACCCAATTTCTACGAACTTCATAAATTATTAGAATTGCAGTACGAAAAATTAGATGTAATGATTGATGATATTGCTGAACGTATACGTGCACTGGCCCATTTTGCATTAGGTTCCTTAAAAGATATTCTTTGTGTCACACATCTTAGTGAAGAAAACCACGATTTTAGTAATCCCAAGCAGATTATTCAGACTTTGATTAACGACCATGAATCAATTATACGAATTATACGAAATGATATTTCGACCATAGCAGGTAAATATAAAGACATTGGTACAGCCGATTTTGTTTCAGGCTTAATGGAACAACATGAAAAAATGTCCTGGATGCTTAGATCAAACATTAAAATATTAATCTTATAAAAGTTATATAGTATAAAATGAAAACCTTGTATTTTAAATTTTTTGTGATTATTTCAGCCTTTTTGGTTTGTGCAGGTTGTAATATATTTAAGCATAACGAATCGTCAAAATTGATTAAAAAAGACAATATAACTTTTCCTTCGAAATATTTATATACCGATTCCAGCAATATTGTTTATATTCAGAGTGAGAACTTTGTTTCTAATGCATTAAATAATTATTCAATAACTAAGATTAACAATGAATATTTAAAAGTTCTAAATTGTAAAAAAGAAATAGTTATTAACAAATATGATTCTGCGGTTAAGGACACAATTTATACATATTCGAATCCACATAACTTAATACAAATATACAGGGCAAAACAAAACGATTTCGTTTTCACTTTCGATATAACAGACTCAATTTTTATGCTTGCCGGGAATATTGAAACAGGTATGACAAAAGAAGCTTTTTTACAAAAATTTCATATCACAAAGCATATTTTGAACAAGGTTCAATTAGCGAATTTGGAAGGCACTATGCGATTTATGTTTTATTTTGAAAATAATAAATTGCAGAGGATTAAGAGTTATATATACCTCGATTAAAAAATCTTAATCAGGTAAATAATCTTCGAAAAATTTATTAAAAGCTTAAAATATATCCCGGTGAAAAATTTCAAAATTTTAATTTACATATCTGCAATTTTGTTTGCTACTGCCTGTAACCAAAACAACAACAAAAAGTCAGAAGCAAAAATTAACGATACAATTCAACCTTTAAATAGATTAAAAATTATAACTAAAAAAGATGCTAATTCAAAAACCGATAACCTAATAAAATATGATAATTCAATTGAAAAAACCATAATTAAAAAAACAAAAAATTCAATTGAAAATATTAAAATTATTGAAACTACAGGACCAAAAAAAATATATACTAAGGATTGCGAAAATTTAATTACAGAAATTGTAACAACATCCGATAGATATAAACAAATAACCAAAGGGCTTAATAAAGCAGTTGTAAAGAATGGGGGTCAATTTTTCGGAATTAGGTTAGATGGAAGCCCTGATCCAAAACCTAAGGAAGTTTGCAGATATTCAAAAACATTTGATTTTATTGTTTATGAAATGTACCCCGACAGGCAATTAAATACTGCCAGATTTTCATTTGATCCTGATAAAAAGTTGCTATATGAATATAACATAAATAGCGACAAACTTAAGCCTTTGGAATTTGATAAAAATCTTTTATTAAAATTCGATTCCATTTGTGCTTGCTACTAATTTTAAAGGAATATAAAATATCAATTTTTTAATATATAAAAAACATGAAAACGAATAAAATAAAAAAAGTGCTGATAGCTTTAGATTATGGTCCAACGGCTCAAAAAGTCGCTGAAGAAGGGTATTCATTTGCTAAATCAATGGGAGCTGAAACAATACTGTTACATGTTATAGCACATCCCGATTATTATTCTTCATCTGATCATCTCACAGTTATGGGTTACGCCGGATATTCGGTACCAGTACAATTAGATAGTATTGATGATTTGAAGAAATCAACACAAGAATTTCTTGATAAATCGAAACATCACCTAGGTGATAAATCTATTCATACCAAAATTGAAGAGGGCGATTTTGCCAATGCTATACTAAAAGCAGCAAAAGAATTGCATATTGATATAATTGTTATTGGATCACACAGTCGAAGATGGCTGGAAGAAGTTTTATTGGGCAGTGTTACCGAAAAGGTATTACATCATACAACTTTACCACTTTTGATAATTCCAACTAAAAAATCAAATTAAAAATAATAATAAAATTACTATATGAAAGCAAAAGAAAATCATATAAATGACAAAAAGATAGAAAATACAAATGAAGAAAATATTAAGGGATATCCTGATTATCCTTCAAATGAAGATATATATAGCCAATATAATGAGGAAAAGGAAATAAATCCTGAAGATATTTCTAAATCAAAAAAGTTGAAAAACAATTATGGAAAATATAACGAAAAGGATTTTAACGATGATGTTTCGGGTGACGATTTAGATATACCAGGGTCGGAATTTGATGATGGACTGGAAACAATTGGTAATGAAGATGAAGAAAACGAATACTATAGTTTAGGTAGTGACGACCATAATGACCTGGATGAAGATAAAAGTGAATAAATAAATAACTATATAATATTCTTTGACTTGAAAACACAAATAAAATGAAAAAAGTATTAATAGCATTGGATTATGATCCAACGGCGCAAAAAGTAGCAGAAACAGGCTATTCATTGGCTAAGGCAATGAATGCTGAAGTAATTTTGCTACATGTTATATCGGAAGCTACTTATTATTATTCAAGAGAATATTCTACAATTATGGGGTTTACTGGTTATATGGACATGGGACCTTCAGAATTAGTTGGAGTAACAGAAGTAAAAACGGCTTCTCAAAATTTTCTTAATAAATCAAAACAACATTTAGGCGATGAAAATATTCAAACTCAGGTATTAGAAGGCGATTTACCGGAAACTATCATAAAGAGTGCAGATGAATTACACGCCGATATTATTGTCATGGGATCTCACAGTCGCAGATGGTTGGAGGAAGTTTTATTGGGAAGCGCAACTGAAAAAGTATTGCACAACACAACAAAACCTCTTTTCATTGTGACAACAAAAAAGCCCAATTAATATATATAATTTGAAAGTCTAAAATTTAAAAATAATTTATTATGATGAACACAATGAATCAAGGATGGGGAATGGAACTGAGCTGGATTGCAGGTTTTATTGCAGTGGTAATAATTATATGGCTTATCGTGAAGGTTTTGAATTTAAGGAAGAATCTTTCGACGTCAAATTTCAAATCGCCACTCTATTTTCTTAAAAAGAGATTTGCAAAGGGAGAAATTAGTAAAAAAGAATTCAAAAGTAAGAGTAAAGTTTTATACTAAATAAAAACAATTATTTATTACCGATTGAGCTAAAGGTAAAGAGTTATATAACTCTTTTTAAATATTATACAAAGCTTTTAGATTATCCTAAACTGAATATTTTGATTTATATTATAATAAATGGAAATTATTTATAAGCAAAATTGAAGTGACGATGAATGAATTGGAAAAATTATAAAAAAGCGGTGGAATAATTATATGGTTTTTCTATTTTACTATACATATAATGGGCTTTATACAAGGAACCAAGTTTCAATGAAAAAAATATAGTTAATTAAACTGTACTCATCATTTTTACATTTATCTGGATTATTAACTTTTGAATCTATTTAAAAATAAACAATGGATTTCGTAGATTATTATAAAATATTAGGGATAGAGAGTACAGCCACACCAAAAGACATCAAGAATGCATATCGTAGATTGGCCAGGAAGTTTCATCCTGATTTGAATCCGAATGATAAAGATGCCAATAAAAAATTTCAGCAAATCAATGAAGCTAACGAAGTATTAAGCGATCCTGTAAAACGCAAAAAATTTGACCAGTACGGAAAAGATTGGCAACATGCTGAACAATATGAACAGTCAAAACAAAATCAGGCACGAACTTCAAATGCTGGTGGATATACTTATTCCGGATCACAAGCCGATGGAGGCTTTTCCGATTTTTTCGAATCGATGTTTGGCGGAGCTGCAAACTCTGGCAGAGGGCGGCAGGTCAGGTATCGTGGCGATGATTTCAACTCCGAGCTAATTCTCGATTTAATTGATGCTTATAAAACTCAAAAACAAACACTCACAGTTAACAACAAAAAAATTAGGATTACAATTCCCGCAGGAATTGAAAATGGTCAGACAATTAAAATTTCCGGTCATGGTGGTCCCGGTGTAAATAATGGGCCAAATGGAGATTTATATATAACATTTACAATTGCAAACAATACAAAATTTAAGCGGCTGGAGAATAATTTATACACAACCGTAGATATAGATTTATATACAGCTATTTTAGGTGGTGAAATTATTATAGATACTTTAAATGGAAAAGTAAAACTAAAAGTGCAGCCCGAAACACAAAACGGAAATAAAGTAAAGTTAAAAGAAAAGGGTTTTCCTGTTTATAAAAACGAAGGTCAATTTGGCGATTTATATATAACTTATAACATTAAAATACCGACAAATTTAACCGACAAACAAAAAACACTATTTACTGAATTATCTAAATCGTAATTCCATGAAAACAATAAATCTTATTCCTATAAATGAATTCTGTATCAATCATAATATTGAAATTTCATTCATCAATTCGCTTAAGCAAACCGGATTGATTGAAATTACAACTATTAAAGAAACTGAGTTTATTGAAGTAAGCCAACTTCAGCAATTAGAAAAATTTGTTCGTTTTTATTTCGAATTAGATATTAACCTGGAAGGTGTTGAAACAATTACACATTTACTAAAACGTATTAACTACTTGAATGAAGAAATTATAGCACTTAAAAACAAGCTTCAATTCTATGAGTCCCAATTATAGAATTAAACAAAGTACTTACTAAGCAACTAAGTTTTCTTTTCCAATATATTGAATTTCACATATATCAAAAAATCAGAGGATTCTCTTTCAAAATAGACTATTGAGTTATATATTTAACCAATCTCAAAAAAATCGAATTATCGTTTATCGTGACCTTCTCCACTTTGTTTATGTTCTTGGTTATTATGATTTTGTTGGGGAGTTTGAGGTCTCGGTGCCGGTCTTGCATTTTGTTGAGGGGTTTGAGGTCTCTGTGTTGGCTTTGCATTTTGCTGGGTTTGTTGCTTTACATGATGGGTTTCCTGGTTCGATTTAACCGGTTGTTGTACCGATCTGTTTGGCTCTTGCCTAGCAGGAGGACTCGATGGTCTGGTTTCTATTCCAGACGGATGATTCGAAGGTTTGCCATTTTCCCTATTATCCGGACGATTTTCAGGCTTATTTATATTATTTCGCTCCTGACGATTTATGGTTTTCTGTTTATCTGAATTTTCGTGTTTTATTTGAGGCTTTTCACTTTTTTTACTTTCTTTATTTATTGCTGGCGTGGCCGGATGACCTTTATTAACCGATGCAAACTGATTTCTATTTTTACTTGCACCTCGCTGATGTGTAATTTGTTCCGAAGTTGGTTGTACATGCCTTTCCCGCATTGCAGATTCCTCTTGGCGTGTGGGGTTTGTTCTTATACCACCCGGCCCATTGTAACTGGAATGATTATTTTTATTATTATTATAAACTATTACAGTGCGATCTTCATAAGTGTTTCTCACAACTGATGAATTTACATTCACAACAGCCGTGTTATATCTGAAGCGTCCTCGTTCCCATCTCCCTCCATAATATCCTGATCCACTATAACCATACCCATAATCAACTCCGCCATAATATCCAATGTTTGTTCCCCAATAACCGGCATGATAAATATAATACCCACCACTGAATTCCCAATAACATGGTGTCCATAAATAATCAGGTTCAGGAGGGTAAACCCAGGCACCCGGAACCCAATAATAATCACTGCCATTATATGCCCAATAACCTGGTGACCATAGATAGCCATCAACAGGGCAAGGAGGTTGTTCATAAATTGGTAATGGTGGTGGAGCATCACGCACAGTAATCCCAATACCAACCGTTAATTGGGAATAAACACTTAATGGATACAATAACGTATTTAGCAAAAAGAAAAAAATGAATGAAATATGTTTGATTGTTTTCATTGTATAATATTTTGAATTCAACGTATATAAAATTAATATCTATAATAGGCGAAGTTGAGTCTTTAAATTAAGGAAGTTGTTATATAACTTTTGAAATAAGTTATATCATTCACACATATAAACTGAAAAACATAACAATCAATCAAAACATTGATGAACATAAAAGTTCGTGTTATCGTAAATTAAATTGTGGGAATTATGTAACTATTCTCTTGAATTATGCAACAGACTTACTTGCAGATTGACGCAACTTGCATACTTAAAATAATCGTCCTAAATTATATGAAGTATAAATGGCAATTAACTTATATTATCAAAAGAAATATGAATAACTATCAATGTAAAAAGTGTGCAACATTTATACAAAGTAATATTATGCCTAATATCAATGGATGTAATGACAATGTTTTACATCAATGGACATATATTGGAGAAGTGGGACCGAACAAATATACATGTGGAAAATGTGGTTTAGCAATTAAATCATGGAATAACCCCAATAATGATAATTGTCCTTCAAAAGGTTCACATAAGTGGGAGCAAATATGGAGTGATTCTAATGTTCCATCATTTACGATTTATAAATAATTGCAAAATTACGGTTATAGGAAAAAATCAATCTAGATATAAGCTAAAATAAAACAATATATTTTTATTAATCTGTGAATGATGTAACTTATTTCCAAAGTTATGTAATATTTTACGTAGCAAAGGATTTCATCTTTGCCCTATAATTATAAGCAAAATTATCCATCTAATAAGTTTAACCAATGAAAAAAATAATTTTAGCAATGTCATTAATAGCCATTTTTGCCGGTACTTTAACTTCAACGTTTGGACAAGAGCCGGATGCTAAATCGGTAAAAGCGAGGGAAAATTTGAGTAATGCTCAAAAAAATGAAGCTGATGCAAAAAACGATTTAAAAGTTGCAAAAAAAGACTCTATATCAGCATTCCAACAGTTTAAAGACGAGTCGAACAGTAGATTTATTTCAAACAATAAAAGTATTGCAGATTTTAAGATTAGGATAGCAAAAGTGAAAAAGAAAAGCAGGGCACAATATGAGAAAAAACTAGCCCGCATTGAACAAAAAAATACCGATTTGAAAAAGAAGTTAGATGATTATAAAGAAGCAGGAAATGATAAATGGGCATCTTTCAAAGTAACATTTAACAAAGATATGGATGGGATAGAAAAGTCCCTGATCAATTTCTCAATAGGTAACAAAATTTAGTCAATATATATGGCTGAATTAAAATCTGCCTTTTGTATTTCTATATAATACATAATTTGAATTATACTTGAAGAATATGGATAAAGAAGTTGAAAAAGCGAAAGCATTAATTATTGTAGAAATTATTGAATATGTTCCAAATTCGGTTGTAATTAAAACCATTATAAAAAAAACAACTGGAAATGTAAGTGCAGTTTCGTTTGATACAGGTGAAGCATTGACTGAAAAAACAACTCCTTTCGATTCGTTTGTACAAATAATTGAAGGCAATGCTGAGATTGTAATTAATGGTGTTTCAAATTTACTGAATACAGGTCAGTCAATCATTATACCTGCCCATACATCAAATATTGTAAAAGCAAATGAACGTTTTAAAATGATTTCAACAATTATAAAAAGTAGTTATGAATAAAACATTTAATGCAAAGTTATCACAACTTTTTTAGTCCAAAATATGTGAATGATGTAACAAATTTCCAAAGTTATGTAACAGTTCCCTGACTATATGGAACCAACTTTGTAAAGTGAAGTTTTACAACAATTAAAATTACGAAAATGAATACAACAGAAATAAACGGAAACTGGAATTCTCAAAAAGGGAAACTCAAACAAAAATTTGCAATTCTTACGGATAATGACTTAATGTTTGATGATGGTATGAAAGATGAGATGTTTGGAAGGCTTCAAATTAAGCTTGGTAAAACTAAAGAAGAATTAAATAAAATTATCTCAGCAATTTTATAATTTGCTATTATATAAAAGCCAGTTCAATTAAAATTTGTTCGACTTAGCATTTAATATTCTCATAACAGATTTAAACATTTTATATTATACAAAATAAAACGGGCATATTCGTTAACAATGCGAAGCATTCAAATATGCTTCAGCTAAAATAAATAATCAGGGATTGAAATTATATGTGAATTAAAATCCTACAATAATTAAAAAATTATATCGAATGAAAAACAAAATTTTAACCTTAGCAGTAGTCGTAATCGCAGCAGGATCAATGTTTACCAGTTGCCAGTCATCGGCTACAAAAGTACAAGATGCACAAGAAAAAGTTCAAGACGCAAAAGATCAAGTGGTTGAAGCGAAAGAAGACTTAGACCAGGCATTGAGAGATTCAATTCAACAATTCAGAAAAGCTTCAGATGAAACATTTACTGCTCGTGAAAAGAGTATTGCCGAATTCAAAGCTAGAATTGCAACTCAGAAAAGGGAAAACAGAGCTAAATATGAAAAAAAATTAGCTGAGTTAGAACAACAAAATACTGATTTGAAAAAGAATATGGATGAGTATAAAGAAGAAGGATTAGATAAATGGGATGCTTTTAAAGTGAAATTCAGTCATGACATGGACAACCTTGGAAATGCTTTTAAAGCATTTACTGAAAATGGTAAATAATATAATAGCCCAATAATTATATTGGGCCATTGTTTTATTATTCTAAAACACAATTTTCAAAATAATTTAATTGATTACATTAAAAATAAAATACATGGGAAACTTACTTTATATAATAGCAGTAATCCTTATTGTTGTATGGGCTATAGGCTTCTTTGCATACAGTTTTGGTGGTTTAATCCACATTCTATTGATAATAGCCGTAGTTGCTATATTAATCAGGCTTATACGGGGTAGAAGTATTTAAATAAATTGTTTATAACATTCATTAAAAAATAAAAATCATGAGTTCAGGAAAAGTATTATTAGGTTTATTGGCTGGTGTTGCTGCCGGCGCAATGTTAGGAGTTTTGTTTGCTCCTGCAAAAGGTTCAGATACCCGTAAAAACATTACTAAAAAAAGTGATGAATATGCTGACGAATTAAAAGAAAAATTCAATGAGTTTATTGAAGGTATGTCAGGAAAATTCGAACAAGTAAAAGAAAATATTACTGATTTAACCGATCATAAAGCCAAATCAGCGGAAGGAAAAAAGATATAAAAACAACACCTTTTTAACTTGTTTTCAAAATAATTAAAGTCAATTCAAATAGGTGAAATCATGGAAAAAAACCGCGTTAAAATTGATGGTACACATCCTAAAAATAAAAAATCATTCCATTCGGCTTTACGCTATTTCGATTTGCCAGACTTATTTGACAAAATGAAACATGAAAATTCATGGTATTGTGGGGAGCTTAATGCTAAGGTTCTTTTAAAAAGGCCTGATAAGCAAATTGTGCTTACTGTATTACATGATAATACAGTAATTGAGTCTTTTCAGAGTAATGATTCTATAGCATTTCAGATTATTGAAGGAAAATTAAAATTTCATGTCCGAAATGAATCAATAACCCTGAATAAAGGTCAGTTACTTACAATGCACGACAATGCTAAGTACAGTCTTTCATCTAAAGAAGATACGGTGTTCCTTCTAACCATTGTAAATAGCTTAGCGCATAATGCTTAGAACTTCATTAAAAATAGAAAGAAAAGTCTAAGCACAGTCAACTAAATGTTAAACAATACGCATAATGGAAGATAACACGAATATAATAGAATCATTGCTTGAAAAGGCTACAGATTATGGCAAATCAAGTTATGAATTGGTAAAATTAAAAACACTTGATAAAACATCAGATATTGTATCATCAATTATTCCCAATATTGTATATTATTCGATTCTAAGTTTATTCTTTCTTTTTTTAAATCTGGGATTGGCTTATTGGTTGGGTGAAATTTTTGGTAAAATATATTATGGATTTTTTGCTGTTGCTGTTTTTTATTGTCTTATAGCTATTATTATTCATTTCTTTATGCATAAGTGGATTAAAAAAGTGTTGGGCAATTATATAATTAAACGGATGCTAGAATAAAATTATATGTACAATATAACAAACACCACCGAACTTAAAAATGCAATTCAATTGTTGGAATTTGAACATGCTTTAAAGGAAAAGTTGCTGATTGAACAATTTCATATTTCCTATGAGAGCTTAAAACCTGTTAACCTACTAAAGGGTACGCTAAAAGATATTATTACTTCACCCAATATTATAGATAATATATTAGGAACAGTTGTTGGAATGGCTACAGGTTATGTTTCAAAAAAGATATTTGTTGGAACATCTGGCAACATAATTAGAAAACTTTTTGGGTCTATTTTGCAATCAGGCATATCGAATTCTGTATCGCAACACCCAGATGCAATTAAATCATTAAGTCAAATGATTTTTCAGCGTTTATTTCATAAAAAGGAGCAATTAGTTTCATAATTGACACTCCCATAATGGGAAAAAAATTTTAACTAATTAAGAATTTAGATTCAATGTAATTATAAAACTCATTCAACAGTGACTATAATAAAGCATTCAAATACGCCATTTTATACAAAAGCAACTATATTCTTAATTGGCTTATTAGCATTGTTTACCATATTATACATTGCACAAACCATTATTGTTCCAATCGTTTTTTCAATTATAATGTCTATTTTACTGCATCCTGTAGTACATTTTTTTGTGCAAAAAAAAATAAACAGAGTACTTTCTATAGTCATAACACTGACATTAACATTTTTAGTTATTGTATCTTTTGGTGCACTTTTGTATTCTCAAGCAAATCGTTTCAGCGAATCGTGGCCTACTTTGGTTGAAAATTGTACCAGGTTATTAAAACATTCCATAAGCTGGGCTTCAATCTATTTCAATATAAACCCTTGGGCTATCCACGACTGGATAAGTAAAATTAAAGATGGAATTATAAGTGCAAGTAACGCAGCATTAGGGCAAACTCTTGTTAATGTAGGCAGTGCGGCCATTGTATTATTTTTAATTCCAGTATATATATTTATGCTTCTTTTTTATGAACCGCTTCTGTTGGAGGCAATTCGAAGGATATTTATATCAAGCAATCAAACTAATGTAAGTGAAATTATTACCAAAACAAAAACCGTAATTCAACGCTATTTGGTTGGATTATGTATTGAAGCAGCAATAATTGCAATACTAAATTCCATAAGTTTGTTAATACTTGGAATTGATTATGCTATAATCCTAGGTATTATTGGTGCCATGGTAAACGTAATTCCTTACATTGGAGGTGCTGTTGAAGTGGCATTGCCTATGATGGTAGCTTTGGCTACTAAACCATCGGCTATGTCTGCAGTATATGTACTTATTGCCTACTTCATTATACAATTGGTTGACAATCATTATATCATACCTAAAATAGTTGCCTCCAAAGTAAAACTTAATGCACTTTTTTCTATAATTGTTGTTCTTGCAGGCAATGCTTTATGGGGCATACCTGGCATGCTTTTGTCAATTCCACTACTAGCTATAGTTAAACTTATTTTCGACCATATAGAACCACTAAAACCATGGGGATTTTTATTGGGCGACACTATGCCTCCTATAATAAAAATTAATCCGTTGGTTAAAAAAATAAATAATGAAATTAAGCAAGTTAAATAATTATGAAAAATGAAAATATTTGAATCATACAACACAAGTAAGCTGGCAATTTATGTTGTATTAATAATGCTATTTTTTACCTCATGTATTGTACAATCACCTAAATATAGTACACTTGGTCAAGTAATGACATTGCAGTTAGGCATGTCGAAGGCTCAGGTGGAGGATACATTGGGTGTTCAACCTTATGATTTGAAGTCAAAGACCGATACCAGCACAGTATATATTTATATTTACAGGGTAACGGATCGCCGCACATTATACTTGATTACAGGTCGAGTTAATGGGAAAAAATCAATGGGAAAATATGTTCAGTTGTTCGTTGGATATTCAAAAGACGATAAGGTAATAAGTATTGAATCGTGCAGTACTTGTGCGGATAATTTAGTAACACACAGCAATTTCGATTTTGAAAAGCTATTTGTTTTCGTTACCGTTACTTTACCAATATTGTTACTTTTCCTTAAAGTTGGCCATTTTTAGAAAATATTATCGCTCATTAATATGAAAATTTTATTTATCCAGAATTTATATAATAGATTACAGAATATCAAAATTTCATAATGTGTGAATATTGTAACTTATTCTGAAAGTTATGTAATACTTATTGTTAAACTGATAATGACCTTTATAATTAGTAATATTAATACATTATCCTGAACTTTTTCGGGATCTTTCAAATAACAAATTAAATTATATACAGATGAAAACAGAAGATGAAATTAACGAAGAAAACAAAAAAGATTTATCCAAACATCAACAAGAAAAAACTGATAGTACTGTCTATCAAGGCAGTTCAAGTAAAAGCAATTGGATTATAGGCATATCAGCAATTATACTGGTGTTAATAATCATTATATTTTTCTCGTTTCGACACAATTACAAGAATCAAATAAAGGAACTCCAATACGATCGGTCAGAGTTAAATTCAACTTTAATGACTAAGGATTCTATAATTAACAACTATATGGGGGATATGAACGAAATTGAATCCACCATGGATAGTATTAAAAATAAGGAAAATATTATTTCTGCTATTTCAAACGGATCAAATGAACAATCGATTTCAGGAGATAAAAAGAAACAAATAATTGAGGATATCAAATTCATGAACTCATTGCTTGAAAAGGACAAAAATCAAATATTGAAATTACGCAGAGAATTGTCACATTCAGGGATGAAATTAATTCAATTTGAACGAAGGTTGAAAATATTGGAAAATATGGTTACCGAACGTGATTCAGGTATTGCATACCTTAAGAGACAACTGGTAAATAAGGACTTCAAAATTTCACAGTTGAATCAGAAATTAGATACCATGAATAACATTATGAATCTTCAATCCAGTATGATAAATTTCGGCCAATTAGAACTTAACAGGGTTTATTATATTACCGGTAGTTTCGATGATCTGAAAAAGGAAGGTATTATAATTCGAATTGGTGGATTTTTAGGTTTTGGCGGCACCATTGCAATTAACAGTAATTCATCTGATAGCGTTTATAAAACTATTGATATGCGACAGACCATGACTATAAAAATCGAATCAAAATCGGCAAAATTCATTTCAAACCATCCAAAGGATTCATACATGTGGGTTAAAATTGGAAACAAAATATCTAAACTTCAAATTCTTGATCCGGGAAATTTTTGGAAATACACGCATTATGCGGTAATAGAAACAAATTAAATTAAGATAGAGACTACTTGCGTAGTTTAAAATCAAAGGCTTCTCTTATGAAAATAGGAGTAGCTTTTTTCTTTAAATAATGTCATCTAGTCTTCATGAGCGGCTATAAATTAAAATCTTAATACATTTGTGTCAGGTTGTTGAATTAATAAAATATATACACAACAAATATTATAAGGTTTTTAAAGCGTTCTTTGATTTTTGGATTTGAAATTTGAGCTTTGAAGCAAAAAAATGAATTCAGGACAATATGTTTTTGCTCAACCAATGTCGTTTTTACACAGAGTTAAATTACAAAAGTGTGTCGATAAGTATTCGGGGGATAATTAGACCCAATGGTTAAATTGCCGCGTTCATTTTTAGATAATGTGTTTTGCCCAGCTTACTTTAAGGGAAAGCTTAATGGATATCGAAAACAGCCTTTTTGCTCTTTCACTCAAGCTGTATCTCTGAGGTATTCCTCAACCATTTCCCCGAAGCACTTTATCCGATGTAAATGAAATAAGGGATTGGAGGATTTATGCAGATTTCGCCAGCATCTTAGCAACTGAGGCACGTATCATTTATAAAATCGATAATGTTTTCCTTTTAGATTTGGAAAACATGGTTTATGCATTAGTTATTCTCACGGCAAATTCAACAATCGAACAACAAATAGAATGGTTGTCAACTGGAGAAGGTGCTTATGTCTCAAAACCTTTCGATATAAACCTTTTGGATAGAGTCTTAAAATCCTTATTGGTCAACAGAATTAAGCTCAGGAATAAATTTTTAGGTGTTGAACCACCTGAAAATTTTGAAAAATCATTGCCTAAAAGGGACATAGATTTTATAATTGATATAATGCAGTTTATTGAAAAAAATATTTCTAATAAAGATTTGAATGTAGAATTGCTTTCGAATCAATTTATTGTAAGTCCGGCTGCAATGAACAGAAAAATTGGATCACTAACAGGTTTATCACCTAATAATTTAATAAAATCAATATGGCTAAAAAAGGCATACAAACTTTTAAGCGAAGATGGCTTGAGAATATCAGAGGCAGCATATCAGACAGGTTTTAGTGATCCAAATTATTTCACTACCTATATAAAAAAGAATTTGGTATATACCCTTTACAAATTGGGAATAAGGGAATAAGTCAAGAAGCTAACTAAACTAATTGATTTATTTATTAATTAAAAATATTAAAAACGTTTTTGATAAAGTAACATAATTACCAAATATATTGAGTTTTATCTCAGTAATTCAGTAAATTAAAAAAGGATGCCAAGTTCAACAATTAAATTAAATCAAATCCAACTTCATATTTCTTGTCTCAAATGACATTGATACTTATCTACCCATTCCAGTATCTCGATTTTGTTTCTTCCTTCGTTTTGATTTCTCAAGATCATCCTCTGGTGGTGCCTGTGGCATAATATCGGCTGCCAAAAATGGGATTTGATTCAATGAAATAATTGTCTGACTTACTTTATCTATTAAATTTTGGACACTTAATAGAGCAAAACTCAATTCGAAACTGTTTGATTTCTTTAAATCCGGAATTATTTCATCAAATTTTTCAGTAGTGCTGAACTGATTATCTTTTATTTCTAAAATTTCATTTATAACGTTCAATTCAATCAGTTCATCACGTTGTTGGGAAGCACCATTTTTCATGGTGTAACAATAATCAAAAGTCTCCTGAATTCCCCTGATATAGTTGAAATGCCTATCAAATGATTCATCCACTTTTTTAAAAAAATTTATTCGGTCAAACCCACCTATCACCTTTCCTTTTGTAGTACTTCTGTGTGTTGTCATTGGGGACAGTTTTATTTTATTAGCATTATCCTTACGGCTAATTATCAAGTGGCAGTGTAGGCTATTTTCATCCCCTTTCCGTTTATGATGTAGTTTAGCATAAAACTTAATGTCTTCAGCTTTTAGTCCTTTATTGAAATTTATGGCATATTGTTCTATGAATTCCTCTTTTATATATAATTTAAACGATTCAACCTGTTCTTCATGTGTGATTCCCATTGCAATTAGTTCTTTCTCCGAAGGGCTCACAGATAAAAAAAAGAATTTTGCATCATCCTTACATAATTTGGCTTTATTGCTGTCAATATCTTTTATAACTTGACCTGAAAAAATTTCATCAGAAAATTGGTTGAAATAGAGTTCGGGTTGAATACCTGTTTGAATCCTTATTAAGTCTTCTTTGTCCATATAGTGCGCCACATATGAGCAACTACCCTTGTTGCCCAATCTGCCAGACGGTGGGTGGAATTGCACATTCATCGGTGTATAATTATATATACCAAAAGGATTATAAGAACTGATAAAACTGAACCTAAAATAAAAATCCCGTTTATTATACTGTACTTCGAATCTTTTATTTTTTCTTCAATAATTTTAATACTATTAACATTTTGAACTTCTATTTCCCTAATAATTTTGAGATGTTTAGTTTCAATATATTCATTTAGAACTTTTATGGATTCATGAATATCTACTATTTTGATACTTAATCGAGAGATTTCTGATGAAAAAGCATTTGTTAATTCATCTTTAGAAGTGTCAATTTTTAAAATAATTTGGTTAAACTTTGATATTTGTTGTATATAATTTTTAGATATTTCTTGAAGGTCGTTACGGGTTGCAATTTGGTTTAACTCCGATTTCAGCCTAATCTCTATTGCTGAGACCTTGTCCATTGCTTCTTGGAGAAAGCCCTTTTCTTCTGTTCGCATGAATCGGATGACTTGATCAAGTCTTTCTCTCATTTTTGAAAATTGCAATGTTGGAGTTTCAATAGTCTTTGGATTAGCCCCTGACTTTTCAAAATAGTTTAATGAATCACGAATAAATTCTACAACTGAAAGCTCATTGCGGTTACAATATTGCTTTAGTTTTGAATGATCGTGTTTATTAATACCTATGCTAGTAAGTTTATTATCCATTTATATAAAAAATATGTAAATATTTTAATAAAATAAAGCCTTTCAGAATTAATACATAACAATTTATATGTAATTATATACTATTATTTAATTGGTTTTCAACCCCGTAGGGCAAGTAGGGCAGGGTGCAGCCCAGCCCCTACTTGCTTTATAAAATGCTGCAAAAATTTTATTATATGTTAAATAACTATTTGAGTTTAGCTAGGTATAATTCTCCATTGATTGATAATCTAGCACTATATCCATTAGATTTCATATATTCCTTGTAACCACCATAATTCTTTATAGTTGAATTAATTGTAAAATTAATCAAAATTAGGTTTGAATATTCATTTTCTGCTTGTTCTATATTCTCGAAAACAATGGGTTTAAAAGGAATATCAATTATTTTTTTTGGTTTATAATTAGCATATTTGTTTAATATTTCTGGCCGAGTGATATATTCAATTGTAATATAATTAAATAAATTATCAATATGAAATTTATCATTCATAGCATTTTCAAGAGCTTGAATAAAATTTTCGATTGAATATCCATCTTTTAATCTATTGTAATACTGGTTAACCGATTTTACATCTTTTTTAAGATTTTTCTTAAGTTTTAAATTGAAAATATTTAATAAGTGATCAAAACCATCCATATCAAAATTATTTACTTTTCTTTGATTTTCATTTTCTTTACTTTGTGCATTTATTTGAGAAATAATATTAGTTATTCCATCATTAACTGTCGTTAATGACTTATTAACTGCAGTTAAGTTATGATTATTAACATTATTATCAAGCAAATTGTATTCACCTATTTTTGAAGTTGCATTCTCTTTGGCCATTTTATATCTTTTTTGAATTCCCTTTGAAGATAATATCCCTTGATTGTATAAATCTTTGCTAAATAGCTCGATGTTAATAAAATAATCCATCATAGATTTAACAATATTTTCGTCGATTTTTAATTTATCCCCGATATCAAAAAATAAATCAGAATCGCATCGTATATAATATCCACAATCCTTGTATATTTCACAAACCAAAATAAGATAAATCAATATACCTTGTGAACCATGTTTAATGAATAATCTCCTAATTTTTCTATCTTCGAAAAAATAGACATCAAAAGGGAAATAATCAAGGCCAACTTTAATAGGACGAGCCATTTTATTTATTAAATGTATTAGAATATTTTAACACATCGCTGAATCTAAATATAAAAACCCTTTCCGATGGTTGAGAATAGGGTATATTCCCAGATTCCTTAATTTTATGGGCAGTACGGTAACTACAATGTAAAATTTCCGCAAGTTTATTTATTCCACGAAAAGTTTGACCCATATAGTCCTTCTCGATTTGAAAATTGGTTTCATTTTTCATATATTTTTTAAATTTTAATTATCAATTTACAAATTGTAATTTTCCATTCATTTCAATAATTTTATGATTCTTATTTGTTCGAAATCGTGGATTGATATCTGTCCACCAACGTTTATCAAGTATTTTATCAATTATTTTTATTGTATCTATTTTTGCATAAAAATCTCGTTGACACCTTGTCTCATATTCATCATCACTTTTATACGCTAGCCAATAGAACCAAGCATCTACTGAAAAATTTGGACCAATTGAAATAATCCATCGACGAGTAGGTGGTTCTGTCTCAGTTTCAGTATATGAATTAAAAATAAATTTAATTCCGACTTCGTCAATATCACGAATTACAATGCATTCGCCATAAAATGTGGATACCTTACTAGCTATTTCAATTAAAATTTCATCTTTTAAATTTATTGGAAAAAAACTTTTTGTTCCAAATAAGTAATAATCACGTGTAAGTATGCGCAGATCTTCATATATTAAATTTTCAATATAATTACTTAATTTATTTTCATTTTGATTAATAAAACTTAAAATATCATTTTTAATTAATAAAAGAAGTTTAACAGTTATAATTCTACTAAATTTATCTTCGTTCAGCATATCATCTACTGAAATATTCAATGCGCTACAGATTTGAACAAATTCTGAAATGCTCACATTACGCTTACCCAATGTAATTTGACTTATTTTATTGTTAGAAAGTTTTGAATCATTTATTTTTTTTGCTAATTGTTCCTGAGTTAATCCCAATTGAATCATTCTTTTAGCAATTTTATCACCAATTTCTTCTTTTGTCATAATTTTTAATTTTTCATTGTATTTACTTCAGCAAAAATAAATTCAAAATTTATTTTTAAAATATTAAATAATAAATAATTACAATCATTTTTCGTGAATTTTGAAATATGATTCTTGAAATACGTTAATTAATTGAAATATAGATAAATGAATTATTTATTCGATTATAACCAATATATAATGATCAATCAGAAAAGTTGGGTAGTGGAAATACCTTGTACCATTGATAATTTACCCCAACCCCTTAAAGAGGAGCTATAACAGATTCGTTCATATTTATACAATCACTAAATTTGATTAAAAAGGAATAATGGCAACCAAGTTGTTTAATATACCCTATTTGAATGATACTCGTAATAACTTAAAAAAAAAATATGACAGTGCCTGAGTTAGTTTTATGAGAAGTTTTAATAGGTAAAAAACTTTGTGGTTGCATATTTAGGTGACAACATAGTATTGGGTTTTATATTGTTGACTTTTATTGTTCTTTTGAAAAGTTGGTTATTGAACTCGCGCGATTTTAAGACAAATAAGTACTTAACAATATGACCTATGTCCTCAAAACAAAAAAGTCAAATTTTAAACCAATGGAATAATAATCAAAAACGTATTGTCTAGTTATAGCCCCTTTTAAGTGGTTTGGGTTATTATTTAAGAAAAAGCTTAATAGTTTTTGTGCCCCAACTTTTCCGTTTGATCCAAGACTACGACATTAAAATTAAAATATTCAGCCATATAAAATTATTTGTGTGTATATCTGTGTGTACAAAACAATAATCCCTTATAAAATATTTGTTTACAAGGGATTATAAATTATTTCCGTGACTCTGGAGGGATTCAAACCCCCAACCTTCTGATCCGTAGTCAGATGCACTATTCAGTTATGCTACAGAGCCAATTTTGTGGCTGCAAAGTTAGAATGTTTTAATTTCCTCACAAATAATTTTTTATAAAAATAGAAAGAAGGTGTCTCAAAAGTCGAGGCACCTTTTTTTGTTAATAAAAAGTTCATAAAAAAGGCTCATTAATTTAATCATTTATCTTGTTTAGTTGTCTCATTATCAAAAGTATGAGACATGTATAACCAAAGATCAAAAGTAGTTTTTAAAGACTACAGTCCCAATCAAATCATGTTACTTCCCCCATCACTGGAGGAGTTCATAGATGCAAACCATCCAGTTCGGGTTGTAAACAAAGTCATTGACAGTATTAACGCTGATGCATTGCATAAACAATATAAAGGAGGTGGCACCTCAAGCTATCATCCTCGGATGTTGCTGAAGGTTCTTATATACAGTTACCTGAACAATGTATATAGTAGTCGTAAAATGGAAACAGCCTTAAAAGAGAACATTCATTTTATGTGGCTGAGTGCTATGAACCACCCTGATCATAATACACTTAATCGATTTAGAAGTGATAGGCTCAAAAATGTTTTAAAAGAAATATTTGCACAAGTAGTCATGTTATTAGTGGAATCGGGACATGTAAGCCTTCAGGAAATCTATGTTGATGGGACCAAAATAGAATCCAAGGCTAATCGTTATACTTTCGTTTGGGGCAATTCCATAAAGACCAATAAGGAGAAAATGGTGGCACAACTAAAAGAGTTATGGGATTATACCCAATCGTTAGCCAAAGAGGAATTACAAGATACAGATAATGTTGACTTTACCCAAATAGATGCAGAAAAAGTAAAACGGACTATTAATCAAATAGATCAAGCATTATCTGATAAAAAGGTTGACAAGAAAGTAAGACAGAAATTAAATTACGCTCGCCAACATTGGCCACAAAATCTCAACAAGTACAAGGAGCAAGAGCAGATATTAGGCAAACGGAACTCGTATAGTAAAACAGACCCTGGGGCAACCTTCATGCGAATGAAAGAAGATCACATGAAAAACGGTCAGTTGAAACCAGGATATAATGTTCAGATAAGCACTAATAATCAATATATTGTAAACTATAGCCATCACCCCAATCCAACCGATACAACCACATTAAGGCCTCATTTGGAACAGTTCCACACCCTGTATAACAATTATCCTAAAGTAGCTGTGGCAGATGCTGGTTATGGTTCAGAAGAAAATTACGCATTGTTAGAAAAGGCAAAAATAGACGCTTATATAAAGTTTAACTATTTTGACAAAGATCAACGCAAAATTAAGAACTCTCTCAATAGCAATTTATTCTACAACTCTGAAAAGAACTGCTACTATTGTCCAATGGGTCAACCGATGAATTACATTGGCTCAATCAAACGAGTTACAGAAAACGGTTTTGAGCAACAAATATCTCGTTACCAAGCTATTAATTGCAGTACATGCCCATTGCGTGGAGCTTGTCATAAAAGTAAGAAGAATAAAATAATAGAAATTAATCATAATCTAAACCGACTAAAGGCCCAAGCATCAGAACGCTTGAAGAGTGAGCAAGGGCTTTACTACCGAAGTAAAAGAGGGGTTGATGTTGAACCCGTTTTTGCCAATATCAAGTTTAATAAAGGATTTAAGCGTTTTGGACTTAAAGGAATGTTAAAAACAGAAATTGAAATGGGCTTACTAGCGTTGGCACACAATTTAGCAAAAAGAGCAGCATAGGCTGCTTTGCCATCCTCTTAGGAAGGCAACAAATGTCCTATATCGTAATTATTAAATTATTATCAAAAAAATCTAAATCGATCAAACAAAAAAATAATCTACCATAAAACATTTTGATCAGTTCAAAAAAATTCTACGTTTTTTAACCAAAAAAAGACCATCTCATTTTTACTTTTGAGACGGCCTCTTTCTATTATGCTTTAAGTTACGTTTTCAATTGATATTCATATCAACATAATTTCCGTTTTTCAATTTTTTTGTTCTATAACTTTTACTAAAGTTAAGTATGAATTCAATTGATTTCTTCGAAGGGCTAAACATGTTATCATCAATAAAATAAAAAATGTTGCTTTGTTTTTTGCTAACTTTATTTACTGCCGCTTCGCTTTGTTCATTTGGTTTTCTAAATAGTGTAGAGCTTTTTACCATAGGCATTATTAAATTATTTATTTAAATAACGATTCCAGTATTAAAATATTGTAAGTCATTAATTTTATTTTACAATATCAAAATTGTAATATTCTACATACTTTTCATCAGGATCGATAGTATTTATCCATTTTTCTAAATTTTCATCAGTAACTTGCTTAATAAATGGTATATTTTTTTTTGTATAAACAAATACCAGATAGTTCTTCTCTTTTTTTAAATCCGTTGTCATATAATATCCTTCCATATTCTTATTCATAGGGAACAATACCTTTATTTTTCCTTTAAACAAATAATTTGCATTGTCATTAATTGGACTTTTAGGGTCTGCATCAACATAGGGATAAGTCATTGAGCAATCATTATCGTTTAAGTTAAATATTTTCAAATAACCGTCAGCCGATGGGGTAAATGTAAATGTTAACGGGGTATTATTGTTATATGAAGGTTTAAGTCCTTCAACGTCAAAATAAAATCCCGGATCGGGCTGTTTGTCATATTTAATTACTTCAGCATTTATCGTCCAGGTATAAATAAATGCACCATTCTGGACTGTTGGGTCGGGTTTTGAAACAGTTTCCCAATCTTTAATGCCGCCATTAATATTTACAAATAAAACAGCGCGGTAATCCTGAGTCATATCTTTACCACTTTGTTGGGTGTGCACCGATTCAGTTTGATGAATATTTTCACCAATCCCAGCTTTACGTAAAGCATTAATTTTAGCATCATGCAACGCCCTGTTCCAGGCTTCGGCAGGTGTAATCTCTGCATTCTGCATCAACTCATATTTACCAGTAACATTTTCAACTTTAACTATTTTTTGAGCTTTAATAAGTTGAAAATTCATCACTGTAATAAATATCAATAATTTTCTCATATTCAGGTTTGGTTTTATGTATTTAACAAATGTAAAACATATTTAAATGTTATACAAAACTGCAATGTTTACTTATTTTCAGAAGCCATGCAGAATAAATTTCATTACTTTTATGTCGAATTTAAAATTTGATTCACATGAAGAAGTTATTATTAATAGCTATTGTTGTTATTAGCGCAAATATTCAAAATATTTTTGCCGGAACATCGGATACAATATGGAACCAAACCGACAAAAACGGACTAAAACAAGGTTATTGGAAAGTCAATTACGACAATGGAAAAATTAAATACCAAACATTCTTTCAAGACAATAAACCAATGGGTGAACTGAAGCGATATTATGAAGATGGCACAATTAAAGCAATAATGGAATTTTATAATAAAGGTGAACGTTCGCGTTCTAAAATTTTTTACGAAAACGGCGAAATTGCAGCTGAAGGTAACTTCATAGGTACCGAAAAAGATAGTATATGGAAATATTACTCCTATTATGATAAAACCCTTCGTATGGAAGAAAATTACAAAAATGGCGTGAAAGATGGCGTTTCAAAAAAATATTTTCCGAATGAAAATATTGCAGAAGAGTTAAATTGGACAAATAATAAAAAAAATGGCGATTGGATTCAACGTTATGAAAACGGGAATATTAAGTTAAAATCATTTTATCAAAACGATAACCGTAGTGGTAATTTTCAGGTATTCTATGAAGATAATAAACCGGAAATTAAAGGTCAATTTAGTGATAATTTAATGCAAGGCAATTGGGTTTATTACGATGAAAACGGGAATGAAAAGACAAAAATAATTTACATCAATAATGTGCCTCAAAATGCTTCACAACTCGAACAGGAACAGCAGGAATATTTTAAAATGATTGAAGAAAATAAAGGTAAAATTCCTGAACCTGATGAAAATAGCCTAATTCCGACCAGATAAATTATTACATGTTAAGCAGGTTTATAATCGGCTGTTTTTTCATGTTTTACACATCGGGTTTACTATGCCAGCATGGAGCAAAATATTGGGTACAATTCACTGATAAAAATTATTCAAACTATTCTATTAATAATCCACACGAATTTTTGTCACAGCGATCTATTGACCGTCGATTGAAGTATGATATACCGGTTACAATGGAAGACATACCGGTTTCAAAAAAATATACCGATAGTCTTGCCCATTCCGGTGTAAAAGTAATGTACACATCAAAATGGCTGAATGGAGCAACAATTGAAGCGTTTGACACTACAGTAATTAGTAAAATAAGAACCTACTCCTTTGTTTCGAATATTCAATATACGGCAATAGCTGAAAATTATAAAAAAAAGTTGAATTCGAATAAGTTTGAAGAATTGATCAATCAACCAAATGAGCCCGGCTACAATTATTATGGTTATGAAAATAATACTATTACAATGCTTAATGGGCAGTTTTTACATAATTTGGGATTACGTGGGAATGGAGTTCAAATAGCCATTATTGATGCTGGATTTATGAATGCTGAAAATTACAGTACATTAGATAGTGCCTGGAACGAAAACAGAATATTAGGAACGTTTAATTATGTCGATCCGGGAAAGACTGTATTTTTACCAGAACCTCATGGAGCAGAATGTTTATCACTAATTGGGGCACTTCAGCCATTCACTATGGTTGGAACTGCGCCAGATGCTTCATTTTGGCTACTTGTAAGTGAAGATGTAAATTCAGAAAACCCTGTTGAAGAAGATAATTGGCTTGCAGCAATTGAATATGCCGATAGTGTCGGAGCCGATGTTTCAAGCACTTCTTTGGGTTACACTCAGTTTGATTATGCACCATTTAACCATACTTATAGCAATTTAAATGGCGTAACAGCTCGTAATTCAATAGCTGCAAGTATTGCGGTATCCAAAGGTATTGCTGTAATTGTTGCAGCCGGAAACGATGGAAATAAACCCTGGCATTACATTGGTACTCCCGCAGATGCAAAAAATATTTTAGCTGTAGGTTCTGTAAATTCGAGTCAGTTAAGATCGTCATATTCATCATTTGGCCCAACATCAGACGGACGAATTAAACCCGATGTAATGGCAATGGGTGAAAATGCAACCGTGCAATCTTCTGCAACAGGATTTATGACAGGTTCTGGAACATCATTCGCAGCACCTGTTATAGCAGGCCTTACGGCTTGTCTTATTCAGGCATTTCCATTTGCAAAAACCACAGATATTTTACAAGCCATCAGAATGTCAGGCGATAGTTCTAATAACCCAAGCAATTCATATGGTTACGGACTTCCAGATTTCCATAAAGCATTTACTATTTTGTCAAGGAACAATTCTCTTAATTTAAGTCCTAAAGAAATTATTTTTCCAAACCCATTTACTAATTATATTATAATTGGCTTAAATAATACAATTCAATCAATTGCAAATGTTAAGTGCTATGATATTTCTGGTAAAAAATGTTTTGAAAAGAATGTTCAAAACACCGGCTATATTGTTTTAAACGATGAGATTCAAAATTTACCTAAAGGTTTATATATATTTCAATGTAAAAATGGTAATAAAACTTTCGTGTTCAAAGCAATTAAAAATTAGCCAATGAATGAAACTGGACTAACATTATTTGAACTTAATAATAGTATCAGGAATACATTAAAAATTTCATTTTCTGAAAGTCAATGGGTAAAGGCTGAAATTGCACAATTAAAAGAAAATTACAGTGGTCATTGTTATCTTGAACTTTTTGAAAAAGATACATTGAATGATAAAATTATAGCACAGGCAAAAGCTACAATTTGGTCGAATACTTATAGGATGTTGAAACCCTATTTCGAAACTACAACAGGCAGGCAATTAACAGAAGGTTTAAAAATTCTCATTTGTGTAAAAATCGATTTCCATGAAGTATATGGTTTAAGCCTGAATATTATTGATATTGAACCATCATTCACGGTTGGTGATTTAGCTTTGAAAAAAGCTGAAACAATTAAAAGGCTGAAATCTGAAGGCGTTTTCGATATAAACCATGAAATTGAACTCCCAATTGTTCCGCAACGTATTGCAATTATATCATCTACAACTGCTGCCGGATATAAAGATTTTGTGACCCACTTATTGCAAAATAGTTATTTGTATCAATTTAAAGTAAAACTTTTCCCGGCAATAATGCAGGGTGAAAAAGCTGAAGAGTCAATAATTGCAGCATTGGAACATATTAACAGGTTATATGACGATTTTGATGCAGTGGTTATTATAAGAGGTGGAGGTTCACAAACCGATTTAAGTTGTTTTGATAATTACTGGCTTGCATCAAATGTTGCCCAATTCCCGTTACCAATAATCACTGGCATTGGTCATGAACAGGACGATTCAGTTGTAGATATGGTTGCACATACCCGTTTAAAAACACCAACTGCTGTGGCTGAATTTTTAATTAACCAATTGTATAACTTTGAAAATAACATTGATGAACTTTACAACCAGTCGATTGAAATTGTTAGCGAAAAAGTTGAATACCAAAAACAAATTTTAACAAGTGTTATATCTGTTTTCCCAGGCCTGATTAAAGATTATATACACAATGAAAAAACATTGCTTGAAAAAAATATTTATTTAACCTCAAACATAACGGTTAATAAAATAAAATCTGAACTTCATAACCAAAATAATATAGTTAATTCTATTGATTCCAGATTAAAGCAATTATTTCTAGTAAACAAATTCAAGCTTAAACAAATTTCAGATAATATAAAAAATGCAATAGTTGCAAAACTTGAATTAGCTAATTCACATCTTGTATTGGCAGAAAACACTGTAAAACATACTAATCCTGAATATATTCTCAACAAAGGTTATTCTATAACGTTACTCAATAATAAACTTTTAAAAGACACATTAAATATTAAAGAAAATGATATAATTGAAACACGATTACTAAAAGGAAAAATATCCAGTGAAGTAATAAAATATGAATAACAGATAATATAATAAATTACAAATTCAAATTTTTAAAAATCAAACAATTAAAAGCTACTATTGAATATGAATATATTTAAAAAATTCCACAGTACTTTTTGGACAGCAAATGCAATGGAGCTTTTTGAGCGTTGGGCCTGGTATGGCATGTTCCTTGTTATAACACTTTATTTAACTGGTTCAAAGGAATCGGGCGCATTGGAATTTAGCCAATCGCAAAAAGGATGGCTACTTGGAATTGTAAATATGATTTTATATATTCTGCCACTTCTTACAGGTGCTATAGCCGATAGAATTGGTTATAAAAAATCATTGATGATTTCTTTGATTATATTATCTACCGGGTATTCGGCAATTGTTTATTTTACTTCATTTCACGGAGTCTTTATAGCATTTTTATATTTAGCCATAGGTGCGGCACTTTTTAAACCAATAATAGCAGCAACTGTAGCTAAAACAACCGATGACGAATCGTCCTCGCTGGGTTTCGGAATTTGGTATATGATTATTAATATAGGTGGATTTATTGGGCCTGCGGTAGCATCTAAACTACGGGAACACGATTGGAAATATGTATTTTTTGGTTCATCTATTGCTATTTTAATTAATATTTTATTATTGCTTATCTTTTATAAAGAGCCTAAAATTAAGCGAAGTAACGAAAAATTGCAATTGATTTTAAAGCGGATAATTTCTGATACTTTTCATGTATTCCAGGATTTTCGATTGGTAATTATGTTAATAATTGTGGTAGGTTTTTGGAGTGTTTACTGGCAATTATTTTATACAATACCAAATTTTATTGATCAATGGGTGAATACTTCACCAATGTATTTTAAGTTATCTGGAATTTCACAAGGATTGGCAGATATAATTGGAAATAACGCCCACGGGATTTCACCTGAGATGGTTGTTAATACTGGTGCCGCCTGCATTATATTGTTTCAAATAATTGTTTCGGGATATTCTCGAAAGCTTAGGCCTGAATATGGCATTCTGTTTGGAATTATGATTAATACTACTGGGATGTTTTTTGCGCTTTTAACAGCCAACATATGGATTATTTTCTTTTCCCTTATTGTAAGCGCATTTGGTGAAATGATGTGTTCCCCAAGAATGACTGAATATTTTGGACGTATAGCACCGGAAGGAAAAACTGCTGCATATGTTGGTTCATCATACCTGCCATTTGCTTTGGGTAATTTTGTTGCAGGAATAATATCAGGTCCGGTATATGGTAAAATGAGCGATAAATTTTATTTTCTTAAAAAAGAATTTATATTAAAATTCCCTGGAATATCAATTCCCAATAGTAATTCAGGAATATTAAATGAATTTATTTCAAAATCGGGATTGACGAATGATCAGGTAAACCATTTATTATGGACAAAATATCATCCATATAATTTGGCATATATAATTGTATTGATTGGAATTATAACTTCTATTGCATTATTTTTATATAACAGATTTATTGTAAAAAGAAGTTAATAATTAAAAAATGATTGAATTGATATTAAATATTTCTTTTAATATCATCCATTGCTTGTTCAGCAGTCATGTGACCTTCCAATACATCAATAACCCTAAATAAAACTTTAAAATTTTTATTTGCAAGAAGTTTGTCTCCTAAGATATAGCGATTATCAAGTTCCTGGATCATTTTGCCATTATATTTTTTATCAATTGTGTACATAAAATTTTCAAATGGATCAACACCAAAAGTATTTGTGGTTAAATTCCCTTTTATCCCGGATAAGCTTTTTGTATATCGTACCCATTTTTCAGCAACTTCAGGCTTGCACCAGTACATCATTAATTTAATAGCTTCATCTTTATGAGGTGCATTTTTTAGTACTGCCCAGTTTGCAACATAACCGCCTAAATAAACTGTTGAAGGTTTAAAAACTGGTAATTCACAAGGTAAAATTTTATACATCTTTTCCTTTCCTTTCATCTTCCAAATGTTATACATAAAAGTATAATTTGGCATAAACAAACAACTATCTTCTAATGGGTAAATATTATCGCGTCCCCAGTTCATTCTTTGACGATTTCTTATAATTGGATTGTACTTCGAAAGTTCTTCGCAAGCTTTATAAGTTGTTTCTAACGCTTTTAATTTTTCAGGAGTCAACCTTGTATCCAAAACTTCGTCATAATTATCCAATAATGAAAAAAACAGATTCTTAAAAATAATTTCCGATTGAATCCAGTTGGCATCTTCAAAAATTGGAGCAATATAATCATGTGACTTATTATATTCATCTGCTTTTTTTATATAGTCTAAAAAATCATCAAACGTCATTCCGTATTGTTTCACTTCAATGCCCATTTTCTTTGCAACTTCCGTGTTAACATAAAGTGTGCATAATTGGCCTTCATTGAAAGGCCCAAAAATAACATTGCCATATCTTTTTTTATACATATCGGTTTTAATAAAATCTTTATGACTTTCAATAAAACCTGGAATTTTGCTAAAATCTACCAGATATTTCTCACCCCAATTCGGGTCATTCAATTCATTTGCAATTGTTTGATAATTTACGTGCACACGAACAATAATATCCCAATCGGCAACAGGTTTTTTCATCTGTTCAATTATAAAGGCAGCTTCATCTTTGGCATTATATACATCATCCCTGAATTTTAAATTTACTTTAACATCCTGATGCATAAATTCATACTCATTTGCTATTTCTGTCAAAAACTTTTCTTTATCACCTTCCCCTTGCCATTGACCAATCCAGTTAATTTCAGTAGTTGGTATTACCGGATTAAGTTTTACATAATTTGTTGTTTCGCTTTTATTAATATTTTTAAATGATAGTAAGTAGAATACAGTTCCAATTATCAGAATTAACAAAGAAAATAATTTAAAGAATTTATTTTTCATTTTGAATGTATTAAAAGTAAAAAAACAGCCCTGATTTAGGGCTGTTTTAATGATATTTAAATATTACCGTTTAATAAGTTTTTGAATTGTGGTTATATTATTTTCAGTTTTAATTGAAACTATATATAAGCCATTTTCAAGATTTGAAAGTGATACATTAGCACTATTAGAGTTCACATTTGTCATCTGAAGTACTTTCTGACCAACAATATTTACAAATGAAATTTCAGAAATTTTATTGGCTGATTTAATAGTTACATTATCAATTGCTGGGTTAGGATATATAGCAAGTTCAGGTAATGCTTCAGTTGAAACTGAACTTACTACTGTACAAGCCTTATATGAAGTAGTATCAAAAGGAACAAATATATTATCAGTTTGAGCATCGCCGGCTGAATCA
The DNA here is from genome assembly GCA_963701015.1 of uncultured Bacteroidota bacterium. Taxonomy (GTDB): domain Bacteria; phylum Bacteroidota; class Bacteroidia; order Bacteroidales; family DTGW01; genus MFD09286-c1. The sequence goes on along the minus strand of OY969556.1, from coordinate 781,076 downwards.
CGCAAAATAACGTTCATCGTATAAACATGGTTACATGAATCGGTAAGTTTATAAAATGACCGTACATTTGGATATACATAGAACCTGTAGATTGAATCATTTACGGTAAATGCAGCAAGGTTAGTATTTGTTGGGACTGTAGACCAGGAATTAACTTCATTTGTCCAATTACCACTAGCTTCATTATTGAGGCCTGTATAAATATAAACCATACTGTCCATTTTACTAGCTATATGTTTAGTCAAACCGGTATTTGTTGACTTATTAACATTTACAGTAATAACAGTAGCATGTGTTTCAAGAGGTTTTGCAGGTTGCGATGTATATAAACCAGTTGGAACGCTTCCATATATTTCAAAATACAAATTATCAGTCTGGTGATCAATTCCTCCGCCAGTAGTAGTGTCTCTTGCAATAAATGCAATTCTAAATACGGAAGTATCTTTCACATTAATATGATAAAATGATGCAATAGATGGAATTGTTAATACATGAATTGAATCGTTAAGCCTTGTTAAACCTATTGATGTATTTGACCAACTGCTTATTGGATTTTTTTGCCAGTCACTCAAAGCATCAGCTGAGGTTGATGTAATAAGTCCTGTCCATGCTGATAAAGTTGATTTGGAATTAAATGCAATATAATTTCCATTACGAGGAAGATGATTTGCATTTAAATAAATAAAAATTTTACTGTTTACAGTTGGATATTGTGGATAACACAAATAACTTTTTACTTTCGAAATAATAGTCGGAGCAGTATAAGCTAACGGAACAAATATATTTTCAGTTTGTGAATCACCTCCAAAATTCCTGAATACAAAATTTAAATTTGTAATTGCTTCAGCAGGATTATCCACACCATAAAATGAATTGGAAGATGGTTGAATGTACAAACGGTATATAGAATCACTTATAGTAATTAGTTTTAAATTACCGTTACCTTGAACATTGTTCCAGGGAGTTACTTCATGTACCCAACTTCCTAAGTTTGTATTCACTGCAGTGTATGAATATACTGATGAATCGGGATGAGCTCCAAGGTAAGTTTTTAATGAACCAGTTGTTTTATTTACATTTAAATTAACAGCCAATATTTGTAAAGCTGTTGGATTTGCCGGAATTGTAGAAAATGTATCGGTAGGTGAATTACCAAAAACTTCAAAATATAAATTATTCGTTTGATTACCTGATTGGTCTCGTGAAATAAACGTAATGCGGAATATTCCTTCATCAGCCGCCGTACCATAAAATTTTGCAATATTTGAAATTGTATATGAATAAATAGAATCATTTACTCTTTTCATTTTCAAAGAATCAGGATGATCGCCCCAGTTAGCAGGGACTACATGCTGCCATGAACCTGAAATATCAGTTGATTTTGTTGTAATTAAACCTGTATAAATATCAAGTTTAGAAGTATCAAATGCCGTTCCTTTTACATTTATTGAAATTGTAACCGAACCATTCGTAGTTGGATAGATTGGTGCATTTGAATAAGCAACAGGTAAATTGGTAGCCCAATTTTGAACTGAAATTAGTGTTAGCGCTGTTAATGCTAAATAAAATTTTCTCATAAATTTATTTTTAAGTTAATATTTAATTAGAAATTGTCAGATTGACGAAAACTAAAGTATAGCTATTACTAACCTAATTTGCATTTGTAAAATTCAAAACTTAGTTAAAATTTCAATTTTAGATTCAAAAATTAGCTTCAATATATTGATACAAACGTTTGCGTAAAAAATTGAAAAAAAGCAAGTTAAATGGTTTTTTTATTCGTTATTTTATCCCCGCTAAAACTTCCATGGGCTAGTATTTTGAAAGGGATTTAAAAAAATATATGAGATCGGCACAAACTACAATTAAAGACATAGCAATTAAACTTGGCATATCACCTTCAACTGTTTCAAGAGCGTTAAAAGACCATCCTGATATAGGTATTGAAACTAAAAAGGCTGTTAAAGATTTGGCTGTTGAGTTAAATTACAGGCCAAATGCGGTAGCTATAAGTTTGCGGAACAGTAAGAGTAATATTATTGGGGTTATCATTCCGGAAGTTGTGCATCATTTCTTCTCACAAGTTATAAGTGGTATTGAAGATGTGGCTTACGACGCAGGTTATCAGGTAATGGTATGTCAATCAAACGAATCGTATTTGCGTGAGGTAAAAAATACCCAGGCATTATTACTTTCAAGAATTGAAGGTTTATTGGTTTCAATGTCAAAAGAAACCAGAGATTTCGGTCATTTTCAAAGTTTGAAAAAACTAAATATTCCAATGGTTTTTTTCGACCGCGTATGTAGCGAATTGCACACAGACACTGTTGTTGTTGATGATTTTGAAGGAGCATATAAAGCTGTATCGCACTTAATTTCGATGGGATGTAAACGAATTGCACATTTGGGTATGACCAAAGAACTGTCAATAGGACAAAACAGGTTGAATGGCTATATTAAAGCATTACAAGACAATAACATACCAATAGATGAAAAATTAATTATTGATTGTGATTCATTTCATGCTGCAATTCCTATAACTAAACGTTTGGTTTATGAACTAAGACCACCTGATGGTATTTTTGCTGTTAACGATTTAACAGCCATAGGTGCAATGCAAACTATTAAAGAATGTAAATTAAAAGTACCTGAAGATATTGCAGTTATAGGTTTTAGCAATGGCATATACTCAATGTTTACTGAACCTGCACTTTCAACAATGGAACAAAATGGATATCAAATGGGACAAGCCGCGATGATATTGCTTTTAGACAGATTAATGCGAAAAACTGACTACCCACCAATTACACAAATACTTCAAACCAGTCTGGTAATTCGTAAATCAAGCCAAAAACCAATGAAACCAATTGAAATTTAATTTTTGGCTTTCAATAATATTCCTTTTTAAATAGAACAAAAAAGCAGAACCTGTATTTCAACAGATTCTGCTCCCAGCGCAATTAGTCAATGTTATTAATTCAAAAAAAAACGATGAATTTTCAGAATGTATAGTTTTAACCTAAGTATGATTTCAGAAGCTTGTTTCTGCTGCTTTTCTGTAACCTTCTTAAAGCATTTTCTTTAATTTGTCGCGTACGTTCACGTGAAAGACCAATTTCCTGACCAATTTCTTCTAATGACATTTCTTTCTTGCCCAAACCATAAAACATTTCAATTACGCAACGTTCTTTTTCCGAAAGGGTTGAAAGTGTTCTATGTATTTCTTTTTTCAATGATTCGTTAACCAAATCAATATCAGCCATCGGGGAATCTTTATTTTCCATCAGATCAAGCAAAGAACTTTCTTCACCTTCAACCAAAGGTGCATCAACTGAAACCGGACGACCAGACATTGAAAGAGTACTTGCAATTTTATCTTCGGGAATTTCCACAACTTTTGAAATTTCATCAGCTTGTGGAGTACGTTGAAATTCCTGCTCGAGCTGATTAAATGCTTTATGTATTTTATTTAAAGTTCCTATTTTATTTAAAGGTAAACGAACAATTCTAGACTGTTCTGCAATAGCCTGAAGTATTGATTGACGAATCCACCAAACAGCATAAGAAATGAATTTAAAACCTTTGGTTTCATCAAATTTTTGAGCGGCTTTAATCAAACCAACATTTCCTTCGTTAATTAAGTCAGGTAAACTTAATCCCTGATGCTGATATTGCTTAGCAACAGATACTACAAATCGTAAATTAGCTTTTACCAAGCGTTCAAGAGCCTTTTGGTCGCCTTTTTTTATCCTTTGCGCCAATTGAACTTCTTCTTCAACCGTAATCATTTCCTCCTTAGCTATTTCGCTTAAATACTTTTCAAGCGATTCGCTATCCCTGTTAGTAATTGACTTGGTAATTTTTAATTGTCTCATTTTTTCTCCTCTATCTTTGTGTCCTTAATAATTAATAACCATTTTTATCAATAATTGTTCATTAAAAAATTGCTATCCAATATAATACTTAAAACGTAAAAAAGAAAGCTTTTATATAAATTTTTTCTTAATTATCCTAAAATCATTTCAATTATTACATTAAAAAGCTTGAATAACTGTTTAATTTTTCTGGTAAAAAAAGTTTCGCAATATAGTAAAAAGAATTATTGAATTGATTTTTTTAATATTTTAATCGTATAATTTTAACGAACCAATAAAAAATAGGTTACAATTTTTCCGATAATTTAAGTTTGACAGAAATGGATTTTTAACTTTGTAGCCCAAAATTATAATTGAATGCACTTACAATATAGAAAACTTGCCTTAGTTTATTTAGGCATTTTCTTTGCAATGATCTTTTGGAGTCTTTCATTTATATGGTATAAAAGGGCATATTTGTTTTTTGGTCCAATGACAACCATATTCCTAAGATTACTAATTTCAGCAATCATATTATTAATAATTGCAAAAGTTTCGAATAGTTTAAAAATCAATAAGAAAGATTTTAAGCTTTTTATGCTGGCCGCATTATTTGAACCATTTCTATATTTTATGGGTGAAAGCTTTGGTTTGAAAATGGTTTCATCAGTAACTGCAGCGGTTATAGTTTCAACTATTCCAATCTTCAGTCCTATAATCATTTCATTTTTTTATCCTGAAAAATTATCAATATTAAATATTATTGGAATTGTAGTTTCATTTTTAGGTGTTGGATTGGTAATAATAAACGATACGCTGCGGTTTAAAGCCTCAATACCCGGAATTTTACTTATGTTTTTAGCAGTTTTTGCAGCAATTGGATATGCTATTGCATTAAAACAATTGGTACCAAAATATAAACCAATAACAATAATAGCGATTCAAAACTCTATTGGAGCAATACTTTTTGCACCTTTTTTTTTAATTTTTGAATGGGAATGGTTTTTAACAGGGTTTTCATTTAATGCAATGATACCATTAATAAACCTTGCAGTATTTGCTTCTTCAATTGCCTTTATATTTTTCGCATATGGAGTTAGTGTAATTGGTGTAAGTAAAGCAAATACTTTTACAAATCTTATTCCGGTTATTACATCTATTTTTTCATATTATATGCTAAATGAAAAATTTACAACAATTAAAATTATTGGAATTATTATTGTTGTTGGAGGATTATTTTTATCACAAGTTAATCCTCTTATATATAAAAAAGTTTATAATTTATCGCTCCGCCATATTTTTGAAGCAAATAAAAAATATTGATAAAAATATATTTTGCAGGAATGAAACAAATTGATACTTTTGCCACACTTTTTATAAAACCATCTGCCCGGATGGCGGAATAGGTAGACGCGCTGGTCTCAAAAACCAGTAAGAGTAATCTTGTGCCGGTTCGATTCCGGCTTCGGGTACAAAAGCTTCGCAATTTGCGGGGCTTTTTTTGTACTGGCCAGAATTTAGTTTTTTAAAAAATTATTTTTATACTAATGCTTCTAATTTATTTTAAGAATTAAATAAATGTAATTGAAATTTTAAGATTTTTAAAATAATTTTCAGTCTCATTAATTTTATTAGTAAAACCTAATAAATATCCGCCACCACCCGAACCACAAAGCTTTAAATAAAACAAATCGTATTTATTTCCATTCTTAGCAATATCTAAAAATTGATTTGGAAATAAATAATAAAAATGATGATATTGGAGCGATACAAATTCTTTTAATCTTAAAAAGAAATCGGTGATATTCCTTTTTAAAAATGAATCAATCAGTTCGTTTACATAAGGAATATAATAATTATCAATTGTTTTTTGAAATGATTTTTCATTGTTGTATTTGAATAAAAATTCATTTACAAATCCGGAAGTTTCACATATAGTGCAAGTATCTATCAAAAATGTGCCGAAATATCTAAGTATTGGTTCAACTTTCGATTCTAAAATTATTATTTGATTCTTGCCTATAGATATAGGCTTTTGAACATAACTCACCAACGAATCCATACCAGAACTTTTGCCATGAAAATGCGATTCAATTTGTGCTAATGCTGATTTGATATCATATACATCGTTTAGTTTCTTTTCCATATAACGATCATATATCGCGGCAGTCAAGGAACCTGAACTTCCAATTCCATATTTCTGAGGAATATCTGATTCAAAGTAAAGTCCTTCATTTATATCTAATAAAAATTGTTTAAGATTAAGATTTAACATTAATCCTTCAGACCCTTCTAAATTATAGCAATAATTGTATAAGTCTCTTAAGCTTAAATTTGAACGGGATATAGAGTCAATTTTTTTTTCGTGATTATGTGGAAATAATAATCTTCCAGAAAAATTATTAAACGGAATTGCTAAGGCAGAAGAATTAAGTATAACTGAATATTCTCCAAATAAAAGAATTTTAGCCGGGAACGAATCTATTTTTTCACCATTCATTTATTATATTATTTCAACTGGTCCATTACCAATATAATCATCTATCCATTTATGGTTTTCACAAAATTGAATAAGTTCAGTTTTAATAAAGGATTGAACTTTATCTTTTATTTGATTGCTATATAGCAAATGAATATTTGGTCCGGCATCTAAAGTAAAATAAACAGGAAGTTTAGTTGATTCACGGAATTCTTTAATTTTATTTAAAACTAATATTGTATTTGGCTCAAATAAAATTTGCCATTGCTGCGAAACCATCATCATTGCATGAAGACTCAAAGCTTCATGTTCAACCAATAACCCAAAGTTTTGATAATCTCCTTCTTTCAGATATTCAATAAGTTTGGCATGGTTTTCATTTGCCTGTGGATATCGAACATTACTATATGGATTGGAGTTCATTAATCGATGACCATCAGAACTAGATATTTTTTTCTTTATTGAACTAATTATTAAAATTGAATCGTAATAATTGCTGAAATTGCTATGAATATAATCGTTTATAGGAGTTGCATATTCATTTGATGAATTTTTTATATTTCCTGAAATTCCCCAACTTACATAGCCGCCATAAATTGACCGTGAAGCACTCCCTGAGCCCAGTCGGGCAATTAAAGAGGCTTTTCTAAAAAATTCGTTACTTAAAAATTGAGTTCCATTTATTTGATTTTCTATTTTACACAAACATAATGCCAATGAGCTCATAAATGCAGCTGAAGAAGCTATGCCTGATGAATGCGGAAAATTATTTTCACTATCAATTTTCAAATTATATTTCAAAATAAAAGGTAATTGTTTTTCAATATTTCTTAAAAAAACTGCTATACGGTTTTTGAAAATTTCATTGGGTTGATTGTGAAAATTAAATTCAAATACTGATTTAGTTGTATTATTATTTGGAATTGCTGTAACATTTGTTTTTGAAAATGAATTTTTCAATGTCATACTTAATGATGGATTACTGGGGATTTGATTACCCGATTTACCCCAATATTTAACAATTGCTATATTGGAGGGTGATTGCCAGGTTGAAGTAAATGTCTCATTCATATTTCAATTCTTCTATTAAGCTCTTTATAAATTATATATATACTAAGTAATATAAGATTATATTAAACTTGAACTTCTAACAACAGTCACAGATTCAAATGTTTGGCTATTATTTTCGGAAAGATTTACAAATTCGTTAAAGTGTAAAACTAAATTGAAGCCTTTTTTTCGAAAATAATTCCATATATAAGTTTCTTCCTGTTCAGAAGCAATAAGCGCAAAATCACCTCCCCAAGCGCCCAATGATTTAATTTCACCTTTAAAATCTTTAAATTTATCTGCCTTAATGGTTGGAACTTTTAGAATATTTGAAATTATTTGTTCATGTTCAAATATTAATTGCATAAACTGTACTATATTGGATGTTGATGTAATTTCATTTGTTATTGACGAAATTCGTTCAATACTATGTTCATCAATCATTTTAGATGTTTTGTAATGCTTTATTCCCAGTTGAGTATTTTGCTTTTGACCCAAATATATTAAATATAACTTATCGCTGAACGCAGGACTGAAGCAAACATTTATAATTTGAGGTTGATTATCTTGAAGCTTATATAAAATTGGAGAATTTGTTCTGGCACAAGCTATATCGTATCCCGATCCGTCATATACCAATGATTGAAGTTTATATGGATTTACATTTGCCCAAAATGCTAAATTGGAAATAAAAGTTGAGCTGCTACCAACTCCCCAGTCTATATCAAAATTGCAATTATTGGTGCATATATAATCAACATTATTATTTAAAAAATCTGGATTTTGCTCCTGTGCAGCGACAAGAAATTTTACAAGAGTAGTAGAAACTTTTTCATTATTAGTTTCAATTGTTATAAAGTCAACAATGTCAATAATTGCTTTGAACCATAAACCTTTTGTATCAAAGGCAAACCAACTCAATGTGTGGTTTTTGGCAACATCTTCAAATATAGTCATGGTTTGTCCAACTTTAAGCGGAACAGCAAGCGCCAAAGCCCCATCCAAAACCAGATACTCTCCTGTAATCAGAAGTTTAGCATTTGAACGATATATTGTAATTTGTTCCATTATAAGTTACGTAAATCACTTATATAATTTTCAACTAATTTATATGAAATTGTATTTTGCTTAAAATATTCATTTGCCTTTATATGTTCTTCATCGCTGGCATTTAGGTGTTGCAGAATTTTTGAAAGGTGCATTTTCATATGACCTTTTTGTATTCCGTTAGTAATTAAAGCACGAATTGCTGAGAAATGATTTGCCATGCCAATTGCAGCAGCTATTTCCATTAGTTTCCCTGCGGATGGTTGATTTAATATTTTCAATCCTAAATTTGCCAATGGATGAACTTTAGTTAAACCACCAACAGTGCCAAGTGCCAAAGGAACTTCTATCGTGAACTTAAAAAGTTGCCCATCATTTTCACATTTTGATAATGACATATAATGTCCGTTTCGTAAAGCATAAGCGTGTGCACAAGCCTCGACTGCTCTAAAATCATTACCTGTTGCTATAACTACTGCATCAATTCCATTGAAAATTCCTTTATTATGGGTTACTGCACGATATATATCAAAATGTGCAATTTTTACTGTATCTTCAAATTTTTCAACAAAATTCTCAACCGATAATCCTGAAGTTATTGGTAGCAATGAATTATATGAGCATTCTACACTGCATTCAACAATACATTCAGGAGTATAATTCGAAAGTATTGCCATTAATATATCACATTCGGCAAGTTGACCTGAAAATTCATTTGATATAAATGTTTTTAATGAGAGTCCCATGGTTTCGAGGCAGGAATTTATAAAATTTGCGCCCATAGCATCGGCTGTGTTGAATGAAATTCGGATTTGATAATAATTTTGAATTTCATTTGTAAAATCCATGAATTCAAACCCAATAATTCCACCTCCGCGTTTTACCATATTTTCAGTAAGGTATGCAACATTTATCGTCAAATATTCTTTTATTTTTTCTGACTTTTCCATCAACTGGGAAAAGGCCCCTTTCCATTTAAAATGAATTTGGCCTAATTTAGTTTGAGATTTGACATTTGTTTTAAAGCCACCGTTTGTTGCCCAAAATTTAGCTGCCGATGAAGCTGCTGCCACTACAGAACTCTCCTCAATTACCGCCGGAACCAGAAATGATTTGTTATTAATAATAACATTGGGAATTAAGCTAAAAGGCAAATAAAAATTGCTTGAAACATTTTCGGTAATACCATCGAAAATTTGTTGAATTGCTTGATCTTTATGCCAATAAAACTTTAGTTGTTTAACAATTTCAGGTGTAATAAAACCTTGTTCAATCAGTTTTTCAAATTGCTGATCACGAGTGAGCTTCGAGTATCCTTGAATAATTTGCATATCCCAATTTGATAATTTACCGAATTGCCAATTTATAATATCTTTAATTGACGGATATTTTTTTATAATGAAGAAAAATACTTATTTAAACAACTTTCAACTTTTTAAAGTAAAATAGGAATATGCAATTTTCAAACCTTCAATCTGATATTCAATAAATCTTTTTAAATCCTGATAATCTGCTTTTGCATATTTTAAAAATTCTGAAGCCTGGCCATAAATAGCTGAGATTTTACTTTTTTTTATAAAATAATAGCCATCCAGAAAATTATGTATTCCGCCTGAAATAATGAGTTGCTTAACTTTAATTTCATTTTTACTTAAAACTAAGTCATTAATTGTATCTAGCATTTCATTTGCATCATTGCCAACCATGGAAAGTGGTTCTAACATTTGATAAGCCGTTGGATTTGATCGTAATAATTCAACCCTGGCAAAATTTGTCCCTCCAAATGCTGCAAATTCAATAGCTTCGAGTGGGAGTTTTAATAATGCCTTTAAACTTTCTGGCCCAAACCCTTGCCCAACTTCTTTTACAATTATTTTTAATTTTGACTCTTCCAAAAAGCTGGCAATAGTTTCTATTGGTGGACGTTCAAGCTTGTCTCCTTCAGGTTGAAGCCATTCCTGTATTGGATTTACGTGAATTATCAATCCGTCTGCTTTCAACTTTTCAACCATATCAATAATCCGGCCTGTCGATTTTTGCGCTAGAGCTTTTTCAATTTGAACAATCCCAAGATTAGTAAAGAATGGTTGTTCATTCCCAATTATTTCCCGCAGATTAAATTGGTCAAAATATTTATCATTTTCTAATAGAACCCGACAGGATCCCAATCCCATGCCCATTCCAAATTCATTGCAGGCACGAGCCAAATTTTTATTAATAATTCCTGCATATTCTGTTCCACCCGTCATACTTGAAACCCAGATTGGCACTTTTATGTGCTTTCCAAAAAATTCAAGTTGCTCTAAATTTTTGGCCGGATGAGCATGTAATAAAGGTTCATAATTAAAACGGTTGTCTTTATTAATCAATCCAATGCGTGACTTAAAAGCCAATTCAATATGATCTTGTTTTCTTTTTTCCGACATTCTATAAAAAATCCTTTAAACACCAATATGTCTTGAAATTACCAATTTCAAAATTTCTGATGTTCCTTCGCCAATTTGCAAAATTCGCTGATCGCGGTAGAAACGCTCTATATCATTATCTTTCATTAAACCATAAGCACCGTGTATTTGAACAGCTTCATCTGCAACTTCTTTAGCAATTTCTGAACAATACAATTTAGCAATGGCCGAAGCTTTACCAAAAGGTTTACCATTATCTTTCAACCAACAAGCGTTATATAAAGTATTTCTGGCCAATTCTATCTTCATATCCATTTCTGCTAATTTAAACGAAATTGCCTGAAATTTAGCAATTGGTTTACCAAATTGATGACGTGATTGTGCATAACTATGCGCCATCTCAAATGCGCCTTGAGCTAAACCAAGTCCCATTGCTGCAATTGAGAGCCTTCCTGAATCAAGCGTTTCCAGCATAATATGCGATCCTTGCCCTAAAGTGCCAAGCAAATTATTTTCAGGCACTTTGCAGTTTTTTAATCTTACTTTCCCGGTATCTGCAGCACGCCACATTATTTTATTCAAAATTCTTTCATTTGAATATCCTTCAGTGTTATTTTCTATTAGAATGGTTGAGAGCTCTTTTTTACCATTTTTTTCTCCTGTTTTAACAAGAAGCGTAATTCCAGATGCCAGTTCAGATGCGGAATTGGTTATAAATATTTTTTCACCATTAACTATCCAGCTATTTTTTTGCATTACTGCTGTTGATTCAACACTCAGGGAATCGGAACCTGCGTTGGGCTCAGTTAGACCAAATGCCCATAAATTTTTACCGGTAGTTAATTTTGGCAACAGTCTTTTTTTCTGTTCATCGGTTCCAAATGAATAAATAGGCCCAATTCCCAATGAATTGTGAGCAGCAATAGTCGCTGCCTGCGAGCTATCCACACGTGCAAGCTCTTCAACTGCAATTATATACGATAAAGTGTCCAGATTTTGGCCACCATAATGAATGGGCAAACACATGCCAAATAAACCAAGTAAACCCATTTTGTGGGTTAATTCAGCTGAAAATTGGCCTTTTTCGTCGAGGAACTTAGCCAGGGATTTTATTTCAGTTTCTGCAAAAGACCTAACTTTCTCTCTAATTTCGTGGTGTTTGATGGTCAGTAGCGAATTTTGTATTTTATTCATTGAAACAAGTTAAATTTTTCGTTCACCCTATTAATTCATTTTCCGGCAAATTGTTCATTTTAAATAGCATTAATTTATCTTCGAAAGAATTAAAAGTTCGTCTTTCGCTTTTACTTTTTGACCTTCAACAATTAATATTTTATTAACAATTGCCGAATAATCTGCCAATATTTTGTTTTCAGTTTTCATTGATTCAATTATGGCTAAAACACTGCCTTTTTCAACTATTGTACCTTCCAATACCATAATTTTAATGACTTTACCAGGAATTGGAGCAATTATTACCCCATTATTTTCATTTATAATATTATTTTTTGAAATAGAATAAAGGCTTTTTGAAATTAACCCAGGAATAGTAGTAATATAATTATTACCGTTTATGGTTATATAAAATTCATTTCCGTTTTTGACAGAATAATAAAATGTATAAGAATCATTATTGCATTCAAATTCAATATAATTATCGGTATATTTTTTAAGGTTTATTTTATAAAAATCAATTCCAATGTTTAATTCTATCTCATAATTTGAAATTATTTTAATATTAATATTATATTCTTTATCATTCCAAATTACAGGTATTAATTGAATAAGTCGCCAATAACCAAGTTTATGCCATACATCCTGATTTTGCCTATTTTTGTTTAATAAATTATTCTGAAAAAATATAAGTACAGAAGAAATAATAATAATGTTTACCGAAACTAAATTGTGATTATCTAAGATGTTTTGCCTTAATTCATCTATATGAGTTTCAATATAATCAGTAGTAATTGTATTTGCTAGGAATTCTTCAGATTTAATTATTTCCTTTAATAATGGAATATTCGATTCAATTCCCTGAAGTATATAATTTTCTAAAGCAGATATAGCATTGGTTATAGCTAATGACCGGTTGGTACCGAAAGTAATTTGTTTTGCTATCATTGAATCATAGGCAGTATCAATTTCAAAGCTTGATTCAAGTGATGTGTCAATTCTAATATTTTCTCCGGTAGGTGGAATATGCAAATTAACAAAACCTGCCGATGGCGCTAATTCATTCATAATATCTTCAGCACAAATACGACATTCAATTGCATGGCCCTTTATTGTAACATTTTCTTGTTTTATATGTAAAGGGTTCCCGGCTGCAACCAAAATTTGTTCCTTAACCAAATCAACACCAGTTATAGCTTCTGTTACCGGGTGCTCAACCTGGATTCGGGTATTCATTTCAAGAAAATAAAACTGACCGTTTTTATCAAATAAAAATTCAATAGTTCCAACACTATCGTATTTTGCTGCATTTGCAATACTTATAGCAAGTCCATATAAATATTTGCGATTATTTTCAGTCAAAGCTGCACTGGGCGCTTCCTCAATTATTTTCTGATGGCGTCGTTGCACACTGCATTCACGTTCAAAAAGATGAACAATATTTCCAAATTTATCGCCTAATATCTGAACTTCAATGTGTTTTGCGTTTTCAATATATTGTTCTATAAAAATTTCGGGATTTCCAAAGTATTGCTTTGCTTCACGAGTAGCAATTTCAAGCAAATTTATGAGTTCACCGGTATTTCTTGCAATTCTCATTCCCCTGCCTCCACCGCCAGCCACCGCTTTAATTATTACAGGAAATTGTATTTCGCTTGCTTTTAATTGAATTTCATGCGAACTGCCATATACAGCTTCCGAAACTGGTACATTTAGTGCTTTAACAAATTTTCGAGCTTCTGTCTTATTGGCCATTAAACGCATAACTGAAGGAGCCGGGCCAATCCATGCAATTGCATTTTGGATACATAATTCTGCAAAATCAGCATTTTCAGATAAAAAGCCATAGCCAGGATGGATAGCATCTGCATTGGCTTTTTTTGCTATGGATATAATTTGTTCCATATTCAAATAAGTTTCATGCAAGCTTTCTCCCTCAAGCTTATAAGTTTCGTCTGCTTTTGAAATTAGGAGATTATTTTTATCATCAGTTGTATATATAACCACAACCATAATACCCATTTCTTTGGCAGCATTCAATATCCGTAAGGCTATTTCTCCCCTATTGGCAATTAATATCTTCTTAAAAAGAATCATGATTTTTTTTGCAATTTATTCCAAATAGGAATCCTTTTTTCAAAAAAAGCATTCATGCCTTCCTGGCCATCTGCAGACATTTTCATTTTAGAAATTGATTCAATGGATTTGCGCTTTAATTTTTTAGACAATATAGGATGTAATTCCCTCAATAATCTTTTACTTTCAAATAAAGCAGATGGAGAAGCTTTTAAAACGTCTTGTTTTATTTCATTTATTTGTTCTTCATAATTATTTTCGGTATAAACAACATCTATAAGCCCATCATTTAATGCAATTTCAGAATTTATTTTTTTTGCAGTTGAAGTATATAACATCAACTTATGTTCATTTATACGGGTTAAAATAAATGGCATTATAACAGCGGGAACAAGGCCAAGTCTGACTTCGGATAGTGAAAATATTGTATTTTCTAAAGCTATTACAAAATCAGAAGCACACATAAGTCCCAAGCCACCTCCTATAACAGCTCCATTTACTATTACAGCAGTTGTTTGTGGCAATTTATACAATTCATAAATACATTTTGCCAATAATGAACTTTCTTCCAGGTTTTGTTTATAACTATTCGATCCTGATTGTTTCATCCAATGAATATCTGCCCCAGAACAAAAAACATTTCCTTTGCCCCGTATAATCACAAAATATATTTCTTTACTTTTTCGAATATACTTAAAAGTATGTATCAATTCATCTAAAATAACATTATTCAATGCATTGCGTACCTCAGGACGGTTAAGCCAAACAGTAGCAACATTACTTTCTATATCAAGTTTGATGTTTGTATAATTCATAGTTTATAGGTTTTGGGTTTTAGGTTTTAGAAATTGGTCTTATACCTTTACTCTTTGTTATTATCTCTTGGCTCTTGATTCTTTGTTCTTTACTCTTTGTTCTTTACTCTTTGTTCTTTGTTCTTTACTCTTTGTTCTTTGTTCTTTACTCTTTGTTCTTTGTTCTTTACTCTTGTCTCTTGGTTCTACATAAAACCTACATCCTATATATCCCAACTTCAGGATTACCTATAGGTTTATTTAAGGCAACTGATAAACACATGGCCAGAATTTTTCTAGTTTCAATTGGGTCAATAATACCGTCGTCCCATAATCGGGAAGTACTATAATAAGGACTACTCGATTTCTCGTATGATAATAGAGTTTCGTTTATAACATTATTGCCATTTTTACTTTGTACATTGTTCAAAACATTGGCAGCTTGCTCACCTCCCATAACTGCTATACGTGAATTAGGCCATATAAATAAAAAATTTGAGCCATAAGCACGACCAGCCATTGCATAATTTCCAGCGCCATATGATTTACCTGTAATTATAGTTATTTTTGGAACATTCGCATTTGCAACTGCCTGTACCATTTTCGCACCATCTTTAATTATCCCTTTATGCTCATATTCCTTGCCAACCATGAATCCGGCGATGTCCTGCAAAAAAATTAAAGGCACTTTTCTATAACAGCATAATTCAATAAAATGAGTCGCCTTTTGAGCTGCTTCGGAAAACAAAATACCATTATTGGCAATAATACCAACTGTTATACCCATAATCTTGGCAAATACGGTAATAATGGTTTTTCCATAATTGGCCTTAAATTCCTGAAATTCACTACCATCAACCAATCGGGCAATAATTTCATAATGGTTGGTAGAATTTTTCAAGTCGCTTTCTATAATGCCTGATAAATCATTAATATTATATAATGGTTCAGAAAATTCAGAATTAGTATTTTGCAAATTATTTAAAGGCAATGAACCAAATATATCCCTGCAAATTTGGATGGCATGTTCGTCATTTGCAGCCAAATGATCCGCCACTCCCGATATAGAAGTATGAACCAATCCTCCACCCAAATCTTCAGCTGAAATTTCTTCTCCTGTTGCCGCTTTTACCAATGGAGGACCTGCTAAAAATATCGTTCCCTGGTTTTGAACAATAATTGTTTCGTCGCTCATAGCAGGAATATAAGCGCCACCGGCAGTACATGAACCCATAACAATGGCAATCTGTGGAATTTGCATTGCCGACATTCTGGCCTGGTTATAGAATATTCTTCCAAAATTTTCTTTATCTGCAAATACTTCCGCCTGTTCGGGCAGAAAAATACCGCCACTATCCACCAAATAAACACATGGCAAAAGGTTTTGTATTGAAATCTCCTGTGCCCGCAAATGTTTCTTAATGGTTTCTTTTACATAAGTACCACCCTTTACCGTTGCGTCATTGGCAATTATTACAGTTTTTATTCCCCGTATTATTCCAATACCAACGATTATACCAGCTGATGGAAAACTATTATCATATTGATCATAAGCAGCAAGTGTTGATAATTCAAGAAAAGGTGTGGATTCATCCAAAAGCTTTTCAATTCTTTCCCTTGCCAATAATTTTCCACGTTGCTTATGGCGTATAACAGAAGGATCATCAGGTCTGTGAATTACTTTGGTAAGTTTTTGTTTTAGCTCATTTATAGTTTTCAGGTTTTCTTCCTGGTTCTTTTGAAAACTTTCAGATTTCAGGTTAATATTGCTTTTAATTATACTCAATGTTTTTCAGCTATTTTGATGCTTTTAACAGAATAATAAACACTTTGTTTAATCCAGTCAAAATATCTGATTATAAAAATGAATAATGTTTGAAAAAATTTAGCTATTTTTCAGCAACATTCAAATTCCGGAAAATTCAAAAAATTAATTAGTTATGGAACAGCAACATGCCAAAGGTTGGAAACAATTGTTACAAGGGTTTCCTTGGTTCATGGGTAAAGGTAAATTTCCAATTCCAGCTTATTCTGAATTTATGCCTTCCCCTAAAATTGGTATTAGTCCAATAGGTGATGTTGATCCGTTCATTTTAAAAGATGACGATTTATTTGGTTGGAATATTTCTGAGCTTGATGAAGAACTGGAACTTCGACCGGGAATGAAGCACATTACCAAGCAAATTATGCATAATTTGGTTAAACTCGGAAGTGGCCAAACGGAATTTCATATCTCCGGGCATCAGAATGAAAACTTAAAGAATAATCCCTACTGGCCGGAGGAATTGTCGTCAAGCGCTGGAAAATTAAGCCACGAAAAGTTTGTGATTTTCATGCCATTGGCACTTTCAAAAACACAGGACGACAAAGGCCGTGTACGTTGGACATTGTTTGGAAGCAGTGAACAAGGGCCGGAAAAGATTTTTTGGAATAGCTTTTTTACAAAGCCAGGCAATGAATTGCCTGAAAATAATTTCATATCATTTATTAAAAACCTATTAGTTAAGGCTTATTCTGATAATTTAAAAAGTGAAGATTTAAAATCTGCAGGTTTTGCTATATTAAATTCCGAAAATACAGTCAATTTACCTACCTGGGTTAAAAATTATGCGATTGATTCAAAATCATCTTTCTCACATCTAAAATATTTATTGACTTTTAGACCTTTTAAAGAATTGCCCACCGAGGTCAAAACAAATTACCTTACCGGAAAATTAAATCTATTGCCTTTTCCGGGAAGCCTTGTTTTTTGGGGAATGCCACATTATATAAAGTTGAAAAAAGAATTACCTTTTGCCCAGCAAATCCCATTATTGAAATTGGTAGCCAGGCATTCGGGAAATGGAGGCATCCGTGTTCCGCAATCTGGATGGATACATGAACCACATCCTGATGTTAAACATGATGAATTCCATCATCAATTAGTGAATAATACTTATCACAGAACACATCGCTGGCAGCGTGTCCATAAGCATGAAGATGAATTATTGCAACAACCACGAATAGATAATATCATTAAAGTCCTTTTTAGTACTGATTTGGATACAATCGGGCTTTATGACAAACCATTGGCGCGCAATTGCCAGTTATGGTCGCGCGATTTCAACCTGATTATTGATGAGCCGAAAGCCAAACGGAGTGATATATTAAAAGCTGAAGCAACAATTACAAAAGGAGGTTTATTTGGCTATCGTTTTCTATTTCCACCCATGCGTGCCGGAATGCACGAAATATACTGGCATCGTCCGGTTGTTGCATTTCAACCTTCGCCAACCAGCGATCCCGAAATAATTACAGACTCCATTATCGGATATTTTACAGGTTATAAAATTGAAAACGGACAATCCGAATCGATTGAATTGTGGCCACGAATTAATCGAAACCAGTTGTATTTAGATGCAATTCATAATTCTGACCCAAAACATAACCATTATGCAAACCAAACTGCATTAAATATTATTAACTTATTCGATCATTGGAAAATGATTGGTAAAGCTCCCATTGAACATAATTTTGCAAAGCATTTGCTGCGTATAGCCAAACATGAAACTTTTGAAAAATGGTTGGACGAACTTCCATCAAAATTTAAAAGTATTGACATTGGGAATAAAATTAAAAACGAAATCTTAACTATTCTTGAACCTGCTGAAAAGGCAAATAAACTGTCGGAACCAATTACATTTGAATATACGCGTAAACGTGAGTTTGAAGAAAACTGGTGGAACGATATAAATTTTCTTGCACATGGCCAATTCATCAATAAAGATAATGCAGATTGCGTTCAAGACCCGATAAGTTTGAGCATGGTTCCGCACCATCATCGCGATTTAGAGCATTTGGGAGACTATTTAATTTCAAGGCATCGTGAAGCCATCACTAATGCTGGCATGGATGGAAAAGCTTTTTGCGGTGAACTTCCATTTGAATGGCAAACCGATTTTGTTTTCGATGCATTTGGCGGATGGCGAAGGAATCAGGAAGGTCATACTTACGAACGAAATATTTTGGTTGTAATTCCCGGAAAAAACAGGAATGAAGCAGTGGTTATGGGCGACCATTACGATACAGCCTATATGGAAGATATTTATGAAAAAGACCATGGTGGCTCAGGCGCTCGTTTATCTGCTGCCGGTGCTGACGATAATTATTCTGCTACTTCAACTTTGTTACAGGCTGCTCCTATATTCCTTGAACTTTCGAAAAAAGGGTTGCTGGAGCGCGACATTTGGTTAATACACCTTACAGGGGAAGAATTTCCTTCCGATTGCCTGGGTGCAAGAAATTTTTGCCAGCATTTAATTGAAAAAACATTGCAATTGAAAGTAAATAATGATACTGTTATTGATCTTTCAAATGTTAAGGTATTTGGTGGATTTGTAATGGACATGATTGGCCATAACCGGGATAACGACCGTGATATATTTCAAATTTCACCTGGGAAAAGCAAGCAATCATTTAAAATTGCAAGGGAAGCTCATATTGCAAATTTATTATGGAATCAGAATGTACATCATTGGAATTTGAAAGAAAGGCATGATTGCAAGGCTGGAGAAAGGATAACAGGAAATAAACCAATTCCAGAAAAAGCAAAATACCTGCCTTTATTTGGCGAAATTCGCACGCAATTCGACCCACATAGCTCGATATATAATACTGATGGCCAGATATTTTCAGATATTGGAGCTCCAATAGTTTTGTTCATGGAAAATTACGATTTACACAGAACCGGTTACCATGATACCCATGATACTATGGAAAATATTGACTTGGATTATGGTGCGGCAATGGTTTCAATTTGTATTGAAACTGTTTCCAGGGTTGCATGTATGTAACAATTTGTTAGGGTTGCCGCTGATATAAACTCATATAAACCTGGCAACTCTTGACCATATAAACTAGTTTCCATTTTTGATGTAATTCATTAATTTCATTATCGCTGAAATCATTGAAAATATTGGAATATAGAATATATTTGTCTTTATCTAAATTTTTATTCACAAACGAACTTGTATCGTTTGATAAATCGAGCAAACTTGTTTTGAAACAAATTGGGAAACCACTTCCAATTTCATTTTGTGGAATTTTTTCCTCTTTTATATAGTTTACCATTTTATCGCGAAGATTGTAATAGGGAATATGAGCTAATGTTGAATCCCAGCCCTTAGCAATTTTATCAGGATAAACCCATAAATTACCAGTTAATAAACCAATTGCCCAAATAGAAAGAATAATATATATAACAATCTTATTTTTTATAAACATTATAACTATATAAAGAGAAAATAAAAGAAATGTCAAATATACCGGCAATAAATACCTATGTGCGCTTAAACCTTTATACAAAATAGCCGAAATACTCAAACACACAGTAGTAATAAGGAATATAAAAAACAAAAATTGGACATTCTTAGCACCGTAGAAATTCTTCCAAAATTTTATACAAATAAAAATAATTACAATCAATATAAAAACCCTTCCAAAATCTAAAATACGCCAACCTAGTATCCCAATGTTATATGCTAATCCTAAAAATGTGTTAGCCCTTTCAAAACAAGGAGCCCAGGGCGAATTATTATGATAACCAATCCAACCCTTTATATAATAATGATATCCAAAATATGAAATAAACAAGACTAAAGCTGGAATATAAGCAAAACTATTTTTCAGTAATTTATTCAATATAGCCTTAAAACCAGAATATTGCGTATTAATGAATATATCAATTGACAATATAGCAAAGGAAACCATCATTCCTCTCATACTAATCGCAAATAAGCCCAATAATGAAATCATTAACCAATACCGATGGTTTTTTAAAGCAGCATTCAGTCCCATCAAAAAGAAAAATACCAAAACAACATCAGGAGAAATAAGAGTTATCTGGCTCAGTAATGTCGGATCGATTAAAAACAGAAAATGCGAAAAATACAAAAATTTAGGAGGAATAAATTGCTTTAATAGAACATAGCATTGCCATACAATTCCTAATACAAAAGGTAACATAAATAAATGGCTTACTACTAATGTTTTGCCAAATATAAACCAAACTATTGCGAGCAAAAAGCCAAAAGTTGGGATATGTCCGCTATCGATACTATCTGGTAAGAGTATTTGAGAAAAATGTGTAGAATAAAAAAAATTAGCATGTTCTGAACCTAATTGAATAGTGTCCCAAAAGAAAATATGGTGCAATGATAATAGGACAAATAGAGTATAGAAAAGAAAAATGAAAATGAAATAAATTGACTTTGAATACTTAACCATTGCAATTAAATAAATTTCACCGTAACATCCATTAAAAATTTTTCATTCAAAACACGTTCAATTCTTCGAACAATTGTTCTTCTAATTTCAAGGTCAATAGGCAAATTTGGGTCTTCATTGGCTTCATTTATTTTTGTTCCAACCAAAAATAATATTTCATCACTGTCCAATATCATTCTCACAATTTGAACGGCGGGGCCCTTCTCCAACTTATAGGTAGAATTATAAGCATTTAATATACGATTGGTTTTGTTTAAAGTTAAAATCCCTTCGGTATATAAATCTATTCCATCCATATGCGAAATTGGCGGAAGTTCAGCATCTTCTCTTTCTTTACCTTCAATGATATTTAAATTTAATTCACGTTTTAAAATTTCGCCGGTTGAACCTCCACAAACAATTTTTTTCCCTTTAAATTCCATTACGGTCTTGGCCAAAATTTTATCTTTTTCCTCATCAATTGGAGGCCCAGTGCAAATAAGTAGTTTGCGGGAATCACGAAAAGAAATCACCGCGCAACTTGTATCATCTTTGCAAACAAAATTATCATTTTTATAGGCTTCAGTAATTATTTTAAACCCAAGTTTAGCAGCTGGAATCGCATTCGATTTAACTATTTGCGAAATTGCATATTGATGGACATTCTCAATTCCCCAACCTGTTGGATATTCCATTGTACCCATACCCGATTGTGAAATGCCATCAGTAAAAAGCAATATACGGTCGTCTTTTTGCGCATAAAATGTACAACTGTGGATTTCCCGCCCGACTTTTCTTTTGGTATTCAGTAATACGCAGGTTCATTCAGGTTGAATTTTTTCAGTTCCACGTAAAATAAGACACTCCGGGTTTTCATATTCCAAAATGGTAACTTTTCCATTCGATTCAACATCAACTATTGAAAAAGTTGAATAACTAGTCTGTTTCTCAGAATCAATAGGAAGTGTATTGAGAATTATTTCTGCAATGCTATTCATTTCCTTATGTTCAAGGGTAAAGTTTACTGCCATTGATGCAGTTAAAATACCTAGCATATTTGCCTTTACACCATGCCCCATTCCATCGGAAAGAACAATAATTGTACGACCTTCTTCACGAACTTTTTTAGTAAGGAAAACATCGCCACAAACTCTTTGTCCATCACAAAAATTTTGTTGACAACTAAATTCAATATAAAAAGGAGCGCTCATCCTTGTTTATTATCGTTTTTAAACGATTGTAGAATTGAGTTGAGCATTTGCTCTGTTTCAGAAGCTCCTTCACCTAATAAAAATCCAATCTTTTGAACCATTTGCAGATTTTTGTCAATAACTTCACTCACCCTTTCAATAATTTCATCTTTACGCACCAATGGCTGGTATAAGTCACGGATTATAGCACCTGCAATTTTATCCTTTTTAATTGGAAAAACTGAAATATTTAGCAAAACATTTTCAAGCTGAACATCTCTGTTTATAACTTCTTCATTCGAATTTATAACGTAAGTAATAATATTATAAAAACTATACGGAAGAAGCGATTTAATATCAGCTCCAACAAGCCCGGGAATAACTTCGTTAATTTCACTGGCTTCATGTCCAAGCAAATTAATAAAACTTTGATTAGCCTGAATAATTTTAAGATCTTTATTGATTATTACTACACCTGCCCTTAATTTTTGAAGCATTGCAGTTGTAGTTTCAGATGCTTCTTTTGCCGATTCATGTTCAGTTCGGGCAATTTTCTCCGATTCCCTTAATGCAATTTCTATTTTTTCGAGGTTATCATTGTTATTTTTCAAAATCTCAATATGGTTCTGTTGATTTTTAATTGCATGCACCAAACACATTTCTGCGATAGTCAAACCTTTGCCAACTGCAGCAGCAAAATCACGGCAAGTTTCGTATCCACAGGCTCCGCAATCAACTTCATCTTCACGTTTTGGCATTCCAATTGAAACCAATATTTCATGAAGTTTACCTTCATTAGGCTCGTTCAAACGTTGGTTGCTTGCTTCAAATTTTCTTTCAAAATCAATATCAGAATAAGTTTCAATATTCTTGTTCCAGTTTTCTACGTTCAGTGACTTAATTCTTTTATTTGCATATTCAACCACCATTGACCGACGTTGTAAACGGTTATTAATTCTACTTGTGCCCGGGCCAATTATACAACCCTTGCAAAAAAACATGTTGAAATGTGTGTTAATTTCATCAATACTTTGTTCAAATGCTCTCATATATTGAATCATTACAGCTTTTCCTTCACCAGTCATAACAGTGTTTTCCAACAAATTTTCACTTATATCGGCAGCTTGCAATATTCCGTTACTAATAGGATACAAAGAACCTTTATTTCCCAGTGGTTCTGTTATATGCGAAAACTCAAGTGCATTTTCATTAATATTTCGTTCTTCAAATATTTCCCTTAATTCGGTAAAGGTCAAAACAGCATCTGGACCTGTGCCATTAGCAAGCATTTTAGCTTCATCTTTTGCGCCAACACATGGACCAAGATGTACAATCTTTACATCATTACCAATTTTTTTTCGTATAACTCTTGCCATTGCAACCATAGGTGATATTATAGGTGCTAAATTTTTCACCAGCGATGGATGAAATTTTTCTATATAAGACACTACCACCGGGCAATTAGCTGTAATATAATATTTCCCTTTAAAACTATTAAATAATTTGTTGTATTGTTTTGCCACCAAATCAACGCCGAACGATGCCTCATAAGCTTGTATGAAACCCAATGTTTTAAGCATTCTTACAAATTTTCGATAATCGGAAATGTCATGAAATTCTGAAGCAATAGTTGGATCGATTGAAGCTACAATATTTTCGCCTGTAGCAAGCATATCCAGAACATGTTGTTTTTCACTTCTGAAAATTATAGCTTTTGATGAACATGCCAAAACACAAGATCCACAACCTATACATCGTGACGAAATAACATCAGGTATTTTCCCCGCTTCCGAAATTTTAATTGCCTTTACAGGGCAAGCCCTAACACAGGCATAACAAATTTTGCATTTGTCTTCTAATATTTCAATTAATGGTTTCAACGTTTATAAGTTATTCAATATATGAATGTTAATCTGAAATATAATAATACTACTAACTAAAAATAAAATTTTATATAAAGTTTTATTTTAACTTTAATAATTTAATGCAATTTTAGCAATTTTAAAGGCATTAATAATTAGTTTAGGAAAGATTAATGAAAAATGGTATCAAATTTAAATTCAATAAAAATAAAAGTTAAATTTGAATTCCATTATATTTGACCTGAGTTTTAAGTTATTATATTTTTATGTTAGAAGGAAAATTACCGGAAAAAACTGTTGAAAGGATGAGTGAGTACAGGCGTACCTTATTCGATTGTTTGGCTATTGGGAAGACACATATTTTTTCGCATGAATTGGCAAAAATGCATAACATAACTGCAGTGCAGGTCCGTCGTGATATTATGTTTATTGGTTACACAAGTGCACAACGTAAAGGATACGATATTCAGGAAATGATGGACGTAATTGGCAAAGTTTTAGATGCTGAAGAAGGTTTAAATGTTGCAATTGTTGGTATTGGCCATTTAGGAAGGGCTATTACATCTTATTTCAGTGGCAAACGTTCGAAATTAAATATAGTTGCAGCATTTGATAACGATCCCGGAAAAGTTGACCAGGTGATAGCAGGCGTGCCTTGCTACCATGTTTCCAAAATAGCTGAGATTGTGAATATTAAAGGCATTAGTATTGGAATAATTACAGTTCCTTCAGATTTTGCTGCCGAAATTTCAAATAACCTGGTTTCATCAGGAATTAAAGGAATTCTTAATTTCACATCAGTACCATTGAATGTTCCCGAACATGTATATCTTGAAAATTCAGATATGATTACCCTTCTTGAAAAAGTTGCTTATTTTGTAAAATAACTTCGTTTCAAAACTAAATTTGTTAAAATTGATTAGTATTTTTCTGCATTGATAATATTATCTATTATCATTTAAATTATTTTTTTTGCTAATTCGTATAATTTCAGATAATTATAAAATAATTACATTTTCCATTCAACATTAATTCAAAAGCTTGTGTTTAACATTTAAAGAACCGGAATGAATGCTGTTTTTAATGAAAATATAGAACAAATTGGCAAGCCTTATACGGACTTGTTGTTTTTGTTAATTTGCTTTGCCGAAGTATTGGAAGAAAATAACGAAAATCAACTTAAAGCTTATATTCCCTGGTTAAATGAGAATATTTCACTTCCACCTGCCGAACTTGAACAAAAAACAGCACATTTATATTCTATTTGCTTTCAATTATTAAATTTAAGTGAAGTTAACTGGGCGGTTCAGAGCCGGAGAAAAAATCAGCAACTCAAAGGTTCTAATAATCAAAATGGAAGTTGGTTACAAACTTTTTCAGAATTAAAAAATAATGGGTATTCTCAGGAAACTATTGTTGCTGTACTTTCGCAAATTGAAGTTGAACCTGTACTAACTGCACATCCTACAGAAGCTAAAAGAACTGTTGTGCTTCAATTTTATCGGGAGTTATATTTATCTGTCGTTATGCTCGAAAATCCTGTATATACGGCTATTGAACGTCAGCGCATACGCTCCGGTATAAAAGAAATATTAACCCGTCTTTGGTTTATTGATGATATATATCTTGAAAAACCTAAGGTTGAAACAGAACTTGAAAATGTTTTACATTACCTTAAAGATGTATTTCCTGATGTATTTGACCTTCATGATAAACAATTGTTACAGGCATGGGAAGAAATAGGATTCCAAACCGAAGCACTATATAATTACCGTAACTTGCCTAAAATAAATTTAGGAACTTGGGTTGGTGGCGACAGGGACGGACATCCATTGGTTACTCCTGAAATCACTAAATATACATTAATAAGGTTGCGAACAGAGGCTTTACGTTTAGTTCGTCAGCATTTGCTTCAATTATCTGACAGTTTGAGTATTTATACTACCGAAGAATTTATAGATGCTGATTTTTTAAAATACCGAAATTCAATCATTGCTCAAATAAAAAATATACATGACTTTGACTGGTATAATTCTTCATTAAGAGAGCCTTTTAAACAATATGTTTTATTATTGATTGAAAAATTGCCAATAAAACTCGATACTGTTTCGGGATATACTTTAAAACCCGAGGTACCTTGGACATATTCCAACTCAAGCGAATTATTAAATGATTTGGAAAAGCTCCAAAAAGCACTTTCAAATTGGGGAGCACCAACTCTATCAATAAATGAAGTTTTAAAAGCTCTGCGATTTGTA
The DNA here is from genome assembly GCA_963701015.1 of uncultured Bacteroidota bacterium. Lineage (GTDB taxonomy): Bacteria > Bacteroidota > Bacteroidia > Bacteroidales > DTGW01 > MFD09286-c1. The sequence continues at coordinate 754,645 of OY969556.1, read as the reverse complement.
AATAATTTTGGCTTCCATCTTGCCCATTTAGATATTCGTCAGAATAGTTCATTTTATAAAAAAGCTTTATTGGGCTTGCTCGAAGATGGAGAATGTGAAAGCCTTTCCCTTAACCAGGATGGTTCAATCGATAAAAAATTTATTTATCGCGAGCTCAATTTTTACAGACCGTTTACCCGGAATTATTCAGGAAATAATCCTGAAACAATAAATGTATTAGGGTACCTGGGCGTTTTAGTTGACCATATTTCAAAATATGGCACTAATGCGTTAGGACCACTTATTGTAAGTATGACGCGTAAAACAGAAGATTTATTTACAATTTATTTATTGGCCAGAGAAGCTGGCTTATATTGCAAAACACCACACGGACCAGCATGTTTATTGCCTGTAGTTCCACTTTTTGAAACTATAGAGGATTTGAAAGATGCACCGGAAATATTGGATGAATTTTTAGCTAATACAGTTACAAAAAATTCAATTAGGCTACACATGCAAACTAGAGGATATTCAAGACCAATTGCCGAAGTAATGATCGGTTACAGCGATAGTAATAAAGATGGGGGGATTTTATCAAGCCAATGGCACTTATATGAAGCACAGCATAATTTGACTAAAGTAGGTTTAAAACATGGAATTGAAATACGTTTCTTTCATGGAAAAGGCGGAAGCATAAGCAGAGGCGCCGGACCTACACATTGGTTTTTACGAAGCCTGCCGCCGGCATCACTTTGTGGAAAGTTAAGACTAACAGAACAAGGTGAATCAATAGAACAAAAATACGCCAACAAAGTAAATGCTGCATATAATATTGAAATGCTTGTTTCCGGAACTTTGCGAAATACCTTGGTTAATTTGAACAATCAGGAACATGAACTTTTTGAATTAATGGGTTATATGGCAGATGAAAGTTATAATGCTTATATAAAGTTAACCCAACATAAAGGTTTTATTGGATTTTTCGAAAAGGCAACTCCTATTGATGCTATTGAATCAAGTAAAATTGGTTCAAGACCATCACGGCGGACTAACCAACGTACACTTTCCGATTTACGTGCAATTCCTTGGGTTTTTAGTTGGACACAAAGTCGTGCTAACATTACAAGCTGGTATGGTGTTGGCAGCACATTGAAATTATTAAGAGACGAACAACCGAAAAAATATAGCCTGCTCAAAAAATTGGTTATTTCACATCCATTGGTTCGATATATATTAACAAATGTAGATTCGGGACTGGCGGCAACCGATTCTGCGATTATTGAAATGTACGCAACATTAGTTGAAGACGAGGATATTAAAGCAGAAATTTTACCAATGATTATTTCTGAATTTCACTTAACTCAGGATTTATTGGCTGAATTGCTTGAAATACCATTTAAAGAAAGACGTAGTAATCATTACTATTCAACTAGGCTTAGGGCTGTGGCACTTGATTTGATGCATCGTTTACAAATAAATGCTTTACGTAAATGGCGTGACGAAAAGGAAACAGCAAATTCCGAAACTTATTTCCAACAAAATGTTGTATTGCTTAAATCAATAAACGCCATTGCCAATGCTTTAGGAGGGACAGGATAAGAAATTTTTAAATTTAAAATAAAGTGCAAAAGATAATTCAAAAATATTTTGGCGATTTTTCCACAATGTCGGAAGCATCGAATAATGCAGTAATTGAAATTGCAAAAAATGAAGGAATAGAAATGAACAGCATTATTGTTGCTACTTCATTTTGTTTTGATGAATTAAACCATCAACAAGCCAAGATGAATCTACATGCGCCACAAGGAACATTTATAATGGGTGGATTGGCAGGTTATCCATTTGTAGGTGAAATTGGGCTTACTGCCTTTTCCGATCACATACCAGACGATGGTGCAGCATTATTTATTTTTGGATCTCATATTGGCATTTCACGTGAAGGTAAAGTTGGGGTAATTAAAAGGGTCGGCCAACACAGGCATACTAAAACTTGTGGTGCATTAATGATGGTTCAGGAACATCTTCTTTCAACTTCAATACATGAAATTGACCCGGCTGATTATTCCGAATTCCAGCCTGAATTTTTGGCACTTCGCTTGCTGCCCAAAGTTGATGAAATTAAAAATGCAGAATTGCCAATTTTAAAAACAACACATTTGGTTTACGACGAAATTGAAAAGGAAATTTTAGCCATGATTAAACATCATCCTACCTTAACTAAAAAATTCCCCATTTATATTTTGGGAGGAATAGTGATTAATACTGATGAAACTTTACCCAACTATTTTTCACAAAAAATCTTTCAGAAAATAAAGGTATAATTTCAAAAGTTTGCTTTAAACTTCCAGAATTTTAAATTAATTCCTTAAATAAATTTCAAATAATTTATCTTTGCATGTTTTTTTAAAATTATGATAAAGATTACATTTCCAGATAATTCAGTCCGTGAATATCCCGAAGGAGCTACAGGGCTTGATATAGCTAAAAGTATAAGTAATTCATTGGCAAATGATGTTATTGCCTCCACCGTGAATGGTGATTTATGGGATGCTACCCGTCCAATTAAAAACGATTCATCAATAAAATTGCATAAATGGGATGATGATGAAGGCAAACACGCATTCTGGCATTCATCGGCGCATTTAATGGCCGAAGCGCTTGAATCGCTTTATCCGGGAATTAAATTTGGAATCGGACCTGCCATTGAAAATGGGTTTTATTACGATGTTGACCTTGGAGATGTTACTATTACTGAAGCCGACCTTGTAAAGGTTGAACAAAAAATGCTTGAACTGGCAAGGCAAAAAAGTGCATATAAACGCAGGGAAGTCAGTAAAAAAGAAGCTTCAGAATTTTTTACACAAAAAGGTGATCCCTATAAAATTGAACTAATAAATGATTTGGTCGATGGAACCATATCATTTTATACACAGGGAAATTTTACCGATTTATGTCGTGGGCCGCATTTGCCAGACACTTCGTATATAAAAGCAGTAAAATTAACTAGCATAGCTGGCGCTTATTGGCGCGGTAACGAAAAAAACAAGCAACTTACTCGTATTTATGGAATTACCTTTCCAAAGCAGAAAATGCTGGATGAATACATTGAAATGCTTGAACAGGCGAAACTTCGTGATCATCGTAAAATAGGAAAAGAATTAGAATTATTTACATTTTCAGAAAAAGTTGGTCAGGGATTGCCTTTGTGGTTACCTCGTGGAGCAGCTTTAAGAGAAAGATTGGAAACATTCCTCAGAAAAGTTCAAAAGCAATATGGTTATCAACAAGTTATTACACCTCATATAGGGCAAAAGGAACTTTATGTAACATCCGGTCACTATGCAAAGTATGGTAAAGATTCATTTCAACCAATTCATACTCCTGCTGAAGGAGAAGAATTTTTGTTGAAACCTATGAATTGTCCGCATCACTGCGAAATTTATAAATCGAAACCTCGCTCATATAAGGATTTGCCTTTGCGCCTTGCTGAATTTGGCACTGTTTATCGTTACGAACAGAGTGGTGAATTGCACGGTTTAACAAGGGTTCGTGGATTTACACAGGACGATGCCCATTTATTCTGCCGACCTGATCAGATTAAAGATGAGTTCAAAAAAGTAATAGATATTATTCTATATATTTTCAAAATTCTTGATTTTAAAAACTTTGAGACTCAAATTTCGCTTCGCGATCCGAACAACAAAGAAAAATATATTGGTACCGACGAAAATTGGGATAAAGCGGAAACGGCTATTATTGAAGCGACACAGGAACGTGGAATGAAAACCACTGTTGAATTGGGCGAAGCAGCTTTTTATGGCCCAAAGCTTGATTTTATGGTTCGCGATGCAATAGGCCGAAAATGGCAATTGGGCACAATACAGGTTGATTATAATTTACCTGAACGTTTTGAATTGGAATATATCGGAGCCGATGATCAACGGCATCGACCTGTTATGATTCACCGTGCCCCGTTTGGGTCAATGGAAAGGTTTGTAGCCGTTTTAATTGAACATACTGCCGGTAAATTTCCATTATGGTTAGCTCCCGATCAGGTTGTTGTTTTACCGATAAGCGAAAAATTCCACGATTATGCAGAAAAAGTTTTAAATTTTCTAAATAATTGCGATATTCGCACCTTGGTTGATATGCGTAACGAAAAGATAGGAAAAAAGATTCGTGACAATGAATTGAAGCGGATTCCGTATCTTTTGGTAGTTGGTGAAAAAGAAGAAGCAAATTCAACAGTTGCTGTCCGTAAACAAGGTGAAGGAGACAAAGGAAGCATGACAATGGAAGAATTTGCCAGGTTTATTGAAGCTGAAGTAAACAAACAAATTGAATAAAACCGGTTATTAAAGGAAACCGGTAAAAATAATTATTAACCAAATTAGGAGGACAAAAAAATAGCTGAGAAGATTTTTACCCCGGGGCCACGTAGGCCAATGCCAAGAAACAGTGTAGAAAAACTACATAAAATTAACAATGAAATAAGGGCAAAATCCATTCGTTTAGTAGGCGATAATGTTGAAAACAATGGAGTATATACACTTCCAGATGCTTTGAAATTAGCAGACGAATTGGAACTCGATTTAGTAGAAATTTCACCAACTGCTGAACCACCAGTTTGTAAAATTATTGATTATCAGAAGTTTCTTTATCAACAAAAAAAGAAACAAAAAGAAATCAAAGCTAAAACTGCTAAAGTTGTGGTTAAGGAAATCCGATTTGGCCCAAACACCGATGAACATGATTATAACTTTAAACTGAAACATGCACAAGGATTCCTTGGGGAAGGCGCAAAAGTAAAAGCATTTGTATTTTTTAAAGGCCGTTCAATTTTATACAAGGAACAAGGTGAAATTTTGTTGTTACGTTTGGCCAATGATTTGGAAGATATTGGTAAAGTAGAACAACTTCCAAAGCTTGAAGGGAAAAGGATGAGTATTTTACTTACCCCGAAAGCAGCAAAAAAATAAGGAATTAATTGATGTTACATACCAACATCATTCATATATGTTTTATTAAAAAATAAATAGAAATGCCAAAAATGAAAACTAATTCCGGTGCAGCTAAAAGATTTTCGCTTACCGGAACTGGAAAAATTAAAAGGAAACACGCGTTTAAACGCCACATTCTTACAAAGAAAAGTACCAAGCAAAAAAGAAACCTAACATACTTTGGCTTGGTTGACAAAACTGATTTAAAGAATGTACAGCATTTATTAACGCTTAAATAAAAATTTGTAATAACCAGAATGTTTAGTTATACAAGAGCTATAGGCCACTAACCGTTCTTAAAATGTAAAATTATGCCACGTAGTGTAAATTCAGTCGCTTCACGCGCAAGACGTAAAAAAGTATTAAGTTTAACCAGGGGAAACTTTGGTCCACGCGCAAATGTATGGACCGTTGCCAAAAACACCTGGGAAAAAGGTCAACAATATGCATTTAATGACCGCAGAAAGAAAAAAGGAAACTTCCGTGCACTTTGGATTCAACGTATTAATGCAGCAGTAAGGCCTTTTGGTATGAGCTATTCACAATTCATTGGTTTAATAAATAAGAAAGGCATTGAATTAAACCGCAAAGCTTTGGCCGATTTAGCAATGAACCATCCACAAGCTTTTGAAGCTGTAGTAAACGCAGTAAAATAAACTGTCAAAATTATATAGGAAAGGGAGGCAGGTATGGCTTCCCTTTTTTTTTACAATGGAAAATGGTGAACGGAATAAGGAGAAAAGGAAGACGGAAGTATTATATATTTCTAATTTCCAGTTTCTTGTCACTGGATCATCTAATCAAATGGTATGATTGAAAAGTTTGAAGACTTAAATGTTTGGCAAGAATCAGTCCAACTTTCTATTAAATTATATTCTTTATTAAAGGATTGCAAAGATTTTGCCTTGCGTGATCAAATACAACGATCTTCTGTTTCAATAGCTTCCAATATTGCTGAAGGTTTTGAACGGACAAACAAGGAATTTGTCCATTTTCTTTTAATTTCAAAAGGCTCCAGTGCCGAATTAAGAACTCAACTTTTTATTGCAAAAGAAATTAAATTATTAAATAACGCAGAATGTGAAAAATTGATCGAAACAACAAAGAAAATTTCCGCCATGTTAAGCAATTTAATTAAAATAAGAAAAACAAGTTTCCATTAAATCAATTTGGTTTCCGGCCTTCGGCTTTCCGTTTTCCGGCAACCAGTTTCCTAAAAAATAAACATTATGAAAATATCTCTTATCGGTTTTGGTAAAATGGGCAAAGAAATTGAGAAAATAGCCCTTTCACGCGGACATCAAATCATTTATACAATTGATGTTGATAACGCAAATGATTTGAAAAATATAAACCCTTCCAACACAGATGTGGCCATTGAGTTTACTTCGCCACACACCGCGTTTGACAACGTGACAACATGCTTGGGAAATGGAGTTTCTGTGGTTTGCGGTTCAACAGGCTGGAACGACAAATTGCCCGAAGCAAAAGCAATTTGTGAAAAAAAAGGAATTTCATTTATATGGACATCAAATTACAGTATTGGGGTGAACGTATTTTTTAAACTGAACCAATATCTTGCAAAAATAATGAACGGAATAGATGGATATAATCCGGAAATAACCGAAATCCATCATATACACAAAAAAGATGCACCAAGCGGAACAGCCATTACATTAGCAGAAGGTTTGCTTAAAAATTACAATAAAAAAAAATCATGGAAATTAGCCCCGGAAAATGGTGAAAAAGTATTGACAATAACTTCCGAAAGGACAGGTGAAGTTCCAGGTACCCATATAATAAAATATGATTCGCCAGCCGATTATATTGAAATAACACATTTTGCAAAAGGCCGACAGGCACTTGCTTTTGGTGCCGTTATAGCAGCAGAATATATTAATGGAAAAAAGGGATTCTTTACAATGGATGAGGTTTTAGGGATTTAATGATAAGAAATATCTGGTTTTAATATATTATCTTATATGTTTTTGATATACTTGAAAAAAATTAAGTAAAAACAATACAAATAAGCTCATGCTTTTTAATACAGTACATTTTGCAATTTTCTTTATTATTGTTACTTTACTTTACTTCGCAGTTCCTCACAAATACCGTTGGCTATTACTATTGTTAAGCAGTTGTTATTTTTATATGTGTTTTATCCCGGTATATATTTTAATTCTTGGTTTTACTATTGTGGTTGATTATTTTGCTGGTATATTTTTAGAAATCAAAAATACTGCTAAACGTAAATATTTTTTAATTGCAAGTTTAATTGCAAATATTGGCGTTTTGGCAGTATTTAAATATTATAATTTTATAAATGAAAATTTGACTATTATCTTGCATGGTACTGGATTTCATAATCCAATTCCATATTTATCAATTCTTTTGCCGATAGGTTTGTCGTTCCATACTTTTCAGGCAATGAGTTACACAATTGAAATTTATCGCGGCAATCTGAAGGCAGAGCGGCATTTTGGAATTTATGCCCTTTATGTTATGTTTTATCCACAATTGGTTGCTGGCCCGATTGAACGTCCTCAAAATTTAATACATCAATTTTATGAAAAGCACATTTTCGATTATCAGAGGATTACAGATGGTTTAAAATTAATGGCCTGGGGACTTTTCAAAAAAGTTGTTATTGCCGATAGGTTAGCTATTTTAGTCAATCAGGTGTATGATAATCCCACAAACTATAAAGGGCTCCCATTAATATTCGCCACAATCTTTTTTTCATTTCAAATTTTTTGTGATTTTTCAGGATATTCTGATATGGCAATTGGTGCCGCAAAAGTTATGGGTTTTAAACTTATGACAAATTTTAATCGGCCTTATTCTTCAAAGTCAATTTCGGAATTTTGGAAACGATGGCATATATCATTATCCACGTGGTTTAGGGATTATCTTTATATTTCATTTGGTGGGAACAGGGTGAGCATTCCCCGTTGGTATTTCAATTTATTTTTTGTTTTTCTCGTTAGCGGGTTATGGCATGGTGCAAAATGGACATTTGTTATTTGGGGTGCATAACATGGTTTTTATCTTATTTCGGGAATTGTTATTGACAAATTCAGCAAACCATTAAATAATTTATTCCGTTTCGATAAATGGCCTAATTTATTTAGCACCATACAAAAGCTTATAACCTTTTCCCTGGTTACATTTGCCTGGATATTTTTTAGGGCAAAAAGTCTTTCAGATGCTTTGTATATTTCAACACATATTTTTACCAAATTATATCAGGGCGTAAATGATATTTTTGCAAATACAGATAGTGCGAGAGATAAATATTTATATTTGAATAATAACAAACAGGTTCTTATTATTGCAGTTTTTTCAATTTTATTTTTAGAGCTTGTCCATTATTTTCAGGAGAAAATCAATACCAAAGATGCTATTTCTAACAAACCTGCCTGGCAGCGTTGGTTCATTTATTATATTTTTATTATACTCATTTTGGTATTTGGCGTGTTCGATAAATCGCAACAATTTATATATTTTCAATTTTGATGAAACGATTAATTAGAAATACAATAATTATTACCCTTTCAATTGTACTGGTAATTTTGGCCTTTCCAATTGAAAGGCGAATGTTGTTCCAGGAATTGACTGATGATTGCTCGAACCGCAGTATTTGGATATATGATAGGATTTTTAAAAATCCCAAGCCTGTCGATTTTGTTTTTCTGGGATCATCGCATACCATTAATGGAATAAATGATAAACTTATTGAAGACAAATTAAAGGTAAATGTTGCCAATTTTGGATATTGCCGATTTGGTGATAATTTAATGTATGTTTTTTTAAAAGAAATACTAAAAACAAAAAATGTAAAAACTTTAATTATTGAAGTAAGGGAAGATGAAGACAGGTATAGTCATCCTATTTTTCCATATATTGCTGAGACAAGCGATGTATTACTGGCAAATCCATTCATTAACAAAGATTTGCTGGGCGATTGTTACCGTCACGTATATTACAGGCTTGAGGTAATTAAGAATTCTATTTTTGGAAACTTGGAAAATAATCGATTTAATATGAATGACTACGGTTTTACCTCTTCACCAGATACTGCTTCTTTTGAATTTTTAAAACGCATAAAAGAAGAACGCAGTATAAAAAAATCAGAATTATCAAAGTTTGAAAGAAATTTTTACATGAAATTTCCAAGAACTTATATTGAGAAGATTTCTAAAATATGTAAATCAAAAGACATTAAAATATATTTTTTATATCTGCCATCATATGGATATAATATTCAAATCCCTAAGGAATATAACACTTATATAAAATATGGAAAAGTATTATTTCCACCAAATGAGATTTTTGAAAAGCCATCAGATTGGTATGATGAAAATCATTTGAACCAAACAGGAGCTAATGAACTTTCAAGTTGGATTGCAAATGAATTATATAAATTATTAAACCATGAAGCGACAATGTGAACGTGTGAATCACTAATATTGTAACCTGTTTCTATATTAAAAAAGCAGAGATGTGAATAATTGTTAATTGAACTGTTCTAAAAATAATCTTTTTCCTACTTTAGCGTTTTAAATTATTAATTTATAAAACTTAACTCATGCAAAAAATTCTTCAAATTCTAAAAAACAAATATTTCAAATTTGGAGTAGCCGTTACTCTTTATATTTTATGGGTAATTTGGTTGGGTAATTATTGGTTTTTGCTTGGTGTACCTATTGTTTTTGATGTTTATGTAAGCAAAAAAGTAAACTGGAGCCCTTGGAAAAAACGAAATAAAAAAAATTCAACAGTTGTAGAATGGATTGATGCATTAATTTTTGCTGTAGTTGCAGTTACTATTATTAATATTTTCCTGTTTCAGAATTACAAGATTCCTACAGGTTCCATGGAACGCACCTTAATGATTGGCGATCATTTATATGTAAGCAAAGTCAGCTATGGACCACGAATCCCCAATACACCACTATCATTTCCATTTGCACAAAACATTTTAATTGGCACTATGCCTTCATACCTTACTTGGATTCAATGGCCTTATAAACGTCTTGCCGGATTTGGTGATGTTCAACGCGACGATATTGTAGTTTTCAATTATCCCGAAGGAGATACCGTTTCGCTTGAAATGCCAAGCGCCCAAAGTTATTATAGTTATATTCGTGAACGCACCGCGGAAATGAAAGAATATGATATAAAAAACAATATCCACAGAAGCGACAGTGAATATTACAATTTGGTGCGTAAAGAAATTTGGGCTAATCAAACAGTTGTTTACCGGCCAGTTGACCGAACCGACAATTATGTTAAACGTTGCGTTGCAGTTGGAGGTGATACTTTACAGGTAATTGAAGGTAATGTTTTTATTGATGGTAAACCTCAAAAGGCAATTGAAGGCAAACAATTTATGTATTACGTACGTACCAAAGAACCAATTAACCCAAAAGTACTCGAAGATATGGGTATTTATGATAAGGACATAATTATGACTAATGGAGGCGAATACATGCCGCTCACCCAGGAAAATTATGATAAAATAAAAACTTTTAGCAATGTAATTTCAATTGACAATGATTATTTCCGTCAACCCGGTGCAACTGATATTTCAGTATTTCCACATAATGCAAATTTTCATTGGAACCAGGATTATTACGGACCACTTTATATTCCCAAAAAAGGTGCTATGGTTAAGCTAACATTGCAAAATTTGCCACTGTATCAAAGATTAATTACAGACTACGAGCACAACAGGCTTTCGGTAAGAGATAGTATTATATACATCAATAACAAGCCGGCAACTGATTACACTTTTAAAATGAATTATTATTTTATGATGGGTGATAATCGTCATAACTCATTAGATTCAAGATATTGGGGGTTTGTTCCTGAAGATCATATCATTGGCAAACCAATTTTTATTTGGTTATCATTGGATGAAAATAAAAGTTTCCTAGGAAAAATAAGATGGAACCGAATGTTCCGAAAAGTAAAATCATAAATTACATTGAAACCCTGGATTATCCAGGGTTTTTTGTTTCATTCTTTTGTTTTATTGAACCTTTTATTTAAATTTTAACTCTTTCAAGTATCTTTGAATTAGTAATAATTTTATTTTTTGAATTTATAAAATTGTGGCCAGAAAAACAGCAAACAAGAAAATACGTAAGCCTAAAGCTTTTAAAAAGCCTAAACCTATAAGAAAAAAGAAAAGTTCATGGTTATGGGCAATTGTTATTGCATTATTTATCTTACTTTTCGTGAGGTTATTTATTTTTCAAACTTATGTAATTCAAAATTCATCAATGTCTGGGAACTTATTACCAGGCGATTGGGTAATTATTGACAAAACTGTATTTGGACCCAGATTTCCTATAACCATAATTTCACTGCCATTTTCTCCATTAATAACTAAAACTTCTTCACCTAAATATTATTTAAAATGGCCTCAATTACCTTACTATAGAATACCCGGATTAGGTTATATAAAGCACAATGACGTTATAGCATTTAATTATCCATTAGAGGAATATACCCCGGTTGATAAAAAAATAGTTTATGTTAAACGATGTATAGGACTGCCAGGTGACACAATTCAGATTAAAAATAATAAAGTCCTAATTAATCAGAAAAATGTAACCATTGATAATGTATTATATGAATATAAGTTGAATTTTAAAGAAAAAATAATTCCTGAGGAACTGCTTAAAAAATATGGTATTGACGAAGGTGGGCCATTGAACAATTATGGAGAATATTTTTTATATTTATCTGAAGAAAAAGCTGAAAACTTAAAATCGGAAAATTCTGTTATAAGTATAAAAAAGAATACAAAAAATTATTTAGTTGACAATTCCGTTATATTTCCACATAATCCTTTGTCAAAATGGACATTACAAAATTTTGGTCCTCTTATAATTCCTAAAGCCGGCGAAAGAATTTCATTTTCAAAAAATAACATACAATTTTATAGCGAAATACTTGAAAAATATGAAAAATGTACGGTTTCTATTAAACACGACTCAGTATATTTAAATAATTTGCCATTGCAAAGCTATTTTTTTAAATACGATTATTACTTTGTATTAGACGATAATCGCGATAATGGCAAAGATTCACGTGAATGGGGATTTTTACCTGTAACTAATGTAATTGGAAAAGTTTCGAGGGTTTTAATTTCATTTGACCCAAGTTCTAAAGACTTTCTAAAAATAAGATATAACCGGATTTTTAAAAAATTATAATTTAAGTTTAAAATTATTCAATCAACCCAGATTAATAATTGTATATATTGAATTTAACGAAATAAAAATAAAAGCTAAAATGTTTAAAATATCGAATATCGAAGGATCTGCATCACTTTCAAATAAAGTGAAAATGCCATATTTAGGATTAGGCGTATATCAGTCGAAAGACGGAAAGGAAGTTATTAATGCAATAAATTGGGCTTTGGAAGCTGGTTATAGGCATATTGATACAGCCACTTTATATGAAAATGAAATTGGTGTCGGTAAAGCTGTGCGTGAATCGGGCATAAAACGGAGCGAATTGTTTATTACAACAAAAGTCTGGAATTCCGACCAAGGCTATGAATCAACATTAAAAGCTTTTGACAACAGTTTAAAAAAATTGAAACTTGATTATATCGATTTATATTTAATACATTGGCCGGTAAAAGGTAAATACAAAGAAACCTGGAAAGCAATTGAAAAAATTTACAAAAATGGTGGTGCAAAAGCCATTGGTGTGAGCAATTTTTTAGAACAACACTTGGTCGATTTAATGAATGATTCAGAAATAGTGCCAATGGTAAACCAGGTTGAATTTCATCCAAAACTAATTTTAAACTCCTTACTTGAATTTTGCAATAAAAAAAATATTCAGTTTCAATCATGGAGCCCATTGATGCATGGAGAAATTTTCGGCATCAAATTATTGAGCGAACTTGCTTCGAAATACAATAAAGATGTTGCTCAACTTGTAATTCGATGGAATTTGCAAAAGGGTGTTGTAGTAATTCCTAAATCGGTTCGAAAAGAAAGGATAATTTCAAACGCAAATGTTTTTGATTTTGAAATTTCACAAGCCGATATGGACAAAATTGAAAACTTGAATTCAAACTATCGCATTGGTGCCGATCCTGATAACTTTAATTTTTAAGAATTTTATTAAAGTAAAATAAGCTATCAGGTTTTTAAAACCTAATAGATATGGGTTAACATTGCATTTTAAAAATAATTTTCATTTATTGAAATATTGTTACTTTACCTAAAATATATATAGAATGAAAGGTCAAAACAAAAGTGATGTAAAAGCTGGAAAAGAAGTTGGAATAGTTTTAAAAGAAGACCAAGTTTCAGGTAAAATAACTGAAGGAATTGTGCAGGATATATTAACCAAAAGTTTGTACCATCCGCACGGAATAAAAGTACGCTTAACTTCAGGAGAAATAGGCAGGGTAAAAGTTGTAAAATAAGCGGGAATATTATGAAAGCTGCATCATTAAAGGAATTAAAAGCCGAACTTGCAACGCTTCACCCACAAAAGCTTATTGAACTTTGTATGCACCTGGCAAAGTTTAAAAAAGAAAATAAAGAACTTCTCACCTATCTATTATTTGATTCTGATAATGAAGAATCATATATAAAAGATGTTAAAGATCAGATAGATGAACAATTTGAAGGGCTTAACAAGATTAATGTCTATTTGGCAAAAAAAACTATTCGTAAAGCATTACGAACAACTAATAAATTCATTAAATATTCCGGAAATAAGCAAACAGAGGTTGAGTTGCTTATATATTTCTGTAAAAAAATAAGAAAAACCGGAATACCCTTGTATGCAAATACAGCTCTCGGGAATCTTTATATGAGACAAATTAGTAGAATTAAGAAGGCACTTTCCACGCTTCATGAAGATTTGCAATTTGACTATAATGATGAATTGAAACTTATATTATAGGGAAAATCCCAAACCAGTTCTTTCAGCCTTATCAACAAAATAGTCAGCAATATATTAACATTAGTGCAATCTTAAGAGAAAAATATACATTAACCTCATTGCTACTTGCAATCATTGAAGCGACTAAATAGCATAACTGAACCGATTAAAAAACGGGTGAAATAACTTAATATTCCAATGTACATATGAAATCTTTTTTAAATTTTATACTTGCATTATATAATTGGAATATTAACCTCCAAATCTATATCCAATCCCGGATTCCGTATTGAGTAGTTTGGGTTTTGAAGGATTATCTTCTATTTTTTTACGCAATTGCACTATAAAAACACGCAAATATTGGGTTTGTTCAACATATCCCATGCCCCATATTTCTTTTAATATATATTGATGTGTTAAGACCCGACCTTCATTTCTGGCTAAAAGAGTCAATAAAGAAAATTCTGTTGAGGTAAGTTTGATTAATTTATTATCCTTACGAGCAATGTGGTTTACTAAATCAATGGTTAAAGTGCCAAATTCAAGTATCGGATTATCCGAAACACCTTGACTTTGACGAATAGCAACTCTAATGCGTGCCAATAATTCCCCAGTACGGAATGGTTTTGTAAGATAATCGTTTGCGCCTATATCAAGTGCTTTAATAATATCATCTTCGGAATTTCGGACAGATAAAATTATAATTGGATTGTGGTACCATTCACGTAATTTTTGCAGTATAATTAAACCGTCGGAATCAGGTAAGCCTAAATCGAGTATAATTAAAGCCGGTTGGAGCGATGCAGCTAAATTCAATCCTTCTTTACCTGAAGATGCTTCAGAAATTTTGTATCCATTTGCAGAAAGTGTAATTTCAAGCAAACGTTGAATTTGAACTTCATCATCAATCACTAATATAGTTTTATCACTTGTCATTTATTCAACTTGTTTATTGAATTGATTAATTTCAGAAGCTTTAACAGGTATTTTAATTGTAAATAAAGCACCTCCATTTTGGCGATTTTCGGCAGAAACTGTACCTTGGTGTGCTTCTACAAATCCTTTGACAATTGATAATCCTAAACCTGTGCCGCCTGCTTTGGCCTTTTCACCACGATAGAATTTATTAAATACTGAATTTAATTCTGAAACAGGAAAACCAGTACCCCTGTCCATAACCTGAATGATAAGAAAGCCATTATCATAAAAAAACTTAAGCCGTATGCGGGTTCCGGCAGGAGCATGTTGAGTTGCATTCAGTATAAGATTATGCAATACTTGTTCCAATAGTCCGAAATCAATATAAACCAAGGGCATTTCAACCGGAATTACCACTGATAGTTTGAACGGCAATAAGTCCTGTTTCAGGTTATCTGCAACTTTATTTGATAAATCATGTACATCGCACCAATCTGGATGAGGGGTTATCCGGCCTGTTTCAAGACGCGACATATTTAGCAAATTTTCAATTAATCTGTTTAAGCGAATTGAAGCCGTATTAATTTCAGTATAAAGCTTAATTTTAGTTTCCTCAGGATAACTTTGGCTTAGCAAGGTATCAGATGCTCCCATAATTGTTGCAACGGGAATGCGTAATTCATGTGATATTGAATTAAAGAGCGTTTTATAGAGTTTATCTGATTCATTTAAAAGATATACATTTCGGGCTGCTTCCCGTAAAAATTCGCGTTCAAATTTACCGGAAATCTGAGATAGAAATGCATCCCAAAACTGTGATTCACCCTGGGTAAAAGCTTTAGATAATTGAACTGCTACAACTCCCATGTTCCCTGTATTACCAATTAACGGGTAAAACGTAAAATTTGTTGATGGCAGTGTATCGGTAAATTTTCCGGCTTTTAATGAATGTCGAAAAGCCCAATAGGCAATACTTAATTCATTTTTAGTAAGTTTTATTAGTGATTCGTCAATTAACTGGCTATCGAGCTGACTTAAATTGTTTTTTAAAATAATTGCGCAATCTAAATTGAAATATTTTTTGATGTACTTAACCACAACCCTTGATACTTCTTCAATACCCGAAATCATTGTTAAGTTACGTGTAAGTTGATAAAGTGCTTCAGTACGTTCTTCACGAATTCTTATTTTTTTCTCCTGTCGCCGAATCCTTGAAGTTAAAGTTCCATTCAACAGTGCTATAATAAAAAACATAATGAACATAAGTAAATCAACAGACTTGTCGATGTGAAATGTAAATTGAGGTGGAATGAAAAAATAGTCCCATATTAGAGCACTTAAGGTTGCAGCAAGTAATATAGGCCCGGTTCCGAAAAATACTGCAAGAATTGAAACTAAAAAAAGTAAAACAAAAGAAACTACCTGGTAACCAATTAAATTTTTGGCAAGGTAACAAATACCTGATGAAAGAATAACAAATAGAGAAATAACAAGGTATTGCCGAATGTTAGACGTATAAGAAGGAATTGAGAACTTCTCTTTATAGTGGTCTTTTGCCTGGCTATCTGATCCAAGTATATAAACATCAATGTTACCGCTATAGCGGATTAAACGGTTAAGAAAATTACCTAACCTGAACATTGTAAACATGTTGCGGATACGTGGCTTTCCTACTATAATATGTGTTACATTTTCCTTATTGGCAAAATCGACGATTGCCTTAACAACATTTAGGTTGGTGATAATTTGAAATTTAATGCCAAGTTGTTCGCAAAGTTTTATATTCTTATCAAGTTGTTCGTGTTCTTTTGGAGTAAGATTATGCGATGTTTCTACATATAAAGCCTGAATGTTAGCGCCCATGGAATAAGAAAGGTTTTTTGCCCAGCGCAACAAACGGGTCGATTGAGGACTGTAATCAATTGCAACTAAAAGGTGCAACCCAGATTTCCAAGGCCCTTTAATACGTTTTTGCTGCATGTAATCGTGCAATTGTTTATCAACACGATCGGCAACAATGCGCAGGGCCATTTCACGCAATGCAGTAATATTGCCTTTTCGAAAGAAATTTTGCATTGCTTCCCGAGAACGATCCTGAGAATATATTTTACCATCATTTAACCGCTGAATTAGTTCATCAGGCGTAATATCAACAAGCTCTACTTCATTGGCTTTATCAAATATTTCGTCAGGTAAAGTTTCTCGTATAATTATCCCGGTTATCTGAGCAACAGTATCAGAGCGGCTTTCAATATGCTGTACATTGACAGTTGTATATACATCAATGCCATTATCAAGAATATCCAATACATCCTGATATCTTTTATTATGTCGGCTCCCTTCGGCATTGGTATGTGCCAATTCATCAATTAATACAACTTGCGGGTTTCGGGCTATAACTGCATCAATATCTACTTCATTCAGTATAGAATCCTTATATTCAAAATTTTTATAAGTAATTATTTCGAACCCTTCAATTAATTCATTGGTTTCTTTGCGATTGTGTGGTTCAACATAGCCTATAACTATATCTTTACCTTTTTCTTTATCTGCCCTTGCAGCTTTCAGCATTGAATATGTTTTACCAACTCCGGCACACATTCCAAAAAATATTTTCAACTTCCCTTGTTTTGCTTGCTCTTCTTCCTGTTTTAACGAAGCAAGTAATTCATCCGGATCAGGTCTGTTATCGCTGTAATTTGGCATTTCAATTAAATTATTGTTTTATAAAAAAATAACTCCGGGTAACATTGGAATTTTCCACCATTACCCGGTACATCAAAATTAGTATAGGAGAACTATTTTGCTGTAAATTATTTCAATTATTTTTTTATTTTATCAAGTTCCATATTTAATTTCAAAACATTGATCCTTTCTTCACCAAATAAATGAAATTGAGGAGCCTCAGAAAGTTTGGCAATTAAATTTTTCAATTCCATTTTCTGGTTTTTATTAAAATCGCGTGCTTTTGAAACCCTTTCAACCTGCATATATGCTGCTTGTGGAGATATATCAGGATCAAGGCCACTTGCTGAGGCTGTTATCATTTCTGATGGGACAGCTAATATGTCGGTCACATTATTAGCCGAATCAAATATATGCCGCTTGTCATTGACAAATGTTTGCAGTTTTGCACTGGTTGGTCCGATAGTTCGAACCGCCCGATGGCAATGGGTTGTAATCCACAGCTGATGGACGAGACCAAAAATATATGGCGCTGTCTGTTTTCTGACCTATTAATTCAGAACCTATTATTTTTCCATCTTTTATAATTAAGCTGCCTTTTGATTGGTGAGGGAAAAACGTTCCTGAAACAGCCGATATAAAAAGAGGATAAACTATTCCTGTTAGAACTGTCATAATTCCAAGGAACTTTAACGCTATAATTGTTTGTGATTTCATATTTTCTGATGTATTTATGTGCTATTGTGATAAATTTATTTTGTACTTAATTCTTGGATACGATTTTATATTTAAACTGCATGTAAAACAACCAATAGCATATCAATAAGCTTTATACCAATGAATGGCACAATTACACCTCCTACTCCATAAACCAATATATTTAAAGATAATACGCGATTAGCTGAAATAGGTCGGTATTTAACACCTTTTAAAGCCAAAGGAATAAGAGCAACTATAATAAGTGCATTAAATATAACAGCACTTAAAATAGCGCTTTCGGGTGTTGCCAGTCTCATAATATTGAGTACACTTAGAGGTGCTATACCGCTTTTTGTAACATATAACGAAACTGCAATTGCAGGAATAATAGCAAAATATTTAGCCACATCATTTGCAATGCTGAATGTTGTAAGAGCGCCACGTGTCATGAGCAATTGCTTGCCGGTTTCAACCACTTCAATTAATTTGGTCGGATTACTATCCAAATCAACCATATTGCCAGCCTCACGTGCTGCCTGTGTTCCAGTATTCATTGCCAATCCAACATCAGCCTGTGCCAGAGCAGGCGCATCATTTGTACCATCGCCTATCATGCCGACCAAATGTCCATTGGCTTGTTCTTCGCGAATCCTTGCCAGCTTATCTTCAGGTTTTGCCTGGGCCAGAAAATCATCAACACCAGCTTCAGCAGCAATAGCAGCAGCAGTAAGCGGATTATCTCCAGTTATCATTACCGTTTTAATACCCATTATGCGAAGTTGTGCAAAGCGTTGTTTAATTCCACCTTTTACAATATCCTTTAAATGAATTACGCCCAGCACTTTATTATCTTCTGCAACTACAAGTGGCGTAGCTCCTTGTCTAGAAAGATCATCAACAATTTCTTCAACTCTTTTAGGAAAAAACCCATTGTTGTTCAAAACAAATGATCGTATAGAATCGGTAGACCCTTTTCGGATTGACCGGAAGTTTCCATTTGGTAATTTAATATCCACACCACTCATGCGAGTTTGCGCTGAAAATGGAATAAACTTAATATCATCGGGATTAAGTTCCCTGCCACGAATGTTATATCGTTCCTTGGCTAATACTACAATTGATCGACCTTCCGGTGTTTCATCAGCAAGTGATGATAGTTGGGCAGCATCAGCCAATTCTAATTGAGTGACACCTTCAGCATTTACAAAATCAGTTGCCATGCGATTGCCGAGGGTTATAGTTCCAGTTTTATCCAACAACAGAACATCTACATCACCGGCAGCTTCAACAGCTTTACCACTTGTAGCGATTACATTTTTACGCAACAACCTGTCCATGCCACTTATGCCAATTGCACTAAGTAGACCCCCAATGGTTGTTGGGATTAAACATACCAAAAGTGCAATTAAAACAGGCAATGTTAGATTATGTTCCAAAGAAACGCCAGATGCAGTGAGACTATACCCAAAATAAGCGGGCATTGCCGCAACTACCAAAAGGAAAATGATAGTCAATCCTGATAGTAATATTACTAAAGCTATTTCATTGGGGGTTTTCTGACGTTTTGCGCCTTCTACCAATGCTATCATGCGGTCGAGAAAAGTATTTCCTTGTTCTGAAGTAATTTGTACAATTATTTTATCACTTATAACTTTTGTGCCTCCAGTAACTGCACTTCTATCACCACCGCTTTCACGTATTACCGGTGCTGATTCCCCGGTAATTGCCGATTCATCGACACTTGCAATCCCTCCAATCACTTCACCATCTCCGGGGATTACATCTCCCGCTTCGCAAATAACTACATCGCCTTTCTTCAATTCAGTGGCATTAATTAAAGTTTCTTTTTTATTAAGAAATAAACGTGCCTTAGTTTGTATTTTGCTTTTTCGCAAACTATCCGCTTGTGCTTTGCCTCTGCCTTCTGCCACGGCTTCGGCAAAATTAGCAAACAATACGGTGAACCATAACCACAGCATGATTTGGAAATTGAACGAAGAAAAATGTGCTGATGAAATATCTACGGCCACAACAAAAGTTGTAAGTACGGCACCAATACCCACGATAAAAATAACAGGGTTTTTAATTAATGTAGCAGGGTTCAGTTTCACAAAGGAATCTTTTAAAGCTTGAATTATAATTTCCTTTCCCAACAGGATACTTGTATTCGATTTTTCTTTCATTTTTGTATTCAATTAAAACGTGATACCTAAGTTCATAAGGTAATGCTCAACTATTGGCCCAAATGCTAATGGTGGGAAGAATGTCAATCCACCTATTATTAGAATGACACCTAATAAGAGCACAATAAATAACCAATTGTCTGTTCGGAATGTACCTGATGAGGCTGGTGTAATTTTCTTTTTTGCCATGCTTCCGGCAATTGCCATTACAGGGATGATAACCCCAAAACGACCTATTAGCATTCCTATACCAAGAAGCACGTTATAAAACATGGTATTAGCATTAAGCCCTGCAAATGCACTTCCATTGTTTCCCGCAGCAGAACTACAGGCATATAATATTTCAGTAAGTCCATGAGGGCCATTGTTGTTGAGGCCTGCTAAGCCAGGTGATGCAGAACATGCAAATGCTGAGAATAGTTTTATAACAACATTAGGAGCCAACATAGCAAAAATTGCCATTTTCACTTCATAGGATTCTATTTTCTTGCCCAGATATTCAGGGGTTCTCCCAACCATTAGCCCTGCTATAAATACTGTAAGAATTATAAATACAACCATTCCGTATAAACCGGCACCAACTCCACCAAAAATAATTTCACCAAGCATAATATTAAAAATTGTCACTAAACCGGACAATGGTGTAAGGCTATCATGCATTGAATTCACAGAACCATTAGACGCATCAGTAGTTGCAACCGACCATAATATGCTGTTGGCAACACCAAAGCGAGTCTCTTTTCCTTCCATATTAGATTGAAGGTTCATCACATGATTATGGCTATATTCAGAATACAACGAAATGCCTAAGCCGACGGCAAATAGAATAAACATGGTTATAAAAATTGTCCACCCTTGACGGCTTGATCCAACATACTTTCCATAAGTATATGTTAAAGCAGCTGAAATCATAAGTATAGCGAGCATTTCAAGAAAATTAGTAAATGGTGTTGGGTTCTCAAATGGATGTGCGCTATTTGCATTAAAAAAGCCACCACCATTTGTTCCCAATTGTTTAATAGCTATTTGCGAAGCAGCCGGTCCTAATGGAATTACTTGTTCTGTTCCTTGTAAAGTAGTTGCTTTTGCGTAATGGTCAAATGTTTGAACAACTCCCTGGCCTGCTAAAATAACAGCAAATATTATTGAGAGGGGTAAAAGAACATAAACAACTGCGCGAGTCATATCAGCCCAAAAGTTTCCCAAATCATTAGTAGTTTTGCGGGCTAAACCTCTCACAAGAGCTAATAAAACTGCAATCCCTGTTGCTGCGCTAACGAAGTTTTGGACTGTAAGACCAAACATTTGTACCAGATAACCCAACGTTGTTTCACCTGAGTATGATTGCCAGTTTGTATTAGTCATAAAACTTACGGCTGTGTTAAACGAAAGATGCCAGGATACATTGGGCAAGTGTTGCGGGTTTAAAGGCAACCATGCCTGTAGTATTTGCAAAAGAAAAACTACAAGGAAACCGAGGATATTAAAAATAAGAAGTGCCCATGTGTAAGTCTTCCAATTCATTTCTTCCTTACTATCAATACCGCACAAACGATAGATTATCCGTTCGAGCCATCCAAATACCGGCTTAAGCCAGTGTTTTTCATCCATAAAAACTTTTGCCATAAACCTTCCTAAAATGGGAGTAAGGACAATTAAAGCAAGGATGTAAAGTAAAATTTGTACTGTTTCGTTCATTTTTTTGGTTTTAAATCAACATGAAATATTTTATCACTAATATATGCCATCACAAATCCAATAAGGAAAACCGAGGCAACCCCTAAAATGAATTTTATGATAACAAAAATTTCCATCACTTCAGAATTTTTCAGGTTTTAGCAATGAATAAACCAAATAGGCCATAATTAAAACTGCAATAATTCCACCAACTAAATAGCCTGCTGTTCCATTAATAAAACTTCCGTTTAACGGCACTGCAGCAAACAATACAAATGATTTCTTCAATTTTTCCATAACAATATATTTTTACAGTTCAAAATTAGTTTCAAAATAATAAGTGTTTTATAAATATTAATAAGGAATATATAAAGATTTTATAAAGATTAATCTAATTTCTATCTGTTCACCTAAGTTTCTCATAATCTCATACCTTATTCCAAGTTTTCAGGTCATTTTTTATTAGAATGTTATGCCGAAAACAAAATAAGCGTCCTCTTTCTGAGGATTAAAACCTAAAGTTGCTTTCAACGGTAATGAATAATCACTGGTGATTTTCATGTTTCTTGTGGCGGATATACCTAAGTTACAAATCGAGAATCCGTCGTGTCCGCCATAGCTATCTCCATAGAATCCATCCATTGGTGTTATACCAAGAAATAAGTTGGCGTTTTTAATGGGATAGTCAAATTCAATATAAGTTGAATAGGCTTGTTTTTTGGGATCCTGCGCTCCAAGCGTTGTGCTATATTTTTTGTCAGCGCCATATAACATCGTATTGACACCAATGCTTAAAGGAAAAGAAGCAGGCAAAGCATAGGCTAAACCTAGTTCGAAGATATGATCCGTAGTAGTATCAGTATAATTGAAATACCTACTCTTGAAATTCCAGTCGTAATCTGTCAATGTTATTTTCAAAGCACTTATGGTATAAGAAACATATAAGTCTGCTTCTTTATACGTACCCGAAAAATTTGTTGAGCCCCAAACGCCTAATTCAAAATTTCCATGATCATAGGCCAGTGTTGGTTGAAAGTTTGGATCATAGGAAGAATAAACACCTCTCCAAACATAACTACTGACAAGGTCAGAAGTAACTTTAATAGTATCCTGAGCTTTCAAAGTTGCAAAACTTACCACCATAAAGGCGGCAGTTGCCAAAACTTTCATTGTTGTTTTCATAATTACAAACTTTTTGCGATTAATTTTTAATATATTTTTTCGGGTCAAAATTAACGTTGAAGAAATAATGGTTTTATAAAGAATGAGCAGGAAAGGATAAAGATTTTATAAAGATTACCTATAATGAATATTTGAATAATAAATTGTAATTGCAGAAATGAAAATATAGTTTATAAGATAATAATAATAATTGCTAATTCATTATCAATATAATCATCTAAACTATTTATTTTCATATTTGATTTGGCAATATTTATAGTACACAAAATAATTGAAAAACAGATTCGGATAGGAGGACAAATAAAAAGAGGGTATCTCGGACTTTTGAGACACCCTCACGTTATTTTTCTTTTTGTTGATTAATCTGTTTTCTCTTAAATTTAATTAAACTACCTCGCAGCAGAGCTGTCGAGGTATTAAGAAAAAAAAATAAAAAAACGAAGCAGAGCTTCGAGGAATTAAACCTAAATGAGATTAAATACCCAGACTTTTAACATTAAAAATTTTTGATTTTATTTTAATCCTTATCTTAAGTATTCTGGATTGTTTGGATGCAAAATGTATGCATTGTAATCTGGATTACTTCTCTTGCTTTAATATTCTCCTTTAATCACAAAAAAAGAACCCCGAATTGTTCCTGCTAGTTTAGACTTCTGCCTGGCAAACTTAAATTTCCCGTTCAACTCCTTTGGCACCTCCATCCCCTCTGAAAGCTTAAACCCAACTGCCCGCTTTTTAGGATCATTAACCGTATACAGGATGTTGACTGAAAGTCCGTCCTCATAAAAGACATATGCCCAGCGGATATTTTCCACCTGAAAAATCGACGTCTCCAAAGGCTTGGCTGCAAATTCAATATTACGTTCTATTTTCAAAATCCGGTTAACATAATCGAGGGTCTCCTTGCTTTCGTCAGCTGAAATTACGGTAAATTCATGATTGTATTTGTTCATAAAGTAACGTGCTTCATTTGCACGTAAACCAGCAATCTCTTTTGCCACAGGTGACGACTCTAAGCCGACCGTAGTCACGTTTTTAAAATCAACAATGTATTTCATTTTCTTACTTTTTATTATTTTCCAACAATTGAAATCTCTATTTATGTTTGAAATCTTTGTACGGCTAAAGATCAACCTCTTGATGTTTGCACTTGTTCATATTTAATTGATAAAACGATTTTTCTATCCAAAGGTCTAAAATACCAGGACAGGATTATAAAAATGATCTGAAAAAGCGGTCCAAAGATTGCTTTACCACCATCGCCCATTACCAAATGAGAAATTAAAGCACCCGTCATTGCGAAAAAGAAACCCGCATATGCCCACTCTTTAAAAAGTTTAAAACCTGGGACTAAAATAGCAACAACTCCAAGAATTTTCCATACCCCAAGAATAGTCAAAATATAAACCGGGTAACCCAGGTTAGTTACCAAATCAATCCACTGTTTTGTTCTGAGTACCGCAAAAATTCCGCTTTGCAACATGCCAAATGCCAATAGGCTTGTGGCAACCCAATAAATTATTTTACTGCTCTTTTTCATATTCTTTTATTTTAATTTGTTTACTATTTCCTGTAATCTGTTATGCGCCATATTTATGCCATATTTAAAAGGTAATTTAAAATTTTCGTTTCTATGTGCTACAGATTGATATACAGTATGTATTGTAAGTTTGCTTGTGTTGTCAGTGAGTTTGTCAAATTTTATAAACTCAAGCTGTACACCGAAAGGCATATTCTCAAACTCAAAAGTCCTAGTTATTTTTAAGTTGGGAACAAAATCGTGGATTGTTCCATTAAACCTGAATTTATTTCCTTTTGGATCAGTTGTTTCAAAAAGGTAACCACCATGTTTTTTATTTTCAAGTTTCAATACTTTTGTACCCATCCATTGCTCAACAATTTCTGGTTCTACATAAGCTTTAAAAAGTAATTCTAAGGGTAATTCAAATTCCCTTGTAATTAACAAATCTTGTTTGCCTTCTTCAGCAATTACTTCAGTTTTTTGTTCCATAATTTTCTATTTTTTTTGTTTCATTATATTTTCCAATTTATTAAACTTGTCATCCCACATTTTGCGGAATGGTTGAATAAAGTCAGCTATTTCTTTCATCTTTTCCGGATTAAAATGATAATACATTTCTCTGCCCTGTTGCTCCTGTTTCAATAATTCACATTCCGTAAGGATTTGTAAATGTTTTGAAACAGTTGGTCTTGCAGTGTTAAAATTTGAAGCAATAGCACCTGCTGTCATTGATTGTGAAGCTAACAATACAAGTATTGCCCTTCTTGTTGGGTCTGCAATTGCTTGAAATACGTCTCGTCTTAAATTCATTGTGTAGTTATTTGACTACAAAAATATATGAAGTTATTTAACTACGCAAATATTTTATTAAATATTTTTCAAGCCAGCATTATTTTAATACGAAAGAATGAAATCTCCAGGAGTTCTATGACTTGTTACCAGTGGACGCTAGCCTAATTTGAGAGTTATTATGTTTATTGAAGCAGACATTAAAAACACTCATAAACGAAATTATTATTATATACTTACCAAAGTTTAGCATATTTTGTATCTACAAAAATTGCATATAATATAACATTTCTTTTTAATTTTTTATACAAATTAACATCAACACTCACTCAACTGAACCTCAACTCCAAAAAGGTTATGAGACTGAAAAGAAAATTTGTTGAATCACAACTATATGAATTTATATAAGACAAATAAACTGAATAAACACTTCCTCAAATTCAGATTTTAATTATAAGGTATAAACCATATAATTAGTCTTTAACAACCGCTATAGCAATTCCGTCATATTCTTTAATGCCAACAGTTTGAAGTATTATTGCTGTTACATTTTTACATTCGGCTAACATTTTATTAAAACGCTGAACACCCAGAACATCTTTATCATTGCTATTTGGATCAAGTATTGCACCATTACGAATAACATTGTCAGCCACAATAACTGTTCCTGGTCGGGATAAGCGTAATGCCCAATGTAAATATTCTGCATAAGGTTCTTTATCAGCATCAATAAAAATCATATCAAAAGGACCTTGTTTTTCCTGTTCAAGTTTTGGTAAAATGTCCAGAGCATTTCCAACTCTAATTTCAACTTTAGGTAATAAACCGGCGTTGTCGATATTCTTTCTGGCCATTTTAGCACGATCGGCATCAAATTCAATTGTAATAAGTTTACCATTTTCTGGCAATGACCTTGCCATCCAAATGGTACTATAACCGGCTAATGTACCTAATTCTAATATTTTTTTAGCATTACATAATGTTGCAATAACCTGAAGTAACTTTCCCTGGGTAGCAGTAATACTTATATTGGTGATATTTTGAATTTCAAGAGATTTAATTGAATCGGAAAGTGCTTTATCTTCTGGTGCAAACAAATTACTTATGTAATTGTCAACTTTTTCAAATATTTTATTTTCCATATTTTGCAAATTAAATTTCTACCAAATTTAAAAACTTAAGGTTTAATTTTAATCGCTGCCAACAGATATAAAAGTAATTATTTTCTGTTACATTATAATAAGAAAACGTGCACATTAAACGTGTGGCGGGTTATACTAAATAATTTTAAAAAAAGCATTGATGTAATCTAAGTTTAATCCTTACATTTATTTTTCTTTATTTAAACTCTAAACCTAACATGTGGATTAAATTCCCCATTCTTTAACTTTGTTGAAATATGATGTCATTTCAGTATCCTCACTCCAACCCTTGTCCATTTCATTCAATAAAACTGCACAGTAGCGTAGTACAAATTCACGAAACCGCTTATACGACTCCATTGTAATGCTTTTTCCTACTGATTCAATTATGTCAGCAACTTCTGTAACAAACATATATCGTGTAAGAGAAATTGCCCAGTAAAGAATAATATTGTCGCGCATAGTAAGGGATATTTCGTCACCCAGTTTAGCTGACATTATTTTTGGAAAAACTTCACGAAAATCACTCATATTCATAAATTTATTCCCATATAGGTTTTTCAAAAAATCCGATTCATCTTGGAAAGGTTCGAGTGAATCTACCAGATTAAAACAGTAATGAATTACACTATGGTTTTGTTCGTCAAAACTGAGTGTAGAATATTCCTCAGTATTATCCACTTCCAATTGACGGACGACACCAGTTTTTATATCAAATACCTTTTCGAGAGTGTCCAAACCATATGTATTATAGCCCATTTTTTGGGTAATTCGCCATAACAGATTAGGCGCATTTTCTTGTAATATTTCGTAAATTGATTCAATTTCAGGATCAGATTTGGTAGTTTTTCTTTCTTCAGGAGGCAGCAACAGATGACCTTTTACCCTGTATGCGCATTGTACGTAGGCGTGTTGAAATGCAAAAGTTTCAAGTGAGTTTAGTGTAATGTTATCAGCATGGATTTCATTCATTGCAAAAAGTTTGCTTTTTAATGTTTCAAATGCATCCATTAAATCAGGTTGCAATTGCAAATGTTTTTCATTTTCCATTATTTCATTAGCTATAGACACACATAGAATTCCAACTGATGAGGCTTCTTCACCAGTAAGTTCAAAAAATGTAGGTTTATTTTCCATACTATTCACTAAATTTTATAAAAAATCAAAAGCAAATTACAACGATATAATGGAGGCAATAACTAAAATATTATACATTTCATGGAACTTTTTATAAGAATCACAAATATAAATATAAAGCAAAAAAGTCGCAAATCAACTACAACCTGCGCAGGAATTTGAGCTATTACTGAAATCAGTAGTTTACAATTTCCTAAACATTGTTTGAAAAGCTATAACACTCCATCGATATTCCAAGTTGGTTTTACCCAGCTTACGATTCGTATTTTCATAATGAAAGCAATGTTTTGGTTATTGAGCCATTAATTGACTATTTGTTTTCATCCCTGCATTTTTTCAACATTCCTTCATTCTGTATTTTACCCCAATATGGTTTGTAAACATCATCCTTTTTTTCATTCTGGTAGAATGTAGCTGCCTTTTCAAAATATTCAACTGCCTTTTTTGCGCCACCACCAAACATTTTTGGTGTATAATAAACGCTGTTACCTTGAAGGTAGTATATTCGAGGATTGGCAGGTTGCAATTGTTTTGCTTTGTCAATATTTGCATTGAACAAATCACCATATTTCTTATAACGGCTTCCGGGTTTTACTGCTAATCGTGCATTTGCTACCATTGCAGCTAAAACATAAATTTCATCGTATTCGTTTTTGTATTCACTTTTTGCCTTATTCAAATATAATTCAGCATTATCAAGATATGCATCTCTAACTTTATCATCTTTTTCAATATAGGAAAGCACAGTTAAACTATAGCAAGCATAATAATTTGCAACCCATTGATCGGGCCATTTATTTGCTATCAAAACTAAGCGATTACTGGCAGTTACCATATCATTTAGTATTTTGGCAGTATCAAAATTATCCAGACTTGGTTTTATTTCATCATTTAATTCTTTATTGGTTGAGGATGCAATAATTGAATCGGGTTGTAACTTTTTCAATGTATCAGATGCTTCCTGAGAATAGACATGTTTTGCAAATAATATACTTATTGCAATGGTTAGTAATTTTATCTTTTTCATAATTAATGTTTTATTTTATAGTTCTTCTTTTTTAAATTGACTTAAAGATATAGTAAAACCAGCAAAAATCCAACGATAAATGGGTGGCTCAATTGCATAGGGTGATCCATTTGAAGAAAATTGGTAACCGAATATATTTTTTCTGTTTGTAATATTATCAATACTAATATATGCAACACCAAAATAATTTCCAATAGTGGTTAAATAACTAAAATTTATTGATAAATCCTGGTAATTGGGAGCTCTTTTGACATCAAAATCTGGATTGTAAGATGGCCTTCCACTGGCATAGGTATATGAAGCCCCAACATTGATTTGAAGAGCTTCAATAAAATATTTTCCAAGAACATTTAAGTTATTATTTGAAACAAAGTTAGGGGTAACCTTTGCTTTATAATTTTCATATAACCTTTTTGTATCAATATAACTGTATGAGACCCAATAATCAAAATTATTTAGGCTTGCTTTGTCGCGCCAGAAAATATCCAAGCCTTTTGCATATCCGTTTCCTGAATTATTTACTATTTCACCAGGAAAAATAAAGCGATAAGGATTTGCATCATATTTGATATTACTTCCCAAATCTTCAAATACCAATTGGTTATATGATTTATAATAAGTTTCGATCCTGAAATTACGGTCATTTTTTACCCATTGGTAATTGGCAATATAATGAACAGCCTGCTGAAAATTAGGACGATAACCCGAGAATAAATATTTCTTATCCGGATCCTGATAAAACATTCCGCCTGCTAAAGATATTTGGCTATAACTTCCCGTTCCTATAGCCATTGCAAACCGTGGGGCTAAATTATCCCTTTTCAACAGATCGCTATTTTCAAACCTAATGCCAGGTTTAAAAGCCAGCCACTTTTTAGGTTTCCATTCCAGTTCGGCATATCCTGAACTCAGAAATTCATTAAAATTGGAATTATAATTAGAAAATCCCTGATTAAATTGGTATCGCTGAAGTTCAGTGCCAACTAATAAATTTACTTTTTCAGTAAAGTTGTACCATGCTTCGCCTCGCCATTGAATACGCCAATCCTTATTACTTCCAGGTATAGTGCCCCAATTAATTTTATCGTCATTGTCGCTGGCCGAAACGGCAGTTCGTAAAAGTAATTTATCAAAAAGATGGCTGTATGAACTATTAAAATAAAGATTTGTGTTTTTTAAGCCGAAACCAATAATTGAATCTTTTAGACTAAAATATTTTGAAGTATCGTTTGTAAACGGATTGGGAATATCTGTCCCACTAGAGCTAACATCGTACTTAAAAAATATTTTTAATAAATCTTTATCAGTTCCAACCAAGGTATATTTAGTTGAGAAACCACCGCCTTTTGGTATATCATAAAATTTAAAATTGGTCTTGGCAAGACTGAAAAAAGGAGTTAAGTTATCATAATGACCTGTAATCTCTAATGCAGAATTGTTCCATTTTTTAGTCCCTGAAAGGGCAGCCCCGCTCATCCCTGCGGTTAAATTTATATCCGATTTTTCCGGTAAATCAAAAGTATTCAATTCCAAAATTGAGGATAAGGCCTGACCATATTTTGCACTATATCCCCCACTACTAAAAGATATTCCCTTAAACTGAAAAGGCATAAATCGGCTTCTTTGTGAAACTCCTGGAACATTGCTTGAAAATGGGTTCTGAACAACCATTCCATCAATAATTACTGTACTTTCGCTTGCATCTCCACCACGCACAAACAAGCCTGTTTGATCAGATTGAGCTTGGGCACCGGGTAAGGAGCGAATTGCATTCATTATATCACCTCCGGCACCTGCATTAGTATATATATCTAAAGGTTTTAACACAGCCGTCTTTTGATCGTCGTTAGCTGCATATGCCCCTGCTGTTACAACAACTTCCTGCATTGGAACTGAATTTCCTTTCACAATCATGTTATGGGTTAGACTGCTCTTATCAATGAATATTGTATCCATTGTGGTTTCATAACCAATAAAAGAAGCAATTAATACATGACGTCCCTTTTCTTTTGTTTTAAATGAATAGCGTCCTAATGAATCGGTTGTACCACCATCGATAGTGTTTTGAATATAAATGCTTGCAAAAGGCAGAGGGTTTCCCCTATCATCATTTACCTGGCCACTTATTTTGGTTTGGGATATAGAAATATCTAAAAATGTAAAAAGCATTACCAGGGTTATGGGAAAAATCTTTATCCTATTCATAATTAATAATTAAAATAATATTAACAAAAATATAAATACAATATCTTCTCTTTATAATAATCTTATATAATTAGAATTTTTATTTATGTTAATATTATTATAAACTATAAATTATTAAAAGAGTTTATCGGTGAATGGCTTAGTTTTTTGTATGAATTTAATATTATTGGATGTGAATTTCCCATTTGTATAGTTATAATTTATGACGATAAAAAAAATACTTGACTTTTGAAAGCGACTATAATTTAATAAAAGAAATTTATGTAGCATGGAAAAGCCTCTTATTCCAAATTTATTTTATAGTTAGTTTAAATATTTCACTAAGCTTATAATTGCAAATTGCAGAAACTTATTAGCTCCTGCAATTTCATTTTTGTAAATTAAATTGTTAATTCAATAACTTCCTTAATTATTACCAACCGACCAAAAAAGTTGTTGTATCGGAACCTTTTGCCCTTGTTGGTTTGCTATCGTCAATCTTTACAGAAACGGAAACACCTGCAGGTGCAAACTTTTTACCCATTGTTACAATTATCCCTTTATCAAATTCATCAGGATATGGATTTGTGCAAGTTATTTTTGCTGAACGTTCTCCTGTTTTTTCATATTTATATTCTCCAATTTCACCATTTTGGTGGTTCATGTGGTACGCAATATCAATTGCAGAAAGGGCCTTGTGAATGTCATTAATTTCCGGTGGAAATTTAGCATTTTCAGGAACCTTTTGACCAATACTATATAATGTTGACTCACCTACCTTTTCAGCAATATTTTTAAATGCATTTAGCCATGATTGCTGGCTATACCATTGACCCGGCTTTGGGTCCACAATACCATTTTCGCTTAAAATTTTGATAGCGGTAGTTTTAAAAACTCCCATTCCATCTATAACAGAATAAATAGTTTCTCCATTAACTTCTACTTTTGGCGATGATGCTACAAATGTTTTCATAATCTTATATTTTGAAATTTATAAATTTTTTTATTAAATCTGATAATCCAATTTTCCATAAATAAGAGAAGACCTGGACTCAAAATTGGAAACCAGGCTCCTTTATTTATTTAAAATTTTTCATACCTGACATCAAAATTATCTTCCTGTGGCATTTGAATGGTAACTTTGTTTGTTGCAGGAGTTGCCTTTGTAACAGGTTGTAATTTTGCCACCGGTTTTACAACCATTTCTTTTTCTCTTCGAAATTTTACTGAATTGCTTACATCTAAATTGGTTTTATAATAGGATGCTAATTCTTGCAATTGTTCAGCCTGACGTGCCAATTCAATAGCACTGGATGACATTTCTTCGGCAGAAGCTGCATTTTGTTGCGTTACAGAATTCAACTGTGTAATAGCATTACCTATTTGATTTGCACCTGAATTCATTTCCATGCTTGATGCTGCAATTTCCTGAACCAATAAAGCAGTCTTCTGAATATCAGGAACAATTTTTGTTAACAGATTGCCAGATTCATCGGCAATCTTTACACTCGACTTTGAAAGTTCATTAATTTCTTTTGCTGCAGCCTGGCTATTTTCGGCTAACTTACGTACTTCGGCTGCAACAACGGCAAAACCTTTACCTTGTTCACCGGCACGTGCAGCTTCAATGGCTGCATTAATGGC
Organism: uncultured Bacteroidota bacterium; assembly: GCA_963701015.1. GTDB lineage: Bacteria > Bacteroidota > Bacteroidia > Bacteroidales > DTGW01 > MFD09286-c1. The sequence continues at coordinate 721,955 of OY969556.1, read as the reverse complement.
CAGTAAGTCGGTTTTTTCGGCTATTTCGCCAACAATGGTTATTTTATCAGCAATACGTTTCATGGCATCAACGGTAATAGCTACTGATTTGTTTCCCTGGTTAATATCGCCCGAAGCTTGTAAAGCTATTTTTTCGGTTTGCTTAGCATTATCGGCGTTTTGGTTGATATTCGAAACCATTTCTTCCATACTGCTTGTAACTTCTTCGGTTGAAGCGGCCTGTTCCGTTGAACCTTGCGATATTTGTTCAGCTACAGCTTGTAATTGCTGACTTGCCTGAACAATATTTTCAATGGCCAGTTTGAACTCGTCAATTGTATTTGCATTGGTTCGTACCAAATTATTAAGCGATTCCATTAATTCGTCATTTGTTGAGCGTTTTTCCAAAGTGACAGTTAAATCACCGGCAGCAATTAATTTAGATTTTTCAATTATTAATCCTAATGATTTAATTAGGGTATTCAGATTTTCTTTAATTGCATTAAAGTCGCCAGCATATTTTTCAGTAATAATTTCAGGCATGTCTCCTTTCGAAATACGTTCAATGTATATTGCTGCTAGACCTAAAGGCCCTATTACGGCATCGAGTGTATTATTGACTCCTTCAACAATTTTACGAAAATCACCCTGATGTTTTGTTATATCGGCACGAGTTGAAAGCTTTCCTTCTACTGCTGCAATTGCCAGCATATTAGCATCAGAGATGAGCGCTGATACATTGGTGCGGATATTATTTAACCCTTCAGTTAAAATAATTTGTTTACCCGGAAGAACTCTCATTTGTTTAGAAAAATCACCTTGCGCATATTCATTCATTAAACCTATTGATTCAATTACAGGCATTGTAATGAGATCCAATGAATCATTTACTCCTTTTACAACATCTTTATAAGCTCCATTTAACCCTGCTAATTCACAACGTGATTCAAGATCGCCAGACCTTTGTTCTTTTGTCATTGAATCAATACTAAGCAGGGTAGTATTAATTGATTTCTTCATTTGAGAAAAGGCATTCATTATTTCACCAAGTTCATTACTTGATTCGGACTTTGTATTAACATCTAATTCTCCAATTGCTATTTTATTTGCTATGTTTATAATGTTTCCTACTGCTTCTTTTAGAATTTTTGTCATAAAATAGGCAATAATTACAGCTATTATGAAACATACTATAAGCATAATCAAAATATATGTAACGCTTTTATTTGCTTTTGATGCAGAATTATTGACAAGGTCGGTAGTTAGAGTCTTATTAAATTCAACTAAGTTATTTAATTCGCCCTGGGCTTTATAAAATATTGGTCGTTGAGCTTGAGTTTCGGCTATTATTTTGCTTTTAATTTCATTAATTTTTAATTTATTTTGAAGACTTGGAACTTTCTCATAGTTAGCAACCAAAGTATCTTTTATTTTTTGCATGCTAAATACTTCAAAATGATTTTTCTTCCAAATGTTGAAATTTGAGCAAAATGCATTCCAGGTATCTTGTTCATATTTTTCTTTTGGAATTTTGGAATAAACTACCATAGCAGAATCAAACTTTGGCCAGTCATCACTTTGATGTTTATATTCACCTGACCGCAGTTTTGGATCGGGATAATTTTCAATTAGTAAGGTTCTATCTGAACTTTTTATAGCAGTCAGATATAAATTAATAGTTTGAATTGCAATAATTCCAGGTGTTCGTTTTTGAGCTATTTCCCGGAATGAATTATCAACAGCTTTAAAGCTAAAAAAGGCGGTAAGACCCATTGCTATAGCAATTGCTATTATCACACCAATTCCAATTAATTGCTGGGTTCCGATTTTTAAATTTTTAAAATTCATGGCATTATATATTTAATTGTTAATTATTATTTTATTTATACTGATTCAACTTTTTCTTTTAAATTATTAATCTCACCTGCTTTGAATACCTTTTCAACATCGAGCAGCATTATAAATTTTTCGTTTAATTTGAAAATACCCTGAAGAAATTCGGTATTAAAATCTTTGCTCATTGCAGGTACAGGTTTTATTTCATCTTCTGAAATATTTATTACATCCTGAACTTTATCGACAATCGCGCCAATGCGAAATGTATCGTTTTCAGATGACAGGTCAAGGACAATAATTACATATGTTTCGTCATCTTTGCGTTCTGTTAAGTTAAAACGTGTCCGCGATTCGAAAACAGGTACAACTTCGCCCCTGAAATTGATAATCCCTTTAATGTAATCCGGGGCATTTGGCACTTTGGTAATATTTTCATTTTGCAATACTTCAAGTACCTTTGATACGTTTACAGCAAATAGTTCACTGCAAATGATGAATGATAAATAGGTGTTCATAATTTAGAATTTTATTATGTTAATAATTTTGATTTACCTCAAAAGTGACAAGCCTAATAACTAGTTTGATTAAGTAATGAACTTGTATCAATCATAAAGGCAATATTACCATCGCCCAATTGACTTGCAGAACTTATATATTTTTGATCTTGAAGTGATTTCCCCAATGGTTTTAAAACGGCCTGGTGCTCGCCAATTATTCTATCAGTCAGCAATGCCATTTCTTTGTTTTCGTTTTTAATAATAATTGCCTTATACATTTCACTTGTGCTGTCAGCCATTTTAAATAAGTACCTTATATCTACAAAAGGTATCAAATGGTTGTTAAAAGGAATTGTTGCCGTATTGCGTCTATGATTAATTTCTTCGGAACTAATCTGTAAACAAACTTCTATTTCTGAAATTGGAACAGTGAAATAATTATCATCAACAGTAAATAATAGTGTATCAATTATTGAAAGTGATTGTTGAATTTTTAATGTAAATGTTGTTCCAATTCCCCAATCGGAACTAACCATAACTTCACCCCTAAGATCGTTTATGCGTTTTTTAACTATATCCATACCTACTCCACGACCAGAAACAGAAGTTAAACTTTGTGCAGTTGAAAAGCCAGGAAGGAATATTAAATCGAAAATTTCTTTATTGGTAGGATTGTCTGTTGGCTTTAAAATACCTTTGTCAATGGCTTTTTGTTTTACTTTTTCAATATCAATCCCAGAACCATCGTCGGATATGCATATAAAAACATAATTACCGGAAATATAGGCCGTTAAACCTATTCCGCCTTGCTCGGGTTTGCCGCTCTTAAGCCTATTCTCAGGAGTTTCAATACCATGGTCGATACAATTACGAATAATGTGCATGATAGGTTCACCTAAATTGTCAATAATAGTCTTATCCAGTTCTGTTTCTTCGCCATGGGTCACAAAATTTACTTGCTTACCCAATTGCTTTGATAGATCACGAATAAGCCTTTTAAACCTGTTAAGCATTTCATGTAATGAAACTAATCTTATACTCAAAGCGTTTTCGCTGAAATATTTTGAAAGCTTTTCTATTTTTTCTGCTGTTTCATTAGCCTTTTCAAAGTTTTGTTTTTGAAGTGCTATTAACAACTCCGATTTGGACGTAACCAGTTCGCTTACCAAATACATAAGCCTATCGAGCTTTGTTGAATCAACGTTAATATGACTGGTACTATGTTTACTGAATACCTGAGTTGCAACTTCCGAATTTGAAATAGGATTTTGAACAATTGACTTATTAACAGCCTCTATTATCGAAACAGAAGGAATTTGATTATTTTCCAATTGATACTCTGGTTCAAGAAGTTTCTTATCACGATTTTCAAAACCATTAGGATCGAATATATTAAAGTCAGCAATTTTGTTGATTCTACAGTAATCCATAACAAACATTAGTGCACTCTCAATTTCATCATAGGGTTTATCGGTTACCAGGAAAATGCTCCAATATTGTTTGTCGTTCGATTGGAAAGGTTTATTATTTATTTTATATTCACCCAATTGAAACAAATCATGAAAAGTATAGATCAGGTTTATAGCCCTCCTGATCATTTCTTCATCAGGATAAAATAAAATATTCCAAGTTATTAATGATCCATTATTAGTTGTGTTGACATTCTCGGGTTCATTAACTTTTATTCCCTTACTTGGTAAGCTTAATTCTAATTTAGTTACTTCAATATTTGTTTTCAAAGCACCATGACGTTGAATATTTTCCTGGTTATTGAATTCTTCATCAATAAGTAAAGCCCTTATATGGTCAGCAGCTATGAAAGTGACTTCAATCAAAGATTGTGGTACTTTTAATTCTTTTTCCCTTACAATGTCATATAATGATTCAAGCTCATGCGTAATTTCAACAACTTTATCGAAACCATACATGCCGCTTGCGCCTTTTATAGTGTGCATTACACGAAATGATTCATTTATATGCTGCTTATTTCCCGGATCTTTTTCAAGTTCCAAAAGAGCATTGTCTAAATTGACAAGCAATGTATTAGCTTCATCAATAAATTTCTGTTTAAATTGACTTAAATCCATAACTGTATGGTTATTAGCTTATAAGTGAGAATTATTTTGGTTGAAATATGATATTTTCAGGATAAAAGCGTTTTCCTTGAGTAATTGCTTCTAAAGCAGTACCAATTTCATTATACAAATTGTTTTTAAAAACGCAACCAATGAACCCGGCTTCAATCAGAGATGTCAAATACACCTTGTCGTAATGCAGAGTAATTGCTAAAATTTTTAAATCTTTAAAATCCCAATGGATTTTCTTAGTAAGAGCAATCCCATCAGTTCCTGGCATCATTACATCCATAATTATAATGTCAGCCTTAATAAAATTTTTAATATTCCAGAATTCTTCTGCACTTGAAGCTTCTCCAATAATTTCAACATTGTATTGATTTACAAGCAACATTTTTAATGCTTCACGAAATGCATTATTATCATCAACCAGGATTATTTTTAAACTTTTCATAAACAATAAATCTTATTTTAATTATTGATATAAAAGTATTTTGTAAAAAAGGTCAGAGAGCCGTAACTAATAATTGAATATTTTATTATAAAGAATGGTATTTACCAATTATAAATAATGGTAAAACACTAACTTAAGTGATGGTAAAATTAGAGAAATTAATAGTAAATAGTTAATAATAAGGAATTAAGGACGAAAAATATAAAAAATGGATTAGCTATATATTAATGAAAAAAGCTATTGACCTTTTATCCGAAATTGGATAAATATTCCAATTGAAAATGTCAATTAAATATTAATTGCTGTATAATCTTAAATCTCGATAAGTTTATTTTTAATTGCATATATAACAAGGCCAGCAGTATTTGAACAATCGGTCTTTGATAGTATATTCGCCCTATGCCACTTAACCGTATCTATACTAAGATTTATTTTTTCGGCAATATTTTCGTTGGTATTACTTTCACAAATAAGTCTAAGTATTTCTAATTCACGTTCGGATAATGTAGTAATTTTATTTTTTTTAGGTTTGATATTTATGTTTGCAATCACTTTTTGAATTAATTCAGATGAAAACCAACTTCCTCCTTTCGCAACTTCAGTAATAGCATTTTGTAATTCAACAATTCCGGCATTTTTAACCACAAAACCTTTAGCGCCTGATTCTACCATATGAAAATAATATTTTTCATCACCAAACGAAGATAAAGTCAGGACTTTAACATCAGGCTGCTTTACCAATGCTTTTTTAGTAGCTTCAATCCCATCCATTCCCGGCATTGAAATATCCATTAGAATTATATCTGGTTGATATTGGTCGAGTAATTCCAACAATTCAATTCCATTTGATGCTTCTGCCAATACTTCCACAACTTTTTCAATAGTCAATATTTTTCTAAGGCTTTCGCGGAACATACGGTGATCATCAGCAATTATTATTTTAATCATGGATAGGTAAATTTTAATGAAGGTAAAAAATATTTTTTAGTTGTCATGAATGTTAATTTGGAATTTTATCGAAGTTCCATTATTGGGACTACTAACAATATCCATTAATCCATTTATAGATTTTAACCGACTTTGCATATTTAAAAGTCCAATGCCTTTATGGTTTGTTATAACATTTACTAAGTCAAAACCTTGCCCATTATCAATATATTCTACTAATAACAAATTATTTTGACAAATTAAATTAATAATTATACTGGAAGCCTTTGCATGCTTAATTGTATTATTTATACACTCGCAAATAACCCTGTAAACAATAATTTCAGCCTTTTCATTGAACCGACAAAGGTTCTTCAAATTCAAATCAATTTTTATTTGAGAAGATTCCTGAATTTTTTCAATATAAGCATTTAAGGCTTCCACTAAACCATAATTTTGTAAAATATGTGGACTTAACTTAAATGAAATTTCACGTACAGTTTTAGTAGATTCATCCAGAAGTTTTTCAACATCCCTTAAAATATCGCTTTGGTCAAGTTTTGCATTTGGCAGCCCTAACCATTGAATATACATTTTTGTTGCTGAAAGTAATGGACCAATACCATCGTGAAGTTCCTGGGAAAAATTCAATCGCTCCCTTTCCTCTGTTTCAATAACACTATTTAATATCTGACGCTCAATAGATTTTTTATTCGTTATATCTTTCATAACTCCTACAACTTTTGAGACCTTATTAGCAGTTTCGGAAAAAATAAAGCTTTCTTCTTCAATCCAAATATATCCTTCATCTTTAGTTTTATACCGGTATTCAACTTTAAAGTTTTTTTCTTTGTTAACAAATTCCTGGTATAGAGCCAATAACCTTTCCTTATCCTCTGGATGAACCATATCGGCCCATTCATTTTTATTTACTTTTTCGTATTCAAAAGGAGTATAACCAGTAACTTCTTGAATTGCACCTCCCCATACAATTGAATTATCGTTTAAATTACATTCGTAAACCAGGTGTCCTGAAAGTGTAGCTATTAGTCGATACCTTGTTTCGCTTTCAAACAAAGCAGCTTCGGCAATTTTACGAGCTGTGATGTCAGCAATTAATCCATCATATCCAAGCAATTCTCCAACCTGATTGTAACGAAGAACCGGAGTATTTGATACCCAGTGAATGGTACCGTTTTTATGGATTATTCTATGTTCAATCGTTTTTTCTATTTTGTTTTGGACCAAATCAATAGCTTGTTGTTTAACTATACCCATGTCATCTTGTACTACTATTTTAAACCATAAGTAATTATCATTATAAAATTCATTTGCATGATATCCTGTTACCGCAAAACAGCCTTCACTATGAATGGTTTCTTTAACTATATTTTTTTCAATTTTAACAGTAAATATATAATCTGTAACTGAATCGATAAGTTTTCTTAAACGTTCTTCACTTAATTTAATCTTTTTTTCAGCCAATTTAATTTCAGTCATATCAAGAATTATCCCTCGTAAACCTGAGAATTCATTATTTAGCGATATAGTATTAGTATGAATTAATACCGGAAATGTAAATCCATCTTTTTTTAATGCCGTATATTCTGTTTTTGAAATATTCCTTTCATTAATTAAAACCTGCATTTTACTATAAACCAATTCCCTTTCTTCAGGTATTACCATGTCAAATGCAAGTAATCCTTTATCAAAGTCCTCCTGAGTATATCCAAAAAGTTCATATGCAGTTTTATTGACATAGGTTAATCTGCCATTAGTATCAGTTTCAAAAATTGCTTGAGGTAATAAATCAGCCATATTTCTAAATCTATCTTCGCTCTTTTTAAGTGCTGTTTGAGCTTGATTACGCTCAGTTATGTCTAATCCCATTCCCCATGAATCCCAACCAGGAATTTTTAAAATATGGTATGTGTCAAACCATTCAATAGTATGAATATTGCCATCTTTAGCAACCAAATCAAATGCATTATTTTGTTTTAATTGATCGGAAGATGCGTTCCACACCAATGTTCGATAATCAGGATCGGGATATAATAATTCCATTATCTTTGGATTTGATTTAGCCTCTTCCTCCTTATAACCTGTAGCTACTTCACAAGCTTTGTTCCAGGATATTATATTTCCCTCATTATCAAATGCATTTAATAAAATTGGCATATTTTCAAGAATAAGCCGAAAACGCTCCTCACTTTTCCGCAAAGCAATTTCAGCGTTTTTTCTTTCTGTTATATCAGTAAGCATTGAGAATGAACCCTGAAACCCTTCAATTTCGTCCATAATTGGAGTAGCTGAAACAAGCACCCAAATTTCAGTACCATCTTTTCTTAATAAACTTCTTTCAGCTTTATCAGGTAACCCTTGACGCCTGGTTTCAACCATATTATGTAAAACAGGAATATCTTCCTTTTTAATAAAATTAGTGAAAGGCTTTCCTATTAGTTCTTTTTCTTCGAATCCAAGCATTTTGGTAAATTGTAAATTGACAAAAACTATATTTATAGCTTTGTCAACAATTACAATACCTTCTGTTGCCGTATTAACAATTCTGCTGTATTTTTCTTCACTTTTTTTTAATTCTTCTTCTGCATGTTTGCGTTCGGTGATATCGTGAAGAATTGTAATAGCATGTTGTTCATTACTTATTTCTATCAATTCAGCAGATGCTAATATTATAAGGTCTTCCCCTGCTTTATTTTTATTGTTAAATTCAACATTTCGAAAACTACCATTTTGTTTAAGCAAGGAGACAAATTTTTGACGATCTTCAGGTCGAAACATATTCAATTCCAAAGCAGTATGGTTTATTGCTTCATATCGATTAAAGCCTGATAATTTTTCGAAACTCCTGTTAATTTCGATAATCTTACCCGATTGCAATTCGGTTAATAAAATAGCATCCGGACTTGAATGAAATAATTTGAAAAACTTTTCTTCCGAAACTTGTAAATTTCTTTCAGCCTTTTTGCGATCTGTAATATCGCGTATGCTGGCAAGAGAATAAATTTCATCATTCAATTCATATGTTGAAACACTAAACTCTGCATCAAATTCAGTACCGTCCTTCATTATACCACGAGATTCATAAAATTTTGGAACTGATTCACCTGCAGACCTGCGTTGAACATAATCATGCATCATTTGACGATGGCTTGGAGCAATGCTATCAAATATAGAAGTCCCAAAAATATCTTCATTTGTATCAAAACCAAATAATTTTAGATAGGATGGATTGGCATAAATGTGGATTCCCTTTTTTGCAACACCTATTGCATCTCTTGAGCTTTCGAACATGGCTTTTAATTTTGCCTCACTTTCTTCAGCTTTTTCTTTGGCTTCAACTAATTCCTCATTTATTTGGTTGAGTTCTTCATTAATTTGCAGGTATTCTTCATTTTGCGCTTCAAGCTCATCAGACTTTTCTTTTAAAAGTATTTCAGATTGCTTGCGATTAGATATATCTCTTACAATTGCCTGTATTAATATTTCATTATTAATTTCTAATTTATTTAATGAAACCTCAGCTTCAAAATTACTTTTATCGAAACGACAATGTTGCCATTCAAAACGCTGGGGAATGCCATTTAAAGCTAGTTTAATATAATTAAGGGCTTTAACTTCTGAAAGATTGCCATCAGGCTGATAAATTGGCGAAAAAGCGTATGGTGTATGGTTTATTATTTGTTCACGGAGACAACCAAATAATTCTAAGGTTTTAGGGTTGCAATTGATAAAAATATCTTCCTTCATTAAAAATATGGCATCATTTGCATTTTCAAAAATAGTCTTATAATGGGCTTCATTAAGTTGAAGAGTTTTTTCAGCATTTATGCGAAGTGATAATTCATTTTTTGCATATGCCAAAGATCGGTTGAGTTTCGAAATTAATAAGTATTGTAATAATGCCAATGCGCTTATATTTAAAGCTGCTACTACCCATAAACTAATTGGATTTGCTATAACTAAATTCGAAGGTAAAATTCCTTTGAATTCAGCAATTACCAACACCAAACTAAATAAAATTCCAAAAGTACTGACTATAAAACCAGCCCTCCAGCCAAGTAATAATCCAGCAGTCACAACAACTAATGGTAAAAACTGAATAGAATGTGCCTTAATTCCACCTGCAGTCCATGCCAAACCTATTATTAGTGAAAAAATAAAAACAACAAAAAGTTTCGAAGCAATATCAGTTTTACCTTTTTTATTTATTTTCAATAAAACAAAACATGCAGCATCAAATATAATTATTACAGTAACCCAACGAATTATATTATGAGGAAGTACAAAACACAATAAGCCAAGACCCACAGTAATAATTGCAGCTATTCCAATAACAAGATTAAAAAAAATCTTTTCTTTTCGGATGGGTTCATTTTCAATGAAAGTTGAACCTTTATTATCTTCTGTACTCATTATATTTTAATTATTCAGTCCATAAATAAAAATGATTTATGACTTTTTAATTAAAATAAAGGATAATTTAAGTAAAAGTTAAAAAAGTGTAATTAACAGATTTATAATTCATATACGGCTTAACCTTATTGATTATCATTTTATTTGTAATTAAAAAATCGTATATAAAGTTAATATAAAACATTGGGATTTGAAGATATGAATGTAATTATAAGTTTTCCTATGGTATTTGCTGAAGTTGAGGCGAAATTGATAAAATTGAAACTATTTTTATGTTAAATTAATTTTGCTGAAATTATATTTTCCATAAAATGGCTAGCCAGAATGAAAGCAAGTTTTTTATATTCTAAATAGGCCGCAATTATCCTTTAAATAAGAGCTTAATTTTTAATTCAATAAATGGAGAAACTATGCATCTTTATATATAGTAGTATTTACTTTGCATTTATCAAAAAATAATTTGCGCTTTAATCTGAGTTGGCAAACGCGCTCTTGCACCAAATTTAAAAGTTCTAAAATGAACCGGCCGGAACTAACGAAACATAATATTTATTCAAATTCCGAATTAAGTTATTCGAATTAGTATTCTAAGCTTTGGTATTTTATTAATTGATTTGATGGAGAAAAAATAAAAAACCGCTTAAATATTGATGTTTAAGCGGTTTTAATTGAATTTGATTCTTGCTTGGCGGAGAAAAAGGGATTCGAACCCCTGGTCCAGTTGCCCGGACAACGGTTTTCAAGACCGCCGCATTCGACCGCTCTGCCATTTCTCCATAAAATTTGTGGCGACAAAAGTAACATTTTCTTTTTCATTGAAAAAAAAAATGAATATTTTTTCCTGCTTTCCCTTTAAAATCAAAAAAAATATTTACATAATTATCAACAACCCTAACCGATTCAAGCCTTTCGCATAAATAAAAGTAGTTCAGCGCTTTACACAACTGCATCTATTCCTTTAAGTTAAATCGTACCCTTTGTGTTATCAACGGTTCCAAGTGATTTTTTTTTACAAAACACTTGCAGAACACCAGAAAATACATATATTTGTGTGTATATATTATTAAGTAATTTAATTAGTAACCCTAAAAAATTATTATCATGGCAAACAAAGCTCAACTTATTGATGCAATTGCAGCAGAATCAAAATTGACAAAAGCTGACTCAAAAAAAGCATTAGATGCTTTCATTAAAGCTACCACAGTAGCATTGAAAAAAGGTGACCGTGTAGCCTTAGTAGGTTTTGGTTCATTTGCAGTAGCAAAAAGAAGTGCAAGAACCGGTAGAAATCCACAAACCGGTAAGGAAATTAAAATTGCTGCCAAAAAAGTTGTTAAGTTCAAAGCAGGTAGCGATTTAACTAGCGCAGTTCAAAAATAAGGTTTAATTCCTTTTTTGAAAGGAGTGCAATTATTGTACTCCTTTTTTTATTCCATTTACTTTATGGAACAACAGTTTATTCAATATCTTGAAGGTTTTGTAAATGAAAATAGAATTCATTTACTGAATAAAATATTAGAATCGAGAACTAAATATCTTACCGTTGTATTAGAAGATATTTATCAGCCACATAATGCAAATGCTATTTTACGTACTTGTGATTGCTTTGGAATACAAGATATTCATGTTATCGAAAACCGAAACAAGTATTCCCCAAATGATCAAATTGCAATGGGATCTGAACAATGGCTCAGTTTAACAAAATACAATCATCAAATCAATAATTCCAAACAATGCTTACAAACTCTAAAATCAGAGGGTTATAGATTAATTGCAACCACTGTTCATAAAAATAGTATTTCACTTGAAAATTTTGATATTTACAAAGGAAAGTCGGCAATTATTTTTGGTACCGAACTTACAGGTATTTCTCACGAAGTGGAAGAATTAGCTGATGAATTTCTTACAATTCCAACTTTTGGTTTTACTGAAAGTCTGAATATTTCAGTTTCTGTAGCATTAATATTGCATTACCTGACTTTAAAATTATTTAAATCAGAAATATCCTGGAAATTAACACAATATGAAAAGGATAAGTTAAAAATAAATTGGTTGAAAAATTCGATCAAAAAGGCTGAATTAATTGAAAAACATTATTATCAGAACCTGGAGAAGAATAATTTAAAATAAAGCCGAGTTCTTTGGAATTCCAAAAATTATATCCAACAAATTTTAACTGTTTTGACAAAAAACTATTATCTTTGGATAAAAGCAATCTTTTTGTAGATGAATTGTATAATTATAGACGACGATAAATTATCTAGAAGGGTAATAGAAGAATTTATAAATAAAACCGAAAATCTATCGCTTTTAGGTTCATTTTCAGCTGCTGTAGAGGCAATTAATTTTTTGAAACAACATGAAGTTGATTTAATATTTTTAGATATTGAAATGCCGGAAATGACCGGAATTGATTTCCTTGATACTTTAAAAATTGCACCTCAAATCATTATAATTTCTTCAAAAGGCAAATATGCAATTAATGCTTTTGAATATGATGTTACCGATTATTTACTCAAGCCTGTTGCATATGCCCGTTTTTACAAAGCAGTTGACAAAGCATTAAGTCGCCATCAGCGCGATGGGAATATTGGTTCGGTTGGCAAAGATGAAATATTCATTAAAAAAAATTCATCGCTTGTGAGGTTGAAGTACGAAGATATTCTATGGATAGAAGCATTGGAAAATTATGTAATATTCAATACTTATAATGACAAATACACCATACATTATACAATGAAAGCGGCTGAACAAAAACTACCTTCCAATAAGTTTACCCGTGTTCATCGCTCATATATAGTCAATACAAATTCCATTAAAATAATTGACGACAATGCTATAATAATTAAAACTATTGATGGTGACAAATCTGTTCCAATTGGCAAATCATATCGTGAAAAACTAATGAACGATTTGAATTTAATTATTAAATAATTGTTTTCCTAAAGTCAATATCCTCCAATTTAACATCAATCTTTTCGATTTAGTTTAATTTTGAATTTCCTAATTTTTAAGATATGAATAGAAGAGTTTTTGTAGTTCTTTTCATTTGTGCTTTTTTAATCAATTTAATGCTTTCAGGGCAGGAAAAAACAAGATTATTTGAAATAAATGAGAAATGTTTAAAAATTAATCATTTAATTGATAGCACAAAATATATTGACAATGACAGTAATCGATTGTACATTGGTAAAATGATTGGTGAAGATTTGGAAAAAATTTTATCACAAGCAATTAATTATTCAAATCCATTTGATAGTTTGAAACGAATTGGAAAAGTGTATTCTCCTGATAATAAATTCAGGTTATTTACATGGAATATTCAATTAGCAGATGCTTCCAACAAATTTTACGCAATTCTTCAATTGAATCCACGTAAAGATTCAATATGTAAACTAATTTTTCTAAATGATAAATCTCAAAATTTTACAGGTAACATAAATAATGCAGTGTTTGATGATAAAAACTGGTTTGGTGCTTTATATTACGAAATAATTCCCGAGAAAATTTCAGGGAAAATATATTATACCTTATTAGGAATGCACTTCAACAGTTTATTCACCAATAAAAAAATAATAGAATCGATGTATTTTGACGATTTACATAAGCCAGTTTTTGGTTCTCCTATATTTGTCTATAACAATAGTCTGCAAAACCGAATTTTGTTCGAATATTCCATTAACGCAACAATGAGTTTAAGATTTGACAATCGTTTAAAGATGATTATTTTCGATCATCTTTCGCCACCCTCACCTTTATATAATGGCGACTATAAATTTTATGGCCCCGACTTTTCATTCGATGGTTTAAAATTTATTGGAAATAAATGGGAATATCAAGCTAATGTTGATTTTCATCAATAATTACTTTTCATTTTATTTCGTTTAAATTTTTAACTTTGTACTTTAAGAAATACTATGGAATTAAATTCATTAACATCCGTTTCACCTGTTGATGGCAGATACAGGGAAAAAATCGAAGAGCTTTCACCTTTTTTTTCAGAATTTGGCTTAATTAAATATAGAGTAAGAATTGAAATAGAATATTTTATTGCTTTGTGCGAATTACCTCTTCCTCAATTGCAAAAATTCAATAAAATTAATTTTGAAAAATTGAGAGAAATATATCTGAATTTTTCTTTAAACGATGCATCTCAAATTAAGGAAATTGAAAAGACGACAAATCACGACGTTAAAGCAGTTGAATATTTTGTAAAGAAAAAATTCGATTCCTTACAATTATCCGATTTCAAAGAATTTATTCATTTTGGATTAACATCGCAGGATATTAACAATACAGCAATACCGCAATCAATAAAAGAAGCCGTAGAACAGATATATATTCCTAATTTAAATAAACTAATTGAATTGCTCGATTCGTTTTCCAATGAATGGATGAACATTCCAATGTTAGCACGAACTCACGGACAACCTGCCTCTCCTACCCGATTGGGCAAAGAAATTAAAGTTTTTTCAGAAAGAATAAAAGTGCAGAAAAATCAATTGTTGAAAGTTCCATTTTCAGCAAAGTTTGGTGGTGCAACAGGTAATTTCAATGCTCATTTCGTTGCATATCCTGAAATAAATTGGATATTATTTGCCAATAACTTCATTAATAACCAATTAGGACTCAATCGTTCGCAAACAACAACACAAATTGAGCATTACGATAACTTGTCGTCATTAATGGATGCTATGAAGCGTATTAATACAATTTTAATTGATTTATCAAGGGACTTTTGGACATATATTTCACTGGATTATTTTAAACAGAAAATTAAAAAAGATGAAATTGGCTCCTCCGCCATGCCTCATAAAGTTAATCCTATTGATTTTGAGAATGCCGAAGGAAATTTTGGATTTGCAAATGCCATTTTTGAACACTTATCGGCAAAGCTACCAATTTCGAGATTGCAGCGCGACTTGACCGATTCCACGGTGTTAAGAAATATTGGCGTTCCATTTGCTCATTCACTTATTGCATTCAAATCGCTAAATAAAGGTTTAAGTAAAGTTATCATCAACAGTGAAACAATTTATAATGATTTAGAAAAAAACTGGGCCGTTGTTGCTGAAGCTATTCAAACTATTTTACGT
Organism: uncultured Bacteroidota bacterium; assembly: GCA_963701015.1. Classification (GTDB taxonomy): domain Bacteria; phylum Bacteroidota; class Bacteroidia; order Bacteroidales; family DTGW01; genus MFD09286-c1. The sequence goes on along the minus strand of OY969556.1, from coordinate 706,657 downwards.
AGAGAAGGGTTTCCTAATCCCTATGAAGCTCTAAAAACATTAACCAGAACTGGTAAACCAATAGATAAAGAATCTATTCAAACTTTTATAGAAAATCTTGAAGTTCCAGAAAATATCAAAAAAGAATTAAAAAGCATAACCCCTCAAAATTATGTTGGAATAATTCCTGAATAATTAATTCTGAACCAAAACAATCAATATTATATATTAAAATTTAAATTATCATTAATTTCAACAGGGATAATTAATTAATTATGATTATTCATTTGTAAATTTTGTTCAAATATTTAATTTTTTTTTACAAATTTTATTTAACAATATTGACATTAATTAACATTTTTTGTATTTTTGGTTAACAAAAACCAAACAAATGAACCCCGAAAAATTAACACAATACATTGTGTTGTTTACATATTTTCTGTTCCCACTTGGTATAACTAATTTTTCATTATTACAAATAATTACTTTTTCCCACAAATTTTTAATTGCCCATATATAAATTTTAACTATTAATAATTTAAACTACAAACCATGAAAACTACTAACTTATTTAAACATTTAAGATTTTCTCTTCAAGGTATTTTAATTTTATTTGCCTTACTAGCTTGCCAAAAGGAAACAGTAAAAACAGACGTGACATTTTATAATCCTGGTTACAAAAATGTTTATATTACTATTGGAGCAAACACTCAAATTATTTCGCCAGGTGAAAGTGTTACATTTTATCAGGTCACTGGAACTTCAGCATCATATTCAGCATACACTTCCGGCACAACTAGCTCGGGATCACAAGTTGGCATAAAATTAACTTGGAATGAAGTTTTGAAATTGTCCGGAGGTACCGCTTCATATAATTTAAATATTTCCAGTGATTATTTCTTTCTATATTATACAAATGAAGGCAGTGATAATTTAACACCATTATATGTAAATTATGGAACTACAGAGCAAACAGTTGATAATATTGAACTTCCAAATGATGGTACAAAATATAGAACAGGATATTACAAAGCATTTACCAATACTGAAATTAGGGTTTATATGGCAAGTAGTCCTGCTTATTATATATATAGCGATCAAGGCTCAAATTTTACATTTCCATGGACAGAAAACCAATATGTTTCTATTGTAAATTATAATAAAAAGAGCGCTTTTGATCAAACAAAAGAAAATGATATCGAAAATAAATTTACTATTGGTTCCTTAATAAAAGCTAATGATATTAAGCCTTATGTAAAAACTGATAAAAATGCTATAGATCTATATTGCAAGTAAATATTTTATATAGTAATTTTTGTTTGGGTTATTTTTTTGAATTTTTAAGTAATAAATGAAAGTTTATTTAAACTAATTTCATTATTATGAAAAATATTATTTTGGGACTATTTATAATTATTGGCTTGCAATCGTATGCACAAAGAGTTGAGAATGTTAAAGCTGAGCTATCGGGAACTAATGTTGTTATTAGTTATGACCTTTTTGGAAACGATGCCTTATATAATGTTAAGGTATATTCATCATCTGATAATTATAAAGTTCCATTAACATTTGTTACTGGCGATGTTGGAAATAATATTAGTGTAGGAAATTCGAAGAAAATTATTTGGGAATATAACAAAGAAAATCTTAAAAATACACAAAACCTTAACTTCAAAATTGATGCTGTTAGCCAACAAGTAAGCATGAATAATAATAATTCAAATAACCTTAATCAGGAATTTGAAAGTAAAGGTTATATAGGTATTTCTTTGGGACCATCATTCCCAATGGGTGATTTTAAAGACGGAGGAACATTTGCAGGTTTCGGAGCATTAACAGGTTTACAAATATCCGTAATTAATTTTGGCTATTTATTTACAAAAAACTTTGGCATCACTGCAAATTGGTTTGGTTCAGCATATGATATATCAACAAGTGGAGTACTAGATAATGCTACATGGAGTATTGGAGGATTATCTGTTGGTCCGTTAATTTCGTTTTCAGCAAATGTATTTGAATTTGATATTCGGCCCACAATTGGTTTTATATATGTAGTTACTCCGGAATTTTCAGCTAATGGAATAATTTATGTAGAATCAGATAATGCAACAGCATTTAATCTTGATTTAGGGGCAACAGCTAGGTTCAACTTTGCCAAAAGATGGGCATTGATAGCAAATATTGATTATATGAGTTCTAAACCAAAATTTGCTACAATTGATTCATATCAACAAATTAATACTTTGGGAATAACAGCAGGTATTGCTTATAGATTAAAATAAAAATGGTAAACAATTAATTTGCATATTTTTCGACTTGGTATGTGATTATTTATAAATTTTAATTAATACTCATACATCATGAAAAATCTGATAATTTTATTATTATTCCCTTCGATGTTAAATGGGCAATCGAAGGTCAGTAATTCTATTTCAATACCTTCAACTGTTAAGGAACAAAATACTGATAATAACTCAAACAATCAATCAAAATCAAATATATCAAATAGTTTGAACCTTCATCCTCAAATTCCTGTAAACAAAGCTGAAAAAAATCAGCAACCTAATAATTCAGAAAAGAGCTCAAATTTATTGACTTTGCCTGGTAAATCAAATATTAACGATGTTGATAAAAATATCCCTGAAAGTAAAAATAAATTTGAATTTCGATTTGCACTTATAATTGGTAATGAAGATTATAGTTCATTTCAGAACGGACTTAACAGTGAGTCAAATGTACCATTTGCCACGAATGACGCTAAAATATTTAAATTATATGCTAATAAAACTCTCGGAATCCCTGAAGAAAATATTATTTATCTTGAAAATGCAAAGGCAATTGAAATGAACAGAGCAATTAAAAAAATTAACTTATATGCGAAAAACACCTTTGGTAAAGCTGAAATATTTGTTTATTATGCCGGTCATGGATATCCTGATGAAATTACTAAAGAGCCATATTTAATACCAGTTGATGTAAGTGGTGCCGATTTGGAATTTGCTGTAAAACTTAATGATTTATATAATTCAATTACTGAACATCCTATAAAAAAAGCAACCTTTTTTATAGATGCTTGTTTTAGCGGAGGTGCAAGGAATCAAGGCCTTTTAGCAGCAAGAGGGGTAAAAGTAAAACCGAAATCGGAACTTTTAAAAGGAAATATAATTGTTTTTTCTGCAAGTAGCGGCGATCAATCTTCATTATCATATAATGACAAGAAACACGGTATGTTTACTTATTTTCTGTTAAAAAAATTGCAGGAATCAAAAGGTAATCTCAACTATAAGGAATTATCCGATTACCTTACCGAACAGGTTGGGCTAAATTCGATTAGAATAAATAATAAAGAACAAAACCCACAAACAAATATAAGTTCAAATATCAGCAATACATGGGAAAATTGGTCGTTTACGAAAGATTAATAGAATAATAATTAAATAATTTCCACATATACAACCCCATAAAAATAAGAAGGTCGGATTATTTCCGGCCTTTTTTAACTTTTGAAATATAATAATTCTGCTATCTTTATTCCTCAAAAAAATGGAATATTTCAAATCATATCAATTTAAATTTTTAATTCTTTTACTCTTGGCTTCTTGCAACACAGATAATAAAATCACGTATATTTCTAATCCTTCGTTACACAACATCAGGTCTGACTGGAAAGGAAATATATTACTTGGAAACAGGTTCTCCAACAATGGTACTGAAGAAAATTATTCGTTTTACACAATTTTAAAATGGAAATTGGGAAAAAACCCGCAAAAAGCAGAAAAAAAGAAAGATACTTTTCGAATTGAAACTATAAAAACTACTGATTTTGTAAATTCAAAAAAAGACATGATTGTTTGGTTCGGTCATTCGAGTTTCTTTATTCGAATTAATGGAATTGTTATTTTAACTGATCCTGCTTACTATAATATTCCTTTTGTAAAAAGACTGGCATCGATGCCTTGCAATCCTACTCAAATTAAAGGAGTTAATTATGTATTAGTATCCCACAACCATCGCGACCATTTGGACATTCATTCTATTGAAGATATTTTTAAAGCAAACCCCGATGCAAAAGCTTTAATTCCTTTAAGAATGGATAAACAAATAAAACATTATACAAAAAATATTGAAGAAGCAGGCTGGTACCAACAATATACAACTTCCGATAAAATAAAAATATTTTTAATGCCTGCCCATCATTGGTGCCGTCGTGGACTTTTTGACCATAACAAAGCACTTTGGGGAAGTTTTATAATCCAAACAGATAGCACTACAATATATTTTGCAGGAGATACAAAGTTTGATACCCATTTTGAGGAAATTGCAAAACTATTTCCAAAAATTGATTATGCCCTAATACCGGTTGGAGCTTATAAGCCAAAATTTATAATGGAAAAAGCACACATTTCTCCATGGGAAGCGGTTGACGTTATTAAAATTTTAAAAGCTAAAGTTTTTGTGCCAATGCATTATGGAACCTATGATTTATCAGACGAACCAATTGGAGAACCAGTCCGAGTGCTTGATTCACTTAATGATGCAGGTAAAATTTCAGCCCAATTAAAATTTCTAAAAATTGGGGAAGAACTATTGATTAAATAAAAACTTAACCCATTGGCTTTTCTAAATCTGAAGTTTTAGCACTTCTTTTTAATAATATTGAAAATACTATTCCCATTACTCCACAAGAAGCAAATATCCACATTCCGGGTATATAGCCCGAAGGATTAACAGCCCCCGCGTGGAATGTATCGTTTGTAAAACCTATTAAAAGATTAAATCCGGCAAGCCCAATATTTTGTATCATTGTCATTAACCCATAAGCAGTGCCTAATCGACCTGGTTCAACCATTAAAGCAACTGATGGCCACATAATTGCCGGAACCAATGAAAAAGACAAGCCTAATAAAAACATAGGTATTAATTCGTTAGATGAAATATAACTATTAATATCAAGCAATGGGAATTGAATATGAATATGTCCCGGAAAACCAAAATATGAAACAAAATTAAATTTATAGGCTAATAGCAAATATATTGGTATTATTAATGCAGAACCAATTAACATTAACCTCGATCGTCTTCCAATATAATCCGATAATAATCCAAACAGCGGGGTAAAAACCATTGCAGATAAAACTGGAATACTAACCAGAAAACCGGCATCGCTCCTGCTGACATGATGTACATGCTGAAAAAACACGTTTGCTATGGTTGATATAAACGGAAACATTGCTGAATAAAATACAAAACAAAGCAAACTTATGTACCAGATTGATTTAGGGAATTTAAATAAATTCTTAATATCTATTTCATCCTGGTTACCTTCTTTAGCAAGATTATATTTTTTCTCTGAAATATGATCGAGCAAATAAAATATTAGCACACAAATAAGGGCTATAACTCCAGCAAAAGCTGCAATATAAAGCGGTTTCTGCCAACCTTGTAAATACGATTTAAACGCCCAGCTAGGGGAATTTTGTGCTAAAAAGCTACCTAAGCGTGCAATAGTTAAATTTAAACCAAAAGCAAAAGCAAGTTGTTTCCCTTTAAACCAACGTGCTACAACTGTTGTAACTGCAATAATCATTGATTCAGCGCCTAAACCAAATAATAAGCGACCTGCAGCCATCATAATAAAACTTCCTGTTAAACAGGTTAAAAATGCACCTAATACAATTAAAGAAGTAAAAAGTAACGACGATTTTTTGGTGCCTATTTTATCAATAATTATTCCACCTATAAACACCATAAAAATATTGGGCAGACTATAAATAGCATTTAAAAGCCCAACTTGCGATTGCGAAAAATTTAATTGCGAAATTAATAAATCGGCAACCGGGCTAATACTATCGTAAATGTAGTAATTGCCCATCATTGCTACACTAATAACCAAAAGAACAGTCCATCTGATTAGCCACGGTGGATTACGTTTTATCATTTCGCTCATTTTATCAATTTAAATTGTTTCAAACATAAATGATTTTTTTTATTTGTAATTATTTCATGTTACAATTTTTCTAACCTTAATTTATTTATATCAATCGAAAAATTAATTTATCCAATTTTTAACTTAATATTGAAAACTTGGTCATAACAAATCAAATTTTACTATCTTGCAAAAAGTCAAAAATGACATTATTCGTAATAAATGAAGAAAAAGTTTGAATTAGAATTCCCCGTAAGTACTTCGGTAAAAGTTATTTTCCCGAGATTAAGCAATCCTGGTGGATTATCAGAATGGTTTGCAGACAATGTAACTATAAAAGGTAAAATATATACTTTTTCCTGGGATGGAGTTGAACAAAAGGCTGAACAAACCTATTTCAGAGAAAATGTTGCAGTAAAATATGAATGGCTTGATGAAAGTGAAAAAACGTATTTCGAATTTCGCTTAAAATCAGATGAACTCACCGGAGAATTAGCTTTAATTGTTACAGATTTTGCCGAAAGTGATGAAATTGAAGAATCATCTGAACTTTGGGAATCACAAATTTCGCGGCTTAAACAAACTATTGGCATATAACCACTGCCACATAAGAATAAAAACAAACATTTGCTTTAAATTTACCACCTAATTTTATTTCCAGGATAGGGTGAAAAAATTACACGTTTTTATTATAAAATCATACTTAGGGCCTTTATTAATGACCTTCTTTATTGTCACATTTCTATTGCAAATGCAATTTTTGTGGAAATATATTGACGATTTAGTTGGAAAAGGCCTAACATGGTCAGTTATTGCACAACTCATGGTTTATGCTTCGGCAACTTTTGTTCCACTATCACTTCCTTTGGCGGTTTTGCTTGCAGCCCTTATGACATTCGGCAATTTAGGTGAAAACTATGAATTAACGGCTTTAAAGGCCGCAGGAATTTCCTTAACCAGGGTTATGAAGCCATTAATTGTATTTATGATTATTATGTCTATTGGAGCATTTTTCTATTCAAATTATTCATTACCATTTTTTAATTGGAAAATGAGGGCATTGCTTTATGATATTCAACAACAAAGACCAGATATAAAAATAAAAGATGGTGTTTACTTTAATGGCATTGATAACTATAGTATAAAAATTGGCCATAAAGACGCTTCTACAAGTTTATTGCATAACATAAGAATATATGACCATTCACAAAATGTCGGAAATGGAAATGTAACAGTTGCCGATTCGGGATATATGAAAATGACCGATGATAAAAGAGTATTAATTTTAACTTTGTTTAGTGGCGAGAGTTATGTTGAAATGCCGGAGAATGAACACCGAAGAACCCCTCTAAAATCATATCCATTCCGTCGTGATAAATTCTCGAAACAAATTGTCAATATTCCTTTGGAAGGATTTGATTTTCAGAGAACTGATGAAGGGTTATTCCGTGGAAATTTTCAAATGTTAAACCTTAAACAACTTACATACGCCACCGATTCCATGAAAAAGGATTTACGAACAGATCAAATGGCGATGAAAAGGAATATTATGGCATCGTCATACTATAAAAATGTATTTCGCCACAAACCTGATACTACCCAGTTAAAATTGCTAAAAAATAATTGTACATACAATTATAAATGGTTTTATTATCGAATGGATAAAATGGATAAAATGACTGCCTTAAACTTTGCACTAAACCAGGCACGTAATGCTAAAAGCCTTATTACTGCTCAAGAACAGGTTCAAAAAGCAAAGGCTATAAATTTAAGACGACATGAAATTGAATGGCATAAAAAATTTACTTTATCCCTTGCATGTCTCATTTTCTTCTTTATTGGGGCTCCTTTAGGCGCTATTATTCGTAAAGGTGGACTTGGTATGCCATTGGTAATTTCTGTTTTATTTTTTGTTGTTTATTACATTATTTCTATGATGGGTGAAAAAATGGTCCGCGAATCGGTTCTGCCGGCATATTTCGGTGTTTGGCTATCATCACTGGTGTTATTGCCATTGGGAACATTTTTATCTTTTAAAGCAACACATGATTCATCTATTCTAAATTTAGACAGCTATACTAAATTTTTTAATAAACAAATTGCTGTATTTAAATGGCTTGCCTTTTTTAAGAATTTTGGAAAATGAAAATATTATCTCTGACTCATAAACCTCCATATCCTCCTAAGGATGGAGGCGCAATAGGAATTTTAAATATTGTAATTGGTATTGCTAAAAATAATAATTATGTCCATGTTCTTTCAATGAATACTGACAAGAATAAATTAAATCTTAATGCAGTTCCTGAAAAAATTTCTGAAAATTTAAATATTTCCTTTATACATGTAAATACTAAATTAAATTTTATTTCCGCCTTATTTAATCTTTTCTTTTCCAAAACTCCTTATTCAGCAGCAAGATTTGTTTCAAAATCATATTTAAAAGCTTTAATCAATTTACTAAAAAAAGAAAGTTTTGATATAATTCAACTTGAAGTGACCTTATGTTGGATATTGTATTCAGGCTATTCGAGAATATTCAAATGCAAAAATAAGTTTACGTTCCCATAATATTGAAAATGAAATTTGGCAAAGAAATTCATTGATAGAAAATTCATATTTAAAAAAAATATATTATCGAATTTTAGCCAAAAGGATGAAATTCTTGGAACTTTCATTAATTAATAAGTATGATTTTATTGTTCCAATTACAAATCGTGATTTACAATTTTTTATTCAGAATGGTAATAATAAACCTTCATTTATTATGCCTGCAGGAATTTTTATAAATTCAATCCCAAAATCTACAAACTCAATATTAACAAATTCAATCTTTTCATTAAGCGCTTTAGATTGGATACCTAACCAGGAAGCTTTAAAATGGTTTTCGGAAAACGTTTGGAATAAATTGAGTAAAATATTCCCCGATTTACATTTTCATGTAGCTGGCCGGAATTCACCAAACTGGATGAAAAACTATTGTGAAACAAAAAAAATAATTTTTCATGGCGAAATTGAAAATGCTACTAATTTTATGCTTGAACATGGTATAATGATTGTTCCACTTTTTTCGGGTAGTGGTTTGCGTGTTAAAATTATTGAAGGTCTGGCACTTGGTTGTCCTATTGTGTCAACTTCTATTGGCGCTGAAGGAATTGAAGTTACGGATGGAAAAGAAATAATGTTTGCAAATTCAACTGATGAATTTATTGAAAAAATATCTTTGTTACTGAATGATGAAAATTTAATGAACACTATAAGTACAAATGCAAAAAAACTTGCGGAGACAAGTTACGACGCAATAAAGATAACGCATGAATTAACTGAATTTTACAAACAATGGATGTAACTGTTCTTAAAATATTATTTTGGGTTATATTCATTATAATTTTCTATTCTTATATTGGTTATGCCTTACTTTTAGTTGTATTGAAAATTATTAAATTGTTTTTGCCCAAACTAAATAATAAAATATCCGATGAGTTTTTTGAACCCGAAGTTTCAATTGTAATAGCAGCATATAACGAATCGAAATTTATTCCCGGGAAAATTGAAAATCTTCAAAAACTTGACTATCCAAAAGAAAAAATTAAATTTCTTTGGATAACTGATGGATCTACTGATAATTCGCAAAAACTACTTCTCTCCTACCCTGATATGACAGTGATTCATCAAAATGAACGACAAGGTAAAATTGGGGCGATTAACCGAGGCATGGATTTTATTAAAACAGGTATTGTAATATTTTGCGATGCAAATAATTTTCTTTCAAAAGAAACTGTTAAAGAAATTGTTAAGCATTTTGTAAATGAAAAAGTCGGCTGTGTTGCAGGAGAAAAAAAAATAATTAAACATGAAACCGATAATGCGGTGGGTTCGGGAGAAGGATTTTACTGGTTATATGAGTCGATGCTTAAGAAACTTGAATCGGACGTTAATTCTACCATTGGAGCAGTTGGGGAATTAATTGCAATTCGTACCTCACTATACTCAAGAGTTGAAGCTAATGCTATTCTCGATGATTTTGTTATTTCAATGCGAATTGCAGAAAAAGGTTACCTTATAAAATACGCTCCATTGGCAATTGCCGAAGAACATAGTTCGGCAAATATTCATGATGAAATGAAAAGAAAAATCAGGATTGCAGCCGGAAGCTTTCAAACATTACCATGGATAAGCTCTCTCTTAAACCCTTTAAAACATGGGTTTCTCTCATTGCAATATTGGTCACATAAAGTTTTGCGATGGACATTTGTTCCTTTCGGAATGTTTATTTTGTTACCAATTAATGTTTATTTGGCTTTATTTTCAATGATGGTTTTATATAAAAATTTACTTATCCTTCAGGTTTTATTCTATTTATTTGTATATCTGGGTTATAAATTCAGTTATATGAAAACTCGTTTACGTTTGTTTTTTATTCCATACTATCTTTTTGTTATGAATTATTCAATAATTCTAGGTTTTTTCAGGTTTTTAAAAGGCAATCAATCCGTAAACTGGGAAAAATCCAGATAGCACAAACCAAATTAGAATACAAATACTTTGGTAAATTCATTTGATTCATATTTTGTAACTTTGCGCCCGAATTATAGAAATACAGCTAATGTCGAATAAAAAAGAAATAAAACTCAACACAATTGAAGAAGCCGTTGAAGATATTAAAAATGGAAAAGTTGTAATTGTAGTTGATGATGAAGATCGTGAAAACGAAGGTGATTTTATATGTGCAGCAGAATTAGTAACTCCTGAAATTGTTAACTTTATGGCTACTCATGGTCGTGGCCTAATTTGCGCACCAATTTCTGAAGACCGTTGTGATGAATTGGAACTCAATTTAATGGTAACCAATAGTACAGCGGTGTATAACACTGCTTTTACAATTTCTGTTGATTTAATAGGGAAAGGATGTACAACTGGAATTTCAGCTTACGATAGGTCAATGACCTTAAGGTCTTTGGTCGATTGCGATACTAAACCACAGGACTTAGGCCGGCCTGGACATATTTTCCCTCTAAGGGCTAAAAGTAAAGGGGTACTTCGCAGACCTGGCCATACAGAGGCAGCACTAGATTTATCAATTCTTGCAGGTTTAAAACCAGGCGGAGTTTTGGTTGAAATTTTAAATGAAGACGGTTCAATGGCCAGATTGCCTGAACTAGCCAGAATTGCACAAAAATTTAACCTGAAAATTATCACTATAAAAGATTTAATCGCCTACCGACTTAAAACGGAAAGTTTAATTATTAAAGGTGAGCGTGTTAAATTGCCAAGTATATATGGTAACTTCGATATTATTCCATTTATTCAAAAATCAAATGGTGCAGAACACATAGCGATTATTAAAGGTGAATGGAAAAATGATGAACCTGTGTTGGTTCGTGTTCATTCTTCGTGTATAACAGGTGATATTTTTGGTTCACTCCGCTGTGATTGTGGCGATCAATTGCATAATGCATTAAAGATGATTGAAAAAAATGGTAAAGGTGTCGTACTTTATCTAATTCAGGAAGGACGAGGCATTGGGCTATTCAATAAAATTAAGGCTTATAAGTTACAGGAAGAAGGCCTGGACACAGTACAGGCAAATTTAATTCTTGGTTTTAAAGAAGATGAACGCGATTATGGCGTTGGTGCAAATATTTTACGCGAGTTGGGTTTAGGAAAATTAAGGTTAATTACTAATAATCCGGTTAAACGAAAAGGGCTGGAAGGATATGGATTGGAAGTTATTGAAAATGTGCCAATTGAAGTTCAACCTAATCCGCACAACCAATTTTATCTTGAAACTAAAAGAGATAAAATGGGCCATTTTTTGAATATTGCAACTTATAAAAAACTTAATCTATAATTCGCAAAAAAATGGCATTGCGGATTGTTTTCATGGGTACCCCGGAATTTGCTGTAGCATCATTGCATAAACTATATTCAAATGGGATTGATATTGCTGCGGTGGTTACAGTTCCAGATAAACCTTCGGGTCGGGGTCAAAAAATAAATTTTTCGGCTATTAAACAATTTGCATTAGATAATAATTTACCTGTACTTCAGCCCGAAAAGTTAAAGGATGAATCGTTTGTTGAAAAATTAAAATCATATAACGCTGATTTATTTATAGTTGTTGCTTTCCGTATGTTGCCCGAGATTATATGGAAAATGCCCAAATTCGGAACAATAAATTTACATGCTTCGCTATTACCTCAGTATAGAGGTGCTGCACCAATAAATTGGGCAGTTATAAATGGTGAAATTGAAACCGGTGTTACTACTTTTTTTATTGAAAAAGATATTGATACCGGTAATATAATATTCTCTGAAAAAATTAAAATAGATGTAAAAGATAATGCCGGAACAATTCATGATAAACTAATGGAAATAGGCGCCAATTTAGCTTATAAAACTGCTATTGCTATTGAAAATGGAAATATTCATCCTGTTCAACAATCAAAAATAATTGATAAATCTGTTGAAATTAAACTAGCTCCTAAAATTTTCAAAGACGACTGTAAAATTGACTGGAATAATAGTGGAAATAAAATCTATAATCTTATAAGGGGCTTAAGTCCTTATCCTGCTGCTTTTACAACACTATTTAATAATAAACAACAATTTATACTCAAAATATTTGAATCGGAATTTATTGTTGCTAAGCATAATATTATGCCAAAAAAGATTGAAACCGATTATAAAAAATTCCTGAAAATAGCTGTAATTGATGGTTATATTTCAATTCATTCCCTTCAAATAGAAGGCAAAAAACGACTTAATATTGAAGAATTTTTAAGAGGTTTTCAGAATATTACTGAATATCAAATTTTATAAACCATGATGCACACTATATTAAATCACCGAAGCATTCGAAAATTCAAATCTACGCCAATTGCCAATGAAATTTTAGATGAAATTCTAATAGCAGGAACTCGTGCTTCAAATACAGGTAATATGCAGGTTTATAGCATTATTGTTACTCTCGACGAATCTATTAAAGATAAACTTTGGGAATGCCATTTTAAACAAAATATGGTAAAAAAAGCGCCTGTAATTATTACTTTTTGCGCTGATTTTAATCGTTTTACAAAATGGTGTAAACAACGAAAGGCAGAACCAGGTTATGATAATTTTTTATCCTTTACTACAGCTGCTATTGATGCATTATTAGCTGCCCAAAATGTTGCACTTGCTGCTGAAGAAAAAGGTTTAGGAATTTGTTATTTGGGAACAACAACCTACAATGCAGAAAAAATTATTGAAATTCTTGAAATGCCAATTGGAGTAATACCAATTACAGCAATTGTTATAGGTTATCCCGATGAAAATCCGGGATTAACTGACCGTTTGCCGCTTAATGCTGTTGTACATTACAATAAATATCAGGATTATACCGATCAGGACATTGATAAATTATATTATGAAAAAGAACAACTTCCATTTCATCAGGAATTATTAAAAACAAATAATAAAGAAACACTTGCCCAAATATTTACAGATATACGTTATACCAAAAAGGACAATGTTAGTTTTTCACTAAGCTTTTTAAATATATTGAAAAAACAAGGCTTTATGAACAATGAATTTTAAAAAGTTATTTATAAACATTAGACTTTTTAATTATATTATATTTGAATCTTAAAAACAAATCTATTTTTATAATTCTCTAAATTGATTGATAAAATATTAAAATATGTTGATGAAATAAGCCCTTCAATTGAAGGAAAATCGAATACTAACTTTTCATATGAATTAAATTTAGTTATAAATCAGGCAAGAAACTATAATCATTGGTTTACGGAAGATACAATAAAATTAAGACTTTCATCAATTATACGCTTTATACAATCTGAATATTTTCAAAATATTTTTATTCAAAGCTTTAATAAATCTAATATAACCCACGTAAAATATGGATTTATTGCAAATGAAACTATTCCATTGGAAGAATTTACCAATTTACTTTACATAGTAGTAACTGGAAATTCATTTGTTTACAAAACAACTGAAAAATCTGATAAGATTATTCAATTGTTATTTGCTGAATTAGTTAGGCAAATTTCAGAATTTACTAAAAATATTGAGTTTAACAGCAATCCGTTTAAAAATGTTGATTCTTTTATAATCTCAAAAGATACCAATAATTCTATATTGACCGAATATTTTAAAAATAAGGAATCTATTTATTTGGCAAAAGGAAAAGCAGTTGCCCTATTAAGTGGAATGGAAACTAGGGAAGAATTGCAATTGCTTGGAACCGATATATTTAACTTTTTTGGACAAGGTGCGGGTAATGTTCGGAAATTATATGTTCCCAATGATTATAACTTTGAAAAACTTTTTCAGGCTATAGAACCATGGAATAAAATAATGGAAAATACCAGTTGGGCTAATAATTACCAATACAATCAATCTTTATATCTTTTCAACCTGATTAAACATTTTGACAATGGTTTTATTCTATTAAAAGACGACAAGAATTTTATTTCCCCAACCGGTGTTGTGTTTTATGAAAATTATGCAAATATTAATGAAATAAGACAAGAACTTCAACAAAATGAAAAAATAAGCTATATATATATATCTTCACCCAGCCATAATAAAGAAAATGCTTTTGGTAATTCAGCGAATCAATTGCTAATACCAACAAATGACTTTATAAATTTCATCAATGAAAGATAAAAGCTTAATAGTAATTGTCGGCCCCACTGCCATTGGTAAAACGGGTATAGCAATTGAGTTAGCACAACAATTGAATACTGAAATTATTTCGTCAGACTCGCGACAAATATACCGTGAAATGAAGATCGGCACAGCCCGACCAAGTGATAAACAACTTTCAATGGTAAAACATTATTTTATAGCTTCGCACTCAATTACCGAGTATTATAATGCAAGTATGTTTGAAATTGCTGCATTAAATGTTATAAATGAAATTTTTAACACGAATAATAACGCTATAATGGTTGGAGGATCGGGGTTATATGTAAATGCTGTTTGCCATGGGATTGACGATTTACCTACAATTGAACCTGAAGTTAGAAAAAATATAACTGAAAGACTAAATAATGAAGGAATTGAATCACTGAGAACAGAATTATTACGAATCGACCCCGAATATTGTAAAACTGCTGATATTCAAAACCCAAAACGTATTTTAAAAGCCTTGGAAATATATTATATGACTGGTATGCCATATTCAATGCTACTGACCAAAACTAAAAAAGAAAGAAATTTCAATATAATTAAAATAGGTTTGAATATTGAAAGACAATTGTTATATGACCAAATCAATAAAAGGGTTGATTCAATGATAGCAAACGGATTATTAAAAGAAGCTGAACATTTGTTACCTTTTAAAAATTTAAATGCTTTAAATACAGTAGGTTATAAAGAGCTTTTCTCGTGTTTTAATAATGAAATATCGTTAACAAAAGCAACTGAATTAATAAAACAAAATACCAGAAATTATGCTAAGCGTCAATTAACATGGTTTTCAAGAGATAATGAAATTGAATGGTTTAATCCGGCAGATAAAATAGAAATCCTTAACTTTATAAAAGATAAAACTCAATAAGGCGTGCATCCAAATGAAATTATAATTGCCAATACAATCAAATTTGTAAAAAAAAGATTTGACGACGATTTTAGCGGACATGATTGGTGGCATATATATAGAGTTTGGAAAATGGCGCTTTACCTTGCTTTTCACGAAGGTGCAGATCACTTTATAGTTCAACTTGCTGCATTGTTGCATGATATTGCTGATTGGAAATTTAACAATGGAGATACCGATTCAGGAATAGTTGTTGTAAAAGACTGGCTTAAATCGCAGGACTTAAACAATGATTATATAAAAAAAATATGTAGTGTAATTGAAACAGTTTCATTTAAAGGTGCTGGAGTTGAGACTCCTGCAAATTCATTAGAAGCAAAGGTTGTACAGGATGCTGACAGGCTGGATGCTATAGGCGCGATTGGTATAACACGTGCTTTTGCTTATGGCGGGGCAAATCATCGTGAAATATATAACCCGGATATTCCGCCGGTTAAACATAACAGTTTTGAAGAATATAAAAAGAACCAAAGTACATCAATAAATCATTTTCACGAAAAATTATTACATTTAAAAGAAAGCATGAATACTGAGACTGCAAAGCATTTAGCTATTGAAAGACATCATTATATGGAATGCTTTTTAGCTCAATTTATGCACGAATGGAATATAAATGGTACAGTTAAATAACCGTAATTTATTTGTTATTATATAAAGTCATAGTTCTGTCTATGCCTATTGTAGCAAAGTCATTAATTATATCCAAAGAGATAGAAAATTTTTCAGAAATCAATTTTAATTCATCATCATTCCATTTTCCCAAAACATAATCAACCTGACGTCCAAGTTTAAAATTATCGCCTATACCAAATCTTAAACGGGCATAATCATTTCTACCCAATATTTCATTTATGTTTTTCAAGCCATTATGTCCACCATCACTACCTTTTGCCCTTAAACGAAGGGTTCCAAAAGGCAAAGCTAAATCGTCAAGTACAACCAATAAATTTTCAACTTCAATTTTTTCTTTCTGAAGCCAATAGCGAACAGCATTTCCGCTTAAATTCACATAAGTTGTTGGCTTAATAAGAATGAGTGTTCGTCCTTTATGTTTTACTTCAGCTGAAAAAGCATAACGGCTATCTTTAAAAAAAACATTGGATGCCTTAGCAAAAGCATCCAATATATCAAAACCTATATTATGTCGGGTATGGGCATATTCGTCGCCAATATTACCTAAACCAACAATTAAATATTTCACTTCAATTTTTATTTTTTAGCAACAGGGGCAGCAGCAGGAGCAGCAGCACCTTCAGCAGGAGTTGCAGCAGCAGTACCTTCAGCTTCACCTTTTGCAGTTACCCTTGATGTAAGCACACTAACAACAGGTTCACGGCTTCCATTCAACAAAATTACATTCTTGTAGTTTAGTTCACCTACTTTAATACTTTGTCCAACATCCACATTTTCAACATTTACTTCCAAAATATCTGGTAAAACTGACGGTAACCCTTTGGCTCTTAGATATCGCTTAGCCAAGCTTAATTTTCCACCTTTTTTAACACCTATTGAAGCACCTATAACACGAACAGGTATGTTCATTACAATGGGTTTATCTTCAGCAATTTCAGTAAAATCAATATGAAGAATTTTATCACTAACAGGATGAAACTGGATTTCCTTCATTATTGAAGAATACACTTTCCCATCAATATTTAATTTTACTATGTAAACATTTGGAGTGTAAACTAAATGTTTAAAAGATACGGTAGGCGCAAAAAAATTCACATTTTCTTTACCACCATAAATTACACAGGGAACATCATCATTTTTTCGTAAAGCTTCAGAAGCTTTTTTGCCAAGATCTTTTCTAACCTGGCCACTAATTTCAATACTTTTCATTTAAAATAATTTAATTGTGCTACTCAGAATTAACTATAATTAACTGTATTTCTGTTAATTCCCCATTACACGAATGCCAAATGGCGCTCAAAAACAGGGATTGCAAATATAGTATTTAAATTATAAAATTACCACTGATTGATTGATAGTTGTAAACCTTATTAATAGTGTCGGCGAAAATATCCGCAATTGAAATCACTTTAATTTTGGGACTTTGCTGTTTTAAAGGAATTGTGTCAGTAACCATCACCTCAGTAATCTTAGAGTTTTCAATTCTTTCATAAGCCGGGCCAGATAAAACCGGGTGCGATGCTACAACCCTGACACTGCGGGCCTTCTTCAATCATCATATTTGCTGCTACAGTAATTGTACCTGCTGTATCAATCATATCGTCAACTATAATAATGTTGCGATCGCGTACATCGCCAATTACTTTAAACTCATCAATAACATTTGCTTTTTTACGCAATTTGTAACAAATAACCATTTCAGTCTTCAAAAAGCGCGAATAGGCATTTGCTCTTTTACTTCCACCCATGTCAGGTGCCGCAACTACCAGATTATCTAAATTTAAAGAATTAATATAAGGTACAAAAATAGAGGATGCATACAAATGATCAACCGGGACATCGAAAAATCCCTGTAGCTGATCGGCATGTAAATCCATTGTCATAACCCTGTCAACGCCCGATGCAGTAAGAAGATTTGCAACCAACTTTGCACCAATTGCCGAGCGTGGACGGTCTTTTCTATCTTGCCTGGCCATCCCAAAATACGGCATTACGGCAACTACCCTTTTAGCCGAAGCACGTTTTGCTGCATCTATCATTAATAATAATTCAAGCAAATTTTCAGCCGGCGGAAAAGTTGATTGAATAATAAAAACTGTGCATCCACGTACTGATTCCAAATAGGATGGTTGAAACTCGCCATCACTAAACCGAAGCAATAATGTGCTTCCTAAATCGGTACCATAACATTTTGCTATTTTTTCAGCTAAGTAAGTAGAGGCAGTACCTGAGAAAAATTTAATAGGCGATTTTCGATCCATTGTTCAGAACAAATTAGTTAGTTTGGAAATTTTAATATATAAACTTCCGGCTCGCAAATTTATAAAATATCAAAAAATGTTGATTTATTCCTGCAACAAAAATTTCATTTCTTATCAACATTCAATTTTATTGAATTTTCAATAAATGTTAAAATATTTTTTGCACCAGTTTTATTAATACTTGAGGTTAGAAAAATTTCAGGAAGTGCTTCCCAATTCTGAAGCATCGTTTTTTTAAACTTTTGAATATTACTTTGTATTTTGTTGTCCGAAATTTTATCGGTTTTAGTAAAAACCAATACAAATGGCACTTCCAAATTTCCTAGAATATTGATAAACTCCAAATCATTTTTTTGTGGTTCCAAACGAACATCAATTAAAACAAATAAACAATGAAGTTTTACTCTTGAAGTTATATAACTATTTATTAATTCGTCGAAATGGGCTTTGTTTATTTTTGATGTTTTTGCATATCCGTAACCTGGCAAATCGACCAGATACCACTTTTTATTTTTAATAATTTCACCATTTGCAAGCTTAACTATTTCAGAAACAACAAAATGATTTATTAATTGCGTTTTTCCTGGTCTTGACGACGTTTTCGCCAATTTATGATTATTAGCCAACAAATTTATCAACGATGATTTGCCGACGTTGGAACGCCCAATAAAAGCAAACTCAGGCAAATTGGCTGGCGGGCAATTTTTTACATTATCACTGCTTGTTACAAAGCTTACTTCAATGGAATTTACCGACACCTTTATTTAAGATTACAAACTATTTATTGTGGAATAAAATACTAATTAATGCAGCTAAACCAAACACGGCAATAAGAATTCCGGTAATTTTGTTTAACCACCAAAGGTTCTTCAACCGAAACTTTGCACGATATATATTAACAAAAGAAGTAAGTGTAAACCACCAAGTTGATGCACCCAAAAAAATTCCGGTAAAAATTGTGATATTAAAAAATAAATCGTGGTTACCATCAACAATATTTAAACCGGCAAAAATTGCAATAAATAAAAATATTGCAAGCGGATTTGAGAATGTTAAGGCTAGAACTGATAAATAATCAGTATGCAAACTGCTTTTCTTTAACTTACTATTACGAAACTGACGTACCGGGCTTTTAAAAAATATTTGAAAGCCAATAATAATAACTATAATGCCACCAAAAAATTTGAAAATATCGGAATATAGTTTGATGAAATTTATAATAAATGAAAGTCCCATTCCGGCAATAATCGCCAATAAAGTATCGGCAGATGAAGCTCCAAGCCCGGAAATAAATCCTGACCATCTGCCTTTGCTTAAGGTTCTTTGAATACAAATAACACCAATTGGTCCAAGTGGAATTGATAGTACAAAACCCAGGACAAACCCTTTAATGAGTATCTCAATTAGATGAAACCAATGCACAATTATAAAAATCTATTAATTCGTCAATCAACTCGCAAATATAGTATTTTGAATAATTCTAAGCCATTCAAATTTAATCATGATAGTAAGCAAATTTTATATTTAATTAGAAATCAAAATCTTATACGTTTAAAATATATACTTTACACATTAAGGTTCGAAATAAAGCAAGTTTTACAATCAAAATATTTGAATATAATAATTTAATAAATGTGAAATTTTAACTATTAAAATACCATTTTAAATATTTGGGTTTATTTTTGTAAAATAACTCGAAATTTTATAATTGGAAAATGATTAATTTACCACGCAAATTAAAGAAAATTGAAGATGAAGAATGGCGGGAAATGCCAGGTACAAATGGGCAATACCAGATTAGCAATTACGGAAGGGTCAAATCATTTTTTTACAATAAAGAAGGTAAAATTTTAAAACAAGGTTTGATAAACAATTTCCCTGCTATTTCACTTAAAATAAATAAAAAAAATATAAGGTTTTTTGTTCACAAACTGGTTGCTGAAAACTGGTTGCCTAAACCTGACTTTGAACCAGATCACGTGATACACCTTGATTGGAATACAAAAAACAACCATTATGGTAATTTAGAATGGGCTTCGAAAGAAATGGTTAAAACTAGGAAAGCTGCTTATTTAAAAATTAAATATAACGACCCGAACCGCCCGAAAGTAATTACGCAGAACAAATTAAATGAAAAAGATGTTCAGGTAATAAAATCAATGCTTTTAAAAGGTGTAGCCAATACAACAATTGCAAAAATGTTTTGTATTAGTGATATGCAGGTTACTCGAATTAAACGAGGTGAAAACTGGGGGCATGTAAAAGCAGAAGAATTAAAATCTGTTTGATTTGAATTTTGAAGGAGCTTTATATAATTGTGTTTCGAATTAATTACAGATAATTCATTATCAATTCTTTTCATTTTAATTTTTTTTATAACTTCACCCTGTTTCAATAACAGGAATGAGTATTTTTAATTGTAAACGATTATTTCTGATTACTATACTTGCAAAGTCATTTTTGCTATTTGCAAGTAACAGCCCATATTTATTGCCAATTATTCAAAATAATGTTCAATTTTATTGCGATTCGTCAAGAAATGAAAATTTCGAGAAAATCAAAGATGAAAAATTTACTACAATTAAATATAATTATTTATCATTTGGCTTTAATAATGCAGTATATTGGATAAAACTAAAACTATATAACTATTCCGATTCAAATGCTTTTGAAATTATAAAAGTTGATAACCATTTTCTTGAATACGTAAACTTCTATATAACCAAAAATAATAAACTTGAATTAATTGAAAAGTGCGGTGCAAATAATGGGCGTACTTCCAAAGTTTCAATAAATCTGGAACCAAAAAAACAATATATAGTTTATATTAGTGTTCAATCCAGAACTCCGCTAAGAATTCCAATTTTATTTCAATCGAATATCCAATTCAATAATTCAGTAATCGTAAATAGTTTATTAAATGGCATATATTATGGAATTGCTTTTTTTATGTTTATTTTTTGTGCATACATTGTTATCGTTAATCGCGAAAAATTATATATTTATTTAATGCTTACAATATTCTCTATTATTTTATTCAGCCTAGGATACGATAATCTTTTTAATTTCATCAAATTTGCAGCAAAACCCAATATAATAATAATTTCAGGTACATCCCTTGCTCCTCTTATAGGATTTTCATACGTTGGACTTGCAGAAAATTTTATTGAAATTGAAAAGCCATTATTTAAAAAACTATTTATAGGTTTACGATGGTTTACTATTCTATATTTCCTTTTATATATAATTAATTATTACTTCGCTAACAGATTAGTTTATATTGTTATACCAATATTTTGTTCTGTTTTAGCATTAGTCTCCTTTTACGCTCTTATAGTAAATAAAAAGAAATATACCAGGTTTTTTGCAATTGCATTATTGGCAAGTCTAATAAGTGCAGTAATCCATGTATTGTCAAGTACAGGTATAATCGCTTTTCCATTGTTGGCAAAATTCTCATTAAAAATTGGTTATTTAATTCAAATGATAATGTTTATGCTTTCATCATCTGAAAGATATATAATATTTCAACGTCAGTTTACCAATATATTAAGTGTAAAAGTAACCGAAAGAACAAATGAATTAGAATCGGCCAATGAAGAACTTACATCAACTATGGATGAATTAAATGTACTAAAACAAGATTTAGAACATAAGGTTGCTGAACGAACATCTGATATTTTAAAATTAAATTATACCCTTAAAGCTTTAATTGATGCATCACCTTTATGTATATTTGATATTAATGAAAATGGCGAAATACTTTCGATATGGAATAAGGCTGCTGAAAATATTTTTGGATGGAATTTTAATGAGGTTATTGGCAAACGAATTCCTTATATTACAAGCCAAAATTTAGAAGAATATAATAGTTTATTATTAAAGCTTAAATCAAATGAGAAAATTCCATTTATTGAATTAAAAAGAAGCAGAAAAGATGGTAAAGAAATATATATAAGGGCAGCAATTACATCCATAATTGATGAATCGGGAAAACTTGAACGTATAATAGCCATTATTGAAGACATTACAGAACGAAAAAAATTCGAGCAAAAATTATTTGAAACAATCTTAGAAACTGAAGAAAATGAGCGCCGGAGATTTGCCGGAGACCTTCATGACGAACTCGGCCCACAACTTGCTACATTACGCATATATATTTCGTCATTATATAAAAGGATTAAAGATAGCGAACAGGTTTCAATACTTGATGAAATGTCTGAAATGATTAAAAAATCAATAGCAAATGTTCGAGAAATATCAAATAACTTAAGCCCTCATGTACTTGAAAATTATGGGCTTTCTGCAGCAATAAATGCCGAAGCAGAATCGAAAAGAACATTCATTTCAATTAAAATTAATGATTCATTAAATTCGTTACGATTTGACAAAACAATTGAAACGGTTTATTATAGAATTACAAAAGAATTGCTCAATAATACAATTAAATATGCTAATGCCACAATTGTTGAAATAAATTTAAATTATCGTAATAACTTGTTAGAATATACATATAATGACAATGGACAAGGATTTAATTATCAAAATACAATTAATGAAAATAAAGGAATTGGACTTTTAAATATTCAGAGCCGCATAAAATCTATCAATGGAAGTTGCACAATTGAAAGCAGTATAGGAAGAGGTTTCTATTTATACGCAAGTTCCAAAGCTATAATTCAAAAAAAATAAAATATGACCAAAATAATTTTAGTCGATGATCATAAAGCATTACGTGCTGGCCTTGCACTATTATTAAAAGATTTAGGATTTGAAGTTATTGGGCAGGCTTCAAATGGTATTGAGTTTATGCAATTGCTGGAAACATGCAAACCCGACGTAGTATTGATGGATATTAATATGCCACAAATGAATGGCATTGAAGCTACTAAAAATGGAATTCAGAAATATCCTGATTTAAAAATATTAATTCTGTCCATGTTTAATGATGAGCAATATTATAATGATCTTATAAATATTGGAGCAAAAGGATTTATACAAAAAGAATCGGACCATGACGAAGTTTATAAAGCCATAACTGCTATTGAAAATGGGAAATTATATTTCTCACAGGAATTGTTATTGAATATAATTAAAAAGAATAATGAAATTGACCGCCTTGAATTAAAACCTCGGGATAAGGAAGTATTATATTGGCTATGCAAAGGTCTATCATCAACGGAAATTGGCGAAAAATTATTAATAGGATTACGAACCGTGGAAAAAATACGATCAGAACTTCTTCAACGCACCAAAACCAATAATTCAATTAGCCTGGCATTATATGCTGTAAAAAACAGATTGATATAATTATAAGCAAAATATTTGTAATTACCGCATTTTATTTTGCGGTAATTTTCATTTAAAATTATTACTTATACACATTATTTATAGTATATCGACTATCTTCATAAATAGTTTAAATAATAACTTTGTATTTATTGAATTTTATAAGAATCAAATCCAATTTAATTGACTTTTATTAAATAATCTGGTATAGATTGTTTTAAATATTTATATGAAAACTGAAGAAGTACTAAAATATAAAATCTTATTGGTTGACGATAATAAAAATTATTTAAAAGCACTTCGTTTTCAAATAAATGATGTTATGGCTTCGCAAATTGAATATATGGATGAAGCATATAACGGAATTGAAGCGATAGAAAAGATAAATCAAAAAATGTACCATTATGTATTTATGGATTTTGCAATGCCTAAAATGAATGGTGTTGAAACAGCTGAATATATTTCGGAAAAATACCCACAAACTGTAATAATAGCATTATCAATGTTTTCGGAATTTGAATATATCGATAAAATGCTGTCGGCTGGTTCACGTTTATATATTGAAAAGGACAAACTAGATGATGAAACAATTAAAAATATTTTTGAAAAACTAAATTATTCATCTATAAATTATTAGAATTCAAAAGCAATGCGGGTTGTCAGTCTGGTATTGAGGGATACCTTGGATTCGGCAAAGTTGCATTCCCGCATTGCTTTATTTTTAAGAAATGTACCAATAACTTCCTCAATTTTATTTTATAAGTCGCTTTTATAAATTAACATGCCGTTCTGCATGATACGACGATCTGACCAATGGCCCGCTTTCCACATATCTAAAGCCTTTTTCCAAACCTATAATTCTATATTTTTCGAAAATTTCCGGATTCACGTATTCAACCAAACGAGTATGCATTTCTGAAGGAGGCAAGTATTGTCCAATTGTTAATATTTTTACATCTGCTATACGTAAATCATCCATTGCTTTATAAACTTCAATATCCGTTTCACCTAATCCCAGCATAAATCCCGATTTTGTAATTATATTGTTTGATGACAAAAACTTCAACATATTTAAACTTCCATTATACGTTGACAGGCTTCTGATTTTAGTTGATATACGTTCAACTGTTTCAATATTATGCGAAATTACTTCAGGATTTTCTTTAATTATTTTATGAAGCAATTGCTGATCGCGGTTAAAATCTGGAATTAAAACTTCCATAGTTGTATTTGGGTTTACTTCCTTAACAGTTCTAATAGTTAAAGCCCAAAACTCAATGCCACCGTCTTCCATATCATCTCGGGCAACCGAAGTTATAACACAGTGCTTTAGATTCAAAGCTTTAATTGTTTCTGCAAGTCTTAAAGGCTCATCCCAATCAACTGTTGCCGGAATTGAAGTTTTTACATAACAAAAGCGACAATTTCTTGTACATGAATTACCTAAAATCATGAATGTTGCGGTACCAGCACTCCAGCATTCACCTTTATTTGGGCAATTTCCACTGCTACAAATGGTATGTAATTCTTTTTCAATAATTAAATTTTTAATTCGTGAATAATTATCGCCGTGTGGTAATGGAACTTTCATCCATTTAGGCAATCGCTCTGTTTTTTCCTGTATCAACATTATATTTAGAATAATTTTAATTAAAAAGGGAACATATTTCCCTTGATATTGTTTAACCAACATTTATGAAACATTTAAAAGTTAAAATTTTTTGATTTATGATTAGAACAAATGAATTAGTATTTGCAGATGAAAAATTGCATACTGTTGAGAGTATCCGTGATATTACAGAATCAACTTATGTATTGAGATTAAAAAGGAGAAATATTAATTTTAAAGCAGGGAACTATATAGTTTTAGGTTTAAAAAGCAACACATTACGAAGGGAATATTCAATATACAGTGGGGAAAAAGATCCTTACCTGGAAGTTTTAATTAGAGAATTGCCCGATGGTGATGTTTCACGACTATTACGAAAAGCAAAGACTGGAGATTTAATTCATATTGAAGGGCCAAGAGGTTTTTTCAACTTACCGGAAGAAAAAATTGCAAACGGTAAATTTGTTTTTATTGCAACCGGAACCGGAATATCGCCATTTCATAGTTTTATTAAATCAAACCCGGCAATTAACTATACTTTGATTCATGGTGTTAGATTTGCAACTGAAGCTTATGACAGCGACCAATACGACCCTTCAAGATATATACTATGTACTTCAAAAGATTCGTATGGAACTTTTACCGGCAGGGTTACCGAGTACATTGAAAAATTTCCATTTAGTAAAGATTCTATTTGTTTTTTGTGCGGCAACAGTAACATGATATTCGAAGCTTATGACATTCTAAAAAAACAAGGAGTTCCAATGGCTAATATTTATACCGAAGTTTATTTTTAGTTGTTTTGAAATTTGACACTAAAATTTTTCATTATACTTCGATAGAACTTACCTAATTTGTTTTAAATATTATTTATGTCATGTAAACTTCATTCAATAATTATTATTTTAATTTTGTTATATTATAACAATAACAAATAAAATAATTATGCCGGTAATAACTATTGAAGGTCCAGAACTTTCGTTAGAAAAAAAAGAAAAACTCGCAAAAGAATTAACTCAAATTGCGAGTGAAATAATGAATATACCAAAAGACGTATATGTAGTTTTAATTAAAGAAAATCCTAATGAAAATATGGCACAAGGCGGTATTCTAATTTCAAAAAAATTGGAGAAACAATAGCAATTTCATTATTTTAATATTCCAAATTTGCAAATTATATTGTTCGCCAGTAGTGTATTAAAAGGTTTCAATTATTGATGAAAGGTTAATTAATATTGAATATTCGTAATGATAATTAATAAAAATATTTGCAGATATTATTTATTTTTATTTTTAAAACAATGTTTCATTTCATCCATTAAAGTTTTTTTATCAATGGGTTTTGAGATATAACCATCACAACCTGCAAGGAATGCTTTCTTTTTATCATCCGCCATTGCATACGCGGTTTGTGCAATTACATGAATATTTGGATTTAATTCTTTTATTTTTCGGGTTGCTTCATATCCATCCATCTTAGGCATTTTAATATCCATTAAAACTAAATCAATTAAAGCATTGCCATTAAAAAGTTCAATAGCTTCCAAACCATTTTTAGCGTGAATTAGCTTTGCTTTTGTATTTGAAAGAATTTCCTGCAAATAAAAATAATTCGCTTCTTCATCTTCAGCAATTAATATTGTAAAATTTGACCAGTCAGTAATTTCTTCCTGAGATTTGTCTTCATTTGCAACCAATAAACTACTTCCTGTTTGAACAAAGGGAATTTCAAAATAAAAAGTTGAACCTTTATCTTTTTCCGATTCAACCCAAATTTGCCCACCCATAAGTTCTACCAATGCTTTTGAAATAGACAAGCCAAGACCGGTTCCACCTACTTTTTTTGTTAAATGACTTTCAACTTGCCTAAACCGCTCAAAAACTAAATTAAAGTTATCGGTATCAATACCAATACCTGTATCATTAACAAAAAACCTGATATTTGAATTTATAATAGAATACCCGAAATCTATTTTCCCTTTCTGCGTAAACTTTAATGCATTATTTAATAAATTAGTCAATATTTGTTTTACGCGAGTTTCGTCTGCTTCAATATTACTTTCGACATTTGGCAAACTATAACGAAGCGTAATATCAATATTCTTGCGCAAAGCCAGTGTTTTAAAAACCGAAAGCATTTCGCGCATTATGTCGTTTAAGTTTATTGATGAATTAGATAATTTTACTTGCCCGGCTTCAATTTTAGAAATATCAATAATATCATTGATTAAAGTTAGGAGATGATGGCTGTTTGAATTAATAATATTTACATATTTCTCCATTTTGTCGCTCTGCACATCTGGATCCTTTAACAAATCAGCGAAACCAACAATAGCATTCATAGGAGTGCGAATTTCGTGGCTCATGTTTGCCAAAAAAGCCGATTTTAATTTGTCGCTTTCTTCAGCCTTTGTTTTAGCCTTTCCAAGTTCCTTATTTAATTCAGTTAATTTTGAAAAACTTTTTGCCAATTCTTCATTTTGGGCAAAATATTCTTCGTTTAAAGCCTGAAATTCTTCATTCTGTATTTTTAATTTTGCTTCACTTTCACGTAATTCCAGTTCAATTATTTTTCTGTCAGTAATATCGCGAAAACCAATTATTGAATATGCTGGTTTGTTAGTTTTATTGTAAATCATTTTTCCGGCAGCTTCAAGCCATCTGTATTCTCCGGCATTATTTATAAAACGGAATTGCACGGTACCTTTTTCATTGGTAAGAATATTTCTTAAATCTGCCAAAATTCCATTTACTTCATCAGGATGCACATATTCAATTAATTTTTTTGATAAAATTTCATTTGGAAGGTAACCTAAAACTTTTTTAAAGGAAGGTGAAGCATATCTCCAATTAAATTCCAAATCGAATTGGGCAATTAAATCTACCATATTTTCAGTAATCTGCCTGTTAAACTCTTCACTTTTACGAAGCCTGAATTCAGCATTCTTACGTTCTTCAATAACAGTTATCATTCCAACCAGCCGTTTGGGCTTTTTATTCTTATCCCATTCAATAATTTTTCCGGCTCCGCTGCACCAAATCCAACGACCCGATTTTGAACCTATACGAAATTCGGAATAATATGATGTTGTAGATCCTGAAATGTGCTTATTAATTGCATTATTTAATTCGGGTATATCTGTTGGATGCAGAATATCTGTAAATTCATTAAACTTTTTAGGAATATCCTTTTCTTTGTACTCAAGAAATTTAAATAATTCGTCAGATACACTTAAATCGTTATTAATAAAATTGTAATCAAACGATGAACTTGAAGTAGCTTCCAAAGCAACTTCAAAGTGCTGCCTCATTTTTGCCAGTTTTTGCTCAATCTTTTTTTGTGCCGAAATATCAATGGCCATAAACATTATACCTACAACTTTATCATCTTTTTTTACCGGTGATGAGTTGGCTTCAATTAATAATATCTTGTTTTTTTTCGATTTAATTTCAAGTTGATATTTAAAATTCAATTCACTGCCTGAATTCCTTTTTCTTAGATTTTCAATTACCAAATTTTTTGAACTATCCCCAATATAATCGATTATGTTATGGTTTAAAACATCTTCAGGTGAATAACCTGTGATACTTTCTGTAGCTGGATTTGCGAATAAAACATTACCATTCAGGTCGAGTAAAAGAATCATTTCTTTTAAATTATCAACTAAAAGCCTATAATGTTCCTCACTTTCCCTTAGTAATTTTTCAATTTTAATTTTATCGGTAATATCATCAAGGCAACCTAAAATTAATTCAGGTTGATTATTGTCATCAAATATGGGGATTTTTCGAGTGTGAAAAACTGCTTTACCTTTTGCAGTATTTAACTCTTCATGGGTAATATTCTTTATGTTTTTTGATTTTAAAATAGAAAGATCGGAATTCCGGACATTATTTATATCTATTTCGTTATCCAGAACTTCTGAATCGGTTTTTCCTAATACCTCGGAAGCTTTTTTACCAAATACTTTTTCAAGTTCGCGATTCCATAAAATGTAACTATAATTTTCCTTTATATCTTTAGCAAAGACCGAAATAGGCAAATGCTCAATAATTTTTTTATAGCGATGTTCGCTTTTTTGCAATTGAGCTAATTTTCTTTCCAATTCTTCAATCCGTTTTTCTAAATGAAGCGATGTAACGTTTTGTTTCATAACCGGAAAAATTATTAACCGTAGGTACTAAGGTTTTTAAATTTGTTTTGGAACCATCAACAAAAAGTGAAATTAATTAATTTTTAATAAAAAAAGACATTGCCGTTATTTAAATAAAATTTAATTTATTTGTCAATTTTTGAACTAATCATATTTAGCAGCCTGTCTTTATTTAATGGCTTTGAAATATAGTTATCGCAACCTGCATTTAATGCTTTTGTGCGATCTTCGGACATTGCATATGCTGTTTGTGCAATAATAGGTAACTCAGGCCTGAATGATTTTATAATTTTTGAAGCTTCATAACCATCAATTTCAGGCATTTTAATGTCCATCAAAATCAAAACAATTTCAGCATTTTGTTGGCAGAATTCAATAGCTTCCCTCCCATTTTTTGCATGAATTAGATTAGCGTTTGTATCAGTTAGTATTTCATGAATTAAGAAAAAGTTATATTCTTCATCTTCTGCAATTAAAATAGTCTTATCGGACCAATTGTATTTTTGTTTTAATTTGACATCTGAAACACTGTATTCATTAATTCCTTCAGCTTCATAGGGAATTGTAAAATAGAATGTTGATCCATTGCCCAATTCGGAATCCAACCAAATTCTCCCGCCCAATAATTCTAAAAGTACTCTTGAAATTGTTAAACCAAGTCCTGTTCCTCCATATACTCTTGACATTCCTGATTCAACCTGCCGGAAACGTTCAAATATAATTTCATGGTTTTCCTTTGATATTCCAATACCTGTATCCTTTATATAAAATTCAAGAAAATTATTCTTTAAGGTATAGCCAACAATAACACTGCCTGAATTTGTAAATTTAATTGCATTATTTATTAAATTATACAGAATTTGTCTAAGTCGTGTTTCATCAGTTTTTGTATATGAAATATTACTTTTAAGTCCTGCATCAATTTTAAAACCTATTCCTTTTGAAGAACCTAGACTTTCAAATATTATTCCCAATTCATTCAATAATTCGTTAATATTTGTCCTTTTATAATTAATAGTTATTTGTCCTGTTTCAATTTTCGAAATATCAATTATATCTTCAATTATTGAGGTAAGTTGTTTGCAATTGGCATTAATAATATCAATATATTGCGATGAAATTTCTGGAGTAATCCCTGACTGCCTGAGTAATTCAGCAAAACCGTTAATAGCATTCATGGGTGTTCTTATTTCATGGCTCATATTCGCTAAAAATGATGATTTTAACATATCACTTTCTTCGGCTTTTATTTTTGCCATTTTCAATTCTTCATTAATCTCAAGAATTCTTTTGTTACTTTCGTTAAGTTCTTCATTTATTGCAATAAATTCTTCATTTTGTTGTATAAGTACTTGTTCATTTTCTTGTAGTTTACGCGCACTTCGGGTTCGTAATATTACCGTCCACAATCCAACCAGTAGGGCTGATACCTGAGCTAGATTATTTGAATTTATATCTTCTTCTTTGTTACACAAAATAGTTATCATTTTAACCTTTTCATTCTGTGAAACCGGAATTATCATAAAATTATTTAAAGGAACATTTTCGGTTTGGAAAATTTTTTCTCCATTTCCATTGAAACTATTTTCTAAAACAGAAATTTTCGTTTTTATAACGTTTTTAATTATATCAATATCTGAGACATTAAATGTAAATGGCTCAATTTCAGAAGGATTAACTTTAAAAATATTTGAAGTCCAAGCCGAAACAGTAATGAAAGCAGCATCTTCACTCACAAATGCAATATAACCAAGTGAACAGCCCGATATTTCTAAAGCCTTATTTAGGGCAAAGCTTGTTATTTGAGAGATTGTAGCATTCTCCATTTTATTCAAATGTTCTAATGCCGTAAGCCTTTTAATATCTAATAATAACTCGGCGGTTTGTCCCAAAGGTTTAATAAATATAAATTTCGAATTATCAGCATTGGATTTTAAAAAGCAATTGACCTGTAAAGTTTTAACCTCTTTAGTTTTCAAAAAAGCTTTTGAATTATCTTTCAATTCTGATATTGCTATTTTTTCAAATTTATTGTTTACAAAAAGCGAATCAATATTAAGTTCCAATAGTTCTTCATTACTATAGCCTGATAAAATTCGCATAGCTTCATTAGATGAAATAATAAAACCATCAGAAGAGACTTTAATTATTGCATCAGTTGAAAATTCGATAAAATAATTAAATAATTCATCCTTTGTAGAAAATTGAGAGTTACTTTCCATAAAATTATTATCTTTCTCCACTTGTTTTTTTATTTTTATGGATTAATTATAAATTTAAGATTTTTATACCTTATAAAACATATAATTTTGACAAAGTTTATATTGATGAGCTAAATATTTTCGTTTTGTAAAATTTGACATAAAGTTGTTTCACAAATATTAATTAAGAGAAATGTTAACAGAAATTAAACAATTACTTGAGCATGAGGCTCAGGCAATACTTAATATTCCGGTAAATAATAATTTCGAAATTGCTATAAATATCATTTATGAACATGTTCATAAAAAACATGGAAAAATTGTCGCCAGTGGTATGGGAAAAGCTGGTCAAATTGCGCTAAACATGGCTACAACGTTTAGTTCAACAGGTACACCCGCTGTATTTATGCACCCCAGTGAAGCTCAGCATGGCGATTTAGGGATGATTCAGCAAAACGATATTTTGTTGCTGATTTCAAATTCCGGAAAAACAAGAGAAGTAATTGAACTTGTTGAACTTGCAAACCGGTTACATCCCGGCATTCCATTTATTCTTATAACTAGTAATCCTGCTGGTGATTTGGGTAATCAAGCATATGTTACATTGTCAACTGGTAATCCGAAAGAAGTGTGCATTCTGGGATTAACGCCAACAACATCAACAACTACAATGACAGTAATTGGTGATATATTGGTTGTTTTGCTAATGAAAAAAATAGGATTCAATAACGATGATTATGCAAAACGTCATCATGGAGGATATTTAGGTCAAAAATCACGTGAACAGGCAATGAAAGGTTAAAATATGCGGAATATTTATTGCATTGGTGAAACAGTTTACGATATTATATTTAAGAATTCACAACCTGTAGCTGCAAAGGCAGGAGGTTCAATGCTTAACAGCACAGTCTCGCTCGGACGAACAAAAATGCCAGTACACTTTATAAGCGAATATGCAACTGATGATATTGGCAATCAAATTGACGATTTCTTAAAATATAACCATGTAAACACAAATTATGTTTATAGATATGATAATGGCAAAACTTCTATCGCTATAGCATTTTTAAATGAGCAAAACGATGCACATTATACTTTTTATAAAGAATTGCCTGAAAATCGCTTAGACATTAATTTCCCTGAACCAAAACCTGAAGATATTATTCTATTTGGTTCATTTTATGCCATAAATAAAGAAATTAGAAAATCATTATTTGGATTTGTTTCAAAAGCCAAGCTAAATGGAGCCTTAGTAATATATGACCCGAATTTTCGTAAGGCACATTTTCATGAATTAAATGATTTAAAGCCCTATATAATAGAAAATTTGGAGATTGCAAGTATTGTCCGCGCTTCAAATGAAGATTTGCAAATGATTTTTAATACTTCAAATTTGAATGATGCCTATAATAAAATTTCGAAATATTGTAAAATTCTAATATATACTGAAAATGCAAATGGCGCCTATGTTATAACACCAAATCTTAAAATAAAAGAAAAAGTGCAACAATTAACTCCAATTAGCACAATTGGCGCTGGTGATAACTTTAATAGTGGAATTATATTTGGTTTAATAAATCATACTATTTATACCAATGATTTACAATCATTATCTGAAAATGTTTGGCGAAGCCTTTTACAAAATGGTATAAATTTTGCCAGCGATGTTTGCATGAGTTATGATAATTATATATCAGAATCTTTTGCAAAATCTTTGATTGAACAACATTGAGCTTCATGCAATGAAATATCGATCCTATAAAGCTGGGAATTTACATCTTAAAGTAATATTTATTTGTACACTTTTTTTTATATATTCTTTTTCTACCAATGCGCAAATAATAAAAGGAATTATAAAAGGTCCAGATAGCTTACCCATTTCAGGGGCAACCATATATGTTCACGAATTAAAGATTGGAACCCTGGCCAACGCTGACGGCAAATTTGAAATAAAAGTAACTCCCGGCAATTATATAATTGAATTCCGTTCATTAGGATATAAATCACAAAAAGCAATTGTTAATGTTACTAATAATAACGTTGAATTAAATATTTTGCTAAAGGAGCAAACATACTCAATTCCAGAGGCTCATATAAGAAAAGGTAATGAAGATCCGGCTTATGCAATAATGCGAAAAGCAATTGTTCTTGCTGCTTATAATAAGAATTTAGTAAAGTCATACAAATCGAGTGTGTATATAAAAGGGAGTATGAATTTTTTAAAGATTCCGAAAATTGTTGAAAAACTTATTCATTCACAAGGTTTTCCATTTAAACAAGGCGATGTAGTGTTATTGGAATCGATAAATGAAGTAGATTATAATGCACCTGATAAATATATTCAAAGAGTTATTTCAAATCACAGTACACATCCAAATATTTTGGGGAATGCACCTTTGGGCTATGTAACAACTAGCTTTTATGATGGCCATTTTGGGAATATTATTTCACCAATGTCGCCAAAAGCATTTGGTTTTTATACATATAAATATTGCGGGTTCACCAATGAAAACGGCCACGATATATTAAAAATAGCTGTTGCCCCAAAACAAAAAAGCTTGTATATGTTTAGTGGATATCTATATCTTGTTGATAAAACATATAATATTTATTCTGTTGATTTTAGTTTTGAATTTGAATTTGGGCTATCGTTAATTAAACAGCAATACTTAAACATCAATGATAAGCTTTGGTTACCTGTAAGCCATCAATTTGCAATGAATATGAAAGGCTTTGGAGGTAAAGGTGAAATGTATTATTCAATAAT
Organism: uncultured Bacteroidota bacterium; assembly: GCA_963701015.1. GTDB lineage: Bacteria > Bacteroidota > Bacteroidia > Bacteroidales > DTGW01 > MFD09286-c1. The sequence continues at coordinate 672,237 of OY969556.1, read as the reverse complement.
TCAGAAATATAGCCAAGTTGAACAAAATAATTCCATTACTGAACCTTTATTGCTAAGTTCTGAAAATAAAATAAATAAAATATCAGATACAACTATAAAATCAATTACAAAAAAAAGTAAGGAACAAATAAAAGTTGAAAAAATATTGCAAAAAGGAAATCTTACAACACGCGATATGATTAAACTTGCCAGAATAGCCAAAAAGGAAGCAGAGAATGATACTTTAAAACCTTCGGAAACACTAGAAGTTAAAAGTAAAATTGAATATAAAATAGATTCTGATGCCAACAAAAAGGACACATTGTATTGGTCGCAAAACAGGCCAATTGCATTAAGTATGCCTGAATTAAAAAGTTTAAACTATCACGATTCCATTGTAATGGCTGCAAAAACAGATACTTCAAAAAGTATTGTCAAAAGAAATAGAATTTCATCATCGGATATGATTACAGGAGGTTTCTGGCATGATACTTCAGGCAATTATTCAAATTTTTCCGGATTTATAAGTCCTTCTGTTATATGGTTTAACCCGGTCGACGGATTTGTATATTCCTTTGACGGTAGTGTACACCGAAAACTTAATAATAAAAACAGATTAACTTTTAAACCAGCAATTGCTTATGCGTTTTCACGTAAAACTATATATGGTAAACTTTATGGCGAATATAATTATGCCCCACTAAGTCTTGGAAACTTTAATTTTGAAACTGGCAAATGGTCAGCCGATTATAATGGTGATGCGGCAGTTGAAAAATATGTAAATACATTTTCCGATTTATTTTTTAAACAAAATTATGCTAAGTTATATGAGAGTAAATATTTTAAATGCAGTAATACTATTGATTTATTAAACGGTTTATCAATAAAATTTGGTTTCAATTATGATAATCGGGAATCGTTATCAAATCATTCGAATTTTTCATTTTTCAAACCAAATAAATTATATGCTATAAATATTCCAAAAAATAACGATACATTAATAAATATTGGCCATTATATTAATTCTGAATTGTCATTAAATATATCATATACCCCTTTTGACAGATATCAAATTCTTAGAGATGGAAGAAAAATTTATCTTTATTCGAATTTTCCAACAATTGAATTGCTTATAAGAAAAGGTATTCCAAATATGTTTGCAAGTCAATCAAATTTCTTGTTCAGTTCATTTACAGTTCATCAGCAGATTAATTGGGGATTAAATTCAAAATTTATATACAGTGTTTCAAGTGGGAAATTTTTTGAAAATAGCAACATACATTTTGCCGATTACTACCAACCTCTTACACAGCAATGTCCCGTATCATTGTTCACAATTGAAAACAGTTTTGCATTACTTCCCTATTACGTAGCAAACACATCAAAATATATTATTGAAGGGCATGTTAATTATTCAACTTCAAGATTTCTATTAAAATATATTCCAATAATTGACTTGACCAATTGGAATGAAGAATTATATGTAAATTATTTGCATACCGATTATTATAATTCATATTCCGAATTCGGTTATGGCATTAGCCAACTTTATCTAGGAACCGGTAGTATAAATGCTTATGCGGCCTTTAATAATTTTAAATATTCATCTTGGGGCATAAAAATAATTATTGGATTTCAAAAATAATTTGAAATCAATTTATTTAGTTGACCTATCACTGTTCGACGCTGATTTTCTTAACTTACTATGCTTATATCCATAAGTGAAGTAAATTATTAAACCAATAATAAGCCAGATTCCCATGGCTTTCCAAGCATACGAATTTAGGAAAGCTGTTACACTCAAACAAGATATAATTCCCAAAATAGGAATATATGGACTAAAAGGTGTTCTAAATGGCCTTTTTGCATCGGGTTGTTTCTTTCGTAAAATTAATATTGCCAGGCAAACTGAAGCAAAGGCTAATAATGTGCCCAAAGAAACCAATTTGCTTAATACACCAATTGGGAAAAGCCCTGCCAAAACCATTGCAACAATGCCTACAATAATAGTTGACATATAAGGTGTTTTAAATTTATGATGCACTTTTGAAAATGATGGAGGCAATAAACCGTCTTTAGCCATTGTAAAGAAAATTCGTGGCTGCCCCATAAGCATAACCAAAATTACAGAACTTAACCCTGCAATTGCGCCAATTTTAACAATTGGTGACAACCATTTTAGCCCGGTTGCATCAACACCAACAGCAATTGGATCAGGAACGCCAAGTTTTGTATAGGAAACAATTCCGGTAAGGATTAAGGCGACAACAATATATAATATAGTACAAATTATTAATGAACCTAAAATTCCTCTTGGCAGGTCGCGTTGTGGATTTTTTGATTCCTGTGCAGCTGTTGAAACTGCATCAAAACCAATATAAGCAAAGAATATAACTGCCGCACCCCTAAAAATTCCGCTTAACCCAAATGAACCAAATTTGCCCGTATTGGCCGGAATAAATGGATGCCAATTATGAATATTGATGAATGCAATACCAGCAAAAATAAAAATTAGGATTACTGTAAGTTTTATAAAAACAATAATGTTATTGAATTTGGCCGATTCCTTCACACCTATTACCAATAAAACAGTAACAAGTAAAACTATAAATATAGCAGGGAGATTTACAATTCCACCTTGTGAAAATTGAAACCCATTGGTAATTTCATTATAAACAACAGGAGATGTGGTTAACGAGGTTGGAAAATGTATCCCAAAATTATTTAGGAAACTAACCACATAACCCGACCAACCTACACTAACAGTAGATGCAGCAAACAAGTACTCGACTATTAAATCCCAGCCAATAACCCAGGCAAAAAATTCTCCTAAAGTTGCATACGCATAAGTATAAGCACTTCCCGAGATAGGTATCATTGAGGCTAGCTCAGCATAGCATAAACCTGCAAATGCACAAGCTAAAGCTGAAATAGTAAATGATAGAACTATAGCCGGACCTGAATAGTGGGCAGCTACTTCACCGGTTAAAACAAAAATACCCGCTCCAATAATCGCACCAATTCCCAAAGTAACAAGGTTTGTAGCTGTTAATGCCCTTTTCAAGCCGTGATGCTCATCATGGACTTCATCCATCAATTGGCTTAAAGGTTTTGTACTGAATAAACCAAATTTCATTTTTATAATTATTATTAATTCTTACTCGTTAATTGCAATAATACTTAAAATTTCACTGGAAAATTAACTTTACCCCTTAAAGAAAAAATTAAATTCAATTTTTATTACTCCAAATATTTTACAAAAAAAGTATCAAAATATTTTTTAATTCAAAATAAGTATTTACATTTGTAGTGTATTAATACAATAATACACTAATATGGTAAAACTGGAAAATATTACATTTGGATACTCAGGTAAATCAACGCTTTTCAGCAATTTAAACTTTGAGGCAAAAGCTGGAAGTATTCATGGTTTACTTGGAAAAAATGGTGCCGGAAAAACCACTTTGCTTAAGTTAATAGCAGGTTTGCGGCAAACCAACTCGGGTTTATGCAATGTTATAAACTATAACGCCTTTGATCGCGAAACAACTTTTCTTGAACAAATTTATTTTGTTCCTGAAGAATTGTATTTTCCTTCAATATCGGCAAAAAATTTTATCAGGCAATATGCAGGTTTTTATCCAAAATTTAGTCTTGAAAACCTTTTAAAATACCTAGACGATTTTGAAATAAGTTTATCCATGCATCTGGGTAGGGTTTCATTTGGCCAAAAGAAAAAATTTATTTTGGCATTCGCAATGGCTACAGGAGCCAGACTTGTCTTGTTTGATGAACCTACAAATGGTTTAGATATTCCATCAAAAAGTATATTTCGCAAATTAGCAGCTTCGGCTTTAAATGATGATCGTTGCTTTATTATTTCCACTCACCAGGTTCGCGACCTAAATATGCTTATTGATAATATTTTGCTTGTTGAGAAAGGTAAAATAATCCTGAATCGGTCGGTATATGATTTGGCAAAAAATTATGCCTTTGTTGTATTACCAAGAAATCAATCGAAAGAAAATGTTTTATATTTTGAAGAACATATTGATGGAATTAAAGCTATAATCCCAAACCAATCATTGGTAGAAACCAGTGTCGATTTGGAATTATTATTTAATGCTTTGGTAATTGGTAAAATTCAAATCTAAAAATCGTATGGAAAAAATAGTAGCAAATTTTAAACATTTCGGATTATACTTCTTTGTAGGTTTAAGGTCATATATTTCATTTTTCATTTTTATTGGAATTGGTATATTTCTGTCCATTGGAGGCACTTCTTTAATATATTCAAAATATTCACCTGAAACAACGAAAATGTTTTTAGATGGTTCGTTTTGGATGTTTATGAATATTGGGGGAATTGTAATAACCACTTCATCATTTGCAATATTTTCAAGACCAAGTATGCGAATGCATTTACTTACTATACCGGCATCATCATTAACCAGAGCGGTTGTATTAATTATTATTGGTATACCATTAATATTATTATCAAATACATTGGTATTCACCGTTATATCTTATGCAATATCAATGTTTATGTCATTTAGTGGTTATGTAAAATCATTTGATTTCAATCCATTTAATGTTGATGGAACTGGAAATTTTTTGTCGCACCTATATTTTTATATTACTATACAGTCAATTTTACTTATGATTGGTTCATTCTATAAGAAACTTGGAATATTTAAAACCGCTTTTACAATAGTAATCCTATTTTTATTGTATATTCTAATTAGCAAGGTTTTTGCCAATGGTCAAATTGACAAGGATTTTTTCTCCAATTTATATAATGTTTTAACTTCAGATGTATATAAATTCTCCAGACTCAGGGAATATATTCCAGTATTATCAATATTGTATAAAATATTAATATTTATAATAGTGCCATTTTCATGGTATATAGTGTATTTACGATTAAAGGAAATGGAGGTGTAGTATGAATTTCAACGAAAACAAAGCTATATATATGCAAATTGCATCATTGGTTTATGAAAAAGTCCTTTCAGGGGACTGGAAACCTTCTGAACGAATTCCAGCTGTCCGAGAGCTTTCAATATCTCTGGAAGTAAACCCAAATACAGTAATGAGAACCTATCAATTGCTTGAAAATATGGATATAATTAATTTAAAACGAGGAACGGGATATTATCTTTCTGACAATGCATATGGTAAAGTATTTGCAAATATGAAAGATGAATTTTTAAAAGTAGAATTACCAGCATTATTTCGAAGTATTTCATTGCTTCATATAACTCCCGATGAAGTAAAAAAAATGTATGAAGACTTTCTGAAAACTAATTCATAAAAGATTAAAACCTGAGATAATGAAACTTAAAAAGAGTTTAAAATTAGTGATTTCGGCAGTTATTATACTAATAATAATTGTGATAACAGCAAAAGTATATATTGTTAAAAATAAACTTTTATATTATCAAATTGCATCAGCTGCAAATGCTGATTTATTGGTTGAACATCAAATTTTAAATTTAGATAATATTTGGTATTATAAAGCTGAAGACAATATTAAGTTTGCATCTCCAGAATATAATGATGAAAAATGGGGAACTGATAGATTGGTATATGTCTCTATTTTAAAAAATGCTAAAAGTAAAACATGGTTGCGCAAACACTTTATTTTAAATACAGTTTTGCCAAATGATACCTTTTATTTAAGGGTAAGCATTTTCGATATGCAGGCTGAATTATATGTTAATGGAACAAAAGTTGCTGATAGCGGCTTTATTTATAACCGTTCAGTTTGCTATTATATTCCAACAAAATATTTAAATAAAGGAAAAAACCTAATAGCTTTAAGATCACTTTCGGTTAGTGCTACACCTCATAAAAATGTAATTAATTTTAATGATGAATTATTCATTGTATTAAAACCAACTATTAACCTCGTTGGTGACTGGAAATTCAAAACCGGAGACAATATGCAATGGAAAAATGAATCATTTAACGATTCTACATTTCGAAATATCATAGTCCCTAAAACATGGGAAAGCGAAGGATTGCCCAATTACGACGGATATGCATGGTATAGAAAAAAATTTACAATTCCCCAAAATTTACAAAATCAGAATTGTGTTTACATAGCTGGAAAAATCGACGATTATGGCGAAATATTTATTAATGGAATAAAAATTGGTGGGCAAATTAATTATAAAACGGGTCCAAATTATCCATCGGACTGGGATACCCGATATTACTATTTATTTGATAGAAATATTTTAAAAGATACCAATACTATAGCAGTACGTGTATTAGATCTTGCAGGATTAGGTGGAATTTATGAAGGTCCGGTAGGAATTATGTCGCAAGATGATTTTATAAAATTTATTGAAGTGCACAAATAAAATATTTACCGATAATTATTATGGTTTTATCCTAAAATAAATACCATTCGTCTATAATTATTTTGAATGAAATAATATTATTTGTACGTTTATATTAATTTCAATTTATAAACCAATTAAAACTTATACAAATGAAAAAAACATGCTTAACTCTAATTGTAGCAACTTGCTTTGCAATTTTAAATATTCAGGCAACCACTAACCTAAGGTTAAATCTAGAAAAAGGAAAAGAATATAAAATTAATTCAACAACCGTACAAAATATGGTAATGACAGTTAACGGAATGCAAATGAATACCGATGTTAATAGTTTTAATGCAATTACTTATTTGCCGGATAGTTTGGAAAAGGAATATATGATTGTTAAAGTTACTTTTGACAGTGTTATATCAAATGTTAATAATCCATACAGGCCAATGAAAATAAATTCGAACAAGCCTGGCGATAAAAAAAGTCCTGAAAATTTAATGAGTAATGTATGGTCAACACTTTCGAAAAATCCGCTTATTGTTAAATTAAGCTATACCGGAAAAGTCATTGATATACGCAATTTAAATGCCATAATGGACAGCGTCTCTAAACAACTCGACTCATTGCCTGAAACTATGAAACCTCAAATGAAAGGTGCAGTTGATAATGCATTAAGTTTCGATGTTTTAAAAATGATGGTGGAATCAGCAATGAGTTATTTAAACGATCAACCAATAAATTCAGGCAATAAATGGGAATCGAAATATACAATTAAACCAAGTGGCATGGAATTGACAATAACCACAAAATTCAAATGCAAAAATATTGAAAATAATCAGGCTAATATTTCAGGCGATGTGTTAATTGAATCACCGGAAAATGCGGTAATGAATATGGGCGGACAACAGGCTCCATTTGATTTACGAGGAATGGGAACTTCTGAAATGTCGGTTGATTTAAATACAGGTTTGGTAATTAATGGAAAAATAAAACAAAAAATGGAAGGTAGCATGACAATACAAGGAAATCCAATGCCTATGAATATTGAATCGACAATTGAAATTGAAGCAATAAAATAAATTCCAAAAATATATCCGAATACATCTTTGAATTGTTTCATTTGAAAGATGTAGTAATATGATTTTTAGATAAATAATTAATTAATACAATGAAAATCTCATCAATATTCTTTCATTCATGGAAATCTTTTGTCCGTAACGGAGCCTGGAGAAGAGGAATTTTCGCCAAAATAATGATGGCATTTCTGGCAATCTATTTCATTAGTATATTTATTTATATTGGCTCCCATATTGAAAGTATATTGTCAAAAACTGGAGGAAATATTGTAAATAAATTTAATGGAATAATACTTTGGTATTTTTTAGCTGACCTAATAGTTCGATGTTTTTTTCAATCGCAACCGACATTGGATATTGTTCCATATCTTAGGTTAAAACTAAGAAAACAAAGTATAATCAGGTATTTTATATTGAAAAGTTTTGGTAATATTTTTAATATTTTACCCTGGCTAATAATTATTCCTTTTACTTTCCAGGTTTTAATATTACATACAAGTGTTTTAGTAATAATTTTATATATAACAACAGTTTTTTGTATAATAGTAATGAATAATTTGTTAGCATTATATGAACAGTTTATTTCACAAAAATATTCATTTATATCAAGCATTCCATTTGTTTTAGCCATTGCAGTTTTTGTAAGTATAAAACTAAATTTTTCAATAAATGCACTATCTTCCAAATTATTTAATAGTATATTGTCAGGGAATTTATTATTCATAATATTTACAATTCTAATAATAGCCTTATTATATTTTCTTATAAATAGGTTATTAGTGAATAATTTTTATCTTGATGGCTCTTTAAAACAGAAGCAGAAATCAGACTATCCAGCTCTTCGTGGATTCAATTTACTAAGTCGTTTTGGCGATACTGGCAGATATATATTGCTCGAAGTTCAATTACTACTCAGAAATAGGCGTCCGCGTCAGGCTTTAATGATGTTGCCAATTATAATTATATATCTTATTTTTATTTTCACACGTGATAAGCATTTAGGCGGACCATTTAATACGATATTTATATCAGCTATTCTCTTAGGTTTTGGTCAGCTTATATATGGTCAATTTTTATTCAGCTGGGAAAGCACATATTATGATGGCATAATGGCCCGGAAATTAATAATTGAAAAATATTTGTTCGCCAAATATTGTATCCTTATTCTTCTTTCTGTTATTACGGCAGTTCCTCTTTCTATTGTATTTATACACCTAAAATTGGTCGATCCAATGTTGCTGGTTGCATTATTGTTATTTAACCTGGGTGTAGTCCCTTTTGTAATTTTATATATTGGAACTTTTAACGATGCGCGTATTGATTTGTCTAAAAAACAAATGTTTAATTACCAGGGAATAAGAGGGACACAATTTATAACTTCATTTGTCTTTATGTTATTGCCATTAGCGATATACGCATTATTCAATTATTTATCGGGATATTGGGGCGCTTTACTTGCCTTGTTAATTCCGGGGTTATTGTTTTTTATATTGCATCGATGGTGGATTGCCCAGATAATTAAACCTCAGCTTTACAAACGAAAATATAGAAATCTTGAAGGATTTAGAAAATTAAATGCTTAAATTATGATACAAATTAAAAATATTGGAAAAGCTTACGGACAAAAAATTGTTCTGGATATTGAAAGCCTTGAAATTAATAAAGGTGAAATATTTGGATTAGCTGGAAACAATGGTGCAGGAAAAACTACATTATTCAGGCTTTTGCTCGATTTAATAAAAGCCGACAGAGGTGAAATACTTTCAAATCAATTACCAGTTGATAAAACTGAAATTTGGAAAGATTATACAATTTCATTTTTAGATGAAAGTTTTTTGATTGATTTTCTTTCTCCTATAGAATTTTTTTATTTTATAGGTGAAACTTATGGTATAAAGAAAACTGAAGTTGACTCAAAATTGAAATATTTTGAAAAGTTATTTAATGGTGAAATTCTTGACCAAAAGAACAAGTATATTCGTGATTTCTCAAAAGGCAATAAACAAAAAATCGGGATTGTTTCAGCATTAATAACATCTCCGGAAGTATTAGTGCTCGATGAACCATTTAATGGTCTTGATCCTAGCTCTCAAATATTATTGAAAAGGATTCTTTCAGAAATTAACAAAAACACTGGTGCTACAATAATTATATCAAGTCACGATTTAAACCATATATCTGATTTATGTCAACGAATTGTAATCCTTGAAAAGGGAAAAATAGTTCGCGATTTTCTAAATGATGGTTCAGCTTTAACTGAACTTGAAAAATATTTCAACCTTGAATTAAATTTTCACGATCAACTTTAAAAATATAAAAATTATTATTCACATAAAAAATACTCGAATGAACAAATATATTTTAATCTGTTTTTTATTAATTCCTTTAACCATAAAAGCACAAACAATAAAAGGAGTTATTGCATCTGAAAAAGAAAAATCAGCAATTGATTTTGCTACAGTTGCTTTATACAATTTACCTGATTCATCTGTTGCAAAAGGCGCAACTACACAAAATAGTGGTAAATTTAGTTTTGACAATATAAAACCCGGGAATTATTATTTGAAGGCATTATATGTTGGTTATTCGCCTTCAGGAAAAGAAATACAAGTGAGATCATCAGACAAATTAATTAATTTAGATACAATATTTCTAAGTGAAACTTCAAAACAAATTGGTGAAGCAGTTGTGACTGGCCGTAAAATTGAAGGTAAAGAATTGGTCGACCGCACTGTATATTCAATTCCATATGAAGTGTCAAAAGAATCGCCTAATGCCTACGATCTGCTGAAAAAAGTGCCTTCCATTCAGGTTGATTATAATGATAATATAACATTAAACGGAAGCAGTAACTTTATTATACAGGTTGATGGTAAAACCCGGGATAAAGAATATTTAGCCCGTTTATTGCCATCGGATATTGAATCAATTGAAGTTATAACAAATCCTTCCGGGAAATATGAAGGGAATATTGATGGTGTTTTAAATATAAAATTAAAACAGGAAGCTCGTTATGGAGTAAGTGGCAATATAAATGCAGGTGCAAGGCCACGTGCTCAAACTTCAGGGAATTTAAATGGCTCATTGGATTATGCCTTAGGAAAGGCAACAGTTTATATTTCAGGTTATACCTGGTATAACGATTTAAATATTAAGTATAACAATAATAGTCAGTATAATTATAATGCAAGCATGCAGCCAATCGATTCTGCCATAAACAGTACTGGCACAGGTAAATATAAATTTCTTGTTGGTTCAGTGAATGGCGGGGTTGATTATTATATTGACAAATATCATACATTTAGTTTCAACACAAGTTATAAACCATTGCAAAATATAATAAGTTTGGACCAGACAAGCGCTATAGCACTTCAGGAAAATCCAAGGTTAATCCAGGCTTTTGATACAAAAAACACTGTCAATAGTGGTGAGTTAAATTCATCGGTATTTTATCGTCAACAATTTATTAGGCCTATTCAAGAATTTACTTTTGAAGGCACTTTTTATAATTTTTCAGAGGTTGATGGATTTACCACCAATAAAAGTACCTCAACTATCAATGATCTGCTGTTAAATAATTTAAACAGGGATGAGAAAAATAACAGCAATAGAAATTCTGTTAACTTAAAAGCAGACTATGTTCAACCTTTAGGTATGGATACAAAAATTGAAACCGGTGTTCAGTTATATTACCAAAAAATGGGATATAGCGCAACCTATAAGCAAAATTTATTAGATACGTCATTATTAAATATTTACAATTATACAGAATGGCGCCAATCAATTTATGCAGGAATTACAACAAGTTTTGATAAATTGAGTTTTCAAACTACATTAAGGGTTGAACACAGTAATATTAATACAAAAGATGATACCTCAAGTTCATTAAATTATGCAACATTTCTACCATCGGCAAACATTATGTATAAATTTTCGTCGAAACAAAATGTAAAACTGACGTATAACAGGCGTATAAACAGGCCTTCGTTATCTCAGCTCTCGCCTGTTCCAATTGTTAATAGTACCGATAATATTAATATAGGAAATCCAATGTTAAGGCCAGAATTTCGCGACAGGCTTGAATTAATTTACACGCTTAATATTCAAAAAAGCTATATTTCGCCCTATATATATTACGATATGTATAATCATAAAATCGATAATACCAATTCATTTGAATTTTCTTCTTTGGTTAATCATACCACATCATTAGCCACTGCAAATAATCTGCTTAAAGGTGAGGAACATGGAATTGGTCTGAATGCCTTGATATATTTCATCAACATAAATTACAAATATTTTAAAGGATACTTTGATGAATACAGAAATGGAACAACCTTCATCCCAGCTACAAATTATGCGTCATACAGTATTTCGGGCTGGGCATATGCACCACTACCCTGGAAAATGAGTATTTTTGCATTTGGTAATTATCAGGGAAAAAACACCAATGCGCAAGGTTCTTCCGTCGGTCCTTTCTTTTATGGATCAGGAATCCGGAAAGAACTAGGTAACCAAACCTTTGGAATATTTTGGTTATTGCCGGGAATATCAAATTTGACAGTAAATAACACCAATTTAGCTCCAAAAAGTAATCTTCCTCCACAAAACGGGATTGTTCCAACATTATATACAACACAATCTAAAGCCAGTTTTGATGCCAGGTATTTTATTCAGCTTACTTATTCCTACAAATTTAACCGAGGTAAAGCTGTGAAAAAAGTCAGCCATTCTTTAGATACTGAAAGTGACTCAAAAAAGGGAATTCAACAATAATCAATATTTTAATGAATTAAAAGCTATAGGTATATCAAAAATTATTGGTGACGGCAATCATCATTTATAAAGAATTATCATCATCAAAAACAATAATGCTTCTCATACCCTTTTATCCTGCATAAGTATTAATTCGACTTATCTTTACAGCAGATAATAAATTAATATCTAACATTATGAAAACGCAGGGTAATATTAAAGTAGGGGCACAAATGGTAGTAGTATTGTTATTTATTTTTTCGATACAATCATTTGGTAAAAATAAGATTGAAAATGTTACTGAAAGTGTAATTAATGCGAACATCCATTACATGCTTGCACAACAATTGCAAGATAGCAGCGATTATGATGGCGCTTTAATTGAAATAAATCGTTCAATTGAATTAAATCCAGAAAATCCTGAATTATATGATTTTAGGGGAATTATTTATACGAAATTAATCAAATACAATAAAGCAATAAAAGACTTTAATGAAGCTGCTAAATTAAATCCAAATGATTATGAAATTTATAACCATAGAGGAATAGTATATTATTTGGTTGAAGATTATAGCAATTCAATTAAAGATTATAGCAAAGCAATTGAACTATATAAGGATTATGGCAAAGCATACTTAAACCGTGCAATAACTGAATTGATGCAGAATAATGAAACAGACGCATTTGCAGATATGGTAAAAGCCTCAAATCTTAATATAAAAGAAGCTGATGAATTTTTAGCTAAAAATAATTTAATAGCACAGAATTGAAATATTTTAAAATTTTAAAAAATGACGTTAAGACTTTCATTAACGTCATTTTTTTATTCATACAATCATAAATAAGCATTTTATCAGGTATAATAAAATATTTTACCTTTGTATTTATGACAAACTTGTTTATTACAATAAAATTTCTTGACATTGTTGATATATTATTGGTGACCGCGCTATTATACCAATTTTATATGTTAATTCGGGGAACCGTAGCAATAAATATTTTCATAGCCTTGTTTTCAATCTATCTTTTTTGGTTGTTGGTTAAGGCATTAAATATGCAGTTATTGTCGTCAATTTTAGGCCAATTTATTGGAGTTGGCGTAATTGCTTTAATCATTGTTTTTCAGCAGGAAATCAGACGTTTTTTACTTCTTATAGGTACAAGATATATGTCGCGAAAATTTTCGCTTCAAAACTTAATAACCTATGGAAGAGATTCATTGGCATTTGTTCAAACTAAGTCAATTGCCAGGGCATGTGTAAATATGTCGAAATCAAAAACAGGGGCCTTAATTGTAATTGCACGAAATTCGGCGTTAGAACTTTATGCCGAAATGGGCGAAATTATAAATGCCAATACAACCGCAACTTTAATAGAATCGATTTTCTTTAAAAATAATCCATTGCACGATGGGGCAATGATAATTATTGGTGATAAAATATTTGCAGCTAAATGTATGTTACCAATGTCGCAAAATACACAACTTCCTGCAAGTTTTGGAATGCGTCACAGAGCAGGACTTGGTATGACCGAACATAACGATTCACTAGTAATAATTGTTTCGGAAGAAACCGGACAAGTAGCAATAGCTGAATATGGCCGTTTAATGATAAATATTACTTTAAAAGAATTGCTTAAAAAACTCGATCGCGAATTTGTTAAATTTAAATCGAAGAATTTATCGAGCTAAAATCCAATTTTATTTGACGGCTCCTGATAAGTTTTACGAAAATGAATTAATACACCAACGCAGTGTAAATCATCTTTTTTAGCATTTGCTTCATCCGGAACAGAAATTTCAATTATTAATTTACGGGCAACATTGTTAGTAAAGTTCATAATTGTCTGGTAGTTATTATCTTTATTGTCGTAAATAACAGTTTTATCAGCATCGTCTTCAAGAAGTCGCATCCTAACATTTTTGAATTTCCGCTCGTAACATATACTAATATTATAATCTTCGCCTCCAAAAGTTACCATTTTAAATTCCGAAGTCATTCCTGGAGCAAATAAAGCACTTCGTGATTGTCCGCTATAAAAATAGGATGAATTGGGAAACTTACAGAAATATTCATGGTAATAAAAGCAATCCTGACTGCTAATATGAACAGAAAAGAACAAAAGAAAAATTAAACCCGATAAATATCTAAATTTTATTTTCATATCTTGAAACTATCTTTAATTAATTACTTATAATAAGGTTAGCCCTTAATTTGAAAATTTCATTTCTTAAATCATTATAAAGTTTTTGATCCATTTCAAGTTTTGTACCTCCTCCTAAAATTAAATTCCCATTGGCATCTTGCTTAACAGTTGTTTTACCAATACTTTTTTCTTTAATTTTTTTAAAGAGTTCATTTAAACCTTTAAATTGAACCGCAACTGCTTTGACAGAACGATCGTCAGAATAAATTTGTAAATATGAATATAAATTGTCAAAAGCATATTTTAAATCTACAATTTTTGTGATCATCGGATTATTAGGATTATAATCACCGGCGAGGTTAAAGGCAATATAAAAACATTCAATATACGATCCGGCAGCTATTAAAGCCAATGTTTTTTCGCGGTTCGAAACAATTAAATATTCAACCATACTCGAATACGAATCAACCGATATGTTTTTTAATGAATCCAAATTAAGCAGGTTTTTTTCAATCCGCTTTGCAACATCATTATCATAAGCTGAAGTAATATTAATTTTTTCACTTAAACCATGAATAATTTTATAATATTGAATTGATTTGTTATACGCTTCAAACAATGTAATATAAGCTAAATCAGCAACATAAGTTCCTAAAGCAACAGTTTGCCCTTTCGATTCCATGTATTTATCGGCATTTGTAGCTGGATTTAATAATGCTTCATTAAACCTTAATTTTTCATTATTAATAAATCCAAAAATTTCATTTGGTGTAGGAAACCTATAATAAACACTTTCAAGGTAGGCATTTTCTTTATTAGTAATTTTCAGACTATCATTTGAATTGCCAGATTTTTTCTGACCTCCGTGGTTGCATGCCATTACAAACACTAAGCAAATAATTCCCAAATATTTAGCTCCTGTTTTAAAATATTTTCCAATGGCCATCATTACTTTATTTTTGAATAAAAATATAAAAATAATTTATAATAAAGATAAATAATTGTTTCTGTTGCCACTTAATTTATTTTCAAAATTTATAAAAAATTAATTTACTGAAAGTTAAAAAGAAAAATACTTTAATTGGTTTTATTGTTCAATATTTTTAATAATTTCCCCAAAACATTGTAATACAGTGTAATATAACCAACCAATGACATGAGCCAAATAACCATAATATTGAACCAAAATGTATAGATATATAAATTTCCAATTCTTTTCTGAGGGGCATAAAAATGTGCCCTGCCAAAATCTGATTCCGGATCAATAAAAATTGGTTCAAATTTTCGTTGAAAAGTATTATCGGTTTTTAAAATTTTTTCTGATTCATTTTTATTTAACAATTGATCGGCAATTGCAGTATTATAGTACTTTTCTTTAAATTGAACCAAAGATTGATGGCTGCCAAATTTTAATTCGAGGTTTTGGAGAATTTTATCTTTTGCATCAATATTACGGTTTAAAATTTTTGAAGATAATGATCGTACACGTTTTAAAAATATGGATAAATTATCTGCAATACTATCATTAAAATTTTGTGGATTTATTTTGTCAATATTAATATAATTGCTTATTTGCAAATGGTCGGTAACTTTTTCGACTTCATTTTTCAAAAATAATAATCTGTTATCTAAAATTATTTTTTTATCTGGTTTGCCTATATAATTTTGACATTCACCAACCAAACCAATCACTTCAGGAATCCAGAAATTTGTGCAATAGGTTGCATCACTTTCATTCTTTTCAATATCATAAATATTTTGCTCATATTTATTATTTACAAACTGATCAACCGACAACGCTTCATATGCCCAGCGCGAAGCCATTATATCGCCTGTTAATGGCACATATAATTCCGATTTTAAAACATTGTTTAATTTATCAAATTTTACTATAACACCGCTTAAAAGCAATTGTGGAATTAGGATTAAGGGTATTGAAATATAAATTGCAACTACCGAACGTAATCCGGCTGATAGATTTAATCCAACAATATTGGCAAAACATGAAGTTGAAAATAAAATTAACCAATAGGATAAAGTCATACCGCGAATTTCAAGGATATATTGGCTGATAATTACGTATATAACCATTTGAATTGCTGAAACAATAATCAAATAAACTATTTTTGAATTTAAATAACTCAACCGGCTCAGGTTAAGAAATGATTCACGTTTTAACAACTTGGCATCCCTTATAATTTCTTCGGCGCTTCCCATCATTCCTAAAAATAGAGAAACTACTACGCTCATAAATAAGAATGCAGGTAAATTTATGTTTTCGCTGAAAATGTATTTGTTGTTTGAACCAGCATCATAGCGAGTAAAAAAACCTAAAATTAAAGCCAATAACGGAGCTTCGAGAATATTTATAATTAAATATTGCGTATCTGCCAATTTGCATTTTAAATTGCGCAAAAAATATAAAAAAAATTGACGGACATTTCCGGGTGTATGAAAATGTGTCTTTGGAAGTGGCTTGTTTAAAGGACTTATTTTTATTTTTGAATCAATAGTAGATAAATACAACTCGTACCAATCTTCAGGAGGAACCATCCTATTATCAGTAATTTGCCCTTTTTCATTAACTTCCCGGGTTTCAATTATTTGTAAAATTTGTTCAGGATTTAAATTGCCGCACCATATACATTTGCTTTCATTTGCATTAACCAATTGTGTTGCCGATTTAAAATAAACCAATGAATCAGTAGTATTTCCGGCATAAGTTGGACGTCCGCCTTTATCAAGCACTAAAAGGCCATCAAACATTTTAAAAATATCGGAAGAAGGCTGATGAATATTGACAATAATAAGTTTGCCGGCGTAAGTCTGTTGTTTTAACAAATCCATTACTTTTTCCGAATCGTTTGACGAAAGCCCTGATGTAGGTTCGTCGACAAATAAAATCCATGGTTCACGGAGCAATTCCAAAGCAATGTTCAGACGTTTTCGTTGTCCTCCGCTAATTAGCTTATTTAAAGGGCTTCCAACTTTTAAATCGCGAATTTCAAATAAACCCAAATTCTTTAGTAACTTATCTACTTCAAATATTATTTCATGTTCATTTAAATTGCTATAACAAAAGCAAGCGTTGAAATATAAATTTTCAAATACAGTTAGTTCTTCAACTAAAAAATCGTCTTGAGGTATATAACCAATAATTCCCTTTACTTTATCCTTTTGTTCACCATAAATATCAATGCCGTTAATCATTATTTTTCCACTATCAGGCTTAAGTGTTCCATTTAAGATACTTAAAAGTGTTGATTTGCCAACACCGCTACCACCCATAATTCCGATTAACTGACCTGATTTATAGCTGAAATTGAATTTTTTAATGCCGTTATCGCTATTTTTAAAGCCATATTCAATATTAATGGCAGCAAGCTGAACTTCATATTGAATTTTTGTATGCATAAAGCCGCCGGTAATATCGCTAAAATGAATTGTTTGAATTTTCGGGCAACGGATTGCCGATCCTTTTTCTAAAACATATATACGGTTATATATTACCGATCGGCCATTTACATAAAGCCAATCATCCGATTCCTCAACCCTTAAAAAGTAAGTTTGAATTGACGGGACAAATAAAACCACTAAATTTCCGGTCATACTTTCCCTATACAAATGATGATGGAAAAGAAACTCATTTTTATTTCCTGAAATTACCATAAATGAGTGATGGCGTGCTTTCTGTTCAGTGGATGCAAAAACAAAAAAATACATTAAATCAAGATCGTCCTGTGAAATACCAAATGAGTTTGAAATGGTAACAATAAAATCATTCGCCTCGTCAGAAATTTTAAGCGTATCATTTTTTAAAATATCAAAAAGCTGAAGTAAAACAAAGGACTTCTGTTTCAGATCAAGTCTATTGTTGATTTGTTCACATATTAAAAGAGTTTTAACCGAAAAAAGAGAGATTTTTTTTATGGTAATTGAAATTTTCCTTCGTTGTAGGTTTCGATAATGAAAATCGAACATTTGGAGGTATTTCGATGATTGTTCGGGATTAACCAATTGGCTAAGGTATGCTTCCGTAATTTCACGCGTGTGTGAATAATCGGCTTCATCAGATTCCGTATCATTGGAATTCCGTAAATTACCAATAAGTGCATATAAACGCATCAACGATTTTAATATCGATTCGGTCATCGTTTATTACTTCGAAATTTTCCTTAAATCTAATTAAAATTCTTTAATATGGATAGTACCATCAATAGCCTGTTATAATAAAGAATGTAAAATCTTTATAATTCAAAAAATATCAACTATTTTTACAATGATTATTTTGTAAAAGTACAATTTTACCAAAGCTTTAAATAAAAATGGATCAGGACACTACTATTCTTGCTATTGATGATGACCCTTTAATGCAAAGGGTTATTGAAGCAAGCCTGATGAAAGATAATTACCGGCTTATATTTGCTTCTGATGGCGAAACAGGAATTAAACTTGCACGAGAACATATGCCCGATTTAATCCTGCTTGATGTTGTAATGCCCGGCATTGATGGTTTTGAAGTTTGTGTTAGAATACGTAAGGACGATAAATTATTATATATTCCGATAATTATTTTAACCGCGCTTGACGATCGTGATTCAAAAATTCAAGGCCTCGAAGCCGGGGCTGACGATTATATATGCAAACCATTTGATAAACTTGAATTTAGGGCACGTGTTAAAACTGTTACACGTCTAAACCGTTATAGCCGTTGGCGAAAAATATATCAACTTCAGGAATTACTTGAAGAAAAAGAGTCAATTATTGAAAATCAGAAACGGCTAATTGAAGAGTTGAATGCTGAATTAATTAAAAAATAATTTCCTTTTATAATTAAGCTTTGGGCTTCTTTTAAAAATTAATTCCAATAAATTAGATTAGAATTTACTTTTCTTTTTTGCTTTTGAACAGGAATAAAGCTTTTGATTCTTCTCCTTTAATAAGTCGCCTAATATTTTTTTTGTGAGTTAATATTAATGCAAGTGACATAAATATTGAGGCAATTTTTAATGATAACTGTGTGTGCGGAAATAAAAAAAAGATCATGAGTGGATAACTAAGTCCAGCAGTAATTGAACCTACAGAAACATATTTGAATAATAGCAGGATAATTACAAATACTACAAATGCTAATAATGCCGGTAATGGATTAATTGCAATTACAACACCAAGTAAAGTTGCAACACCTTTACCTCCGCGAAATCCTGCAAATATAGGAAATATATGACCAATAAGTGCTGTGAACCCCAAAATTAATTGAAATGAAACAAAAACATTTGTACCTGAAACAAAAGAATAATATATAGAAAGGCCAGGCCAAATTTTCATTAAATAAATTAATTCAACAGCAGCAGCACCTTTTAAGCCATCGATAATAAAGACAGGAAGACCAGCTTTCCAACCTAGAACCCTTAAAGTATTAGTTGCCCCAGCATTACCACTGCCGAAATTCCTGATATCAATATTGTAAAACCATTTCCCAACCCACACTGCAGTTGGTATAGAACCTAATAAATATGCAAAAAAAAGTAACAAAATTTCCATTTATCTAAATTTTATTGTGGCGAATATAATAATATTTGATGAAACGAAATCTCCATACCAATTGGATAAAAATTAGAGAGATTTCAATAAAAGGGAATTAACAAAAACATTGGAAAAAACTTCAATATCTGAAGGAATTTTTTCATATTAAGGAATCAAGAAATTGCTTCGCGTTTTCGTAATAGGAAGTTGTAAGTTGAAGGGCATGCGTTATAAATAACTAAAAATTAGTCCGAATAGAAATTTGTTTTTACACTCGCGAAAGTAATCTACTTTGCCAACTCTGTCAGAAACCAGAAATCGACATTTGAAACGCCTGAATTACCAGTACCTCCATTCATTCCGCCTCCTCCAAGGCGACCGCCACCCATGCCACTGCGTCCCATACCTCCGTTCATTCCTCCCATACCGCCTTCCATGCCACCACGGTTCATTCCTGCCCCACCTATACGTCCTGAACCTCCAAAACTAGCATCAAAGCCTCCATTTTCTTCATCTCCCGAAGGCTCTTCACCGTCCCTATGATGTGGTTTTTGGCCGCGTTCAATTTTTAAACACATCGATAAATTTTTAATAGCACTTAATCCATTAGATTGAATAGCGGATAATGGAATTGCAACATTGCACACTATTAAATCAAAGGAATCAATTGTATATGTTGCTGAAAAATCGGTTTTTTCAAATTGCAGGTCAATTAACATTTCACTGTCTTCTTCTTTTATATATATTTCTTTAAAAGTTCCGCTAGTATTGGGTTTAAATAATTTCGGATCGAACTTGTTTGCTTGATTATCTGTTTCACTATGATTACTTACATTCAGAATAATATTTTCATTCTTACTGCCTGTAGTATCCAAAATTATTGTAAACCCGTTGTGCAATAACATCCTTTTTATTGATTGATCGGATGATTCGAACCTGAAATATAATTTTTTATTATCGTTAGCAATTCTCCATTGAATCTTCGAATTATCATCAATTCCGGATATTTGATTTACATCGCTATTGGCCGAATGTTTATAAGCCTTAACAATATTTTTTGGAGTGCAATTAGATATAATAAAAATAATTATGACCAAAGCAAAATAGATATCTTTTCTCATTGTTCGTTCAATTTAATTCTTAGTTGGACAATTCAACCTATAATATATTGCTGAAAATTAATTTATAAAATTATTATTGCCAATTTGCAATGATTTATATTAAAACATTTAACTTTTTTAAAGTAAATGGTGTTCATAAACTATATTTTAAATATAAAGGAATGAACAGTAGAAAACCAAATCCAACATCTAACTTAAATATTTTCAGGCTTGAAACTCTTGAAGATGGCGTATTTGCAATTGCAATGACGTTATTGGTTTTAAACCTGAAAGTACCCAACAAACTAGATAGTTCTTTAATTTTTGCAATTTTACAAATTTGGCCAAACCTATTAACCTTTTTTGGTAGTTTTTTATTATTAGGCGTTTTCTGGCTTGGACACAGAACAGCTTTGAGTTATATAAAATTCGCTGACCATATATATCATTGGTTAAACCTGATTTTATTAATGTTTGTTTCAATATTGCCATTTTCCGCATCGTTAATTGCTAAGTATTACAATGAAAGGGCTGCAATTATAATTTATGGACTAAATTTAATAGCTATTGGTATAACCATGTTTATTCAATGGGTATATGCTTCAAAAGACTTCCGTTTACTAGATAAAGACCTAAATCCTTCCATTATAAGATATGCTAAAATTCGTACCGGATTTGCTCCGGTAGTCTATTTTTTAGCAATTTTATTGAGTTTTGTAAATATCCATATTAGCCAAATTGTTTTTACAGTTGTTCCTTTATTATATATACTGCCATTTTTATTACCAGTTTGGAAATATTTCGGGAAAATATAAAGTTCAATTTAAAATCCTCCCGGAGGTGGGCCACCATAAGAATGGTCGTGATGAGGATGATCGAATTGAGGATGATCAAAATTCTTGTAATCGCCACCATTACCACTTTGTTTAAATTGCCTTAAATTATAGGTGAACGTAAGCATTAAATATCTTTTTAATGCATTGGTTTGTGTATCCTGTAAATAGTTACCGTTTATTGTTTGGCTAATAATCCTGTTTTGGTTAAGCAAATCATAAACACTTAATTTAATTTCACCTCGTTGGTTATGAAATAACTTCTTGCCCAACCCCATATTCCATAAAATATAATCCTGGTTGTAGCTGGTTGATGACAATCCTTTGTAATATTGGTTTGTAAAATCATTTGTCCAAACTATTCCTTTCCAGAAAATCCATGAAAATTTTATACCGGCAGAATGTGAATAATAATTATTTATATTGGCAGAATTAAGTGTGCTTTTAACAAAGTTGTAACCTCCAAAATACATTACAGTAAAATCGAGATTTTCACTTACATTACTGCTTAATACAGCTCCAGGTGAAACTGAAAAAGAGTTGGTATAGTTTATTTCATTGTTTATTTTTCCCGGAACTTGTGAATAAGACAAACCTGCATTAAAATTAAGGTTCGATTTCATAAAATGGAGCGGAAATCCATAATTCATAAATGTATTAAATTGCCAGCTATGATCAAGATTGATTGGCATATCTAACCTTGCACCTTTTTTCAGTTCTATTCCGTTTATAATACTATCACTTAATGCTTTCGATTGCGATGTTCCAACAGGGTCTAATGTATAATTTGCACTTATAAATGCGAAAAAGTTGGTTGATTTTTCAGGATTAGCAAAAGCAATTCGTGAAATAAAATTGTGTGTATATTGTTGCTTTAAATTGGGGTTTCCAACACTTAAGTCAGGTAAATTTGTATTATTTACTACATTTTGTAATTGCGAAATACTTGGTGGTGCAGTAGTTGTTCTATATATAACCATAATATTATTTTTATCCGATAGTTTAAAACGAATAAAAGCCAAAGGCATCCAATTTTTAAATGTCAATGTAGTGTCCCTGTTTATTGGAAACTGCGATGCATTGGTAAGTTGTGCAACCTGGTAGTTCATTGTAAATGCACCATTAAAACTTTCGTTATGAATCCTGAAACCTAAACCTGCTGAATTGGTTATATAATTGCTGTTATATGTATTTGATAATGAAGTATCAATTGGATTGTTATTCTTTAATAAATTATAGGTGTATAATTGATCGTTGTTATGGTTAATGGTATTTTTATAATTAACCTGCAAAAGGCTTATGTTTCCTAATGGTTCAGTGTACATTATATTGGATGAGATCACATATCCTTTTGAAAGGTTGCTCTGGTTCTGATTTGTAAACCTGTTCAAACTATCCGTTTTTCGGTTTAACGAATCAGTTTCGGTAAGTATTTTTGGATAGCCGTAATTATCGGTAGTTGTTAAGGATAAAGAAACTGTCCGTCCTTTTTTATCGAACTTATGCCTGAAAGTTAAATTGTTGGACAAGTTATAACCAAAAGCATTTGTATTATTGAGATTGTTGGTTTGCCCGGCCTGATAATCATATTTAATTGTTGTATCAGTTGAAATGTTGGTCTGAAAACTCATATTTGGCACCAATATCAAGGTATTCAATGAATCAATATCATATTCGAACCTCATATTGAAACGATGATTATAATTCCTTGTAATTGCAGTATCATTAGTATTTATAAATTCTTTTTGTTTGGTGAAATAATTCTGGTAAATATCTTGTTCCAAATTATTATTGGAATAGTTGAAGAAATAACTGGTAGAAACTTTTATTTTAGGTCCCCAATCATCACTGTAATTCACTCCAATTGAATTAGTTGTAGAAACCCCGCTTTGATTACCAATTAAAAAATTTGATGCGTTATTTCCACCGAATTTGCCGCCGCCATGACCACGACCACTTGACCCACCACTTAAACCAAGCAAATCCTGTGATGAAAAATTTTGTTGATTTATATTATTACTCATTCCAATGATAGAGAAACGCCTGTCGCCTTGAAAGAAATTTAAATTTTCGCCAACCTGGTATTTTTCATCAGTTCCATAACCTCCGTACATTTTCCCGAATACCCCTTCCCTATTGTTTGCTTTAGTAACAATATTCATGGTTTTTGTGGTATTTCCATCATCAAATCCAGTTAATTTAGATTGGTCGCTGAGTTCATTATAAATTTGAACTTTATCAATTATTTCGGCAGGCAAGCTCCGCAGAGCAACCGTAGGATCGTCGCCAAAAAAAGGTTTTCCGTCAACCAAAACTTTTTGTACTGTTTCACCTTGTGCTTTAACTGTTCCGGATTGGTCGATAGACACTGTTGGCATTTTCTGAACCAAATCTTCCGCACTCGCATCTTTTGTGGTTTTGTAGGCATTGGCATTCATTTCAGTTGTGTCACCTTTTTGTTCGGCAGCAGGCGACTGACCAGTAATTACAACTGCCCCAATTAGCTTATTTTCAGGTGAAAGATAAATATGGCCAACATTTTCCACAAAATTTTGAACAGTTACAATTTTTTCAATTTTTTTATAACCGATAAAAGAAGGCTTTAATCGGTATGATTGTGTGCTTACATGACTTATTGAAAAATTTCCGTCAGCATCGGATATTGCATAATAACGGACAATTGTATCATTAAGGTCAGTCAAAACAACAGTTGCGCCAGTAATTGGCAAATTGGTTTGCTTATCCAGCAGTCTTCCGGTAATTTTATAATATTGCGCTTGCAATTGAAGTCCAAATACAATTAATGTGGATAAAAGCAAAAGTTTCACCTTCATATTTTTACAGGTATTGATAACTGAATTTTCAAATAATTTAAAAACAAAAACAGATTAAATTTCTTCGACTTTACAGGTATAGACAGTTAATTTTAAAAAAACCTTCGTTATAAAAACAAAAAAGCCGGTTCCGTTTACCAGAACCAGCTTTAGCTTAAATTTTTAACTATTTATTTTACAATGAATTTTGCTGAATTTGAAGAATTAGCCCCATTTACTGAAATAAAATACATGCCTTTTGTGAGTGTCATCAAATTTATTGGAATTTTAATATTGCCTGATTCTTTTCGTATATGGGAAGTATAGATTGCTTTTCCCATTAAATCGTAAACAATTAAATTAAGGTTTTCATTATATATCGAATTATAAGATACATCGAAAAATCCATTGTTAGGATTTGGATAAATATTTAAGTTTTTAGTTAATACAGTATTTTCTTTTACACCTAATGCTACATCCAATGAAACATCATAAATAGCGATGGTAAATGTACCGGTATCACCACCAGCCGAACCATCCATTTGCAGCCAATAGGTTTTGCCGGGAGTTACGGCAACACTAGTTATTGCAGCCGGATATGGCACAAATTGATAATAATCGTCATTAGCAGCAATTAAATCGGATTTTACTATGCTGTCGCATGAATTTGATTTATAAATGGCAATTTGTGTATCCATACCACCCGTATTTACTGAAACAACTCCACTATTTGGACCAATAAACTTGAACCAAACGCTATGCTGTAAGCCTCCTTCGCTACACCATGTCATAGCACAATTACAGCAAGTATCAGTTGGGGAAGGTTCGTTAAACTGAACAGTAGCATTATCATTGCTAAACGTACGATTTAGTCCGTCAACTGGTAGTAAAATTGCATTGCATTCATTGTCATTTGCAGGAGGTGTTAAAACCTGAATATTATAAGTACTGCTACCTGAACATACTCCCTGATTTATTGTAAGTGTATATTTATAAGTTCCAGGAATTTTGCCAGAAAATAAAACAGTTTTTCCGGTATCAGCGCTAATATTTGTAACTGGAAACCAGCTATAGCTTTCACCATCACCTACTGCAGTTAATCGAACCGTATCGCCTAAAATTTCATAATTTGGCATTGCAATAAAGCTTGAGAGTTGTTTCACAACCATAATATCTTTCGTTATACTATCATTACCATCTGGTCCGGTAATTTTTAACGAAATATGTTTTATTCCTGTTTTTGAAGTATCGGAAAACACAACATTAATAGGTCCTTTCCCTGTTGCTGTTGAAGGATTTGCTTCTTTGCCAAAATTCCAGGTATATGAACTTATATTGCCCTGCGATTGATCGGTAAAAGTTGTGCTGCTTCCTATACAAACTTCGTTTTTCGAAGCCTGAAAGTTAGCCTTTGACCCTAAAGATTTTGTACCATATGCCTGAACTACAAGGTTAGCTTGCCATCCATTAATAATACTATCCTTATCACGGCCTATTTCCTGCCATTTTTTCCCATCACCGCTTACCCATTGTTTTCCAAAAAATTCAATTTCAGGATTAACATAGCCATCAACCTTCATTTCAATTGGTATAGGATATTGAAACCCGGGTGAATTAAATAAAACTTTAACATAAAAATAACCTGTATCGACCATAGCCGGAATATCAAAAGTATAAAAACCTGGAGATGTAATTGGCTGGGTTATTGTAGTTGCTATTTTATTAGAAACGGAATCTCCATTACCAGAAGCATATATATCAATTTTTAAGACTGTACCTGTTCTGGAAATAAATGTTCCAACTTTTCGGATGTACTGTTTTTCGTTGGAATGATAACGCATTAACGCAAAAGCACTATCAGAACTAAAACCCATAAAATTGACCAGGCCGGCTTTTACATAAGTAAAAAGTGTATCAATATAACTTGTAGGCCAACGAACAGGATAATATTCAACCGGTTTGGTAATTAATTTATCATGGTATGAAATATAAAAATATCCACTTTGTCCCCAAGTAGTTCCCCACTGGTTCTTACAAATCCAGGCACCCACTCCGCTATTTTGAGGAACAACTTTTGTATCGTCCCATCCAACAATTGCTATTGCATGATTAGGTGGTTCAACTCCTGTATAACAATAAGTATAATTTGGAGAAGCTAAATAAAATGCATTTCCCCAAAACATATTTGAAGAAACGGCACCATAATTCATAATTATTCTTTTGATAATAGCAGCATTACTATTAACCCAGCGCGTTTCCGGAACATAATCAATAATTGGCGCACTTGCACAATGAAATGAAATAGTATCGGTTGTATTATATGGAACAATACCTGCGCTTACAGGACCAACCAATCGCATAAAATACCCTTGTGCAAGGTATTCATTTCCACCTACACCAAAACCCCATAAATACCCATGGCAAGTAATCATATTTTGTTCTGACAAAGATGACGCTCCATAACCTGCTTTAAGCCAATTTGACTCAACTGCGCTCATGGTTGAAAAAGCCCAGCAATTGCCACCAAAATTCCCGTTACCTTGATTTTCAATGGGTGTAACTAATTTTAATTTTCGTAAATCATAAGATGTAGGCAAAGTATCTAATGAAGCAGATTTCAATAAAGTTTGGTCAGCAATATTACTTGCAGGAAGCACAGCGTAAGGTGGAATATAACCTAAGCCATTTGCTCCCTGGTTATTCTGACTTCCAATATTTTTTAAATATTCATAGTATGCTGGGTTTGCAGGTGCAAGATGTTTGCTTAACTGGGCCTGGGTTATAAGGCCTAGAAAGAAAAATGTTAGGGTAATTAAGGTTTTTCTTATCATATAAAATTTATTAGGTCATTTATGGTAAAACAAAATTAAGCAATTTCAAAACAAAATAAACTCATCAAAAATCAGAAAATGGAAACTGGGTAAATAAGAACGGATTTCCGATTATATAATTAAATGGCGAAAATTAATACATATTAATACGGCTTAATTTATTCACTTTCTTGTTAATTATCCTGCCAATAAATTTTTCACTATTTCCGAAATCATTCTGCCATCTGCCTTCCCAGCAAGTTCCTTTGAAGCAACGCCCATTACTTTGCCCATATCAGTAGGACTTTTTGCTCCAACTTTTTCAATTACTCCTTTTAAAATAACTTTTAATTCATCAGCGCCCATTTGCTTTGGCAAATATTGCTCAATTACAGAAGCTTCAAAAAGTTCTTTATCGGCTAAATCCTTTCGGTTTTGTGCATTATATATTTCAGCAGATTCCTTACGCTGTTTTACAATTTTTTGCAAAACCTTAATTTCAGTTTCGGGTGATAAAACATCCGAAGCTCCTTTTTCGGTTTTAGCTATTAAAAATGCAGCCTTTATACCTCGCAATGCTTCCAATTTTTCTCTTTCTTTTGCCAACATTGCAGTTTTTATATCTTCATTAACTTTTTCAAACAAGCTCATAAGTTTTAATTTAAATTTAAGGGATAAAGTTAGTAATTTCAATAGTTTTCGCAAACAACTATTATTGATATTGCCAAAAAGCATTAATTCACTAATTTTGACGGATAAAACTATTGTATAATTGAATATAAATAATGAATATTCTGTTGGTTAAAAATTAAAACTATTTGAAAATGATCAATGATGAATATCTGTTTAAATACCGAAACAAAGAATATGGCGCTTATAAAATTAGAAAACTATATAAAAAAACAATTCTGTTTTCATTATTTATAAGCGCATTTATAATTATTACAATATTTGTGATACCATTGTTTCTTAGTTTCAAAAATCAAATGAAAGATGATTTGGTTTTTAAAAGAACAATAATCCCTGCGGAATTGAATCAATTCGAAAATATTGAACAACCCAAACCTCAAGAATTAAAGCCAATAAAAAGCAAAACTCCTGAAATTATCCCCATCAAATCAAACATTGATGAAAGTATTAAAACTGATACTGCAAAAAATAAGTTATTATCAAATGCTTCATCGGATGATAGTATTAAAAAATCATTGGTGCATAAAAAGAAATTCGAAGACCAAAGGTTAAAAGAAGAAGCACAATTTTCATGTGGAGGTGATATGTTGAAATTTAGAAATTGGTTTTATCAAAATTTCAGATATCCTGATTCATTGAAAAATAAAAACATTCAAGGCAAATTGCTTATACAGTTTACAATTGATACCAGAGGATTAGTTGATAGTGTAAATATAGTTAACGGTGTTTATCCTTCAATTGATAATCTGGCGAAACAAACAATATTGAATGCCCCCCGATGGATGCCATGTATTGTTAATGGCAGAAAAGTGAAACAACTTTATATTTTCCCAATTTATATTCTGGTAAGAAGGTAGCCTAAAATGAGAAGTGCAGCAACCTTACGATTGCTGCACTTCAGTTGAATGATTTAGAAACTAAAATAAAACCCCAAAACTAAAACCCTTAAAACCTTTAAAACAGAATGTATTACTACATTCATCGGACGTTGATACAAAGATAACATCTTGAACGTTTAAGTACAAATAGCATAAACCCTTATAATTGTTTTAATAACACCCAATTTGTTATGGGTTAAATTACCCATTAGTTTATGGGTATAAATACGTATAATATAATTTAAAATGTTCATAATGAAAAATATATAAATGCTAACTAAAATTGGTAAATTTAAGTATAGTATTATTAATCATTGTTTTATATAATATTTGAAATATTCTATTTATAGCCAATTTTTATTCTAAATCTTTCATGGATAACTGAATTCTTTTTCGGACCGCATCAATTTCAATAACTTTAACCTTAACATGCTGATTTAGTTTAACAACTTCATTGGGGTCGGAAATAAATTTATTGGCCAATTGCGAAATGTGCACCAGGCCATCCTGATGCACACCAACATCAACAAAGCAACCAAAACGTGTTATATTTGTAACTATTCCGGGTAATATCATATCGGTTCTAAGGTCGTTTATGGAATGAACATTAGGGTCGAATTCAAATATTTTAATAGCTTCACGTGGATCGCGGCCTGGTTTTGACAATTCGTTTAAAATATCGGTTAAAGTAGGAATTCCCGTTTTTGGAGTTACGTATTTACTTATATTAATTTTTTCCCTTATCGACTGTTCTTTTATTAATACATCTAAAGATACATTTAGGTCTGATGCCATTTTTTCCACAATTGGATAACTTTCAGGATGAACGGCACTATTGTCTAAAGGCAATTTTGCCCCTGGAATACGCAAAAAACCAGCACTTTGTTCAAATGCCTTTTCTCCCATCCGAGGTACTTTGGCAAGTTGTTGCCTTGATTTAAAAGCGCCGTTTTCCGAGCGAAATTCTACAATATTTTTAGCCAAAGTCGGACCAAGCCCTGAAACATAGGTCAATAATTCTTTACTGGCAGTATTCACATTCACACCAACCTTGTTGACACAAAGTTCAACTACCTGATCGAGACTTGATTTAAGCCTGTTTTGATCAACATCATGCTGATACTGACCGACACCGATTGATTTTGGATCAATTTTAACCAACTCAGCCAACGGGTCCATTAGCCTTCTGCCTATAGATACTGCTCCACGCACAGTTACATCATATTCCGGGAATTCGTCGCGAGCAACCTGCGATGCCGAATATACTGATGCACCACTCTCATTCACAATAAAAACTCTTACATCATTTTCGAACCTTACAGTTTTAATAAAACTTTCTGTTTCACGGCCTGCTGTGCCATTACCAATTGCTATTGCATTAATTCTATACGTCTTTACCAATTGGTTAATTTTAGCAGCTGATTGTCCGCGTTCGTTTTGCGGAGGATGCGGATAAATTGTTTCATTATGCAATAGTTTTCCCTGTGCATCAAGACAAACAACCTTACATCCTGTTCTGAAACCGGGATCAATTCCCAGGACTGTGGTTTGACCTAATGGAGGAGCCAATAAAAGTTGCCTCAAGTTTTCGGCAAATACTTTAATTGCCTCTTCATCAGCTTTTTCCTTTGTATTTGCATTTATTTCAGTTTCAATTGAAGGACATAGCAAACGTTTGTATGAATCGGAAATTGCTTTCGAAACCTGCTTGCCACAATCATTATCAGATTTTATAAAAATTTCGTCAAGTATTTTCAAAGCCTTATCTTCATCAGGTTCAATAGTTATTTTAAGCAAACCTTCATCTTCACCACGTTTCATGGCCAAATAACGATGAGAAGGACAGCGCTTTAATGGTTCGTTGAATTCAAAATAATCGCCAAACTTAATTGCATCCGGCTCTTTGCCTTTAACCACTTTAGAATAAATAATAGCTTCAGAATTAAATAATCGCCGGATTGAATTCCTGGCCCTTTGATTTTCATTTATCCATTCGGCAATAATATCGCGGGCACCTTGCAAAGCATCATTTGTATTTTCAATTTTATCATTTAAAAATTCTTGTGCAATCGATTCAATATCCTTTTCAGTCTGTTTCATTATAATTGCTGCCAGAGGTTCAAGCCCGTTTTCCCTGGCAATGCTGGCACGGGTCTTGCGTTTAGGTTTATAGGGTAGATAAATATCTTCCAATTCAGACAAAACATAAGTACTTAGAATTTTATGTTTAAGCTCATCGGTCATTTTACCCTGTTCTTCAATTGAATTAATTATTGTTTCACGGCGTTTATCAATTTCAACCAACTTTTCAAACATATTTTTAACAGCAGCAACATTTACTTCATCCATGCTACCGGTTAATTCCTTCCGGTAACGGCTTATGAATGGAATAGTGGCCCCATTTTCAATTAATTCAATAGTATTGATTACATGTTCCTCTTTCAGACTAAGTTGTTTCGAAATAATTTCAATTTGTTTGTCAGTCATAATCATAAAATTTGCGATGCTAAATTAAAAATTCCATTTCACAAATAAATTGTTATTATTTGATCATTTTACTTTTGACAAAATATTAAATAATCGCTAATATTGTAAGTTGCAAAACCTAAAGTAAATTTAACCTAACCTAGAATATGAGAAAAACGCAATTACTTGTTATACTGATATTCATATTTCAACAATTCACCTTTTCGCAAATTACTATTACCGGAACAATTACAAGTGCCGATGATGGAATGGGATTACCGGGTGCTGCAGTTTATGTTAAAGGTACAACTAACGGAACTACTGCCGATGTTGATGGTAAATATAAAATAACAGTTCCCAGTCAGGGAGTTACACTTGTTTACAGCTTCGTAGGTTTACAACCTCAAGAAATACAGGTAGCCTCACAAAATACAATTGATGTAGTTTTGAAATCGGATGTATTTAAAATGCAGGAGGTTGTAGTTGCCGGTGTAGCCAGTGCTACTCCGAAAAATAAATTAAGTGTTTCAGTATCTAAAATCGATTCAAAAGAATTGGAAGATGTTCCGGCATCATCAGCAGCCACTGCATTACAAGGCAAAGTTGCCGGAGTTGAAATTGTAAGTGGAAATGGGAATCCCGGTCAATCAGCTGATATAAGGCTTAGAGGTTCAAATTCATTATTTGAAGGTCAGTCGCCGTTAATAATTATTGATGGTGTAACATTTGATGGAGAAATGGCCGATGTAAACGCTGACGACATAGCTTCAATGGAAGTAGTAAAAGGAGCATCGGCATCGGCTTTGTATGGTTCGAAAGCTGCTGCCGGTGTTATTGTTATTCATACAAAACGCGGAAATTTTGACAATGAAACTACTGAAGTTAAAATACGAAATGAAATAGGGCAATCAGGCTTACTTAAAGAAATTAGTACCTCATCACATAATTCCTATATAGTTGCAAGTGATTATAATCAGTCCGGATTTACAAAATATCTTGGTGTCAATTATCCTGCAAACTATCAAGGTGGCTTTAATTCAAATATACAGGGAACACGTACATTAGATTTCGACCATTATATTGATAATCCATATTCTAAAATTTATGATCTTCAGAAACAGGTATTTAAACCCGGATTATATTACACAAATTACGCATCTATCAGTAGTAACGGGAAAAAGACAACATTTTTTACTTCGTTTGAAAATAATAATAATTCGGGAATTATATTTAATACAACCGGTTCAAGCAGGCAAAACTATAAAATAAATGTTGACCACAAAATATCCGATAATCTTAAAATTTCTTCAAGTACATTTATTTCGCAGAATGTAATAGATATGCCAAGTTCATCAAATGATGAAACAGTTACGCATATTTCAGGAGGTGTTGGCAGTCCTTTTTATAATTTGCTAATAATGTCTCCTGATGTTAACTTAAATGTAAATGGTCCTAACAACCTCACACTTCAAAAGTATTATTATATGCCCGACCAATGGTCGAATACTGAAAACCCAAAATATTCCTTATATTATGAGCATAGAAAAGAAACACGAAAAGATTTAATGCAAAATTTTTCATCAACTTACAATCCTGCAAGTTGGATAAATTTCAACTTTGATTACAGTTTTGAAAGACAAAGTTCAGATTTTGTAAAAAATGATTCAAATGGATATATGTCGAATGGTAAGTTGGGATATGGATATTTATATAATTCTTCTTCCAAAGATAATTCACAAACAGCACAATACACGGCTAACCTGCAAGGTAAATTTGGTGATTTTACAACCAAAGGCAAATTGAGTTTTTTGTATGAATATGAAGATTATCAATTATTTTATGCATCAGTTGATAGTCAAATGGCTAATATACAAAGTGCCGGAGCATATTATAACCGTGAAGTTATAAATACACAGGAAGCTAAAATTATAGGATACAATTATTTTGGCATTCTGGATGCTGATTATAAAGGGAAATACATTGTTTCCATGTTGTTACGGAGAGACGGTTCTTCATTATTTGGGGTTGAGAACCGATGGGCAAATTATTACAGGGTTTCAGCAGCCTATCGTTTAAATGAAGATTTTCATATCCCAGGTTTTCAGGAACTTAAAATAAGAGCTGCAACTGGCACATCAGGCCAAAGGCCGAATTATACTTATCAATATTCCCAATATCCGGTAATTCCTAATCAAGGATTAGATTTTATAGGTACTATAAGTGGCAACCCAAATTTAAAACCTGCAAATACTACAGAATATGAAGTTGCATTAGATGCGGAATTTTTAGAAAAGTTCGAATTCGAACTTATTCGATCCTGGGCAAATACTGTTGGGGTGTTTTTCCCGAAAGCATTACCGGCTGCATCAGGCGCCAGTAGTTATTGGGCTAACGCTGCCAACACAAGTTCAAATACTTGGGAAGCTACATTAGGAGCACAATTGGTGAAGCAAGACGGTTTTGATTGGAGCGTCAATCTTTCGTATGACAGAATTCGTCAGGAACTTACTAATTTTGAAGGTCAAATGTTGGTTGGACCGGCAATAAATGGAACTCAAATAATGCTTATTAAACCTAACACAGTGTTAGGCTCGGTATATGGTTACGATTGGGTTCACTCGCTCGACCAAATGAAAAATCAATTACCTACAGGAAAATCAATATCCGACTACACTGTTAATAGCGACGGTTATGTTATTGAAAAAGGTACAGAAGGCAGAACCACTGAAAAGGCAATATTATTGCAAGATCAGAATGGGAATCCTACATCAGTGAAGATTGCTGATTTCAACCCAAATTTTAACATGTCAATCTTTTCGAAATTGTCCTATAAAGGATTAGGTTTAACGATGCTTTGGGCATGGAAACAAGGAGGAAATATTTATAATTTAACAAAACAGGTTATGTATAATAGTTTAACTAGCTCCGATGTTGACCAGGCTTCGAAACCTGCCTATCAAAGAAAAGCCTATGATTATTATACTAACTTTTATCAGGGAGAAAATCTAAATAGTCATTTCGTTGAAGATGGAACATATTTGAAACTTAGGGAACTTTCGATATATTATACTATGAACCAACAGATGTTTAAAAAAATTGGAATTCCTTTTATTAAGAATATGAAGATTAGTTTATTGGGTAGAAACTTGTTAACATTCACCAAATATAGTGGATGGGACCCTGAAGTTGCTTCGCCTGACCCTAATGGAAGTGGAGGTTCATTCTATGCTTTCGATTTATTTAATTATCCAAATTATCGCACCTATTCAGCATCATTAGAATTTACATTTTAACCCAATTTTAAAATGAAAAGAAAAATTAAAATAATATTATTTATCGTAGGCACAATTGTATTGGGAAGTTGTGAAAAATTAGATGTCCCTAACTACAATGCCCCAAGCCAGAGTGAAATTAATACATCGGCTGCCGGAGTTGAAAACCTGATTGTAAGTGCATATAAAAACTTTTGGCTAAATACACAATATAATCCTAATATAAACATTACCGCTAGTGTTATGGCTGACCAATTCACTGCCAGTTGGGCAAATTTTGGATGGCAGGCCGCTTCCATGGAGCCGCGTCAGGCATGGGATAATACTGTAAATGGTGATGCCAATGACGATGAAGTTTTGGTAAATTATTATTATGGAAGTTATGGAATTATAAGTACTGTTAATTTAGCTGTAAATAAAATTAAGGAAAATAAAACACTTTTGAATGGAGGGAAAGATAACGCCGCTTACCTTTCATTAAGTTATTTAATACAAGGGATGTCGTACGGAAATTTAGGGCTTGTATTCGATAAAGCTTTTGTTGTTACTGATAGTACAGTTGATATTAATGGTTTAAAGCCTAATACTTATGATGAAATAAGAGATACCGCAATTTGGTACCTGAAAAAAGTAATTAATATATGTGACACAGCTAAGAAATTCACTTTGCCGGGTAATATTTTCAACAGCCGTAGCATGAGTAATGCTGATATGAAAGCTTTGGCTTATTCATTTATAGTACGTTATATGGTATTAACTTCGCGTAATGCCAGTGAAAATAACAGGGTAAATTGGTTAACTGTTTTAAATTATTCACTGGCAACCTGGCCATATGATTTTGGAGCTAATTACGATTACCAAAATACTTGGCTCGATTTTAACCTTTATTATTTAACCTTGTTGAGTTGGGCAAGGGTTAATGATAGAATTCTTAATTTAATGGATCCTGCTTATCCGAAAATTTATCCTGCATCTGGTCAGGCACCACAAGTACATGCTGCATTAAGCCCGGGAATGGCACAATCGCAAGATGCACGTTTATTGAGCGATTTTGAATATTTGTCATCTGTAAACTTCCTCCCTGAACGTGGACTATACCACTATTCAAATTACCGGTTTAAACGTTTCGATAATATGTTATTTAATAACGGAGGTGGATTTATATATGAGTACAGGGCCTATGAAAGTGATTTATATATTGACGAAGCTTATACTATGTTAAATATAAAGCTTTTTTTGTCCGATGCAATTAAAGATTTAAATGCTTCGAATAATCCACGTACAACTCGTGGAAAATTAGCCAATTTACCTGCTGATGCTTCAAAACAAACTGTTTTAAATGCAATATTTTATGAACGTGATATTGAATTGATGGGCCAGGGTTTTATGGTTTCATTTTGCGATATGCGCCGGCGCGATATGTTGCAATATGGAACTCCTCTCCACTTCCCTATTCCCGGTAAAGAACTTACAACTTTAAATATGCCTTATTACACTTTTGGTGGTACCGCTGATGCTGATGGATTGAATACGTCCAATGGAGGTTGGCGTACATCATTTGGTAATTAATTTTATAAATTTTGACATATGAAATTTAAATTATATAAAATTATTTCACTTTATTTCCTTGTTTTAATTTTGTCAAACTGTGGGAACAAAGAAAAGTATGACTGGAGTAATGTTGATCCAGGCAAACAGACCATAACCGGATCAGACACCATTAGGGGTAACGATGTTACCACATACGATTATTATGCTATCCCAAGAGGTGGCTCAACTTTTGACTGGAGTTCCTCATTCGATTCGCTCACAATTACAATTGATACTCCCTATATGTCGCATGTTAAGGCAAAAACTACTAAGGATACAAGTATAATGCTTTATGTTAAAGAAACCAACTTGGGCGGAAAAACTTCTATGGATACATTAAAGCTTTTCATACAGGGATTTTGCCCATTTAATATAAACGAGCTTATTGGCAATGGTAAATACACTTGTTGTGAATCGGGTGGCTATGTACCTTTCGATGTTAATTTTTCAATCCTGAGTACTGATACCATTGAAGTTGATAACTTTTCAAATAATGGCTGGCCTATAAAATACGTATTAAGTGGTGATATTAATGAAAAGGCTACTATAACCGATAATCATTATAGTTATAACGGAGAACCTGTAATTGTAAAAGGTTCTGGAACATATAACACTTGCAATGGTATTATATCGGTTAATTTTGCTGTAGTGAGGCCAACGGGTGATACTGTATTAAATTCAGATAATTCTGTTTATGCTGGAACAGACAAGTTTACACGTAAATAAATTAGCAATTAATGATTATTATTAATTAGTGAAATAATAAGTAACAACAATTCCTACATGAAATTAAATTTAAAGAATCCAATCGTATTTCTCGATTTAGAAACAACCGGACTTAATATAGCATCAGACAGAATTGTTGAACTTACTTATTTAAAAGTCTTCCCGAATGGTAAGGAAGATGTAAAAACAATACGCGTAAACCCAACAATACCAATTGACCCTAAAGCAATTGCAATTCATGGTATTACTGATGAAGATGTGAAAGACTTGCCTACTTTTAAAGAAATTGCTCAAAATTTAGCTAATGATTTTGAAGGATGTGACTTTGCTGGCTTTAATTCTAATAAGTTCGACTTTCCTATGCTTATTGAAGAATTTTTAAGGGCAGATATTGATATTGATTTGAAAAAACGAAAATTCGTTGATGTTCAGGTTATTTTCCACAAAATGGAACAAAGGACATTAAGTGCGGCTTATAAATTGTATTGCAGTAAAGAATTGGTTGATGCGCATGGTTCAAAAGCTGATACTATGGCAACCTATGAAGTATTGCAAGCCCAGTTAGATAAATATTTAGGTTTGAAATTTACCGATCCGGCAGGAAATGCTTCGGAACCCATTCAAAATGATATTGATTATTTATCGAAATTTTCAAGCCATACCAACAATGTTGATTTTATTGGAAGGATTGTTTACAACGAAAAAGGTCAGGAAACAATCAATTTCGGGAAATATAAAGGGCAACCAGTAGATGAAGTCTTTAAAAAAGATCCTAGTTATTATTCATGGATGATGAATGGAGATTTTCCATTATATACCAAAAAAGTACTTACTCAATTGAAATTGAAATCATTCAATAAGTAAAATTCCATATCCTTATAAAAGCATTTTAAAATTGAAAAAAATAGTAAAGACACTTTGCAGGAAAGGAAAATAAAATTACTTTTGCAGCGCATTAGACGAAAATGGAAAACAAAAAACGTTGAAAGCAAAATAAGGTGTGGTAGTTCAGCTGGTTAGAATACCTGCCTGTCACGCAGGGGGTCGCGGGTTCGAGTCCCGTCCATACCGCAAACAAATTAGGCTTGCAGAAATGCAAGCCTAATTTGTTTTTAAACTTTTTTAAATGCTGAGTACAATCATTCTGAAAACCGTCAATTCACAAAAAAGCCTGAATAAATTCAGGCTTTAGCGGTGGTGCCACGTGGAATTGAACCACGGACACACGGATTTTCAGTCCGTTGCTCTACCAACTGAGCTATGGCACCATTTTTAATAGCGGTGCAAAGCTAATTAAAATATTTTTTGTACAAAATTTTTTCGAAAAAAAGAACAGATTTTTTAAAATCAGTTATTAATATGCTGGAATAAATATTTTATTTCTAATTAATTTCATATTTGCTAACCTTTTCAAGAATTGATGGAATTTGTAGTAGATCAAAATCATTGGCATAAACCAAATATTTATTTTTCCACAAATAAGCATATTTCTCCTTAAAAAATCGTAAGCCTTTAAAATGATCGAATTGCTTAAAATTCTGATAGGCAAATTTAATAGTACGCTCTTTAAAGTTTTTTGCCTGATCAATTCCTGAAAATGGAGCCATTCCAAGGTTTAAATGTAATTTATTTTGTTGTTTAAAATATTCAATCATGTTTACCATTATAACATCTAAAACTCCACCCGATGCATCATTGGTTTTTCTAATCAAATCGTACGTACATTCATCTTTTGCATAATCAGGAATAATATTGGCAAAGCTTACAACTTTTTCCTCTTCATCTTCAACAGCAAAAATAACTTGATGTTTTAGCTCCTTAACATTCCAAACTCCTTGTGTAAACGCACTTTCCTTTTTATCATACCCTAATAACCATTCATCTGAAACCGATTTAAGTTTCTGAAGAAATCCATCTTTTTGTGGCGGATTGTAAATATTGCAGGTATATCCTATTGATTTAGCTTTATTTAAGGCATTACGAGTTGGTTTTTTTTCACCACCCTCAAGTGAAAAATTCGATAAATCAACAATTCCTTCTTGTCCTATAAATATTGATTTCTTTTTTAATTTATTAAAATATTTTAAATGGTCTTCATCTACACGGTAATAAATACTTCGTAAACCATTATTATTACAATATTCTTCAAAATCAATAATTATAGCAGGAATTAATGAATCGTTTTCGCATACAGGTGTTTCAAGAACAACAGCATAATCGCCTGCAAGTTTAAATGCAATAAATGCATTTCTATCCTGTGTAAAATAAAAAAGTTTATCAGGATAAGTTTTAAAATAGTCTAAAGAAGAACGTCCATATAATTTAACCAATTCATTAGCACGACAGATTTCTGGTTCTAACGGATTGTATTGATGTTTTCGAGGTTTTAAAAGAATAAACAATGTATAAAAAACTAAGGCTGCTCCTAAGAAATTAAGTGACTGAAGAAACCAACCGGCAAAATGGGTTTGTGGAGGCAATAAATCATTATTAAAAACAAGCAAAGAGTTTAGCATATATCCAAATGATTGTCCCCAATTCAAATCTACACCGAAATGCTTAACGTCAAGAAAATAAAAACCTACCGTACCATATATAAATATAAAAAAGAAAGCTCCGATATAAAACCACTTGGTATTGTTGAACAATCTTTTGTCACGTCTAACAATATAGTTGTCTTTGGTATAAATAAGCAATGCCAAAACAATAAGTGCAAATACAGCTTCTTCATAATCAAAAGCCTTGACCAAATTTGCAACAATTGAGAGTACTGTTATTGCAATAGTAGCTAACCATGCATTCCGCATACCTCTGATTAAATATGCCGAAAGGACAACCAATACAATTCCTGCAACTATAGTAGTAAAGCTTGAAAAATGTAAAACTACCGAGGGCAGAAATTCACGTAAAAAAATAGCCCTTTCTCTGATAGGTGGAGTTAACACTGAGAATATATCAACTAATCCAAGTGCTAAAGTTAAAAATGGAGGTAAAACTCGTAATAATAGATTATCTTTTTTATATATAAAGCTTCCCGCCCCTATCAACAATGGAATCCAAAACTCGAAAAACCTGTACAATAAACTGCACGAAATTGCAATAATCTGAGGTATTCCGTATTGAATAAGTGTTAAGGTTAACGTTAATTCCACGGCGCCAATACCTCTCATAAATGGAGAAAGTGCGTAAGTTAATGTTGCAACTACATAGGCAATTAATACAACTGAAATATTTAATTGTATTCCTAAAGCATGGGAAATTATATACAAATGTGCTATTCCACATAATTCAATTAAAAAGGAATAGAATATTGCAGTAATAAAATATTTATTCGAATAATGTTCATTTTCCAATTCTTCAAATACCAGCGCAACCGAAGGGAAATAATGGACAATTGTTTTAAATACCCACTTTTGCCTTACAAGCGACCGAAAAGCAAAAAATAGAGATATAATAATTATTAATAACAATATAAATGCCAGAAATATATTTTGGCTTAAATGATGCGAAAAAGCCAATAGGAAAATAGCAGGAATACCTATGAGAAATAAAGATGCGAATCCCGAAATTCCATAAACCACTGAGGCTAGATGTGTTTTGGTTTTAGAAACACCATGCTTTTCAACCTCTCCCGTAAAAAAAGCATATTGTGCAACCCCACCTGCCGGTAAAAAAACACTAATTAAGCTTCGCTTTAATGAAAGTATTAACATTGTACCAAAAGGTACCTTGGCATTTAAAGTTAAGAAGCTTGCCCTGTACATATTGCCATGTATAAGAACGTAAGTTATTGTTACAACCAATGCCAGTATTAATAACGATGGTTTAACATTGCTAATTAGTTGAAATGACTGATGTAGCTGATAACCCTGATGTTTTAAAAAATAAATGCAAAATGCGATGGGTAAAAGTGCCAAGGCAATTTGCATAATCAGCTTCCCTTGAATTCCCAATGAGTTTATTTTCAATTGCATGAGCAAATTTGTGTTCTTGTTCAAAATTAATAGAAAATTGCCAAAGATTTCAAATTAAATATATATTAGTAGTAATATGTGTTTTAAGAAAATATGAAATTGAATTATTGAATTCAAAAGTGGTAAAATTAACTTTATAGTATTGACTTACGTCCTACTAAACCACTTTAACAGTCTTTAATGATTTTCATCTCACTTAATCCAAGTCCAAATGGGTGAAAGTTGAAAATTAAACTATTCAACAAATGGGGAAAAAAGTTTGAATTTAGAATCAGTTAAAGTAGAACTAATTGGTTATACAATTTAAATACCTGAATAATTTTAAGCTTTTTCGTACATTTGTAAACTATTAAATTAAAAAAACAATTGCTTTAAATCAAAATTCGGGGCTGACCGGTTTTGACAGCAGGGCAAATGGATATGTAAGCATGCAGGCCCACGCAACAACGGCCTTAAAATGGGTTGCAAAACATAGAAGGCGAAAATAACTACGCTCTTGCTGCTTAATTGAATAAAGTAGATTAACTTAATCCCTCGCTTAGAGCTTGGGACAAGACGTCTCTCGGCGACCCCGTCCTGCGGTTTCCGATCAAGAGGCGCTCGTGAGCCGGGACTAGTTTGGTTATGCTTCGATAACCTGGCGAAATAACAGAAGATAAGCATTATTTCGGCTGCCAGTTGCCTGAATATTGACGAAAATTAACAAATGGATAAGCATGTAGAAAGCACTTCTGTTTCTTGTTTGGACGCGGGTTCGACTCCCGCCAGCTCCACATCTTTAGAAGTCAAAAAACATTAAAAACCATCAAATCAAATGATTAGATGGTTTTTTATTTTATCAAAATGACCAAAAAACACCCCTTTTTTCAATAAATAAGTGAACTATTCGGTTAACTGCTAAAAAAATTTCTCCAGTTCACCAGAAATGATCTAACTATTTATATATTAATAATATAAAATGATACAACTTGTCAAAAATTGTGTATATTTGTATTGATTTTTAACCAAAAATCATACAATCTGGTGAACTAAATTTCGTTTTAATACAAAACTTATTTGATATGAAAAATGACCAAACCTTAGGTATCATATTTTTTATCAGGAAAGAAAAGTCTTTAGATGACGTTAAAGCTCCTATTTACTTAAGAATTACTATTAATGGAAAGCGTGCAGAATTATCTATTAAACGCGATGTTGAAATTAAGAATTGGAATAAAAGTGGTCGTGTCATGGGTAATAGTGAAACTACTCGACAACTTAATGAATATTTGACTTTATGGGAAAGGAAAGCCTATCAGGCACATAAGCAAATAATAGATGAAGGTACCTACCTTTCATCTGAAGCG
The DNA here is from genome assembly GCA_963701015.1 of uncultured Bacteroidota bacterium. Lineage (GTDB taxonomy): Bacteria > Bacteroidota > Bacteroidia > Bacteroidales > DTGW01 > MFD09286-c1. The sequence continues at coordinate 629,920 of OY969556.1, read as the reverse complement.
ATCAAAGATATTCTTTTAGGCAGAACAGCAAAACAAAAGACATTGTTAGAAGTATTTGAATATCACAATAAGATGTTAAAAGAAAAAGTTGGCATTGACCATGCAAAGGCAACTTACACAAGATATGAAACTACTTTAGGCCATATTAAAGATTTCATACTGAAATACTATAAACGGTCAGATATTCCGTTGGCACAATTGAACTATAAGTTTGTTACTGATCTGGAACATTATTTTATAACCAGTCGCAATTGTAACCAAAACACAACTTACAAATACATTAAAAATCTCAAACGGGTCATCCATATCGCATTAATGAATGAATGGCTTAGCAAGGATCCTTTTATGAATTTCACAATAAAAATCAAGCCTGTTGATAGAGATTTTCTTACTCCGGAAGAATTAAAGGCTATTGAAGATAAAAAGTTTCTTATGCCACGTTTAGACCAGGTACGTGATATATTTGTTTTTTGCTGCTATACTGGCCTTGCCTATATTGATGTAGCAGAGCTTAAACCTGATAACATAAGAAAGGGTATTGATGGCGAATTGTGGTTAAATACATACCGGCACAAGACCGAAACAGCTTCAAACATTCCATTGTTACCAAAAGCAATGGAAATTCTTGAAAAATATAAGAATCACCCGGTAGTGGTAAATAAAGGTGGCTTGCTTCCGGTTCTTAGCAATCAAAAGTTGAATTCATACCTTAAGGAAATTGCCGATTTTACGGGTATTACTAAAAATCTCGCATTCCATGTTGCCCGTCATACTTTCGCAACAACGGTAACCCTTACAAATGGTGTTCCCATTGAGTCAGTAAGTTCAATGCTGGGCCATACAAGCATAAAAACAACTCAGATTTACGCCAAGGTCATACAGAAAAAGGTTAGTGAAGATATGAAGGCGCTTAAACAAAAATTAACAAATAACCAGAAAACCCGCAAAATATCAAATCATAAATAGTATTTCTTTTACCTCAAAAATTTCACAGATAATAATTCATTATTTACTATCGTTATTATTGTCCATTGGCCGGGTAGCGGCATTATAAATTGGTATAGTTTTTGGAGATTGAGGGGTCAACCCGGTTTGGATAGTCCCGTTTTTAAATTGTGACGTTCAATTTGGAAGCGGTTTTTTAGTCTTAAAACCCTTCATGAATGATTTCTAAAATAAGTGATTCATTAAATCATTTAGAAACTGAACTAAAGAATATTGAAGAGATTACTCCAGAGCTTTTAACCCGCTATGAAAAATCTATTCAATCTGCTAAGCTTCATTTTAGGGAAATCAAATATCTACTCTCGAATGGTTCATTCAAAACCTTATCTGAAGAAATCCAGTACTTTAAAAATATCCAGCCTGTTGTAATAAGCAAAATAATTTACTATGCTGCTTTGTACAAGCATGAATCCAAAATGCAAAACTTATGCACTCTAAAGGCAAAGAAAAGTTTATGCAAGCAGGAACTTAAAAATATACAATCGTATTTTTCAGACAATCAATACATTATAACATATTATAAATCAGACAAATGTGTTCTTGACGAACGATATTTTATTCGCAATAATTCCGACTTTCCCTTTATTTTAGAAGAATGTTTTGCCATGGTTGAAAAAGAATTTTCTACGGGCTACGATTTAATCATTGCACGATTTTTAGCTTATGAGCGCTTTTCAGACTATATAAAAGTAGAACTTCATTGGTTAAGTTCTGACTTGCCAATCCCCCAGATGCCCCCCACCTGGGGTTTAAACTTTCCTTTAAAATGGACCGGATCAAAAGCCGAACTGGTAGAATTATTGTATGCTTTGGTTTCAGAAGGTTGTATCAACGACAACCAATGTGAAATTATTGATTTGGCAAAACAGTTTGAAAAAATATTCAATGTGGAGTTTGGCGATATCTACCACACTTTTTCAGAAATTAAAAATCGCAAGAATCAAACTTTATTCATTGATAATCTGAAGAAAGCACTATTACGAAAAATGGAAGAAAAAGAATTTTAAATTATTTTATACCCCACTTGGGTGCACCTTGTGGAACTTTTTAATCTGGCTTGCTCATTTTTGCTTCAAACAATTTAAATCATTTCATTATGGCAGCTGAGATTATAACAACCGACGATTTAAGGGTATTCAAGATTGAATTACTCGATGACATTAAAAAGCTTATTAACGACAATTCAAGCCAGGCTCAGAAAAAATGGCTTAAATCCCCCGAAGTCAGAAAACTCCTCAACATCTCACCGGGAACACTTCAGAACCTTCGCATAAATGGCACTTTACCTTATACAAGAATGGGAGGTGCTCTTTATTACGATTATGAAGACATTCATAAAATCCTAACCGGTAATAAGATTCATAACTGATAACACTGGGTTATGAATTACATCAGGCATCTTTCGGCTTTTTTCGATAAGGTGGCCATGGATGAGCGGTTAACTCCATTTCATATTGCCATGTACATGGCTCTTTTTCAATTTTGGAATTTAAACCGCTTTGAAAATCCAGTTTCTATTGCCCGCAGCGAAATATTGAAATTAAGCCGTTTGGGTTCAACGCACACTTATTACAAATGCCTGAATGAGCTTCATCAGTGGGATTATATTCAATACATTCCTTCAAAGAATCCATTGAAAGGCAGTTTGGTAAACATGTGCATATTCGACACAAGCAATGCTCAGGTTGTGCATATGTCCTGTAGCAAAAACGACACAAGCAATGCTCAAGCAGTGCATCCTTCTATAAACAATATAAACATAGTAAACAATAAAACTTTGAGTGATACACAATCGCAAAATGATATCGATAATTTAAAATCTGATAACATGAAAAAGAAAAAATCAAAAAGAAAAAAATCAGAGTTACCACCTTCCCTGGATCAGATTAAAACCTATTTCACAATCGAAGGATTTCCGGAACTTGAAGCCCACAAATTTTTCAACCATTTTCAATCCAACGGCTGGCGCGTTGGCGGTAAAAGTCCAATGAAAGACTGGCATGCCGCCGCCCGCAATTGGATGCTCAATGCACAGAATTTTACACCAAAATCTAAGCCCGATACCATTAAACTCAATAAATCCAAAAACTATAATGAACCCCTTTAACCGTCAAACAAAAACACCTTTTCGACGGGGTGCCGTCCAAGCGAAGTCCCGATTTTTCGGGACGGAGCGCGTTCAGCCCGTCAAGAGTTTTTGGTTCCTTTTTTCGATAAAAAAGGAACATAATAAAAATTAAAATTATGAGTTCAGCCTTCGACTTCACTCAATACATAACATTCATAGAGAATACAGGCAAAAAACTTTACCATCCGGGTTTTAAAATCATTGCCGAGGATTACGAAATCATATACAAGCTCCTGGTATATATCTTACAAGATACCGCCGGTGCAGAAAAATACAACCTTTCCTTTCGGAAAGGCATCTTGCTTTCCGGCCCAGTGGGTTGTGGTAAAACCTCTTTAATGAATATTATCCGGTACTTACAACCAACCGAACCCCATTATATTATGAAATCTTGTCGTGATATAAGCTTTGAGTTTATCCAGGAGGGGTACTCAGTTATTCAAAAGTACAGCCGTAATGCTTTTAACCAAAATAACCCTAAAATCTATTGCTTCGACGACCTTGGCACCGAGAACAGCCTCAAGTATTATGGAAACGACTGCAATGTTATGGCCGAAATCCTTTTATCCCGCTATGATCTTTTTATTTCACGAGGTATGATTACTCACATCACAACCAACCTCAACAGCAGTGAAATTGAAGATATTTATGGAACAAGAGTGCGGAGTCGTTTAAGGGAACAGTTCAATCTTATTGCTTTCGACAGCAATGCAAGGGATAAACGATCCTAATTATTTTAAATTCTATTTTGTTTTTCAAATTAATATATTTACATTCGTATTACTTTTTAACTAAGCATAAGACTCATATATCAGGTCTTTTAATTATTCAAAAGGTAATGGCAGACAGCGTATACAAATCAGCTAACCTTACACCCAAACAACTCAATTTTATTCGTTTGCTCGACGAGTACGAGATTGATATTTTCCTTTTTACTGACATTGAACGGCAAATACAGCATAAGTTCGAAAATCTAAATGAAGTTTTAGAAAACTTGGTAGATAAAAAAATAATTGCCCGCATTGAAAAGGGAAAATTCTGCCGATCAAATTTCAGGAATGAAAATGTAATCGGATGTTTTCTTGTTCCTGATGGAGTAGTTTCGTATTGGTCCGCTTTAAACAAGCATGGTTTAACAGAACAGTTTCCCAATGTACTTTTTATTCAAACCACAAGGAATAAGCAGGAAAAGAATGTTTTTGGAACCACATTCAAATTTGTACGGGTTCATTCCAGGAAAGTAATGGGAATTATTTCTGAAGGTACCGGAAATCACCAGTTTCGGATAACAGATATAGAAAAAACCTTGGTCGATTGTTTCGATTTACCCGAATATTCTGGCGGATATGCCGAACTTATACGTGCATTTAACCTGGCTAAACTGAACAGTGAAAAACTGATTGATTATTGCAAGGCAGTTAATAATATTGCAGCAATCAAGCGTATGGGATTTTTAGCTGAATTTCTTGAAAAGAAAGGGCTAAAAACCTTTGTAAAGTATGCAATTCAGCAGGTAAATATAAAATACAACGTACTTGACCCTGCTGGATCCGATAAAGGAGAATTCGTGAACGATTGGAGGTTAAGGTTAAATATTAGCAGGGATGAAATTTTAGATATTTGTAACAAGCAATACTGATGATATTACAAAAGGAAATTGTAACAATTGCAACTCAAAAAAAGGTTATCAAAAGTACAATTGATAAAGATTGGGCATTAGGCCATTTCATCGATGCTATTTTCTCCATTCCTGAATTGAATCAAAAGCTTATTTTCAAAGGTGGAACCTGTTTAAAGAAATGCTATATCCCCGATTATCGCTTTTCTGAAGACCTCGATTTTACTTCAACCGATAAAGAATTTAAACTTACCCGCAAGCATTTGGTTGATATTACTACTCTTTTAAAACAAAGGGTTGAAGTGCCAACCCATATTGAATCTTTAAGAGAACTTATTCACAAAAATGAACTCGCCGGATACGAAGCAGTAATAAAGTTTTGGGGCTCTGACCATCCCAGGAACGAAACACCGCCACCACCTGAGCGCTGGCAAACTAAAGTGAAAATTGAAATTATACTCTATGAATTAATGTTGTTCCCGGTTGCAAAAAGAGATGTAACCCACCCTTATTCAGATAAACTATCAGAAAATGCCTTACAAATTCCATGTTATAGCATCGAAGAAGTGTTGGCCGAAAAAATGCGGGCTTTAATTCAACGTTCCTACACTGCACCTCGCGATTTTTACGACATCTGGTATCTTTCAAATCATTTTACTGAAATAGATTACAAACCCATTGTCGCTGCCTTTCATAAAAAACTGTCTTTTAAAGGTCATTCCTTTACAGGTATTGAACAACTTATAAACTCCGAAAACGACAAACAACTGACATCTGCTTGGAAAAATAGTATGGCCCATCAAATACCTGGAGAATTACCAAGTTACGAAACGGTAAAAAATGAATTACTTGATTTATTTAAAAGAGTATTTAATGACTGACGTTCATTCTCCGGAAACCAGAAGTTATAATATGAGTCGTATCCGTAATAAAGATACGAAGCCGGAGTTTATTGTTCGTAGATTTCTATTTAGCAAGGGTTTTCGTTATCGTTTACATGATAAAAATCTTCCTGGCAAACCTGATATTGTGTTGTCAAAATATAAATCGGTAGTTTTTATTCATGGTTGTTTCTGGCACGGACATGAAGGATGCAAATATTTCGTTATTCCTAAAACGAGAACAGAATGGTGGATAAATAAGATTAAGAGAACTATTGAGCTAGATAAAGAGAATTATAATAAGCTTTCTAATCAGCAATGGAAAATTATTACTGTTTATGAATGTGAACTAAAATCGCAAAATAAATACAAAACATTTTTAAATATTATAGACTTAATAAAAGGCTTTGGAAATACCGGTAGTTGATATATTTGCTGGTCCTGGTGGACTTGGAGAAGGTTTCAGCGCATTGCTGACCAGGGAAAATAGAAGAGCATTTAAGATTGTTCTCTCTATTGAAAAAGATTTCTTTGCTCATCAGACTTTAACTTTAAGGAGTTTTTTTCGCCAGTTTGACTCAGAAAATATCCCTAATGAATATTATGATTTTACTCAAGGTGAAATCACAATGGAAGAATTATTTTCCAACTGGCCTAAACAGGCACGTTTAGCTAAAGAGGAAGCCTGGCTTGCTGAACTTGGTGGTAAGGAAATGTCAGAAAATGATGTTGATATTAGGATAAAATCATCACTAAAAGGAAAAAAGAACTGGTTACTTATTGGAGGCCCTCCATGTCAGGCCTATTCAGTTGTTGGTAGGTCAAGAAGGCAGGAGAAAATGCTGGATGAATCGAAAGATAAAAGAGTCGGTCTTTATAAACAGTATTTAAGGATTTTAGCAATTCACAGCCCTTCTGTGTTTGTTATGGAAAATGTAAAAGGCTTGTTATCCGCTGAAACTAAAGAAAGTCCCGTATTTTCAAAAATATTAACTGACCTCGCGGATCCTGTCAAAACATATATCCAAGACTATGGTCAAAATGAAAAAGTGTTTGAGTGTCCTGGTTATAAAATTTATTCCTTGGTTATTAAGCCTAATGGTTTTGATGAACAGAATAATCCAATATTTAATCAGAGTGATTTTATAATTCATGCTGAAAAATATGGCATCCCTCAAACCCGGCATAGATTAATTCTATTGGGTATTAGAAAAGATATAAATCTTATTCCAGGGATTATTTCGCAATCTGATGAAGTGCCTATATCTGAAGTTTTATCTGGATTACCTATTTTAAGAAGTAGCCTTTCAAAAGTAAAGGATAATTATAATGAATGGGTAAGAGCTATCAAACGCATTGAAAAACAACGGTTCTTTCGAAATCTAAATAAAGAAATTAGAGAAGAAATAAAAAATCAGCTAGACAAGCTTGATAATGGCGAAAAAATTGTAGGAGCTGATTTTCTCTATTGTAAAAAAATAAATATAGGTTACAGAAAAGACTGGTATCTTGATAAAAAACTCGAAGGAGTATGCAATCATCAATCAAGAGGACATATGGTAAGTGATCTTCATCGTTATTTATTTATTTCATGTTTTGCAAATGTATATGGCAGATCCCCTAAACTAGAGGACTTACCTACAGCTTTATTGCCAGCCCATTTAAACGTCAATGAAGGTATAGTGAATAAAAAATTTGCAGATAGATTTAGAGTACAGTTATGGGATAGGTCTTCTAAAACAATTACAAGCCACATCTCAAAAGATGGACATTATTATATATATCCAGATCCATTGCAGTGTAGAAGTTTTACAGTACGTGAAGCCGCTCGTATACAGACATTCCCTGATAATTACTATTTCTGTGGCACTCTGAACCTCCCAATTTATTCAGGTAGGTAATGCTGTACCTCCTTTACTTGCAAATAATATTGCAGAAATTGTTCTGAATATATTTTTTAAATTAAATTCTAATAAAGCAAATAAGCTATTATCTTTAAATCATCAAATTCAATTTTGATTAATGACATGCTTTGATGGCTCTGGCAATAGTTAAAACAATATTTAACTTTTTTAATGGAGAATAATCACAAACTTGGATTATACGTGGCATACTACCTTGCAAGATTTGATGATATAGCATATAAGAATCTTAGCTATGGAAACCAAGTTGATACGCATAATAAAATCGGAGAACTTCTATCTGTTAATCCTAATACAATAAAAAATTGGAGAGATGAATTCGATCCTCTCTTTGAACATCGTGCCGGGTGGTATCAAAGGCCTTTAAGCTCAAGTAGAATAAGAGTAGCAGAAGCTCTTGAGAATCTTGATGAGACACAAATTCATGAAATCGTAAATGATATTCTTACAGGAAAAATACAAAACGAAAAGTCCGAATTAGATCAACTTCTTAATATTTTATCCATATTCGAAAAAAAAACAGAAACTACAAAGTTTATTTTAAGAGCTCCGACAGGAAAAGCAGCTGAGAATTACTTTATTAAATTTTATTCTGAAAATAAGAAACCATTTAATGGTAAGCTTATTGATTGCAGAGACTTGGGTGTAGGATATGATTTCAGAATAGAAACATTAAATAAAAATTACTTTGTCGAAGTGAAGGGTTTATCAGAAATTTCAGGCGGTATTTTGTTTACAAACAAAGAATGGACTGTAGCAAATATTGAAAAAGAGTGCTATTTTCTTTGCATAATATCAAACTTGAATGAGCAACCGAAATTAAAATTTATTCAGAACCCTGCTATCAGACTCAATCCTAAAAAGAATATTTATACTACTATACAGATAAATTGGAGTGTAAGTCAAACCCAATTTGCTTTTTTAATTGATTGATATTCATTATGCAAAATCAAATTATCAAAAAATACACTCTGTTATCCATAAATAAAACAAATAATTATGGATGTAATTGATATAAAAAACTTTGAAGATGCTCCTCCAAATCCTGAGTTCTTAATTAAATCAATTGCAGAACAAGGATATAGTCTTGAAACATCATTAGCTGATTTAATTGATAATTCAATTTCTGCTGGTGCGAACCAAATTGAAATACTAATTGATACAGAAAATGAACCGTTTACTCTCTTCTTAGCAGATAATGGCTCAGGAATGTCAGAAGAAACACTTAAAAGTAACATGCAATTCCCTAGTAGTTCTCCTGATATTGATAGGGAAACAAATGATTTGGGAAGGTTTGGCTTAGGCCTTAAAACAGCCTCATTTGCTCAAACAAGATGTTTCACAGTTATGTCTAGGGATTCGCTTGAACATAAATTTAAAGCAAGAACATGGGATGTTGAATTTCTAAAATTCAAAAATGAATGGAAAATAATTGTTGAAGATTCAAATTCTATTGAATCAGATTTAAATCACTATAAGAAATTAAATAAAGGTTTTTTGAATGAATTTCAGAACTTTCAGGTTAAAACAATAGTCATATGGAAAGGACTCTATAAATTTGAAAACTATATAAATGAAATAGACAAAAAAGAGGAATTAAAAAGAGAAATCACAGAAGTTACTTCAGAATACCTTTCACTTGTTTTTCATAGATTTCTGGAGAATGAAAGTTCACCACTCCAAATAAGGGTAAATAATAACATCATTAAGCCTTTCAATCCATTGCCAATGGGCCAAAGTGATTTTCGTAAGCTCGAATCTAATCGCAAGCAATTCCAAACAGATAATATTAAAATAGAAGGCTTTATATTACCATCTCGAAGTTTAGATGAAAGTAAAGAATCACTTTCAATCTGGACTCAGCCAAATAAGAGTTTGATGGATATGGAAGGAATGTATATATATAGGGCTAATAGAATTATTTTATATGGCGGTTGGAATGGTGTAATTAAAAAGTCTCCAAGACTTCAGTTAGCTCGAATGAAAGTCGATATAGGAAATAGCGTAGATAAATATTTTCATTTAAATGTAGCAAAATCATCTATAATTATTCCTTATGACTTAAGAATGGCTTTTTATGGATTTATAATTGATCTCAAACTTGAAGCTGAAAAAGAGTATTATAATCGGGGAATTAAAAAAATTTCTGTTACCAATGAGAACATAAAAGACCATCTCTTTATTAGAAAACCTTCAAATAAAGGCATGTTACTGGAAGTAAATGAAAACTTTTCTTTATTGAATGATTTATTTTTACAATTGAACCAGGAGCAATCAAATACCCTCAAAGTAATTTTTCGAATGGTAAATACATCTATAAACAAAGTGCGACAGGTGCATGAAGACGAAAATTACAATACTATTGAAGAAAAAATAAATATTAGTGCTGAAGACTTATTGAATATTGTAATTAAATTAAAAAAATCAGGACTTACCTCAGTTCAAATTAAAGAATCATTTATTCCTTCAATGGGTTTGAGATTTGATTCAATACCAAATATAGTTTTAGATTTTTTAAATAAATAATCATCGAATGACTAATACAGAAATAATAGAGTTAATAAAGACGTTTATTAAGTCAAAAACTGAGCAAGCTGGTAGTAATATAAGTCTGTCTTATCTTGATAGCTTAAAACAAGATTCTATTCAATTCTTAAAGCAATTTATTCCTGGTATAGCTGAAAAAGATTCCCAAACAATAGAACTTTTATATCAAACAGCGCGTAATGAATTTCTCTCCATATATCCTGTTGACATAAATCCTTCATCTACTTTAAGAAAAAAAGATTTAAAAATATGGCTTACCGATGAGAGAAAACACAATATGCCTGGTGATTATATAAATAGATATTTAACCTACCTTAGGAAAAACGGTCGTCCAGAAAGGGTGATAGAAGAAATTAGTAAGTCTAGCGAAAAAATACTGAGTAATCTTGGTGACCCTAAATCAGGTTCGGAATTTTACATCAAAGGTTTAGTTGTTGGTAGTGTTCAATCTGGCAAAACAGGAAACTTCAATGCAGTAGTCAATAGAGCAATTGATGCAGGTTACAGTTTGATTATTGTACTCTCAGGCATAATGGAAGACTTAAGAAGTCAGACTCAATTGAGGATTGAAACAGATGTTATTGGTGAAGGAACTATTAATACACAGCTTGATACTAAAGGAGATAAAGGGGTTGGTAAAGTGAGAAAATTTGGTGAGCTGGGTGATCAGAATGTGAGACAAGTATTTTCAATCACTTCCTATAAATCAGACTTTGTAAGAACAGTTCAGGAGGCCGATTTTTCTCTTAATAATAAAAATATTCTGATCTGTAAAAAGAATACTGGAGTTCTTAAAAATCTATTAATATGGTTAAATGACTATTTAATTGAGAATAAAGACAAGCACAATATACCTTTTCTCATAATTGATGATGAAGCAGATAATGCATCATTAAATAATTTAGGTCATTTAGGCAGAGAGTTTGCAAGTACTATAAATGGTCATATCAGAGCACTACTTAATCTTTTTTCAAAAAAATCCTATTTAGGTTACACAGCTACTCCATTTGCTAATGTTTTGCAAGATAGAAACGAATCTGCTGAAGGTAATTGGGAAATTACATATAAATCGAATGGAAATACTATTAGTAAAGAGTTTGGTCAGGTTGACAATATTTTTCCTGATGATTTCATTGAATTATTAAACCCTCCATCAAATTATATTGGAGCCAAACAAATATTTGAAACTGTATTAGATAATGAAGTAAAGAAAATACCATTGATTATACCTATACAAGATTGTTTCGTTTCATTTCCTCTTAAAGTTATTGACAATCCTGATGGTTCTGTTAGACCTGCAACAGAAGAGGAAATTGAAGATAGAATTGGTATTAGATCATCTAAAAAGAATGATCCTTTCCCTTATGATGAATTGCCAGATGATAATAAGTTTCTGAACAAACTTCCTTATTCCTTAAAAGAAGCAATAGAATGTTTCATTTTAACTATTGGTTTGCGATTAAGCAGAAAACCAGAGATGGTTAATTCAGCTTTATATAATCCTCATCATACAATGCTTGTGCATATTTCAAGGTTTATAACCTGGCAAACAAAGACAAAAACCCTGATTTCAAAATATATAATAAGTTTAGAAAGTAAAATATTGAACGACTTACCGTCATCAATTGATTCAATATATGGGGAGTTAGAAAGAGTTTGGAATAAGAACTACGCGAGTATAGTTTCTGATATTCGCACCTACTTGCCCGATGACTATCAGGATGAATTCTTAATTTCTAAAACATTTAATGAAATAAAACCATTCTTAATTGAGGCAATAAAAGGAATTGAAACAAAAGCTATTAACAGTGAAACTAAGGATAAGCTTATTTATTCTGAGGATTCTGCGAGAAATGGTAAAAAATACATTGCTGTCGGTGGAAATCGACTTTCTCGAGGTTTTACATTAGAAGGTCTTACAATAAATTATTTTATTCGCAATACTAACTTTTCAGATACACTCCTCCAAATGGGAAGATGGTTTGGCTACAGACCCGGTTATCTCGATTGTTGTAAGCTTTTCACGACTAGCGATGCTATTGAAAAATTTGACTTAACTACCAGAACAATTGAAGAGCTTGAAATGGAATTCATAAAAATGGAAAGGAAAAATAAGACACCTAAGGAATTTATTTTAAGGGTCAGAAATCATCCGGGAGCATTAAAAATTACCAGGCCTTCAATTTTGAAAAATGCGGAAGAAGTCAATTGGTCGTACCAGGATAAACTTGAGCAAACAACTAGTTTTCATTTAGAACCTGCGAAAATAAAAAATTCATGGGATGACCTTCGTGGTTTATTCTCTAAATATCAAAGTCAAATCACTGACAATAATAAGGGGTTTTACATAATTCAAACAGATTACAATGGACTTATTGAATTTTTAAGTATCTCAAATACTTTTCATGATTACGAACAGGAATTAGAAAATATAAAAAGGTTCATGGCATTATGCATTGCAAAAGATAAATTAAAGAATTGGACAATTGCAATAAAAAAAGCTGGAGATGCTAGAACATTAACACCTGATAAAACCAATCTTATAGGCGATATTACTATGTCAATAAGAAGCGGACCAGACAAAAGCCACCTTAATTATAGAGGTAATTTCATAACTAGAAGAGTATTTACAGCATCAGGTAAATCAGCCAATATTGTAACGTCAGGTTCAGATTTTTCAATTCTTCTTTCAGAAACCGAAATTAGAGAAGCCCAAATTGAATTCCGAAAAGAAAGAAAGGAGTTTTTTATGGAAAAAGATAAAAGTTTGTCTGATGAGGATGCAAACAAAAAAGCTTCAAAATTAACCTTACCTGAAAGGATTTATAGAGAAAGGATGTCAGATGAGAATGGGCTTATGGTTATTTATCTTTTCGACTTAACGCATGTTTTTCGTCAACATGGAGATACAGAAGACATAGAAATGAAAGAGATGATTAAGAATGGAGGATTCAATCTTGATATTCCACTATTCGGCTATGCAATTGGATTTCCGCCTATATCACCTGACCCTGGCGGAGTTTATTTAAAAGGGAAATATGATATTATGGAAGATGAAGGAGATAGTGATGAATTAGATCAAGAGTTAATAAAAGAATTAAGTGATACAGAAGATTAACCATATATATTATGACAATTACCGAACTTGAAGCCAAATGGGACAAATTAAAACCTGAACATAAAGATGGTTTTAAATCAATTCGAATAAATTCTGATTGTTTGCCTGACCTTTTTATTGGACTAGATATTAACAATATACGATGTTTAATACTAAAGCTTCCTAGCATAAATGATACAGACTTTCAATCTATTATTAAGCAGAATCTTTCAATTGAACTATTTCGTGAATCACAATGGATAATTATTAAGCTTCTCAATACCAGCTTCTCAGATTTATTTAATGACCTTATTATGTCCTTGTTTAATAAGATTAAAAACGAGGTTAATAGTGAAAGTTACGTAAGAATTTTTATTGAGATTTTCTACAAATGGAGTGAATTCTTTATTGATAACACTTTAAATAGGTTGTCGGATATTACTATTCAAGGAATTTATGGTGAATTACTTTTCCTCAATGAAATAATAAGCCAGAAGAATTCTGATAGTATAAATGAAATCTTGCTATCATGGCAAGGACTTTATGATAGAGGTCATGATTTCATATTTAATGATATAAATATTGAGGTTAAAACAAAAGAAGAAAATAATTTAGATATATCAATTTCTAGTGAATTTCAATTAGAACCAGAACCGGGAAAACCGTTAAAACTGGTTGTTGTAAGTATTTTAAAAAACAATAGCGGTTCATCTTTAGGTCAATTGTTACTAAGTACAAGGCAATTAGTTGTTGAAAGGCTTGGTGATTTCACAATAGTATTAAAGTCACTAGCACAGAAAGGACTTACATTAAAAAACATTTATGAGTATGAACATTTAAAATTTGAACATATTAACATAATTACCTATGATTGCATGAATACTAGTTTTCCTAAAATAATCCGCTCAGGTATTCCCGCCTTGATAAATAACGTCAGATATAGCGTTAGAATAACTGCATTAAAGGAATTCATCATTGATAAAAAGGAATTCTAATGGAGAATACTGAATTTTTCAATTACAGAGAGTTTCTTCTTGATGAGTCGAAAGACGAGCACGGTTTTATCTCTGATTCTGCTTTTTTGAATAGCTGCCTACCAAGTCTCAATGAAACTAAATTAATTGATTCTGAAGAATGTAATGAGTGTTTTTGTTCAATAGATAACGACCAATTAAAAATTGATGGTTATTTAATAAATGAATCAAGTGAACGATTACAAGTTTTTATTCTAAATGAAGAAACATTAGACTTAAATAAAAATATTGCAGTTTTGAGTGTCTCACAAAAATCTTATTATGATAAGCATTTTAACAGAGCCGTTAATTTTATAAAAAAATCCATCAAAAAACAATTGGATGAAGCTGTTCAAGATTCGAGCCCAGCGAAACCATTGATTTCCTTTTTAGGCTCATCAGCTGGGATTGAACAAATTGATGTAATTGAAGTATTTCTTATTTCTGCTACTCTAACCATAGAAACCAGAGGGGAGTCTCCTCAGCCAAAAAGAATTGATTTTGAAGACGATGATATTAAAGTTTCATATACGAAAGAGAGAAGTAGAATAGAAAAGGAGATAACACTAATAAAGAGACTTATTGATTTAAATTTTCTTTATAATGTTGTAATTTCTCAGGGTAATCGCGAAGCTTTAGTAATAGACTTTTCTGGTTCATCATTTGATTACAAAATTAATTGTATTGAAGCTGCTAATGAACAAAATTTTGAATCGTTTTTGTGCGTTTTACCAGCAACACTTCTAGCCGAGTTATATAAACGATATAGTTCAAGGATGCTAGAAAAAAATGTCAGATCATTTTTGCAACTCAAAGGTGTTAATAAGGGCATGCAGGAGACCATAAAAAAGACTCCTGAAAAATTTATTGCATATAATAATGGATTAACTATAACTGCTACTGGAAAAGAGCTACTAAATGAAAATGGGAATTTGTATTTAAAAACATTAACAGATTTTCAAATTGTAAATGGTGGTCAAACTACAGCGACAATTTATTTCTCCAAAAAAAATGGATTAGATATTAGTAATGTAAGAGTTATGGCTAAAATCAATGTAGCTAAAAACGCTACTGAAGAAGAGCTTGACGACTTAATTACAAATATTAGTACTTATTCAAATGCTCAATCAAAGGTCTCGAAAGTTGATTTAAAATCAAGGAGCATTCAGTTAGTAAAATTGAAATCACTATCTGAAAGTATATTAACTCCAAGCAGTAAAAAATGGTTTTTTGAAAGAGCCAAAGGTGAATATAATACATTAATAAGGAAAAACCCAAATCAAAAGAACAGAATTAACAGAGATTATCCAAAAGAAAGAAGATTTACAAAAGAAGAATTAGCAAAATATTATACTTCATGGGGTGTTACTCCTTATTTAGTTAAGAAAGGTGGAGAAAAAGTATTTAGATATTTTATTGAAAATATTACTGGTGAAAACAAATCAAGTCAAAGTATTGAAATTGATAGACTTTTTTATGAAAATCTTATCGCTAAAATTATTCTTTTCAAGACATTAGAAAAATTACATGGTGTGGGGCCTAGCGCAATTGGTCAGATTAGATCTGCGGTTGTACCTTACACAATATCAATATTATATAAATACACGAATGAAAATAAAAATGGTAATTTCTTTGACCTTCAAAAAATTTGGAAATCAGAATCTCTGGAAGAAGATCTCCAAGTTTTTTCCAAATCGTTAATGTTATTAATGAATGATTTAGTAAAGAAATATTCAGAAAGTGATGATTATGGAGAATATTCAAAAAAAGAGGAGCTTTGGAATGCTATTTCAGAATGTGATGAAATAAAGAATTTTATGAATCAATCTGATTTTCAAAAAATTTCTGATAAATATACTATTTCAAAAGAAGCTATTAAGAAAAGAGAGATTAAAAAGACAAATGCAGGCACTATTGATTTTGAGCCTCTGCATGATATGATAACAATTTATTCAAATACTGAGTTATTTTACAAAAACATCAATAGCTTTTTTTTCGATACACTAAAAGAAAACGAAAAGTACAAAATCCAACAAATTATTAATCTTATTACAAACCATCAGGATATTAATCCGTCATATATTACATTCGAAAAGAAATTAATTAATGAAATAAGGCGAAATAAGCCTGAATTTTTTGATTTAAATTCTGATAACAAGGATTTTTCGCTCAGCAAAACATTGGATTATATAATAAAGAAATATAATTCAGTGATTGAATCTAATTTGAATATTAAATCTGAGTTTTATGTTTTAAGTGAAATTGCCCAAAGAAAAGGAGTGAAATATTATTCTGTATTTGAGGAAATTGGAAAACTATTGGAACAAGGTTTATCTCCTTCAATAAAGCAATTATACAACGCTGGAAACTATGTTTCAATTATTAAGGAAGTTTAATCCCCGCCGCACAAATCAGGTTATATGGTCTTCCTCTTTCGCGTTCAGCAAGCCATGCGCCAGCCCGTTATAGTATTTGCCTATAAGCATAATAATTTTTTAAGGTATAGGCAAAAACTACAACGCCTTACAGGTTGCTATCGCAAGGCTGGCACAAGTCTTGCAGTTCACTTGTCATCGTCAGTACAGCCTACTTTGTCCCGTAAAAAGCTTTACTCATTACGGCTACATTACACTTCAGGGCTTCGCTGAGCTCAACACCTTTCGTTTCATTCCGCCTCCATTCCTTTCAGCCTTTTACTGGCTCACCGGCTGCAATATTAGGCTCGCCTGCGGGTCGCTGCGGGCTTCGGCTAACTTTATTTATCTGCCTCCACTTCGTTCTGGCTATTAAAGCGGTAGCCTCGTGTAGTGCGCTCCAGGCTGTCATGTTTTTTGTACCTACCCGCTTTGCCTAAAAGTTGAACAAAAAATACGCCAGCCTTCCACTTCCACATATGCTATACACGGCCTATCGGCCTTTTGTGTCTACCACCCTTGCTCAACTCGCAGGGGCTTCGCAGAGCCAGCCTTTCGGTCACAATCCACCCACACAGTCAACTCAATTGCAACCTACAGGCTGTCTTTTAACCTGCTTTTTACAACCCACAATTAAGAGATCAGGATGGTAAAAAATAGGGTGCGGGATTTGTCCTTTCGTTTTGGAGCTTCTTGATTTACTTTTAAGTCGCTCGAGCGGTGCATAAAATTTAACGCCGCAAAAAATGAAAACAAAAATTTATCCTCGAGCAAATTCAAAAAAGAAGGTTAATAAAACTTCCAAGTTCAAACTCATAAATTTTACATTTAAAGATTTAATAAATGAATTAATAAAGGACTTTTTGAAGGACTTAATTATGTTTATTCTTGTTTTACTTTTTAAAATATTGCTCTATTATTTCCTGACTATTTGTTGAAAAATAAAAAATAACAGCAAAGTTAGGCTGGCTCGCATAAGTCCACGCTAAATAAAAAAGCAAGGAATTTCCGGCATAAACACAGGCCATCACTCAATAAGCCCTCATTTATTCCGTTCCTCCTTGCTTTTTCCCTAAAGCCAGCCATTTCAGTGGCTTTCTTTTTTCTTTTTTTCTCGTTTTTTCTTTTCTCTTTTGAAAATATTATTTGATGATAGGAAAAACAAAAAGGCTTCCCCATTTAGAGAAGCCTTTCACTTATAATTTGACACTGATTATTGGCCATCGACCGCCACCTGGCTTACAGCTGTCATGACTGAACCGGCTGCTATCATATAACCGGCAGCTGTTACCAGGACAACTGGCATTGCAGGTGCAGCAAGAATTGCGCCTCCTGCAGCAGCTAACACCAAACCGACCGTTCTGAAAATCTTGAATATTTTAGGTGTTGGAGCAGTCAACCGCTGGACCAACGTTAAATTTTCATTTACCATCTTTCAAGTTTTTAAAAATGAATGTTTCGACGTGATTAAGCCGTTTTTCAAGGAATTCTATTTTCTGGTTCATAAGGTCATTTATTCCTTTGAATTCGGTTTTAATGAGAGAGGTAGTGGTTTTCACTTCAGCAAGATCCTTTTCTACACGTTTAAAATCTCCATGCAATTGCTTGGTAAAAAATGCCACTACTGAAAGTAGCACTGAAATGATTATCCCGAATACCTGGAACTCATTCATAGTTTAAGCCACATTTACAATTGATAAAGTATTGTAATTGCCATTCTTCAACGGATATTGAACACCGTTCATAAGTTGAAAAAACTCAATTTTCAAAAGGCAAACGACTATACCACCACCAGCTGGAACTGCAGCAGGAGTTAAAACAACTGCATTCGGGTTCAAATCAATTGGCAAACTTGCAATATTTGATATTTGCAAATCTGAAGTTCCATTTGCAAAATCAATATTTGCCATCGCTCCGGTAATGCTCAAATGTGTTGCACCATTTGGATAAGCAATATCTTTTTGAGGTATTAGGTTATTTATAGTTATAACCCCGGTTGCAGCATCCACCGCAAATGCTTTAAACAACACACCACTCAAAACTGAGTTAGCATTAAAGTTAAAACCGTTTAACAATGCCTTACCATCAGCAGTTGCCAAACCAACAGATGGTTGACGTCGCCCCCTTAAACTAGCCGTATCAAGGCCAAGTTCTGCCATCATTAACTGAGTTACCCTTGAAGTAACATAAGTATCCGATGCATCCAGCATCAAACTACGGAGAGCGTCCCTCAAAAATTTACCAGTGGATCCTGCCAAACCAAATTCAGCATTATTTTCACGGGTCCGTTCATAATTGGGATCATTGGCAATTTTATCTGCAGATACACTGCTTTTTTCTTTAACAAGATATTGCCCATCTTTTTTGTAGAAGGTCATATTTCCCATGGTACCTTCTATTTTTAAAATACCTTTTTGCTGTGCCATAACTTTAAATTTTAAGTTTTAAATAAAAATAAATTATACACAACATTACGTCATAACATCAATAAATACAGCATACACAGAATTATATGGCAATATTTTTCCGCAATCTTCCGTTTCTTTCCAAATAAATATTTAATAATTTCGTATCTAATTCAAGTTTATGCCATATATAAGCCATAATAAAGCCCAGTAATGTTTCAATTTATATCAAAATAGTGCAAAGAGTGGTAATATATCCAAAAGATGTTATGGTAATAACTGGTTTATGTGATAAAAGCAGTCGTAAACTGTTGAGGCAGATTAAAGAAAAGCTGTCAAAAGAAGAACATCAGTTTATCACTAAAAATGACTTTTGTCTGTATACTGGTATACCATTGGAATCCGTCGAAACGTGTCTAAAATACTAAGATTCAAAAACCTCAACGAAGACCAGTATTTATGCGGATTATTAATATAATTTGATTGATTTTGATAAAAATTGAATATTCTGTATCGTCCAAAAATAGAGGGTTCGACTCCTTTTACGCGTAAATTTTAAGTGAACAATTCGGTTAACTCAAAAAAGCGTACCTTCTGAAACCCTTATAAATTCAATGAATATAAAAAATGTTCGACTCCCGCCAGCTCCACGCCTAATTTACTAAAACCCTTCTATTTTGAAGGGTTTTCTGCTTCTCAGCAAAAATTATCAAATAATTAATACCTGAAATTAAACGAATTAAATGCTAATGTAAATTAACAATATGAAATTTAGCCAATTTCATTAGTACTGAAGTCCATTGAACTTAGCAATGTGCGTAACCAGTTGGATTTACCGAAAGTAACTTCCCAACAATGAAACTTTCCTTTCTATAAGCTAATGGTTGGTAACCACCATCCTCCAATAAATTATTTGTGCATTCATGATGATTAGTATAAATAGCAGGTAATGAGAAAGTCTAAAAATCCTTTTATTCATCGAATTTTCGGCTCTCTTTTGCTCCCCCTCCTGTACTTGAACCTGGTACCAACTGATTAAAAATCAGATTCCAATTTACTTTTATTTACTCTCATTTTGAGAAAACATTGATATACAAATATTTTCAATTAATATTGCCGCAATGTAAATTAAAAGATTTAAATTACTTGAAAAGGTAAATTTCTGAAAATATCTTCTTGGTTATTATTTTATTTCTTAATTTGTTGTAAATAGAATACTAACACTTTTAATAGAACTATTAAAACACAAATAGTAAATATTGGAACAAGTCTTTAGTGAAATAAATTGATATTAAAAATAGTTTTATTACTCATATTTAAGTAGTTTCACCATAATGCATGAATTCAAAAATAATAAATTGTAATGAGCAGTTATTTTCTTTTGGTCACTCTCATAAGCCTTTCAGCATTTTTTGCTTATATTAACCATAGGTTTATAAAAATGCCTTTTGTTATAGGCTTGTTTTTTCTTTCAACTATTTTGTCATTAGTAGTCATTAGTAGTAAGTTATGGGATTCCAGGCATTATATCGAAATTAAAAATATTATTGAAAACACTGATATTAGTAAGATAATCCTGAATATAATGTTAGGTTTTTTACTTTTTGCAGGTTCGTTGCATACCTGTTGGAAAAATATTAAAAGTCAGCTGAAGCCTGTTACATTATTTGCAGTTGGCGGTGTACTTCTTTCAACCATATTAATTGCATCATTGTTTTATGTCATTTGTTATTTTCTGGGAATATCCATTGAATTTATATATTGTTTACTATTCGGTGCGCTTATTTCACCAACTGACCCAATTGCAATTATGGGTATATTAACCAAAGCCAATGTGCCAAATAAAATTGAATCTACAATTGTGGGTGAGTCGCTATTTAACGACGGTATTGGTGTTGTAGTATTTATTACTTTATTAGAAACCTTGAAATCAGGTTCCAACTTCATTAACTTTTCTCATTTTGGGATATTGTTTATACAGGAAGCCGTTGGTGGAATATTCTTTGGTTTAACATTAGGCTATTTATTATTTAAACTCTTAAAATCAATTGACAATTATGAAACTGAAGTATTGCTTACAATTGCCTTTGTAATGGCTGGTTTTACATTATGTAATTATTTCCATTTGTCAGGTGCATTAGCAATGGTGATTATGGGCTTATTTGTTGGTAATTATAAACAAGATAAATCTATGAGCAATATAACCCTGGAATATGTGCATAAATTCTGGCAATTGTTCGATGTAATACTTAACGCAATTTTGTTTATTAGTATAGCATTTGTACTGGTAGTTATTGATTTTAAAGCAAAATATATTATTATTGGCTTGTTGTCAATTTTTATAATTTTAATCTCAAGGATTGTTGTTGTATATCTTCCTCGTTTTATATTGCCAAAGTTTACAAATATCAATAATAGCGAAGCTAAACTTATTGTTTGGGGCGGCCTTCGGGGCGGCCTTTCAATTGCGTTGGTGCTTTCATTACCTGAAAGTAATGCCAAGCAAATACTTATGATTGCAACTTGTACCTGTGTTGTGGCCAGTTAATATTAATAAAATTAATTATAACTTACTTTGACTTCTGTAGATTCCAATTTTCGATATAATTTTGATGTTGTATACTAAATCTTATAACACCAAATGAAATACAAAATGCAAAATAAGTACACTCATTTATCTTCGCAGTATCATTTTGATAAATATAAACGTTTTCATAATTAACACCATTAACCATTAATTTCGCAACTTTCTGACCTACGTTATATAAGTCCTTTGGCAAACTACTATTACTAATAGAAATATTACCATTTAATACAAATATATCCGTTCTAACATTGTTTTCAACGGCATCATCAGCATTAACAATTCGATGTATTGTCATTGATTCATTGCTATCGTTGACATTTTTTAATTTAGCTTCACAAAATCCATCACATGTACCATATGAAGAAGAACCAACAGAACCGCAATATTGTTTTGGAGGCAAAATTGGCGACCTAGTACTTACAATATATGATTCTTGATTTAATGAATCATTAATAAAAGTAACTATCTGTCCAGATATATATGGCAAATCAAAATTCTCACCTTTTGCTAAACATGGAGAACATTGATCACATCCATATAAACCAAAAATTGAAACAATAAATAGTATGGCTAAACTTTCTCTCATATTATAATAATTATTGATTGTCTTTGAAATATAATTTAAAGCCTTAATTGGCCACAACGTTTCTCGGCTATGTAAAGTGCGGGACTGGCTTGCAGAATAAATCCCACTACACAAATATAATTAGAAAGCACTGAACTTGCAAACCATCTGGATCCAGCATTATATTTAGCCGAAGTTATGGCACATTAATTTTATAATTTTAATTTGCTTTTAATTCAGATATTCCACCATCTGTGCCAAACCATTTATTATCTTGAGCATCTATTGTAAGTGTCATGACATAGTTACTTGTTAATCCATGAGAAGTCTCTGATCCATTTACATAAGTTATTAATTCACCATCGACTTCCTCAGCGGTAATTTTTGTCCAATTTGTTCCATCAAACTTCCATATTATAGATATTCCTTCCTCAACAAACCATTTATTGTTGTGCGAATCTATTGAAATGGCAATAATTGATGACTGTTTGACTAAGACCCAATTTATTCCGTCATATTTCATTATTCCATTTGCCGTACCTAACCATTTGACACCTTGAATATCTATGGCTATTAAGTTAATATTTTTATTCAATGTATCGTTTGTCCAATTCATACCATCAAACATAGATAATCCATTGTTTGTGCCAAACCATAATACACCATGAGCATCTTTTGCAATAGTTCTTACAAAATTACCAGCTAATCCATTGTCTATAGTATAATTGGTAAAAGTTGTGCCGTTATATTTCGACAACCCTTCCATGGTTCCTATCCATATATTACCATTATCATCTGCTAATATCGTTTCGGCGGAATCACATATTAGCCCATCCTTTCTTGTAAAAGTTGACCACGTAGATCCATTAAGTTCTGAGATTCCTTTATGAGTTGCAAACCAAACATGTCCTTGAGCATCAAAACTAATGCAATGGATATTATTACTAGCCAATCCATTTGAGGTATTAAAAGTTGTCCAATTTTTACCATCAAATTTTGATACTCCAGAAGAAACTCCAAACCATTCATTCCCGCCAAATCATTTATTCCCTTGAGCATCTACAGCAATACAATTGATATAGTTATCAATTAAACCACTGTTTGAGCTTTGGTAAGTCACCCAATTTCCAGTATCTCCAGAATTTCCAAAATCTATTTTTTGACATGAAGACAATATTATGAAAATTTGGAGCATTCTAATTATTTTCAAAAATCTTTTCATATTCAAGTTTTTTAACTGTAAATAAAATTATTTAATATTAAGAATAAGCCTATTAATAAAATCTTAATCTAATAATTAAGCACTATTCATATATAGTTACAAATTGGAAGTTTAATACCCTAGTTAAAATATAAGAATTCTTAAAAATAAAGTTTTCTTCATTGTATCAACCTAACTTGTAATTGTATTTATAAATTAATAAATCGGCGGTTTAATGTGCCATAACGGACCTCGGCTATTTGCCATATGGGATTTACTTGCAATATTTATCCAGCTGTACAAATATAACAAAAACTTACTGTACTACGCAACCCGCTATAACCCGCATTGAGTGTGAACCGGTGTTGGGCGTAGGCTTTTTATTCATTCTTTAAAGCTAATTCTATAACAAAATCAAAACAATCCTTAACTACATTTGCTTCATAATTAATAACAGTTCCTCTTTCTTCGTCAGGAATCCAGAATTCAGATATATCACTACCACCTTTACAAATCTTAGAAATATATGGTAAATGTTGTTTAATATAAATAAACTCTTTGAAATCTACGCCTAAGCTTAAAATTGTTTTAATATTTTGAATTTCGGTTTGGAGTCTATTAATATCTTTTGCAATCTCTTTCAAATTTTCTCGAAGTAATTTGTCAGGCTCTTTACCACTAAGCTGAGCCCTATATTTAATCAAGTAATCAACATCATGATGTGGACTTAATACGTTCTCCCCATACTTACCTTTAACCTTATTCAATTTTTCCTCTAATTCACAAAACGCTTTCGCTATTGACCACATTGCTTTCTGCAATTGATTTTGGTTAATAGAATTTTGAGCATCAATTAAATGTGTTTTAATCTCACCATCCGTAATTAATTCTACAAGGCTGATATTTTTAAATGGTATATCAAATATTATATCGGAAAAATCAGTCAAAAACAACTCTGTTTCAACATATAAATTCGGAATCTGTTTATGGTCTGTAAATATTGTAGCATGTTTTAATTGGTTCCTTAAATCATTAATACGTTTTATAAAAGCTTTATTTATCTGAATATTATTTTCTGTCTGTAAAATTTTATTTAACTCTTCGGAATAAGTGTCCAAAATATTATTTGATGAAGTCTTTGTTTTTCCGTTTTTAGCCTCATAGCAAAGCTGAAGAAAACACTCTACACAATCATGAATTGTCAATATAGCAGAAGAGCATAAAGGTCTTTCAAGATTCTTTTGAACTCGGGCTTGTGAAAGTAAATATTTCACAAAAGTTAATCTTTCTATTTTATCTCTTGTTAGTTCCATCTTTTAAGCTTATGCACAACGTTCGAGGCTAACCACCAGTACGGGTTATACTTGCAATATTTAGCTGGTTGTACAAATATAACAAAAACTTAAAGAACATTGCAAACCGCTATAACCCGCATTGGGTGTAATTGGTATTGTGTGCAGTTTTTATTTATATATGTCAGACAATATAAAACTTTATAAATTAAGTTCCCCTTCAAATATTACTACAGCCTTACTCATAATTAATACTTTATCAGATAATAATTCCAAATTCATAAATCCTGTTCTCTCTGAGCATTGAAATGCACGTAACTTAGTTTTACCAATCTTTTTGGACCAATATTTGGCCAAAAATGTTTGAACTCCGCCAGTTACTGGATCCTCATTTGTACCTGCCCAAGGCCAAAAATATCTATATTGAAAATCATAATCCTTATTAATTGATATAGCTGTTACTAATACGCCATTAATACCATCTTTTGATTTTAGTAATGCTTCAAAATTTGGAGTTAGGTCTGCAAGCGCATCAGAATCTTTTATTTCCAAAACAATTATTTTATTTTTGGGACTGTAAACTTTATTTATGACATAATTTATACCTAATGCCTCAAGCATAGATTTTGGAACCTCAACTTCTATTGTTTCATATATCGGAAATGACATCACAATCTCTTCATTTCTATTTTCAACTAATAAATCAACATTCTCATAAGTTATAAAGTGAATTTTATGAATGTTTGATATTGTAAACAAAATTTTTGCTGAAGCTAAAGTAGCATGCCCACATAATGGAATTTCTTTTTTTGGAGAGAAATACCTTATGTTAAATATATCATTTTTTTCAGTTTTCATTAAAAATGCAGTCTCAGATAATCCAAATTCTTTAGCTATCTCCAACATTTTTTTATCATCCAACTTTTCTTCAACAAAACAAACTCCAGCAGGATTACCTTTGAATTTTTCATCTGTAAATGCATCTACAATATAACTTTTCATCTCACAATTAATTAAATGTCTTGATTTAGTATAACCCTGTCAGGGTTAGTCGAATTTATTGAATAATTTAATTTCATCCGAGAAATCGAGCACTGGATATTGGTTTTGAATGGATGAAATTTTATCCAATGTATTTTTCCTGAATTTTTGGTACGATTCTGTTTGTGGATTAATAGGTTTATGCTTAGTAGCAGTAACAATATTTTCAATTTCAGCATTCAGTTTCACCGTTTCATTTGAAAAATAAGTATTGCTGAACTTTTCGAAAATATATTCAATGGCTTCGTTTGAAGGGTGAGCCATATCGGCATTATAAAAGCGATAATCGCGCAAATCATCCATTACTATTTCATAAGCCGGGAAATATTCCGCAAAACCCAAATTACAAAGTTCTTGAACGGCCAAATGCAATATTGACTTGCTAATTTGGTTTTCATGTGCGCCATCGCCTAAATGCCTTACAGGACTTACTGTTAAAACAATTTTTAAACCTGGATTTTGTTCCAATAATTTTGAAAATATTTGCTTGTAAACCTCAACAATATCAATTACAGTAAGCAATTTTTTTTCGAAATTTGAAGACGGTAATTTATGGCAATTCGATACCGGTTCGCCATTATTACTATTATAATAAGTCCAGGCCGTTCCGAAAGTAAGTATCAAAACATCTAGTTTCCTTATAAAATTTGAAGAAAAAGTAAATTGTTCATTTATTTGTTTTAGGCACAAATCCTTATCGGATGAAGAATATTTGCTGTGGTGCATAAATGAATGCCAGCTGTCGTTATGGTAAAACAATTCATTTTCTGTGAAAAGTTCACCCGAAAGCAATCTTTCCAGGCTTTTTGCCACTGATAGCGGATTGAATAAAACACCGAAAGGGTTTACATTTATATTAAATTTTAACGCTTGCAGCTTTTGGCCAATGTTTTCAGTAAAGCATGAACCCATCATCAATAGCTGAGAACGATGAGAGATTTGAATTTCGCTTTTTTTAGGTTCAACAATAGTCCTGAAGTTCATAATTTAATAATGTGCAAATGTGTAAATGTGTAAATGTGCTAATGTGCTAATTCAATAATTTGCTAATTTGCTAATTAAAAATTACTAAAACTATCCTAAGTAATTAATTTTTTGGCATATTGTCTTAAATAAAATTAGCACATTAACACATTGGCATATCGGCACATTTAGAAATTAGCAAATTAGCACATTAGCACATTATTTATAACTGCCCATCTTTAACATGCCAATTTCCTGGTTTGTAAGAAAACGCCATTCGCCACGTTGCAATCCTTTTTTGGTTAATCCTGCAAAATAAACCCTATCGAGTTTCACAACTTTGTAATCTAAATGTTCAAATATTCTGCGGACAATGTGATTTTTACCCGAATGAATTTCAATGCCAATTTGCTTTTTATCAACCGGGTCGACAAAGCTAATTTCATCGGCTTTAATAAAACCATCTTCCAGTTCAAAACCTTCGGTTATTTTTTCAAAATCGGCTTGTTTAAAATTTGTATCCAAGTGAACATGATAAATTTTCTTGCGGTTTGAACTTGGATGGGTTATTTTTTTGGTTATATCTCCATCATTCGTGAGCAAAAGCACACCGGTAGTATTCCGGTCCGAATTGGCCCACCGGGTAAACCCTTTCTTTACATGCACCTCTGATAAGTTCCATTACAGTTCGCTTTGCATTTGGATCCTTCATGGTTGTGACATAATCTTTTGGTTTATTCAAAAGAATATAAACCAAACGTTCCTTTTTCATGCGTTCGCCATTATAGCGAATATCTTCCGTAGGCAAAACTTTTGTCCCGAGTTCAGTTATTACAACCCCGTTCACCGAAACCAACCCGGCTTTAATCATATCATCAGCCTCGCGACGTGAACAAATTCCGCTGGAAGCAATAATTTTATTGAGACGAACACGGCCATCATCTGCCTTTGAAGCGGATATTTCTTTTCTAAAAGAAGGCCTTTCGGACCTAAAGCTGCTTCTATCCTTTGAATAAGGCTTATCCTTTGAAAAAACTTTAATTATCTTTTTTGAACCTGCTTCAGAAGTTTCATCTTCATTCCTTGTTTTTGAAATAGAGATTTTTCTAACAGGTTTATCGGTATGTTTTACAGTATCATCACGAAATCGTTTTGAAGCATAGCTTCTTTCAGGTTTATCTTCAGATTTAATACCATCTTTTCGAAATTTTCCGAAAGTCCGGCCTGATTTTGGTTTGTCATCATCGCGCCCATTTTTGTGTTGAAATTTTCCTGAATTACTTTTACCTTTAAAATTTCCACCTTTATCCGAACGACTTTTATATGTTCTTTTTCCCGATTCCATGTATAATTAATTTTAATGCAAAGGTAATAAGAAATAACAGCCTTACCGATTTTTTTAAGTTGTTCAAATACGAAAGCGGAATTTGTCTAAATTTGCGTCACTATTGTAACAATAAAATTTTCAATCTCAATATCCAATTATGACACTTATAAAATCAATTTCAGGAATTAGGGGAACCATTGGTGGCCAAACAGGCGAAAACCTTACACCGCTTGATGTGGTTAAATTCACAGCTGCTTATGGTAGTATTATTAAAAATCAGGAAAAGAAGCAAAAATATAAAGTAGTTGTTGGTCGTGATGCTCGAATATCAGGGCCAATGGTTGATCAGCTTGTATGCGGAACGCTTATGGGCATTGGAATTGATGTGTTGAATATTGGTTTAGCTACTACTCCAACGGTTGAAATTGCTGTTACCGAATCAAAGGCCGATGGAGGAATAATTTTAACTGCAAGTCATAATCCCAAACAATGGAACGCATTAAAATTATTGAATAACAAAGGCGAATTTTTTGACGATGCATTGGGTAAAAAAGTTCTACATCTGGCGGAAAATGACGATTATTCATTTTCATCTGTAGATGAATTAGGGAGCATTAGTTATAATGACGATTATGATAAAATCCATATTGATAAAATATTGGCTTTGCCTTATGTGGATGTAAATGCTATTAAAGCTGCCAATTTTAAAATTGCAATTGATTGTGTAAATTCTGTTGGTGGTAAAATCCTTCCGGCTTTATTCAAATCACTTGGCGTAAACGAAGTTTTTGAACTGTATTGTACTCCAAATGGTCAATTCCCGCATAACCCTGAGCCATTGCCTGAGCATTTGACAGAAATATCGAAATTGGTAAAAGATAAAAAAGCTGATTTGGGATTTGTTGTTGATCCTGATGTTGACAGGCTTGCTATTATTAATGAAGACGGAACCATGTTTGGTGAAGAATATACTTTGGTTGCAGTGGCTGATTATTTGCTTTCGAAAAAGCCCGGTAATACAGTTTCAAATTTATCATCTACCCGTGCATTAGCCGATGTTACTGAAAAATTTGGCGGGATTTATACCGCTTCTGCCGTTGGTGAAGTAAATGTAGTTACGGCTATGAAAAGTACCAAAGCAGTTATTGGTGGCGAAGGCAATGGAGGCGTAATATTGCCCGATTTGCATTATGGTCGTGATGCGCTTGTGGGAATTGCTTTGTTTTTAAGCCATTTAGCACATTCAAAATTAAAATGTTCACAATTAAAAGCTACATATCCGTTATATTATATTTCGAAAAATAAAATTGAATTAACCAAAGGAATTGATGTTGACGCCATTTTGGAAAAAATGAAACAACGCCACAGCAATCAGAAAATAAATGATGTGGACGGTGTGCGTATTGATTTTGACAAAGAATGGGTACATTTGCGTAAGTCGAATACCGAACCAATTATAAGGGTTTATTCCGAAAGCAAGTCGGAAGAATCGGCCAAGCAATTAGCAGGTAAAATTATTGATGAAATTAAAAGCCTTTTTTAACGGAAAATGGAAAACGGAACACGGAATAAGAAAAGCAGAAAATGGAAAAAGGAAAAATATTGTTGGGGCTGGAAAAAATAAGAAAGGATTTTCCAATCTTGTCCATGCAAGTGCATAACCAACCTTTGGCATATCTTGATAATGGAGCTACCACACAAAAACCTCAATGTGTGATTGATTCCATTACTAAATGTTATACCGAAACCAATAGTAATATCCATCGCGGTGTTCATTATTTAAGTGAGCAATCTACTGAAGCCTATGAAGAAGCACGCAGAACAGTTCAAAAGTTTATCAATGCAAAATATTCACATGAAGTAATTTTTACTAGCGGTTCTACTGGAAGTATTAATGCAATTGCATTTTCATTTGGTGAACGATATATCAATGAAGGTGATGAAATTCTTATATCGTCAATCGAACATCACGCCAATATAGTTCCATGGCAAATGATGTGCCAACGAAAAAAAGCAAAGTTAAAGGTTATACCCATTGACGAAAATGGCGATTTAATTATGCCTGCTTTTGAAAAGTTGCTAACGAATAAAATTAAATTAGTTGCTATTACCCAAGTTTCAAATTCATTGGGAACGGTTGTTCCAATTAAAGAAATTATATCAAAAGCGAATCAATTAAATATTCCGGTGTTAATAGATGGTGCACAAAGTATCCAACATCAGACTATTGATGTACAAGCGCTTGATTGTGATTTTTTTGTTTTTTCAGGTCATAAAATATATGGACCAACCGGAATTGGAGTTTTATATGGAAAAGAAAAACTACTTAATGAAATTCCGCCTTATCAGGGAGGTGGCGATATGATTAGTAGCGTTACTTTTGAAAAGTCCACTTATAACGATTTGCCTTTCAAGTTTGAAGCCGGAACAATTAATTATATTGGAGCAATTGGTCTTTCAGAATCAATTAAATATGTTTCAAATTTAGGAATTGAAAATATTGCTTCGTATGAACATGATCTGTTACATTATGCAACAGAAAAGTTAAATTCTATTGAAGGCTTGAAAATATATGGAACTTCAAAAAATAAAGGACCGATTATTTCTTTCCTGTTAAACAATATTCATCCCTACGATACCGGCATGATACTTGACAAATTAGGTGTTGCCGTAAGAACAGGCACACATTGCTCTCAACCTGTTATGGAAATTTTTAAAATTGAAGGTACAGTTCGTGCTTCCTTCGCATTTTACAATACTTTTGAAGAAATTAACAGACTTTATTCGGGCCTGTTGAAAGTAAAAGAAATGTTTGGTTAAGCCAGTATTTTTTCTATTTCCTGAAGCTCATCTTTTGAAAAATCAAGATGATTAAGTGAAACCAGGCAATCATCCAATTGCTCAACTTTGCTAACACCAATTAAAACTGATGTTAAACGTTCATCTTTCAAAAGCCAGGCAATTGCCATCTGGGCCAGAGTTTGTCCTCTTTTGGTTGCAATTTCATTTAATTTTTTAACGGTACTCAACTTATCATCAGTAATTTGATTAGGTCTCAGAAAACCATGTTCTTTTGAAGCGCGTGAACCCTCAGGAATTCCAGATAAATAGCGGTTAGTAAGCATACCTTGTGCCAAAGGCGAAAATGCAATGCATCCTGAACCATTCTTTTCAAGTACATTTAATAAACCTCCTTCAACCCAACGTTCGAACATAGAATATTTAGCCTGATGAATAAGACATGGCGTTTTTAATTCATTTAATATTTTAATTGCTTTTTCGGTTTGTTCTGTAGAATAGTTTGATATTCCGACATACAATGCTTTGCCTTGCCGAACTATTAAATCAAGTGCCGCCATGGTTTCTTCCAAAGGAGTTTCGGGATCGGGACGATGGGAATAAAATATATCAACATAATCAAGGTTCATCCTTTTCAGGCTTTGATCGAGACTTGAAACAAGATATTTTTTCGAACCCCATTCGCCATATGGCCCAGGCCACATATAATAACCTGCTTTTGTTGTAATAATAAGCTCGTCACGATATGGCTTTAAATCGTTTGCCAAAATTTTGCCAAAAGTATCTTCGGCAGAACCTGCTGGTGGACCATAATTATTGGCTAAATCTATATGAGTTATTCCTTTATCAAATGCTTCCAGGACAATTTTACACCCATTTTCAAAAACATCAACTCCTCCAAAATTATGCCACAATCCTAATGATATTGCAGGTAATTTAATTCCACTTTTACCACAACGACGATATTTCATACCATCGTATCTTTCCTGTTTTGCTAAATGAGCCATTTTTATTAAAATTAATCGCTGAAATATTTGTTTATTTTCTTAAATATAAGTTCAATATCTATTGGTTTTGAAACATAATCATCGCAACCTGCCGCAAGACATTTTTTTACATCTTCCTTTAATGTATAAGCTGTTTGAGCAATTATCGGAATTTCCCTTCTGAATTTTTTAATTTCCTTTACTGCTTCATATCCACTCTTTTCCGGCATTTTAATATCCATAAGGATTAAATCAATTTTGCCAATTGTTTTGCAAATTTCAACAGCCTGTTTGCCATCGTAAACATGCAAAAGCTGGACCTGTGTATCTGCAAATAATGCTTCTAAAAAATGATAGTTTACCTCATCATCTTCAGCAACTAAAATAACTTTGTTCCGCCAATTTGTATTTCTGGTAAGAACGTCACTATTTTCATTATTTTCAAGTTTTTCGGCTCGCTGAATTGGAATTGTAAAATAGAAATTCGAACCTTTTCCAGGATCAGATTCAACATGAATTTTTCCACCTAACAATCCAACAATTGATCGGGAAATTGTTAAACTAAGACCGGTATTGCTGTATTTTTTATCGTAAGTTTCTTCTTTTATCCTGAAGCGGTTAAACAAATATTTTTGAGATTCCTTAGCAATGCCAATACCTGTATCCTTTACAAAAAATAGCAAATTCCGGTTATCTTTAATTTCATAACCAAATTGAATGTAACCTTTATCAGTAAACTTTAAAGCATTATCCAGCAAATAAGTAAGAACTTGATGAATTCTTCCCGAATCGGTAAATACATTCGTTATACTTTGTGTTGCGGGAAGTTTTAAAAATATTTCAATATTTGATTTATTTCGTTTCTCTTTTTCCTTGTCGAATTCAAAGTGAAGTTCCGTTAATAATTTTACTAAATTGGTTTCAGTTTTTGTTAGCGATTGATCACCTGCTTCGAATTTTGATAACTCAGCTATGTCGTCAACCAATGATAATAAATATTTGCTCTTTGATTTTATTATTGTTAAAAACTCTTCGCGCTTTTCAGAAGTTAAACCACCAAGGCTCAATAATTCGGTAAAACCAATTATCGCATTCATGGGTGTTCGAATTTCATGTGAAATATTCGATAAAAATATTGTTTTTATTCTATCTACTTCCTCAGCATCTTCTTTTGATTTTGCTATTGCTTCTTCAAAATTTCTACGTTTGGTTATATCACTTACAATTCCTAATATACTTCCGTATTGACTTTTATCTTCTGGTAGTTTTGAAATCCTGCATTCAATAAATCTTTCCTGATGTAAAATTTTTGAATTCGAAATTTTAAGATCTATTTTAACTGAAGGATTTTCATTTGAAATGCCACGTACGGCATAAACTAGCTTATTCCTTTCTTCAACTTCAAAAATATCATTAATAAAATTTGTGCCTAAAATATTATTTCCAAGCATATTTATTAATTCTTTCAATTCTTCAGTAATCCAGAGAACTTTTTCTTCAGGAGAAAATATCCAAAATGCAGTTCCTGTTTGCAAGCAAGTTTGCATATAAAAATAACGATAAACTTTGTCCAATTTAAACTGAACATGATCAAACAATTTAATTTCAGGATGAATAAAATTTATTTCATCAGCAAATTGCGATTGGTCAATAGCATCATCCACTTGTTTGGTGTTTAATTTTTATTAGAAAAGTTCCACTTCAATATTTTGGATAAAGGCGGTATAGGCATGGTCATTACCAACTTTTGCCATTGATAATAGGAATAACACAGGTTTATCTTCACCATCACTACTTTTAATTGTAACTTCCTTTCTAACTCCAACAATTTTATCAGTTCCAGGCGTAACATATTTTGTTACAAACTCATCATTTACAATTGCATCATCAGAAAATAGAATTTTAACATGTTGGCCGATAGCATCTTTCCGATCAATTCCCCATAAATCTTCGGCAGCTTTATTAAAAAATTCAATAGAACCAACTTCATTTATAGTAACTATAGCATCCAATGCACCTTCAAGCGTCAGCTCATTTCTTATTTTAATTCGTTCAATTTCTTTAAATTGAATTTTCATTTCTTCACGAGCTTCGGTCAGTTTTTTTGTAAGTTCTTCTCCGGCCAATCTGAGTTTTTCTTCCTGTAATTTAAGCTGTTCATTTTGATATGCAGCTTCAATTTCCATTTGTTTTTCTTTGGTAATGTCATTAGCAATGAAAATCACTTTTGAAACATCATTATACATATCCATTACGGCTGTATAAGTTCCACGGAACCATTTAACCTCCCTGTTCTTGTCAACTTTCCTTA
Organism: uncultured Bacteroidota bacterium; assembly: GCA_963701015.1. Lineage (GTDB taxonomy): Bacteria > Bacteroidota > Bacteroidia > Bacteroidales > DTGW01 > MFD09286-c1. The sequence continues at coordinate 595,818 of OY969556.1, read as the reverse complement.
TTTGATCCATATAAGGCTGGCCTCCTAGAATATTTTTCCAAACTACTTTAAATTTTTCTAAATCGTCATGATGGATAAAATCAAATACTTTTTTACCTATAACTTCTTTTTCAGAATAATTTAAAGCGTTTAAAAACAATTCATTGGCACTTGATATTCTACCTTCGGGATGCAATTCAACTTTAATTGATGATCGGTTTAATGCTCCAATTTGCCCCTCATAATCAAGGCTTTGTTTCTTTTGTTCGGTTGTGTCAATTGCAAGGAATAATATTTTTTCAACTGATCCGTCTTCCTTTCTAACACAGGTATAAGTTGCCATTGTCCATAAATCCTGACCTTGCTTGGTAACATGTTTCATATCACCTTCAAAATGCTTACCTCCACTGGCCAATTCTTCCCAAAGTGGTTCAAACCATTCCCGGTCTTTTTTATTAATAAACATTGAAATATGTTTACCTTCAACTTCCAGATTACTTGCGTATCCAAGTTTATTTAAAAACTTTGTATTGGCGTAAATTAATGTGCCATCAACCATATATTCTGCCCTGATAAGCGTATGGTTTACTGAATTTGTGAAACTAATAAACTTTTCCGATTGTCGTGCAGCTTCTTCCTGTGTAGCTTGAAGTTCTTCCATGTTCTGGCGCATTTGTTCTTCCTGTGTAGCCAGAATTTCAGCCTGTTCGCGTGATTCTTTCAAAAGCTCTGAAGTACGCAAATTAATTTTCACACCGGCAAGCGTAGAAGCAGTGCTTTCAGATATTTTTTCAACAAAATCAATTTCAAATTTTTCAAATTTCTTAAATGATGCCAACTCAATAACACCGTGAATTTCGCTATTAAAAATCATTGGAACAATAAGCAGGCAGCGTGGATTTGCCTTACCAAGCCCTGAAGTAATGTTTAAATAACCATCTGGAACTTCAGTAAGATAAATAGTCTTTTTTTCAAGAGCACAGGTTCCAATAAGCCCTTCTGACCATTCAACTTTTTTGTTGGCGAACTTTTTACGGTCGTATGCATAAGCTGCAGATTGCTGAAAATATTTTTCTCCTGTTTTTGATTCCTGAATGAGGAAAAACCCACCCTGATTTGCTTGCAGGTACTTGATTAACTCAATAATAATATTATATGAAAGTGTATTTAAATCATTATTATTTTGTCGTAAAATTTCACTGAACCTTGCAAGTCCTTCTGAAACCCAGTTGCGCTGGTCATCTTCTTTTCTCCTGATTGCCGATTCAGCTTTGCTTTTCTTTAAATTATCGCGTAGGTTAATTAAAGTTTGACCCAATTTATCACTTTCTTCTGTGATTTCATATTCTGTATTGAAATTATCCTGAATAAGATTATTCACAAAATTCAAAACTTTTTTTGATTTCTCGGTTTCCTTATTTAAATTAACATCTAACTTATTTTCAATAGCATATGTTTCAATTTCAACCTTATAAGCAATTAATCCTAAAACAATTGGCAATAAATCAACAATCCAAAGAATTGGATAAATTTTATGGAGATATAAAAATGAATTAAAACTTAAAGTTTGATTTGAACTTATTGAACCTATAATCCAAACCAGTATAATAAAAACTAAACCAATGAGAATGCCCCAAATAGTGTATTTATAATTCTTTACCGGCATAATAAAACATATTGAGTTTAAAGCCAAATGACCTTTTTTAAAGAACTAAAAATAAATAATATTTTTCATATTCTTAAATATTTTAGCATTCAAAGCATAAGCAAATGAATAATATATAAATTAAGAATGTATTTTAAACAAAAAAAGCGCAGAAATTGTGCGCTTTGTCCCGAGTGAGTATTAATAATTTATTTCACAACTTCTTCTTTTCCTTCATGAAATGTTTCTTTTAAAAGGCTTAATTCATCGGTAGAGAAAATTAAATCCATATTCAGTATCATAATAAATTCTTCTTCAACTTTTGCCACACCATCGATGAATTCAGATTTATATCGCGTGCCAATACTTGGAGGAGGTTGAATATGGGCATCATCAATTTCAAGTACTTCCTGAACAGAATCAACCAATGCCCCAACATGAACAGCTTCATTATTAAGATTTATATCGAGAACCAAAATACAAGTGTTGGTAGTATATTCTGTTTCTGTCATATCAAACTTTATTCTTGTATCAATTAAAGGTAACACTGCGCCACGAAGATTTATCACACCTTTCATATAAGGTGGTGCTTTAGGCACCTTTGTTACCTTGGTCATTTCAAGAATATTTAATACTTTGCTAACATTTGCCGCAAAAAACTCATCTCCTAATTTAAATGTTAAGTATGAATTAATTTTATTTTTTGTTTCTTCGCTCATTTTGCTTCCTCCGTCATTATATTTTGGTTTGAGAAATATTTTATTGCTTTATTCGTATCAATTACCAAGGCAATTGTGCCGTCGCCAAGAATTGTTGCACCAGAAATTATTTCCTGATTTTTGTAATATTTTCCTAATGGTTTTAAAACGGCTTGATATTCTCCAACCACATTATCAACTGCTAAACCAATTCTTATATCTTCATAACGAACTACTACTATTTGTTCACTTTTCACAACATTTTCCTCAACGCCAAATTCATTTCGTAAATAAAAGAATGGTACTTGTTGTCCATCTAAAATTATAATTTGATTAAATGTATTAACCAATTTATTATGGTCAGCAGCATAAATTTTGTCAACAGAAGTTAATGGAATAATATAAAAAGTGTCTTGAATTTTAACCAACAATCCATCAATAATTGAAAGTGTTAATGGTAGCTTAATAATAATGGTTGTTCCAACATTTGGTTTAGAATCAATTTCAACTTCACCTCGTATATCAGCAATTTTACGGCGAACAACATCCATTCCAACACCTCTTCCAGAAACGTCGGTAACATTTGAAGCTGTAGAAAAGCCAGGTAAAAACACAAGTTGAATAAGTTCCTTTTGAGTCAATACGGCATCATGAGCAATTAAACCTTTCGAAACTGCTTTCTGTCTTACTTTTTCAGCATCAATTCCTGCGCCATCATCTGATATTTGAATATGAACATTTGCTCCTGAATAAAATGCCTTCATTAGAATTGTTCCGTGTCTTTGCTTGCCTAATTTGAGACGCGTTGCAGGATCTTCAATGCCATGATCGAGACTGTTGCGTAAAATATGTAAAAGAGGGTCAGTTAAATTTTCAATAATTGTTTTATCCAACTCCGTTTCAGTTCCTTCAGCAATAAATGAAACTTCTTTTTTCAATTCTTGTGATAAATCGCGAACCAATCGCTGAAAACGGGTCAATAAATTTTCTATTGGAATAAGCACAATACTAAAAGCAATATCACGTAATTGCCTTGAAAGCTTTTGAACATTTTCAGCAATAGCAACCAGTTCACCATTGCCTCCCTGTTCGGCATACAAACTTAATCGAGCCTGAGTAGTGACCAATTCACTAACCAAATTCATTAAAGTATCTAACTTTTCTGAACTGACGCGAATACTGGAAATTGAATTTTCTTTTGATGCTGTATTTGCTTTTTCTTCAGTTTTCTTTTCTTTTATAGTTTGTGTTGTATTTAATTTACTTACAAACGATTGTAATTCATTAATTCCCAAATCTTTACTTCCCTTTATAAACTCATTCAACTTTTCAGCAAATTGTTTATTGGTAAATAAATTAGAATCACTTAATTTGTGAATATCTATATTGCATTCATCTTCAACAAAAATAAATACATCGGTAATTGAGTTAATTCCACCTGAAGTAGTTAAAAATACTTCCCAATAAATATAACATTTGGTTGGATCAATTTCATCATAAGCAGGAATTTTAGAATAATGAGGTTTTGCAATACAATTACCCAAACCGTTAATTTCGTCTAATAAATAAAGTGGATTGGTTCCATTGTCAAAAATATTGTCATGAGGCTGAAATAATATATAATAAGTAGCAGTCTTATCGTCCTTACTCTGAGCAGTTTGCTCAAAGTTTATTTTATTTTCACTTTCAACTGAACCTGAATTTTTTTTGATAATAATAGAGTCAATTTTAGAAATTAATTCTTTATGTGTTGATATGGTTGAATTTAATCCTGATTTGTTATCGTCTAATAAATTTGATAAATGGTCAACTGATGCTAATGTTGCGTCAAGTAAATCTTTTGAAACATACATTTGACCGGTTCTGACCAAATCATATACATTTTCGAGGTTGTGAGTAAATTCACTTATTTTGTCGAAACCAAACATTGCGCCACCACCTTTAAGTGAATGCATTATTCTAAAGACCTTTTCAACAAGCTCTTTATTTTCCGGATCGCGCTCCAGCTCCAATAATGCCTTTTCGAGCTCGTGAATATGCTCTGTGGCTTCTTCAATAAATTTTTTTCTGAAATTATCCATTACCTGATAACTTTGTTAATTGCAGCAATAAGTTTTGCTGGAACAAAAGGTTTAATAATCCATCCCGTAGCACCGGCTTCCTTTGCTTCCATTTTTTTAGCTGCTTGCGATTCGGTTGTAAGGAATAAAATTGGGATACGTTGGTATTTTTCCATTCTTCTAATTTCTTTAATCAGGTCAATACCATCCATCACTGGCATGTGAAGGTCGGTAATAACTAAATCAATTTCTGATCCATCAAGAAATTTCAAAGCATCTTTTCCATCTACTCCAACAAGCACCTTGTAGCCTTCGTTTTCGAGTGTAAAACTTACAACTTCCCTTATGCTTTCTGAATCGTCGACTATTAATATTGTCTTTGCCATGTTTATGGTATTTGCTGTTATTAAATTTATTACTTTTTTATTATATTTTCAAACCCCGAGGATTTTAAAATTGTACTAATTTCTTCTTTTATATCTATTGAATAAGTAAAATTATCTTTTAATTTTTCTTTTAACGTATATATTAACTGAACAGCACTTAAATCAAAATTTTCGATATTTTTTATATCAAAATGGAAATTATTATTTTTTGATAATATTTCATCAATCTCACTTTTGACTGTTTCTATATTATTTATGGAGAAATCTTTTTCAATTTTATAAATATTCTTTTTATCTGACTTCCCCGATGTCTTAACAATTAACTTGTTGCTCATTCTATTCGGTTTTAATTATTAAAGTTAATTAAAATAATTCCAAATTTTCATCATCTGATTCGGAATTTTGATCGGCTAAATTTATAATTTGTTCAGCTTTTTTACTTGAAAGTTCTGAAATATCAGTAATATTTGTTAATTGATCATGAATTAAATGCTCACTTGCCATAGTGTACCTGTCTTTCAAATGTTTAAGGTTTTCATTCCTGTTAACAGTTTCTAAGCCACTTCCATGATTTAATTTTAGGTTAATTGAATTTAATTCCTGAATAGTTTTATCACATGATTTTTCAAATACATCGTAATAATTTATTTTTTTAATGGAGTTTTTTATATTATCGGATACATTTAAACTTGTATTTGTATTAAAATATAAATGCTCATCAATGCTTTGAATACTTATTTTTAGTAATTCAATTAATCCAGGTATTGTTCGTCCTAAATCATATAAACTATTGAGCATGTTTGTTTCATCGGAAAAGTTTTCTTTAGGATTGACCAGTTTTTCAACTTTACCGGCTAGTTCATTATGTATTTCACCTATATGCGAAGCTTGAGTTTCTGTTTCATTAATTAAATCTAATAGTTCTTCAATTAATGTTGAATTATTCATTTTAATTTCAGGGGAATTGAAAATAGTTAAGAATTGTTGTTTAATATTTAAAAATTCAACATGAATTTGATTATATAAATCGGAAAAATCATGATTTTTATCTGATAATGCTTGTGTATGCTGTTTAATGGTTGAAATAAAATTGGATAATTTATTATTGTAATTCAATGCATTATCGAGATTTTCAACTATATTGTTCAGGTAATAATCTTTTGTTTGTGCCGACTTTCCTACTAAATTTTCACACAAACTACTTATAGTTACCATTTCATTGCCAATTTCTTCGAGGTTTGATCCAATTTCCTCAATTGCCATTTGATATTGTTTATTGGCATGTAATAATTGAGCTGCCTGAAGTCCGGCAACATCCCTAATTTTCAAAAATGTTTTTGCTTTATTGTGTAATAAAATTGCACTATTATCATCATCGCTAAATGATCTCAAATCATTTACAATATCTTTATGGGTTCGTTGAATATGCTCAATTTTTTGACGTATTATATCGTGATATTGCAGATTGGTTATTATTTTAGCAATATTCGATGCATTTTTATCGGTAAGCTCTTTTAATGCCGGAAATAGCTTTGAAGCTTCATCATATTTTTTTCTAAAAAGTGCAAAACCAACTTCAATATTATCATTTAACTTTTGTAAATGTTGGTAATTTTCCTTTTTAATATTACTTAGCATTATATAACTCTCCTGAGCAATATTTACGAATTGTTCAATATATATATCTGTCTTTTGTACTAAAGCTTTTTCGTTTTCAATTTTATATTCAATTGATTTGAAAATTTTACCTAATTCATCACTATTATCTCCAACTTTAAAATTAGCAAGTAGAAGTTTTAATGATAAAATGTTTTGCTTAAAGTTATTATGAACAATATTTAAGCTTTCAAATTTATTGGTAGTTTTCTTTATCTCAACATCTAAAAATTCAACGTGTTGTGTAAATAAATTGGTTAGTGAACTAAAACTATCGCAATATTTTTTAAGGTTCGAAAATGTATTACTTATTTTACTATCAGTAATGAGTTGAATTATTTCAGATGCACTTTTTACTAAGTTTTTTGATTCCTTATGATAATTTTTGAAATGATCATTCAGTGATAAAAAATCTTCTGAAGAACATTTTAATAATTGAACAATCCTGTCATCAATTTCAGCAAATAAATCAATTGCTTCGTTTACAGGTAAAGCCTTTAAAAGATTCTCAATGTAATTTTTATCTCCTGAAATATCTGTCATTCCTCTTATATTTTTATTCTCCACAATTCAATTTTTAAAAACATGAATGAAGAATGAAATCATTGTTTTTTTAAAGCTACCTGAACCAAATCAACTATATTTTGAATATCAACCGGCTTTTTAACAAAATGCAAAGCTCCAAGTGATTTTGTCTTTTGAATTGTTTCATTATCAGTTAATGCTGAAACAACTATTACAGGTATATCTTGCATATCCCTATTGCTTTTTAATTCCTTTAAAAAATCAAACCCATTAATGCGGGGCATTAATAAATCTAATAATATCAAATCGGGCTTGACTTTTGAAATAACATTATATGCTTCCTTAACATTTAAAGCCGTTTCAATGTTATAACCCTTATTGTTAAGCACTGCTTGTAACAATACTACATTGGTTGTTGAATCGTCAATTATTAAAACAGTTTTATCTATTGATACTACTTCCATAATAAAGATTAACCTATAATAATATTTTCACTTTTACGCTAATGTAAATATAATGTTCAAAATATTCACCATCATTTTCAAATAAATGAGATTAGTTACTCAATAAAGTGATTTAAATCATCAAATTTTGAATTAAAATATTAAATTAGCAAATTATTGGGAGGCTTTTCTGATTTCATTACAAAAAAATTATTTGAGAATGGCATTTAATAATTCAACATTTTCTGATAACCAACAAGATATAACTTTTTCATTTTTTAAAGATTTAAATGAAGAGGAAATTAATTTGATAAAACAAAACAGTAATGTTGTTTTTTATCAAAAAAAGAGCAATATTTTTCTCCAGCATACGCGCACTTCTCATATAATGTTTGTAAAATCGGGACTTGTAAAAATTTACAAGGAAGGTAGAATGGGAAAATCTATTATTCTTAGTCTCGAAAATGAAAACACATTTTTAGGTTTAATGTCGGTATTTGGAAAAGAAACCCACGAATTCTCAGCTTCAACAGTAGAACCAACTGAAATTCTGATTATTGACAATAATGTTTTCAGGTCAATTCTTCAAAAAAACGGCGTATTTGCATTATCTATTATAAATAGCTTAAGCTTAAACGGGCTTTATATTTTTAACAGACTTTTGGCACAAACACACAAACAATTACCTGGTCGAATTGCCGATGTTTTATTATATTTTTCAGAAGTAATATATAAAAACATAATCTTCACATTTCCGTTAACTCGTCGTGAATTGGCTGAATTAGCAGGAACTACAAAAGAAAGTTTCATACGTACCCTTTCGGAATTTAAAAATGACAAAATAATTGAATTAAACGGTTCCGATGTTGAAATAAAAAGTATGAAAATTGTTAAAACTCTTAGCGAATTTGGCTGATGAATATTTTACTTGTTGATGATATTGTAATAAATAGATTTATTATCCGTGAATTTGTTAAGAATTTAGGTCATACATTTAAAGAGGCTGATAATGGATTGAAGGCAATTGAACTATTTCAGGAATTCGATTTTGATGTTGTATTTATGGATATTGAAATGCCTGTTATGAATGGTATTGAAACTGCATATAAAATAAGGAACTCATTCCCAAGCCCTAAAAATAAAGTAAAAATATTTGCTATTACTGCTTACAATCCGGCAATATTGCACGAAGAAGTAGATACAAGTAATTTTAATGGAGTTGTTACAAAGCCATTTTCAATTGATAAGATTAAAAATATTTTAAACTTTTAACAGGTCAATTCTATGGTTTCATTTATTAAAGCAAACCAAGGCGATATTTTTACAATCCAGCATTTAGCTCATACAATCTGGCATGGACATTATCCTGGAATTATTTCAATAGAACAAATTGAATATATGCTAAGTTTAATGTATTCAGCCGATACTATAGCAAAAGAAATAAGCTTCGGTATTTTATGGTATATTATAATGATTAGTGAACAGCCAATTGGTTTTATTTCATTTCATACCGAAAGCTCGAAACTGATTTTTAAACTTGAAAAACTTTATATTTTGCCATCATTTCATGGCAAAGGGTATGGTAAAATGGCGCTTGATTTTGTAAAAAATATTTCCAAAGAAACTGGTGCCATAAAACTTTATTTAAGAGTAAACAAGCAAAACACAAAAGCTATAAATTCATACTTAAAATCAGGATTTATTAAGGAAAGTGAAGACATTGCGAATATTGGTAATGGTTTTGTGATGGATGATTATATAATGTCAATACAATTAAACTAATTTATAGAAATTTATTTTTTCATTGAAATTTTGAAAATAATAACATCTTAAAAAATCTTAATCCTCAATTGAAAATTATCATCAGGGTAAAAAAATTTGTTTTTAATTTAAAAGTTTCTATCTTTGTCACTGTAAAATAAACTTTACAATTGTGAAAATTAACAATAACATTATTATTCTCGTGGTCGTCGTCCTAATTGGAAATCGAATGGGGTGAGAATGTTATGTAAATAATAAAAATATCAAAAGGAGCCTTTCTCACCAACATAAGAAAGGCTCCTTTGTTTTTGATATTAAAAATTAACTAATTTAAATTATGAAAATTACACTTCGCAGTCACACAACAACTCAAGGTCGCAAAATGGCCGGAGCTAGAAGTTTATGGCGTGCAGCCGGAATGACAGAGGAACAAATGGGGAAACCTATTATTGCAATTGCCAATTCGTTTACACAGTTTGTCCCTGGGCACACTCATTTGCATGAAATAGGTCAACAGGTAAAAAAATGGATAGAAGCTGAAGGTTTTTACGCCTCTGAATTTAATACTATAGCAGTAGATGATGGTATTGCTATGGGCCACGATGGCATGTTGTATTCATTGCCATCGCGCGAAGTAATTGCCGACAGTGTTGAATATATGGTAAATGCTCATAAAGCTGATGCCTTAATTTGTATAAGTAATTGCGATAAAATTACTCCTGGTATGCTTATGGCTGCTATGCGACTCAATATTCCTACAATATTTGTTTCAGGTGAACCAATGGAAGCTGGTAAAATTCGTGAGAAAAAATACGATTTGGTAGACGCGATGGTTATGGCTGCTGATGATTCTATTTCCGATTCAGATGTTGATGAAGTCGAACAAAATGCATGCCCTACTTGTGGCTCGTGTTCTGGTATGTTTACTGCCAATTCAATGAATTGCCTCAATGAAGCTTTGGGTTTGGCACTTCCTGGAAACGGAACAATTGTTGCAACACATAAAAACCGTTTAAAACTTTTCGAAAAAGCTGCTAAACGTATTGTTGAAATGACCAAAAAATATTATTTTGATGGAGACGATTCAGTATTACCCAGATCAATTGCAACAAAAGCAGCATTCAATAATTCAATGTGCCTTGATATAGCTATGGGCGGCTCAACTAATACTGTTTTGCATATACTTTCAATTGCCCACGAAGCTGAAGTAAATTTTACGATGAATGATATTGATTTATTATCACGAAAAGTTCCTGTTTTATGTAAAGTAGCACCAAGTTCGCATTATCATGTTGAAGACGTAGGACGAGCAGGTGGTATTTTGGCTATTTTAGGTGAACTTGATCGTGCCGGGTTAATTGATACAACTGTTAAACGTGCTGATGGCTACACTTTAAAAGAAGCATTGGAAAATTATGACATCATGCGAAAAACAGCAACTGAAGAAGCAAAAGATATTTACAAAAGTGGGCCAGCCGGAATTAAAAACCTGGTAATGGGTTCGCAAGGTTATATGTATAAAGAATTAGACACTGACAGGGCTCAGGGCTGCATTAGGGATTTAGCCAATTGTTATTTCCCCGATGGAGGCCTGGGCGTCCTTTTCGGAAATATTGCACGCAAAGGATGTGTTGTGAAAACCGCAGGTGTTGACCCTTCAATTTTCAAATTTAAAGGCCCTGCAAGGGTTTTTGAAAGTCAGGAAGATTCTTGCGATGGAATTCTGAAAGATGTTAAAGCTGGCGATGTTGTAGTTATTCGTTACGAAGGGCCAAAAGGTGACACCGGAATGCAGGAAATGTTATATCCAACTTCATATATTAAATCCCGTCATTTGGGCAAAGAATGTGCTTTAATAACTGATGGTCGTTTTTCAGGTGGAACTTCAGGGCTTTCAATTGGGCATGTTTCTCCAGAAGCAGCCGGTGGTGGAGAAATTGGTCTTATTCGCGATGGTGATATCATAGAAATTGATATCCCTGAAAGAAAAATGAATGTTCTTATTTCAGATGCTGAAATTGAAAAACGCAGAAATGAAGAACTTGCACGTGGAAAAGATGCTTTTACACCTCAGACACGAAAAAGAGTTATTTCAAAAGCATTAAAAGCTTATGCTCTTTTGGTTTCGTCAGCTGATAGGGGTGCTGTGCGCTTGATAGATTAATAAATATGCAAATATTTTACTAATTCAAAATTATTCTAAAAATGATATCAAATATTCTTAAATTTCTTATTCGGAGAATTTAGAGAACTTTAAAAAAATATAAAATATGAGCGAAATAAAAAATATTACAGGATCAGAGGCGGTTATTTTATCGCTTATTGAAGAAGGTACCGAGATTATGTTCGGCTACCCTGGTGGAGCAATTATGCCGGTTTATGATGCATTATATGGACATAGGGATAAAATCCATCATGTATTGACCCGTCATGAACAAGGAGCTGTTCATGCAGCTCAGGGATTTGCAAGGGTTACAGGAAAAGTAGGGGTTTGTATTGCCACCTCCGGGCCTGGTGCTACTAACCTTATAACTGGCATTGCTGACGCAATGATTGATTCCACTCCATTGGTTTGTATAACCGGACAGGTTTCAGCGTCATTGCTTGGCTCCGATGCTTTTCAGGAAACTGATGTTGTTGGTATATCAATGCCTGTATGTAAATGGAATGTACAGGTTACAAAACCAGAAGAAATTCCGTCTACAATTGCAAAAGCATTTTATATTGCACGTACAGGAAGGCCTGGACCGGTATTAGTTGATATTACTAAAAATGCGCAATTCGGAAAATTAGATTATTCATATAAAAAATGCACCTATTTACGTAGTTACGTTCCACGTCCTATTTTTGAAGAAAATAAAATTGCCGATGCTGCTAAAATAATTAATTCAGCAAAAAAACCATACATAATGGTAGGCCAGGGTGTTTTGCTTGGAAATGCCGAAGAAGAATTCAAAGCTTTTGTCGAAAAATCAGGCATTCCCACTGCATGGACAATTTTAGGCGCATGTGCAATTCCAGCCGACCATGAATTGAATGTTGGAATGTTGGGTATGCATGGAAATTACGGAGCCAATATTAAAACAAATGAATGCGATGTTTTAATTGCAATAGGAATGCGTTTTGACGATCGTGTAACCGGTGATTTAAAGCGCTTTGCAAAACAAGCCAAAGTAATTCATTTTGAAATTGACCCGGCTGAAATTGACAAAAATGTTAAAACCGATGTAGCAGTTTTAGGCAATGTAAAGGAAACTTTGCCAATTTTAACACGTATGGTTGATAAAAAGGATCATTCGGCATGGTTAAATGAATTTAAAGAATGTTATAAAGTTGAATTTGACAAAGTTATCAATAATGATTTCAATCCATCCCAGGCAGGAATTGGTATGGGAGAGGTAATGAACCGTATTAACCAGCAAACCAAAGGCGATGCGATCATAGTTACCGATGTAGGCCAACACCAAATGTTTGCCTCACGTTATGCATTGCATAAAAACAAAAGGAGTTTTATTACTTCTGGAGGTTTAGGTACAATGGGTTTCGGATTACCTGCAGCCTTAGGTGCCAAACTTGGTGCACCTGACAAACAAGTAATTTTAATTGTTGGTGATGGTGGAATTCAAATGACTTCTCAAGAAATGGGAACAATTTTCCAAACTGATGCTGCTGTAAAGGTTGTACTTATGAATAACAATTTCCTTGGAATGGTTCGTCAATGGCAACAGTTGTTTTTTGATAAACGCTACTCATTTACTGAATTAATTAATCCTAATTTTCAGAAACTTGCTGATGCATACGGTTGGGATGCAGACAAAATTTCTGATCGCAAAAATTTGGATGAATCTATTTCAGCAATGTTAAAATCTGATAAACCCTATTTGCTTGAGGTAATAATTGAAAAGGAAGACAATGTATTTCCTATGGTGCCCACAGGAGCCTCCGTATCAGATATTTTGCTTGAAGTTCAATAATAATTTAAATTCAAGTGCAAAATTTGTAAATAAATTATTCACAATTTAATTTTATTCGAAATGACAGAACAATTCACAATAACAGCATTTTCTGAAAATGCTATCGGTCTCCTCAACAGAGTGACCATAATATTTACCAGAAGGCATATCAACATTGAAAGTCTCACTGTATCTGAGTCTTCAATTCCCGGTGTACATAAATTTACAATTGTTGTAAATTGCAATGAGGACCTTGTGATTAAAGCAACTAAACAAATTGAAAAATTAGTCGAAGTATTGAAGGCCTATTATCATACAAAAAATGAAATTATTTTTCAGGAAATTGCGCTTTATAAAGTACCTACAGAATCATTACTAAAAAGCAATATGATTGAAACTATTGTTCGCAAATTCAATTCTCGTATAATTGAAATTACACCTGAATATACAGTAATTGAAAAAACCGGTCATGAGGAAGAAACCAGCGCACTTTTTGCAGAACTGACAAAATATGGCGTTAAACAATTTACACGTTCAGGTAGAATTGCCGTTACACGATCAAGTGCGGAACTTTTAACTGAGTTTCTTGATTCAAGGGTTGAACACAATAATTAAAAGAAATTTCTATGAAAAATTCAACATTCATTTTATCCATTATTATTGCACTTCAATATGGCTGTTCATCGGGTAATTATAATGTAATAAGTCCCGATGGACATATAAAAGTTGAAGTAACTTTAACAAGTGGTCAACCATTTTATTCTGTAATAATGGACGATTCTACTGTTTTAAAAGACTCTAAACTTGGCCTGATTATGGCTGATAATGATTTTTCAAAAAATTTAAAAGTTTTGGGAATCAGTGATATTTCTAAAGTATCAGATACGTATAATTTATTTTCAGAAAAAAGATCACACTGCGCCTACAATGCCAATAAACGAGAATTTGAATTCACCAATATTAAAGGTGACACTATAAATGTAATTTTTCAAGTTTCAAATGATGGTGTGGCTTTCAGATATGCGTTTCCACAAAAATCAAATGAAATTAAAAAAATAATAACTGAAAAAACCTCATTTCATTTTCCTTCAACAGCCAAAGCTTGGCTGCATCCACTTACTGATGCCAGAACAGGCTGGCATGAAGACCAACCTTCGTATGAAGAAAATTACAAACAGGAAATAAAAGTTGGGACTGAATCACCTAATAAGGCTGGTTGGGCCTTCCCAGCTTTATTCAAATCATCTGGTTGTTGGGCTTTAATTTCTGAAGCAGATGTTGACAGTAATTATTGTGCTTCCCGATTATCAGCAGAATCACCTGATGGAGAATATGCACTTACTTTCCCGGAACTTTTAGAAAGAACTGATAGCACTGCAGCTACCTATCCAGAATCTAAGTTACCATGGAATTCTCCATGGAGAGTAATTATATTAGGTAAGACTTTAGCTCCAATTGTTGAATCGTCATTAATTACAGATGTAAGCACGCCTTGCAGATTAACCGATACATCATTTATCAAACCAGGAAAGGCATCATGGAGTTGGGTTTTAGATAAAGACGACTCAACCATTTTTCCTACACAAAAACGATTTGTAGATTATGCTTCAACTATGCATTGGAAATATTGTCTGGTTGATGGTTACTGGGATTCAAAAATTGGCTATAAAAAATTACAAGAATTAGCCGATTATTCAAAAACAAAAAATGTAGGCTTATTGCTTTGGTATAACTCCGCTGGAAATTGGAATACAACGCCAATTACACCTAGAGACCTGATGTTTAATCCTGAAATAAGAAGAAAAGAATTTGAGAAAATTCATAACATGGGTTTCAAAGGGGTGAAAGTCGATTTCTTTGGTGGTGATGGACAATCATTTATGGCATATTACCATAGTTTGTTTGAGGATGCCGCTAAGTATCAATTATTAATTAATTGTCACGGAGCCACAATTCCAAGGGGTTGGACACGAACCTACCCAAACCTGGTTTCAATGGAAGCGGTAAAAGGTTTTGAGTTTTTAACTTTCGAACAAAGTAATACCAATCTTGAACCAAATCATTGTGCGATGCTTCCGTTTACAAGAAATGTAATTGGCCCAATGGATTTTACCCCGGTTTGTTTTTCTGAAATTCCAAATTTAAAACGGATCACCACAAATGGATTTGAAATAGCTCTTTCTATTATTTTTCAATCCGGTATCCAACATTATGCTGAAATTCCACAAGGTATGTATAAACAACCTATGTACGTCATTGATTTTATGAAAGAAGTTCCAAATCGTTGGGACGATATTAAGTTTATTGATGGGTATCCAGGTAAAAATATAATATTAGCCCGTGAAGGAAATGGTCTGTGGTATATAGCCGGCATTAATGGTGAAAATAAACCTTATGTTGCAAACATTGACTTATCAATTTTTGGCAAAAACAAAGGAGGAGTATTAATATCTGATGGTAAAACTAATCGTGAATTAATAAGGACTGAAATTGACGGAAATGATCTGAAAATTACTATTCCACCTTATGGAGGCTTTGTTTTTACGAAAAATTAACTGCAATATGCAGATATAGTGCAGCAAGCAATCATGAAATATTTTTAGATTAAGAAAAAAAATTACCTTTGTGATTCTTTAAAAATAGTGTTTTATAACATTAAATTGAAATTAATTACTTAATTATCAAATTTATACAAAATGGCAAAAATCAATTTTGGCGGTGTTGAAGAAACCGTCGTTACACGTGAAGAATTTCCAATAAGTAAAGCCCGTGAAGTTCTGAAAAATGAAACCATAGCTGTTATTGGTTATGGTGTTCAAGGTCCTGCACAATCGCTTAACATGCGCGACAATGGTTTTAACGTAATTATTGGACAGGCACCAGAATTTAAATCAGACTGGGATAAAGCTATTAAGGATGGCTGGGTTCCAGGCAAGACTTTATTTTCAATAGAAGAAGCTGCTGAAAAAGGTACCATAATTCAATATTTGGTTTCAGATGCTGCACAACGTGCAATTTGGCCAAAATTGAAACCATTTGTTACAAAAGGTAAAGCACTTTATTTCTCACATGGTTTTTCAATTACTTATAAGGAACAAACAGGTGTTATTCC
Source organism: uncultured Bacteroidota bacterium (assembly GCA_963701015.1). GTDB lineage: Bacteria > Bacteroidota > Bacteroidia > Bacteroidales > DTGW01 > MFD09286-c1. The sequence continues at coordinate 579,600 of OY969556.1, read as the reverse complement.
TCCAGCAGATGTTGATGTAATTTTAGTTGCTCCAAAAGGTTCAGGAACAAGTGTTCGTCGTAACTTTTTGGCAGGTTCTGGAATCAACTCAAGCTTTGCAGTATTTCAAAATGCAACCGGCCGTGCCGAAGAACGTACATTAGCTCTTGGTATAGCTGTTGGATCAGGTTATTTATTCCCAACTACTTTTGAACAAGAAGTTTTCAGTGATCTTACTGGTGAACGTGGTGTTCTTATGGGTGCTTTAGCAGGTATTATGGATGCTCAATACAATGTGCTACGTAAAAATGGCCATACTCCATCAGAAGCATTTAACGAAACTGTTGAAGAACTTACTCAAAGCCTCATTCGTTTGGTTGACGAAAATGGTATGGACTGGATGTACTCAAACTGTTCAGCTACTGCACAACGTGGAGCTTTAGACTGGAGACCAAAATTCCGTGATGCTGTTCTTCCTGTTTTTGAAGATTTATATGCACGCGTAAAAGACGGTCGTGAATGCAAACGAGTATTGGAATCAACAGGTGGTGCAAACTATAAAGACTTGTTGGAAATTGAATTGAAACAACTTCGCGAAAGTGAAATTTGGGCAACCGGTACAGCTGTTCGTAAATTAAGACCTAAAGTTTAAATGTATTAAATTAAAATATAGTTCAAATTTTTGAACCTATCTTTAAGCGGTAAAAGCAAAAACTTTTGCCGCTTTTTTTTGAACAAATATTTTTAAAGTTGACTTTTTAATATGAAGTTTTTCTATACATTACTTATTGTTACCTGTTCATTAAGCAGTGTCGCCCAACAAATAAAAGTAGGCGTTTTTAACCAGAACAATACCCGTTCAGTGGTTTTTTCGGTTGTACAGGGAAGTTATTTATTAACTTGTGACAACCAGGCTATTCTTACAATTGGGAATAATAAAAATCTTTTATTTTCGCATGAAGGGGATTCTGTAAGATGTTTTTCGGCTGAAAAAAATATTGGATTGTATAAAACTATTCGATTATCAGCAATGAATGATAATTGCATTTTTGGCCTTAGACCTATAGACCCGGAAAAAAATATTCGATTTTATGACGACAACTTAGAATTGACAATGAGATTAGGAAAACTTCAAACAATAAATATTGTAGATATTGATAAATATATTGCCGGTGTTGTTGAAGCTGAAGGCGGATTTAAGGCATCGCTGGAATATTACAAAACCCAAGCAGTATTATGTCGCACCTATGCGCTTAGTCATTTGAACAGGCATACAGAAGAAGGATTTTTTGTTTGCGATGGCGTACATTGTCAGGCATTTAATGGTAGATGCTCAGGTACGCCTGCAATTATTGAAGCATCTTTTGAAACTCGCGGTTTAATTGTTACCGATGCAGATAGTACCTTTATAACAGCTGCATTTTATTCAAATTGTGGAGGTGAAACAGAAACTGCACAAAATGTTTGGTTAACAAATAAGCCTTACTTAAAATCAATAAAAGATCCATATTGTCAAGGCCAGAAAAATTCTAAATGGGAGAAAAAACTTTCGCTTGACCAATGGGTGCAATATTTAAACAACAATGGATTTAAAATTAAGCCCGATGCATCGCCCAGCAGCTTTAACTTTACTCAATATGACCGCAAGCAATATTATAAAATTGGCAAAGATTCTATCACGTTTCGAAAAATAAGAAGTGATTTTAATTTTCATTCGGCATACTTTTCGTTGGAAGCTAAAGATGGCAATATCGAAATTCATGGAAGAGGTTATGGACACGGCGTTGGACTTTGCCAGGAAGGGGCTATGCAAATGTCGAAATTAGGGTACAATTTTCGTGAAATAATCCAATTTTATTACCAAGGAGTTAATGTCACTAACTTTCGAGATATTTCAGTCTCAAAAAATCCAACTTTAAAGTTGTTAAATTAAAAAATATTTGGGAATTGGGTTCTAGGCTTTAGTTTTTAGGTTTTAGGTTTTGGGTTCGGAGTTTTAGATTTATTCTTTACTCTTTGTTCTTGGTTCTTGGTTCTTGGTTCTTGGCTCTTGGCTCTTGGCTCTTGGCTCAATATTTTACAATCGAACCCGCGGATCAATAATTGAATATGAAATATCTGTCAAAATATTTACTACTATAAATATAAGCGAAATAACCAACACTGATGCCATAACTACTGGCATATCAAAACTTTGCAAAGCATTCACCATAACATAACCTAAACCTTTCCAGCCAAAAATATATTCAATAAATATAACACCTGCCATCATTGATGCAAACCAACCACTAATTGAAGTTATAACAGGATTCAATGAATTTTTAAGTGCATGGTTCCATATAACACGCCATTCGGGCAATCCTTTTGCTTTGGCAGTTCTAATATAATCATGTTGAAGCGTATCAAGCAATGAATTACGCATTAATTGAGTTACAATTGATAAAGGTCGAATTCCAAGAGTTATAGCAGGTAAAATTAAATTTTTCAGCATCAGATGCGACCCGTTTCCAAAATCATCAATTTCATATAAATTACCTGTTAAGTTTAGTCCCGTAAAATTGCCTAGCAAATATGCAAAAACCCAACTCATTAAAATTGCGGCAAAAAATGATGGCAATGATACTCCCAGCGATGTAAAAACCATAAGTGAACGGTCGATCCATCCATTATATTTTAAAGCTGAAAGAATTCCTAATCCAATTCCAACAATAGATGCAAAAATAATTGCAACCAATGCCAATATAAATGTTGCTGGTAAAGCATTTGCTATTATACCGGATATATTTCGCTGATTTTGATATGATCGTCGTAAATAAGGATATTTCAAAACTATAGCTTTATTATTTTCAATATGAAATAAAATTAAACTTGGATTATATATTGATTTATCCAAATAAAAAAAACTGCTTTTATTTTTTATATTGAAAATTGACAGTGGAGAAAGATCATTAATATATTTAATATATTGTTGTAATATTGGTTTGTTAAGGCCTAAATCTTTTCTTACAGCTGCAACAGAAGTACTATCTGATCGTTGGCCCAAAACCAAACGTGCCGGATCACCTGGGATAACACTAAACAAAACAAAAATCAAGGTAACAACTCCAAACAAAATTCCTAAGCCATATAATAATTTTTTATAAATATATTTTATCATATTAATTAGGTTTAGGCTTTAGATGTTAAATAATTTTATTTTTTTATATAAACTATAGATAATACAGCAACCATTCCAAATAAAATAATAATTGACAAAGCCCATTCATATTTATTTCTTAATTCATTCAAATTATCAGCCAAAAAATCATCCGATTTTAGCGATATTTTTTCAAAATCGCGATAAGCCCATTTACCAATTACAATTCCATGTTTTAATAGAATTACACCTGGGTTTGAACGTATAGTAGTTTTAAGGGCAGTTTCATCGGCTGTATTAAATTCAATATTTAAATTATTCTCCGAATTAATTTTTACTATGTCCGATTTTATAGAAGCTGTTATTGCAAAAAACTTTGCTTTCCCAGTGGTTGAACAATATTGCTGAAGCCTTTCAGCATCAATTAATCCATTTTTATTCGCTTGGTTAAGGTTATACGAAATTAAAAGAAAACTATAACTATTATAATTTAAAATACTATCAGTTATATCATTGCCCTGAGGATCAGATATTGAAAAATCGTGAATTGGTGGAGTATATCCTTTTGTCACCAAAACACTTTTTGTATTCACCCATTTCCAGTTTATTGTATCTTTCCAGGGATAATTATTAGTAGTAAATTCTTTAACCTCGCCACTTTTAGTATTTTTATATAACATGCGTGTTTCATATACATCCTGATTAGCGCCAACAGGCATTTTCATTTTTGCCTGAATATCTGCCCCAACATTATATGGCATAAAATCAATTATAGGTAAATGCTTATAGGAATACACTGAAGTTCCCATAAATACAATAACAGCAATAATTATGGTGATTATTTCCTTTCCTATAGGAATTGAATATTTAATTTTTTTACGTTGAATAAAAAGAAATATGACCATTATACAAAAAACAATATTCTTATCAAATGTTTGCCAATTGGTAAGTTTAATTGCATCGCCAAAACAACCGCAATCTGTAACCGGGTTGAAAACAGCTAATAAAAATGTAAGGATTGTAAAAAAACTAATAAATATAAGTGTTACCCATGATGTAAACCTAATAAATATACCAGTTAATAATGCGACACCAATTAAAAATTCAGCTCCGCTTAGCAAAAATGAAAAAATAAGAGACAGTTGATTCATCTCTGTAATACCAACTGATGCAAAATATTCGTTGAATTTATATGCTGAACCAAGCGGATCAACACCTTTCACAAATCCCGAAAAAATGAATAAAATTCCTAAAATAAAGCGAAAAAATGTAAATAAAAACTTTAATAACTTTTGCATAAAAATGAAAATTTATTTTGAAATAAATTTATAAAATAATGATTCATTATAAATAATTGTCAATTCAAAAAATGTTAAATTATATAATTCTCTTTAAGAACATTTTTAAGCATTTCAAAGATTATATCAGGTGATAGCATTTTTTCATTATCACTACATGATATCATTTTCAAAGTAGTTTCAGTCTTTGCCAAATGCAAATATACTTCACGAACCTTTGCCTGAAAATTCATGTCAGCTTCATGAATATCTGATACACCATTTAAATATTGCCTGTCGTCACCTATGCGGCTATTGGTTAAACGATCAACAGTAAAATTAAAAGGTACATCAAAAAATATATTTATATCAGGTTTAGGAATTTTGTAATAATCATATTCCAAATTTAATATCCAATCTTGTAATTTTCCTTTTTCATCATAGTCATTTAATTTAGCACATTGATAAGCAATATTTGAAAATACATAACGGTCAACAATAACCAATTTGTCTTCAATTAACCACTTGCGAATTTGAACCGAAGCATCGTTTCGGTCGCTTGCATATATAAGTGCAACCAAATATGGGTTCACAACATCATTTTTACCTAATTCCCCACGAAGAAAACGCGAAATTAAATCACCAAATACAGGAGAATCGGTTCTGGGAAAATGAACATATTCAAATGAAATATTATTTTCTTTCAAATAATCCTGGAGCATATTTACCTGGGTTGACTTGCCCGAACCGTCTAAACCTTCAATTACAACAAATTTCATGATAAACTTAAATTAAAAACTCACCTTTTCAAATAAAGAATTACAAAATTACTGTTCCTTCTTTATCTTTGACATTATAAAATGAACAAGAATAAATGACGGTTAAAGATACATATTTTTCAAAAAAGCCAAGTATGAACATAAAGGGCAAGTTATTTGATTTAACTGAACCCTGTGTAATGGGAATAATTAATATTACACCCGATTCGTTTTATAAAGGAAGCCGATTTGTTGATGAAGAACATATTTTGATGAGGTCCGCACAAATTTTATCGGAAGGTGGTAAAATTATAGATGTTGGAGCTCAATCGACCCGTCCCGGGGCAGAAAATATTTCTGAAGAAACTGAAAAAGTAAGATTAAAATCAGCTTTAAAAATTATTCGTCAAAAATTCCCGGAAGCAGTTATTTCACTTGATACTTTTAGTGCTTCAGTTGCTGAATGGGCAATACATGAATTTGGAATTGATATTATAAATGATATTTCCGGTGGATTGATAGACAACAATATGATTCAATTAATTGCCAGGGAAAATGTTCCGTATATTCTCATGCACATGCGTGGTACACCTAAAAATATGACTAGTTATTCCAATTATGCTTTTGTAACAAAAGAAGTAATTTCTGAAATTTCAATACAATTAAAAAAGCTTCGAGAAGCGGGTGTAAATGACATAATTATCGATCCTGGTTTTGGATTTGCAAAGACTATTGAACACAATTTTACATTGCTTAATGAACTGAACATGCTTAAAATATTTGAATTACCAATATTAGTAGGACTTTCAAGAAAATCAATGGTTTATAATGTTTTGAAAGTATTACCTGAAGAAGCATTGAATGGTTCAACAGTTTTAAACACTTTAGCTCTATTGAATGGTGCTGATATTCTAAGAGTTCATGACGTAAAAGAGGCAACCGAAGCAATAAAAATTGTAATTAAATTAAACAAATGATAATAAATAAAGAATGCCAGATATTTCCGGCATTCTTATTCTTAAATTATTTAACTAATACTTTTTGAAATTGCGATTGCTGCCCATCAAAGAATTTAATAACATAAATTCCTGGTTGTGAACTTATCAGGAAATTAATTGAAGATTGATTTTTATTAATATATTCATTAACTTTTCTACCAATTAAATCCATAACAACAATTTGCTTAATTTTTTCAATTCCTTGAATTTGAACAAATCCATTTATTGCTGGATTAGGATACACTAAAATATTTTCAAAAGTATTTGTATTTATACTTGTTTTATTATTTGTAATTACTATATCTAAAGTACCTTTAATACCTGATCCATCATAAGCCTTAGCTGTAACAGTAACAGTTCCATTAGCTATTGCAGTTAACATTCCTGTAGAACTAATTTTAGCCAATCCGGCAGGGGAAACACTCCAACTTACATTTGGAATAGTTGTGGAATCGGGCAAAACAGTAGCTTTCATTTGAGTAGAATCTCCAGCTTTGCTTATTGCTGCGTTTCCAATACTATCAGTTACAGTTATTGATTTAGTAAGTACTAGATTATTATTTACATATGCTCTTAACCATTTTAATGCTGGTCGAACTCTACCTGATTCATCAATTAAATAAGCACCTTGGGCATTTCGCCACACACCATATTGAAAGCCCCATAAAGTAACCCCTCTAACTGCAGTATCGGCCCAGAAAATTGGAAATAATCTCTGGAATTCTTGTAATTGAATTAAGTCATTTGGACCATCTACATCCATTTCAGTTATATACAAAGGAATACCAGTTGCAGCCAAAGCATCGAGGTTCGTTTTAAGTGTAGAAGTGGCTGTACCATAAGTAGTAAATGCATGAGCCTGTTCTCCTATTCCATCAATTAAAGTATCAGCTTTAAGTAAATTAATAATCTTTATATATGTTTGTGTTGTAGTAGGATTATTAATTACACTATATTCATTTAAAATTAATTTTGATTTTGGGAAATATTTACGGGCTAATCGGAAAGATGTTACTACCCAATCCCAACCAGTCTTCCCAGTTCCTCCCAATGCTTTAATATAATTGGCATTTGGAGCCGTTGATGGACCTGATCCATCAGGTGGTGTATGAATAGGTTCATTAACAACATCAATCATAGGAATACTATCAGAATAATGTGTGGCTAAAGCAGAAAACCATTTTTCAATTTCCTGACGTTGCGTTGCCGAATCCAATGAACTTATCCAAGAAGGCTGTTGTTGCCCCCAAATTAAATTATGATCTTTGAACAAAAATTTATTTCGTTTTGCATAATTATATGTTGAATCTAACACGCTCCAATCCCAAGAACCTCGTGTGCCTTCTACAGTTCCCCATTTACCAGCATTGCCAGGTGTTACTTGATTCCAATAATTTGAGAAATTAACCTCTTGAGTAAAGTCCCATTCGGAACCAAAAAATTTTGATTTACCCGCAGCTATAGGAGGAGTTGCAGGTCCCTGTCCTGGTAAATATTGTGAACCGGGTTGTCCATTATCAAGATTAGCAACCGTAAAATATAAACCCGATTTCCCGAATACAAATTTATCAATACATAATCCATTTTCACGTCCACCAATTTGAAATGTTTGAGTAAGAGAATCAACTCCTACTCTAAATTTAATAGGCGCTGCACCACCATTAAACAATGAGCAGTCGAGCCATTTCCAAACCTGAATTTGAGCCCCTCCTGCCCCATTTACAACTGCTGTTGAAAGGGTATAACCTACAGGATCTAAACCATTACACATAATCCAGTCGGAATTAGATGCAGGATCTTTTGTGCCAAATCCATTGGCATAAAAGTAACTATCGTCATTGTAACCATTAGGGCCAACATATATTCTAGCATATAAATCATAAGTTCCAGTATCTGGGAAGGTTACCTGATATGTAATAACCCTATTTGCATTACCAGGATTATAAGAATTTACTACATCTGTACTTATCGTAACTAATGTAGTACCCAATGAGTCCACTTTTCTAAAATTACTCCCTAATGTCCCCGATTCAGCTTCAAAAGAGACCGAATTTGCCTGTCCGAATAAAAGTGAGCCAGCATTTGACATTAATGCAAACGTTAATAGTAAATTTCTTAGTTTCATACTTCTAATATTTAGTTTTCATTATTTAAGTGTAATTAGTACACCAAATTTATTTTAAAAAGTTAATAGAGGCTTTCAAATTATGGTCAAATGCTTTTACTTTTTTTACTTTTTTGCTTATAATTAATGCTAGTTGTTTGAATAAAAGTCTATAAATCTTCAATTTGATTAAAAAAACAAAATTCGATTAATATTAATTTCATTATTTGTAATAAAAAAAGGAACCTGAAAATGAATTCAGGCTCCTTTAATAAACTAAAACTTAATAAACTATTTACTTATAAAATTCTAATACTATTATTTTTTAATAAAACGCATAACAGCAACACCATTACCAGTTTTAACACGTAGGAAATACATGCCATTCATAAGTTCAGAGGTACTAATGTTATTTGCATTAGTATTTTTTAATTCGTAAATAACTGAACCGTTTATATTAATAACTTCTATTGACTTAACATCACTGGCATTTTTCAAATATAACATATCAGTTACAGGGTTAGGATAAGCAACTATATTAGCAACAGATGTAGTTGCAACTGAAACCTGCCCAGAAATAGTTATTGTTGCCGTGCCTTTAACGCCAGAACCATCTTTTGCTGTAGCTGTTACAACAACTGATCCATTTGAAATTGCTGTTAATTTACCGGTTGCGTCAATCTTAGCAATTGTAGTATCACTAACCGACCATGTTACAGTTTTAATTGCAGCATTAGTTGGAGCAACAGTTACTGTTAATTGCAACTTGCCTCCATTATCTGAAATGGCAGTACCACCAGCAATTGTAATTGTTGTAACTGGCATAGCAAATGACATTTGGCTGATATAGAAAATAGGTCCAGCATCAGCATTCGACCATGATGAATTATTCTGAGCTGCAACTTGAAGTTGATTAATAGTATCGGCTTTCAAAGTTGTAGTCAAGGATTTAACTTTTGTAGAAGCAGGATTATCCGTGACTGGTATATCTTCATATGTGGCACCTGCTTTCATAAATTGGAAGAAAGCTTGAACACTAGATGCTGTAAATGCTGAAGTATCCTTATCATACTTATACGAGAAAGTCACTTTTTCTTTTGGTACAAATACCATCTTTTGAACTGGGAATGCAGTATTCCATCCATTTACCCTTATTTTTAACCACCTTGTTCCGGTAGAATCAATAACTGTAGCTCCGACTGGCACATCACCAAGCATTGTAGTTAAATCGAGTGGTGAAGTAAATGTCATTTGACCAATATACAAAAATCGGACCTTTAATTGACGCATACGATTCTTTTGTATTTTGAACTGCCCATTGAAAATAATTAACAGTATCTGCTCTTAAAAGCTGTGTGATTGTCTTGGCTGAAGTATCGGCATTCGGTGAATTTGTTATATTAATATTTTCATATGTGGCTCCCGATTTCTGGAATTGGAAAAAAGTCTGGGCACTTGTGGTAGGAAGTGTAGAAGTGTCCTTATCATACCTATAGGAGAAACTGATAGTAGTATTTTGGAAGAATATCAATGGTTTAATTGCAAAGCCAGTATATCCGTTCACTCTAACCTTCAAATACTGTTTATTATTAATTGTAACAATAGTATCACCAGCAGGAACATCACCTGTAAATGTTGTTAAATCAAATGGATTATTAATTGCTTTAATTCCAACTACCTTTGAACCCATTTTACCACCATCAACAGCAGTAGCTGTAACTGTAACAGTTCCCAATGCTGTAGCTGATAAAACACCAGTTACAGGATCAATAGTAGCGCTTCCTGTACCGTTAGTTACACTCCAGGTAATCCTTTGATCATAGGCATTGGTTGGATAAACCATTGCTGCCATTTGAGCAGTTTCAACAACTGAATCAACTGAAGGAACAACTATACTATCAATGGATATTGCAGTACCCGTTAATGTAATATCATCTAAAGCATATCTTGCTCCATCATTAGTAGTCATCGCACGAAATAAAATGCTCATCTTGCTTCCCACTATATTCGATGCTAACTTAGGAGCAGAAACAAACTTCCACACTTTAAGAGTTGTTGGATAATTAATGTATTGTGATGTGTCACAGAAAGGTTGCCAGTTCCCACCATCAACACTATAATAGGTGAAAATTCCTCTTTTTATCTGATCTCTACATGCTGCACCAAAACTTAAACCGATATTTTTAAATTTGCTAATATCAATATTATCTATTTGCAATGTATCCCAACCAAATGAATATCTGCCCGTTGGTGCAAGAAATGTAATATCACCATCAACAGAACTGTTAGAATAGGAACCAGACAAGCCTGTACCTCCAGAAGCATTAGTACTACACCAAAATGAATAAATATCAGTCCAGCGACCATTTTTAAGAGTAAAAACCTTACTTCCAGGATACATTTTAGGCAAACTGTCGTATAACGTTTTAGCATACCATTGATCATTTCCACGAACCACAGGACCTCCAGCTGGGTGAGCAGACGCAACCCTTACGCCATACGTAAATGATGTACTTGGGTACAAATATGGTGGTTCTAATGCGCTCTGTCCAGTTTGCTTACAATTTGCTGTACCAAATGTTTCCAATGCAATTACTGAACTATCCGCATTTGCATTTATACCCATTAATCTAACACTGTCAAAATAAAAAGTTTCAGTTAATGCAGCAGAAGGATCGGGATATACAATCATAGTCCTATATGGATGAACGGTAAGTGAACCACTATAATTTAATTTTATTGATGTCCAAGCTGAAGCTGCAGCAACTGTACCTGATTTTGATATAGTATCGCCCCAATTATCAATTAAATCAACCCTTACAGTTGCTGAAGCAATTGGTGAATAAACTGAAATTGCCAACTGCGAATATTTCAACATTTTTGTAGAATCAAAAGTTAATTTAAATGATGAATAGGTGCTGGCAGCACGATCATATTCCAATACATGATTTGTTCCGCCCATTGGATCGGACGCACTTTGTGTTACATTTCCAGTAACTGCAGCAACACTAACAGGTAATTTACCATCCCAATTAGCCAGATTAAGGCTTTGGGAGAAAGCATTAAACCCAATTGTTGCAAGCAACATTAAAAATACAGAAATTTTTTTCATACATTTTGAGTTTTTAGTTAAACATAAAATAGTTAATAAAAATTTGGTTAGAAATAATTTGAAGTCTATAATGAAAGCTAAAAATAGCTCCAAATGCATTTGGCATACTAGCAATTTTGTTTCAAAATATTGTGCAAAAATATCATTTAGATATTTTTATAGTAAAATTGATTCATGCTATAGGTCTGATTTTTAAATTTATATGGTATTTCCAATATAATTATACACGTGTATTTTATACATCATATAATATTGAATATATCTTCAAAAGAATTATTTATAGAAAATTTGATTAAAATTGTAAATTTTAAATAATTAAGCTCTTTATATACTTTCTATATAAAATAATTACCTTTTATAAAATTTTAAAAAATAAAATTTATGGCCTATAAAAAACTCATTCTTACCTTTACTGTTATTCTATTTCAATTAAAATGCATTGGCCAACATAATCTTGAAGATTTTATATCTAAGAGCACGTACAAATACAACACATTTGGCGATATTCATCTTTCTGCCGAAAATAATTTCTTTTATAAAACAAATGGCGACTATATTGTAAAGTACGATTTCAAAACAGGAAATATAGTTGACACATTATTAAATATAAATATCGGCAATCTTGATATTACTGATGACTTTAAAATAAGCTACGACGGAAATTATATTTTGTTATCAGGCGAAACCAAATCGCTTTTTCGTTATTCTACACTTGCAAAATATTATGTATATAATTGTATAACAAAGAAATTAACTACTGTTTCTGATTCAGCATTTCTTCGTTTGGCAGAAATATCACCAAATAACAATTTTGTATCGTTTGTAAAAGATAATAACTTATATATTCAAAATATTAAAAATGGACAGATAAAGCAAATTACAAATGATGGTAAAAATAACTGTATAATTAATGGAGTTCCTGATTGGGTTTACGAGGAGGAATTTACCCTAAAAAAAGCTTTTGAATGGTCACCTGATGGTAAATATATTGCTTATCTCAAATTCGATGAAACGAATGTTAAAACTTATCCGATAATTACTTATGCAAATCATATTTATCCCGAGGTAAATTATTTAAAATATCCGAAAGCAGGTGAAACAAATTCTAAAATGAGTGTATATATTTTTAATACGAAAACAAACATTACAAAAAAGATTGATATAGGAACAGATACAAACCAATATATACCAAGAATTAGATGGAATTTGACCAGTTCGATTTTAGGTATAGTGCGGATGAACAGGCAACAAAACCAACTTGATATATTATTTGCTAATCCCGAAAATGGAACATCAAAAAAAATATATCACGAACAAAATAAAAGCTATATAGTTGAACTTCCTGAAAAATATCCATTGTTTATAAATGATGACAATGATTTTCTTATAACCAGTGAACAAGATGGATATAATCAAATATATTTGTTTAAATCAATAAATAATCGTATAAACCAAGTTACAAAAGGAAATTTTGATATACGAGAAATTTATGGTTTTAATAAATCTTCCAAAAAAATATTTTATAGTGCATCTGAAAATTCACCAATGCAAACCGAGGTTTATTCCATTTCCGAAGATGGAAAAAATAAGTGTTTGACCTTAAATATAGGAAATAATATACTAGTATTTAATAATAATTTTCAATTTTTTATAAATGAATATTCCAGTCATAATATACCATTTCAATATACATTAGAAAATTCGGAAGGCAAAATATTGAATAAATTATTGAGTAATTCTGAACTGGAACAAAAAATTAAAAATAACCATATACCATTAAAAGAATTTTTCAACTTTAATACAACGGAAGGCATTAATTTAAATGGTTGGATGATAAAACCTGCAGACTTCGATTCTACTAAAAAATATCCAGTTGTAATGTATGTTTATGGTGGTCCAAGTTTACAAACAGTATTGGACGAATGGCAAATAAACTGGGCAAACTATTTGGCAACCAAAGGAATAATTGTAGTTTCAGTTGATGGACGAGGCACTCCGGGAAGAGGAGAAGCATTTAAAAAAATTACCTATAAAAACCTTGGATATTATGAAACTATTGATCAAATTGAAACTGCAAAATATTTGGCAAAAATTTCCTATATTGAAAGAAATAAAATAAGCATATTCGGTTGGAGTTATGGCGGTTATATGTCGGCAATGTGTATCTTAAAAGGATGTTCCATATTTAATGCAGCAGTAGCAGTTGCCCCTGTTACAAATTGGAGGTTTTACGATTCGGTTTATACTGAACGATTTATGGATTTACCGGATAATAACCCAAACGGTTATATTATTAGCTCTCCTATTGAATATGCCGATTCCTTAAAAGGTAAATTTCTTTTAATTCATGGAACAGATGATGATAATGTTCATTTTCAAAATACATTGGCATTAGCAAATGCACTGGTTAATGCCGGTAAACAATTTGATATGCAGGTTTATCCTGATAAAAATCACAATATTTCAGGAGTAAATACTACGATAAATATTTATAAACGTATTACAGATTTTTTAATAACCTATAGTTTAAAATAGGATTTAGAATTTTTTTATAAATCGCAATTTTGTGAAGTTGTTTATTTTTTATAGATTTGTTTTGAATTATTGACTTATTAAAATTATTAATTAATTAAAACCCATACCAATGAGAAAATTATCATTTTTTCTTGCAGCTAGTGTATCACTTGCTCTAATATTAAGCAGTTGTGGAGGTCCGTAAAAAAGCAAGTGCTGAAAATGGATCTACTGAAATAACACTTCCGTTCCAAGGGAAGGAATACAGAACCGATAAAGAATTTTTCCGTAGTGTTCAATCTGGAAAAAGCCCTGATATGTCAACCGCCAAAAAAATTGCTTTAAATAATGCAAAAGCTGAAATTGCCGGTTTAATTAATAGTAAAATAAAAGCTGTTACCGACAACTATACAAATCAACATTCAACTGCAAATGCACAGGATTTCGAAAATAAATTTGAAACTATGACACGTGAAGTTGTAAATCAACAATTATCCGACATTTCAATAAAAGATGACAAACTTTTTAAAGAAAAAGACAATACCTATACATCATGGGTATGTATTGAAATTTCGAAAGAATCCATTTTAAATGGTATTAACAGTAATATTTCAAAGAACCAGAAACTTTCAATTGACTACGACAAGAAAAAATTCGAAGAAACATATAATGCTGAAATGGATAAAATGGAAAAAGATAAATAATAAAATTTGCTATATAAACAAAAAGAAGGTGTCTCAAAAGTCGAGGCACCTTTTTTTGTTAATAAAAAGTTCATAAAAAAGGCTCATTAATTTAATCATTTATCTTGTTTAGTTGTCTCATTATCAAAAGTATGAGACATGTATAACCAAAGATCAAAAGTAGTTTTTAAAGACTACAGTCCCAATCAAATCATGTTACTTCCCCCATCACTGGAGGAGTTCATAGATGCAAACCATCCAGTTCGGGTTGTAAACAAAGTCATTGACAGTATTAACGCTGATGCATTGCATAAACAATATAAAGGAGGTGGCACCTCAAGCTATCATCCTCGGATGTTGCTGAAGGTTCTTATATACAGTTACCTGAACAATGTATATAGTAGTCGTAAAATGGAAACAGCCTTAAAAGAGAACATTCATTTTATGTGGCTGAGTGCTATGAACCACCCTGATCATAATACACTTAATCGATTTAGAAGTGATAGGCTCAAAAATGTTTTAAAAGAAATATTTGCACAAGTAGTCATGTTATTAGTGGAATCGGGACATGTAAGCCTTCAGGAAATCTATGTTGATGGGACCAAAATAGAATCCAAGGCTAATCGTTATACTTTCGTTTGGGGCAATTCCATAAAGACCAATAAGGAGAAAATGGTGGCACAACTAAAAGAGTTATGGGATTATACCCAATCGTTAGCCAAAGAGGAATTACAAGATACAGATAATGTTGACTTTACCCAAATAGATGCAGAAAAAGTAAAACGGACTATTAATCAAATAGATCAAGCATTATCTGATAAAAAGGTTGACAAGAAAGTAAGACAGAAATTAAATTACGCTCGCCAACATTGGCCACAAAATCTCAACAAGTACAAGGAGCAAGAGCAGATATTAGGCAAACGGAACTCGTATAGTAAAACAGACCCTGGGGCAACCTTCATGCGAATGAAAGAAGATCACATGAAAAACGGTCAGTTGAAACCAGGATATAATGTTCAGATAAGCACTAATAATCAATATATTGTAAACTATAGCCATCACCCCAATCCAACCGATACAACCACATTAAGGCCTCATTTGGAACAGTTCCACACCCTGTATAACAATTATCCTAAAGTAGCTGTGGCAGATGCTGGTTATGGTTCAGAAGAAAATTACGCATTGTTAGAAAAGGCAAAAATAGACGCTTATATAAAGTTTAACTATTTTGACAAAGATCAACGCAAAATTAAGAACTCTCTCAATAGCAATTTATTCTACAACTCTGAAAAGAACTGCTACTATTGTCCAATGGGTCAACCGATGAATTACATTGGCTCAATCAAACGAGTTACAGAAAACGGTTTTGAGCAACAAATATCTCGTTACCAAGCTATTAATTGCAGTACATGCCCATTGCGTGGAGCTTGTCATAAAAGTAAGAAGAATAAAATAATAGAAATTAATCATAATCTAAACCGACTAAAGGCCCAAGCATCAGAACGCTTGAAGAGTGAGCAAGGGCTTTACTACCGAAGTAAAAGAGGGGTTGATGTTGAACCCGTTTTTGCCAATATCAAGTTTAATAAAGGATTTAAGCGTTTTGGACTTAAAGGAATGTTAAAAACAGAAATTGAAATGGGCTTACTAGCGTTGGCACACAATTTAGCAAAAAGAGCAGCATAGGCTGCTTTGCCATCCTCTTAGGAAGGCAACAAATGTCCTATATCGTAATTATTAAATTATTATCAAAAAAATCTAAATCGATCAAACAAAAAAATAATCTACCATAAAACATTTTGATCAGTTCAAAAAAATTCTACGTTTTTTAACCAAAAAAAGACCATCTCATTTTTACTTTTGAGACGGCCTCTTTTTATTTATATTAATTTAAATAATCTTTATTCAAGTGCCTTTAAAGTTTCCAGTTTTAATTGATTGATTAATGTTTTAACCGAAACTATTTCGTTACAACGATAAGCATTTGCACCTGCAAAGACAAATGCTTGTAAAAGTTTTCCGTTCGAGGCCTCGCCCAAAACCCTGGCTATACAATATGGGGCAACATTTGGGTCGCATGATCTTAAACAATTATGCTGACAAACAAAAGGAATTGTTTCACCTTGCATTACCCTTTCGGTAAATTCATTGCGTAAAACTCTGCCGGGCAATCCAACAGGACTATTAATTATGGCAATGTCTTCTTTTTTTGAATTAAGATATGCTTGTTTAAAATTATCATGTACATCACACTCGGTTGTGCATACAAACCTGGTAGCCATTTGGACTCCTGATGCTCCTAACTTTAAAAATTTGGCAATATCATTACCGTCAAAAATTCCCCCTGCTGCAATAACAGGAATTTCTTCAGGCAAAGTTTTCACAAATTCCACTAAATCTATTACTAAACTCTCCAGACTAGGAGCTGTTTCGTTCAATATATCAGCATATGAATATCCTAAATGCCCACCAGCTAAAGGGCCTTCAACAATTACAGCATCAGGAACACGGTTGTAATTTTGTTTCCATTTCCGGTAAATAATATTCAATGCTCGTGCAGACGAAACAATAGGTATTAGTTTTATATCTTTTCCCTTGACCAATTTTGGTAAATCGAGAGGTAACCCTGAACCACAAATTAATAAATCAACATTTTCTTCAACGCAAACATTTACAAGTTCTTCGTAATTCGAAAGAACTACCATTACATTAACACCAATTACACCTTTTGAAAGTGAACGAGCTTTCCTTATTTCAAACCGTAAAGCATCGTTATTGACTTCTACAAATTTACTTGATGGTGTATTTTCGTAATCACCAAGACCAACACTGGCTATAATTCCGGCACAACCTTCATTTGCAACAGCCGAAGCCAAACTTGCCCTAGATACCCTCACTCCCATTCCACCTTGAATAATAGGCGGATTTAATTCAAGCCCACCTATCTTTAGAGAGGGCAACACATTTATTGCCATAATCTTTAATTTAATTATTTTTATTGTGAATGAACTTTTGCTTATTGGTTAATGAATTAAAAACCATTTTTTAAAAGCGTCCTATTACAATTATCTATTAATTTGAGGCAATAAATAAATTGCAATTTTGTAAAAGTAACTTTTTCCCGATAATATGGAAATTAAAATTCATAATTGTATGTACAAGCAAAAATAATATTATATTTGTGCTAATGATGGGAAAAAAAGATTCAATATTCTGCAGATGTTTATATTATTCAGCTAATGCATTTGCCAGGTTGATGACAAAAATGGCAGAAGAAGAATTTGCTATAACGGGTTTATCTCCATCTTATGCATTTTTACTTATGACTGTTAATGATAAACCAGGAATTCATCCAAAAGAATTAAGTGAAATTATGCTTTTAACACCTTCAACTGTAACACGTCTTTTAGAAAAATTAGAACATAAAGGATTGCTGGAGCGTAAGTCAATTGGGAAAATAACAGAAGTTCATCCAACCATAAAAAGTTTAAAGATAAACGATACTATTAAGGTAGCTTGGTCAAATTTATATGACAGGTATTCCGAAATTTTAGGCGAAGAAGAAGGAAAAAGCCTTACGGCTGAGATATATAAGGCATCACAAAAAATTGGAATATAAAATTTTTTAACCTTTAATAATTGTATGTACAACCAAAATTCAAAAAAATGGAACACAAAATTGCACTCGTAACCGGCTCCACTGAAGGACTGGGGAAAGCCACCGCAATAGGTTTGGCGAAAAATAAATTTACTGTTGTTTTAATTGCCAGAAATAAAGAGAAGGGAGAATTAGTTAAACGTGAAATTACTCAATTGACAGGTAATAGCAATATTGATATTTTGTATTGCGATTTATCATCCTTAAAAAGTGTGAGGGAATTAGCGGATAAATTTAATTCAACCTATACAAAGCTTGATGTACTAATAAATAATGCCGGCGTGATGTTAATGAAAAGACAGCAAACAAGCGATGGTCTTGAAAAAACTTTTGAAGTAAATCATTTGTCACATTTTTTACTCACTAATTTATTGTTGGATAAATTGAAATTAAGTGAACAGGGACGCATTATAAATGTCTCAGCTTTTGGATATAAAATGGCTAAGTTCAATGTAAATGAATTAGCTAAGCGCGAAAAGTATAATGGAATGCAATCATATGTTAATTCGAAACTTTGCAATTTATATTTTACTTTTGAATTAGCCGAGCGGTTGAAAGGAACTAAAGTAACTGTAAATGCATATCATCCGGGTATAGCGAAAACAAAATTTGGTTCTGAGAATGGTGGAATTGTAAAATTAATATCTGCAATTTCAGCCCCATTTGTGCTTACACCTGAAAAGGCCACTCAAACTGCTGTTTATTTGGCCACCGATGCATCTCTTGCCAATGTTTCGGGTAAATTTTATACCAAATTGAAAGTTATTAACGATATTAAACCTATTGGTTTAAATAAAGAAAATAGGGAAAGTCTTTGGAAATTAAGTGAAAATTTGATTAAAGATTACGTTTAAAAACTTTAATTTTAGCAATTGAATTATATTTATATAAAGACCTTTCTACTAGTATGAAGGGTCTTTATTATTTCGTGTATTAACTAACTATCTTGTCTTTTAAGATTTTATAATCAGTCTTTCCGGTTCCAAGAATTGGTATTTCATCAACTATTTGAATTTTATTTATTCGGAACAAATTGGAAAATCCATGTTCTTTTAAATAACTGTTAACTTCGTATAAGTCCATATCGTGTTTGGTAAATAAAACAATTTGAGGAGGATTTACAGCATCGGAACCTTCAACAGCCAAAATAGTTTCGTCGGGCAAACCATATTTTTCAAGCAATGCATTTTCAATTGCAGGTAAACTAATCATTTCGCCTGCAATTTTTATAAATCGTTTTAATCTTCCTGTAATAAATAAATAGCCTTCTTCATCCAAATAGCCTAAATCGCCCGTTCTGTAAAATAATTTTCCATTAATGGTTTCAGATGGCGAATTGGTTTCATTGCTTAAATAACCATTAAAAACATTTAAGCCATGAACCATAATCATTCCTTCCATATTTGGCCCTAAAGGATTATTGGAATTTAAATCAACAATAATGCCATCAACCCCATTAATAAAAACGCCAACACTTTTGAGTTTTTGCTTTATCTGTGGGTTTATCGTTAATATTGGCGAACATTCTGTAATACCATATCCTTCAAGTATAAAAGTGCCACTTTGGGTTTTCAATTTAAATTCATCTAGCAATGCAGGTTGCAAACTCTCCGCCCCTGATATTACAAAGTTTAAATTAGCCAAATCTGTTTTTGATGCAATTGAAAATATCAATTTCAAAAATGTTGGGGTTGCAAGCATAAATGTTGCTTTTGTATAGACCATTATTTTTAGTATCTCCCTATTTGCAGCCGGATCGGGCGAATATGCAACTTTAATACCTGAAACAAGTGGCAAAATTGTAAGTACTGTAAAACCAAAACTATGAAAAGGAGGCAGAAAACCCATGAAAATCTCATGGTTATTAATATTTATCAATTGAAACGAACTGTTTAAATCGAAAAGAATATTGCTATGGCTCAATGGAACTGTCTTTGGCAATGATTCGCTGCCCGATGTAAATAAAATTACTGCTGTGTCAGAAGGTTTGATATTAATTTTTGGTGGGAACCAGGAACTTAGTAAACCTGAAAACTTTAAAATTATTGATGCTTCTGCAACTTTCTTTTCAAAAAACACACATTTCTCTTTAACCAGATCAGGTAACTGGTCACGAATTTTATCAAAAAATGAACCGGCTGTGAGTATTTTATCAATTTTTATTGAGTCAACACAATGTTGAAGTACCTTTTTACCAACTGTCCAATTCAACATAACCGGGATTTTACCTGCCATATAAGTTGCCATAACCAATAATGAAGTGCTTTGCAAAGCCGGTAACATAATTCCCACATAATTACCTTGAACTTCTTTTCGTATAATTTTAGAAACTACCATTGTTTTAAGCAAAAAATCTTTTCGGGTAGAGCATCCCATTATTTTATCATAGGCAAAAGATTCGGAAGGGTAACTTTTGAAAGTTTTTAAAAATAATGCAGGAATAGTTGTGTCCTTAGCTATATCAATTCTACGTAATGGAATTTTATGAATATTTAATTGTGAAGGCTTTAAAGCAACCTCATTTTGTCTATTTCCAATTGCAATTATACACAAGTCGGCTACTGTTTTAACATCGGTAACTTCTCCAACAAAATCAACTTTGAAATAATTCTCAATTGCGGTTATAATAACTACTAAAGTAAGTGAATCAATATTTAGGTCGAAACTCAAGTTTGATTGCAAACTAATATTTTTAGCTTCAACCTTACCTTCTTCTTTCATAATTGTTATTACATCACTAAGAATATTAGGCGGAATTAATGAGCCATCAATCGGTGCAGCTTTTTTCAAATCATCTACAGAACCTTCAATTCGTAAGGGTATTGTCCGATTGCTTTTTTTTGCATAGAAATAATGTTTTAAATACAATACCGGCTCTTCTCCATATGAATTATAAATTGACTCAAGAAAATTATTGAAAGTTAATTTATCAAATTCAGCCATTTTTCTGGCTTCCTTGGTTATATCAATAAATTCCAATGTAACTTTTCGGCGTGGGACAAAAAATATTCCATTGGCAATTACCAGCCAAAAAGCATATAATAAAGTGGTTAGTAAACTAGGTGATTTGCCAATCCAGGCCCTTGACCACATACTTCCCCATAATCCTCCAATTCTGACAGCCAGAATTTTTGAATTTTCAGGCACTTGTTTTACAACCTGCCATGCGCCTTTTTTATTGAATATCTTTTCATAACCCTGACCAGCAATTTGACCAGCAGGATATAGTAAGACTAAGCGATTTTTATTCAATGCTTTTGTTACTCCTTTTGATATGGTTTTCATTACATCAGTATCACGGCTGCCTGCTGTTAAATCGCTTACGGGTACAGCACCAATGAGTTTAAAAAAACTATGAAGTATTGGAGTATTATAAAAACTTTCGGTAACAACCGGGACGGTTTTTCGGAATTTAAATAAATAAGCAATTAATAGCTGAGGATCAACCAATGCCTGATGATTCGGCATAATAAGAACACCGGTATTTGATTTTAATAACTCGTAGCCTTTTACTTCAGTTTTATAACGTAGTGAGAGTAGAAAACTAACTATATATCCTAAAACTTTCATAAATTTCAGTTATGAATATTTATATTTATTCAAACATTATTGAAAATTATAATAAAACCATGTAAATTCAAAATAATCTAATAGTCGAATTTGTACGGATTTAAAGTTCAGTTTATTTCTTTAAAATCAGCTTTTTAAAACGATCGTTCATTTCGGGTAATAAAACAAATAAAACAGATGTTATGACAATCATAATTACAACTATAACCAAAAATATAGTTTGTGTGTCAAAAAAAGCAGACATAAGTCCAAATATACCAGCAGAAACCAGTATAAAAACAAAATCGAGTAAATTACAATAAGCCAGAATATCACCAAGCATCCGGCCTTTCACCCTATCTTGTACCCATGAATTTAAAGGCACTTTATACAATCCGGTGAAAAAAGCAGCTATAAATATTAAAACAATAAAAACAGTTCCTTTTGGGTTGATTAAATAAATACTGCCAAGTGTAATAACCATGCCAAAAGCACCAATTGGCACAAGACCTAACTCAACCTTTCGGTTCGATAATACCCCGGCAATGTAACAACCCAATCCAATGCCAATTGCAGCTGCCGACATTACTATACCCGTCTCGATATTTGACATTCCTAAATGTTTTGGACAATAAATTACAAGGTTCATTTGCAAAAGCGAGCCAATCAACCAGAATGTTGAAAGTGAAACAATTACAAGGTTTAAGCCTGAAATATTTCTTGCAAATTTTACTGACTCTATAGCAAATTTGATAGGATTCACAGAGTTTGTAGAAATTTCCAAAGGTGCACTTTCCTTTACTTTAATCGTTAAACTGGCAATATAACCCATAACAGCTATTCCAACCAATAACCCTGAAGCCAGCCAAACACTGTAATGATCAGAAACAACAGAGGCAACTACTGTTCCAATAAGTACGCCTGCAAAAGTTAGCATTTCCATTGCTCCGGTTCCATAGGATATTCCTTCAAAACCACCAACATCCCTAATAAGCCCATATTTCGACGGAGAATAAATTGAGCTTTGAAGGCCAATTAAAAATACCGCCGTCATTGCAATATAAAGGTTTTGACAAAAAAAACCATAGGCAGCTATAAATGCAATTGGAATTTCGACCAATTTCATTATTGAAAATATTTTTGTTTTATCGTACTTCATGGCCAATTTTCCGGCCAGTGGAGAGAAAAATATAAATGGCAAAACAAGCATTGCTGATGCAATAGCAACAACCATAGAATTATTATTACTATGTATCCAGGCAATTCCAATAAAAACTACCATATACTTCAATAAATTATCATTAAAAACACCTAAAAAATTTGTGCTTAATAAGGGCATCCAATTTGTCCGGCTTTTCATTATCACTATTTTTAACTTTTAAATATTCGATTTACATTACTAACAATTCAAATTTACTTTAGGTAAATCTCGTTTAAATTTTAAAAAAACATTCAACTTTTTTTAATGTTTAAGGTTAAATTTATATCAAAGAATTTAAAATTAAGTATATATGTCATATTTATTCAATCCATTAACAATAAAAGGGATAACATTTAAAAATAGAATTGTTCAATCACCTATGTGCCAATATTCATCGAATGATGGATTTTCAAGCGACTGGCATTTAGTACATTTAGGGAGCAGAGCTGTTGGAGGAACCGGATTAATAATTTTCGAAGCAACAGCAGTTTCACCGGAAGGTAGAATATCAACAGGCGATTTAGGAATTTGGAAACAAGAACATATTGAAGGATTAAAAAGAATAACAGATTTTATACATGCGAATGGTTCAAAAGCAGGCATTCAACTTGCTCATGCAGGACGAAAAGCTTCCCATGCAATTCCCTGGAAAGGTGGAAAGCAACTTAGTCCTGAATCAGGAGGTTGGCAAACCGTTGCACCTTCACCTATTCCTTTCATTGACAATGAATCAATTCCTGCTGAATTGGATAAAACTGGTATTGCAAAAGTTATTTCTGATTTTAAATTAGCAACAGCCAGAGCCTTTGATGCCGGATTCGATGTGATAGAAATACACTGTGCACATGGATATTTGCTTAACCAGTTCCTTTCACCAATAAGCAATCAACGTAAAGATGAATTTGGCGGAAGTTTTGAAAACAGGATAAGACTTTTATTAGAAGTTGTAGATGCTGTAAAGTCAGTTTGGCCGGCTGAAAATCCATTATTCGTCAGGATTTCTGTAACTGATTGGATGAATAATGGCTGGAATTTGGAAGAATCAATGCAACTTGCAACAATATTAAAAGACAAAGGTGTTGATTTAATCGACTGCTCTTCAGGTGGATTAGTTGCAAATGCCAATATTCCGGTATCGGTAGGTTATCAGGTTGGCTTTGCTGAAGCAATAAAAAAAATAGGGATTTTAACTGGTGCTGTGGGATTAATTACGAGTGTCGAACAAGCTGAATTAATTTTAAAGGAAAATAAAGCTGATATGATAATTTTGGGAAGGGAATTATTGCGCAACCCATATTTTGCCTTGCAAGCTGCAAAAACTTTGAATGTAAATATTGATTGGCCGGTTCAATATGAAAGAGGGAAATAGACATTCAAAAAATAATAAATATTATTTTGACCCCGGAGTAATAACAAGAAAGGCTTGCATTTCTGCAAGCCCTGTTTTCATTGGGTACGACATACAGGGATCGAACCTGTGACCCTCCCATTTATAAAACGGGATGACCTGAATCTGACATTTTTATTAAGTTTTCAATATATTCCCGGCTTTTCCTTTTCTTTATGTATTTCTCAAATCCAACAGCTTCATTTCTTGTTTCAAATATTTTCGAATATGATAATACCCAAGGAATGCCTGTTTTAGTAAAATTACCTTTTCCACGATTGTGTTCTGCTAATCGACGTTCCAGATTATCAGTACTTCCGATATAATATTTGTTGAGTTTAACTGAATATAAAATGTATGTATAATACATAATTAAAAATCCCGAAATAAATCCGGGATTGGGTGGGAGATACAGGGATCGAACCTGTGACCCTCCCGTTTATAAAACGGGATGCCCTGAACCTGATATTTTTATTAAGTTTTCAATATATTCCCGGCTTTTCCTTTTCTTTATGTATTTCTCAAATCCAACAGCTTCATTTCTTGTTTCAAATATTTTCGAATATGATAATACCCAAGGAATGCCTGTTTTAGTAAAATTACCTTTTCCACGATTGTGTTCTGCTAATCGACGTTCCAGATTATCAGTACTTCCGATATAATATTTGTTGAGTTTAACTGAATATAAAATGTATGTATAATACATAATTAAAAATCCCGAAGTATATCCGGGATTGGGTGGGAGATACAGGGATCGAACCTGTGACCCTCCCGTTTATAAAACGGGATGCCCTGAACCTGATATTTTTATTAAATTTTCGATATATGCCCTGCTTTTCCTTTTCTTTATGTATTTCTCAAAACCAACTGCCTCAATTCTTGTTTCAAATAATTTAGAATATACTAATATCCATGGAATACCAGTTTTAGTAAAATTACCTTTCCCACGATTGTGTTCTACTAATCAACGTTCAAGATTATCGGTACTTCCAATATAATATCTGCTGAGTGTAACTGAATATAAAATGTATGTATAATACATAATTAAAAATCCCGAAATAAATCCGGGATTGGGTGGGAGATACAGGGATCGAACCTGTGACCCTCCCGTTTATAAAACGGGATGCCCTGAACTAGCCATTTTTATTAAATTTTCGATATATGCCCTGCTTTTCCTTTTCTTTATGTATTTCTCAAATCCAACAGCTTCATTTCTTGTTTCAAATATTTTCGAATATGATAATACCCAAGGAATGCCTGTTTTAGTAAAATTACCTTTTCCACGATTGTGTTCTGCTAATCGACGTTCAAGATTATCAGTACTTCCGATATAATATTTGTTGAGTTTAACTGAATATAAAATGTATGTATAATACATAATTAAAAATCCCGAAGTATATCCGGGATTGGGTGGGAGATACAGGGATCGAACCTGTGACCCTCCCGTTTATAAAACGGGATGCCCTGAACTAGCCATTTTTATTAAATTTTCGATATATGCCCTGCTTTTCCTTTTCTTTATGTATTTCTCAAATCCAACAGCTTCATTTCTTGTTTCAAATATTTTCGAATATGATAATACCCAAGGAATGCCTGTTGTAGTAAAATTACCTTTTCCACGATTGTGTTCTGCTAATCGACGTTCCAGATTATCAGTACTTCCGATATAATATTTGTTGAGTTTAACTGAATATAAAATGTAAGTATAATACATAATTAAAAATCCCGAAGTATATCCGGGATTGCGTGGGAGATACAGGGATCGAACCTGTGACCCTCCCGTTTATAAAACGGGATGCCCTGAACTAGCCATTTTTATTAAATTTTCGATATATGCCCTGCTTTTCCTTTTCTTTATGTATTTCTCAAATCCAACAGCTTCATTTCTTGTTTCAAATATTTTCGAATATGATAATACCCAAGGAATGCCTGTTGTAGTAAAATTACCTTTTCCACGATTGTGTTCTGCTAATCGACGTTCCAGATTATCAGTACTTCCGATATAATATTTGTTGAGTTTAACTGAATATAAAATGTAAGTATAATACATAATTAAAAATCCCGAAGTATATCCGGGATTGCGTGGGAGATACAGGGATCGAACCTGTGACCCTCCCGTTTATAAAACGGGATGCCCTGAACTAGCCATTTTTATTAAATTTTCGATATATGCCCTGCTTTTCCTTTTCTTTATGTATTTCTCAAATCCAACAGCTTCATTTCTTGTTTCAAATATTTTCGAATATGATAATACCCAAGGAATGCCTGTTGTAGTAAAATTACCTTTTCCACGATTGTGTTCTGCTAATCGACGTTCCAGATTATCAGTACTTCCGATATAATATTTGTTGAGTTTAACTGAATATAAAATGTAAGTATAATACATAATTAAAAATCCCGAAGTATATCCGGGATTGCGTGGGAGATACAGGGATCGAACCTGTGACCCCCTGCTTGTAAGGCAGGTGCTCTGAACCAGCTGAGCTAATCTCCCATTTTTGTTTTAAGCGGATGCAAAGATAATAGACATTCTTATATTTCCAAAAAATATAATTATTTTTTTAAACTATCAAAATAATTAGTAATTGAACAAAAAAATATTTGTAAGGTTAATCAAGGTTCAAATCAATTGCTTATAAATATTAACTTTGCAAAAAATAATAATTGCTTAAAATGACTAAGTCATCTATTCAAAACGAACTTGAAAAAAGAATACTACTGCTCGATGGAGCCATGGGAACTATGTTGCAACGCCATAAACTCGAAGAAAAGGATTTTCGTGGTACAAGGTTTGCAAATTATCAGTATAGCCTGAAAGGTAATTATGATATTTTATGTATTACTAATCCTGAAATTATCAAGTCGGTTCATAAAGAATATTTAGATGCTGGCGCTGATATTATTGAAACAAATACATTCAATGCTAATAAATTTTCATTGACCGACTATCATGCAGAAGATTTGGTATATGAAATAAATTTAAATGCAGCCAGAATTGTAAAAGAACTTGTTGATGATTATACAGCAAAAACACCTGATAAACCAAGATATGTAGCTGGCACTATAGGTCCAACCAGTAAAACTGCTTCTATGTCGCCCGATGTAAATGACCCTGGATTTAGGGCAGTTTCTTTTGACGATTTGGTATCAGCTTATACTGAACAAATTAAGGGCTTGCTCGATGGAGGCGCTGAGTTATTATTGGTTGAAACAATATTCGATACGTTAAACGCAAAAGCTGCTCTTTATGCCATTAATGATGAATTGAAAAGCCGTGGAATAAGGGTTCCGGTTATGGTTTCAGGTACAATTACTGATGCAAGTGGCAGGACACTTTCTGGTCAAACGGTGGAGGCTTTTTTGAATTCGGTTTCACATATTGAATTGCTTAGTGTGGGACTAAACTGCGCGCTAGGAGCCCATGAAATGAGGCCGCATATTGAGGAAATTTCGAAAAAGACAAAATTCTATGTAAGTGCACATCCAAATGCCGGGTTGCCCAATCAATTTGGACAATACGATGAAACACCAGCAATAATGGCTCAGCAAATTGCTGATTTTGCAAAAAATAGTTTTGTAAATATTGTTGGCGGATGCTGTGGTACAACACCTGAACACATTCGTCAGTTTGCTGAAGCTATTAAAAATATACCACCAAGAAAAAGAATTGACCAGGGAAATATAACCAAATTAAGCGGACTTGAACCTTTATCTATTACACGTGAAACAAATTTTATAAATATTGGTGAACGCACCAATGTTGCCGGTTCTAAAAAGTTTGCGAGACTTATAAAAGATGAAAAATATGATGAAGCATTAATTGTTGCTCGCCAACAAGTTGAAAATGGGGCACAAGTAATTGATGTTAATATGGACGATGCCATGCTTGATGCCAAATATGCAATGGGAAAATTTTTAAATTTGGTAATGGCCGAGCCTGATATTGCGCGTGTCCCGGTTATGGTTGATTCATCAAAATGGGAAGTAATTGAATTAGGTTTAAAGTGCTTGCAAGGTAAGGCTATTGTGAATTCAATAAGTTTAAAGGAAGGTGAAGATAAATTCAGGTACCAAGCTGAACAAATAAAGAAGTATGGCGCCGCAGTAGTAGTAATGGCTTTTGATGAAAAAGGCCAGGCTGATAATCTGCAACGACGTATCGAAATTTGTAGCCGTGCATATAAGATTCTTACAGAAGAAATGAATTTTCCACCCCAGGATATTATTTTCGATCCGAATGTCTTAGCTATTGCCACCGGAATTGAGGAGCATAACAATTATGCAGTCGATTTTATTGAGACCATAAAATGGATAAAAGCAAATTTACCATTTGCAAAAATTAGTGGCGGCATAAGCAATCTTTCGTTTTCGTTCCGTGGTAATGATTATGTACGCGAAGCAATTCATTCCGTATTCTTATATTATGCTGTAAAAGAAGGGTTGGATATGGGAATTGTAAATGCAGGGATGTTACAAGTTTATGACGAAATTCCAAAGGATTTGCTTGAATTGGTTGAAGATGTTGTTCTAAATAGAAGGCCAGACGCAACTGAACGTCTGGTTGATTTTGCCGATAAAGTAAAAAGTGGTGCCACAAAAATTGAAAATATTGAAGCTTGGCGAAACGAATCAGTCGAAGAAAGATTAAAACATGCTTTGGTTAAGGGGATTACCGATTTTATTGATGTTGATGTTAATGAAGCAATTCTTCAATATCCTCGTCCGCTCGAAATTATTGAAGGCCCACTAATGGATGGTATGAATGTTGTTGGCGATTTATTTGGTGCCGGTAAAATGTTTCTCCCGCAAGTTGTAAAAAGTGCCCGGGTGATGAAAAAAGCGGTTGCCATTTTAATGCCATATATAGAAAATGAAAAGGCCGAAACCGGAAAAAGTTCATCGGCTGGGAAAATATTGCTGGCAACTGTAAAAGGCGATGTTCATGATATAGGTAAAAATATTGTTGGTGTAGTTTTAGCATGTAATAACTACGAAGTTATTGACATTGGCGTTATGGTACCTTGTGAAAAAATTCTGGAAATAGCAGTTAAAGAAAAGGTCGATATTATTGGCTTGAGTGGTTTAATTACACCTTCACTCGAAGAAATGGCGCATGTTGCATCTGAAATGGAGCGTTTAGGTTTTGATATTCCTTTATTAATTGGCGGGGCAACAACTTCGAAAGTTCACACTGCTGTTAAATTAGAACACAATTACAGTCATCCGGTAATACATGTAAAGGATGCATCAAAAAGTGTACCTGTTGTTAGCAATCTACTTTCAAAAGCGCTTAAACCCAATTTTATTCAGCAAGTAAGAAAGGAATATGATGATTTAAGAAAAGCATATGCAGGTGCAAAAGCCAAACAGCATTATTTGACACTTGAAAATGCCCGAAAAAATAAATTAAAAATTGATTGGAAGTTAAATCCTCCTGTAAAACCAAATTTTGTTGGAACTAAAATATTAAAAAATTATCCTATTGAAGAGATTAGAAAATATATCAACTGGATGTTTTACTTTATCGTTTGGGATATTAAAGGCAAATTCCCCGAAATATTAGACGATCCAAATAAAGGACCTGAAGTTAAGCGACTTTATGATGAAGCAAACTTGATATTGGATGAAATACAACAAAAAAGACTTATACAGGCAAATGCAATTTTCGGTATATATCCTGCAAATTCAGTAGGTGATGATATTGAAGTATATAAAGATGAAAGCAGGACTGAAGTTATTGTTACTTTTAAAAACCTACGTAACCAAGTTGCAAATGATGACAATTCTCCCAGTTTATGTTTGTCGGATTTTATAGCTCCAAAAGAAAGCGGTTTAGCAGATTATATTGGTGCATTTGCAGTTACTGCAGGTATTGGAACTGAAGCATTGGTTAAAAAATATAAAGATGCAAATGATGATTATAATTCAATAGTGGTTGAAGCTATTACCGACAGGCTTGCTGAAGGGTTAACTGAACTAATTCATGAGAGGGTGCGAAAAGAATATTGGGGATATAATCAAAACGAAAATTTAACGCTACACGATCTTCTTTTGGAGAAATATAAAGGAATCCGCCCGGCACATGGTTATCCTGCATGTCCTGACCATACTGAAAAGCAAACCTTATTTCAATTATTGGAACCATCAAAGCATATTGGAATAAATTTAACTGAAAGCAATACTATGATTCCAGCTGCTTCGGTAAGTGGATTATTATTTGCTCATCCACAAGCCCAATATTTTATAGTTGATAAAATCTCACGCGATCAAGTGGTTGATTATGCAAAAAGGAAAGGTGAATCACCTGAAATTATTGAAAAATGGCTTGCCACGTATTTAAATTATTTATAAAAAATTAAATCCATATAATTGTTTAATCCAAAATTCATTATACAATACTTCCGTATATTTTTGTAATTAGTATATATTTAACAAGTTGAAATACTTAGAAAATAAATTTAAATATTTATTCATTTATATGTATTCCAACTTATTACAAAATTATATTGATTGGAAAAAAGCTTAACAAAATATCACTCATGAAATTATAAAATTGATTTCAATCAAAACTAATTGAAAAATAACCAATAAATTTGAACTTAATATATAACAGGAAATCTATTTATTCTTTTTATCAGTGGCCTTTTTTCGTCTTTCAATCATAAGTTGAATTGCTTTATTAACAGCAACTGTATCAGCAGGTGGATTATCACCATAGGCAATTCCTTCCATTTCACAGCCCGGGACTTCGCCATAACCTCCAAGCATTTCAGTATGAATAACTAATACCATAAGTGAACCAATATTTGCCGCTTTTTTTTGCAAACGAACAGTAGCGCTAGCTTTTGCAGCTTCAGCAGTTCTAATGCCGGAAGCCGCATTTGATTTTAATGCAGCAACTTTATATAAACCTTCAACATCACCAGGATTCACACTTATAACAACCGATTGCCAGTTATCTTTTCCAACCATCAAAAGTACAGGTTTGTTGTATATTTCTTTACGTCCTGTGCTATATATAACTTTTTCAATATCTTTTCTCAGCATTTCTTGTTCTTCACCATTTAGTGACAATTTATAGGTTACAGAATTTGAACTAATTTTAATTATACTACATATAATCTTTTTACCACCCAATTTAACTATGGTATCTGGTTTTTCACTTTTTGTCGATTTTTCAACTTGCAAATCCGATTTTGATGTGGATATGTTTTTCAATATTTCACAAAATCTATATTTCAACAAATTAGGACTTTTCCCACCTATATGAGCTATTGGGGAAATAAAATTCAATATGAATATAACTAAAATATAACGAAACAATATTTGCATATATACAAAGTTTTAATCAGTTATTACAAAATTAAAACATAATTAATTTCTTTTCATCACTTTTAACACCTAATCAAACTCACATAGTTAATGTTTAAATTAGATATTCAGTATAAGCAATTTAAATGTGGGATTGAAATTAGTAATTATCTAAAATTATATAAGAATATTTATTATAGTGAACAATGGAACTGAAGTAATTTCATTTTTTGAACTTTCTAAAATTTCTGTAGTTTTTTTCAGGTTTTTGATGTTCGTTTTGCTCAATTTCATTGGTTTGCAAATGTTCAGGCAATGGAATTTTGAAAATTTCCTTTTCAAGGAATTTTTCAATTCTATGAAATTTACCTCTATCCTTGCGATTAATAAAAGTTAGTGCAACACCAGTTTGTTCTGCACGGGCAGTACGGCCAATCCTGTGAATATAATCTTCAGCATCAGGTGGCACATCGTAATTAATTACAAGTGAAATGCCAACAATATCTATACCACGTGAAACTACATCAGTTCCTACAAGTACCTGTACTTTTTTATTTTTAAAATCAAGCAATGCCTGTTCACGATCGCGTTGTTCAAGATCGGAATGAACGGCAGCAACTGTTAATTTCAATTTGCGCAGTTCCCTTTCAATTTCTTTAACTGTATGTTTTTTTGATGAGAAAATTAATGCGACAGTATCTTGTTTATCTTTAAGTAAATCAGTAATTAAATTTATTTTTTTAGAATCTTCAATAAAATAAGCAGCTTGGGTTATACCTTCAGCAGGTTTCGAAACAGCAAGACTTATTTGTTCAGGTTTATTAAGTATAGATTTTGAAAGTTGCCTTATTTTATCAGGCATAGTTGCCGAAAATAATAATGTTTGTCTTTTTTTGGGCAAAAGTCGTATAATTCTAATAATATCATCGTAAAAACCCATATCTAG
Organism: uncultured Bacteroidota bacterium; assembly: GCA_963701015.1. GTDB lineage: Bacteria > Bacteroidota > Bacteroidia > Bacteroidales > DTGW01 > MFD09286-c1. The sequence continues at coordinate 546,987 of OY969556.1, read as the reverse complement.
CATTCGGTCGGCTTCGTCTAAAATCAGATATTCTAATTCTGAAGTATTTACATAACCTAAATTCAGGTGCGAAATTATACGGCCTGGTGTGGCAATAACAATTTCAACTCCGTCAGTTAATGCTGTTTTTTGAACATCCCACAAATTTCCCTCACCACCACCATAAACAGTAACTGAAGTAAGAGGACAGAAATATGCAAAACCTTCAACTTGTTGGTCAATTTGCATTGCAAGTTCACGTGTTGGAACAATAATAAGGCATTTAAAAGAATTTAATCCAACATGAGCCTCAGTAATTTTATGAATGATAGGTAATAAATAGGCTGCAGTTTTACCTGTTCCGGTTTGGGCACATGCAATTAAATCATGGCCTTGCATTACTATTGGAATTGCTTGTTCCTGAATTGGAGTGGGTATATCAAAGCCCATTGATTGCAAACCTTGCTGTAGATTTGCATTAAGATTAAAATCGGAAAAATTCAAAGTTTAACTATTAGTAATTTTAGATTACAAAGATATAATTAAACTATGTTTTACTAGGCAATAATACAATTAAAAGTGATAATAGTATCCTATTAGAAAATCAAAACCAGAACCATCAGGACTTAAAATATGGGAATCTGTACTTGTGCCAGTACTGCCGTCACTTGTATATTTATAACTAACGTTATAATATTTTAAACCTAAAGTAAATGATCCATTTTCTGAAAAATTTGTTTCAAATGTAAATGAACCATGAAAGCCAATAGTTGAATTATAATTTAATACATAATTACCACCTCCGGCTTTTGCCGCATTCACTGTCATAGTACCGAAACTATATAAGCCTATTCCGGTGCCTAACCGAAACCTATAATAATCACCACCTTTTATAGGAATAATTAAAGCTGGCGTTATTAAAAGCCCCATTCTGTCAAATGATGCATCTCCATTGTCAACACTTGGTGTTAATGCGCTATATTGATAAAAGCAATTGAACGATACATCAAAATATTTATAAAACTCATGGCCAAATTCAGCCCCAATAGCCACTCCACCACCTGTACTTAAAGTTAAATTGTCTCCTTTGTCAGTTTTCCCCATTTGTATATCAGTAAATCCGCCACCTCCACCAAAAGTAAGTCCTATTCTGGATTTTGGTCTAATCGTTGATATTTTCTCATATGGTTGATTATATATTCCACCACCATCAAGAACAGCTCGTGCTGAAACTGAATCCATCAGTTCAATAGTTGGCTCAGCAGACCAGAGTCCGGCATTTAAATAACATTTAATAAAATATGATTTATGAGGTTCAATATTCATTTTTAAACTTGAAGAATCAGCCATTTTACATGTAAATCTATAGTCACCTAGAGGAGTTTCATATTTAAAAACTGATCCATTTTTTAATCTTATTATAGGAGTTCCGTTAACAAATATCTTCATCCGAATTGCCGATCCAACAAAATATGGCATTCGATAAAAATATATATTTGAATATGACCCTTGAAAGTCATAATTAAAATTAGATGAATTATTGAATGTATTATTCTTTTCCATATACTTAATATTTTGGACTTCCTTTTGACTTACACTTGTATTTATTATACTATTGTTTTTAACTAGTTTTATATATACAAATAAACTATCTGATTTTAAAATTTCACAACCAATTTTACGGCCATCTTTTAAAAGAATTGTATCCTGAGATTTTGAAACTATTGGAATTAAAGACAAAAGCAAAATTAAATATAGATTTTTCATTTTAGTAAATTATATTAATGTTCAAAAGATTAATAATTTTTCTTGCCTTAAAGTAATCTTTGTATTTTAAATTTTATTTTTGAAAATAGCAATTTGTAATAATTATAAATAGTTTAAAATAAACTATTCTATTAATTAGGTAAAACATTTTATGATTAATATAGATTTGATTATAATATTTGGATTATAGGCAATTAATTCTTCATTACTGAAAGCCCTGAATCAGTTCCAACCCAAATATAACCCTTCGAATCAGCAAAAACACAATTGATATAATTATCAGGCAAGCCATCATTGGTAGTATAAGTAGTAAAATTTGTACCATCGTATTTTGTTAAACCACCTGAAGTACCAAACCATTTATTTCCTTTTGCATCAATTGCTATTGAGTTAATTGTATCATTTGCTATACCATTAATTGTAGTATAGGTTGTCCAATTATTTCCATCGAATTTTGTTACACCTCCGGTAGTACCAAACCATTTATTTCCTTTTGCATCAATTGCAATTGACCAAACATTATTACTTGCTAAACCATTTTTAACAGTATAATTTGTAAACACTCCATCAGAGAAATTTATAACACCTCCAAAGGCAGTACAAAACCATTTGCTATTATTTGAATCAATTGCAACTGCTAAAATTATTTTACATGTTGAATCATTACTTGTATTATAAGTAGTCAAACTTGAATCAATTAGTTCCGAAACACCTCCATAGGTGCCAAACCACTTAATACCATTTTCATCAATTGCAACTGAATATACCAAATTATCAACCAACCCATTTGTTATATTATATTTGGTAAAACCTGTACCATCAAATTTGTTCACTCCTCCATTATATGTTCCAATCCACTTATTTTCTGACCGGTCAATAGCAATTGAAAATACATTATTATCGGAAAGCCCATTCGAAGTATTGAAAGTGGTCCAATTTTCACCATCAAATTTTGAAACGCCACCACCAAAAGTGCCAATCCATTTATTTCCTTCTTTGTCAATAATAATTGAATAGACGTTATTATCGGCTAATCCACTTTCACGGTTATAGGTTATCCACTTCGTTGCAGTTATGGTTTCTTTTTTACATGATGAAATCATAATAATTATGACAACATATCCAATTATCAATTTATAAATATTCATGTTTAATATAATTTAGTATAATGTATTAAATTAATTATAATTCAAGGAAAAAATTTAATTGCTAATTAAGCATATTTTAAGTAAATATATATAATATTAGAAATATTAATATTTGGCTATTTTGCTAATAGTTTACTTATTTTTATATACAAAGCTATTTACATAATCCCAAATCATAAATAAAATATTTTTACACTGGAGAATTTAATATTTTTTGTTATTTCCATCTTTAATTAAATTATTTTTTTCTAAAATATTATGCTTATATGATTATATAAAACCAAAGATTCCAATAATTAGAATAATATTTTAATCAAAGTTGACTTATAAATGTAAATTCCTTATTTTTTTATATATTTAACATTCTAAACCCAAAAATATAATAAAAATGAAATTAAAAATTACTACTTATTTATTCTTTACCTGTATTTTGTTAGCAAACAATTTTGCACAATCAGGCAATACTACTTCAAAATATCGAAGAAGTTCAATTTATACTATTATGATCGATGATGCCGGTTTGGTTAAAGCCGATACTATTAAAGATGCATTTATGAAGGCGCCTGTTCCCGATAAATACAATGATCATAATTTGGCAATCCGATCATTTAAACCAAAGGATATTAAACTTAGCGATGCCGAAAGAAAATCGAAAGGAGATAATGCTGGTTCAAAGTTTGGGAAATCAGTAGTAAATAATACAAGTGGTGGATTAGCCGACACAACCGATACAAAAGATCTGCCATTAATTATATCCAAATTTCTGGAACAGAACCATATTGCCCGTGACATGGTGGCCAAATGGTTTGATAGAAGTGAAAAAGGCACATTTAATATGAACCTTGTTGGTGAAAGAGGTTCCTGGGATGCGACCGAAATGGCGGCAAATGTTGCAAAAAAATCAGTCAGAGGTGTTGCCGCTCTCTCCGATGCAGGTGAAGAATTGATTGGAAATACCTTTGTAGTTGTTACCCGATTTAAATATGTGAATAAAGAAGAAGTTGCCAAAGCAACCAACAATGCGCTTTCGGTTGCAAGTCGTTTTGGAAATTCTAATTTTCAAAATTTTACTAAAGTCGCATCTGTAGGTACAAAAGTCGCAGCGAAAGGATATGTGGTTTTATCCACATCTTATTTATATCAGCTGAATTGGAACGATTCCGTGGCTGCAGTCTTTTATCAAAATTACTGGATGGATGACAACAGCTATGACCCTAAGAAAAAAGAAGCCTTTGATACAACCCAATTATTTCATTTAAACTTAATTGGGACTGAGAAAGCATGGGCCGATGTGCAATCTTCAATATTTACAAAGCGAAGTGAAGCAGAATTGGTACGTATAGCAACCGTAAATTCAATAGATGCAGTTATTGCTAAACTTCAGAAAAAATACGATGTTTTCAAAACCAAAACACCATTATATACTGTTGATCCATTAACTGCAAAAATTGGGTTAAAAGAAAGCCTTGAAAAAGGTGATAAATTTGAAGTACTTGAACAGGAACTTGATGAAAAAACGGGAAAAACAAAATATGTGAGACAAGGTGTAATAAAAGTTGATGGTTCACAAATATGGGACAACCGTTATATGGCTGCTGAGTTGGCTGCCGATACAACAACCACTGCAAATGCAAAACCAAAAATTGACCGGACCTTATTTAAAGGCAGCAATAAATACGAACAGGGAATGCTTATAAGAGAAATAAAATAAACAATTATTTTGCCGCCAATTGTTGATTGAATTCTTGAATTCCGTTTTTAAGATAAGTTATAAATTTATCTGTATTCAATTCTAGTCCAATTGGCGGTATAAGAGCTTTCCCTTTAGCGTCAGCAATTACATAAAGTGGTAAACTATTGGTTTGAAAATTTTCAATCTCAAATTCTTCATTTATTTTTCCAATAGTTTTAAGTATTTCTCCTGTTGGTTTAGAAGTTAACCATTCTGATTGTGGAAGTTTTGTCCTGTCGTCAGTATATAGCGCTATTATTACAAAATTATCGGACAATGTTTTTTGAACTTCGGGATTACTCCAAACTTTGGCTTCCATTTCTTTACAGTTTCCACAGGAATGGCCTTTAAAATCGAAGAATATTGGTTTGTTTATTTTAGCAGCACATGCCATTCCCTGTTTGTAATCAAAATATCCGTTTAAGCCATACGGAAGATGAAACAAATCGTTGTATTTAGGAGTTTCACACAAATTTCCAATATTATTTTGAGCATAGTTTGATGATTGCATACGTTCTGTCATAGGCGGCATAAACGATGAAAACGCTGAAAGCGGAGCATTTGCAAATCCTGTAGATAAATAAACTGCCAATACAAATGAGGCCATTGCCAATAATAACCGTGGAACCGTAATATGTTCAATTTTCGAATCGTGCGCAAAATAAATTTTACCCAAAAGATATATTCCCAATATTATTGCAATAACAATCCAAATTGAAAGAAATAATTCACGGGAAATTAAATCGAAATGGTAGGATTGGTCAATATTTACCAAAAATTTAAGACTCAATGCCAGCATTAACAAGCCCAAAACTACTTTAACCGAATTTAACCAACCACCTGATTTAGGTAGTGACTTTAGGCTGGTTGGGAAAATTGCAAAGAAAGTAAATGGAAGTGCAAATGCTAATCCAAAACCAAACATGCCAAGTATAGGTTTAAGAGCAACCCCTCCTGCTGCTTCAACAAGCAAAGCTCCTACAATTGGACCTGTACATGAAAATGAAACTAAAACAGTAACAATTGCCAAAAAGATAACACCCAAATATCCACCTTTATCAGCCTGTTGATCTGCTTTATTTACTATATTACCAGGTAAAACTATTTCAAACATTCCCAGAAACGATGCTCCGAAAACTATAAACAGCATGAAAAATATAAGGTTGGGAATCCAATGTGAACTCAATTCGTTTGCAAATCCGGCACCAGCACTTGTGAAGGATACCAAAACTCCAATTAAAGTATAAATTAAAATTATAGAAACACCAAATAAACTCCCTCGTAATATTCCCACAGTTTTATTTTTATTTCCCTGAAGAAAAAATGAAACCGTCATTGGAATCATCGGGAAAACACAAGGTGTAATAACTCCTGCTAACCCAGCAATTAAAGCCAGAATAAAAAAACTTAACAGCGATTTTGCATCAGATGCTTGCTTGTTTAGTGTAACTTTTAAATTTGCTTTTTGAATACTATCATTTGTATTGGAAGTTTTGTTTATAGTTTGCTTTTCTGAAGAATTTGAAGCTTGTGAAATTGTATCTTGTTCTTTCTTATTGTCACTTTGTTTTGGAGTCAAATCAAATTTAAATTCTTTTTGAACCGGAGGAAGGCATTTATCGTCGGTACAAGCCATATATTCAATGTAGCCATTTATTGTAGTTGGTTTTATCTTTTTAAGTTTAACAATTTGGACAAAAACAGCGGTATTGCTATGAATTGTAATATCCATATCAAAGCTGGTATCATGTTTTTTAACAGGAGCTGTTTTTTCTAAAACTTTACCTGATAATAGTATATTTTCGGAAGAATCAAAATGAAACGATGTTGGAATTGGGCCACCATCAGCAAAATAAGCACCATAAATATGAAACTTACTATCAATGTTTGCTTTAAAGGTTAATTCAACTGTATTAGTTGAAATAAATTTTGAACTATAACTCCATTTTACAGGACTCGAGACTTGTGCTGAAATTGACGAGAATACAAATATGAGGAATAAAAAGTTATAAAATTTCTTACCCATAAAATTTTTTATTGCAAGTTATTGAAAAACTTTCTAAAGTTAGATAATGAAATTATCAATTTTAGTTAAAAGTACTATTCCTCAATAGGATATGTTTCATAAACAATCTTAAAATCAAGAAAGTTTAAAGCTGAGGCAGGAGTTAGTTTGATAAAACATTTGTATTTATACATCCATTTCAGACGAACCGAAATAAAACCACTTCTTAAATATGCAGCAATATAAGGATGTGTACGAAGATGAACAAATTTTGTATTTTCTTTTTCAATAAAATTAAGAATTGCGATTTCAATTTCTTTTTCAACTAATATACTGGGCGAAATTTCACCCGAACCTTTACAAGTCGGACATTTTTCGTTGGTATCAATATTCATTTCAGGCCTAACTCTTTGCCTTGTAATTTGCATTAGACCAAATTTACTGAGAGGTAATATGTTGTGTTTGGCTTTTTGCGATATCATAATGGTTTTCATCTTGTCGTACACCATTTGTCTATGCTCATTATTTTGCATATCAATAAAGTCAACCACAATTATTCCACCCATATCACGTAACCTTAACTGACGTGCAATTTCATCAACTGCAGCAAGGTTTACATCCAAAGCATTTGTTTCCTGGTCTTTCGACGATTTTGAGCGATTTCCACTGTTAACATCAATTACATGTAATGCTTCGGTATGTTCAATTATTAAATAAGCACCACTTCTGATTGAAACTGTTTTTCCAAAAGCCGATTTTATCTGCTTTTCAATACCGAAATTTTCAAAAATTGGTTCGCTGCCAGAATAATATTTAACAATCTTTTCTTTTTCAGGCGCTATTTTGCTAATGTATTCCCTTATTTCCTCATAAGTATCTTGGTCATCCACCACAATACTATTAAATGAGCCATTGAGTGCATCACGCAATAAGGCGGAAGTGCGATTGACTTCACCAATTATTCTACGTGGTGAATCAGCTCCTTTCAAATGATCAAATGCCGATTCCCATTTTTTAACCAGGCCTCTCAATTCGGAATCAAAAGTTGCAACTTTTTGAGTTTCAGCTACAGTTCGGATTATTACACCATAGTTTTTAGGTTTGATACTTTGAAGCAAAGTTTTTAACCTGCTGCGTTCTTCAGCCGATTCAATCTTCTGCGAAACTGATACTTTGTTTGAAAATGGCATTACTACCAAATTTCTTCCGGCAAGAGAAATCTCGGAACTTAACCTTGGTCCTTTAGTAGAAATAGGCTCCTTAACAATTTGAACAACCACAAGCTGCCCAGATGAAAGCACATTGTTAATTTTACCGTTTTTATCTATCTCAGGTTCAATTTTAAACTTAGCCATTGAAGGGGTTTTTCCCTTTTTGGCCAGGCTCATTTTCAAATATTTATTTAACGATTGTAATTGCGGACCTAAATCGAGATAGTGTAAAAATGCATCCTTTTCTGAGCCAACGTCAACAAAAGCTGCGTTTAGTCCGGGCATAATTTTCTTTACCTTACCCAGGTATATATCACCGACAGAAAATTGGATATTATTTTTTTCTCTATGAAGCTCAACTAATTGCCTGTTTTCCAACATAGCAATTGAAATATCGGTGGGCGAAACGTTAATAATTAATTCATTGCTCACAATTTCTTCCCTCGTATTGAAAGGTGGTAATCAGCATATATAAAAACACAATAAACCTAAAATCCCTTTGGAATTTTAGGTTTATAAACATAATTCCCTTAAACAAAGTTTATTTTTTCTTTTTGTGCCTGTTCTTTCTTAAACGTTTTTTACGTTTATGGGTAGCCATTTTATGTCTTTTTCTTTTCTTTCCGCAAGGCATGATATTTAACTTTTATATTTATTACTTGTTATTTAACGTTGACTTTTACTTTTGAAGTAAACGATTTGGCAGGTTTAAATGCCGGAATATTATGTTCAGGAATAATTATAGTTGTGTTCTTCGAAATATTCCTTGCTGTTTTTTTAGCACGTTTTTTAACTATAAAACTTCCAAAACCACGAAGATAGATGTTCTTATCTTTTACCATGGAATCCTTAATTGTTTCCATAAAAGCTTCGACAGTCTTTTGTACGGTTATTTTTTCGATGCCTGTGCTTTTCGAAATTTCGTTTACGATATCTGCTTTTGTCATTTTTAAAAACCTTTAATTATCAATATTTTAATTCAAATTTCATTTTCGAGAGTGCAAATATAAATGATTTATAATTAACTATAAAATAGGTTTTGAATATTTTTTTATTCTTTTACTGATTATTTGAATGTTATGGGTAATAAAGTTAAGCTGAATGCTTTAATGGAGCAAAATTTTGAATCTTTTTGCAATACATTATTATTATGGTATGCTGAAAATGCGAGGAAATTACCCTGGAGATATGTAAAAGATCCTTATTTAATTTGGCTTTCAGAAATAATACTTCAACAAACAAGGGTTGCTCAAGGCTTGGATTATTACCTCCGATTTGTTAAGGCCTTTCCAACTATAAATATGCTTGCCAATGCAAAATTAGATGATGTATTAAAGCTTTGGCAAGGACTTGGTTATTATTCAAGAGCCAGAAATTTGCATTCCACGGCCATTCATATTGTTACAAACTTAAGTGGACAATTTCCAAAAAACGCATTTGAATTATTAAAATTGAAAGGTGTTGGTAAATACACTTCTGCCGCAATTGCATCAATAGCTTATGGCGAAAAAATACCAGTTGTTGATGGTAACGTATTTAGGATTATTTCGAGGTTTTACGGCATTTTTACACCAATTGACAGCAATAATGCCTATTCTGAATTCGCTAGTTTGGTCGAAAAAATTATTGGAAAAAATAATCCTGGCGACGTAAACCAGTCATTAATGGAACTAGGTGCAATAATATGCTTACCCAAAAGACCGAATTGTTCTATTTGCCCGGTTTCAAATAAATGTTACGCATTAAAATTCAATAAAATAGAAGATTTGCCAATAAAAGCAAAAAGTTTAAATGTTAGAAACCGGTATTTTAATTATGTAATTATTAAATCTGGAAATTCAATTATAATTAAAAAACGTACTGACAATGATATTTGGAAAGGATTATTTGATTTTCCATTGATTGAAACGAATTATGAAATTGATATTGACGGATTATTAGATAATAAAGATTTTGCAAAGCAATTGGATTTAAAGAAATCAAATTTTCAGAACAATTCTCCATTACATATACATCAATTGACGCATCAAAGAATTTATGCGAAATTTTTTAAATTTGAAGTTGAAAGTTTAAATCAGAAATTTGACAAAAATACTTTTATTAGTTCGCTCAAAGACCTAAATAAATATCCAATTTCAAGATTAATTGACAAATATTTAAAAAATGAATTTGTCATTAAAAAATAAATTTTTTATCTTTCGTAATTACTTTTTATAACTAAACCAAATTAAAATTACAAAACTATGTCAGTAAACAAAGTTATTTTAGTCGGAAATGTGGGCAAAGACCCCGAAGTAAGGTATCTTGAAAACGGTACTGCTGTAACAACAATTTCATTGGCAACCAGTGAAGTTTATACTAACAAAAGTGGTGAAAAAGTCACTAATACTGAATGGCACAATGTTGTATTATGGAGAGGATTGGCCGAAATTGCCCAGAAATATGTGAAAAAAGGTTCTCAAATTTATATTGAAGGACGCTTACGCACTCGTTCATGGGATGATAAAGATGGCAATAAAAAATATACCACTGAGATTGTTGCAGATGTTATGCAATTGCTTGGTAAAAGACCCGATGAAGGACATCCATCTTCAGTATCAGGTGAAGTAGGTAAGGCTGCTGTTGAAAATGAATCAATGGTCAATGAAGGTCCGGTTGATGATTTACCATTTTAAATAACATTTAATTTTGCCTTGTTATTATAATTATTAATAATTTGGCATTCGTAAATTTATAGGAAGTAAGGCTTACTTATTTTAAGTAAGCCTTAGATTTTTTGATTTGATGGGAATAAATTTAACGATTTTGTTTCACCCGATTAATTTTGAATCGGCTGCTGAACTTGTTTTTCTTGGCATTTTACTACTTTGCACTGCTTTGGTCTCTGCAAGCGAGGTGGCTTTTTTTTCGCTTAAACCAACAGAACTTAAACTTTTAGAAGAATCTAAGTCGAAAAAAAATTCATTATTGCTTAGTCTATTAAACAAACCTAACCAGCTTCTGGCAAACATTTTAATAGCAAACAATTTTCTGAATATTTCAATAATTGTGCTTTCTACTTATATAAGCCGTTCCTTTATTGAATTCCCTAATTCTGTTATATTAGCTATTGTTTTTCAGGTAATTGCTGTTACATTTTTAATATTGCTGGTTGGCGAAATTATCCCAAAAGTTTTTGCCACCGATCATGGATTAGCAGTTGCAAAGTTTATGGCATTTCCAATTAAAGTAATGTCGGAAATTTTTTATCCTTTGGCCTGGCTTTTAATAAATTCAACTTCGTTGGTTCAGAAAAAATTAGCAATCAAAAATCCTAACCTCTCAATAAACGACTTATCTGATGCTATTGAAATAACCTCCGGTTCGCTTAGCGAAGAAAAAAATATCTTAAAAGGAATTGTGAAATTTGGAAATACCAATGTAAGTGAAATAATGCATCAACGGTTAGATATTCAGGCTATTGGAATTAAAGCAACATTGTCCGAATTATTGTCTATTGTAGTTGAATCAGGTTATTCCAGAATTCCAGTTTTCGATAACACACTTGATAATATTAAAGGTATATTGTTCAGCAAAGACTTACTGCCTTATATCCGTGAAAATAATTCATTTAATTGGCAAGGTTTAATAAAACCAGCTTTCTTTGTTCCTGAAACAAAAAAAATTGACGATCTGTTATCTGAATTTCAAAAAAATAAAATCCATTTGGCTATCGTTATTGATGAATATGGAGGAACTTGCGGTCTGGTTACAATGGAAGATATTTTAGAAGAAGTGATTGGCGAAATTTCAGACGAATCAGATATTGAAGAAGAAATTTTGTACAAACAATTGGCTCCAAATGTGTTTTTATTTGAAGCTAAAGTTCTATTAAACGATTTTTACAAAATTACATCGGTTGACGATTCGGTTTTTGATGATGTTAAAGGTGAATATGAAACACTGGCTGGACTTTTACTCGAACTAAAAGGCGATATTCCTGTAAAAGGAGATAAAATAGAATATAAAAATTTCACTTTTATTATTGAATCAGCTGATAACAGGAGAATTAAACAGCTAAAAATTATTATCAAATAAAAATGAAAAAAACATCGATATTACTTGCATTATTATCATTCATTATTTTCTCCTGTAAACAACCATATACGCCAAAGCCAAACGGATACATGCGTATTGATTTGCCTGTAAAAAAATATGTTCCTTATAAAAGTAATTTACCTTATTCTTTTGAAATTCCAGATTATGGCATTGTTGAGCTCGATCATGACAGAAATGCTGAACCTTATTGGGTAAATATTGATTTTCCAAAATATAAATGTAAACTCCATATCAGTTATAAAACAATTAATAACAACCTGGGAGCCTTTATTGAAGATACCCGAAAGCTTGCTTACAAACATTCACCTAAAGCCGACGCCATAGATGAACTAGTTATAAAAAACGACAGTAATAATGTATTCGGAATTTTATATGATATTAAAGGGAACACGGCATCATCGGTTCAGTTTTTTTTAACCGATAGTGTGAAAAACTTTTTGCGTGGCGCGCTTTATATCAGTTCTGAACCAAATAAAGATTCGCTTGCACCTGAAATAAAATTTTTCAGGAAAGATGTTGATCATTTTATTAATACATTAAAATGGAGAAATAAATAATAAACAGCTATGTGTTTGATTGTTAAGAAAAGTGTAGATGAAGACTGTTTATTAGGAATTTGGGAAATTACCGAAGATTTTGATACTTTAAGGGCAAAAGTTAAATTAGTCCCCGATGAAATAATCACACTTGACAGTTTTCTCTGTCAGCAGCGAAAACTTGAATGGTTAAGTGTTCGCGCACTTATAAATGAAGTTTTAGAAAAAGACAATCAAATAATTTATAACGAAGAACATAAGCCATTCTTGGCTGACAATTCTCATAAAATAAGTATATCGCATTCAAAAAATTTAACATCTGTTCTTGTTAGCAAAACCAAAAGGGTTGGCATTGATCTCGAATATATGTCGCACCAAATCGACAATATATCTCATAAATTCATCAATGAAAATGAAAATATTACTACTGAATCATCAAAAAGACGATCGCACCTTTATATACATTGGTGTGCTAAAGAAGCATTATATAAAATTTGTGATAAACAAGATATTAACTTTAAACAAAATTTGACTATTCAGCCTTTTATAATTTCAAATGAAGGCAGTATTAATGGTTTAGTCCATAATAAATTTGGTAACGAACAATATAATTTATGTTATTTTTTTATTGATGGTTATGTTGTTGTTTGGTGTAATAAATAGCGGATATGATTTATAACCAAATATTTATAAATAAAAATAAAAATAAAATCGGGGTTTTAATTGACCCCGAAAAGCATGACAATTTCTCAGTTGTTAAAACTATTGATATATGTGTGCAATGCTCTGTCGATTTCATTTTAATTGGAGGAAGCCTGGTTTCAAGGCAAATTGACAATTTTGTAAATGAAATTAAAAAAAAGAGTTCAATTCCAATAATTCTATTTCCTGGCAGTTTAATGCAAATATCTGAGAATGCCGATGCAATGTTATTGCTTTCCCTCATTTCAGGACGTAACCCGGAATATTTAATTGGCAATCACGTTATTGCAGCGCCATTTCTTAAAAAAAGTAAACTCGAAATAATTCCAACAGGATATATATTAATTGAAGGATCTACAACAACTTCAGTACAATATATTAGCAATACATTGCCTATTCCATCTGAAAAACCTGAATTAGCTGTGGCGACAGCAATCGCCGGAGAATTACTGGGTTTAAAATCAATTTATCTCGAAGCCGGAAGTGGCGCTTTGAATCATGTTCCTTTAAAGGTAATCGAACAAGTTAAAAAAAGTACTAGCATTCCACTTATTGTTGGTGGAGGAATAAGAAAAAGGGAAGAACTTGAAAATATATACAAAGCTGGTGCAGATATTGCAATTATAGGCAATTCACTTGAAAATAATCCGGAAAAGCTTTTCGATTTACTTAAAAGATAAGTAATTTATTTACAGCTATTTAAAAAGTATAAACTTTTAATATTTTCTAAATTGTACAATCTATAATAATTACAAACGGCATAATTGTTACATTCCCTTATACCAAAGCGTTTAACACACTTTAACTCTCACAATTTAACATTCGACACTTGAATCGTTAATTTTGCTTTATAATGAAGCAGAAATCCGTTTGGATATTAATATTGGTGGTCACAATTGCTTTGCTTGGCCTAATTACACTCCAATCTTTTTGGATTAAAAATGCTATTGAAATTAAGGAAATGCAATTTGACCAGCAAGTCCATAGCGCTTTAATGTCAATCGTAAAATCGCTGCAACAGGAAGAAGCTGTTCATCAATTGGCTTATGAATTAGATTCAACAAATGAATCAGTAATTAAAAAAATTACCAGAACACAAGAACCATCAGACGAAGCAAGTAAAAAATCAATATATGTTTCAAAAGAAATTTATCTGAGCAACCAGGTACAAAATAAAGTAAGTGCTAAAATTGCCGTAGTTCCTTCCGATTCAATTCCTGATGATTTGACCTCAGAATTAAAAAAGGGTAATTCAAATGAAGAATTTCTGTATTCAAGAAGCGTTCACAACAAACGGAAATTTGTTGAAAATATAGTAAACAAACTCATCAGACCACATTTAAAACTTGAAGAAAAAATAAGTAAAAATACGTTGGAACGCATTATTAAAGCAGAAATGTCTTTAAGCGGAATTAATATACCTTATGAATATATTGTAAAAGATGAACGTGGCAATGCTATTTTCAAAACTGACAGTTTCAATGAATCAAAAAATATTGAACATTATTATGTAAGGTTATACCCCGATGAAATATTTACACAACCTTATTTTCTAACTGTTGATTTTCCAGGTCAGGAAACTTATATTTTAAGATCAATAAGTTTTATAATAATTTCTTCAGTTCTTTTAACAACCATAATAATTATAGTTATTGGAGTTGCTTTTTATATTATTTTCAAGCAAAAGCGATTGTCAGAGGTAAAAACAGATTTTATCAACAACATGACACATGAACTAAAAACACCAATTTCTACCATTTCACTAGCTTCTCAACTACTTGGGGATACAAGTGTGCCACTTGAAAATAAAAACGTTGAATATTTATCGAAGGTTGTAAACGACGAAAGCAAACGCTTAGGACAATTGGTTGAAAAAGTGCTTCAAATGGCAGTTTTTGATCAAACTCAACTTAAATTAAAATTCAAAAAGGTAAATCTTCATGAAATTATTGAAGCAATTATCCGCAATTTCACAATAAATATTAAAAACAGGAATGGAAAAATCTTCCATGAATTAAATGCCGAAAATGTTACAATATATGCCGATGAAGTTCATATAACCAATGTTATCATTAATTTATTGGAAAATGCCTTAAAATATTGCACTGATGAACCAGTAATAATAATTTCAACTCAAAATACAGGGTTTGGAATTGCAATTGATGTAAAAGACAACGGGATTGGAATAAATAAAGAAAGTCAGAAAAAGATATTTGAGCAATTTTATCGCGTACCAACAGGCAATATACATAATGTTCGTGGTTTTGGGCTGGGACTTAGTTACGTGAAAAAAATTGCAGAAGCACATAATGGGTTTGTTGCAGTTGATAGCAAACCAGGACAAGGAAGTACGTTTACAATTAATCTTCCACTTAATAATGAAGGATAAAAATTTTAAAAATTAAAATTATGATGAATACAGTTAAAACAAGGATTTTACTTGCAGAAGATGATGAAAATTTAGGTGTTTTATTAAGAGAATACTTAAAAGCCAGAAGTTTTGATGTTGAACTTTTCCCGAATGGTGAAAGAGCATTAAAAAGTTTCGAACACAATAGCTATGATATATGTGTTCTGGATGTTATGATGCCTGTAATGGATGGATTTACTGTTGCCCGTGAAATAAGGAAGCTGAGAAAAGAAACACCTATTATTTTTCTCACGGCAAAATCAATGAAGGAAGATGTTATAGAAGGGTTTTCCTTAGGTGCCGACGATTATATCACAAAACCATTTAGCATGGAAGAATTAATTTTCAGAATTGATGCTATATTAAGGCGAACCAAAGGAAATGGTGATGAAAACCAAAAAGAATTTAAATTAGCCGGTTATGATTTCGATTACGAAAAGCAAACACTTACTTTTGCTGATAATACTATAAAACTTACTACAAAAGAATCGGATTTGCTTAAACTTTTATGTGATAACAAAAATTCAATTCTTGAAAGAAACTTTGCTTTAAAATCAATTTGGATTGACGATAACTACTTTAATGCCAGAAGTATGGATGTTTACATTACCAAACTTCGTAAGTATTTAAAAGAAGAACCAGGTATTCAAATATTGAACATTCATGGCAAAGGATTTAAATTGCTTGTTCCGAACGAATAATTAAATATGCTAATTATCTAATTTCCAAATGTGTAAATTAATTTAATTAATCAGTAAATTGGCTCATTTGCGCATTTATAAATTGTTTGATTTGAATTTTAGTTAATTAAATTTTATAATTTCTCAAAAAAGTATTATTACATCGACATTCATTCAGCTAAATTTGGCCTGATAAAAAAATAAATTTGGCCGAAAACGAAAAATACGTAGAAACGCCTTTAATGAAGCAATATTTCAGTATCAAGGATAAACATCCTGATGCTATATTGCTTTTTAGGGTTGGTGATTTTTACGAAACTTTTGGAGAAGATGCAATAAAAACTTCAGAGATTTTAGGCATTACGCTAACACGAAGAGCCAATGGCTCAGCCTCGTTTGTTGAATTAGCTGGTTTCCCTTATCATGCTTTAGACACTTATTTGCATAAACTTGTGCGTGCTGGCCAACGGGTTGCTATTTGTGAGCAGCTCGAAGACCCGAAACTCACCAAAAAAATTGTAAAACGAGGTATTACTGAACTTATTACTCCTGGAGTTTCGCTTAATGATAATGTTTTAGAACATCGCGAAAATAATTTTCTCGCCTGTGTCCATTTTGATAAAAACAACCTTGGTGTTGCTTTTCTTGATATTTCAACCGGTGAATTTTTGTTAGCCCAGGGAAATGTTGATTATATCGATAAGCTTTTAAATTCGTTTCAACCTAAAGAAATTCTTCACGATAAAAGCAAAAACAAGGAATTTATTGAAAATTTTGGAAATAAATTCTTCACTTTTAAACTTGATGACTGGGTTTTCACCTTTGATAATTCCGAAAGCCGACTTCTAAAGCACTTTCAGGTAACTTCGTTGAAAGGATTTGGAATTCAGGATTATACATCAGGCATAATAGCTGCCGGAGCAATTTTACAATATCTTGAAATAACTGAACATCATCAAATAAACCATATTTCTTCATTATCGCGGATTGAAGAAGACCGTTTTGTATGGCTCGATAAATTCACCATCCGTAACCTCGAACTGTTTCATTCAATTAACGAAGGTGGCAAAACACTTCTCGATGTTATTGACCAAACACAAAGCCCAATGGGCTCTAGAATGATGAAACGCTGGTTGGCAATGCCGCTGAAAGAAATTCAACCAATAATTGAAAGGATTGACATTGTTGAGTATTTTGTTAAAAATGAAGAGGCGACTACAGGAATAAGCGAGCAAATTAAAACAATTGGCGATCTTGAACGCTTGGCTTCGAAAATTGCTGTTGGGCGTATTAATCCGCGCGAAGTTATTCAACTTAGGTCAGCATTGGAAGCTATCCATCCAATTCTTGACTTTTGTAAACAAAGTAAATTAATGCCTTTAATTAAAATTGCCGAACAACTGAATCCATGTAAAACGATTACTGAAAAAATCGCCTCGGAATTAGTTGCCGATCCTCCTAATCAAATTGGGAAAGGACATGTTTTTAATAAAGGCATAAATAGTGAGCTTGATGAGTTAAAAGAAATTCAGTTTTCAGGAAAAGATTATATTCTTAAATTACAACAACGCGAAATTGAACGAACAGGAATAACATCACTTAAAATAAGTTTTAACAATGTTTTCGGGTATTATATTGAGGTCAGGAATACGCATAAAGATAAGGTACCAAATGATTGGATACGTAAACAAACTCTTGTAAGTGCCGAACGTTACATTACTGAGGAACTGAAAGAATACGAAGAAAAAATATTAGGTGCCGAAGAAAAAATATTATCAATTGAAACAACCTTATTTCAAAACCTGGTTCAAAGTTTAACTGATTACATTCCGGCTTTACAACTTAATGCATCGCTTATTGCCAGGTTAGATTGCCTTCAATCATTTGCAAAAATTGCTGTTGATAATAAATATGTCCGTCCAACATTAGATAATAGCGATACACTCGATATAAAAGGTGGCAGGCACCCGGTTATTGAGAAACAACTTCCTCCGGATAAGCCTTATATTAGCAATGATGTATTTTTAGATACCAGCGATCAGCAAATTATTATTATTACGGGTCCGAATATGTCTGGGAAATCTGCCCTATTGCGTCAAACAGCTTTAATTGTAATAATGGCTCAAATGGGATGTTTTGTCCCAGCCGAAGCTGTTTCCATTGGATTAGTCGACAAAATATTTACGCGTGTTGGCGCTTCTGATAATATTTCTTTCGGTGAATCAACATTTATGGTTGAAATGATTGAAGCTGCAAGTATATTAAATAACCTGTCGCCTAAAAGCCTGATTTTACTTGATGAAATTGGCCGTGGTACCAGCACCTACGATGGTATATCAATTGCCTGGGCAATGGTAGAATACATTCACGAACACTCAACAGCTAAAGCAAAAACATTGT
The DNA here is from genome assembly GCA_963701015.1 of uncultured Bacteroidota bacterium. GTDB lineage: Bacteria > Bacteroidota > Bacteroidia > Bacteroidales > DTGW01 > MFD09286-c1. Next base: position 528,319 of record OY969556.1, on the reverse strand, counting down.
TTGCTACACATTATCATGAACTAAACGAAATGGAAATTTCATTTCCACGAATTAAAAATTTTAATGTATCTATTAAAGAACTAAATAATAAAGTTATTTTTTTACGAAAACTTGTCCGTGGTGGAAGCGCTCATAGTTTTGGAATTCATGTGGCGCAAATGGCCGGGATGCCAAAAAGTGTTGTTCAGCGTGCCGATGAAATATTGAAAGAAATGGAAACATCGCAAAAAAATGAAAAACCATCACGACCATCACCGGAAATTGGACAAAAACGAGAAGGTTATCAATTAAGCTTTTTTCAATTGGAAGATCCCGTTCTTCGTCAAATTCGTGACGAAATTAAAAACATGAATATCAATAATCTAACTCCAATTGAAGCTTTAAACAAATTGAATGAAATTAAAAGAATAACAGGATTATAGTTTATTCATCGGTAAAAAGCAGCCATTCGCCTAATTTAATGTTTACTTAATTTTTCAATGAAATAATTTTGGCCATTATAAATTATAAAATTAAAAACTATGAAAACATTAGTGGTTTATCAGAGCAATACTGGAACAACCAAAAGAATGGCAGAAGAAATTTCACAAGTTTTAGGCGAGCAAAATGCTGAAGTGAAAATTGGTTCAATTGAAGAAATAACGAAATTTGATATTGAAAACGCTGATAAATTATACATAGGTTGCCCAACCAATGGATTATTTATTTTTGGACAGGGACCAACAAAAAGTTGGAAAAGATTTGTAAATCAACTGCCTGTTATAAATAATAAAGAAACCATGCTTTTTACAACTTATAAATTTTCAACTGGCAAAGTCTTTAAGAAAATGCGCCGTGAATTGAGATATAATGGCTTTAAAATTTTAAATGTTGCTCTAAAGTCAAAAACCGGAGGACTATCTAAAATCCACCAGGAACTTTTGAAACAAAGTTTAAATTAAAAAATACCCCGCTACTTTTGCAGAAATAAAAAAGATTTTTACTTTTGCACCACTGTTGAAAACAACAGTGCGTGCTTAAATTATTTGCGGGAATAGCTCAGTTGGTAGAGCACAACCTTGCCAAGGTTGGGGTCGCGGGTCCGAGTCCCGTTTCCCGCTCAAAAGGTTCCCGACACGTCGGGATTTTTTTTACAAAAATGAAACAGGTTGCCCGAATGGTGGAATAGGTAGACACGCAGGACTTAAAATCCTGTGGGCAGAAATGTCCGTGCCGGTTCGATTCCGGCTTCGGGTACAAAAAAGGATAAATCAATTAATTTATTGGTTTGTCCTTTTTCTTTTTTTCTACTTAAAATATTGCTCAATAATTTTAAATTCCATTTCCCTCAATTTCAATAATTTCGTAATATAATAATTATGTTTTATTCACCTTTGTGTATAATTGAATATTGACAAACCATGTTGAAATATTTTGGTCTTTTCATAGTTATTTTAGTGCCAAATTTAAGCTATAGTCAAAAACAAATTCCAGACTTGGACTGGCCCGGAAAACGATCGGATTGGATTAATGTAAAAGCCGATGTAACACCAAAAGCTGTTGGTGATGGAATTGCTGATGACTACCAAGCAATTCAGGCTGCATTTGATATAATAAACAACCATACATCACCGGAAAAGCCAAGCACAGTATATTTTCCTCCAGGAACCTACAGGATAACCAAAACATTGTTATTAAAAAATGTAAAAGAAGGTTGTTGGCTAGTTGGACATGGCAGGAATACTACTATTAAGTGGGATGGAACATATTTGGGAACAATGATTTTACTAGATGGAACTCCACGTGGTTTATTCGAAGGAATTGTTTTTGACGGCAATAATGTTGCAGGCACAGGATTGGATCATTATTCATCAACTTTGTTCGATACAGAAAGTGACCATAAATACCTGTGCTTTAAAAATATGCAAATTGGCATAAGGTTCGGCAATAAAAAATTAGCAAGTGCTGAACAATCGGTTCAGAATTGCTTATTCAACAATTGTTCAACCGGCGTATCTGTTCAAACATTTAATAATTATGACATTATAACAATAGCCTCTGATTTTTATAATTGTGGAATGGGAATTTATGTTGGTAAAGGTGCAAATATTTATGTACGTGATTGTCATTTTGAAAACAGCAAAAAATGTGATATAACAGCCAACAGAGGTCCGGAACATCCGTGTTCTTTCATAAGGTGCTCATCCTTAAATTCAAATAAATTTTTGGATTGGAACGGTGGAGTTGCAACTGCCTTTATTCAAAATTGTTGTGTATCTGGATGGAAAAGCAAATCTGCAATGTCTATTCAGGGAGCCCCCTGCGTAATTTTCGATTGTGTTTTCTCCAATCCTCCTGATACTAATCCTCCAATTTCAACCTTAAACAATCCTCATCTGGTACTTTCAAACAACTTATTTGTTGGGACATCGAAATTACTCGACAATACAAAATATTTTACTGAAATTCCCAAAGGAAAACTTGACGGAGCATTAATTTCAGCATCTCAAAGTTTTTTTAAGGAGAAAGTCAGTGTCCCGCAAAAAATTTTTGATGTTAAAGCCTTTGGGGCAAAAGGTGATGGAAAAACAGACGATTATGACGCAATTCAGACAGTAATTGATTCAACCCGGAAGTATGGGAATAATGCAATTGCATACTTGCCCAAAGGAACATACAAAGTATGCAGTACTCTTGTCATAACAGGTTCAAATTATACTGTTGGCGGTTGTATTCCGGGCGGAGGTACTGGTGGCTCACGAATCCAATGGGGTGGTGCTGCCGGAGGTTTAACATTGAAAATAATAGACCCCAAAAATATAACCATAGAACAACTTGCAGTGAATGACAATAAAAATGGCAGTTATGATATTCAACAAACTGGCACCAAAGCCAATTCATCCATAGAATATAATATGGTTACTGTATATGGCATGTACCAAAAGAATTCACTTAAAGGTTTACAATTTTTAAATATTCCAAAAGGTTCCACAATAGTTGTAAATCATTTAAACGGAAATGTTCATGTCACCAATTCTTCCAGGGCTAAAATATTGATTAATTTCAAATGGGAAGGAACCACAACAGTTGAAGGTGCTTCCGAAAAAAAAAGAGATGGCTTTATGGGCATTCAGGCCATGTTGGCTACCAATGTGCCCTATGGTATATATGTTAAAGACAACCAAAATTTGGTAGCTACCAGCTTTTATTCCGAACAAGCCGATAGGTATGTTTCAGTTGAAGGAAACGAAGTTAATACAAATGGGCATATTACCATTGCAGGTGTTAAAATCCAAACAACATTGCAGCCCCAAATAACTATTGACAATTATAAGGGAAGAGTGGCATTTCTGTCATTACAGCATTATCAACCACCTGATCCCAGAATTATTTTCCAAACAGGTCCACAACCTGTGACACTTTTATGGATGGGCAATAATGGCTATAGCCCAACTATAACGTTTAACACTAGCGCTACCGCAAAATTGGTTTTTATTGAAAACTCCTGGAAAGGGCCAGCCGACAATATAACTGCTGATGGTATAAAAGCAGCTACAAAAGTGCTTGATAATTTTAGGGAGATGGGTTATAATGATTTACAGTTGAATTATAACAACATAATTATTCATGATGATAAGGTTCTCCCTTAATAATAGTCAATGCTCTATAAAGTTGTTCCATAAAAATAAGCCTAACTATTTGATGTGAAAAAGTCATTTTTGATAAAGAAATTTTATCATTTGCCCTTTTATAAACATTTTCTGAATAACCATACGCACCCCCAATTACGAAAATCAATTTTCGTGTACCTGTAATTGTTTTGTTCTCAATGTATTTTGCGAATTTCACAGAAGTATATTCATTCCCCTTTTCATCTAATAGTATTACAAAATCAATTGGCTCAATTTTATTTAAAATTTCCTTCCCCTCATTTTCTTTGACCAATTCAGGTGAAATCGTTCTGCCCTTTTTCAAATCCTTAATTGTAATTATTTCAAATGGCAAATAATGAATAATCCTGCTCAAATAAAGATGAATCCCTTCTTCCAAATATTTAAAATCAGTTTTGCCTACAATTATTAAAATTACTTTCATTAAAATTTAATTAACCAATTCAAAAATTTATTAGTTTGTATAATTAGCGAATGTATATTACTTGGATGAATGACAAAAATATATCAAATTATAAAACTTACGCCAAAGTTATATCTCTGCTTTCGCATTAAGTTTGCCTTTTTAAAATTGTATTTGGGAACGATATGTTTTGTAAACTATGGTAAACAGCTGTTAATTGTAAAAGAATAGTAAAAAAATATCTCATGTTTTTGTTTGAAAATTAATAACTTCGAAAGCCGTTTTCAGGCTTAATATTAAAGTAAATAGATCATTTTAAACAAGTTATAAATAAACAAGTAGATGAATATTAATGAATCATATTTAAACAATTTTATTGATTTAGTTATTAAGGAAGATATTGGCGATGGCGATCACACATCGTTAGCTACAATTGATCATAATCAAATAGGTAAATCACAATTGTTGGTAAAACAAAATGGGATAATAGCCGGTTCTGAAATTGCCAGAATAATTTTTCAAAAATTAGATCCTGATATTATATTCACATTAGGTATTGCTGATGGAACTGAAGTAAAATATGGCGATATAGTATTTAACGTTACTGGAAATGTAATTGCTATTTTACAAGCTGAAAGAATTGTTTTAAATATTATGCAACGTTTAAGCGGAATAGCCACCCAAACCAATAATTATGTTAATAGATTAAATGGTTTAAAAACCAAGATTTTAGATACCAGAAAAACCACGCCTGGAATGAGATTGCTCGATAAATATGCAGTTAAAATTGGTGGAGGCGAAAACCATCGTATTGGTCTTTATGACATGATTTTAATTAAAGATAATCACATTGACTTTGCCGGAAGTATTGAAAAAGCGCTTGAAAAAACAAAAAAATATTTAAAAAGTAATAATAAGAACCTGGCAATTGAAATTGAAGCCAGATCAATTGACGATGTTAAAAGAATCCTTGCATTTGGAGGTATTAATAGAATATTGCTTGATAATTTCGATGTTCCAAAAACAAAAGAAGCGGTACTTTTAATTGCAAATAAAGTAGAAACAGAGTCTTCAGGAAATATTACAATTGATAATATTCGCGATTATGCCGAATGCGGTGTCGACTATATTTCAGTTGGAGCACTTACACATCAAATTAAAAGTCTAGATTTGAGTCTCAAAGCCTGCTGAAACGCCATAGTTTAATTCATTTTAATTTTCTATGTAAATTCTTCTTATATAATTTAAGATAAAAGTATTTTAATAGTGTTTAAGATATATTTAATTTGAAAAAGATTTAACATCCAATTTTTATATATAAATAAATCAATTGATATTTTGAATTAATAACTAAAATGTATGATTTGAAAAATATTTGTACAACAAGACATTGAAAAATTTGTTTATGATTATAAATTATTCATAATTATAATCATAAAGTCTTTTAATAACTTGAATTGTTTAATTAACTTAAATTAGATTTTAAAAGTAATCTTATGGATTTATTTGATTTAAAAGAAAATATAATTTCAGAAAGACTTAGTGAGAATGAGGTTGCTTCTTCACCAATAGATCAGTTTAAATTATGGTTTGACCAAGCCGCATTGGTTAAGATATACGAACCTAACGCGGCCATATTAGCTACAGCAACAAAATCAGGCATTCCTTCAGCACGTGTAATCTTGTTAAAAGGATTTTCTGATAAAGGATTTGACTTTTTTACCAATTACAATAGTAGAAAGGGTAAAGAATTAGAAGAAAATCCATTTGCAGCTTTGGTTTATTATTGGCCGGAACTTGAACGTCAGGTGAGAATTGAAGGTAAAGTTGAAAAATTATCGGATAATGAATCGGATAATTATTTTGAAACCCGTCCAGTTGGAAGCCGTTTAGGAGCATGGGCATCACCGCAAAGTAAAATAATTGAAGACAGGAATTGGCTTGAAAAAAAGCACAATGAATTTAGAGAAAAATTTAAACATGGTGAAATTCCTAGACCTAAAGAATGGGGAGGGTTCAGAATTGTGCCTTCGTCAATTGAGTTTTGGCAGGGCAGGCAGAACAGGTTGCACGATAGAATTTTATATAGTTTTGAAAATAAACAATGGACTATAAAGAGGCTTGCTCCATAAAAAATACAATATTTATTGCAGTAAAAATCTATAAGTGATTGTTCCCTTTTGAACAGTGGCATCAGGTTTTCGTGTAAATTTTGATTGTAGAGCAGCATTCTTTGCAACCTGCAATAGATAATCATCTAAAGTAGTAGATCCTTTTGCACCAGGACGTGCGTCCGTGACTCTTCCTTCGCTATTTACAGTTATTTCAACAACTACTTTTCCTTCATTTTGTGAATTATATTCAGGGTTTTGTAAAAATAGAGGGTTTCTTCCATCCAAATTAAATGATATTCCATTTCCTTGTCCTGTACCAGTTCCCGAACCACTACCACCTCCTGTACCTCCTCCACTACCTTTGCCATTACCTTTATATAAGGGTGAACCAACAGTTCCTCCTGGACTACCCTGATCTCCTGCCTGTTGGGTTGTACCTTCGTTACTGCTTTTATGAAATAAAGCTTTTGTGTTTATTTCGTGTTTTTCAATTTTTTCATCATTTATGGAATTCTTTTCCTTTTTATCAGTTTCAATTTTTTTATGACGATTTTTCTTTACCACAGTTTTTTCAACATCCTTTTTTACTGGTGATTCCTTAATCTCATTTTCCTCAACATCTGAAGTTAGTACTTTTTCAGGCTCTTGTTTATCAGGACTTGCTGATGAAAAATCAGGCATATTTATAGGCTCAGTTTGCTGGTTATCGGAAGTGCCAAAATCAGAAGAACCCAGATTAACCTCAAGTCCCATACCTGGGCCTCCTCCACCTTCAGGATATGGAGGTATTGGAGTTTTAAAGTGAATCCATAGCAAAATGAGCATAATTATTGCAAAAACAATAATAGTGCGGAGCATAGCAAATACTTTATGTTTTTTGCCTAAATACATTTAATTATGCGTTTGGTGCTTTAGTTGCTAAAATCATTTTTACCTTTAACTTATTACCAATTTCAAGAACGTTAACTAATTCCTGCACCGGTAAACTGCTATCACATCGTATAACTACTGTAATGTTATCTGTTTTACCAGCTTTTGCAATTTGTACTTTTAATTCTTGTTCAATTTGGGCTTGACTTACTTCAAGATTATTGATATAATATTTTTTTTCTTTTGTAATTGAAATTGATATTTCAGTTTTTCGAACAGTTTGATGAAATTTAGAACTTGGCAAAGTAAGCTTAATAACACTTGGGCTAATAAGTGTACTAGTTATTAAAAAAAACAACATCAAAAAGAACATAATATCGCCTAATGATGATGAACTTACTTCAGGATTAAACCTATTTCTACTTCTAAGTTTCATCTGATTTATATTTTTAAATTAGCAAAGATTTGAACAAATTTTTTAAATTTTCAGAAACGATAATATTCTATTTTATCAATTGTATATAAAAAACGTACTATATAATATATCTATTTTACAGGTTCCTGCAATAAATCAATAAAGTTCATCGCATTTAGTTCAAGTTTATGAACAACTTTTTCAATCATCACATTCAACCAATGGTAAAAAATATAAGCTACAATACCCACTAAAAGGCCGGCAGCGCTGGTAACCATTTTTTCATATAAACCACCTGCAATAATTCCAATACTTATGTTATCGGCCAATGAAATATTATAAAATATTTTTATTACACCAGCAATAGTACCAATAAAACCAAACATTGGAGCAATACCTGCAATAACACCAAGAATTACAAGATTTTTCTCAAGATTGTAAACTTCAAATTTTCCGACAATTTCTATAGAATCTTCAATTTCTTTAATTGGCCGGCCAAGTCGTTTTAAACCTTTTTCAATCATTCTTGCAACAGGTCTGTCGGTGCTATTGCAAAGATTCAATGCTGCATCAATTTTTCCATCATGGATATAGTCACGAATTCGGTCAATAAAATTGTTTTCAAATTGAGAAGCTTTTTTTAATGCAAAAAACCTTTCGAAAAAAATATAGACTGCCACTATTGCTAAAATAACTATTGGCACCATTAACCAACCTCCCTTTACGGTCAAATCCCAAAGTGAAATTGACGTTTCAGGCTTAACTGCTTTTGCAACTGCGGCTGTTGTATCAGCTACATTAATTTGTGAAATTATCATTATCAAATTCATTGCTACTAATTTTAAATTTAAGGTTAATGCAAATTTATACGTTAATTATTATCAGGTGCTAATTCTTTTTTCGGAAGTTCGACCTTTTTATTCTGTTTTAATTTTTTTTTACCAAATAACTTTTCAAAATATTTTCTTCGTAAGTCGGCAAACGATTTGAAATCTTCATGGTAAAGCAAGCCAACCCCTTGTGTATAAGGCTCCTGATTATTAGTTAATTGGTCGTTAACCCTATTGAAGGCTTTAAGTCGAAGTTTACCATCGTCGGTTAGTTTAACATCAACACTAACATCTCCCACCAGGTTGTTTGGTTTACTAGCAGTAGTAGCTGGAAGAGCTGTATTTGACTGATTGCCATATACATCTAAATTACCATTTATACTTACCCTGTCATTAAGTAATTGAGTTGACAATGCTACCTCAACTTCCTGATTTGTATAGGTTTTATCCCCAGGCCTGTAATTTACACCTACATCGAAATCCTTACTTATTTGCGACATCCAATTGCTTAACTGGCTTGATAATAATTCTAGCGAAGTTGTTGTTGCTATATCTTTCCCAAATGATGAAACTAATGCAGTTTGAGCGGCATCAACTGTGGTTGAATTTGGACCATAATTGCTACTGGAAGGTGGCATAAAATTGTTAATAACCAAAAGCATAAGGAATTGGTTGCTCAATTCTTCCTCACTTGTAATATATTCTTTTAATACATTTTTAGATTCTTCAGAAGCATTTGGAAGAATGATATTATATTTAATAGTTGGGTCTAATAATTTTCCACTAATAAATAATTGACAATCAACCGGAATCCTTGTCTTATATTCAGGCGACTGATCTAATGTTAAATTACTTAATGATGCTTTAGTTCTGTAAGTTGCTTTAATATCAAGTGTTGCATCTATTGGGTTTCCATTCCATGAAATTACACCGCCTGGTTCCAATATAAATTTTTTATTTATTAAATTTTGCAGGGTGAACAAATAATCACCATTTGTTACAACATAATCACCATTTATTTTAAAGTTCCCTTCAGAATTCACTTCTATTTTTATATTTCCATTCCCCTGGCTTCTTAATATATCGCCTATTTTAGGATCAAATATAAGTTGAACCTCCGCATCAGGAGTTGCTGTTAATGTTAAATTAAATGTTACACCAGTTGGAATTTTCGGTTTTTTTATAATTAACTCGTTTGAATCAATATTTTTCGAGCTAGATTTATTATAAAACGTCAGAAAATTATTTTCAGCTACATCGCCTTTCTTATTCAAAGGAATATATATAATTGTATTTTTTTCAGTCCGCGCTCGGGCAACATCAATTTTAATATTATCAGGCGATCCGGATATATTTAAAAATCCACTTGCATATGCTTTGCCATATATTGGCCAATTATCATCGGATGAAGTATTTAAAACCATTAATTTATTGAAATCGAGATCGATATTTAATTTAAAATCATTAAAATAATTATTCATTATATATCCATTTATTGTACATAAATTATTGTTTTTGTCATGTGCAATAATATCTTTGAATAAGAACCTATTATCTTGAATTTTTAATTTTGTAGCCAATGTATAACTAGTATTTAGTTGATTTACTGTTAAGCTGCAATTTTTAACTTCAACATTTCCATTAAGTTCAGGTTTTGTTGTTGTTCCTGTTAATGCAATTTCACCAGAAAAATTTCCATTATGCAATGTGAATATATTTGAAATAATTGGCTGAAATAAAGTTATTCCAATATTTTCAGCCTTTATATCAAAATTTAAATTTTTATTTTCAGGAATATAATAACCCTGAATTTCAGTAGTATTAGTTTCATCTTTATATGAATTTGCATGTACACTAAACTTCTTTAACAAACTATTCCATTGAATATTTATATTTGTTTCACCAATAAGTTCATTATTTATATATAATTGATTTACTTTTAGATCTGAATTAAAAATCATCTTATTATAATAATCATTCAGTTCAGCAGTTCCGTTTATTTTACCATCAAATTTTATATTTTTACTTCTTATAAAAATTGCCAAATTGCTTAAGTTGAAATTTTTAAAATTGAAAAATAAACTATCCGAATTATTTTCTGAAATAAGACCTTTAGCTTCAAATATCTGATCGTTTTGCACTAATTTAAATGAAGGAATTGAAATTTTCGAACTATCAATATTTAAATGGCAAGCATCAATTTGCCACATACTATCAAGTAAATAAAATTTTGAAGGCGCTATATCAATATAAAGTTTTGGCCTATTTTTATTCGAATCTTTTTTAAAATATGCATTAGACAATATATTGCTATAAGTCAATGAATCTGCATTAATCCATTTTATATTTGATTTTATACTATCATTATTAATTTTTATAATACTTGAGAACATTGGGAAATTTATGTTTTCACCACTATTGATTTTACTCGAGTTTACTATAATATTTAAACTGTCACGATTCGATTTTATTTTAACTTTCAGATTATTAAATTTATTATTCCCAATTTGTATGAAATTGGTTTGTAAGTTAATTTCTAATATTGAATCAATAGAATAAAAATTGCCACTGAATGTTGAATTTTTAGCCAATAAAATATTAGGAAAGAAAACATTCAATAAATTCTGGGGTTCTTTTAAATTAACATAAAATTGAAATTCATTATGCGTTGATAATTTATAGTTTCTATCAGTATAAAAACTTTCAGGCATATAATACCTAAATGTTTGAATTAAATCGGGAATTAATTTTTCAAAATCTTGCTTTCCGTCAATTGAAGCATCTACAATGTTTGACTTTAATTCTAATTTGCTTGATTGTCCAATATTATCAGACAGTAAAGTAAAATTACGAATATCCAGATGTTTTGAATTTCTATTTAATACGGCGTTTTCAAAATTAATATGACCGTTTAAATTATTAAAATCAACACCTTTAAATACTGCAGTTAATTGACATGATATATCGAAAATACTATCTTTTGGAATGAATTTTAATTTATGAAGATCAACTTTACTAACATTTCCCGTAAAATTAAATTCCGGTATTTTTTTTGAAAAATCGAATAAGCCATTTAATGCAAGTTTTGCATTGGGATCGTTTAGCGAAAGAGTTCCGGTAAATACATTTTCAAGCATTGATCCATCAGCTTCAATATCCGAAAAGTTATAACCATTTAATCCCAAATTATGAATAAGCCCGTCAAAAGAACCGCTCACTTTGTTGCCCTCAACAATAGAACCATCGCCGGAAATTTTCACATCGGCCAATCCGCTTATATTTTTTAAATTTAAAAATTTACCTATATCAAAAGATTTTGCATCAATTTTACCTTTAAAATCAATTTGTTTATGTGGCTTTGGTTTTAATGACAAATCAGTTGTTATTTCTCCCAATTTTGTTTGAAAAGTTCCATAAGTCACAAAATCATCTATATAGCCTGTGAATGTTCCATTATATGATATTTGTCCGAATTTTTTTATTATATCAGGAACTGATAATTTATTAGATGGTAAAAATGGTATAAAATAACTTTCAAATTCTTCTGGAGTTACCATTAAATTTTTAGCATCAATAAACATAAAGGTTTCATGAAAATTTGGAAGTCCTGAAAAATCAATATTTCCTGAAAATTCATTTGAATTACCTATATTTAGCTTAATTTTTTTACATTTCAAATCACTTAATTTGCCTTTTGCCGAACCTGAAATCGAAAAATTCTCCTTCATTCCCCATAATGAATGAGCAAAATAAGCTATATCGGCAAATGATGATTTTGATTTATCTATCTGAAATTGAATTTTTACATTTTTCGCAAAATTTGTAAAATCATTAAATAAATTAAAATCAAAATAAATCCTGGGAGCCTTAATATCTGAATTCTTTGTTAATATTTGTACATTATCAAAATGCATTTTATTTTTTCGAATAGACATTTCTGCCGATAAATTATTGAGTTGAAAACCCGAATATTCATTAAAAGAAAGTTTATTTATCTTAAACGATGCCATTCCATCATTAACTGCCAGATTACGAACGCGTATATTCAAATTATTTATCTGTATAAAGTTCAGATTAATACCTGTATCTGATTTACTTTTCTGACAATCTTCAAGTATAAATTTCGAATTTATAAATCCTATATTGTTAAACCTTACATTCCATCCCTTTTTTGTAGAATCTGAATTATTCAAAATTCTATCAATTATATATTTTATATTTACTGTTCTGGTAGAATCAATATACAAATGAACATAAGCATCGTTTAATTCAACTTTATCAATTTTAATTATTTTTTTTATCAGATTTAAATTATCAAGTACAACAATTGCCTTATGCGCAAATACAAGGGTATCGTTTCTATAATCTCCAACATATAAATCAGATATAACCAATTGGTTAAAAATATCCAAATCAACATGCTTAATTGTTACTTTAGAACCGAATAATGTAGTTAATCGCAATGTTAAATTTTGTGCTAAATAATTTTGAATAGTATTGTTTTTGAGCAAGAGAATAGAAACAGCAGGTATTGTTATAACTGACAATAGAAACAAGATAATTATTTTGAATAATTTTTTGATACTTTTGCTAAGTTTAAATATTGATATTTATTTTATTAAACGGAATATTGATATGTTTTAGTTTCAAAAATATACTTTTTTCATTGAAATGGGCATTATAATTCTTGGAATCGAATCATCGTGTGACGACACATCAGCGGCAGTAATTAGTGATAATTATCTGTTATCCAATTTAATATCAAGTCAAAAAGTTCATGAAGCCTATGGTGGAGTTGTTCCAGAACTTGCTTCAAGGGCTCACCAAAAGAACATTATTCCTGTTGTTGACCAGGCATTAAAATTAGCAAATATTCTACCAGAACAAATAAATGCAGTTGCTTTTACCCGTGGTCCGGGACTTATGGGTTCGTTACTTGTTGGAACGTCATTTGCAAAGGGTTTTGCGCTTGCCCGAAAAATTCCATTAATTGATATCAATCATCTTCAGGGACATATTTTAGTGCATTTTATTCAGGAAAAAGAAAAAGAGAAACCTGTTCCAAAATTTCCATTCTTATGCTTACTGGTTTCGGGTGGTCATACACAATTAATTGTAATTAAGAATTTTCTTGAAATGGAAATTATTGGTCAAACTATTGACGATGCTGCAGGTGAAGCATTTGATAAATGTGCCAAAGTAATGGGATTGCCTTATCCTGGAGGAACCAGTAATTGATAAACTGGCAAAAGAAGGCAATGCATTGGCTTTTAAATTCAGCAAACCTGTAATTGATGATTTAGATTTTAGCTTCTCGGGTTTAAAAACTTCATTTTTATATTTTCTTCGCGATCAATTGAAAATAAATCCTGAATTTATAGAAAATAATAAAAACGATTTGTGCGCTTCATTACAAACATCTATTATTCAAATTTTATTAGATAAATTGGTCACGGCTTCAAAACTTACCGGAATTAAAGAAATTGCAATAGCCGGTGGAGTTTCAGCAAATTCAGGTTTAAGAAATGCCTTAATTTTAGAAGGTGAAAAACGAAATTGGAATTTATATATTCCTGAATTTAAATTTACAACTGATAACGCCGCAATGATTGCAATAACAGGATATTATAAATATCTTGCCGGAGAATTTGCAGCACAAGATATAGCACCTGTTGCCCGCATGAGTTGATTAATTTATAACTTGGTCATAATCGCTTTGCCAGTGAATAAAAAGGTTTGATGTACTTACAAAATCAAATAATCAATTTTTCTATCAATCTGTTTTCATTTCAATTTAAATTTCAATCAACTTATTTTTAATGGCGTAAATTACCATACTAGGTGTATTTTTGCAACCGGTCTTAGCTAATAAGTTGGCACGATGTCCTTTAACAGTTTTCGGACTAATATGTAGTTTTTCAGCAATTTCTTCATTGGTTAGCCCATTACAAATAAGCTTTATAACATCCATTTCACGATCAGTAAAGGCTGAAACTTCTTCATTCTTTTTGGGCGTGTTTTTGCCATAGTCTGAAATTATTTTCCTCAACAATTCGTTTGAAAAATAGTTTTCACCTGCAGATACTTCATTTATTGCAAGCTGTAATTCATTTATATCTGAAGTTTTTAATAAAAATCCTTTTACACCTGCATTTACCATTTTATAATAATGTCCTTCGTCACCAAACATTGAAAGAGCAAGTACTTTTAGATTGGGATGCTTTTCAATGGATAGTTTTGTAGCTTCCGAACCATCCATTTCAGGCATATCAATATCCATAAGTACCAAATCGGGCATATCCTTTTCAAGTACTTTGAGATATTCTATACCGTTTGAAGCTTCTCCTATAATTGACCCAATTTTCTCATTGTTTATTAATGATTTTAAACTACTCCTGAAAATTTGATGATCATCAACCAATAAAATAGATGGCAAAGACATAATTTTTATAATTTTATATGTACTTATAAATTTAACGAATTTTAAAATAATAATGCAATTTATTTTTTACAGATAAAATGGGTGCTATTTTTATTTGAATTTATAAATCGATAGCCATTTTAATTTGAATTCCTTTTGATGGTTGTGATTCAATATGTAAATTACCGCCTAAAGTTTTAACCCTGTTTTGCATATTGTATAATCCTAAACCTTTACCTGATTTAATAGTTTCTTCAAAATCAAAACCTATTCCATCATCATTATAAGTAGCTATTATTTTATTTTGTTCCTTTTGCAAAGAAATATTCACATTTTTTGCATTGGCATATTTTATAGTATTATTTAAGCATTCAATAATAATTCGATAAATAGTAATTTCAATATCTTTATCGAGTCTGTCTTCAATATTCCCTTCAAATTTTATAGCAATAGTGCAAGAATCTTTTAGTTTATCAATAAATAACCGAATTGCATATTGCAAACCAAAATTCATCAAAACATGCGGACTTAATTTTTGAGAAATTTCTTTAATTGAAGTTATTGCTTCCTGTATTGTATTGTCAATATTAATCAGAATTTCTTCTTTTGGAGTTTGTAAGTTTGGTTTATTTAACCACTGATGGTATAATTTAATAGATGAAAGTAAAGGACCAATTCCATCATGTAATTCGCGCGAAAAATAAAGGCGTTCACGTTCTTCAGCTTCAATGGAGGCATTCAATATTTTTCTGTCAGTTTGCTTTTGTTCAGTTATATCGGTTTTTACAGCAACGAAATTTATTATTGACTTATTATCGTTAATTATCGGCGATATAATTGCCTTTTCCCAGTAAAAATCACCATTTTTTTTACGGTTGCAAATTTCACCTTCCCATGTTTTACCAGATTTTATTGTTTCCCATAAGTCTTGGTAAAATTCATTTGGATGATAACCCGATTTTAAAACCCGTGGGTTTTTCCCGATATATTCGTCAGGAAAGTAACCTGTAAGTTCAGTAAAAAATGGATTGGCATATTCTATATCTCCATTGATATTAGTAATAATTATACAGGTTTTAGAACTTTCTACGGCTTTTTGTAAACGTAAAATTATTTGTTCGGCTTTTTTACGTTCAGTAATATCTGCAATTAATCCATCGTATCCTACTAATTCGCCTTCAGCATTATACCTTAATACAGGAGTATTACAAACCCAGCGTTGGCTACCATTCTTATGAATTATCCTGTGCTCAAGAGGTTTAATTTCCTTTTCTTTCATCAACTTAACAACTTGTTCCATTACGGCAGCACGGTCATTTTCAAAGACTATTTTAAACCAAAGGAACTTGTCGTTTTCAAATTCTGCAGAAGTATATCCTGTTATTGCAAGACATCCCTCACTGTGCAAAGTTTCTGTTACAATGTTGTTTACTATTGTAACGGTATAAATATAATCAGTTACTGAGTTGATAAGCTTTTGCAAACGTTCCTCATTTAGTTTTAAAATTTCTTCAAAAAGTTTTCTGTCGGTTATATCAGTAAACATTGCAAAAGACCCTTGAAATATATTAGATTCATCCATAATAGGGTTTGCAGAAACTGAAAACCAAACAATAGAACCATCTTTTTTACAAAAACGTCTTTCATAAATTTCGGACAGCCCGATCTTCCTTTTAATCATGCTCTGCTGATGCTTTTCAAGATCAGGAATAAAAATAAATTCTTCCAAAGAATGGTTAATTATTTCATCCATTTGGTAACCGAGCAAATTTGTCATTTGTGCATTCGTATAGGTAATTATAAAATTGTCATTTACCATTATTATTCCTTCTCCGGCTGTATTAACAATTCTGCTATATTTTGCTTCACTTTCGAGCAATGCAATTTCGGCACGTTTACGCTCGGTTATATCCATAATTGTACCATGCATTTTCACCGGTTTACCTTTTACATCAAACTCAAGTTCACCTAAACCGTGGACCCATCGGACAATACCATCGTTAATGCGCTTAATTTTATATTCTTTATTGAATTTAGAACAATTCCCAATTACTTCATTTGCGAAATAATTTGACATAGTTTCCTGCCAATCAGGGTGAATTAATTCAACCCAATTATCAATCGTCCTCAAATAGGTTTCATCAATCCCAAAAATTGTATCAAGTATAGGAGAACTTATCCAAATACCAGAAGAAATATCGAGCCCATAGCTTCCCAGCCCTGCTATTAACTGCGATTCATATAACATTTTTTCGTTTGCTTTTAGTTGTTCTTCGGCAAGTTTACGATCGGTTATATCGCGCATAAAACAGATAAGTTTTGGACTTTCCTGAATTATTAAATTAATACTGGCTTCAATATCAATTATTTCACCATTTTTTCTTTTATGCTTCGTTTCAAATCGATCCGATTTATTTTGAATTATCCTTTGAATACGTTTTTTAATTAACTCCTCATTTTCAACAGCTTCAATATCTTGAACTTTCATTTTTAATAATTCATCCCGGCTATAACCAATCATGGAACAATAGGATTCGTTTGTTTCCAAAATTTGACCATCCATGCTTACGATATAAAATCCATCAATAGCGGTACGCAAAATAGTCAAAATTTCTTCCTCAACACTTTTCCTTTCCGAGATATCAAGTACCAAACCTACTATATTTATTGGTTTGTCATTCGAATCTCTTTTTGTTATTGTTCCAATATCGTAAAACCATTTATAGTCGCCTGTTTGTGTTTTAATCCTATATTCAACTTCATATTTGTCAAGCAAACCTATAATATGGTTTTGCATTACTTCCATTGTTTTGTTATAATCATCAGGGTGTAACAACGAAGTAAAATCGCTATAATGTTTAAACTGTTCGGGAGAATATCCGAGCATTTCAGCTTTTCGCTTTTCGAATGTTATATTCCCAGTAACAATATCCATTTGCCACCAGGCCATATTTGCCACTTTCATGGCAAGTTCAAGTTTTGAATTATTTTCCCTGAGTTTTTCCTCAGCAATTTTTTGTTCCGTAATATTCCTTATAATTCCCTGTACAAACCTTTGGTCTCCAATTTCAATAGGAGATGCGTTTATTTGAGCAATAAATGTAGTTTTATCTTTTTTTTGCAATTCAACTTCCCTGAATCCTGGCTTATTTTCAAGGATAACTTTTGTAAATAATTGAATTGTAGTTTGTTTAGGCAATAAGTCATTGACATTCATTGCAAGAAGTTCAATTTCTGAGTATCCTGTCATTTTGCAGAAAGTGGTATTTACAAAAACATAGTTTCCATTAGCATCCGCAATACTTATTCCATCGTTGCTATTTTCAACAATAGCTTTATATTTTATTTCACTTTTGCGTAATTCTTCTAATATATGCTTACTATCAGTAATATCACGAAATGACCAAACCCTACCTAAAATATGGTTGCCTATTTTTTGTGGTTGTGAATAACGCTCGAAAATACGGCCATCACTTAGTTTTATTTCTTCGAAACTTGATTCATTCGTATTTTTATATAAGTAGTCAACTTTTGATAAAAATTTTTTAGGTTCTGCTAATTGAGAAATAACATAATTTAAAAGAAGAAAATCTTGTTTTTTATCGAGTAGTTCTTTAGGCAAATGCCATAAATCTGAAAACTTTTTGTTGAATTGTGTAACTCTGCCATTTGTGTCAACCACAAGTATTCCATCGGCAGTTGATTCCAAAGTTGCATTTAACAGTGACATGGACGAAAGCAACATTTCTTCAGCATGTTTGCGTTCACTTATATCAATTATTTGCGAAATAATATAAGGATTGGAAGCAGAATTATTATTAATTAAACTTGATGAGGTTGATGCATATACAATCTTCCCATCTTTTCGAATATATCGTTTCTCGAAAGTAATTGATTCTAATTCATGGTTTAATAATTTATTTAAATATTCCGCGCCAATAGAAACATCCTCAGGATGGGTTATATCATTAAATGTAAACTTAGTTATTTCATTATTGGGATAAAGAAATAGTTCTTCCAAGCTGCGGTTAATTCTGATAAAATGTCCATCATCTGAAACTAAACAAGTTCCAACGGCTGAGTATTCAAATGCATGCCGAAAACGTTCTTCACTATTGCTTAATAAATTTGATGTTTGGTCGCGTTTTGCAATTTCTGCTTTTAGTTGCAGGTTTTGATAAGCCTTCTCCAAGAGTTCATTAGCAAACACGAAAAGCATATTTGCAATTTTTCTAAACTGATCCTGTGACATCACAGGAACTTCATTCCAAGCGTCTAAAAATTCAGTATGCTTTACTCCTATTTCAGAGGCATATTTAATTAATTGTTGCTTATCGGTTTTTTCATCACGTACCTGGCCAATCATCCAATTAGCAATATGTTTGTTACCAATAAATATGCTCGCTCCGGCTTCCCATAATCCGCAACCTATGCATGAATTAATTAATGGCCCTGAATTTTGTGAACAACCACTTATAGCATTTGATTTATAACAGTTGGCAAGCCCAATTTCAGTTTTACGAATAATTTGATTACAAAGTCTGGTAAAATTGCTGGGATTGGTGAATGGTGAGCCGTCGGGATTTGTAATAATTGATGCTACATTATGTGTGTCGGCAAATATATCTTGTAAACGCTGAATTTCTTCTAATTTGAGAATATCAGTCAAGCCAAGCTCTTCCTTTAAAATAACAGTTTTGGTTTCCAGTCCCGACAAACTTTCCATACTTAATTTTTAACAAAACAGCTAATTTTTAAGAATAATTCATTAAAATTATACCAGCGCAATATTAATTGTTGAATAAATATTTTGAATTCCTGATACATCCTTATATAAAAAGCAGAACCTTTATTAATCAGTTGTCCAAGTTAATCAGTTGTCCAAGTGTAATAAATATAGTTACTTTTATATATTCTAAGTTAATAGAAATTTCAATTATTTCCAACCCTTGATTGAAAATAATAATTCTTCAATTAGGCTGGGATTATACCATAACTTTATAAAATATAATGTACAAGTTCGGGAACAATAATTTTTTTGTTTGCAAACTGATTTTGAATTAATTGAAGCAAGTATTTTTTATTTGTCCGCTTCGAAATATAATTTACACATCCTAATTTTACGACGGTTTCTTTATTTTTTGAATTGTAATTTTCAGATATTGCAATTATTGGTAAATAAGGTGCGAACGATTTTATTTTTTGAATTAATTCAAGACCTCTGTTTTTTTGTAACTGAAAATTTAAAAGCACCATATCAATTGACATTCCTGAAAAAATAGAAGTTAGTGCGTTATTGAAATCTTTTGCAATTATACAGCCAGCTTTAGAATCTTCAAAATATTTTGATAAAATAGCTATATCAAAATCATCGTCATCAACAAGAAGAATATTCTTACCATTCCAATTATATGTATTAATTTGATTACTATTTATTTTTTGATCGGCAGCCTTTTTAAAAGGCAATGTAAAATAGAATGTTGAACCAATACCTGGAGTTGATTCGACCCAAATTCTTCCATTCATTAATTCTACCAATGATTTTACAATAGCTAATCCAAGACCAGTTCCTTTTGTTCTGGATTGTTCAGGGCTTTGAATCTGCTTAAATCGTTCAAAAATTAATTTCTTTTTTTCATTACATATTCCTATGCCAGTATCTTCCACATAAAAACATAATGTATTTTTATCAATAAGGCAGCAACCAAAATTAACAAATCCCTGTTCAGTAAATTTTAAGGCATTTCCAATTAAATTAATCAGAATTTGTCTGAGCCTGGTAAAATCAGCATTAATCAAACATTGCTCAGGTTTAATACCCAAACATGATTTTAATTTTACCGATTCGGTTTTACAACCTGACACCTGATTGTTTAGCAATTCATAAAGCTCGTTAAATAAATCGTTTAAATTTCCTTGTCTTTCAGTTATAGTAATTTGTCCGGCTTCAATTTTTGATATATCTAAAAGATCGTGTACAAGGTTTAACAAATTGTCAGAGCATTGGCAAATTATTTGTGAAAACTTTAGCTTTTTATCATCGGGTAATCCAGGAGTTTGAAGTAATTCAGCAAATCCCTTAATTGCATTCATTGGCGTACAAATTTCGTGAACCATATTGGCTAAAAAAGCCGATTTAGACTTGTTACGTTCTTCAGCAATTTCTTTATCTTTAATAAGCTGTTCCGTTAACCCTTTGAGATGTTTTCCTGAATTTACCAAATCACCATTAACATCTAAATACATCCGGTTTTGAAACTGATACGATTCCTCTAATTGCTTAACCTGTAATTTATTACGCATATCTCTGAAATTTAATGATAAACAACAACCCCTTTTCTGTTTTAGGTAGTTAGTATCAAAAATAAAGTATTGTTGAGTTATTTGAATGAAATTTAACACAGAATGAATCATTCGGAATAATGTAAAATATCATAAAAATTCTTACATATTAATCTGAATGTTTTATTAAATTATGCTATTGATTTACACACTTTACAAGGTGTACGGGTTGTCTATGAAATATTATATTCAAAACAGAAAAAATAAATTTTCCTTTTAACAATTCCATGTTTGTTATATTAATAGATACTAGACAATCTCCTGTTAAAAATTTATTTCAGAAACTTGTATCATATTAAATTAACAATTCAAAATCAAAGTATCGGATTCATAAGAACACCTGAAAATAATATTACTTGAGTTGAATTATCTATAATGAAATACATAAAAGGCTTATTGGCATTGAATATAATAGGATCGATAGGAAGATATGCCGATTTTAATTGCATAACAACTATTGTTGAAGAAGCTGCCTTTGTTTCATTTTCATTTACTTCAATAATAGTCTTTTGAAGAATATTATTAATAAAAACATCGCGATTGCCTGTTATTCCTGAAAAATCGGCACTATCATTAAATAACTTTGTCATTCCCAAACTTTTCAAAGCATCTTTCAATTCAAAACCCGACTCGGTTTTAAATTTTGGCAGACTTAAATCCACAGGCCTATTATGTAGCGCATTGAGTAAAACTTTGAAATTTTCCTCATTCAATGAATTTTTAAATTTTCTCATAACATTTTCATTGGCAGGTAATAAAATTAGTAGCGAAAAGCGTCTGTTTTCATAAGGTATTGAGACAGCCTGAACAATAGGATCTTGATAATAACCAACCGTAAAAGTTTGGTTCATAAAACTGGTTTTTACAGTTGTTCCATTGTATAAATTGAAATTATCTTCTTTGGTGTTAGTAACTTCAAACTTATGTTCCCATTTTGCATCAAATGCAACAATGTTTATTAGCAGTAGTCGGGTAAGTGGATTTAATACTTTATCAGGTAACACATTTTGCAATTGTCCGTCACTTACACTTTCGATATATTTATTTATTTGTTGCCTGCTAATATTTGCTTCATTTTCGGTTGCACATTTAAAATTATGTGTAGATGAATTGAAAATCTGTTTTAAATCATTTTCAAACTTAGGCAGCACTTTATATTTTTCTTCAATCCATAATGAGTTTGATGTTTTTATTGATTTTCTACCTATCGTATCGTTTAATTGTAGCAAAAAATCATGAAAACCTTGAGCATATTCCTCACTATTTAAATTATTATTGAAAAGTGTATCAAATTCACTTTTTGTTTCACCTTCAGTACCCATATAAACCATTGATAATGAAAAGACTAAACTAAATGATGAATATACAAAATTACTTTCGTTGTTTTGTTTCGAAAGCTTTGACATTAGCTGGAAAGTCAAATTGTTAATATTATCCTTTATTTTAAGTTGAGTATTGTTTTGAGCATTATTTTCAATCAATACAAAATTTATAAAGAACAATAACGCCAAATATTTTTTAATTATCATAGTTAAAAAGTTTAATTTAGTTTATGAATACGAATATTTATTGATCGTCTCATAATTTTTGCAATATTTATACTATCTTTATTATAACTGTAAATTATGGATTTTAATTTTATAAAATTTATACATACAGATTTTTAACTTAAATCATGATAAAATTACAATTGTAAAATATAAACTTTAGGTTTAAATGAAGAATTTATTTAAAACGTTTGCTGTATTTCTATTTATTTCAAATGTTGTAATTTCAAATGCGCAAGATTCCGGCTCAAGTATAAACGATTTAGAAAACAAGCTGTTAAGCTATCAAAAAGAAAATAACCAGCGCGAAATTGCAAGGTGCGAGGCTCAATTAGGTTTTCTTTACCATGACGCAAATAACATCTCAAAAGCATTGGATTATCTTCAGAAATCAATAAAAATTAATGAGCAACTTGGAAATGAAAATGCAGTTAAAACTTTAAGTTCTAATATTGGAATATTTTATGCCGATGCTGAAAATTATGACCAGGCGCTAATCTATTTTAAAAAGTCGCTGAAAATAAATGAATCCCAGGGGAAAAAAACTGACCAGCTGGGTGATTTAATTAATATAAGCCAAACATTACAAAGCCAGCATAATTATACCGAGTCAAACAAATATGCTGAAAAAACTTCTTCTTTAGCTCAGGAACTTTCGGACATGAATTCGTTGAAAACTGCATTTTCACTAATTTATGAAAACTACGACAAATTAGGCAATTCCGCTAAATCACATGAATATTTCGATTTGGCTAATTCAATAAAAAGCAAACTGCAAAAAGATGAACTAAACAAGTACGAATCGCGCACCAAGGAAGCTGAAGCCGTTGTATCAGCAAAAGAAACAGAATTAAAATCGAAAGATTTAAAAATTGAAAAAATTAGCCATGAACAGCAGCTTGCCATGCAATTGCTTGAACAACAAAAAGAAGTAAGCGAACTTAAAGAAACAGAATTTAAAGCCAAAGAAAAACTGGAGAAGGAACACCAGCGCAATACATACAGAATAATTGCCTTAATGGGTTTTATACTTCTAATTGTATTGTCGTCATTATTCTTTATTTTCAAACAATTGCGCGAAAAGAAAAAAGCAAACTTAATGCTTGAACAAAGCAATAAACAAATAAGCGAGCAAAAACTTGAAATTGAATCCCAGCGTGACATTGCCAATCAACAAAAAAAGAAAATAACCGATAGTATCCAATATGCCCAACGAATACAGAATGCTGTTCTTCCTCCCGTTTCAGCGTTCGAAAAAGTATTGCCCAATCATTTTATATTGTTTAAACCTCGCGATATTGTAAGTGGCGATTTTTATTGGATGACCGAAAAAGAAGGTGTTGCTATTATTGTTGCAGCCGATTGTACAGGTCATGGAGTTCCTGGTGCATTTATGAGCATGTTAGGTGTTGCTTTCCTGAATGATATTGTAAATAAAATTACGTTGAACAAACATTTCAGGGCACTTCAGGCAAATGAAATTCTAAATCAACTGCGTGATTATATAATTCAATCCCTGCACCAATCGGGAAATATAAATGAATCAAAAGACGGAATGGATATTGCACTTTGTATAATTGATTTTGAAAATGGACAGATGCAATTTGCAGGCGCTCATAATCCGGCATATATTATCAGAAATGGTGAACTAAAAATAATTGAAGCCGATAAAATGCCAATTGGTTATTATAAAAATGCTACTGCCTCATTTACAAATAATGAAATTGCCCTAAAACAGAATGATTTGATTTATATTTTTTCAGATGGATATTTCGACCAAATGGGCGGTCCAAACAAAATGAAAATGTTTAGTGCAAATTTTAGAAATTATTTAATTGAAATTCACCAGTTACCTCTTTCAGAACAAAAAAGACTTTTAAACGAATATTATGAAAAATGGAAAGGCGAAAATGAGCAAATCGATGATGTTTTAATAATAGGATTCAAGTTTGAACCCGAAAAATCTTTGGCACAAAAAACACAAGGTTTTAATTGGTCAAATAAAAAAATATTAATTGCTGAAGATGTGGACATCAATTTATTTTTGTTGGTTGAAGCTTTAAAAGCAACAAAAGCAGAAATTACAAGGGCACTAAATGGCTTAGAAGCTGTTGAATTAACAAAAATAAATTCATATGACCTTATTTTAATGGATATTCGAATGCCAATTATGGATGGAATTGAAGCCACAAAAGAAATTCGTAAATTCAATAACACTACACCCATTATAGCACAAACTGCACAAAGTGAAAACGATGATTTAGACAATATAACAGCTGCGGGTTGCAACGATTATGTTGCAAAACCAATTAATTTAAAACAATTTTTAACTGTAGTTAACAAACATATTTCAAAATAAAATTAACTGATGGAAGCATTAATAATTGAAGAAGGGATATCGACGCCTCAAGTGATTCTGGACAAAGAGAAAGGTAAATTTGAAATTTCAGGACAATCACTGCCAGAAGATGTAATGAGTTTTTATAAACCAATCTTTGAGTGGATTGAAGAATATTTAAACCAACCCAATAAAAAAACCGAGTTTAATTTTAGGTTAATGTATTTTAATTCAGCATCTTCAAAAATAATCCTAGATATACTAACATTACTTGAACAACTTGCCGAAAAAGGATTTGATATAGAAATATTATGGCATTACCTTGAAATGGACGAAGATATGTTATCAACCGGAAAAGAATTTGATGAAATGTTAAAAATTCCATTTCAATTTCTATCCTATATGCAAGTTGAATAGTTGTTTTAAATAAATATGAAATTGTAATATATACAATGAATGCATTACTTATTGAAGAAAAGATTTCAACCCCTAAAGTAGTATTGGATAAAGATAAAGGACTATTTGAAATTTCCGGACATTCACTGCCTGAAGATGTCTTAGATTTTTACACTCCAATAATAAAATGGATTGAAGAATATTTAAAACAACCCAACAAACAAACTCAATTTCATTTTAGATTAATTTATTTTAATTCATCGTCATCTAAAATTATTCTTGATTTATTGAATATTTTAAATGAAGCCGCATTAAAGGGAATAGAAATTGAAATTTTTTGGCATTATCTCGAAATGGACGAAGACATGTTGGCAACGGGGAAAGAATTTAATAAAATACTTAATATGCCATTTCATTATCTGTCCTACATACAGAACTAAAAAAATAAGAGGCCGTCTCAAAAGTAAAAATGAGATGGTCTTTTTTTGGTTAAAAAACGTAGAATTTTTTTGAACTGATCAAAATGTTTTATGGTAGATTATTTTTTTGTTTGATCGATTTAGATTTTTTTGATAATAATTTAATAATTACGATATAGGACATTTGTTGCCTTCCTAAGAGGATGGCAAAGCAGCCTATGCTGCTCTTTTTGCTAAATTGTGTGCCAACGCTAGTAAGCCCATTTCAATTTCTGTTTTTAACATTCCTTTAAGTCCAAAACGCTTAAATCCTTTATTAAACTTGATATTGGCAAAAACGGGTTCAACATCAACCCCTCTTTTACTTCGGTAGTAAAGCCCTTGCTCACTCTTCAAGCGTTCTGATGCTTGGGCCTTTAGTCGGTTTAGATTATGATTAATTTCTATTATTTTATTCTTCTTACTTTTATGACAAGCTCCACGCAATGGGCATGTACTGCAATTAATAGCTTGGTAACGAGATATTTGTTGCTCAAAACCGTTTTCTGTAACTCGTTTGATTGAGCCAATGTAATTCATCGGTTGACCCATTGGACAATAGTAGCAGTTCTTTTCAGAGTTGTAGAATAAATTGCTATTGAGAGAGTTCTTAATTTTGCGTTGATCTTTGTCAAAATAGTTAAACTTTATATAAGCGTCTATTTTTGCCTTTTCTAACAATGCGTAATTTTCTTCTGAACCATAACCAGCATCTGCCACAGCTACTTTAGGATAATTGTTATACAGGGTGTGGAACTGTTCCAAATGAGGCCTTAATGTGGTTGTATCGGTTGGATTGGGGTGATGGCTATAGTTTACAATATATTGATTATTAGTGCTTATCTGAACATTATATCCTGGTTTCAACTGACCGTTTTTCATGTGATCTTCTTTCATTCGCATGAAGGTTGCCCCAGGGTCTGTTTTACTATACGAGTTCCGTTTGCCTAATATCTGCTCTTGCTCCTTGTACTTGTTGAGATTTTGTGGCCAATGTTGGCGAGCGTAATTTAATTTCTGTCTTACTTTCTTGTCAACCTTTTTATCAGATAATGCTTGATCTATTTGATTAATAGTCCGTTTTACTTTTTCTGCATCTATTTGGGTAAAGTCAACATTATCTGTATCTTGTAATTCCTCTTTGGCTAACGATTGGGTATAATCCCATAACTCTTTTAGTTGTGCCACCATTTTCTCCTTATTGGTCTTTATGGAATTGCCCCAAACGAAAGTATAACGATTAGCCTTGGATTCTATTTTGGTCCCATCAACATAGATTTCCTGAAGGCTTACATGTCCCGATTCCACTAATAACATGACTACTTGTGCAAATATTTCTTTTAAAACATTTTTGAGCCTATCACTTCTAAATCGATTAAGTGTATTATGATCAGGGTGGTTCATAGCACTCAGCCACATAAAATGAATGTTCTCTTTTAAGGCTGTTTCCATTTTACGACTACTATATACATTGTTCAGGTAACTGTATATAAGAACCTTCAGCAACATCCGAGGATGATAGCTTGAGGTGCCACCTCCTTTATATTGTTTATGCAATGCATCAGCGTTAATACTGTCAATGACTTTGTTTACAACCCGAACTGGATGGTTTGCATCTATGAACTCCTCCAGTGATGGGGGAAGTAACATGATTTGATTGGGACTGTAGTCTTTAAAAACTACTTTTGATCTTTGGTTATACATGTCTCATACTTTTGATAATGAGACAACTAAACAAGATAAATGATTAAATTAATGAGCCTTTTTTATGAACTTTTTATTAACAAAAAAAGGTGCCTCGACTTTTGAGACACCTTCTTTAATTTTATTCCAATTCAACCATTAAATGAGTCTTTGGTACTTTCTCCCCAATGGCAATATTTATTTGCTTAACAATACCATCAACTGGCATCCTAATTATATTGAGCATTTTCATCGATTCTAAAATTAATATTGGTTCACCTTTTTTTACAGACTGACCAGTTTTAATTTTAATTTCCCGTATTGTTCCAGGTATAAAAGAATAAATCATTTTTGAATTTGGTGCCTGATATGGTTTGCGCGCCAAAAACTTTTTGGTATAAAGCGTTTGATAGTCCCTTTCCCACATCGAAAAGGTTTTAAATTCATTTTCCAACATCGTTCCCTCCTGAATTAAAATGGTATTAAACCATGTTTTTTACGTGGCATACCTGAATCCTTATGTTCTGAAACTTCAATTGCATGGGTAATATAACGACGTGTTTCGGCTGGTTCAATTACCGAATCAATATAGCCTTTTGAGGCTGCTACAAATGGATTAGCAAATTTTTCGGTATATTCTTTTACTTTCTCCTTACGCATTGCTTCCGGGTCAGCTGCTTCGGTAATTTCTTTACGAAAAATAATATTGGCAGCACCTTCGGGACCCATAACTGCAACTTCAGCACCAGGCCAAGCAAATACGAAATCGGCACGTAAATGACGTGAACTCATTGCAATATATCCTCCGCCATATGCCTTTCGTAATATAACTGTAATTTTAGGTACAGTAGCTTCGCTGTATGAATAAAGAATTTTTGCCCCATGCCGAATAACACCAGCATGTTCCTGATCAATTCCTGGTAAATAACCTGGTAAATCAACAAATGTAACTATTGGAATATTAAATGCATTGCAATATCTAATAAAACGAGCTATCTTATCTGATGAATCAACATCGAGAACGCCTGCTAAAACCAAAGGTTGGTTACAAACAAAACCAACGGTTTCGCCATTAACACGACCAAAACCAATAACTGCATTTGCTGCCCATAATTCCATTATTTCAAAAAAATCAGAATCATCAACAACGGCACGAACTACATCGCGAACATCATATGGTTGTTTAGGATCATCAGGAATAATATTTCCAATTTTATATTCAGGCTTTGGAGGCTTTGGAGCTCTTTTGGGAGCTTTTTCACCATTATGCCAGGGTATAAATGATAATAATCTTTTTATTTGTTCGAAACATTCAAGTTCGCTTTTGGCAAAGAAATGTGCATTACCAGTGATTTCAGCATGAACGCGAGCGCCACCTAAGTCTTCCTGGCTAATTTCTTCACCTAATACACTTTTAATAACTTCCGGACCGGTAATAAACATTTTTGAAATGTTATCAACAACAAAAACCCAATCGGTTAATGCCGGTGAATAAACCGCACCGCCGGCACATGGTCCAAGAATAACTGAAATTTGAGGAATAACTCCCGATGCTAGTGTATTACGGAAAAATATTTCACCATAACCAGCAAGAGAATTTACACCTTCCTGAATACGAGCCCCACCTGAATCATTGATACCAATTAGAGGCATCCGCATTTTCAAAGCGTGATCCATAATTTTAGTTATTTTCCCTGCATGCATTCTGCCCAGAGAGCCACCTACAACTGTAAAATCCTGTGCAAAGATACTGATTGGTCTTTCGTTTAAAGTGCCAGTACCAGTAATTACGCCATCGCCATGAAGTTCTTTTTTTTCCATGCCAAAATCGCGGGCATCATGTTGCACAAATAAATCGTATTCATGAAACGAATCGGCATCAAGCAAACCATGTATCCGATCGCGGGCAGTAAGTTTGCCCATGGCAACTTGTTTCTCGATAGCTTTTTCGCCACCTCCCATTGAAACAATTTCCCTTTTTTTCTGTAATTCCAGAATTTTGTTTTCTAAAGCCATAAATTCTTTCTTAAATTAATAATTTGGATAAACTACCCAATAGAAATATAAATGAGGTGCAAGATTACAAAATGAAATTTATTTAAAAAAATTTAAACCCAAGAATCAATGAACCAAAGTACATATTTGCTTATGAGTCAATGTACTAATTCAACTATGGATGAAAACTCCATTCAATTCTGAAAAATCAATACTTTATTTAATAATTCTTTATTAGTACAGAAACTAATGCTTTTCAGAATCTTTAATTCGTTATTCGCAATTATTACTTTAATACATTGGCAAATTTGTACATTGAAACATTATTTTGGTGCAAGTTTATATAAATACAAACCTATGCCAAGATAAATAATGTTTGGGATCCAGACAGCAAAAAGTGGGTTTAAGCTTCCGCTTATAGCAAATTGAGAAGAAAATTGCATAAAAACAATATATGAAAAACAAAAAGCCAGTCCCAACCCAATATGCAAACCTGTACCACCACGAACTTTGCGTGACGAAACACTAACTCCTATAAGTGTTAATATAAATGTTGAAACAGGCAATGCAACCCTTTTATATTTTTCAACCAAATAAGTCTTAACATTCTCGGAACCTTGTATTTTTTGTTGTTTTATAAATGCATTTAATTCAAATAAATCCATTGATTCAACAACATTTGACCGTCGCCTGAAATCTTCGGGAAAAATACCTAAAGTAGTATCTATAGTATTGCCCTTGGTAATTTTCTCCTTCATTCCGTCAATATCACGAATGTAATAGTCCCTGATAGTCCATTTATGTTTTATTGAATCCCAGTTCACATAATCAGCCATCAATTTTGAAACCAAAACATTTTTATCAAATTTTTCAATTGAAAACCGATACCCGGTATTTTGTATATTACTATAAGTTTCCATATAAATAACTACCCCGGGCCGAATTTGCTTATGAATATTCCTGGTATTGAAATTTACGGGACCATTATGAATATAAGTGTCTTCGAATTCCAACCGAATTTTATTTGCATTGGGAACTACAAAATTTAAAAGTGTATATGATAAAACTGCAATAACAGCTGATGAAAGAAAATAAGGCCACATGAGCCGTTTATAACTCACTCCGGCTCCTAAAATGGCAATAATTTCGGTTCTGTATGCCATTTTCGAAGTAAAGAAAACAACTGAAATAAAAGTGAATAAGTGACTGTACAGAACTACAAAATAGGGGATGAAATTGCAAAAGTAATTGAAAACGATAGCCTTTAGTGGAGCATTCTTTTCGATAAAATCGTCAAGTTTTTCCGATGTATCAAAAATTATTGCAATTACAATCATTAAAGCAATAGCAACAAAAAATGTCCCTAAAAACTTGCGCATTATATAGCGGTCGATTTTTTTGTAACCGGGAAACCTTAATGTTGCTAAATTATCTTTAAATGTTTTAAATAAGTTCAAACTCTTCCTATTTTACTTATCAAAACGATTGTAATTTAATTTTATTCAATTTAGAACAAAAAAATCAGCACCGCTTTGAAACCTTTTTAATCATTAGCTCTTTCCAGCTTGCAAATGTATTATTTAAAATTTGTTTTCGTGCTTCGCTCACCAGCCAAATGTAAAAATGTAAATTATGAATTGAAGCAATTTGAGCTCCCAAAATTTCTTTCGAAACTATTAAATGTCTTAAATATGCTTTTGAATATTCAGTATCAACAAAACATTCCGAAGATTCATCAATGGGAGAAAAATCATTCCGCCATTTCTCGTTGCGCATATTCATAATCCCATTTTTTGTAAATAACATGCCATTACGCGCATTTCGGGTTGGCATTACACAATCAAACATATCAATTCCTAAACCAATTGACTCAAGTATATTTACAGGTGTGCCCACGCCCATTAAATATCGTGGTTTGTCTATTGGCAATATTGAATTAACTATTTCAATTGTTTCGTACATTTGTTCAGCCGGTTCTCCCACTGCCAAACCTCCAATTGCATTTCCTTCCATATTTAACGATGCAATTTTTTCAGCTGACGAAATACGCAAATCCTTGTAAACACTGCCTTGAACTATAGGGAAAAAAGCCTGATTATGTTCATATAATGGAGTGGATGAGTTAAAATGTTTAATGCCTCTTTCTAACCATTGATGTGTAAGCCGTACTGAATTTTCAGCATATTTTCTTTCACATGGATAAGGCGCACATTCATCAAATGCCATTATTATATCTGCTCCAATTATACGTTGAATATCAACCACATTTTCGGGTGTGAAAATATGTTTTGAACCGTCGATATGTGAACTGAAATGGGCTCCATCTTCTTTTAGCTTTCGGTTATCGGCAAGGGAAAAAACCTGATAACCACCACTATCAGTTAATATTGGTTTATTCCAATTTATAAATTTATGCAAACCTCCTGCCGTTTTAATTATTTCAAGTCCGGGACGAAGGAACAAATGATAAGTATTTCCGAGAATTATTTGTGCTTTTATATCTTTAGCAAGTTCATGCTGATGAACAGCTTTAACTGTTCCGGCGGTACCAACCGGCATGAAAATAGGTGTTTCAATTAAACCGTGATCGGTTTCAACTAATCCTGCCCGCGCTTTACTTTTATTATCAGTATTTTGTAATGTAAACTTCATGTTTCCAACAACAAAAGTATGAATTTCTTATTAATGATTAAATTTGAAACCGGTAATCATAGGTAATTTACTATCCGGCAAATATAGCCAAATGTGAACAAAAAGTTTATTACTTATCATTTCAACCTATTGTTTACAATCGAAATGTTCTTTATTATTGCAAACCTATTTGAAATACGATTTTAAGAATTAATTAATGATTACATACGACCTGATTTGTTTGATAATATTAATTGCATTCTGCTTAGTAGGCGCAATTCAATTGTTTTATTACATTTTTATTTATTTAAGGTTACCGATTCATAAACCGGTAACTGAACCTGAAATTTTTGAGCCTGTTTCGGTTGTTATTTGTGCCCGAAATGAAGCTGAAAATATTGAAAAATATTTGCCGGTGATTTTAAACCAGGATTACCCTGATTTTGAAGTTGTTGTAGTTAATGATTGTTCTTTGGACGAAACCGAAGATATTTTAAAGCGCTTTAAAAATCAATATTCAAATTTAAAAACTACTTTTATAAAGGAAGATGAAAAATTCAACCATAGTAAAAAGCTAGCTCTTACAGTTGGCATTAAAGCTGCGAAAAACGAATGGCTTCTTTTGACTGATGCCGATTGTGTACCCGAAAATAACCAATGGCTAAAAACTATGGCAAAAAACTTCAAAACCGATTCATCTATTTTGCTTGGTTATGGTGGATATTTTCAAAAACCGGGCCTACTTAACATAATAATTCGTTACGAAACAGCAATAATTGCAATTCAATATTTTTCATTTGCATTGTTTGGAATACCTTATATGGGAGTTGGACGTAATTTAGCCTACCGCAAATCATTATTTTTTGCAAACAAAGGATTTGCATCACATGCCCGGTTGGTTTCAGGTGATGATGATTTATTTGTGAATGAAGTAGCCACTGCTACAAATATTACAATAGAACCTTTTGCCCATACACGTTCTGAAGCAAAAGATACTTTCGAAAAATCGGACCGATCAGAAAAGCAGGCATCTTTCAACTTTCAAATACTATAAAATAAAACATAAAATTTTACTGGGTACCGAGATTTTTTCAAGGGTTTTATTTTACTTTTTGTTCATTGCATTGTTAATACTTCAAAAATATTGGATAGTAGCTTTATCTGTTTTTGTTTTTCGATTGATTTGGCAATTGATAATATTTAAAATAAGTTTTAAGAATTTGAACGAAAAAAAATTATTCATAATTTCGCCTTTATTCGATATTATTTTCCCATTTATTAATTTGGGAATTTATATATCTTCTAAATTGAGACCTGGCAAACAATGGAGATTAACCTAAATTTATCTGAAAAAGCCCAACAAGATTTAATGTTGGTAGAACGGGCTACAAACGGCGATCAGAAAGCTTATGCTGATTTACTGGGAAGATATCGCGATGCCATATATTTTATGTTGCTTAAAATGGTCAACAATCCTGATGATGCCGATGACCTTACCATTGAAGCATTTGGAAAAGCTTTTAAAAATCTCCACCAGTATACACCTAACTATGCTTTTAGCACCTGGCTTTTTAAAATAGCAACAAACAATTGCATCGACCATATACGTAAACGACGTGGTGGGCAAACGATTTCAATAGATCAGGCCAAAGAAGGTCACGATGAAGTTCCTATTCATATTCAAACTAATGATCCCGATCCTGAAGAATCAATGATTAGCGATCAGAAAGTTCGACTAATGCGTGAAGTTGTTTCGAAATTAAAACCAAGATACAGGAAACTCATTGAAATGCGCTATTTTGATGAATTATCATATGAAGAAATAGCCGAAGAACTTGAATTGCCGATAGGGACTGTTAAAGCCCAACTTTTCAGGGCTCGCGAATTGCTTTATAATATTCTTAAAAGTTCGGGAAACAAGTTCTGATTTTTAATGGAACTAATTTTAAAATACTTTCCCCAACTGACTGATTCACAATTTCGACAGTTTGAACAATTACAAAAACTTTACGAATTCTGGAACCAACGGATTAACGTAATATCTCGAAAGGACATTGAGAATATTAACGAAAAGCATATTTTACATTCACTGGCAATAGCATATAAATTCAATTTCAATCCCGGCACTTTAGTTTTGGATGTTGGAACCGGTGGAGGATTTCCGGGAATACCACTTTCAATACTATTTCCAAAAGTAAGTTTCACGCTGGTTGATTCAATCGGGAAAAAAATAAATGTTGTAAATGAAATTATCAAAGCAATTGAGCTGACTAATGTTACAACAATACATGCACGTGCTGAAAGTTTAAATAACAAATTCCATTTTGTAGTTAGCCGTGCTGTAACAGAGTTTCCTGAATTTGTGCAATGGGTAAAAAAAATATTCCTTTCTGAAAATATAAATTCGTTCAAAAACGGTATTATTTACTTAAAAGGTGGTGATTTAAAAGAAGAACTAAAAAATTATAGTACAAAAACTTCAGTAATTAATATTTCTGAATTCTTTGATGAACCTTTTTTTGAGACAAAAAAAATTGTTTATTTGCCAATGGTTAAATAAATTATTCTACTAATTAATTATTTATTTGCAGAAATAAAAAAAAGCTCTAATTTTGCACTCCCGATAAGTTAAAAAATTGCATTACTTAAAAATATAATACAATGAAACGTACATTTCAGCCATCGAACAGGAAAAGAAAAAATAAACATGGCTTTCTTGAAAGAATGTCAAGTGCCAATGGCCGTAAGGTATTAGCTTCACGCCGTGCAAAAGGCAGAAAAAAACTTTCTGTTTCAGACGAACATCAACATAAAGCATAGTTTACCTTTTATTAAGGTGAATAAAAAGGCTGCTCAGTTAATTGGGCCGCCTTTTTTATTTAATTCCTAATTTTTATAATTCGTAAAATGCCTAATAATTACTACCAATTTAAACAATTCACAATTTATCATGATAAATGTGCGATGAAAGTTGGTACTGATGGCGTATTGTTAGGTGCCTGGGCAAATGTTGAGAAATGCACAAATATTTTAGATATTGGCACCGGAACCGGATTAATTGCAATAATGGTTGCACAGCGCACAAATACTTTAATTGATGCTGTTGAGATAGAAGAATCAGCATATAATCAGGCCAAAACCAATGCTCAAAATTGCCCATGGAACGAAAAAATTTCCGTTCACCATTGCTCAATTCAGGATTATTCAAAAAACACTAAACATAAATACCAATCTATAGTCAGCAATCCACCTTACTTTTCAAATTCATTAAAATCGGTAAATGAAAACAAAACTATCGCCCGGCATAACGATTTACTATCATCAACCGACCTTCTTCAAGCCTGCAATAAACTTTTAAGTTCAAACGGTAATTTATCAGTAATAATGCCGTATGCCGAAGGATGTTTATTTATTGTGGAAGCAGCAAAAATGGGTTTGTTTTGTAACCGTAAAACAAATGTAAAATCTTCACCACATACCAATATAATTCGTCTATTACTCGAATTCTCAAAAATTCCGGTTCTTTATAAAGAAGACAATCTGACCATTTATACTGATGAAACAAATGAATATTCTGAAAAATATAAAAATTTGACCAAAGAATTTTATTTGAATTTCTAACTGGTAATTACTCATTGTTAATGCTTTGTTAATTTATCTGTCCACTTTTTTATTTAATATATATTTGTCCTAATTTCATAAATATGAAAACAGTCACAATCCGGCTTATTGTAATATTTTCGGCACTTGCTTTAATTGGTTTGATTATAACCCAAACTTTTTGGATAACCCAGGCAATTAATGTTAGCCAGAAACAATATGAAGACAGGGTTCAGTCGGCTTTAAAAAGTACTTTCGAAGAAGTTTGGTGCATGGATAAAAAATGTAAATTAAACTTCAACAATTTAAGCAATGACCAGGCTATTTTAAAAGTTGTGAATCCCGAAATTCTTGATTCACTATTAAAAAAGTATATCGACTTTTATCAATTATATACAATACATGAATTTGCTATTGTAAAAAGCCATAACGATTCAATTATTTATGCTTCAAAAGGTTTCTCGCGAAGTAATAAAAATGATATTATATTTAAATTTTGTGTTTCATGGATGTATGACAAAGAACATTATCATATTGAACTTATTTTTCCTTCGTTTCAAAAACACTTGCTTTTAAAAGTCTGGAACTGGTTCATTCTATCTGTTATTTTCCTTGTAATTATAATATTTTGTTTTGGGTTTATCATTTTCGCGGTTTTCAGGCAAAAGAAACTTTCGGATATGAAAACTGACTTTATTAACAATATGACACATGAATTTAAAACACCAATTAGTACCATTTCTTTATCATCCGAAATACTTGTAAATGCGAATAAAGAAACATCAGTTGATAAAATTCATCAATATGCAAAAATAATTTATGACGAAAACCAACGGATGCGTATTCAGGTTGAACAGGTATTAAGAATGGCTCAACTCGATAAAAATGAATATGAAATTAACAAAGAGGAAATTGATTTGCATGAACTAATAAAAAATTCAGTGTCTAGCATATGGCTTGACAATTGTGAGAAACAGGCAAAATTAAATTATAATTTACATGCTGAAAACCATATGATTATTGCTGACCCGGTACACATGGCAAATGTTTTCAATAATTTAGTTGAAAATGCTTACAAATATTCCCTTGAAAATCCCGAAATTAATATTTCAACTGAAAATGCCAACAATGGGATATTAATTACTGTAAAAGATAATGGCATAGGAATTCCCGAACAATATATAAAATACATATTTGATAAGTTTTATCGTGTACCAACCGGGAATATTCACAATGTGAAAGGGTTTGGAATAGGGCTTTATTATGTTAAAATAATGATTGAAGCTCATGCAGGAAAAGTTAAAGTTGAAAGCGAACCCGGAAAAGGAAGTAAATTTGAGATTTTCTTACCATTTGGAAATTAAACCTATGCAAAATAAGGCCCATATATTATTGGTAGAAGATGACAAAAACCTGGGTTTTGTTATCAAGGATTTTTTGAGTGAATCAGGATTTACAGTTGAACTGGCCGAAAATGGCGTAATTGCACTGTCGAAATTTAACGCACTGAGTTTCGATCTCTGTTTAATTGATGTAATGCTTCCATTAAAGGATGGATTTACTTTGGGCGAAGATATTCGGTTAAAAAACAAACAAGTGCCTATTATTTTCCTTACAGCCAGGTCAATGAAAGAAGATAAGATTAAAGGTTTTAAAATTGGCGCTGACGATTATATTACAAAACCATTTAGTACCGAGGAGTTGCTTTTACGAATTGAAGCCATTTTACGACGCACTCAAAACAATATTCAAAATGCTGTTGTTGAAAAGGAAATTTATAAAATAGGTAATTTTGTTTTCGACTTTTCAAATCAGATAATAATAATTAACAATGAAAAACAAAACCTTACCCGCAAAGAAGCTGATGTATTAAGGCTTTTATGTATTAACAAAAACCAATTGGTACGTCGTGACTTTGCCTTAAAGTTAATTTGGGGCGAAGATGATTATTTCATGGGCCGAAGTATGGATGTTTATATCACTAAACTACGGAAAATACTGAAAGACGACGATTCGGTTTCTATTCAGAATATTCATCGTACCGGGTTTAAGCTAGAGGTTAACATTTAAAATCTTTTTACATAACCGTGACAATAAGGTAATGTGCCTTTATGGTCGTAATAATCCTGGTGATAACTTTCTGCTTCGTAAAATTTTGTTGCTTTGGTCAATTTTGTGGCAATTTTATAACCTTTGGCTTCCAATATTTTTATTAATTTCTCCGAAATAGCTTTCTGTTCATCATTTAAATAAAAAATTTCCGAACGATACTGATCGCCAATATCAGGTCCTTGCCTATCCATTTGTGTCGGATCATGGATTTCGAAAAACAGTCTGGCTAAAATCTCAAAATTGGTTATTGTTGGATCAAAAGTTATTTCAACAGCTTCGGCATATCCAGTAGTATGAGAACAAACCTCTTCATAAGTGGGATTTGGCGTATGCCCTCCAATATAACCAACTTTGGCCGAAATAACTCCTTTGGCTTTTTGCATGTAATATTCTACACCCCAAAAACATCCACCTGCAAAAATTGCTTTTTCACTTTTCATAATATGCAAAGGAACAAAATTTAATGATAATGAATTTACGCAATGGCGGGTATTTTTAGCAGTAAAATGCTCCCCAACAAATACATGACCTAAATGAGCGCCACACTTTGCACACTCTATTTCTGTTCTTACACCATCTGCATCGGGCACTTCTTTTACAGCTCCAGGAATGGCATCGTCAAAACTAGGCCAGCCGCAATGGGCATCAAATTTATCGCTTGAACGGAATAATGGGGCATTGCACCTCTTGCATAAATAAGTTCCAACACTATCAAAATTATAATACTTGCCGCTAAATGGCATTTCTGTTCCTTTATCAACTATAATTTTTTCTTCTTCCGGTGTTAATTTATTGAATTTCATATTTTTATCCTGTGAACATGAATTTATGCTTACCAACAAAAGACTTGCAAATAATAATGTCAATCTGGCTTTCATCGTTTTTGTTTTTAAACAATTGAGAATAAAATTAGTTGTTTTGTTAAATATTTTTTAACCGAACTATTTTAAAGTTCCAATTTTACACTTATTTTGGTATCACTAAATTATATACAATTCAAACAACATTCCATGGATTCGAAAATGGTATATACCGGTGTTGCAAAACACAAACTAGCCGTTGATTCAATAGTATTTGGTTTTGATGAAGACCAGCTAAAAATTTTGCTTGTAAAACGTAGAATTGAACCTCAAAAAGGACAATGGTCCTTAATGGGTGGATTTTTAGAAGAAAATGAAAGCATAGATGAAGCTGCAAGACGTGTATTGTTCAACCAAACCGGTTTGAATGATGTTTATTTAGATCAGCTATATACATTTGGGAATATCGACCGCGACCCGGTAGAAAGGGTTGTTTCCGTTGCTTATTACGCATTAATTAAAATAAAAGATTATGACCGTGAAGTGGTAAAAAGCGTTGGAGCAGAATGGTTTCCAGCATCAAATCATCCAAAATTAATATTCGACCATGACGAAATGGTAAATTTGGCATGGAGCCATTTACGGCATAAATGCCTTACTCAGCCAATAGGATTTGAACTATTGCCTGAGAAGTTTACTATACCTCAGCTTCAGAGTTTATATGAAGCTATTTTACTGCAAAATCTTGATAAACGAAACTTCAGGAAAAAATTTCTATCAATGAATTTGCTTGATTATTTAGAAGAAAAAGATAAAAACAATTCTAAAAAAGGGGCTTATTTATACAGGTTTAATAACGAAAGGTATGAAGTACTTTCCGACCATGGGTTTAAATTTGAAATATAACTAAACAAACATAAATTTATATAAATAAAAAAAGCCTCGTTAGTTCGAGGCCTTTTCATTTATATTGTGCGAAAATTAGAATATTCCTGAAACAGTTGTACCATCTGAATTATATTCGGTATAGTTGCCGCTGCCAATTTTATCCCAGGTAAAATCCCATTGTAATACCAACGGGCCAGTACTATTATTTTGACCATATATTTTCATTGTACCTGATTTATCTGCATTTGAAGTTGACACATATTGATTGGTAATAGTTACACCATCACTAGCATAGAAATTGAAAGTAGAATTAAATGTTGTGCCAGATTTTGTCCAGGTATCTTTTAATGCAACATAAGAAGGTTGTTTAAAAGAGTTGCCACCATACCAATCAGTTTCCCCACTTGAACCTTTATCATCAATATAATACAATACATGATTATACGATGCACTATCTTCTTCGTATTTCCACCACGATTCACTTGAACTGTTATAATATGTCAATTTAACAGTATATTGCAAATATGTCCAACCATAGGAATATGAGCCATCAGAATTTTTGGTAGATTTCCAATCAGTTTCCTGACTAGGGTCATAAATAAAAGCACCACTTAAACCGGTTGAAAAAATGTTTATAATGGTTGCTGCAGTAGATAGTTCATAAAGATTATAGTTTCCAGCATTTTCTTTATCTGTAATCTGGCTCGGCAAAATAACCAAAGTATCCTTTGCAATAGTAGGCGAAGTGTAATTAACACTATTTTTAGGAGTGTCGGTTGTTTTCGAACATCCTGCTGATAATACCAAAGCTATTAAAATAGCACCGGAGAGTAGATTTTTTAACATTTTCATAACTATTATTTTTTAGGGTTAATAACCAATTTCATTTCAACAAAATTGAAAATACTTTGGTTCAATTTAATCCCCTTTTTCAGCTAAATTTTAATTATTCGTAATAAATATTGAATAATTATATTTATACCATAAACATGGTACATAAAATACAGCATTTATGGTATTTGGGACTACTATTGAATTGCGCAACTTTGTATCAATAATAAAAAATTAAAATTATGGCACGAATAGCAAAAAAATTAACGGATCTTATAGGAAATACTCCTTTATTGGAATTATCAAATTTTAATAAAAAACACAAGTTGGAAGCTAGTATTATAGGAAAACTTGAATATTTTAACCCCGGAGGAAGTGTTAAGGACCGTATTGGTTATGCAATGGTTGTTGATGCTGAAACCAAAGGTTTACTAACCGAAGGTTCTGTAATTATTGAACCCACAAGTGGAAATACAGGTATAGCTCTTGCATTTGTTGCTGCGGCAAAAGGTTATAAACTTATATTAACCATGCCAGAAACTATGAGTATTGAGCGCAGAAATTTATTAAAAGCCCTTGGCGCTGAAATAGTTTTAACACCTGGTTCCGAAGGAATGAAAGGTGCAATTGCTAAAGCTGAAGAAATAAAAAGTCAAACACCTAAATCATTTATTCCTCAACAGTTTAAGAACCTTGCTAATCCTGAAATTCATCGCAAAACTACTGCTGAAGAAATTTGGCGTGATACCGATGGTAAAGTTGATATTTTTGTCAGTGGTATAGGAACCGGCGGTACTATAACCGGGGTAGGTGAAGTTCTAAAAAAACGCAATCCAAATGTTCAGATTATCGCTGTTGAACCTGCTGATTCTCCTGTTTTGGCAGGTGGAAAACCTGGTCAGTCATAAAATCCAGGGCATTGGTGCCGGATTTATTCCTGACATTCTTAATAAATCGGTTATTGACGAAATATTTGCAGTAAAAAATGAAGAATCATTCATTACAGGACAGGAACTTGCCAGTACAGAAGGTTTGTTAGTTGGCATTTCATCTGGTGCAGCAACCTACGCTGCTTTGCAAATTGCAAAGCGACCTGAAAATAAAGGGAAAAATATAGTAGTTATTTTACCGGATACTGGCGAACGCTATCTTTCGACATTGTTATACAGCTATGAACCTGAACAGAAATCAGGCCAGCAAAATTTAAAATCTGAACCTGTTATATAATTTTAAAACTTTTATACGTTGATATAAGTACATTAAATATAAATATATGTCAAAAGAAAATTACAAATTCGAAACTTTACAGTTACATGCTGGTCAGGAAATTGACCCTACAACAAATTCAAGGGCTGTTCCTATCTACCAAACTTCATCGTATGTATTTAATAATTCAGAACATGCCGCAAAATTATTTGGTTTGCAGGAATTTGGCAATATTTATACCCGTTTGATGAATCCAACAACTGATGTTTTTGAAAAACGAATTGCAGCTCTTGAAGGTGGTGTTGCAGCATTGGCAACATCATCAGGACAGGCAGCTCAATTTCTGGCTATTACAAATATTGCACAGGCTGGCGACAATATTGTTTCTACATCATATTTATATGGAGGTACCTATAACCAGTTTAAAGTTCAGTTCAAACGATTGGGAATTCAGGTTAAGTTTGTAACCGGTGATGATCCTGCTGATTTTGAAAAATTAATTGATGACAAGACAAAGGCGATATATTTGGAAACTATCGGAAACCCGCGTTTTAATGTTCCAGATTTTGACGCAATTGCAAAAATTGCTCAGAAACATCAAATACCTTTAGTTGTTGACAATACATTTGGCGCTGGTGGTTATATTTTCAGGCCAATTGAACATGGCGCAAATATTGTAGTTGAATCAGCTACAAAATGGATTGGCGGTCATGGAACAAGCATTGGTGGTGTTATTGTTGATGCAGGGAATTTTAACTGGGGAAATGGAAAGTTTCCTCAATTTACTGAACCTTCTGAAGGTTATCACGGATTAAAGTTCTGGGAAGTATTTGGAGCTCCTGGTTCGATTTGGGAATATAGCTTTTATAATCCGCGCGAGGGTTGAAGGCTTACGTGATTATGGTCCTGTAATTAGTCCATTTAATTCGTTTTTACTATTGCAAGGCTTGGAAACACTATCATTGCGAGTTCAACGGCAATTGGAAAATACTTTAGAACTTGCACAATGGCTCGAAAAACATCCTAAAGTTGTGAGTGTCGATTATCCGGGTCTCGTTTCAAGTCCATATAATAAAATTGCCAC
Source organism: uncultured Bacteroidota bacterium (assembly GCA_963701015.1). GTDB lineage: Bacteria > Bacteroidota > Bacteroidia > Bacteroidales > DTGW01 > MFD09286-c1. The sequence goes on along the minus strand of OY969556.1, from coordinate 485,705 downwards.
AAAATATCTGAAACATGGCTATGGCGGTGTATTAACCTTTATTGTAAAAGGTGGTAAAGAAGCTGGTGACAAAATTGTAAATAACGTGAAACTTATCAGTCACCTTGCAAATGTTGGCGATGCTAAAACCTTAATTATTCATCCTTCAACCACTACACACCAGCAGTTAAGCGCTGAAGAACAAAAAAGTTCAGGTGTTGTCCCGGGCTTGTTAAGGGTATCGGTTGGAATAGAACATATTGATGACATTAAAGCTGATTTAGAAGAAGTCTTCAAATTAGTTTAATTAATAGTTAATTCTAAAAATGGATGGTTATTCAATTAACCGTCCTTTTTTTGTTTATACTGAAACTACATAACCAAATCTTTTGGTTTTAAAATTGTAAATTCACTCATCATTCTTCATTCAAAACTAACAGTTTACAAATATTTCAGTTTAAAAACTATATTTGTATTATTGAAAAAAATGATTTGAATAATCTTTCAAAATATATACTGGCAGTAGATTTTGCAGCTGAAAAACACAAACTTCAGCGACGCAAAGGTTTTTTGAAAATTCCATATATCAATCATCCAATAAAGGTTAGCAAATTATTGACAGATGTTGGCGAAAGTGATATAGACCTTTTGATTGCAGCTATTTTACATGATGTATTAGAAGATACAGATGCGACACCAAAAGAGTTAGATAAATTATTTGGCAATATAATAACTTCAATAGTTTTGGAAGTTACCGATGATATGTCATTACCCGAGGTAACCAGAAAAGAATTGCAAATAACTAAAGCAAAAGGACTATCTGAAAATGCCAAAAAACTTAAAATTGCAGATAAATACTGCAATATAAGTGATTTAATAAATTACCCAATTAATTGGAACAGGGAGAGAAAACTTAATTATATAAATTGGTCAATGAAAGTTTTTGAAGGTTGCAAAGGAATCAATATTCAACTTGATGAATTGTTTACAAATATCTGCAAACAAGCAATTGAGAAAATATAAAAATCAATCCCTAGTTTTTTAATAACTAATAAATTCAAATGGAATTTTAAGTGTGAATTGATAATGTTCGCCTAATTCCTGCACCGATTCATCGTCTTCTTCATAATGCCACTTAATTTCACATGTATGGCCATTTAAATGATTTTCACGCAGAACTCTTAAAAACTCAAGAAGTGATTTTGATGATCCACTATTTATATATTCCAGTTTAATATTTAACCTGGTAAGTCTTTTAGGTGCCTTAAAATATTCATTCGCCCAGTTAATCAATGGTTTATAAAACTCACTTGGATTTTCCGGAATTGAACGTCCTTCAATGTGTAAAAGACCTTCCTCAGCCTTAAACTCAACTTTAGGAGTGTTAGATGATTTTGGAATTTGTAAGTCTAACATAAATAATGCTTTGGTTAATGCAAATATATAATTTATTCTTAAAAATTATTCAATATAAATCAAATATCACGGTAGCGCATTAATTTATTTTTATTAATGCGCTGATTTTAATTTATTTAAACTTAAAAAATATCAAAAAAGTATGATAATTCTGCTTAAAGGTGCAAATAATGCATAAAATTATATGATTGCAATTATTAGTAAAATTTATTGTAATTTAAATTAATTATAAATAATATCAATTATAATATTTAACTATCTTTTTATCTTAATATAGGTTTTTATAAATTATTTTTACATCAAAATGGATTTAAATCTACGTTAATTAAAATTTCGGGTTATGAATAAAATTTACAAATCGTTTACCAAAGTATCAAAAAGAAATGATAATAGTTATCTAAATTTTGGGAAATTATTACTGATAGTTTTAATGATAACCTATGGCGTTAATTATGCCAATGCCCTTCCAAGTTATGCAAGACAAACTGGTTTATCGTGCGAGGCTTGTCATAATTCATTTCCCGAATTAACAGCATTTGGCCGACAATTTAAATTGAACGGGTATACTTTAACTGGTATGCAAACAATAAATGCCACTGATAGTGGTGACGTCAGGTTAAACCTACTAAGCACATTACCAATTTCAGCTATGGCTCAGGCTTCTTTTACACATATTTCAAAAGATATACCTGGTACCCAAAATAACAATGCTGATTTTCCACAACAGTTAAGTATATTTTATGCTGGTCAAATAACACCACATATCGGAACATTTATACAGGTTACATATAGTTCTGCTGATGGCAGTTTTGGTATGGATAATACCGATATCAGGTATTCAAATCAAACCAGCTTATTTAACCAAAATTTGACTTATGGATTCTCGCTAAACAATAATCCAACCGTTCAGGATATATGGAATACTTTGCCAGCCTGGGGTTATCGATATTCATCATCAGGTGTTGCTCCCACTCCGGCTGCCGCTACATTATTAGAAGGCGGAATGGCTGATCAGGGAGTTGCCGGATTAGGAGCATATGCATTATATAATAACTTAATTTATGGTGAATTAAGCCTTTACCGGTCGGCCCAGCAAGGTGTGCCAAATCCTCCCGATTCTACAAATTCAGGAATAATTAAAGGTGCATCTCCATATTGGCGATTGGCGTTGCAACACCAAGCTTCTAAAGATTATATTTCAATAGGTACAGTTGGACTTTCAGCAAAAGAATACCCTATTGGCGTTTCAGGATTAACCGACAATATTCTTGACATTGGTTTTGATGCCCAATATGAACATGTTTTTGATTTTGGCACTTTAACTTTACACTCATTATGGATAAAGGAGACGCAGAAATTGAATGCCTCACAGGATACTTTACAATCCAACAACTTAAGCTCGTTTAAAATTGATGGTAATATTTTCCTGAAGAAAAGAATTGGAGCTACTGTTGGTTATTTTAATTTAAGTGGTAACAGCAACGAAAACCTTTATGGGCAAGCACCTTCGGGAGATGCTTTAACACCTAACAGCAGTGGCTTTATTGCACAGTTAGACTATTTGCCATGGTACAATACAAAATTTTCGCTCCAATACATTATGTACAATAAATTTGACGGTTTAACCAGTGATATTGATGGGATTGCAGGTAGAAAACCTGGTGATAATAATACTTTATATCTTTTAGTTTGGTTAAATTTTTAAAAATCAAATACTATTTTAAAATTTTGAAAGTAACTTTATGCTGAATTAAATAAAAAATTGACAATGAAAAATACAATGAAAATCACTACATTCTTATGTTCTATTGCATTTTTAATAAGTACTTCTCAAATTGCCAAAAGCCAGAGCAAAGATTTAGGTATTGGTCCTGTGAAATCATTACCATTAGGTGCAGTTGATAAAAAAATGGCTGATGAAGGTAAAAGTCTATACAATAGTAAATGTTTGATGTGCCATGATTTGGACCAGAATAAAATTGGACCTGCTCAAAGAAATGTAACAAAAACAAGAACACCCGAATTTATTATGAATATGATGTTAAATACATCTCAAATGGAAAAAGAAAATGCTTCGATAAAAGAACTAATGAAAAAATTTAATAATTTACCTATGCCAAGTCCAGGATTGAACCAAAGTCAGGCAAGGTCGGTTTTAGAATATTTACGTACTGTTGCAAAATGATAAACAATAAATAATAGATTTGTCAAAAGTCCTTTCAGAGAATTTATTTTTGAAAGGATTTTTTGTTTCATTTTTCTAACTTTATAGTTCTATATTTTGAACAAAAATTGAGAATAGTTTTTAATAGAATAAAAATATACAGAATATGACATTTGATATTGACATGATTAAGGCTGTTTATAATAAAGCCGATGAAAGGATTAATGCAGCCAGGAAAATGCTTAACCGTCCTTTAACGTTAACCGAAAAAATTTTGTATTGCCATTTGTCCGAAGGTTTGACTAATAAAGCATATATACGTGGCACTGATTATGTCGATTTTAATCCCGACAGGGCTGCAATGCAGGATGCTACAGCACAAATGGCCTTATTGCAATTTATGCAGGCGGGCAGGAAAAAAGTTGCTGTTCCTTCAACCGTTCATTGCGATCATTTAATTTCTGCAAAATTAGGTGCAAAACAAGATGTTGAAACTGCCAATATCAATAATAAAGAAGTATATGATTTTTTATCTTCCATATCAAATAAATACGGTATAGGATTTTGGAAACCAGGTGCAGGGATTATTCACCAGGTTGTTTTGGAAAATTACGCTTTCCCAGGTGGAATGATGATTGGCACCGATTCGCACACTGTAAATGCAGGAGGTTTAGGTATGGTTGCAATTGGTGTTGGTGGAGCCGATGCAATGGATGTAATGGCTGGAATGCCTTGGGAACTTAAATTTCCTAAATTGATAGGTGTAAAATTAACAGGTAAAATGTCAGGATGGACTGCTGCCAAAGATGTTATCTTAAAATTAGCAGGAATACTCACAGTGAAAGGTGGAACAGGTTGTATTGTTGAATATTTTGGCGACGGTGCAAATTCAATTTCATGCACTGGCAAAGGTACAATATGCAATATGGGAGCTGAAATTGGCGCTACTACAAGCATTTTTGGCTATGATGATAAAATGGCAAATTATTTAAAATCTACCAACCGTAATGATGTTGCTGAATTAGCTAATAAAATAAAGGATCATCTGAATGGCGATCCCGAAGTTTATGCTGCTCCAGAAAAATATTTCGACCAGGTAATTGAAATCGATTTATCTAAACTTGAACCTCATATCAACGGGCCATTTACACCCGATAAAGCATGGCCACTTTCAGAATTTGCAAAAGCTGTTAAGGAAAACAACTATCCTGAAAAACTTGATGTTGGACTGATTGGATCGTGTACAAACTCCTCTTATGAAGATATAAGCCGCTCTGCGTCAATAGTTGTTCAGGCATTGAATAAAAATTTAAAAGCAAAAAGTGAATTCACTATTACGCCCGGATCGGAACTCGTTCGTGCCACAATTGAACGTGATGGTTTATTAGGCACTTTTGGTAAAATTGGAGGACTCGTTTTGGCAAATGCTTGCGGGCCGTGTATTGGCCAATGGGAAAGGCATAATGCCGATAAAGGTGAAAAAAATTCGATTATTACTTCGTTTAACCGAAATTTTGCCAAACGAAATGATGGTAACCCAAATACATATGCATTTGTGGCTTCTCCTGAAATAGTAACAGCTTTGGCAATTGCAGGTAAGCTTACTTTCAACCCAATTACAGATTATTTGACTAATGATGCCGGAGAAAAAGTAAAACTTGAAATGCCTATTGGTGAAGAATTACCAAAAAAAGGTTTTTCAGCGAATGATACTGGTTATCAAGCACCTGCTGAGGATGGAAGTAAAGTAGATTTAAAAGTTGACCCAAAATCGAACCGTTTGCAATTGCTCGAATCTTTCCCTGCCTGGGATGGTAATGACATCAAAGGCTTAAAATTGCTTATTAAAGCGAAAGGAAAATGCACAACCGATCACATTTCAATGGCAGGACCATGGTTAAAATACCGTGGACATTTGGACAATATTGCTAATAATTTGTTAATCGGGGCTACAAATATTTTTAATGAAAAGACCAATTCGGTAAAAAATCAGCTTACTGGCGAATATATTCCGGTTCCTGATTCAGCAAGAGCATATAAAAAAGCTGGTGTTGGAAGTATTGTTGTTGGTGATGAAAATTATGGCGAAGGTTCATCGCGCGAGCATGCAGCAATGGAACCAAGACATTTAGGTGTTAAAGTTGTACTTGTACGTTCATTTGCGCGAATTCATGAAACAAATTTGAAAAAACAGGGAATGTTGGCGTTAACATTTACAAATAAAGCCGATTATGATAAAATACAACAAGATGATACCATTGATATTATTGGACTTTCAAACTTCAAACCTGTACTTCCTTTAAAAGGGATTTTAAATCATGCCAATGGAACGAAGGAAGAAATAAGTTTAAACCATACGTATAATGAAAATCAGTTTGAATGGTTTAAAGCGGGTTCAGCATTAAATTTAATTAAGCTTCAGCAAAAAGATTAATAGAATATTGAAATTGAGGCAGATATTCATTCAATTTTTAAATTTGAAATGCGGATAAAAACCAAATTTATATTGCGATTTTGAAAATAATATATAAATTTGCGCTTCTAAAAAATTGTAAGAAAAAGAAATAACATTTTTTAAATATGTATTTAACAAGAGAAACAAAACAGGAAATTTTTGCAAAATTCGGAAAATCGGAAACCAATACTGGCTCACCTGAAAGCCAAATTTCGTTATTTACACACCGGATAAATCATTTAACTGATCATCTTAAGGCAAATCACAAAGATTTTAGCACCCAAAGGGCGCTCCTTAAACTGGTTGGTCATCGCAGACGTCAACTCGATTATCTCAAAGAAGTTAATATTGAACGCTACAGAGATATTGTAAAAGCGCTGAATTTAAGAAAATAAGAAGGCAATACCAATTGCCTTTTTTTGTATTTATTCGTTTTTTCTTCAAAATAAAAAATAAACATGTATAATCTTGTACAAAAAACTATTAATCTGGGCGATGGACGTTCAATAACAATTGAAACCGGAAAGCTTGCAAAACAAGCCGACGGTTCGGTAGTAATTAAAATGGGAAAAACAATGCTTCTTGCCACAGTTGTATCAGCAACCGAAGCTAAAGAAGGTGTTGATTTTATGCCCCTTTCTGTTGAGTACAAAGAAAAATTTGCCGCAACAGGTCGTTTTCCTGGCGGTTTTATGAAACGTGAAGCCAAAGCTTCAGATTATGAAATCCTTGTTTCCCGTTTAGTTGACAGGGCTTTAAGACCTTTATTTCCTGATAATTTTCATGCTGAAACTTTTGTAACAATAAATTTAATTTCAGCTGATAAAGATATTATGCCTGATGCACTTGCAGGTCTTGCAGCATCTGCAGCTCTGGCAGTTTCAGATATCCCTTTTAACGGACCAATATCTGAAGTACGCGTTGCAAGAATAAATGGTAAATTAATTATTAATCCAACTTTTTCGGAGTTAAAGAATTCCGATATTGATATTATGGTAGGAGCAACTTACGATAATATTTTAATGGTTGAAGGCGAAATGCTTGAAGTTTCGGAAGAAGAAATGCTTGAAGCGATCAAATTTGCCCATGAAGAAATTAAAAAACATTGTAAGGTTCAAATGGAGCTTACGGAAATGTTAGGTAAAACAACTAAGCGTGTATATTCACATGAAGTTAATGATGAAGATTTAAGAGCTAAAATTAAAAAGGAACTTTATAAGAAAGTATATGAAGTTGCAAAATCATCGGCTCCAAAACACGTTAGGTCAGAAGCTTTTGCAAAATTGAAAGATGATTTCATGGCAACTTATTCCGAAGAGGAACAAGCAGAAAAGAAAGCACTCGTTGAACGCTATTATCATGATGTAGAAAAAGAAGCCATGCGAAATATGATACTTGATGAAGGTATCCGTTTAGATGGCCGTAAAACAGACGAAATAAGGCCAATTTGGTGCGAAATTGATTATTTGCCAGCAGCACATGGTTCTGCAATATTTACACGTGGTGAAACACAATCACTCACTACTGTTACATTGGGTACAAAACTTGATGAGAAAATGATTGACGAAGTAATGTTTAAAGGAACCGAAAAGTTTGTTTTACATTACAATTTTCCACCATTTGCAACAGGTGAGGCTAAAGCATCACGTGGCTTAAGCCGTCGTGAAATTGGTCACGGAAACCTTGCGCACCGTGCATTAAAAAATATGATACCCAATGGTGCCGATAATCCTTATACTGTTAGGATTGTTTCAGATATTTTAGAATCGAATGGTTCATCATCTATGGCAACAGTTTGTGCAGGAACACTTGCTTTAATGGATTCAGGTCTAAAGATGAAAAGGCCAGTTTCAGGAATTGCAATGGGTTTAATTACCGATACAAAATCGGGGAAATTTGCAATTTTATCTGATATTTTAGGAGACGAAGACCATTTAGGTGATATGGACTTTAAAGTTGCCGGTACTAAAGCTGGTATTACCGCCACTCAAATGGATATAAAAGTTGACGGACTTTCTTATGAAGTTATGGCAAAAGCTTTAAAACAGGCACATGAAGGTCGTATGCACATTTTAGGCAAAATAACTGAAGTAATTGCCGAACCTCGTTCAGACTATAAGCCTCATGCACCAAGAATAGTTCAAATTGAAATTCCTCGCGAAAGCATTGGTGCTATTATTGGACCTGGTGGTAAGATTATTCAGGAAATTCAACGTGAAACTGGTGCAACCATTAATATTGAAGAAATTAATAACATGGGCGTTGTTGATATTGCTGCTGATAATAAGGACGCAATTGATGGCGCTTTACGCAGAATACGCGGTATAATTGCAATTCCTGAAGAAGGTGAAATTTACAAAGGTAAAGTTAAATCGATTATGGCTTATGGAGCTTTTGTTGAAATACTTCCTGGAAAAGACGGTTTATTGCACATTTCAGAAATTGACTGGAAGCGAGTTGATAAAGTCGAAGACTTTCTGAAAGAAGGTCAGGAAATTGAAGTAAAATTGATTGAAATTGATAAAAAATCAAATAAATTAAAACTTTCACGAAGAGTATTATTACCCAAACCTGAGAAAACTGAGAAACCTCAAAGTGAACAAGAAAAACCGACAGAGTAAAAAAATCAAATATTTTTGAAAGAAGAACCGGCATTTGCTGGTTCTTTTATTTTTGACTATAAAATCTCATTTACTTAAAAACAGAGCAACTTGTTCTGCACAATTTTCTCCATCCATTGCTGAGGAAGTAATTCCACCCGAATATCCTGAACCTTCACCACAAGGAAAAAGTCCTTTAACCGAAACGCTTTCCATTGTTTCAGCATCCCTTACAACACGCACAGGAGATGAAGTCCTAGACTCAACACCTAAAATAATAGCTTCATTGGTTAAAAACCCATGCATCTTTTGGTCAAATTTTTTAAAACCATCACGTAGTGAAGTTGATATTATATCAGGTAACCATAAATGTATAGGTGAAGAAATGGTTCCAGGGAAATATGAACATTTGGGTAAATCAGACGACATTTTTTTGTTTACAAAATCCATTAATCGTTGTCCTGGAGCTGCCTGCGAACGGCCAGCATTTTGCCATGCCATATTTTCAATAAATTCCTGGTAATAAATTCCAGCCAATGGCCCATATTCATTAAAGCTTGAATAATCCTCGGTTTTAACTTCCATAACAATTCCAGCATTTGCAAAAGGAGAATTCCGTTTCGACGGTGACATACCATTTACAACAACCTGATCATTTGCAGTAGCCGATGGCAGAATAAAGCCTCCCGGGCACATACAAAACGAAAAAACTCCTCTCCCATTTACCTGTTCAGCTAAATTAAATGTTGCTGCAGGCAAATATTCGTCGCTTTTTACATTTCGATATTGGATTTTATTAATAAGCGCTTGCGGATGCTCAACCCTCACTCCCATTGCAAATTGTTTTGCTTCCATTTGCACATTTGCATTTTGCAATATTTTATAAATATCCCTTGCAGAATGGCCGGTTGCTAAAACAACTGCTTTGAACTTAATAACAGAATTATCTTTAAGGACAATTGCCCTAATGGTTCCCGATTCAATAATTAAATTATCTATCCTTGAATTAAAATGTATTTCACCTCCAGCCTGCAAAATTGTTTTGCGCATGTTTTTAATAACTTCAGGAAGGATATCAGTACCAATATGTGGATGTGCCTCAAATAATATCTCAACCTGGGCGCCATGATAATGAAAATTTTCAAATATTCTTTGAATATTACCGCGTTTACTCGATCGGGTATATAATTTTCCATCCGAAAAAGTTCCTGCACCGCCTTCGCCAAAGCAATAATTCGAATCGGTATCAACCTTTTGTTCACGACTAATAAGTGCTACATCTTTTTTGCGTTCAAAAACTTCTTTTCCCCGTTCAAATACTACCGGTTTTAAACCTAGTTCAATTAACCGTAAAGCAGCAAAAAGACCTGCCGGTCCTGCACCAATTATTGCAATAGGTTCATTATTTCCAACAAACTGATAATTAAATTTTGTGTAAGAATCTGTGGGAGCATCCTCATCAATAAATACCTGAATTGTAAGATTATACTTAGCAACACCATGCCGCGCATCAATTGATTTTTTAGTAATACGAGTAAAATTGATACGTGTTTTATCAATTCCTAACTGTTGTGCAATTACAGGTAAATAAAGATTTTCTGACGAAGCATCTTTAGGACTTACAATAATAGTGACAATTTGCTGCACAAATATTCTATTTATTCAAAATGAAACGAAAGCATAATTATATTGGAACGCAATGAATTTAGTGCTTTAACATACACATCATAGGGTGCATCATCTGCATTATGATTTAATACATCAAGTAAACCCACTGAATACTTTAACTCGGTTGAAAATTTAAAATAGGGAAGATAATAATCAATACCAACACCCATTTCGGCATAACAATCGAATGGTTTTAGCAATAAATACTGCTGTATATTATCGTTGAAAGTTTTTTTGGCCATTAAATCATACCTGACACTTCCGCCAGCAATAACATATGGCCGGTAATTATTTACACGCCTGGCTTTGTATTTCAGTAAAATTGGTAAATCAAGCATGCTCGATTCCAAAGACATGTTTATATCACTTCTGAGCGAATCAAGACGAGCATATGTTTCCTTTATGTTTGAAGATGATGACGTAAAATACGAAATATTGCGTTGCCCAAAATTAAAACTTGGCAATGCCCTGAGATTAAAATATTCTCCCAATCGAAAATCAACTATAGCGCCAACCTGGAAACCAGGCATTTTACTTACCATATCGGCATATACATACCTACCATCATCAATATTTATTACAGGCCAGTTTCGCCCAAAAGTAAAACCCATCATGTTCAACCCAAGCGTATAGCCAAAATGCAAAGGATGATCGTCGTAATCGGGAGTATTTTTAACTTCTGCCTTTTGTGCAAAAGTCCCGATAGTAATGAACAACATTATAATTAGGTTAATCTTTTTCAAACAAAATATTTTGTAAACTCGTGTTAATACCAAATTCACTATGAAACGAAAACCGGGCTAATATATTATAATATTAACTATCAGTCAAGCTAGCCGGGTTAAATTTTCTCTCCGGTATAAATTGTTGCTACTCCAAAAGTTACTATTTGTTTCGAAACCTTTTCAAAACCGGCTTTTTGTAATTCCTCTAAAAATTCATTTCCATCAGGAAAAGCCTGTACCGATTCCGGCAAATAAGTATAAGCATTGCTATTTTTTGAAACAAACTTACCAAACAAAGGCAAAATATACCTGAAATAAAACTGATAAATTTGTTTAAAGGGGAATAGTTTAGGTTTTGAAAATTCCAATACTACTGCAATTCCGCCAGGTCTTAGCACCCTGAACATTTCCTGAAGGCCATTCTGTAAGTTTTCAAAATTTCGAACGCCAAAAGCCACTGTAATAGCATCAAATGAATTATCGATAAAAATAATTTTTTCGGAATCCCCTTTCTGCAAGTCTATTATATGTTTAATTCCCAGCTTTTCAATTTTAATCCTACCAATTTCAAGCATTTTTTCAGATATATCAATGCCTGTAATTTTTACATTCTTAAGTTTTGTTGCAGCTATTGCTAAATCACCTGTGCCTGTAGCAATATCCAGAATACTCGAAATATTTCGTTTCTCTAATTTCGAAATTGCTTTTCTTCTCCAAATTTTATCAATACCCAAAGACAAAAAATGATTCAGAAAATCGTAACGAAACGCAATTGAATCGAACATTTGTGCAACCTGCTCCTTTTTGCTTCCTTCACTATTTTGATTTGGTTTTACCATTTTTGTCTTTTTTATATACAAATGTTCCAAATGCATTAAAATTACTAAGTTTTGACTCAATCAATTTAATTTATTCGAAGGAATATTCATACTCCAATTGAGAACCCGGCAAACTTAATTTTTTTTTAGGGAAGCTAAAAATATGTTTTCATATTTCAAACTATATTTTAATCAGGAAATAATAATTTTGAACAGCTTATAAAATATTGTAAAGATGAGAAAAATAGCGCTAATAACAGGAGCAACATCAGGTATTGGATACGAATCGGCCAAAATTTTAGCTGAAAACGGATTTGATTTAATTATTACCGGACGCAGGAAAGAACTTCTAAACAAGGTGATGAAAGAAATTGAAAATGAATTTAAAACTAAAATTCTCGCTTTAAACTTTGATGTAAGAGACCAAAACCAGGTAATAGAGGCAATTAAAAACCTTCCGGAAGAATGGCTTTCTATTGATGTATTGTTAAACAATGCTGGATTGGCATCGGGTTTAGACAATATTGATAAAGGTGATACTGAGGATTGGGAAAAAATGATTGATACCAATATTAAGGGCTTATTGTATATAACACGTGAAGTTTCGCCATTAATGGTACAGAGAAAAACCGGGCATATTATAAATATAAGTTCAATTGCCGGTCGTGAAGTATATGAAAACGGGAATGTTTATTGTGCCACAAAACACGCAGTTGAAGCATTGACAAAAGGAATGCGCATCGATTTATTAAAACACAATATTAAAGTTACTTCCATAGCTCCTGGGATGGTTGAAACAGAATTTTCCATTGTCCGTTTTCATGGTGATAAGGAAAAAGCCGGGAAAGTTTATACAGGTTTTGAACCTTTAACTGCAAGAGATATAGCCGAAACCATATTGTTTGTTGTTACACGTCCGCCACATGTTTGTATTAACGATTTATTAATTATGCCAACAGCACAGGCATCGGCAACCAATGTAAAGCGCGAATAAATATTTTTTTTTGAACAATAAATTATTCATTTTATTGGAAATAAAAAAACCGCTCCAAAATTGAAGCGGTTTTTTTATAAAGATATGTGAAGTTTATTTCTTAATAAATTTACCTACATAGTTTGAACCTGAATCAGATAAGCGAATCAAATACATACCTGAATTAAGCGAGCTTACATTTAAAGTACCGTCTGCAATGGAACTTGTCAATACTAACTGACCAGTGATACTGTAAACATTAGCAACTGCTTTGTTTGATAAAGAATTGCTGAATTTCAATATATCAGATACTGGATTTGGATAAGTTTTCACTATTTCCAAATTCGATTCTTTTATACCTACAGTAACAGTTAAACTAACAGTTGCTTTGGCAGAAGTATTGCCATAAAGGTCAACGGCTGTAACATCAATTGTATGATCTCCAAGCGCTAATACTTTTTTAGTTGTATAGTTATTACCTGTCTTTGCGGCCAAAATTGTTGTATCGAGCACACCATCTACATATATTTTATAGTTTTGAACTACAATATTATCTGTTGAAGCGGTCCATGTAATTTTAGCTTTACCTCCAATAATGGTATCTTTTAAAGCAGTTGGAGCTTTTGGAGCTTGTTTATCAAAAACTTGAATAAATCTTCCATTATCGCCTAATTTAAAAGTGGCCCATGATGCAGGATCGTTAAATAAATTAGGATTTGGTGAATTCATAGTAAATTGATTACGATTTGCATCACTTGCAGATGCATTATTATCACTCAAGTTTACATCAAAACCAATTAATTTACCAGTTGCAGGAACAAATCCCTTCTTTAGGTCTTGCCATGCAATGTTTAACTGAAAATCATATCCAACTTTAGTTTTTGTATAAACCTGACGATATCCGGTATCAATTGAAGCGCTGGTTGGTCTGGCTGCATTATTAGTTGCAAAAGGAACACCAGGAACAAGCCTTAATTGGTAATCGGTAGAATCGTATGCAGCATCGATTGAAGCAACCCAACCTCCATTACGTGGCCAATGAATATTTTTAGAATTGTTCATATCGAAATAAATTTCAATATTATCTACCTGGTAAGCAGTTCCAGTATTTACAATGCTATCATCAGCTACAGTATAAGTCATATATACAGAATCTTTATCCCATGTCATGTTAACATCACCTTTGTAGTCAGGAGGAGTTGTTCCAAATATTTTATGAGCAATTTGGAAGTCAGATGGAGAAAATCCACTGTCAACAACGCTAATATTATCAAAGAGAAAATTAAATGCCGGATGTTTAACACCTGCTGTACCTTGCCAGTCACCTGCCTTAACTACAACATACCAAGTTGTTTGTGTTGTTGAATCAGGAACTACAACAAATTTACCAGGCATTGCATTGTGTGGAAAGCTATCCTGAAAAGTACAGTTAAAATTTGAAAAAGCTGTAGCTTTCATATTCGGTGGAAAGGAGTTTAAAGCATAGCCCATTCCTGTTGAAACATCACCACCAGTTGGTTTGGTTTTTGTGAGGAAATATTCTACCCAGGTATTTACAGTAGTATCAATCGAAATATTTCTGAATGCACCAGATAGATAGTATTGGTGACCAGGAATAACTGTTACAGGCTGCCAAATAAATGATGCAGATTGTCCAGATGCTGTTACTTCATAGCTTCCACCGCTTCCAAATTTAAGTGTGCTGTCGGTGTAATTGAACTTATGCGTACCTTTATCACTACCGTTTGTTCCCCAATAGAAATTCCATTTGGTTGAATCTTCCATGTTACTACCATTAACTATATCTGAACCAATATAGGAAATTTTAAGTTTGCTAATCCACATAATAGGACCATTTATAGCACCATAAGTCACATGTTGGAAACCAGCAAGCTGAAGTTGCTTGATAGTATCAGCAACAATTGTTTTAGTAATTGTCTTGAAAGTATCTGAAGACGGATAATCACCTATTCCCTGATTATGACCAGTGAGCCCCATTAACTGTACAAATGCTTCAGTATTGGCATTAGTATAGGTAGCTGTAGTATCAGGACTATATTTATAAGTATAGGAAATATTTGTATTACCAAAAATTAGTTGGGAAATATCAAAATCTGTATTCCATCCATCTAATCGAATTTTCAAAAAAGGAGTACCATTAATTGTATCAATTGAGCCTCCAGAAGGAATATCACCTTGGAATGTTTCCATATTGAATGGTGTAACAAATTGGAATTGTCCTATATAAAGGATTGGACCTGATACTGCTGACCAACTACCAGAGGTCTGCTGAACTGCAAGTTGAAGAATAGCAAGAGTATCAGCTTTTAACGTAGTTTTAACTTGCTTAAAAGTATCAGAAGCAGGGTTATCTGTAATAGAAATTTTACTTCCCCAACTACTGTTTAAAAATTGTACAAAAGCTTGAACACCAGTATTTGTATAAGAAGATGTATCTTGAGCATACTTATAACTGAATGTCAATGTTGTATTTCCATAAGTAACAATAGGAGCAATGTTAAGAGAAGTACTCCATCCATTAACCCTAATTTTTAAGTACTTAACTCCATTCATAGTTACAATGGAATCACCTGCTGGTAAATCGCCGGTAAATGTTACCAGATTGAAAGGTGTGCTCGCTATTGCAAACCCTCCAAGTATTAACGCAGACATAAATGTAAAAATTAATTTTCTCATAATTTAATAGTTTTAGTTATTAATAAAAAAGTGTAGTATGAACTTCAAATATATTTTAAATCTAAATTCGAATTAATAATTTCATGGGTACAATATAGTAAATTTTAGGGTATAAAATGTTAACAACAATTGTAAAAATATAAACTTTATGTATTTTAAACACGTTAAAGTAAATTAATTTATTGGTTATTCGAATATAATATTAAATCAAAACCAAATTTTAGTTTAAAACAATTTGAATTATAATGAATTGAAATTAAATATACTTATTTCTAATGAATCCTAAAATTGTAATAGATGGAATAATTTATGCCCCAATTGGTTGAGCTTGTTCCGTCGCCATAGCCCGGTATATACATTGGTTTAAACAATCCCATGCCGGAAGTGTGAATTAAAAATTTATACCTGATGGCAACCATCCTACTGAAAAATTTTTAAAAATTTCGGCCCTTATTCCTCCTGTAAATTCAACCCATTGTGCATTTACAGTTGTAGCAGGTATTGATAACGGGCCAAATTTATTTGTTTGGTCTCCCCAAACATTGTCTTCAATATAAATATTATCAGCACTATGGGAAAGTTTTGCAATCCCATAACGTCCTCCAAAAAAAACCATATAAAAATCCTTCACAAATTTTCGTTTGAAAATATTATAATCAGCCCCAATACACATAAAATTTCCTGTTGAGCTATAATGAAAAGAAGAGTCAGAACGATTAACTTTCAAAGTTCCAGCTTCTAAAGTCGGGAAAATATTTCTATACGAGCCAATAGTTACGGAACCTTCATAATTTGAAACTGATGGATTCACAAGCCTGTAAACCGGTCCATACAAATCGAATCCAAAGGAAATAATTCGCTTAGATGGAATTGAGTCTTGTCCAAATAAATTATTAGGTAAAAAATAGATTATAAATATCAGCAATCGTAAAACTTTCATCGTGCAGTATCAGCTTTAAAAACTATAGTATAATTTAATGTATTTAAATCGGCAGTTATAGCAAGGCTTCGAGTTAAAATTGTATCGATGCGCACATGCGAATAATAAATGGAATCGGTTAAAGTAAAATTGGTATTAAAACCACAATCTGGTGAAATAAGTTCCAGGTCGTGTTTTACAAAAAATATTATACTGTCGTGCCGCGAAGTACTATCGGTATATAAATAAAACTTTGTTGAATTTGAATTCTGGTTTAGAGGAAGCGAAATTTTCAGCGCTGCTAAATTGTTGTAAATTATTAAACTATCGCCTTTCAGTTGATTGTAAATTTTTATACTTAAATTATACAATGTACTATCGGTATGGGCCAATGTTTGAAAATTTATTTTCACCGAGCGTTCTGCCGTCATTTGCTCGGTACAAGTATTACAAGATGATAGTATAACAATTACAAATGATAAAACAGAATAAATTAATCCTTTAAAATACATAATTTCATTATTCAAAATAAGGTTCGAATTTACTTTATTTTTGTTTTAATATTTTCTCCAATCCAAACATTTCATCACGAAGCCTTGCAGCCTCTATAAAATCGAGTTGCTTTGCTGCCACTTCCATTGCTTTGCGGGTTTTATCAATAGTTTTTTGTAATGCCTTTTTATCCATATATTGAATTAAAGGATCAGCAGCTACATCAATAGTTTCAGGACCTGAATAAGCTTTCGGTTGTCCCGGATTGTAGTTGTTACCAATAATTGGCGTTAAAGATTTAACAATTTGAGTTGGTGTAATGTTATTTTGTTCGTTGTACTGAATCTGTTTTATTCGCCGGCGACTGGTTTCATCAATAGTCCTGCGCATTGATTCTGTAATTTTATCGGCATACATTATAACTTTACCATTGATATTTCGGGCTGCCCTACCAGCAGTTTGTGTTAAAGAACGTGCCGACCTTAAAAAACCTTCTTTATCAGCATCGAGAATTGCAACAAGCGAAACTTCAGGCAAATCCAAGCCTTCACGTAATAAATTAACACCTATCAATACGTCGAAAAAACCGTTTCTCAAGTTTTCCAAAATTTTAACCCTGTCAAACGTATCAACATCGGAATGGATATACTGGCAACGGATTGACATACGTTCAAGATACGAATTAAGTTCCTCTGCCATTCGCTTGGTAAGTGTAGTTACCAAAACCCGTTCATCAATTTTTGCACGTGTATTTATTTCACCAATAAGGTTATCAATTTGGTTTAAACTTGGGCGAACATCAATAATTGGGTCAAGCACTCCGGTTGGCCTGATAAGTTGTTCAACAACCACACCTTGAACCTTTTCCAACTCATAATCGGAAGGAGTGGCACTAACGTAAATGGTTTGCGGGGCAAGTTGCTCAAATTCATCAAAGGTAAGCGGACGGTTATCCCTTGCTGCAGGTAACCGAAAACCATATTCAATGAGAGTTTGCTTGCGCGATTTATCACCTCCATGCATTGCTCGTATTTGTGGCAAAGTAACATGGCTTTCATCAATAACCATTAAAAAATCATTCGGAAAATAATCGAGTAAACAAAATGGTCGACTTCCGGCAACCCTGCCATCAAAATATCTGGAATAATTTTCGATTCCAGAACAATAACCAAGTTCACGGATCATTTCCAAATCATAGGTAACCCGATCTTCGATTCTTTTTGCTTCAAGATGCTTTCCAACACTTTTAAAAAATTCAACCTGCTTTACCATATCGTCCTGAATATAGCGAATAGCAGAATTTATCCTTTCTTTGGTAGTTACAAAAATATTGGCAGGATAAATTGGCGCTTTTTCAATTGATTCTATAATATTTCCTGATATCGGATCGAATGATTCAATTTCTTCAACTTCATCGCCAAAGAAAACAATTCGGTATGCAAAATCATTATAAGGTAGGCAAACATCAACAGTATCACCTCGCACACGAAAGGTACCTCGCTTAAATTCTACTTCATTCCTAGAATATAAACTATCCACCAATTTACGTAAAAACTGGTTCCGCCCAATTTTTAAGCCCCTGGTAATAGTAACAATATTGCTGTTAAAATCTTCGGGGTTTCCAATTCCGTATAAGCACGAAACCGATGAAACTACAATAACATCACTCCGACCTGAAAGTAGTGCTGAAGTTGCGCTTAACCTTAGCTTTTCAATTTCTTCGTTTATCGAAAGGTCTTTTTCAATATAAGTATCGGTAACCGGTAAATAAGCTTCAGGTTGATAATAATCGTAATACGAAACAAAATACTCAACCAGGTTATTTGGAAAAAAGGTACGAAATTCTCCATATAACTGAGCTGCCAATGTTTTATTGTGACTTAATACCAAAGTCGGTTTTTGAACCCGTTGAATTACATTTGCAATTGAAAAAGTTTTCCCGGAACCGGTAACTCCAAGCAATACCTGATGTTTATCTCCACGTTGTATTCCTTCGGTTAACTGACGAATAGCTTCAGGCTGGTCTCCAGTTGGCACAAATTCCGATTCAATATTAAATTGCATAGTTGCAAAAATAACAAATATTGAGCCAAATACTTGAAAGTTGATTGAACCAAAATTTACAAATAAATTATTTCAGTTCATTTACAACTCTTTTTATAGAATGCAGTTTATGCGAGTACTCGCGAGTTTCGGTATTAAATATTCCAAATTTATCTATCACATCATTCCTTACATAACCACTTGCATGAATTATTTTGTCAGTTGAAATAATTAAACCTGTATGGATAATTTTTCCATTTTCATTTTCAAAAAATGCAATATCGCCAGCTTTGGCAACCATAACTGATTCTACCAATTCTCCTTTCAATGCCTGATCGGAAGAATCGCGAGGTAAACTTATACCTGCCACTTTATAGGCTGTTTGCACCAATCCCGAACAATCAATTCCAAATGATGAACGCCCGCCCCATAAATAAGGTATATTGAGCATTTGCAAAGCCGAAAAAATAATTATTTCCCCTAAAGTATTGTATTTATTGGCATTAAAAGCATATGAAAGTTCATATTTTGAATTGTTTATATAGAATGTTTTTTCGGTGCAATTACAAATTTCACTTCCCATAAGTAAATAAATCAGGCCTTCATTATTATCTTTTCTTGCAGTGCAAATTAATTTATCTGAAACTTTAACAATATTTTTGTCAACTGTATTTTCAAATTCAGCTTCCAAAAGAGTTATAAGCTTCGAATCAATCCAGCCTTTATAACCATCGAAATTAATTTCAATATAAGCCCATTTTGGAATTGTTTCGCGAATTATAAAAGTTTCACCAAATAAAATTTGGGTAACCATTTCACTCGATTCTTCAGGCTTTAACCTCACTGGTATAACGGAAATTGTGCAAATGCCTTTATTCATAATAATTATGATTTAACAAAATCAAGTAAAAATCGTTTTATTAATACATCGAAATTAGATATTTTTATACATTTCTATTATTGATTGCCCATTTATTTAAAAATCATGACTGAGGATAAAGTAAAACGAAGATATTGGTCGGCACACAGGATAATAAACGCATCTATGTTTGTTGCTGCCGGTATGTTGCTTTTATTACTTTTCCCAAGAGGTGGAAAATTTGAATATGAGTATCAGAATGGAAAACATTGGATGCACGATGCACTGGTTGCCCCATTCGATTTTCCAATATATAAATCGGAGCAGGATTTAAAATTGCAGAAAGATAGTATTCTTAAAAATTTTACACTTTATTTTAATTATAATCCCAAAATTAGTATTGATGAAAAAACCAACTTTCGTCAATACTTTAATGGATATTGGAACTACTTCAACCGTCGTTTCCCTGATTTACTAAACGTTGATTATAGAATTCAGATTGAACAAAAAATTTCTACACTTCTCGATTTTGTATATAAAAAAGGTATAATTGAATTGCCTGAAGATTTTAACACACTTTCAAAGCAAACATCAGTTATAAGGGTTGTTAGAAATAATGTTGCTGAAGAAACCGAAATTGACGAGGTTTTTACTTCAAAACGGGCCTATGAATATGTTAATCACCAATTAGCAGAATATATTGATAATTTATCAACCCAGGCTGGAATTAATCCTGATGCATTTTTCCATGGACTCAACCTCGAAGGTTTTTTTGTGCCAAATTTATATTATGATGAAGGAACATCAGAAAAAATGCGGGATGATGAATTAGATAATTTATCATTAACCGAAGGAATGGTATTAACAGGCGAACGTATAATATTCCCGGGCGATATTATCAATGCTCAAAATTTTAAAGTTCTGGAATCGTTTAAAAAAGAGTATGAAGCAAGAATAGGCAAATCGTCCAATTATATATTTGTATTATTAGGACAAGCTATACTCGTTACTATTTGTATAATATTGGTTTTTGTATTTATTAATAAATTCAGACGAAATCTATTTCAAGTTCCCAAAAGAATTGGCTTTTTATTATTCGTTGTTCTTTTATTTTCGGCCATTGCAAGTTTTATAATATCATTCAGGCCATACGCATTATACATGGTGCCATTTGCGATATTACCCATACTTTTAAAAACGTTTTACGATACCAAAATTGCTATCTATTTGCATACAATAACTATTGTGCTTATTGGTTTTTGGGCTCCCAACGGATTTGAATTTGTTTTTTTAAATGTGGCTATTGGTTATGTCGCATTATTAAGTCTTACAAATTTATATCGCCGGAATAAAATGTTTGTAACTGCGGCATGGGTAATGCTTACTTACTTCGCTTTATATGCAGGCCTTTCATTATATCAGGAAGGCAGTTTAAAAAACTTCAGCAATGATAATTTACTTTATTTCTTTGTTAACGGGTTTTTAGTATTATCATCAATTCCATTAATATATATTTTTGAAAAAATATTCGGGTTTTTATCAGATGCTACATTGCTTGAACTTTCCGATTCGAACCAACCATTATTGCGCAAACTTGCCGAAATTGCACCTGGAACCTTTCAACATTCATTGCAGGTAGCAAATTTAGCCGAGGAAGCTATTTTTAAAATTGGCGGAAATCCTTTATTAGTAAGAGCAGGATCGCTTTACCATGATATTGGGAAAATGGAAAATCCAATGTATTTTATCGAAAATTTATCGGATGAAATTAACCCACATGAAAACCTTGATTTCGAAAAAAGTATTGAAATAATTGTTGGACATGTATTAAAAGGCATAGAAATTGGAAAAAAATATCGCCTGCCTGAACCAATAATTGAATTTATAAGAACGCATCACGGTACCTCAACTGTACATTATTTCTATCGTTCCTATATTAAAAAATATCCCGGGTCAGATGTTGATGTGAACAAGTTTTCATATCCTGGCCCAAAGCCATATACTAAAGAATTGGCAGTAGTTATGATGGCAGATAGTGTTGAAGCTGCTTCAAGAAGCCTGAAACAATATTCGGAAAAAGATTTGTACACACTAATTGAGAATATAATAAGTGGTCAGCTCAAGGAAGGGCAATATAATGATGCAGATATAACTTTAAAGGATATTGAAATGGTAAAATCAACTTTCAAAAAAAGATTACGAAACATATATCATATCCGCATTGAATATCCAAAAGCAATTAGTCAATAATTTTGAACGAAATTACTTACAGTTGTTGTAAGTTTAAAATAATTTAAAAACAAATGGCGAAAATCTTTTGTCATAATTTCATTTTTGAAACCTTACAGCTTTATTCGTATAATTTTGTTCATTTCTACATTTAGCATATTTATATTTGCAAATTCACTTTAAATAAAATTTCATAAATTTCAATGGATAAAAACATGAACAATAAATTCACTCCTCTCAATGAGCTTGGTGAATTTGGCTTAATCAATCATTTAACGAAAGAATTTAAACTTAAACATAAAAGTTCAATAAAAGGAATTGGTGATGATGCCGCAGTGCTCGATTATGGCGAAAAATATATTGTTGTTACATCCGATTTATTAGCCGAAGGTATCCACTTCAACCTGGTTTATACACCTTTGATGCACTTGGGTTATAAAGCAGTTATTGTTAACCTATCTGATATTTTTGCAATGAATGCTTTGCCAAAACAAATTACAGTTTCACTTGCTATTTCTGCAAAATTTTCAGTTGAACATATTGAAGAATTATATAATGGTATAAAATTAGCCTGTGAAAAATACAATGTCGATTTAGTTGGAGGCGACACAACATCATCCTTAACAGGTTTAATAATAAGTATTACAGCTATTGGCGAAGTTGATAAAAACAAAGTAGTTTACAGAAATGGTGCAAATGAAAATGATATTATTTGTGTTTCGGGAAATTTAGGTGGCGCATACATGGGGTTGCAATTATTGGAACGTGAGAGAAAATTATTTGAAAAGAATGAAATTGAAAATCCTGATTTTGGCAATTATAGCTATATTTTGCAACGTCAGCTCCGACCAGAAACCAGACCAGAAATTATTGAATTTTTTAAAGAAATTGATATTTTGCCCACATCCATGATTGATATATCGGATGGTTTATCATCGGAGTTAATTCATATTTGCAATTCATCGGAAAAAGGATGCTGTATATACCAGGAAAAAATACCGATTGATAACGAAACAGTAAAAATGGCAGAAGAATTCAACTTACCGGAATTAACAGCAGCATTGAATGGTGGTGAAGATTATGAATTACTTTTCACTTTACCTTTAACCGCTTATGATAAAATTATAGGTAAAAAAGAAATTTCAGTAATTGGACATATAACCCGAAAAGATTTGGGCTGTCAATTGGTACTTAATAGCGGTGATGAAATTGAACTCAAAGCTCAAGGTTGGAATGCAATGGAATAAAATAAAAGAGGCCGTTTAAAACGGCCTCTTTTATTTAAGCATTAATATATTCAAACTTACGTGTTGCTTCGTTCTTTTCACGTTTTAGCTTGTTATCTTTTACAAGTTTGTTCAATATTCCCGAAAGATCAGTAACCCTATAAGGCAATTTTAAAGCAGTGTTGCAGTGTTGTAATACTTCTGCAATATTTTTCTTTGTTGCGAAGAAACCTTCAGCTGCTAATTGTGTAACAGTTTTTGATGGTCCAGGTAAATTACTTTTGGATGAACTTGATTTTTTAGGAGCTGCTTTAGCTACAACTTTTTTAGCTGCAACTTTCTTAGAAGCTACTTTAGCTACAACTTTTTTAGCAGCCACTTTTTTAGCAGGTGCTGCTTTAGCTACAACTTTTTTAGCTGCCACTTTTTTAGCAGGTGCTGCTTTTGCTACAACTTTTTTAGCTGCCACTTTTTTAGCAGGTGCTGCTTTTGCTACAACTTTTTTAGCTGCTATTTTCTTAGCAGGTTTTGCTTTTGCTACAACTTTTTTAGCTGCTACTTTTTTAGCAGGTTCAACTGATGATAAATCACTTAGAAGTAATTCTACAACCTTTAGTTGTACTGCTTCCGATTTAAATGCATTTACAATTTTTGAAACTTCTTGAAGTTGTTTTGAAACTGATTCCACTTTTTTTGCCATAGATATAATTTTGATTGTTAATAATTTTCAAATTATTTTTTTAATTATTTATCGCAAATATATAACATATATTTTTATATAATAATCGAAAATATTTAATTTATGTAAAAAATAAATTGCATATTTTTTTTCATTATATGTGTAACCCAATAATAATAAGTATTATATGCTAATTTATTATTTTAATTTTTTTTTGAAATAAATTCATGTGTTTCAAAAATTCTTGTTCCTTCAATTTCCAATTTTACAATTTTAATCATCAAACTGGCTACATCATTTGCATCAACTGCCTTATATTTCATTAATTTTTCATCCTTCAACTTCCTAATAATTTTAAAAATAAACTTTCCAATTTCTTCAGTAAACAACATTCATTTCTTTTCCCAAGTAATATTGACGACCTATATATATAAATATTCCTAATATAGTCAATTTACTTATTGCATTTACCATAGCTCCTTTTATTAGCAAACAAAAATTTGCCGAGTTTTAGTTTGCCCCTAATGATAAAATAGCAGGGAACTTTTCGCACTTTGAATGCTCTGTAAATTTTGATATTCAAATTCAAATTCAAATTCAACTTTACAAAAGTTCTCATCAATTTTGCCTTAGCATAGTTGCGCCTAAACAACAAAAAATATGATTTAGAATCGTGTATGGAATTTTTACAATTGTAGAAAAATCTGTTATAACATCTTTCAGTTTAGTGTATGATAGGCTTTGAGATTCTCTTGCAAAAATTTTTACACTATTAAAATAAGTGACATTTAGTAATATATTAAAATAATTGCAACCAATCAATTCTGATGAACCAACTAAATTGGCCTTTTTATTCTTTTTAATTCCTTTCTTAATTCCTATTTCAATGCATAATTAAGTATTTGAAAAATTAATTGGATATATGATATCGAGGAATATTACAAATTTAACTAAACAATTATTTATGCCTTTCCAACCTAAAGGGAATTTGAATAAATTTGCTAATAAAATAATTCACATGAAGATTGATTTCGAAAAAATTCCTTCACCTTGTTATATAGTTGATGAAGACCTGTTGCGCAGAAACTTGTCTATTATAAAAGATGTAAAGCAAAAAGCTGAAGTAGAAATTATACTTGCTTTAAAAGGATTTGCAATGTGGAGTGTTTTCAAAATTATAAAAGAATTTGGTATTAATCACGCAACCGCAAGTTCATTGAACGAAGCCATTCTTGCTTTTGAAGAAATGGGTACAAAAGCACACACCTATTGTCCGGCTTATAACCCAACAGATTTTGATAATATAGCAAAAATTAGCAGTTATATTTCTTTCAATTCGTTAAGCCAATTTGAAAGATTTTATCCCAATATTTTAAAAACAAACCCGGAAATAAATATAGGACTACGAGTTAACCCGGAATTTTCGGAAGTAAAAACATTGTTATATAATCCATGTGCACCAGGTTCCAGACTTGGAACTATTTCATCGAAAATTGGCAATAAGTTGCCTGTTGGGATAAATGGTTTGCATCTTCATGCATTATGTGAGTCGAACTCATATGATTTTGAAAAAACTTTAAAAGCTTTTGAAATAAATTTTGGTCATTTGCTAACGCAAGTAAAATGGGTAAATTTTGGAGGTGGCCATTTAATTACCCGCAATGATTATAATACTGAACATTTGGTAAATATTTTGAAAGCGTTTAAAAGTCGTTATCCACACCTTTCAATTATTATGGAACCTGGAGCTGCTTTTGCTTGGGAAACAGGTTATTTGG
This sequence comes from uncultured Bacteroidota bacterium, assembly GCA_963701015.1. Taxonomy (GTDB): domain Bacteria; phylum Bacteroidota; class Bacteroidia; order Bacteroidales; family DTGW01; genus MFD09286-c1. The sequence continues at coordinate 459,985 of OY969556.1, read as the reverse complement.
TATCATCAGTTTTAGATATTGTTGAAAATGCCGGCATAAGTACTGCCATGCTCGATGTATCGTTTACAGCACATATGCCCGATTGCCTTGAAATGCCTTATAAACCGGTTGTTTTAAGTGCTTGTAACGAAAATGATGGCAAATATATTTATCGTCTTGGTGGAAATAGCTGTCTTTCAGGCGATTATATGGGTGATTGGACATTTGACCATGAATTGAAAATTGGGGAAAAAATTGTTTTTAATGATATGATACATTATACAATGGTTAAAACATCAACATTTAATGGCGTTCCGCATCCTTCAATAGGAATCTGGAACAATAAAACAGGTTTCAAATTAATCCGAAAATTTGGTTATGATGATTATAAGAATCGTCTTTCATGAATCCCATTTCTAATTCGACAATTCCTTATTACGTTGAATATCCCTAAAAAATTTAAGAAGTTGAATTGCATTGTTATTATTAAATTGTATTTCATTTTTCATCAATAAACTTAAACAGGCATCTTCAATCCGTATTTTATTAAACTCCGAATTATGAGAATTGTTTAAAAATTGTAAAATCATTAATCCGTTAAACCAATTAAAAAAGCGCTTTTTAAAAGTAGCAAGACTATTACTGTTAGTTTTGATTTCATTTATTTTTTCAAGCGCTTTATTTTTATAAAGAAAATTTTGAAGTACAATGTGTAAGTCGGATGTATAAATTACTACTTCATTTTTATTTGCTTTGTATAGTTTCTCAATTTTGCTAAAAAACAGTTTAATTTGCACAAATGCTTCCGGATTAAATGTAAAATATTCAATATTTTCTGCTAACATCATCTTGTTCATTGCAGCTCCGGTCCCAAACGGAACCCTGTTTGACAAACGCAATGATGGGATGACCCTGGTAGAATTTAATTCAGTGAAATTAACTAATGCAATAATTTTTTGTAAAAAGTAATAATCTTCTCCCGCTTTCCTTTTATTCATTCCGCCTTGCTTAACATAAGCATCTGCTTTCACTGCAAAACAAGAACCTATGGTATGGAAAGCATAAGGAAAACCGGCATAACGCAATGCTTCAATATAATAACGCAAATGAAGTTCGTACTTTGTGATAGCCAAATATTGAAATTCCGGATACTCATCACCTTCAATTAAATGTTCAAAATATATTGAGCATCCGTTTAATTTTTGATTCTTCTTAAATAATTGCTCAATTGAAATAAGATAATTTCCATCGACCTTACAATCAGCATCAAAACTTGCAATTATACCATTAGCATTGTTATTTAAATTAAACCGGTAACAAGCTTCATCCATTAAAATTTTCCGAGCCAGGCCAACTCCGGCATCTTTTAAAGGAAGTTGATTTATAATGATATGAAATTTTAAACCTTTACAGTTTTTTAATTTTGCCCATTGCATTAATAACTGATATTGTTTCAGATGAAATTGCTTTATTTCATCACAGCAATTATCAGGATAGTTAATTAAAACAAGTACTTCAGCAGAATATGCCGGCATTTCACAACAACAAAGGCCCTCGAAGGCCTCTGTTAAATTATTTTCATTATAAGCTGGGACAATTATAATTAAACCTAAATCAGTTGCCGGTTCTTCATCAATTAACCTTAAATATAAAGGTTGTTTCTGAAAATATACATCGGCAAATCGCACTTTTATTTTTTCTTTTCTGAACTGTATTGTTCATTCAACCCTTTCAGAATTTCTTTGGTAATATCGAGAGAATCACTTGCATAAAGTAAATTACCACCGTAGGAATGACTCAAAATATATTGATATTTTCCGTTTTTATTGTATTCCTTCACGTAACTAACAATATCATTAAATAATTTGCGGTTTTGAACTTGTGATTCATCAGCCAGATTTGATTGAATATCCTGGCTTAATTTATAAAGCCTTTGCTGTTCTTCACTCAATTGTTGTTCTATTTTTGCTGCTTCCGATCTTAATAAAAGTCCTTTTTGCATTTTATCCTGATAATCGCTTGCACTTTTATCAAAAGAATTTTTTTTAGCTGCAAATTCTGCTTCGGCTTTTTTCTGATCATCTGAAAGTTTTGCTTTTACATCAATAGATTTATCATACTTACTGTATAAAGTGTCCATATTAACATATACTACACGTCCTGATCCTGAAATTCCTGGAACTGAAGGTTGTGTTTCAAGAGAGTTAACTTTGCTTCGTAATGAAAAGAATAAAATAAGCATTATTCCCAATCCAACAGCCAAAACAATATTTACAATTAATGATATGTTTTTCATTTGCAATTATTTAAATTATTAAAAAATATCCCGAATATAGAATTTCATTCTAATTAAGTTAAACGAGTATGCCCGTTTTTTTACCTGATTGAAATTGCACAAATATAGTTTTTTAGAAAGAATAAAAAAACTAAAATTCCGGGCAAGGTATTGCGTGTATCTTCCTTCTTCGATGGTTTGTTGAAAATTCATATATCACAGATAATTCATGTGCTCCTGCTGTAGAACCAATTAAATTTGAAATTGTAAAATCGTAACTATAACCAATATTCCATCCCCAGCGTTTTGCACCAACCAAAAACGACAGAGCATCTCCGCGTTGTGAATTAAGTCCTGGCAATCCTCTATACCATAAACCAAGTACCAATGGCAAATTATTCCAATAAACACCCACATCCATTTGTCTATAGTTCTGTTGTAATTGCAATTGAAAGGCCAATGAAACCGATTCATTCGACGGCTTAAGCAATCGGCCAATATTTACAAGTTTTGTACCTCCAAAAATTGTGTATTTTAATGATTCCGGAACTTTATCACCATAAAAAGAAGAATTGGGCATTAAAAGATGGTCAACGGTAATGCCCATCCATGTTTTATGATTATAAACAATAGTTGAAGCTGATCCGTCAATAGTACTTTTATTTTCATACGATGGGGAAAATGTAACACTGCTAGTGGTTATATCATTAATTCCTGTAATTTGATCGGAAAATCTTAACTTCGAAAAATCAATACTATACATATCATATACAAAACTTAATCCCGGCCTAACATGCCAAACATTAAAAAGTACAATATCATATGAATATAATAGTGAAGCATAAGTAGTGCCTAAATTTGCGCTTCCAGCCTGATCGCGCATAAATAAAAAACCAAATCCACTATTAAATTTTGGATAATAATGATCATACGACGCCACATAAGTCCCAAAACTTCCCGGTAATGAAACCCACTGTTGGCGATAGGTGAATGCAAACCTTTGTTGTTGTGTTGCACCTGCCAGGGATGGTGATAAGTATAATGGAACAGAATAGAATTGTGTAAATTGAGGATCCTGCCCTAAGATTTTTTGCGAACTGAAAGTAATTGAAAATAATACCAATATAACTAGAAGTCTATTTTTCATTCTTAATCAATCAAACTATTTATTATATCTTATCAAAAGTGTTAAATCTCCAGCTTTTTCAAAGGTTTTGCCATTATAATATCTTCCCCATGCTTTATAAACGTAAACATCCTGACTACATAAACGGTTTTTAAAATAACCATCCCAACCAATAGTTACATCATTTGAAGTAAACAACAATTCTCCCCAACGATCATAAATTTCAAGATGATAGTCTGCCACGCCTTCATAATAAGGATGAAATATAATATTGGTTAATTGTGTATAATGCCCATCACTTGTTCCATTGGTATTCGGTGTAAAAGCATTTGGAAATAATATTGCACCCTGTGCAGATACTTTTACATCAATAGGATTTTTGGACGAATCAGTACAGCCATGACTTGTAATAGCAGTAAGTGTTACCAGATAATCACCTATTTTATCGTACTTGTGCAAAGGATTTTTAGATGTATCAGTTGTTCCATCTCCAAAATACCATAAACGTGCTGAATCATTTTGCGATTGATTATAACATTTAATATTGGCATCAGGAATCATAACTAAAGTCGGTTGAACATCAAAGTCAACAACAGGTTTGGCATATACATTTACAGTTTCATAATGCGAAGCAGAACCTCCATCGCCAGTAACCGTAAGTTTAACATTATATATACCAGGCTGATAGTATGTATGATAAGCATATTTACTTTTTGAAGTTGTTGAATCACCAAAGTCCCACAAATAATAATCTGCCCACATTGAAGCACTGTCATTAAAATATCCCCACACTGGCGCACATCCAGATTTTAGTGGAATAAAACTTGCCACAGGTGTTGGTGGATCTAAAATTACATTTTGTGAAGTACTATCAATACATGCCCCATTTTTTGCAGTTAGCACTACGTTGTAGATTCCCCATGCTTTATGTTTCCCCCAAGGAGTATAAGTATGTGATAAATCTACATTAGAACTGCTATGTTTTCCATCTTTAAAATTCCAATCATAAACCCATGGACCTGGATTAGTGAGATTTGTAAAATAAAATGTTGCATTCGGATAATACCTCAACGAAGTATCAACAGTAAAATTTGTTACTGGCGTTGGAAAAACTACCAAATTGTATACACTCGAATCAGTGCAATTATATTCTGAATTTGCAACCAATTTAATTGCAAAAGTTCTATTACCAGCATTAAAATTATAAAACACCTTTCGAGGTTCCATTTGGTTTGAAGTTGTGCTATCCCCAAAGTTCCATAAGTAATATTTAGCGTTAGTTGATTTGTTATTTAAAAGAACTTCAATAGGACTACAATTTCGTTGAACTGTATCAAATTTTGCAGTTACCAAAGGATATACATTGACCATAACAGACGTTGTATCATCACATCTATGAGGTGTAATTGCATCGAGTACAACTTTAAATGAAAGTATATTGCTGGCATTGGTATAATAAGTATGTGTAATTGTTTTATCTCCTGTAACTAAAGTTGAACCTGGGTTATGATCTCCAAAATCCCATGTAAAAGTTGATCCTGAGGTTATTGAATTATTTTGAAACACAGGTGTAAACGGAGGGCAACCTATATACCTATCAACTCCAATTTCAGCAACCGGACGATGATATAATTGAATAGTCTTAGTAATACTATCAGAACATAAATAATCGGAATAAGCTACTAATTTAATTGCAATATTTGTATCATTTGGCGTATAATTATAAAAAGTCTTAACAGGATTGAAAACTGAAGATGTTGATCCGTCTCCAAAATACCAGTTAAACTGTGTACCGACAGTATTTGTAGTGTTTGCAATACTTGCCTGCAATGGTGTACATCCACTAGCCGCTGTGAATCCGGCTGTAACCTTTGGATAAATAGTTACTACTTTTTTTGTTGTACTTGAGCAACCCTGATTATTTTTTGCAATTAATGTTAAATTATAATTATTGAGGTTGTTAGTTGTATTATAATATATGTGATTAAAAGTATTCTTAGCATTTAAAGAATCGGTAGAACCATTTCCATCAAAATCCCAATTACGAGTAGTTACTCCTGAAGAGCTATTATCCATAATAGATATTGGGAAATCTGAACAAGTTGATGCATTTAATAATTTAAAATCGGCACCAACATAAGAATAAGCGGTAGCTGTACTTGTAAAAAAACCTGTACAACCATATTTTGATAGTACACTTAATTTAACATTGTAAGTTAAACTTGTAGCCCCAGTGTTAATATATTGATGTGATGGGTTAGCAATGTTCGAATTAGTACTATCACCAAAATCCCAATTAAATTGTGTACCAGCAACATTTACCAAATTTGTTTTATTCAAAAACTGTGGCACAAATAATGGTTGACAACCCGCTGTATCATGTGGTGCAAAATCAACAACAACCTTAGGATAAATTGTTGCTATTCTGGTCAATGTATCTCTGCACAGGCTATGTGAATTCTGTACTATTAATCTTACATTAGTCGTCGTTGGAGTTATAGTATGATTTATATAAAAATGTGAAAATACTGATGCTTTTTGATTATCAGTGTTGCCATCTCCATAACTCCAATAATTGGTATAAGTTGATGAATTTTCAATGGAATAATTATTAATTTGAAGTGAATCGTCAGAACAAATACCTGAACGGGTGAAATTAAAATCAGCCTGTGTACGGGCATACACTGGTATGTTTATGATTGTATCATCAGTACAATTGTTAAAAGGTGAAACCACAGTTAACTTAACAGGGAAACTAACATCTGTTGTAGATGAGTTAGTGTACAAATGATTAAACGAACTGGAGTTAGTTGTATAATTTGATGTACCATCTCCAAAGTCCCAATATGACTTTACACCTGAAACATTCTGAGAAACAAGGTAAGTATTATTAGTAAATTTAACATTCTGCGAATCGCAAACTGCTATTGGTGAAGGTTGAAACTGAGCTATAACTTTTGGTGCAATTGTAACAGAATGGGTTATACTATCGAAACAATGACTATTACCATCACTCGCTTTAAGTTTTACAGTGTAACTTATCGGGGCAACTGATGTAGAAGGTATATTGTAAGTTGTACTGAAATTAAATAAATTATTAGTTGAATAGGTTCCATTTCCTAAATAATCCCATTTATTAATAAATGAACTTGCATTTGACGTACCAACAAATGATGAACTATTAATAAAACTAATTGTATTACCAGAACAAATTAAATTATTAGGCACACTAAAACCAGCCTTCACATAGGCATAAGTAGTAATAGGTAAGTTGGCTGCATTAGAGCAAGTACCGTATTGCGATTTTGTAAATACTGTAAGTTGAACATTATTTATGGTATCTTTACTTGATGGGTTAAAAAAAATATGGGTTACAGTATCTCCGGCACTTGAAGTACCTCCATCAGCAAAATTCCATGCACTCGTAGTTCCTGAAAATCCTGCAATATTAGATGTATTTTTAAATAACACAGTATGTGGCTGACAAGCAATTGAATTTGTTGGTGATTTTACAATAAATGAAGCTATTGCTGTAGGGTTAACTGTTATTGTTTTAATGGTAGTTGCATTACAACCATGAACATTGCTCCCAATTAATTTAACATTATAATTGAGCGTATCATTTTTAGTGTTATTGAAAAGCGTATCAAACGATTTATTATTTATTGTTGTTTCAGAATTTCCATCGTTGTTAAAATCCCATTTACTTAATGTTACTCCAGGAGATGAATTATTAAAAATTGTAACTAGTTCTTGCGCGCAAACTACTGATTTTGAAAAGTTAAAATCAGTACTTACATAAGAATATACAGTAAAATTTATTGTGGTATCATCTGTACATGAATAGGATGAAACTGTAGTAAGTTTAACCGGAAAAGTAATATCTGAACCAGTATTATTGGTATATGTATGAGATGGATTTAAATCAGTACTTCCCACACCATCACCAAAATTCCAATTAAATGTTGTTGTGGATGCATTTTTTATATTGGATAAATTAATTAAATTTATTGTAAATGGCTGGCAACCAGCATAATTATCTGCTTTAAAAGATGATAAAATTGCAGGGTTTACAGTCACAATTGCAGAATCAGATTTTGAACAAGCATGGCTGTTTTGCACCAAAAGCTTTACATTATAATTCTTTGGTATGGTATCTGTATTTTTAATGCTATAAACCGGTGAATTTAAATTACTTGTATGACCATCACCAAAATTCCACAAACTACTGGTTATTCCTCCCAATGATGTATTTGTAAAAGTAATTGGAACATTCGAACAAATATTTGTATTACTTACAAGAAATGCCGCCTGAATATATGCATAAGTTGTAATAGTTTTAATGGTAGTATCAATACAACCTGTTGAATTCGACCAGGCAATTAATTTTACATTATAAGTTTGGTCGGTAGAATTTATATTGGTATAAATATGGCTAGGGCTATAAATAGAGTCGGAAGTGCCATCGCCAAACTCCCAACGTATTTTGTTGGTTTTTGACAAATCGGTAGTGTTGGTGAAATTTACAGTTAAAGGATTGCATCCTCCGGTTGAGTTTACACTAAAATTAGCTGCAGCACCAGGGTTTACAGTAATTGGAACAGAATAATAAGACTTACAATAACCATGTGAATTATTTACGTTTAAACTAAGTGTAAAATTTTGGGAAGTAACTGAAGAATAAATATGTGATACTGGAGATGCTAATGATGAATTTCCAGTACCATCTCCAAAATTCCATAAATAGTTTATTATGCCTCCTTGAGAAGTATTTATAATATTGGATGTAAAACCGGAACATCCATTTGATTTATCGACTGCAAATGCCGCTTTAACCATTGCATAAGCAGTTACAGTACTTGTAGCATTAGCCTGGCAAAGATTAGAGGACAAAGTAGTTAGTCTAACAGTATAAGTAACATCAGTACTTGATGTATGTATATATTGATGGCTTACAGAGCCAATGGTACTTGATGAATATGAAGTTCCATCTCCAAAATCCCAATTATAAGTAACAGCTGCATTAGTTACGGAAGTATTTATAAAATGCACATTCAGGGAATCGCAACCTTTTAAGGAATCCTGGGTAAATGATGCTGCAACTTTAGGATATACGGTAATTGGAATTGTATATGTGCTTGAGCAACTTCCTAATGCTGCCGGATCGGAAACTGTTAATGCTAAATTATAAATTTGGGTACTTGCACCAGTATTTGTATAAACATGAACAGGAGGATTATTTAAAGTACTAGTAAAGCCATCGCCAAAATTCCAGCTATAACTTAAAGTTGCTTTACCATTTGATTTATTGGTTACTGTAACATGTAAATCTGAACATCCTTTAGTTGAATCAACAACAAAATTTGCCTGAACAAAAGGATGTACGGTAACTGCCTGTGTTATTGAATCACGGCAGTTAAACGGCGATATTGCTAAAAGTTTAACATTATATGCTGTATCGCCCGTAAAATAGTTGTTCTGAAAAGTTTGTGAAACCGTATCTTTTGAAATTGAATAATTGCCATTGCCAAATGTCCAACGAAACAGTGTGTCTGCAGTGTTGCCAGTTGAAAAATTAGTGAATTTATCAAATAATGGTGAACATCCCGTTGTAGCTGTTTTAGAAAATGAAGCTACTATTCTTGGTAATATAGTTAGGTTTTTTTGAATTACAGCTATACATTGAGGATATTGGGTATTATAAACTGACAATTGAATTGTGTATTTTTGTGGGGAAGTTCCTGTATTTGCCGAATAAGTTTGTGCAATAGGATTTATCGATGAAGTTTCTAAATTAGGAACTCCTGTACTTGGATTATTAGTAAACCACCATTTATAATCATTAGCCCCAAATGAAGTATTGGTGAAATTTACAATAGGGTCTGTTGTTGTTGGGGTACATTTAAATGAATTATCTATATTAAAATTAGCTACAGGTTTAGGGCTTATATAAACTGAAATTGTCATAGTTGTGTCACCCCAGCATTGTCTGGATACTTTTACAGAATATTGATATAATCCTGGAGGTGGAAATACAGAAGGATTGGATACTGTTGGATCGCTCATGTATAAATTAGTCAGCGGCGTACTTACTTTAGTTATAGGATCAGTTACATTTGCTGTCCATTGGTAAGTCGATCCTCCTGAAACTACCAAAATTACAGTATCTCCAAAACATGCTTGTACTGCACTTTTCGTAATACTTGCACCTTTCCTGGCCTGAGCACTACCTCTTTCTTCAGAAAAATTTGAAAAATAACCGTATTTGGCACCTGCAGTTGAACCTGCTATAACACCAAGATGGAACCTGTCTATTGTTGTATAAACCTTACAAGCTACTCCATAAGGAATTTGAGGATTACCAAAACTATTAAGTGTTGGAGGTGTTGGTGTGGATAATGGCGTAAAAGAATTTTTCTGGGTATTATAAACATACCAACCCGTTGAACCAACTGCAATGAAGTTAGCATTATTTAAATGATATTGATATAACTTGTTTTTATAGGTATAAGTTAAAAACAAACTATCCTTTGCACTACCATATGCCATAATGTTTAAGTATAATGAATCGGGACTGCTTGGACTTGCAAAATAAACTACCTGTGAACCCGTACAACCATCTATCTTGGGTATAAGTGCAGCGCCAGGCTCATCAACAAATCCGGTAGTTTGATAAACATAAACTGGTTTGGTTGATGAAACTATTGAATAAGGAGTTGCACTTGTATAAGCGGGCGGTCGAATATCTTGTTGTTGACCAGCATTTAATGGATAAGCTATTGTACTACCTCCACCATTTGTAACAGAAACTACCGTTCCATTTTGAGTTGCTGTAATATAATACCATTCAAGATTTCTACCTGCATAACTACCATTTTTAGCTGCTGTTGCCACTAAATGCCCACTTGTAACTATATAGTTATCTCCAATAATATTTATTGGCACCAATTGATCGCCCAAATAATCATATCCATTATTAAGAGGTTCTGTTGAATCATCTTCATCAGTTATTGCAATATTTTGAGTGGCGTGTACACGAGTACCTCCAATATGATTTGCAGAATCTTGCTTTAAAGCAACAACCCGATAAGTCTGTCCTTGAGTTAGAGTAACCTTAATTGAATCGCCTGCATTTGTTTTTTTAGTACCATTTGCCAATTGTTTTGATGGATAAATAGTTACGGTTGTATTTCCGGGAGCCGTTGCAACAATTGTAAATCCATTACGGGTAGTATCGGGAGTATAATTATGATTATACCAATGATTTTGCATCGGTATAAAAAAATCAGTACCCAAAGCCCTACCGCCTTTTAAGGAAAAAATATCCCGATTATTTGTATTTGCATTATCCCAATAGGCTGTGACAAGGCTACCAGTTGCTACAATTTTAACGCCATTATTAAATTTTGTGAATGAAACTGTATCATCTAAGAAAGGTCCTGTTCCTTTTGGGTTACATCTAACACTGGCCCTTATAAAATTACCCATGTCAATAGAAAATAACGTATCCTTTGAAGTTGTTTTAACAATTGGCACAAATCCACTGGTATTAGTTGCAGTCCAGGTATTCGCAGGAACAGAAATAGTAACTGTAGTTGGCCCGGTACAAGCAATTCTTAAATAAGCCGGCAAACCGCCAAAACTTGTAACTGCTGAAAATGTTGGCGTACCTGAAAAACCTCCATGATGTAAATTTGTAGCATGAGGTACAGCAAACCAGAAAACTGAATCAGTTTGAGCTGAAACTCCCAAAAAAGAGAAAATATATAGTGTAAATAATAATAGTTTTTTCATTTTGTCTAACTTTAACAACCATTGAATTTAAAAAGTTTAGGCTGCTATTATATAACCTTTGAATGCCAAAAATACATAAATTGTTTATATATACGTTGTTAGAGATTAAAGGTTAATCAGAATTTTTTATTACCAATTCATTAATTATCAAACTTTTAAAATTACAAAAGTTTATTAGATAAAAAAACATTATCAATTAATTTATTTTATAGCTCAACAATTTATTAACTTGCATAAAAATAGCTTTTGATCACATATATTTTAAAGTAACAAGTAATTATTTTTATCGTAAACTATAAAATTTATGCTCTAAGCAAAACCATTAATTAATTGTTTTTACTTTGTGTAAAATCCAAATAATACTAAAATGAAACAGAATAAATTTGTACTTATTATATTTTTAATATTTACATTCAATTCAATAACAGCACAAATATATTTCTCGGAAGGGTTTGAAGGCGGTATGCCAACAGGTTGGTCAAATATATTTGGGAATTCATGGAGTGGTGATACTATTAGTTGGAGATTTCAAAATGGAGGATACACTTATACACCGCAATATGTTTGGTCAAGACATCCTTATCCGGCCTATGATGGCACTTTAAACGCCTTGTTTAGAACGGATGGAAATTATTCTACAAAACTAGTAACTAAGAATATTGATTTATCATTTGCAAGAAAACCTTATTTAAAATTTTGGTATGCACAGGATTCTACTTATTATTTTGGTGCATTAGTAAATGACCAGTTAAAAGTTTATTATAGAAAATCTAATACCTCCGCCTGGGTTTTACTGGCTGAATATACGCAGCCTCAGCATACCTGGACACAACAGCAAATAGCATTACCTTCAACTGCCCTGACTAAAACATGTAATATCGCTTTTGAAGGAAGAACTAATTCTGCTTATGGTGTTTGTGTTGATGATGTTCAGGTTGTAGAAACAGATACTTTAGCAAAAACTGTTCAAACTATTACAGCTGCACAAGCTTCACATTCAGTTGTTATTACAAATTCTCCTTCAAATCCAATTATAAGGTTAAATATATTTGTATTAGGAAATTCAGGAAATCTAATATTAAATTCACTGAATGTTAATTCATTAAATTCAAATGATTTAGACATTAAAACATCAGGAGTTAAATTATATTCCACTTCCGATTCAGTATTCTTAAACCCAAAATTACTTGCCCTAACAAATTTTTCAAGCAAAGTAGCTTCTTTTAGTACTTTGAATGATTCATTAAATATGGGTAATAATTTTCTTTGGGTTACTTATGACATCAATGATACTGCAATAATTGGAGACACACTTGACGCCAAAGTAATCAGTAATTCAATAAATATTGCCGGGAAATTATTTCCTAATGCAACAATGGACCCCACTGGCTCACGAACTATAATTAAAAGCGCTTTTTTTGACGATTACGAAACGAACAATGGTTGGAGCCTTTCAGGCTTTCAGCTAGGAGTACCGCTAGGCTTAGGTGGTACATCAAACGGGTATCCCGACCCATCAAGCGCTTTTTCTGGTACCAAAGAAATTGGGAATAATTTGAGTGGAGATTACCCAACAAATCTTACACTTAATCAATATATAGCTACATCGCCATTAATTAATTGTAAATACTTTAAAAATACTAAGCTGGCCTTCGAAAGATGGCTAAATGTGGATGGATCCGACAGGGCGGCTATTCAAATCAGCACAGATGGAGGAACAAACTGGACTGATATTTGGCTTGATACGGTTATTGTTGAAGATAACCAGTGGAAATACCAATTGTTAGATATTTCATCCTTTGCAGATAGAAATTCGAATATTAAAGTTCGGTTTACATTAGGGCCAACAAACGCATTCCAGTATTCGGGCTGGAATATTGATAATTTTGCAGTTTATGGCGATTACATTGCGCAGGATGTTGGTATTTCAAATTGGACAGCACCAACCAGTAGTTGTGGAAATACAAATGACGATTCAGTTAAAGTAACTATAAATAATTATGCTGCAGTTAAAACACAACCTAGTATTCCACTTTATTATTCATTTGACAATGGTGTAACAAAAGTTTTCGACACTTTAAAAGTATCAATTCCTGTAAATGGGAGTAAATCTTTTACTTTCAGGAAACCAAAAGATCTATCTATGCCCAATATTTATCCTAATATTGTTTCATCAACTTCATTAAGTGGAGATCAGGACTTGACAAATAATTCATATTCAACCAGCTTAATTGCATTTCCAACCTACAATGAACCTTTTACGGATAGTTTTGATAGTATAAAATCATTTTGGGTACCGGATGGATTAAATTCTAACTGGACGGTTAACCCTGTATTTATTACTGCCAATTCAGGACATAATGCATGGGAATCATTTAATAATTTTAACAACGGTTTGGAAAAATCGTTTGTTCAATCACCTTGTATTCATATATCTGACACTTCTAAAGTTATTATTGATTTAAAATTTTATAGCTTTTTTGGTAATGGAAATGGGGCTGCAATATTTGTTTCAACCGACAATGGGACAACCTGGAATTTAGTACCTAAACATTCTTATCCATGGAGTTGGAATTGGTATAATAACAATAATGTAAAAGCTTTAAAGTCTGCCGGATGGGATACAACTTCCAATGGTTGGGTGGACGCAAAACAAGTTCTTCCTTCATCTTTATTAACTCCTGGAAATGTATTGAAATTCAGGATTGTTAAAAAAGATACAACTTTATATACCGATGCAGACTTATTTGCAGTAGATGACTTTAGTATATATGAAGCACCTGCAAATATAGAATTAGTAGCTATTACTTCTCATAAAGATACTTGTATCAATTATAACCCGCCAACAATTTCATTTAGTATTAAAAATAATGGAATCCGTACATTGATTCCTTCGAAAGATAAAATTATTGCCGGATTTAGAATTAACAATCGTGCTGCAGTAATAGATACATTAACTTTGGCTGCAAACTTACCAGTGAACCAAACTGCCATTTTAACTTTTAATAAGCCTGCAAATATTGATACTGCAGGTGCAAATACCATAACCATTTTTGACATTGATCCTCACCAGGGTTTTTACCCAGTTGCCGATAAAGATACTATTTCCTTGACATTGCAGCATTTATATTATAATCCGCCATTGACGCTGATTAAACAAGTTGCATCAGCGCGACTAGATACTATAACAATTGCAGTTAAGGACAGTAGTTCGAAGTACAATTATAATTGGGGGAATTCACTTAATCCGACTTTATCAACAACAAATGAATTATCATACCCTCCGGCAGGTAAAGTATGGCTAAGTATAGTACAAATAACTGATCCGCACCATTGCGAAACAACCGATACCGTTAATGTAATTAAATTACAATCTGATTTAAAGATTGATACAATAATGAACCCAATTAATTCGTGTTCATTGAGTAGCACATTACATGTTTTATTATCTGTTAAAAATAGTGGCACGGATACACTGCGTTCAGGTGATACTTTAAATGTAGGATATAAATTCCAAACTTTGGATACAACCTGGAGAAAATATAAATTACATAAAAATCTATATCCGGGTGATACAATAAAATATCAATTTACCGATACAGCATTAGACATGTCAACAATTAATGCCTATTCAATCTGTGCTATAGTTCGTTACAGGAATGATAAAGTTCCCGCAAATGATACTATGAAAAGAATTGTAAATGTTTGGGGCTTTCCTGTTATTAATTTAGGTTCAGCTAAAACTGTTCCCGCAATTGATACGCTTCATGCCGGACCTGGTTTTGCTTCATATTCTTGGAGCGATGGTTCAACTGATAGTATTTACGAGGTCAGATCTACAGGTTATCAAAAAGTTAAAGTTACTGATATTCATGGTTGTATAACAATTGATTCTGTCAAAATTATTGTGGTTTTTCACGACATAAAGCCAAATGCTGTTGAGGGACCAATTTCAAGCTGTTCAATTGGTTTATCACAGGTAAAAGTGAGCATGAAAAATATTGCAGATACAATTAAAGTGCCAGAAGTAATTAAACTATTTTATTCTATCAATAACAATGGTTGGGTTGAAAAAGATTCCACACTTGGATCCAATTTGCTCCCATCCGATTCAATTGTTTATACATTTAAACCGAAAGAAAACTTTACTGATACCGGCACCTATAAAATTGCTTTTGTTGCCCATAATGACAATGATATTGACCATTCTAATGACACACTGGTTAAATACGTTAAAGTTTATGGCTTCCCGGCATTAAACTTGGGAAAGGACACTACAGTAAAAGCATTGCAATATAAATTAACTATTAATAATACAAATAATTTAAATTTTGTTTGGAAATACGATTCAACCGCCAACACTTTTACTACAAAAAAATCGGATACTATTAATGTAAAAGTTACCAATAGCATTACAAGCTGTGCAAGTTACGATACTATTAAAGTAACTTTAGCTATTAAAGATGGCTCTCTTCAAGGTAATACAAACTCCTATTCAGGTTGTTATGGTAATTTAGATACAATTAAAGTTAATTTTATTAATACCGGAAATATTCCTATAGCATCAAATGATACTGTATATTTTTGGTACGGAATTAATGGCAAAATATCATCGAAGAATTTAGTTAAACTACCGGGTAGTTTGCAAATAAACGGTATCTATACTTATACATTTACAAATCTTAAAAATCAATTTCCAACAGGAAATTCAACAATTACATTGTATAGCAGCATTCATGGCGATTTAAAACATACTTATGATAGTATAAACAAATCGGTTACACTTTGGACATTACCACCGGTTGATTTAAAAGGTGATTATGGCGACACTATTACAACAACTCCCCCATATAAATTGCAAGCCCCAACGGGTTCTTATTCTTATATATGGCAGGATAATTCAGCTTTGAGCTATTATGTTGCGACAAATTCAGGTAATTATCATGTAAAGGTTACTGACAATACTCATAGTTGCATAAATTACGATTCTGTTTACGTGAATATTTATATCCCCGATGGTGGTATAACAAGTGTTAATGTAAATTTGACTAATTGCAATAAAGATATAGTTCCAGCAACATTATGGTTTAAAAATATGGGTACAACTACCCAGCAAGCTGGCGATCCAATTTATTTCGACTATAAAATAAATACCCAAACTTATTCAAATCATTACACTTTAAATTCCGATGTACTTCCAGGTGATTCTATTTCATATACAATTGGAAATATAATGCCAAATTTAAGTGTTGGAGCAAATACAGTGAAATTCTTTTCAGTAATAGGTGAAGATATTTATGGATATAATGATACAACTGTAAAAATAATCACAGTGAATCCATTACCAAATTTTACACTTGAAGGTGGGCTTGATACTGCTACTTTAAATTTCCGCTCATTACTTGGAACTGGATTAGGAAGTGCCTATTCTTATCTGTGGAACACAGGTGCGACAATTGACCCAATTAAAATTGAAACATCAAAAGAATATTCAGTTGTAGTAAAAAATAATACAACAAATTGTATTTCAAAAGATTCTATTTTTATCAAAATAAATAATTTTGATATTGGTATTACAAGTGTTTCATTGCCTTCGCAAAAATGTGATAAGAATATTCACAATGTTTCTGCTGTATTAACAAATACTGGCAATACTGTTATTAATGCAAATGACACTTTAACAATCGACTATACAATAAATGGAACATTATTTTCAAAAGATTCGATTTTAAATTCAAATCTTTTGCCAGGAAATCAATTTATATATCCATTCCCTGATTTTAGCGGAAAATTGAAAACCGGCGAAAATAGCTTCAATATTCATTTGAAGTTGAATACCGATATGGATCCTGATAATGACACCTTAACTCAATTCATCACTATTTATGATCCACCAGTTGTAAATATCCCTTCAATTAACGATACAATTAAATGCTATAAAGGAAAAATCATTCATAGTGGAAATACCGGTAATTATTCTTTTAACTGGACAAATGGCCACACGACCGACACAATTTCATTGTTCAATTCTGGCAAGTTAGGCGTAACCGTAACCGATTTGGCAACTACATGTACAGGTTATGATTCAGTTTATGTTAATATTTTCCCATTGGACGGCGCTATAACACAAATAACTGGCGATACAGCAGCCTGTAAAGGAAGCAATAAAACTATTTCGGTTAATTTCGAAAACAATGGTGCGGTTCCTTTAGATTCCGGTTCAAGAATTATTTATACTGTATTGGCCAATGCTTCAATGATTTCTGTCGATACCGTTTATATAAGTAGTTCTTTAGCTGCCGGAGCAACCTTAGTTAAAACTTTTGAAAATACTTATACTAACTTAAATTCTGGAAGTAATACAATAAATGTTTCAGCCACTATGCTATACGATGTTAATTCGGTAAATAATTCAGCTTCGTTAAAAGTTAATATTTACAAGCCATCAACTATTACGCTTGCCGGAGGTGCAGATACTACTTTGCTTTATCCGCCTTATCATCTCGATGCCGGTCTTGGAAACGGATATAATTATCTATGGCAGGATGGGTCGACTAATGAAGTATTGACAGCCAGTTCAATTGGTAAATATAAAGTCACTGCAACTAATAAATCAAATGGTTGTATATCTGTCGATTCTATTTACATAATTCTCGCCAGATACGATGCAGCCATTGCCAGCATTTCTCCTTCATCTACAACTTGTATTAACCAGTTGAAACAAGTTACAATAGGTGTTAAAAATAATGGAAACATTATTTTATCAACAAACGACACCGTGAATGTCACAGTTACGGTTAACAAAAATACACCAGTAAGCAATAACTTTATTTTTGCATCCGGAACCAAAGAAGGCAATATATTAAGTTGTGTATTTGGGAAGAATGTAACTTCATTATTTATTGCCGGAACAAATTCTATTCATGTTAAGAGCAGTATTCGAAATGATATTAACGCGTCAAACGATACTTTAACACAAAAACTCAACTTACTTTCAAGTCCTGTAATTACTTTAGCCGGTGGAAAAGATTCCGTTTCATTTTCAACTTCCTATTCGCTTGATGCCGGTGGAGGATTTACCAGTTATTTGTGGAATAATAATTCAACTAAAGAAGTAATATCTGCAAGCGTTTCGGGTTGGTATATAGTTACCGTAACTGCCTCATCGGGTTGTTCGGCAAAAGACTCAGTATATTTGAAAAAAGTTACGGGAATTGATGCATTTGCCTTAAGTCGGGAACTTAAAGTATATCCAAATCCGGCAACTGTAACTTTAAATGTAGATATGAACTCAGATATTACAAATCCAACCATTGAAATATTTTCAACTGATACCAAACAAGTTTATTATGAAAAGTTAATTGGTAGATTTGAAAAATTAAACCGAACAATTGAAATTGGTAGTTGGGAAAAAGGAATATATTTCGTTCGGATATTCAATATAAATCAAAATAAATATTTGATTCAAAAAGTTGTAATTCAATAATAATCAATATTATAATTAAAATGCCAGAATAATTGATCAATAATTATTCTGGCATTTTTTATAACTTTTTTGAACTTTATTTTACATGTTTTGGCAAATTTAAAATTCAATAAACTTGTTCATATATTTCAAAAGTTAGATGTTTAAAACCCTTTCATTTGTTCCACCAATTTCGAATGAAGCGGTTGTGAAACAGGCACAAGAGGCAATCGTACATGGTTGCTGCATAATTTCCGAATTGCCAGTGCATCTTTAACTCCCGCCGGACTTCCTTCGATAAAAATTGAAGAAATAATATCAATCAGTTTATATTGGAGAGTTAATGCCTGATCTATTTTTTTATCTAAGGCCAATTTTACCATTTCTGCAAATTCCTTAGGAAAGGCATTAGCAACAACCGAAATACCACCAATTCCTCCTAAACAAATTATTGGAAATGCAAGGGCATCATCGCCTGAAATAACCTGGAAATCTTTAGGCTTATTTTTTATAATATCCATAATTTGCTGGAGATTTCCAGATGCTTCTTTAACAGCAATTATATTTTTAAAGTCATTCGCAAGCTTTAAAGTAGTTTCTGCGGAAATATTGGAAGCAGTTCTGCCTGGAACATTGTAGGTAATTATTGGCAGTGGACTTACTGTGGCAATAGCTTTATAATGCTCATAAATACCTTGTTGCGTAGGTTTGTTATAATAAGGAGAAACAGATAAAATTGCATCAATATTCGAGAAATCAAACGACTTTATTTTATGAACTATATCCTGTGTACAATTCCCTCCAATTCCTATTATAATTGGCACTCGTTTATTAACGGTATCAATTACAGTATTTAAAACAGCTTGTTTTTCATCATTACTTAAAGTTACAGGTTCACCTGTTGTCCCGAATACAACCAAATAATCGACTTTATTTTCAATTTGAAAGTCAACAATTTTCGACAGCGCTTTAAAATCAATACTATCATCGCTACGAAATGGTGTAACCAGTGCCACACCAGTACCTTTGAATTTTGAAATTCCAGAATCCATAGTTGCTTTTTTAAAAAGTGTTCAAAAATATAAATCTTAATTTAAATACGAAATAGAATGTGAATTTTATGCGGAAAATTGGCAATAAAATTAATTTGCCCCGCATAATACAGGTACATAGTGCTTTATGTGTTCGATGAGCGACTGAACGGAATTGTCTTTTGATATATCAATCATCACATCGAAACATGAAGAATTTGCATTGAATTTGCCTATTTTGAATTTTGCTTTCGATAAATTACTTATAAAATGTAAAGGGAAATTATTATCTGTGCTCAAATCAATAAGCATATCAAATGGTTTTTCAATAAAATCAAGAATTGAATTTGACTTTGGCAAAAAGAAAAAATTTAAATCGTTACGCGAAAAAAAATTAAAGCCTTTTCTGAGCAAATAATAATCTGGCACTTTCTTTACATCAACATAACACATTGCAACAATTTTATTGTTTTGCTCGGTAAGGAAATGAAGAAATTTTTTAACAATTTCAAAATCACTTTGGTTATCAGTTTTAAAAACAACTCCTATCAATTGAGAATTCTCAAAATTTGAAATAAATTTTTTTCTTCGCTGGTTTCGTAATTTCCTTCGAAGCAATGAATTTCCAATATTTTGCCTGGTATTTTTAAACACTACCTCTTTAAATAATCTGATAGACAAATGTACAATATTTTTGAAAATGACAATCTGATTTTCGGTAAACGGAAAAACGGAAAAAGGAATCAGGTTTATTGAAACAGGCGAAATGAAAATAATTTTAGGTAAAAACACCTCTAAAATATGATTTCACAATTTTCCTCATTAATATTCATTCGATTCATTTCCATAATTATCTTTCTTTTTACAAATTCAAGTATTCATTCACCAATTCCCGTATTCCGTCTTCCATTTTATGAAAGTTTTCAATCATAAGATAAAAATTTTTGAAAATAGTTTAATTTTGTCAGCTTGCATAAATAAGATATAGATTTTAATCATATAAAAATGGGCATTTTAAACAATTTTATCCAAAACTTTTTCGGTACCAAATCCGATAGGGATATAAAAGAAGTTCAACCAATTGTTAATAAAGCACTTGAAGAATATGATAAGTTAAAAAACTTATCGAATGATGAATTAAGAACAAAAAGCAATAATCTGAAAATCAGTATTCGTTCAAGTATTATTACTGATAGTAATCAAATTGAAGACATTAAAATAAAAATTGACGATCCCGATCTTGATATAAAAGAAAAGGAAAAGCTATATGAGCAGGTTGAAAAGCTGGAAAAGCAGATTGATGATACTTTAAAAAATAAACTGGACGAATCTTTACCTGAAGCATTTGCAATAATGAAAGATACGGCACGCCGGTTTTTTGAAAATGACAAAATAATTGTTAAAGCCACAGATTTTGACCGTAATCTGGCTGCTACACGAAGCAGCATAACAATTGATGGTGAAAATGCTATATATTCGAATGTTTGGCTAGCCGGAGGAAATGAAATTAAATGGGATATGGTGCATTACGATTGCCAAATATTAGGCGGAGTGGTGCTTCATCAGGGAAAAATTTCAGAAATGGGTACAGGTGAAGGAAAAACATTGGTCGCAACCCTGCCTGTTTTTCTAAATGCCTTGTCTGGCAGAGGTGTTCACATTGTCACAGTTAACGATTATCTAGCCAAACGCGACTCAGAATGGATGGGCACATTATATGAATTTCATGGACTCTCAGTAGATTGTATTGACCGGCACCAGCCAGGTTCCGAAGAACGCCGAAAAGCATATTTAGCCGATGTTACTTTCGGAACAAACAATGAATTTGGGTTCGACTATTTGCGCGACAATATGGCTTCGAATCCCGAAGAACTTGTTCAGCGTGTACATAACTATGCCATTGTTGATGAAGTTGACTCGGTTTTAATAGATGACGCACGTACTCCATTAATTATATCTGGTCCAATTCCTAAAGGTGAAAATCAGGAATTTGAAGCATACCGACCCAAAGTTGAAGCATTGGTGAACGTTCAACGTAAACTTGTTACTCAAATACTTTCCGATGCTAAAAAAGCATTAGATGCAAATGACAAGGAAAATGGAGGATTATACTTATTACGCGCATTTAAAGGTCTTCCTAAAAATAAAGCTTTAATAAAATTTTTGAGTGAAGAAGGCAATAAGAATCTGCTTTTGAAAACTGAAAATTTTTACATGCAGGATAATAACAAACACATGCATAAAGCTACCGATGAACTATATTTTATCATTGATGAAAAAAATAATGCCATTGAATTGACCGAAAAAGGGATTGATCTTATCACCTCTTCATCTGAAGATTCGTCATTTTTTATTTTGCCTGATATAGGTTCTGAAATTGCCGAAATTGAAAAAAATGTAACCGATCATAATGTAAAACTCGAAAAAAAAGAAAAACTTTTGCAGGATTATGCAATAAAAGCTGAAAGGGTTCATACAGTTAACCAGCTTTTAAAAGCATATACTTTATTTGAAAAGGATGACGAATATGTTGTGATTGACAATAAAGTTAAAATTGTTGATGAACAAACTGGTCGTATCCTCGAAGGAAGAAGATATTCCGATGGCTTACATCAAGCTATTGAAGCCAAAGAAAGGGTTCAGATTGAAGCAGCTACGCAAACTTTTGCGACAGTGACTTTGCAGAATTATTTCAGAATGTACAAAAAACTAGCCGGTATGACAGGAACTGCAGAAACTGAAGCCGGTGAATTTTGGAATATCTATAAACTTGACGTGGTTGTTATACCTACAAATAGGCCTATTGTACGTAAAGATGAAGAAGATAAAGTTTATAAAACCAAACGCGAAAAATACAATGCAGTTATTGACGAAATAGCTGGATTAATTGAAGTTGGCAGGCCTGTTTTGGTTGGAACAACTTCGGTTGAAATTTCGGAGTTATTAAGCCGTATGCTTAAAATGCGTGGTATAAAACATAATGTATTAAATGCGAAATTACACCAGCGCGAAGCTGAAATTGTTGCAGATGCTGGTAAATCACGTACTGTTACCATTGCAACCAATATGGCCGGTCGTGGTACCGATATTAAACTTTCTGAAGAGGTTAGAAATGCAGGAGGTTTAGCAATTATTGGAACTGAACGCCATGAGTCAAGACGTGTTGACAGACAGTTACGCGGACGTGCCGGACGCCAGGGAGACCCAGGATCATCGCAATTCTTTGTTTCTCTCGAAGACGATTTGATGCGTTTGTTTGGTTCCGATAGAATTGCATCAATAATGGACAGGATGGGTATTAAAGAAGGTGAAGTAATTCAACATTCTATGATTTCTCGTTCAATTGAACGTGCACAGAAAAAAGTCGAAGAAAATAACTTCGGTATTCGTAAGCGTTTACTGGAATATGACGATGTAATGAACTCACAACGTGAAGTTATTTACAAACGCAGGCGTCATGCCTTATTCGGCGAACGTTTAAGTTTAGACATTTCAAACATGTTATACGATACTTGCGACGGTTTGGTAAATGAATTTCAGGGAAACTCTGATTTTGAAGATTTTAATCTGGAGGTAATAAAAATTCTTTCCGTTGAAGCTCCATTTACCGATGAAGAATTTATGAAACTATCTGCCAACGAACTGTCAGAAAAGCTTTTCAATGAAGTTTGGAATAATTACAGGCGCAAAACTTCAAACATGGCCCAACAAGCTATTCCGGTAGTTAAACATGTTTACGAAACCCAATCGGCTCAATACGAAAACATTGTTTATCCTATTACCGATGGAATAAAAGTTTATCAAATAATTGTAAACCTTAAAAAATCATATGAATCAAATTGTACCGAACTTTCAAAATCATATGAAAAAGCAGCCATTTTAATGACTATTGATGATGCCTGGCGCGAGCATTTACGTGAAATGGACGATTTAAAACAATCAGTTCAGAATGCGGCTTATGAACAAAAGGATCCATTGTTGATTTACAAGTTCGAATCATTTGACCTTTTCCGTACAATGGTTGATACTATTAACAAACATGTAATTTCAATGCTTATTAAAGGTCATATTCAAGGTTCTGATCCTAATGCGGTTCAACGTGCACAAGCACCAAGAAAAATGGATTTAAGCAGGTTTGCAATGAATAAAAGTGAGGCAACTTCATCATTACGAGGTGGAGCACCAAATATCAATACCAACCAGGAACAACAGCGTGTTCAACCAATCAGGGTAGAAAAAAAAGTAGGCAGAAACGATCCCTGCCCTTGCGGTAGCGGGAAAAAATATAAAAATTGCCATGGTGCCGGTGTTGAGGCATAATAAAAAAAGGGCTTAAGCCCTTTTTTTATTTTTCAATTTCTTCTTTTTCTATTTGCGACAATATTTCAAGCGCTTGCGATTGCGTTCCATCCGGATTACGTTTTAGAACGAAATAATCTGAGTTCATTTTTACCCAATCGCCATTTATGTGTCTGAGGCGAACAACGCACGAATATTTATTGCGCGATTCATTTGAAATTAACTTATTCCTTTCGGTAATTTTTTGTCTATCTTCCGGATGATAAAAATTTATAGCTTCTTTACTATTTAATTCCTGTAGTTCTTTATGCTCATATCCTAATAAACGCTTATAATTGAGGTTATACCATAACAAATTTTTGTGGTTTAAATCTTTAATTGAAACTATAACTTGCAAGCTATTAATTATTTCTTCCAGAAAACTGATTTGTTCATTTAAAGATTGGTTGTTTTGTGATAATACAGTAATTAGTTTATGCAAATTTTCATTTTCAGCATTTAATTCAATATGTTTTGCTTTAAGTTTATCAATATTGCGCAAAGTCTCATTAAAGCGAGCTATGTGAATATTTTCATCCATAATTTGCTTTGCTTCTTCAACAAAATGTTTTGACTGCCTTCGGGTCATTCTTTTAAAATATTTTATAAAATTTCGCAACCTGTTATTCAAATATAGAAAAAAAAATGAATTGACAAAGAATTATTTTAACTTATTTGATTAATAATTTACGAACGTAATTAAATAGGATTCAAATACTTAATTTGCCTTTCAAGTCAACAAAAACACTGACTTAATTGAATTATATCTGTGAGAAAACGCAGTAAACTAAAATTAAAATTTTATCTTTAAATTAGCAATTGATAATAAGAACAAGGATTTCAATAAATCTTAAAAATATTTAAATGGAAAAGAAAACAGACATTACCGCAATGTCAACACTCACCTTTATGTTTTTTTCATTTGGCTTTGTAACAGCCATGAACAATGTACTTATTCCATTTATGAAAAGCATATTTGATTTGTCCGATGCTGGTTCAATGGTAATTAATATGGCCTGGTACGGAGCTTATGCTGTGGCTTCTATTCCCGCCTCACATATAACTGAAAATTTTGGTTATAAAAATGGAATTATTGTAGGCTTAATTATATGTGCATTTGGTGGATTTATGTACTACCCGGCTGCAGCATTTGTTAGTTTTTCGTTTTTTTTAGTTGCTACTTTTATACTTGCTATAGGTATTACTTTGCTCCAGGTTGCTGTAAATCCATTTATTGTTGAAGTTGGACCTCAAAAATCAACTGCTATACGTATGAATATTGTAGGAACAGCAAATTCATCTGCATCAATGATTGCTCCGGCTATTGGAGGAATATTGTTTTTAGGTGCAATTACGTTTTATCTTAATCCTACTCAGATTGAAAGCCAAAAATTAGGGATTGCATTAAATTCTTCAAAAGAAAAAATTGAAAATTTTTGCAACACTCAAACCCTCAACGACCAGCAAATAAAAATATTATCAAATACTTACAAATTAACTAACCAACAATATCAGGAAATAAGCACTACTCATAAAATATCAGATACTGCATTAATTAGTCAATTAAGCCATGGTACAAAATTGAGCCAGGCACAAAAAACAAATATGGCGAATGCAATGAAAATTCCTTATTTATCAATAGGTTTTGCATTTTTATTGGTTGCTTTTATTATAATATTTATAAAACTGCCAAAAATAAAAACGCATTTATCTTCAAAAGGAACATTAAAAGAAGCCTGGAGCCATGACCATTTAAAATTTGGTGCAATTGCTATATTCCTTTATCTCGGACTTGAAATTGCTGCACCTAGTTTTATGATCAGGTATGCCTCAGATAAAGATGTTTGGGGAATATCACAGTCAGAAGCTGCAAAATATGTGACATTTTATTTTTTAGCTATGCTTTTTGGACGATTTTCTGGCATTTTTGTGATGAAATATATAACTGACAAACAATCACTGTCCATATATTCCATTATAGGAATAGCCTTAATTGTCACAGCTCTTTTTACAAAAGGACCAATTGCAATTATTGCATTGGTTATTTCAGGCATTTGTCAATCAGTTATGTGGGGAAATATTTTCAGTCTTGCAACTGTTGGTTTAAAACATTTAACCAATAAAGCCACCAGTTTAATGTTAACTGCCATTGCAGGTGGTGGAATATTAACCGTATTTATGGGGTTTATAGCTGATAATTGGGGTGTTCATATGGCATTTGGATTTCTAATTCTTTTATATGCTTATATGATATGGTACGCATTTTCAGCTGAGAAACTTAGTAGAAAAACCTTATCATCAATATAATTATGAAATACCGCCGGCAATACATTTATTTTTATCTTTACTGCCACATTTTATATTCTTACAATGAAAATTCTGATAGTAGGCGCTGGAAATATGGGAGCCTGGTTAGTTGAAGCATTATGCCTCGATCATGAAGTGGGCATTTTTGATATGGACAAACGAAAACTTAAGTTCTTTTTTAACTCGCATAGATTTATTAAACCTGAAGAAATTAAGAACTTCGCACCCAAATTAATGATAAATGCTGTTAGCCTTCAGAATACGTTTAAAGCATTTGAAACGGTACTACCATTTTTACCCAGTGATTGTTTATTATCAGATATAGCAAGTGTTAAAACAGGATTGCATGAATATTACATCCAATCAGGACGGAGATTTGTTTCAACACATCCTATGTTTGGGCCAACTTTCGCAAATATTAAAGAATTAGCCGAAGAGAATGCAATTATTATAAAAGAATCAGATGAAGAAGGTAAAAAATTCTTCCGTGAATTTTATAATTCATTCAACTTAAATATTTTCGATTATAGTTTTGAAGAACACGACCAAACAATAGCTTACTCGCTTTCCATTCCATTTGCTTCAACACTTATTTTTGCTGCATGCATGAAGAAGCAGGAAGCTCCTGGCACAACATTCAAGCGGCATATGAAAATTGCAAAAGGTTTATTATCTGAAAATGACTATTTATTATCAGAAGTTTTGTTTAACCCATTTACTATTGAACAAATTGAAAAAATTAATTCACAATTAGAATTTCTTGCTGATGTGATCAAACGCCGTGACACTAAAGCAATTCATGCATTTTTTGATTCATTGCGAAAAAACATTCAATGAAATTGTTGATTTTAAAAGATTTGCATCTTTTGTATTTTAAAAAAAAACACTTATTTTTACTATTCATAAATAAATAATATTATTTACTTGACTAACAGTTTTAACCCAAACGCAAAAACACAGGATGAAAAGAAAAATAGCTGGATTGCTTTTATTTTTAAGCATTGCATATACATTTAGCGGATGTAAATCGTGCAGTAAGGAAACTGCCAATCAGGATGTTAACGTTGATGTAGATAATGAAGTTGTAAACGATGTTAACCAGGCTAAAAAAATATTTTACTCCCTTCCTTCACCATTGGAAACAGCAATGCTCATTAAAACTGCCGGAGCAACATATAATGAAAAACTGCTGAACCCAATTAGCAATGCATCAAGTTATACAACAAACAAAAGTATGGCTTTAAATTTGGGAATTTATACAACCGATTTAAGCTTTGCAAGTCTGTTTGATCAAACCCAGGCATCTATCAATTACATGCAAGCTGCTAAAAAAATGGCCGATGGCTTAGGAATTCTTGATGCAATAGACAACAATACCATTCAAAAACTTGAAGAAAACATTAACAACCGCGATGTGATAATGGATATAATATCCGAAACTTTCATGTCGTCGAGCAGTTTTTTGAAAGAAAATGATCGTACAGCTGTTGCATCAGTTGTTTTAGTTGGCGGATGGGTTGAAGGACTATATATAGCAACACAATTGGTTGATATAAATAATTTTAAACACACTAAACTTGTTGAAAGAATTGTTGACCAAAAATTATCATTTGATATTGTTTTAAAACTTTTGGATGAAAATAAAGACAATGCAGATGTGGCATCATTAATCGCTGAAATGAATGATTTGAAAAAAATATTTGATAAAATTGAAATTAAAACTTCAAAAATTGAAGCGGTTCCTGATCCAAAAACAAATATTACCACATTAAAATCTGAATCGAAAATAACAGTTACACCCGAAGTGTTTAAAGAACTTACTGATAAAGTTAAGAGTATTAGGAGCAACTTTGTATTATAAAATAATAAAACAGATATGAAAAGAGTTTTTCAGGTAATTATATTAACACTGTCTTTAATTTTAGGATCACAAATTATTAATGCACAGTGTAAAGGTTTTGCCAAAAAAATATGTAAGGTTGAACTTGATCCTTATATTCATGATGGAAATTACCATGCAGCAATATTAACTGAAGGCGAAGAAGCTGAACTTTATAAAACATTTTATTCTGATACCGAATATCGGATTGCAGTTTGTGGATCGGATGACTTACCTAATGTTGAATTCAAAATTATTGATAACCAAAAAAATGTTCTCTATACTAATAAAGATCATAACTATGCTCGTACTTGGGATTTTAAACTACAATCGTCTCAACAATTAAAAATAGTTGTTAAAGTTATTCCAACGGGTAAAAATGCCGACGAAGTTAAAAGCGGTTGTGTTGCTATTATGTTTGGGTTCAAAGAAAAATAAATCAAATTATTTAATTCATTAATATGAAGCCTGTGAAAAACGCACAGGCTTTTTTATTTTCTGTAAACTTTTCATAAGGTTTATTTGTTAACCAAACACAAATAAATTGAAATTAACAGTTATGATAGATGCTTACGAATCATCACGAAGAAAATTCCTAATGAAATTGGGATTAACAGTTGGGGCAACAATTGTTGCATCGTCAGCTTTAAATGCAACTGTACTTGATAACAAGGAAGACCTGAATATTACGGCTGAGCAAAAAAAATTTATGGTGAATTATGAAAAATGGATGGACGAATTTGTTGTTGTTATTCGAAAACAAAAAGAAAATCCGGATGATTACGAAAACAATAAAAATATTGTTAGGCTATCAGAAATAGCTAAAACATGGCAAGATAAACTTAACAAATTTATGACAGACGAAAACTTCGCCAGGCATTATATGGCTGCAACTCAAAGAATGACGTTGGAAATTGGATAAAATATCGGTTAAATTATAAGTTCTTTCAGTTGAAATTTTGTAAATTGCTTATTTAATATTCGTTTACAGTATAATAAGCAAAAAATCATGGAATTATCAGCCAATTCTGCCAAAGAAATTATTTCAAGAGGAAAAGAATATTTTATCGTATTTCTAAAAAAAGGTGTAAAATATTCCATTGATAAAAATGCAGAGGAAAAAATCCAGTTAGAACATGTATTATACCTGCTTGGATTACGTCAGGAAGGAGTTTTGGTTATTAATGGGCCAATTGTTGACGATAGCAATATTCGGGAAATTGCAATATTTAATTTACAAAATAAAGATGATGTTATTGATCTTTTAAAATCTGATCCTATTGTTGTTTCCCAAAAGTTAACTTACGAAATTCATCCATGGTTTGGCTTTCCAGGCGATACATTGCCATAATTTAAATTTAATAAAAAAAATACTTCGCTTTTTCAATTTTCAATTCATATTTTATCCTAATGATTAAGTCATTTTTTCAAATTGGCATTGTTAATAACTTTCAGGGCTTAATATAGTTCGAAATTTAGACGTCTTTTTATATATAACTATATAACCTTTTAAATACAAGCAATTACTGATTTTACTATTTTAAAACTATCCAGAATCACTGGGATTAAAGCATATTTTATTCTTAAATGTTATCAACATTAAAAACAATTTTTATAATCATATGTTTTGGTGTCGATAACTCGTATTTATTAGTATTTGCGAGTACTTTATTATTAACTTTAAAACCTATTATTATGGCAACTTCAGCTAAAAAGCCTGCAAAAGGTGGAGCAAGCTCATCGAAAGATGCAAAAAAATCGGGTAAGAAATAATTAACCCATCATTAAGCCCCGCAATTGCGGGGCTTTTTTTATTTTTAATAAAAATTTTCAAAGATTATTATGAAGAATTTTTATTCAAAATATTTTTTATACTGAATATCTATTAAACATTGTTGAATTTCCATTATGTTTGAATAATAAAATTTTTAGGTCATAAATAAACTGGAAATATGAAAATTCGATACTCAATTCTATTTACAATACTATTACTGCTTCAGCAATCTACTATTTTCTCATCACCAGTAAATGATTTCGGTAAACTAAGTATTAATTGTAAACACATTGTTGATAAAAATGGCAATATTGTCCAATTGCGCGGTATGAGCCTTTTTTGGAGTCAATGGTTTCCACAATTTTACAATACTGATTTAATCAATTGGCTTGTTGATGATTGGAAAATAAATATTATACGCATTCCAATTGGTGTTGAATATGGCGGTTATTTGACGAATCCGGATACAACTTTAATTGAATTAAAAACAATAGTTGATGCAGCAATTCATAATGGAATATACGTTATAATAGATTGGCATGATCATAATGCTTTAAAGCACACCAATGAATCGAAAAGGTTTTTTAATGAAGTAACTCAACTTTATGGGAACAAACCAAACATTATTTATGAAATATTTAATGAGCCGGTAAAGCAAAGTTGGGATAGTATAAAATTATATTCCAACGAAGTAATAAATGAAATAAGAAAAAAAGATTCATCAAATATTATAGTTGTTGGAACGCCTTTCTTTTGCCAAAATGTAGATGATGCTTCGAAATCGCCAATAACCGGTCAAAAAAATATTGCGTATTCATTTCATTTTTATGCTTCAGATAATTGGCACCAACAGAATTTGCGTAATAAGGCTGACGAAGCAATAAAAAATGGAATGCCACTATTTGTAACCGAATGGGGTGTTGGTGAAGCAAACGGAAATGGTAATTTTAATTTAGAAAGAACAGAAGTTTGGTTGAAATGGCTTGATGACAATAAAATTAGTTGGTGTAATTGGTCAATTTGCGATAAACCAGAAACATGTTCGGCACTTATGACTGGAGCAAATCCAAACGGAAATTGGACTAAAGAACAATTATCGCAGTCAGGTAATTATATTAGAAATAAAATAAGGTTGTTGAATTCTGGGATTAAAAATGAATAACAAATAGCTATATTTTTAACGATTCAAATTATTGAAAATAGAACAATTGTTTTGAACCTTGTTCATGTTCTAACAGCCATCTTTTACGCCAAAGTCCACCAGAATATCCCACTAATTTTCCACCGGCACCCACAACTCTATGACAAGGAATAAGTAATAACCATGGATTTTTTGAATTAGCAGTTGCAACGGCACGAGTATAATTCTCAGAGCCTGCTAGTTTAGCCAAATCCAAATATGACTTAGTAATCCCATAAGGAATTTCGTTTACCATTTGCCAAATTTTATTTTGAAATTCAGTTCCAATATTTGATTCAATTGGTAAATCAAAATCTTTCCTTTTACCTTTAAAGTAGTCGGAAAATTGATTTTTAGCATTCGAGGTAATTGAATTATTATTTAAATTCGTTTTTTTATCAATCCCTTCTTCCAAAAACTTAATAGAAATTAATGCCAAATTAGAGGCAATTATTTCGAGATTCCCAATTGGAGTTTCTAATATGTCTGAATATTTGTCCATTATGCAATTTATTCAAAAAACCAATAAAAAAAAATATTTTGCATATGTTTAATAGTTGATTAATTTTGCGATTCTTCAACTATAATGGTTGATTTACGGGGTGTGGCGCAGTTGGCTAGCGTACTTGCATGGGGTGCAAGTGGTCCGCCGTTCGAGTCGGCGTACCCCGACTTAATAACATAAGGGCTTTCAGAAATGAGAGCCTTTATTATTCTACTTAAATAAAAACACATTATCTAAAGTATTAGTTTTTAGTATTGTTTTTGAATTTTATGTTATCTTTTGATTAACTTTATTCTTTTATGTAATTTTGCAGTTATAACTTATAAAAAATATTAACTGCTTTGTGTAATTAATATTTTAACTGAAATTTATAATTATCTTTTTACTTTAATAAATAATAATTTCCCCAATAATAACTAAGTATAAAAAAATAAATATGGGCGATAAACCAAATCCAGACTTTACAGGAAAACAAATTTTAATTGCCGAAGATGATATTATAAATTACAAATTATTAGAAAGTTTTCTTAGAAAAACTAATACTACAATTTATTGGGCAAAAAACGGAGTCGAAGCAGTTGATAACTCAATCAAACATGAACTTGACTTAGTACTTATGGATATTAGAATGCCAGAAATGGATGGAATTTCAGCCACAAAATTGATTAGGAAATATTATCCTGAACTTCCAATTGTTGCTCAAACAGCTTATACTTTAAGGGAGGATGTTGAGAAAATGATGGCTGCAGGAATCAACGAATATTTGGCAAAACCAATAAATGGTGCAGAACTTTTAACCATTTTAAAAAAATATTTAAAAGCATAAATCAACTATTCCTGAGATAGATTCTAATTTAGAATCATTTTGTCAATTTTATACTTTAATTAATATTACAAATTCTCTTCATTGCGTTTATCTATAAATTAAGGCAAACTCATATTTTTATTATTAATTAAACCGAGTGTATTTATTTTTTATACAAATATCTGAAAAGTACTAAAATCAAAAGCCGCGATTATTCATCACGGCTTTCAAATCACAGTTAGTGCTTAGTTAATAATTAGTTTAGTTGAAATATTAGTGCAGTTAGGCAAAACTATTTTATTGTTTTGCGACTGCAATGTATGCAATTTTTTTAAAAAACAAAAAAAAGGTTAAATTATTTTAAAAAATTTGTGAACCATTTCCCTGAATCCTTGAGTATTCTTTGTTGTGTAGTAAAATCAACATAAACCAATCCAAATCGTGGACGATATCCTTCAACCCATTCAAAATTATCTAATAAACTCCATACAAAATAACCTGTAACATTTGCTCCTTCATGCTTAGCTTTTAACATGGCCTGTAAATAATCATGAATATATTTAATTCTTTTATCATCATGTACTTCGCCATTTTCAACAAGATCAGGGAATGAAGCGCCATTTTCGGTAATTACTATTTCCTTTATAGGATATTTCGAAAATTGTTTTATACTTCTATATAATCCTTCGGGATAAATTTCCCAATTCATGGAAGTGGTTTCAACGTGACGTTTTTTTGCTGAAATCTGGTCTGCCCATAAATAAGGAACAAAAATGCTTGAATCGGCAACCAGACGAAAATAATTTTGAAGGCCTATAAAATCAAAATCGAATATTAATTTTTTGTCGTCGCCATCTTTCATATATTTTTCTACTTTTTTTAAAAAAGGGGCATCTTCAATTGGATATCCCATTCCTAAAGTAGGTTCAATAAACAACCGGTTGAATAAAGCATCGAGCCGGCGTGCTGCCTTCTCATCTCTTTTATTTTCACGGTACGGATCAATAGGTGAACAGGAATATGCATTTCCTATTTTCGAGTTTGGCAATAATTCACGCAAAACTCTCCCACCCTCGGCTTGACACATTGCCGCGTGATGCATTGCTGGTATAAAGTTACTCATTCCTATTCTGCCCGGGGCATGGACGCCAATGGCATAACCTAATGAAGTGAAACCAAATGGCTCATTTAATACTATCCAATGTTTTACCCTGTCACCAAATGATTTTGCACACAATGCTGTATAATCACTAAACCAACCAATTATATCTCGATTGGTCCATCCTCCTTTATTTTCCAATGCTTGAGGTAAATCCCAATGATAAAGCGTAACCCAGGGTTCAATATTATTTTCTAAAGTATTATCAATTAATCGATTATAATAATCTATTCCTTTCTGATTACGTTCACCATTTCCATCAGGTAATACACGTGACCATGATATAGAGAATCGGTTTGCACCCATCCCCATTTTTTGAATTTTTTTTATATCATCAGGGAATTTATGATAAAAATCGCATGCAATATCAGCATTTGATCCATCTTTAATATTTCCTTTCTCATGTGAAAAGGTGTCCCAAATAGATGGGCCTTTACCATCAATATTCCAAGCTCCTTCGATTTGAAAGGCTGATGTTGCAACTCCCCAGGTAAATTTTCCGAAGTCGCTCGATTTTAAGTTATTATCCAATATCAGATTACTGAAACCTTTAGCAACACCTGGAATAAAAAAAGGTAATGTACCTGTTCCCAATATTTTTAATAATTCGCGCCTGTTCATTTTAAAATTATTCTGTTCAAAAGATTGGTTTTTAACATTAAAGATTTAATTATAATTTAAAAATATATTATTCAATAATTAAAAGAAATTTCATTTTGCATTAACTATACTTACCATATAAACTCCTGCAAACACAAGCAAACTGGCGGTAATATTTACCCAGCTTAATTTATCGGAACCAACTAAAATTGCAGTAATTGCAGCAATTACAGGTTGAATATAAATATAAATACTTACAGTGGTTGATTTCAAATTTTTCAATGCATAATTTATAAGTAAATAAGTAAGAAATGTGGTAATAAAAACCACAAATATTATTGCAAATATTATATGTATTGGCATAATATTCCATGTTATATTTCTGAATGGATTCAAGCCAAAAGGGAAATACATTATTGCTCCTAAAAGAAATGTCCATTTGAGAACATGCACAGCATTATGTTTGATCATGAGTGGTTTTGCAAAAACCATATAAAATGCAAATGATACTGAGTTAATAAATACCATTATATCACCGGTCATATGTTGACTTTTAAATCCCATAAAACCATTGCTTATCACAAGTAATAAAGCTCCTGCCGCACCAACAATTATTCCGCTAATTCGCATTGTCGAAATTCTTTCATGCAATACAATTGCAGCTACCACTAGTACCATTATCGGATTGGTTGTCATTATTATTGCAGCGTCAATTGGCGAAGAAAGGTTGAGCCCGCCAATAAATAAATATTGGTTTAGAAACACACCGAAGAAACCGGCAACAATTAAATATAAATATTCTTTTTTTGAAAATCCTTCGTTTTTTATACCTAAACTAACTAGCCAGAATAGGATGCTAGAAGGAATAATTCGTAAAAAAACAAGCGCCATTGGGCTTAAATAAACCGGCATAATTCCTTTAGCAACAACATAATTAATTCCATATAAAAAATTTGCAAGAAAAAGTGCTGTATGTGATTTCCAATTATTCATCTACTTTTAACCAAGGGCATTGTCAATATTAATTTTAAATCGGATATATTTGTTTTTTTCATAAAAAATGGCTCAAAACTACACAAAACTTTTAAAATCAGTCCATCCAACACGTATAATTTTCCCATTAATAATCGGGTTGGGAATAGTTGGGTTCTTTTTTTATAAAGAATACAAACCTGGAGCTTTGGCAATTTTGAAGTTTTCGGGAATAACCTTTATTTTTCTTAGCCTTGCGCTTGTTTGCATGATTTGCCGCGATATTGGCTATATGATAAGAATTAGGATTTTATCTGATAATAAAATCAACTGGTTGCAAGCTTTTCGTATAATAATGCTTTGGGAATTTACTTCCGCAGTTACACCGTCAGCAATTGGGGGCACTAGTATTGCAGTATTGTTTGTTACAAAAGAAGGAATAAGTATTGGTCGCAGTATTTCTATAGTTTTAGCCACCTCGTTCCTGGATGAATTATATTTTACATTAATGTTTCCCATTTTATTTTTTACCGTTAAAGCCAACAATTTGTTTGCAACTCCTGAAACACTCAATATGCATTCATTTAGCTGGATGAACGAATTATTTTGGTTTGCCGCAATTGGATATTCATTAAAAGCCGTCTATGTAATTCTGATAGGTTATGGTTTGTTTATTAATCCACGTGGCATCAAATGGTTACTTTTAAAGGTATTCAAATTGCCAATTTTACGCCGTTGGCGCGTTAAAGCTGGTGAAGCTGGAAATGAAATTGTAACAAGTTCAACTGAATTGCGAAACAAACCATTTTCATTTTGGGGAAAGGCTTTTGGTGCAACATTTTTATCGTGGAGTGCCAGATATCTTGTAATAAATGCTATTTTCATGGCATTTTTTAAAGTGCCCGACCAATTATTGCTTTTTGCCCGTCAGTTGGTTATGTGGATAATGATGTTGGTGAGCCCAACACCTGGAGGAAGTGGATTTGCAGAATTCATATTTACCAGATACCTAAAAGAATTTATCCCGGCAAGTGGAATTGAAATAACAACAATTGCTCTTGCACTGGCTTTGTTTTGGAGATTAGCTACATATTATCCTTATTTACTCGTAGGTAGTTTAATATTGCCTGGCTGGATAAAATCAAAATTTATTCATAAGGAATCAGCATCTTCAAATTAAAATACATTACTAAATACTATACTTCGGCATAGTTTTGTAACTAACTTATATCTAACAAATTAAATCACTTCAGAAATAAATTGAAATATTCCTATATTTCTATGTATTTCAGCGTATTAAAAAACATTTTCATTGGAAAAAAATTTAATGAATTATTGTAAATGAAACAATTTTTGTATAAACCGAAGAAAATATATACATTTAATAATTTAAAGCATTAATCAACTGACCGGGCTGAATAATCTCGGTAACAATTCATAGATTTGTTTTTTTATTGAATTATTGTCGGGATATTATATGGTAGTTGAAGATTTAGAAGTACAATTATTTGTA
Source organism: uncultured Bacteroidota bacterium (assembly GCA_963701015.1). GTDB lineage: Bacteria > Bacteroidota > Bacteroidia > Bacteroidales > DTGW01 > MFD09286-c1. Next base: position 423,283 of record OY969556.1, on the reverse strand, counting down.
ACAACCTTAAAAAATACATCGGGTTACGATTTTAGTGATTATTCTGAAAAGTCACTGAAACGTAGGCTTGCGAAAGTATTGATGGACAATAAAACCGATATTCATGGTTTAATTGCTGAAATAAAGAAAAACCTATCATTTGCCGAGAAAGTAGTAAAAGAAATTACGGTAAACACTACCGAACTTTTTCGCGATCCTGCCGTTTGGCAAATGCTCAGATACAAAGTTCTTCCAACTTTTCGCGATTATAAATCTATTAATATTTGGCATGCCGGATGTTCCACAGGACAGGAAGTTTATTCCATGATGATTTTGCTGAATGAACTTGAAATGCTTGACAGAGCTAAAATATATGGAACCGATATCAACACCGATGTTTTAGAAATTGCAAAAAAAGGTAATTATAAATATAGGTTTAACATTGGATATTTAGATAATTTTGATAAAGTTGTTAAGGAAAATTTGTACAATTACGAAAAATATAACGAAGTTCCTTATTCAAAGTACTTTGAGATAGATAAAAATAAAGATCAATTGAAAATGTTGCCATTTTTAACCGAAAAACCAATTTTCAGAAAACACGATTTGGTTAAGGATAACAACATTTTTTATAATAAATTCGACCTGATATTTTGTAGAAATGTAATTATATATTTTAATTATAACCTTCAGAACAGGGTTTTTGGCTTATTTAATGTTAATTTATACGATGGGGCTTACTTAATTTTAGGAATGCATGAAACAATATTAGGCCCGCATACTGTAAATTTTGAAAAAAGAGAACAGGTATATATCAAAAAATAATGATTAAGCATGTTTTATGAAGTCAATTCATTTAAAATTAGTTGAAAGGTTTGTAATAATAGTAGCCACTTTAGCGCTATTATCGTTGCTTTTATTTTTAACTGCAATTAATCAACTAAAAAAATGCAGCGAGTTTAACAAACTTTCTAACGATGTAGCTTCGTTGTCCGATGCTAAATATACAATCGACAGCTTGCAAAACGAACTTTTTGCTAATCTTCCGCACAATCTTAATTTTTATAAAACCGGTAAAAGCCGCATGGTCGATGATTTTATTGGTTTTAACAATGACTTATCTATTAAAGTCAATATGCTCGCCAATAATTTCTTTTTATCCGGTAATAAAAATATAAAAGTTAAAGCCTTTCTGATTAATCAGGAAATAAAAAAATATAACGATGCTATTGATGATTACACTAAGCTTCTCACACAAAAAGGATTCGATAATTTTGGAATAAATGGACAAATTAATTTAATTATTTCAAATATTGTATCGCAATGTAAAATGGAAGGCGGGCTTGACAAATTAGCTGATAAAATTAATACCATTTCTAATCTAAAAAATCAGTATTTATTAACTCAGGATATTTCCATTATCAATAAAATAAGAATTGAAAACGAAGAAGCCAAAGCTTTTGTAATACTTTCAAATAAAACCCAGAAACTTATTATTCTTTCCAAACTTCAAAAAATTGAAGAATTAATTATTTCACTTGGACAGCTCGACGAAGCAATTGGCGTAACTAAGGTCGATGGCGTAAGTGGAATTATGAGAACTGCCAATGAGCAATATGCCATAAATACTGCCGAACTCAAACAAATGGTAATGACTGAAATGTCTGACACTGTTTTATGGGGATACCTTTGGTTGGTGTTTGTATTTATCATTCTTATCGTATTCATTTATATTATTTACCAGCAACTTAAAAAGTTTGTAAGCAAGCCAATTAATAAAATTAAATTATTCCTTTCGGAACTGGTTCAGGGAAAATTACCCGACACTTTAAAATTCAACAGGAATGACGAAATTGCTGAAATGTCAAATAACCTGAACAAGGTTGTTGAAGGTTTAAAAGATAAAGCAGCATTTGCGTTGGAAATTGGTAAAGGAAAACTCGATTCGCATTATGAACCATTAAGCGATGATGATATTTTGGGTAATGCTTTAATTGACATGGAAATCAGCCTTCAAAAAGCCGATTATGAAGATCAAAAATATAAAAACGAAGAAAGAAAACGAATTTGGGCTAACGAAGGAATTGCAAAATTTAGTGAAATACTTCGCCAACACAGCAATGATATTAATCTTTTAGCCGATGAAATTATTCAAAACCTTGTAAAATACTTAAACATTGCACAGGGTGGATTATATTTCTATAATGACGAAAACAAAGACGATATCCACATTGAATTAATTGCTGCTTTTGCTTATGACCGGAAAAAATATATTCAGAAAATTATTAAGCCAGGCGAAGGATTAATTGGCACAGCTGTAGTTGAAAAAGAAAAAATATTTATCACTGAAATTCCTGAAGATTATCTTACAATAACTTCCGGACTTGGAGATGCGCCGCCACGAAGCATCTTAATTATTCCGTTAAAACTTGAAGATGAGATACTTGGAGTAATTGAACTGGCATCTTTTGAAGTATTCCAAACCAATGAAATTGAATTTGTTGAAAAAGTTGGGCAAACCATAGCTTCCACCATAACCAATGTGAAAATTAATGCAAGAACAGCAAAGTTGCTTGAGCAATCGCAAAAGCAAGCTGAGGAAATGGCAGAACAGGAAGAGGAAATGCGCCAGAATATGGAAGAGCTCCGAACGACACAAGAAGATTTTGCCCGTCGTGAATCAGAAATGCAAGGATTCTTAAATGCCATCAACAATTCTTCATTGGTAATGGTTTTTGATGAATCGGGAAAAATTACTGATGCCAATGATCAATTTTTGAATATATTGAATTCGAAACGTGAAGATATTGTAGGCAGGCAGCACCGTGAGTTTTCAACTCTTGGAAGGACTGGAGAAGACGTTGATCGTTTTTGGGAAGATTTGAAAATTGGGAAAAACCGAACAGCACTTGAAAAAATAAAGCTTCCAGATGGTAAGGAAGTTTACCTCAGGCAAACCTTCACTCCAATTCTCGATAATAAAGGAAGGCTAATAAAAGTATTATGTATTTCCACCGATATTACTGAATCAAAAAACAGTGAAAAGTTATTAGCGAATAAATCGGATGAAATTTCGAAACTCAAAAAAGAACAACAATTATTGAGTTCAGCAATTGACAATGCTTTGGTAAGTTGTGTATATTCGGCTGAAGGAAGAATAATTAATGTAAATGAACGATATTGCCAAATTTCAGGACATACAAAAAGCGAAATAATTGGTAAAATAAGTACCATATATTTAAAAGAAGAAGAAAAAACGCAGTTTGAAAAAATATGGAACGAAGTTATTAAGGACAAACCCTATACCGGAGCTTTGCGACGTTCGAAACCAACCGGTGAAGAAGTCTGGCTTATGGCATCATTTGTGCCTGTAAAAGATGATGATGAGAATATTTCGCGGGTGTTTTTCCTGGCATTGGATATTACCGAAAGACGACTAAAATATCAGCTTTTAGAAGAAGCAAATAAAGAAATTGATCGATTAAGAAAAGAGAAAGGTGAAGATTAATATAGCTAAGAGAACTTATGGAAATTTCACCTGAATTTGATATTGGAATTGTTGAATACAGAAACATAATTAAGGTTATTAAAGAAACCCATGATTATGATTTTTCGGAATATACCCTTACTTCATTAAAACGAAGAATTGAAAGACTTATTCAGCTGCAGAATTTGAGACATCCTGATTTATTAATTGAAAGACTTCGTGATGATAAGGCTTATTTTCAACGATTTTTGGAAGAAATAGCCATTGAATCCACTGAAATGTTTCGCGACCCTTCTTTTTGGCGATATTTACGCGACGAATTATTACCTTCGTTATTACATGATAACCTTAAAATTAAAATTTGGTTCCCTTCCTGTGTTTCAGGTGATGAATTATTTTCGCTTTGCATACTTTTAACTGAGAAAAATTGGATTGATAAAGCTGAAATTGTTGCATCATGCCTCAATGAAAATATAATTGATAAGGTAAAGTCGGGTTTCTTTAAAACAAGCAAGTCTGAGGTTAGTACTGAAAACTATGGTCGTTTTCAAGGGAATTCGACTTTCCACAATTATTATAATTCAACCAGTGAAATTCTTAAAAGAGACAGTTCATTAATCAAAAATGTGACTTTTATTAAACAAAATATTAATTTTGATAATTCACCTAATGATATTAAGCTGATTATTTGCCGTAATCAACTTATATATTTCACACAAGGCTTGCATGATAAAGCTTTGAAAGTATTTTCCGAAAGTCTTATGACTGGAGGTTATTTGGTAATTGGAGTTAAGGAACAGGTTGGATTAATAAGTTCAAAATATTTTAAGTTAATTAACGAAAACGAAAGTATTTATAAAAAGATATAGATGTACAAGGCAATTATGATTGGAGGTTCAGCTGGCAGTTTTCAGGTTGTTGCGGGTATTTTAGGCGCACTTCCTAAAGATATTGATATGCCGGTATTTTTATGCCTTCATCGTTTAAAGCACGTACGTTCTGGGTTTGTTGAAGCGCTTTCGTTAAAATCAAATATTCCCATAGTTGAACCATTTGACAAAGAAACAATTAAGCCTGGAAAAGCTTATTTGGCGCCTGCAAATTATCATATGTTTATTGAACTAGGAAATCGTTTTGCATTGTCAACTGAAGAACCAATGCACCATTCAAGGCCTTCAATTGATTTGTCGTTCATTTCGGCAGCACAGGCTTATAGAAATAAGCTTGTTGGTGTAATACTTTCAGGTGCAAACAGAGATGGTGCTTATGGACTAAAAAAAGTTTCCGAACTTGGAGGATTGACAATTGTGCAGGATCCTGCTGATTGTGAGGTTAAAACAATGACTGAAGCTTCGCTACAATTGATTAAAGCCAATTATGTGTTTTCTTCAGATAAAATAACTAACTTTTTGAGCAAATTAAAATAATAGTGGATGTTTTCTCTAAAAAACTATAAATTAATAATATACATTACTTTGGCATTGGTAATTGTTATATCCTTTGCTTTAACTAATGTATTTCTTCAGCAAATTATTTCAGGCTCATTAAGTGGAGCTTCAATTATATACGTAATCTTAAATTTATTGCTCAATTTTGGTATGTTTTTCATGGTATTCAGGTTTGCACAGCAACTTATTGAAAAAGAAACCACACTAAAGGAATTACTCAATCAAATTCATATTCGAAACGAAGAAGTTGAAGCCAAAGAAGAAATAATTGAAGAAAAAGAATTCGACATCGAAAGCATTATTCAGCAGATAATTCCTGAATCACCTCAGAATATGGGGATTGAAAAATTTACCGAAAAAATACTAGCCAATATTGCTAAAGTCTCAGAACTTGTTCAGGGCGTTTTCTATATCAAAGATAAAGAATCTGGAACGTTTAATGTAAAAGGCCGCTATGCTTTTTATTCCAATCAAATTCCAGCATCATTTATTGAAGGAGAAACATTGCCGGGGCAAGTTGCAAAGGATAAAAAAATAATGAATATAAAAGATATCCCTGAAAACTATTGTATAGTTGTATCGGGACTTGGAAGCAGTTCACCAAGGAATATTTTAATTTTACCAATATTGGAAAAAGGTGAAACTATAGGAATAATTGAGTTGGCAACATTTAAGCCATATAACTCAAATTTTGAAAAGCTGTTTGAAAAACTTTCAGTTTTATTAAGTAAAATAATAGTAAAAATTAAATAGAATTAGCATTTAATGGTCAAATCCATAAATAAATCACAATTAAATTCAAATGGAATTATTTCAAATTCCATTATTGGCTTTGTTGTTTCATTGGCCTTACCATTGGTATTTTGGATTATTGAGCTTATTACCTGGAAAACCGGCTTGTCATTATCTGGAATCATTTTTATTCACGAAAAAAGTCCTTCAATTTGGCTTATTGATATATTACCTATTATTATTGGTGTTTGCGTTTACTATTATTTAAAGAACAAGGAATTGAATAAACTGCTATACGAACATGAAATTCGTCAAATGCAGGAAGCCATGGACATTAATGCCAAATTTGCAAAAGATATTGGTGAAGGGAATTATTTTAGCGAATTCACAATTACTGACGATGAAGATATATTAGGAAAATCGCTGCTTTTAATGCGCGACAACCTTTTAATGAACAATAAAAAGGAAGCCGAACAAAATTGGATTGCCGAAGGAAAAGAAGAAATTTCAAATATTTTACGCCTTCACAATAAAGTCAATGATTTGGCTTTAGAAGTAATTGTAAAGCTTATTAATTATATTGGAGCTATTCAAGGCGCATTTTATGTTTATGATGACCAAAAAGACAAAATTGTTAATGTTGCAACATACGCATATAATCGTAGAAAATATATTGAACAAGAATTTTCAATGGGTGAAGGTTTGGTGGGCGAATGTGCTTATGAAATGGATATTATTTACCGAACCGAAATTCCAGATGACTATATTAGTATAAGTTCAGGTATTTTAGGCGAAAGAAAGCCTTGCAGTCTTTTGCTATTGCCTTTAATTTCAGATGAAAAATTGCAAGGTATTCTTGAATTTGCTTCTTTGCAGCCCGAAATTCCGGAACTGACAATCACCTTTATGAAAGAACTGGGTGATATTATTGCCCGTACTGTTTTCAACCTAAGGGTTAACCAAAAAACAGAACACTTACTCAAAGAATCACAGCAGATGACTGAAGAGCTTCAGGAAAATGAAGAACAACTTCGTCAAAATGCTGAGGAAATGAGAGCAACACAGGAAGAGTTGCAAAAATCATATGTTCAGCTTGAAAAGCAAGTTGAAGAAGTTGAAAATGCTCAAAAGCGATTAAATTCATTACTGGAAAATTCTTCCGAAATCATCATTATTTATGATGAACACATGAACCTTATGTACCAAAGCCCTTCTGTTAAAAAGATATTAGGGTACTCACCTGATGAAATGAGCCACGGAAAATTCTTCGACAGGCTAACACGTAAGGGAGAGCAGGAAATTAGGAACATGTTTAAACTTCTCATGGAAAATCCGCTTGAAATAATTACCATCCAATATACTTACATGAAAAAGGATGGACAAAAGATATTTCTTGAAACTTCAGGCAGAAATTTATTGCATGATCCAGCGATTAAAGGTATTTTATTAAATTCACAGGATGTAACTGAACGCAAACGTGCTGAAAAAGAAGAGCGGATGAAGAGCAAGATGCAATCACTTTCGGAAAATTCACTCGACTTAATTTTACGTTTAAGTTTGCAAGGCCACTTTTTCTATTCAAACCCAATTGTTGAAGATTATTTTGGAGTTGAAGCCAAAGTTGTTATCAATAAAACAATTGACGAATTAAACATGGGCGAAGAACTTCGTGAATATTTTAAAACAACACTTAAATCTTTAAAACAGAAACCGGAAAAACTTAATCATGAATTGAAGGTTCCTATTAAATTAGGTGAAAAAGTCACTTACAGAATAATGAGCCTTGATGCAATTCCCGAATATAATGAAAACGAACTTGAAACAGTTTTATTCGTAGGACACGATATTACTGAAGCAAAGAGAATTGAACTCGAAATTCAGGAGAAAAACAAAAAGATTGAAGACAGTATAAATTACGCACAACGTATCCAATCCTCAATTTTACCAGACAACAGGCTAATCCGTGATTTCTTCCCGCGTTCGTTCATCTATTACAAACCACGTGATGTTGTAAGCGGCGATTTTCCATGGTTTTTGCAGCATGGCGAAGATACTTACATAGCTGTTGTGGATTGCACAGGTCATGGCGTTCCGGGAGCAATGCTTTCGTTTATCGGATATTTCTTACTGAATAATATTGTTGACAATGACAAAGCTTTAAATTCAGGTGAAATATGCGATATGCTGCATAATGGCGTTCGTACAACATTAAAACAGGACCGTGAAGATGCCAGTGGACGTGATGGAATGGATATCGCCCTTTGTAAAATAAATTTAAAAAAGAAAGAATTACATTTTGCCGGAGCACATCGTCCATTATTCCTTTTGCGTAAAGGTGAACTGATTGAATATAAAGGTGACAGAAAAGCTATTGGAGGTATCCCTTTGGGTAATAAAGCTGAACAACCTTTCACCGATTATGTTATTAATATTTTATCGGGTGATAAAGTTTTCTTTTTCTCTGACGGATTGCCTGATCAATTAGGTGGGGCTGAACATAAAAAATATTCTCCGGGCAGGATTAGAAGCATAATTACTGAAAATCAGGGATTTTCGATGACCCAATATTATGAACATTTTATGCAGGATTTCGATGAATGGAAAGGGGAAAGCAAACAAATAGACGATGTGTTATTAATTGGTATTGAATTTTAGTTAATTGAAAATACCAAGTATTGCATAAATTCTTTAAATTTGAAACGCAAACCTAAAGTCAAAAAAAACTAAAAATGGTAAACCAAATGATTATGAAGAAGGATTCAAAAGGCTTCCTCGAATTCGTTTATGAGTTCTATAAAACAATGAAAGCACATGAAATTTCACTGGTTTATGAGGGTGAAATTACGCATCAACTTACCAAAGCGTTTACTTCATTGGCTGAGTCGAATATGGTAAAGGAAGAAGAATCGGGAAGCGTTCAACGTAAGGTGTTTCACGTTATGGTAGAATGTTTACAAAATATAAGCAAACATGCTGATGATTTTGCAGATAACGATTTCCTATATTCAGGACGAGGAATTTTTATGGTAAGCAAAGGTGAAACTGAATATTCTGTAACTACTGGAAATGCCATTGATAATTCAAGGATAAAAGATTTAACTACAATGCTAGATAAAATTAATTCGCTGGAGAAAGAAGAATTAAATGAGATGTACAAAAAACAAATAAAAGAAGGACAACTTTCAGATAAAGGTGGAGCTGGACTTGGATTTATTGATATTAAAAGAAAAACCGGTAAACCTTTGGAATTTCATTTTTTACCAATTACCGAAAGTGTTTCATTTTTCCTTCTTACATCAACAATATCAAGGGTAGCAGAATAATAAAATTAAAGACAATATGGAAGCAATTAAAATAAAAGGAACAGAAGATACTCCAAATGTTATTCTCGATGCAGCGGCCAATATAATGGAAATTTCAGGGCGCTCATTGCCGGAAGATGTTAGCAGTTTCTACGGCCCAATTTTAAATTGGCTGGCTGAATACATAAAAACCCCTAATCCGAAAACAATTTTCAATTTCAAATTGGTATATTTTAACACAGCTTCATCAAAGCTTATACTTGATATACTAATGAGGCTTGAAGATTTAAGCAAAAAAGGAAGCGAAGTGCTGGTAAAATGGTATTATCCCGAAGATGATGAAGATATGCAGGAAGCAGGCAATGAATATGCCGATATAGTAGAAGTTACTTTTGAACAAATTTCCTATGCTGGTTAAATTAATAATCTAATTATCAGTTTTCAGGCTGAGTTTCAATTTAATTTGTTTACAACTGGTAATATATGAGTGAAGAAATCCTCAAAGCGCTTATGCAACTGTTTGCAATTATTGCAAAACAGGATGAAGGTGTTGAAAGCAATGAGAGAGAGTATGTAAAAAATTTTCTTTCACAACAACTCTCCGAGGAACAATCGAAAGAATATTTTGCACTTTTCGAAAAACATTCCGGTTGGGGTGATGACGATGAAGGTGATGGTGAAGCCAAAAAAAAGCGCTTGACCAAAGTAAACGATTCCGTTCGTATTCTTGGTATTTGCAAAAAAATTAACAAAACTCTTACCCAAAATCAAAAAATTGTTGCGCTTGTTCGACTTTTCGAGTTAGTAAATACCGACAGGAAGTTTACCGAACAACGAATGGCAATAATCAATACTGTTGCTGATGTTTTTAACGTTTCTCATGAAGAATTTAAAAGCATCGAAAACTTTGTCATTAAAAATGAACCATTGGATTTTAACGATCCACTTGTAATGGTCATTAACGACAAAGCTCATAGTGGAAATTCATGCAAATATATTCGTACCGAAAAACTTGATGCCGATATTTTTATACTCAGAATACCAAGTGTTGAACTGTATTTTTTGAAATATACCGGTGAAGAAGACTTGTTTTTAAACGGATTGGCTGTAAATAACAAACGTGTTTATTTATTCGCCAATGGAAGTACAGTAAAGCTACCAAAAGGCAAACCTATTTATTATTCCGATGTAGCTGCCAGATTTTTAGCCGATATACATGCAAGTAAAATTTCATTTAACGTTCGAAACCTTGAATACAAATTTTTAAACGGCAATGTAGGCTTACGCGATATTAATTTTTCAGAATCACACGGGCGACTGGTTGGAATTATGGGTGCGAGCGGCGCCGGTAAAACCACTTTACTAAACGTTTTATGTGGAATAGAAAAACCTTCGAAAGGTGAAGTAATAATTAATGAACTTAACCTGCATACTCAGAAAAAAGAATTAGAAGGTGTTATAGGGCTTATACCGCAGGACGACTTGTTAATTGAGGATTTAACTGTATTTGAAAACCTTTTTTATAGCGCTAAACTCTGTTTCCGCAACAAATCGAACGAAGAAATTACCATATTGGTAAACAGTACACTCTATAATCTTGGATTACTGGACAGGGCACACTTAAAGGTTGGCAATGCACTGAATAAAACTATATCTGGCGGACAAAGAAAAAGACTAAATATTGCGCTTGAATTAATCAGGGAACCTTCCATCTTATTTGTTGACGAACCTACCTCAGGCCTTTCATCGCGCGATTCGGAAAACGTTATGGATCTGTTGCGCGAATTAGCCATAAAAGGTAAACTAATTTTTGTTGTTATACATCAGCCATCTTCGGACATTTACAAAATGTTCGATAAAATGATAATCCTTGATACAGGTGGTTATCAGGTTTATTGTGGCAATCCGGTTGAAGCTGTGATGTACTTCAAAAAAATGGATGTCCAAATTAATAGCGAAGTTGGAGAATGTCCAACTTGTGGAAATGTTAATCCCGAATTAGTTTTCAATATAATTGAAGCCCAGGTAGTAGATGAATTCGGGAATTATACCGGAGTACGTAAAGTATCTCCTGTAAATTGGGAAGAACATTACCATAAAAACTTTGATGAAGAAGTTGTTGAAAAAGTTACCGAAGCACCTCCAAAATCATTAAAAATACCTAATTGGTTCAAGCAACTTAAAATTTATATCAAAAGAGATTTCTTATCAAAAATAAGCAACCGTCAATATATAATTTTGAATTTGCTGGAATTCCCTGTATTGGCATTTATACTTGCCTATATTATCAGGTATATTGCCGATCCAACTTCGAATGTTTATATTTTCCGTGAAAACGAAAATATTTCAATTTATATTTTCATGAGTATAATAGTGGCACTTTTCTTTGGTACAACTGTAAGCGCTGAAGAAATATTCCACGACCGTAAAATTTTGAAGCGTGAAGCATTCTTAAATCTGAGCAAATCGAGTTATTTAATTTCAAAACTGTTTATCTTATTTAGTTTATCTGCTATTCAAACATTTACTTTTATTATCATAGGTAATTATGTTTTAGGAATTCAGGGATTATACTTCACATATTGGTTTGCCTTGTTTTCAATGGCAGCTTTTGCAAATATTTTAGGCTTGAATATTTCTGCAACATTTAATTCAGTAGTTACAATTTATATTATTATACCATTTTTAATGATTCCTATGATGGTATTGAGCGGTGCAATGTTTAGCTTCGATAAATTAAACCGAAACGTAAGCAGTATTGATAAAGTTCCGCTTATTGCCGATATAATGCCCACCAAATGGGTTTACGAAGCACTAATGGTTCATCAATTCAAGGATAATAATTATGAAAAATATTTCTTCGATTTAGAAAAAGATGTGAGCAACGCAAACTTTAAAATTATATATTACATTCCTGAACTTACGAAACGTTTAGATGCACTTACTGAAGAGTACAGTAAAAATAAATGGATAAGCAAAAACAGGAACAATTTAATTTTATTAAAAAATGAAATTGAACAACAAAAGGATCTTGTTCCAATTGTTGAATGTAAGGTTTTACCAAAATTAAATCTTAATAATTTTAACCTTCAGGTGGCTATTGACACGCATGATTATCTTTCGAAGTTAAATGATTATTACCAGCATGTTTATGATATTTCCGATAAACGAAAAAACAATATGTTGAATTATCTTAACCAGAATAAGCCAAAATCATATAAAATGTTCTATGACAATTATTACAATGAACATTTGGCCGATATGGTAAAAAAGGTATTTGAAAAGGAAAAAAATAAAATTTTAGTTTATAATAATCATTTGGTGCAGGAAGTTGATCCTATTTATTTAGATCCACGGATTGACGGAAAATATGATTTCAGGACACATTTATATGCTCCACGGAAATATTTTATGGGCAAGTTTTACGATACATTTTGGTTCAATATGATAGTTATTTGGGGATTTACTTTTATTATGTATTTAACTTTATACTTTGAACTATTTAAAAACCTTTTTGAATTGCCTGATAAAATTAAAATGAGACGTAAATAAATTATAGTATGTTTTTAATGAAGTGAAATTAAGAAACAAAATAACCATGGCAAAAAGAATACTCTTTATTATTGTTGGACTTGCAGTTGTGGCCGGGTGTATATTTATACTATATAAGAGCTACACTTTTGACAAGCACCAAAATCTCAATGTTCCTACTGATGTAGTTAACAAAGACGCATTGGACATTGATGAAGAAGCGGTTTCGAATATAACCGAAAATATTTCATCGCCTGTTGAAATAGCTGCTCTTATTAAATCATTAGGTGTTCCATTTTCGAAAGACATCCTCGCTCCTACCGAGTTTGTTGCAAACTACAATACCAACTACGCCCAATCATTTGCACTTGGAGTTTTTAGTGCCGATTTGGGTTACTTAAATATGTATAACAAAACAGGCTCGGTTATTGATTATCTCTCCACAATAAAAAGTCTTGCAGATGATATTAATGTTGGTCAATTTTTCGATTTTACAACTTTAAAACGGTTAGCAAGCAATAGCAGCAATATTGATTCACTTAAATACATTTCGGTACACAGCTTTAACTTAATGGATAAATCGCTACGTGAGCGCCACCGCGGAAACCTGAGTGCTTTAATTGTGGCCGGTGCATGGTTGGAAGGAATATATGTAACCGTTCAGGTTGCAAAAGAACAGCCTGACCAGAAACTTATTGAAAAAATTGGTGAACAAAAAATAATTCTTTCGGACTTAATGCTATTATTAGCAACGTATGCCAAAGACCCAATATTTAAGAATTATTTAAATGAATTTCAAAGTATAAAGGCTAAGTTTGAAGACGTAAATATTACTTATGTTGAAGGAGCACCTGAAACTGTAGAAGAAAATGGCATGGTTACTATTAAACAAACTTCAAGAAGTATAGTAAACATTTCCGATGACCAATTAAAATCAATAACAGCAACAGTTGAAGGAGTTCGTAACAGATTAATCAGAATGTAATATGAAAAGAATATTACCTATAATTATTTGCTTTTTAATCATTTCATGGGTGGGTAACAAATCAGCCAATGCCCAATCAGGCTCAAAACTTGTTGAACTGTGTTCATCAAGTGCTGGTGACGATGCTACTTACCTGAAAGATTTTATTGTTGAGCTTGATGCTGTTGGAGCGGATGGAATAGCAAAAGAACAGCGCTATACAATGGTATTAAGCAAAAATACCGAATATCGTTTTACGGTTTGTAATAATGAAGGATCAGATGGAAAAGCAATTCTATCCTTGTTCGATATGAATAAACCATATGTTAGCACCTTTAATTCAACTACAGGTCAATTTTACAAATCAGTCAACTTCGATTGTATGAAAACTGGTGCTTATCATCTAAACATATCTTTTCAGGACGGTAAAAAAGGTTCGGCTGTTGCAATTGTTTCTTTTGTGAAAACATTGTAACTATATTTGAATATAATTCTTGTAAAGAAAAATATTGTCTTAATTATATACTGTAGAAACTATATTTTAATAGGTTTATTAACTATCATTATAGGTTAAACCTATTAATGCAGTTTTGTTCCAATCAAATGAATATATTCTTCGCGTGTTTTGGTTTCAGTTAAAAATATTCCTGTAAATGCTGATGTTGTAGTAACTGAATTCTGCTTTTGAACCCCACGCATCATCATACAAAGGTGATGTGCCTCAATAACAACTGCAACACCCATTGGATTAAGACTTTCCTGAATACAATCACGGATTTGCATGGTTAAGCGCTCCTGTACCTGTAAACGACGTGCAAATGCATCGGCAATTCTTGCAATTTTGCTTAACCCTGTAATTTTTCCGTTGGGAATATAAGCAATATGTGCTTTACCATAAAATGGAACCATATGATGTTCACACAGAGAAAAAATTTCAATATCCTTTACCAAAACCATTTGTTTATAATCTTCATTAAAGGTTGCTGATTCAAGCATTTTTACCGGATCGATGTTATATCCCTGTGTAAAATATTGCATTGCTTTTGCTACTCGCATAGGAGTATCTTTCAAACCTTCCCTTGTTGAATCTGGTTCTATTACTGATAATATTTTTTTATATTGTTCTACTAATTGTTCAGTCTTTTGCTTATTAAATTGTTCAGTCCTTGAATAATCATCATCATCAATAATACCGGCATCTTTAAAATTAAATTGTTCCATACTTGTTCTCTCCAAAATATTCTATAAAATTATTTTCTGATTCTTCAATTTTAATACAATGTAAATAAATACCAAGGTTTAATATAAAAGGTTCAATATATTCCCATATTGCAATCGCCAGATTTTCGGCTGAAGCAATTTTATTTTTCATAAAATCAACCTCAAGATTAATATTTTTATGATCAATCTTTTCAATTATTTTTTCTCTTAATATTTCTCCTAATTTTGATAAATCTACAACACAGCCTGTTTCAGGATTAATTTTGCCTTTAACTGTAACAAATAGTACATAATTATGCCCATGCCAAAGCGGATTTGAACATTTGCCAAATACTTCCATATTTTTTTCGTCAGTCCATTCTGGGCGAAACATCCGATGGGCAGCATTAAATCTTTCGCGTCTTGTTAAATATACTGTTTCCAATTATTTTATTTTAAGCAAATATAAAACGATAATTTTAATCCTTAATTTTGAAAAAACATCTTATTTTGTAATATGATTATATTTAACAATATTTTAATACAGGTTCAGCAATTATAATTTTTTCGGAAGATTTTTAATATATAATAAAATGAGAATATTAATTGTTTCAGCAACCGAAAGGGACATTAATCTGGTATTGCAGGGTGCCCGCAATATAAAGAAAAAAGAACTATGGCTAAACTCATTTTCTTTTGAAGCAAATGATATTGATTTTCTTGTGACAGGTGTTGGATTAGTTCCATCAATTTACAGATTGGTGATGGCAACCCAGATTGAAAAATACGATTTAATAATAAATATAGGGACTGCCGGAAGCTTTAAGGATACCATTCAGATTGGCGAGGTTGTAAATGTTATTACTGAACAATTTGGTGATGCCGGAGTTGAGGACAATGAAAAGTTTCTTACATTTTTTGAAATGGGGCTGGCAAACAATAGTTCAAAACCATTTTCAAATGGAAGGTTGTTGAATAATTCAGACATTTTAAAATATAAAACCATTAGTAATTTAAATAAGGTAAACGGATTAACTGTAAACAGAGTTTCGGGTTCAAACGAAACAACAACTGAACGTATGGTAAAATTCAATCCTGATATTGAAACTTCGGAAGGTGCTGCTGTTTTTTACATTAGTCTTTTGCAGGATACTCAATTTATTGAATTACGGGCAATTTCAAATAAAATAGAACCACGTAATACTAAAAACTGGAATATTCCACTAGCTTTGACCAACCTTAATAAAACATTGCTCGAAGTTTTGACTGAAATATTAAAATGGTAATTCTCATATAAATGCAAACTCCACAAGACTTTTATTATCTTAGAATTTCAGAATTAACAACATCTTTAGCAAATACAAACAAAATAATCCGCAATATTTCAATAGCTCGGCTATTTTCATTTCTTTTAATTATTTTCTCGGTTTATATATACACAACTTACCATCCGTTTTTAGCAACTACGTTATTGCTAATTTTCATCACGGCATTTATTCTACTGGTTAAATCGAGCATAAAATACAGTGAACAGAAAAAACTCCTTGAAAAATTATTAACAATAAATAAAGATGAAATTGAATTTTTGAAATTCAATTATTTACACTTTCCCGATGGTTCAGAATTTATTAATTATTTACATCCCTATTCATCGGACTTGAATATATTCGGGAAAGCCTCATTATTTCAATTTTTAAATCGTGCTGAAACCGAGTTGGGGAAATTTGAACTTGCTGAAATATTGACGAATTATGAACCTCAACCAGAAATAATTACAAACCGTCAACAAGCTGTAAAAGAAATTACTTCTAAAGCTGAATGGCGACAGCAATTTCAGGCAAAAGCAAATTTTTGTGAAATTCACGATAAAGCACTTGAAACCTTGAATACATGGCTTAGTGAACCATCTTCATTTTTCAAAAATAAAATATTGAAAATATTGATAATAATATTGCCTTTTTGTACAGTTTCACTATTCATTTACGGATTATTTTCCAAAATATACGGTTTTGCAGAAATTGCTTTCTTTTTTCAGATTTTATTATATTTTTCAAAAGCTAAAGAAATTAATCAAATACATGATAAACTTAGCAGAAAGCACGAAATCTTAAAAGGGTTCTCAGGTTTATTGGAAGAAATTGAAAAGGAAGAATTTCAGTCTGAAATTTTAAAACAATCTAAAAACATTTTAGTCGAAAATCAAGGAAGTGCTGCAAAACAAATAAAAATACTTTCTAAAATAGTAAACCGGTTCGATTTGCGATTAAATATCTTGGTTACATCTATTTTAAACATACTGTATTTAGCCGACTTTTGGAATGTTCTTCAAATTGAAAAATGGAAGAAGGCAAACAAAAACCAATTAGAAAATTGGATGAAGTCTATTGCTGTATTCGAATGTTTTTCGAGTATTGGGAATTATACATTTAATCATCCGAATTATTGTTTCCCTGAAATTGCCCACTTAAAATTCGAATTTCACGCAATAAATGTTGGACATCCATTAATTCCAGATGAAAAAAGAGTTTGCAACAATTTTAGTTTGGAAAATCAGGGTAATTTTATTGTTTTAACCGGCGCGAACATGGCCGGGAAAAGTACATTTTTACGTACTATCGGAATTAATATGGTTTTGGCTATGACTGGCGCACCTGTTTGTGCAAGTCATTTCAGGTTTTATCCAATACCAATTATGTCTGGAATTTCGGTTAAAGATTCCTTGCATGATAATGAATCATATTTTTATGCCGAACTGAAAAGGTTAAAAATGATTGTTGACGAACTGGAATCGGGGAAAAGTATTTTTATTTTTCTTGATGAAATGTTGAAAGGGACAAATTCAAATGATAAAATAAAAGGTTCGAAAGCTATTCTTGAAAAATTTATAACCTACAAAGCTGTCGGAATTATTGCAACACATGACATTTCGTTAGGTGATCTGGAAGCAACATATCCGCATAATATTAAAAATTATTCATTCGAGGTGTTTTTAGAAAATGATAAACTTTATTACGACTATAAATTACATGAAGGGACCTGTAAAAATTTAAATGCTTCGTACCTTATGAAGAAAATGGGTATAATCAGTTAGATAAATTCACGGGTTTCACATTATATTTGCGTTACATAAATTTCAATAAAATGATTGTAGTTACCGGTTCAGCAGGGTTCATTGGCAGTAATATAGTTACAAAGTTAAATGCCGAAAACTTCAATGATATTGTATTGGTTGATGATTTCACAAAACCTGGAAAAGATAAAAACTTCGAGGGTAAAAAATTTACTGAAAAAGTTGAACGCAAAGAATTTTTCGATTGGATAAAAAACAATCATAGGTTTATTCAATTTATCGTACACATTGGTGCGCGTACCGATACAACCGAATTTAACAAAGCCATTTTTGATGAACTTAACCTTGAATATACCAAAACCGTTTGGAATTTGTGTGTTGAATTCGGACTTCCACTTATTTATGCTTCATCTGCAGCCACTTATGGTAATGGTGAATTGGGATATAGCGACAATCATGAATTAATAGGTAGATTAAAACCGCTTAATCCTTATGGTGATTCAAAAAATGATTTTGACAAATGGGCATTGGCGCAAGAGAAGCAACCTTATTTTTGGGCAGGATTAAAATTCTTCAATGTTTATGGACCAAATGAATATCACAAAGGAAGAATGGCTTCGGTTATATTTCACGCTTTTAACCAGATTAAAGCGACTGGGAAAATGAAACTGTTTCGTTCACATAACCCAAAATATGCAAATGGAGGGCAATTGCGCGATTTTATATATGTTAAAGATGTTACAGATGTTATTTTCTTTTTAATCAACCATCGAAAAAATTCCGGTATTTACAATTTAGGAACTGGAACTGCCCGAACATTTAATGATTTAACACGAAGTACATTCCGCGCATTGAATATTCCTGAAAGCATTGAATTCATTGATACACCAATTGATATTCGAGACAAATATCAATATTTCACTGAAGCTGATATGACAAAGCTTAGAAGTATTGGTTATACCAAACCATTTACTTCGCTTGAAATTGGAGTGTTTGATTATGTTTCGAACTATTTAACGCAAGAGAAATATTATTAATTCAAAATATTACCACCATTGAGAAGAAGGATTTGATTGGTGCAATTCCTTGAAGAGTAAAATTCTGGAATGGTACCACGAATCATCATTGGCAATTTCAAAATATTTATCAGCTTCATCTGGTTTTTCAATAAAATAATAGCAAACCCCAATACGATAATTCACAAGCGCATCTTTGGGATAAGTTTTTAATAATTCATTGTAAATATCAATGGAACGTTCATAGTTTTGATGATACAAATAAAATTCACCTTCTTTTATTTTAATATCATATTCTGATATTGCTGCCGAATCATTTTCAGTAGCAAATAAATGCAGTGGAATAAAATAGAAAAATAAAGTTAATAGTAAAAAATGCGTTTTCATAATTTTATTGCTTTATCTGTTTTAACGGAAATAAATAATTTTCGCCTAATTATTTTGAGAAAATTTTAGATTTATTAGATAAAAGTTAACTTTTGGTTGACGAAATAAAATTATTTTCAATTTTCAATTCAAACAAAAAAAGCATCCCAACTAGGATGCTTTTATAGATAATATTTATATTGTAAATTATATTCCGAATTCCTTCTTAATAGCATCAACATAATTCAATTCTTCCCAACCAAAGAACCTCACTTTTTTAAAATTGACTTGTTTTCCATTCACTGTTTTTGCAATAGTATTCGCATCGGTATAATTAACTATTACTTCCTTTTCGTAGCTATCGCGACCAAAATGACCATAAGAAGCAGTTTCTAAGAAAATTGGATTTTTTAAACCATAACGTTTAACAATTGCAAACGGACGATTATCAAATATTTTAGCAACTTTCTCAGCAATTTGCCCATCGGTTAATTTAACCTTGGATGTTCCATTGGTGTTCACAAAAATGCTAACAGGTTGAGCTACTCCAATTGCATAAGCCAACTGTACCAATATCTCGTCTGAAACTCCAGCAGCTACAAGGTTTTTTGCAATATGACGTGCTGCATAAGCTGCTGAACGGTCTACTTTCGAAGAATCTTTTCCTGAAAATGCACCACCACCATGTGCGCCACGTCCGCCATAAGTATCAACTATAATTTTACGTCCGGTTAAACCTGAATCACCATGCGGGCCGCCAATAACAAATTTACCAGTTGGGTTAACATGTAAAATAAATTCGTCTTTAAAAAGTTTTTGATTTTCAACGCTTACTTTAGCTTTTACCCTGGGAATAAGAATATTTTTAACGTCTTGTTTAATTTTTTCAAGCATTTCCTTTTCAGGTGCAAAATCATCATGTTGGGTTGAAACAACTATTGTATGAATCCTTACTGGTTTGTTGTTATCGTCATATTCAATGGTAACCTGGCTTTTTGAATCGGGGCGCAAATATTTCATTTCCTTGCCTTCACGACGAATTGCAGCAAGTTCCAATAAAAGCTGATGCGAAAGATCTAATGTCAGGGGCATGTAATTTTTACTCTCATTGGTTGCATAGCCAAACATCATACCCTGATCGCCTGCGCCTTGTTCTTCTTCACTTTTACGAACTACTCCCTGGTTAATATCAGGACTTTGTTCGTGAATGCTAGATAAAACGCCGCAAGAGCTACTTTCGAACATATATTCGCCTTTATTGTAACCAATTTTTTCGATTACATTTCTAGCAGTAGTTTGTACATCTACATATGCTTCGGTTTTAACTTCGCCAGCCAACACAACCAATCCGGTTGTACATAATGTTTCGCATGCTACTTTTGAATTTGGGTCAGAGCGTAAGAATTCGTCAAGCAATGCGTCTGAAATCTGATCGGATACTTTATCCGGATGTCCTTCTGAAACAGATTCAGAAGTAAATAAATAAGCCATAATTTCTAAATTTTAATTGTTAAAAATTAAACAGGAAAAAAATTATGATTGATTACTTTGGCTTGAAAAATGCGGAAGGTTCCGTCCATTTTAGCATTTTTTACCGTGGTTGCAATCTGACACAAATTTTTCCACAATTTATAGGTGCAAAATTAGAATAAATTTTTAATTCAGCAACCCACTACCTTAAATTTAAAATATCTTAACTAATGAAAGATTAAAGAACAAAGAGTATGTACCAAAGACTTGAGATAAAAAAAATAATGGCGCATTTGTAAATTAACAAATTAGCACATTATCACATTATCTGGTTAATTCCCTGAAAACATCCTCCAATTTTTTTTCCTTTTTCTGTAACGACAAAACCATCAGATTTTTAGAAACTGCAAATTGAAATACTTTTTCACGCAGGTCGGCTTTTATTGACGATTCTAATAACCAGCTTTTATCATCAATCTTTGCAACCAATTCAACACCTTCAATGCTTCGTAATTGATTTTCGTCAACGACAGTATTAAACTCAACTAATACAGTTTGCTTCTCAATTGAAGCAGTGTTTATCTCAGATGCTTTTTCATTCGCAACAATTTCACCTTTGTTAATTATTATAATACGCTGGCAAATGGCTTCCACTTCCTGCATTATATGAGTTGAAAGCATTACAGTCTTGTCCATTCCAGTTGTTTTAATCAATTCTCTTATTTCAACAATTTGATTTGGATCTAAACCTGAAGTTGGTTCGTCTAAAATCAGAACTTTAGGATCATGAATGAGAGCCTGGGCAAGACCGACTCTTTGGCGATAACCTTTTGAAAGTGAACCTATTTTTTTATTTATTTCAGGTTCTAAACCGGTCAGATGCGTAATTTCTTTAATCCTATTTGCCGATTTTTTACCAATTTTGTAAATACCAGCAACAAATTCCAAATATTCATTGATATACATATTTAAATAAAGCGGATTGTTTTCTGGCAAGTAACCAATGCTGCGCTTAACTTCCATAATATTTTCAAGAACATTCATGCCGCAAACAGAAACATTTCCCTGTGTTTGCGGCAAATAGCCGGTAATAATTTTCATCATGGTTGATTTACCGGCTCCATTAGGACCAATGAACCCAACTATTTCGCCTGAGTTTATTTCAAATGAAACATTATTTAAGGCTGCCTGCCTTCCATATAATTTGGTAACATTTTCAACTTTAACTGACATAATATATTCTATTTGAAAATGCAAATTTATTCGAATCTGTGGCTTCTTTTATATTAATTTGTGGTTTAACTAAAAATGCCTTAATTTTCACATATTAAAAATAATTGCCATGAAAACTGACAAAAAAATTATTGCAGAACCCGGAAAAGATATTCAGTTAAGTGACTTTAATCCTGGTTACACAGGTTTATATAAAGATAAACATGAAGCTAATGATAAGTTAGATAAGGATATTGAAAAACTTCAGGATTTGCAGGACAGACTTTATGCAGCGCAAAGCAATTCGGTTCTGATTATATTCCAGGCAATGGATGCTGCCGGAAAAGATAGTACCATCAAACATGTTATGTCGGGTGTGAATCCTCAGGGATGCCAGGTTTATAGTTTTAAACAACCATCAACTGAAGAACTTGCACACGATTATTTATGGCGAACTACAAAACGCCTACCTGAAAAAGGACATATAGGAATTTTTAACCGATCGTATTACGAAGAAGTTATAATAACACGTGTTCATCCTCAGATATTGGCTAAACAGCACCTGCCCGGCATTAATCACACCGATGATATTGGCCATCATTTCTGGAAAGAAAGATATAAGCAAATTAATGACTTTGAAGAATTTTTGACGAATAATGGTGTTTGTATTATTAAGTTTTTTTTGAATGTTTCGAAAGAAGAACAGACAAACAGACTATTAGAAAGAATTGAGAACCCTGAAAAAAACTGGAAAATTACATTGTCAGATATTGAAGAAAGACAATATTGGGAAGATTATCAAAATGCTTATGAACAATGCATTACTGCAACATCAACTGATGCTGCTCCCTGGTATATTGTCCCGGCTGATAAAAAGTGGTTTATGAGAACGGTTGTTGGAGATATAATCGTAAACCATTTAGAAGCCATTAATCCCCAATATCCTAAAGTAAGTGAAAAGCAATTGGAAGAATTAGCTAAAGCTAAGCATGTACTTACAAAGCAAAAATAAAACAGAATAAAGTTTTTAGATATTAGGTGTTAGTTGATAGGAATTGTCTTTGTTCTTGGTTCTTTGTTCTTGGCTCTTGGTTCTGATTTAATGTATCATCGCCTTATCATTACAAGAATTGTATTCAAATTGGAAAGTTGTATGGGCAACATTAAATTCCGATTTAAGAATTTTCTTTAATTTAAATAAAATTTCATCAGTCTGGCTTATCCGGCAATCGTCCTTTAAATCAATATGACATTCAAAGTGGATATTATTTTCATCAAGTTTCCAGGCATGAACATGATGCACATTTTCAATTTCAGTGAATGATTCAATTTTTAATTTTACCAAATTTAAATCGAGTTCCGTTGGAGTAGCTTGCAATAAAATCAAATAAGCTTCGTACAAAACATTCCAGGTTTCTTTTAAAATAAAGAAACTTATAACAATTGTAAGAATAGGATCGACCCAATAAATTTTATAAAAATAAATAACAATTCCACCAACCAAAACAATTACTGAAGATAAAGTATCAGCCATTAAATGCAAATACGCTGATTTTATATTGAGATTATTTTCACGGTCGTTAAAAAGAATTGCCATGGCAATAAAATTGGCTAAAACTCCTATGGCAGCGATAATAACCATCATAGAAGTATTTATTAATTGTGGATGCCGAAAACGTTTAATTGCTCCGGCTATAAGATAAATACAAACGACCACCATTATAATACCATTGACTAAAGCAGCAATAATTTCAATTCGCTTAAATCCAAATGTTTTAGCTTCAGTTGGTTTTCTTTTGGCAATTTTATGCGATAAGTATGCAATAAATACTGAAATGGTATCACTTAAATTATGCAGTGCGTCAGATAACAATGCATAACTTCCCGAAAATAATCCCCCGGCAAATTCAATGAGCGTAATAAACAAGTTTAGTATTGAAGCAAAAAGTAAATTCTGCCCGTTTATTTCATGATTGTGGTTATGTGAATGTTTATTTGCGCTCATAACTTATGGTGTCCATGATATATCAATATCCCAATTCGAACGAACATTAATTTTATCTTTATAAAAAACGACTTTTTCAGGCTGGCGTTTATTTAAATAATCACCGGTTGTCCATTGGTGATCGCCATTTGTATCGTAAATTAATTTCAAAATATAGTTTTTAGGTTGAAGATAATCAAAAACAATTTTTCCACTTTTATTGGCATATTTTTCGTACAATATTTTATTATTATCTATCAATTGCAATATTACAGGTGAGTTTATACTATCTAAATTAATAATTAATTTACCATAAAATTCTAATTTTTGGGTAGAAAATTTATAAATTGTAGTGTCGTGTTCAATATTGTAAATATTTTTGAAAGCTCCGGGCAAAAATTTAATTTCATAATTTGCACCTTCATCCCAACTTGTTGATATATATAAATCGCGATAAAATAGACTATCGGCTTTTACTTCATACTTAACATCTTTGGTAGTACTATCAACCTTTTCAATAAATGTAATTTTTGAATAATCGATAGAATCCAATGGATATTGAAATTCAAATAATAGAGGTACATTTAAATCTGCAGTGGGACCATTGTCCCAGTTTATTTTCATTCTGGGAGGTTTGGCCTTCTTACCTTTTTTAAGTTTGTCTATTCCACTATATCTAAAATTTAAAGTGTCTGATTTCCAAATGGTATCACCTTTCTTATTAGTTCCCCAATAATTAACAATAGTTTTTAAAGTATCGACTTTAAGCAAACTCGTATCAGTAATCCATGCCAAAATACTATCGGGTCGGTTGGTTGGTTCCAACATGTACCAATTTTTATTAGGAAAATATTGTAAACGAAGTTTAATACTGTCATTTATAATGTCGTTATTAAAAACCAATTCAATATGATGCCTGTATTTTCGGCCATAATTTCTTATATATTGTTGCTTATTTTTTTCTAAAAAAGTAAATAAATCAATATGTAAACTATTACGTTCTTTTAGGATTTCCAAGCTATCAGGCAAATGAACTTTATGAGCAGTATCCTTTCTGGTAGTTGCCGTATCCGGAGGGAAAATATAACCATCATTTGGTTTGTTTCTTACAACTTCAGGATTTAAAACCACAACTGAATCAATAAAACCAAACTCCTCGAGTGAAACATTATACTTATAATTAAGGTTATTATCTTTTAACGCAAATAGGTTGTATTTGCCGGGCTTAACATTACTTATTGAAAAATAACCGTCTTTATCAGTGCGGCTTGTGAACATTGGTGTTGTTTTAATTGGAGCTGAATCAGACAAATCGTTATAAAGCAATGCCAATACCGATTCTTTGTCAGGTGTTAAGGTAAAAGCATCTAAAATTCGGCCTCGAATACCTAAAGTGTCTAGAAAATTGCCAGTTGAAAAAACAAATTCGTAATTCGTTAACGGATTGTTTTCATTGTTATCGCTAATGCTATTTCCAAAATTTAAAGTATATGTTGTAGTATCTTTTAATGTATCGCGTAGCTGAACCATAATGGATTTATTTTTAATCCATACTTGTGGCTTTTTTTTCACTGGAGGTGAAACATTTAATTGCCTGTTAACATCCTTCAATTGAATGTATTCATTAAAATCAATTCGTATTTTATTTCCTTTGAAATTTAACGCGTATTGCTGGGGTTCACTATTTACAACAACCGGAGGATCCAAATCTTTTGGACCACCTGAAATATATCCTGGTTTAGCGCATCCAAAAACAAGAATTAAAATGCCCAGGAATGGAATTAAAGTTAAAAGTTGAATTGATATTTTATTTCGATACACTAAATAACTTTTTATAGGAATTAAGATTTCCTTATATAAATATTAATTATGATTTATTGTTTAAAAATTCCTATTTACACCAGTTTTATTTCAGAAAAAAAGTTCCGGTACCAATCATTTTGCCATCGTTAAACAAGTCAATTTTATAATTGCCTTTGATAATCTCTCCGGTACATTCATAAAATATACACATATCAACGTCTTTGTTATCATATGTAACAGAACGTTTTGAAGAGAATGCAATTTGCTGACCTTCAAAATCAAACACATCACTCGCTGAACCTGCCAAAACAAGATTATCTGGCCTTGTAATACGCATAATTATTTCCTTTTCACCGGCAGTAATCAATGAGTTTTCACGAATAGTAAAACATGATTTTAATTTCATGGTTCTTGAAGCTCTTGGAGTTTCTTTACCCCGCTTGTTCAGTGCTGTTACCATAATATTTTTGGCGCTTAAGACCGAAGCTGTTTCAACCTTTGAACTTAGATTCTCCTTTTCTTTCGAAAGATCTTCGTTGCTTTTCCGTTCCTTATCCAAGCGAGTTTTTACATCAATATTTTCGGAAACTAATTTTTGATTTTTTGAATTAAGTGAATCTATTTGAACAACATAACTCCGCATGATTGTCCGCAAGGTAACCAGCTCTTCTTTGTATTTTCGTATTTTTTCAATGTTGCTTGCATTAATTGCCAATAAACTTTTTATACGGTCTTCCTGTTTATCAATTTGTTTGTTTAAACTGTCATTATCGGTTTTTAATCCTTCGTACTCACCCATCATATCCTTTAACTCATTGGTTAAAGATTGTTTCTGATCTTCCAACGCTTCCTGGGCAACTGCATTGTCAGCTTTCATTTTCGAATATTGCATATAAAGCAAGCCTAAGGCACCTGCCAGAATAACCACTAAAATAATAAGAACAATTGTAGGTTTACGATTTGGTGTTGAAGCCTGCGTTATTTCCGAATTTTCCATAATACTTGCAAAGGTTGGTTATTAATAGTTTTAAAAACGCTGCAAAGTTATAATTTATTACAATTGCAAAAATTCAATGGCTGATTTTTTTTAAACAATAACTCAATCCTTGTAAACAAAACCTTTAATTGATTCTAGATTCTGCAACAATCGTATGCTCTTCAAGTTGTTTTCTTAATTGGTCAGGTATTTTGGCTGATTTTTGAGTTTTAAAATCGAAATGGACAAGAACAGTCTTTCCTTTTGCACATAAACGGTTGTTTTGCCAGGCTTCCTGGTAAACTTCGAAAGATGAACGGCCAATTTTTGAAATCCAGGTTCGTATTTCAGCATCATTATCGTAAAAAAGCTGTGCTACAAAATCAATTTCGAACCTTGCCAAAATAAGGTTCCAGGTTTTAAAACTAAATTCGGGATTAAAGTAGCGATAAATCTGGTTCCGCGCTTGTTCGAACCAATTGGGGATTACTGTATTATTAACATGCCCAAGTCCGTCGATATCGCTAAAGCGCGGAGTAACAACCAAGGTGTACATGACTAAAAAATTAATAAACAGCAAAGTTAACAATGAATGGAATTATAAAAAAATGAATTTTATTTAATCGATTTTTTTAATGTAAATGAGAAAGTTGAACCAACATTTGGGGCACTGCGAACATTCACCGTTTGTTTGTGCGATTCAATAATATGTTTAACAATAGCAAGGCCTAATCCCGAACCACCCTGATTACGTGAACGACTTTTATCTACCCTGTAAAAGCGTTCGAATAAACGTGGCAAATGACGGGCATCAATCCCTATTCCATTATCCGAAACTTCAACCAGTACATTTTCGTCCATATCATAAAAGCTGACCTTTGTTCGGCCATTTTCATTTCCATATTTAATTGAATTTTCAATTAAATTAATTAACACCTGCCTGATTTTATCCTTATCAGCCTCAACATAAATGCGTGTTTCATCACTAATTGTATCGTGAAACTTTAAGGCAATATTTCTTTTTTGTGCTTTAATTTCAAGCATTTCAAATATTTCGCGAACCAATGCAGTTATTTCAAATGGTACAAAATTTAGTTTTATTTCGCCCGATTCGAGCTGGGAAATAATTTCTAAATCCTGCACTATATTAATCATCCTGTCGATATTTTTTTCCGATTTTTCAAGATAATCCTTGTTAACTTCCGGATCATTTAAGGCGCCATCCAATAATGTTAAAATATATCCCTGGATATTAAAGATTGGAGTTTTAAGCTCGTGGGAAACATTTCCCAAAAACTCCCGTCGATAAACTTCCAACTTTTTTAAATCGTCTAATTCGCGTTTATGATCTTCGGCCCAGCTAACAACATCTTCATTTACCTGTTGCAAAATTTCCTTTCGCAAATCAACTTTTTTATCTTTTGTACCTTCAGGAACTTTGAGCGTATGAATAGTCTTATAAATTAACTTTATTTTATCGTATATATAACGCTGAAGGATGAATGAAAATGCGTAATAGGAGAATAAATATGAACTGATAAATGTCAATAGTATATATATCCAATGAATATGATAACTGACAAAAAATCGGAATATCAGCAAAATAAATGAACTACCAGTTGCAATAACGAGCGAGCCTAAAATAAGTAACCGATATGGATTATGAGGTTTCATGCTAATGCAAAAGTAATCAGGAAATTTCTTATACTATTCCTTAAATTCGTATTTATAGCCAACCCCTTTTATTGTTTTTATATTATCAATGCCTAGTTTTTCACGTAGTTTGCGAATGTGGACATCAATAGTCCGGTCACCAACTATAACGTCATTTGTCCAAACTTTTGAATATATTTCATCGCGGGTAAATACTTTATTGGGTTTCGATGCCAACAATGAAAGCAACTCGAACTCCTTACGAGGCAAAGAATGTTCAATACCTGATTTTGTAATTTGGTACTTTTCAGTATCTATAATCAAATCGCCAACTACATTTGAAGTATTACCTTCTGAAATTGCAGAAATTCTGCGCAAAAGAGCAGTAACTTTACTAACCAGTAATCGAGGTTTTATAGGTTTTGTAATATAATCATCAGCACCGGCTTCAAACCCTGCAATTTGCGAATAATCTTCGTTGCGGGCTGTAAAAAATGTAATCATTGTCTTTTGCAATGCAGGTATTTGCCTTATTTCACGGCAAGTTTCAATACCATCCATTTCGGGCATCATTACATCTAAAATAATTAAATGTGGCAACAGTGTAGTTGCCGTTTTTACTGCGTCACGACCGTTATTTGCAATTAACACCTGGTAACCTTCGCGGCGTAAGTTATAGCTGACAAATTCCAGAATATCATCTTCGTCATCAACTATTAATATTTTAAATTCATTGGGTTCCATGGAGTATAATTTACATTAAATCAATCAATAAGTACAAATATAATTATTCTTTAGTGAACCCTTTTTCAAGTTTTTCTTTTTTCTTTTTATGTTTAAGCACTTTAGCTTCGAGATAAAAAATTATTTCCTCGGCTATGCTTTTTGTTTGGTCGCCTACACGTTCTAATCTGCGAATAGTTGTAAGCAGGTTTAAACAATTGTGGATTTCAGTAGGATTTTTTCGAATGAGTTTGGCAATAATATCATTTGCATTTTTATTAATCTTGTCCAAATCGTCATCATTTTTGAATACTTTACGTGGAATTTGGGTATTCTCGTTTTCGAACGATTCAAGTGCTAACAATTGCATTCCAATAGCAATTTCAAACATTTCAAAAATACCCGCTTTTTTAAAGTGTTCTTCATTATAATTTTTGTCAGAATCCCAAACCACTTTAGCAAAAGCATTGCAATAGTCACCAATACGTTCAAGGTTATAATTAATTTTCAGAACTGCCAAAACAAACCTTAAATCGGTTGCCAATGGATTAAATAAAGCAAGTATGTTTTCGCAATCCATATCAATTTTAAGCTCATAAGCATCAACCAGTTTTTCATTGGCAATAATTTCTTTTGCCAAATCCTTGTCATGCTTTTCCATTGCTTCGTACGATTTGCGTAATTGTGAAATTACCAGGTTCCATTCTTCAAGCAGGGTGCCTTTTAATTCTTTTAGTTCCGATTCTATTCGTTCCATTGTTTTTGTTTTTATTCTCACCACCACCCATTCTAAATATGCAGGTGATTAATGAATATTTAATATTTCTATTACTTGCACAACATAATTTGCTTAAACTTCTTAAGTCTTACCTTGTGAAACGGATTGAAGTTTTCAGCCAAATCTTCCGGTTATATAATTTTGGGTTTGTACCTTTTTGGGATTAGTGAATATAACTTTGGTTTCGTCCCATTCAGTAAGTTCGCCCAAATAAAAAAATGCCGTATAATCACTTATTCTACCGGCTTGTTGCATATTATGCGTAACTATTATAATTGTATAACTGCTTTTCAAACTTAACAAAAGATCTTCAATTTTAGAAGTTGAAATTGGGTCCAATGCCGAAGTTGGTTCGTCGAGTAATAAAATTTCAGGTTTCATGGCAAGTGAACGGGCAATGCAAAGGCGTTGCTGTTGACCGCCCGATAAAAATGTTCCTTTTTTATGCAAATTATCTTTCACTTCATCCCAAAGCGCTGCTTGATGTAATGATTCTTCAACCTTTTCATCCTTTTCGGCTTTAGTTAACTTATAACCATTTAAAGTGTATCCTGAAATTACATTTTGGTAAATACTCATGGAATTAAAAGGGTTTGGACGTTGAAACACCATTCCAACACGCCTTCTGAGCGAAGTTGGATTGATTTCAAAAATATTGTCATCATCCAGAAATATTTTACCAGTAGTGGTAGCATTTTCAATTTGTTCGTGCAAACGGTTAATGCAACGAATAAAAGTTGATTTGCCACAACCCGAAGGACCCATAACTGCTGTAATATGATTCTTTAAAATTTCTACATTAATATCTTTCAACACTCGTGATGTGCCAAAATATGCATTTAATTGCTCAGTTCTTAGAATTGTACTTTCCATCTTTTCTCAGCCAATTTTGTCAATATATTTAAAATTAGAACTATCATAACCAAAATAAACGAAGCTCCCCATGCAAGCCTGTGCCAGTCGTCGTAAGGACTAATGGCATAATTAAATATTATAAGCGGCATACTTGCAATAGGCTTAAAAATACTAAAACTCATGTATGGGTTACCGAAAGCAGTAAAAAGCAATGGGGCAGTTTCTCCTGCAACCCTTGCAATTCCTAACATTACACCGTTTAATATTCCACTTACACCTGCCGGCATAATAACCCTCAACATTGTTTTATAATAAGGAACTCCTAATGAAAGAGCCGCTTCTTTCAGTGATGGAGGAACTAATTTCAATGTTTCTTCCGTTGATTTTATTATTGAAGGTAACATCATAAAAGCCAAAGCAAAACTTCCGGAAAGAGCAGAGAATTGCCCAAATGGTTTTACAAGCCACAGATATATAATAATGCCAATGACTATAGAAGGAATTCCCTGGAGAACATCAACACACAAATGTGCAAATTTATATACCGGTGATTTGGCATTTTCACTAAAATACATTCCGGTAGTCACTCCAAATGGAACTGCAATAATAGTAGCCACAACTATAATTATTATACTTCCAACCAAAGCATTTGCGATACCTCCACCTGTTTCACCAACAGGTTTAGGAAGACTTGTGAAAAAACTCCAATTAATAACCGAAGCTCCTTGTTTAACTATATAAATCAATACTGCAACTAATGGTACAATTGAAATAAGGGTAAGAATAATTACCAGGATTTTAAAACCACCATTTCTTGCTTCACGAAATTTTAAATTCTCTCTCATTACGATTCAAATCTTTTGATTATTCTAACTCCGATTATATTTATTATTGTCGTAACAACAAACAATAACAAGCCTGTTTCGATAAGTGCCGAAAAATAAACCGAACCGGTAGCTTCAGTAAACTGGTTAGCAATAACGCTCGCCATAGTATTACCTGTTTCGAATAAACTTGTAGGTATAGTTTGTGTGTTGCCTATAAGCATTGTTACGGCCATAGTTTCGCCCAATGCCCTACCTAATGCAAGCAAAATTCCTGCAGAAAATCCTGATTTTATATATGGGAAAATAACATAACGAATAACTTCATATCTTGTAGCTCCAAGAGAATAGGCCGCTTCCTTTAAACTGTCGGGAACCATGCTAATAACCAACCTTATAAGCGATGCTGAAAAAGGAATAATCATAATTGATAATATCAACGAGGCTGTTAAAATTCCAACACCATAGGGTGGAACTCCAAGTTTCAATTCAATACTCCGCACAAATGGAACAATTGTAAAAATGCCCCAAAAGCCAAAAATAACCGAAGGAATACCGGCAAGTAATTCCACTGCATTCTTAATTATAGCGCTAAACCATCCTTTTGGATAAAATTCGCCCAGAAAAAAGCCAATCCCTAAAGCAAAAGGTGTTGAAATAATTAACGCCAATCCTGAAGTAAGTAATGTTCCGATTAAAAATGGCAAAGCGCCAAATTCATTCGTTACCGGATCCCAGGTTTTACCATAAATAAATTTTATTCCAAGTGCTTTAATTGAAGGAAGAGATGAAATTAATAAGGTAAAAAACATGCTCAACAACAGCACTATAATTATAATACCTGAAAGCAATAAAGTTTTCTTAAAAATAGTTTCACGAATCGTTAACCCAATTGCAACCTTTTCTTTTGTAGAATAATTAGACATTATAGTAAGTCTGAAATTAATAATTCATTATAATTTTTTGAGACAAATTTAAGCATAGTAAGTATGCTTTGATATAAAAAAAGCGCCTGTCTTCAAAATTATGAAAACAGTACGCTTTTGTTTAAAAGGATTTATTAAAGTGCTTTACCATTAAACTTAACTAAATCTAAACGTTTTTTAGCAGCATCAGCAGCTTCTTTTGGAAGTGGGGCATACAATAAAGGTTCAGCATATTGTTGTCCTTTCGAAATCATCCAATCAATAAGTTCAACTGTACCTTTTGCTTTTTCCATTGTTCTGTCACCATAAGCCTGGTTTTCATATAACAAAATATAAGTAAAACTGGTAATAGGGTAACCATCTTTAGCTTCAGTATTGGTTAAGGAAACCCTTAAATCTTCAGGTAGTGTAACTGCTGCAGATAAACTGATAGTTTTTAATGATGCCTGAACAAAATTTCCCGATTTATTTTTAATTTCAGCAGAAGCTAATTTGTTTTGAATTATATATGCTAATTCTACATAACCAATACTTCCGGGAATTTGTTTAATCATTCCGCCAACACCTTCGTTACCTTTTGCACCAATACCAACCGGCCAGTCAAGAGCTTTACCTTTGCCAGGTTTTTCATTCCATGAAGCACTAACTTTACTTAAATAATCTGAAAAAACATAAGTTGTGCCGCTTCCATCCGAACGATGAACAACAGAAATTGCCTGATCGGTTAATTTTGCAGATGGATTTAATTCCGTCAATCGTTTGTCATTCCATTTGGTAATTTTACCAAGAAAAATATCGGCAATAACATCAGGTGTTAATTTTAAAGTTGGATTGCCTGGTAAATTATAAGTAATCATAACAGCGCCAAGACAAGTAGGAACGTGTATTACAGGAGAAGGCATACTTTTTATTTCGTCATCGCTCAAAGGTGCATCTGAAGCCCCGAAATCAACAGTTTTGTTTTGCAACTGTTTGATACCACCACCTGAACCAATTGATTGGTAATTAACCTGGACACCCTTTTCTTTATGATATTCGTCAAACATTTTCGAATATAAAGGAAATGGGAAAGTTGCACCAGCACCTATTAGTTCTTTGGCACTTCCCTGTGCTGAAATTTGCTGACCGGTAAAAAATGAGCCAACGGCTACCATTATTGCCAATCCTAAGTTAATTTTCATTTTTGTTTTCATTACTTTTTAAATTTTTGTTTATATTAAAAACTCGGTTGAAGATTTAAGTTTAAATAATTTATTATTCTTTTTTGTAAAGAAACTGTTCTAGTATAAACTAGATTTTAACTCAATATTAAATTAATGTTAAGTCGTGAATTATTGGATTGATTGGGTGCTTAACAAAATAATAGCACCATGTACAATTTTTCATGTACATGGTGCTAATTATATTAAATTAAGGTTAATCGCCTTTCAAATGTTTATTTGAAAATATACCAGAATGTTAAACGGAGTGCCATATCATGGTCGCTTGAAGTTCCTTTTGCAAGCATATTGCTATAACCATCGTACCAAATGTTTGGCATTAAATGTACTTTTTTGTTTGGTGTATAATCTAAGCCGGCAGTTATAAAGTTTTCAGTATAATATTTTGAAGTATATAGATCATTCTTTTTTATATTACCATCTGGATTATAATTATCGTAACGGGCAAAAAAGTTTAATTTTTCTTTAATAATTTGACCGCGAACAAAAAATGACATTCCCATTGGAGCAGCATTTTTAACAACTTTAGTTTTACTACCTGTTGTTGTATCTGTTTCAGCATTTTTCTGGGTTTGGCCAATTATTTCAAAACCCACTGCAAGAGGATTTGTATTATATGCTAAGAATCCATGAAATGTAGTCTTTGTCTTTTCGGTAGGGTTGAAGTTTGGTTCATCTGTTCCTGATAATTCAACAACTATTTTTTGGTCTAAGAATTTAGCATAAACTTCACCATAGAATTTTTTATATTTATCAACTTCAGGTGATGCACCATTTCCGTTACCTACCATTAAGTTATATCCATAATCTCCTTTATCATTCAATTTACCTTGAATTGCAATTCCTACATCATTTGAATTGCCAAGGCCGCGCATATCACCAACTGTTTTTTCAATACTCCTGTAACCCCAAACGCCTTCGCTTATTGTTGCAAAAATAGGTGTTGATTGTTGACCAATTATAAGGTCGTTATTCTTCACAAAATTTTTCCATTTTACGTTAGCTGCTTTAATATAAAATGTTCTTTCAATTGCACCTGCTGAAAGAATATCCTTTGCATCGCTTTCGTTAGCTAATAATACTTGAGTTGAAAAATTTTCACTGATATTGTAATCATAACCTAAATAAATTCTACGGAAGTCAAATGCATTTTGTACCCCATTAGCTTTAGTCGCATATTGAGTGCCACCATAACCTAATGCATCTTCATGCTGCATATAATAATAGTCACCAAAAGTATAACCCCAAACATTTCCTGATGGTTTAAACTCTGGCTTTTCGGCCTGTTGGGTTTGGTCGGTTGTTGTAGATGGGGTTGTTTGCCCATTTACATTAAATGCCAAGGTTGCCAAGGCAAATAAAACTGAGTAGTAAAATTTCTTTGTGTTCATAAATTTTTAATTAATTGGTTAATTTTTCTAAAATTTTCCTGCACAAAAGAACTAAACAACTGTAAACCTAATGTTTTGCCAATGTTAAATTTATGTTAAGTAATATTTTGTTAATTCAATTCTCTTGATTAAATTACCGTAATTCATTAAATTAAGCGGTAGAGTCCATTAAACTGTGTAAATGGTAAAATTGTTAAACAATTAACCATTTACACAGTTTAATGGACTCTACCAAATCTGTCAAGTTATTTTAGGAAGATACATATTCATGTTTTAACTATCAATATTCAAATTTCAATTCTTGATATTCATGTGTTTACTATCAATATTCATATTCCCATTCTTGATAATTATGTGCATACTATCTGTATTCATGTCTTTACTTTCTATGTTCATATCCTTACTTTTTACATTCATACATTTACTATCAATAGTCACCTGCTTACTCTCGATATTTATGTGCTTACTATTAAAATTCATGTTAATACTTTCTACAAGCACATGCTTACTATTTACATTCATATGTAAATAGAACAATCTGTTGTAAATGATTTTTGATATTGCCTTTTTAATAAAAAATGTTTTTCCAATTGTTCCGACTCCTACAATCAAAACTGTCTAGATTTGCACGTTTTACAAAGTTTAAATGAAACATTACGATGTAATTGCAAAAAACTTGTCAAGTTTACTTTTCAATTTTTAACGACTTTATAGACATGCCATAATTAATAGTTTAAATTGACAAATCTGTTCACTTCAATATTCAGCTTAAAAAATTTACTTCGTAGATTTGCATCCTGAAAAAAACAAATGAAGCAATATGATGTAATTGTAATTGGCGCCGGTGCTGCCGGTATGCTTGCTGCTGGAAATGCCGCAGAATCAGGGGCAAAAGTTCTTTTACTTGAAAAAATGGAACGCGTTGGACGTAAATTATTAATAACCGGTAAAGGTCGCTGTAATATTACCAATGATGCTCCAATGTCCGATTTCCTTAATCATATTTATCCCAATGGCCGTTTTTTGAAACATGCTTTTTCTGAATATTTTTCAAAAGATATTATTGACCTGCTTAATGAGCAAGGAGTTGAAACAAACCTTGAACGTGGAGGGCGCATATTTCCGGCAAGCAACAAATCTGCCGATGTGGTTAATTCCCTTCTTAATTGGATTACAAAAAATAAAGTTGAAATTGAATATGGCTGTAAATGTGAAAATATTTTAGTCAATAACAACACAATTACCGGAATTGAGGCAATTAAGAATGGTGCAAAAATTAATTATTCTTCAAAAGCAGTAATATTGTGTACAGGCGGGTGCTCTTATCCGGCAACCGGTTCAAACGGCGAAGGATATAAATTAGTTAAACAATTGGGACATTCCATTGAACCTGTAATTCCGGCATTGGTGCCGGTTGAAACCGAAGGCAATATTGCCGGTCAATTACAAGGACTATCACTTAAAAATGTTAAAGCAATTATTTGGGTAAATGGAAAAAAGCTGAAAGAAGAATTTGGCGAAATGCTATTTACACATTTTGGTTTATCAGGTCCTATAATACTTACTCTTAGCCGGTTTATAGTTGATTCTTTACGGAATAAAAACCAGGTTGAGATTTCAATTGATTTAAAACCTGCCTTAGATGTACAAAAATTAGATACCAGGCTTCAACGCGATTTAAATGAGAATGGAAAGAAAAAACTGGATAATTTATTTAAAGAATGGTTGCCTTCAAAAATGATCCCCATTTTCATCAATTTACTTGGCTTGGATGGGAACAAGGAATGTCACCAGGTTACTTCGAAGGAAAGGAAAAAAATTCTTTTATTAATGAAAGAATTCAGGTTTAAAGTTACAGGACACAGGCCATTTAGTGAGGCAATTATTACTGCCGGAGGAATTAGCACGAAAGAAATTGACCCGAAAACAATGGAATCGAAAATTATAAAAAATTTATATTTTGCCGGCGAAGTCATTGATTTGGATGCCGATACCGGTGGATACAACCTTCAAATTGCATGGTCAACCGGTTATCTTGCTGCGAAATCAAGTGTAAAAAATAACAACTTCAATCAAAAGAATGAAAGTTGAAAATCAATTTTTTCCTAAGCAGAACCAAAAGTTATTATAGGTTGATTTTTCAAATCTAACAATTCAATTTTCATTGTAAATTATATTGTCGATTCACATTTGCATTTATTGTAATTCGAAATATTACTGAGTTATATCAATGTTTTATATGAGACATATTCACAATTATGCCTTATAAACATGGAAATGATATTGTAATTTTAATATTGAAAAACAATAATCAATCAACATATGAACGCAGAAACGATAAAGGGAATGATAACGGATTCTACTTGGCAAGATTGTACGAATAGAACAGTTTATCAATTTATTGATGACAATGACCTGGCAATTAACGGTATAAATTGTTATCAATATTCAGTTAACTCAAACAATGGACGGGTTTTGTTAAATATGAACCCTGGCAAGAAATACACCGTTGAATATGTGAATGATTTTCAGTTACGATTGCTAAATAATAACGAAGAATTAAGTTTAATGCTTTATTGATGCAATTTTTGCATCAATAATTCCCATGCAGCTCCTTCCTTTAATGAAAAGGGTGAAACAAACATTTTTTGAATAGAAAGTTTCCTTAAAATATAATTTATAAATATTGACGAAGTAACCACCATTTCAGTCCTGAAGTGTTCCAGGCCTTTAATTTTACAACGTTCGTCGGCATTGGTACGTATTAATTTTTGATGCAATGTATAGAATGCTTCAATTTGAATAGTTCTGGAATAATTATAGGATGTTGGCTTAAAATCAGGATTTTCCTGATAATTCAATATGTTATAAAATGTTTCAAATGCACCTTCGGCGCCAATTAAACTTTCAATTTTTGTATTTTTAATCGCCTGAAATAATGGTTTTAATTCCTGATCAAAATAATTTTCAAGCTGAGAAATTTCAACTTGTGTAATAGGATCGGATGGATGAAACATTTCCAATAAACGTGCCATTCCGAGTTTAAAACTTTCTTTCCAAATTATATTTTTATTATTGGCTAAAATAAACTCATTACTTCCTCCGCCAATATCAAGAATTAAATAGGTTTCATTTGAATTATCCAATGTTTGCCTAACACCTAAATAAATTAATTCTGCTTCACGGTCACCTGAAATTAGTTCGATATCAATTCCAAATTTTCTGTGAACTGTATGAATAAATTCTTTGGAATTATCAGCAGTGCGTAATGCCGAAGTGCCCAATGCTATAACTTTATCAACCTTAAAACTTTTTATTGCTTGCACATGAATGGCTAAAGCAGTATAAGCTCTATCCAATGCATCAGGCAAAATTATATTATTCCCAATTCCTCCGCGACCAAGCTTTACAGAATATTTATCATTATGCAAAACTTTAATTTTAGAATTGTCTTTTTCGGCAATAATTAAATTGAACAGATTTGTACCTAAATCAATAATTGCAATGCGCATAATTCAATACAAAAAATTTGAAATAACATCAAATACATTATATATAGATTAAATTTTTTGATATAATCTAGTCGTCAAATTTAAATATAAACTACTGATTATATTTTAAAACGAAACCGGGTATGAATTTTAACGTCTTCTGTTGCCTAAACCACCTTCATTTCGAAAGCTTTTAAGCAATTCGCGTTTAAACTGAACTTCGGACTGATAAAGTTTTAGTACTTTTTTGGCAGGTAGAACCGCTTTAAATTTTTTATTGTATTCAACTTCAAGTGCAGCTTCCTGTAATTGCAAATCGACATATTTATCTGCAAGTATTGAAGCTTCTTCATCAGATAAAGATTCTTTGGTATTGATATAATGTTGTGATAACTTCAAACGGTCAAGATTTATTTGCTGTCGCTTATCGTCGAATTGATTGTAAACCGGCCAAAAAACTTCTGCTTCTTTTGGAGTTAATTGCAATGATTCGGTTATATAAGCTATTTTTTTTGATTTAAATTTTTCTAATTTACCTTCCAATTCATCCTGTGCAATTAAATTATTGAAAAATGAAAATATAAATAGAAAGAATATAATTGGTTTCATAGGCTTCATTCGTTTATAAATCGTTTAAAATTTCATCGGTTTGAATATTTTCTTCAAGCAAATAGTCAAGCGTGTCATTTTGTTCCGTGAATAATTTATGAGAATTAGCCATATTATTATTTCCCTCTTCAGCAAATAATAATTCGTCAGAAACTCCGGGTTGCATTTCAAAATACAGTGATATTACATCGGGTTTTACAGTTATTTTATTCTTTTCGGAAAATGGAGAAATTATGTTATAACCCAGCATGAAAATAATCACTAAAGCAACCAAAAGCAATCCATCAACAATAAGTCTTTTACGAATAGGTACCCTGAAAAAATGGAAATCTTTCACAGGTGTGGAAATTTTATCCTGAATATCTGACACAAGCGAATCAAAATAATTTTCTGGAATTCTAAAGGATTCTTTATTCTTTAGCGATTCGAATTGTTTCAGTATATCTTCTTCTTTTAACATATATGAATTGTAAATCTATGAAAATATTGAAAATTTAAGGTTTAAAAGTATATATTATCTTACCATCAACGTTTAGACATTAGAATTAATAAAAGGTTTAACCACTTTTTATATAATCTTCAATTTTTTTAACTGCATGATGAAAAGAAGCTTTTAATGCTCCTACTGAAGTACCAAGAATTTTTGAAATTTCTTCATAAGGCATTTCATCAAAATATCTGAAATTAAATACTATCCTTTGTTTCTCAGGCAATTTTAAAAGCGCTTTTTGAAATTTCATTTGAATTTCATCGCCGCTAAACCAAACGTCGCTTTCAAGACTTTTCGACAATTCCTTTTCAACATCTACAAATGGGAGGAAATATTTATTCCTTTTATTTTTCAAAAATGTAATGCTTTCATTTGTAGCAATGCGATATAGCCATGTGTACAAACCGGAATCTTCCCGGAATGCATTGAGTCCCTTCCACACTTTTATAAAAGTATTTTGAAGAACATCGTCTGTATCTTCATGACTAATTACAATTCTACGAATATGCCAGTAAAGTCGCTCTTTGTATTTATTCACTAATAAATTAAACCCGTAATTACGAGTATCTTCTTTTCGGTATAATTCAATTAATTCGCTATCGCTATAACCTGACATATATTTTAATTGAATAATACATAATGCTTAAAGGAATATTAATATCTAATTAAGCTCTAATGCTAACGAACTGCCTGATTTAATTTCAAAGCTTTTCTTAATTGTATAAATGCTTTCTTTAACATTTTGAGCTCTGAATACCAATAAATATTGGCCGGGTTGAAGAATTACGGATTCATTTTTTGTAGAAGCATTAAAATTATCAATCCATTCCAGCCCATTTTCGCGACTAACATATAAACTTCCATAACCCGGAGTTAAAGACAATATTGTAAGCAAACCTGGACGAGGAATTTCCACTGTAGTTGTAGAACTCTGTTTAATTGAAACATCTTTCACCACCAATCTTGGCAATATGGGAATTTCGAGTTCGTAATTTCCTTTTAAATATTTTACAGTTTCTCCCAGCTTTTGAACATTCAAAGTTTTGGAATCACCTGCTTTTCTGACTAAAATTATTAAATCGCGATATAAATTACCTAATCCCTGCGATGTTATAATTAATGAACCTTGAGGAACATCTGCCGCAATAATAGTGTGTTTCCCGGGAACTACTTTAAAACTATCAACAACAACGGGAGGAATAGTATTCACAACCATTTTGTAAGTGACCAATGGATCGAAAATAAGTGTATCAGGGTTTCCCCGGTTATTTATTGTATGTACATAATTTTGAAGCATTTTCCCGGAATAACGATCGTAAAATGTCATGTTCACATTGGTTTCGGTTGGCAGACCATTTTCATCGAGTAAATTTACCTGGGCTGTTGTAGCATTTAAAGCCTCGGTTATAACAACGTTCAATAATTCTTTAAATTTATCTTCGTGTGTTGCATTATAAAAATGTCCTACACAATCGAATGTTTTACGAAACCCTTCGTCAATGCCAATTCCAATAATAAAAGGTTTTAATATTATTCCTTTTTTTTGTAATTCAGTTGATACTTTGCATGGATCGCCATTGCATTCTTCCATTCCATCGGTAATTAGTATAACAATATTCCGGCAATCGGCACAGGGCGGAAAGTCATTCTGGCACTGTTCAAGCGAATTTGCTATGGGTGTTGTGCCTTTAGGCTCAATAAACCGGAGCCTTTGACGAATTATTGAAGCATTATTTTTTTCAAACGGCACTTCGAGTTTAGTATCGCCGCAATCCTGGGGAGGAACAGGACTTTGATGCCCATACACCCGCAAAGCCATTTGAACATTATCCAAATGTTGCAAACTGTCAACCATTCCAATTAATATTCTACGGGCAATATTAATTTTTGCATCACTCTCCCACTCTGCCGACATGCTGTAAGAAGCATCAAAAATGAACAATATCCTTGTATTGGGAGGTTTTATCTCAATTTTTGGCTGAGTTAAAATATTTTGCATTGGCATTAACAGTAATGCCTTAATTATAATTGATAAAATGTACGAATATTTACGCTTAATCATCAGGTAATATGGTTTGTTCAAAGATAACCCATTTTTAAAACATAAGGAAGTGTGATATTACAAGATAATTAATTATTTTAGTACAAATTATTAAACCTGGTTTTAACTATGAAGAGTAAACTTATTTCCATAATAATAATTATTATTATACTTAGTTGCAAAAAAACAGAATTGAGCAATGCGTCAACCAATAATAATCCCAATGATACCACAATTGTTCACAAATCTGATTCAAATAAAATAACCGTGAAAAATTATTTGCTTTTCATTGGCACTTATAGTGCAAACATTTATATTTATTCAATGAATCGGGAAACCGGACAACTTAAATATTTCGGCAAATCATCTACTACATCAAATCCTTCCTATTTAACAATTCACCC
Source organism: uncultured Bacteroidota bacterium (assembly GCA_963701015.1). GTDB lineage: Bacteria > Bacteroidota > Bacteroidia > Bacteroidales > DTGW01 > MFD09286-c1. Next base: position 381,338 of record OY969556.1, on the reverse strand, counting down.
AAACAATAAATGGCTATTTGCAGTAAATGAAAATTCGCCTGGTTCAATTAGTTCATTCGATATTAAAGATTCAAGCTCGTTAGTTCTTACAAGCACAACTCCTTCAAAGGGCGATGCACCTTGTTATGTAAGTATTGATAATTCTGGGAAATATGTATTAACTGCAAATTATAATAGTGGCTCTATAGCCTCAATTCCAATTAAATTGGATGGTACTTTGGGTAATGCTGTTTTTACCGACCAACATACAGGTAGTAGCGTAAATGTCAACCGCCAATCATCACCTCACGCCCATTCTATATTACCTTTTTCATTAAATAATTTGATATATTCAGCAGATTTGGGTACTGATCAAATTTTTTGTTATAAAATTGATACTACTTCAGGAATATTGACTACAGTTTCAAAAACTTCAATTACAGCAGGTTCCGCTCGGCATATTGCATTTCATCCGAATAATAAGTGGATTTATGAAATAAATGAACTTTCTGGTACTATTGAAGAATTTTCGTTAGACATTACTTCTGGAAAGTTGAATTATCTACAAACATACTCAATACTTAAAAACAGTTCAGATGTGGCAGCAGCGGCAGATATTCATATTGCACCTAATGGTAAATTTTTATATGCAACTAACCGCGATCCTGAAAATTTAATTGCAATTTATTCTATTGATCAGCAAAACGGCAACTTAACTTTGCTAGGTACAGTTTCATCAGGCGGAAAAACGCCTCGTAATTTTGCCATTGACCCTTCTGGTTCGTTTTTATTGGTTGCAAATCAAAACTCGAACAATATTCTAATTTTTAGCATTGATAAAACTTCAGGAATGCTAACACAGGTAGGAAATTCCATATCTGTACCATCGCCGGTTTGCATAAAATTTATGTATTAATAAACTGATTAATTAATGCATAATACCATTAGTGATGAATCTCAAACTCATATGGCCATTGACAGCTATCGTATTTTTGCTTTGTACACCACTGTTTTATTGTAATTGGCCAATAATTTCATAATTTTATGAATAAAGAATATAACTTTGGTTAAAGAAACTTTATTTTAACATTTAACAGTTTAATAAAAAGCTATTAACTTTGTCAATCGTGTCTTTACTAAACGACCCATTATAAGAAATTTATTAAAACTTTGATTTAGAACAAAACCCGCGGATATGAGAATATCTACATACAGAGCTGGATTAGATATTGGCTCCACAACTTTAAAAATTGTTTTTTTAGACAACAAGGGAAATATTGTATTTTCAGGATACAAAAGGCACCATGCCGATGTTTCTGCTGCATTGAAAGAAATGTTGAACGAAGCTTCGCTGACTCTGGGTGATTGTAAAATGGAATTAATTATTACCGGATCAGCGGGAATGGGAGTCGCCGAACGTTACGATATTCCATTTGTTCAGGAAGTTGTAGCCAGCGCTGCTTTAATCAATTCGAAATTTCCCGAAATTAAAACCTTAATTGATATTGGTGGTGAAGACACCAAAATGGTGTTTTTTAAAGATGGCAATGTTCCGGATATTAGAATGAATGGCAGTTGTGCCGGAGGAACAGGCGCATTTATCGATCAAATGGCTACTTTGCTTGGCAATGATGTTTCGGAAATGAACATTATGGCAGGTAAGGCAAAAAATATTTATCCTATTGCCTCACGATGTGGTGTATTTTCAAAGACTGATATACAAAATCTAATCAGTCGCAATGTTGACAGAAACGATATTGCAGCTTCAGTTTTTCATGCAGTTGCAATGCAAACAGTTACTACACTTTCACGCGGGAACGAAGTAGTACCAAAAGTATTTTTCTGTGGAGGCCCGCTTGCTTTTATTCCAGCGCTTAGGGAAGCTTTCGTTAAAGTTTTAAATATAAATACTGAGGATTATATATTGTCAAAAAATGCTGCTTTGGTTCCTGCGATGGGTTGTGCTTTAATCCCTCAGGAAAATTTAAAATCTGTTAGCCTGGATGGTTTCATTGTGCATTTATCGGATGAAAAAAAACTTACCTATGCACATTTGGAAAAGCGTTTAGCGCCACTATTTAAGACTGAATTGGAATTTAACGATTGGAAAACAAGAAAGCATAAAAATATAATTGAAAAAGCCAATATTAATGAACTTCCAACTAACGAATGTTTCGTCGGTATCGATTCGGGTTCAACAACTACTAAAATTGTTGCTATTGATTTTAACGAAAGGGTTTTGTTCCGTTATTATGCAAAAAACAATGGCGACCCATTAAAATCAGTAGCAATTGGCCTTTCAGAATTTAACGAACAAGCCAAATTAAGTGGAAAAGAAATAAAAATTAAAAGCAGTAGTGTTACCGGATACGGAGAAGACTTGGTAAAAGCTGCATTCAATATTAATTATGGAATAGTTGAAACGATAGCACATTATACAGCCGCTCATAAATTCAGTCCCAATGTTTCATTTATATTAGATATTGGCGGGCAAGATATGAAAGCTATTTTTGTTGAAAATGGTACTATCAACCGCTTGGAAATAAACGAGGCATGTTCTTCGGGATGTGGTTCATTTATTGAAGGTTTTGCCGGAACATTAAAATATTCTGCTGCCGATTTTGCTAATTTAGCGTGCTCAGCTCAAGCGCCATGTGATTTGGGAACACGTTGCACTGTTTTTATGAATTCGAAAGTAAAACAATCGCTACGCGAAGGTGCCAGTGTTGGCGATATTTCTTCAGGTCTAGCTTATTCAGTTGTTAAAAACTGCTTGTATAAAGTGCTTAAATTAAAAGACATATCTGAACTTGGCGATAATATTGTAGTACAAGGTGGAACAATGCGTAATCTTGCTGTTGTCCGCGCCCTGGAACAGTTGACTGAAAAGGATGTATTGTTCACCGATATGCCTGAATTAATGGGTGCATATGGTGCTGCAATATATGCTAAACGAATGTCAGCTAAACCAGATGACGCTGCATTAGGTGTAAATCTGGAATCACTTGCACATTTACAACCGCATAAAGTTGAACAATTTTATTGTTCGGGTTGCGAAAATAATTGCATTGTAAACGAATTTGAATTTAACAACGGAAACCATTTCTTTTCAGGAAATAAGTGCGAAAAAATTTATTCAAGCAAAGGTGCTGATTTTGTTAATGGAGAGAATCATTACAATTTTAAATATAATTTATTGGTTGCCCGTACCAAAACTGAAAAAAGAAAAGACTTACCTACTATTGGAATTCCCAGGGTTTTAAACATATATGAGAATTTCCCTTTTTGGAATACACTTTTTAGTCAATTGGGGTTTAATGTTGTGCTTTCAAATAAATCAACATTTAAAATGTATGAACATGGTTTGGGATCAGTAATGTCTGATAATATTTGTTTCCCGGCCAAATTAGTTCATGGTCATATTTTAGATTTAATTAATAAAAAGGTCGATCGGATTTTTATGCCTTACGTGATTTTTGAAACCAAGGAAGATTCGAATTCTGTCAACAGCTTTAATTGCCCGATCGTTTCAGGCTATTCCGATGTTATAAAAAGCGCAATGAATACCTTTGAAAAATATGGTATTCCATTAGATGCGCCAACTTTTGTTTTTAATAATAATAAATTGTTAAAGACTTCATCATGGGAATATATTAAATCATTTGGTATTGATAAAAAACTATTTGAAACTGCCTTTAAAGCAGCTCTGGTAAATCAGGAAGAGTTTTTTATATCATTAACATCTAATGCAAAAAGAATATTAGATAAAGCTATTGCTGAAAACCGTATGGTTATTATGTTGGCAGGCCGACCTTATCATACCGACCCATTGGTTCAGCATAAAATATCTGAAATGATTTCAGCATTTGGTGTTGATGTTATTTCCGAGGGCCTTGTAAGAGGCAATATTGATGAAGATTTTAGCGATATTCATGCAGTAATGCAATGGGCGTATACCAACCGAATATTAAAAGCCGCTCGTTGGGCAGCACAAACAAAGGCAAATGTGCATTTTGTCCAGCTTACTTCATTCGGTTGCGGTCCCGATGCATTTATAATAGATGAAGTGACTACAATTTTAAAACATCATGGGAAAAATCTATCGCTTTTAAAAATTGATGATGTTAACAATATCGGTTCATTGCGCCTTCGCATCCGCTCTCTCATTGAATCATTAAAATATGCCGGGGCAGAAAAAGAAGTTAAGAAACATGAAATTAAACAAACAGCAGTTTTTGAAAAAATTGACAGAAACCGCACCATATTAGTTCCATTTTTCTCTGAATTTTATTCTCCTTTTGTTCCAATTTTAGCTGAAATACTAGGTTATACTTTCGAAAATTTACCTCCCAGCGATGAGCAATCGTCAGATTTAGGATTAAAATTTGCCAATAACGAAATATGTTTTCCAGCAACCACAATTGTTGGGGACATTATAAAAGCTTTAAAATCAGGGAAATATAAATCATCCGAAATTGCAATTGCTATTTCACAAACAGGTGGACAATGCAGGGCTACCAATTATATAGCCTTAATAAAGAAAGCTATGATTTCAGCCGGTTTCGAAGATATTCCTGTAATTTCACTGGCTTCGGGTGATGGATTAATAAATAGTCAGCCCGGTTTTAAATTGAAATGGCGAAAAGCGATTAAAATTACTGCTTTTTCAATGCTTTATGCCGATTGCATCTCCAAAATGTACTATTCATGCGTTGCCCGCGAAAAAATTAAAGGTGGTGCAGTATTTTTACGTGATAAGTATATTCAGAGTGCCTTACCTTTTGTTAAAATTAAGGATGTTGATGAAATTCTCAAATTGTTAGCCAAAGCTGTTGGTGAATTCAATGATATGGCACTTGAAATTGGCCAGGTTCCAAGAATTGGTATCGTGGGTGAGATTTATGTTAAATATAACCCATTCGGGAATAAAAATATTGTGAATTGGCTGGTGAATGAAAAAGTTGAAGTTATTGTGCCATCATTGGTGAACTTCTTCCTGCAATTCTTTGCTAATTATAAAATAAATATTGAACAAAATATTGAAGAAGCCGGATACATGAGATTTATTGTAGATTTGTTGTATAACCTGGTAGATAAATATATTGCTAAAATTGAATCGGTCGCAGGCAAATATAAATATTACAGACCATTCTCAAACATTTATACCGATGCGCAACATGCCTCACAAGTTGTTAATCTGGCAGCACAATTTGGTGAAGGCTGGTTAATTCCTGCCGAAATATTTACTTTTGCAGAAGAAGGTATTTTCAATGCTGTAAGTCTTCAACCATTTGGATGTATTGCAAATCATGTAATTTCAAAAGGAGTTGAAAAGAAATTAAAAACGCTGTTCCCAAAAATGAATTTGTTATTTCTTGATTTTGACAGTGGAACCAGTGAGGTAAATATTCTAAACCGCCTCCATTTTATGATAAAAAATGCAAATGATATTGCAAAGGAAGGTTTATCTGCTCATGATATTAAATTAGAATATTCCATATAATGGAACATACTAATTAATTACTGATTCCTATTAGGATATATAATAATATTAACAGATTTTGTCAATTAAAATTTAAATCATTTTAACGAATAAGACCTTGTTAAATATTTATACAAAAAAAAATGGCAATCAATTATTCAATTTATTTATATAAATTTGTAGCCTGAGTAAGTGGTGTTAAGAGCAGCCGTTTATTTTTAGTTTTTCCTTCCTGTATGGCAAATCCTGAAAATTCTCAGCTCAGCTTAATCCTTTTATTTTTAACTTTAATTTATTAATTATTTTTTTATGAACATTTTTGTTGCACAGTTAAATTTCAGGATCCAGAGCGAATCACTGAAAGAAATTTTCGAAGAGTATGGTGAAGTAACCAATGCTAAAGTTATTAAAGATCAGGCTACAGGAAGGTCAAAAGGTTTCGGTTTTGTTGAAATGACCGACGAACAAGCAGCCCTAACTGCAATTGAAGAACTCAATGGCGCAGAAGTAGAAGGAAAAACTATTGTTGTTAAAAAAGCTAACCCAAGGCCCGAAGGTGGTGCAGGTGGCGGTGGAAACCGTGGTGGTGGTTTCCGTTCAGGCGGCGGTGGCCGTGATCGCGGTCCAAGACGTCATGAATAATTTTTCAGATTGAAAAGAATTTAATCTTAAAAAATTATAGCTGAAGAAAGGTTGCCCAATGGGCAGCCTTTTTTATTGACAAAAAATGAAAAAGGCTTGTAGGAATTATACAAGCCTCAGTAATTAAAAATATCATTTGCTATTCTTCAACCTCTGTTGCTTCATATGCTTTAAGTAATTCATTCTGAACTTCGCCAGGTACCTGTGCATATTCTGAGAATTTCATAGTATAAATTGCACGCCCAGCCGTTAATGAACTTAGCGTAGTTGAATATTTATCCATTTCGGCTAATGGAACTTTAGCAATAATTTTCTCAAATCCTCTTTCACTGCTCATTCCCTGAGCCATAGCACGACGGCCCTGTAAATCGCTCATTACATCACCCATCCTGTCAGATGGTACAAGAACTTCAACATCATAAATTGGTTCCATAATTTTAGGTCCGGCATTTTTAAAAGCTTCCTTAAATGCATTTCGGCCTGCAAGCCTGAATGATATTTCGTTTGAATCAACAGGGTGCATTTTACCATCATAAACTGCCACTCGAATATCACGAGCATAAGAACCAGTAAGCGGCCCTTCTTCCATTTTTTCCATAATACCTTTCAATATAGCGGGCAAAAATCGTGTGTCAATAGCACCACCAACGATACAATTGTAAAATACTAATTTACCGCCCCATGTAAGTGGTACTTCCTGCTTATCTCTAACATTTAGTTTTATTTCTTTACCTGCAATTTTATACATAGCCGGATCAGGGGTTCCATCGGTAAATGGTTCAATAACCAAATGCACTTCGCCAAACTGACCAGCGCCACCCGATTGCTTTTTATGACGATAATCAGCAGCAGCAATTTTAGTTATAGTTTCACGATATGGAATTTTAGGTGAAAAAAATTCTGCTTCAATTTTATAAATATGGTCTAACTGCCATTTCAAAATATTAATATGGTATTCACCCTGACCTTGTAGGATGGTTTGTTTAAGTTCTTTTGAATATTCAATAAGAATGGTTTGATCTTCCTGATGAATACGATGCAAAGCTTCTCCCAGTTTTTCATCATCCGATTCATTTTTAGCTTTAATGGCAGTTCTGAATTTTGGTTCGGGAAAATGAATTTTATCAAATTGGTAGTTTATACCAGGACCAGCCAGAGTATGATTTGTTTTGGTATTTTTAAGTTTTACAGCTGCACAAATATCTCCGGCTACAATTTCTGCAACCTTTGTTCGGTTTTTACCAGCCGAAACAAAAAGTTGCGAAAGTCTTTCTTTGCCTTGGTTTGAATTGTTAACCAAATCAATTGCTTCAGTAATTTTACCGGTAATGACTTTAAAATAGTTTATTTCACCAATATGCGATTCAATAGATGTTTTAAAAACAAATGCAGATGGCTGACCTGACGGATTTACTTTAATTTCCTTTTCTTCAGTAGTCAACAAACCGGGAACTTCATCAGGGCAAGGAGCTACATGGCATATAAATTCCAATAATCGGGCAACACCCATATTTTTCTTTGCTGTACCAGCCAACACTGGAAATAAATCGCGATGCAAAACACCTAATTTCATGCCGTTGCGAATTTCCTCAACTTCAAGAGTTCCTTTTTCAAAGAATAGTTCCATTAATTTATCATCGTTTTCAGCTGATTTTTCAACCAAAGCGTTATGATAGGCTGTGGCACGGTCCATTTCAGCTTGCGGAATATCAGAAATTTCAGGTTTGCCGCCTTCTTTAGGAAATTTGAACATTTTCATCAACAAAACATCCACAATAGCATCAAATGCAGAGCCTTCATTTAATGGATACTGAATAACAGTAACGTTTTTCCCTATTCTTTCACGTGCAGCTTCAATTGTTTTATCGTAATTAGCCTTATCATGATCTAATTGGTTTACGAAAAGGATAACAGGTTTTTTTAAACGATTGAGATGGCGGGCATGTATTTCAGTACCTACCTCAACCCCGTTTTGGGCATTAAGAACCAATACGGCGCTGTCGGCAACCGATAATGACGCAATTGTGCCCCCAACAAAATCGTCAAGCCCCGGATTATCAATAATATTAATTTTATTATCCTGAAATTCAGTGTATAAAACCGATGAAACAAGTGAGCATTTATGCTCATGTTCAATTTCGTTATAGTCCGAAACCGTGTTTTTTTGATCAACTGAACCACGACGTTCTATAACGCCACCCTCGAAAAGCATTGCTTCGGCAAGGGTGGTTTTACCCGATCCGCTATTGCCTAGGAGTGAAATGTTTTTAATCTGATTAGTTTGATAAGTCTTCATACGGTATAAAATTTGTTAGTTAGTTTTCAGAAGATTGCATTTAAAGTGAAAATGCAAATTCCTGCACACTGACAGGCTTAATGCAAAAATAACAATTTTTTAATACCACACAAGTTTTCGAGGGCTTTTTAGCGGTCGTCCTTGAAGATAAAATAGGTTTAAATTTTCAGTTTTCTAAGAATCCTCGATCAGTCTATTTCGTAAGCAATTCTAAAAATTTTGATTTTGAGGAATCAGCCCATTTACGGAATTCTTTTGATTTATCAATATGCTTAGGTATGTAATCGACCAGGCTTGTTAAATTGAATGTTTCACTCCCAAACCCAGCTCCAGCAATTGAACCATCAATTGCATTGCAGGCTTGCTCAAAATGTCCATATGTAGGGACCATCATTATTGGCTTGCCTAAATACATTGCTTCGCAAATTGATTCAAATCCTGCAGTTGATGAATATGCTTTGCATTTGCTCATCATTTCAAGAAATTTGATATCGTTTATTTTATGGAATGCAAGTTTTGGAGTAATTTGCAGTGTTTCAGGTGCATCTTTTTTATCCCAAAAAAAGTGCAATTCAATTTCAGGATTTGCTTTATGCCATTTTTCTATATCTTCAGCATATCCACTATTAAGCATATAACCTAAAATATAATTATGATCCTCGGCAATTAAATTAGTCACTTCTGTCCGCAATAAAGGTGGTACAACATATAATTTTTTATCAGGTAAATCGCGCATTGGCCGAAATGATAATGCCAGATATTTTTTTGCATTGAATGAAGTTACAGCAGTATTAATCTTCATCAGGTATTTGTCTAATTTAAAACCTTTTGGGAATTGAAATTCGGGATGGTTCAACAAAAACTGATGCCCAACACATATATAATTTACTTTTGGTTTATATAGCAATGAATATAACCCTGACATTAAATCGTAAAAATTAACAATAACATCGGGCTCTGTAGTTTTTACTTTCGAATGGATTGTTTTTAAACTCTTTATAAAAGTTCCAAGTTTAAATGCATTATAAAATATTGTTCTGCTAATGCTTATTTTTTTATTTTGCCCGTCAACAACAAAGTTAGGACTTTCGAATAATGTAACTTCCGATTTAATTTTATGGTAAAAGAATTGAGGTATTTCACGTCTTTCGCTTTTTCCAACCAATACATGTACAACCTGATGACCTTCGGAACGTAACATATCTGCCAGTGAAATAGCCTGTGTCATGTGCCCCCGACCTTCCCCTTGAACTATAAATAAAAACCTCATGATTCTTTTTCCTCTTTTACAAAATCAGTGTAATAAATAATTTCCCAATTCCCTCTGTCGTCTTCAACCAATGCAGTAAGCGATTCTACCCAATCGCCAGAATTTAAATAAAGAATTTCATTATAGTACTGCTTGGCTGGGTTATGAATGTGTCCGCAAATTACACCATCGTAATGTTTACTGCGCGCCAATGATACCAATTCCTTTTCAAAATCAGACAAATACGAAACAGCCTGCTTAACCCTGGCTTTAATATCTTTTGACAAAGAATAATAAGGCAAGCCCCTTTTAGCGCGTGAATTGTTATATATTTTATTTATCCACAATAACAAAGTATAGCCTACATCGCCCAATTTAGCCAACCATTTCATATTGGATGTTATGGAATCGAAAACATCACCATGAATTACCCATAGTTTTTTACCATTACTCATATGCACGTGTTCCTTCACTATTGAAAGCTTTCCTACCGAAAATGGCAAAACATTATCCAGGAAATCGTCATGATTACCGCGAACATAAATTACTTCAGTATTATTTTTCTCAATCATTTTTAAAACAACCCTGAAGAAACGTGTATGTTTCTTTTTCCATTTACCAGAGCGCTTTAACTGCCAGCCGTCAATAATATCACCATTAAGGATTAATTTTTCGCAAGTATGTTTTTTTAAGAACCGGACTAATTCTTTTGCTTTTGATTCGTGTGCTCCTAAATGAACATCGGATATTACAATGGTTTTATAATGTTTATGCATACTTTACTTATGAAATTAAAAATATTAAGTAGCGTTTTGTTTATTACAAATTAATGATATTTAAACGATTTTAATTAAATTTCTTGTTTATTAATTGCAAATTTAACCTTTAGAAATGGTTAATAAAATTTCCAATATTAATTAATTGTAAACTCAATTATTTTTATAGAAGTAAATTCGGCTACTCTATTATCTTTACCGCAATATTAAAATAATATTATGGCGACCAAAAAAATTGGATTTATTATTAATCCAACATCAGGAACTAAACGAAAAGAAAATATTCCTGTTTTGATACAAGAAATTATTGATAATAATAAATTTGATCCAATTATAAAATATACTGAAAGTGCCGGCCATGGGACAAAAATTGCAAAAAATATGGCAAAAGAAGGTTTTGCAATAGTTGTTGCAGTTGGCGGAGATGGAACTGTTAATGAAATAGCCCGTGGTTTAATAAACACAAATACAGTATTAGGAATTATTCCATGTGGATCGGGAAACGGATTGGCAAGGCATTTGCAAATTCCTTTAGAAATAAGCGCTGCAATTGCTATGTTGAATAATTGCAGGATAACTGAAATTGATTATTGTACTGCTAATGACATTGTATTTTTTTGCACTTGTGGCGTTGGGTTTGACGCCCATATTGGCAATGAATTTGCTAAAAGTAAAACGCGTGGATTTTTCAGCTATTTAAAAAGTATAATAGGTGAATTTGTAAGATATAAAGCTAAGAAATATAAGTTTAAAACCAATGAAATAAAATTTTCAAAACGGGCATTTTTAGTAACATTTGCAAATGCATCACAATATGGCAACGATGCTTTTATTGCTCCAAATGCCGATATTCAGGATGGCAAAATTGATGTTTGCATACTCGAACCATTTGCCGCCTATGAAGCTCCGGATATAGGCTGGAAGCTAATGAATAAAAGAATTACGGAAAGACGAAATGTTCAAATTATTCGAACTGATGAAATTACAATTAAACGAAAAAAACGGGATGTTTTTCATTATGATGGTGAACCTTGTATTATGAAAAAGAAAATTAAGGTGAAAGCCCATAGACGTGGGTTAAAAGTTGCTGTGCGGGAAAATTCGAATTTGTTAAATTAATTTGTTCAAAATTTTTAATTGTATATCTGTTTTAGGCTTCGCTTAAATGCCTTCCTGTCATTTCAATAAATAAGTCATCAAGTGTCATTTTTCTACACTGAATAGTTTTTAACGACAAGCCATGTTGCTGAATTTTTTCAAGAAAAACTGGCAATTGCTTTACCATATCAATTACCATAATTTTCCCGGAATGAATTTTTTCATCCCAAGTTTTTATTTTCAAACCATCTTCATTTAAAAATTCAATATCATTTAAATTTTCATTTAAAGCAAATTCAATAATTTCATAACAACCTTTTTCCGAAAGTAATTCGTCAAGAGTTCCTTTGGCCAGGATAGTTCCGTTGTCCATAATTATAATACGGTCGCATAAAAATTCAGCTTCTTCCATATAGTGCGTGGTAAGAATCATGGATGTATTGTGTTTCTCACGCAAATTAATTAGTATATTCCAAATTTCGCGCCTTGCATTTGGATCAAGCCCTGTAGTCGGTTCGTCGAGCAAAAGAAGTTGTCCATTATTTAGCATTGCAATACCCAGCGCTAATCGTTGGCGCTGACCACCCGAAAGATTTTCGACATACGATTTTCCTTTATCAGTTAATTGAACTATTTCCAACACTTCATTTATCCTCGATTTTGGAAGTCCATAAAAGCTTGAGAATATACGTAATGTTTCTTTAACGGTTGTTTTATCAAAAAACTTCGTTTCCTGCAATGAAAGGCCAATAAACCTGTGCAATTCATTTTCGTTACCAGGCCAATGTTTTTGATTTAATACTATTTCTCCTTTATCAGGTTTCTGGATACCTTCAATCATTTCAACTAAAGTTGTTTTTCCGGCACCATTTGGACCCAATAATGCCAAAAATTCTCCTTCGCCAACTTCAAGACTTACGCCATCTACTGCTTTAACTGCCTTAAAATGCTTGTAGACATTATTAACTTTTAAAATTGAATTACCCATTTTGACCTGTTTATGAATAAACAAATTAAGTAAAGAAATGTATAACTTCGTTTATCTTAATGTAAATATTATGCCATTGCCTAATACAAATATTATAGGAATGAAGGCTTTGGAATTTTAGCTGGAAAACTACTATCGTTGTCTTCCCAATACCTAAAGCCCAACGCCTAAATCCTTCAATTTCTAAAACCTTTAATCCAAATTACTGCTCATAACTAAACATACCCGGAATATTGTTTGCAATTTGGTTTGCCAACATACCTGAATTATCCGATATATTTTGAACTGACAAATTTCCCGGTTTACTTAAATCAACCCCGTTAAAGACATTCATATAATTAATAATCATATGCACATATTCGGTTTGATTAGGCAAAACGGAATAATTTTGATCAGGCATTGAAACCTGTTTAACGTTATTTTGCGTGCCTATTTTATATATAAATGGTACCATTTGTTCAACTGAACAATTAGCATTTGCTGTGGTATCAATTTTCCCCTCAACGTTTAAATAAACATAACCCTGAGGCTGCGCAACATTGGCAAACCACATTTCAGGACGGTTTAATACAGTATCAGTAATAAGTGGTGTTTCAGCATTGGTAATTGAATCGAGCCCAACATTAAAAATAACCGATTTATAATTCCCAGCCGGAACATTGCCTACAAAATAAGCTTCGTTCTCAAAAACCTTAAGCAATATTTTGCCAGTAACTGGATATATTGATCCATCCAATTTTACCAGTTGAATATTCGATATATATAACTGTGCAATTGACAATGAAATTTTCCTTCCATCTGAAGATTTAATTATTGTACTATAATCATCAACTTCAGTAGTATCAATATTTGTATGAAGGTGAAAATATAATTGTCCTGTTACTTCAGCATTGTTATTGTTCTTTTTTGAACAACCAAATATCACAAGAATTGTAAGTAAAATAAATGTTATATTATATATTTTTTTCATTATTAATTTTTTAAAACATTATTGACCATGAAAATATTAAATTATAATTTGGAGCTTCCTGAATTCCCTTATAATTCTGATAAATAGGAATTCCAAACTCTGCAGCTATTTTATTATTTTTCAAAAAATCGTCATAAAAAAAATAATTAGCTCCAATAAATCCATTTAAAAATGAACCTCCATAATTTTTAGGGTCCGCATCTGGCTCAAGTGGCGCAAATACTTCCGGATCAGCTCCTTGTATTTTGCCTGACAATTCGTAATTCAACCTAAATGAACAACTGAAATTTTTCCAGAAAGAATAAGCTGCCCATGAATTTAGGTCTAATTCATTTCCCAATTTATAACCATTGTGGTTATAGTAAGAATGTATAACTGATTCAGCCTGGAAACCAATTTGACTATCCATTTTCCTATATATATAACTAATTCCAGGAAGGAAATCAAAAGTTCCTGAACCGGTTTGCATCATATAAGCTACACGATCGCCATAAATGGTAGTCAAATCAACTTCCGTTTTATTTATAGAACCAGTTGGGACACTTATGCCAACATTTGCTATAAGACTTTTCCCATTTGATGAATAGAGGCTATAAACAGCAGTAATTTTGGTATCACCAAAACCTTGTGATGTACTGCTCATATTCATATCTGACGAGCCCATATCCATATTCATTTCACCGGATAGCATTGTCATGTCCATATTCATATATATGTAGCTAAACATACATATCAACGAAAGCTTATCAGTAATTCCGTACATACTCATAAGCATATGCATATCCATTTGCATATTCACCGGAAGCATTACATATTTCTCGAATACCTTTTGATCACTTATTTTCGAACTTCCTGAATAATTATGTTGTAGCATCGAATTCATATAGCTATATGAAAACATCCAATTTCCAGCTTTGTGAATATGGCTATAATCGATTCCAGCAGGACTAATATCTTTAACAGTCATGCCACAACTTTGCATTGAATCGTATTGACTATATATATTAAAAAATGGACAATAAACTACGATTAAAAAAAATAACAATTTATTCATATAAATTCAATATTAGTTAAAAATGAAAGATATATGAAATAAAACTTGGAAAATAATAATCAAATATGATTGAATAAATAAAAAAGTTAATTTCTATTTAATTTTACAATAAACAATTATTATATCCTTGTTTAAATTGATATGTGCAACTTAATCTATTAAATTATTTGCACAAAAGTACTTGAAAAACCTGGTGACTTAGGAGGGTGGAAAATTGCAATATAATATGATTTGGGAATAAATAATAAATAAATGTTATAATTTATATTATTAAATATATCTGAAAATATATGCTTATTTATTTCGTTAAAAATATAAGTAGAAAAAATGTTCTTTTCATTCAAATTTGTAGGAATTTGCTTTTGTTCTTTCTGGTCATTTTCGGCCAACCGTTTTTTCAACTGGCAACAACCATGACAACAATTGTTTTTTACATTACGCTGTTCACATAGGTTTTTAGCAATATAATTTTGGTTAATTTTAAATGAAATAATAATTCCTAATGTATTAAATGTAGGAAAAAGAATTAATCCAATCAAAAATATGGCAACAATTGCTTTCAATTATTTTATATATAAAATGCACATTTATATACTTAAAAAATACTTATTGTTTATTTTCAACATAATCCATTCCGCAAACAGGGCATTTACCGGGTTTATCGCTTCCACTTCCTTCGCAATGGTCCGGACAAACATATTTTGAAGTATATTCCTTACCTTTTTTAATACCAGTTGCGATTGTTGATTTTGCTGAATCTTTCATTTTACTACCGCCGCTTCCACATGATGAAGTCAATAAAATCATAAACAGAACTGTGAACAATACACTTAATAACTTTTCCATAATTTTTAAACTTTTTATTGTTTACTCAAATATCCATTATCCAATATTTAGTATCTAATTCAATTTTAACCAATTCAAAAATAAAATTAAAATAAAATTGAGTTAAACAAGCTCAAATTATAAATTAATAACAACAATAAATGAATTTTGATTTTAAAATTTTAATAAAAAATTTGATCCAATTTCAAAATTTTAAACTAATTTCTTAGTTTAAACTAAATACTTAGTTTATATTTGCACTATAAATATTTTAAAAATGGAAGACAATTATCTTACAAAAGCGGAAGAGCAGGTAATGCAAGAATTGTGGATACTAAAAAGAGCATATGTAAAAGACATTATTGAACGTCTGCCTGTACCTAAACCAGCCTATAATACTGTTTCAACAATTGTTCGAATTTTGGAAAACAAGGGATATGTGAGCCATAATGCAATAGGCAAATCGCACGAATATTTTCCTTTGCTTCAAAAGAACGACTATACACGCAAATATTTTAAAACATTTTTGAAGAACTATTTTGGCAATTCATTCCAACAAATGGTCTCATTTTTTGCAGCTGAAAAAGATATAAGCATTCAGGAAATGGAAGAAATGTTGGACTTTATGAATAAACAAACCAAAGCAAAAGCAAATAAAAAACTAAAATAATGATAACAATAGAACTAAAAATAGCAATTTTAATTGCTGTAAGTTACTTCATTTATGCTGCACTAATTAAAAAAAATATTAATAATACAGAACTACGTGTATATTTGCTACTAAGCAGCTTACTTGCATTTTTTATACCATTCATAATTATATTGTTCCCTCAAAAAGTTGTTCTGACAACAATTTATATTCCAGAAGTAGCAGTTAACTCGTATCAATCTATAGCAAATAATAATTCCGGTTTAAATCTGTTAACCTGGCTGGAAATAATTTATTTAGTAGGATTGCTGATTATAACTATTTTTTATATAGTTGCAATATTTCGCATTTTCAATTATAGGCATAATACAAAATCAATCGATGGAATAGTTTATGTAAATAAAAACATTTCTCCCTTTTCATTTTTAAATACAATTTATCTTCCTCAAAAACTTAAAAACACAGAAGAAGTAGATATTATAATCCGTCACGAAAAAGCCCATATAACATTATTTCATTCAATTGATATAATATTTTTTACACTATTGGCCATTTTTCAATGGTTCAACCCATTTGCTTGGTTAATGCTAAAAGCTATAAAAGAATTGCACGAATATCAGGCTGACGAAAGTACAATAAAATCAGGAATTGCCGTGGACAGTTATTGCAACCAGGTAATCGCAAATTCTCTCGGATGTCAGTTGAATGTATTGGTAAATAATTTTAATAAAAACTTAACATTAAAACGGTTAGCAATGATAACTAATAAAAGAATATCGAAATGGAGCAAGCTTTGGATTGCTATAATTGTACCTATTGTAATGATTATTTTTTCTTCAATTATATTGATTAACTGTCAATATAATCATAAGAAAAACGATTCAAATTATCATGGTTTAATACCTGTGCCTCCTGTACCACCTGCTCCTCCAGCCCCACCTGCAATAGTTAAGCAAAATAGCAATATTCAATTGCCTGATGTCTTCGATAGTAAAGGAGAAAAAGCTAATGTAATTGTTGATGAAAATTCAAAATTTCAGAATGGGGATATAAATAACTTTAGACAATATATACAAAAACAAATGAAATATCCGGAAGAAGCCATAAAGAAACAAATACAAGGTAAGGTGATATTGCAATTTATTGTAAATAGCGTTGGAAATGTTGAACATGTTACAGTTTTACGATCAGTAAATCCATTACTCGATGCCGAAGCAAGAAGAGTTTTGGAAAACAGTCCAGCTTGGACTCCAGCTAAAATAAACAACAAAAATGTAAGCCAGGTAATGGTTATACCAATAATGTTCAGCTTGGATAAATAATTGCTGGTTTTAAAAGTTTAAATAATTCTATAACTTTTCAATTATGAAAGTTTATATGATTACAAAATTTAAAATAAAATATTTATATCTTGTCATATTTTATCTAAATTTTTTTACCATATGCAAAGCAAATGAAGTAAAAGATAGTTTAGAATTGCTAATCAAAAAATATAAATTTGAGGAAGTAATTAAATTAGCACAACAATTAGAAAAAAATAAAGTATTTTCACCTGATATATATTATTGTGAAGGAATTTCATATAGAAATTTATACAAAATACCTTTAGCAATTTTATCATTTGAAAACGCCTACAAATTAGACACATCGAATATTTCAATTTTAAATGAATTGGCAAATTGTTATAAGATTTGTGGAGATTATAAAAATGAAATAAAATATTACAAAAAATTGTTGGATAGAAATCCAAACCAAATAAATGCCAAATATGAAATCGCAAGTATATATTTTGCAAACGAAAACTATAACAACGCAATTTCAATTTATTTAAGTTTATATTTTAAAGATTCATCAAATATTTATTTAATAAAAAGCATTGCCAAATGCTATGAAAATAATAATAAAGAAGATTCTGCATTATATTTTTTCAATAAAACAATTCAACTGGATTCAATGGACAATCAAGCTATTATAAATCTAAGCAATTATTATATAAAGAAGAAAAAATTTGAACTTGCACTCTATTTAACTGAAAAATATTTACATTCCGATTCAACAAATACTAAAATAAATAGCATTAATGCTTATTTATACACATTAATAAAAGATTATAAGTCTTCCTATATTAAATTTTTAAATTGCTTTAACAATAAAGATTCATCGCGATTTATTTTAAAATATCTTGGAATCAACGCTTTTAAAATTGATAGTTTTGAAGCTTCAAAATTTTACCTGGAAAAAGCATATAACATTGATTCTTCAGATTATCAAGTAACTTATTTTTTAGGTTTAGCATGTTCATCCTATATTTATAAACAGCTCGGAATCTACTATTTAAATAAAACAACAAAACTTTTGATGCCCGATTCAGTTTATTTGGCTTCAGTTTATTTTAATCTTGGTAAAGCATATGATTCATATGACAAAAGTCCTTGCGAAAACGGTTATAATGCATTTATACGAGCCCATGAATTAAACCCAAAGGACACTTTGACTTTGTTATTTATTGCTTTTAAATATGACAATTGCATCAGAATTCATGACAAAGAAATGGCAATTAAATTCTTTAAACAATTTATAGCAACCCGGCCAAAACAAAAATCAAGCGATAAAAAAAATCCATTTGTATTTTCATATTATGATTCTGCTTTAAAAAGACTAGCCGAATTAGAAGTAAAATAAGTTATAGCTATTGTATTAAAATTTATCAATTAAGTTTTTGAAAATGTAAATATTATTTTATCTTCGATTGAAATAAAAGCCTATGAAAATAATTTTTATTTTTATAGGCTTTTGTGTACGAAAGCATGTTTGATTGGAGTTGAAGTTTAGCTTTCATTTTATTTGCCCATTCAATTATTCTAAAATATAAACATTCAAATATAATAAACTATGAAACTCCAAGACTTCAAAAAAAGAACAATCCTTATTGCTGTACTTGTTATTTTAGCTGCCGGTTTAATCTGGGCATTCTTATATAATAGCAAGCAAAAAAAGCCAATCCATATTAGTGATGAATATTCTGAATTTGTTTCCGCGGTAACTTCAGGTATTGTTTCAAGTGAAACGCCAATAAAAGTATTACTTGTAAATTCATATACCGGCGATTCGGTTTCAAGAGAAAAGGTTTTGGATGGTTTATTTAGTTTCTCTCCAACAATTAAAGGCCATGCAAGATGGAACGATGACAGGACCCTTGAATTTATCCCATCAGAACGATTGAAAAAAGGAACATTATATGAAGTTACTTTTCAACTTGGGAATGTGGCTAATGTACCTTCGAAACTAAAAGTTTTAAAATTTACTTTTCAAACCATTACCCAGGATTTTACCGAAACCCATGAACAATTGCATACCTATGGATCAAATCCCGATTATTATTATCTCGAAGGAAATTTTACAACAGCTGATGTAGAGAATAATCAACTGATAGAAAAAATTATAACAGCAATTACAAATGGTAAAGAAAACAATGTAAAATGGAACCACCATCCTGATAAATTAACACATTCATATGTAATTGATAGCATAAAAAGGACTGATATTGCTCAAAAGCTTGAAATTACGTTCAATGGGGAACCTCTTGGTTTAAATAAAAGCGAAAATGCTATAATAGATATTCCTGCAATTTCTGACTTTAAAGTACTTGATGCCATTTTACATAATGATTCATCACAATATTTTGCAGTCTATTTCAGCGATCCCTTAAACTTAAATCAGGATATTATAGGCTTGGCAATTTTGGACGATGTGAAAATTAAATTTACTAAAGATGGGAATGTCCTGAAAATATATCCATTTCAGCCTTTAGTTGGTGAATCGCATGAACTTACAATTTTGGAAAGCCTTGAAAATTTTAAAGACAAAAAATTAGGCATAAGATTCAACAGGACTTATGGATTTTCAGACATTAAGCCGGCAGTGCAATTGGTCGGGCATGGAGTAATTATTCCAAAAACTGATAGTATTATCATTCCTTTTAAAGCAGTTAATTTAAAAGCTATTGACGTTACTGTTACCAAAATTTATAAAAATAATATCGGACAATTTCTTCAAAACAACGATTTACAAGGTAATTATGAACTAACGAATGTTGCCAGGCCAATAATCCGTCAGCGTATAAATCTCCAAAACTCAGGCGTAGCAAATCTTTCGCGTTGGCATTTATTTTCACTTGATTTGGCAAAGCTTATAAAGCCTGACATGGGCGCAATTTACCAGGTTAAAATTTCGTTTCGCAAAGCCTATTCACTTTATCGTTGCGACGAAAAAAATGACTCTACTAAAACAGATTATGTTGAGCCCACGAATGATGAAGTAACTGATATTGAAAATGATGACAATCAGTATAACAATGATTACTACAATTATGGTGAAGATGGCGATTATTCGAATTATTGGGAGAATCGCGACAACCCTTGCCATCCGGCATACTACAACAGCAACCGCTGGGTTAACCGGAATTTAATTGCTTCCAATATAGGCCTCATAGGAAAATTGGGTTCCAAAAATAATCTTACCATTATAGCAACCAATATAACGGATGCTAAACCAGCAGGAAATGTAGATATAGAAGCATTCGACTTGCAGCATCAAAGCCTGGGAAAAGCTTCAACTAATGGAGATGGATTTGCTACTATCGATTGCCCTCACAAACCTGCGCTGGTAATTGCTAAAAAAGGTGATGAATATGGATATCTGTCAATGCGCGATGGGCAATCACTTTCTCTAAGTATGTTCGATATAAAAGGCCAGGAAACACAGAAAGGTTTGAAAGGTTTTATTTATGGTGAACGAGGCGTGTGGCGACCTGGGGATAGTATTTATCTGACATTTATTATTGAAAACAAACTGAAAGAAATTCCTGAAGGATTGCCGGTAGTTTTTGAATTAACAAATCCAAAAGGACAATTATTTAAACGCCAGGTAAAAGTGCAAAATATGAATGGGTTTTACACTTATTTTACTTCAACACCTGAAGATGCTCCTACAGGCAATTGGCTTATAACAGTTAAGGCTGGTGGAGCAATATTTACAAAGACAATTAAAATTGAAACCATAAAACCAAACCGGCTTGCAATTGAGTTAGATCTTGGTAAGGAAAAAGTTTTAAAAGGCGCTATAAAAGGTACTATTACAGCAAAATGGCTTCATGGTGCAATTGCTTCAAATATGAAAACGAATATCACAATGGGTTTAACCAAATCGGTTACAACTTTTTCCAAATTTCCCGATTACAATTTCGACAACGCCTATACCACATTCAAACCTCAGGAACAAGCAATATTTGAAGGGAATTTAAACAATGAAGGAAAATCGGAATTCTCTTATAATATTTCTACAGACAATTCTTCCTCCGGAATGTTAAAGCTTGCGTTGGTAACCAAAGTTTTTGAAGATGGAGGAAATTTTAGCATTGATTATTTCAATACGCTTTATTCACCTTATAACTATTATGCCGGATTAAGTTTAAGCCGAGCTATAGGTTATTATGGATGGTTATATACTGATACGACCCAAAGATTTAATATTGCCACAGTAGATTATTTGGGAAACCCTGTTTCAAGAAAAAACATTACTGTTGAATTGGTAAAATTGAACTGGAACTGGTGGTGGGACCGTTCCGACGAAGATATTGCAAATTATATATCAAGTGCAAACAATTCAGTTTTTGCAAGCAAAACTATTTCAACAATGAATGGATATGGATCTGTTGACTTTTTGGTTGATGGAGCCCATTCCGGATCATATTACTTGCATGTTATTGATCCTGATGGTCAAAATTCAGGCAGGATAGTATATTTCTATAATCCTTGGTATAGAGACTATTCTGACAATCAACATGCTGAAGCAGCATCAATGCTTATTGTTTCTCCTAATAAAGATAAATATGCCCCGGGAGAAAAGGCTCGGATAAGTTTCCCTGCCGCAAAAAAATCGCATGTACTTGTAAGTATAGAATCGGGTTCGTCTATAATTGATATGTTTTGGAGCGATGCCATTCCAAATGCCGAAAGCAGAGCTACCATTGAATTTGAAGTTACTGAGAAAATGGCGCCTAACGCATTTGTAAACATTACTTTACTTCAGCCATATCAAAATACAGGGAACGATATGCCTTTCAGAATGTATGGTTACGCCCCTATTCTTGTTGAAAACCCTGAAACACATTTGCATCCTGTAATTAATATGCCTGAAAAAGTTGGTTCCGAAGAAAAACTAAATATTAAAGTATCAGAAAAAGATGGGAGAAAAATGACTTATACCCTAGCATTGGTAGATGAAGGTCTTCTTAATATTACCCGATATAAAGCGCCCGATCCGTGGGAAAGCTTTTATGCCAAGGAAGCTCTGGGAATAAATACCTGGGATATTTACAATTATATATTTGGCGGAGTGGCAGGTAAAATTGAACATTTGTTTTCCATTGGGGGCGATATGGAAGTTTTTGCCGATAAGGGAGACAAATTGCACAATAGGTTCACACCCGTTGTAAAGTTTCTAGGCCCTTTTACATTACCTAAAAATGGAACAAATCAGCATATAATCCAATTGCCAAAATATTCAGGTGCAGTAAGGGTTATGGTTGTTGCCGGAGAAAACGATGCTTTTGGAAGTGCTGAAAAAACAGCCATTGTTAAAAATAAATTAATGATTATAGCTACTCTACCTCGTGTTCTTGGACCTGGAGAAGAAGTTCAACTTCCGGTTTCAATTTTTGCTGATGAACAGGAAATGAAGGATGTAAACCTGCAAGTGCAGACAAATGAATTATTATCGACTATTGGCGAAGATAAACAAACCGTTAAGGTAAATAGTTCGGGAAGTATCGATGCGTTTTTTCATCTGAAAACAGCAGATGCTATTGGAGTTGGGAAAATAAAAGTTACTGCAGCTTCAGGCAAATATAAAGCCGATTATGAAATTGATTTGAAAATACGTAATCCCAACGAAAAGGAAACGCGTTTGAACGAATCCGGTTTAGAAGCTGGCAAAAGCTGGAATGGAAAAACAGAATGGTTTGGTGTTAAAGGTTCTAACTCTGCTTCACTTGAAATATCCTCCTGCCCTCCAATTGATTTAAAACGTAGGCTAAATTATCTTTTGGAATATCCCTATGGTTGCATTGAACAAACTACATCATCGGTTTTTCCACAGTTGTATCTCAACAATTTTATTGATTTGTCAAATGCTGAAAAATTAAAAGCAGAAAATAATATAAAAGCAGGTATCGAACGTTTAAAAATGTTTTTTACCAGTGAAGGCGCTTTTAGCTATTGGCCCGGTGAAAATTATGTAAATGATTGGGGCTGTTGTTATGCCGGACATTTTATTATTGAAGCTGAAAAGAATGGATATTCATTGCCCGAAGGAATTAAAAATGGATGGCTGTCATATGAAGAAAAACAGGCACGGAATTGGCCATATAACGATTCTTATTTATCTTACGTAACACAAGCTTATCGATTAATGGTACTGGCACTTGCAGGACATCCTGAAGTTGGGCCGATGAATAGGCTTAAGGAATCAGCACAAATTTCCACACAAGCAAAATGGTTGCTGGCATTAGCATACGCATATATAGGCCAAAAAGAAACTGCTCAAAGCTTGATTAATAAATTAAGTTGGGATTATAAATCGTATCACGAATTTGGATATACTTTCGGTTCCGATTTCCGCGATATTGCAATGGTAATACCTACTTTAATTTACTTGAAAGAATACGATAAGGCATTTCCATTGGCAGAAAAACTTGCCAAACAATTATCTTCAGACGAATGGTATAGCACACAGGAAACAGCGTTTGGACTGATTGCCATGAGCCAATTTATAGGCAATTCCGGATTATACAAGGAAGGATTAAATTTTTCATTGTCTATAAATGGAAAAGTTGAAAAAATACAATCTTCTCAAAAAATATTCGTCCAAAATATTGATGGGGATAATATGCCCATTCAAGTGAACAACACCAGTAAAGGCACATTATATGTAAGGTTAATTACACAAGGCACACCCACAGTTGGTAATGAAGCAGAAGTTTCGTCAAACCTAATTATGTCAATTAAATATGTAGATATAAAAGGGCACGATATTGATTACAAGAATTTAAAACAGGGCACCGACTTTAAAGCCGTTGTTACAATTACTAATCCTCCTACTATACTTGGAAATTATCAAAACCTGGCATTAGCTCAAATATTTCCTTCAGGATGGGAAATTATCAATACCCGTTTGGCGGATATGGACAATACTTCAACTACAGCATCAAAACCTGATTATCAGGATATTCGCGATGACCGGGTTTATAGTTTCTTTAGTATGGGCACCGGACAAAGTACAACCTTTGAAATTAGCCTTAACGCTTCATACGCCGGACGATTTTACCTTCCCGCACAACATTGTGATGCTATGTATGATAACAATGTAAAAGCTTTGAAAAAGGGATGTTGGGTAGAAGTGGTAAAATGAGTTTAAAAAGGAGGAAAATACTAAAAATTTTCTTTTGGACATTACTTTGTTTTTGCATTTTATTATATTGGTTTAGTTTACCAAAATCGTTATTCCCTGGAAATTATTCAACGGTATTATTTTCCAGTAATAATGAATTATTGGGTGCTAAAGTTTCCTCTGAAGGCATGTGGGAATTTCCGCCCTCAAAAGAAATCCCAGTCAAATTTGAAAAAGCATTGCTTACCTACGAGGACAGGTATTTTTATTATCATCCCGGTATAAACCCTTTTTCTATAGTTAAGGCAGCCATTCGAAACCTGAAAGCCGGAAAAATTATTTCTGGTGGAAGTACAATTACCATGCAACTTATAAGAATTAGTAGAAATGGTAGGTCTAGAAGTTATGCTGAAAAATTAATCGAAACAATCCTTGCAACACGTGCAGAAATAAGGTATCATAAAAAGGAAATTTTATCGCAATATATTTCACACGCGCCATTTGGTGGCAATATCGTTGGGTTGCAAGCAGCCTCATGGAGATATTTTGGTTGTAGTGCAGACCATTTATCATGGTCCGAATCAGCAACACTTGCGGTTTTACCAAATGCCCCATCGCTAATTCATCCGGGACGAAACCGTCAACTTCTATTAAAGAAAAGAAACAATTTGCTTAAAAAACTTTACAAAATAGGTATTATCAATAAAGATACATATAGCTTGTCGTTGCTTGAAAATATACCCGAAAAGCCTTACGAATTACCTAAAACAGCAACACACATGCTCGAAGATATTGCAATTAAAAATCCAAAAGGTATAATCGCATATAGTACAATTGACATCCATTTGCAAAAAAATATTGAGGAAATTACTGAAAGATATATGCAACAAATGAGGGACAATTACATATTTAATGCAGCAGTTTTAGTTGCTGATATTGAAACAGGAAACGTAATTTCCTATGTTGGCAACTGCAAATCAGTTATGGGCGACGATCATGGAAACCAGGTTGATATTATCACCTCACCGCGAAGTACGGGAAGTGTTTTAAAACCTTTTTTATATGCAGCAGCCTTGGATGATGGACAATTATTGCCAAATGCTTTAGTTCCTGATGTACCTATGATTATAGCAGGTTATAGTCCTAAAAATTACAGTAACACATACGATGGTGTAGTTCCGGCAACGCAAGCACTGGCAAGATCGTTAAATATTCCGGCAGTATGTATTCTGCGTGAATATGGCGTACAACGATTTTATGATTTATTGCAAAAAACCGGAATGACCACGCTCGTCAGGAATGCAGATACATATGGGCTTTCGTTGATACTTGGCGGGGCTGAAGGAAAGTTGTGGGATATTTGTTCAATGTACACAGGAATGGCACGAAGTTTAAAATATTACGCACAAAGGTCAGATAATTATGACGTTGCCGACTACAATTATCTTCATTTCTTGAAAAACGACAAAAAACCAGATTCCAAGCCAACTCCGAATGGGATTATTAGCGCAGGGGCTATTTGGCTCACTTTTAATGCTATGCTTAAGGTTAATAAACCAGTCGAGGAAACAGGTTGGGAATATTATCTTTCATCTTGGAAGGTAGGTTGGAAAACAGGAACAAGTTTTGGATTTCGTGATGCATGGGCGGTAGGTTTAAATAGAAGGTATATAGTTGGTGTTTGGGTTGGAAACGCTGATGGCACTGGCAGACCCGGACTTATTGGTGTTGAATGTGCAGCTCCACTGATGTTTGAGGTTTTTCGTGAACTTAATTATTTTAAATGGTTCTCTGCACCTTATGACGATTTGGTAAAAGTACCGATATGCCGTAAAAGTGGTTACATTGCTGGTGACAACTGCCCTGAAGTAGATACTATATTTGTTCCAATCAAAGGAAAAGATAGTAAACAATGTCCTTACCACAGGTTAATAAGGTTAGACCCATCAGAAAAATATCGAGTAACCAGCAATTGCTGCCCTGTATATAAAATGAAAAGTAAAATATGGTTTGTATTACCTCCACTTTTGGAAGCTTATTATAAACATAAAGACCCATCGTACAAAACCCTTCCTCCTTATAAAGAGGGTTGTGCACAAGATGGGACACTTGTAATGGAATTTATATATCCAAATGAAGGGGCTTCGATTTATTTACCCATTAACATTAGCCAGAAACATGAAAGTGTAATTTTTAAACTATCGCACCATAATGCAAATAGCACTGTCTTTTGGTTCCTTGACGGCACGTTAATAGATGAAACTAAAGGCACACATGAAATTTCTTTTACTCCAAAATCTGGCCCACATAAACTCGTGATAGTTGATAATGATGGGAATAGCTTAAACAGAGACTTTACTATTATTTCGAAATAAATATATCAGTAAAATTTTAATTTTGACAAAAAATGAATGTCTCTCAATACAACAGAGACATTCATTTTATTTTTATATTTAAAATTATTTTTTAACAATTACAAGCTTTGAATTCCTACTCAAGGAATTCAAATGTAAAACATACATTCCACTTTTTAAAGAAGAACAGTCAATTGACAGTTGTTGATGTCCACTTACTAATTGTCCTTTATAAACAGTTATTAAAGATTCTCCAAGCATATTATAAATACTAACTTCAAAGTTTGAAGTATTCAAAACATCAAAAGATAATTTTAAATTACTATCAAAAGGATTTGGAAATGCAACAATATTGTCGGTTATATTTGACTGATTAATAGATGTGAAATTGCGAACTAAAAGTGAATCACTATAAAAATATTGTTGCAAATTAAAATCGTATATATACAAATAATACAATCCTGTATCAGTATATTCAGGTATATTCCATATTGCTTTAATTGTATCACCTCCATTGCCAGAACTAAAAATATTACTAACTGAATTTACTTTTTCATATCCCAATTCCCAGTAATTATTTACAGTTGATTTAATTTTAACAGGGAATGTTGTTCCCAGAAATATATTTGTGGCTTTATCAGGAGAAATAAATGAATATGGAGAAACATTTGTAAATGTAAGATTAGATACTGTAAAGGATTGACTATTTGATAAATTTGAAATCTTTAATTTACCATTAATATAAACCTTATCAAAATTTGGAGCAGTAAAATACCTAAAAGAGGAATCATAATAGGCAATATTTCGAGCAATTGTATCCCATGACAGCCCATTATCATAGGACAATTCAACATTTATATTACCTGTATTATATCCAGACCAGTGAATATTAAATTCACTTTTTGCATATATCACAGTACCTGGTTGTGGATATAAAATTGTCAGATTTGGTAATGATTGTGTAACAGTAAATGTATCGCTATATATATATTGACCTATTGAATTATCATAAAAATAAATTTGATATTTACCAGTATCAATACTTTGAGGAATATTCCATGATGATACAATACTAGAATCTCCTGTGTAGACACTATTAATATAATTACTATAACCATTTAAATTGCGATAATAAAAATAAAAATAGCCGTAATTATTCATATTATTATTCAATACATTAATAGTAAGTGGATATCCTGCAGAAGCCACCGTTTGCTTATTTGGATAAACAAAACTATGTGGTAATATATTTGAGAAAATTAGATTTGATATTACACTTGATAAAGAATTTGAATTATTATATATTTTTAAAATCCCTTTTGTACTATAATAATTAAATTTCGGAAAAGTAATAGTGGCAGAATTATAGGTTGAATTATAAGAATATAAATTTGATGCAATTATATTCCAGGTAGTTCCACCATCATTAGAAATAGCAACATTTATATTACCTGAATTTAATGCTGACCAATTAAGATAAATTTGAGAACCTGAATAAATTGTTGTTCCTTGTAAATATGAAGTAATTGATAAAGATGGTGGTGCAGGTAATATAGCAAAAGTATCACTATAAAAATATCGATTCAACGTTTCATCATAAATCGCCATTTGGTATAATCCTGAATCCAACGTATTGTATGTATTCCATTGGTAATTTATTAAACCATTTTGAGAACTCCAATAAATACTATTTGTATAACCTCCAATTTTTACATAATTTAAACTCCAATAATCATTTGTGCTATTATTAAATTTAATATTTACAGAATTCCCAGCAACTAATTTTGTTGTATCATTTGGAGTTATAAATTGATATGGGCTTTTATTAGAAATTGTAATATTTGTTATAATACTAAATGCATTGGCAGCATTATTAACAATTTTCAGCAAACAATTATTATATGTAGTATTTACTTTTGGAACTTTAACTAAAATTGAATTATAACTCGAATTGGGCGATAAAATATTTGTTGCCATTGTATCCCAGCTAGAACCACCATCTTTAGACCATTCAATTTTTATAGTGCCAGAACTTATTGAACTCCAATTTAACGTAAATGTTTCTCCTGAAAATAAGTAATAATTTGAACCTGGAGAATTTATGGATAATTCAGGTGCAGCAGGGGCAATATAAAATGTATCACTATAAAAATATCTTGCATAGTTATAATCATAGATTGCCAGTCTATAAAATCCTGAGTCAATAAATTTATTAATTTGCCATGTAAAACTATTCTGTCCAGAATAACCATAATTTAAATAATTATAAGCTGAGCTATCAATCTTTTGATAATATGCATAACTATAACCTGAACTTGAAGTATTACTATATTGAACAATATAAGAAGAATCTGCTGTCCAAACAGAATTTTTGGTTGGAGATATAAATTTATATGGAGAAATATTAGACAATGTGATACTACTTAAAAAACTAGTGACAGACTTTCCTTTACTTCCTATCCTCAATATGCAATTAGTATATTGGGATGAAACAATCGGTGCTTTTATAACTGCTTTATTATTATATGAATTTATTGTTGGTATATTTGTTGCCAATGTGTCCCAATGTGAACCTCCATCTTTTGAGAATACAATAAATATATTATTTAGACTTATTGAACTCCAGCTTAAATTAAACTTTTCACCAGAAATTAAATAATAATTAGATGAAGGCGATGTTATGCTTAAAACAGGATCAGCTGGCGTAATTTTAAATGTATCGCTATTAGTTCCTTGTCCGGTATCATAATCATATAGTTGAAGATAGTACTTTCCAGAATCAACCATTTGACTAATTCCTATATTAAGGTTTACAAGCCCTAACTGTGTCCCATAATAATTTAATATTGATCCTACAGAATCAATACTAACCTTATAACATAAAAGATTCCAGTAATTCGGCAATGAATCTATTTTGTTAAATTTAATATTTAAACTTGTTCCAGCTTTTATTTTGGAAGTATCATTTGGAATAATAAAATTATACTCGGGTAAAGTAGATAAATTAACTTGTATGGAATCGAAAACTTTATTCGTATAATTTGATATTTTCAAAATGCCTTTTAAATTAGAAGTATTATCAATTTTTACTTTTTTAGAATTATAATTAAAATTAGGAATCGAAATAATTTTATGTGCAAGAGTATCCCAATGTTTTCCGTTATCTGTAGAAAATTCAATATTCACCGAGTCATTATACACTGAAGTCCATTCAATAGTCATATTCTTTCCAACTTGAATATGAGAATTATTATAAGGACTAATAATTTTAATATGCGGATCGGCAGGTTTAATATTAAAAGTATCCCCATAATAATATTTACCTGAATAATAATCATATAAAACTATTTGGTACTTGCCAGAAACAATAGTATTACTAATATTCCATATTGTAGTTGAATTACCTGAATTAAATATTTGATTGATATAATACAAACTCCCTCCAACCATATGGTAATAAATTGCATAATCAATACTTGATGATTTTGTTTTAAAATAAATATTTATAGTATCTGAATTACCTGCTTTCCAAACTGTTTTCTTATTGGGTGACAAAATGTTAATTGAATCGCCTGAAATTGGAGGTGCTTTTATTGATACCGGATTTGCCAGGTATATTAGTGAAAATGTTCGTGTATCCTGGTATTCATTATCAGAATTATTATGCCAAAAAATTTGTTGACTTCTCCCATTATTATTTCCTGGTGAAGTGCAATCAGCAGCCTGAATTTCAAATTTAAAATAATTCCCTAAAAATTTACCGGAATCTACCAATGTGCCAACTAATCCTGACCAAGGAATCTGCCATTCTTGCGTAAAACTAGTACCTCCATCAGTTTGCCCAATTTTAAAGCTGGAATTATTTTGTGCTACTGCCTGTGCATCTGTGAAACAATCAGGATTAGTTGGTCTGTTTCTACCTGATGATTGATCAGTTAAATCATCAAAAGGTGATTGAATACCTGAAGTACCTCTTATCATTCTGAATTGTAAATCTCCTTCTTTATATCTTCCCTGATTAGCATATGAATTAGTATCAGTACCTATCATAATTTCGAAACAATCCCTTTGCCAGGGATCATCGGAATATGATGTATCTACATTGACATTGTTGTTTTGTTGTGCTGCTATCCATAAATAGGTATCATTATAAGCCATTTGAAATTTAGCTGACATACCACTAGTTATATTCGCTGCTTTTTGATCAGTTAAAGTTATCCAAGTAGCTTTCCAAGCTTCACTACCATCAGTATTAACAATACCATCAGGTGTAACAGTTGAAGTCGTTTTAGACAAAGTTAGAGCAGGTGTCATTGAATAAATTCTGCTATAACTATAGAATATTACAAAAATAATAAAAAACGCTTTTTTCATATTTTGAAGATTTTATGTATTATAAAAATAACCATATTATAATTCAAATATATTTCAATATTATTATATTAAATTAATTTTAGTCAAAATAGTTTGTAAGTATGTGTTATTTTAAATTGTTCTAAATAAATAAAAAATAATTAACTTAAATATAAATAATATAATTTAATATT
Organism: uncultured Bacteroidota bacterium; assembly: GCA_963701015.1. GTDB lineage: Bacteria > Bacteroidota > Bacteroidia > Bacteroidales > DTGW01 > MFD09286-c1. The sequence goes on along the minus strand of OY969556.1, from coordinate 349,981 downwards.
AAATTTTCGACTCAAAAAATAAAACATTAGCTATTTGTTATAGTATTTATATAATTTATAATTATTTTCAAAATGGATTTGATACTTCAATTTTTATAAAACTATAATATTCTTTTATGACTAAATATTAAAAGACTAATTAACTTAGCGACGAAGATTTGAATCAAAATTTATTTGAAAATGCGTTTTATTTCAATCCTTTTAAGGAATAGAAAAGATAAAAAGAAAGTTAAAAAAACTATTGAAACATTTGAAAATTGGAGTTCAATAATTTCAACATTGCCACTTTCACATAATAGAAATAAATCAATTGCAATACTACGTATAGACGATATTGGTGATTATATATTATTTCGAAATTCTTTAGAACCTTACTGCAACTGCGAAAAATATAATAACTATTCATTCACATTTATAGGTAATATAGTTTGGAAAGAAATATTCGACAACTTCGATTCAAAATTTATAAAAAATGTCATTTGGGTTGATAAAAATATGTATTTTTCTGATTCGGAGTATCGCATGAATTTGTGGAAAAATATTAGGAATCAATCATTCGAAACTGTTATTTGCCCTTCACGCACAAGACCTGTTTTATTAGATGATATAATTGCCATAGCTTCAGGTGCTATTTATAAATTTGCCAATACCAACACTCACGAAAGTTTGCAACTTAACCAACTTTCGGATAATATTTATTCTTCATTAAATTCTGACGATTTATCACTCCATGAGTTTATTTTCAATCAAAATTTTGCCTATTGGATTACTAGTGTAAATTATAAATTGAAATTACCAACTTTTGAAAATATTATCTGCGATAAAAAATTGAAAAATTCAGTAATTTGTTTTATAGGAACTAGCTCTAAAAGCAAACGATGGCCAGTATCGTATTGGATTACGCTAATAAAAATGATGCAACTTAAAAATATTATTCCAATCATAGCAGGAGGCAGACAAGAAGAAAGTATCGCCGATAAAATTGTTTCTGCAACAAATTGTAAATCCATAACAGGCAAAACATCGTTACTTGAAATTTTAAAATACATTGCATCTTCTTATGGCATTATTACTGGCGATACTATGGCTGCACATATTTCAGTATCGTTGCGTAAGAATTTAGTAATCCTTTCTAATGGTGTAAATGCAAAAAGGTTCGTTGATTACGAATCATTGGGTTGCTCAAATGTAGTTACAATATACACTAAGCAATACCAAAGTTACATAAAAACGAGAAAATATAAAAGTACTTATATGGCAACTTCTAATGATATGAAGTCGATAAAACCAATTGAAGTAATGGAATCCTATTCAAGAATTATATCAGTTTAACTGAATTAATTTAATGAGAATTTTAGATAATTCATAACCTTTCAAATATAAAAAATACTTAACATTGCCTACAAACTGAATAGTAAAATATGCGTGGAATTCCGGATAGAGTAATATTTATTTCTGCAATTATTTGGTATATAATTACTGCTTATTTTAGTGTTGGCTATTTCCATGGTGATGAACATTACCAGATTATTGAGTTTTCAGGACTGAAGACTGGAACAAATAAACCTATAGACATGGCTTGGGAATATAAGGCACAAGTCAGGTCATCAGTACAACCTGTGCTTTGTTATTTTATATTTAAAGTTTGTGATAAATTATTAATTACTGATCCATATATTAAATCATTTATATTAAGACTTATAACCGGAGTTTTAGCTGCTTTTATTATATATTGGTTAGCAAAAACAGTCAGACGATTTATTGATGATAAATATTGGAAACCTTTACTAATATTTTCATTTTTCACTTGGTTTCTGCCATTTATCAATGTCCGCTTTTCATCAGAAACATGGTCAGGATTATGTTTATTAATTTCGATTATTTTAGCCCTTAAAGAAAACAAGCCAATATATGTATATATATTAATCGGTTTTGCAATTGGCTTAACTTTTTTGTTTAGACCTCAAACTACAATGGCCTCAATAGGCATTGTTCTTTGGTTGATATTTAGTAAAAAAGAAAAATTTGGGAAAATATTAATTATATTTTGGACAGCTTGTTTTGTATTAATAATTGGCTTACTCTCCGATTATTGGTTTTATGGCAATTGGGTTTTTACACCGTGGAATTATTTTAAAGTTAATATAATAGATGGCGTTGCAAACAATTTTGGAGTTAGTCCATGGTACATTTATTTATTCGATATATTCCGCTATCCATTTTTCCCTATAGGTATAGTTCTTCTATTGAGCCTATTGTTATTCGTTTATAAACAACCAAGGAACTTATTAACCTGGGTTATAATTCCATTTATAGTAGTACATTCATTAATTTCACATAAGGAGCTTCGATTTATTTTTCCAATTGCTAATCTAGCTCCAGCAATATTTTTTATGGTTATAAGTCAAATAAAATTAACTCATATTAATAGGATTTTTTTGGTTACAATAGTAATTATTTTATTGCTTGTTAATTCAGTTGGAATTTTTGTTGAAGGATTTACTCCTGCAGATACCGGAAGAATAGCTTTAACCAAAGCTATTCATTTAAAATATAAAAACAGAAAGATTAATTTAATAAGTTGTCCCAATTCAAATCCATATACTCCCGGAAACAATCTGGTAGCGATGTTTTACAAAGAACCTGATATACAATTTACACATACAGAAAATGACGAAGAATTAAATAGAAATGATATAGAAGATAATGCCGTAAATTTATTTGTAATTAAAAAGAAATTCCTAAAAAATATTGAAGCTCGTGATATAATTGAAAAAAATGGGTTTAAATATGTAAAGGAAGGTATTGATCCGTTTTACCAGCCAATTTTGAAGATTTATGGATTTAATGTTGATGAAATCCTGGTTTTATATTCAAATAAATATTAAATTATTTAACCCCTATTGTATAGTTTCAAACCAATCTTAAACCTGTTCAATAAAACTTCCTATAATTAAAAGTTTTATAAATTATTAATTCATCACAAATTGGATTTTCAATTTTTCCCAATATGCAAAAAAAATTTAATTACTAAACTGTTAATAAATTTCTGACTTAAAAATTATCAAATCAAGTATATAATTCATTACACATTTTACCTTTGAGGCTTAATTGAATATTATTGTGGAGCAATTTTTGAATGATTTAAATGAAGTACAGCGCGAGGCTGTTTCGAATATTGAAGGTGCAGCACTTGTTATTGCAGGCGCAGGTTCAGGTAAAACAAGGGTTTTAACGTATAGAATAGCATATTTGCTTTCACAGGGCGTTAATGCACGTTCCATACTGGCGCTTACTTTTACCAACAAAGCAGCCAAAGAAATGAAAGAACGAATAGCAAAACTAGTTGGTTTTGATGCTGCCCGAAATCTTTGGATGGGCACTTTTCATTCTATCTTTTCAAAGATACTCCGTATTGAATCAACTTCATTGGGATACAGCTCAAACTTTACTATTTATGACACTGCCGATTCGAAAAGTGTTATTAAAGCAGTGTTAAAAGAATTAAATATCGACGAACAATTATATAAAGTAAGCGAAGTTTTAAGCCGTATTTCTATGGCAAAAAACAACCTTATAACGCCACAAAGTTACATGTCGAATGCTGTTATAATGGAACAAGACAGAGCAGCTCGTAAACCAAGGATTGCAGATATATACAGACTTTATAGCATTAAATGTAAGAAAGCTGATGCTATGGATTTTGATGATTTATTGCTCAATACCAATATTTTATTTCGTGATTTTCCTGATATATTGGAAAAATACAGACGGATATATCAATATATTTTGGTTGATGAATACCAGGATACGAACTTTTCGCAGTATCTTATAGTGAACAAACTTGCGCAAAACCATAAAAATATATGCGTTGTTGGCGATGATGCTCAAAGTATATATTCTTTCCGTGGCGCTAAAATTGAGAATATACTCAACTTCAGAAATGATTATCCTGATTACAAATTATTTAAACTCGAGCAAAATTATCGATCCACACAAACCATTGTTAATGCTGCAAATAGTATAATCTCGAAAAATAAAGGACAAATTCAAAAAAAGGTATTTTCAAATAATGAAAGTGGCGAACTGATAAAAGTTGTAAGCGCTGAAACCGATCACGAAGAAGGTTATTTGGTTGCAAGCGATATAATTGACACAAAACATGTAAATCATTGCAATTTCAGTAAATTTGCCGTACTTTACCGCACCAATGCACAAAGCCGCATTTTCGAGGAATCATTCAGAAAACGAAATATACCGTACAGGGTTTATGGAAGTTTGTCATTTTATCAACGAAAGGAAATAAAAGATTTGCTGGCATATTTTCGTTTAACGGTAAATAAAAATGACGACGAAGCTTTAAAACGTATAATCAACTATCCGGCACGCGGAATTGGCAATGTTACCATTGAAAAGATTGAAGAATACGCATCATCCACTGAAAAGAGCATGTGGCTTTCTATAGGTGAACCCGATATTCAAAGCTTGGGATTGAACCGTGGTGCGGTGGCAAAAATTGAAATATTCCGTAACCTGGTCAATAATCTTTCTTCAAAACTTTATACCGATGAAGCCTTTGAACTTGCCAATTATATAACAAAATCGAGTGGCATATATACCGATTTAAAATCGGAAAATTCGTTTGAAAGTATTACAAGGCTTGAAAATGTTGAAGAATTGTTAAACAGTATTAAAGAATTTGCTGTCGAAAATAAAGTTGGTGATTCATTGGTTACGCTTGATAAATACCTTGAAAACGTTGCACTGTTGACCGACGCAGATAATGATAAAGGCGAAGACCGCGACAAAGTTAGTTTAATGACAATTCATTCTGCAAAAGGCCTTGAATTTGATTATGTTTATATTGCCGGGGTTGAGGAAGATTTATTTCCATCAAAAATGGTTTTATCTACACCTGAAGAATTGGAAGAAGAGCGTAGATTATTTTATGTAGCGCTTACTCGTGCTGGAAAACGAGCTTCTATTTCCTATGCAGCCAACCGATATAAATGGGGAACACCAACTATTTGCTCTCCTAGCCGGTTCATCAAGGATATTGATGAAAAATACCTTGAACTTCCTTCAAATGTTACTCTTGAAGAACCAGAAGATGAACCGTCATTCGAAGAATATTTAAACAATTATAATCAAAAAGCAAAAAAGCCCGAGAACACATACAAACCAAAGGCAAAACCTATACCATCCCCGGGAATTGTAACCCCACTGATGAATAAAAAACTGGTTGATATGAAAACTGCTGCAAGGCAGCGTGTATCTGCAACTGAAAACTTTGAATCGGATGATCCCAGTAAGATTATTGCCGGAATTTCAGTTTACCACCAGTTATTTGGATCAGGCAAAGTTATAGCTATTGAAGGAATGGCACCCAATAACAAAGCTGTTGTATTTTTCGATTCAGCAGGAGAAAAAAAGTTATTGCTGAAATTTGCCAAGTTAAAGATTATGGATTAACATTCTATTACTCAATTTTTATTTTAATAGCATCACCTGTTACACACCTGAAATGGTACCCATGGGTAATAAAAAACCTCATTACATATTTACCTCTAACAGTAGGCATACGAACCTTCATATTCATTATCAATGTATCTCCCGGATCTATTGATTTTTTATTTGAAAGGAACGAAAACTCTTTATGTTTATCTATACTATATAACCCTGCAATGTTATAAGTAATTGACGGTTTCAAATCAATATTTTCAGGAAAAACCAACGAGTCATTTGAAATATTCTTTATAATTATTGGAAATGTTTTTATTTCTCCTTTTTGTGCATTTACATCGCCAGCAAAATAACTTATACTCAAATAATGATGATATGCTATATAATTGGGAACAAGCCTGTAATTTAATATAATTGAGTGTTCCCCAATAATATGATAATCTGTCCTATCTCTTGTATCCATAAAAATAACATCTTGTTTATTCAGCTTATCTTCGTTATGAAGCAAATCAAATTGCGAAAACCTATAACCAATCTGAGGTGCTGTTACTGGTAATTTTCCTGAATAAAATGCATATACCGAAGCTCTTTTATATGACGATTCAAATAACACTCCATGACCTTTTGCAACTCTGTCAACCCTATGTGTCATCTTTTTCCAATCGTTAAAACCAATAGATGTAGGAATTTTATCAGCCAATGAATCATTAGCAATAATGAACCGTACAATAAATAGCCCAATAATTCCAAAGGCGGCTAATGGCACAAACCATTTCTTTATATTGTATTTACTTAATTTTATTGATTTATAGGACAAAATTATAATTGGAGGAATTATTGCGGCTGTCCAATGAGCCTGCGTGTTTGTTCGAAAACTGAAAAGTATAAAAAATATATAAAAACAAAAAATGTTCCATTTTAAAGCCTTTTCAAAATTATCAACGGGCTTATAAATAAATACAAAATAAATTAAAACTACTCCTGTTAATACACCCGGCACAAATAGTTGCCCAATTATAAAGTTCAAAGGCTGCATATATCGCACAGCCTCGAGCCTGCCGAGTATTTCATATTGTATGGTTGGAAATTTATTTATATACTGCCACCAAACGTGTGGTATCATTAATAATAATATAGTAAAACCAATAATCCAGGTTTTCCATTTGCCAAGTAATTTAAGGTTTGATAAAAGTGTAAAACCTATAATTAATATACCATGATATTTACTATATAACATGGCCGCCGCAACTATTCCAAGCAATATAGCATTTAAAACAGTTTCATTTTTTAAAAATCTTCTATAAATTATAAAAAATAAAGTTGCGAAAAAAATCATAGGTGTATCAGGTAACGCCAGAAACCCACCTACATGGAGATGCATGAGTGGAACTGCCAGTAGATAAATAAACACAAAAAACAGATCTTCAGTTTCGTTAATTAAATAAAGTATTAAACCCGTTGTGGCTGTTCCTAATATAACAAAAAATAAACGCACGCCCAATTCATTATGAAATATACTATATCCTAACTTAATTAATAAAGCTACAACAGGCGGATGATCGAAATATCCCCAGGCTAAATGTCTTGAATATACCCAATAATAGGCCTCGTCATAATGCAATTGAGTGAAATAAGCTTGCAATAAATTTAAAACAAGCCAAAAAAGAAGGAAAATTGAATATACAATTTTGTTATTTAATTGCCAATGGTATCGCTTAAAATTTATAATCATCAGGGAAATGTTAATTTCAAAAATATTAGTAATTATAATTACAACTTAATGTGAAAATTTATATCATTGTCCTAAAATACCAAAGATAAAAATATGTATAGAAAATCCTTATCATCATTGTTAATTCTTTTTTTATTTATTCTTAACTTAAATTGTCAGGAACATTGGGCTTATGGTAACTTTAATAATATTTTTGACGACAGAGAATATACCAGTAATGTTGGCTTACCTTACAACAGGGTAATTTTAGGTGCCAGGTTAGATGGAGGTTTAGGTTTAAAAGTCGATTCACTAAGCGAAGTTTGTGCCGGAGGAAATTATATGTTCGAATATGGCAGCAATCCATTTGCTTTGACTCCCGTTCCTGATTTATATTATAAATTTCAATTGCCAAAATTCCGTGCGTATTTCGGATCGTTCCCAAGATATAAATTATTAAATTTTCCATTGGCACTATTATGTGACTCTATTTCATATTACAGGCCAAATATTCAGGGTGGCCTGTTGGAAGCGAAAGGAGACTGGGGTTATGAAAATGCATTCTGCGACTGGACAGGCCGCCAAACAGCTACAGTCCATGAAGCATTTATAATTGGTGGTTCGGGACATTTAACAAAAGGAATTTTCTATTTTGAGAATTATTTCTATATGTATCATTTCGCAGGTTTAGTTAACGATCCCACTCCGGTTGCAGATAACGGTGGCGGTGCTGTTTATTTTGGAATTGATTTGGCAGGAAAAACGTTTCTTGATAAATGCAGTTTCGATATTGGAGGAATAGGAAGTTATTACCGTGTCAGGCCAAATCCTTATGAACATAAGGGTGGGATTCAAGGGCGCGCATCATTTTTTTACAAATATATTGGAGTTGATTTGTATTATTATCGTGGCGAGGATTTAAGGCTTACCTGGGGCGATCCTTTTTACAGTTGCGGTAATTATGGACGAATTGACACATACTTAAGGCTTGTTGAATCGAAACATGTTGATACACGCATGGGATGGAACTTTCATTTTGTTGATGGTAAAACACTCGATAATTCAATACAGGTATTAATCAGGGTAGATTTTCCAACTTCAAAAAATTAAGTATTTCATCATTTGGGTGTTGGGTGTTAGATGTTAGGTGTTAGGTTTTGGGTATTAGGTTTTTGACTTATTACTCTCTATTCTTAATTCTTTGTTCTTTGTCTTAATTCCTTGTCCTTTACTCTTAACTCTATTGTTCCTTGTTCTTTGTTCATTACTCTTTGTTCTTATAAAATTTTCATACATTTGCGTATAATAAAATAATTAAAATCAAACATGTACGATTATAATACTTCACGTAAAAAGTTAGCTCTTCCTGAATATGGCCGTCATATTCACAAACTTGTAGACCATATTATGACTATTGAAGACCGCGACGAGAGAAACCGTGCAACCCGCGGATTAATTAACGTTATGGGAAACCTTAACCCGCATTTGCGCGATGTTGTTGATTTTAAACACAAACTCTGGGACCATTTAGCAATTATTTCCGACTTTAAATTAGATATTGACTCACCATATCCTCTTCCTACTATTGAAATTCTTACCGAAAAGCCAAGAATTGTACCTTATAACCAAAACAGGATTACTTATAAGCACTATGGAAAAGTTTTGGAAGATATGGTAAAGAAAGCATCTGAAATGGAGGATGGTGAAGAAAAAAAGGTGCTTACCGAAATGCTGGCCAATATTATGAAAAAACTTTATCTCACTTGGAACCGCGAAGCAGTTAACGATGTTAATATATTAAAGGGCACTTTCAGAATTATCAAAAGGAAAAATAAATATTGTCGCATCTGATTTGAAACTTTCAGAAACCCGGGATATCCTTTCAAAAAATAAAAAGACTACAAAGAAAATTATTATAAATAAAAAAAATAATATCAATAAACCCCTGAAGAACCAGTAAAATACAATGGCTACATTTGAGGTTCATGGTGGCAAACAATTAAAAGGCGAACTTCACCCACAAGGTGCTAAAAATGAAGCTTTACAGGTAATTTGTGCCTCACTCCTTACTCCTGAAAAAGTAATAATTAAAAACATTCCCGACATTCGTGATGTAGTTGTATTAATTGATTTAATTCAATCACTTGGCGTAATTGTTGAAAAAACAGATTATTCTACCTATAGTTTCAGAGCTGAACATATAAACCTTGAATATTTAAAAACTCCTGAATTTCGCAAAAAAGCTGAAAGCCTTCGTGGTTCGGTTATGATAATTGGCCCGCTTTTAGCAAGGTTTGGAAAAGGATATATGCCAAAACCAGGAGGTGATACAATTGGCCGTCGTCGTTTGGATACCCATTTTATTGGTTTCGAAAAGTTAGGAGCCATTTTTACCTTTAATCCTGATGAGAATATTTATTATGTTGAAGCACATAAGCTCAAAGGAACATACATGTTACTTGACGAAGCTTCAGTAACCGGTACAGCAAATATTGTAATGGCCGCAGTTTTAGCAAAAGGTGAAACAACTATATACAATGCAGCTTGCGAACCCTATATCCAACAGCTATGTAAAATGCTTGTAAAAATGGGAGCCGATATTAAAGGCATTGGTTCAAACCTGCTTATAATAACCGGAACAAAATCATTGGCAGGTTGTGAACATATTATATTGCCAGATATGATTGAAATTGGCAGTTTTATTGGCCTCGCAGCAATGACCCATTCTGAAATAACCATAAAAAATGTTTCGTTCGAAAACCTGGGATTAATTCCAGATGCCTTTCTGCGGCTCGGAATTAAATTGGAGAAAAAAGGCGATGATATTTTTGTACCTTTTCAGGATGAATATGAAATTGACACTTTTATTGATGGTTCAATTTTAACAATTGCCGATGCCCCGTGGCCAGGATTAACGCCCGATTTATTAAGCATTTTTTTGGTTATTGCAACTCAAGCTAAAGGAAGTGTATTAATTCATCAAAAAATGTTTGAAAGCAGGCTATTCTTTGTAGATAAACTTATTGATATGGGAGCGCAAATTATTCTTTGCGATCCTCACCGAGCAACTGTTATAGGACTTAACAACCGTTTAAAGTTACGCCGCACTATTATGAGCTCACCTGATATCAGGGCCGGAGTTGCATTGCTTATAGCAGCCATGTCAGCAGAAGGTAAAAGCATAATTCACAATATTGAACAAATTGACCGTGGTTATTATAAAATTGATGAACGTTTAAACGCTATTGGTGCTGATATAAGGCGAATCTCTTAAGTTCAGGATTAATTTTTTCGTAATAAATAAAAATAACCGCTATTTAATTTTGGCTTAATAATAAATTTTCCATAAGGTTCAACTGAATAATAATAATAATATAAACCTTTAGGCGCTGAAATTCCTAAGCGGGTTTTGCCATCCCAACCATGCCAGTTATTTGGGTCATCGGTTCCTCCAACCGGCCCATTATATTCATAAACCATGTTTCCCCACTGGTTAAATATTTGTAAATGTAGATTTTTAATAGATGTTAAACTTAAAGATGCGCTATCAGTAGAAACAGTCTCAGAGCTATCTTTTAAGAAAAAATAATTATTTTTTGAATCCTCAGGTGTAAAAGCAGTTGGAAAGGGCAATGTTGCACTTCCAATTTTTGCAGGGGAAACAATTATATTAATTGCTTGCGAAGTATCAACACAACCTTCAGGGCTAACAGAAACGAGTTTCACTTTATACGTTCTTGGAATTTCGTATATAGCTATTATCGAATCTATATTATTACTATCTCTAACAACCGGAACAATTGAATCTGAAGGAATCCAGGTAACCGATTTTGCCCTAATGGAACTGTCTTTAAACATCATTTTCATAGGAGCTTCACCAGTGGTCAAAGTATCCCAATGTTCCGCATAAGTAAGTGTTTTAGGGCTATATTTATAATGGTGCGATGTAAATTTTGCCCTTGTTACAATAGAACTATATATAACACTATCCGAACCGGAATTATTAAACACATCGGTATAATTTATTGTAAAAAGCACATGCCACTTATCAGTTTTTCGGCCGGTTGGAGGAACAGTAATATGCTGGCTAATATTGTTATCGAATGTTAATCCATCATCATTTGGAATGGCGTTCCAAACCGCATTATAAGAATTATTAAGGGTGTAGCTTTTAATAGTTAACGGATCATAATAAGTAAAATTTGAATGAATATAACCCATTGAAGTATCGGCACGTGGATCGGTACTTTGCATAATGCGTAAATTAATGTATTTACATCCGTAGCTATAAATAGGCAATGAATCACCACTTTTTTGGATATGCATCCTCAACCTGTTTATAAATACCCAGGCATAAAATGTTGTATCAATAGTATCTTTAATCATTCTTACACTATAACCACCTGATGCAAGTCCTGATTTTACGCTAAGGCTATCGTTTACAATTGAATCAAAAGTTTGGAAAGTTTTAGTTGTAGTATTAAACATTCCCCAAACAAATTTATAACCCTTGGTTGAATCAGGAGACATTGCCTTTAGTGTTCCTGTTTGACTAAACAAGTTACCGCGCCTTTCATTGGCATTATAAATATAAACTGAATCGGTACTGTTTTGATTAATAAAATATTGGGTAGGCCTTTTTGCATTATAACCAACACCAAATATTTGTGCATTTGCGCAAATACCAATGAACATCAATACTAATCCAAATAAAATTTTCCGTTTCAGCAACTTCATTTACTTAACAACTAGAAACTGCAAATATACCATTAGCAATATAATTTCAGCAATTCTAAAAAAATATTAACTCGTAATTTTTAAAAAAAGTATTTCTTGAATTGTATTTTTGGGATAAAATACTATCAGAAAAAAAGAATTATAAATTCAAAAGAGAGTTTTTCCTAATAAATAGAAGTTAATGAAAATAATAAAATGACAAAAAATTATATATTTCCTTAAATAGAAAATAAATTTAATCTGTTTAAAAAAATCAGAAAATGAACTGGTTACATCAAAAACTATTTAACAGTAGCAACATAAGTTTCCGGTTGAAATGATTTTAGGCCGAAATATACTATAGTTGCCACAAGCATTGGGTCGCTTTCACCAGAAACTACATAATTAACTTTACCATTTCGCCGGTCAATTACTTGTACGTATCCATTTTTTTCGTTATACGACAACTGATAAGAGCCTTTTGAAACCTGGAGTTTCGATGCTTCAATTAACTTTGTGTACATGCTTTTGTTTTTTTAATAATTAGTAGTTTAAGTTTAATATATACAAACAAGTTTGATTTGTTTCTTATAGTACCGTCAAAATATTGTCAAATCATCGGTTTAAAAGTAGAACTAACTATAAGGCCAGTAAAGAATTGACATCCGAAGTTATTAACAAATAAACAAAGGTTGTTAACAACTTTTTTTTATCATGCTTATTTTAAGCAATATACAAAATTAAATGTTGATAAAATTTTTAAAAACATTCACCTATATATCCAAAAAGTTTTTATAATTTACTTAGAAAATTGAATTGGATTTGATTCATTTGCAGGTATTGCATACCTTTGAGTATAAATAATACTTATAATTATGAATTCAGCTTTATTAATAATTGACATTCAAAATGATTATTTCGCTAACGGCACTATGACATTAGCAGGTGCTGAATTAGTCGGTGAAAATGCAAAATTAGTTCTCAATAATTTCAGAAATAATAAATTATCTGTTATACACGTTCAGCATATTGCAATCCGACCCGGCTCAACCTTCTTCCTTCCAAATACAAATGGGGTTGAAATAAATGATTGTGTTAAACCTTTGCAAAATGAAAAAATAATTGTAAAACATTTTCCAAATAGTTTTAAGGAAACTGAATTGCTTGACTATTTAAAATTGCAAAATATCAACAACCTGGTTATATGCGGAATGATGACTCACATGTGCATTGACGCAACCACGAGAGCTGCAAAAGATTATGGATTTAACTGTACCTTATTAGGTGATGCCTGTGCAACCCGGGAACTTGAAATCAACGGGATTAGAGTTTTGGCTGAAAACGTTCATAATGCCTTTTTAGCATCCTTGAATAACATTTATGCAAAAGTAATAACTACGGAACAATTTTTAAGCGGGAAATAATTATTGCTATAATTAATATTATTGCTCATTATCGTAATATATTTTATAATATTTACGACCATCGTGCTCAACTCCTCTTTCAATTAATTCGCGATTTCCGTGAATGTAGATATGGAAATTTTTGTCGAGCTTTAAAACGCTTTTGAACACTTTTGCCTGTTTTTTAACAGCTTGTGCTGATATATCGAAATTATTAACTAATGCTATATCATTATTTTCGCGGTATAATTCATCAAAATTTTGAAACGATTTAATTAGTTTTTCATCCTGAAATACTTCATGTTCAAAATCATTTTTTTCAAATGTATCGTGACTCTTAAAATATTCTACCGAACGGTTTAATAAATCAATCTGATCCGCCTTTGTAACTTCAAAATCATTTGAAAACTGCTTTGTCACAAAGTTTTTAGTAATAGTCAAAAAATCTTTCGTATAATGATATTCATCAGCACTTGGTTTCAGCTGTAGAAAATTATCTTTCCAATATTGCGCTTCACCAGATTTATTCGATTTATCGATAATTGAAACCATATAACCTTGTTCACTCTTAGCGTTTATAATTATACAACCTTTGTCGAGTTTATCAATATTTATTCCATTCTCAAACTGAATTTCAAATTCATCGGCAACGGTCTCAACTTTTAAAAATGGCTGTTTATTTTCCGATTTAAAAATTCCAATAGCATCTGTCAATTCATTTTCTACCTGGATATTTGTAAAATATGCGACAAATAAGTCACCCGATTTAATATTAGGATGTATCGAGACTTCATATAATTGCTTTGCAATATTTACAGAATATTCATGAAATTTTGATTTTTCATTAAATATATTTAAAGCATAGCTATATATTGGATTTAAATTAAAATCGTTGTTTGAAAAAGTAAAATTGTATAATTCAGTGTTTTTAAAAGGTTGCTCAAAAAATTTCATCAACAATTCTTTTAATTCCATATCAGAAATATCCAAAGGCTTTTTCGACAAATGCAATTCTTCCCCATTGGTTATATTTCCGATAAAATGAGCTGAAACTTGTTGAATTATACAGTTTGCGTGGTCAATCATTGATTTTTAGGTTTTAAAATGCCATCATTTTTCACAACATTTCCGTATTTCTTTTTAACTAACATATAATTAACAAGTTGAAATTCATTGAAAATAAATTGAAATATTCTTTACTTTCTCATTATTTCAAAGAATTGAAAATTATCATTATTGAAAAAATAAAAAGTTTATAGGACAATTGTTATAATGTTTGCTTCCAAAATTACCGAAATTTAATTTCAAAACATAAACTGTTCAATAAAAACGAATTACTTAAACAAAAAGCCCCGGTACAAATGCACAGGAGCTTTTAATCAAATTATTTTTCAAAACTTATTTAGATATTTGGTATAAATAACATTACTAAAAATAGAATCGATAAACCTATCAAAACCACGATAGAAGTCCAGCCAATAAAATTGTTTATAGGTTTATTTATATATTTCCCCATTATTTTTTTGTTGTTTACAAGTAAAATCATGCAAATTAAAACTACCGGTAACAGAAGTCCATTAAGCACCTGAGTCCACAATGAAATTTGAATTAAAGGTGCGTTTGGCAGAAGAATTATAAATACCGAAATAATTAAAATACCGGTATATAATATATAAAATTCAGGTGCATCGTCCCATTCCTTGTCAATGCCAGCCTCAAAACCAAATGCTTCGCAAACATAAAAAGCTGTGGCCAATGGTAAAATTGTTGCTGAAAATATTGAGGCAATAAATAATCCGAATGCAAAAACCTGAGAAGCGATTGCCCCGGCAAGCGGCTTTAATGCCAAAGCGGCATCTTTGGCTTCGTTTATTTGAATATTGTTAACATGCAAAGTTGATGCACAGGCAATTATAATAAAAAAAGCAACTGCAATAGTAGCAACACATCCAACTACAATATCAATAATAGAATATTTGTAGTTTTTCATTTTCAAACCTTTTTCAATAACCGACGATTGCATATAAAACTGCATCCATGGCGCAATAGTGGTTCCTATTAATCCAATTACCATAGCCAGGCTTTGGGAATTTATTGGCATATTTGGATGTACCATGGCAACTCCAATTTCTTTCCAATGTGGTTTGCCCATTAATGCCGAAACAACATACATAAGTAAAGCAACACTGAATATAAGAAATATACGTTCGGCTATTTTATAATTCCCTTTCACAACCATAAACCAAACCAATAATCCAACCAAAGGGACTGAAATATATTTGCTCACACCGAAAACCTCCATACTTCCGGCAACACCAGCAAATTCGGTCGTTGTATTACCAATATCAGCAATTAAAAGGCCTACGAAAATAAAAAAGGTAATTTTAACACCGGCATTTTCGCGGATTAAATCGGCTAATCCTTTACCGGTAACAATACCCATGCGGGCATTCATTTCCTGGATGACAATTAATACTATAAATGAAGGGATAAGTGTCCACAGCAAACCATAGCCATACATTGCACCAGCCACTGAATAAGTTGTAATACCACCGGCATCATTGTCAACGCTTCCTGTAATAATTCCGGGGCCTAATATTGCAAGGAAAAGAATAATCCTGTTCCAAAACTGTTTTTTATTTCTCCATTTGATCATAGCAAAACCTCCATTCATTAAATTGTTCGCCGTTTACCAATCAAATCTTCAACAACATCATCAATAACAACCATTCCTTCTAGTTTATCGTCATCAGCCAGAACAGGTATGGCCAACAAATTATATTTTGAAATAATTTCAGCCAAAGAGTCAATTTTATCCGAATCATAAACTTTTATAGGGTCGTATTTCATCACATCCTTTATAGGCGTATGTGGTAACGAAATAACCAAATCACGTAGAGAAATAGTTGCAATCAGCTTTTCATTTTTATCAATTACGAAAATATTGTATAACATCTCCATTTCGGGCTTTTGCAATCGAATTTCATTAAGTGCATCTTCAATTGTAATATTATCGCTAAACGATAGTACATCAGTTGTCATAAGGCTCCCAACGGTTCTGTCAGAATATTCAAGCAATTCACGTACTTCTTCCGATGATTCTTCTTCCATTTCATTTAAAAGAAGTTCAGCTTTATCAACTTCCAATTCTTCAATAATATCAGCAGCTTCATTTGCAGGCATTTTCTCAAGTACATCGGCAGCTTTTTCAATTGACAAACTTTCAATGATATGAACCTGTTCATGGGTTTCCATTTCCTCAAGCACATCGGCAGCCTTTTCTTCGTCAAGTACAGAGAATACAGAAGTCTTAGAAGCTTTCCCCAATTCTTCAATAATATCAGCCAAATCGGACGGGTGTAACGTATGAAGTTTCGATGCTGCTTTTGAAAGTTTAATACTTAAATTTGAGTAATCCACCGCAGCAACGTCATCGAGCAATATAAACTTTGAAGGAATTCGAACATTGAATAAACCTAAAATAAAACGAATAGGTTTTACTATTCCTATTCTTCTCAACAAACCTTCGAGTCCAACATCTACAGCAATTGTAAAAATTCCATCCTGGATTGAAACCATTCGTATATCGTTTACACGAACAACCTTTCTTCCATTAATGTCCACAATTTGTTGATCGAGAATTGCTTCGCCCAATAATAAATTTTCACGTGCAACGGATTCAATAATTTCATATAATCCGGTAGTTTTAATTGTATAATGTCCTTTTTCCTTGACAACTAAAATACTTGAAAAATTATAGTATTTTTTAACCCCATCGTCTTTTACCATCAACGAAGTTACATTGGGACGCAAAGGCTCTTCCTCTGGATTATTAGGCTGGTTTATATTTACATATAAATCTACCAAATGACCAACAATATTTTGATTTCCATCAAAAACTTTGCAGCCAACAACACGACTAAAATAAAAGGTTGTCTTTGAAGTCATGGTTACCTCCTTCCGTTAATTCAATACAGAAGGAAGCAATTTTATCTAAAAAACGATGCTATCCCTCTATATCAAAGGTTAATAATATACAATACGCTGGGCCATCGTCCATTTTAGATATAAAAATTGATTATCGGTTGCAAAACTAACAAAATAATATTGAATCATTTTCATAGAATTATTAAAAAAATCTAAAGATTTTATGTAAAAGCAAAACTCTTTTATTAAGCTCTAATTTATTTACAACTTGTAAATTTTTACTTACTTTGTAACCCTTTATTATAAATACATATATGGCAAAAGAACTTACTAGCAGAAGCGTAGATTATTCGCAATGGTACAACGATTTGGTATTAAAGGCCGATTTAGCTGAAAACTCAGCAGTAAGGGGCTGTATGGTTATTAAACCATATGGATATTCAATTTGGGAAAAAATGCAAGCCGCACTTGATAAGATGTTCAAAGACACCGGGCATAGTAACGCTTATTTCCCACTATTTATACCTAAATCATTTTTTTCAAAAGAAGCTTCACATGTTGAAGGTTTTGCCAAGGAATGTGCAGTTGTTACGCACTACCGTTTAAAAAACGATCCTAATGGGAAAGGGGTAATTGTAGATCCTGAAGCCAAATTGGAAGAAGAACTGATTATCCGCCCAACTTCCGAGACTATTATTTGGAACACCTACAAAAACTGGATACAGAGCTATCGTGATTTGCCTTTGTTAATTAACCAATGGGCTAATGTTGTTCGATGGGAAATGCGCACCCGGTTATTCCTTAGAACAGCTGAATTTCTCTGGCAGGAAGGTCATACTGCACATTCCAGCGAAAATGAAGCGATTGAAGAAACCAACAAAATGATAAATGTATATGCCGATTTTGCTGAAAATTTTATGGCAGTTCCGGTAATTAAAGGAAGAAAATCAGCTAACGAAAGATTTGCAGGCGCTTTAGACACATTGTGTATTGAAGCCTTAATGCAGGATGGAAAAGCCTTGCAATGCGGCACTTCTCATTTTCTGGGACAAAACTTTGCCAAAGCTTTTGATGTTAAATTTACAAATAAAGAAGGTAAGCTTGATTATGTTTGGGCCACTTCATGGGGCGTTTCAACACGTTTAATCGGTGCCTTAATTATGGCGCATTCCGACGATAATGGATTGGTTTTGCCACCTAAACTTGCGCCTTTGCAAGTTGTAATTGTCCCAATTTATAAATCGGAAGAAGAATTAGCAAAAATATCCGAAAAAGCAATGCAGATTCAGCAAGCGCTTCAGGCAAAGAATATTTCAGTTAAATTCGATAACCGTGATACGCATAAACCTGGCTGGAAATTTGCCGAGTACGAATTGAAAGGTGTTCCGGTTCGCATTGCTATTGGACCGAAAGATTTGGCTAGTAATTCTGTTGAAGTTGCCAGACGCGATACGCTTGAGAAGAAGGCTTATAGTATTGATAATATTGAACTTACAATTGAAAATTTATTGAATGAAATTCAATCAAATTTATATACAAAGGCTTTAAAATTCAGGGAAAATAGTACTATTGAAGTTGATAATTTTAGCGACTTTAAGAAAATACTAGATGAAAAAGGAGGATTTCTATCCTGCCATTGGGACGGAACTTCGGAAACTGAAGATAAAATAAAAGAAGAAACGAAAGCAACCATACGTTGTATTCCTTTTGATCAGAAAGGTGAAGAAGGAAAATGTATTTATTCTGGCAAACCATCGAAAGGAAGGGTATTATTCGCCAAGGCCTATTAAAAAATAAATTTTACTCATTTATCTCACTTATAGGGCTTTCTGGTTGCCTATAAGTGAGTAATGAATAAATTTCATTACAAACAATTTTAAAGATTTACAAGTAAAAGTTGAAGCAGATTATCTGCTTGCAACCAATCCGGCAGCATTTGAAAATGCATCAACAAAGTTTACTTTCAACCTGTAATTGCCAACAAAGTTTTCCGGAGCCTGAAGTTTAATTGACCTGATTTTGTTTTTAACTTCTGAAACCAAATCTTCATCACTGCCTTCAACCCTGTAGGCTAAAGTTTTTGTATCACTATTTGAGCTAATGTAGATATAAACACTTCCACCTTCGCTAAACGTAACATTGTTTAAAGCAGTAATAATTTTAGAACGAACATTACTAATTGCATCACTTTTACCCGACGCATCAGTTTTGTCTGTGGCACTTACAACTTGCAAACTTAATAAAGCTGCTACCATTAAAGAAAAGAACATTTTTGTTTTCATAACATTGAAATTTAAAGTTAAACATATAATAAAACACTAACAATAATTTTAAATCGCTGTAGTTGTAGTTAGTTAGTATCTCTTTACAATTTCACTAAAAATATCAATGAACTTTTGTGAACTTAATCACGATGCAAATATAATTATTTAAAATGATTCTAAACAATTGCTTAATGTTAAATTTACGTTAACTAATTAAAATAATTCGCCGAAATCGTTTGCAATCATTAATAATTGTTCATTATACTTTTATTAATTTTGATATTTGTATCAATTTTATGTATTAACCAACATTTTATTTATAACAGATTTGAGTACAGTTAATCGAAAAAAAAATCCTAATTTTATAAAACATGAATCTATCCTAATAAAATTCAGGTTTATTATTATACTTTTTCAATTAATATGGAAAACGAATTGCTTTTAAATAAGTTTGACATCAACATTGATTCATTATCAAAATCATTCAATTTTAATTATTATTTACTTGAAGTTCCTTCGCAAATTATTATAAAAACAAACAATCCCGCGATAGATCATTTATCAAAACCAAAGTTTTCATCGTTTATTGAAAAGTGCAATTATTCTTCAATTTTATTGGAGTATCTGAAAGAGTTCATTAATTCAGGTGTTCATAATTCAATGGAATTTAAAAATGATTTAACCGAACAGTATTTTGAATATAAATTTATTACCTTAAATAATATTCAGGATAAAATTGAAAACATACTTGTAATTGAATCCGACATTACCAAATCAAAAATACACGAAATTAATTGCAATCAATATTTCAATATAATTAATACTATGCATGAAGGTATTGGAATTGTTGATGAAAATGAAAATCTGACATTTGTAAACACTGCATTTGCCAATCAGGTTGAAGAAATCGCTGAAAGTTTGATTGGTAAAAACCTGAAAGATATTTTTGGCCCTGATTTATTTCCATTTTTTCAACAGGAATCGCAAAAAAGAGCTGTTGGACAAACCAGTGTATATGAAATTCCATATAAAACTAAACAAGGCATAACTAAATATTATAGAATTTATGTTGCCCCTAAATTCAATAATGAAGGGAAATATGCCGGTGCAATTGGCACAATGCTTGACGTAACAGATAAAGTTGAAGCATCACGACAATTAGTAAATGCAAAAGAAAAAGCAGAGGAATCAGATAAGTTAAAGTCGGTATTTCTGGCTAATATAAGTCACGAAATACGAACCCCGATGAATGGAATTATAGGGTTTTCACAATTGCTCGATAAACCTGGATTAAGCGCTGAAAGAATTAAATATTACACCAATCTTATTCAAGTCAAAAGCCGTTCATTAATGGGAATAATCAATGATATTATTGATATTTCAAAAATTGAAGCCGGAGTGGTTCATATTAATGAAACCGTTTTTAATTTAAATGATCTTATTGATGAATTATTCGAAGCTTATAGCTTAAAAATTAAAAACTTAAGTTCAAAAAATATTGATATCCAAATTTCAACTGCTTTAAAAAATAATAATGCCATTATTAAATCTGATAGTATTAAAATACGTCAGGTTTTAACTAATTTAATTGAGAACGCTATTAAATTCACTGAAAAAGGCAAAATTGAATTTGGCTATATAATTGAGAATAATAAAATTCAATTTTATGTAAAAGACACTGGAATAGGTATCCCAAAGTCTAAGCACACTATTATTTTTGAGCGCTTTCGTCAGGGTGATGAAGCTCTGAGTAGAAATTTTGGCGGATCAGGATTAGGATTAAGTATATCAAAAGCTTATGTAAAACTTTTAGGTGGTGAAATCTGGGTAGATTCGGATTCAGGTGTGGGATCTCAATTCTATTTCACAATTCCATATTATCATTTTGAAAAAACAGAATTAAATGAGAAGATAAACAACGAAAATGTTGAATCATTGAGCTTATGCAATAAAAGAATTTTGATAGTTGAAGATGACCCTGTAAGCCGTTACTTTCTACAAGAATTATTAACTGAAACCGGGGCAAATTTATTATTTGCAGAAGATGGACTAAAAGCAATAAATATTCTTAAAGAAACTTTTGACATTAGTTTAGTTCTTCTTGATATTCAATTGCCTGAATTTTCGGGATATCATGTAGCAAAGGAAAGCAAAAAAATAAACAGGTCAATTCCTGTGATTGCTCAAACAGCATATGCTTCAGACGAAGATAAAGAAAAGTGCCTAAATGCAGGCTGCGATGATTATATTAAAAAGCCGATTGAATCAAAAGAGTTAATGAAATTATTAAAACAACATTTAAAATTATAAATTATGCTAATAGGTGTGCCAAAAGAAATAAAACCAAGTGAAAATAGGGTAGGTTTAACGCCAGCGTGTGTATCGGATTTAACGAAAAGGCAACATAGGGTTTTTGTGCAATCAGGAGCAGGAATGGAAAGTGGTTTCAGCGATGCAGACTATATTGATGCAGGTGCAGTTATATTGCCAGACATCGCTAAAATATATGCTTCAGCAGAAATGATTGTTAAAGTGAAAGAACCCATTGCCGAAGAATATGATTTAATAAAAGAAGGACAACTTATATTCACTTATTTTCATTTTGCTTCAAATGAAACGTTAACCAGGGCAATGATTAAAAGCAAAGCAATTTGCCTGGCATACGAAACTGTTGAAATGAAGGACGGTAGTTTACCATTGCTTATTCCAATGTCAGAAGTTGCGGGACGTATGTCAATTCAGCAAGGTGCAAAATATTTGGAAAAACCGATGAAAGGAAGAGGTATTTTATTGGGCGGAGTTCCCGGAGTTAGCCCTGCTAAAGTTTTAATACTTGGCGGTGGAATTGTGGGTACACAGGCAGCTAAGGTTGCCGCCGGTTTTGGCGCCAATGTCACTGTTATGGATGTAAACCTTCCGCGTTTACGTTATTTGGCCGATATTATGCCTGCAAACGTGAGGACATTAAAGTCCAGTGACTTTTTCATCCGTAAAATGGTTCGAAACCACGATTTAATTATTGGTGCAGTGTTGATACATGGAGCAAAAACTCCTAAGCTTATTACAAAAGATATGCTCTCAACCATGCGTCCCGGAACAGTAATAATTGATGTTGCCGTTGATCAAGGCGGATGTATTGAAACATGCCGGCCGACAACACATGACGATCCTATATTTATTATTGATGGAGTTGTACATTATTGCGTAGCCAACATGCCTGGCGCTGTACCTTATACATCAACTGTAGCATTAACTAACGCCACTTTACCGTATGCAATATTGCTTGCCGATAAAGGTTGGCAAAAAGCTTGCAGGGATAATCATGATTTACAAATGGGATTAAATATTGTGAATGGCAAAGTTGTATATGGTGGAGTTGCCAGTGCATTCAATTTACCATTAGCTGAATTGGACGAAGTGCTTGGAAAATAGATTATACTAATATTTTTGTAACAAAAACTTTAATTATTCGTCCTACGAAAAATTATAAAATTTATTTATGAGAACAAAACTTTTGTTACTAACGCCAGTATTCGCTTTAATATTATGTCAAGTAACTAATGGCAAAACAATATTTGAAAAAAAATCAAATGAAACCTCAACAATTCAATTAAATTCTTTTTCGCAAATTGAAACAAATGGCGGATTTGAAATTGAACTTGTGCAGGATTCGAAGGAATTTATTGAAGTTGAAGCGCCAAAAGATGATATTGGCTATTTAAGGACGGATGTTAACGATAGTAAATTAAGGATATGGATCGACAAATCTATTCAGTTGAATAAATTTACTTTGAAAATACATTTTAAAAACCTTGAAGAAATTGTAATTAATGGAGGTGTAAGTTTAAAAAGTAGCAAAGAAATTAAATCAAAAGATTTATCAATAAAAGTTTTTGGTGGTGCTGAAATAAATTTACCAATAAATTGTGGATCGATAAGCGTAAACTTGTCAGGTGGCACAAACGCTGAATTTTCAGGAAAAACAATCAACGCGAAATTTGCGTTAAATGGCGCCGGTAAAATTGATGCGTTGAAATTAATTGCCGACTCTGTTAAAGTTGATATTGCCGGTGCAGGTTATGCCGAAGTTTATGCTTCAAAATCAGTAGATGCAAGTATTGCAGGGGTTGGTTCAATTCAATATGCCGGGAATCCTTCAAAAGTTAAATCAGATATTGCAGGAATGGGAAGTATTGAAGAAAAAAAGTAAAATATATTTTAATTAATCTAAAATTGATTTTACAAATTCTTCAACTTTATTTTCAGTAAACCCTTCTCCCATTGCCTTTACAAATGAGGTTCCAATTATCGCCCCATTTGCATAATTGCAGGCAGTATTAAATGAAACTTTATCTTTTATACCAAAACCGATAATTTTAGGGTTTTTCAAATTCATTTGTTTTATTCTTTCAAAATATTCCTGTGATTGGCTAATACCTTTTCCACTACCAGTTGTAGAAAACGATGAAACCAGGTAAATAAATCCTTTTGACAAGGAATCGATTTTCTTTATTCTCTCCGGTGATGTTTGTGGTGTGACCAAAAATATACTGTATAAATTATTTTCTTCAAAAACTGACTGGTATTTTTCTTCGTATTCATCAAAAGGCATATCGGGCAATATTAATCCATCAATACCCACTTCCTTACATTTTTTACAAAATTTATCGAATCCAAACCGTAACACCGGATTTAAGTAACCCATAAGTAAAAGGGGAATTTTAACTTCATTTCGAATAGATTTAAGCTGTTCAAAAAGAAATTTAAGCGTCATTCCATTATTCAGTGCAACCTGGCTACTTTCCTGAATTACCGGTTCATCAGCCATAGGGTCGGAAAAAGGCACACCAATTTCAATCATGTCAACTCCTGATTTTTCAAGTGTTTTAATAATTGGATTAGCATCAAGCAAGCCTGGATGTCCGGCCGTAAAATAAATAGACAATATCTTTTCGCTTTTATTTTGAAAAAGTTGGTCAATTCTGTTCATAATGATTTGTATTGAAATTAATTCTATTCTTTATCCTCACCTTTTGCTGTTAAATCCTCCGAATCTTTGATATACTTAAGATAAGTATCCAAATCTTTATCGCCACGACCCGAAAGTGTAACGACAACAACATCGGTAGGAGAAAATTCAATTTTATCAAGTGCAGCTAAGGCGTGTGCAGATTCTAAGGCCGGAATTATCCCTTCCATTCGGGTAAGCATCATAGCTGCATCTAATGCCTCATTATCAGTAGCCCACATAAATTTAACCCTGTTGGTTTTGAATAAATGTGAATGTTGCGGGCCAATGCCCGGATAATCCAAGCCGGCTGATATTGAATAAGGCTCTGTAATCTGGCCATCTTCATCTTGCATGAGCATGGTTTTGGAACCATGAATAATTCCCAGTTTTCCCCTTACCATAGTAGCTGCTGTTTCATTGGTATCAACTCCAAGACCGGCCGCTTCAACAGCAATTAATTTCACCTTATCATTTTCGAGATAATGATAATAGGAACCAGCAGCATTACTTCCACCTCCAACACAAGCAACAACATAATCAGGATAATCACGGCCTATTTTTTCAATAAGTTGATTTTTCATTTCTTCACTTATAACCGACTGAAATCTTGAAACCATATCAGGAAATGGATGATGACCAACAACAGAACCAATTATATAGTGAGTATCTTCAGGATTGTTGATCCAATCGCGAATAGCTTCATTTGTTGCATCTTTTAATGTTTTGTTACCGCTATGCACCGGAACAACTTCGGCTCCAAGCATTTTCATACGTGAAACATTAGGTGCCTGGCGTTTTACATCAGTATCTCCCATATAAACAACACATTTCATAGCCATAAGTGCACAAACTGTTGCTGTGGCAACACCGTGCTGTCCCGCTCCGGTTTCAGCAATTATGCGGGTTTTGCCTAACCTTCGGGCCAATAATATTTGGCCAATGGTGTTGTTTATTTTATGCGCCCCGGTATGGTTAAGATCTTCACGTTTAAGGTAAATATTGGTATTGTAATTCTCTGATAAACGTTTTGCAAAATATAAAGGGCTTGGACGTCCAACATAATCACGCAACAATAGGTCAAATTCAAGTTTAAAATCGATGCTTTCAATTATTTTTAGATAGTTCTTTTTTAATTCCTCCACATTATGATAAAGCATTTCGGGAATATATGCACCTCCAAATTCACCAAAATAGCCCTTTTCGTCAACCCTGTAATTCATATTTCAAATTAATTTGATAGTTCAAAAACAAACTTTTTAATCAAAGCAATGTCTTTAAGTCCAGGTTTAATTTCAAATCGGCTGTTAACATCAACAGCATACAGACCTTTTAAGCCAAGACTTTTAATATTACTTGCATCACCAGGTGCTATTCCACCACTTAAAAAATAAGGCAAATAAAGCTTTTGTATCTTCAACATTTCCCAATCAAATTTTTTCCCGCTACCACCGTGTTTTGGCGTGGGGGTATCAAAAAGCAAATAATCACAAGCATATCTATATGCAGTAGCTTCACATGTAAGTTGCACCGGTTCTGCTTTAAATGCTTTAATAACTTCATAACCCCTTTCACGAATTGCATTGCAATAATCAGCAATTTCGCTACCATGCAATTGAATAGTATTTAAACCAAAATCCTCAGCATTTCTAAGAACTTCATTTAATGGAGCATTAACAAATACACCAACTTTTTTAATTGAGGAAGGAACAACTTTAAATATATTTTTATCCGGATTATCTCCAATATAACGTGGTGATGGTGGGTAAAAAATAAATCCAATGTAATCAACTGGTAACTGCACCAATGATTCAATGTTCTGCTGGTCACGCATTCCGCATATCTTTATTTTTAATTTCGATTTTATTTCATTTTTATCACTTGGCATAATAGTCTATAAATCTTTTAATTATTCATGAAGTTCGTTTACAAAATTTTCAAAAGTTTTGACTGGATCTATCGATTGCATAAAAAATTCTCCCATCAAAAATCCTTTAAATCCGTGTGTTTTCAAATCTTTTATCACCTCAACCGAATTAATTCCGCTTTCGGCAATTTTAATGAAAGTATTTGGAATAATAGCTGCATATCGCTTTGATTGTTCAATATCCACCTTGAATGTTTTTAAATTACGGTTGTTAATCCCAATTAAATCAACCTCAAGGTAAATCTCATCAAATTCATCTTCGCTATGCAATTCAAGTAAGATTTCAAGATTGAGTGACTTTGCAAATTTTGCCAGTTTTTTAATTTGAGTTGCGGACAAACAGGCAGCAATTAATAATATTGCATCAGCGCCAATAGACTTTGCCTCAATAATTTGATATTCATCCACTATAAAATCTTTTCGTAGAATAGGTATTGAATTGAATTCACGAGCTATTGACAAATCAGCATTTGAACCTCCAAAAAAATTTTCGTCAGTAAGCACTGATAGTCCTGATGCTCCTGAATTTGCATAACCAGTCGTTACTTTTTCCACTGTAACACTATTATTGATAATCCCTTTGCTGGGTGACTTACGCTTAAACTCAGCAATTATGCCACTTTTCGAAGAATCTGCAATTGAATTTTTAAGCGAAATTGTTTGCCTTTGGAAGTATTTACTTTTTTCAAGCTCTGAAACTGCGCTGTTCAACTTACGTTGCTCTACTTCCTTATGCTTAAAAGCTATTATTTCGTCAAGAATATTCATTTAATTCTAATTCCAGATTATTGGTATTTTTTATTAATGGTAATTATTAATTGGTCGTTTGTTATTAGCAATTAGCCATCATTTTTGCATTTCGAGCAATTTCTTCAAAGAATTTAATGCCTTGCCACCTAAAAGTGATTCTTTTGTTTCGGCGACCAATTCATTATAAGGAACATTAGGTTTAAGACATCTCAATGCTATGGCTGAATTGGCAAATATAACTTCATTTTGAACTTTAGTGCCTTTGCCTTCAAGTATATTCATAAACATAGCAACCGATTCAGCAACAGTTGCACCATTTGCAAGTTCTTCGGCCATCGCTTTTGAAAGTCCTAAACTTTCAGGTTTCATAATAGTTTCAAAATCCCGACTGATTAATTTAAAATCAGAAGTAAGTGAAATTTCGTCATATCCATCTAAACTATGAAGAATAATATAGTTGATATCGGTTTTTTGATAGAGGTAGGAATAAATTCTTGCCAATTCAAGGCTATAAACACCAACCATTTGATTCTTTGGAAAACTTGGGTTTATCATCGGGCCAAGCATATTAAAAAATGTTTTTGCGCCTAAATCCTTACGAACAGGGGCAACATTTTTCATTGCCGGATTAAATATTGGTGCATGCAAATAACAAATCCCGGTAGCTTCTATTTCGTTTTTTAACTTGGATACGTCATTTGAAAACTTATAACCCAATGTTTCCATAATGTTTGATGAGCCACAACCTGAGGAAACCCCATAATTACCATGTTTAGTAACTTTGTGACCTAATCCGGCAAGTACGAACGAAGAAAGGGTGGAAATATTAAAAGTATTTTTTCCATCACCACCGGTGCCACAAAGATCAATAGTATTATAGGCTTTCAAATCAACCGGGACGCATAATTCCTGTAAAGCATCCCTAAAACCCGAGAGTTCCTCAACCGTAATATTTCGCATTATATAAACACTCATAAATGAGGCTATTTGTGAATGATTATACAATCCCTGGGCTATGTTGGTAAGCACATTTTTTGCTTCTTCTTTCGAAAGCGTTTTGTGTGCGTATAGGTAATTTAATACATCTTTCATTGTTTGTAGTATTGAGTAATTTAGTAGTTTAGATAATTATAATTTAGGTAATTTTATTTTTTTGAATTTTAAAAATTGAGAATAAATCTTAAATAGTTCGCTTTACAATTTCATTTGCTATTTCATTTTATTCGATATTTTAAGCATAGGAATAATAAACATTTACTCACTTCTCAACCAATTTTCAATCATCGCTTCACCTAAAGGAGTTAATACCGATTCAGGATGAAACTGAACCCCTCGGACATCAAAATTCTTATGTCTTAATGCCATTATCTGGCCTTGTTTATCGATAGCAGTAATCTCGAGACAATCAGGGAATCCATCACGATTTACTATCCATGAATGATAGCGACCGGCTTCGAAAATTTCCGGAATACCTTTAAAAATTGCTTCATCGCTTACGGTTTGAATAATTGTTGTTGCTACACCATGATAAACTTTATCCAAATTAGTTAATGAGCCACCAAAAACTTCACCTATAGCCTGTTGTCCCAAGCAAACGCCCAAGATGCATTTGGTTGGAGCCCAATGTTTAATCAAAGGTTTTAACATACCGGCTTCATCCGGAACACCTGGCCCTGGCGAAAGAACTATTTTATCATATTTCTCAAAATATTCAACGGGGTGTTGGTCATTGCGAATAACATCAATCTTCTGCTTTAAAATTTTTTCAATAGCATGAACCAGGTTATACGTAAATGAATCGTAATTATCTAAAACTGCAACTTTCATTTTTCTTATTATTAAATCTTCTCAGCCTGAATAAGCGCGCTTTTTAATGCAGCAAGCTTATTATTCACTTCATTTAACTCATTTTCTTCTTTTGATTCTAGAACTATTCCTGCTCCGGCTTGATAATAAAGCGTATTATTAATGCTCAGGAACGATCGGATCATAATTGCATGGTTCAAATCGCCATCGAATCCTAAATAACCAATGCAACCACCATAATAACCACGACGATCACCTTCGTATTTATCAATAAGTTCCATAGCCTTAAATTTAGGAGCTCCGGAAAGTGTTCCGGCTGGAAACGAATCAGCTAATACTTTTACCGGATTACATTTTTCAGGAAGGATTCCCGAAACGACAGAAACCATATGTAATACATGCGAATAATATTGAATTTCGCGATAAGTTTCAACTATAACCTGGCTTGCATTCCTGCTTAAATCGTTTCTGGCCAGATCTACCAACATTACATGCTCGGCATTTTCTTTTTTATCTACTGAAAGTTGTTCTGCCAATTTTTTGTCTTGTTCATCATTTCCCGTTCTGCGGAATGTACCGGCAATTGGATGTATAAAAGCTTTGCCCGATTTAATTTCGAGTTCAGCTTCAGGTGAAGAACCAAAGATTTTGAAACTTCCATAATCAAAGTAAAACAAATATGGTGATGGGTTTATCGATCGCAAAGAGCGATAAACATTAAAATCGTCACCAGTAAAAGTTTGTTTATAACGACGAGATAAGACAATTTGGAATACATCGCCACGTTGGCAACTTTCTTTTCCTTTGGTAACCATTTTCATATACTCGTCGTCAGTATGGTTCGAAACCTCATCATTATTGACTTTGAAAGGATATGAAGCAAAACTTCTGCTTTGAAGTATGCTTTCAATTCTTTCAATTGATGATGTTTCGCCTTCAAGTAAATTTTCAATAATTACCAAACTGTTATGAAACTGGTTAACGGCGATAATGTAGCGGTATAAACTGTAAAATACTTCCGGTATTTGTCGTTCAGCATCACTTGTAGAATTAAGGTGAATTTGCTCAAAATGCTCTATCGCATCATATGATAAATACCCAAACAATCCATTAATAGGGACTTTATCACCTTCAACACTAAAACATTGACGAAACATATCCAAACGCTGTGCCACTGAAATCTCGTCCTTTATATGAGTTACAGCAAGGTTTCCATTTGGAAAATGTTCACTTATTTTGCCATTTTCAACTTTAAAAGTTGCGATTGGTTTGGTACAAATAAATGACCAACTTCCTTTGCTGCCATGGTAATCGGAGCTCTCAAGCAAAATTGTAAATGGAAATTCGTCTCTCAATTTAAGGTAAATACTAACCGGAGTAATTGTATCGGCTAGTATTTGCTTCGAAACTGTGTTAATTGTAAACTTCATATTGCAAATCTTTATTTGTCATTAAAAAAAAAGGCTCACCGCGATTCGGTAAGCCTAATATTTATTTTCTGAAAATTTAAAAGGGCTATTCCTTCTCACGGTAAATTGAGAAACAATTGCCACCACCAAATTTTAACTTTCAGAATTTTCATTTCTTCATTAATATTATCGCAAAATAATGGAAAATATTTTGAAAAAACAAATTTATTAATTCATCAAACATAACAAATTCATTTTAATGAATTTATGATTAGAATATTAATGTTATTAAGCTTTGGATAAGAATTTTTTAACTAACATTTTAAAGTAATCTGTTTAATTTAAAACAAAATATAAAAATAATTGTAATATAATTTCCTATTTTTACATTTAACAAAATTGTTATAATTTATTGCATGATAGCGGGGAAGAGAGAAATTTCAATATTGTTAAGCGTATAAACCTGAATAATGTTTATTAACCTAAAATAAATAATAACAAATGACTAAAGAAGCTCAACCTCGTAAATTTGACAAGGAATTAGTGCTATTCATAATTTTAGCCAGCTTTTTCCTTATAAATGCTATGCTTGCAGAAGTTGTTGGTGCTAAAATTTTCTCCCTTGAAAAATTAATTGGTATCAAACCCCTAAATCTTCCTTTTATTGGTGGTGAAAGATTCAGCCTGAACATGAGTGTGGGCATTATAATTTGGCCTTTTGTATTCATTGTTAGCGACTTGGTAAATGAATATTTTGGAAAATCGGGTGTTAGAAGATTAAGCACACTTGGCGCTATTTTAATTGGTTATGGTTTTTTTGTTATTTACTCTGGTACAAAACTACCTCCATCAGATTATTGGTTACATGTTAATGCTTCAGATAATATAGGCCGACCATTTAATATTGATTATGCCTATTCTGCTATATTTCGGCAAGGGCTCGGAATAATCATCGGTTCCATAACGGCATTTTTTGTTTCGCAAATTGTTGACTTGTATGTATTTCACTTTATTCGTGGAATTACGGGACATAAAAAGCTTTGGTTAAGGGCAAATGGCTCAAACCTTGTATCGCAGATTATTGATAGTTTCCTTATATTAATCATTGCCTTTTATTGGTTGGGAAATTGGAGCTTTAGTAAAGTTATAGCGCTTGGCATTGTACAATACGTTTATAAAGTTGGGCTTGCAGGCTTGTTAACACCAGTAATGTATTGGGTACATCATGGTATTGATAAGTATCTTGGCCATGACCATGCCGAAGAAATGATAGATAAAGCAGAAGAAGGATTAGAAGGAACTTAATTAATTTAATATAAAAATAGCAAAACAGACTTTATAGAACAATTGGTATTTTATGAAAGAAGTCTTTAGAAAATTTTTCAGGGCAATGAATGTGGAAGCAAATGAAACCACTATGGTATTTCTTTTGCTTAGCCAATCGGTATTCCTTGGAATTTTCTATGGTGCTTTAGATATTGCCTCAAATTCACTGTTTTTAGGATCGTTCCCTGCTGAAATGCTTCCCAGGGCTTTTACAGTTTCAGGATTGGTTGGTATATTAATGACAAGTGTATATTCTACGCTTCAAAAAAAGTTGCCTTTTAGAAACCTTGCACTCATCAATCTTTTTACAGTTGCCGCACTAACAATTCTGTTATGGATGGGATTTAGCATTACAAACAGTAAGTGGCATGTATTTTTATTGTTGGTTATGATGGGCCTTTGAACATTGTTGCAATGCTGGGCTTTTGGGGAACAGCAGGTAGAATTTTTTCACTCAGGCAAGGGAAACGATTGTTCGGTCTTGTTGATGCAGGACAAATTGTAGGTGTAATTATTAGTTCCTATGCTGTTCCGGTTATATTATCATTTCATGTAAAAACAAAGGACATTTTACTGATTAGTTCTGTAAGTGTTGTAATTGCACTTATTTTTCAAATATTGGTTTCCTATAACACAAATGCCTTATCGGTTAAAGCTGTTAAAACTGTTGAAAAAGCAAATGATTCAAGCTTTAGAAGCCTTTTAAAAATTCCATTTGTAAGATTGATGTCGTTTTTTGTAGCACTGTCAATGATTACTGCATTTTTTGTTAGTTATTCATTTTTGGCAGTTACAAAATACAAATATCCTGACATGAATGACATGGCCAAGTTTCTGGGTGTTTTTGTAGGTACTATTATGTTTTTCACCTTGCTTATTAAAACCATTGTTTATAGCCGATTTATGAAGGCATATGGACTAAGTACCAGTTTAATAATTTCTCCTGCCGTATTAATTATATTATCAGTAATTGCTGTAATTATAGGACTAATTGGAGGTTATACCAGCGCTGCCGCTGGATTTATTTTCTTTTTTCTTATTATGGCCTTAAGCCGATTATTTTCCGTTGCCCTTAAAAGTTCCATTGAAGCTCCGTCGTTCAAAATATTATATCAAACAGTCGATTCAAGTATCAGGCATAATGTGCAGGCAAGAGTCGATGGCACAATTAATGAAATGTCGGCGTTGTTTTCAGGCGTATTATTATTTATTTTAGGAAGTTTGTCATTTGTTAAACTTATAAATTTTACAGAAGTTCTGGTAATTATATTAGCAGCATGGTTATTTGTAGCCTACAAATTATATAAAGCTTACAAGAATAATCTCGATGAATCACTGGTGAAATTAAAAGAAATTGAAGACCATACGGAAGGAAGAACAATCACAGGTATTGCATCAAAAGCATTAAAAGGTAATGAAGATTATTCGAAGGTATTATTCGTTCTTAATTTACAGGAGAAATTACAACCAATCCTTTATGAACAATTGATTCCGTTTTTGGTCAATCATAAAATTGAAAAAATACAAAAATATGCACTTGAACAAATAGCAAGTTTAAAAATTTATGAAAGTTTAGATACCTTGGAATTTATTAATAATACTGAACTTATTGATGAATCAAAGAAAATAGCCCAACAACTTTCAAGCGAACTGAATTTAGGACATGAAATTGAAAAACTGGTTACTCTTTCAAGGTCAAAAATTACATCTGACAGACAACTTGCTGCCCGTCTTATAGGTGAAACCCGAAATATTGAATATGCAGGATATTTAAAAATTTTGCTTCGTGATTTTGACCAAAATGTAAAAATATCATCAATTAAAGCTGCTGCTAAACTTAAAAGTCCTGAACTCAATCAAATAATTGCCGAATTCCTTACAACTGATAATTATGGCAGATATGCATTTGATTCATTGGTTGAATCAGGCGAATCAGCAATTGAATGCCTTGAACATATTTTTAATAAATCGGGTACAGAAAATACGCTTGTTTATAAAATTGTAAGAATAGTTGGAAGTATTGGCGGCGAAAAAGCTTGCAATAGTTTAATAAACAAAATAAATTATCACAACCGTTCGGTATCGCATATATCTGCAAAATCATTATTATCACTTAAGTATAAAGTGAACGACGATAATTATTACTTGTTCCATCAGGCATTAACAAAAGCAATGAACGATGAAGCATGGAATATTGCAGCCAGGTTAAGTTTAAAGGAAGCCAAAGCCGATGAACTTTTAATGGAAGCAATAAATGATGAAGTACACGCTGGTTACGATAAAATATTTACCCTACTTTCACTTGCATACGATGCTCAAACCATTTCGCATGTGCGGCAAAATATTGAAAGTGAAAGTGCTGAAAGTACCGGATATGCAATGGAACTTCTGGAACTTGTTATTTCGGATGACTTGAAGCCAATTCTATTTCCTATAATTGATGATACATCCGATAGTGAAAAAGTAACAATTTTACAGAACTTTTTCCCGGTTGACCGAACCCCTTTAATTGATCTTCTTTTCGATATTATCAATCGCGATTATAATCAGATTGGTACTTGGGCAAAAGCGTGTGCATTAAATGTTATTTTAAATTTTGAATCATTTGAAATTACGGACGATTTAGTTGCCCAGCTATTTAATGATGATGAATTATTGAGCGAATTGGCAGCTTTGGTAATTTCAAAGTTTGGTAATGATAAACTTAAACTTTATTATAAAAGGTTGAACGAAAAAGCAAGGGTTAGATTAACGCGCAGCTTAGAGTATTATAAAAACGATCAGAATAAATTAGTATTTAATAAAATTATTTATTTGAAAGGAATACAATTGTTAAAATCTGTTTCAGGCGACATCCTTCATTTTTTGGCTAGCCAACTAACTGAAGTCAAGTTTAATGATAATGATGAAATTGATAGTGTAGATGAAGATTTAAATATTGTAATTTATTTTCTTGTAAATGGACAATTGAAAACTATGAATACAATTGAAACCGGAGTTTTATATGACAAAAATAGCATTTTAGGAGGTTTATTTTCATCGGGTTATCCTAATCAGCTTCCATCATTTAAAGCT
Source organism: uncultured Bacteroidota bacterium (assembly GCA_963701015.1). Taxonomy (GTDB): domain Bacteria; phylum Bacteroidota; class Bacteroidia; order Bacteroidales; family DTGW01; genus MFD09286-c1. The sequence continues at coordinate 315,196 of OY969556.1, read as the reverse complement.
ATTGGCGACACGTATTGCTATAAAATAAATCAGGATAATTTCGATAGGTTAATTTTTGATTATCCTGAATTTGCGGAAAGTTTAATTTATTTTAACCCTAAAGAAACAGTATAGGATTGGAAGAATTCATGAAACGGACAACAACAATATTCAGGCAGCTTATTTATAATGTAATCGCTCCGTCTTTAGCTGCGCTTATTATACTTGGAATTATCAATTACCAACATACCAAAAATATTATGGTTGAGGCAAATGATAATAAAAACAAGATTATTGCTGACGAAATTAAAAGCGTACTTGAATTTCAGGATATGGCTTTTGATATTCTGGATAACGGACTTGGCCAGCGTATGAAAGGATACAGTAACTTGCTTACAAGTATGTATTTTAGTAATACAAGCAATATTGAAAAGGCAAACCTTTCACAAATTCGTGATGAAATTGGAATGGATCCTAGTATGGAAGACATTTACATCATCAACCGAAATGGAGTAATTGTTAATACTACATTTGCTAAAGACAAAGGATTAAACCTTTTCAGTTTTGGTGAAACCCACAAGAAATATTTACTTGACGTATTAAGTGGAGGAAAATTTGTAAATGAACGCTTTGCAATTGAAGCAACAACCAAAAGGCTAAAAAAATATACTTACGAACCAACCGCTGACAAAAAATATATAATTGAAATTGGTTTTTATTCAAAGGATGCCGATAAAATTATAAATTTTATAAGAAGGACGCTTTATGATTTAAGCCAGCGACAAAAAAATATTAAGTCTGTTGATTTATTTATACTTACTGATAAACCATTTTCGCTTAACGACAATGCTGTTATTACACCTGCACACCAGCCATTATTGGATAAAGTTTTCAAAGAAAAATCTACAATTTCAGTTGTTGAAGAAGAAAATAATCGGAAAATTGAATATACATACATTTATATGCAGCGCAAAAACAGCGCCTTATATAAAGGTTCTGCAATTCAAATTATTACCGACAGGACTGATGAAATAAGTATGTTGCGTTTTGAACTATTTAAACTCATTGGTATTTTTGGCTTTGCAATAATTTTAGTTATCATTTTAATTTACCGGAAAACTAAAGTTATAACTAATCCTATTAAAAATCTGGTAGAAAATATTAACCGTATAACTCATGGCCATTTGCACGAACGTGCAGAGGTTATTGGAAATAACGAAATTACTACACTTTCGCAGCAGTTCAACCGAATGATTGAAGAACTGGAAAGTTATTATAACGAATTGGAACAAAAGGTACGTGACAGAACTGCTGAAATTATGCAGCAAAAGGAAGAAATAGAAGCACAGCGTGATGCAATTGAACAACAGCGCAATATGTTGGCTGAAATAAATGAAAGCCTTGAACATGCTTATGAAGAAATAAGTGAACAGAAAAAACATATTACCGACAGTATAATCTATGCAAAACGAATCCAAACAGCAATTCTTCCTCCAGATGAAATTGTAGAAAAATTGTTGCCTGATTCTTTTATATTATATAAACCAAAAGATATTGTTAGTGGTGATTTTTATTGGCTTTCTGAAAAGAATGGCCTTGTAATGGTTGCTGCTGTTGACTGTACTGGTCATGGTGTACCAGGCGCTTTTATGTCAATTGTTGGACATAATAACCTTAACTTTTCAGTAAATGTAAAAGGTGCCAGACATGCAGGTGATATTTTAAACGAATTAAACCAGGCCGTAACAGATACGCTCAGACAACAACGTGGACATGAAACCATACGTGACGGTATGGATATTGCTTTATGTTGCTTTGATTTTAATGCTAAACGTTTAGATTATGCCGGAGCCAATAATCCATTAGTTATAATACGAAATGGTGAAACAATTTCCATTGATCCAACTAAAGCTCCTATTGGTGCTTTTGTAGGTGACAGGCTTACGAGTTTTAAAAATAACGATATTGAATTTCAGCCCAATGATATGTGTTATATATTTTCTGATGGATATGCCGATCAGTTTGGCGGGCCAGATAATAAAAAATTCCTGAAACGAAAATTAAAAGAATTATTGGCAGAAATTAGCGCTGAACCGGTATCAAAACAAAAAGAAATGCTCGATCATGCTTTTGAACTATGGCGTGGTGATAATGAACAAGTAGATGATATATTAATAATTGGAATCCGGTGCCACTGAACATTGAAATGAAACCCTACAATAATGACACAAGAAAATAAAATTATAATATTTTATTCCAGCAAGGATGAAGATAGTTTAATAAACCAATGGACAAATATTTTGACGGAAAGCCTAAAAGAGTCTATAGTCCAGTTAGGCTCTTCTGTTCCTGATATAAAATCCATACAATTTTCCAAATTCAATAGTAAAGAGAATTTATCGTCTATTAAACATATTTTAATTGTTATTGACTCTAATGTTCTTAGTATTTCTGAAGAAAAAAAGCAGTTGAATAATATAATTGACAATTTACCTGAAAATATAAAAATTGGTGTAATTTTTACAGAATCAATTAAAATTGCTGAGCTTCCGGAAAAATTAAAAAAGAAAACTGCATATACTTTTTATGATATTGATCCGGAAACTTCATTAGAACGTAAATATGAAGCATTTGGCGAATATTCGGTTCCAAAACTATACTGGACTAAAATTTTAGACCTTGCATATGATTTAAAAAATGAATTCGATCTGGCAAAAAATTCTGAAAAAGATAAAATCATTTTCCTTGCCGATGTAACTCCCGATCAATATGAAAACCGAGATTCTATTAAAAGTGAATTAATACACCGCGGATATAAGGTGCTTCCGGACTATTTGTTGCAAGGCAATTACAAAGAATTAACTGAAGAAATTACCCAAATTTTAAATAGTGCTATACTGTCTATACATATCGTTGGCAGTCATTATGGTGAAATAATTCCTGAATTCGATACATCACTTGTTGAAATGCAATGCAGGTTATCTGCAAAACAAATTCGAATTAATGCGGAAAAAAAACAAGGCTCATTGCAACGTTTGGTTTGGATACAACCCGGAATAAAACCTTCGGAAGAAAGACAACGTAGATTTATAACGTCACTTCGTATAGAAGATAAAGATGCCTTTTCAGAAATTCTGCAAACTCCATTGGAGGAATTAAAAGCAGTACTTCGTGAAAAATTAGATGAATTAAACAAACCTGAAGTTAAAGATTATAATAAAACAAACCTGAGCGTATATTTAATTCACGAACCAAAGGATAATGAAAGGTTACATGAAATTGTTCAATTTTTTGAAAAGCAGGAAATTCATCCTTTTGCAATTGATTTTACTAAAAAAACTGATAATATGGTTGCCCTGCATTACGATTTTTTGACTCAAACATCATCCGTAATAATTTGCGATTTCAATAGTAACCAACAATGGATTAAAAGTAAACTTAAAGATTTGATTAAAGCACCCGGTTTTGGAAGGATACAACCCTTTAATGTAAAAGCAATATTTACCAAAGAAATGACAAAATATCCCAGCTCAGATAATATGCTTTTAGATGCAAACCTGTCAATGAAAGATGCTTTAGAACCATTTATAAAGAAACTAAACCAAAATTAATGGACGAAGTTGTTAAAACAGCAAAATCTGAAAGTATAGCAGCCGTAAGGGCTGTCACGAATCCTTTTCCCGGATTAAGACCCTTTGGAATTGAAGAAAGCCATTTGTTTTTTGGGCGTGAAGGTCAAAGCGAAGAAGTATTGACTAAACTTTCGAAAAACAAGTTTGTTGCAGTTATCGGAGCCTCTGGAACAGGAAAATCATCACTTATTTATTGCGGACTAGTTCCAATTTTGTTTGGAGGTTTTATTGCATCGGCTGGCTCACAATGGAGGATTATTGCCTGCCGACCTGGTAGCGGACCAATCAACAATATGGCTGAATCTATTGTTAAGTCGGCCTATAATGATGAAACAGAAAGCAATAAACGCTTAAAATCATCATTTTATGGTGCAATCCTTCGTCGAAGTTCACTTGGGCTAGTTGAAGCGCTAAGAAATTTACCAAATTCAGGAAATGAAAATATATTATTACTGGTTGACCAGTTTGAAGAACTTTTCAGATATCGAATAAGTCGCAAAGGGCAAGAATCGGTCAACGAATCGGAAGCATTTGTTAAACTACTTGTGGAAGCTGTTAACCAAATTGAAATGCCGGTTTATATCGTACTCACAATGCGTTCCGATTTTATTGGTGAATGTTCGAATTACCAGGAGTTAACTTCTTTAATTAACAGGAGTAACTATCTTATTCCGCAAATGACGCGTAACGACTTTAGGGACGCAATACTTGGACCTGTGGCCGTTGGCAATGCTAAAATTGACCAGGCATTAGTGCAGGAATTATTGAATGAAGTTGGCGATAACCCCGACCAGTTACCAATTCTGCAACATGCTATGATGCGAACCTGGGATTATTGGTTACGTAACAGCGATAAGGATAAAGAGTTGGGAATTAGCGAGTATGAAGCTATCGGAAAAATGGAAAAGGCTTTATCAGAACATGCTAACGAAGCATTTGATGAGCTTTCCGAAGAAGGGAAACGAATTTGCGAAGTTTTATTCAAAACAATTACCGAAAAAGGTTCCGATAACCGAGGGGTTAGAAGGCCTACACGACTGGAAGATATAGCTGAAATAGCACAGGCTGATATTAATGAATTAATTACAGTTATTGAAAAATTCAGAATGCCCGGCCGGTCGTTTGTAACACCATCAAGTGAAATACCACTTTTGCCAGAATCTATCATTGACCTTTCACATGAAAGTTTAATGCGTATCTGGAATCGTTTAAAAGTTTGGGTTGAAGAAGAATCAAATGCGGTGCAATTATACCATCGTTTATCTGAGGCTGCTGGATTATTTCAGGAAGGGAAAACCAGCCTGTGGCGGCCGCCCGATTTGCAAATTGCTTTAAATTGGGAAAAGAAACAACAACCAACGCTGGCATGGGCGCAACGTCATAATCCTGCATTTGAAAGAGCACTGGTTTTTTTGCATACCAGTTCGAAAGAACACGATGCAGATGAACTGAACAAAATAAAACTCCAGAAAAGAGCTTTGCAAAGAAGCAGGATTGTTGCTGCTGTATTAGGAATAGCCACAATAATTTCGCTTGGTATTATGATATATGCGCAAACCCAAAGTGCTGAAGCTTTCCGTCAAAGAAAAGCTGCAACTAAAAACAGTATTAAAGCGAATATCCAAAAATCATTTGCCGACAAATTTGCCAAACGAGCTGAAGAACAAAAAAGATTAGCAGAAGAAAAATCACGTGAAGCGCTTAGGGAAAAAGAAATTGCTGAAGTTCAAACTGTAAAAGCAAATGAAAGTGCTATTGAAGCAAATAAACAAAAGAATATAGCAGACGAAAAAAGCATTGAAGCAAATAAACAAAAAATATTAGCCGAAAAAAATGCAAAAGAAGCTATAGCCCAAAAATCAGCAGCTGAAAAAGCACGTGAAGAGGCATTTAACAGGCGAATGTTGACTGTTGCCCAATCAATGGCTGTAAAATCGGAACAAATTGATGATGATAAAGATTTAAAAGCTTTACTAGCCTATCAGGCTTTTGCATTTAATGAGAAATACCAGGGATATGAAAATAGTCCCGACATTTATGCCGGTTTATACCAATCTCTTATAGCCCAAAATGGAAGGGATGCGAATATTTTCAAAGGACATACCGATGCTGTTAATTCATTAGTATTCTGGCCATCGGCAAGTGTGTTTTATAGTGCCGGAAGTGATGGCAAAGTATTACGATGGGATACCAGCGATTCTACTAAAAAACCTACAGTAATCATTGACAACAAAAATGTTGTAAATAAGTCGATAGATATAAGCAATGATGGGCAATATCTTGCAATTGCTACATATGGTATGGGACTTGGCATTTTAAATTTAAAAGAAAAAGATCAAAACGCTCGCTATTTTGCCAACATGGGTAAAAATATCGAATCGGTTGTAATTGTTCCCGATGGAAAATCAATCATAGCCTGTTCCGATAGTACTTTAATAGAGTTTAATATTGCATCAGGAGCTGGCATAGTTGCAGGTAAAGCAAATGGTTATATTTTATCACTTGATATTTCACCCGATGGAAAAACAATTGCAGCAGGAACAAAAAACGGTAAAATAATTCTTTGGGACAGGGCAAATGGGTTTAAAATGTCCGTATTAAATGTTGAAGATAACAATCAGGTAACTTCGGTAGCATTTAGTCACAGCGATACACTTCTGTCAACCGGCAATCTCACCGGTTATTTGAAAGTCTGGGACATGAATAACAAAAAATTACTTTTCAATATTAGAGGCCATTCAGCAAGAATATCAGATATTAAATTCAGTCCCGACGATAAAACAATAGCAACCACAAGTTACGACCAGTCAGCATTATTGTGGAATACAGCAGATTTAAACTTGCAGCCTATTAAGCTGAAAGAGCATGAATCGTGGGTACTTGCCGCAGCATTTAGTCCTTTTGGTGATAAAGTTGTTACAGGTAGCAGTCGTGAAGACCGATTAATTTTATGGCCAACAAACACTTACGAAATGGCCACGCGCGTCCTTAAAAAAATAGGGCGTAATTTTACTCAGGAAGAATGGAATACTTACATAGGAAAAGATATAAAAATGGAGAAAGTAAAATAACCTGAAAAATTATTTACTTCAAAGTCTTAATATTTTGGCAATTCAAATTATAACACTTTAGCAATTAAAGGTATATTAAAATGACTACTTTAAAATTGATCTTGATAAATTGTTTTGTATTATTTTGCGTCACAGGCTATGGGCAGGAAGAATGTACTTTTACTCTCACAAAAGCCCAGAAATTATATGATGCCGGTTCTATCGAACAAATTCCTGCGATGTTGCAACCCTGTATTGACAACGGTTTTACAAAAGACGAAAGGCAACAGGCAATGAAACTTATTATACTTTCCTATTTATTTGACAAAAATGATAAGCAAGCTGACAAAGAAATGTTGATTTTCTTAAAGAATTATCCTGAATATGAATTAACTGCTTCTGATCAAGCTGAATTTATTCAATTATTCAACACATACCGGACTTTACCCATTGGTGCAATTGGGGCAATAGCAACAACAAATACAGCATATCCTTATGCTTTTAAATTGCGCTCCACTAGTCCGGTTCCTGGAGGTAGTTATAAGAATAATGGTATTGGTTTTTCTGGAGGTATTGATTATTTACAATATATTCATAAAAAAGTTGACCTGAGCCTTGAAGTTTTATATGTAAGCAATTCATATTCTTTTTCTTCAGTTAATGCCGATAATTATGAAAATGTGAGTTCCATTGAAACTCAGACTTATTTGCAATTTCCACTTACAGCTATATATAAACCCTGGGATTTTTGGAAAGTTTCGACCTTTGTTCGCGGAGGGGTTGATTTTGGTTATTTGTTATCATCCACCGAAAGTTATACTAACTATATTCCTTCAAACAGCACAAAACCCATTTCTGATGCAAGTTTTAATTTAATTAATTACCGAAATAAAATTCAATATTGGGGAGTACTTGGTGCAGGTTTTAATTTAAATATTATCCCTCACAGTAGTATTATGTTAGACTTCAGGTATAATATTGGTTTAAACAAAGCGAACGGTTCTCCCAATTCTTTAGAGAACGTCATAAATTCAGCGATACCTGAATCCGATTTCAGATTAAATAACCTGTTTGTTTCAGTTGGGATATTCTACAAATTTTATAAACCCGTAAAAAGTAAATAAATAGCTTCATATAAATATGAAAAAAATAATATACATACTATTCATTTTCGTATTAGCGATTTCAGCCTGTACCAAGCCAGGGATTGCACCCGACCAGGCTAATTCATTTGTAAAATTTTACGGAAGTAAAAATTACAGCGAAGGCTTTGATGTAAAACAAGTTTCAGACGGAAGTATTTATGCTTTAGGGTATGCCAATGATGCCGATGGTGCAAATAAATTATATCTGGTAAAAGCCGATAAATTTGGAAACAGGTTGTGGACAAAATATTATGGCAATGTTACCAATAGTTATGGTTTTAGTTTTCAGGTTTTAAATGATGGAGGATTAATTTTAATGGGGAATTCAACATCAAATGATACTAGTATATATTTAGTTAGGACTAAACCAAATGGAATAAGTGATACATTGTGGACAAAACAAATAAAGTATAAAAATCTGTATACAAACCATTTATTCGGTACATGGGGAAACGATATTCAATCAACAACCGATGGAGGATTTGTTATAGCAGGAGCATATAATGTAAATGGATCCAAAAACGCCTTGGTAATTACAATCAATTCAGATGGCACATATAAATCTGGGTTTCCAATCAGTCAGAACTTCAATTCCAGTTATGTGAGCGAAGCAAAATCAATTATAGATTTTAACCAAACATATTTTGTTGTAGCTGGTTATACCAATGATAACAGATTTGGAATGGCTCCCGTTTGGACTGTAACGAAACCCAATACATCAAATTCTGGTTTTTGGAATCCTTTAAATATTAATGGAATTAATTTTTCAGATAACAGAGTAGCAATAAAAATGTTACAGGATAATAGTATAATCTATGCAGGATCATATACTAAAGGTGTATACGATACAACATATCTTTTACTTATAAAGTTAAAGGTAGGTGTTGATGGAATTGATACAATTTATATTAAGAAATCAATATCACAAACTTCAAATTGTAAAAATTTTAATTTGGATTTAAGTGCAACTGGAAATTATGCTGTTATTGGAACACACTACAATAAAGACGGATCATCAAATATGTATTTTTTAGAAACTGATACAGCAGGAAATTTGCTGGCAGAAAAAACCTATGTTACAACTGTGAACGAAAGAGGCAATTCAATTTGTACTTCTATAAACGGCGGCTATATAACCACTGGTACAATTGAATATACAGCCAATATAAGCAGTATGTTTACTTTAATAAAATTGAAAGAAGATGGAGGGTTTTAAAAATAGAAAATTTAATGAAACACTTAAAAATTATAATTGTTATTTAATTTTCATTTTTGAATTTACAAAAGATAAAAAATAGTGCTATGAAACTTACCAAAATAAAAATTCTAATAAGTTTATTAATATTTTATATTAGTACCTCATTATCAGAAGCACAGGTATTTTCTGGTATGACAACATCTGCTAACGATATTTGTGCTGGAAGTACTAATTCTATAGCAATTTCTGGAATTACCGGACTTACTGATGGAAATTATACAGTTAATTATACAATATCTGGCAGTAATACTCAAACTGCGACAAATATTAATAACATTTCTTTTTCAAGTGGAAGTGCATCGTTTATAACCCCAATCTTAAGTAATAGTGGATCAACAACCGTAACAATAAATAAAATAGGTTCTGCAACAATTGGAACTGGTGATAACACAGCCATTTTTACTGTTAATAGTTTACCTTCTGCACCTGTGGCTAATGATTTAACAGATACATACGACGGTACTGCAAAATTAGCATCAGCAACAACTACTTCAGGTAATACAGTTGATTTTTATGACCAATTAACCGGTGGAACAGAACTGGTTATTGGTACAACAACAACTACAAATACTCCGACTCAATTAAACGCCAATACATATTATTATTATGCAGAAGCAAGAAATACAACTACTGGTTGCTTAAGTGCAACAAGAACAACTGTTATTTTAACTATTACAGCCAAAAATTTAAATGTCACTGGACTTACCGTTAGCAGCAAGACTTATGATGGTTCGACTTCTGCTACTCTTGGCGGAACGGCTTCATTACTGACTGCCGAAGCTGTTGGTACCGGAACAACATCAGATGGTACGCCATACACAGGAGATGTCGTTTCAATTTCAGGCTCAGCTTCTGGTAATTTTGCTAGCAAGAATGTTGCTAGTAATATTTCTGTTATTGTTACTGGCAACTCATTAACCGGGGCACAAGCTGGGAACTACAATATTGTTCAACAAGCTGGGTTAACAGCCAATATTACAGCCTACCCCTTAACTGTTACCGCTCAGGCAAATACAAAAACTTATGATGGTGCTACAACTGCTTCAACATTACCATCAATAACTTCAGGTGCTTTGCAAGGTTCAGATGCCGCTAATTTCATTGAAGCCTATGACACAAAGAATGTAGGTACTGGAAAAACCTTAACACCATCGGGTACTGTAACAGATGGTAATAGTGGAAATAACTATACATACACTTTTGTTACCAATACTAGCGGTGTTATAAATGCCAGGGCACTCACTATTACCGCTCAGCCAAATACAAAAACTTATGATGCTACTACCAGTTCTGCTACAAATCCAAATATTACTTCAGGAGCTTTACAAGGCTCCGATGTGGCTAACTTCTCTCAAACTTACAATAATAGCAATGTTGGAACTGGTATAACTTTAACTGCAGCAGGAAATGTTACTGATGGTAACAGCGGAAATAATTATACTTACACTTTTGTTACAAATACAAGTGGCGTTATAAATGTCAGAGCCTTAACTATCACTGCTCAGGCAAATACAAAAACTTATGATGGGGCTGTAACTGCTTCAACATTACCATCAATAACTTCAGGTACTTTGCAAGGTTCAGATGCCGCTAATTTCATTGAAGCTTATGATACAAAGAATGTTGGTACCGGAAAAACCTTAACACCATCGGGTACTGTAACAGATGGTAATAGTGGAAATAACTATACTTACACTTTTGTTACCAATACTAGCGGTGTTATAAATGCCAGGGCACTCACTATTACCGCTCAGCCAAATACAAAAACTTATAATGCCACTACCAGCTCTGCTACAAGCCCAAATATTACTTCTGGAGCTATACAAGGCTCCGATGTGGCTAACTTCTCTCAATCGTACAATAACAGCAATGTTGGAACAGGCAAAACTTTAACTGCAACAGGAAATGTTACAGATGGTAATAGCGGAAATAATTATACTTACACTTTTGTTACAAATACAAATGGCATTATAAATGCCATGGCACTTACTGTTACCGCTCAGGCAAATACAAAAACTTATGATGGGGCTACAACTGCTTCAACATTACCATCAATAACTTCAGGTGCTTTGCAAGGTTCAGATGCCGCTAATTTCATTGAAGCCTATGATACAAAGAATGTAGGTACTGGAAAAACCTTAACACCATCTGGTACTGTAACAGATGGTAATAGTGGAAATAACTATACATACACTTTTGTTACCAATACTAGCGGTGTTATAAATGCCAGGGCACTCACTATTACCGCTCAGCTAAATACAAAAACTTATGATGCTACTACCAGTTCTGCTACAAATCCAAATATTACTTCAGGAGCTTTACAAGGCTCCGATGTGGCTAACTTCTCTCAAACGTACAATAACAGCAATGTTGGAACAGGTATAACTTTAACTGCAACAGGAAATGTTACAGATGGTAATAGCGGAAATAATTATACTTACACTTTTGTTACAAATACAAGTGGCATTATAAATGCCAGGGCACTTACTATTACCGCTCAGGCAAATACAAAAACTTATGACGCTACTACCAGCTCTGCTACAGCTCCAAATATCACTTCAGGAGCTTTACAAGGCTCCGATGTTGCAAACTTCTCTCAAACCTATAATAACAGCAATGTTGGAACTGGTAAAACTTTAACTACAGCAGGAAATGTTACTGATGGTAATAGCGGAAATAATTATACTTACACTTTTGTTAACAATACTAGTGGCGTTATAAATGCCAGAGCCTTAACTATCACCGCACAGCCTAATACAAAAAATTACGATGGAAATACAACTGCTGCAACTTTACCAATAATTACATCAGGTATTTTGCAAGGTTCTGATGCAGCAAATTTTATTGAATCATATAATACAAGGAACTCAGGTACCGGAAAAACTTTAACTCCATCAGGCAATGTAACCGATGGCAATAGCGGAAATAACTATACTTACACTTTTGTTACTAATACTAGCGGTATTATTAATAGATATTCCGTAACAGTAACCGCTGTGGCAAGCACAAAAACTTATGATGGCTCTACAACTTCTGCAACTATCCCAACAAATACAACTTTACATATCGGAGATAGTCCAAATTTTATAGAAACGTACGACACTAAAAATTCTGGTAGTGGAAAAACTTTAACACCTTCAGGTAATGTTAATGATGGCAATAGTGGGAATAATTATAGTTACACTTTCGTCAACAGTACCAGTGGTACAATTAATCCTAAAGCATTGTCCATTACTTCTCCTTCAATCACATCAAAAACCTATGATGGTTCAACAACTGCTGGCACTGTAAATATAGGCACTTTATCAGGGTTTGTGGGAACTGAGACTGTTACAGCCTCAGCTTTGGCTGCAAACTATCCAAGTATAAATGTTAATTCCTACCCAGGAATAGTGATAAGTTATACACTAATTGATGGAACAAATGGAGGTCTTGCCTCTAATTATAGCCTTGCGAATGACAATGCAACAGGGGATATTACAGCTAAGGCTTTATCAATTACAGCGAATAATCAAACTAAATGTTCAAATTCTACTTTTAGTTTTGTTGGAAATGAATTTTCATCTGGTGGATTAATTGGTGGTGATAATATATCAAGTATCACCCTTAATAGTACCGGAGCCTCTTCAAGCTCAACCTCATCCAATACAGTTTTAACAACTTATAATATAATTCCAAGTGCAGCAATAGGAAGTGGATTAAGCAATTATACAATTACATATTATAACGGGACTTTAACAGTAAATCCTAATCCTATTGTTTCGCTCCCCACTGATTATTATACTTGTGCAGGAACATGGACAATACTTACTGCAACAATTTCAGGAGGGACAAGCCCTTATTCCCATTTATGGACAGGTGTAACAGCAGATTCATTAAATGCAACACTTGTTAGAAATCCATCTTATGAAAATAATACTGCTAGTGATAATTTACTTACTTATACAGTAACTGATAACAAAGGATGTCAAACAAGTGCACCAACAACCGTGCATGTTTCAGCTGCAGCAGTTGGTGGAACTTTAAGCCCAGCCTCCAAAACAATTTGTAGTGGTAAAAACGATACAATAACTTTATCGGGTTACACCGGTTCAGTTACACGATGGGAATATTCGACAAACAATTGGGCATCAAGCTCCACAATAAGCAATACATCTTATAAAGATACACTTAAAAATATTTTGACTTCAACCCAATACAGGGTTTTAGTGCAGAATGGGTCATGTTCATCAGATTATTCTTCTATAGCATCAGTAACTGTAAATCAAAATCCTGTTGCTGTGATATCAAGCAATAGCCCTGTATGCGCAACCTCTACCCTTAAATTATATGCCCAACCCAATAGTATGGTTTCATATACCTGGACTTGTCCGGACGCTGTTCTTTCTATTCAAAACCCGGTAAGATCAAATGTTTCAACCGCAATGGGTGGAACTTATAAATTAAAAGTTGTTGACGGAAATAATTGTGCTGATTCTACAACCAGCTTAATTACCGTAAATCCTCTGCCAAGTCCGGCTATTACAGGAGTTAGTTCTTATTTTAACAGCCAACAATCGGCTGTTCCATTACACGGAAAGCCAGGACCAGGCCTTTTCTCAGGGGCAGGTGTAGTAGCATCTGATTCATTATTTTATCCTAATATTGTAGCAACAAATATGAGCGGTTCATCTATTACCAGTACAATTAAATATGTTTATACTGATAATAATAATTGCACTGATTCTGCAAAGCAAACAGTTACAATTTCGAAATCGAATGCAACTTTCAATAATTTAGATAACTTATATTGTTATGCCGATACCAATATAATATTTAGTGTAAATGCAAGTGATATTAAAGTTGGAACCCATGGAGATTTTACTTATTCAAGATCGCATGGAATGACAGATAACCATGATAATACGGCCACTATAAATCCAAAACTATTGGGGTCGGGTAATTTTACAATAACATATACTTATACAAGTAGCACAGATGTTGTTTATAATATTAGCCAATCAGTAACTATTGATTCAGTTGCACCTGTCAATTTCACGAATTTAGCTTCAGCCTATTGCTTTGGAGATGCCACCAATGTTACTTTAACTCCATCAAATTTAGGTAGTGGAGGAACTACTAAATGGATTGATTATAATAGTGCCATTTCTACTAACAGTTCATACAGTTTTACTCCAGGTTCATTAGTTCCAGGTCCAAATTATTCAATCTCATTTCAATATTTTTCTTCCTCATCAAAAAATTGCCCAAGTAATATAGTAACAAAAACTTTTAAGGTTAATCCTTTACCTACTGTTGCCATATTAAATGATACAGTATTTAATTCAGCCGGAAGTCAGGAAGTGATGAAAAGCAATCAAACTGGTGGTACTTTTTCAGGATTGGGGATTTCATTGTCAAATTCAACTTACTACTTTTCACCTTCAACAGTAGGTGTTAATCCAAGCGATTTAATAAATTATACTTATACTGACCCAGCCACACAGTGTTCAAATTCAACAAGTGCTAAATTCAATATTATGGTAGCCTCAGGTACAATTGATAACCACCAAATAGGAAGTGTTTATTGTACCAGCGCTACAGCACATTTTACTTTTACACCACCTAAATATGATAGTTTGTATTTTCAAATTGATAATCAATTGTTTAATAAAGGAGCATTGGATGTTACATTCACTGTAAATACATTGGTTGCAGGATCACATCTTGCTCGATTCTTTTATTGGAACAATCATGCAAATTTCGAAATTAACCAATCATTCACGATTGATGCAGTTTCGCCAGGTTCAATTTCAAATACGTACCCAATAACGGGAAAAACATATGCATGCCAGAACAGCAGTAATATTGTATTAAAAGTATCAGGAAATTCCCCTTCAGGTGGAACGGGTACCTGGATTGGGATTGTTACCAATACCTCAAACACGCAAGCCGAAGTTCCAACTTCAATTTCCGGAAAAATTGGAATCCAATATAAATATACTTCTCCTTCGGGATGCCCTAGTTCAATTATAAATGACACTGTTAAGGTTTTGGCCTTACCGGTGGACAGTATAGCAAATACTGCAATATATAATATTGCCGGGAATAGAAACAATATCTTATCGGGCAGTAATAATAGTTTCACAAAAACATTTTCCGGAACTGGTATAGTTAATGGAACTACATTCGACCCGAGTATTTCCGGTGCAGGTACTTTTGCAATTCATTATAATTATACTGATACAGCTGGTTGTTCAAATTCATCAACAAAAAATTTCACCGTTTTGCAGGATGTTTCAAAAATTGCAAGCACAAGTTTAAAAACTACTAATTATTGCTATACTTCCGGATTAACTGATACCGTAAAAGTTTCAGGTAAACTATCAAATAGTATTTATCCCAAATTTATTTTACAAGGAAAGGATATTTTAAAAGTTTTACCTGATAGTTCAAGTGCCGTTATCTCTTTCAATGGAATAGGTTTTAATAACGGGACAAAAAGCGATACCATTTCATATCAATATTATGTTGGACAAGCCCTGTTTACATCGACAAAAATAATTACCATTGACTCGGTAAAAGCAATAATAGATGCTGTATCTCAGGATCATTTCTGTGCCAATAGTAGCGGGCTAACCAGTTTAATTGCAGATAGTTTAACTCCTTCGGGAGGAACAGGTGCATGGAAAGATGATTATACTACTAAATTAATTACTTCATCCGGTACCTTTGCAACATTTAATCCGGGCTTGGTTAAGAATACTTTCAACCAAAGTAATCCCAATAATGTTATAGATAATATTTCTTATACTTATACTTCGCCGGGAGGTTGCTTAAGCAAGCCATATACTATTAAGTTATATATACACCCTACGGATACATTATCCTTTGGAAACAAAATTATTCCGGGAAATAATTACGACCAGGCTGTTGCTTCAGTTCCAATTGACCCATTGCCCGATGGGGGATCATTTAGTAGTAAAACACTAAATTTTAGTGGCGATAGTTTAGCTCCTTTTAAATCCTCTTTAGGTCAGGGCGATATTAATTATTCTTATGTTTATTCATTAAATGGTTTTAATTGCCCAAATACAAAAACAACAACTATAAATATAGTTACAGCTAATGCAACATTTAGCTTTCCAACTAAGGTTGTCAATTCAAACCCACCTGTTTTGTGTTATTGGGATTCGATAATTCCAATTAAAGTAACAGTAAACGACGGCTCAGGACCAGCAAAAGATACTATTTTTGGCACTGGTGTTACTAAAACCGGTATTGGAACAGCAACATTTAATTTGGAGAAAACTATTGGAAATACAACCTATACTATCACTTATAGATATTTATATAAAGACGGATATACATGGTTCGAGGTTACTCAACCTGTATATATAGATAAAATTGACAATTTGTTAAGTTTCGACTTTAACAATACCAGCGCTGCATATTGTGCCGACTCATCAGTTTTAGGAAGCATAAAAGGCAACGGTTCCTCAGATGGTACAGGAGTATTTTGGCTTACAACAGACACCTCTGCTGCAAATAATTTTACCAGTTCAAATATTACTGCTAGTTTTAATACATTTAATATTATAAACCATGATGCAAACCATTATTCATACGGGAAACCAATTACAGTAAATTATAAATACACTTCAAAAAATGGTTGTACTAAACAAGTTTCAAAGAATTTTATTATTCATGAAACACCTATTGCCTACTTTGAAGTACCGAATAATTGTTTCGATTCTATAACTGGTATTGCATTTACTAATATTCGGAAAACCCAATATGAAAATATGAAAAATTATATTTGGGCCTTTGGAGATAATAGTACAAGTATTTATACATCAAATGCCAATATTAATCATCTATTTTCAAAAGGTACTTTTACTGTAAAATTAACCGATAGTACAATATATGGATGTGCTAATTCAATGAGTAAACCAATAAGTGTTGGTCAGAAACCTATTGCAAGTTTTGCTTGGGAAAATGAATGCTTATCGTCCGATCCAATTTTATTCAGCAATAATTCTACACCTCCAAATTCAACCGATCCTATTCAAAAGAATTATTGGTATATTTCCGATGTCAACAGCTCTGCCTCCCCAATGGTAGATTCAACAGAAAAGTCTTTGACATCGGCAAAATTCCTACTCAATAAACTAACCGACTACAATATTAAATTGGTTGTAAAAACACAAAACAATTGTACCGATACGGTGACAAAACTTATACATATAAGACCAATTGTAACCATTAGTGATGATAATTTTTATACCAAAGACTTTTCAAATGGAAACGATGGTTGGTATGGCAACCTGGTTAAATATATTAAAACTGATATTTGGAAAGATGATAGTATTTGGAAATTAGGAATTAATAGTTATTATAAATCTCCTCAAACCAATACAAAAATTTGGTACACCAATATTACAGAACCATTAAGCCGTCAAAACGACTCAGCATGGGTAACAGGGCCTTGCATGGATTTTACAGGTTTGAAGAAGCCAATGATAGAGCTGAAAATTCAAAATAAATTTTATCCAAATATTGATGGAGGCGTACTTCAATACTCAACCGACAACAAAACATGGAATAATATCGGTTCCACATCAAATGGCATCAATTGGTATAACTCATCAACCATTCAGGGTCAACCCGGCAATCAATTTACAGGATGGACAGCCACAAACTTTAAAGTAGACACTTTTGGAACAACCTGGATTGATGCCAGACATGATTTGAATATGCTTAAGGGAAAATCAAACGTTAGACTTAGAATTGCTTATGGGAACAAAGGAAATGGTAGCGCTACAATGGGCTTTGGATTTACAAACATTTCAATCCGCGACCGGAATAAAGTTGTTTTGCTTGAAGATTTCACAAGTGCTACAACAAAAGATACTGTTCATTCCACAATAAAGCGCTACCCATACGATGCACTGAATATAAGCTATCATGCAAATGATAATTATTATAATCAATACACTTCAGGTCCAAATGCAAAACAACTATTTTATCAGGTTTCAAGCATTCCCGAAATTGTGGCCAATGGAAAAAGTAACTGGAAAAATGATTCACTGCTTAATTGGTCATTAACTGATCCAAAATTCAATATTGAATTGCAACCACCAGTAGAAAATTCATCGGGTATTTCTGTAAATGCTTCAATTACTGCAAATACAAATATTGACTCTGCTGTAATATTGAATATAGCTGTAATTGAAAATATTACTGATACAAGTAATGTATTACGAAAATTGCTACCTGATCCTAGCGGAACATCATTTAGTAGTTTTAGTGCAGGTCAAACGCAAACGGTAAATTATAGTTGGCAATTTGCTGCAGGTATAATTCCCGAAAAAGTTAAGGTTATTGCATTTGTTCAAAACAGTTTGACACAGGAAATATATCAGGCAGCAACTGATGATTCTGCATTTAATGCAATATCAACCAATGTGCCAACTTCAACTGTTAATGAAAATGGATTTACATTGTATCCAAATCCCGCAAATTCTGAAGCTTACATTCTATTTACAAAGCCAATTCAAAACAAGCAAGTATTAAGAATTTATTCTAATATTGGAACATTGGTAAAAATTACAACTATTGAAAATGGTTCACAAATAATTGATTTGAATGTATCGGACCTTAAAAAAGGAATTTATTTTATAAAAATAGCAGGAAACAATAATTACAAAACAGCTAAACTTGTAATTACATCATATTAAATTTTTATAAGTAATGAAAGCCGGGTAAAAAATATCCGGCTTTTTTGTTTGTATTTAGAATAACCGAAAATAGTATCTTTGATAGATTAAAATAAAGTTTATGAAGGTACATTTTATAGCAATTGGGGGCAGTGCAATGCATAGCCTGGCACTAGCTTTAAATAAAAAAGGATATGTAATATCAGGTTCCGACGACGAATTTTTTGAACCATCAAAAGGCAAACTTGCCTCGGCTGGCATTTTGCCAGAAAAGCCAGGATGGTTTCCTGAAAAAATAACAAAAGATTTAGATGCTGTTATTCTTGGTATGCATGCAAGAGCAGACAATCCGGAACTTATAAAAGCACATGAAATTGGTTTAAAAATATTTTCGTATCCTGAATATCTTTACGAACAAACAAAGCATAAGACACGTGTGGTTATTGGAGGCAGCCACGGGAAAACCACTATTACCTCAATGATAATTCATGTTTTGCATTTTCATCATAAGAAATTCGACTTTATGGTAGGTGCCCAGGTTGAAGGCTTTGATAATAATGTTCAATTGTCGGATGATTCGTCAATTGCAGTATTTGAAGGTGACGAATATTTGTCATCAACGTTGGACCCACGACCAAAGTTTCATATATACAAGCCCAATATTGCGCTGATAAGCGGCATTGCATGGGACCATGTTAATGTTTTTTCTTCTTTTGATGTTTATGTGGAACAATTCAAAATATTTATTGATAAAATTGAACCTAACGGGAGTTTAATTTACTGTGCAGATGATCCTTTAGTTTCTGGTATTGCACTTATTGCACGCAATGATGTAAAAAAGATTGATTACAAACATCATCCTTACGAGGTTATAGATAATGACGTTTATTTATTGTCTGAAAACAAAAGATACCCTATTAAGATTTTTGGGAAACATAATATGCAAAACATAAATGGTGCAAAAAATGTTTGTAATATTTTGGGACTTAGTGATGAAGAGTTCTATACAGCAATTTCAACATTTAAAGGAGCTTCTAAAAGGCTTCAATTAATTGGAAAAAATGACCACACTAATATTTATCTCGATTTCGCCCATTCGCCTTCTAAATTAACGGCTACAGTAAGAGCGGTAAAGGAACATTTTCCTAAACGGCAGTTGGTTGCCTGCATTGAATTACACACATTTAGTAGTTTAACCGAGGACTTTTTACAGCAATATTATGGCACCATGGAAAGGGCAGATATTGCACTCGTTTATTACGATCAAAAAACATTGGAGGCAAAAAAAATGAAATCCTTAGCACCAGATTTTGTAGCAAAAGCTTTTGGAACAAAACACCTAAGTGTATTTACCAATTCGGAAGCTTTAATAAATGAAATAAAATCAATAGAACTAAATGGGAAAAACCTATTACTAATGAGTTCAGGTAATTTTGACGGAATTAACTTTACAACATTTGCTGATGAAATTTTAAAAAAATAAAGTGGATATTTAATAGTAAAGAATTTCTTTATTAGCATTAAGTATTCCTATATATCCGATAAGGATTGTAGTCATAAAAATAATTTTTGATGATTTTATTTTGAAGTATCAACTTTTTTGATACTTTTGCACCGCTAATTTAAATTGGCCCGTTC
The DNA here is from genome assembly GCA_963701015.1 of uncultured Bacteroidota bacterium. Classification (GTDB taxonomy): domain Bacteria; phylum Bacteroidota; class Bacteroidia; order Bacteroidales; family DTGW01; genus MFD09286-c1. The sequence continues at coordinate 294,796 of OY969556.1, read as the reverse complement.
GTCTAGTCGGTTAGGACGCAAGATTTTCATTCTTGAAATCAGGGGTTCGAGTCCCCTACGGGCTACAGTAAAAAATTAAGACCCTTCAAATACGCACTGTATAAGAAGGGTTTCTTTATTTGGTACATTATAGGTACAACTTTTAAAAAAGTTTCTTCCTAAGCTATTATACTTTAAATTATAGGATTTATAATACCTACAGAAATAAATTGAACAATTACTGCTTTTACTACTACTACCACTAAACCCACGTATTGGCAAAATTCTTTAATGTTGGTTTTACATTAACCGCAGCCAGTGTTGCAATTTTGGCCATTCCAGTCGTACCTGCAACTCTATTGTGAGGGTTATATGGCAGTTGCAGGGGCTTTAATGACAGATGTGAAACAGGTGGCCGATAGTAGGTATTGATAAATATTTTGATTTTTTAGTATATGACCGGAGCGAATATATCCTGGCTTTTTATTTTTATGTTTCTTGAATGACAATTTGAGCCAAAACGTAATATTCTTTTCTAAATTTAAAAAATGAATTTATTATGGAGTTAATATATGATTGAGACAAATAAACAATCCCTTTGTGATAATTCTGTTATAAATGAATGCTAACTTTCGAGATTTAAAAAGACAAAGATTATGGATAAATTTCTAATTATCGAAGATGACAAGGATATTGCTAACCTTATGGCAATTCATTTAAAAGATTTGGAATTTGAATCCGACATTGCTTTCGATGGTAAAGAAGGTTTACTCAAAGCTTTAAACAATGATTATAAAATGATTTTGTTGGATGTGAGGTTACCAGGTTTGGATGGAATTGAAGTATGCAAAAAAATAAGGTTAGAAAAGAATCAAATCCCGATATTGATGGTTACTTCAAAATCGGAAGAAATTGATAAAATAATAGGTCTTGAAATTGGCGCTGACGATTATATTACAAAGCCTTTCAGCATAAGGGAATTAATGGCAAGAGTGAAATCTATTCTCAGACGTTCGGAAATTGCAAAACAGGCTAAAGTTATTGAAGCAGACAAAGAAATAATATATAATGGGCTATTTATTAATGTTCCACTTCGAATAGTTGAGGTTTATAGTAAACGGATTGAACTTTCGCCAAAAGAATTTGATTTATTGGTTTTGTTTGCTTCAAATCCCGGGAGGACGTACACACGAAATCAACTTTTAAACCAATTATGGGGTTATGAATTTGAAGGGTATGAACATACTGTGAATTCACATATAAACCGTCTTCGTTCAAAAATTGAAAAGAACCTGAATGAACCCGAATTTATTCTTACAACCTGGGGTGTTGGCTATAAATTCAGGGAATCGTAAGTTTTATTAAATTATTCAACCATATGGAAAATAAATCACATAAAATATTCAGCAAACTATATTGGCAGGTATCGTCAATATTTATCATCGTTCTTGTAATTTTTGCCCTGATTACATTATTCATTTCTGTAAATTCTGCCAGAAATTATTCGGTTGAAGTTACCCAAAAACTCAATTGGAATCTTGCTAAAACAACTGTTGATGTTATTAAGCCAAATTTTAAGAACGGGAAAGTAAATAAAGAAGCTGTAAATGATATAGTACACTCCATGATGGCAATTAACCCCAGCGTTGAAATTTATTTATTAAATCCGCAAGGTGATATTTTAATTTATGTAGCCCCGGAAAAGGTAGTAAAGCTAAAAAAGGTTTCATTGTTGCCGATTCATAATTTTTTAAAAGATAACAGGCATAATATAATTTATGGCGATGATCCACGTAATCCGGGTGAAAAGAAAACCTTTTCCGCTGCTGAAGTAATTGAAAAAGGAAAGACCACCGGGTATATTTATATTGTTTTAGCCAGTCAGGAATATGTTTCGGCTGCCCAAATGGTTATTGGCAGTTATATCCTGGGCCTTTCTATACGTTCCATTGTTGCTATATTGCTGGTATCGGCAGTTGTTGGGCTTCTATTAATTTGGTTTATTACACGAAAACTCAATGTTATAATACATGGTATTCAACAATTTCAATCTGGGAATTTAAGTTCACGTATTCCCGTTAAAAGCAATAATGAGCTTGATAAAATAGGACTGGTTTTTAATGAAATGGCTGCAACTATATCAAATAATATACAAGAATTGAAAGATACTGATGAATTCCGTAAAGAACTTATAAGCAATGTTTCCCATGACCTGCGGACACCAATAGCATCCATTCAAGGCTATGCTGAAACCCTTTTGATTAAAAAGGATAACATTGATTCAAAGGAACAAATAAAATATTTGGAGATTATATATTCGAGTTGTGAACGGCTTAAAAAACTTGTAGGGGAACTTTTTGAGCTTTCAAAATTGCAAACCAACCAGGTAAAATTAAATCCCGAACCCTTTTCAATTGCCGAGTTGGTATCGGACATAGCAAACAAATTCCGTATTATTTCGCAGAAAAAAGGAATCAGTATAAACACTTTTATACCAAAAGACAACCCAATAGTGAAAGCCGATATAATACTTATCGACCGTGTTTTGCAAAACATTATTGACAATGCAATTAAATTTTGTCGCGAAGGCGATTATATTAATATTGATATTCATCGTTTAGATACGGCAGAAGTTGAAATTAAAATATCTGATTCAGGTGAAGGTATTCATCAGGATGAATTGCCTTATATTTTTGAACGTTACTATAAAGGCAAGAAATATAGCGAAAGTACAGGTTTGGGTTTAGCCATAGTTAAGAAAATAATCGATTTGCATAATTCCCATATACATGTTTTCAGCCAATCCGGCAAAGGAACATCTTTTTCATTTTCATTGCCCGTTATACAAGCCGCTTAAAAATGTTATAAAAACTTGAATTTTCTGTGATGAATCTGTGATACTTAAAGGCGAATTTTGGTAATGTATAATTTAAAACTACATTACAATGAAAACGAAATTAGTTGTACTTGCCTTAATGCTTATAGCCATAGTTGCATCATGCAAAAAGGATAATACCACAGAAGTAACTCCCCTTAACCCCGACACAGCGGGTGATGTTCAAATAGACAGGTTTAGCAGTGCTTTTGCTCATTTATTTTTGCGCAATGCTGATAATAAATTTCCTGCTGCCAATCAGGCTATTGATTTTGATTCCATACCTGCCTTTAATACACGTGGATTAGGGCCAAATGGAGAAATGTCGATTTATTATAATTTCGATGTTTTACCTATAACTCCTGCTCCAATATATGTTTTATACCGTTCGGGAGAAACTTCATCTGTTCTTGGACAAATAAATATTGTAAACGTTGTACCTGGTGATAGTGGCTATAATGATTTTTGGCTTGTAAATAAAGTAACTGTTCCTAGCAATTATGTGGCTAATACAATTACAAGTTATACGGAAATTATGCAGAATAAATATACCATAACACCCACCACTACCATTGTAAACTGCCCAATTGTTCCCAAAGGATCAGTGGCTCGTAAGCGATATGGCGCCTCAGAAAGTGCTGCTCTTACCAGGGGATGGTATAAAAATAAGGTAGTTTATTATTTTAATTTTTTCGAAAAGGAATTGATGGCCGTGAACGGAAAAGTCCCAGTTGCAGATATTTATGTATGTTTTAATATCAATCCCGATCAAACCAATGGTGGACCATCCTCGGGATTTAAAACAGAAGACGGAACTGCGACAGGTCAAACACACAACATACCTGCAGCACTTCCCAGCGATGCTGGGTACTCCCCTTTATGGAATGTAATCGTATATAACAATGACAATTTCGATATGGTGAATAATTTATCAACGGCACAAGCATCTCAAATATTGGCTCCAAGTGCAGCTATTGTAAATTGCCCGGTTGTATGGGTTAAGAAATAAAAATAATAATTAAAGCAATGAAAAATTTAATTTTACTGGCATTTCTGATGGTAACAGTATCAGGGTGCGCGCAAAGCAAGCAAAAAATAGCACAAAATACAAATGAGCAGACCAATCCAAATTACAGAACACTTACTAAAGAGGAAGAAGATGTAATTGTTTACAAACAAACCGAGACACCTTTTACCGGTAAATATGATAATTTTTACGAAGATGGTACCTACGTTTGTAGACGCTGCGGTGCAGAGCTATACAGGTCGAAAGATAAATTCAATGCAGGTTGTGGATGGCCGGCTTTTGATGATGAAATAAAAGGGGCAATAAAACGAATACCTGACCCCGATGGAATGCGAACTGAAATTGTATGTGCAAGATGTGGTGCACACCTGGGCCATGTTTTCATGGGCGAAGGGTTTACACCCAAGAACACGCGCCATTGTGTAAATTCAATTTCTCTTGATTTCATACCTTTTAATTATAACAAGGCTTCAACTAACGACACTGCAATTTTTGCCGGTGGCTGTTTTTGGGGTGTTGAATATTATATGCACAAAATTAATGGCGTTATTTCAACAGAAGTTGGTTATACCGGAGGTCATACCGAACACCCGACTTACAAAGATGTTTGCACCCACACAACAGGCCATGCTGAGGCTGTTATGGTTGTTTTCGATACCCAAAAAACCGACTATGAAAAGGTAGCTAAAATGTTTTTCGAAATTCACGACCCAACACAGGTTGATGGCCAGGGACCCGATATTGGAGAGCAGTATAGGTCGGAAGTTTTTTATCGGAACGACTCACAGAAAGAAATTGCAGAAAACCTTATATCCATTTTACAGCAAAAAGGTTACAAAATTGCTACCCGGGTTGACCCTGCAACTACCTTTTGGAAAGCAGAGGAATACCATCAGCAATATTATGAAAAAGAAGGGCAGACACCTTATTGTCACGGATATACAAAAAGGTTTTAATATAAAATAATTTTCATTTAAACATTCCTAATTATTAACGCTTAAAATTTATTTACATGAAAACAAAACAAATGATCACCGCAATCCTTATCATTGGATTAATTGCATTTGCCAACTCCGTTTATAGCCAATCTACCATGAAAAAGGATGATATGAAAAGCATGAACGACACCACAAAAATGAAAAAGGGCATGATGCATAATTCCAAAAAAGACATGAAACACAATGACATGAAAATGAAAAAGGACACGACAATGATGAAGAAAAAAATGATGTAAGAAACTGGTATAAATGAATTGTTTCTTTGAAATTAACAAAATATCCTTGCTAAAAAGGACATTTTGTTTTTATAAAAAAGATAGGTTGAAATACTTGTAAACATAAGCGAAATATATGCACCAAAGTAGGTTTTAAATTACCAGTTCAGGCTATTAGCTCTTTCGGCCTTATTTAAATATTCTATTGATGTCTGCAAACGCATTTTAGCACAAACAAACGCATTCGCTATTGAGCCAAATATTAGCAACGAAACAATATTTACACCCGACTTTTATATAAGCGCATCGCAAATATATAAGCAACAAGCATAATAACTACGCACCATGCAAGAGCAATCCATATTTCGTTACCGGCAGGTTGGTTTGAAAGCAACGCGCGTATAGTATCTACTATAGAGGACACCGGTTGATTTTCGGCAAAAGCGCGAACGCCCGACGGCATCGATTTGGTTGGCACAAACGCCGAGCTAATAAACGGCAGGAATATTAATGGATAGGAAAAGACGCTTACTCCGTCCACCGATTTAGCAGAAAGACCTGCAATCACAGCTATCCAGGTCAAGGCTAGTGTGAAAAGCGTAAGAATACCAGCCACAGCAAGCCATGAGAGTACATCTGCCGACGAACGAAAACCCATAATTAATGCTACAAGAATTATAACAACAACTGAAATAGCATTTGATACCAGCGAAGTCAGCACATGACCCCAAAGCACAGTTGAACGTGCAATCGGCATAGAGTGGAACCGCTCCAATATGCCACGTTGCATATCAATAAACAGGCGGTAAGCCGTATAGGATATACCGCTTCCAATCGCTATCAACAGTATTCCGGGAAGCAGATAATTTACATAGTTACTTGTGCCTGTTTTAATGGCACCGCCAAATACATAAACGAATAACAGCATCATTGTAATTGGCGTTATGGTAACAGTTATAATGGTATCCAAACTTCGAAAAATATGGCGCATGGATCGACCCAGCATAACACCCAAATCTCTGAAAAAATAGTTTTTTATCGTTTCCATTTACTTTTCCTCCATTTTTTTGCCAATGATTGCAAGAAATATATCTTCCAACGTTGGCTGTTTTTCAATATATTCCACCTTTGCGGGAGGGAACAGCTTTTTAAGCTCCGCGAGTGTGCCGTTCACGATAATTTTTCCCTCGTGAAGTATTGCAATTCTATCAGCAAGCTGTTCAGCTTCATCCAAAACCTGGGTAGTAAGGAATACAGTTGTACCACTGTTAGCAAGCTCTTTTACCATCGTCCAGACTTCGATGCGCCCCTCGGGGTCAAGCCCGGTGGTTGGCTCATCGAGGAAAATAATTGGTGGTTTTCCCACAAGGCTCATTGCAATGTCAAGTCTGCGGCGCATACCTCCCGAATAAGTTGACACCCTGCGGTCAGCTGCCTCGGTTAAACTAAAGCGATTAAGCAAATCGTTCGCCAGCTGACGCGGATTGTTAAGGTGCCGTAGTTTGGCAATTAAAATAATATTTTCACGCCCGGTCAGTATTTCATCCACGGCAGCAAATTGCCCTGTAAGACTGATAGACTGCCTCACATTGGCGGGTTTCGACGAAACATCGAATCCATTTATGGTAGCGTTTCCGCTGTCGTGTTTCAACAAGGTTGAAAGTATCCTTATAATTGTTGTTTTGCCTGCACCGTTGGAGCCGAGCAGCGCGAAAATACTTCCTGTTTTTACTTCAAAATCAACACCTGTCAACACAGCAAGGTTTTTAAATGATTTTTTCAAACCCTGAACCGAAATGGCGATTTCATTTTGTAACATATTCATTTCCTCCTTTATTCAGTTAGTAATGTTACTCCGGTTAAACCGGCATTGCCATTTTGTAAAAAAGCATAGGTTATTTTATCCACTTTGCAGTTAATAAACTCAACTTGTTTCAGCTTCTTATTGTTTTTAAAAAAGGTATTCATAAGTGTGGCGTTTTGAAATTTAACCTTTCTAAATCCACAGTTTTCAAAGGCGCAATCTTCAATTATGCCTTCGAAAATAATGTCGCCAAAATAAGTATCAATAAATGAGGTACTGCGCCAAACAGCATTTGCAATTATGCATTTCTCTAAACCTCCTGATTTAAATATGGCTCCGGTAAAATCGGCAGCTGTGAAGTCGCAGTCGTTCATATAGCTTCCTGTAAATTCTGTTTCTTTTAGCGAACAGTTTTTAAATTGATTTTTGGTTAAGTTCGAATTCTGAATATGACTGCTACTGATGTTGGAGCTTGAAAAGTCACAACTGATAACATTATTGTTTTTAAGAAGAAGACCCGCCATTTCAGAACCAATAAACTGGCAGCGCTGCATGTTTGATGAACTGAACTTTTCATGTAGGTTTTTTAAACCGGAAAAGTCGGCATCCACCCAATTTCCTTCTGACATATCCCAACTCATCTTTTTTTTCAGCTTTGCGGTTGGCAATTCAGTGGAATGAGCTTCACCCGGTTCAAGGCTTGTAGTTTCATTAACCGTGGTTTGGAAGTTATTTGAAAAGTAATTAAGGTCAACACCCAGAATTTCAGCAAGACGATTAAAAGTTGTGATGTCGGGCATTGATTCGCCCCGCTCCCATTTACCTACAGCCTGAGAACTGATGAATAAACGCTGGGCAAGCTCAGCCTGGGAAATATTTATTCTTTTTCGTGCTTCGGCAATTTTATTGCCAATATTTTTTGTTTCTAACATAAGTACATTTTTTAAAAATTTGATGCAACAAAGATATTTTGAAGCATGTGCTGAATCAAAAAAAAATCAGCTACTTACAGTTGTAATTACACTACTTTTAGTTGTATTCAACAACTAAAAGTAGTAATTATCATGGCTTTTTGTAATCATAGAAAATATTATCATTTACACACTTTTTTGGACACTCTCGGACACTCTCGACACTCTCTAATTTTATTGGCCGGGATATGTGATGAATCAGTGCGGACACCTCAACATTAAACCGGAACATGTAATTATTAAACCGGAACATGAATTTATTGAACCGGAACAAGGAATTATTAAACCGGAACATGTAATTATCAAACCGGGACAAGGAATTATTGAACAGGAATATGTATTCATTGAACCGGAACATGAATTAGTTGAGTGCGGACGACTAATATTGGAATGCGGACGAATCATTTTAATAAGAAATTGACAAATAGTTTCCTGGAAATGGATATTTAGCAAAAAGCTTCGATGGAGTAGCTAATAGCTTCGATGGAGTAGCAAAAAGCCTCGACACAGTAACTAATAGCTTCGATGGAGTAGCTAATAGCCTCGATGGAGTAGCTAATAGCCTCGATGGAGTAGCTAATAGCCTCGACGGAGTAGCTAATAGCCTCGATGGAGCAGCTAATAGCCTCGATGGAGCAGCTAATAGCCTCGATGGAGCAGCTAATAGCTTCGACAGAGTAGCTAATAGCTTCGATGGAGTAGCAAAAAGCCTCGACACAGTAGCTAATAGCTTCGATGGAGTAGCTAATAGCCTCAACACATTAGCAAATTCATTAAAACAATGTAGGCGGACTTAATTCAGGATATAAAAACTTATCGGTTGCCTGCTCCACATTTCCAACTGCGGTTGCCCCTTTTAATTTTTGAACTGTATGCGCTTCCATTTTATCGTCGGAGATAGAAATGGCTAAATCTTTCAATTCCGATTCACCTGTCAAATTTAGCCAGACATCTTCCAAACTTTCATCCAAAATTAAAGGCATACGTGGTTCAGGCAATTTAGGATTGTTGTGAATAACTGACATGAGTTTATTTGCCTTTGTGGTAACTATACTGAAAGTATTTAGTATTTCGCCAGTTTGTTTATCAGTCCAATCGTTCCATAAACCTGCAACAACCAAATGATCGCTATCGTTCCGGTGAATATAATAAGGATATGCTTTACCTTTCACATGCTGGTGTTCGTAAAAACCGTCGAGGTAAATAAGGCAACGTTTGTTCTTTGCCGACTCTTTAAAGGATGATTTTTCGAATATAGTTTCAACCCGGGCATTTAGTGTATTGTTCCAAATCTCCTTATCCTTCGACCATGTTGGCAATAAACCCCAAACACTTGCCGTGGGTTTAGTTGGTTCGGCATTGGTATAAATAACCAGGCGGGGATGTGCAAAGCCCGAAACATGATAGTAATTATAACCCTTTCGTTTTTCTACAATTTCTTTAATGGCTTCTACATTGTGAAACCTTTTTGCCCTTTTTAACTGGGTGCTTATTAGCGCTTTTGCATCGTAACACATAAGCATTTGGTTTTAAATTATCTGTTTTAACAATTTAAAAAAGGCTTTGTTGGTTTAGCCTTATATAAATTGAATTACTCAAAAAATTACTTAGTATTTTACAAGAGCATGGATAAATTTATAAATGCAGATTAGAGAGGCACGCGTTACAAACTCGCGCCAGCGGGGGTCTGTTCAAGCTTTTAACCTGTACTATCTTATTTTAATAAACTATTGAATTTTTCAAAAGCATATTTAGCACAATCGGACACTTGCGCTAGCAAGTGAGCGTCAGCGGGGGCACGTGTTATAAACTCGTGCCAGTATGGGCGTTAAAAATTTGTTCTGTCAGAATTATTCTTCTAATACTTCTCTTATCATCAAATGGTACAATAAATTCTTCACTTTCACTAATTTCTGAATTAGTAAAGTCAATTTCCGGCTCTTTACTTGTCTGTATAAGGTCAACATAAGTACCAAAATCTAAAGTATAAACATTATATCTTATACCCGGATTTATTTTATCAGCATAGCCTCTTTTTATTAAGTGCAAAACCCTTGAATCAAATAATTTTTGTATTATATCATGTTTCTCTAAATCACGAGGAATCATAAAAGAACGAGCTCTGCGTGTTCCAATAACTTCATCAACTATTCTTCTTAGTATATCTTGTAAATTTTCATCGAGATTTTTAGCTTTATCCTTTTCAAACCATTGTCTTGCTGACTCAATAATTGTTTTTTTATCAATATTCTTACGACTGAATCTTTGAGAATCAAAAAACGAAATTGAAAAAATAATTATTAAATCTCTAATTACACCCTCTGCTGCTCTAACAAGTTCATTAAAAACATTTATATTGGTAAAAATAGTTTGAATAAACTTTTTAGAATTTGAGATATTATAATTTGAGATTAAGTAATTTTCTGGAAGTTCACTTTCAATATGTTTAAATAATATTTCAGCGAATACATCTGAAATATGCTTTGGATTTCTATCATAAACATAGTAATCATCAACATCTAAATTAGTTGCTATGTCACTACCCAATTCAAAACCTATATAATTATGTTTCTCTTTGGGGATTGTAAAGTTTGACCTATATTCCAATGATGCAATTTTTAATGTAATTCTTTGGTTTGGCAAAAAGCTACGTTTAAAAAATTCAGCCAAATAAGGTTGGATATCAAAAGGAATAGTAGCCCATTCATCAAATAAAAGGAATAAATTAGTATCTGATAATTCAAGAACACTTTTTAGAAAGAAATTAATGTCAGGAAATAAAATCTTTTGTTCATCTTCTATGCTATAAGTAATTGTTCGCTCTTTATTTAATTCTTCAATTGAAGATGCACCAAACTTTATTGCAATAGTATTTGGAGATATATCTATACCAGCATTCGAACTATCCTTATTAGCAATTTGTTCTTTTTGTGAAATAGATTTTGAAGAATAAATCTCAACATTGCTTGATTTATTAAAATTTTCAAGTGCATCAAATGCTCGATTTGCGTTTTCGTTAGGAAATTCAATTAAATGTTGAAGAATTGTATAGTATATTTCCTTTAGAACATCATTAAACAATGATTGACAGCGAACTCTAAGAGATGAAGCTGTATCAGTATATTGGGGGCTACTTCCCAAATATCTTGCATCTATATATGTTACAAGATTTTTCTCATCCTTTGATTTAATTAAATCATCCTCAAGTTTTCTTAATATATGAGTCTTTCCAGTTCCTCGTCTGCCATAAATTATTTGATTATTTTTATTCAATAGTTGTGGCAAAATACCTATCTCAACATAGGTATTTACTATCTTTTCAATTTTTTCTTGTCTATCTGCACGCTGATGAATTTTTGAAACAGCCTGCATAATTAATCTATCTTGTATCATTGTAACAGTATTTTTATTATTAATGCGACATAACTTTCCCCGACTACAACTTAGTGCGGGATTTACTTGCAAAATAAAACCAACTAAACAAATATAATTATAAAGCAATAGACTTGAACCGCTCTATAACCCGCATTTTATATGACGATGTTGGTGGCATTTATAATTTTCATCTGAGACACTATTCTTTTCATTATTCGTAATGTTATATTTTATTCAATAATGTTAAAAGTAAATTGAAAAGAATATTTTACAAGTTTTAAATTACTAATTTGTCTTGCTGCTAATTTAACCCTGTCAGGGAAACCGCTTGTTATAATTATTCCACGTACTTCAACTTTGTCTTCCGCTTTTACCGCTTCCATATAAGCCAAAGTTTGTGCAATTACATCTGGTTTTGCATCAACAGCTTTTAGTTCTATAATAACAGTCCGATTGGCATTGTCTTTTGCTGTAATATCAATTCTGCCAGCTATTGTAGTTCTCTCTTTCCCATCATCGATAATTGTCAGTCCTTTTTCTAATGATTCAATATTTTTACGAAGTGCAGATTGTAAATCTTTTTCAAGACCAAAAGTAATTTCATATGCGTCTTCATTCTCCATTATTTCATCATCTTCTTCTTTTTGAATTTCTGCAACATAATTATTCGTATAATCAAAATTTCCATTGTCATCCGGCCTAATAACAAATACTTCGGTGTCTGTGAATTCTAAATGCCACCCGTTTTGTGATAGTATTCGTCTAACTTTATGAGATGTTTGAAAGTCGGGGTCAAGTCCTTGAGGTAAAAAATTTAAGTTTTGTCTTACCCAAGTCTTAAGAGGATGCTGACTTGGATTGCCATTTTCACCTTTGATTATTACATAATGATGTTGATGAGCCATAGTTTATTTTTGTTTATTTGTCGTATTAAAAATATTTGTTCAAAATAATTATTAATTACGATTCACGCTATAATTGTTGCTAATAACTTATATGCGAAATAACATGAAATTTATCTTTCCAATTATGTACAGATAATTGCCAATATAGGTTTAATTTTTTATTTCAGTTTACAATTAAATTATCCCTACCCACAAATTCCCTTGATTTTCACCTTAAAAGTAAAAAGATATTTGATATAATTGCCTTAGAATGGGTATAAATAACGGTTAATTTTTAAAACAGGCTGTAGCTATTGACACATAACCCTGACAGGGCTTTTCACAAAACAGATTGTAAGGAATTTAATAATTGTTGAGCTTTGATTAAGCATAAGCCTGTCAGGGTTTGTTGAAATTAAAGAAATGCGCTAATTAAAAATTAAAGATAAAAAAAGCGTAGATGCAAACTACGCATAGCGGGGGAGTGTGTTGTATGAGCTAATGTTATAGGCTGGCTTTTATTTTATCTAAAATGAAATAGTAAAAAAACCTGTCCATTCAAAATGTCAGTGTTAATATTATAAGAATTATTTTTAATTTCATTGTTGTTAGTTGAAACATTGTTATTCACATAATCCCAATATTGATAAGTATTTGAACTCTTCCCATTAAAATCATTGAAATAACTTAGTCCTATTTCACCTCCTACCGATATTTTGGGAAATATAAAATATTCAATGCCGGTAAAAGCCCTAATCCCTATTCCTATTCCATTATCTTGTTTAGTTTCAAGAATACGATTTGATGTGCGATTACTATTTGTGTTATTACCATTATAGTTATAGAAATTAAATGTTGAAGTAGGAACGGTATTATTGAATGAAAATGAATTACCATAAGTATATTTATTATCATAACCAGAATATCCAAAAGTAAATTCGGCGCCATATGAAACCTGGAGGCGACCTGATCCTTTGCGTTTTTCAAAACCAACCGTCATATCTAAACTTGTATTCGTATAATTTAATTTATCTGTTACCATATTATTATTATTATAATCATCGACTACGTTGTTTTCATAATTTTGTGAATTTTTGTTTATCGAAAATTTTACACGGATTGCACTTTGACTAGAAAGAAAATATTTTCCGAATATTTGATTCCCATTTAAAAGGTTTATATTAAATTGATTATTCCCAGAACTACTAAACATATTCCCTAAATAATTAAATATTGAATTAACGGATAATCCAATAGCATAATCACCTTGTTGCGGTAAAATTATTTTACCGCTTTTACTTTTTAAGAGGGAGTCTTGTTGTGAAAAACCAATTGAAAATAAGAAAATAAAGGTTAAAAATAAACTAATTTTTTTCATAATAAATTTGTGTTAAAATAATTAAAATTTTAATATATGACTAATGATTTATTTTGTAAAACTTGCATATAAGCACAATGCCATGGTGTTTTTATTTCCAATTATGTACAGATAATTGCCATTATAGGGTGAATTTTCATTTCATTTTACAATTAAAATATCCCTGCCCACAAATTCCCCTGATTTTCACTTTAAAAGTAAAAAGTTATTTGATATAAATGCCTTAGAATGGGTATAAATAACGGTTAATTTTTAAAATAAGCTGTAGTTATTGACAAATAACCCTGACAGGGTTTTTTACAAAACAGATTGTAAGGGAATTTAATAATTGTTGAGCTTTGATTAAGCATAAGCCTGTCAGGGTTTGTTAATATTAAAGACATGCGCTAATTAAAAATTAAGGATAAAAAAAGAGGCCGTCTCAAAAGTAAAAATGAGATGGTCTTTTTTTGGTTAAAAAACGTAGAATTTTTTTGAACTGATCAAAATGTTTTATGGTAGATTATTTTTTTGTTTGATCGATTTAGATTTTTTTGATAATAATTTAATAATTACGATATAGGACATTTGTTGCCTTCCTAAGAGGATGGCAAAGCAGCCTATGCTGCTCTTTTTGCTAAATTGTGTGCCAACGCTAGTAAGCCCATTTCAATTTCTGTTTTTAACATTCCTTTAAGTCCAAAACGCTTAAATCCTTTATTAAACTTGATATTGGCAAAAACGGGTTCAACATCAACCCCTCTTTTACTTCGGTAGTAAAGCCCTTGCTCACTCTTCAAGCGTTCTGATGCTTGGGCCTTTAGTCGGTTTAGATTATGATTAATTTCTATTATTTTATTCTTCTTACTTTTATGACAAGCTCCACGCAATGGGCATGTACTGCAATTAATAGCTTGGTAACGAGATATTTGTTGCTCAAAACCGTTTTCTGTAACTCGTTTGATTGAGCCAATGTAATTCATCGGTTGACCCATTGGACAATAGTAGCAGTTCTTTTCAGAGTTGTAGAATAAATTGCTATTGAGAGAGTTCTTAATTTTGCGTTGATCTTTGTCAAAATAGTTAAACTTTATATAAGCGTCTATTTTTGCCTTTTCTAACAATGCGTAATTTTCTTCTGAACCATAACCAGCATCTGCCACAGCTACTTTAGGATAATTGTTATACAGGGTGTGGAACTGTTCCAAATGAGGCCTTAATGTGGTTGTATCGGTTGGATTGGGGTGATGGCTATAGTTTACAATATATTGATTATTAGTGCTTATCTGAACATTATATCCTGGTTTCAACTGACCGTTTTTCATGTGATCTTCTTTCATTCGCATGAAGGTTGCCCCAGGGTCTGTTTTACTATACGAGTTCCGTTTGCCTAATATCTGCTCTTGCTCCTTGTACTTGTTGAGATTTTGTGGCCAATGTTGGCGAGCGTAATTTAATTTCTGTCTTACTTTCTTGTCAACCTTTTTATCAGATAATGCTTGATCTATTTGATTAATAGTCCGTTTTACTTTTTCTGCATCTATTTGGGTAAAGTCAACATTATCTGTATCTTGTAATTCCTCTTTGGCTAACGATTGGGTATAATCCCATAACTCTTTTAGTTGTGCCACCATTTTCTCCTTATTGGTCTTTATGGAATTGCCCCAAACGAAAGTATAACGATTAGCCTTGGATTCTATTTTGGTCCCATCAACATAGATTTCCTGAAGGCTTACATGTCCCGATTCCACTAATAACATGACTACTTGTGCAAATATTTCTTTTAAAACATTTTTGAGCCTATCACTTCTAAATCGATTAAGTGTATTATGATCAGGGTGGTTCATAGCACTCAGCCACATAAAATGAATGTTCTCTTTTAAGGCTGTTTCCATTTTACGACTACTATATACATTGTTCAGGTAACTGTATATAAGAACCTTCAGCAACATCCGAGGATGATAGCTTGAGGTGCCACCTCCTTTATATTGTTTATGCAATGCATCAGCGTTAATACTGTCAATGACTTTGTTTACAACCCGAACTGGATGGTTTGCATCTATGAACTCCTCCAGTGATGGGGGAAGTAACATGATTTGATTGGGACTGTAGTCTTTAAAAACTACTTTTGATCTTTGGTTATACATGTCTCATACTTTTGATAATGAGACAACTAAACAAGATAAATGATTAAATTAATGAGCCTTTTTTATGAACTTTTTATTAACAAAAAAAGGTGCCTCGACTTTTGAGACACCTTCTAACCTTTTCATTTATTCATATATTACGATTAGCGTGGGGTACATGTTGCTTGTGCCAATGTTGGCGGCCGGCTAATTAATGTTTTTAATAAAATTACAAATCTTTAATATCTACTAAATGTTTTGCATAATCTAAAAATTTATTAGTAGAGTTTTGTGGAGCAGTATAAAACATAGATTCCTTTTTATAGGTACTAACTAAAAATCCCTGAAAACTATCATCTATTAATGCTACCATTACAAATGGATAATGCTCTCCTTGATATTCCATTGGCTCATTTAACTTTCGTAAAAAGTAATATGATATTTTTCTTGATGTAGTTTCCATTCCATTTACTTCTACTATTAATCCAATCAAAACTTTATCCTGTTGTATTTCATATAATTTATAATTATTAAATCCTTTTAATTCTGGATGTATGGTTGCATCTGCAACAATTATGGGTTTATTTATGTCTCTTTTTATATATGATTTGTCTAATATCATATTCTTTTTTCTGTCAAATCCTAACTTATAGGTCGTATCAGCTATAAATGTATTCCGATAATCTTGCTTTTGTATTACTTGGGCAACTGCTGATGTGTCTAATTCCCCATCTTTTATAATAAAAGGATTTAATGTTAGTAATACATATTTTACAACTTGCTTATCGTTTACAAGTGTATGTTCTCTGATTAACATTAATTGCTTCTTTAATTTTAAAAAATTTATGTCAAACCAAGTTGTTGTACCATAATAAGGGTTGGAATATTTATAAAAATTATCTTTCATAGTAAATAATGTATCTCCCTTTAAGGATATGAATGTGTAATTAAGCCTAGTAAAAACGCCACATTTCCCAATCATTTTAACTACTGGAGTTCCATCAAGATAAACAATGTCTTTCTTTACTTTTATCTCTTTTTCTTGACTAAAAAGCAAACATGTACATATACATGATAAGAAAATAAACGAAATTTTTTTCATAGTAAATTAGTATTTAGTTAATAATAATGTTCTTATTGCTGGCCGCCAACGTTTACGGCTAATTAGTGCGCGGGTTTTAATTGCAATATAAATCCAGTTGCACAGAAAACTCTGAACTTGCAAACATTCTGAAGCCCGCATGGAATTTGAGTTGTTGTTGTACACAGTACTTTTATTTCAATTTTACTTTTTGATATAACTTATTAAAGGAATAACTTCTAAGTTCTGTAACTTCTCCATTTTTGTCATAAATTATCTCATATCTGTCATTACCATTTAAATTGATTATGTTCTTAGGTCTATTTTTGAAGTCATATTCTAATTTATAATCATATTTAGATTGAGAACAAACTTGGCATCCTGAATAAGAAAACAATACTAACCTAGAAAGAGAATCATAGGCAAAAGATTTTTTTGATTCTTGCGCTTTATCGCCTTTATAATTCCAGATCAAAATAGTATCATTGTGGTATCTATTGTCAACTAACTTATCTGGAAGTAATAAAGAATGAAATTTTTTTGCATAAAAGTAAATATCTATTACACCTCTATAATTTACAATATGTAAGTCTTTTTTACTTAATACACTCCCATCAACGTTAAAATTTGTTTCAATAAAATCATACTGCTTTCCTTGCTCATCTTTACAGTCAATTTCTTTATATTCATATTTTTTTCCTTCCTGATTAAATGATTTAATAGAAATTAGTATTACTAAAGTTACTATTATCGATCTCATTTTAATTTGTATTTGTATTGTACACAACTTATTAATACACACCATGACATAGCGCTTGTCTTTCCAATTATGTACAGATAATTGCCATTATAGGGCGCATTATTTATTTTGTTCAATAAATTCTTTACAGTCATAAAATAAAATTCATTTCATTTTACAATTAAAATAACCCTGCCCACAAATTCCCCTGATTTTCACCTTAAAAGTAAAAAGTTATTTGATATAAATGTCTTAGAATGGTTATAAATAACGGTTAATTTATAAAACAGGCTGTAGCCATTGATAATTAACCCTGACAGGGTTTTTCACAAAACTTGTTGTAAGGGAATTCAATAATTGTTGAACTTTGATTAAGCATAAGCCTGTCAGGGTTTGTTAATATTAAAGACAGGCGCTAATTAAAAACTAAGGATAAAAAAAGCGTAGATGCAAACTACGCTTAACGGTGGAGTGTGTTGCATGAGCTTAAGTTGAGCATATGTTGATTTATTCTATTGTTCTTTGTCATTTTTATATCTCCAAAACTTAGGAAATAATAATCCTACTTGATTTTTATATTCACGATATTTGTCACTGTACTTATTTAGCAAAATAGTCTCTTCATTTTTTATTAATAGTCTAAATATAAAATACATTGCCAATGGAATTGTCAATAATATTAATGAATTTAATAATAGAATTATTCCCGGAACAATAAAAACTATCCATGCTGCGTATAAAGGATGACGACATACTGAATAAATCCTTTTTGTATATAATCTATCCGTTTTACGTAATTTACTTATTGCTATAAAAGATGGAATTAAAAACAATAATCCTATTACAATTAATAATAATCCTATTATATCTAAAAAATTGTATGGCACTATCTTTATTGCAATGTCAAAATGATAATGTTCAATTTCTGTTTCTAGTAAAAATGAATATAATAAAGTGAATAAAACTAATTTTGGTCCAATTCCTAATAAAGTCATTATCTTTTTCATGCTTATAAAATTACTTTACTGTCAATAAGTTCTTCAATTACGCCCAACGTTCGCGACTAAAATGCCTTGCGGGATTTACTTGCAATATAAATCCAACTACACAAATGTAATTAGATAGCATTGAACTTGCAAACCCGCTGAAACCCTTATTTTATATGCGCTAATGTTACAGACAGTTTTATTGTCGTCTTTTATCTGTTGCGGCAATAACAAAGGCAACTCCACAATATGCAAGCGCTATAAATGCACTGGTAACTTCACTTCCAATATAAATCACCGGAGAAGTAATCACCCTGGGTATATGAAGAATAATAAACCAGGTTAAAATCATTGTACCTAAAAGAGTGGCAGCTAGTCCTGCCTTTATTTTCAAAATAATCGCAAGGCTTGAACCAATTAGCGCTGTGCCGGTAAAATACATCCAGAACAGATGGTAGGGTATCCATGATGGAACATAATCTGATGCCTCTTTGGCATATAAAAAATGATCAATTCCAAAACTGAGAATTGTTATCGCAAATAAAACAGATCCAAAAGGCATTAGTTTATTCAAAAACCCTATAAGCGTATTTTTATTTTTTTCTAAGGAGCAGCCGGCAATTACAAATGCACCGCCAGCTAATGCTAATTCTTTTGCTGCATTCTCCCAGTCACCAAAATGCAAATAATTCGAGCTTACCATAAATTGATATGGAATAAAGTAAAAGCAAAATATCAATAGAAGCGCACTTCCTAAAACAAACGAAATTGGAATTATTTTCATTTCAAAAACAATACAAGCCCCGGCCAAAATAAGCAGAGCTCCGGAAATATAAGCGAACAATACAAGATTGGGAATCCAGAGATGTTCTTGAGGTATTAACATATAAGGATAATCACGATAATAAATGGTAAGCAACCCTATTACGACAATAGAGATGCCATAAAAAATACGACCAACATTAGATAGATTTCTCATTTTTTATTGTTTGCTAAATTTATCTTCACTTTTATCTTCCTGCCAGTCATATTCTATTTGAAAAGCTACTTTTCTGGCAAATTCAAGTCCATGTATATCTGCTAAAAATCCCAAGGTCATATCAATTCCAGCACTTACCCCGGACGATGTGTAGAATTTATCGTCAATTGTCCAACGCGCTTTTCTTATCCATTTAACTTTTGCTCCATTTGTAATAACCCAATCAAATGCTCTTTTATTAGATGTGGCAATACGATTGTCTAATAGTCCGGTTTTTGCAAGCAATGCACTCCCGGTACAAACTGTCAGAACATATTTGCTTAATCCTGCAATTTGCTTAATTAAATCAATAAGATATTTGTTGTTTACCTCTTTTCTTGTTCCCAATCCTCCAGGAATAAGGAAAATATCTAAACCTTCAGAAATGAGTTCAAGCTTTTTTGTATCAATGGAAACTCCATGAGAATTATTTACGGTCTCACCCAATTCTGAATAAAAATCAATTTGAAAATGTTCCTTAAGTCTGCCGAGAATCTCAACAGGTCCAAAAACATCTAAAGTTTCAAAATCTTCAAAAAGCAATATACCAACTCTCATATTGTAATTTCGTTAAAATTACCGCCAAGGTTTCCCAGCTAATCATTGATGCGGGACTTACTTGCATTATTAGTTAATTTGCTCAATTATAAAAAAAACTTAATGAACTACGCAAACTGCTATTCATATTATCGTTTCTCTCCCCTGAAGAACCAATGAACACTATATTTATCAGCAAAATGTCCATATATACCAAATGGCACATCTTTTAATTCATCTAGTAAATCTTTGTCAGCTCCTTCTGATAACTTATTGAAAATGTCTTTTAGTTCATTATATGAATCACCAGTAATGTATATTGCTACTGTGTTTCCTTGCTTTGGTTTTCTGGTGGAATGTAGCCAATCAGTGGCAGATAATTCTATAACACCACTTTTTAAATATGCATATGTAACCTTATGATGCTGTTCCTTTGGAATCTGGTCTTTCATTAATGTGTCGCCAAGTCTTATGATTGTTAACTCTCCACCAAAGCACTTTTGATAAAACGACATTGCTTCGGCACAATTTCCATCGAATAAAATAAATGGCATACTATTTAACATGTTCTTCTATTTAAAGTAACTAAAACTTAAACAGTTCCAAGATAAATATTGTTTAAACTCACTATTCAAGTAAGTGCATCTCAGCGGATCCTCTCCCAGAAAACCCACCTGGGAATAATAACACAAGCGGACGCTTGCACTAGCAGAGGAAACCCGTATAATATAATCGAAGTTACAATTAGTATTTTGTGTAAGTCTATTTAGATTTTTTTTTGTATTTGCCAATAATGTCCAAATGGGTCTTTGAACATTCCTTGTCGGTAACCATAATCGTGGTCAGTTGCAGGATTAATTTCTGTTGCACCTGCCAAAATAGCTTTATACATTATGTCGTCAACATTAGGAGCAAACAAACCTATAACACAAGTCACTCCTTTTGCACTTATTGGTTCAAGAGCATCACGCATGGTTTCGTGTACATGAAAAATTCCACCGTTGATTTCTAATTCAGCAACATGAATACTCCCGTCATCGTTCCGTAAACAAAAATGTTCGGTTGCACCAAATTTTGTGTAAAAATCAATGTTAAATGTCCCGTTAGGAATGTGCAGTTCTGGAGCAAAATGTGTTATATCGTCTTTAGTTTCCATAATGTTTTAATGTGTTGTTGGCGGTTCGTTGTTTTGTCTTTCGTTGTTGTCGCTGTCCTGTTTCTGTCTGGCGAGAAGCTGTCGGGATAAGAGTTGCTTTCCTATATTTGTCATTGTCTAAGCTCCCATAGTTCCTGTCTTGACTTCTCCTGCTCGTTTGTAATTTGCCACAATCACTCCTGTTGGTGTAACCGAACTCTCTGTTAATGTAAATGCTGCCGGTACAGTTCCATTGTCAAACAACTTTTTTCCTTTACCAAGTGTCACTGGATAAATTTTGAGCCAGAGTTCGTCCACTAAATCATTCTTAAATAGTAGCTGAGAAAGCTCACTACTGCCCCAAACTTTAATCTCAGAACCTTTTGAATTTTTGAGCTTTTTAATATCTGCTAAGCTTTTGAGAAAAACTGTATTTTTCCAATCTGACTTTTTCATAGTCTTGGACATGACATATTTTGTGACATCATTGATACCTGGCCAATAGTCAGCATGTTTAGGCCAGTAGGAAGCAAAAATATCAAACGTTTTCCTGCCTAAAAGAAGGTCGGCAGGCTTCATCTGTTTTTGCATTACTTTACCACCAACTTCGTCAGAATACGGTGCTGACCAACCGCCATATTTGAAACCGTTTGATGTATCTTCCTCTGGCTCACCGGGTGCTTGCATAACTCCATCTAACGAAATAAACTCTAATACGATAATTTTTCTCATACTGCTTGATTTTTAAATTGTGATTATTTATTGTTGTTTTTCATGTCTACTTGGTTGTCTGTTACAATGACCACTAAAAGTTTGCGGCTTCACGTGCGTGCGTGATTTATTTGCAGAAAAATACCACTAAACAAATATAATTAGAAAGCACTGAACTTGCAAACCGCTATAACCCGCATTTTATATGAGCCGATGAAACAGCCTCTTATTGTTTATAATTTATGCTAAATGTTTATTTAGCATAGTTAATAGTATATCGGGATCAATGGGTTTACATATATAGTCAACCGATCCGGCATCAGATGCCTTTTGTATATCTTCAGCGGCGGCATATGCTGATTGGACAATAATTTTTATTTCCGGATTATGTTGTTTTATTTGCCGCATAACTTCAAATCCATCCATATCAGGTAAACGAATGTCCATTAAAATTAAATCGAGGAATTGCGTTTTGGCTATTTGAATAGCATCGGCACCTAATTCAGCATATATAATATTTATTTCTGAATCGGAAAGTATTTCCTTCATAAAGGCAGCATTGTAGTCTTCGTCCTCCACAAGAAGAATAGTTTTATCACTAAATTCGAAATACCTGGGTACATCACTAATTATAGGTTCAGCCAATATTTGATGCATTGTTTGAACGGGAATAGTAAATGAAAATTTAGTTCCCTTACCGAGTTCCGATTCGAGCCATATTTTCCCACCTAATAAGTTCACCAATCCATTAACAATTGACAGACCCAAACCTGTGCCGCCAAATAAACGACTTTGACCTTGGCTCAATTGTGCGAATCGTTTGAAAATTTGTTCGTGTTTGTCAGGTGGAATGCCTATACCCGTGTCGGATAAATAAAATACAAGTTTATTTTGGTCATCAATTGTGCAGCCACCTTCGATTGTACCTTTATCGGTAAATTTAAATGCATTTGTAATTAAGTTGATGAATATTTGCCGCAACTTAACTTTATCGGTTAATATAATTTTATTTGAAACATTGCAATGAACTTGAAGTTTGAATTCTATATGGTGTTTGTCAATGCGTTTCTGGTATTCTTTAAAAAAGGAACCTAATTCATCAAATAAATCGTTTAAGTTACATTCCTGTATGTGAACACTTATTTGCCCCGATTCTATTTTGGCAATATCGAGTATGTCAGTTATTATATCGAGCAAATCAGTGCATCGCTGGTCTATTATATGAGCGAATTGTTCGAGTTTCTGCTTGTTGTTGTAATTTTTGGTTATTAATTTGGAAAAACCCATGATACCATTCATAGGCGTTCTAATTTCGTGACTTATATTTTGAAGGAATGCAGATTTTAAGCGGTCACTTTCTTCAGCATGTTCTTTGGCTTTTATCAGCTCAATTTCTGTTTGCCTGCGCTGGGTGATATCTGCCATTGTGAGGCGACAAAAATTTTTATTTTCTTCTGCCAGGGCTGTAACGTAAACATAAATTGGTATTTTCCCCGAAGTGGTTAAACTTAATTCGCAAGTTTCCATAGTATTGCTACTAAATACATTTTCAAGAAACATGGAAAAGGTAGATTTTGAATTGTATGATACAAATGAGTCAAACCTTGCATCAATTATCTGTGATCGCTCTTTTCCGAGCATTTGAGAGCCACTCTTATTAAGCTCATTTATTTTACCATCAGAGGAAATAGTAAAATAACCTATAGGAGCAAATTCGTATAAATCGGTATATTTTTGAATTGCAACCATACCCTGTTCATGGGCCAGCAACAGTTCTTCGTTCTGTAATTGCAATTCAATATGGTAAACCTGTAACTCATGAATGAGTTTCAATATATCAAATTGGGAATACTCCGAGGCTATTCTTAAAGGCCCTTCTTTAAGCATTTGTTCAGCTTTATTTCGAAGGGTTATTGTTTCGGTTTCTTTAACTTTCGTTTTTCTCATTGCTCTTATTATTTTAAAGCAATTTTATTCCACTGGTAACGTAAACCTGAACGTAGTCCCTATATTTAATTCGCTTTCAACCCATATTTTACCACAATGTTTCTCTATAAATTTTTTACAAAGAAACAATCCCAAACCTGTTCCCTTTTCATTAGCTGTGCCTATTTTTAAATGTGTTAGCGATGCGTCAAACAATTTAGGTATATTTTCAGCAGCTATTCCTATTCCATTATCTGCAACAGATATTGTTACATTTGAGGAGTCGCTTATACCTGAAATATTGATTGTTCCACCGGTATTGGTAAATTTTATTGCATTTGATACCAGGTTTCGCATCACAGTTTTTAAAAGATTTGCATCTGCAAAAACGGTTAAATTATTTGTTTCGGAATAATCAATATTTATGCTTTTGTTCTTTGCATTAAGGCTTAGGTTATTAATAACTTCATCACAAATAGTAGTAAAATTTATGCTTTGTGGATCGCAAATTAATTTGCCCCTTTGCGTCTGCGACCATTGTAATAAATTTTCGAGAAGTTTAAATACATTTTGAGACGATTGGTAAATGATGGAAAGTTGTTCTTCAATTTTATCCTGAGGATATTCATTAATGTTTTCGATCAATAAATCTAAAAAACCAAGAATTGAAGCAAACGGATTTTTTAAATCGTGCGCGAGAATAGATATGAAACGATCTTTTTGGGCATCGGCCAATACTAGCTGATGGTTTCTGATTTTGATAATTTCCTCAGCGAGTTCACGCTCAGTAATATCAGTTGCAGTAATAAAACATTTTTCATGGTTATAATCAGCAATTCCGGTAAGACTAACAAAAATTGGCGGTTTGTCTGAAATTGAAATGGTTACTTCACAAGACTCTTTAACCCTTTTGAGAAAAATACTTTCGAGAAAATGATTGAATATTTCTTTTGTATCAATTGATAGGAAAAGCAGAAACCTGCTATGAATTAAAGCTGACCGTTCCATACCAAGCATATATGCGGCATTGAGGTTTAACCCAATAATATCACCATTTGGTGAAAGTGTAAAATAACCCGTGGGAGCAAAATCATACAATTCAATCGCGTCCTTTTCAGCTTCCTTCGCCCGAATGAGTTCTTCATTTTGTAATTCCAGTTCAATCTGGTGAACCTCAAGTTCGTGAATAAGTTTGAGTTCACCAACTTCTGAAAGTTCTGAAGAAATCATTATTGGGTTCTTTGTAAGAATCAGTTCCGCTTGTGTGCGTAAGATTGGGATGCCTAATTGTGCTTTGATTTTTTTCATTGCATAACCTAATTAAAAACCGAAACCCAATCTATAGAAAATTATTTTCCTATGAATATATCCTATCGCATTTGCATTTATCTAAACTGTTAACTTTATTAATTGTTCATAGTATTTGACTTATAATAATTATTTTTTTCTGTTAACTTTTCCCAGGTTCTGTATTTCAATACTTGCTTTTTTAAGTTCAATTTCCAATTTTTTCGCAACTGTTATATCGTTAAATGTAATAACGAGTCCATCGATTCGATCATCAACCGTTCGGTAGGGCAAAATACGAATAGTAAACCAATTACCATTGTCAGTTGCTATTGAAGTTTCAATGGGTATTAGTGTTTTGAGTACCTGAAGGGCATGATTATCAATATGGGGGTACTTCAGAACGCTCACCAGTTCGGTAAATGGTCGGCCAATATCGGTACAGCGGATTTTAAATATTTTGGTAATTGGATTTGTGAACCTGCGAATATTCAAATTCTTATCTAGAAATAGAATTCCAATTTCGGTACTGTTGAGTAAGTTTTTCATATCGCTGCTAGCTAATGTAAAATCACTCACTTTGCTTTGTAGCTCTAAATTAACTGTGTGCAATTCTTCGTTTAACCGTTTCATTTCGTCCTTTGAGGTAATGAGTTCTTCGTTGGTCGATTGCAATTCTTCATTGGCTGATTGCAATTCCTCGTTGGTCGATTGCAATTCTTCATTGGTTGATTGTAATTCCTCGTTAGTCGATTTCAATTCCTCCTGCGATGTCTGCATCTCCTCACGTGTAATTTGAAGTTCTTCGTGATTCCGTTGTAGCTCATTTTCTAATTCTTTCATTGCTAAAGTTGATCCTCTTTTTCCTGATTTGGATATGGTTGCCTGAAGTTTAGCAGGAGCGGAGATATCTGTAAATACTAACATAATCATTCCTTTGATAGCATCGGGGGCTTCTATACGTTGTATTTTCAAATCAATAAATTGTATTTCCCCGTTATCTTCAACTTTTATATTATGCACAATTACTGGGTCGAAGTTTTGCATAGCTTTTCGAAAAGCTCCGGGTAACTCCTCACGCAAGCCTTCACGTGCCATGGCAAAAATGTTCCAGTTGGCTTTTCCGGCAACCGGTTCGAGGTACTTTCCGGTACGTCCTGTTATATATATAATGTCGCCTTTGTCGTTAACCAATACACTGGCAGGTGAAAAGCGTTGAAGCAAAATCTGGTCGGCAATGTTCTGGATATTATCAACTATTTTCATGGGTGCTTTCTTTTGATTGCTCTTTATTTTTTGTCGATTGAAGGTGCTGGGAAAATCAATCAGAGCTGGTGAATCAATATTTGCAGTACGTTTATAAATTTTCAATTTGTTATCAATTTCAATGAATCCTAGTTTTTTTGTACCAAGTGATTCAGCAGTGCCTATCGTTAATATACCATTTGGCAGAAGGCTGTAATTAAACATGCTAATGAGTTTATTCTGTAATTCAGGCTCCATATATATGAGCATATTACGGCATGTTAGTATATTGAGTTTCGTAAAAGGCGGGTCCTTAATAATATCATGTGGAGCAAACACTATCATTTCACGTATGGCATTATTCACCCTATATCCATGCGCTTCTTTGATGAAAAAACGGTTAAGGCGTTCGGACGACACATCAGCAATAATGTTTGGATGAAATACACCTTTACGCGCCTTATCAATTGAATCCTGATCAAGATCGGTTGCGAATATCTGCAACGATATATTTTTATACTTTTTAACTTTTTCCAATGCCTCCTTAAAAACAATTGCCAAGGAGTATGCTTCTTCACCGGTAGAACAAGCCGCCACCCATGCCCGCATAACTTTGCCGTCGGGCATTTGGTTTATTAGTGCAGGTAAAATGTCATTCCGGAGCGTTTGCCAAACAATAGTATCGCGGAAAAAACTGGTAACACCAATGAGCAATTCTTTGAAAAGTATCTCGGTTTCCTTAGGATTTTCCTGTAAAAAGCGGACGTAATTCTGTATCTTATCTAATTGGTGAATGCCTTTGCGTCGTTCTATGCGGCGAAATAAGGTAGTTTTCTTATACAATGAAAAGTCGTGACCCGTTTGTTGGCGGAGCAAAATAATAATTTTATCAATATTGCTTTTATGTTTATTATTTAATTCCCTGCTTATTTTAATAGAGGGAACAAATTTCATATAATCGACAAGTTTAATGGCTAATTCGTTAGCAGGAGCAATAATATCGGGAAATACAGCTTCAATAACACTGTTTGGCATTCCATTGAATTTGGCCGTGGAAGGTTCCTGCACCAACACTGTGCCATTTTTTTCTTTAATAGCTTTAACTCCTAAAAAACCATCAGAGCCCATACCAGAGAGAATAATAGCTACACTTTTTTCGTGCCTGTCATCTGCCAGAGATCTTAAAAATGTATCAATTGGCAAACGTAAACCATGTGTTTCAACCGGGGCAAACAAATGCAGCGCTCCATTAAGTATAGAAAGGCTTTTGTTAGGAGGAATTACATATACACAATCGGGTTTTACTTTAAGAAGATCGGTCACTTGTTGCACTTTCATAGGTGTTATACGTTGCAAAAGCTCTGGCAAAATACCGGGATATTTAGGATCGAGGTGCTGGATTACTACAAAAGCCATTCCATTGTTAGAAGGCATATTTTCGAAAAATTGTTCCAAAGCTTCCAACCCACCCGCTGAAGCACCAATTCCGACTATAGGAAAAATATTACTATTCAATTTTGTTGATGATTTTTTCCCATGGGATATAGTAGATATTCGCTTGCCTGATTTCACTGCATTTTATTTTTATGAATTAAAACGCTATCAAAGTTACACGATGTTTTTTACACTGCATTATTTGATTAAAAAATTGTTATCTTGAATTAATAACTGGACATAACCATGCAATTTCACTTAATGGCACTCACAGGAATGGATAAAAATAAGTGTATGGCAACCGAAAACAATAGAATAGATATAAGCAGACATTCAATAGTTATTACTCCTAATTACTATTCTATAAAATATCAAATTGAGTATAAGGGGAAATTAAAACTATATTGTCCTAAATTAAAGTTATTGAAATGATATAATTCACTAACATTTTTTGATGGCAAAATATAATACTATAAAAAATGAAAAATGTATTTATAAAAAACGGAACTATATTCTTTTTATCAATCAGCTTGGTATTGCTTTGCAGCAATTGTACCAGTTTGAATAAGAATACCTCTGCCCGGCAAATGATTAATGATTATTACAGGGCATATGAGCAGAAGGATTGGGGTTTAATGGAACCTATTCTTGCAAAAGGGTTTACGTTCAGCAGTCCGGCAGGTGATAATCACATTGGTTTAAAGCTATACAAGGAAAGGTGTTGGCCCAATGCCTATAAAACCAAAAAGTTTGACCTTGAAAAGGTTATAATTGACGGAGATTGTGCCTATGTTACATACAATGGCTGGACTACAGACAACAAATTATTTCGGAACACCGAGCGTTTTAAATTTAAAGATGGTAAAATAATAGAAAATGAATGTTTCTTTGGGCCAGGAGTAAGTTTCCCAAATAATGCCAATACAGGAAAATAAAGTATAAGATTATAGGCAAGCTTTACAGCACAATCCATGACTGATGCACATTTGTTAAGCAGCACTTTCCTAAGCTATATTGCCTTGCATCAGGGTCTTCTTAGAGAGACCCATCTGAGAAAAAAGCGAGCGGTGGGCTCGGTTTGCCTCTGAAACCAATAAATACAGTGTTAGGAATTCTTTGTTTTTTCTAATTTCAATTCTAAAGTCATTTTAAAGTTAATAACTTCAACACCTTTGATGTTAATTTTTTGTTCTGCTATTAGTTTAAATCCTTTTTTCTCAAAAAATGGCCTGGCCGTAATACTAACATCAGATGTCAATAATGTTGTACCGTGTTTAATTGCTTTGGCTAATATTTCCGAGTAAAGATTATCTGCAATACCTTGTCTTTGATAATCTTTGTGAACATACATAAAGTCTAAATATTCATTATTTTCTAACGAAGCAAATCCAACTATCTTGTTGTCGATTTCTGCAATAATGAAATATTGTTTCACCAATTTATCAGTCCAACGTTGTGTATTTTCAATTGATGAAGTCCAAACTGCAATTTGTTCCGGCGAATAATGGTTACGGCAAACAGCTTCAATTGTATCAACAAAAAGCTCTTGTAATGCAGTAAGGTCGTTCAGTTTTGCTAGTCGAATCAGTATTTTTTTATTATTCAATTTCATTCAATTTCATTCAATTTCATTCAATTTCATTCAATTTCATTCAATTTCATTCAATTTCATTCAATTTCATTCAATTTCATTCAATTTTTAGTACTTTGCAGCGGTATCCTCTTCTTGAAACCCTACTATTTGTCTTTTCGTTTCATGACAGAAACCATTTTCTTTCCACGTATTAATATTTTTAAGCCTTCCCGTTTAAATGAAATGTGAGGCTTTTTCATTTCATGATTGTCAGTCCTATGTTTGTATGATGCAAGAATGTCACGATAGGACACAATGCCAACGATATTGTTTTCTTCAACAACCGGCAAAACATCAATATTTTCTTTCGCCATAATTTCAGCAGCAATTCGGAGTGTGTCTTTTAACCTTACAGATGCGTTATTGCTCTTTAATAATGTTCCGATTTTATTTTCCAAAAAATTCTGGTTGTTAAATAAAATTGAAGAACTCAGTATTCCCTTATATTCTCCATCAATATTTGAAATAACAAAATAATTTGACTGATAGTTTATTTCTTGACTTAACCATTCTATTACTTTCTTTATGCTATCATCTTCATTAAATACTATTTCAAAATCATTGATAACCTGGTCAACTGTTAGTCTTTCCAATATATCGGGTTCATATGAGTGTGGAGTTTTAACACCCCTTCGAGCAATTTTTTCTGTCATAATTGTGTTCTCCATTAGAAAAAAAGAAACTAAATAAGATCCAAGACAGGCACCAAGGAGAGGAAGTAAAGCGTTAGACTGAGAAGTTGTTTCCAAAGCAAAAATAATTGAAGTCAATAATGCTCTTGATGCGCCAGCAAACATAGAAGCCATACCTACCAAGGCTGCAAGTGGAATTGTAATACCAAATTGAGGAAAGAATTTAATTATCTCAATTCCCAATAATGCTCCTGCCGCACCGCCAATTGTAAGTAATGGAGCTAAAGTTCCTCCGGAAGTTCCACTACCCAATGCAATTGCCCAAGAAATAAATTTTAAAAGAAACAATGATAAAATTACCTGCATTGTTAAGCTACCAGAAAGAACATCCGTAATGTTTTCGTATCCAACTCCGAGAGTACGAGGAGCTAAATAACCGACCATTCCAACCAATAGTCCACCTATAGCAGGCCACCACATCCAGTGAACAGGAATTTTTTCAAATACTTCTTCAACAAAATAAACTGATTTGCTAACCCCGACAGAAAGAACTCCTATAATAACACCCATTATACTATAAACTAAAAGAGATTTGTTTGATGGTATTGATATTGAATTCATCCTAAAAACAGGTTCTTGCCCGAATAACAGATGATGACCAGCAGCACCAACAATACATGCAATTGCAACAGGAATAAGTGAACGTGGCGAAAATTCAAATAATAATAATTCGATTGCTAAGAAAATTGCTGCAACCGGACTCCCAAAAATTGCAGCCATTCCTGCTGTTGCTCCAGCAGCCAATAATATTTTTCGTTCATTATGAGATATTTTTAATAGCTGTCCGATGGTAGAACCCAGGGCTCCGCCTGTGGCAATGATAGGGCCTTCTGCTCCGAATGGCTCACCTGTTCCTATTGCTATTGCAGAGGAAAGTGGCTTTAAATAAGTTATTGTAGGTTTTATTTTGCTTTCATTGGTTAGAATCTGCTCCATTGCTTCTGGAATACCATGTCCACGTATCGCTTTTGAGCCATAGAGCGCCATCAAACCAACTATAATTCCTCCAATAACAGGAATTATTACTACAAAAATTCCGAGTGAATTTGTGACAGGAGTTGAATGTGAAAATGAAAAAATTCCATGAAATGATATATTGGTGAATAAATCAATAAGTAGAACCAAAAACTTTGCAATAAAACTCATGGATGCTGCAATTAAAAAAGCAACAAATGAAACTATCAGAAGTCTTTTTTTGTTTTCTCCTATTCTTGGTTCAAAATCTTCTGCCTCTAAAGTTGGGCTTAATGAAGGAGAAATCGGAATCCCATTGTTTAATAAATTAATTTTTTTCATATTGAAATTGATGTCATCTAAATAATATTCGCAATCGTTCCTCTGCAATGCAAAGTGTGAGAATAACTTGCAGAATAAATACTGCTACACTAATATAATTTGAAAACACTGAACTTGTGAAACATCTATAACACGTATTGAGTTTGAGTCGAAGATACAGGCAGTATTTACTTCTGTCATTCTTATTTTTTTATTTCGTAAAGCAATTCTATCATTCCATTTTTATAAGCTGTAGTGTTTTTAAGATGTAATACTTGTTCTTGTCCTATGTGGTCAAAATATAAAAGCCCATCACCTAAAATAATCGGCAAAATACTTATTCTAATTTCGTCAACTAATTTTTGTTGAATAAAATCTTTGGCAAGGATAGAACCACCAACAACCCATACATTTTTATATTTTGGTTTCAATTGTTCGTTTACAAGTTTGGTCAAGTCGCCCGAATAAAACTCAATATTTTTTCGATTTTTTGGAAGAATTCTATTAGTTAATACTACTGTTGGTTTCTCTCCATAAGCCCATCCATAAGACTTTGAGAGTTCCAAAGCAAGTTCATAAGTCCGAGACCCCATTATATAACATTCAATTGGTTTAAGAAATTCTTCAGGGTTTTGTTCGGTGATTCCTTTTTCATAATTGCTTGATGTTTCAAACCACGAAACATCATTGTCTTTTTTGGCAATAATTCCGTCGATACTTGAAACCATATGGATTGTCACTTTAAATTCGTCTGTTGTCATAACTTATTGTTGATTGATTGTTAACTTTACGTTCAGGCAATTTTGTTATGGTGGAATTTAAAAATATGTATTGTCTATTTATTGTTGGGCAAAATCATAAACTAAATCAGAACACTTTTGTTCAGTGCACAGACTAAACAACAATGCACCTGTTGGTAGTAGTTGTTTTGTTTTTTATCAATTACTATTTCCCGACTTTTTCAATAGGTCTGAAACGTAATGCACTCCAAGTTTCATCAATAGAAATTGCTGTCACAGTTGCAATACCAAATCCTTCAGCGGTTACCCGAATTGTATCCCGGTTAATATCTACCTTTATTTTAGAACCACCTTTAGGATAAGCTATCCAAAATATACTATCGGGTAAAATATTTTTTAATTGGTTAGTTAAAAAGTCAAGAAACTCCTTTTTATTATTTACAAACAATAGGGTATTTTCACTTAATGAATTTTTGTCAAAAGAAGTAGAGAACCCAAGCTTTACAAATTCATTTTCAATTGCTGATGGAGCATTTATAACAACTCCATTAGCTTTAAACTTTAATTTTTTAATTACATCTTTCATCTTTGTTCACGTTTAATTTTAAAAAATAAGCTTAGAATAGATGCTGGAACAAATATAAGAATCCATCAAGAAAATTTTTCACTTTAACATCCAGGTATTCTTATATTTTTTAGTTCCTATTATTATTGCTTTTTTACCATTCGGACTAACTGATACACAAATATCACAAATACGAGAATCGATTTTTAATAACAATTTAGCATATTCACTACATTTTTTTTGCATTTATAAGCATCGATAAATATCTCTTTCAATATTTATATCCCATAACGTCCCAATTGCAGCTTGTGCCAGACATCTCTTAACACATATATCACAGGTTCCACATTTACTTTGGCTTATTGTTTGTCTTGTTAATTCTATTAATCTGTAAATTAAAATACTTATAACCTAACACGAGGTCCAAAATCTTCAGAAAAAATAAATCTGTTTTACCTATCCAACCTAAACCCGATCGAGATGTGATTATTTTATGGGAAATTTAATACCAGAACGTTTTAAATATGGCTTAATTCATTACTTGTTATATGTACTGTTTAGTATATTTATACAATTAATATTCTTTTTTTAAGTTCATTGCATATGTTTAAAGTGAGTTCTGTTTATTATTCTTTAACATTTTTATAATGATTTAAAAATTCCAATGATGGGGAATTTTCCAACAAATTAACATTATAATTATCAAGACGTTTACCCAAAGGAAATACCATTAGAATATTCCATAAATTCATCTGGCAATAATCCCAGAAGATTCGCAAAACTATAGACAGGAACTAATATTTTTTCTATAAGTTTTTTAATCATTGTCGTTGTTATTCAAGTAAAGTTAGCATCCAACCATCGGTTTCGCTTTATTCTTAATCGGTTACAATAAATCGCGGAGCTTTTCTTACTTTTGATACTTGTTCATAACCATAAGCAATTTCAAACAAAACTGGTTCACTCCAGGCTTTCCCAAAAAATGAGACACCTACAGGCAATTCCTTAATAAAACCCATAGGTACAGTAATACTTGGATAACCTGAAATTGCTGCTAAAGATGAACTTCCTCCAATAAAATGATCTCCATTTATCAAGTCTGTCTTCCAAGCTGGCGATCCAGTAGGAGCCATTAGTGCATCAAGTTTGTATTTATTTAAAAGGTAATCAATTCCATCCTTTCTCGTACTTTTCATCATTTTCGAAAGTGCGCTTTTATATTCAGGTGAGGTTAGGCTACTTTTTTTTTCGGCTTGTTCGAGTATTTTCTGGTCAAAATAATTCAACTCTATTGAATCTTTTAAATTAAAGGCTATAAGCTCCTTCAGGCTTCTCACCGGCGCATTTTTACCCAAACCAGCAAAGTAATGGTTAAGTCCGTCTTTAAATTCAAATAACATTACTTGAAATGAGGCATCTTCAAAACTATGATCTTTTAGTGGATCTACTTCAATAATTTCCGCACCTTGTTGTTCAAGTAAAATAACCGTTTGATGAATAAGTGTATCTACTTTATCACTAAATCCCATATATTCCTTCATCAAGCCAATACGCTTGCCTTTCAATCCATCTTTTTTTAGATATTTGGTATAATTCAAATGTGAATTACTTTTCGAGTTAAAAGTTTTACTATCAGATGAATCGACCCCGGTTAATGAGCCAAGACAAATGGCTACATCCTCAACCGTACGGCCCATTGGCCCAGGTGTATCTTGTGTAAAAGAAATAGGTATGATTCCTGAACGGCTTATTAAGCCTACAGTTGGTTTAATTCCAACAATACCATTATTGTTTGATGGACATACTATTGATCCATTGGTTTCAGTTCCAATGGCAATCATACACAAGTTTGCGGAAACTGCAACTCCCGATCCGGAACTGGAACCACACGGATTACGATCTAGCACATAGGGGTTTTTTGTCTGACCTCCCACTCCGCTCCAGCCGCTGGATGAAACATTAGAACGGAAATTTGCCCATTCACTTAAATTTGATTTTGCAATTATTACTGCTCCGGCTTCTCTCAGCTTTTTTGCAACCCAACTATCGACTTCAGGAAAAGAGTTTTTCAAAACTGTAGCGCCGGCAGTAGTTGGCATTCTGTCATGAGTATCAATATTGTCTTTTAAAATCACCGGGATTCCAAACAAAGAACCTCTTATTTTTCCTGTAGCCAACTCTTTATCCAACTGGTCAGCAATCTTCAAGGCATCAGGATTTATATTTATAATTGCATTTAATTTTGGTCCATGTTTATCGAGTGAATCTATCCGGCTTAAATACCATGCTACAACATCATGAACTTTATATTTCCCCTGTTTATAATCTTGTTGCAATTGGGAAATAGTAATTTCCTCCAATGCTTTATTATCATTTATTCCCAAGGTTGATTTATGCTGAACCATCTGACATGAATTTATACATAAAAGAAAAATAAATATCAGAATTGACGGAACATTCGATCTCTTTTTCATTTGTTTAAATTGTATTTTTTTGCTGTAATTTAAATAAATACTTATATTTTATAATAGAAAATCAAATAAAAATCAGCTACTTACTAAAACGAATTAAATTATATTTCAATTCAGCATTTGAAAAATTATAATCAAATATAATTAAAAAGCACAATAATTGAAAACCTCATAAATAATGCGCCAATTATGGAATATACTATATAAAGTTGCAAATCGGCTTAAAATAAAATTGTTTCATAACTTGTATTGATTTAAGTGTTTAAAATACTTTTTCTAGAAACCAATAAATGTAAATAAAAGCCAATAAAAAAGAGGATGTTGCAAAATCACAACACCCTCTATTAAAATTATTATTTAATTATACTATTTTATTTTATGACCCACTGTTACTATAAAGTGTATAATATTGCTTGAATACATCCTCAAATTTATGAGCCATTTCAGTTTGCTTATATTGATTAGCAATTACAGATAACTGCTGCATTATCTGCAAATCCATACGAATATCATTATCAATTAACATACGTTGCTCAGTATTAAACCTGAAATAATAATCCAATTCCTGTTCGGTTAATTCTGCAAGCCGTCTTGTAATTGCCCCGGCTTGATCAGTTTTATTTAGTTTATAATACAAATCGATAATTGGTAAACTAAAATAATTATAGGGTACACAATTATCTGGTAATACTTCCAAACATTTATTTAATACCAATAAAGCAGAGTCACGATGCCCTTCATTGATAAGCGTTCCTGCTAATTTTGCAAAATCGTTCCTGAAATTCGACAACATACGCATGTTATTTTCATCCAAATAAACCTTTGGATTATTGATCCCTCCCCATTTAAAATTATTCATCAGGTTGTCATATACAACTTTTGTATCCAAATTACTGATTTCACCTCTGGGAGCATCTGTTTTAACAGGCACAACCTTATAAGTAAGCCCGCACATTTGCATATACGGATCGAGATTCAAATAATTTTCACGCGATACTGTTATAGCAAAATATATCGGTCGTTTCCAATTATTATAAGCTAGTAGATCAAGGATCATTAAGTCGGCTTTGGTTATATAATTCCTATTAATTGTCCAATCCATTTCGGGAACAACTTTATTTGCCATTGAACGAGGAAGATACCCATTTTTGAAAACTTCAGCAGTATCTACAACAATTTTAAATTTCTTTGAAGGAATATAATCAATGTGCTCGTTATAACCCTGTAAAGTCTTGGTTTGCGGATCATCACTGGCAACAAAATCAACTGCATCTTTAACATTTACATTATCTTTAATCCTGTCAATCAAATAGATAATATCGCGTCTGCCCTCCAATACCTGATTCTTCTTTAATGAAAAAGGAACCGGGTCAGAATCATATGATTTTCTTTCCATCTGATCGATATACCAGTATGCACTCAAATAACTCAGGTTAATAACCCGTACATCTGTTCGCACACCTTCAACTTCCTGAATATACCAAAGCGGGAAAGTATCATTGTCGCCATTAGTAAAAATATAGGCATCTTTATCACACGATATTAAATAGTCATATGCAAAATCTCTTGCAGTATATCTATGTGATCTGTCATGGTCAGCCCAATTTTCTTTTGCCATTAGTGTTGGAACCAACCCCAAGCATACCAAAGTTATAAGTATAGCCTTTGCCGGGGTTTTCATTTTTTTCAGAACTTTTTCATATAAGCCCAAAACGCCCAGGCCTATCCACATTGCAAAAACATAAAATGACGCTACGTAGGAATAATCCCTTTCCCTCGGTTGGTAAGGATATTGATTAAGATAGATAATAATTGCCAAACCCGTAAAAAAGAAAAACAAAACCAAAACTGTAAAGTCCTTCTTCTCACGCCTATACTGAAAAAACAAACCAATCAAACCAAGGAAAAAAGGAAGCATATAATATTTATGCAAACCCTTATTCTTTGCCATAGATTCTGGTAATTTATCCTGTGGCCCCAAACGCCATTCATCGAAAAATTTTATACCAGTAAGCCAATTACCCTTTGTTATCTCACCATTACCTTGAATATCATTTTGGCGCCCCGCAAAATTCCACATAAAATAGCGAATGTACATATGGTTTATCTGATAACGGAAAAAGTATAGCAGATTTTCACCAAATGTTGGTTTATATACTGTTTGTGTGCCTCCTTTTCCATCAGGTATATCAATAGGTATACCTTTAACTTTACCCCAATATTTGTACATACTAACATGATCTGCTTCCTGACTCCACATTCTTGGAAAAAACATTTCAAAACGGTCGTCATAAACATAATCGGGTTTATGGTTGGTTATTTCATACCTGCCATTAATTGGAGTATAAGTAGGACTACCATCATCTTTATATTCAGTAACCGGAGCATTATAAACCGGGCCATAAATCAATGGATTGTCGCCATATTGTTCACGATTTAAATAATACAGTAAGCTAAACATATTTTCCGGGTCATTTTCATTAAGCGGAGTATGAGCCATGGAGCGAATTACAATAACCGTAACAGATGAATAGCCAAGTAAAAGCATTGTAAATACAAGTAAAATTGTATTCCAAAGAACTTTTCGCTTTTTGTATGTATAATTCAATCCCCAAACTACAAAAACGACAATTGCAATTATATAAAAAATTACACCTGAATAAAATGGAAGACCAAAACCATTTACAAATAGCAAGTCCATGTATGCGGCGCCATATATTAAACCGCGGACAACTCCGAACATTACTGTTGCAATTAGCAAAATAGAAATAAGGGATGCAAATATTATTCCTTTGCGTGTAAATGGATATTTTTTGAAATAATATATAAACACAATTGCTGGAATAGCCAATAAATTCAATAAATGAACACCAATTGAGAGGCCAACCATATAAGCCAGGAAAATAAGCCATCGGTTTGCATGTTTTTCATCTGAATGTTCTTCCCATTTCAGAATTGACCAGAATACTATAGCCGTAAATAACGATGATGTTGACCAAACAATACCTTCAACTGCTGAGAACCAGAATGAATCGGAAAATGTAAATGCTAAAGCACCTACTAAACCTGATCCGATAATTGCTATGGTGTTCCCAAGAGTATATTCATTATTCTTAACAATAATTTTTCGGGCCATGTGTGTAATGCTCCAAAAAAGCAAAAGAATAGTAAAAGCACTTGCCAAAGAAGACATTACATTCATAGTTATAGGGACATTTTTAAGGTTATGTCCGGCAAACATGGTGAAGAAATGACCCAAAAGCTCAAAAAATGAGTTTCCCGGGGGATGGTTCACTTGAAGTTTAAACGCTGTAGCAATAAATTCGCCACAATCCCAAAAACTCACTGTGGGTTCCAATGTCGATAAGTAAACAACTGCAGCAATTGCAAATGTAACCCAGCCGAAAATACTGTTTAGGATTTTGTATTGTTTCATTTATAATTTAGTATTAATATCGGATTTTATTCCTTTGAAAATTAAAAGCACCAAAATAAAATAAATTTTATAAAATAACTTTCAGCAAAGTGTTAATAATTGTATATTTTATTTAAAACTACAATTTATTTTGAAATTGAAAACCAAAAGAAAGGTTCAAATATTCAAAAAATATAACAATTTACTACTCAATTAATCTGTAAATTGCATATTTTCTTCCCGGAATTTTTATTGACACATTATTTCCATTATGCGAATAATCAATTTTAGAACCAGCCAGCAATTTCATATCCTTAAATGGAATATTAATATCAAAATCAGCTGAATTATTTTGTCCTGCAGGGTTTAAAATTACAATAACTACATCTTTGCCTAAAGAACGTGCATAAATAAAAGGATACGAATTTTCTTTTGCATACAGAACCGAAAATTCAGCATATGCAGCTAAAGCAGGTTCGCTATGTTTTAATGCAATTAACCTTCGTGTGCGGTTAAGCAATGAGTTTGTATCTTTTTCCTGTACATCAACTGTTGGAGCATCCTTTTCAGTATCAACAGGTAAATATAATTTGTCAGCATTAGCAGTAGAAAATCCCAGGTTTTTGCCTTTGCTCCATTGCATTGGTGTGCGGGCTCCATTGCGTGGACGATATGCTCCTTCAACTTGTGGCCAATCTGCACCAAGTTGACGCATTCCAATTTCATTTCCATAATATAAGAATGTAACACCGGGCATCGTCAAGCCAAAAGCATAAATTATTTCCAAATCGTCATCGGAACGATGGTTTGCTAAACGAGCATTATCATGGTTCCCAAGTGGAAGCGAAATATATCCTTTTCCTTTTACCTGGTTGTATTGTTGTAGATAATTCTTTAAAAAGTAAGTAATATTTCCCTTTCCTTCCTTGTCGAAATAACTATGGCCTGAGGAATAACCATTTAAAATTCGCCAGCTTTCTTTTTGAAATAAATCGTTAAAGCCATCGAACCAATGGAAAAAATCGGCATGAAAACCGCCACTGATAGCTGATGAAGGATACGACCATTCCGAAATCATAAAAGCTTCAGGATAATCCTTTTTAAACATCGATCTTATTTCGCGCCAGAACTGTTTTGTTCCTTCCTCACGGGTATTAAAAAATTGTTCATCACCTTTGCTATTTGTCGATTTAACCAATGCCCCAGCCATATCGGCACGAAAGCCATCAGCACCAAGGTCCATCCAAAATTTTACAACATTTTTCATTTCTGCACGCATAGCCAATACATCCGGATTATTGATAGGCAATTCCCATTTCTGTGTGCTATCAGGATTTGCAAATCCATAATTTAAAGCTGGTTCACAATAATAGAAATTAAGCATGTACTGACCATTTCTCGTACCGAAACCCTTAACAAATAAATTTTTGAATTCATCAGGAGGGTTCATCCAGGTATTATCTGTCCATATGTACCAATTAGAATATTTATTCTTTTTTTGTTCAGCCGATGTCTTGAACCAAGGATTATCAATTGATGTATAACTTGCAACAAAATCAAATAATATTCTTAATCCTCTTTTATGAGCCTCTTCAAAAAGCTTTTTAGCGTCTTCGTTAGTTCCATAGCGTGGAGCTACTTTATAATAGTCCGAAATATCATAACCGCCATCGCAAAATGGAGATTCAAAGAATGGGTTAATCCAAATGGCATCAACCCCAAGACTTTTTATATAATCCAATTTTTCTGTAATCCCTTTCAAATCACCTATTCCATCGCCATTAGAATCGTAAAATGATTGCGGATAAATTTGATAAAACACGGCATGATCGACCCATTTCGGAAAATCAGGAGGGGCAGTGCATTGTCCAGTAATTTCGGATGAAACAATATTATTATTCTCAGAAGTTTTGTTTGTGCAACTTGTAATAATTAAACATACAAATGATGCAACAATCAATGGCTTAATAATTTTTGATTTAGTCATGTTAGTATAATTTAATGCTTTTCAAAAAGGTATAAAAATAAGCAGTATTCTATATAAATGAAAAAATACGACCTAATTTTATTAAAAAAATAAAAAATTGAGGTTACTTTATTCGTTTGAAATTTATAAACATCTATTAATCATTGATCATCAGCGGTTGCTGAAAAGCTGTTAACAGAGTAAGCAAAACCTAAATTAATAATACTTATGGGCCATTTTAAAAAAAATTATGGTTGGAAACCCGACCTCCCCGACCATCGCGACTTTTTTTATACTGCTTCGAAAAAGATGCTTGCAAAACCTCCTGCAAAAGTTGATTTACGCCCATTATTTCCAACGCCATATGACCAGGGAAACTTAGGAAGTTGTTCGGCAAATGCAATTGGAGCTGCTTTTGAATTTGAATTAATAAAACAAAAAGCCAAAGATTTTATGCCATCGCGTTTATTCATTTATTATAACGAAAGGGTAATTGAACACACCGTTGCAACTGATAACGGCGCAATGATCCGCGATGGTATTAAAACTGTTAATAAACAAGGTGTTTGTCCTGAAAAACTTTGGCCTTATAATGAAAGTGTGTTTACGAAAAAACCTAGTACAACTTGTTATACCGAAGCTTTAAAACATCAGGTACTTTCATACCATCGTGTTAATAGAAATATTAACGATATGAAAGCTTGCTTAGCTGAAGGATTCCCATTTGTTTTAGGATTTTCGGTATATTCATCATTCGAAAGTCAGGCGGTAGCTAAATCAGGTGTTTTAAATCTTCCGAAAAAGAATGAAAAACTAATGGGGGGACATGCTGTTGTTGCCGTTGGATACGATGATGCTTCGAAAAGATTTTTCATTAGGAACAGTTGGGGCACCGACTGGGGGATGAAAGGCTACTTTACAATGCCTTACGATTATTTAACCAACGAAAATTTATCAGACGATTTTTGGACAATACGAATGGTAGAAGTTAATCCTGTGTCAGCAAAAAAGAAAAAGTAAAAAAAAATTAATTGAAGAAGGTGTCTCAAAAGTCGAGGCACCTTTTTTTGTTAATAAAAAGTTCATAAAAAAGGCTCATTAATTTAATCATTTATCTTGTTTAGTTGTCTCATTATCAAAAGTATGAGACATGTATAACCAAAGATCAAAAGTAGTTTTTAAAGACTACAGTCCCAATCAAATCATGTTACTTCCCCCATCACTGGAGGAGTTCATAGATGCAAACCATCCAGTTCGGGTTGTAAACAAAGTCATTGACAGTATTAACGCTGATGCATTGCATAAACAATATAAAGGAGGTGGCACCTCAAGCTATCATCCTCGGATGTTGCTGAAGGTTCTTATATACAGTTACCTGAACAATGTATATAGTAGTCGTAAAATGGAAACAGCCTTAAAAGAGAACATTCATTTTATGTGGCTGAGTGCTATGAACCACCCTGATCATAATACACTTAATCGATTTAGAAGTGATAGGCTCAAAAATGTTTTAAAAGAAATATTTGCACAAGTAGTCATGTTATTAGTGGAATCGGGACATGTAAGCCTTCAGGAAATCTATGTTGATGGGACCAAAATAGAATCCAAGGCTAATCGTTATACTTTCGTTTGGGGCAATTCCATAAAGACCAATAAGGAGAAAATGGTGGCACAACTAAAAGAGTTATGGGATTATACCCAATCGTTAGCCAAAGAGGAATTACAAGATACAGATAATGTTGACTTTACCCAAATAGATGCAGAAAAAGTAAAACGGACTATTAATCAAATAGATCAAGCATTATCTG
Source organism: uncultured Bacteroidota bacterium (assembly GCA_963701015.1). Lineage (GTDB taxonomy): Bacteria > Bacteroidota > Bacteroidia > Bacteroidales > DTGW01 > MFD09286-c1. The sequence goes on along the minus strand of OY969556.1, from coordinate 252,521 downwards.
ATAAAAAGGTTGACAAGAAAGTAAGACAGAAATTAAATTACGCTCGCCAACATTGGCCACAAAATCTCAACAAGTACAAGGAGCAAGAGCAGATATTAGGCAAACGGAACTCGTATAGTAAAACAGACCCTGGGGCAACCTTCATGCGAATGAAAGAAGATCACATGAAAAACGGTCAGTTGAAACCAGGATATAATGTTCAGATAAGCACTAATAATCAATATATTGTAAACTATAGCCATCACCCCAATCCAACCGATACAACCACATTAAGGCCTCATTTGGAACAGTTCCACACCCTGTATAACAATTATCCTAAAGTAGCTGTGGCAGATGCTGGTTATGGTTCAGAAGAAAATTACGCATTGTTAGAAAAGGCAAAAATAGACGCTTATATAAAGTTTAACTATTTTGACAAAGATCAACGCAAAATTAAGAACTCTCTCAATAGCAATTTATTCTACAACTCTGAAAAGAACTGCTACTATTGTCCAATGGGTCAACCGATGAATTACATTGGCTCAATCAAACGAGTTACAGAAAACGGTTTTGAGCAACAAATATCTCGTTACCAAGCTATTAATTGCAGTACATGCCCATTGCGTGGAGCTTGTCATAAAAGTAAGAAGAATAAAATAATAGAAATTAATCATAATCTAAACCGACTAAAGGCCCAAGCATCAGAACGCTTGAAGAGTGAGCAAGGGCTTTACTACCGAAGTAAAAGAGGGGTTGATGTTGAACCCGTTTTTGCCAATATCAAGTTTAATAAAGGATTTAAGCGTTTTGGACTTAAAGGAATGTTAAAAACAGAAATTGAAATGGGCTTACTAGCGTTGGCACACAATTTAGCAAAAAGAGCAGCATAGGCTGCTTTGCCATCCTCTTAGGAAGGCAACAAATGTCCTATATCGTAATTATTAAATTATTATCAAAAAAATCTAAATCGATCAAACAAAAAAATAATCTACCATAAAACATTTTGATCAGTTCAAAAAAATTCTACGTTTTTTAACCAAAAAAAGACCATCTCATTTTTACTTTTGAGACGGCCTCTTTTTTTTTTAACTACCTTAAAAATATTGATATAAACAAAATCACTGTAACTTTGTTTTTCATAAAAAATTTAAAACCATTTGAATAAAAGGAAGTTAAATATAATTTTATTAACAGCTTTTCATTTAGCTCTCCTGCTCAACCCCATGGTGTTGAAGACAGTTCATACCCATAAATTAGTAACATACTTTTCATTAAATACTAATCATAAGCTAACGATACATAAAACAGATGAGAATTGCCTTATATGCCAGTTCGAATTTGTTAATGTTATTACAAAAAATAACGAACCATTTAAATCTTATCAGTTAGCCACATTTATTCATACATTCGATTTTTCCAATTCAATAACATCAAAATCATTCTGTTGTTTCCAACACCGTGCTCCTCCTGCCTTAGCTTAAGCTTCAAAAATAAATATTCAATTCCAATTAAATTTTACTTATAAAAAGCAAATTTTAATTTCCAATGTATTATTAATATATTGAATATAAGGGCTTAACTAGAAATTTAATCAAATTTGAAACAATATTATGAAAACAGTATATACAATTATATTATCTATATTTATTTGCAGCATATCATTTTCCGAGGCTAATCCGATAAAAGTAACATTAACCGGAAAAGTCACCGACAAAACCACTGACGAGGCTGTAATAGGTGCAACCGTATATATCCCCGATTTAAAAACAGGCACACTAACTGATACTGCCGGGAATTATAGAATTGATAATTTACCAGCCACAAGCGTTGGTATAGAAATTAGCTATGTTGGTTATAAAACCGTAATTGAGAATATAAACCTGTCATCAGTCTCAACAATGGATTTTAAGTTAGAAGAAAGTGTTGCCGAACTTAATGAAGTTGTAGTAACAGGTTCGTCGAAGGCAGTTGAAATTCGCCGAAACCCGGTACCAATTATAGCATTAAGCCACAAAGAAATAGAACAGGTGCCAAGTACAAATATAATTGATGCAATAGCAACAATGCCAGGAATAAGTGCGGTAACAACTGGGCCAAATGTATCCAAACCTTTCATTCATGGTTTAGGTTACAACAGAGTTTTAACCCTTTACGATGGTGTTCGTCAGGAAGGACAACAATGGGGCGACGAACATGGCATTGAAGTTGACGATGACGATGTGAACCGGATTGAAGTAATAAAAGGTCCGGCAAGTCTTATTTACGGTTCTGATGCAATTGCAGGTGTGGTAAACTTATTACCCGCTCCAACCGTTCCAAATGGAACTATAAAAGGCAGTGTTTTAGGCAACTTCCAAACAAATAATGGCCTATTTAGCGGTTCTATTGGACTTGCAGGTAACAGCAATGGTCTAGTATGGAATGGCAGGCTTTCGCATAAGGAAGCAAAAGACTATCAAAACAAAAATGATGGACGCGTTTTTGGTACAGCATATAACGAAACTGACTTTACCGGAATGCTTGGTTTGAACAAGAGCTGGGGTTATTCGCATTTAAACTTTTCAGTATTTGATGATTTGCAAGAAATACCAGATGGTAGTCGATATTCTGCAACCAACAATAAGTTTACTAAACAAATTTATGACGTAGATGATGATACTATCAGACCAATAGTTTCAAATGCCGAACTAAATAGTTATAAAATTGAAACTTTACATCAACATGTTCAGCACTACCGGATTTATTCATCAAACAATTTTATTCTTGGAAATGCCGGAAAAATTGGGTTGATTTTAGGTTTTCAGCAAAATGTACGTCGCGAATTCAGCCATCCTTTAGCGCCAGATGTTGCAGGCTTATATCTAGTTTTGAATTCCTATACTTATGATTTAAAATATTATTTGCCGGAATGGAATGAATGGGAAACTACTATTGGTGTAAACGGTATGTACCAAACCAATTTGAATAAAGGGACAGAATTCATTATTCCCGATTACCGACAATTCGATTTTGGACCATTTGCCCTGGTTAAAAAGAATTTTAACAAACTCGATGTAAGTGCTGGATTAAGATATGATTCGCGTTCATTTAATAACGATGCTATGAATGTTGGCACTAATCCAATTACAGGTTTCGATATGCAGGTAAATTCAACCGATACAACTAGTGCTTCACAAAGATTTTCGAAATATTCAAAAGTATTTTCTGGAATCACAGGCAGCGCAGGACTTACTTACAATTTCAACGAAAATTTTTCAATTAAAGCCAATATTGCAAGAGGTTTTAGAGCACCCAATATTTCTGAAATTTCAGCAAACGGGGTTCATCCCGGCACTGATATGTATCAAATTGGTGATTTGAATAAACCTGAATTCAGTCTTCAGGAAGACCTGGGCTTTTTTGTTAATTTCGAACATGTAAATGGTTATGTTGACTTATTCAATAATAATATTTCAAATTATATTTTTAATCAAAAGCTACTAAATTCAAATGGACAGGATTCAATAATTACAAGTGTTCCGGTATATAAATTTCTACAATCGAATGCTGATTTATATGGTGGCGAAGCAAATTTAGATATCCACCCTCATCCTCTGGATTGGCTCCATTTCGAAAATGCAATTTCTTTAGTTTATGCTGCAAACAAGGGCGGAAATGGTGTGCAAATAACCGACAGCTCAAAATATTTACCATTTATACCTCCTATCCATATTCATTCTGAATTACGTGCTGATGTGAAAGAAAAAATTGGCAGATTTTCAGCAATTTACTTTAAAGTAGAAATGGATCATTATGCAACTCAAAACAGGGTCTATCTTCAAGATAATACCGAAACAGTAACACCCGGATATACATTGTTTGGTGCCGGAATTGGAGCCGATGTGCTTGGAAAGAATGGTAAAAAGCTATTTAATATTCAGGTTTTGGCAAGCAATATTACCAATGTTGCCTATCAGTCGAACATGAGCAGGTTAAAATATATGGATTTTTACATCAATAAATCTGGTAACCCAGTAAATTTAACCGGTCCAGGAACCGGGATTTACAATATGGGCAGAAATATTAGTTTTAAAATATCTGTACCGCTTGATTTGTAATTGGTAAACGGGAAAAAGGGAAACCGGATAAATAGAAATGTAAATTTTAAAAATCCGGTTTCCATTCTTTCGTTCATCTTTCAACAACCTTACACTTCTGTCCTATATTAAAATATAGAACAAGGTTTTGAAGTGTTTTTAATACCATCGGCACTATTAAAGACCAAATTTCCCCAGGGTGTAAAATCATTCCAATGTGAAACCAAATCGAGCCATTGGTTTTCTTTGTTATTGCCGCACCACGACCAGGGCATATAACCAATTCCAAGCTGTTGGCAGGTTTTAATCAGTAAAGGTGCATCAACTTTGCAAGTAAGGTTATTTTTTCCATCGTTAAAGTTATATCCAAACTCTCCTACAATCAATGGGATTTTATTATCATGAATAAAATTTAATTCTTTTACAATTTTATCCGAATCGTTCCACGAGCCATACATATGAACATCAAAAAGCAGGTTATGCTGAGGGTCAAGTTGAATTAATTCATGTCCAAAGTTTTTAATCGGGTTTATATCCTGTCCCCAACCAGCACCATCAATAACTAAACATTGATCAAGACCTGCATTTCGCATTATGGTAATTGCGCTTTTATATCCTTCAAACCAGTTTTTGTCATCCCATTTTCCCATCCATTCGTTGGCAATATTGATTAGGATATAGGGTTTAAAATCATTTAAAACGGCTTTTATATCATCTCTCGTCCAATATTTTGCAGCTGCTTCAACCCCCGAAATTTTATCATCACCTGTAAAATCATGAATTTCAGGAATAGCTATTAATTTCAATTCAACTGTTTTTTGTAAAATTTTCCTTAATCTTTTTGCGCTTCCTTTTGTTTGCCAAACTACGCGTACTGTATTGCATTTATTTTGTGCAATTTTATCAAGTGATTTTAATGACTTTCTATAGAACCAAATATGTGGATTACTGGTTCCTCTTATAATAAATTCGTTCCCTTTACCATCAAATAATTTTCCGTTAGATGTAAAAAAACTTTTCAAACTATCATTCATTTTTTGTTGCGAATACATTGGGCTAGTAACTAAAGATAAAATTGTAAGCAATAAAATTATTTTTAAAATTTTTATCATAATAAAAGGAGTTTATTTTTGTCATAAAAATATCAATTTCGAAAATTCAAAGATAAATTATCATTTGTAATTTAATACAAACATTAAATTTGTGAATTGTCCCTATTCTATAAACGTTTCATACATCATGAAAGAAGCTAATAAACATTTGTGTTTTTATTTATAGAAACGAAGGCACAATAAATCTTAAAAAATTAATTTTACAGATGGAATTTTATTAATGAATAAGGGTTTAGTATTTAATAGTTGTTATACAAATGATTTAAATGTTGATTAAGTTAGAAGAAGTAAGATATAATGGGTGCAATAAAAAATAGAAACAATATTAAATGGAATCAAATAGTAGCTTACGTTTCAGGCAATTTTGATGATAACAAAAATAATTCTTTCAAGGCTCAAATTGATAAAGGCGAAATTGATTCAAAAATATATAATGATGCTGAAAATTTATGGCATCAATTAGAGCATGCCAAAGCCAATGGTATTAATGTTAAGCAAGCCTGGAATAATGTTAGTCAAAGAATAAACCTTCCTAAAGATTCAAAATTAAAGCAATTGTCTTCAATAAAATATTTAGTAAGAATTGCTGCTATATTTATTCTAGGCATATTCACATGGTTCGTTATTAAAAATTATAATTCAAAAGTTATTGTTAACTCTGGTAATAATTTAAAGCAAATTTCATTATCAGACGGTTCAGTTATTGATTTGAACAAACATACACAAATAATTTATCCAAAAGCTTTTAAAGGAAATACACGTGAAATAAGTTTAAAAGGCGAAGCTTTTTTTTCAATTGCCCGAAATCCATCAAAACCGTTTATAATACACACTTCAAAAACAGATATAAAAGTACTCGGAACTTCATTTAATGTTAATAGTGTTGACAATGGTGATGTTGAAGTAATTGTTAAAACTGGCACCGTTTCTGTAACTTCAAATGTCACCAAAAAGCTCGTAATATTGCATAAGGATGAGAAAATAAATTATATTGCCAAATCAGGAGAAATGGAAAAATCTTTAAATCCCGATCCTAATTTTTTATTTTGGAAAACGCATAAACTGATATTCAATGAAACAATACTAGCCAATGTTTTTTCAACGCTGGAAAAGGTTTACAACATTAAAATTGAAGTTCAAAATCCGGCAATTAATAAATGTAAATTAACGGCTACTTACGAAAAACTAAATGCCAATGAGGTTATGCAAATGATTGACTTAACATTTGGCTTAAAAACAATAAATTCAAACAATTCCTTTACAATAATAGGAACAAATTGCAAATCGGTAAATTAAAATATTCAATAAACTTCTTGGTCTATTCGTGAATTTTCACTTACTTCAAATTCTAAATTTTAAATTTCCTATTTCAATTACCTAAAACTTAATTTTATGAAAAAAATCATTATTTCAATTTTGCCAATTGTAATATTTACAATTATTTCATGTGGAAGTGGAAAGCAAAATAACTCTTCGTCTCAACAGTCCGATTCAACTGCAAATAAGGAAGCTTCAAAAGGCAAGTATCAAATAAAATCAGGAATTGTCCATTATAAAACCATGGATTTTGGTGGTGTTAAATCTACTGAAACCTTGTATTTTGATGATTTTGGTAATAAAGAATACAAAGAGACCGACCTTGAAACCAACATGATGGGCTACACTTCGAATGAAAAGAAGATAAATATTTCGATGGATGGTTATTCATACACTTTCGATATATCTAAAATGAAAAACGGAAAGAATATTTTAGTGAAGGAGATTAAAAAAAGAAAAAAAACAATGATGGGAGGCATGAGTTCTGAAGCAATTGCTGCAATGGGAGATGAAATGAAAAGGCAAATGGATTTTAAAGATGAAGGTACTGAAACAGTTGCAGGTGTTGTTGGCAAAAAGGTTTCAATGGCTATGGACAAATCAAAACCTGATCAAAGAATAACATCGGTGACTTATAAAAATATTTTATTAAAATCAGATATGGGTGGAATTCAAATTGTAGTCGATAAACTTGAAGAAAATGTTGATATCCCTTCATCAAAATTTGTTCTTCCGGCTGATTATAAAATAATTGATACCGATACTGATTCAAGCAATAATACTTCAAAATAAAATATTTAAATAAATAAAAAAACCGCATTGAAAGCGGTTTTTTTATTTATAGTTCCAAATTGATATTGTGTAATTCATGCCAGGGCAAACCATATTTATTTAAAGCTTCCATAAACGGATCGGGATCAAATTCTTCAACATTAAAAACACCAGGCTTTTTCCATAATCCTTTTAAATACATCATTGCTCCGATCATTGCCGGCACTCCAGTTGTATAACTTACTCCTTGAGTGCCAGTTTCCTTGTAAGCTGCTTCATGGCTGCAATTATTATATACATAATAAGTTTTTTCTTTGCCATCTTTTGAACCTTTTATGCGACATCCAATTGAAGTCCATCCCTTATAATTTTCACCCAAATCGCCCGGATTAGGTAAAACTGCCTTTAAAAATTGAATGGGGACAATTTCAACACCGTTATAAATTATAGGATCAATACGTGCCATTCCAATATTCTGAATTACACGTAAATGAGTTAGGTATTCCTGCCCAAAAGTCATCCAAAAACGTGCCCGTTTTAATGTTGGAAAATTTTTAACCAACGATTCCAATTCTTCATGATATATTACATACGATTCTTTTGGTCCAATTTCAGGATAATTCAAAGGTTTATGAATTTCATGCGGAGCAGTTTCAATCCACTTTCCATTTTCCCAATATTTCCCTTTCTGTGTAACTTCCCTTATATTAATTTCAGGGTTAAAATTTGTAGCAAAAGGTTTGCCATGGTCTCCAGCATTGCAATCAACTATATCTAAAAATTCAATTGAATCAAAATGATGTTTTGCTGCATATGCCGTATATACACTCGTTACACCCGGATCAAATCCACAACCTAAGATTGCAGTTATACCTGCAGCTTTAAACCTGTCCTGGTAAGCCCATTGCCAGCTATACTCAAATTTAGCCTCTTCCTTTGGTTCATAATTAGCGGTATCTAAATAACTTGTTTTTGTTGCCAGGCAAGCGTCCATAATTGCCAAATCCTGATAAGGCAATGCAACATTTATAACTAATTCGGGTTGAAAGCTTTTTATAAGCTCTATTAATTGCGGAACATTTTCAGCATCTACTGCAGCGGTTTTTATTTTATTGCCACCTACTGATTTAGCAATTACATCACATTTCGATTGAGTGCGACTTGCCAGCATTATTTCAGTAAATACTTCAGGCAATTGCGCTACTTTGTGAGCTACAACAGTTCCTACTCCGCCTGCTCCTATAATCAGTACTTTCCCCATTTTTCGTATGTTTGAATATCATTTATTTAGAGTTGCCAAATTTATTTAATATTATGTAAAAAAATATCCAATATGTTATTAAACTATTGTTATTTTTAATGAATTAGCAAAATTTTAAAGAATATTGGATCAAAAATAACTTCAATTTTCAATGTTACTTTTGAATTATAAAACGTCTTTACGAAAGGAAACCATTAAATTTTAAACTGACATGAGAAAATATTTGTTACTAGGAATTACTTTTTCATTTATAGCTTGTCAACATCAAAACAATGACAAACAAATTACGGAAAAAGTTAACATTTCAAATGCCCTTGAGTATGTTACGGCAAAGAATACCAATGAGAGACTTACTTTACGCGACACTATTACATTTAAATCTGCTACTCAAACTGATGAAAACTTTGCTACAATTATTATTGATCCGTCCAAAACATATCAATCTATTGAAGGTATTGGTGGAGCAATAACTGATGCTGCTGCCGAAACTTTCTACAAACTGCCTAAAGATAAACAAGATGAAATAATTACCGCCTATTACGATAGTATTAAAGGAATTGGATACACTTTAGCCCGGACCAATATTCATAGTTGCGATTTCTCAAGTAGTAGCTATACTTATACTAAAGATAATGACTCATCTTTAAAATCGTTTTCAATTGAGCATGATTTAAAATATAGGATTCCACTTATTAAAGAAGCTTTTAAAGCAACAAATAATAAATTAAAGTTATATATATCACCCTGGAGTCCTCCCGCTTGGATGAAAACTAATAATGATATGTTACACGGAGGTAAACTAAAACCAAATTGTGATCAAATTTGGGCAAACTATTTTGTAAAATTTATTCAGGAATATGAAAAAAATGGAATAAATATTTGGGGAACTACTGTACAAAACGAACCTTTAGCCACTCAAACATGGGAATCGTGTATTTATTCAGCAGATGAAGAAAAAGATTTCGTGAAGAACTTTTTGTGCAACACTTTGGAAAAATAATTTAAACAATGTGAAAATAATGATTTGGGACCATAATCGTGGCCCAATGTACCAGAGAGCAAAGGCAGCTTATGACGATACTGAAGCTTCGAAATATATCTGGGGTATGGCTTTTCATTGGTATGCCGGCAATAATTTTGAAAATGTAAGAATAGTTCATGATGCATTTCCTGACAAAAACCTTATACATACTGAAGCTTGTGAATATCCATTCGACTGGAAAGACTTAGACAACTGGATTCATGGTGAAAATTACGGCCGATCTATGATAAACGATTTTAATCATTGGGCTTGTGGCTGGACAGACTGGAATATTATTCTTGATGAAAAAGGTGGTCCGAACCATGTTGGTAATTATTGCTTATCCCCTATTATTGGAGATACTCGCGATGGTTCGGTTCATTACATGAATTCGTATTATTATATCGGGCATTTTTCAAAGTTTATCAGGCCCGGTGCAAAAAGAATTGCCTGTTCTTCCACCACAGATGACCTAATTGCAACTGCTTTTGTAAACATAAGTGGCAAAATAGCTGTGGTAATAATGAATTCAACAGACAAAGATTTAGAATATCAAGTAGTTCTTGATGGTAAGGCTGGCAAATCAAAAATTTCAGCTCATTCTATTATTACAGTTATAATTTAATTGAAAACTCATTACTCAAGATGTTATTCGGTGTATGTAAATAACTAAAACGATGTAATAGCTTAAATTACATCGTTTTAGTTATTGCAATATTTGATAGCAATAAAGTTATTAACAACTTTATTTTAAACCTGCCAGAAGCAAAGCGTTGAAATTTAACGTATTGGTTGCTTAAAAAGCCTAAATCCATTGCTTTTGGTGTATTTTATTTTCTATAATTTAATATTATTTTTGTGGGCTGTTTTGGTTAAAAGGAAATGTTTAATTTTATATATTAATTTTTTAAAACATTATACTTGAACCCAAAGTAATAATTCTTTATCATTGTGTTTTATTTAAAACATTACTAAATGGCTAAAATTATAGCAATTGCCAATCAAAAAGGTGGCGTAGGCAAAACTACTACTGCAATTAATCTGGCTGCGAGTTTAGCAGTTCTGGAAAAGAAAGTACTTCTTATTGATGCCGATCCTCAAGCAAATGCAACATCTGGAACAGGATTTGACACAAGAAGCATTAAAACTAGCATTTATGAATGTCTGGTTGGCGATCAGGATCCGAATTCTATCATATTGAATAGCGAAATAAACGGTTTGGACTTAATCCCTTCACATATTGACCTGGTTGGTTCTGAAATTGAAATGTTAAACATGCCAAACAGGGAGAAGGTTTTGAAACAGGTAATTGCTAAAATCACTGGCCCTTATGATTATATTCTGATTGATTGTTCTCCATCACTTGGACTAATAACAGTAAATGCATTGTCTGCTGCTGATTCAGTAGTAATTCCGGTTCAATGTGAATATTTTGCATTAGAAGGTATTGGCAAACTATTATCAACAGTAAAAATTATTCAAAGTCGCTTAAATCCTGAACTTGAAATAGAAGGATTTTTGCTTACTATGTACGATCCACGCTTAAGGCTTTCGAACCAGGTAGTTGATGAAGTTAAAAAACATTTTCAGCAAATGGTTTTCGAAACAATAGTTCAACGAAACATAAAGCTTAGCGAATCGCCTAGTTTTGGGAAACCTTGTATTCTTTATGATGCCGAATCAAAAGGCACCTTAAATTATTTAAATCTTGCAAGAGAAATCATGCAAAAAAATGATGTTAAAGTAAAATAGTTATTGCAAGAAAAATAAAATGAACGCTAAGAAAAACTCATTGGGTAGAGGTTTAGGTGCATTGATTGAAGATGCAACTTTACCTAGAGAAATTGTCCAGGCGATAGAAGCCGATAACGAAGTTGAAATTTCATTAATTGAAGTTAACCCTTTTCAACCACGCAAAAAATTTGACGAAGAAGAACTGCAGGAATTAGCCACTTCAATAAGGCAAATAGGTATTATCCAACCTATCACTTTGCGTAAACTCGACAATGGTAAATTTCAAATTATTGCCGGGGAACGTAGGTATAGGGCTGCAAAAATTGCAGGTCTAACTACAGTGCCAGCGTTTATTCGTAGTGCCGACGATCAGGGAATGCTTGAAATGGCGTTGGTCGAAAACATCCACCGTTCCGATTTAAATTCTATTGAAGTTGCAATCAGTTATCAAAGGTTAATTGATGAATGTGCACTTACTCAGGAAAGCCTTAGTGACAGAGTTGGCAAAAAACGTGCAACAATTGCCAATTATTTAAGGCTTTTAAAACTTCCGGCCGAAATCCAATTGGGCCTTAGAGAAGAAAAATTATCTATGGGCCATGCCCGTGCTTTAATCAGTATCGATGATATTGACAAACAACTTGAAATTTATAATAAGGCTACATTAGAAAATTTATCGGTCCGTGAAGTTGAGGAATTGGTACGATTATTGAATGAACCTGAAAAATCCTCTGTTTCGTTAAAAAAGGGAAAAGACGAAAGCTCTCTTAGTCAGGAATATGAAGATTTACGGCATCATTTAACCAAACATTTTAATGTTCCTGTTGATTTTAAAAGAAATGAAAAAGGTTCAGGTAAAATTATTATTTCATTTAAATCTGACGAGGAACTTGAACGTATTATTGCCACACTTGATAATAGTTCCAAATAATCCCGCATACTTGAAAAACTTGCCTGTTTTGCAATTGTTTAAAAAAAAAATTAAGGATTTACTTGTCATTATATTAATTCTATTCCCATTACAATTCACATTAGATAAATGTAATGCTCAGGAAGATTCTACTGCGGTAGAAACTTGCGACTCAAGTTTAATTTTTGTACATTCTCCATTAAAGGCCTCTTTTTATTCAGCAGTTTTACCAGGGATGGGCCAAATATATAATAAGAAATATTGGAAGTTACCTATAATATATGCAGGAATGGGAGTATTAGCCTATCTTATAAATTTTAACCAGAGCCATTATTCTGACGCTAAATTAGCATTTATCAAGTTGCATAATGACGATCCGAACAATATGGGCTCATACCAAGGTTACCCTTTGCAAGATTATAATGAAGATTTTCTTCAATCATCTATAGATTTTTACCGTCGTAATCGTGATTATAGTATTATGGGGTTGGCTGTTTTGTATGCAGCCAATATTATTGACGCCACTGTTGATGCTTATATGATGAATTACAGCATTAACCAGGATTTATCACTTCATGTTGCCCCTACATTTAACACTACTCCGGGTTCAAATAACTTTGGTATTTGTTGTACGTTCAGATTTTAGTATATATTTGAATAAAATTTTGAAATATATATTTAGTATATATATTTTTTAATTTTGTGTTATATGAACTTATTAAAAGAGGATTGAAAATGAAATTGAATATCCATTCACGAGTGAATACAATTTTTACTTTAAGTATATTTTTAATATTAGGTTCTTTTTCTATGCCTATATTAGCCAAACAGGGCGATACAGCTGAAATTGACGATTTAAACCAAAATCAAAAAGTATATTCAGATAATTTAGACAGCATGCTGAACCTTTGGTATATACGAAATTCGCCCGCTGTTGAAGATTTAGTGAATGATACCATTAGCCTCAGTTCATCTTTCACAAATATCCCCGATTCAGTTTATATGAATCGTTTATTGCGCATCCCAAGTGTGTTTAAATTAACTTATAACCCGATAGTACGACAATATATTGAAATGTACACACAGCGAAAGCGCGATAGAGTACAGGTAATGCTGGGATTGGCGGATTATTACTTTCCAAAATTTGATGAAATTTTCGATTATTATGGCGTTCCCAATGAATTAAAATATATTTCTATAATTGAATCGGCATTAAATCCACGTGCACGCTCGCGTACGCGTGCAATTGGTGTTTGGCAGTTTATGTATGGAACAGCAAAGTTATATGGATTATCTATGAATAGTCTAGTTGATGACAGGTGCGACCCAATTAAAGAAACACAGGCTGCGGCAAGATATGCTAAAGATTTATATTCAATCTATGGCGATTGGCAATTAGTTGTTGCTGCTTATAATTGCGGCCCTGGAAATGTTAATAAAGCAATTAGACGTGCCGGAGGACGACGCAACTTTTGGGATATATATCGCTATTTGCCACGCGAAACTCGTGGATATGTTCCGGCCTTTATTGCTGCAGTTTATACAATGACATATTATAAAGAACACAACATTGTACCAATTCCTGCTGTAATGCCATTAAAAACAGACACAATTATGGTAAATAAACCATTGCATTTAATGCAGGTTTCAGATTTACTTAAAATACCTATTGACGAATTGCGTGACTTGAACCCACAATATCTTCATGATATTATACCTGCAAGGGGCATGAGTTATCCACTGACTTTACCTGTTGAATACACTTCGAAATTTATTGATTTAAAGGATTCCATATATGCTTATAAAGATTCCATCTATTTTAATTTAAAAGAATTAAACAAATCGCCCAATTATACTTCTTATAAAAACAATTATAAGCCGAATAATAATTATAAAGCAATATATTATAGGGTAAAAACAGGTGAATCACTTGGACTAATTGCCGAACATTTTAACTGTCGCTTAAACGATTTAATGGATTGGAACGACTTATATAGCTATAGAATTAGAGATGGTCAGAAACTTATTATATATATTCCAAAAAAGATGGTTGCTCAATACGAACAACCAGAAAAAGTGAACACTCAAAAAGATTTTAATTCAAATAATTTAAGTTCTACTTTATCAGGACAGGATAAATTTATATTTTATACAGTAAAAGAAGGCGACTCATTATGGGATATAGCAAAACGCTATCCAGGTATTACCTTTGATGATATTTGCAAATGGAATAATTTAAATTCCAATACATCATTAATGCCAGGTCAACAACTCAAAATAAAAGTAATTTGACGTATTGCGAATTATATAAGCATCGAAATATTTAATTATAACAATTTTGACTTTTGCTATAATCTTGCACCAACAATTTCCCAATCAATTATATTCCAAAATGCTGCAATGTAATCTGCACGTTTGTTTTGGTAATCAAGATAGTAGGCATGCTCCCATACATCACACGTCAAAATTGGTGTAAAACCTATTTTTAAAGGATTGCCTGCATTTGATTCTTGCATAATATCAAGTTTTCCATCGTCCTTTTTAACCAGCCAAGCCCAACCTGAGCCAAACAATGTCATTGACGCAGTTGAAAACTTTTCTTTGAACTCAGCAAATGATCCAAAATTACTTTTTATTGCATCGGCAAGTTTCCCGGTAGGTTCACTCCCACCTGACGGAGAGAACGATTGAAAATAAAAAGTATGGTTCCAAATTTGAGCTCCATTATTAAAAATACCACCAGACGCTTCGCGAATAATGGTTTCGAGCGAAGCATTTTCAAATTTCGAACCTTTTACAAGATTGTTGAGATTATTTACATATGCCTGATGATGTTTTCCATAATGAAAATCAAGCGTTTGTTTACTTATGCTTGGAGCAAGTTTGTCCAAATCGAAATTTAATTTAGGTAATTCAAATGCCATGATGTTTAGTTTTTAAATGGATTGTTAAGTTACATAAAAATTGAAAAAACCGAAAACTTTCTTTGCTAATTTTTCAATTTTTCAACATTTTAAAATGTAATACCTTTGATTAATGAAATGCTGATTGAAAAATGCTGATTGAAACTATTAAAAACACAATTATGGTCACCAGTTTTGTACTGGTTATCATGTTATTAATTGAATTTATAAATGTTCAAACCAGCGGAAACTGGACTAAAGGTTTAGAAAAAAGACAATGGTTACAATATTTATTAACTGGATTTATGGGAGTTATTCCAGGCTGTGCTGGCACTTTCGGGGTAGTTTCAATGTATATTCATAATTTGGTGAGTTTTGGAGCACTTGTCACAGCTTTAATTTCAACATTTGGCGATGAAGCATTTGTAATGTTTGCTTTAATCCCTTTAACCACACTTAAACTTTGTATAATAATTTTTATAATATCAATTATTGCAGGCTTTCTAGTTGATTATTTTATTCGAAATAAAAAATTTATACAACCTAAAAATTTGCATTTTGAAATTCATGCAAAAGAAACTGATGTTAAAGTGTTTGATTTTCAAAAAATTTACACGAATATCAGAAATATAAGTTTTCCAAGAGGTGCGTTATTGGGAGGTATATTACTTATTATAATTGGAATTCTTGCCGGGGAATTTAATGAAGGAAGTTTAAATAAAAGTTGGGACTGGGAACAAATTTCGTTTCTGGTATTAATGCTATGCGGTCTGTTCATTATTGTGGCTGTTTCAGAACATTTTTTAGAAGATCACTTATGGAAGCATCTTGTAAAAAAACATTTTTTACGCATTTTCCTATGGACATTTGGTGCATTCTTATTTATAGCAATTTTCAACAAATATTTGCATTGGGATACTTGGATAAGGACGAATCAGGTAGCAATTTTAGTTATTGCAGTTTTAATTGGAATTATACCGGAATCTGGGCCACACCTAATTTTCGTTACATTATTTATTAGTGGAAGTATTCCGTTTTCAACACTGCTAGCCAGTGCAATAGTGCAAGATGGACATGGAGCTTTGCCTTTACTGGCCGAATCGAAAAAAAGTTTTTTCCTTGCAAAGGCTATAAACATTTTAATTGGTTTAATTGTTGGATTAATTGGTTTATTCATATTGAAATAAAGTATTTATTAAATTATTATAATACCAGTAAAATGAATTACGATATAATTATTATTGGAAGCGGTCCCGGTGGATATGTGGCTGCTATTAGAGCATCACAACTTGGTAAAAAAGTTGCTGTAATTGAAAAAAGTGAATTAGGTGGAATTTGCCTAAATTGGGGTTGTATTCCAACAAAATCATTACTTAAAAGCGCACAGGTATTTGATTATACTAAACATGCTATTGATTATGGCGTTAAAATTGAAGGCACTGTAAAACCTGACTTTGGAGGTATGGTAAAACGAAGCCGAGGAGTTGCAGACGGGATGAGTAAAGGCATTCAATTTTTATTCAAAAAAAATAAAATTGAAGTTATTACCGGAACAGCAAAATTAAAAAATGCTTCTACGGTTGAAGTAACACAAACTGATGGGAAAAAAGTTGAACATACGGCACAACATATTATTATTGCTACCGGTGCCCGTTCACGCGAATTACCAAATATAAAACAAGATGGCAAAAAAATTATTGGTTATCGCGAAGCCATGACCTTACCTAAGCAACCAGCATCAATGGTTGTAATAGGTTCAGGTGCCATTGGTAGCGAATTCGCAAGTTTTTATAATTCAATTGGAACAAAGGTTACATTGGTGGAATTTTTACCAACTATTGTACCCATTGAAGATGAAGAAGTTTCAAAACAATTGGAACGTTCTTTTAAAAAAGAAGGTATGGAAGTTTTGGTTTCGTCATCGGTTGAATCTGTTGAAATTAAAGGTGAAACCTGCACAGTAAAAATTAAAACACCTTCAGGCGAAATTACCAAGGAAGTTGACATAGTGCTTTCGGCAGTAGGTATTGCTCCAAACATCGAAAACATTGGTCTTGAAGAATTGGGTATAAAAGTTGAAAAAAACAAAATTGTAGTAGACGATTTTTACAAAACCAATATTAATGGCGTTTATGCAATTGGTGATATTGTTCATGGCCCGGCACTGGCGCATGTTGCATCAGCTGAAGGCATTACCTGTGTTGAAAAAATTGCTGGTTTAAATCCAGAACCTATTAAATATGATAATATTCCAGGTTGTACTTATACAACGCCTGAAGTTGCGTCAGTGGGCATGACAGAAAAGGCAGCAAAAGAAAAAGGCATTGAAGTAAAGGTCGGTAAATTTCCGTTCACAGCATCTGGAAAGGCAAGCGCTGCTGGTAATAAAGATGGATTTGTAAAATTAATTTTTGACTCGAAATATGGCGAACTTTTAGGCGCACATATGATTGGCTTAAATGTTACTGAAATGATTGCCGAATTAGTTGTTGCCCGAAACCTTGAAACTACAGGACATGAGATAATGAAATCAATACATCCGCATCCAACAATGAGTGAAGCTATTATGGAAGCTGCGGCTGCAGCTTATGGAGAAGTTATACACTTATAATAAATTTAAGTTCAGATTTATCATTTAAATTAGGTATAATAAAAAAAGCAGGTATGTTTTCACATACCTGCCAAACCTAAACCCTAAAATTTAACCCTTAAAACCTAAATTACCAAAATTGATTAAAACACCCCTGCTTTAATCAATGGAACAAAGATAAATAATGTTTTCAGATTTATTTTAATTTTTAACTATAATCTACATCATTTTAACAAGTGATTTGCATCACCTTTAAAACTAACTACAAACATCTTCTATTATTAATTTGTACACTTCGGTAATATTTAACCCGGCTTCACGAATTTGCTTGGGAACAATACTATTAGGACTCATACCTGGTACAGTGTTAACTTCCAGGAAATAGGGGCTATTTCCTGAAATTATATAATCAATCCTCACTATACCGCGACAATTAACAGCATCATAAATTGCAGATGAAGTTTTTCGTACTTTTTCAGCCATTTCTTCATTAATCCTAGCCGGAATAATTTCATCTGACATTCCCGGCGTATATTTAGCTTCATAATCGAAAAATTCTTTTTTTGAAACTATTTCGGTAATAGGGAAAATAAATGTATTTGCTTTGGTTTTCACCAACCCACATGTAACTTCTGTACCTTTAATAAACTCTTCAATTATAACATCTTCACCTTCGGTTTTAGCATGTTCAACTGCATTTAACAATTCATTCGAATTTTCAATTTTTGAAATTCCAAAACTTGATCCGGATTCATTGGGTTTAACAAAGCATGGAAATTGTAATTCCTTTTCAATTGCCTCTATATCTATTTTATCGCCTTTTTTCAACAATACTGCTTTTGCAGAAAGGATACCATAGTTTTTAAGATAAACTTTGCAGGCATTTTTATTAAAAGTTAATGAAGATGCTAATATTCCACAAGATGTATATGGTATATCTAATAATTCAAAGTATGCCTGAAGCTTACCATCTTCACCAGGAGTACCATGAATTGCAATTATTGCACAGTTGAATTTTACATTATCGCCATTCCAATAAAAGCTAAAATCACCTTTATTAATGTCAACTTGTGTATCATTATTAATTTTAACTTTCCATTCATTGCCGCGAATTTGAACGACATAAGTATTGTAATCCGAATTTTTAAATTCATTTGCCAACATATCAGCACTTTGAACGGATATAACCCATTCGGATGAATTTCCACCTCCAACTATGGCTATATTTCTTTTCATTTTATTAATTTTTTACAAGACAAATATAATATTCTGATTTAAAAGAAATGTTTCTACCATTTACAATTAACGATTATTCGTATATATTCTCCATTTTTCAATTACTTCCTGCATATCTGAAGGTAATTCAGAATCGAAAAACATTCTTTTTTTTGTAACCGGATGTTCGAATGCCAGCGATTTTGCATGTAATGCCTGTCGTGGCAAAATTTTAAAACAATTTTCGACGAATTGTTTGTACTTGGCGAAAGTTGTGCCTTTCAATATTTTATCGCCACCATATTCACTATCATTAAATAATGGATGACCAATATGCTTGAAATGCACACGGATTTGATGCGTACGTCCTGTTTCAAGTTTACAGTCAACAAGTGTTACATAGCCCAAACGTTCAACAA
Source organism: uncultured Bacteroidota bacterium (assembly GCA_963701015.1). Classification (GTDB taxonomy): domain Bacteria; phylum Bacteroidota; class Bacteroidia; order Bacteroidales; family DTGW01; genus MFD09286-c1. Next base: position 233,213 of record OY969556.1, on the reverse strand, counting down.
CTTTATAATGTGTTATTGCATGTTTGCCAATCGATTCGTCATTATAAACAGCCATAATTTTACGATCATATTTGCTACGCCAGATATTTCCTGTTATTGTTCCTTCTTCAATATCAAAAGCTCCCCAAACCAACGCCAGATAATGCCTGTCAATTGTATGATGAAAAAACTGTTTGGCTAAACGGTTCAATGACAATTCGCTTTTGGCAATAACCATAATTCCAGAAGTATCCTTATCAATTCTATGAACTAAACCTGGACGTAAATCGCCACTTTGGAAAAGTGGCAAATCTTTATAGCGCCAGTATAAAGCATTAACAAGAGTTCCTGTATAATTGCCATGTGCCGGGTGCACAACCATTCCTGCCTTTTTATTAATAATTGCAATTTCATCATCTTCAAAAACAACATCCAGAGGAATATTTTCAGGTATAATTTCAGTATCACGTGGAGGAAAAGCAAGTACAACAGATATTATATCATTGGGTTTGATTTTATAATTCGATTTAACTATTTTATCATTTACAACTATATTTCCAGCATCGGCTGCGTTTTGAATTTTTGTTCGCGAAGCATTTTCAATCCGGTTTTGAAGGAACTTATCAATTCTCACAAGGTTTTGCCCTTTATCTACTATTATTCTGAAATGCTCATATAAATCAGCATTTTCACGAATTTCTTCATCAATCATTAATAAGTATATTTAACGACTTTGGCATTATAAATATTTCCGTTTCCTGTAACAACGCGTAAAAGATAAATTCCTGGATGCAAATCATTTATATTTATTATTGAAGTTGATAATTCTTCATTTTTTAGGAGTTTACCAGTTAAATCAAAAAGCATAATTTTATTATTCAAGTTGTTTTCAGGAATTACAATATTCAATATTCCGGAAGTTGGATTAGGAAAAATGCGAATATCTTGTGAATTCAATGAATTTGATTTTACTGTTGAAAGAGCATCTTTCCAATTACCCACAATCGGGCGTATCATTAATGTACCTTTAATCGAAGAAGGTATCCAGGAATATGCTGAATCAATATTGTCGGTATTATAATATAGCTTGTCAGAATTATTCCGGCTTACATCAAAACCAATGTTTAAAAAATAATTGTCATTTTGCTTGGTTCCAACAAAATAGTCCTGAGGTACTGCAATGGGTGGATTTAGAAAATACCTATGAAACCCAATATAAGGTGAATACGAAGTGTCTTTTGAAGCATATAAAACTGTTCCTGGTTTTGATCCATTTAGAGCCCAAACCATCAGTTTAAAAGTAGTGTCAATAGTCGATCCGTCAGAGCTTATTTTATTCAATGTTGGGTTAAAATAAATATCAACCGCTTGAAGCGAATCAGCCAAATAAGTTTTATACCTTAAAGCAATCTGGGCATTTTTCGAATTAATGCCTCCAATGCCATAACCCCATTCAGCAGATCCATCGTCATACGAATAAAAATTCCTGAAAAGTTGATAATATACCAATGTGTCGTTTGCATGTGGCTCATTCTGTAAGGTACTATCCAACGATAAAGTTATTTTAAAGTATGCCGAATCAGCGTTTTGTGAAAGTATCGGATTCTCAATTAAAAGATAATTATTGAATGAAACTATAGTATCCGCCCTGGCTTGTAAAGCGCTGGGATCACCACCTGGATAACTTTCGGAATCGAAGAAATCCTTAATCATACATGAAACCTGAACCCCTCTTGAAATATTATCATTATTTTGTATTGCAAAAGCCAGCACACCCTGATCCATTGCCTTAGCATAGGTTGAAGGTAATCTGAAATGACTTTGGGGAATTGATGTAAAATTTAACAAAGGGCATTTCAAAGGGCTCATAAAAGCTAAATCATGAAATATCGTATCGTTCCAATGCCTGTTCTTGTCAAGTTTAACATAATCAAGATTCCAAATATCACCATTCCCGTTTCTTCCTAAATCAGCATTTTGAATATTTATACTGGCTAAATTCCTGAACCTGAACTGAAATCCATAATCAAGATATTTCTTTTGTTTTATAGGAATCATTGCCAACTTGAATTTTCTAACAGAATCGCCAGGCACTGACCAAACCCAATCCCAGGTAAATGAAGAAGGATTAAAAAATTCCAAAATCAAAGAATCGGTTTTGTCAGGAATTTCACCTAATCCACCTGGTTCATAATAAAAACTTAAATAAACGCTATCGCTACTATATAATGACATAGGTAATCGAACCGACGTAAATTTATCGGCCGAAAATACGGTGTTTGTTAATGCCTGTGGATATAAATGTCCCTGGTTGTTCAGCGCGTCAAATGTTGCCACTCCTATAGATGGCGCAGTATCTGCATAACTACTATTTATATAAACATCATTATCGGTCCAAAAACGTTTTTTAACATATCCAATAGAGTCAGAAAAATCATCGAAAAAAGGTAATGATAAATACGGATGTTGGCATAATCCACCCGACGAAGTATCTTGTTTTGGTATTCCGTTTCTTTTATTTAAATAAATATAATCTAAATTCCAACTTTGATTAATCGTATCTTGTTTATAGGTTGAATCAGCCAACATTAAAGAATTACTTTTTAATTGGTTTTGAACCCGAAATCGAATTTTAAAATTTGAACTAAAATAAATTGAATCTTTAATTGAAATAGTATCAAAAGCATATTTTGTAAATAGCAATGCATTAGTAAAGGTTCTTATTGTTTTCCAATTGTTATTGACAGAAGAATAAAATTCAACTGCAAATGTAGAAGTATTGCTGCTGGCATCGCTATAAGGAGAATATTTAAAATAATAGCTCAAATAAATATTGTCGCTTTGGTGAACACCAGAAAGGTCAATATTTTGAGAAGTCAATGTATCTCCTATAATTGTGGAGTTATAATAATAATTGCCCTTTTTATTGTCGAGTACTGCATAATTTTTATTTGGTTGGTCACCAGAAGAATCGCGAATATCAACATAACCTGTTGTCCATAAATTTGAATTTAAATTACCGGATTCAGAAAAATCGTCGAAAAAAGGATATGTACTGGTTGAACTTTTTAATTTTTCCTTAAAAGTTGTTTGATTTGCATGAACGGGATAAGGTTTAATATTTGGATTATATAAACTTGGTCGGATACTTTCCTGTGAATAGGTTAGAAAAGTATGAATAATGAATAGCGCTAAAATGCTAATTTTTATTTTATTCATCCTTTTTCGACTCCTTTTTTACTTTTTTCATATCCACTGAAAGCCACAAATCTACATACGCTCCTAACGAAGCTTGTTCGTTTTCTGTAAACTCTGGTTTCTGTTTAATAATAAATGCTTTTAATGAATCGGCCGAGTTTTTTACCGAATTATCGTAATGAATTTTACCTGTATTAAGGCTTGCTTGTGATATAATTCTCTGGGCTTTCCGCAACGTTAAACCGCTAATGTTTGGAACTTTTGCAAAATCATAATTTCCGTTTTTCCCCAAAACCAAATTAATGTATGAACCTTTGTTAATTTTTTTCCCTGGATTTATTGCCTTGCCCTGAAACAATTGTTTCAAAACATTATTGGTTGCAATATCACTTGCATAACTTAAATGGCCCGCAAATAACCCATTCGATTCTAAAATAGCTACCGCTTGTCGTATTGAAACGCCAATAACATTTGGCATTGCAACTTTTTCAGGGTTCAAAGCATTTATTATCAAAAAAATTCGGCGATTCTTTTTAACATGAACTCCAGCTTTAGGTTCTTGTTCAACAATAGTTCCAGGCTTTTGTTCCTGGCTAAAAACTGAATCGGCAATTTGAATTCTTAATGAATTATCATCTGCTAATTCAATTGCTTCAGTTTTTGAAAGCCCTTTAAAATCTGGTACAGGTCTTGAACTATTATGACGTGTAAAAAACCAAAGAAAGATTATTACAAAAAACAAGATCCCAAAAAAGATAGCTGCAGCCAATCGAATTTGTTTCCAAAAGTCCCTGCTTAAAAGATACTGAAAAAAAGAATTACCTTTCATTCTAAAATAATTAATTCAATAAACGTTAAAAACCCAACAAAATTATACGATTCTGAGAAAGTATTATAATTCTTTTTAAGAATTACAAAAACAAACATATATTAACTTTTTGTGAATTTGTATTTTAATGTGAATTCAGGCATAAAATATTTTCTAAACAACCGATAATTTTCTAAATTTGCTTTACACCTATACAGGAACCTATGAAAGCCAAAATACTTTCCATATCTCTTACCCTGATACTTATTGCCACTAGCGCAATTGCTCAGGTCGAGAGCCTTAAAGAAAACTTCAATGATGCTGAATATTTTTTCGCGAAAGAAGATTATACTGAAGCTTTATCATCATATTTAAAGGTTTATAAAAATGGATATAAAGATAATGCCAATATTAATTATAAAATTGGCATTTGTTATTTATATTCAAATGCAGACAGGGACAAAGCTGTACAATTTCTCGAAACTGCAGTAAAAACCATTAGTGATAAATACAAAGAAGGTTCATTGAAAGAAATTAATGCACCAGTAGATGCTTATTTATTTATGGGTAATGCTTATAGAATAACTATGAAACTTGATAATGCCATTGAATCATATCAAAAGTTTATATCAATGGCCAGAAAAGATGATAATACAGATAAAAATTGGGCAAATGAACAGATTGAAGCTTGTAAAAGGGCTAAAATTGCAATTACTAAACCTGTTCGTGCAAAATTTATTATGTTAGACAAACCCATAAATTCGAAAACAGCAAGTTATAACCCGGTATTATCAGGCGATGGCAATACTATGGTATTTGTGTCAAAACTTAGGTTTTATGACGCTGTTGAAATTTCGACCCAAAAGAATGGCGTTTGGGGAGTTCCTGTAAATATTACTCCCGAAATTCAAAGTGATGGAGACCAATATCCTTGTTTCTTAACCCAAGATGGAAAAACTTTGTATTTAAACAGGCGCAATAACGATAATAGTGATATTTATGTTTCAACATTTGATGGAAAGCAATGGTCACAATCAAAGCCATTAAATAAAGAAATAAATTCGAAGTATTGGGAATCACATGCCTGCGTTTCTCCTGACGGGAAAACCCTTTATTTTACGAGTAACCGTCCGCAAAGTTTGGGTGGATTGGATATTTTTGTTTCGCATTTAACTAATGGTGATTGGCCCCAGCAGAAAATATAGGTCCTGTAATAAACACCTCTGCAAATGAAGAAACCCCATTTATTTCAAAAGATGGCAATACACTTTACTTTTCGTCGCAAGGCCATGATGGAATAGGCGGATATGATATCTATTATTCAACTAAAGATGCCAATGGTAAATGGGGAAACCCGGTAAATTTGGGGTATCCGGTTAATACTACTGATGACGACTTATTCTATTGCCCTGTTGGCGATGGGTCATTTGGATATACAGCCAGAAATATGAAGCACGGTTTAGGCGATTTGGATATTATTAAATTAGAAATATTTTCAGATAAACATCCTTATAAATTTTCAATAGAAGGAAATTTGGCTGATATATTTAAATCTTCTACCGATACTTTTTCAATCCGAATTCAATCAAAAGGTAAAACCATTGATAGCTTATTTAATTTATCAAATACATCTTTTAACTTTAAAGAACCTTCTGATAATTACGCCCTTAACTTTTTAACAAAGGAATGTAATTTAACAAGTAATATTATATCCATTCCAAATGATTACCCAAAAGACGAGTTTATATTAACTCCAGAAGCTTTAGGCGTTTCGAATAAATATAAAAATTGCATTGTTCAAAATAGTAAAAAGTTGGAACAGACAAATATTTTAGTTCAGAATAAAGATGAGAACAAAGTTGAGAACAATGGAATTAATATTGTTTTAAATAAACCAATTGTTGAAACATCACAGAATATTGTACCTGAAAAGGACACATTGGGAAAAATTAATAACGAGCCAATTTCTGTAAAATCAACTGAAAAGGATATTAATGATTTAGTTTTATCTGCTGAAAAGTTTGAGCAACAAGGAAATAATGAAGAAGCATCTAATCAATATTTCACAATTGGAAAATTATTTAATTTGAGGGCTCAATTTAATAATGCATTAAAATATTTAAAAAAAGCGCTGGTTTTATTTAAACAAATTGGTAATAAACCTGGACAATCGGAAGTATTAGACAATATGGCTTCTGTTTATTATAATTTGGGTCAATATAATCAAACAATTTCGGTCTTTAAGGAAGCACTTGCTTTAAAAAGGGAAATTGGTGATGAAAATGGTCAGGCTGCCATATTTTCTGAAATTAGTGAGGCAATGGGAAACACATACCAATACGAAGGAGCAAGCGAAAACTTACTTGAAGCGCTAGCAATTTACCAAAAACTAGGCAATCAAGTCGCCATTTTCGAAGCCTATGATAAACTGGGCAGTATTTATTATAATCAAAATGATTACCAAAAATCTTTGGTTTATTTTAAAAAAGCGTTGAATTCTGAAAAGGTTTCAAAAGATATTAACCTGAAAGAGGATATTTTAAATAGTATAGGTGTTGTTTTATTTAAAATGGGCAAATACGACGAAGCCTTAAAATACTACAATCAAGCTATTGAATTGGACAAAGAAACTGGGAATAAGAAAAATTTATCCATATCGTATAATAACATTGGTAACATTAATTTTAATTGGAATAAATACGAAAATGCCATTAATTATTATCAAAAATCGCTCAATCTGAAAAAAGAACTCAATTTTGAAGAAGGAATGGCTGTATCAATTTACAATATTGGCAATTCATACCTTGAACTCAACCAATACATTAAAGCAAAAGAATTTTTGTTAGAAGGTATTGATTTGGCGAAGAAAATTAAATTCAACATGGTGTTGCAATTGAGTTATAAAGCATTGTCAAAATTATATGAAGAAACAAAGGATTATCAAAATGCTACTTATTCCTATAAATTATACGTATCATTGATTGGCCATGGTTTTATACAGGATGGACAAATTTCAGAGACCAATGATTTGTACGATAGGGAAAGCAAACTTATAAAATCATTAAGGCACGATTTGGAATGGCAAAAAAACAGAACCGATTTTGTTCAATTGCAAAACGATAAAAAAGAAAAAGAAATTCGTATAAAAAATATCGAACTAAAGAACCAGAAAGCAAAAGCGTTAATTCAACTGATATTATTAATTTCTTCAATTATTTTTCTTCTTTTCGTAGGATTTTTGGCTTTACAGTTTTATTTAAAGTTTCAACAAAAGAAGAAATATAGTGAAGTAATAAGTTATCAAAAGCAACAAATTTTGGATAGTATTACCTATGCGAGTCGTATTCAAAATGCTGTTTTCATTCCTGGTGATCAAATGAAATCTGTCTTTCCCAAAAGCTTCATCTTCAACAGACCCAAGGATGTAGTATCAGGTGATTACTATTTTATAACCAATAAAAATGATAAAATATATATTGCTGTCGCCGACTGCACCGGACATGGTGTGCCTGGCGCTTTTATGAGCATGTTAGGAATTTCACTTATTAAGGAAGTATTATTGCTCGAAAACGTTTACTCAGCGAATGAAGTTCTCAACGAATTGCGCGAGGCGTTAATGAAAGCATTGCACCAAACAGGTCGTGATGACGAGGCAAAAGATGGCATGGACATTGCATTGTGTGTAATTGATTTTGTCAATATGCGACTCGAATATTCCGGGGCAAATAATCCATGCTATATTTTTAGAAATAATCAATTGATAGAATTGAAAGGCGATAGAATGCCTATTGGAATTTACCCAGTATTAAAACCTTTTACAAATAAAGAGGCAAGTATTGAGAAAGATGATGTCATTTATCTGTTTTCAGATGGTTTTCAGGATCAATTAGGTGAAGAAGCAAATAAAAAGTTTAAAGTTGGACAATTTGTTAAGATGCTTACAAATTTATCTACTGAAAGTATAGAAAATCAACCTAAGATATTAGATGAAACTCTTAATAAATGGCGAGGTAATTTTGAACAAACGGATGATATTTTAATTGTGGGTTTTAAGGTATAAGAATGGTATAATTAATTTTATTTTTGAAATTGAAGAGTTATTAATCAGTATTTAAAATACCTAACATCTTTTCAATGCTAACATCCGAACATTTGAAGTGACCTTTTGGGCAAGCTTTAAAACCATGAAGTCCACAAGGTCTGCAACTTAAGTTTTTTACTTCAATAATATTGGAAGAATCAGATAAAGGGCACGAAATCCGAATTGAGGAACAGTTGAACAAAATATTGCCGTTACCGGTGCATTCATCGATGAAGCTATATGCATTGGGGCTGAATCGTTTACGTAATTCATTACAGCGTTTTTCATTAATGCTGCCGATTGCATAAAGGTTAATCTCCCGGCTAAATTTTCTGCTATATTTCCCGATTCATTTTTAATATATTCACAAGCTTCAAAATCTTTAATACTACCAGTAAGTATAATTTTATTTTGCGTTCCAACATTTTTAATAAATTCAATCCATTTCTGTGGAGGTAGTTGTTTTGTAAACCAAATTGAGGTTGGGGCAATACAAATATAGGGCTGAACTTGCCTTACTGAAGCAAAATCATTTTCGGAAGGATATAAAGCTGGTCTTAATAATTTATCATTAGTAAAAGAAGATATAAGTGAAATATTTCTGTTAACTTCATGAATATTAAACGTATCGGCACAAATTACATGCTTAACCTTTTTTTTATATAAGAATGACAAAGGGTTTTTATCAAATCCTATAGTAGTTTTTGCATGAGAAAAAACCGTAATCAAACCAGTAGATAAAAATCTTTGAGCATTAATTACATAATCGTATTTTTCAGCCCTTATTTCCTTAATTAGAATAAGAAGGCTTTTGTACTTTCTATTCTTTTTATCCCAAATCTTAACTGAGTTTAAATACGGATGGTTTTCTAATAATCCTTCATTTCCCTTTCGTACTAAAAAGTCAATTTTAGCCTCAGGATAAAATTGATGTATTTTCTCAATTATAGGGGTAGCAAGAATTACATCACCAATAAATGCAGTTTGAATAATTAAAAAACTAGACATTAATTACATTATTTTTTAGGTATGTAATCAGTTCTGAGTACTTTAAATTCAGTCCGTCGGTTAATCTGATTAGCAAATTCTTGCTGATCTGAAGTCAATGTTTTAATAAACGTTTCATTCAACACTGTTCCAATCGGCAGGAACGAATATTGTTTGTTTATTTTTTCATCAACGGTTTTTGGGCTCGATTTGCCATTTCCTTTTGCAGACAACCTATCTGGATCAATACCCTTTTCAATTAAATAGTTTACAACATTTTGTGCTCTTTTTTGCGAAAGCTCAATATTTGCTTTATCACTACCAATATAATCGGTATTTGCCATTAATTCAATAGTTACATTTGGATTATCATTAAGCTTTTCGACCAAATTATCCAATGAAACTTTTGATTCGGGTCTTAAATCAGGTGAACCAAAATCATAAACTATATCAGCAACCTCAATTGGTGTAGCTATTGATGTTAATAAAATAGTTGTTGTAAAATCTTTGCTTTTTGACTCGCCTTTGGTTGTTTCTCTCGATTTATTATTCAAATAACCCTGATGTATTGCTATAAATACATAATCGGTATTTGGCTTTAACATAAATTTAAAAGAACCGTCTTTCCCAGTTTTAGTATCACTTGTTATTCCATCGCTACCAATACTTTTAACAGTAGCATCAGCAATTGGTTTATCGGTGCGTTCATCTTTAATTAAACCTGCAATATTAAATTTCAAAGGAGGTAGTACAAATGAATAAATATCGTCATCACGTCCATTACGTGTTGAACTGAAAAGGCCACGTTCATCATTTGGTTGAAATACAATTCCAAAATCATCATACGGACTATTAATTGGACTTCTCATATTTTCAACCTTCCAATGTCCATCAGGTTGCAATTGGGCTTTATATATATCTAAACCACCTAAGCCAACACGACCATTTGATGAAAAATATAGTGTTCCGTCAGGATGTACATAAGGGAACATCTCATCTCCGGGAGTATTTATATCCGGCCCTAAATTTACCGGTTTCCCCCATTTACCTTTTTCATCTTTTGTAGTTTTCCAAATATCTTTTCCACCAATACCACCTGGCATATCCGATGTAAAATATAATGTATTTTCATCAGGTGATAATGCCGGATGTGCTACAACCAAACTATCGCCTAAAAAGTCGATAGGAGCACCTTTACTAAAAGTTTCACCGTTCAATTGGGCTGAATAAATCTGGCAACCCATCTTTTTATTTTTACTTTGTTTACACACTGTGTAATACATCATTGTGTAGTTTTTATTGAAACATGGCGCACCTTCTTCAAATTCAGTATTAATTTCTTCGCCCAGAGGAACAGGATCGCTCCATTTGTCTTTTCTATCTTGTTTCGAAACCCATATATCAGCAAACAACTGACCGGTTCCCCCATGTTTTGCAGTACCTTTACTACCTTCACGGGTAGAAGTAAAGTAAATTACCATATAGTCGTTTCTTCCATAAGCAGGGCAATAATCACTTGCTTTTGAATTCAGAAATTTCATATCCTCTACCTGATAGCCATTTGGGTTATCAATCCATTTTTGTGCAACTTCACATGATTCAATCCCATTATCCCCACGAACATCGTCCGGTACCAATTCTTTGTATTTTCTATAGTTTTCTTCAGCATCTTTATATTTCATTTGCATTTTTAAAGCATCTGCATAATATAAATAGGTTAGTGGGCTTTGATAGTTTCTGTCGATAGATTTTTTAAACCAAAGTTCAGAATGAACCGGATCATTTAAATGCCGGTAACATTCTGCTATTTTGAAAATAATTTCAGTTTTTTTAGCCTTATCTTCCACAACGTCATATGCATCTCTGAATTTTTCAATAGCTGTTGAATATTCACCAGCATCAAATGCTTCATTGGCTTTTTTTAGCTTACTTCCTTCAGCTCTCGTAATTGCTGAAAAACTAAAAATTAAAAGAATAAATATGGAAAAGTTTAAAATTTTCATTCGACCTAAAATTTCAATTACTGGTAAAATTAATTTTTTTTCATAATAATAAAATTAATTTCTGCATGTATATTGGTATGCCTGCGATATTTGATAAATTAATCAATGCTTTAATCAGAAAAATGGCATTAATAACAATAATTTGAAACGCCATTTTAATGAAATAATTGTCTGTAAAACAAAAAATCCGCTGAAAACTGCAGCGGACTTTTTGAAACTTTCAAAATTCACTATCGAATAAAAAGCAATTCCCTATATTTTGGTAATGGCCATTTGTCATTATCAACAACTAGTTCTAATTTATCAATATGATAACGAATTTCTTCGAAAAATGGAGTAATTTTTTCGAAATATGCCATTGCACGTTTATGAGCATCATCAATCTTATTTGCAACTTTACGAGCTTCAGTCATTTCATTAACCTTACTTTTAATAATTGTAATATGTTCGTTAATCTCCTTGATTGATTCAATTCTATCAGCAGTTAAATCTTTAAATTCTTTTTCTGATAAAATATCTTTTAACGATTTTACATTTTTAATTAAGCTGGTTTGATAATCAATCGCAACAGGAACAATATGATTCATTGCTAGATCACCCAATACGCGTGATTCAATTTGAACTTTCTTCATATATATTTCCTGGCGGATTTCAGAACGAGCATCAAGTTCTTTGTGTGAAAGCACTTTGGTATCAGCAAAAAGTTTTGTTGATTTTTCTGATATCCATGCTTTATTCAATAAAGGAACAATACCTTCAGTACTTAAACCGCGTTTTTTAGCTTCAACTTTCCATTCTTCGCTGTAGTTATTGCCATCGAAACGAATAGCTTTTGATTCTTTGATGTATTTATGTAGTACCTGAAGAATAGCTTCATCTTTTTTGATTCCTTTAGCAATTATAGCATCAACATCTTTCTTAAACTGAGTTAATTGTTGAGCTACAGCTGAATTTAATGCTGTCATACCTGGAGCACAGTTTGCTGAAGAACCTACAGCGCGGAATTCAAAACGGTTTCCGGTGAAAGCAAAAGGTGAAGTACGGTTACGATCGGTATTATCTAAAAGAATTTCAGGAATACGGCCAATATCCAACTTAAGAGCTGTTTTTTCATCAGCACTCATTTTTGCATCACTTACTTTTTCTTCAATTTCGTCGAGCATTTTACCTAGTTGCATTCCCAAAAATGCAGAGATGATTGCTGGAGGAGCTTCGTTAGCGCCTAAGCGGTGAGCGTTTCCGGCTGATGCAATGGAAGCTTTTAATAATTCATCATGCGCATGTACTGCTTTTAAAACATTTACAACAAATGTTAAGAACTGTAGATTTCCTTTAGGATTTTTCGCTGGAGATAATAAGTTAACACCTGTATCAGTTCCAAGTGACCAGTTGTTGTGTTTTCCGCTACCATTAATCCCTTTGAAAGGTTTTTCATGTAATAGAACTTGGAAATTATGTTTATGTGCAACTCTTCTCATTAAACTCATAACAAGAAGATTATGGTCAACAGCTAAGTTGCATTCTTCGTAAACTGGAGCTAATTCAAACTGGTTAGGAGCAACTTCGTTGTGACGTGTTTTTGCTGGGATTCCTAGTTTCCATGCTTCATATTCTAATTCCTGCATAAAAGCTATGACCCTTTCTGGAACTGAACCAAAATATTGGTCTTCCAATTGCTGGTTTTTTGCAGAATCATGTCCCATTAAACTACGTTCTGTAAGAACTAAATCGGGACGAGCAAGATAAAGTGCTTCGTCAACCAAAAAATATTCTTGTTCCCAACCTAAGTATGAATAAACTTTCTGAACATCTTTATCAAAATATTGGCAAACATCAGTTGCTGCTTTGTCAACAGCATGTAATGCTTTTAAAAGAGGTGCTTTATTATCAAGCATTTCACCTGTATAAGACAAGAAAATTGTAGGAATACAAAGAGTTTTGTCTAAAATAAATGCAGGTGATGATGGATCCCATGCTGTATAACCACGGGCTTCAAAAGTACTACGAATTCCTCCACTCGGGAAACTTGAAGCGTCCGGTTCCTGTTGAACAAGTAATTTGCCTGTAAAACTTTCAATTACTGCGCCATTGCTTGAAGGTTCAGCAAAAGCATCATGTTTTTCAGCGGTGCCTTCTGTAAGAGGATGAAACCAGTGTGTGTAATGAGTTGTGCCCATTTCAAGTGCCCAGGCTTTCATACCAGCTGCAACCTGATCGGCCATTTTTCTTTCAATTCTTACCCCTTTGTCAATTGCTAATACAACTGCCTGGTAAGCTTCTTTCGACAAGTATTTTTGCATTTTAGGTTTGTCAAAAACACTTATCCCAAAATATTCTGATGTTTTTTTGGCCGGAGCCTCAACACTAACTGGTTTTCTGTTGAAAACCTCGTTTAGAGCATTAAATCGTAATGTTGCCATATTAAATGAATTTAAAATTTAAAGTTTATTTGAAAGCACACAAAAATATATTTTTTAATTAATAACCCCTAATATTTTTGAATAAAAAATTCAAAAAGAATAAAAAATTAATGATTTAAAAAGAAAATGAGGAAAACTAGTCTAGGTTTCTCTAAAATGGAATAAATACAAATTGATAAAATCCAGAATTATCAATGCTTTTACAAATTAACAAAATTGATTTGAAAAAATATATACTTTCTTGCTAAAGAATATAAAAATATACCAAAACCTTCAAATTATTTTACAATATTTTAATATTAAATTGAAAAATAAGCTTGTTGTATATAAAAACATTATTTTATGTCGTTTTAAAAAACCTATTTATAATAATTTAAGCAAGTGTTTAATTCCTAGTATTAATTATCCATTTTATTGAATTAAAAAACTTTTTAATATTACAAATTCTTTCAAAATGCAATGAAAATAAGGAGTGTAATTATATTAAAAATTAATTAAAAAATATTAAAATCATATTTTTCATTGAATATATTTTAATTTTGCTTTGTTTAGGTGAGAGTATAATAATTTTAATGATTTGCGATTATTTTAAAAGATATATTTGAGATTCATTAGAGTAATTTAATACAAATAAATATTTACAATATGAATAAAATCTTTTACGGACTACTTATATTTTTAATTGTTCCAGCAAACAAATTGTGCAATGCACAGCAAAATATAGCTACGGCATCATTTACAGTTGAATCGCATGATTTTGGTAAAATAAATGAATCAGATGGTGATGCCAATTTTAAATTTACTTTTACAAATACCGGTGGAGAGCCATTAATTCTTAAAAATGTAACAGCGTCCTGTGGATGTACAACTCCAAGTTATTCAAAAGAGCCGGTTTTACCCGGGGCAAAAGGATTTATACAAGTTACTTATCACGCCCAAGGTCGTCCCGGTCATTTTGAAAAAATAATTACGGTAATATCAAATAGCGATCCGGAAAAGCAATTGCTAAAAATAACCGGTGAAGTTATTCCCAATACACCTTCAACCCCCAGGACAAAAACAATTGAAGAATTATTTCCTCAATCCATTGAAGGACTTAGGCTTAGTACTTTGCAAATTGCATTTGGCAATATTCAACCTGCTAAAAAAGTTATAAAATCAGCTGAAGTATACAATTCCACTGACCAACCCATGAAAATTACTTTTAACAATATCCCAAAGTATTTAACAGTTAAAATTATACCTGAGATTTTAGCACCAAAAGAAAAAGGCGTAATTGAAGTTACATATGACGTTTCATTAAAAAACGATTGGGGTTTTGTAGTAGATAATATTTTTCTTTCAATTAATAATGCAAAGTTTAATGGAAGTAGCCGAATTGCAATTAGCGCAAATATAGTTGAAGATTTTTCTCAACTTTCAGATGATCAAAAAATGAACGCTCCAAAAATTCTTTTTGACAATATTAATTTCAATTTTGACACTGTAAAAGAAGGTGATAATGTTGAACATGATTATACCTTTAAAAACATTGGGAAATCAGATTTAATTATTCACAAAGTAGCTCCTGGCTGCGGCTGTACCGTTGTAAATTTAAAATCAAAGGTTATAAAACCAGGAGAATCTGGCAGTATTATAGCTAACTTTAATACCCATGGCAAAAGTGGCAATCAGAACAAACAAATTACAGTAATTTCAAACGATCCTCTAAGTTCACATATAGTACTATTTATTAAAGGTGTTATAAAATAAACTGTAATAATATATTTTGAAATAAAAAGCTATTGTATAAACAATGGCTTTTTTATTTATATAAATTTTCTAATTCATTTAAGTGTATGCAATTAGTTTATATTTTTGTGTAATATATTAATAAGATGCCTGAACATTCAAAAGAATTTATAAGTGCACTGACTGTAAATGAAGGAATAAGTCAACCTTCATCAGTAAATGCTGAATCTGTTGCCAAACACAAGGAATATAAGAAGAAGAAATTGGATTTAGAGGATTACGTATTGGGGATTAAAGCACAAAACAGAGTTATTTTAAGTCAGGCAATAACTTTAATTGAAAGTAATCTCACGGAAAATATTGAATTGGCCCAACAAATAATTGACAAATGCCTGCCTTTAGCCGGGAATTCAGTTCGTATTGGTATTACAGGAGTCCCGGGAGTAGGCAAAAGTTCTTTCATAGAATCATTCGGAATGCATGCTTCCAAAAATGGGCATAATATTGCAGTATTAGCTATTGATCCAAGTAGTGGTCGTTCAAAAGGAAGTATTTTAGGCGACAAAACACGCATGGAACAGTTAAGTAATATGCCAAACGTTTTTATACGCCCTTCCCCCTCTGCTGGTTCTTTAGGAGGCGTAGCCAGAAAAACTCGTGAAACAATATATTTATGCGAAGCAGCTGGTTTCGATACCATAATTATTGAAACTGTTGGAGTGGGACAATCGGAAATAGCCGTGCATTCTATGGTCGATTTTTTCCTTTTACTAATGCTAGCTGGAGCCGGAGATGAATTGCAAGGCATAAAAAGAGGAATAATGGAAATGGCAGATATTATTGCCATTACAAAAGCCGATGGGAATAATACTGGCAATGCGAATTTAGCCAAAACTGAGTACCAGAATGCCTTACATTTATTTCCTCAGAGTGAATCGGGTTGGCAGCCAAAAGTTTTAACCTGTTCTGCACATCTGGATTTAGGAATTGATTCAATTTGGGAATCAATGGTTGAATATATAGATACAATTAAACAAAATAATTATTTTCAAAACCGGAGGATTGAACAATCAAAATATTGGTTGCACCAAACTATACAGGAAAATTTATTAAGTAATTTTTATGAAAACAAACGGCTGGGTTATCTCTTAAACCATGTTGAAAATGAAGTACTGGCAGGGAAAATAAGTAGTTTTGAAGCAGCTAGAATGTTATTGGACGAATATTTTAAAAACCTTTAAAAGTATTAATTGTTTCTTTTCAAGCATTATTAATTTGTAATTGATTGAATATTAAAAAAATTTAGTACAAAATATCTGGAATTTATAAAAAGCAAAGAGACGATTAAAATAAACATTATAAGAATTCAATGAAATAAATTTAAAACTTATGAAAATTATTGCCAAAGCATTTATTATTTATATCTCAATAGTACTATTAAGTGCATGTAATAGAGTTACAAACAACACATTTTCGATAAACGGTACTATTAATGGAATTAACAATGAAATGGTTTATTTGAAAAAATATACTGATTCAGGCTATGTGACTATTGATTCGGCAAAATCAGTAGTGCCCAAAGTTTCAGTTCAAAGGATATGTGAAATTTCCTGAAATCTTTCGTATTGTTCCCGCAGGAAATATAGGATACTTACCACTATTTGTTGAGAATAGTAAAATTGAATTGTATGCTGACACAAACAATTTTAATAATGTCAAAATTTCTGGTTCAAAAAGCAATGAATTGTATAACCAACTTATGGCAAAAATTGATAGCATTGATAATTTATCAAAACCGTTTTACGATTCAATTGAAATTGCTAAGCTAAACAAGAATGAAAGTTTAATAAAACTGTTCGAAAATAAATTGGATCAAATTGATTCAATGGAAAACAATTGCATTATAAATTTTGTAAATGAAAATTCTTCCTCAAATGTTTCAGTATATTTAATGTATAAATACTTATCAGGACAATTGGATGAAATTGTACTAACTGATTTATTTGGAAAGCTTGATACAACGCTACGTTCCTCGAGTTATTACAAACTTTTCGAAAATCAATTGCAAATATTACGGAGAACAGGAATAGGACAACAAGCAATCGACTTTTCATTACCCGACACCAATGGAAATGAAATTAAGTTATCATCATTATATGGCAAATATTTATTAATCGATTTTTGGGCATCATGGTGTCCTTCATGCAGGCAGGAAAATCCTAATGTTGTAAGAATATTCAAGGAATTTTCACAAAAAGGTTTCACTATTTTAGGAATTTCACTTGATAATAATAAGAACAGTTGGTTAAAAGCCATTGAAAAAGATGGATTAACATGGACGCATATTTCTGATTTAGAAGGCTGGAACAATAAAGCCGCCAAACTATATGGCATAAGATCAATACCTTCAAACTTATTAATAAATCCCAAAGGAATAATTGTTGCAAAAAATATTCGCGGTACTGAATTAGAAAAGAAACTTAAAGAGCTTTTAAAATAAAAAAGGATTCAATAATTTTAACACATGATTTTACATAATAAACAATTCTAATAAGCCATTGTTTAAATATTAGTTCAACTTATTAATCAAAATTAGATATGGCGAAGTATGCAATTCGTGATTTAGAAAAAATTACCGGAATAAGAGCTCATACAATTCGTATTTGGGAGAAAAGGTATCAAAATTCAATTCCAAACCGCACTCCCACTAATATAAGGTATTATAACGATGATGAATTGCGCCGATTATTAAATATCTCCATACTTTTACGAAGTGGATATAAAATCTCGAAAATAGCCGTTTTAAATAATGATGAACTTTGTAAGAAAGTTTTAATGGCTTCGCAGAATTCGTTTTATCCCGAAAGTATCATTGAAAACTTAACATTATCAATGATTGAACTTGATGAGTATAAATTTGACCATTTAATTTCAAACCAAATCATAAAACTTGGATTCGAAGATACTTTTATTAAAGTAATTCAGCCATTTTTTGAACATATAGGTGTTTTGTGGCAAGCCGGGAGCATTTCAACAACACACGAACATTTTATTTCAAATTTAGTTCGGCAAAAACTTATGGTTGCTATTGAAAGCCAACACCATCAGGTTGTGGCTAATGACAAATTAATGTTTGTTCTGTTTTTGCCTGAAGGTGAATGGCATGAATTGGGACTATTATTTTTTCAATATATACTGAAAAAAAGAGGAATCAAATCATTGTACCTTGGGCAATCAGTTCCAATTCGAGATTTAATTAAAGTTATTTCAACCCATAAAATAGATTATGCAATCACCTGTATTACCACATCAGTGCATGAATCAGTGATTGCAGATTGGATTGACCAATTATCAATTGCATTTTATGCCAAAAAAGTATTTATTTCAGGCAGGGTAATGGACGAGTACAAATTTCCTTTCCCTCATAATGTGGTTCCGCTTTCTAACATACGATTCGAAAGTTATTTAAATGATATTGAATCTTCATTGTAATTTATTTAATAGTTATTAATTTTCTCTAAAAGCTTGAGAATCATTTTATTTAGAACGATTTTAAATAAATTCTTGTTCAATATTTTGTCCTAGATTATAACATACTTATTTATTTTTTGTAAAAATATAATTTAGAATTCTATTGCTTTTTTTTAATTATTTTACTAAATTTCAACGTGTTATTGAAATAGTCTTATTTAAAAACAGATTGATTTTAAATAAATTTAAGAATAAAGGATTTTTTTATCTGTTTAATATCTCTTAACTTTGATTATACAAATTTTAATAACAAACACCATGACAGCAATAGAATTTCAACACAGATTGGTAGGGCTAGAAGGAAGTTTAGAAAGATTTGCTTATAGTCTCACTTTAGACAGAGAAGATGCCAAAGATTTAGTTCAGGAAACATTTTTAAAAGCTTTAACCTACTGCGACAAGTTTGTGCAGAACGACAATTTTAAAGCTTGGACCTATACAATTATGAAAAATACTTTTATTAATAATTATAGGCGTAATGTTAGACAGAATACACATCGCGATCAAACTAAAGAATCCTTTTTCTTAAATCATCCAAAGGCTTCAGGATTTGACGATCCTGATTCAGCATTCTCAACTAAAGAATTAACAAATAACCTTGAACAACTTGAAGATGAATTTCGAATTCCCTTCAAAATGCACCATCAGGGTTATAAGTACAAAGAAATTGCCGATGAATTAAACTTAAATATCGGTACAGTAAAAAGCAGAATATTCTTTTCGCGTAAAAAATTAATGGAGCGCTTAAAAGATTATGCGGCCTAAACTCAAATTCTAGTAGTTTTATTTCAATTTTAGAAAGGGTATTTATTGTACCCTTTTTTTTATTTTAATAATTGGTACAAGTTTATTGCAACTTAATACCATTTATATATTTTAAGCCCAACAATAAATGTTGACAAACCTATAACTCCCAATACAAAAGTTTGTATCCAAACATCTGCAAATCCAGCTCCTTCAATAAATATTGCCCGCATCGCATCTGCAAACATGGTTAATGGCAAAGCCTGAATATATGGGACTACAGCATCGGGGAAATTATGATAACTAAAAAATATGCCTGAAAGCAGCATCATAGGCATAACAACTGCATTTATCAAACCATTTCCGATATAAGTATTTGAAGTCCTTGAAGAAACCAAAATTGAAATACCGGAGAAACAAAGCATTCCCATTAAATAAATAATGGCAAGCGCTATATAACTTCCACTAATGGTAATTCCAAAATAATAGTAAGCAAAGGTGAAAACAATAGTTGCTTCAATCAAATTAAGAACAAAACGTGCAATTATTTGTGCCATCAAAAAACTTGATTTCCGCATAGGAGTGGCTACCATTCTACGTAAAAGTTTTTTCGACCTTGTTTCAATTAAAGTATAACTAATCCCCCACATGGTTGACATCATAAGGTTCATAGCAATTAACCCGGGTATTAAAAAATCAATATAACGCGATCCGAATTGAGTTATTGGCTTAATTTCTGCTTCATCAACTTTTGCATTGCCATTTTTTATTAATGACGACAATTGCATATATGTCAATTGAGCATCAGTGTTATAGGGATCGTAGTTATAGTTTAATTTGCCGTCTTTTTCTTCAAGAATAATTACAATACTTCCTTGTTTAAGCATTTTTGAAGCTTTTGACCAATTTACAGGAATAAAACGAAAAATTGTAAACCCGGTTTTTTTTGTACCGGTCTTAATCACAAACCGCAATGTATTGTCCTTTTTTGAAAATTCCGGTTTTGAATAAAGTTTCAATATTTTACTAAATGAAGTATCTGGATTGTTTAGTTGTTGAATTAAGGCAATATCTCTTTTTTGTTCAGGTTTATGTGTAAAAGCAATTCCAAGTCCCCAAGCCATGGCAATAGGAAACACAAAAGCCCAAAATAATATTCCGGGTTCGCGGTAAAATTCCCTGAAATTGAGAAGAATAAGTTGAACAATTGGTTTTTTGAGCATTAAGGGAACAATTAGCTGTTTTCTTTCAGGAATTCGTCAATTTCAATTCGTTTTGGCGCAGATGGCTGAGCTCCTAAACGTGTTACAGAAATAGCAGCAGCTGCGGTGGCAAATTTTACAGCATTTAGGAATGTTTTGCCTTCGGTTAATGCAACGGCTAAAGCCCCACAATAGACATCGCCAGCACCGGTTGTATCAACAGCATCTACCAGAAATGCTTCAACAAAATATTTTTTTCCTTCACATGCCACAAATGAACCACGGGCACCCAAAGTAATTATAAGGTTTTGCGGCCCTTTGCTTAAAATAATATCAGCGGCATCTTCAATATCTGAATTACTTGTCAATTTATGAGCGCTAACTATTTCAGCTTCATTTTCATTTACTACAAGTAAATATATTTTCGATAAATAAGAATCTTCCAATTCTCTAGCTGGTGCAAGGTTTAATATTGCCTTTTTTCCAAATTTATTACAAAGGTCAATAACATGTTTATTTGTGTTATGTGGGATTTCACTTTGCAGCAAAACAATATCTGCGTCTTTAATCAGTGAAACCGATTTATCAACTAAGGCTGGAGTAAGATTATCGTTCGCACCAGGTGCGACTCCAATACAATTATGCCCTTGTGTATCAGTCAAAATTAATGCTGTGCCAGTTGAAGTGCCACTTTCAATAAATATGAATTGTGTTTGGATATTGTCTTTTATAAAGCTTTCAATTAATATTGGAGCAAAATTATCATTACCTAAGCAAGTAATAAAAAATACATTTCCTCCACAACGAGCTGCACCAACTGCCTGATTTGCCCCTTTCCCTCCAAATGCCTGATAATACTCGCCATTCGAAACCGTTTCACCCATTCTGGGCAAATGATCTAATTGCATTGTTATATCAATGTTAGTACTTCCAACCACAACTACTTTTCCACTCATGGATTTTATATATTAAATGTTTTAAATTTTTGTGCCAAGATAATAAAGAAGCTGGTATATTGCGTATTATAATTGTAAATTCTTTTTAAAATTCTTTTTAAATTTTGAATTTGTGTGAATATTAATCTTTCGAAATTTTGGACTTTCTTACATTATCATTCAATTCAATTGCACAAATAACATTCGAAATTTAATGTTGTTGTATTATTAAATTTTCAAGAAGAATAGAATCATAATTCAATTAATCGCCAATTATTTTAATTAACACTCGTTTTCTTCGTTTTCCATCGAATTCACCATAAAATATTTGTTCCCAGGGACCAAAATCCAACTGACTATTTGTAACAGCAACAACAACTTCGCGACCCATGATAGTACGTTTTAAATGTGCATCGGCATTATCTTCAAAACCATTGTGTTTATATTGGTTATAAGGTTTTTCGGGCGCCAACTTTTCAAGCCAGACTTCAAAATCGTGATGAAGCCCCGATTCGTCATCATTTATAAAAACACTTGCCGAAATGTGCATAGCATTTACCAATACCAATCCTTCACTTATTTTACTTTCTTCAAGACATTTTTCCACCTGTTTTGTAATATTAACAAATCCACGGCGTTGGGGAATCTCAAACCATAATTCTTTTCTATAACTTTTCATTTTATCAAACATTTTCTATAACATAAAATCAAAATTAACAATATTATGCTTCTCGGTTTCCTAAATAATGTTAGTAGTTTTACAACCTTAAAATTGGATATTTGAACCTTTACTATATATCTATGAAAACGTTTAAATTTATTTTATTTTTTATGATAGGAACAAGCTCATTTTCAATTAATAGACTATTTAGCGAAACTGATAATCAAAAAAATACGCAAACTGATACATTTCAATATGTTAGCGAACAATTCGCCGATTTAAGAATATTGCGATATCAAGTGCCTGGTTTCGACAAATTAACATTAAACCAGAAAAAACTTATCTATTATTTAAGTGAAGCAGCATTGGCAGGGCGCGATATATTCTGGGATCAAAATTGTAAGTATAATTTAATGGTTCGTAAAACTTTGGAAAATATTATAGAAACCTATAATGGCGACCGTAATACAGAAGATTATAAAAAGTTTTTGGTTTACACGAAAAGGGTTTTCTTTTCAAATGGAATTCATCACCACTATTCGACTGATAAAATAAAACCTGAATTTACGAAGGAGTATTTTAACGAATTGATTAAAAATTCAGATAATTCAAAGTTTATTCTTCCGAAAGGAAATACATTACTACAATTAACTGAAGAATTAAACAAAATTATTTTCGACCCCGACTTTTTGCCTAAACGTGTTTGGCAAGACCCATCAAAAGACTTGGTTGAAAATTCTGCTTGTAATTTTTACGAAGACGTTTCGGAAAAGGAGGCAGAAAATTTTTACAACCATATGAAAACTACTGGTGAAAAGGAACCTGTTTCATATGGTTTAAATTCGAAATTGGTAAAAGAAAACGGGAAAATAGTTGAAGAGGTTTGGAAATCAAATGGAATGTATGGCAATGCTATTGATGAAATTATAAAATGGTTGAATAAGGCATTTGAAGTAGCTGAAACTCCCGAACAAAAGACATCTATTGAAAAATTAATCTCGTTCTATAAAACCGGAAGTTTGAAAATTTGGGACGATTATAACATTGCCTGGGTAAATGATACTGCTGCCCAGGTTGATTTTACCAATGGCTTTATTGAAGTTTATGGCGATCCACTTGGACTGAAAGCCACATGGGAATCGGTAGTTGATTTTAGAAATGATGAAGCTACAGAACGAACTTTGAAACTGAGCAATAATGCACAATGGTTTGAAGATCACTCTCCGGTAAATAGTTTGTTTAAAAAGAAAAAAGTAAAAGGGATCACTGCAAAAGTTATTACAGTTGCTCAATTAGGTGGTGATTGTCATCCCTCAACACCAATAGGAATAAATTTACCAAATGCCGATTGGATAAGGAAAGAACATGGTTCAAAATCAGTAACACTTGAAAACATTACTTATGCGTATGACCAGGCTGCTCAAAAAAGCGGCATGCTTGAAGAATTTGCCGAAAGTAAAGAAGAAATTGACTTATCGCACAAATATGGGTTTATCAGCGGCAACCTTCATACCGATTTGCATGAGTGTTTAGGCCACGGTTCGGGACAACTATTGCCAGGTGTAAGTACCGATGCTATGAAAAATTATCATTCACCACTGGAGGAAGCCCGTGCTGATTTGTTTGCACTCTATTATATTATGGATCCCAAAATGGTTGAATTAGGCTTACTTCCATCGCTCGATGCAGCTAAAGCTGAATATATGAGTTACATTCGAAATGGATTGATTACCCAGCTTGTTCGTATTGAACCAGGCAAAAATTTGGAAGAAGCACATATGCGTAATCGCCAATTGATAGCAAAATGGTGCTATGAAAAAGGCAAAGCCGAGAATGTAATTGAATTTATAAAACGTGACGGTAAAACATACGTAAGAATTAACGATTTTGACAAACTCCGTAAATTATTTGGAGATTTATTGGCCGAAGTTCAAAGAATAAAATCAGAAGGCGATTTTGATGCAGGCAAAGCCCTGGTAGAAAATTATGGCGTTATAGTAGATCAGGATTTGTTGAAAGAAGTTCGAGAACGCTATGCAAAATTAAATCTGGCTCCATACAGTGGTTTTATTAATCCGGTTTTATTCCCGGTTATGACAAATGGTAATATTACAGATATAAAAATTGAATATCCGAATGATTTTCTGTCGCAAATGCTTGATTACGGCAGAAACCATTCGTATCTGAAAATTGAAAATTAATTTTTAATATTTGCCAAACCTTTAGAAGTCCCGACCCATGCACTTCCATTGGAATCAAATGCTATGGCTGTAACATAAGAACTTGGCAATGTTGATGTAATTGGAGTCCAATTTGAACCATCATATTTTACAAGGCCATTTTCTGTCCCAACCCAAATATCTCCATTAGCAGCTTCAGCTATTGCATGAACCCTTAAATTGGGTAACTCTGTTGTAAATGAGCTTGTATTGGATTTTGAGTTGTGACCAGTATGGAATTGTAAACCATTTGCCCCACCCATCCAAATCCTTCCTTTTGAATCGGCAAAAACCACAAACATTGTATCCGACAAAGCGTTTCCATTATAAGGAATCGACCATTGTGTTGCTCCTGTAAAAGCATCAATTGAATCTTGAAAATTGCCAGCTCTCCATAAACCATATGTATTGGTAGCAAAGTAATAATCACCATCCCAGCTTGAGATAGAATTTATTCCTGTAATTTCAATTGATAATGGAAGCACCCTCAAAGAAAATAAACTGTAACTAAAACTGTCTTTTTTCCAAAAAGAATTTGAATTCATTGTTATTCCGACTGCACCACCAAACCATCGTTTGGATGTAGAGTCAACATAAATTGTTTGAATAGTATCACTGCTTAAATTCTTTAAAGGAACTATACTGCTGGTAAAAGTTGAGCCATTAAGTTCGAGCTTTGATAAACCTGCATTCGTTCCAACCCAAAGCGTATTTAATCCTTTTTCATAGAAAAGCGAAAGAATTTTCCCGGGAATTGAAATATCCTGAATACTAAAATTAGTACTGGATCCTTCATAAAGTCCATTATTTGTACCAATCCATTTATTATTCGACTTATCAATTACTATTGAAGAAATTGAATATTCAGTGAGGTAAGGACCTGAATTTGTAGTATTTTTATCGGGTTTACACGAAAATAGGACTAATAAAAATAATGGCAAATATTTGTATAATTTTCTCATAGTTAAATTTTTAAATACAATTGAACGAATTTATTTGATTTATTGCAATATTTTATAAAAGTAAAACATTTTTAATGTACAGGAACTATTTAAAAAGGGGCTTAACAAGTATTAAACTTATTAAAGCCCCGAAATTTCAGTTATATATGAAAATTATCTTACTTCTAATTTAGCTGTTTGAATTCCATTATTGGTTTTCAGAACACAAATATACAAACCACTTTTCAAACCTTCAATATCAAAATTATCGCTGTAGGTTCCTGCAGAAAGTTCAGCTTGTTTAATGTGTTTGGCAATTTTTCCATCCATTGCTACCAGGTAAATTGAAACATTTGAAGTTTCTTTTAACTGGTAATTGATTGATGTACTTGCTACAGCAGGATTAGGATAAACATTAAAATCTGATCCTATATTAGTGCTGTTAATTGAAGTAGGTGAAGTTGGAACCCAAGTTGCACTTCGTGGTGCACCCGCTATTTTTACTAGCTCTATTCCATTTCCTGTGCCAAGGTTACGCGTATATTCCATGTCAACGTCGTTATTCCAATGTTCATGAACGCCCAAACTAGCAAAATATTTACCGGTACTTCCTGGATCATATTTAATACCAGCAGGCCAATTTGCGCTATCAGCAGCCTGATGTAAAAAGTCATCAACAGCAGGGAACAAAGGTCTGTTATCAAACAAAGTATTTACTTTGGCTTCCGCCCTCATAAAATCTAAACAGACTGATTGAATTGCAACTTCATCCTGTGATACAAATAATGAACTTGGCCAATCGTTGTTAAAAGTTTTCCATTTAACAGGCATATCAGTTGATTCAATTGCACCCCATAATCCATCGATAATAAACAATACTGTATTTCCTCCTAGTTTTGGATGAGCCATTAAATCAACCAATACACGGTACATATGATAATTCCCTCTAACTCCAGATGAAAACACATCGTTATCAACTGTACAAATTAAGCCAGCGTGTAAATCAAACGAGCCATAACCATATGATCCATGATTGCCATGCGAACCAAAGTGAAGTTTTGCTGTAAAAGTAACTCCACCACGTGCATGTGCTTTAAGTGCTGCAACATTTATCATATAATCAGCATTGTACATTTCAAGCATAAGTTCATCATTTACAGCATCAGGCATTACGGTTCCTTTATCAGAATATTTAATCACCTTACTATTTGTCCAGCCTTCTGAAATTGTTCTACCAAGAGACTCAACTTTAGCAACACTAATATTTGAATCGTCCCCTTTATCTAAAATAATAACATTCGGATAACTTGCATGAATTACATCGTACATACTTTTAAATACGTGTGTCATTGGTTCTCCAATATATATACTGGTTTGTGGAATTCCGCAACTATCAACCAATTGACGAACAAAAGCCAAAACAACAGATGGGTCGGTTTCACCAATAGCAATATTTTGCTTGCCTGTCATTGCTGAACCTTCACCAGCTTCAGACAAATTACTCCAATTTGTAGCCCAACCTGCCTGACCATTATTTACTTTAATAAATATTGTTTGTCCTGATTTATAACCGTTTGCTGTACCTGTCTTTTTTAAATTAAAACTTTTAAAAATAGCATCCCAAGAAGCACTAATAGTACTTTGTCCGCCAATTGACCTAATGGTTTTATCAGCCATAGAATTAATGGTATCCTGGTTATTATTCTTTGGCATAAAAAAAGCATCTGTTACTAATTGTGTACAATTAGGATTTGTAGCATTTGAATTTCTTGCCCAAGCGACTCGTCCGGGGAAAATTCCCTGTCCAATGCCCATTGGGTGATTATGACCATCGGGCAATACTGTATCCCAGGTAATTTTAGTTATATTAACTGCTGTATTAGCAAAAATTCTTTTTGAATCATTAATACTATATATAATAACCAAAACAAAACAAGCCAACATGGCTCCAATAGCTGATTTATATTTAGCTTTTTTAAATTTCGAAAAAGCGCGTTTGAATAACATTGCTGAACCACTTAATGTAACAATATAGATGATAAAACCCGACATTAAAGGTGCAGCTGCTTTCATACATGGATAACCTGCACGTGCAGGCTTAGGGATTACCCTAATTAAAAACCATAAAGTGGATGCAATTCCAAGCACCAAAAATGTAACCAATGCTGGTATTTTAAACTTCAACAGTCTTTCCTTTAACCTTTCCGGCCAGCTTAATTCCAATTTAAATTTTCTCATTTCTCTGTGATAGTTAGTAAAAATTATATGTTATTATTTGATATTCAGTGCTATAAGTGTAAAAATGTTAGGTTTATTTTTTAATAAGTTTGCAAGATAATTTTTTTTTCACTAAAATCAGTTTCTTAAATGTTAAACATATCCTAATACGAATTGATTCTAAATTAAGTTATTAAAAAATATTTCAAATTTTATTTATTTTCATTCAATAATTATAGAACAATATATTTACTATTAATTTGAATATAAGCATAATATAAAACAGCTTAATGGTTGAAATCAGTAATATTGATTTTAAATGATACTGAGCTTTTTTATTTATAAAATATTATTGAAATTGATTGTCAGAAAAAATTTATATTATACAGTTTCGCATTTCCATATTCTAAATTTTTAAGTAATTTAGCCGCATTTTATAATTATGAATAGACTTTATTTATTGACATTCAGGAATTACTGACCTATAATTTAAATTTATGTTCGATTACTTTTGCGGAATTATTGCCGAGCTCACTCCTACCTATCTTTCATTAGAAATTAATGGGATAGCATATATGGTTCATATAACATTGAACACCTATTCAAATTTAAAAGCTGAATCTAAAGAGAAAATCTATGTACATCAAATTATTCGTGAAGATGCGCATTTACTCTACGGCTTCAAAGAAAAAAAAGAACGCGAAATTTTCAAAATTC
Source organism: uncultured Bacteroidota bacterium (assembly GCA_963701015.1). GTDB lineage: Bacteria > Bacteroidota > Bacteroidia > Bacteroidales > DTGW01 > MFD09286-c1. The sequence goes on along the minus strand of OY969556.1, from coordinate 204,839 downwards.
TATTATCGGTTTCAGGAATTGGAGCAAATACTGCACGTATGATCCTTTCATCAATTACCTCAGACGAAGTAACAAATGCTATTGCAACTGAAAACATCCATGCTCTGCAGAATATAAAAGGGATAGGCACTAAAACTGCACAAAGGATGGTTATAGAATTAAAAGATAAAATAGTAAAAGTTCATTCAAATAATCAAATTTTTACACCCGAATACAATACAACTTTAGAAGAAGCGTTATCTGCATTGGTGATGTTAGGATTCCAAAAATCGCAGGTTGAAAAAGCATTAACAGCTATAACTCGCGATCAAAAAGGTCTAACAATTGAAGAATTAATAAAAAAGGCATTAAAAGTATTGTAGATCAACTCATTCCATTCTAAATTTGAATAAAGCAATCAAATATATATTCTCAGGTTCCGCCATTATTATTCTGGGAGCAAGTGTATATAGTTCTATGGCTTTGGGCCGTTTCTATAGGCCAGCTCAGCAACAAACAGAAGATTCTACGGAAGACACTTTGGCTAATGTTAAAGCGGTTGGCCCTCAGTTTAATTTGAAGCAAGATCCGGCAGTGCCGCTGGGTGACTTAAAACCGGCTGATGGAATACAACTCAGGCAACCAGCAAACTTAAAATCAGATGTTGAATACGACCCTGTTACAAAGCAATACATATTCACCAATAAAATAGGGAATATTAATTACCGCCCTCCAACAGAAATGTCAATGCAGGAATATAAGCAATATGAACTGAAACAAACTGTCAGAGATTATTGGCAAACGCAGGCAAATGGCGGAACAAGCAAAAGCACTAAAGGTTTTCGGCCTACATTTGATTTTCAGAGCAAAACTATGGATGACATTTTTGGCGGAAGTACTGTAAATATTGTTCCTCAAGGTCAGGCTGAACTTATTTTTGGAGTGAATATAACTACTACCAACAATCCATCGGTACCCACAAATTTACGTACAACTCCTTCATTCAACTTCGATGAAAAAATCCAGATGAATGTAACCGGCACTATTGGCACTCGTTTGAAAATGGGCATTAATTATAATACCGATGCAACTTTTCAGTTTGAAAATAAAACCAAGCTCGATTATAGTGGCGACGAAGATGATATTTTGAAAAAAGTAGAAGCAGGTAATGTTACTCTTCCACTTCCTGGCACACTTATTACTGGAAGCCAGAGTTTGTTCGGGGTAAAAACCGATATGCAATTTGGCAAATTGAATGTAGTTTCGGTTATTTCGCAACAGCAGGGACAATCACAGACAATACAGACACAGGGTGGCTCACAGGTAACTGAATTCTCAATTAGTGCTGATGCTTATGAAGCAAATAAACACTTTTTCCTGGCCCATGCATTCCGAGACACTTTTGATGCAGCACATAAATTTATGCCTCGAATTAACTCCAGTTTTACCATAACTCGTGTACAAGTTTGGGTAACCAATAGGAAAAACGCTACTGATAAATGTAGGGATATTGTTGCATTCGTTGATTTGGGCGAAAATGTTCGGGCAAATATGCAAAATAGTCAGGTAAGAATTCTAAAAAACCAGAAATTTCCGGATAATAGTAATAATGAAATTTATAATGAAGTTATTAAATCAGTCCGAAACAGGACAATTGACAGATTTAATCCTGGTAAATATGTAAATGGCACCGATTATGAAAAACTTGGACAAGCAAGACCATTGGCCGATAATGAATTTTCTTACGATAAGCGGTTGGGCTATATTTCATTAAACACTTCGTTAAATTCAGATGAAATTGTTGGGGTTTCCTTTGAATACCAGGTTGGTGGGAAGACATTCAAAGTTGGAACTTTTGCCGAAGATGATCCTACAACCCACCCGTTGTTGGTTAAACTTATAAAAGGTACAAACCTTTCACCCGGAATGCCAACCTGGGACTTAATGATGAAAAATATTTACTCTTTAGGAGCCTATGATTTAAACAGTTCCGATTTTTACTTAAATGTACTTTATCGCAATGATGATAAAGGTACAGATATAAATTTCATCCCCGAAGATGTTGGAGGATTAAATAATACTATGTTACTCCAACTATTTAATTTCGATAAAGTAAACTCTCAATTAGACGCTCAACCCGATGGATTATTTGACTTTATTGATGGTGTAACAATAGATAAAAAATACGGACGTGTTATTTTCCCTTTTGTAGAACCTTTTGGTAAAGGCCTGGCTAAAATTATGAAAGACAAAGGAGCTTCACCAAGAATAATTTCAAATTATACTTATCAGGCTCTTTATGATTCAACCCAAACAGAAGCAAAACTTATTGCCGAAAAAGATAAATTTAAATTAAAAGGAAAATTCAAGTCGTCATCCTCATCTGAAATTTACCTTAATGCAATGAATGTTCCGCAAGGTTCGGTTAAAGTTACCTGTGGTGGCAACCAATTGTATGAAAATGTCGACTATATAGTTGACTATAATATGGGAACTGTTAAAATAATTAACACCGGCATTATGTCATCGGGCCAGCCTGTGCAGGTTTCCCTGGAAAATAACTCAAACTTTGCCATGCAAACCAAAACCCTTATTGGGTCGCACCTCGATTATAAAATAAACGACGATTTTAATATTGGAGGTACTGTAATTCATTTAAATGAGCGCCCATTAACACAGAAAGTAAATATTGGTGAAGAGCCAGTTTCCAATACTATGCTTGGATTAAATTCTACGTTTAAAACAAATTCGCAGTTCCTTACCACCATGATTGATAAGTTGCCATTTATTCAAACCAAAGAAATGTCAACAATAACCCTGAATACTGAATTTGCCGACTTAATTCCAGGTTCACCCAGTGTTATTGGTAAAAATGGCGTAGCTTATGTGGACGATTTTGAAAGCACCATCACAACTATTTCAATGCTTTCACCTTATCAATGGTACTTAGCTTCAACACCACTTTCATATAATAATGGTATTGATGCAAAAGCAACTGATTTGAGCTATAATTACAACAGGGCAAAACTTTCGTGGTACACCATTGACCCTTCAATGGTAACAAATACGAGTCTAACTCCAAGTGATGTAAAATTAAATAATGGTAAATTTCAAAAAAGTAATTATGCCCGTCAAATTGTTGAACAGGAAATTTTCCCTAACAAACAGACTGCGAATGGTTCTCCGGCATACATCCAAACATTAAACCTCACTTATTATCCTAAATTAAAGGGTCCCTATAATTATAATGATAATAGCAAAGATTTGCTTCCTACAGGATATCTCTCAAATCCGCAAGATCGTTGGGCTGGTATTACCCATCCTGTTACTACCACCGACTTTGAGGCGGCAAACATTGAATATATTGAATTTTGGATGATGGACCCTTTTGTTGAAGATAAATCAAATTCTGGCGGTGAACTTTACTTTGACTTAGGTGATGTATCGGAAGATGTTTTAAAAGACGGGTTAAAATCATTTGAACAAGGATTACCTGACGGGGCTTCAATTACAGATTCAAGTGTAACATATTCTAAATGGGGAAGAATCCCCGCATCAATTGAAGTCTCCCCATCTTTTACACCAAATGCACAAAATATGCAGGATATTGGTTTAGACGGATTAAATGACGATTCTGAAAAAACATTTTATTCACAATATGTAGGACAAATCAATAAAATCCTAAATCCCGATTCTCCAAATGCTGATTCCGCTGTAATCAGCAGGTTGGAGAAGGATCCTTCGGGCGATGATTACAGGTATTTTAAAGATGGATCATTTACCAAAGATGTTGATATAAACGACAGGTATATTGATTTTAATGGTTTTGAAGGAAACTCCCCTCCGGCTTCAACTACTGAAAACCATGCATACACCATGCTGCCTGACCAGGAAGATATTAACGGAGATAATACTTTAAGCGATCAGGAAAGCTTTTTCGAATACAAAGTTGATTTAAAACCCGGATCAATGATACGAGGATCGAATTATATAGTTGATGTGCTTAATACAACTTCAAAGGATGGTCCCGATTCTTCCAAGAATGTTACATGGTACCAATTTAAGATTCCTCTTTCCAATTTCTCTAAATATGGAAATATTTCCGATTTCAAATCAATACGATTTTTGAGAATGTACCTCACCGGATTCCAGAGTAAAACCAATATCAGGTTTGGAACACTTGACCTTGTGCGTGGTGAATGGCGTAAATATGAAAACTCATTGTCGCAGGCATCTGAAAATATTACTACCCAGCCTTCTGTTGGAGATTTTGATGTTGAAGCTGTAAATATTGAAGAAAATGGAAATAAACAGCCAATTAATTATGTTCTGCCTCCCGGTATAAGCAGGGTAATTGATCCAAGTCAACAACAAATACTCCAGTTGAACGAGCAATCTATGGTACTTAAGGTCGACAACCTGGCAGATGGTGATGCCCGTGCTGCATATAAAACAGCATCGTTGGATATGCGGCAATATAAAAAATTACAAATGTTTGCACATTGCGAAAAAATTGGCAATCAAACATTAATTAATAACGATGTATCTGTATTTATCCGTATTGGAAGCGATTTTCAAAATAATTATTACGAATATGAAGTGCCCATGTGGGTCACCGATCCTACAAAATTAAAAGGCGGTATTTCTGCCGATTCAGTTTGGCCAAGCATTAATAATTTTGTTATTCCTCTCGATTTACTTACTAAAATTAAGCTGGACAGGGATAAAGCGAATGTACCAAAGGAAAATGTTTTTGTTGAAAGCTATGGCGATAATGGAAGTACAAAAACTATCAGGGTTTGCGGCACACCTGTTTTAAGTACAATAACTGCTATTATGATTGGTGTCCGGAATCCTGGCAACAAAAACAACCCCTACCCGAACGACAGATTGCCAAAATCAGCTGAAATTTGGGTTGACGAACTTCGACTGACTGATTTTAGCGATAATGGAGGCTGGGCAGCCACCGGCAGGGCTCAAATTAAACTTGCCGACCTTGGAAACGTTAGGGCAACAGGTAGTATAATTACCCCGGGGTTTGGCAGTATTGAACAAAATGTAAACGATAGGGCAAAAGAAGAAACACTGCAATATGGACTTTCCACTGATTTAGAACTAGGGAAATTTTTCCCTGATAAATCGAATATTAAAATTCCAATGTACGCCTCATTCACACAATCTGTTGTAACACCAAAATACGACCCCTATAATTCCGATATCACTCTTGCAACTTCCATTGCAAACGCACAAACACAAGCTCAAAAAGACAGCCTCATAAATAATGCTGAAACAATAACTACGTTAAAGAGCCTTAATTTCACTAACATGAAGATTAATAAAATGAGCAGAACACCTCATTTTTACGATCCGGCAAATTTCTCGCTCAATTTAGGCGTAAGTGAAAAACTATACCAGGACCCTACAACCCAGTTTGATAGAACATTAAAAAAGGAAGCAGGTTTCAATTACATATTTAATTATCGGCCAAAAAATTATACGCCTTTGCAAAAAGTAGGCTTTTTAAATAACCAGTATTTAAGAATAATTCACGATTTCAACTTTTACCTTGCACCGCAAAGCGTTTCGTTCAGGACAAATATGGATTATATAATACGCGATATTAAACTACGTGATATTTCCGGTGACGGATTAGGTATGCCTGAATCGAAATCAATTGATTTCGAATGGAGACGTATGTATGATATAAAATACGATTTGACCCGTTCGCTAAAAGTTGATTTTTCCATTAATAATACATCCAGAATTATTGACCTTAATAATTCAAACGATCCAAATTGGAATACTTATACAGATTATGAAAAAGAGAAACGCAATATATTGCAATTCATTAATGGAGGAAACCCTCTTGATTACAATCATATGCTTAATGTTACCTATACCGTTCCCATTAATAAACTACCATTCCTCGACTGGACTAATGTTACAGCAAGATATACGGCAACTTATGAATCGGACCTATGAACCTACTATGCAATTGACTGACAATGGACCACCCATAAGTTTAGGCAACGATTTAAAAAATTCACAAACATTGCAACTCAACGGAACTGCTAGTTTAACAACCATTTACAATAAAATTCCGTTTATTAAAGATCTTCAAAGACCTGAGGGCAAAGGAATGCAGCAACAAAAGAAAGAAATGAAAACAGTAACTTTCCAAAAAACCTATTTCAATATGAAGGCTGGTATCCCAAAAAGCATTTCACACAAACTGGGAAGTGAGGATGTGAAAGTAAAAGTTACTGATGCCAATAACAATGTTGTTAAAGGTAAAACTGAAGTAATAAGCAAAAACCGTTTAACATTTACACCCGATAGCAATGCAACCAATGCAACTGTTGTTGTAGAAGGCAAAGTTGAAGCCGGACCCAACCCATTTTTAATAGCTGCTCGTATTACTGGCCATATTCTTACAGGCGTTAAAACAATTTCAGCAACTTATAATGAAACCGGAAGTACTGCCTTTAGTGGTTATACAGGTAATTTACATGATATTGCATCACCGCGCATGCCATTTATGCTTGGTGTTCAAGACTCTAATATTGTTAAGAAAATAATACACCAGGAATGGGACGGGGGAAAAAATAATTATGATACTTTGTTAAATGCCCCCTTTGTAATGTCGCAAACCAAAACACTTAATTTACGGTTAAATTATGAACCTTTTCCAAGCCTTAAAATCGACTTAACAGCCAACCATACACAAACTTCGAACCTGAATATGAATATCAGCAAAGACCCAAATAAAGCGATAATGAATATCTCTTCAGCTACCGAAACAGGTAATTTCAGCATGACTGTAATGTCGTTTATTAGTCTTGAAAAATTATCGGGTAAATTCCAATCACCCTTATTCAAAAAAATGAGAATGAACCAAAGGATTATCCAAACAAACGTCAGGACAATTGCAAAACAAAATGCAAACTATGTTGACACAGTTGGATATTACAACAATCATTATGGCATTGATTTAAACAAAGATACCAATGGTTATGCCCTTAACTCGCAACAAGTATCTATTCCAGCATTTTTAGCAACTTATGGAGGTTTTAACACCGGAAATGTCCCCATGGACTTATTCCCGGGCTACAAATATATGCGCCCCAACTGGCGAGTAACTTACGACGGATTATCCGAAATACCATTATTGAAAGAGTACTTTAAATCAGTAACTTTAAGCAACACATTCAACTCAACCTATAATATTGGTTCGTATATGACTAATCCTAACTACAATGGACTTGATTTTGCCATTGATGCTTCAACTTTAATATTTTACCCAAAATTTGATGCATCTACCGTAAGTATTAATGAGCAGTTCAGTCCATTAATAGGTATTGATGTAGCGTGGAAGAATAACCTTTCCACAAAATTTGAATTTAAGAAAAGCCGCACAGTATCGTTGAGCTTTTCAAACAGTTCTATTTCCGATTTAAGCAGCACCGAATATGTAATTGGTGCCGGTTACCGTTTCGAACAGGTTCCATTGAACATGATTATTGGTGCGGTTGGCGCTAATGTTAAAAGCGACCTTAACCTTAGGGCTGATTTATCACTTCGCGACGACATTACAATGATCCGCCAGTTAACTGATGGCTTGGAACAGCCTACTGCAGGGAATAAAAATGTGAAATTATCTATTTCCTCCGATTATGCCTTAAGCGCTAAATTAAAACTCAGGTTATTTTATGATATGCTGTTAACAAAACCCCACACTTCACAGGCATTTGAAACTACCAACAATAACTTTGGGTTTAGTGTCAGCTTTACCTTAACACAGTAAATTTGATAATACTTGAAAATTGGTTACTTTTGAAAAATAATTATAAAACAAAATACCTATGAACATACCATCAAATCTGAAATACACGAAAGATCACGAATGGATTAGAGCCGAAGGTGAATTTGCCTTTATTGGTGTAACCGATTATGCCCAGGGCGAATTAGGTGACGTTGTATTTGTTGAAATTGAAACTATTGGAAAAAGCCTTGAAAAAGAACAGGTTTTTGGAACCATTGAAGCCGTAAAAACAGTGTCGGACATGTTTATGCCGGTTGCAGGTGCAGTACTTGAAAAAAATCCACTGCTCGACTCCCAACCCGAAGCCGTAAACAAAGACCCGTATGGCGATGGTTGGATGATAAAAATTAAAATCAGCAATCCTGCCCAACTGAACGAATTGCTTGATGAAACAGCATATAAAGTATTAGTTGGTGCTTAAATAATTAATTGAAAGTATTTAAAAAGACAGTTTCTCTGCAGAAACTGTCTTTTTTGTTCTTCCCATTGTTTTACAAATTTTTACTTCAAAACTTGTTTCGAATACCTTGTGCAATTAACCTCTTTTCTTATCCCTTGGTTAGCGCAAGCGTCCGCTTGTGCTGCATTATTCAATTTTATGAATATCCAGTAAACCTTTTTGTCCAGCATAATCTTTTGCACTACAAAACTTATATTCTTCAGGTCGTTCAACAAAACCTTCTTTCACTGGATTCATATGAATATATTCTAGCTTCTGCTCAATAACCTTATTGGTAAATAATTCTATTGGTTTATTATGTTGTTGCCAAAATTGAAATTCATTATTATTACTATTCTTTTTACCCGCGCGTTCAAACATCCAAAGCATCCATTCTTTTCTGCTTTCTTGAGGATGCTCTTGAATCGATTTTCTAAGTTGTGTTGAAGTATAACTTTTAATGTCTCTTAATACATCTTGTAATTTATTCCCTTCACTACTAATTATCAAATGCACATGACTTGTCATTAAACACCATGCATGTATTCTTAGACCCTTATTTTTCTGGCAATATTGCAAACTTTCTACCATAATTTCTTTGTATTCAGGCCTTATAAATACATCTATCCAGTAAACAACAGCAAAACTTACAAAATACAAACCTTCTGAATTATATATCTTGTACTTTCGGCTCACTTCTTTTTTAAGCTAAAATACAAGTTTTATTTTGTTTGTTCAAAGAAAAGACAACTCAAGTGTCTGCTTGTACTACAATTTATTTTAAACATTATAAAACAACAAAACCAAGTTTTTATTACCCGGCTTTGTTGTAATATCTTTTGTAGCACAAGCGGACGCTTGCGCTAGCACGGGACCCTGCTGGGAAGAAGAATTATAATAACCTCAGTTTTTTAAAGCACCTGAAATAAGTTCGCTCCCTAAATCTTTAGGCCAGTCCTTTGGAAACATAAACTTAAAATAACTACCTGTTGAATAATTTTCTTTGTCATTTTCAAAATATCTTCTTTTATAATCAAACCCTAAATAATAATTTGTCCAAAGCCCGACTTGAAAACCCACTTTTGTATTTTCATTGAAATTATGTTCAATAACAGGCCCCACGGAACCTCCAAATAAAACAGCCCCGGTTTCCAATTCGCTATAAACCCTGAAACCAGCATTATAAAATTCAATACCCAGGTCAAAACCGAAAATACTCATATTCTTAAAGTCCCATGTAGCAGCTTCAACGCCATAGCTGAACCTGTGAAATGTTTTATTGAAAGAATAATGCACTGTGGGTCCAATAGTATATACTGCCTGGGACTTTACTTGAAACCATATCATTGAAATAAGCCCTACAAAGGCCAAAAAGCTCTTCATTAATTTTTAATAATAAATTGTATCTGTGTAAGTAGTAAACGACTTTATAAATACGCTATCTATCAGAGCAGGCTGCCAAACACCTTTTATTTGGTATACTATCCAATAAGGAGTATAACTATCACCAAATTCAGATAATCCTTTACTATTAATATCTCCAAAATGGGGGCCTTTACCTTTATAAACAAAACCGATCTTTATCCACGATAAAGGAATATGATTCCCTTCATCAACACCTATTACAGATGTATCTGTTGAAGTGCAATTTGAACAAATAAAGGAGCCATTGAAATGAGCTTGCGCCCATAGCCCTAGTATTTCATTGTTGTATGTTTTACCGGCGTTGTAGCTTTTATAATTATCGCTTGACCCGTAAGTAACCACCACAAACTGGTATCCGCTTTTAGCAAGGAAAATGCAAGGTGAATTACCCCTAATGCTTATATTAAATTCTCCTTTGGCATTGGTATAGGTTATTTCGTAACGGCCGCTACTCGTACTGGTGGTAGTGCCAAAAAAGTTGTTATAGGTTGTCACACCATCTACAGCTATAACCTTTACGCTGTCTACCGGCTGTTTGGAGCCTGCATTAATTACTTTTCCCTCAATAGTTGTAATTGGTAAATTATTTTCCTTTTTGCAACCACAAAGGCTTAAAAGAAAAAAAAGCGGATATATTATTTTCTTCATGCTCTATCTATCCTTTAATTAATTTTTGGTTTACAAAATTATTACCGGAATGAATATTAATAATATAAATACCTTTTGCAAGGTTGGTAAAACTTTTATTAGTAATGAAAATTAGCACGGACAGTATATGCCCGTGCTAAATGTGTTACTTTTTATTTACCTAATTGGTGCTATCCCTTACCAATTGGGTATTAAATTCCTGTTTAGCCTTATAAGAACTGACATTTCTTAAATCATCAGTATAATATTTTTTTTCATAAATTAATGTATATCCCGATGAATTATCAGGTTGAAATTTCAAATTATATTTGCCTAATGTATCAGTCTGGGTTTTTGCAACATCAAATGCATAAAAAGCTGCTTCACGTGAAAGTTGTACACTTACCCCTGCAAGGGGTAAATTTGTTTGTTTGTCAGTAATCGTTCCGTATAATTCAATTTCTGAAGGTATTTGCTGTTGTTCGTCATTCTTATTGCATTGCATGGCAAGGCACATTAATGTTGCCAATGCCAAACTTAATTTTACCATTTTCATAGCTTCGAAATTTTAAATTGTTTAACTTCTGTTCCAAAATAAACCATGGCAATATAAATACCTTTTGCCAGTTTGGTAAAACTTGTAGTAAAGTTAGGCGAATTTATAGGCAAAGTGTACAAAATTTTCCCTGTTATGTCCATTATTTCAATTTTATCAATATTCCCTTTCGAACACGAGAAGTTAATATTGGCGCTAAACGGGTTAGGAAACACTGATACAATAACATTATTAATTTCTGTTGTATTAACTTCTGTTGAGCTTGGTGCATCATTTCCCATCAAACCAGGGCTTGAGTATGTTGATGCCACTGAAGCCGATTTTAAAGAAGCAGGAATAACCATTGGGCTTATTATGGCATGGAAGCCCGAACTGCCGGTTGCTTTGGCTCCCGGTTTCAGCACTATTGATTTACCTGCCCTTATTATGCCCTTGTTCCTGTATTGGATATTGTTCCCGTCAATAGTTACATTATCGGGCACAATCTGCCTAATAAACCAGCTTCTCAATGATGTATCAATATACATATGTCGAAAATTTATTGGATAATAGAAAATATCTGCAAACGGTGTTTTGCTATGGATATTGGCATCGTTGTGAACATTATAATTATAATCGGTAGTATTAATATCCAAAGCACTTATAACTGGCACAAAACAAGTCCAATCGGCATAAGATTTAATATCACCGCCATGACCCGGATCGGCGGCAGCAATTGTTTGTGTAGCATAATATGATCCACCGGGGATATTGTCCAGAGGTGACATATACTTTATAGATACGGTAACATCGTTGCCAACTATACCATCTACATATGCCTGTCCATAAAAAATAGTTGAATAACTAGGGCTATAATTGGGTTCTGCCCACGCATTGGCTTTTGCATGTACATAACCATCAATAATAGTACGGAGAGATGTAGGCGGTGCTTCTTTTTTAGTACAACAACTTAATAAAATAAATATAGTACCTATAATTAGGTAATATATTGTTTTCATAACCTTACTTGGTTTTAAAAATAGTGGGGTCTCGAAATGAAGACCCCACTGGGAAGTGAAATTTTATCTTTTAGTTTTTTGGTAAGTACAAATCTATATTATTTGTATCACCTAAAATAATGGTTTGACCAGCCACTCCATGATGAGCATCTGGCCCTGCCCCAACCTCAAATTTATAATTATTATCTACTTTAATGCTTTTAAATAAATAATATTTACCAGAACTATCTGAGGTAGTTGAAATAACAATTGTAAAATCCTGCTTATCAATATTATTTTCTTTTGTAATTTCAACATCAATACCATATAATGGCTTATTTGTATTTTGCTCAAAAATAAAACCTTTTACAGTGGTATTTACATAAATTGGAGTGGGTTCATTTTTTTTACAACCCAATAAGAATACAAAAAACAATATGTTTAATGATATAAAAATTGTTTTCATAACGTCATTTGGTTTTAATAAATGAAATTGATTTTTTATAACTTCCTGAATTAACATTTAAAATATAATAACCAGCAGCAAATTCAGGAATTTGAATTTCAAATTGCTGATTATCTGTTGAACCAATAGTAGTTTTCTTTAATACCCTACCATACATATCGGTTATAACAATTTGTGGGATTGTATGTTCGGGCATGTTGTATTGAATTTGCAGCAGATCATGCACAGGGTTGTTAAGCAATTTTAGAAAGTAAATATTATCGGGGTTAATTACTTGCTGTACCTCAGTTGGAATTAAATACGCTGCATTTGTTTGGTTGTTTGGGCAAGGACCATCGTAATTGCCAACCTGCAGCACAACGGTACTCGAAGCTGTGGCGCCATCTGCCACCCTGGTAACGGTGCATTGTACATTGTACAAACCAATCCCCAACTGATCGGCATTAAAAATAATAGAGAAGTTATTGCTCGATAATGTCGTATTCAATACCTTCCAATAGTATGTATATGTATTATTTAATATGCCGCCATAATTATCCAACCCAAACGAAACGGGGTCGTAAACACATACACCCGAAGGTCCGATCGATAATTGGTGTTGGAAGAGCCGACGGAGGATAAGAGGGCGAAGGTGACTGTGTGGAAATTTTGGCTTTAAGCGTTGCCCCCTGGATTACTTTAGTGCCGGGTTCGAATAAAATTCTTTGGCCGGCTGTTAAGGTAACATTGCTACCCGAATTTACCACAAAATTGCCTTTGTCAATTAATTTCGTACTCCATTGGGCTGGGTTTACATCGTACCCGGTTAAAAGTAAAGTATTGGTTTGGAAATCTTTGTTATTTGTAATAGTTCGATTTTGAAGACACATTGTGTCAAACATAATTTCACGACTTATTATTTTATCTACTAATTTACGAATAGAATCATTTTCATTATATCTATCATAATAAGCATGAAATGTATTCGACGACTGTGCATATATATCATTCAATGGTGTAAGGTGTGAACTTACCAGAGTTTTTTTATTTTGTGCCGGATTACTTTCGTTGTAATAAAACAAATCGGTAATGGAAGAGCTTAAATCGATACTACTTGTTAGCGGCACAAAATTTACATATGGACGATTTGGGGTATCAAACATAGTAAAAAAACCAGCTGATTCAAGTGTACTATTTATGGCATCAATACCTGTGACCACATCAGACCTATAGCCACCTGGACAAATATCGTATGGCCTGTCAATTAAAGCTGGGTTATGTCCGTGATAATTAATTAAAAAACCAAGAAACCAAAGCACAGGAACATCAATATAAACATCATCTACAGTAGAACTTGTGCCTACAAGACAAGTATTTGCACCTAATCCTATAATACAGGCTGTAGTTAAAAAGGCAGAACCATTTATTAACACATCACCCTGTACAAAATTTGATGGTTGTTGTTGCGTTGCATTGTTACTTCCACATGTAAGGGCAACTTTTCTAAGGTTCATAGGCCAACCAAGATTGTCGAGATACGATACAAAATCGGTCTGTACAGTTGGAGTTGACCTGTTGGCATTCGAAAGCAACATTTCCTGTGCGGCAGGTGCATTTGACATGGTTTTAAGATTGTCAAGTTGTTGTTTACCTATGTTAAAATCCTTCACAATCCAATCCTTCGATATATCATTTACCATATACTGCAAACCAATTGGTAAATTTGCGCCCCTGAAAGGTGAATCAAATGGTATAAAAAGCCTTACCTGGTGGTCATAACCTTCATTTTCGAGTTCTTTAAGCGCAATCCTCGCAACAACACCACCCATACTTTCGCCCATTATTATAGTTTCGAAATTACCAGCTTTAATATTGTTCACTTCCTTAATTAATGTTGCCAATACATTAGCATTGTTTTCAATATAATCGCCATTGTTATAAAAGTTTAGCAGCATACAATCGTAACCATATGACTGAAGCGCATTAAAAATATATTTATACCTTCCCAATGTACCATCATCATTATCTTGGTTTAGCGGATCAAACCCTTCTACAAAAATAATTGGTTTGTCGAATACTTTTGTTTTTGAAGTTGGGTTTTCGTCACCTAAAAACAGGTAAGCATCGCCATTATACGATTCGCTTGATACCGGACCAGACTTTAGGTTGTTAAGTACAATGGTCGCAGTGTCAATTAATTTATTGCCAATTATTTTATAAACTTTATCGGGTTTACTTCCATTATCAGGAAATTTAACCTTTATTTTTGAGTAACAAACAAAGGTATCAGTTGAGGTATAAACACTAAATTTAATTGCCTTTTCACCCGGGCTGGAATAAGTAACAGGAATTTTAGTTTCCTTGAATGAATAGTAATTAGGCGTACTGCCATCGAGAAGATCAATTTCAATACCTTTAGGTTTAGCTTTAATATTTGTAAAATAATATTTAGTTGAAAGCTGAAAACTGAAATTTCCATTATTTACTTCCTCCTGCAATGGTGCAATTGCAAAAACATTCACTGTTTTAAACGGAATGTGTCTATTTTTAGACAATTTAACTGACTTACCATTTATTGCTTGCATCAAAGTGGTATCAGGAAGCATATCGCCCTTAAAATTAATAAAACCTAAAGGAATAATTGTATTTTTTCTGTGTTGCTCTTTGGTTTGTGAATAAATTGTATCTACTGGTAGCAGGTATTTACACGAGTCAAGGGCGGATTTGTACAAACCCCTGTATAAAACTTTCCAGCGTTGCAATGGCGTTATTATAGTCAACTTTGCAGCAGGATTTTTGGTTAGGCTATCAAATATGGCAACCTGTTGGGATATTAAAAACCCTTTATTTAATAAATAACTGGTTTTTAAATTAGAAGTATCCACTCCATTTAAAAATTTTTTAAGCGTTTTAATTGACACTGGTTCATCAGTTTGGCAGAATAAAACTGGCATCAGGTTAAAAAACATAATGAAAATAAGCAACATTCGAATGCCTTTCTTTGCCTTGAAGAAAGACAAGGTAGGGGATTTAATAAGTATCATATTATTTGCCCCCATTTTTCATTTTTTCCAACTCAGCTTTGGTATCTTCCAACTGCTTGTTAAGTTCGAGTGTATAAAGTGTCAACTCCTCAATTTTCTTTAGCAGCAGGTTGTCCATTTCAGCAACTTTGTAACCATTGGCTTCAATTTCCTTTGCACTTGGCACCTCAGGCAAATGGCTGTTTGCATGTATGTAATTTTCTAAATCGCTTAACGGGCGTAACTGGTAATTTTTGCCAAATACGTAATCAGGCACATTCACGTTTGAAACCACTTCAAATTCCTGTGCAGCAATTTTGCCTGCCACGGTTAGCGTGCAACCCGAGCGTATAGTTGAAGTACCTATACTTACCAATCCGCTGGCAGAAATGTTGCCGGAAACAGTTAATGGATAATTAAAATTGATTGATTGTGAATTATAATCAAATTTGGCAAAGGTTTTAAGTCCTCCTTGCCCATTTACATTTAAATTAACTATGGAACCCGCTGTACCGCTGCCTATTGTCAAAGTGTTGCCGCCGAGAAACAAACTCCCAGCCGAGACCGAACCGTTCGTTGAAAAGCTCCCTGCAGAAATATATCCACTTGTACTAAAACTTCCAGCTGAAACAGAACCGGTCGTAGTAAAACTTCCGGCTGAAACAGAACCGGTTGTTGCAACATTTCCAGTTCCAGAAATAGTCAATGGCGTTGATGATGTGCTTGTTCCTAATAAAAACCTGCCAGCATAGGAACTACCTGTGCCCAATAATAAATAAACGTCGCCACCCGCAGAATACGCATTCCCGGTTTGAAAAACAATTCCTCCTCCCTGGCCTGTAGCCCCAATTGCTTTTATATATGATGGACTTGCAGGTGCCCCACTTGTTACACCACCTGTTATTATCCAATTTAAACCTGATGCTACAGATGTTGGGTTTTGTCCAAAAGTATATGTATTTGATATAATTATTGAAAATGTTAAAATAATTAGTTTAGTCTTCATTGGATATATTTTTATAATTCGCCTACTCTTTTAGCTTTTCGGCTTCTGCTTTTGTTGGTTATTTTGTTTTACCACCCCTGCCCCTCCTATATCAGGAATTGCAAGGATATACAACCACCCCTACCCCTCCTAAAACAGGAGGGGATTAGAGCGGTATATATTTTAAGTTGTTCATTTTTTACTTTTTGTTTTTATTTCCCCTTATTTTCAAGTTCGCAATTGCGCTTCCACTCATTTACAATTTAGCAAAGTATTGAGGCCGTCTCAAAAGTAAAAATGAGATGGTCTTTTTTTGGTTAAAAAACGTAGAATTTTTTTGAACTGATCAAAATGTTTTATGGTAGATTATTTTTTTGTTTGATCAATTTAGATTTTTTTGATAATAATTTAATAATTACGATATAGGACATTTGTTGCCTTCCTAAGAGGATGGCAAAGCAGCCTATGCTGCTCTTTTTGCTAAATTGTGTGCCAACGCTAGTAAGCCCATTTCAATTTCTGTTTTTAACATTCCTTTAAGTCCAAAACGCTTAAATCCTTTATTAAACTTGATATTGGCAAAAACGGGTTCAACATCAACCCCTCTTTTACTTCGGTAGTAAAGCCCTTGCTCACTCTTCAAGCGTTCTGATGCTTAGGCCTTTAGTCGGTTTAGATTATGATTAATTTCTATTATTTTATTCTTCTTACTTTTATGACAAGCTCCACGCAATGGGCATGTACTGCAATTAATAGCTTGGTAACGAGATATTTGTTGCTCAAAACCGTTTTCTGTAACTCGTTTGATTGAGCCAATGTAATTCATCGGTTGACCCATTGGACAATAGTAGCAGTTCTTTTCAGAGTTGTAGAATAAATTGCTATTGAGAGAGTTCTTAATTTTGCGTTGATCTTTGTCAAAATAGTTAAACTTTATATAAGCGTCTATTTTTGCCTTTTCTAACAATGCGTAATTTTCTTCTGAACCATAACCAGCATCTGCCACAGCTACTTTAGGATAATTGTTATACAGGGTATGGAACTGTTCCAAATGAGGCCTTAATGTGGTTGTATCGGTTGGATTGGGGTGATGGCTATAGTTTACAATATATTGATTATTAGTGCTTATCTGAACATTATATCCTGGTTTCAACTGACCGTTTTTCATGTGATCTTCTTTCATTCGCATGAAGGTTGCCCCAGGGTCTGTTTTACTATACGAGTTCCGTTTGCCTAATATCTGCTCTTGCTCCTTGTACTTGTTGAGATTTTGTGGCCAATGTTGGCGAGCGTAATTTAATTTCTGTCTTACTTTCTTGTCAACCTTTTTATCAGATAATGCTTGATCTATTTGATTAATAGTCCGTTTTACTTTTTCTGCATCTATTTGGGTAAAGTCAACATTATCTGTATCTTGTAATTCCTCTTTGGCTAACGATTGGGTATAATCCCATAACTCTTTTAGTTGTGCCACCATTTTCTCCTTATTGGTCTTTATGGAATTGCCCCAAACGAAAGTATAACGATTAGCCTTGGATTCTATTTTGGTCCCATCAACATAGATTTCCTGAAGGCTTACATGTCCCGATTCCACTAATAACATGACTACTTGTGCAAATATTTCTTTTAAAACATTTTTGAGCCTATCACTTCTAAATCGATTAAGTGTATTATGATCAGGGTGGTTCATAGCACTCAGCCACATAAAATGAATGTTCTCTTTTAAGGCTGTTTCCATTTTACGACTACTATATACATTGTTCAGGTAACTGTATATAAGAACCTTCAGCAACATCCGAGGATGATAGCTTGAGGTGCCACCTCCTTTATATTGTTTATGCAATGCATCAGCGTTAATACTGTCAATGACTTTGTTTACAACCCGAACTGGATGGTTTGCATCTATGAACTCCTCCAGTGATGGGGGAAGTAACATGATTTGATTGGGACTGTAGTCTTTAAAAACTACTTTTGATCTTTGGTTATACATGTCTCATACTTTTGATAATGAGACAACTAAACAAGATAAATGATTAAATTAATGAGCCTTTTTTATGAACTTTTTATTAACAAAAAAAGGTGCCTCGACTTTTGAGACACCTTCAAGAGTGGTATTTAATTTAATTTAATTTAATTTAATTTGTTCATATTTTATTTTTGTTTTTATTTTTATTTGCCCTCCTTTATAAGGAGGGGTAGGGGTGGTAATAGAATTAGGGGTGGTATTAGGGCGCCGTTTTAACCACCGGGTCGCTCCAGGGGCCTTGCCCGGCTGAACCTACTGCTGCAACTTGCAGGTGATAGCGCGTTCCGCTTTGCAAGTGCTGTACTTCGGCTTTCGATTTGGTGCTTACCCCTGCATGTTGCCAAACCAATGGGTTAGCCCCATCAACAGCGGTTTCAAATACATAACTTTTTGCACCTTGCACCCTGTCCCAATGCAAATCAATTTCACCTGCATTGTCGCCATGCGTGGCGTTAACCGAGGTAACTTTTGGCAAAGTGCCAACAGGCGAACTATCGCTACGTACATCCATACCGGCGCTTCGAATTTTGGCTTCGTCGCCATTGCTTATGTTTTCGACATAAGCGCCCAGCTGCGTGAGCAAACCATTTAAAATGGTTAATTGCTGGTTTACGACTATTGTTTTTTGCTGTGCCAGTTTACGGGCAGCTTCGGCATCGGTAATAGCCGTACTTACATTGTTTCGCGCTGTTGTAATAGCTGCCACTGTTGGCGAAGGGGTTACATACACGGCATTGCCCGTCATGTCTTTTTCAATGGTTTTTGACAGTTCAACCACCTCTGAGGCGTTTTTACGGTCTAATTCTAATTTTACTTTACTCATGTTTAAAAATTTAGTTTGTAAATAGTTTTATTATATAGAGTTTGTTCATAAAGTCGAGAAAAAAGACAAGTAACCCTGACAGGGTGAAAAACCCTGTCAGGGTTTGTCGATATTAATGATAAGCTCTTAATAGCTGAGATTATTTTATTGGTTTTATTATTCAGTATTTGCCCTCCCAAAAGCATTTCGGGAGTTACAAAATTTATTTCGGGAATTACCATTGACCTTTGGGGAAAAACATTTGCCCATTTGGTAATTGCTTCAATTAATAAGTTTGTTCCCATAATGCTACCGGGGCATACTTTTACAAGCAATGGAGTTAACAAAACCCTTGTTGCAATTACTTTTATAATGAATGGAGCCAACAAAACGGTTGTGGTAATTGCTTTTAGCGCCAATAGGGTTACAATATCCACAAAAGCTGCAAACTGTACCTTATAAGTAATAATGTATAAAAGTGGGGCAATTACTAAAACAAGCCATGTAAATGCCTGTATTTTAGATAGACATGCAGTACATACAAAAGTTTGGCTTTGTATGTTTTTTGTTTTTTCAGGAGAAAATGTTTTTGGGTTCCATCGCTCATTCTTCCTACCTAAATTTCCAAATATTTCAACATTTATCCTTAAAAACTCTCTCACAGAGGATGTTTTTAAAGTTTGCAAAATATTAATTTTAAATTAAATCCAATATTAATAAATTTTAACATTAAAAAGTAACCCTTCAATTAAAAAATATTTTTCTCTTGAATTTTCGATATTCATTTTAAGAATGGAATCGGTTAACAACATCAAATGGCTGATGTTAAATTTATTTTATCTTTGTGCCGGTTTTTTTTGAAGAACAATTGAACGAATGGAGCTGATTAGAAATTTTTGCATTATAGCCCATATCGACCATGGCAAAAGCACACTTGCCGACAGGTTGATACAGGCAACCCATACTTTAACCGACCGCGAATTCCAAAACCAGGTTTTAGATGATATGGATTTGGAACGCGAACGGGGCATAACAATTAAAAGCCATGCCATTCACATGGAATTCCCTTTTGAAGGGAAAAAATATGCTTTTAACTTAATAGATACTCCCGGCCATGTGGACTTTTCGTACGAAGTTTCACGTGCCATTGCTGCCTGTGAAGGCGCTTTGCTGGTGGTAGATGCTTCGCAGGGAATACAGGCACAAACCATTTCGAACTTATATATGGCATTGGAGCACGATTTGGAAATTATCCCCATTGTGAATAAAGTGGACATGGATGCTGCAAAACCGGAAGAAGTGCGTGATGATATTGTGCAGTTACTTGGCTGCAAACCCGAAGAAGTGTTATATGCCAGTGCTAAAACAGGTTTGGGTGTAGAAGCCATATTGGAAGCCATAGTAAAACGTGTGCCGGTACCCAAAGGTGACCCGCAAGCCCCTTTGCAAGCCTTAATTTTCGATTCGGTATTTAATTCGTTCCGTGGTATAGTTGCTTATTTTAAAATAATGAATGGCACCATTAAGCCTGGCGATTTTGTGAAGTTTTATAATACCGGGAAAGAATATTATGCCGATGAAATTGGGGTGCTTAAAATGAAGTACGACCCATGCAAATCGATGTCGGCAGGCGAAGTTGGTTATATTATTTCGGGCATTAAAATATCACGCGAGGTGAAAGTTGGCGACACCATTACCCACGTTGGCAGGAAATGTGACAAAGCCATTGCAGGTTTCGAAGATGTTAAGCCAATGGTGTTTGCGGGGGTTTACCCGGTTGATGCCGATGATTACGAAGAATTACGCTCATCACTCGAAAAATTGCAACTCAACGACGCCTCGCTTACGTTTTCGCCTGAATCGTCAATGGCGCTTGGTTTTGGTTTCCGTTGCGGGTTTTTAGGCTTGTTGCACATGGAAATTGTACAGGAACGCCTCGACAGGGAATTTAACATGAATGTAATAACCACGGTACCCAACGTTTCGTACAAGGTTTATACCACCAAAGACGAAATTATTGATGTGCACAACCCTTCAGGACTACCCGCACCAACAATTATTGACCGCATTGAAGAGCCTTACATAAAAGCCCAGGTTATAACACGCACTGAATATTTAGGTTCAATTATGACGCTTTGTCTTGATAAAAGGGGGATTTTAAAAAACCAGCATTTTTCGAGCCATGACAGGGTGGAACTGAACTTCGAGATGCCACTTTCCGAAATTGTATTTGACTTCTACGATAAGCTAAAAAGTATTTCGAAAGGATATGCATCGTTCGATTACCATCCGAGCGATTATAAACTAGCCAACCTCACCAAGCTGGATATTTTACTTAACAGCGAACCGGTTGATGCATTATCAACGCTCATTCACCGCGACCATGCTTATGATTTTGGCCGCCGCATGTGCGAAAAGCTAAAAGAACTTATCCCACGTCAGCAATACGACGTGGCAATTCAAGCTGCCATTGGCGCAAAAATTATAGCAAGGGAAACAATAAAGGCTGTGAGAAAAGACGTTACTGCAAAATGTTATGGAGGCGACATTACACGTAAACGTAAGCTTTTGGAGAAACAAAAAGAAGGAAAGAAACGGATGCGCCAGGTTGGAAATGTAGAAATTCCGCAACAAGCATTTTTAGCGGTACTTAAACTCGACTGATAAAGAATATTTGGCATTAGCCAGTTATTATATACACTATGCCGGCCAACATTGCATTTGTAACAACTTCGCATTCCCCGTTCGATGACAGGATTTATTATCATCTAGCCAGTTCGTTAGCAGAAAAAAATTACCAGGTTACAATTATTGCAAGCACAGATGATACCAATGAAACCAGGAATTCAATAAAAGTTAACGGGTTTAACGGCAAGGCTTTTCCAAAACAACAAAAGATTGATAAAATTATCCAATTGTTAGGGGAAGTTGCGCCCGATTTAATTATATGCTCCGAACCATTGGCCATTATTGCTTCAAACAAATACCGAAAAAAATCAAACAGAAAAATAAAAGTTATTTACGATGTTACCGAATGGTATCCGTCTAAAAAACTTTTGACAGGCTTTAATGGCATTTCAAAAATCGGACGCTTTTTTGCTTTACTATTTCTCAATACATATGCATCGTTCATTGCTGATGCTTATATTTTTGGCGAATACTATAAAATGCTCCCTTATAAATTTCTATTCCCTTTCAAAAAATTTGAAACAATTGGCTATTTCCCCGATATGAAATATATTGATTTTAAGCAGCCCCAAATGCATGAAGGTATTTGTTTGGGCTATACAGGTAAACTCACTGCTGAAAAAGGGATTTTTAACTTTTTAAATGTTATAAAATCATTAAAAGCCTTAAAACCTGAACTTCATATAAAAATAAAAATAATTGGTTATTTTGACGACAATGCTGAAGAAAAGAATTTTTATACCATTGTAAAAAGTTTAAAAAACACAAACCTTGAATATTTGCCTTTACAAAAGTTTGAAGATCTTTCGGCACTTTTACATGATGTTGACATATTCTTCGACTTACGCAAAACCGATTTTGAAAACCAACATTGCCTGCCAATCAAGTTATTTTATTATGCTGTCTGTGGACGGCCTGTAATATATTCAAATCTAAAGGCTATAAGAAAAGAAGCAGATATTTCATCATTTGGTCATTTGGTAAACCCAACGCAAAGCAATGAAATTGCAAGAATCATACTGAATTATTCCGAAAATAAAGCTTATCATCTGGAAAGATGCTTAAATGCAAGAAAGTTTGCTGAAACAAACCATAACTGGGATGTTCTCAAACCTTTATTTTTGAAGTTTATTGAAAATTTTTAAACCTTACAATTCTATCTCGAATATATAAAACGCGACAAATTGCCATAGCTATATTTTATCAAAAGTTGACGCATTAATTTCCATTTCGGTTTCTTTCACAAAATCACCAATTTCATTAAGCATATCAGGGTCATCTTTTTTGTAGTACCAGTTTATTTGCACATTTCCATTCTTATCTTTATAATCTTTTAAAATATCAATTATTTCCAAAATAAACCTTGATGAACTTGTATTAAAATATGTAAGTTTAATATTGAAAATTACTGGTTTTCCCTCAGCTACAAATTCCCTGATCCAAAGAATTACCGGCTCGTAAAAATTATAGGTTTCCTCCATATACGATTCCCCTGAAATTTCCAGAACACCTGTTAGATAATTAAAATCGACTATTGGATAGTAAATTAATTCGGGATGGATATTTAAATGTAAGTTTTTCATAACAGTACGAATTTAAAAATAATTTGTTAGTGATGTAAATTAAATTTGATCAAATTGCTATTAAGTTTTATTAATTACCGAAGAGATAGTAAAATAATGGGCATTTGCATTTTCACTAATATCAATTTCAAGCGGATTGCGTGACAACAGACTAATTGTAATTAATCCAATGTGGGCGCCTGAATCGGAAAAAGTTGATTCTCGCCGGAGTACATGTTTTTTATCTTTTAACTCTTCTTCTTTGGCATGGTTAATATTTTGGCAATTCTTTATTAATATACTGCCATGTTCCTTTAAAACTTTATTGCGGGTTGTTAATTTAACAATGCTATCGTTTACTGAAATTTTCACAAATCCTTCACCGGTTGTTGAGCCATTATCATTAACAAATCTTTTGGCTGAGTACAATGAAACATTTTGGGCCAATTCAATAAACACCTTATAAGCCCTGGTTTTTATTTCCTCGGGAGCATTGAGGTTATCTGCCAGAAATTTTCCTATACCCGAAATGATCCTCATGTTAAAAGGACCAGAGAAAGTCAGGAAATTTTCTTCGTTGTTTAGTGATTCCATTGCTTTTATAATTAAATTTAAAATTAATGTTATTACAACAATACTTATTTAACTAAACTTTATTCCTATTAAAGTTGCATCATCGCGCTGCTCTTCATCTTTCATAAAATTATTAAATGCGTTTACAATATTTTCTTTCATCATAGATAATGGATTGTCAATATTTTCGATAATTAAAGTTTCAAGCTTTTTTGAACCAAATCGGTTACGCTCAAAATTTTGCTGATCAATTACACCGTCTGAAAATAATATAACAATATCACCAGATGTAACCGGTATTGTTTTATTTGTAAAGCTCACTTCTTTAGTTGAAAATCCACCAATTGATTTATGGTCACATTCAATAAGCTCAATTCCTGGAATTCCATTTTTATGATAGTATATTGGCCGCTTAGCTCCAGAAAACACCAGTTCTGTTGGGTTATCATTTTTATATTGGAACCTGCATAAGGCCATATCCATTCCGTCCATTGATTTACTTTTACCTTCTCCAAGTTCCTTACGCAAGTTTAAATTTACTTCTTTTAAAATTTCTGCAGGATCGAAAATTTTATGCTCAATTATAATTTCAGAAAGCAATCTTTCACCGATCATCGACATAAAAGCGCCAGGAACACCGTGGCCTGTGCAATCGACAAGCGCAATAAATCTATAAACCAATTGATTAATCTCTACTTCGTAATACCAATAGAAATCACCGGAAACAATGTCTTTGGGCTGATAAAAAATGAAATTCTCAAAATATTTTTCATACTTTGAAAGATTGGGGAGCATAGCTTGTTGGATTCGGAGACCATAAAATATACTGTCGGTAATTCTTTTATTCTGAAAATCAAGTTTATTGTGCTGTAAAGTAATTTCCTCTTTTTGCCTTTTTAAAGTTTTATTATCACGAAATTTCTGCTTTAGCAATAACCCCAATCCAAACAAAAACATTATACTTACAATAATACCGACAATCAGTATTGTCCTGATATTCCTTTCGTATTTCAATTGATTTTCCTTGGCAAAAAGTTGGGCGGCACTAACCTGTACCTGCATTTGTCTTTCTAATGATAATCGCTCGGAAACAATTAATGAATCTTGTGTAAGCTTTAATTCACCTGATTTTATTTTCAATTCAATTTCAGTTACCCTTTTCTTTTCATGTGCTTTATTAATTTCGTCAGCCGACATGTTTTTAATATCTTCAATTTCGTTTTCTTTTATTTTTTTGTCAACAGTCGAAAACATTTCGTAGTATTTGTATGCACTTGAAGCATCACCGTTTTTTTCATAACTTTCGGCAAGTAAACTATAACATCGCGAAAGCGATTTAAGGTTATTTAATTCTTTAGCAACAGCAAGTGCTTCATTTCCTTTTGAAATTGCCTCAATGTAGTTTGTCAATTCAAGTGAAACACTACCAATGTTAATAAGCGTATTAAATATATCATGGATATTTTTAGTCTTTTTGGCATGAATTAAAGCATTTGAGAATGCAGTGTGTGCATTTGCGAATTTTTCATCTTCTAAATAAACAATTCCCAAATTGTTGCAAACAGCAAACAGTGCAACATTGTTACCACTGGGTTTGAATAAATCATAAGCTTTCTGAAACATTTCAGCAGCCTTTGAAGTATTTGATTTGTTCCAATAGGCATATCCGGCTTTACTGTAAAATTCGGCAGCCTGGGCTGAGCGACCTTGTGAATTATAACCATTGGCAAGTTCTTCCAGTTCATTCACACTACCTTGTGCCCATAGGTTCATTGACAAAAAAAACATTAATGGATATAGCAAATATTGCTTCATATAAGTTAAAACTTAAGTCCAAGAATTAACATATCATCAACTTGTTCAAAATTGTCCATCCACTCTTTTATAGTAGATTGAATAATTTTTAATTGTTCAGCCATTGGATTTACTGAAATACTTTTTAATAATTGCTGAAACTGATTATACCTGAATTTTTGACCTGAAATTCCACCAAACTGGTCAGCAAATCCATCAGTAAAAAGATATAAATTATCTCCCTTTGACATTTTAATAGTTTTGGAAGTAAAAGGTTTTTGATGATTAATGTGAATTCCTATTGGCATTCTATCGGCTTTTAATATTTCAAGCGTATTGTCAGCCTTAATAATATATGCTGGATTATTAGCCCCGGCATATTGCAAAATGCTGGTTTCAGGATTATATACACAAATTGCCAAATCCATTCCATTGCTGGCTTCTCCAATATTTCCTTTTTGGTGCAACAATTTAATTACCCGTGTTCTTAAATTATTTAAAATTACATCAGGTTCAGTTTGATCAAAATTACTTACAATTTCATTCATATGAGCTGCACCTGCCATAGTCATTAATGCACCTGAAAGTCCATGCCCTGTACAATCGCCAACTGCAAATATTACCAATCCATTTTTCTTTGAAACCCAATAAAAATCACCGCTTACAATATTTTTAGGTTTATTGAAAATAAAAAAATTTGAACTGATTTCTTCAAAAACAGCATTATCAGGCAAAATTGCCTTTTGTATATAACTTGCATAAGTCAAATCATCGAGTAACTCGCGTTGTTGTTTTTTAATTGTATCACGTTGAAGAGTAACTTCTTGCTTTTGAATTTTTAGCATATCATGCTGCCTTTTAACTTCAATGTCATTTAAGGCAAGATTAATATTCATGGTAACCCTTAAATGTAATTCGTAAGCTGAAAAAGGTTTTAAAATAAAATCATTGGCTCCTGCTTCAATTGCAGCATTAAAGCGCCTTGTGGCCGACATAACAATTATAGGTGTTGCTTTAAGCACATCGTGCTTTTTTATTTGTCGTATAGCGTCCAAGCCAGACATTACCGGCATTTCAAGATCAATAATAATTAAATCGGGAAATTCCTGGAATGCTAAAACCGTAGCTTCCATACCATCATGTGCATAATAAATTGAAAACTTGTCTTTCCCTTCAGTTAATAACATTTCACCGATAGATGACAACATTGATTCAGAATCATCTGCAATTAATATTTTTAGAGGCGTCGTCATTAAATCTATTTAATATCAAATTCTATTATTTTTTCAGTAGCATTTCCAAGTTTATCAATTGCCTTAACTTTTATGATATTATGCCCTATTGGAAAATCTTTAATTTCATGTAAATAAGGTTGTATTTGGAATTTATTTAATTTGTACATTAAATTTTCATAGCCAGATTTTAAATCAGTAGCTGAAAGGAATACAACCACATAAGATGGATAAACCGGTATGAAATTATTTTCCGATTTTTCAGTTCCTAATTCAACGGTACTAAACCTATTAAATATTTCAGGCCCGGTAGTATCAACAACTACCGAAAAATCTTGCCTTGCCATATTATCAGTGTTATCATAGCAAAATATTGAAATTCGGTGAACTCCTTCATTATTTATATAGAAAGGTTTATCGTAGTTTTTTAAATCATTACTATCTAATTGATATTCCATTTTTTGAATACCCGACTCATCATCCTTTGAATTTAATACTATAGCTGTTTTTTGACTTATAAAAACGGTATCGCGTGCTGCAAAAGCCGGTCCACTGAATTCATGACTTATGGTAGGCGCAGTTAAATCGACATACGACAATGTGTTTCTTCTGGAGCCATTAAGGTCAGTTTCGCTTTTATTCCCAACATTGTCAAGACCATAGCTTCGTATAGACACATTGCCTTTATAACCAGAAAGTACAATTGGTTTTTCATACTTTTCAAATGCAGCTCCATTTATAGAATAATAAATATCTTTTACACCCGCTTTGTTGTCGAACGATGAAATTTTTAATCGCGATGAACCTGCAGAATATTCTTTTCCATTTGCTATATACGTCTTACCTAAAACCTCCTCAATAACCTGGGGTGGAGTATTATCAACATAAAATTCAAACTTTTGTGGCTTTTCTTTATTATTTACCATATCTAAAGCATAATAATTTATTACATGTTCTCCTTGCGTTAGATTTGCTGTATATAATTTGGTATAATAAGGTTTGTATATTGAATCATCAATGCAGTAATATGTTCTTTTAACACCTGCAATTGTATCAACTGAAACTATATCTATAATTGATCTTCCGGATAGAATATCATTATATTTATCTCCAATTATTTTAATTGAACTTGAAGGTGCAGTATGATCAACACTGAACATAATTTCATGCGGAGATTCTACATTGCCTGTGTTATCGTAAGCATAATATTTTATTTTGTAATATTTTTCTTTATCTAAAACCAATTTTGACGAGAATGGTTGGTATGGTGCGCTATCAATAGAAACCATTATTTTATCGACACCCGAAAGGTCATCATTCGATTTGAAATCAATTTCTAATGAATCGGGAATATAATATACCTTTTTGAAAATATTCAAATTCGATTGACTAAAAAGAATTGATGTTTCAGGAGGTTTACTATCTGCATATACCTGAAATTGGATATCCATTTTCGGATAGACTACATTTTTTGTAACTGTATCAACAGCCGAAGGTGATCGCAAAGTATTCCTCCCTTCAGTATCAAAATACATTGGGTTTGAATATTGCGGAGTTGTTTCGCTACTAAGCTTGTATTTTGGAGCTTTAGGATCAGGAGAATCGGAAACCCAGAAATAAACTGGCAACGATTTGTTAAAATAGAGCTTACCCTCGGGTGACATATAAATTTTCTTTTGATGTTGAGGTTGCTGTTGCGATATTACATTCATTGAAAATAACAATGCTACGCCTACTACTAAATTATTCGCTTTCATAAAATCCAGATTGTTTACTTAAATTTAATCCTTTTTCTTTAAAATTCCTTGCATTAATCCTAAAAGGATTTAATTTTAAACCAATAGTTTATACTGGCATTACAGTATAAAGTTTTAAAAAGTAAATATTATTTTTCAGTTTTTAGGAAAATAAATTACATAACTGACAAACAAGTGTTTTAATTAAATAATTTAAAGCAAGTTTGAATTAGGTCTATTTTCAGTCTTTAAAAAATTCAGATAATGTTTAATAGGTTTATTGCGGAGTTGGAAGCAAAATTAAAATCAGGCTTACCTGGTGAAAACGCCCAATATATAATGGCTCCGGAAAGCAGAAAAAATTATATCCATATTGGTAACTATATTCATGCAGGAGTTCTTCTATTAATTTTCCCAATTGAAAATGTACCCAACTTTGTTTTAATGAAAAGGCCGGAATATAACGGAGTCCACAGTGGTCAAATCAGTCTTCCTGGCGGAAAATCAGAACCTGTGGATTTAAACATTGAGCAAACCGCATTGCGTGAAACATATGAAGAAATGGGTGTTTCGTCAAATAATATTAAGATTATCGGAAAGCTTACAAGTTTAAAAGTACCTGTAAGTGGTTTTGAAATATTTCCATTTGTTGGTTATACTGAAATTCATCCCATCTGGAGTCCCGATCCTTTAGAAGTAGAGAAGATAATTGAAGTTCCACTAAAAACACTTTTAAACGATTCTGTTTTAATTATAGAAACCTGGAATTTGCAAGGGTCTGATGTAAAAGTACCGTTTTACTTATTAAACAATGAAAAAGTTTGGGGAGCTACTGCAATGATTTTAAGCGAGTTTGTATCATTATTAAAAACTTAAGGATTAGCAGACATGCTTATCTTTTAGGAATTGTTGTATTAATATAATGCTTATACCTAGCCAAAATTTGACCAACATAATTTACAGTCTGTTTTCCACCACAATAGCCAAATTTTACAACCGGATCGTTATAATATTCTGGTTTTGACTTTTTTAATAGAAAAACTTTTACATTATCCCATTTGGTCATATCTTTTCCATGCTTTTTAGTAAGCAATTGTGCATCAATAATATGGCCAAGCCCTACGTTATAGGCAGCCAAAACAAATTTTACCCTTTCGTTTTTGTTTTTCACAATTCGGCTCATTTTATTATCAAGCCATTTTAATAGCATTACACCTACCTTTAGGTTTTGTGATGCAGTCATAGCGCTGTCAAATCCGTATCTGTGAGCAGTTGCATTTGTAATTTGCATTAATCCATAGGCACCTGCAGCCGATCGTGCAGCAGGATTAAAATTCGATTCCTGATAAATGAGCGAAGCCAACAATCGCCAATCCCAATGCAATTGCTCACTGTATTTTTGTATTTCATCATCATAGGGTGAAATTTTACCCGTATTTAATACGAAATAATTACTATTTACCATTTTGGCCGACCATTGATTTTGATAGTATTTATTATAAAGAATCGCTAATTGTGAATTCTTTTTAACCATCTCTAGCCATGTATTCAAAAGTGTAAGGAGTTGTTTGGAATTTTTTCTTACTCCCCATGCAAGATTCTGAGGGAAGCTAATCACCGAACTAACATCTAACTGCGGAAAATATGTTTGATTAACCTGAGCGGCCCGTTCGTCACAAACTGTATATTCAATTTCACCACCTGCAACAAATTGAATCAATTGCTCTTCCTTCTCAGGCACTTCAACAATATCAATATTTTTGCCAATTTCAGACGAAATATTTCTTAACCTTTGTGCGTAAGCCGATCCTTTTTGAACAACAACCGTTTTGCCACCCAAATCCAATGGACTTTTAATTAATTTGTCATTAATTTCATCTGAAGTCATATTTTTCCAATTCTCAGGTTTTCGTTGCACTAATACCTGACGGCTTTGAAACAATGGCTCGGTAAATGAAATATATTGCGATTCTTCCAAAGTAACAGGCATTGGTTCTGCAATAATATCACATGAACCATCCTGAAGCTTTGAAGTTAAATCGTCCATGTTATTGTTGACAATTAATTCCAATTGCAAGCCACTAAATTCAGCAAAGTTTTGGAGCAATTCAAACTGAAAGCCCATCGGTTGACCTTGATAAACAAAATAATCTATAGTATTATAATTGGCAAGGGCTATGATTTTGCCCCGTTGTTTGATTTCTTTCAGATCAACATTGGCATTGTTATTACCATGCTTATTGTTAATACAGGTTGTTAAGAATAATTCTATAAAAATGATAATGAACAGTATCGGTTTTTTAAATCTCATTTATTCTTCATTAAGGTGCAAAATTACAATTTACTATCCATGCCAAAAAATTGTTTTGACAAACGACAATTATCTACCTTTAGATTATAATTATTTGATGACTAAACGTTAATCGTAAAACAACCAGTTAATTCCATACGAAAAAACTGTTGGGAGAATAGGGTAATGCATGGCCGAAAACATCCTTTGTGCAGGAGTATAGTTTGCGGCAGCATTAGAGTACTTAAAATAAAAACTGACAGTTTTTATTTTACAGGTTAAGTGAATATCAAACTGAGGTGAATTTCCTGTCCAGGTACTATTTTCAGATTGCATATAAAATGTTCCCAATGCTGAACTGTAACCATCGGGTAGATATTTTGAAGTATAATACATATCTACGCCAAGCTTGGTATAAAGTTTCCCTCCGGTAAAAAAATGAAACACATTTTGAAACTCTGTTGAATTATAATAAATCAACGATGGAGCATGGATATAATTTTCTCCATTTACATTTTTCTGAATAATAATATCATTCTGAAAACTAAATTTCCATAATTCAAATTTTGATTTTAAATCATAGGTCATAATAAAAAAGGGTTTATCAGAACCTAATTGTTTAGGAATTAAAGTTGAATCAAAATAAACAAAGTTCCAATAATAAACATAATCGGCTGTAAGACTAACATCAGGATTTTTCGTTGAAACCACTGCTGAAAATTCCTGCTTTTTCTCTTTGTTAAAACCAAGTACACCATTTTTGGAAAAAGGAATTATATAATGATTAGAAATATATCGTTTGTATAAAAATGAAGGAGTGGTCATTTCTTCCGAAGCATATAATGTTAGCCCAATAGTTTGTGATTTATTGGTATACATTTGAGCAATTCCTTTAATAGCGTGATCTCCTGCTCCATAGCCAAGAATATTAAAATCCCAAATAACATTCCACCAAATTTGATTAAACTTCTGCGATACATTGGTTGAAATGTAAGTCTTTTCAAAAAAATTGTTGTAGTTGTATTTGAGAGAGTCAATTGAAGGATGGTTGCTAGTATCAATAGGTTCGCTAAAATTTAAAAAATACAAATCGTTATTAATACTGAAACGTAAATTTGGAAGATATTTTGAAACATTTGGTGAATTAAGTATAAATTTATTGCTGATACGGTTTAAAGTAACTGAGTCAGCAGTTTTATATGAACCATTATAATATCTTTTGTTGTAGAAAGCAGAATCATTTGCATCATAATAGCTCCTTTTTGTAGTTTCAATATTTAATTTATAAAATATCGAACCATAATCTTTTGTAGATTTTAATGTATCATTTTCGTTTTCAAAGAATTTTTTAAGTTTGAGTTCATGTATAGAATTGAGTCCCATTCTTAAAAAATAAGAACTAGCTGCACTGCCTGTAGAATTATATAAATTATAAGTGTATGAAGGTATTCCATTTGATTGGCTTGTTGAATGATATTTGACCAAACTATCTTCGGTAACACCTCCTGATTCTCTCATAGTGAAAGAGTTGAAATAAAACTGATTAAAATTCAAATAATTTTCACCCGAATGTCGATAAAAAATAGTTAAAGCATGATCATTGGCACGCTGTACATTATAAGTGGTATGAGTTGAATATAAATTATACAATAAGCCCAAATTATTTTTACTACCAAAATTCTGGGTATGAAAAACACGCAATTGTTCTTCTCTTTCAGCCGATGTAAAACCTTCTTCTTCTTCCTTATATGTAATACTTGTAAATGGTCTTTTTGTATCGAAAAAAAAATTATTTTTCGAATCTTGTATATATGGTTTTAAATAATTTGCTGAAAAAAATATATCAATATTTGAAATACGTGAAACTATAATATTAGAATTCACAGGATACGCTAATCTTGATAAAAATTCAAGAGAATGATCAGAAATGAATGCAGGATTAAGAATATGTAACGTAGCAATAGAAGTATCGATACCTGATGAATCGGAACGAAAAGAGCTGTCGAAAGATATTTTTCGAATAGGGTAGCTATTTGAATCATTTTTAGCGGGAGTTACAGCAAAACCACATAAAAATGAAAATGTAAATAATACTAAAATCAGAATCTTTCTCACACGTAAATTTAAAGGTTAATGCAAGCCGTGTGCAAATATCGTGCAAAATAAAATAAAAAATCCCGACTTAAAAAAGTCGGGATTTTGAAGTTCGGCAACGACCTACTCTCCCACGTTATGCAGTACCATCGGCGCTAATGGGCTTAACTTCTCTGTTCGGAATGGGAAGAGGTGGGACCCCATTGCAATAGTCACCTAAAGCTTTTACAAACTATTCTTAATAGTTGTGATATGATTAACACACCAGAAGAAATTTTTAAACATTTATTATGCTACAACCTGAAAGCTACGGGTAATTAGTACTGCTCGGCTTTGACATTACCGCCTTTACACCTACAGCCTATCAACGTCGTAGTCTCCAACGACCCTTAAAGGAAATCTCATCTTGAGGCGGGCTTCGCACTTAGATGCTTTCAGTGCTTATCCCATCCGAACGTAGCTACCCTGCGATGCAGCTGGCGCCACAACAGGTCCACTAGAGGTTCGTCCGACCCGGTCCTCTCGTACTAGAGGTCAGCTCCTCTCAAATTTCCAACGCCCACAACAGATAGGGACCGAACTGTCTCACGACGTTCTGAACCCAGCTCGCGTGCCACTTTAATCGGCGAACAGCCGAACCCTTGGGACCTTCTCCAGCCCCAGGATGTGACGAGCCGACATCGAGGTGCCAAACCGCCGCGTCGATATGAGCTCTTGGCGGCGATCAGCCTGTTATCCCCGGAGTACCTTTTATCCTTTGAGCGATGGCCCTTCCATACGGAACCACCGGATCACTATGCCCAGCTTTCGCTCCTGCTCGACTTGTCAGTCTCACAGTCAAGCACCCTTGTGCCATTGCACTCTACGCACGGTTACCATTCGTGCTGAGGGTACCTTTGAAAGCCTCCGTTACTCTTTTGGAGGCGACCACCCCAGTCAAACTACCCACCATACACTGTTTCCTGCTTACGCGGGATTAGATTCCAAGTAAATAAAGGGTGGTATTTCAACGTTGACTCCACGATGCCTAGCGACACCGCTTCAAAGTCTCCCACCTATCCTACACATCATTTACCCAAAATCAATGTAAAGTTGTAGTGAAGGTTCACGGGGTCTTTCCGTCCCGTTGCGGGTAAGCGGCATCTTCACCGCTACTACAATTTCACCGAGCTCATGGCTGAGACAGTATTCAGATCGTTACACCATTCGTGCAGGTCGGAACTTACCCGACAAGGAATTTCGCTACCTTAGGACCGTTATAGTTACGGCCGCCGTTTACTGGGGCTTCAATTCAATGCTTCGCCTTGCGGTTGACATCTCCTCTTAACCTTCCAGCACCGGGCAGGTGTCAGGCCTTATACATCATCTTTCGATTTAGCAAAGCCCTGTGTTTTTGTTAAACAGTCGCCTGAACCATTTCTCTGCGCCCCACTTGCGTGAGGCGCCCTTTCTCCCGAAGTTACAGGGTTAATTTGCCTAGTTCCTTAGCCATGAATCACTCGAGCACCTTAGGATATTCTTCTTGACTACCTGTGTCGGTTTGCGGTACGAGTTGCACATACCTGAAGCTTAGGGGATTTTCTTGGAAGTCTGATTAGGAGCACTATCCATTCGTCCGAAGACTCCTGGTACTGTCAGTGTTCAGCATCTTCGAGCGATTTACCTACAAAGATATACCTACAACCTTTAACGTACTATTCCGTCAGTACGCGGCCCTTTCACTTCTCCGTCTGCCCATCGCAGTATATGCAAGTACTGGAATATTAACCAATTGTCCATCGTCTACGCCCTTCGGCTTCGCCTTAGGCCCCGACTAACCCTGATCCGATTAACGTTGATCAGGAAACCTTAGTCTATCGGTGTGCAGGTTTCTCACCCGCATTATCGTTACTTATGCCTACATTTGCTTTTCCAGACGCTCCAGCATGCCTTACGACACACCTTCAGCGCTGACTGGAATGCTCCCCTACCAATTATTACTGCAATTCCATAGCTTCGGTAGTATGCTTGATGCCCGATTATTATCCACGCCCAATCGCTCGACTAGTGAGCTGTTACGCACTCTTTAAATGAATGGCTGCTTCCAAGCCAACATCCTAGCTGTCAAAGCAATCGAACCTCGTTTGATCAACTTAGCATACATTTGGGGACCTTAGCTGATGGTCTGGGTTGTTTCCCTTTCGGCCGCTGGACCTTAGCACCCAGCGGCTCACTCCTGGGTATATGTTATAGCATTCGGAGTTTGTCTGGGTTTGGTAGGCGGTGAAGCCCTCTAGCCCAATCAGTAGCTCTACCTCTATAATACTTAACTCCAAGGCTGCTCCTAAAAACATTTCGGGGAGTACGAGCTATTTCCCAGTTTGATTAGCCTTTCACCCCTACCCACAACTCATCCAAAGACTTTTCAACGTTAACTGGTTCGGTCCTCCATTCCGTGTTAACGGAACTTCAACCTGGTCATGGGTAGATCACAAAGTTTCGCGTCTACCCCCACTAACTATACGCCCTATTCAGACTTGCTTTCGCTTCGGCTCCGGGTCTTAAACCCTTAACCTTGCCAGTGAGGAGTAACTCGTAGGCTCATTATGCAAAAGGCACGCCGTCATCCCACGAAGGGACTCCGACCGCTTGTAAGCGTATGGTTTCAGGTTCTATTTCACTCCGCTGTTCGCGGTTCTTTTCACCTTTCCCTCACGGTACTAGTTCACTATCGGTCTCTCAGGAGTATTTAGCCTTACCGGATGGTGCCGGCAGATTCAGACAGGATTTCTCGACCCCGCCGTACTCAGGATACTATCTAGACATTCAACTTCTTACGTGTACGGGTCTATCACCCTCTTTGGTGTCACTTTCCAGTAACTTCCACTTAAAGTCAAATATCGTATGTAGTCCTACAACCCTCTGACATGCCGAAACTGTCAAGGTTTGGGCTCTTCCCCTTTCGCTCGCCACTACTCAGGGAATCACTATTGTTTTCTTTTCCTCCGGTTACTTAGATGTTTCAGTTCGCCGGGTTTGCTTTCCTTTCGGAATGACTAACCTTCAGTTAGCCGGGTTGCCCCATTCGGAAATCTTCGGATCAAATGGTATTTGCCCTTTCCCGAAGCTTATCGCAGCTTGTCACGTCCTTCATCGCCTCTGAGAGCCAAGGCATCCTCCATACGCTCTTAATTACTTTCTTTTGTTGTTACACAATAAATATTATACGAATTTCTTCCAGCATGTCAAAGAACTTTATTTACATCTATCAATCACTCAATAAACGTAAAATTTGTGGAAATAATCAATTACGATTGATTATGGTCAATAATCTAATGATTATTAACTGCTTTTCTTAAGCTAATTTCCTTAAAAATATTAAAAAGAACTTTTATTCATCCTATTATTCATATTAAAATAAAGAATAATAAGAATTACTATTCTGGTGGAGAATAACGGATTCGAACCGTTGACCCTCTGCGTGCAAGGCAGATGCTCTAGCCAGCTGAGCTAATCCCCCAGATTTTTATGTGCCAATTATTAAATGTGCCAATTATACATTAAATGTTATAACATCATTTAACTGCTTTCTACATTGATTAATTGACAAATTGATTAATTATTACATTGAATTTTAGTAGTCCCGCGCAGATTTGAACTGCTGACCCCTACATTATCAGTGTAGTGCTCTAACCAACTGAGCTACGGGACTGTGCAGTTTTGTTGGCGTCGCGGGATTACCGCATTCGCTCTGGGTAATCAGATATTATAATATATGAAGAAGTAGGAAAGGTAGAAGAATCTCCCAATAAATTGGGAAAGATAAATCATTGCTCCAGAAAGGAGGTGTTCCAGCCGCACCTTCCGGTACGGCTACCTTGTTACGACTTAGCCCCAGTCACTAGTTTTACCCTAGGTCGCTCCTTGCGGTTACGAACTTTAGGTACCCCCAGCTCCCATGGCTTGACGGGCGGTGTGTACAAGGCCCGGGAACGTATTCACCGCGCCATGGCTGATGCGCGATTACTAGCGAATCCAGCTTCATGAAGTCGAGTTGCAGACTTCAATCCGAACTGAGACCATTTTTAGAGATTAGCATCTTCTCGCGAAGTAGCTGCCCTTTGTAATGGCCATTGTAGCACGTGTGTAGCCCTGGACGTAAGGGCCGTGATGATTTGACGTCATCCCCACCTTCCTCACGGCTTACGCCGGCAGTTTCGTTAGAGTTCCCGGCATTACCCGCTGGCAACTAACGATAGGGGTTGCGCTCGTTATGGGACTTAACCCAACACCTCACGGCACGAGCTGACGACAACCATGCAGCACCTAGTAGCATGCCCCGAAGGGAAGGCACCTTTCGGCACCGGTCTCTCTACGTTCAAGCCCAGGTAAGGTTCCTCGCGTATCATCGAATTAAACCACATGTTCCTCCGCTTGTGCGGGCCCCCGTCAATTCCTTTGAGTTTCATCGTTGCCGACGTACTCCCCAGGTGGATCACTTAATGCTTTCGCTTAGACGCGTACAGTATATCGCACACATCGAGTGATCATCGTTTACGGCGTGGACTACCAGGGTATCTAATCCTGTTTGCTCCCCACGCTTTCGTGCCTCAGCGTCAGTTATAGTTTAGTGAGCTGCCTTCGCAATTGGTGTTCTGTGTCATATCTAAGCATTTCACCGCTACATTACACATTCCGCCCACCTCAACTATACTCAAGAATGGCAGTATCAATGGCAGTTCTACAGTTAAGCTGCAGGTTTTCACCACTGACTTACAATTCCGCCTACGCACCCTTTAAACCCAATAAATCCGGATAACGCTTGCATCCTCCGTATTACCGCGGCTGCTGGCACGGAGTTAGCCGTTGCTTATTCGTACAGTACCGTCAGTTCCTTACACGTAAGAAAGTTTCTTCCCGTACAAAAGAAGTTTACAACCCATAGGGCATTCATCCTTCACGCGGCATGGCTGGTTCAGGCTTGCGCCCATTGACCAATATTCCTTACTGCTGCCTCCCGTAGGAGTCTGGTCCGTGTCTCAGTACCAGTGTGGGGGATCATCCTCTCAGACCCCCTAGCCATCGTAGCCTTGGTAAGCCGTTACCTCACCAACTAGCTAATGGCACGCATGCCCATCTCTGACCGCCGAAGCTTTAACTGTAAAACGATGCCGTTTCATAGTGTTATGGAGAATTAATCCGACTTTCGCCGGGCTATGTTCCAGTCAGAGGAAGGTTGCATACGCGTTACTCACCCGTGCGCCGGTCGCCACCCAGTATTGCTACCTGTGCTGCCCCACGACTTGCATGTGTTAAGCCTGCCGCTAGCGTTCATCCTGAGCCAGGATCAAACTCTTCATTGTAATTAAGATTATTAATGTCTTAGCTCATGATTTATCTAGTCTTAGAATTGACTTTAATTCTTCAAACCTTTTACCTCTTCAATATTTTCAAAGAACATTTTTGTTCGACTTTCGTCCGGTACAGACTTGTAAAATTAAATTTAAAACTTCACTTTACAATATTCTTTACCATTTATTTGATTTGTATTTTTCAAAGTGGGTGCAAATTTATAATCTTTCAATTTTAACTTGCAACTAAATTTCAAAATATATTTCAAAATCTTTTAGAACTCTTTTTTTGTTTGGGGTTGCAAAGGTAAGTTTAAAATTTTTACATCTGCAAACCATTTTTAAATTTTTTCGAAAAATTTCAGAATCTTATTTTCTGATTTGGGAGCGCAAAGGTAAATTTTAAATTCTTCTTTGCAAATATTTTTCGATTTATTTCGAAATTTTTTAAAACTTCTTTTTTGTTTGGGGTTGCAAAGGTAAATCTTTATTTTTCACTTCTGCAAATATTTTTTGTTTTAAATTTCAAAATTTTTAGAACTCGTTTTTGTTTGGGGTCGCAAAGGTAAACGTTTATTTTTTACTTCTGCAAATATTTTTTATTTAATTTCACATTAAATTTCTATACTTGATTTTGGGAGTGCAAAGATATATGTTTTATTTTCTTCTTTGCAATATTTACAATATTTAATTCAAATATACTGAGAACGTATTTTTGTATTGGGGTTGCAAAGATATATTTTTATTATTTTCATTTGCAACAGTTAAATCAAAAAATAATAATAAATCGTTCACATAACTGAATATCAGTAGGTATTAATACTTAAAATTTAAATAATTCTTTGTGCTTAATTATATTTTAATGTTTTTACTGATCTAAATTTACTATAAAATACATTTAAATAATTAAAATACAAATGTTTATAAAGTAGAAATTTTTATAGAAATTTTTAACCTAAAATTATTATTGGAATTTACTTTAGAATTGAAGTATTTATATGTCTCTATATGAAAATATTAATTAAAATAGATTAGAATAACATTGGATCGAAAATTTTCATAATATATAATGTAATACTCCGACTATCATTTAATAATAATACTTAATCACGAACCTCCAAAATAGTTATGCATGGAATTTAAATTTGGAATTTAAATTTGGAATTTAACTTCATATAATGAAATCTCAAAACTTTCTTATTTATTTTTGGCAGTTACATCTTATCAAGTTTACAATTCACATATTATTCCAAAAAGTCATTTGCAATCATTTACTTAACCTTTCAATTTAAAAGTACTCTACTATATTCTAATTTGAATGAAAATTACTTTTGATTTAATTACTTTTGGTTCCTTAATAATTGATTATTCTTCAATTCAAATAAATAATAATTTTATGAACAGCTCTATTTTCTTAAAATTTTTTAAATTCGGAATTGTAGGCTCAAGTGGAGTTCTGGTAGATTATGGTATTACATTTGTTTGCAAGGAATTACTTAAAATGAATAAATATATAGCAAACAGTTTTGGTTTTATTGCAGCAGCATCAACAAATTATTATTTTAACAGAGTTTGGACTTTTAGAAGCACAAATCCTAATGTTACGGTTGAATACACGAAATTTTTTTTAATTGCCCTTGTTGGTTTGGGATTAAGCAATTCTATAATATGGTTTGTTTCAAAAAAAACAAAATATGACTTTTACATTATTAAAGGTTTTGCAATTATTATCGTTTTTTTATGGAACTTTGGAGCAAATTATTTGATTACATTTAAATGAAAATTTTATGAATGACAGTCTGGTAATTATACCTACTTACAATGAAAAAGAAAATATTGAGCGAATGATTAGGAAAGTTTTTTCGCTACCTAAAACATTCGATATATTAATAGTTGAGGATAATTCACCTGATGGAACAGCAAATATTGTAAAAACATTACAAGGTGAATTTCCTCACAATCTGCATATTCTGGAAAGGAAAGGTAAACTTGGTCTAGGAACTGCTTATATTGCCGGATTTAAATGGGCCTTGCAAAACAATTATGATTACATATTTGAAATGGATGCCGATTTTTCTCATAATCCGGAAGATTTGATAAACCTATACAATGCCTGTATAAATGAAGGTGCAGATGTTGCTATTGGTTCACGATACAAATCGGGAGTAAATGTGGTTAATTGGCCAATCGGAAGGGTAATTATGTCGTACTTTGCTTCCAAATATGTTCAGATGATTACTGGCATGAAAATTAATGATACAACTGCAGGATTCAAGTGTTACAAAAGAAAGGTTTTGAATACAATAGAACTTGATAAAATTAAATTTAAAGGATATGCTTTCCAGATTGAAATGAAATTTACTGCCTGGAAAATAGGGTTTAAAATTGAAGAAATCCCAATAATTTTTACTGACAGAAAACAAGGTCAATCTAAAATGAGTGGAGGAATATTCAACGAAGCTTTTTTTGGTGTTATTAAACTCAAGTTAAGAAGTATCTTTAAAAAATATCCTGCCCTAACTGCATAACTAAATTTCAATAATCATGTCAACTACTTTAATCCGAAATGCAACTATTGTAAATGAAAACAGAGTATTTAAAGGAAGTTTGCTTATTAAAGATTCACGGATTGAAGAAATATTTGAGAATGAAAATATAGAATTACCAGATGTTCCAATAAAAATTATTGACGCTGACGGTAAATTGTTAATTCCGGGAGTAATTGACGATCAGGTTCATTTCAGACAACCCGGCCTTACTCATAAAGGCGATATATATTCCGAATCAATTGCCGCAGTTGCCGGAGGAACTACTTCGTTTATGGAAATGCCTAATACCATTCCACAAACTATTACACAATCATTATTAAACGAGAAATATCAGCTGGGGGAGAATTTCTCCTTAGCAAATTATTCATTCTATTTTGGAGCTACAAATGATAATTTAAAAGAAATTCTAAAAACAGATCCAAAAACTGTTTGTGGAATAAAAATTTTTATGGGATCATCTACCGGGAATATGTTGGTTGATAATCAAAAAACCTTGGAAGGTATTTTTAAAGAAGCTCCAACTATTATTGCTGTGCATAGCGAAGACGAACCAACAGTTCAGGCTAATTTGGCAACATATAAAGCAAAATATGGTGAAGATATTCCAATTTCGAGCCATCCTTTAATACGAAGTGCTGAAGCTTGCTATAAATCAACTTCTCGTGCAATTGAAATGGCAACAAAATTCGGTACCCATTTGCACATTTTACATTTATCAACGGCAAAGGAGATGCAGCTTTTTAGAAATGATGTTGATATTTCCCAAAAGAAAATTACTGCCGAAGTTTGTATTCATCATTTATGGTTTAACGATAATGATTATAGTCAATTTGGTTCTAAAATAAAATGGAACCCAGCAATTAAAACGGAAAATGATAGGCAGGAATTATGGAAAGCGCTACTTGATAACAGGATAGACGTAATAGCTACCGATCATGCCCCGCACACAATTGAGGAAAAGAATAACAAGTATTTGAAATCACCTTCAGGGGGTCCATTGGTTCAGCATTCGTTACTAGCAATGCTTGAGTTTTATAAAAAAGGGCAAATCAGTCTGGAATCAATTGTATATAAAATGTGCCACTCGCCTGCCCTTCTTTTCAAAATTGAAAAACGTGGTTTTATAAAAAAAGGATATTTCGCTGATTTGGTTTTAGTTGATTTAAATAACCAGATTACCGTTGATAAAAGCAATATTCTTTACAAATGTAAATGGTCGCCATTTGAAGGAATAACATTCAATTCTGCTATTTCAAAAACATTTGTAAATGGAAATATTGTTTATGAAAATGGAAAGGTTGATGAGCGTTTCAGAGGAATGCGCTTAAAATTCGACAGATAAAATACTTCAAATGCTCCAAAAAACCAGGGCAATTGCACTTCATACAATAAAATATGGCGATTCAGGGATTATTGCCAATGTTTATACCGAACAATATGGCAAACAAGCTTATTTAATTAAAAATGCCTTTGGGAAAAAATCGCCTATAAAAGCCAATCTATTTTCACCGCTTAATTTGCTGGAGCTTGAAGTTTATTATAAATCAACGAACGATTTACTAAAATTAAAAGAAGCTTTCAATTCTCCTGCATTTCAATATATTCCAAGTAACCCGATTAAAAATACACTTAGTATATTTTTGGCAGAAATTCTATTAAAAATTCTTCGTGAAGAAATACCAAACGAATCTTTATTTAATTTTCTGTTTGATTCAATTCATCTATTAGATACAATTGAACATATCCATTCAGAGTTTCATCTTGTATTTCTAATGCAAATGCTGAAATTCAAAGGATTTTTTCCACATAATAATTTTTCAATAAATAGAAATGTTTTTGACTTGTTAAATGGTGAATTTGTTAGTGAAATTGGTTTACATGGACATATTATACCGAAAGAATTAGCACAAGATTTTATTAAACTAATTGAAACTGGCTTTGATAATATCGATAAACTTCATTTTACAAG
This sequence comes from uncultured Bacteroidota bacterium, assembly GCA_963701015.1. Taxonomy (GTDB): domain Bacteria; phylum Bacteroidota; class Bacteroidia; order Bacteroidales; family DTGW01; genus MFD09286-c1. Next base: position 161,916 of record OY969556.1, on the reverse strand, counting down.
GGAGAAACGTCAATATTTTCTTGAAAAAATTATTGAATATTATATGTTACATATTTCGGGGTTGGGACAAATAAAATCATTGATGGTTTTAAAAGAAATTTTTAGCTGAAACTAGTGCATAAAAAAAGCGCAAAGAGTATTAACCTTGCGCTCTATTTCCAATATTCAGAAGTTTTAAAGAATCAACATGGCATCGCCATATGTTCCAAACCTATATTTTTCTTTAATTGCAATTTTGTAAGCTTTAAAAAGGAAGTCGTATCCCGAAAATGCCGAAACCATCATTAATAAAGTTGAAAGTGGTAAATGAAAATTAGAGACCAAAGCGGTAGGCACACTAAAATCATAAGGAGGAAATATAAACTTATTGGTCCGATCCATCATATGGTTTTAATAAACCACTTGTAGTAACAGAACTTTCAAGTGTTCGAAGTGTAGTTGTACCAATGGCACAAACTTTACTTCTTCGGTCTTTTGCACTGTTTACAACATTGGTTGATTCTTCAGTAATAATAATCCTTTCAGAATCCATTTTATGTTTGGTTAAATCTTCAACATCAACAGTACGAAAATTTCCTAAACCAACATGCAAAGTAATATATCCAAAATCAATACCTTTTATTTCCAAACGCTTTAAAAGCTCACGGCTAAAATGCAACCCGGCAGTTGGGGCAGCAACGGCTCCTTCGTGTTGTGCAAAGACGGTTTGATAACGTTCACGATCTTCAGGTTCAACATCGCGTTTAATAAAACGTGGTAAAGGAGTTTCGCCCAACCTGAAAAGCGTTTCTTTAAATGAATCATAATCACCATCAAATAGGAACCTTAAAGTACGGCCACGTGAGGTTGTATTATCAATTACTTCAGCTACAAGCAAATCATCATCGCCAAAATACAATTTATTGCCAATCCTTATTTTCCTTGCCGGATCAACCAATACATCCCATAAACGTTGTTCACGATTTAATTCGCGAAGTAAAAATACTTCAATTTCTGCACCAGTTTTTTCCTTGTTGCCATAAAGACGTGCTGGAAACACCTTAGTATTGTTAAATACCATTACATCGTTTTCATCAAAATATTCAATAATATCTTTGAAAATACGATGCTCAATTTCACCTGTGTCACGATGAAGAACCATTAATCTTGATTCATCACGGTTTGGGGTTGGATATTTAGCAATCAGTTCCGCAGGAAGATTAAATTTATATTGGGATAATTTCATTGTGAAATTTTTTTTAATATCTTTGAAAATGAACTTTTTAATTCTTATAAAAAGAATGAATTTTCAGGGTTGCAAAGAAAGTAAATTTTCTTGAAATTCTTCAATACTTTTTGCATCTTTTATATTATAATTTCCTGAAATTGTTCTTTTTAGTGCTTTTAAATAGGCTCCCGACCCCAAGGCTTTTCCAATATCATAAGCAAATGAACGAATATAAGTGCCTTTACTACAAACTATTCTAATTATTAATACAGGATTATTAAATTCAATAATTTCAAGTTCTTTTATGGTAACCTTATTTGGTTTCATTTCAATATTTTCGCCTCGTCGTGCAAATTTATATGCCCTGTGACCATCGATCATCTTTGCTGAATACACTGGAGGAACCTGGTCAATTTCACCTAAGAAACCTTTCAAAGCATTTTCTATTTTCTCAAAAGTGATATGCTCAAATGGAAATTCATCATTGAAGCTCGTTTCAAGGTCAAATGATGGAGTAGTTTTACCGAATTCAATAGTTGCAATGTATTCTTTAGAGGAGCTTTGCAAATGCTCAATTTCTTTGGTTTTTTTCCCGGTACAAATAACCAATAAACCTGTTGCTAAAGGATCCAATGTACCTGCATGACCAACTTTGATTTTTTTTAGGCCGTATTTTTTTCTTAAGCTAATCTCAATCTTTTTTACAACGTTGAAAGAAGTCCATTGAAGGGGTTTATCAATTAAAATTATTTGACCTTCAACAAACAGATTTTCCATGTTATACAGATAAATGAAAATTAGAATAAATTAAAATTAAAATAACAATACCGGCAATTATTCTATAATATCCGAAAATTTTCAGACCGTGATTGGAAAGATACGCTATAAATGATTTTATTGCAACCAAAGCAACTAAAAATGCAATTACATTACCTAGTGCTAATAGTCCAAGTTGATGTGATGTTAATGGAAAGCCAGATTGATAATAATCTAACAACTTTTTTGCCGTTGCTGCAAACATTGTAGGAACTGCAAGAAAAAAAGAAAATTCAGCAGCAGCTTTACGGGTAAGCTTTTGTGACATACCTCCAATAATTGTGGCTGCTGAACGTGAAACACCTGGAACCATAGCTAAACATTGAAATATTCCAATAATAAATGCCGATAAATATCCGGGCGATTCAGAAATTTTTGCTTTTTTTTCATCAAACCATTTATCTACAAATAAAAATATAATACCGCCAATTAATAAGGCAAAACCAACAATAGTAGCATTACCTAAAAAATTATCTATTTGCTTACTAAATAAAACACCAAAAATAGCTGCAGGAATAAATGCAACAACCAATTTATAATAAAAACCAATAGTTTGAAAAAATCTTTTCCAATAAAGCACTATCACAGATAAAATTGCACCTAGTTGAATGGCAACTTCAAATAATTTTGTAAAATTATCATCGGCAATGCCCATAAACGAAGATGCAACTACCATATGACCTGTGGAAGAAATAGGCAGGAATTCTGTTATACCTTCAATAATTCCTAATACAATTGTTTGTACTATATTCATTTATAATGGTTTTAAAATAATATTGCCCGGATTGGAAATTATCCATTCGGGCACATGAATTTTTAGAAAATAAATTTTAAGTTATTCTTTAGGTTTTTTCATAATAGCATAAATTTCGAATACAAACCCAAAAAGAACAACCACTGGTGCAAGGGTAATCCTTCGAAAGCTAAAAATATCATAGCTAAATACTTTTGGATCGGTTGATTTTCCACCAGCCATTAGAAAAAAACCTATTAATATAATAACAAATCCAACAATTAATAAATAATAGTTTTCTTTACCCAAGGCAAAATCAGCTTTTTCAGCTTCCTGTTGTTTTACTTTAGCGCTCATGATTTAATATAAATAATCGGTTTCAATATTAAGATATTTATTTGTAGCAAAATAAGTGCAAATTAAATTAATTATTATTCCTGTAATAGTTAAAGAACCAAAAAGAATTCCAATCAACTTATAATCAAGCAATAGATTAAATTCCGGCAGCTCTTTTTGCATTATGTAAAGTAAAGTAGTTATAAATGCAATTGAAATAAGTGAGGCCATAAATCCATGTAAAATACTTTTGAATAAAAATGGACGCCGGATAAAACCTTTTGTCGCTCCAACCAATTGCATTGTTCTAATAATAAATCGTTTCGAAAAAAGCATTAAGCGAACAGTATTATTAATTAAAGCTATGGCTATTAAAAAAAGCAAACCACTAAATCCAAGTATTATTAAACTTATCTTATTTACATTTTCATTTACTAAATTGATAAGCGATTTTTCATATATTATTTCGTTAATATTCGCGTAATTTTTAATGTACTTTTCAATTTTAGAAATACTATCCTGATTTGCATAATCTGAATGAAGTTTAACTTCAATGCTCGATAACAAAGGATTATAACCAAGAAAACTTACAAAATCTTCACCCAAAGTTTTTGTAAAATCTTTGGCTGCTTTTTCTTTAGTAATATATTCAGTTGACTTTATAAAAGGCAGTGCATCCAAATCTTTTTGAAGTTTTAATATATCCACTTCTTTAGCATCGGCCTTAAGAACAACAGTAAAATTTATATTTTCCTTTACAAAATCAGACAATTTTTTAGTATTAAGTATTAGAAGTCCAACCAAACCAAGCATAAACAATACCAATGAAAGACTAATAGTTGTTGTGATATATGAACTTTGAAGACGCCTTCTGCTTGATTTGTTTTCCTTAATCGACATGTATTCTAAAAATCTGTTGTTAAACTTTTCCTGATTTCAAATGGTACTTTTTTACCAAAAGTTGTCCCTGGCTTGCAACAGATTGCATTAAATCTTTCAGTCCTGTTGTATATTTCGAAATACCATAATTGTCGGTTTCAACTAAAGTATCTATTTTGGTAATCCAGCCATGAGTATCAGCATCTTCGCCATATTGTATTGCAGTAAGGCGATTATACAATTTTTCAGAAATTGGTCCAACTTTACCATCCTTACAATAATTATAAATCTTTTCCATTTCCGGATCGGCAATAGTTTTTATAGCAGCAATAACGGCAGCCGTACCACATTGGCCAACCTCTTCAAAAGTAGGCAATTCGGTAACTGGAATTGGCCGACGTTCAACTTTCATACCCATTTCAATAGCCAATTGCATAATGCTTTTATTAGTTATTGAAGGCAATATAGATTTTGAATCGGGGGTTACATAAGTGTTATTTTTTATACCAAAGAAATTAGCAGGACCACATTCGTCGATATATTTCTTTTCTTTAGCATCTAAAAAAACAGCTGTTGTGTAACCCATTTCATGAGCTTTTTCTATTGATAGCAAGCTGGCGGCATAATTCCCTCCGGTTTTAATATGACCAGTTCCGAGTGGTGCGGCTCTATCATACTCACGACTAATAACAACTTCAACTGGTTTAAAACCTTCCTTAAAATATGGACCAACAGGAGTTACAAATACCGCAAATAAAAATTCTTTAGATGATTTTACGCCAACTTCAGGGCCACTGCCGATTAACATTGGCCTTATATATAAGGTTGCACCTGTTCCGTAAGGTGGAATATATTTTTCGTTTAACTTAACCGCTTTTATAACTGCTTCTTTGAACAATTCTTCTGGCACTTCAGCCATTAAAAGATATTTGGCAGTGTCGGCCATTCTTTTAGCATTTTCATCAATCCTAAAAAGCCTAACCTGGCCATCTTTTCCACGATATGCTTTTAATCCTTCAAATGCTTCCTGACCATAATGCAATGACGTTGCTGCCATGTGCATATTAATGTATTCTGAAGAAGAAATTTCAATTTTCCCCCAACTTCCATTCCGCCAATAACACCTTACATTGTAATCCGTTTTGCAATAACCAAACGGTAAGTTCTTCCAATCAAAGCTTTCCATTGCAATAACAATAAAATAAAAAAACGAATAAGATACAAATTTAGTCTATTTTTCCTTATTTATTGTAATTCGCCAGGGCTTGTTTTTTTTGAAGCTTCAATAATATTATCTATTTGTTGTTCAGGACTTACATCACGTAAAACATTTGCAATATTCGTATAAAATTTATGATTAGATAAAAGTACTATTTGCATATTATCCCATTCATCGTGAGTTCCGGCCTTTCCCAATAATTTCATTTCGCGGTAATAACTTTCGTTGAGCGAAATAAAATCAGCACGCGATATATAATTCATTTCAGCATCCAGTAATATTTCTTCGAGCTTATTTTGAGGCTTCCTAAATCGTTTGGTAGCAACTATTAACTCAACCACTTTTTCAATTTGTTCTTCAGTATATTTAAATTTAGGTAGTTCTTCGCGTGTATAATTGATGCTGTAATCCTCATGAGTATCATAATTCCAAATTAGCCCAATATTGTGCAACAAAGCTGCCGTACGTAAAATCAGGGTTTCTTCATCCGATAAATTTTCAGCCCTGCCAAACACATCAACCATATTATATATATCGCGGAAGTTAGTAATATTATGGAAGAAATAATTTGAAGTTAATTCTTTAGTTAATTTCTCGAATATTTCATTTTCTAAATCCTGAACCCTTAAAAGTTGAAGTTTTATAATAAATTTATTGTTAGGTATATGGCGCATGTCAATTGCAAGTTCAGGACGAATTCCTTTTACAAAATACATGTCAATTTCACCTTTATATTTTACAGGCATTTTGCCGCGATGTTCACAAATAAAAAATTCTTTTACCAATTCATAAGTATGTCCTGAAATATTAATTTTCCCGGCTTCACCCGAAGATTCCATACGACTTGCAGTATTAACTGTATCGCCCCAGATATCATACGATAATTTCTTATGTCCCACAACTCCAGCAATTACAGAACCAGTATGGATACCAATTCTTAAGTCCCAAATATCTGCATTTCGTGATTTTAAATCGCGCATATATTCCTGTACTTCTAATGCAGCCAATACAACTTCAACCGGATTGGTAATGTTCTTATTTGGTATACCACCAGCACACATGTAGGCATCACCAATAGTTTTAATTTTTTCAATATTGTATTTTTCAACTACACTATCGAAATGAAAGAAGAATGCATCAAGTTGGTCAATAAGCATATCAGGGTTCATTTGCTCGGCAATTTTTGTGAACCCTTGAATATCTGAGAATAGAACAGTTGCCATTGCAAATTTTTGTGACGTAGCTTTACCTGTAGATTTAAGTTCATCTGCAGTGCCTTTTGGCAACATATTTGCAATTAAGACTTCGCTTTTTTCTTTTTCCTTTAAAATTTCTTCGGTACGCTCCTGAACAATTCTTTCAAGGTTTTCCTTGTTTTTTAAGAACATCCACATCCTCCAACGTAAAAAAACAAATACTAAAAACAGTATTATTAATATATAAATTAAATAGGCCGGAATTGTTTTATAAAAAGGATGTAATATGTAGAATTTAAGGTCAGTTTCATCCGAAACTGTACCATCAATATTTAAAGCACGAACCTTAAATATGTATTTCCCTGCATGAAGTTTATTGTATTTTACAACACTTTCATGTGTCCAGTTGGTCCAGTTTTTATCTTTACCTTCAAGTTGATATTGGTAACGAATATATGGTTCACTTTCAAAACAGGTTGAAGATACTTCGAATTCTAATGTATTAAAGCGATAATTAATTTCAGGATCAACCAGCCCTACTTTCAGTACTGAGTCGTTTTTGAGTATAATTCTTTTAATTATTGCCGAAAAATTCCTTGGAAGGTTGAACGATTTTTTATTATCAAACATTAAAAGTTTATTATCACCTGCTATCCAAATCCGAGAGGAATCAATATAAATTGTAGCAAAATCTATTCCGGTATTAAAAAATACTGGTTTAGATTTCGACTCAGCCGAATGAGGTGTATATAATAATACTCCCTTTAATCCAATAATAGAACTTGATAGTTGAAACCATCTATTGCCAAATTTGTCAATTTGTGTTTCTACTAACCATGGAATTCCTTTCAAATTTTTTAAATCCGAAACTTCTTCCTGTTTAAATTTTTCAGCTTTAAAATCGTATTTTAAAATAGAATCGGAAAAACAAAAACGAACACCTTTGTATGTTTTTAATAAATGGAAATTTACAGTAGATAAGTTTTTTGAATCGAAATAGTTCTTAAATTTTAAATTCAAAAGCTTTTCATTAAGCCCTGATACAAGAGTTAAATTATAATTATTTGTTTTTATCCAAAGGTTCCCATTCGATTCAATTGACATTTCTGAAATTCCACGGTTTAAATTTGTATCGGACGATATTTGTATAACTGCTTTATTTGAAAATTTTATAGTTTTTAGACCATTTTCATTTCCAATTAAATAAAATTCACCTTTTGTTGATTTTATTAAACAGTTGATATTTTCCTTATCAATTAATTCGGCATTTAAACCATTTACATTATAAATTCCAGTGGGCGTTATTGCATATAAATAGTTATTGTCTATTTGTAATGAAACACATTCATTAATTATGCCTTGAACAGGTATAAAATTTAATTGCTGAAATCCTAATGTGCCCGTAATATTGTTTAACGATCCTTTTAATAAACCATTGGAAGTTGCCAGATATATTGAATTATTATACTTAATAATTTCGTTAATTTTCCCTGAAATGCCGGCATACCTGCTGTATTCTAATACAGGGATATTTAATTCAACCCTACTAATTCCTTTATCATGTAAAATCCATAAATTTCCTGCATTATCCAGGTACAAGTTATTTACTGAGTTTTCAAGCAGACCTTCATTAATACCTATTTTTCGAATAGTTTTAGTTTTAAAATTATATATCAAGACTCCAGCACTTTTTGTCCCAATTACCATAGAATTATCGGGTAACATTAAAGCATCAGCAAATCCAGATTTATCAATAAAATCTTCAAAACCAAAATTTGTAATTGAAACCCTTTTCCCATCGTAATTATAGAATGCAGGATTATCGGCACATTTGATTAAATAATAACCATTAAATGGTAGAATTGCTTCAATTACTTTTCCTTGTAAATCACAACAATTTTCAAATGCAATAATTTTGCCATCAACAAGCTTCCCTAACCCGGTTTCATATTTGTTTACAATTATTGTTCCTGAAACCCTGAATAATTGCGTGAATTTTTTACTGCTATCAATAAGCTTCGATTCAGGGTCATCAAATTCGTATAAATTACGATTATTATTAAAAACAATTAAATCACCTGCTAAATAAACATTATTAATCTGACCAAAATTTAAATCGTTTTTAAGTTTTTCATCAACAATAGGAATAAATTGGGGAATGCTATTTTTATATAATTTTATAATACCAATTGAATTTTCACCAGTATAAAAAACCGATTTTTGATTGGATATTATATTAATTTGCCCTTTTAAACGAAGTGGATAAAATTCATTTCCATAAAAAATGATAATTTTGTCTTTAGCACCTAAAATAAAAGTACCGGATGAATCTTCATAAACTGAAAATTTACCAGACGAAAGACAAAAGTCAGGGAAAGAAAATTTCTGAACCAATGGAACGCCTGTTTCTTCAAGTTTTACAGGGGTTATAGCATTGGAGGTGAGGTTAATTAAAAACAATAGCCCCAAAAAAAAGATAGTAAATCTTGATTTTATCATAATATTATTTATAAATTAGGGCTTTAACATTGAATTGATAATTTTTTCATATCAAAAATACTATATTTCTAAATCAGTTTATAAATTTGAACCAACAAAAACTTAAATATGGATAATAAAGCCCGCACAATTTTAGTACTTTGGGATTTTACAGATAAGTGTGAATATGCATTTGCATATGCCGTTAATGTTTCAAATATTCTCGATATGGACATTTCTATTTTACACATTGTAAAATCTGATAATGAAATTGAACCTATGCAAACAAAAATGTTTGAGGTAGCTGATAAACTTTATGAAAATTACAAGAAAAAACCGAAAATAGTTGTACTGAAAGGGAATATTTTTAAAACTATAAGCAATTACGCATCGGAAGGTAATACCGAACTTGTAATTATGGGTACCCATGGCATTAGGGGATTGCAAAAAATAACCGGTAGCTGGGCGCTTAAAGTAATCAGGGGAAGCCGTGTCCCGTTTATGGTTGTTCACAAAATGCCCGAAACGACTAAAATGGATAATATCGTTTTCCCAATTGATTTCAAAAAAGAAAATAAAGAAAAAATTAAATGGGCACATTATTTATGTAATATATACAAATCGAAAATTCATATTGTGCACCCAATTGTTTCTGACCATACATTTAAAAGAAAAATATATTCAAATATAGTTTTCACTAAAAAATATTTCGAAAACACCAATATAAAATTTGAAATAAAAGCTATAGGTACTAAAATCGATTTTGCTAAGGAAACCATTGAATATGCTGAAAGCATAAATGCAAATGTAATTTTAATTATGACTTCAAAAGCTATAACTTTTGCTGATTATGTTATGGGACCTTCGGAACAATATATTATTGCGAATGAAGCAAAAATTCCAGTTATGGTTGTAAACCCCAAACCAAAAATTTTTGTTGGAGGGTTTAGTGCATCAGGAAGTTAATTCTGCGAAATCTATTTTTAATTATTATACTTTTAACCCCGGTTTTCGGGGTTTTTACTTTTTATAATGAAATTATGATGAAATCACTGGTTTTTGCTACTAATAATATGCATAAACTCGAAGAAATAAGTGCAATTATAAGCCATAAAATTCAACTTGTTTCATTAAACGATTTAAAATGTTTTGATGAAATTCCTGAAGATCAAGACACTCTTGAAGGAAATGCATTACAAAAAGCAAAATATATTTTCGATAATTACAAGGTGAATTGCTTTGCCGACGATACCGGCCTTGAAGTTGAAGTATTAAATGGCCAGCCAGGTGTTTATTCAGCACGATATAGCGAATCTGACTTACCAAATGTTCCAAAAGATGAGAGGTCTGAAGCTAACATTAGAAAGCTTCTATTAGAACTAAAAGGCAAACAAAACAGGAATGCTGCTTTTCGAACAATTATTTGCTTAATTGAAAATGGTGATATTAAATATTTTGAAGGGAAAGTTGAAGGAAAAATAATTGAAGAAAAAAGAGGATTACTTGGCTTCGGATACGATCCAGTATTTATACCCAATGGCTATATTAATACATTTGCCGAGATGAATTTAGAACTTAAAAACTCCATCAGTCATAGGGCAATAGCAATTAATAAATTGACTGGCTACTTATTAAGTACCAACAATATTTAAGAACAATATTTTTATGGTAAATTCGTTTGTTAAATTTATTGAATCGAAAGATAATCCTATAAAAGTCAAATAACAATTTTTAATTAGTCTGATTGAATTATGGCCAAAAAATTTAAATATTTTATAATGACCAAATTTTTAGCTTTATCGTTATTTTTCAGTTTAATATTAAACTTTGAACTGAATGCTATAACTAAAGTTGGAGCATGGAACGACTACTTACCTTATAAAATAGCAACGCAAGTTGTTACCGCTGGTAATAAAATATATTGCACTACAGCCAATAGCCTTTTTTATTATGATGTAAATGATAAAAGCATTAATAAAATTTCGAAAATTCAAGGTTTAAATGATGTTGGTATTTCTTCAATTGCTTACGACCCACAAAACGATGCATTGATAATTGCTTATATCAATTCAAATATTGATATCATAAAAAAAAGCACAATAACCAATAAACCTGATATAAAAAACAAAATAACTATAACTGACAGAAGAATTAATTCAATTTATATTTATAATGGCATGGCATATTTGGCATGTGGATATGGTATAACAATATTGAACTTAAATTCTCTCCAATTTGGTGATACATATTATCCATCAAGTGATGGCACTGTAAATAAAGTAAATGATGTATGCACTGACGGAAATTTTATTTACGCTGCCACAGCAAAAGGCATTTTCAGGGCATCATATAATAATGATTTATTAGTTGATTATTCAAACTGGAATTTGATGAAGAACTTTACAGGATACAACTATGAATGTAATGGAATAAAATGTATCCCGGGTAGGGTTTTTGCTATTTACAAAAACAGTAATTATGCGGTTTCAGACAGTTTAATGACTTTTGATGGAACAAATTGGCAACAAATATCAATATCGAATTATAGCAATAAAATCAGATCTTTAAATGCCTCGGGTGATAAAGCAATTGTAGTTGCTGGTTATAATGTAATTGGAATTGATAAAAATTTAAATATTTCTCAAATTGGTGGAGGAAGCTCTCCGGTTTACGCTGATATTGACAACAATGAAAATACCTGGGTCGCTGATCAAATCCGTACTCTTTTGGAATTTGATAGCAAAGGTAATGGACTGAATAATATTTCACCGGATAGTCCTGTTTTTCCTGATGCATATAAAGTAGATTGCAATAATGGAACAATTTGGACAGCCGCTGGTTCTCCAACTTCCGATTGGGTTGATTGGGAATACAATAATCATGGCGTTGAATCATTTTCGAATAATTCTTGGACATGCTTTGATGCAGATAATACTGCATTATTAAACCCAATTCGAGATATTGTAAATGTAAAGATTGATCCAAATAATCCCAACAGGGTATTTATGGCATCATGGGGATGGGGGTTAATTGAGTATAACAATGGTAATTTTACAACAATTGACAAAACAAATAGCACCATTCAACCTTGGGTAAGTGATAATATATTACATCGCTATCAAATTGCTGGTATTTCTTTTGATGCAAGTGGGAATCTATGGTGTGCATCGGCCCAATCTAAAAATGCTTTAAATGTATTAACTTCAAGTGGAAAATGGCACAGTTTCAACATTACAAACAACCCTAACATAAATGGGTTATTGGCTTCAAGCATAGGCCAATTATGGATGACACTTACAAGCTCAACTACCGTTATAGTTTACAATTATAATAGCACTATTGATAATAATGCTGACGATATTCAAACTTCATTTAACTTTGGTAGTGTTGCATCACTTATTACTTCAAACAATATATATTGCATGGCTGAAGATAAAACTGGAAATATTTGGTTTGGTACAGATGCAGGACCAATAAGACTTAGCGACCCAACTAATGTTGCCACCAATGGAGCATCATCAGCTGCTAAAATTTTGGTTCCAATAGTAAAAGGTAAAAGTGCAGCAACCTATTTATTAGAAACAGAAAGAATTAATGCAATTGCTGTTGATGGAGGAGATCGTAAATGGTTTGGCACACAAAACTCAGGAGCATATTTAGTTTCTTCCGATGGAACAAATGTTATATCTCATTTCTCAGCTACAAATAGTCCTCTGTTTTCAAATACAATTTTGGATATCGCAATTGATAAAATTTCCGGTGAAGTATATTTTGCAACAGATAATGGCCTTATTGGCTATAGAGGAAATGCAATTGAAGGTTTGGATGATTTTGGCAAAGTGTATGTTTATCCAAATCCAGTGAGACCTGAATATACAGGAGATATTTATATTACTGGTTTAATTACCGATGCAAATGTAAAAATTACAGATATAACGGGCAATCTGGTATATGAAACAAAGGCTCTTGGCGGACAGGCCGTCTGGAACGGAAAAAATTTACTGAACAAACGAGTCCATACAGGAATTTATTTGGTATTCTGTTCAAATCAAGACGGCACAAAAACACACGTAACTAAACTTTTATTTGTTCATTAAACTTTATCACTATTCTAATAATTCACGAATTACAACCGAAGCACAATAACATCCAAAAATTGCCGGCATATAGGAAATTGTGCCCACTATAGAGCGTTTATTAATCTCATTTTCGACAAGTTCAATACAATTATCATTTACAACTTCGGGTGAATATATTACCTTAAAACCTTTATATATCCCATGTTTGTGAAGTCTTTTACGCAATATTTGTGCCAGTTTACAGGTATTTGACTCCGATATATCTGATACCTTTATCAATGAAGGATCATATTTACCACCTGCCCCCATAGAACTTACTATAGGTATGCCCTTAATTACACAATTATATATAAGAAAATTTTTTGGAGATAATGTATCAATCGCATCAACCACATAGTCGAATTTTTTTTCAAGCAATGCTTCCATGCCTTCATCTTTAATATATTCATCAATTATAGTTAATGAAAGTTGCGGATTTATATCTTTCATTCTCGATGCCATAACCTTAGCTTTTTTAAATCCAACCGTACTATGCAACGAAGGCAGCTGCCTGTTAATATTGGATGCTTGCACAATATCTCCATCTACAATTGTAATATTACCAACCCCAGCTCGACAAATCATTTCGGCAGCATAGGCACCAACACCACCTAAGCCTGCAACCAAAACATTCATATTATGGAGTTTTTCAATATTATCCTTGCCAATTTGCAATTCTGTTCGCAATTTCCAATCTCCAATATCAACCATATTCATTTAAATACCTTATTAAAATTTCCCTTTATTTCCTTTTCAATAGCTATAATACTAACATTTCGAATTTCAGATACAAATTTATACAAATCCATAATTGCTGAATTCATTGAATCATCTGTTTCCAGAAAATATTGATTTACGGGAACACTTTGAATTATTGCTTTGAATTTTTCATTATAAAGAATATAATTTCCGAAGGATATATATAATCCGTTTTTTACCAGTTGTTTTGCAATGTTTAAATTTTGTGTGAACCCATGAATTACCCATGGTTGTTTAGGTTTAATTTCATTATGTAAATCCAATATCTCATTGTAACCTTTTACACAATGTATTATCAAAGGTTTCTCAACAGACTCCGCTAATTCAACCTGACTTTTAAAGACTTTTAATTGTATTTCAAATTCATTGCCCTTTAATTTATCAATTCCACATTCACCAATGGCGACAATATTTTCAAATAAACTTACATTTTTAATTATCTGTAATTCATCCTGAACAGCTAATTCATTGATATGCCAGGGATGAATTCCTATTGAATACTTTTTTTTAGGATTATTTATGGCAACCGAATATTCGAATGGAAATAAATTCTTTATAGAAATAATTTCAACTTCATCATTTGAATTATGCGTATGAATATTAATGTATTCCATTGATTTGCAAATAAAGACAAATCATTTAACAGGAATAACCGGTAGTTTTATAAAGAATGTAGTACCTTCTTCCTGATATGAAGTAAAATAAGATTTACCCTTTAAATATTTTTCGGTCAACAATCGAATACTATATGTGCCGAGTCCGCGATTATCTGCTTTAGTAGAAAATGAGCGTTTAAATATTTGCAATTGGGTTTCTGGCAACATAAAGGCATTATTATGAACACTTATAATAATATTTTCATTTTCAATAATTGAGTTAAGCGTCACAGATTCTCCAGGATTAGAAGCCTCTAATGCATTTTTCAGTAAATTTGTAATAACCCTGTTTAAAATAGTTATATCTGAAAAAAAACTTAAATCAATGCATTGAGGTGAAATTAATAAGTGAATATTTTGTGGATTACTTAATTGTTGTACCTGATTAATTACTCTTGTAAATAAATTTAACAAATGAACTTCTTCATATTTAATTTTCAGTTCATTATTTTCCGCCTCCGAAAGTTGTCGCTGCGCGAGAATTTCATCTGTTAAATCGTTTAATAATAAATTCATATTTTTAAAATGCTCTTCAAAGCCATTTTTGAATTCCTTTTGGTAATTGCTTTTTACAAAATCGAAATAACCATTTAAACTTGATATTTTATTTAATACATCATGAAAAAATATTTTTTCAAGGACTTTTCTTCTTTTTTCATGGCTTATATCATTTATATATAACAACATATAAACTTTAGCCCCCAATGGTAAAGGAGTTGCGGTAACTTTTAAATCCGACGAAACATCTAGACCATTTATTTTTGAAGTCAATTTCATTTCATGTTCAGATGAAGAATTATTTTCAATCGCATTGCGAATTGATTCCATTGCACCGCAAATTTTACAATTTTCTGAAATTCCACAATGATTGCCATTATTAACCGAGTGTAAACAATTTAAAATTTCACCCGGTCTTTTACCCATTAATTCCTCAACTGAGTTATATCCAAATTTATTAAGTAAAGCATAATTGGTAAATATCGCCTTTCGTTTTGAATTTAATATTGCCGCAGCATATGGCAATGAATTTAACAAATCCTGCAATGCCTTTTCCGGATCAATTGACTTGAAAAAAGTCATTAAGTCTTCATTAAATTCTTGCATTTCACTTGATGCAATGGTATGAAAATTATCTTCGGAAAACATAGGTTAATATCTGACTAAATTGTAATACAAAGATACAACTTGAAACGTAGATAATAAATTAAAATATTAATATATCACCATTATAAATAAGTTCCTATTTAAATATTTGAAATTTATAATCGTTTAAATCGATATAAATATAACCTTTGTGAATTATTGTTATAAAAATATTAAAATAATACAAAAATGTAAAATATCGTTTTAATTTCTAATTAATGTTGTATTGTTTTTTGTCCAAAAAAATTATTCAAGATTGAAATAACAACATAAAGGCAAATCAACAATGGAAAAGCATATAACTTTAAGGAAATTAATAAAATAATAGAAATTAATATAAAAATAATTTGTGGTGCATAATTTTTTATAGACAGTTTAGATTTTATTTTAAACGAGAACATGGGGATTTCCGATACCATTAAAAAACTATCAATTATAACAATCATTATTATTGAATATTTATTAAGAATAAAATCCTTTACCCAAATATCTTTTGATGAAAAATAAACCATTGTTAATGATGCTATAAGTAATGCACTTGCTGGTGTAGGTAACCCAACAAATGACATTGATTGTCTTTCATCTAAATTAAATTTAGCAAGCCGTATAGCTGAAAAAACAGGTATTAAAGCCGGCAAAACAAATAAAAATGCAATTACAGTCTTATCGCCATTATAATCAGCTAGTAATTTAAATTGCAACAATTGATACACCAAAACTCCTGGTGCAACGCCAAAACTTACCAAATCAGAGAGTGAATCGAGTTGCTTACCGAATTCAGAAAACGCATTTAAAGAGCGTGCCGCAAATCCATCGGAATAGTCAAATAAAAGTGCTATAAAAATACAATAAGGTGAGTACCTCAGCCAGTCAGGTTGAAAAGCCATCAAAATAGCAATAAAGCCAAATACAAGGTTTAAACTTGTTAATAAATTAGGGATATTTTTTATAATTTTCATTCGAAACAAGAATTAATTAGTGGTTACCAGCATGTTTAAACTACTTATTTAGTTTTATTAAATTTTACACAATAAGTGATGTGTTAGAAAAAGGAAGCCAAAATTATTAAAATTTATGATGCATTGATAATAAATTTATTATTTTCGGGCAATTCGAGCCAATTTACTGAAATAGGTATATTTGTGATCTTAATTTTTGAAATTTTTAATTTTGAAACTGAACGAATTATTCCGAAAAAAATCCATCGAGCACATACTTTCGACTAATTTTAATTCCAACGAAAAAGTGCAAATGAAGCGCGACTTAAAAGTCCGTGATTTAACTTCATTTGGTATAGCTGCTATTATTGGTGCCGGTATTTTTAGTACAATTGGAACAGCCGCTTTTAATGGTGGCCCTGCAGTTTCTCTATTATTTTTACTTACTGCCATTGCATGTGGTTTCTCAGCACTTTGTTATGCAGAATTTGCCTCGGCAATTCCAATAAGCGGAAGTGCATACACTTATGCTTACGCAAGTTTTGGAGAACTAATTGCCTGGATTATTGGCTGGGATTTAATTATGGAATATGCGGTTGGCAATATTGCTGTTGCCATTTCCTGGTCGGATTACTTCACTTCACTTTTACTGGGAATTGGTATCCATTTTCCTGATTTTTTGTCTATGGATTACCGATCGGCACATGCAGGATTTCATATTGTTCAACATTTATTAAACTCAGGAGTTCATTTAAATGCGGTTCCTGAATATTTACATCAACAATGGAATGCATGGCAATTTGCACCAAAAATATTCCATGTGCCAATTATAATTGATTTGCCTGCATTTTCAATAGTTTTCCTTATTACATGGTTGGTTTATGTAGGTATTTATGAAAGTAAAGTTGCTTCTAATATAATGGTTTTGTTAAAAGTGTTTGTATTATTAATTGTTATTGGCATTGGTGCATTTTACGTAAACCCAAAAAATTGGAATCCATTTATGCCAAATGGATTTGGAGGTGTGCTAAAAGGAGTATCGGGCGTGTTTTTTGCATATATTGGTTTTGATGCAATTTCTACAACTGCCGAAGAATGCGAAAACCCTCAAAGAGATTTGCCAAAAGCAATGATTTATGCACTTTTAATTACAACTGTGCTATATATTATTATCAGTCTGATACTTACTGGAATGGTAAAATATAGTGAATTAAATGTTGGGGATCCATTATCATATGTATTTCATAAGCTTCACTTAACATGGCTTTCGGGTATAGTAGCTTTAAGTGCAATAATAGCAATGGGAGGAGTTTTGTTGGTTTTTCAAGTCGGTCAACCCAGAATCTGGATGAGCATGAGCCGTGATGGATTATTACCTCAAATATTTTCGAAATTACATGTAAAATATAGAACACCTGCATTTGCAACTATTATAACAGGAATAGCAGTCGCAATTCCAACAATGTTCGTAAATATTACCGAGGTTACTGACTTAACAAGTATTGGAACCTTGTTTGCTTTTATATTGGTATCAGGCGGAGTGTTGCTTTTGAACGAAAAAGAACTTAACAAGCAAAATGCTTTTAAAATCCCATATATTAATAGCCAATACTACATTATTCCATTATGGACAATTGTAATTTTGCTCACCTTGTATTTTAATAAATCTGGATTAATGGAATTCCTGCATTTTAATTCTTCCTGGAGTTTATTGCAACATAAAATTCCTTTATTAATTTATTTAATTTCGGCAATAATCATTTCATATTTCTGTTTGACCAGAAAGCTTTCACTAATTCCGGTTATAAGTCTTCTGGCAAATTTTTACCTCATGACCGAACTTGGAATAACCAATTGGATGAGGTTTATTATTTGGTTGATAATTGGTTTGATTATATATTTTGCTTATAGCAGAAAAAGAAGCAAATTAAATAAACACCACTAATTCAAATTGTCACCTATAAATAATTAAATTTTATTCCCATAATTAGGTATTTAATTTTTGTATTATTTCCAATTATTTTATAAGTTTCCACTTTATTTTTCAATTTTGGGGTATTAAAATAAATTTCACAAATCATTTATTATAAATTTTGTAGTTGCTGGTTTTGAGGAGATGGGAATTGAATTGACACGATTAGAATTTATGCCAAAACGCATTCAAGTCAATGAAAATAATATTATAAATGAATCGTTGGAAAACGGAAATGCCAACCTTGCCATTTTAATTGAAAATATTGATAATCCTGTTTGGTCGATTGATTTGCATGGTCTCTTGGTAAATTATAACATCGTATTTAAAGATTTCTTTAAAAACAGATTTAATATTGAAGCCAAACCAGGTTTACAAATATTTGAAGAAATCCCTCTCAAAGAAATTTCGGAATGGAAGCTTTTGTTCGACAGAGCAATGACCGGTGAAAAATTAAATGCCGAGAGTAAAGTTAAAATCAATAATGTTAATTATTACTTTGATATTCTTGTTAATCCAATATTCAATAATGAAAAGAAAATAATTGGAGCAGTTTTCATCAGTCATGATATTTCACAACGAAAATCTTCGGAATATTTTTTACATGAATCAAAAGCACAGTTACAAACATTAATTGATAATATCCCTTATTTGGTATGGTTTAAAGACAATTGCGGTCAGTTTGTTATTGTAAATCATGAATTTCAAAACTTTTTTAAAACAGGTACAAATCTTCAAACAATAAATAATTTAAAAGTATTTAATGAAAGTCCTGAGTTTTGGGAATTTATATGTAATGACACTGAAATTCTCAATTCTGGAGCAAAATTAATTGAAGAAAGAAGTTTTACAATTAATAATGAAACTCATTGGTTTGAAATTAATAAATCATCAATTTATGGTGAAAACCTTGAACTAGTCGGAATCACTGGTACTGCCAGAGATATAAGTAACAGAAAAACTATTGAGAATATTCTACTTGAAAGTGAAGAAAAATTTAGACAATTTGCCGAAAACACTTCCGATTCTTTTATTTTATGTTCTAATGATGCTGTACTTTATGTAAATCCTGCCTTCAAAAAAATTTATGGACGCGGTTTAAAAGAAGCATATAAACATTTGCATATCCCTAAAGATTGGGTATATCCTGAAGATCAGGAAAAAGTTATCAATTTTTTCACAAGCGAAGAGTATAAAAAATTAGGGACTTTTAATGGGCAATACCGTATTATTCGGGACGATGGTACTATTGCTTGGGTTTGGGAACGAAGTTTCCCTGTACACGATTCTTTAGGCCAGGTTATTCGATTTATTTCAGTAGCATCTGATATAACCCGACAAAAACAACTTGAGGAAGATTTGTATAAAACTAAGGCTCAACAACAAGCCATATTGGACAATATACCGCACATGGCCTGGCTAAAAGATCTTGAAGGAAAGTACGTTTCAGTAAACGAAGCATTTGCGAAATTTTATAACCAATCGAAAAGTGATATTATTGGTAAAACCGATTCCGATATATGCCATCCTGATTTATCGGAATTATATGCCTATAATGATTATATTGTAATTAAAACCAAGAAACAGCAGCAATTCGACGAATTTATTGATACTTCTGAAGGAACTGTTTATACTGAAACCATTAAAACACCAATTATTGATGATAATTCTGAGATTATTGGAATTACAGGTATTTCAAGAGATATTACTTACTATAAACGTATTGAACAACAACTCCGGTCAAACGATGATAAATTAAAAGCATTATTACGAAATTCAACCGATTCAATAACTGTTATAGATAAAAATGGCAAAGTTATATTTGACAGTTCGTTTTTTACAAAAATTCTGGGTTCAATGTCTGATAGTTTTGTAGGGTATTCGTTTTTAGAAAGAATTGCTGAAGCTGACCGTGAACCTTTTTTACATGCGCTACAACGTGTGATTGAAACTCCAGATATACAGCGAAAAGTTGAATTTAGCTGTTTTAAACAAGACGGATCAATTATATATTTTGAAAGTTACCTTTCCAATCATTTAAGCAATACTTTAATTGGTGGAATAGTAGTTAATTCAAGAGATATATCTGAAAGAAAAGAAGCGCTGAAAAAGGAAAAAGAATATCAGGATAAATTAATATTTCTCGAAAGTACAGCACTCGATTTTCTTTCATTTCAAAATAGTGATGAAATATACGATTATATAGGCAAGAAAATATTTGAAATTATTCCCGAATCGGTTATTTTGTTTAGTTCCTATGACGAAAGAGATGATTCACTGGTTATAAAAAACATAACTGGTATGGATAAATTTATGGGAATAGTTGTTGATTTTTTGAACAGCAGTCCTCTTGATTATCATTTGGCATTAAACGATCAAATAAAGCGAAAACTAATGTCAACTGCCAATAAATTGCATACATTAAGCGGTGGTTTGTTCAATATATGTAACAGGCAAATTGATTTTATGGTTTGCAAAGCCCTTGAAAAGCTAATTTCACTCAACAAGAGTTATGGAATGGGAATTGTTCGCTCCGGCAAATTGCTTGGGAGTATTATAGTGCTTAGCCGATATGGTCATGTAATTAAAGATGCACGAATAATTGAAACCTTCATGTACCAGGCGTCCATTGCTCTTTTACGTCGAAGGGTTGAGAAAGAACTAATTATAGCCAAAGAAAAAGCCGAAGAATCTGATAAATTAAAAACTGCTTTTCTTGCAAATATGTCACATGAAATAAGAACCCCGGTAAATGGAATTATTGGCTTTTCACAATTACTTGAGATGGATGATATAGATAATGATAAGAAAAAAGAATTTATTGAAATTATTCGTTCAAACGCAACTTCACTTATATCACTTATTGACGACATTTTGGATATTTCAATTATTCAGGAAGGTCAGGTAAAACTCAGGAAATCGACTATCAACATCAACCTTTTGCTCGATGAAGTATTAGCGGCTTGTAATAATCCTCGTTTTCAAACAAAAAGTATCGATTTTAAAATTAGCAAAATATTACCTGACGATAAAGCAATTATTGTTTCCGATTCTTTAAGAATAAAACAAATACTGAATAACCTTATATCAAATGCTTATAAATTTACCGATAATGGAACTATAGAATTCGGGTATAATTTAGAACCTAAGTATGTGAGATTTTTTGTAAAAGACACTGGTATTGGTATCCATTCAGATAAAATTGAGACTATTTTCGAAAGGTTCATGCAAGGAGATGCATCATTTACAAGACGATTTGGTGGTTCGGGATTAGGCTTGGCTATATCAAAAGGTTTAGTGGAAATTATGGGAGGAACTATTTGGGTAGAATCGGTATATGGCGAAGGTTCTCAATTTTATTTTACAATTGCTGTAGGTGAGAATAATTGGCCAAGCCCGGAAACACTTATTAAATCAGCCAAAGAGAACCCCTCACTTTTAAATTGACAATAATTTAGATAACTGCAAATGTTATGGCTCGAAATTAGTCTTCCATTTCTCTTCTTCTATTCAATTCTAATTTTATTTTTTTATAAAGGCTGGCTAAAACTCCCTGAATTTAATTACACTAACGACTATAGTTTTGTCAAAACTACTATCATAGTCCCTTTTAGGAACGAAGAATCAAATCTTGAGAATTTAATTTACGATTTAAATTTGCAAACTTATCCTAAGGAGCATTTTAATATTATTGCAATAAACGACCATTCTGAGGATAATTCACTTTTGATAGCAAAATCATTAAAAAACTCAATTTTAAATTTAATAGTTATTGATTTACCTGACGAAACAATAGGTAAAAAAAACGCTATAAAATTTGGTGTTATTGATTCGCAGGCTGAATTAATAATTACTGTTGATGCCGATTGCAGGGTAAAAGAAAAATGGCTCGAAACTATTGTTACATTTTATTCAACTTATAAGCCTTCCATGATAATTTGTCCAATATTTTTCCAAAACGAATCAAATATATTCGAACATATGCAATCGCTTGAACTACTTAGTTTAATTGCATCGGGCGCGGGTTCTGCTGCGATTAACAGACCTATACTTTGCAATGGAGCAAATTTAGCTTTCAACCGAAAAATTTTTCTCCAGTTAATTGATAAACTAAATAATCCTTCACCTTCAGGCGATGATATATTTCTTCTTTTAGCCATTAAAAAAATGAAGGGGTTAATTTTATTTCTTAAATCACCATTTGCATTGGCACATTCAAATGTCGAGAAAAGCTTCAAACAATTCCGGAAACAACGCAAACGATGGGCTTCAAAAACACGATATTATTCTGATCCAGATATTATAATAACTGCAATATTAATTGCAATAATTAATCTTATTCAAATAGTATATTTTGTAGCAGGCTTTTACAATAAAATGTTTTGGCTTCTATTTATCATTTTCTTTATTACAAAATCATTATTCGATTTTTTATTATTATCATCCTTTGCAAAATTTTTTCAAAAACAATACTTATTAAAATATTTTCTGATTACCCAGCTTGCTTATCCGTTTTATGTAGTTTTTACGGCAATTTTTAGTATGTTTGGAAAAGTACAATGGAAACAAAGGACTTATCAATGATAAATGAACCATCCATATGGAAAAAATTTTGTAAAAATAAATTGGCATTCATTGGGTTGTTATTTATTTCATTTGTAACAATTATTGCAATTCTAGGATATCTAATTATACCTGACGATACTCCATTTGCAAATCGGCAAAACCTTGAGATTGCAGCAAAGAAACCCGGATTTCAGGTTATTTTCATTAAAAAGCCAATCTTAAATACCAAAAGTGAAAATATTATTCACCGGATGATATGGGGTAATCCTAATCAATTTGAATATTTTCCCATTGATTCATTATCATTTTCGAAAAATGAAGTAGTAACCAGAACATATAGTGAAATTCCGAACAATACTTTAATACAGCACTTTCCATATAGCGAATTTTTCAAAAGTAAACTATTGACTAATGAACAAGTTAAAGCTCAAATTAAAAATAAATTTATCGAAAAAGAAACCTTCGTTTTAGGAACTGATCGTTTTGGCCGTGATATGTATAGCCGAATGGTAATTGGAGCCCGAACATCGTTATCAATAGGATTTGTAGCAGTTTTAATTTCATTAATTATTGGATTGACGGCTGGTTCAATTGCCGGTTATTTTAGAGGACGCACCGATAACATAATTATGTGGTTTGTTAATGTCACTTGGTCAGTACCTACGCTACTTATGGTTATTTCAATAACTATGATTTTAGGAAAGGGATTTTGGCAGGTATTTATTGCGGTAGGTCTTACCATGTGGGTTGATGTTGCTCGTATTGTACGTGGCCAGGTAATTGGAATCCGTGAACAAAAATATATTGAAGCATGCAAATCTATGGGGTTTAGTAATTTTAGGATTATTACAAAACATATAATTCCCAATATCATTGGTCCGGTAATAATTATATCAGCAGCTAATTTTGCTTCAGCAATACTTATTGAAGCCGGATTAAGTTTTCTTGGCGTTGGTGTACAACCGCCAATACCTTCGTGGGGAAGTATGATTAAAGACCATTATGCCTATATAATTTTGAATAAAGCTTACCTTGCTTTAATTCCGGGAATAGCAATTATGCTAATTGTGCTTGCATTTACTTTTATAGGTAATGGCTTGCGTGATGCTTTTGACTCAAAGACTTTGGAAATGAATTAAATACAAATTTATTCTAAGAAATAAAATTATCTCAACAATTCCATTCGGCTTGCATCTAAACGGAGGAAAACAAATAACAAAATAGTAAACGCCCAAAGTGACGAGCCACCATAACTGAAAAAAGGAAGAGGTATTCCAATTACCGGCAAAACACCAATGGTCATACCAATATTTATAGCAACATGGAAAAATATAATAGAAGCAACACCATATCCATATATCCTGCTAAATGCCGATCGTTGGCGCTCGGCTAAAATTAAAAGTCTGACTAATAAAATACCAAAAATAAAAATTACAAAAAATGAACCTAAAAATCCCCATTCTTCTCCAACTGTACAAAATATAAAATCGGTGCTTTGTTCGGGAACAAAATTAAATTTTGTTTGGGTTCCCTGAAGATATCCTTTGCCTGCAAAACCACCGGAACCAATGGCAATTTTACTTTGGTTAACATTGTATTCTGCGCCTTTCGGATCAGATTCTTTGCCTAATAATATATTTACTCTTGTTTGCTGATGCGGAGCTAGCAAATGATTAAAAACGAAATCTACCGAATAGGTAAAACTTATTGCTACTGCTAAAAATATTATAACCCATAACAAGTGAGGAATAAATTTAAAAAAAGTTGCAATTACAGCACCAACAACTATTATCCCAATAGTTATAACCAATATTGTATATAATTCAATATGGATGTGAAATATTTTTTTTATTCCGTAAATTATAAAATAGACAATTAATAGTGAAATTGCACCCAAAATTGATTCAAGATACCGTCGATTTAAAACTATTAAAGCCAATAAAGCAATACAAATTAAAATTATAACAATAGTTGGTTTGCTTAATACAAGTGCCATAACAAATAAAGCTACCAAAAGGAAACCGAAAAACAAAAATCCACCCGGAAAACCTTCGCGATATAAAACAAAAATTAAAGCCGCATAAACCAATACTGAACCGAAATCGGGTTGAAGTAAAATTAAAGCTGCAGGTATAAATATTAATGTTCCAACAATTATTAAGGTCTTAACCTTTTCAATTTTTACGCCATACGAACTTAAATATTTAGCAATCGCCAAACAAGTTGCTACTTTTGCAAATTCAGTTGGTTGAATATGAACTCCGGCAAAATCGAACCATGAACGAGCCCCATTGACTTCTCGTCCCAGAAAAGCAACTGCAAGCAATGTAAGCATTGCAATGGCATAAATTATATAGCCAAAAAATGAATAAAAATTTGTATCAATAAAAATTATAGCTAATGCCATAATTATTGCTGCAGCAATCCAAATTAATTGTTTGCCATAGCGCATAGCAAAATCAAAAATATTATGATGTGCATCAGAATATACAGCTGCATAAATATTTAGCCAACCCATTATGACCAAAACCAAATAAAGAAATACTGTTAGCCAGTCAAGATTTGCCCATATATTTATAACACGTCTCATTTTTTTGAAATCGGGTAATTAATCCTGGCATTCTTCAAATAATCAATCATATAAGGCCTAGAAATTGAGTCAGTGAGGTATTTCTCAATCATTAGGCTTGCGACCGGCCCGGCATAAGTCGCACCAAATCCTCCATATTCAATATACACTGAAATTGCAATTTTAGGGTGATCTTTTGGTGCAAAAGCAATAAAAATAGAATTGTCCTCTTCACCATGTGGGTTCTGAGCTGTACCGGTTTTACCACAAATATCCAAACCTTTAACAGCAGCATTCCATGCTGTTCCACCATCATTTACAGCCAAATACATACCGTCTACAATTGGCCTGTAGTATGATGAGTCAAATGCGGTATAATGTTTTTCTGTAAAACGACTATCAATAGTATCAAGGCCTTCAATTTTTTTTACCGTATGGGGAATATAATAAAACCCTCTATTCGCTACGGTTGCAGCAAGGTTTGCCAGGTGAAGAGGAGTTACGCCAATTTCACCCTGCCCAATGGCAAGAGAAAGAATTGTTAGCGATTTCCAACCATTTCTACCATAAATTTTATCGTAGAAACTTGATGTTGGAATAAAACCTGCAAGTTCATTCGGAAAATCGGTATTTAACTTTTTCCCAAAACCAAAAGTAAGCACATATTTTCTCCATTCACTATAAGCATCAGCTGTTTTTGGAAACTCCGGGTTTTCAATAATTCTTCTGAAAACATTGTCGAAATAAGCATTACATGAATTTTGAATTCCGTGACGCATATCCAACGGCGTGGGATGAATATGGCAGGCTACATGAATTGGTCCGGCAGTATAACCCTGGTAACAATAAAATTTATCTTCGGTAGTTACCACATTTTCTTTTAAGGCAATGAGAGCATTTACAAGTTTAAAAGTTGAGCCTGGCGGATATTTTGGCATTACAGCCCTATTAAATAATGGTAAGTTTGGATCCTGACGAAGAAAATTATAATTTTTTGAACGTACCCTTCCGACTAACAAATTTGGATCGTAGTTTGGAGTAGAGATTAATGCTAATACCTCACCAGTAGAAGGTTCAATTGCAACAACACTTCCATGGAAATTATGCATAAGCATTTCACCAAAACGTTGTAAATCTGCATCAATAGTACATGTAACATTTTTTCCCATAACCGCTGCAGTGTCAAAACGTCCGTTTTGAAGTGAACCTTTTACACGATTATGTACATCAACTAAAAAAATATTTACTCCCTTTTTACCACGTAATTCAGGCTCATACGCCTTTTCCATACCATTCATGCCAATATAATCGCCTATTT
This sequence comes from uncultured Bacteroidota bacterium, assembly GCA_963701015.1. Lineage (GTDB taxonomy): Bacteria > Bacteroidota > Bacteroidia > Bacteroidales > DTGW01 > MFD09286-c1. The sequence goes on along the minus strand of OY969556.1, from coordinate 135,013 downwards.
TGTAATAGGGATTTTTTTTAATAATAGCAGAATCAACTTCACCTACATAACCAAAAAGATGGGCTGCAATTTTTACATTATATGTACGCAATGTTCGTGGTTCCACAAAGAAACCAGGAAACTTGTATAATTTTTCCTGTAATAAAGCATAAGTTGAATCGGAAAGTTGGCTTAAAAATAGTGCCGATTTGAAAATATAATCGTTATTGTTTTTGATCTTGAATAAAATTTTATCAAACTGATCTAAATCAAGACCAACTATGGTTGCAAGCTCCAAAGTGTCAAATGCTTTTAATTCCCTTCGGTTCACCATTAAATCATAAGCAGCCATATTACTCACCAATAATTTACCTTTCCTGTCAAAAATTAAACCTCTCGATGGATATTGGGTAACATAACGTTGCGAATTATTTTCAGCTGAATATTTATAAGTCGGATCAATAATTTGTATATAAAACAACCTTCCGATATAAACGAGAAATACCAATACCATTATGCCCCCAATAATAATTTGCCGTGTTGAAAATTGGTTCATGGTATTTATCGTCGAAATATAAAATACTGGCTAATAACAATTAAAAGCGCAGTAAATAAAGTGCTTAGAATTACCCTTAAAAATGTATAAAAAAAGTCAGATATCGTAAACATTTCTAAATAAAAAAGTACAAAATGATGGGCAAGGATAAGTATTAATGAATACTTTAAAAACCATGTTAATCCAAAAAAGCTAATTCTTGGCAACATTCCGGTTTCGTATCCGTCGCGGGGCGAAAATGCTTTTAAAACCTGTGGTCGTAAAAATGCCATAAAAGTGCATGCTGCCGCATGAATTCCAAGCGTATGGGTAAAAACATCAATTGACAACCCTAACAAAAATGATGTGATAAGCAAAACAGAACCTGGAGTTTCAAATGGCATTAACAAAATAAAAATGACATAAAAATAGGGATTAACAAATCCACTAAACTGAATATGGTTAAAAACATAAATCTGCAGGAAAACCAGCAAAATAAATGTATAAATATTTTTTATTAATGACCGTATCATTATTTTACCAAAGATTCAAGTTTAAGTTGTTCCCCTTTTTTATAATTTGTCACAACATAAACATAATTCAACTTTTTGAAATCAGTTGATATTTCCAAATTTATATCGTAAAAATTTCCTCCGCTTGATTTAATATTTTTAACAAATCCAAGTAAAACCCCTCCAGGGAATGTAGTGGAAAAACCAGTTGTAACAATTGTATCACCCACAATTCCATTAACATGAGTGGGGATTTCCATTAAATAAGCTTTTTGATAGTTTTCACCCGACCATTCAAAAGAACCAAAATAGCCATTCTTCTTAAATTTAGCACTTACTTTCATGTTTCGGTTAAGTACAGACATTACAAGCGAAAAGTTTTTTGAGACTGATTCTACAACGCCAACAACTCCTTCGGGAGAAATTACTGCCATTTCAGGCTTTATTCCATCATTGGTTCCTTTATTCAGTGTTATATAGTTGTATTGTTTATTTGTGGAATTATTAACAACTTTTGCAACCAGGTAAGTATATTGCTGCTTATATGAAGTATCTACAACAGTAGTTAATTTGTTATTTTTTACAGTTTTAAGTTGTTCAATTTGATTTTTTAAATAAGCATTTTCAGAAGCTAACTTCTGATTTATTTCGTTAAGTGAAAGGTATTGTGTTATATTATCAATTTTATTTTCAAAATAACTATTTACATCTTGCGATAAATTCAAGTACCTACCGAAATGGTAATTATTATTTCGAATAATCAGAACCATTGCCATAAATTCTAAAAGCACAAATAACAACCCAAATTGGTTGCTGGCAATAAAACGCAACAGGCTCCTCATTTTTTATTAAATGCTGGAAAAATGTTATCTATCTCATTAAAAACGAAAAACGGTCGATATTCTTCAGGGCTATTCCGGTTCCTCGGGCAACAGCATGCAATGGGCCCTCGGGTACATGGAAAGGGATTTGGATTTTATCAAACAATCTTTTATCTAAACCTTTTAAAAGTGCGCCTCCACCGGTAAGAAAAATACCTTTCTTAACAATATCCGCATAAAGTTCTGGTGGGGTTTGTTCCAAAACAGAAACGACAGCAGCTTCAACTTTAGTTAAAGATTTATCTAAACAATGTGCAATTTCCTGATAGGATACTGGAATCTCAATTGGCATGGCGGTCATAAGATTAGGACCACGAACAACAAAATCCGAAGGAGGTGTTTCTAAATCAGGTAATGCTGAGCCTACAACTATTTTAATTTCTTCAGCAGTTCTTTCCCCTATTTTAATGTTATGTTGATGACGCATATAAGCTTGTATATCAGCAGTAAACCCATCACCTGCAATACGAATTGATTGGTTGCAAACAATTCCACCTAAAGCTATTACAGCAATTTCAGTGGTACCCCCACCAATATCCACAACCATACTACCTTCTGGTGCTTCTACGTCGAGACCGATACCCAGTGCAGCGGCCATTGGTTCATAAATCATGTATACTTCACGGCCATTTGCATGTTCACAGGAATCGCGAACAGCACGCATTTCAACATCAGTACTTCCCGATGGGATACTAACCACCATTTTTAATGCAGGATTGAATAATTGGTTTTTCTTGTTTACCATTTTTATCATACCCCTAATCATTTGTTCAGCAGCATTAAAATCAGCAATTACACCATCTTTCAATGGGCGAATGGTTTTAATGTTTTCATGGGTTTTACCATGCATTTGTCTTGCGGTTTCACCAATAGCAATCAAACGACCTGATTTAGTGTCAATAGCAACTATGGAAGGTTCGTCAACAACAATTTTATCGTTATGTACGATAATGGTATTGGCTGTTCCAAGATCAATTGCAATTTCTTGTGTAAGAAAGGAGAATAAACCCATAATATTATTAATTTCTAATTTTCAATTTAAATTTTTGTACCTTATTTTCTTAAATTATAACAAACCAAATATAAAAACAACTTTACTTAATTTACGTTATTTTGAAAAATTAATTTTTAATGTTTAAAATGGCGTATTCCTGTAAATACCATTGACATACTATTTTTATCACAAAATTCAACAGAATCCTTATCGTGAATACTTCCTCCGGGTTGAATAACAGCAGTAATTCCTGCCTGATGTGCTATCTCAACGCAGTCGGGAAATGGGAAAAATGCATCGGAAGCCATTACCGAACCCTTAAGCCCAAAACCAAAGCTACCTGCCTTTACAATGGCCTGTTTTAGAGCATCAACCCGCGAAGTTTGACCAACACCACTGGCTAGCAATTGTTTGTCTTTTACCAGAATTATAGCATTCGATTTGGTATGCTTTACCAATTTGTTTGCAAATTCCAAATCAGTAATTTCCAATTTTGAAGGAGATAACTTAGTTACAATACTCATATCAGCTTCCGTTTCTGTCTTTAAATCGCGATCCTGCGACAACACTCCATTTAAAATTGAACGAAATTGGTGTTTGGGGAAACTGTTTTCCTTCTGAATCAGAATTATTCTGTTTTTCTTAAGTTCTAAAATATCCAAAGCTGCTTTATCGTATGCAGGTGCTATAATTACTTCGAAAAATATTTTAGTTATTTCTTCAGCAGTTTCTTTATCAATTTTTACATTTGTAATTAAAATTCCACCATAAGCTGAAACCGGATCACCGGCAAGGGCATCTTTCCAGGCCTCAATTAACTTTGGTCGTGATGCAATTCCACAAGCATTATTATGTTTAAGAATTGCAAATGTAGTTTCAGAAAAATCACCTATTAAATTTACTGCTGCATCAATATCAAGCAAATTATTATATGATATTTCTTTCCCACACAACTGATCAAATACTTTATCTAATTCGCCAAAATAAACTCCAATTTGATGAGGATTTTCGCCATATCGAAGTTCCTTGCTTACTGTAATACTTTGCTTAAAAACGTTTGAATTAAACTCACGGTTAAAATAGTTGAAAATTGCAGTATCATAATGCGATGAGATATTGAAAGCTTCAGCCGCGAACATTTTTCTGTCAGCCAAAGTAGTTTGACCCTCCTTTTCATCTAACAATGTATTTAAATCGATGTATTGTGCTTTTGATGCAACAATTAAAACATCGTTATAATTTTTAGCTGCTGCCCTAATTAATGATATGCCGCCTATATCAATCTTTTCAATTATATCATGATGCGGGGCATTCGATGCAACTGTATCTTCAAATGGATATAAATCAACAATTACCAAATCAATTTCAGGTATATCATATTGTTTAAGTTGTTCAGCATCTGATTTATTATCACGTCTCGATAAAATGCCTCCGAATATTTTCGGATGAAGTGTTTTTACACGACCTCCTAATATTGATGGATAGCCTGTCAAATCCTCAACCGGAGTAACTTTGATTCCTAATTTCTCAATAAATTCCTGAGTTCCACCAGTTGAATATAACTTAACACCAAATTTGTCAAGTTTTTCGACAATAACATCCAGATCGGTCCTTGAAATAAACTGAAATTAAGGCTGATTTTATTTTTTTTACACCGGTCATAGTTTTTATTATTTACTTTTTTTTGAAATTCTTTTCCCCTCTACCTAAATTTTAAGTCTTTTAAAAGCCTAAATCGTAGTTGCAATATTATTTTTGACAAAATTATTAAAAAACTTGATATTATAAGTCATTTTTGAATTTGTAAAACCTTTTGCTTATTTCGTATGTTTAAACCATAATTGATTAATTTACAGAACAACAATAAAATATTTTTACTTATTAACTTTAAATTGTTTATAATTCAATAATCTATGCCTAAATTATTTAAAAGTTCCGATTGGTTGCCGACTTCAGTAAAGGAAATAAAAGCAATAGGATGGGATTATTTAGATGTTATTATATTTTCGGGCGATGCATATGTTGACCATCCTTCGTTTGGCGCATCTGTTATAGGGCGTTTGCTCCAAAAGCTTGAACTTAAAGTTGCCATAGTTCCTCAGCCCAATTGGAATGATGATTTGCGCGATTTTAAAAAACTGGGACGGCCTAATTTATTCTTTGGTGTAACTGCCGGAAACATGGATTCAATGGTAAACCATTATACTGCAAATAAACGGTTGCGCAGCAATGATGCATACACTCCCGATGGTAAAGCCGGTTTCCGTCCTGATTATGCCAGTGAGGTATATTGTAAAATCTTAAAAACGTTATATCCTGAAACACCTGTTGTTTTAGGTGGAATTGAATCATCACTGAGGCGCCTGACTCATTACGATTATTGGAGTGATTCGCTAAAGCCTTCAGCATTAATTGACACCAAAGCCGATTTGCTATTATATGGAATGGCTGAAAAAGCAATTAAAGAACTTGTTATTAGGTTAAAAAGTGGCGAGAAAATCGCAGATATCAGGAATTTAAAACAATCTGTTTATCTACAAAATTCTAATGAACCTCTAATTGAAACCACCGATGAGACTTTGTTTTTCCATTCATTTGAAATTTGTAAAAAAGATAAAAAAGCTTATGCAGAAAATTTCTGGAATTTCGAAATTGAATCAAATAAAATGGTTGCATCGCGTATTGTTGAAGCATATGGTGATAAAATTATTGTTGTAAATCCTCCATATTCTGAACTTTCGCAAGAAGATATTGACGAAACTTACGATTTGCCTTACACGCGGCTTCCTCATCCACGATATTTTGGGAAAGGTAAAATTCCGGCATTCGACATGATTAAACATTCAGTAAATACGCATCGTGGATGCTTTGGCGGTTGCAGTTTCTGCACAATTTCGGCACATCAGGGAAAATTTGTACAAAGCCGGTCAGAAAAGTCAATTCTTAAAGAAATTGAAGAAATAGTTGAAAACCCTGAATTTAAAGGTACAATTACCGATTTGGGTGGGCCATCGGCAAATATGTACAAAATGAAAGGCAAACACGAAGCCATGTGCACATATTGCAAAAGGTCGTCGTGCATTTTTCCGAAAGTTTGCCCCAACCTTGATACTGATCATTCTGTTATGACCGATTTGTATAAAAAGGTGGCTGCTGTTCCTGGAATAAAGCACGTATTTGTTGGAAGTGGACTGCGCTACGATTTACTTTACGACAATGAAAATCCCAGCAAGGATAAAAGGGAATATCTTAAAAATCTGGTACAAAATCATGTTTCAGGACGGTTAAAAGTAGCTCCGGAACACACTTCGGATGACGTATTAAATATGATGAGAAAGCCTTCATTTCAGCTTTTTAAAAAATTTAATGCCGATTTTGAAAAGATTAATAAAGAAGCCGGGAAAAAGCAACAGTTAATACCTTATTTCATATCCAGCCATCCGGGTTCAAAACTATCCGACATGGCAGAACTTGCCTCAGAAACAAAGCGTTTAAACTTCAGGCTTGAACAGGTACAGGACTTCACTCCCACTCCAATGACGCTTTCGGCTTGTATTTTTTATACGGGAATAAATCCATATAATGCTGAAAAAGTTTTTAGCCCGAAAACTATTGAGGATAAAAAAGCCCAGCAAAGTTTTTTCTTTTGGTATAAACCCGAAATGAGAAATTTTATCAGAAAAAATCTTGAAAAAATTGGCAGAAAAGATTTGGAGAAAAAATTATTGTAAGGTTAAATTACCTCATTTATATTTTTTTATCAGAAGCATTTTTAATGGAACCAACTATTACAGAACCACGAAAACTATACAGGTAAAGGATTCCACCTAAAAGGACAACAACGGAAAATATAATTAAAATGTTGCTATAGGAATACCCTTTTGGGTTCGAAACCGTAGGAAAAAAAGCAAAATCAAGCCATTTGCCATCGAGTATTTTTCCGGCAAGTGCAGTTCCAACCGCCCCTGAAATGGTGGCTATAAGATTGAAAACCCCCATCCCAACACCTGTTTCATTTTCCTGAAGGGTTTGTGAAACACTGTTTATCATAGCTGTTTGGAAAAATGAAAAGCCAATATACGTTAATAATAAAGCAACAGCTATAATATAAACTGAAATGCTCAATAAAAACGACATAATCACAATACTGGCAATAAGCAAAACCAATCCGCAAATAACTACAAAATTATTACCTTTCTTATCAGCCAGTGATCCGGCATACGTACCAACAAATACCGAACTTATTGCCCCTGGGAAAAGAACAAAACCTATTTGCCTAGTATTTAACCCATAAACTTCGTGCAACATAAGTGGAATAAGAAACAAAATACCTATAACTATTGAAAACAAGCTAAATCCGACAATTACACCATTTCTGAATTTTACATTTTTAAATAATCCGGGATTAATAAATGGATGCTTGTGAGTTAAAATATGATTTATAAATATTCCAAGAAAACCAATAAAACCAACCAAATAGTACCAATTGTTGAAATTTAAATAAACAACAAATAGTCCAACTGTTATAGCTACAAAAATGGCGCCAAGATAATCTAATTTGCCTTCCTTGCGAGGCTCATCGGGCAAAACTTTAAGCAAAAATGGTGTTGCAATAAGCATGAGTAAGGGTATTAAAAAAAGATACGACCAGTGCAACGAACTTGCAACAAAGCCACCAATTACAGGGCCTAAACCAATACCCAATGAAACCGTGGAGGTTATTAATCCAAATATTTTTCCTCGTTCAGATGGATCAAAATAGCGGGCAACAGCCACAAAAACTAAAGCAGGGATGGCTGAACCTCCTATACCTTGAATTGCCCTTGCCAAAATAACCATTGGATATGAAAACTGGAAGAAAAAGCCCATGAGCGAACCAAAATTATAAATAATTAGTCCCAAAATAATTAATCGTTTCAGGCTAAAAATATCTGACAGGCTACCATAAATAACAGAACCTATTCCAAAGAAAACTAAGAATATGGTCATCACCCAGCTTACACCCGATGGGCTTAGTGAGAATTGTTCAGAAATATTGGGAGTTGAAACATTAAAAACCGTTTCGTTCAGTACAGCAAAAAAAATCAGATAAATAATCCAGGGTACAATCTTTTTCATGTCAGCCAATCATTCAATTTGTAAACTTGTAACTCAATATTTTCAAAACTTTCAATAATTGAAAACAAACATTTTTAATTTTCGTTCAAAAAATTCGATTGAAAATAGGACATGTGATCAGCCAAAAAAGTCGCTTATATTGTACCAATAATTAAAGAAGTGTAGTTTATATAAGTGGATATTATTAAAGAGCAGCATTATATAGAATTTGAGAATTAACATTAATCAAAGTTCGGTCAATATTACATTACCTCGGCTACTACAAAAGTGCTTCCACCAATAAAAATTAAATCATTTTTCCCGGCTGACTTTTTTGCTGCATTCAATGCTTGTTGAACCGAAACATAACTATTCCCTGATAATCCTATTGTAATTGCTTCTTCCAATAAAACATTTTCATCTAATGCCCTTGGAATATCAGCCTTTGTGAAATAATAATTTGCATTTTTTGGTAGTAGGGACAATATTTTTTTAATGTCCTTTTCTTTTACCATTCCAAAAACTATATGAAGTTTGTCGTGATAAGTATTATTAATTTGTTGGATTAGTAGTTTTATACCATCTTCATTATGCCCCGTGTCTGCAATTATTGTAGGATTTTTGCCCAGGATTTGCCAGCGGCCTTTTAAACCGGTTGTAATTGCAGCAGTTTTTAAACCATCATAAATTATTTCATTATTAATTTTTAATCCGGCATTCACTAACTCATCTAAAGCTGCCAAAACTGTTACAATGTTTTTTTGCTGGTAACTCCCTAATAAATCAAGCTTATACTTTGAATTTGAATTTGAATTCCCTCCAATATTTAATACAGTAACTATTTGAAAATTAGATTCATCATTGGATGAACTTAGGGCCAGATATTTTTCCTGTGCAAAAATAATTTTTGCATTTTCTTCATTTGCTTTTAGTTTAAAAACTTCAGTTGTTTCATTATTCTTCTCACCAATTATTACAGGTATTCCCTTTTTAATTATTCCAGCTTTTTCTTTGGCAATTAACGAAAGAGTGTTTCCTAAAATATCCATATGGTCATATGATATATTTGTAATTACCGAAACCAGAGGTGTAATAATATTTGTTGAATCTAATCGCCCACCAAGTCCAGTTTCAACAACAGCAATATCAATATTTTCAACTGCAAAATATTCAAAAGCCATTAATGTAGTCATTTCGAAAAACGATGGTTGTTTAGTTTCAATATTTTTAATGTTCCTTGCTATGAATTCAAGTACAAATTTTTCTGTAACCATTTCGCCATTAATTTTTATCCTTTCACGAAAGTCATTTAAATGTGGTGAAGTGTAAAGCCCTGTTTTATAACCGGCATATTGCAGTACCGACGCAATCATATGGCTGACAGAACCTTTTCCATTAGTGCCAGCTACATGAATGCTCCTGAACTTGTTTTCAGGATTATTTAAACTCTTAGCCAACAAAATTGTATTACTTAAATCTGCTTTATAAGCAATTTTCCCTTCCCGCTGAAACATCGGCAATTGCTCATACATATATTTAATAGTTTCTATATAGTTCATTTCTATATTAGAATAAAAAATTGCTAACTAAAATATAACTTCAAATTAAGGCAAATTAAACGAATACAATCAAAGTACTATTTAAATATAATTAACGGTCCTTTTAATTCCTTCAAAATAAAGAAAGTTGAAAAGTTTCTAATAAAAATACTTCTATAAGTGTGATTCGGCTGTTATAATCTATATTTAATTGTTCTATTTTTATAGTGTAAATAACCTCAAAATTAAAGTATGTCAAAATTGAAAAAAATATTTGTGATAGATACCAATGTGGTACTTCACGATTACAAAAGTATTTACAATTTCGAAGAAAATGATATTGTGATTCCAATTGTTGTACTTGAAGAATTGGACAAAATGAAACGGGGAAATGACATTATTAATATGCATGCCCGCGAATTTACTCGTGAATTAGATACAATTGCTGGAGAAGGACTTTTTGTAGGTGGCGTTTCAATGGGTAAAAATCATGGGAAATTGTTTGTTGAAACAGGCAAACCATTTTCAAAAATTTTACAGGAATCATTTCCTGAACAATCACCTGACCACAGGATTCTGGCCATTACCGATTATTTGAAGACAAAAAAAGAGAATGCTTCACGCGAAGTTATTCTTGTTTCTAAAGATATTAACCTGAGAATGAAAGCCAAATCTATTGGCATTGAATCGCAGGATTATAAATCAGATAAAATTCAGGACATTTCAACATTTCATAAAAGTGTTGAAATAATTGAGAACGTTGACCACAGTCTTATTTCAAAATTATACGAAAGCAATACCGGTGTGCCTTTTGCTGAATTTAAGCTTAAAATAAAACTTGTTCCTCATCAATATCTTGTTTTAAGAAATGGAAATTCGAGCGCGTTTGCCCATTACGATCCTCAAACTAAAAATATAACACGGGTAGAAAAATTGCGCAGCTATGGAATTGAGCCACGCAATGCTGAACAAGCCTTTTCACTTGATGCTCTATTACGTCCCGAAATTCAACTGGTAGCTTTAACCGGAAAAGCCGGAACAGGGAAAACATTGCTGGCACTGGCTTCAGCTCTTCAACAGGAAAATTTATTTAACCAGATTTATCTGGCTCGACCCATTGTACCACTTGCCAACCGCGATTTGGGATTTTTGCCTGGCGATGTGAATGAAAAAATAAGCCCATATATGACACCTTTGTTCGACAATCTTTCCGTAATAAAACATAAATTTAAACAACAAAGCCGTGAATTTGTGCATATTGAGGAATTGGTAAAGTCAGAAAAGCTTATGATTACGCCTCTTGCATTTATTCGTGGCCGTAGTTTATCCAATGCCTTTTTTATTGTTGACGAAGCGCAAAATCTGACACCCCACGAAGTGAAAACAATCATAACACGTGCAGGGGAAGGAACCAAAATGGTATTTACAGGCGATATTCAGCAAATTGATTCACCTTATTTAGATAGCCTTTCAAACGGATTAAGCTATTTGACACATAAAATGAAAGGTCAGGATATATTTGCCCATGTAAACCTTGTGAAAGGTGAAAGAAGCTATTTAGCTGACCTTGCAAGCAATTTATTATAATTAATGAAAACGCTACACATTGTAAGGCATGGTAAATCATCATGGGATTTGCCCGGAATTTCAGACATTGACCGACCTTTAATTGAAAAAGGCGTGCAGAATAATTATGTAATGGCTGAAAAATTAAAAACAAAGTTCGAAAAACCCCAATTAATATTAAGTTCTCCTGCAATTAGGGCTATTCATACTACAATTATATTTGCACGGGTATTAAATGTTTCTGTTGAAATTATTCAATTTAGAAATAATATATATGAAAGTGATCCTTCATTCATTTTTGAAATTATTGAGGAAGTGCCTATCAATATTAATAATTTAATGGTATTTGGACACAATCCGACATTTACTGATTTCGCAAATCATTTTCTTTTACCCAAAATAGACAACTTACGTACTTCTGGAATTGTTTCATTGCAGTTTAATTCAAAAAACTGGCATATTAAGAATGTCAAGCCAATTCTGAGTGAAGTTGATTATCCTAAAATTAATTAATTTTGCAGCACTCTGAAAACTACTTAATGGCAATTAAAAGTAAAACTATAAATAGGGAGCTAAGCTGGCTCTCGTTTAACGAACGTGTATTACAGGAAGCATTAGATCCTCGTGTCCCTGTAGTAGAAAGGATGCGTTTTTTAGCTATTTATTCCAACAACCAGGATGAATTTTTTAAAGTAAGGGTTGCTTCTCTCCGACGCATGATAGATTTGGGTTATGGCCCAAAACAAATGGATGGCGATAATCCAAAAAAAGTGCTCGCTGCAATTCAGGAAAAAGTAATTCAGTTGCAAAGCAAATTTTTAAAAGCTTTTGATAATATCATTCACGAATTAGAAAAAGAAAATATTTTTCTGATTAACGAAACTCAATTGAATGAGGAGCAAGCTGAATTTGTAGATAATTATTTCGACGAAAATATTTTACCATCGCTATCGCCGATAATGTTGCGCAATGTTGATAAATTTCCATATTTGCGCGACAAATCAATATATTTTGCAATAAAACTAACCAGTGAAGATGATTCTGTCCCGGTAGAATATGCTTTAATGGAAATACCTTCCCCAATGCTTAACAGGGTAATATTATTACCTTCGGTTGATGACAGGCGTTTCATAATATTTATTGATGATGTTATTCGTTTTTGTCTTAAAGATTTATTTGCAATATTTAATTACAATCACTTCGAAGCTTATACTATTAAGTTAACCCGTGATGCAGAACTGGATATAGACAATGACCTTTCGAAAAGCTTTTTAGAGAAAATTTCTGAAGGAGTCAGCGACCGCAGTAAAGGACAACCTGTTCGTTTTGTTTACGACCGCGCCATGCCAAAGGATCTTTTGAGTTTTATCATTAAAAAATTGCAATTTGATAATTACGATACTGTAATTCCTGGTGCCCGTTACCACAATTTTAAGGATTTCATGTCATTCCCAAATATTGGTGGCCGACATTTGGAATTTAGTTATACTCCTCCCATTGAACATCCTCTAATAAAAAAACACCAAAGCATCTTGGATTTAATGTCGAAACAAGATGTTTTACTCAACTATCCATATCAAAAATTTGGCCATTTTGTCGATTTGCTTCGCGAAGCATCTATTGATCCGAAAGTTAAATCTATCAAGATAACTTTATACAGGGTTTCAAAAAATTCAAAAGTTATCAATGCACTTATTAATGCGGCCCGTAACGGCAAGCATGTTGTTGTTGTTATTGAATTACAGGCCAGGTTCGATGAAAAGTCAAATATATATTGGTCTAAAAAGCTTGAAGAAGTTGGAGCAACAATTTTATTTGGTATTAAGGGTTTGAAAATTCATGCCAAACTACTTTTAATTACACGTAAAGAAGAAAAAGGAATTCATAATTATTCTGTTATTAGTACCGGAAATTTTCACGAAGGAAATGCTTCAGTTTATACAGATGTGGCAATATATACATCGGACAAACGCATAACTTCCGAAGTTGTTCGTCTTTTCGAATTCTTTGATAATAGTTATTTGAACTTTACATATAAAAATCTTTTGGTTTCGCCGCTGTATATGCGCAAGAAATTATATAAACTTATAGACACCGAAATAAAAAATGCACGTTCCGGAAAAGATGCTTATATAATTTTGAAAATCAACAATCTGGTTGACACAACCATGGTCAAAAAACTTTATGAAGCAAACAATGCTGGTGTAAAAATACGTTTGCTTGTTCGCGGAATTTGTTGTATCCGAACGGGAATACAGGGAATGAGTGAAAACATTGAAGCTACAACCATAGTTGATAAATTTCTTGAACATTCCAGAATATTTGTATTTTGCAATAACAATGATGAATTGTACTTTATTTCATCTGCTGATTGGATGACACGAAATCTCGACCATCGTATAGAAGTTGCCTGTCCAATTTACGATGATGAATTAAAAAAACAACTTCGTACACAATTGGAAATTCAATTGTCCGACAACGTGAAAGCAAGGATATTAAATGAAAATCAAGATAATCAATATTTAATTAATGATGCTCCTCCTGTTCATTCACAATTGGTTTTGTACAATTATTTTAATGAAAGGTGGCAAAACTCAAACGAATGAATCAATTGTTGAGTAAAATTATTGTTTAATAAAAAGGAAATAGGCTTTGAATAGGTGTTATAAGAATTTGACTGATATTTAATTACTAATTATAACATTAGAATTTATCTTAGGAAAGCCTTAACACAATTATCATAAAAAAGTGAATAATCAAAATAATCAGGAACATATAAAAAAAGTAGCATTTTATACATTGGGGTGTAAATTGAACTTTGCTGAAACATCAATGATTTCAAGAAAGTTCGAAGAAAAAGGATATAAAAAAGTAAGTTTCGATGCCCCGGCTGACGTTTTTGTTATCAACACATGCTCGGTAACACAAGTTGCCGATAAAAAATGCAGGCAGGCAATTCATAAAGTAACAGGCAAAGGTTCAAAAGTTATAGTAATAGGTTGTTATTCGCAGCTTAAACCTGACGAAATTGCTGCTATAAAAGGAGTTGATTTGGTTTTGGGAACAAAAGAAAAATTCCAGGTTGTTGAACATGCCGAAAATCTTTTAAATGGAAATACCCAAAATGTTATTTCATGTGAAATTTCAGAAGTAGGACAATTTGAATCATCTTATTCAATATCTGACCGCACACGTGCTTTTTTAAAAGTTCAGGACGGTTGCGATTATAGTTGCTCATATTGTACAATTCCCTTAGCACGCGGAATTAGCCGTAATGATAAAACGGATTCTATTGTGCAACAGGCAAAAGAAATTGCTTCAAAAGGAATAAAAGAAATTGTGCTAACAGGTGTAAATATTGGCGATTTTGGCCGATCGACCGGCGAAGATTTCCTGGAATTAATTAAAAAGCTTGATAAAGTTGAAAATATTGAAAGGTATAGAATTTCATCTATTGAACCTAACTTGCTTACCGATGAAATAATTGATTTTGTTAAATCATCAAAACATTTTGCACCTCATTTTCATATCCCGCTTCAATCGGGTTCAGATAAAATACTGGCTGCCATGCGCCGCAGGTATGACAGGAAAGTTTTTGAAAACAGGGTGAAACATATCAAATCATTAATGCCAAATGCTTGTATTGGTGCCGATGTAATAGTTGGTTTTCCTGGCGAATCAGACGATGACTTTGCTGACACATTTGCGTTTATTGAATCACTTGAAATAAGTTATTTACATGTTTTCCCTTTTTCCGAAAGGCCAAACACCAAAGCATTTTTGCTTAATGGTAAAGTTTCGCCGTCAGTAAAAGAGCGCAGATGCAAGACTTTAATAGAACTTTCGGAATTGAAAAGAAAACAATTTTATGTAAATAATTTAGGCAGAAATGAGAAAATAATTTTCGAATCAAGAAATCTGAACGGAAAAATGAACGGGTTTTCATCCAATTATATAAAAGCCGAAACCGATTATCATAAGCATTTAATCGGTAAAATTTCACATTCTCAATTTATTGAAATTAACGAAAACGGGAATGTACTTGTAAATATTGAAAGTTAATGATGGATTTAGAATTAATGTGTGGCCGGGTTTGCCAACTGGCAAAGGAAACCGGCGCTTTTATCAAACAGGAATCACTGAACTTTTCTGTTGATACTATCGAAGTTAAAGGCGCTAATAATTTTGTAACTTATATTGATAAGACTTCTGAAAACAAACTTGTTGAAGGCTTAAAATCAATTCTTCCCGAAGCAGGTTTTATAACTGAAGAAGGAACAGTGGTTCAGGAAAAAAAACAATTTCGATGGGTAATTGATCCCCTTGATGGCACTACAAATTTTATTCATGGACTTCCACCCTATGCAATCAGTATTGGACTTTTAGAAGACGACGAACCGGTTTTGGGTGTAGTATTTGAAATTGTTGCCCAAGAATGTTTTTATGCCTGGAAAGGTGGTAAAGCTTTTTTAAACGGAAAAGAAATTCATGTTTCGAAAACTCAAAACGTTTCGGAATCATTAATAGCAACAGGTTTTCCATATTTCGATTTCAGCAGGATGAACGACTTTTTGGAAACACTTAGTTATTTTTTTGTACATTCGCATGGCGTTCGACGCATTGGTTCTGCTGCTACCGATTTGGCCTATGTTGCTTGTGGTAGGTTCGATGCATTTTACGAATATGGACTTAATCCGTGGGACGTTGCAGCCGGAATAATTATAATAAAAATGGCGGGTGGTACTATAAGTGACTTCAAAGGGAATAATAATTATTTATTTGGAGGCGAAATTATTGCTGATAATTCAAAAATTCATGACGAATTTTCTTCAATAATTCATAAGCATTTAATAAAAAAGTAACATGTATATTGTTGGTTACCTTATTATTTTCCCTATAATGTGGCTGATTTCACTATTACCCTTAAGGGTACTTTATGTTTTTTCGAAATTTTTATATTTCCTTATTTTCTATGTAATTGGATACCGAAAAAAAGTAGTTTATGAAAATCTTACTAAATCATTTCCTGATAAAAGCAAAAAGGAGGTTGACGAAATTGCACGTAAATTTTATAAATATTTTAGTCGTTTAATTGTAGAAATTGTAAAATTAACTTCTATTTCGCCACGCGAACTTGAAAACAGGATTAAATATAAAAATCCTGAAATATTTGAAGAATTATTTAAACAGGGGAGAAATGTAGCCATTATTACTGCCCATTACGGAAATTGGGAATGGCTTACGGGAGTTTGTGAAGCTACGCCTCATCGTATTATGAGTGTTTACAAACCATTATCGAATAAATTTTTAAACAAGCATTTTATTAAACTACGTTCACGATTTGGTGCCGAATTGGTGCCAATGGCAAGTATCATTCGTGCAATAATAAAATTAAGGAATGAAAATATTACATCGGCTACACTTTTCATTTCAGATCAATCGCCAATGCGGCATTTAATTCAATATTGGACAGAATTTTTAAACCAGGACACACCAGTTTTTCTTGGACCGGCAAAAATTGCAATGCAAACAAAACAAGCTGTAGTATTTTGCAAAGTGTTACCTTTAAAATTGGGATATTACGAAGTTGAACTGGTTAAATTGTTTGACGATGCTTCAAATTATTCCGAAAAGGAAATTACAGAAGCTCATGTAAGGGAATTGGAAAAACAAATAATTGAAAAACCAGAATATTGGTTATGGACACATCGCAGATGGAAGCACAGTCGTTCTCCGTTAACAAATTAAAATTATAAACTGGTGATAAAAGTTAGCGTTGTTATATTAAATTGGAATGGTGCAAGTTTCATGAAAAAATTTCTTCCAGGTGTAGTAAAATCTTCATCTAAAGAAGGAGTCGAAGTGGTTGTTGCCGACAACGGATCAACTGATCGGTCAATTGAAATGTTGAAAAATGAATTCCCGTCGGTAAAACTTATTGTTCTTGACAAAAATTATGGCTTCGCCGGAGGTTATAATAAAGCTCTAGAAAAGATTGATTCGGAATATTACATTTTGTTAAATAGTGATGTTGAAGTGACTGAAAATTGGATTACACCAATAATTGACTATTTAGATTTAAATCCGAAAATTGGTGCAGCCCAACCCAAACTAAGGAGTTATGATAATCCCGAATATTTTGAATATGCAGGAGCGGCCGGCGGTTTTATTGACAAGTATGGATATACATTTTGTCGCGGTAGAATATTCCAAACGGTTGAAAAAGATGAAGGCCAATATGACGATTTAGTTGAAATATTTTGGGCAACCGGAGCTTGCATGTATGTAAGGGCTGAAGCATTTAAAAAAGCTGGCGGATTCGATAATGAATTTTTTGCGCACATGGAAGAGATTGATTTGTGCTGGAGAATGAAATGGTTAGGATATCAAATTATTTATCATCCTGGAGTAACAATTTACCATGTTGGAGGAGGAGCATTACCAAAAGAAAATCCCAGAAAAACCTATCTCAATTTCAGAAATAATTTATATTTAATATATAAAAACTTACCACGGCATAATTTTTATAAAACATTAATAACCAGAATGATTATCGATCTGGGAGCAATAGTTAAAAACCTTGCAGAAAGAAAATTCAAACATTCAGGTGCAATAATTGAAGCCCAGCTAAACTTTTTTAAGAAAATTTCGTATCTACATAAATGCCGAAAATCAGAAGTGTATAAAAATTTTGAATTAGCTAATTTTTTTGGAGTTCTAAACAAGAGCATATTAATGGGTTATTACTTCAAAAAATGGAAGAAATTTAGTAGATTTACTAACACTTGGCAGTGAGTTATTAACATTGGTCAAAAAATGAAATTAGATGGGTTACTTTTATACCACTGATTTTATAAACACTAAATGAAATTAAATTCATAGATGATGATGGCAAATTTTGACTGGTCGGACAAAACGATTCTTGTTGCTGAGGATGACCATTTCAGTTTTGTATATCTTAAGGAAATACTGAATGGAACAGGCGCCAAAATTATATATGCTGAAAATGGGTTGAGGGCTTTTGCTGAATGTCTAAAGAATCCGGATATTTCGGTAGTGTTAATGGATATAAAAATGCCTGTTGTAAATGGTCTCGAAAGCACAAGACTTATTAAAAAATACAAACCAAATATTAAAATTATTGCACAAACTGCATTTGCTATGCCCGATGATAAACAAAAATGTGCTAATGCCGGATGTGATGATTATGTTTCAAAACCTCTTATACCTGAAGAACTATTCACCAAATTAATCCGCGTTTTTACGCTTCAGGAAGCATCGGAATACCTCAAAAGATAATCTCCTTTTATTTTTGTAATCATTTAAACTAATAAAAAAACCGCTTACTATGATTTATCAAATGTAAGCGGTATCAATTTGAAATTATTGTTATCAGCCCCAATTTAACTGTGGAATTTGTGTATTTCCCCCAAAATACTTTGAAGCTTCAGTATGTCCTGATTCTTGTAAAACAAATTTCACCATATATTCAACTTCTGCAATAGACGTTGGTGAATTGGCATCCATCCATGATGATATTCGATACAATACTTTATCTGCTAAATTTAACGCAATCAAACGGTCGGTATTACCCGAAGATTTCAGCGCATTATAGAGTAAACATGTTATTTCATCATGCCCCATTACAGTTACCTGCCCATTCTCATTCTTTACTTTTACCATACCTGATTTTGTAAAAATTTCATCCATAGTCTAATTATTATCGAATTTATGCGGCTTTTTGAACAATCAATATTATTAATTTTATTAACTGTTGTCCAAATTTACTTATGAACATAAATAATAATTATATTCTGAATTGTTGATTATTTCTTACTATTTAATGTTGAAAACCCATAAATAAAACAACTTTCTAAACTAAATAATAATTTTAAAAACAACCATAATACGTACTCTGCTCAAATTAATTATTTCTTTTTGACAAACATAATGATTTGTGTGACGAAAGAACAAATTATTTAGGTTAAATATTTATTTGCTGTGACAAAAGTCATTATGCATAGGTAATTTAAATCATCTATAAAATATGTTAAACCTACAATTTGAGGAGTATTTTTACACAATAATAATAAAACATGCAGCTATGATTTCACCGGAGTTAAATATGAATGGATCGAAAACTATGCCTGCAATTACATTTAAAAATGGAAAACTAAATATTATCGGGCGATCGGTTCCATGTAATTCAAAAGAATGGTTCGAACCATTGTTGCAGGCACTTAATATTTATTTGCAGAACCCTAATGAAATTACTGAAATAAATATAAACCTGGATTATTTAAATAGTGATTCGAATCGTGCAATAATGAATATATTGATGTTGGCTGAAAAAATGTACAACGGCGGTAAAAAAGTTATTATTCGTTGGCATTACAAAAACTATGATTCAGCTATGTACGACCAAGGAAGTATTTTTAAATCATTGGTTGAAGTACCATTTAGTTTTGAACCGGTAAATTGAATTAGTTTTGGGTTAAAGGAAAACTATCCTGGTAGAATTATTTACCGGGATTGTTTTTTATATTCACTTCGTATCCTGAAAATTTTCTGATATTGATAACTTTCCCGCCTTCGAAAAGCAAATACTGGCCTTTAATACCAGTCAAAATATCATCAATATTCGAATTCTTTTCAAGATCAATAGTTTGAATTTTTGTAGGAAACTTTAATACCGGATATTTAATTTCAACTATTTTTCTTTCACTTCTGGGTTGAATATAAACAACAAGTTCCGCGGGCAAAAACTTTTCAATTTTATCTGTAATTTCATCAAATTCAATATTTTGCGACAGTTCTCCGGTTAACATTTTTCTCCAATTTGTTTTATCTGGTAACATTTTCTTAAGCTCTACTTCTATCAATCCTGCTAAATATCGGTTTGGAGTAATAGCAATAATCATAGCCTGGTCAGCTCCTTGGTCAATCCACCGGTAAGGCATTTGCGACTTTCGGGTCACTCCTACTTTAATTTCAGGGGTTGCAGATAAATACACATAATGTTCCTGCAAACAATTGTTTTTTGCATATTCCATATCGCGTGCAATTCCTTCATGAGCTCGACACAGTTCAGGCCGCAATACACATTCTTCGGTCTGCGGAACCGTCATAAAACATGGATAGCAATAGCCCTGACCAAATGTTTTATTAATTTTATTTCCACAACCAATACAATATATATTTCCTGTAAATTCAAGTGAAAACTGCTTTCCGAGCCAATCATTCACTTTTAATTTTTCTTCACTGTTTGAAATATAATAATTAACTGGAACATTATGCTCGCTTTCCATTTTTTTTAACACAGTTGTAAAGCCCATAAATTCTATTATTTAAATATTGTTATGTAAAATTAATACAATTTTTTACTAAATATTTACAATTTTTTAGTTCTATGTATTGCATAGTACAAAAATATTTATATATCTTTGCTAAGTAATATTCATTGTATAATATTGTACTAATTGTAACAAATAAAATTCGTTATGGTTAAAACTTCGACAGTTAATATTGGCGGCACATTGTTTAACATAAATGATGATGCATATTTCGAACTTGAAAATTATTTTTCGAAAATTAAAGCTTGTTATGCTTCCAGCACTGATAGCAAAGAAATATTGAATGATATTGAATGCCGGATGGCCGAACTATTTAATTCCAGGAAAAGTAAACTTCAAATCCTGACAATTGAAGATGTAAAATATACAATTTCGGTTTTGGGAAAGCCAGAAAATTTTGAATTCAATCAGCATTCAAAACAAAATACCGAAAGAAAATTTTATCACTATAAAAGCCGAAGGCTTTACCGCAATCCGGATAATCGTGTAATTGGAGGTGTTTGTTCAGGTTTGGGAGCATATTTTGATATTGATCCGGTTATTTTGAGAATTATACTTGTAATATTATTTTTTGTTGGTTTTGGCCCTTTACTTTACATTATTTTATGGATTGTTATTCCTAAAGCTATCACTAATGCTCAAAAGAATGAAATGTATGGTTGGGCTTAATTGAATGATTTTTATTATTAACCAATAAACTATGAAATATGAATTCAGATAATGCAAAAGCCCAGATGAGAAAAGGAGTTTTGGAGTATTGCATTTTGCTTATCCTTTCAAAAAACGATGCTTATGCTTCAGACATCATTAATATCCTGAAACAATCAGAAATGATTGTAGTTGAAGGAACACTTTACCCTTTGTTAACACGTCAAAAAAATGCCGGACTTTTAAGCTACCGATGGGAAGAATCGACACAAGGACCGCCGCGGAAATATTATACCATAACTGAGGCAGGTCAGGATTTTTTAAAAGATTTGGACCAAAGTTGGGACGAGCTTATTCAGGCGGTTAAATCAATTCGGGAAAAACATACCTAATAATTTTGATGCTACATTAATTTTAAAATATTGACTCATGAGAAAAGCAATAAAAATTAACCTTGGCGGATTAATCTTTCACATTGATGAAGATGCCTACGATAAACTACAAAGTTATCTTTCGGCATTAACGCGTCAGTTTGGGAATAATTCCGAAGCAAAAGAAATTGTATCTGATATTGAATCAAGAATTGCTGAATTATTTCAGGCAAAGCTCACTGCGGCAAAAGAAGTAATAATTCTTTCGGATGTTGATGAAGTTATAACAATTATGGGCAAACCGAGTGACTATGCCAATGAGATTGATGATTCAAAAAACCACGATAATAATCAATTTTCACAACCACGTAGCCATAAACGAAAATTTTACCGCGATATTGACAATTCAGCTTTAGGAGGAGTTTGCAGTGGCCTGGGCGCTTATTTTAATATCGACCCTGTTATATTACGTATAATTTTTGTTTTGCTCCTATTTGCAGGTGGCTCAGCAGTTCTCATTTACCTGATTCTTTGGATTGCCTTACCAGCTGCAAGAACTTCAGCCCAAAAGCTTGAAATGCGTGGCGAAGATATAAATATAGATAATATTGAAAGAACTGTAAAACAAGATTATGAAAATGAAAAACAAAAATATTCAGGAAGGTTCAGAAATGTTATTGATAAAATATTCCACATTTTTGGCTCGGTATTTAAAGCTATTTTTAAGGTAATTATTGTTTTTGTAGGCATAATTTTAATGATTGTTGGCCTTGCTTTAATATTTGGCTTATTTGTTGGATTTTCATTTGGCGACCACTGGATTTTTGGTAATAATCTAAATATTTTTCATATGCCTTTCTTGGCAGGACAATTTTTAAATCCAGCCTGGTATTCGTTATTAATGGTCACAATTATTATAATTTCAAGTATCCCAATTCTTGCTTTAATTTACCTAGGATTGAAATTAATATTCAGGTTTAGTTTCGGAAATCGAACTTTTTGGTTAAGTGCATTAGGGATTTGGATTGTAGGTATAGTTGCATTTATAGTATTATTGTTTACAGGAATGAAAAACATTGCTGAAGACAGCAATAAAACAAGTTCTTTGCTCTTAAATATTAAACCCTATAAAACTTTGTACCTGAAATTAAGTTCTTCGGAATCGGCTAAACTGAAGGAATTTATAAAAATTAATGGTGTTGTAAAATACTATATTTCAGATGACCAGCATATTTATGGGAGGCCTCATTTAATTATTGAAAAAGATTTTAACGATGAAGCGGCAATAGATATTGAACGTTCAGCCCGCGGAATTACTTATGAAAGCGCCACTGAAAATACCCGGAACATAAATTTCGATGTAATTCAGAAAGATTCAATTCTATTGTTTGATTCATTTTTTGAAATGCCCAAAAATAGCAATTGGCGCGCACAACAGGTTGAAGTTAAATTTAAAATTCCCAGGGGAACAAGAATATTTATTGACAAAAGTTTGTCGCCATTGATTATTGATGCCGATACAAAAGACGATATTTCAACCAATGAATTAACCGGGAAAACCTGGATTATGGGTGATGATGGTTTAAAAGCTGTGGAGTAATTTACTAATTATTCAATGTGCTAATTTGCTAATGTTTAATTCGATTTCTTTTATACCATTTATTAAAATTATATAATTGGTACATTAGCACATTATATATCCAACTCAACAACAACGGGGCAATGATCGGAATGTATTACATTATTTAAAATCGAAGCGCTTTGTAATGAAGGTTTTAATGGTTCTGTAACCATGTGATAATCGATTCGCCAGCCGAGGTTTTTCTCACGTGAATTTGCCCTGTAGCTCCACCAGCTATATTCGTTGGGCTTATTGTTAAACACTCTGAAACTATCAACAAAACCACTTTGGGTGAATTTATCCATCCAGGCTCTTTCTTCAGGTAAAAATCCTGAATAATTCTCATGTCTTTCTGGATGGTTTATATCTATAGGTTTATGGCAAATATTGTAATCACCTGAAACAATAACATTTGGTTTGCTTTTCCTAAGTTCGCAAACAAAATTATAAAAATCATCAAGCCACTTCATTTTAATATCCTGGCGTTCATCACCCGATGTGCCTGAAGGGAAATATGCTGAAATTAAAACAAATTTACCATAATCAGCAATTATTGTCCGGCCTTCATTGTCGTATTGAGCAATTCCAATGCCATAATCAACATTAATGGGAATTGTTTTGGTAAATAATGACACACCACTATATCCTTTTTTTACAGCATAATGCCAATAACATTTATATCCCAGCGATTCAAAAATAGCCAAATCAATTTGCCCTGCCTGAAGCTTAGTCTCCTGGATACAAATCATATCAGGATTTTCGATTTTCAGCCAGTCACTAAACCCTTTATTCACAGCTGCCCGTAACCCATTTACGTTATACGAAATTATTTTATAGCGCATTTTATTCTACTCTTAATTTAAAAATTTACAAACAAATTTGTTTTAACCCCTGCAACAAAATTTTAAATTCTTTTGCTACTTTTGCACCACATACAAGTATTGTACGGGTTGTTAGCTCAGTTGGTTTAGAGCATTACCTTGACAGGGTAGGGGTCACTGGTTCGAATCCAGTACAACCCACGGTTTTTATCATTTTGGAGTTGCCAGTCCTGGCAATGTTTTTAAATATTTCGCTATTTCCGGATTGTGCTTCTTGGTTAAGAACGTTTCATGGTCTTTCTTTTCACTTTCCCAAACTTTTATTGTCCCTGACTTAATAATATCACGTTTTAAATGAACATCAGCGCCTTTTTCTAGCAACAATTTTACCATATCAACCGAACGTGCCTCAAATAAAGGTGTGGTAAATGGAAGGTTCATATAATTTAACCATTTGTAGTTAATATCAGCACCTAATAAAAATAGTTTTTCAACTTTATTAACATCATCGCTGATAACAGCCGATATTAATAGTTGATTTATTTTTGTTTCATCCGATACTGATTCAATGGTTTTTAAATTGGGCATTTCTTTCAACAATTGAGGAATTTCTGTAAATTCATTTTTCCAGATTTTTAATTCCGTCAAATTATAAAGTTTATCAAAATTTGCTGGTAATTCATGAACCTTGTTTGCCGAAAGATTAAGATGCACCAAATGTTTTAAATGGCTAAATTCAGATGGCAATTCAGTTATATTATTGAATGAAAGATTTAAATCAATAACATCCACAAGATTTGCAATAAGTGGTGTAACCTTCTTAATATTATTGCTTTCAAAACTTAATTTTTCCAATGAAGTCAATTGGCAAATTACACCCGGAACATCACTGAACTTATTATGATCGAAGTTTAAAATACGTAGTTTTTTCAGTTGTGCGAATTCCCATGGTAAATCGGTTAATTTATTGAATTCACCATGAATTTCAACCAAATTGGGGAGGCAATTAATTTCCTTTGGTAACTTTTCAATGCCTTTCAACCTGAAATCGAGTTTTTCTACCTTGGCCAATTCATCGGCTTTATCAGGCAATTCAATTTTATTATTGTGTGCCCACCTGATAAGGCTTTTTTCTCTT
Source organism: uncultured Bacteroidota bacterium (assembly GCA_963701015.1). Lineage (GTDB taxonomy): Bacteria > Bacteroidota > Bacteroidia > Bacteroidales > DTGW01 > MFD09286-c1. The sequence goes on along the minus strand of OY969556.1, from coordinate 109,959 downwards.
GAAAATAGCGATTCGAATAACATATATTTAGGTATTTTTGGTTTTTCTTAGATTTTACAGCATAAATATACAAAATTCAATTGTTTTCAGACAAATTTTTTTTATTTAATTATCGCAAATATTTGATTATAAACACTATCATGTGATATTTTGTTTGAATTAAGGTGAGAACTGAGTAAAACCCAGGTAATTATAATTTTATAATAGTAAAAGTAATTCGGGTTTTTATATAAATAATGAGATTTACTTTTAAATAAAATGGAAATATTATAGTTCTGTTAAACATTCAATTTCATCTTTAATATAAGATTACTTAGCCGTTATTCAATACCAAAAAACTATAGTTTGAGACAAATTTCTTCAAAAGACTATTTTCAACAAAAGTTAAAATTGTATAAAAGGATTAGAATTTCCGACAATTGTTAATTAACTAAAAATATGCCCAATCTGCTGGTATAATAATGTTAAACACATTATTTGCAATAATTTAATCCAGTCTTTACTTTTAAATATACTAAACTTAATTTAATTTTGCACGTAATAATCTTTAAATTACGTTACCCAAAACAAAATAAAAATGAAACGGGCAATTTTACATTTGGCTCTTGTATTGGGGCTAATAAGTGGTTCTGTCGAAATATTTGCAACAACTCATATTTGGAGTGGTTCTGGTCCTTGGACAAATGGAGCTCCTTCAGGAACAACATATTCATCGGATATTTTCGAAGTAGTATCAGGAACATGCACTTATACAGGAACTGCAACAATTGGGACTTTGCAAATTGATGCTGGTGCTACTTTTAGAAATAATGGAACACTTAATACTACAAATATAACAATTACTGGTAATTTAAAATGCACTGGTACTCCCGGGATTTTGAATTTTAATGGAGGAACTTTTACTTTAACAAATAATATTACAGCGACTACTTTGACATTGAATATAAATTCTGGAAATGTAACATTTGCATCTCCTTATATAATATCACTGAGTACCTTGTATATAAATGGAACCCTTATTAATAATGCAACTTGTATTGTTGGAAATTTAACAATATTTAGTTCAGGCGATATTGGAAGTGGAGGAGGTGAATTTGACATTTCAGGTACTTTTTTGATATATAATACTTTTGATCCAACTAATACTTATGTTTTAGCTTCTACCTCAACTTTAGATATTAGACGATTAAGTAATATTAATCTAACCGATATTACTGGTGGCACAGGTGGTGCTGGCACTTCTATTACAAAACTTAACATAAATTCAGGTACATTTACTATTGATGATGTCTTAACAATAAGTAATCAAATAAATTTACAAGGCGGATCTTTAACTATAAATAATCCTACTAATACAAATGATGTTATAGCTACAGGATTAAATTCAATAGTGGGTTCAGATGTTTTAACGGTTTCTGATGCCAGCGCAACTTCATTTAATTTAACTTCAGGAACTACTACAATTTCTTCAACCATTGATGCTTCTGCTGGTGGTATAACTGTTAATGGAAGCTCAAGTATTTATAAATTAAACAATTCTACTACTTCGGCTGGTACTTTAACTTTATCAAGTGGAGGTACTTTTCAATCGGTAAATTCAGCTGACGTTGCTAATATTGGTGATATAACTTTTACTATGGGACATTTATTATTAAACCCGAATACAACATTTAATTATACCGGTAGTTTGCCTTTAACTATTAGTGGCAGCAATTCATCTATTGCTTATTTAAACGCAAACTGGCCTGTTACAATCAGCGGGGCAAGCGATACTATCCGTAACTCCATTATCAGTGAATTAGATGTTTTAGGCACAAGCAGTAGTGCGGTGGTTAATAATTCAGGAGGATATACAATTGGCAACATCACTTCTTTTGGGAGACCTGTTACCATTAATTCATTGCCTCATGTTGATTCTTTGCTAGTTGCTTCCAGTGGAGGGTCATTTATTATTAATAGCAGCGTAAGGGTAAAAAAACTTGTCAACCTTGTTTTAGGTGGAAGTTTGGCTTCAGGAACTGCTAATTTAACAATGCTCGAAGGGTCGAATTTATGGTTTACTACTGATGGCCAAATTACAGGTACAGTAAATATTCACCGTAAATACGGAAGTATTGGCTGGGATTTATTTGGTTCACCATTTGACAATGTGCAGGATCGAACAGGAGTGTTATATTCAGGTGGAACCCAAACCGATTATTTCAATTATTATAACGAAAGTGCTAGCTATTCTGGCAGTGACCGTTGGGTAGGATTATCTACAGGAACAAATTTCAAACGGGGAACAGGATACCAGGTAGGTGTTGGCGGAACTATTGTTAATGACACACTTATATTTACAGGTACACCTCACAGAACAAATGTTACTGTAAGTGGATTAACATTTACTACTACTAATGGTACTACCACAGATGACCAGCGAGGGTATAATTTAGTGAGCAACCCATTTGTAGCTCCAATAACTATTTCAGAATTCTTTAAAGACAATAGTTCGCTTAATGCAATTTATTATTGGGACAATGAAGGTTTGGGAAAAGGTGCAGGACGTTTTGTTACAAGAACAAGTACAGGTGCAATATCTCCTTCAAGCGGGGTAACGAATTCCACAAATATTGCACAAACATATCTTGCACCTAACCAGGGATTTTTTATTAAAGTGCTATCCGGTGGAGGATCGGTTAATTTTAATACAAGTGAAATTGCATATCCAACTCTTAACGACAATTTCCTTCGAGCAGCGGTTGAGCCTAATTATTTACGCTTAAATGTAGATAATGATTCTGCCAACCACGACGATTGTATTATACAATTTAATACTGAAGCATCAGATAGTTTTGATGCCGCATTGGATGTTTATAAATTGCTAAGTCCGGCCTACCCTGTAAATATTTACACGTATAAAGGAGTAAATAAATTTGCAGTACAAAACCGCCAGCCTGTAAGCTCTAATTTAACCATTCCTGTAGGGATAACTACTACCAAAGCCCAAAATTATACCTTTAATCTAAGTAACTTCAATGTACTTTCACCTGATATTAATGTGTATTTACAGGACAATGTTGCCAACAGGAATATTAACCTTCGTGATTCGTCGTACAAGGTCAGTTTAAAATCAGATACCATTTATAACAGGTTCAAACTTTTATTTACCAATGGCAGTGTAAGCTCAATTATTAACCCTGCAAAAAACTACTCAAGTTTTCAGTTTTGGTCGCAAAATGGGTTGGTTTACGCAAACCTTGGACAAACACCACAAAATATCACTATTCATGCAACCGATGTTACCGGAAGGTTAATAAGTGAAACGCATTATAATTCAGCCTTGGGGAATATTTCGGTACCAGGGAATTATGAGAAAAACCGTATTTATATTTTTAATATCTCAGGAAGTGATTTCCATCAATCAACAAAAATTTTAATTCAATAATGGGAAAAGGAATAAAGAAAATAATTACGCTTTTACTTTTGTTATTTTTAATTGGTTTTGCGACAAATATACCATGTAAAGCACAGACAGACCAAGGTTCAGGTTGGTCCGATGAGGATCCTGCTGACAATGTGCCACTCTCTGGTTCTGCTTATTTTTTTATCGCAGCATTGGGTATTGGAGCATTTGCATTGTATAATTATAAAAAAAGAAGTACTGAAAAGTAAATTCTATAAGCTTTATTTAAATAGCTATTAAATATTTTCAATTATATAAAATCGAAATACCAAAAGTGAAGTAATTGTGTCTGTAATTTTATATTAAAGATAATAACATCAATATAAAAAAGATTATAGTAACCTTTCGAAATCCTTTGGCAAAATTTTTGCTCAAAGGATTTGTATTTTTTATGCTATGGGATCAATTTATTTATAATTTCTTTATATCTAAAACAATGCATGATTGGGTAATCTTCCGGTTGCTCGATTTTAGCCGATGGATGCTCCATTGGTTTTTCATTGATGTAGTTGTTCAAAAATTCGAACTTTTTGTAAATGGTTGCCATTGTGTCCATGTAGGTGTTCCATGCAATGGAATTGAGATTATGGGTGTTTTTGCATGTATTGTATTGGCATACAAAGCAAAATGGTACCATAAACTTTGGGTAATATTGGTCAGTATTGTTACAGTATTCGTTTTAAATGCAATAAGGGTGTCAGTACTTGCAGTATTTGTACTTCATCATCAAATGCGTACATTTGAGATTAACCATAAATATATATTCAACATTTTACTATATGGGATTTTGCTCGTAATATTTTCATTATGGATATCGAAATTCGGAACCAAAGAAAACAAAACCAACTGATAAAATATACTGAAATTCTATTACTTATAGGATTGATGGCGCTCTTTATGACATTTTTCAATTCTATAAATCATTGGCTGGTAAATGTTGATAGGAACAGTATGTTTGTTACCTTAAAATTGTGGACAATTTTCGTAAAATTTTTATTGTATTGTATCCACATTCTTTTTAATTTTTTAATACTTTGGGCAATTACACAAAACAAACATTATTCAATTTATTTATTGTATATCGCTATTGGCGTATTATTAATCGGAGTAATTTCTGACGGATTAAGGATTTTTGCAGATATTAAAATTCCAATGACGTTATTAGCATTTTTTGTGAAAATTAATAAAACACCAGTCTTGTTAATTTTATTTGTTGCCGGATTTATTGTTAAAAACCGAATTGGCGCTTTTGAAGATGATAAAACAAAAAAACCATCTTTTTGAGATGGCCTTTTTGCTAAATCTTAAATTCTAATATTCCCATAAATCATGTTCCATTTTAAACAATGTTTCTTTAATTTTTTCAGATTCATATAAGGTTTCTATACCTGATTTGTATTCCTGTATTGCTCTATTGTCATATACGTTTGCTTCAGCAAAAATATAGCTTTCAAATCGTCTTTGATAGAAAAAATCTTCGAATGAAATGTGTTGAGCATCATTAAACCTGTTAAAAACTTCATGATTAGCTAAAATATTCCTTGCTTCGGGATAATAAATCCAAAAAGTACGGGTTTTAACCATTTCATCAGTAGGATTTCCATTATTATCTTCCCTGTAATGTAATCGGATTGGGCATAATCCAATAATACGTACCTGCATGGTTGAAGTTTGTTTATCAAAAAACCATTTTTCTTTAACCATTATTTGCTTCACTTCTTCCACTTGCCTTTCATGTGTAATAACTTTGGTCACCAACTCTCCAGTATTAACATCCGCAACTTTTGTAGTATCGGTATGTGCTCCCATGGCCAAATCAATTTCATCCTTCGTTAGAGGAACTTTAAATTCATTCACCGGATCATCCACACTATATGCTGTCAACCCTTCGTTATCAATTCCATAAAGCAACAAAGTGATAAGGTTCCATCTGTTAGCAATCGGTTTGGTAGGAAAATACAATGGCAGATTAGCCTTTTCCCTCAAATCAATTACGCGCCAAATAATTTTGGCATACATAACATCTGCTTCCCTCACATAGGGATAAGGCACAGGCTTTTTCTGGGGTATGTGTTCCTTAACATATACCTCTGTTTTTAAATCTTGAGCCTGGGTAAAACTACCGCCAAGAAAAACAGCCATCCCGATTAATAATAATGTCTTTTTCATTATTATGAAGTTTAAATTGTTATTTAATTGAAAGTGCTATTGAACCTAATTGCCTTGTTGTACCATCAGGACCAACAGCTTTAATATCTGTAATATACACTTTTTGACCTCTGCTAATATTTTTCATTAAAGTTAACTGTTCATTTGAAAAGCGATTTGATTTCACAGACTTTTCGACAGAAAAGCCAGAAACAACCGTTTCAACAGTAAACTCAGTAACTTTAAATGTAAGATCGAATTCAAAATTTTCCATTTCAGCTACTACACCGGTTTGCGCCAATAGTACTGCCTTGTCAATTGAGCCGGAACCTTTAATTCCATTAACCTTTGCAACCGGATCGGGAACAAGTTTTACACGAAATTCCTTTGTCCCCATATTTACCCGCTTTCCTTTTTCAATTTCAGCGGTTACAGTAACATGTGCCGGCCCAAGCCTTTTTGGATTAACTATATAACCTTTGCCTTCTTTGCGAATTAAACCATTATCAATAGTAGCTGATATTTTATCACCAGCAACACCAGGTACAGATATTTCAACCGGATTATCAATACCCGTATAAAAAAGGTTCAGTTTTGTAGGTGAAACAACTAATAAAGGTTCTGCAACCTGAAATTCTCCTTTAAATGGTTTTATTATGTCAGCTCCTCCATCGGGACCTTTTAATTTTATAACTCCACTCCAGTTTTGGTATCCAATTGAAGTCCCTTTTCTTGTAAATATACCTTTCCCATTTTTTACCGGAATTGAATCATATTTAAATCCGGGGCGTAATTTGTATGTATATGATCCATCTTCGAGTTTGGTAGAATCATATGGACCAATAAGAATACTGGGTTTTTGAACAGTATCAAAAGCAGTTAAAAAAACTTTGGCCTGATATTCATTGCCCTGAAAAATATAATTCGAATTTGGGATAACTGTAGCTTCAATAGTTGTAAATTTAAATGTACCCTTATCAATCATAGAATACAAGTATCTTAATATATCTGCTTCTGCATTTCTAACATTTGATTGTAACCCTGATAAAACAGTAGTTACACCAACTACAGGAAGATGCTCAAAATGTTCGCTTTCCCATGATTCAGTGGTATTGTCAACAGCTGGAGGATCTTTTGTATTTAAGCCATTATCAAGTGATTCTTTAATCCCAACAGCACTTGGGTCAATATTTTGTAATAAAAATTCACGATATTTTACAATAGCATTCCGCAAAACTTTTCCATGATTTTCAACTATCATATATTGAGAAGGTTTATCCATAGTCTCTTTGCTTTCTATTAAACTAGGTATAACTTTACCGTTTTTTACAGCATCAGTCTTATCACCTTCACACATTTTTACAATTTCAATTTTATCAGCCTGCATTAAATCGAATAATTCATTTGAACGTTTTCTGACTTCAAGTGCAATATTATTCCATTTACGCGCCTTGTCAGGCTTTTCTGCCACTGCTTTGGCAAATTCATCATACATTTTTGCATTCTTGTCACTATAATTTTCATTCATCTTTGTAATACCTTCCTCAACAATAACAAAGGCATTCAAAACCTCCTTCTGTACATTTAGTGCTAACAATGCAGTCAGCACTAAGTACATCATACCAATCATTTTTTGTCGTGGAGTCTCTTTACCGTGAGCCATAAGTTCTTGAAAATTTCTGTAACCTCCTGATTATTTTTTGGTATAATTCATTGCTGAAAGCATATTGCCATAAATACTATTTAAAGCAGTAAGACTATCGCTTAATTTTCCAATTTCATCACGATATCTTTTAGTTTCTGCAACAGAATCATTCAAGTTTTTAAGAATTGTATCAAGCCCTGAATACAATTTCTCATTATTTTTAACATTTTCCGAAGTGTCTTTTAATTGTAATTCATACAATGTATTTAATTCGGTAAGGCTTTTATTCATTTTTTCAATTTGACCATTATAACTTTTCCCGGCATCATTAAAAGATGATGAATAAGTTGATATTGAATCATTTAATTTTTGATAGGACAAAGCCATATCATTGCCAGATTTTTCAACATGTTGCGAAATCTCCAAACCAGTTTTCTCAATAACTTCAGCAGTTTTTTGATAAGTATTGGAAAGCGAACTTATTGAAGTTTTTAATATTTCAGAATTTTCATTGGTGCTATTTGCAACCAAATCCATTGTTTCAGCTGCATTTTTAAAATTATTTACAAATGTTTTAGTAGCAGCTGTTGCTTCAGAAATATCAGCAAGCTGAGTTGTTGTATTATTGAGTTTACTGAATCCTTCCCCAAGTTTTTCAAGAGTTTCCGGGCTAAGTGTAGATTGCTCAAAAAGATTTTCGAATTTTTCAAGTACTACATTTCCCCTACTACTTGTAACACTTTCTTTATAGTTTTCCATTTCATCGTCGTCGGTAATTCCGGCTAATTCAGGATAAACCAATGTCCAATCGACTTCTTCATGTAAAGGTTCAAAAGCTGAGAAAAAGAAAATTATAGCTTCAGTAGATAGCCCCATTGTTAACATATAGCTGGCTCCAGGCCAGTGCTGGATTTTAAATAATGCTCCAACAATAACAACTGAAGCACCAAAGCCATAAAGCTTGGCCATAAAGCCTTTCCAACCAGAGGATTGAACGAGATCTGAAAGTGTCATTATATTATTGTTTTATTGATTACTACCTCCTAAATAGGTTCTTACACAACGGAATCCAATGTATGATTTTGCAGTATCCTGATATTCATAGCAACGGGTACCTACTTGTAAATAATAACCTATATCTTTCCATGAACCACCTCTTACAACTTTTCTTTTTAAAACAGGTGGGTCGTCTGGCAATGCATTGTATTTATAATCAGGATTTAAATCATGAGTAAATACATATGCTGATTCATCATAAGCACTTGATGTCCATTCAGCAACATTACCAGCCATATCAACAAGTCCATATTCATTTGGTTCATATGAACCAACTTTTACAGTTATACTTCCACCATCATCGGTATAATTACCACGAAGTGGTTTAAAATTCGCGAGAAAACATCCCATATTATTTCTTGTGTACATTCCGCCCCAGGGATACATTGATAATGCCAAACCACCTCTTGCAGCATATTCCCATTCAGCTTCACTTGGCAACCTGTAATCATGAACATTTGGTTCCCCATTTCGGCGTAAAGCATCACTTAAATATTGTGTTCGCCAAATACAAAAAGCTGTTGCTTGCTTCCAGCTAACGCCAACAACAGGATAATAATCATATGCCGGATGCCAAAAATACATAACAGAATAAGGTTCATTATAAGAATAGGAGAAATCTGCAACCCAACATAAAGTATCAGGGTAAACATTAATTACATCTTGAAAAACAAATGATGACCTGTCGGTAACTTCAACTTTTTCGCCCCTGTTATTTGTCACAAAGCCCTGATATTGTTTTGTATCAAAATTATATCGGTTGCTTTTTAAAGCGGCTTGTTTTAAATCAACCCAATAATATTCATACATTAATTTTCTGGTATCAATTTCTTTACGGTGATAAAACCTTTCCTTATCAGGTAAATATAAATCATTCAGAATTGTATTTTGTTCTTCGTCCTGATCATCAATTTTTGTTTCCCAATTTAATTGAGGGGGATCAATAGGATTTCCCATTTCGTCTTCTGAAATAGCAAAATCTTCAATTTGAGCTGCTAACATTCGGCGCATAATTGAATCTCGAACCCAATAAACAAATTGTCGATAACCATTATTGGTTATTTCAGTTTGATCCATCCAAAACGCATCCATAGTTACCGTTTTGGAAAGGTTATTTTGCGCCCAGGCAACATCCTGATCGCTCGCGCCCATGTTAAAACTTCCCTGGGGAATAAATACCATTCCATATGGCTCAGGTTCATAGTACGCTTTTCTGCCTTTAACCCCTGTAAGCTCACCATTATCGGAACCCGCACAGCTGCTTAAAATCACTACAATAGCCCCAAGATAAAATATCTTTTTCATAACAATAGTGTTATTTGTTTCAATTGTCAAATATGACTTTTAAAATTAAGTATATTTTTTTAAATATAAAACTTTTTACAAAAATCTAATACTTTTATATCGTTGTGGAATTTTTTCTTTCTTCAGTTTGAAATTATACATAACAATAACTTCGAAGCTGTTGTGCGAAATTGCTCCCACCTGGCCGGCACTAAAATCATATGCCGCACCAAATTTAATACCTGTCATTAGTTCTAGCCCAAATAAACCGGTTATATCGCCATCTGATCGTAATGACAATCCTCCCCAAACCCGGTTATTGTAAATTAAATTTGTGTTTACATTTATTGTAGTTAAACCTCCAACCGTTTGTATAAAAACAGAAGGAGCCAACATATACATTGGATTTGTAAGCTGGTAATTATAACCCGCTGTAATATAAAAATCACGTGTTACAGATAAACTTGTACTATAAACATTTCCACTTGTAATATGTGTAGTTGAAACCCCCAGATAAACTTTATCTGTTTTATAATAAACTCCTGCACCTAAATCAAAAAGCGTAGTTTGAGGTTTCCCGAGACTCGGGGATTTTCCATCACCAAATATTAATTTAGAATAATCTGCTTTATCATTTAAAATACCCATGCTTAATCCAAAACCAACTTTACCATCACCAATTTCAACTTTATGCTGATAGGCAAATGAAGCTTTTGCTCCAATATCGACGCCAATTCCCTGTGTATTTTGTAGGACAGTTAAACCTGCTCCCCATGCTTTATCAAATAAATTAATAGGTGCGTTAACTGAAAATACACGATCTACCGGAGCGCCTACGCCTGAACCTGCTCCCATCCATTGATTCCTATTTAATGCTGTAATTCCTATCATATCACTACTTCCGGCATAGCCAGGGTTAACTGTCATTTGGTTGAACATATTGTGGCTGTATTGCGGATCAAATTGCCCGAAAACTGCAATTGACATTAATAAACCTATAATTATGTTCAGTAATCTTTTCATTAAAGCTTTAGCCTTGTTATATCATATTAACTAACTGGCTTTTGCATAATATGATTTTAGCAAAGATATTATTTTATGACAAATATATACAATAATACTTTCTCAATAATTTGTCAGTACTACGTTTTTTAATTTTTTTATCAATATTCAATAAATTCATTAATCCTATATGCTAAGTAAATCATCTTTTCCTGCATTTATTGTATTTCAATAGTTAATTATTTACGTTTATTGATGTTTTTTTGAATTATTTCTGATTCAAAGTGAACTTTCATATTCGTAAATAACTAAATATCAACAACTAATTTTATTTTAAATCTATAATTAAAATAGAATTAAATTTTATTTAAAAATATAAAACGATTTTAAAAATACAAATAGTACGTAATTTTTCAAAAGATGTTTAATTTCTTAACAATTTTCAACCACCTATCAGGAATTTCATGTTTGGTAGAATTAATATAATCGTTTTCTGTGCAAGATATAATGCGGGTTTTATCATTATCAAAATTTATTTCACTCCACCAACGGTTAGTTAAAATACTTTTATAGAACACAATATTATTGTCTTCATTTAATGAAACAATAAATTTTTTAAATTCATCAGGATGTTCAATTGGTTTTTCATTTAGTCTTATTGAAAATCCATCGAGCATATACCAAATTACCTGGGCGGCAAGACTTGCAGTTACATTATTCTGATCGAATCCAGGGCAAATATCAAACAATCCAAAAACTTTCAATCCTTCGCCAAATCCAGTATATCTTGCTAATTGACAAATATCTTCGGCATTAAACCCATTGGGCGATGAAATTGCCTGCCCAGGAGCATCTCCATGGCGAATTGAAGAAAAATCGATGCTTACAATATCTGAATCACGTAAATATGGTTCTGCAAGAATAAGATTATTACGCAGATTACCCAGGCGAAGGGTTTCGTGAAATAAATTTTCAAATAAATCAGTATTTTCGGCAGAATTAAAACATGCCTGTTGTCCAATGTTTAAGTATTCAAATAAATTCTTATTCTCTAAAATAATTCTATTTAAATAATTCTTAAAACTAATGTTTTCATAGCTTTCGAAAGCAATATCAATTCTGTAATCAATTGTGGAAAGTGTGTAAGGCTTTTTTAAATATTCAAAAGCCAGGAATATTCCATAAGTCAAATCTTGACCCCCTCCTATTATTACAGGTAAAATATTGTGCGAAAACAATTCAAGTAAAACATCCCGCAATCCAAAATAAGTATCGTTTATGCTTTTACCTTGTTTGAGGTTACCTAAGTCAATGATTGGGATATTTTTTTCGAAATAATTGAGTTGATAAAGTTTATCACGAATAATATCAGGAGCAAGAGCAATTCCTTTAGTGGAACCCCTTTCTTCTGGAACCCCTAAAAGGGCTACTTTATAACTTTGTAAATTGCCAATTGGAATGTCGGGAGTATGTATTGTAATATGCTGACAAAACAAGTTTTTGCTAAAAACAATTCCATCAATTGAGCCATCCAAAGATACCGGGTCGAAAAAATCGTTCAGCGACATTATTTTCTTCTTTTCTTTGTTTTAGGTGACGAAGCGGCGCCTTTTTGAATTATTGCCAAACAATCTTCTAAATTTAAAGCATTAGGTTCTTTATCTTTTGGAATTTTATAGTTTTCCTTGTTATATGAAATATAAGGTCCCCAACGTCCATTTAAAACCTGAACAGTACCATTACTTTCAAAGGTTTTAATTATTTTATTTTTATCTTTTTCACGTTTATCTCCTATAATTTCAATGGCACGTTCAAGAGTCACCGTATATGGATCGTCAATACCTTTAATTAAAGAATAAAATTTGGATTGATGTTGAACGTAAGGGCCAAATCTGCCAATGGCAACTGTAACTTCTGCATCTTCATATTTACCCAATTTTTTGGGTAATTTAAATAAATCCATGGCTTCTTCAAAAGTAATAGTTTCGAGATATTGGCCATTTCTTAACCGGGCATATCGGGGTTTTTCTTCAGCATTCGTTTCGCCAATCTGAACCATAGGGCCGAATCTACCAATTCTTACTATTATTGGTTTGCCTGTACCCGGCTCTGTTCCAAGTGACCTTTCGCCTTTGGCATTACCTTTTACAGCTGTTGCATCCTCAACTTTCTTATGAAATGGATGATAAAAATGATCAATCATTATTGGCCAGTTGACTTTACCATCAGCAATTTCATCAAATTCTTTTTCAACTTTTGCAGTAAAATTGAAATCAAGAATTTCCTTGAAATTTTCTACCAGATAATCATTAACAACCATACCTATATCTGTAGGAAAAAGTTTTGACTTTTCAGCCCCAGTATTTTCCTTTTCAGTTTTTTCAGATATTAGGCCATTTTCGAGTTTAATTATATTTAATATTCTCTCGGAGCCAGGTCTGTCTTCCTTTAACACATAGCCGCGTTGCTGAATTGTGGAAATAATAGGCGCATAAGTAGAAGGTCTTCCTATTCCCAATTCCTCAAGCTTTTTAACCAAACTTGCTTCAGTATATCTTGCAGGATGATGCGTAAATTTTTCAGATGCTACAATATTTTTTTCTTTCAGAATTTGGTTCACTTTAAGCGGAGGTAATAAACCTTTTGTTTCTTCATTATTTTCGTCATCCGTCGATTCCAGATAAACTTTTAAAAAACCATCGAATTTCAAAACTTCACCTGTAGCAACAAACTGATAAGGATTTCCGGATATATTGATTGTAACTGTAGTTCGTTCAAAGGCAGCATCGCTCATTTGCGAAGCAACGGTGCGCTTCCATATTAATTCATAAAGTTTCTTTTCAGTATTATTGCCCGAAACCGTCATATCGTCCATATATGCGGGGCGAATAGCTTCATGAGCCTCTTGTGCACCTTTAGTTTTAGTTTTGTATTGTCGTAGGTTATAATATTTTTCGCCAAACTCTTTGACAATAACTGATTTGGCAGCATTTAAGGCAGTTTCGGAAAGATTTACCGAGTCGGTACGCATATAGGTTATTTTACCTGCTTCATAAAGCTTCTGAGCTACCATCATGGTTTGCGAAACCGAAAATCCGAGTTTGCGGCTGGCTTCCTGTTGAAGTGTTGAAGTTGTGAATGGAGGCGCAGGTGATTTTTTACCTGGTTTAGTAACAATATCCGAAATTTTAAATTCAGCACCTATACATTTTTTCAAAAAAGCAAGCGCCTTTTCTTTGGTTTCAAATTTTTCAGACAATTCAGCTTCTAACTCAACCTTTTTCCCTTTGCTATCTATCACTTCAAAAATGGCAACAACCCTGAATGATGATGTTGATTTAAAGGCAAAAACTTCACGTTCCCTGTCAACCAATAAGCGAACGGCAACAGATTGTACGCGGCCGGCTGAAAGAGAAGGCTTAACCTTCTTCCATAACACAGGTGATAACTCAAAACCAACCAAACGATCCAATATTCTTCGCGCCTGCTGTGCATCAACCAGGTTTTTATCAATCTCACGAGGATTTTTAATCGCTTTTAAAATGGCTTCTTTGGTGATTTCATTGAATACAATTCGCTTTGTATTTTTGGCAGAAAGTTTCAATTCTTCGGCCAAATGCCAGGCAATAGCTTCACCCTCGCGGTCCTCATCAGATGCCAGCCAAACAGTCTTAGCATCTTTTACTAATTTTTTTAAATCAGCAACTACCTTCTTTTTTTCATCTGAAACAATATAGTCAGGTTGGAAATTATTTTTTAAATCTATCCCGAGATTTTTTTTTGATAAATCACGAATATGTCCAAAGCTCGATGCAACTTTGTAAGACTTTCCAAGAAACTTTTCAATAGTCTTCGCTTTAGCAGGAGACTCAACAATAACAAGGTTTTCTTCCATTCGTTTTAAATTTGGGTCTGAAAAAGAATCCACAAAGTAAATTAAATCGATTGCTAACTTCAAAATTTTGAAGCAAATAATTACTATTTTTGCGTGAAACTGCTTAAAAATATTATGCAAAACGCTAATAAAAATCTGCTTTACAAAAGAATTTTCTGGATACTATTTATTTTACCTTTTGTAGTAATTGCAACCATCTTCTTTTTAATTTCCATTGGAAAGTTAGGATTTATGCCAACTTTTGAAGATTTGGAAAATCCGCAAAATTATATTGCAACAGAAGTAATTTCGGAAGATGCCAATATTTTAGGCACTTTTTATTACCAAAACCGTGCATTTGTTAATTACAATCAAATTTCACCAAACATGATCAATGCCTTGGTTGCTACTGAAGATATTAGATATTTTAAGCATTCCGGAATTGATTTTCGTGGATTGGCAAGGGTTTTATTTAAAACAATTTTGCTTCACAGCTCTGGGAGTGGCGGAGGTAGCACAATAACACAACAATTGGCTAAAAACTTATTCCCACGTGACACAAATTTGTACGATTCGTGGATTTCCCGTAAAACGTCACTGGCTATTACTAAATTTAAAGAATGGGAAACCGCCGTTAAGCTTGAACGCAATTACACCAAGGAAGAAATTATTACAATGTATTTAAATACTGTTCCTTTCGGCAGTCAATCCTATGGTATTAAAATGGCTTCGAAAACATTCTTCGGAAAAGAACCGGATTCATTAAAAATTGAAGAAGCCGCATTATTGGTTGGATTGTTAAAAGCTCCTACGCGGTACAGCCCTGTTGTAAATCCCGAAAGATCGAGAAACAGAAGAAATGTTGTTCTCGACCAACTTAAACATTACGGTTATATTACTTCCGCACAATTCGATTCATTAAGTAAATTGCCAATTGTTTTAAAATATCATTCACAGGATCACAATGATGGTTTGGCAACTTATTTCAGGGAATATATACGACAAACTATGACTGCTGATAAACCTGAGCGTCATAATTATTTTGCTGCCGACGACTACAAGCACGATTCTATTGAATGGTTTAAAAATCCTTTGTTTGGTTGGTGTAACAAACACACTAAACCCGATGGCACACCATATAATATATATGCTGATGGGTTAAAAATTTATACAACTATTAATTCTAAAATGCAAGAATATGCTGAAGATGCAGTTAAAGAACATTTCAGCAAATCATTGCAACCCGATTTTTTTAAAGAAAAGAGAGGCACAAAGAATGCCCCTTTTTCAAGCGATTTAGACCCGGATCAGGTTCAATCGATTATGCAAACTGCAATCAAAAGGACAGAACGATATAGAGTTCTTAGAAATGCAGGAATGCAATGGGATCAGATTATGAAAACATTCAAAAAGAAAATTAAAATGACTGTTTTTTCCTGGTCGGGCGACAGGGATACCATTATGACTCCATATGATTCTATAAAATATTATAAATCCTTCCTTCAAACAGGTTTTATGTCTATGGATCCGCGCACGGGATATGTGAAGGCATATGTGGGAGGCATAAATTTTAAACATTTTAAATACGACCACGTTACAGTAAGTAAACGTCAGGCTGGTTCAACAATTAAGCCATTTATTTATACATTGGCCATGCAGGAAGGATATTCGCCTTGCACACAAGTACCAAATGTCCCTATAACCTTCCTTTTAGGTGATACTGTGTGGACACCAAGAAATTCGGGACCAAGCGGATTTGAAGGAAAAATGGTTTCGCTAAAATGGGGATTAGCCCATTCGGTAAATTGGATATCGGCCTGGGTGATGAAACAGTTTAATCCGCCTTCAGTTATTGATATAATGCATAAATTAGGATTTACGAGTTATTTGGCACCAGTTCCTTCGCTTGTATTAGGCACAAGTGATGTTACACTTTATGAAGTTGTTGGAGCTTATGCAGCTTATGCCAATAAAGGTATTTTCACCAAACCAATTTTTGTTACCCGAATTGAAGATAAAAACGGAAATGTGCTTGCTACTTTCAGCCCTGAACGTACAGAAGCATTAAGCGAACAAACTGCATATTTAATGATAAATATGATGGAAGGTGTAATCAATCATGGAACCGGATATGCAATCCGTGGCACCTATAATTTTACGAACCAAATTGCCGGGAAAACAGGTACAACCCAAAATCATTCTGATGGATGGTTTATGGGAGTTACACCAAACCTTGTATCAGGTTGCTGGGTTGGAGCCGAAGACAGATCAATACACTTTGCAGAATTAGGTTATGGCGCTGGCGGACACATGGCTTTACCAATTTGGGCATTGTATATGAAAAAGGTTTATGCAGATAAATCACTTCATATTTCGCAAAAGGATTTTGATGCACCACTTGATTTTAACTATTCGTTAGATTGCCCGGATACAAAAACAAATGATACTAACAACAACAATAATGTTGATGAAGGTGATTAATAGAAATGATTGATAGATATTTAGGGTTATATTTTATGGATTTTGAATTTTCAAGAAAATTAAAATAGCTTTGATATTATCACAATTTACAAACACGAAAATAATTTATAATTGAAACAAAAGAAATTATGTTAGTGTTGACTTTAATTCAAGATCAATACAGGAAAAACATAAATTCAACTGAATTTAATTTTAATTTATTGGTTTATAGGTGAAATATTTAAATTCAACAGACCCATTACCCATTGAACAAAGACCAATACGTAGACCTAAAAATCCACCTAGTACATTATGATTATAACCAGAAACTTCAGCAGAATTTTCTATTTTATTCCAATTTTTCCCATCATTGCTATAATACATATCAAGAGTATTATTTATATCCCTTAGTCGAAGGAATAAGTGGTTTTTAACAACCCCCTTTTCTGTTGTAAATTGCCAGCCCCCGAGATCAGCTAAAACATTTCCTTTATCAGCCAATATACCTGAATGTGCATTATTATTATAAAAAAGTACCAGTCCTCCGGTGGCATTTCCTTTAATATATATTTCTACCTGAGCTATATACGCATGGTCTGAAGGAATGCAAAGCAACGGGGAACAATCGCCAACGGATTGTCCTTTAGCTTTAATAACCAATGAACTATTAGTAAAATGATACCTACTGGTATCGTATTCACCGAAGAATGTCCATTGAAGATTTAATTTACTTTCTGAAAAGCTATCGTTCAAAGAGAATCTGGTATTTTTAAATGCCAATTCAGGTCTTTCAATGGGTTGATCGGTTATAATTCCTTCCGGCGTTTTATACCAACCATCGCTTGTCCATTCAACAGGTTGTAGCAATGTTTGACGACCCATATTGTAATAACCATTTTCATAGGCATGAAAAATTATCCACCACTTCCCCGCTACATCCTGGAATAATGTACCGTGCCCTTTTGACCACCATTTTTCAGCGCTTGATTTGGTATGAATGATGGGATTATACGGAGAATTTTCCCATGGACCGAAAGGTGATTTAGAACGTGCCGAAATAACCATATGACTTGTAGCCGGACCGGCTGTACCTCCTTCAGCAACTGTGAGATAATAATAATCACCATGTTTCACAAGTTTTGGACCTTCCATACAAAAACATTGAATTGACCAGTCACGCGGTATTGTCCATCCGTCATACGAGTGTTTTAATTCACCTATAACCGAAAGTCCGTTATCAGACAAAGGAATATAACCTCCATTACTAAAATATAAATATCGTTTGCCTGTATCATCTGTAAAATGACAAGGATCTATATTCCCAATTTTCAAATCAATCGGATCACTCCATGTGCCATTAATTGAATCAGCGGTAACCACATAATTTGTATTTTTTGCTGGAAAATAAATATAGAATTTATCCTTATATTTCACTAAATCCGGAGCCCATACTGATCCTACATATTTATGCAACGCATGTGTTACAGGTGTCCAGTTAATTAAATCTTTTGAATGCCAAATTAGCAAACCCGGATAATATTCAAACGATGAATTGACAATGTAATAATCATTGCCATCACATAAAATACTAGGATCGGGGTAATCACCAGCAAAAATTGGATTTACAAAATAGTTTAAACCTTTTGAATTATTCTCGGTTTGATATTGGGCAAATACAGAAAATGCGAATTGTAGAAATAATGCTAGTGTTAAAATTTTCTTCATAATTATTTTCGTTTATATTAACTTGAAATAATAGTTTTTCAAGATATTGGCAATTTTACAATTTAACAAATCTATAAAAATATTAATGAAATTAATATAACAACATTAAATGTATGCTAAAACTTACAAGGTTGCTTAATTTTAAGTGTACAACAATTAACATCACGAGCGCCAGAAAGAGCAGATAAATTGACTATTTGAACTTTTATATATGATTAAGTTTCACAAAACCTTACAACTACATTATTTGAAATTAATTGGTATTTATACAAGCATCCACAATTCTGGCAACATGAATTCGTGTTGTGTTTAAAAATGGAATGCCAAGATACTGGCTGTTCGTAAACATGATTGGAAACTCAGTACATCCCAAAATTAGCGAATCAATCTTATTCCTGTTTATCATTTGTAATACAATTTCAAGTAAAAGGGTTTGCGTTTCAGCTTTATATATACCCAATTCCAACTCAGTAAATAGTTTTTCATTTATTATTTCAATATCATTGACTGGTGGAACTATTATTTCAATTCCGCTGGATTGAAACACATCTTTAAAAAATGTTGCATTCATTGTGAATTTAGTGCCTATTAATCCGGCTTTTTTAAGTTGAAGTCTTTTTGCTTCATTGCTGGTAGCTTCAACAATGCTGATTAAAGGAATTTTGCTCCTATTTTGAATTTCATCAAACAGCATGTGTGGTGTATTTGCACTTATGGCTACAAAATCTGCACCTGCGTTGGCAAGCTTGTTAATACAATTGCTTATATATTCAGTTGCCATAATATATTCAGCTTTTTGAATAAGTCCAATGAATTTTCCCATATTTACACTGTAAATAATAATCTCAGGGTAATTCAGGCCTGCATTGGAACTCATTTCATTGAAACACTTTATTATTTCTTTATAATAATCAGTTGTAGCTTCAGGGCCTAAGCCTCCTATGATACCTATCGTTTTCATTTCCAAATAATTTTAGTTGATAGTTAAACCATTCTTTCAGACTTTAAGATATATTTCTTTGCCAGAGATTGTAGATGATCATGTGAACTAGGATTTCTTTAATTTACTAATAATTTCAAATTCTTTAAAGTTCAAACCTAATTCTTAACTTAATATTAAGTGTATATTAATATTGAAAAAACTTTTTTTTATTTAAGTTGCTTTCCATTTTGATTGCCATCTATATTTTCTTGTTCCTTTTATTCCATTTCAAATAGTTTATTGCGCTATCCGTGCATATTCAACATATATGTGGCTAAATCATCTCATTGGAATTATTTTTGATTGACTAAGATAATCAGCAATTATCCATGATACTCCTCCTATCAATAGATTCTGAGCATTTCCTGCCCAGTTAAACAATTGGTGTGGATCTTTAAAAGGCGCAGGGAACCAAATCAGCACGCTAAATGTGATGATCATTATCGTAAGCAATCGAGATGCTAAAAGTGCAAAACGTCCGGAAAGTATAGCAAAAGCTGCAAGAGCAAATGCAATGGTAGTAATTATCGCCCAGAATAATTGGCCTGGAGGAATCCACTTTGGGACGAAACTTGCAGTGCCAGAAAGATAAAATAGCTGTTCGAGCATAAATGATATTACGCAAATCCCAAAGAATATATATCCCAGCCTTCCTATTTTTGCTTCCCGTTCCGAGTTGATCGGATCAGAAGTTGCATATACAATCAGCGCACCTGAGACCAGAGAAAATTGCTCGAAGAAGTTTCCCCAGCTATCATAGATAAGTGGAGTCTTAACAATGAGGGGCACCCAAAGCAGTGCAAATAAAAGAAAGACAGCTCCAAGTATTATAGATCCTATTCGTGCAGTTTTCTGCCATTGTACTGCTATGCCTCCAATAAGTTCAATCGCTCCGGCAATATATGCCAGAATTCCCGGGTGAGAAATATTTCCGAATGTTTGGATGTGGTGCCAGTTGCTGAAACTATGCCAGGTTAAGGTTATAATGCCAAAAGCGATAGCCCCTAATCCATAAATATGACGTCCAAGATAAAGTTTCATAATGTTATCGTTTTTAAAATAGTTGAATAGGAACGCTTAATCTTTAAAATATATATTTCACTTGTACAATACAAAACATTAATGTTTTAAATTTTCAGTAATGTGAGTCAACCCATTACTGAGTTATACCAATTATTATGTTTTTTGCACCTTACTTACTTTAGAATCTATTGACCATCTGCCACCGCCAGATATTACTAAATAAATTATTAGTAAGGTCATCGCAAAATCGGTACGATATTCGTGAGCCATAACCCAAAAACCTTTATTTATAAGCATAGGCCATTTTGTGGTTACAAAAGCTGTAAGCATAATGATAAATAAGGGAATTGAAGCCAATCTGGTAAGTAAACCAATTAAAATCAGTGTACCACAAATAATCTCAAAAGTTCCTGTAAAATAGGCCCAGAAGGCAGGTTCTGTAAACCCAATTTTTAAGAACCTCCCTGTTCCCAATAATTCAGGGAATAGAAATTTTTGGATTCCTTCAAATAGGAATATGAGCCCTACAATAAGTCTAATTATTATTGTTGTTTTATTGTCATCTACCGTATTAAAAATAATATGGCGAAATTTTTTACTATTATCCATAATTTATTAATTTTTTCTATTAAAACAAAACTGAAGTTCAAATAGTTTAGAAATGAAAACTTTATAATCAGGATAAGGTTTTAAGAATGTACTCGCAATATTTCCTTAAATAAAAATGCAGTTTTACAAAACCTATTAAGTGAAATTCTATTAATGGAAAAACCATGGATATTAACTTTTATATATCAGTATCTTTATACATTGTAATAGGTTATCTTCAATTTTATTCCAGTTATTTGGTTCTCTTACTGTCTTATTAACTACTATTCATTTCTACTTTATTTGCACTAGGTATAGAAATCGATTAGTCTATTAATCTTGTTCTGCAATTAATGAGGGGTTTATCCATTTACTTGATAAAACATTCTACTCTGACTTAAAGAAATTCATCATTAAATGCAACAGATATTGCTAAATTCTTTTTCCATATTTTATCAAAATGAGAAAATAATTTTCATTTTGATAAAAAAACAATTTAGTATACTCCCAAAAAAGAATATTTAAATATGCAAAACTCACTAAATAAGATTTTTACAATATTAATTTTAAATCTTTATATTTTGGCATTATTATAGAATAAATCAATTTGTTTAGTGTATTAAATATCCACTTATGAAACCCACATTTATTGCAAACATTGATAAATTAACATTTTCATGCACCCAAAGCATGCAATTGTGTGGGTTTCTTTAAACGTTTTTAAATAACCATATGCTAAAAGAAAAACATGAAATAGATATTGTGCTTATTGATGATAATGAAACATTTTGTCATCTGTTATTGAGAGAGTTGAATAATTGTATAAGAAAAATTTACATTCAATCAAAATTTACTATCAATATTTATCCTTTCAATAATTCAGAAGATTGTATAATGTTGATCAAAAAATTACAATTTAAAGATACTATAGCGTTTATAGATTATTATTTAGGCGAAGCAATTAATGGGGCACATATAATAAGATTATTGAAAGAGCGGAATAAAAGTTTAGCTGTAATCATGATATCAAAATCGTATCATATAAAAGAAAAGATGCCATTGATAGCGAATCAAAACATTCACTTTCACTTTGTTGTTAAAGATGAATATACCCCAGCTGTATGCGCTCTGTTTCTCGAACATTATTTGAAGGATTTTTATTAATAATTTGACAAATGAAAAAAGTTTCGTTACAAACTAAAATTGGCATATTGATGCTAGTAGCTGTATTACTCGTAATATCTACTGGATATCTGGCATACCGTAGTCTTTCTTCCGTAGTTTCGTTAATCTATAACGACATAAAACCTGATTATAGGCTTATTACCTTAAAAGCAATTTCTACTGATCTGGAAAAGGCGGAAAATAATATTAGAATGTACACGATAACAAGAAATGATTCGTTGCTAACTCCGTCATATGATTTAACTGATTCCATAAATAAAAAATTAGACATGCTTCTTATAGAAAGCAAGAATGATCATGAACTATATATTCAAGTTGGTGCTATCACCAATCTAATTGAAAATAAATATTATGTATGGGGTAGAATGATTGATATATATGAGGATAACAATATTGAATCGTCGTTAAAAAGCCTATCCAATGAGATATCAAATACACCTAAATTAGAGCAAAATATATTCAAAAGGTTATTCGATCATAAACAGGAAACTGGTTTAAATAGTGAAAAAATAACCGAAAAGATTATGGATATTGAAAGACAAAATAGGTCTAAAGAATTAAAAATACAAGAAGAAGAGGCTCAATTAACACAAATCAATAATAAAATTACTGCACAATTTTATAATATTATTCAGCAAATTGAGGCTAATGACATTAAGAAAACTAAAGTTAAGGGTGATAAAGCAAATTACCTGGCTAGCAAAACATATTATTGGCTTATTTTATTTTCTTTTACTGGTTCTTTACTAGCCTTGCTTGTAATCTTCATTGTAGGCAAATATGTGCGAAAAACACATGCTTATCAAAAAGCTCTGGAACAATCAAAAATTGAAACCGAGAATCTTGCCCGAACCAAAGAACTTTTCATGGCTAATGTAAGCCACGAAATACGGACACCTTTAAATGCCTTAGCCGGGTTTCTTGAACAAATTCTTGGTGGTCCTTTAAATTATGAGGTAAGAGAAAAGTTGAACATTGTAAAATCTTCATCCGATCATCTTATCCGCATTATATCAGATATACTTGATTTTTCAAAGTTGCAATCAGGGAAATTAACATTAGAAAAAATACATTTCAATGTTGAGAATATTATGAGAGAACTTTTTATCATTTTTGAAAATCAATCAAAATTTAATCATAACCAATTGATTTATGAACCTTCAAAAAATGAAATTCCTGTTATTATAGGTGATCCGCATCGTTTACAGCAAATAATTTATAACTTATTGAGCAATGCTATAAAGTTTACATATCATGGTAGAGTGTTATTTTCGGCTGAACTTATAGATAATTCAAACAATAATGTTCAAATTGCAATTAAGGTAGAAGACACAGGAATGGGTATTCCTAAAGAAAAGCAAAAAGATGTTTTCGATGATTTCACGCAAGCTGAACCGGAAATTACAAGAAAATTTGGTGGTACAGGCCTAGGTCTTTCCATTGTTAAAAAACTTGTGGAATTGCACCAAGGATCAATAGATGTTAAAAGCGAACCTGATAAAGGCTCAACTTTTACATGCTATCTTAATTATGAATTAGGTGATAAGGAGAAAATAATCCCATCAAGTTCATTAAAGCTTAAAATCCCTGAAGGTATTCATAACTTAAAAGTTCTGGTTGTTGATGATGAAGAATACAACCGATTATTAATTGAATCGATATTAAAAAAATGGAATGTCAATTTTTCCGAAGCTGTCAATGGCCTTGAGGCTATTGAAGAAATAAAATCACAAAACTATGATCTTATTCTAATGGATGCCAGAATGCCGGTTATAGATGGTGCAAATGCAACTAAATTTATCAGGAATACATTAAATAAACCCAAATCAAATATTCCAATTATAGCAATTACTGCGGCATTGTCGACCAGTGACAAGGAAAGATATTTTCTTTCCGGAACCAATGCAGTTTTAGAGAAACCATTTTCTGAAGATAGACTATTAGATACGATTATTTCCGTGGTTAATGGTCAAATGATTAAATCTCCCAAAACAAAAGATGTTTTGGATGATGTTAGTGTACAGGAAGAGATAGATCCAACATTTAAAGAATTGCATCGTGTGACAGGTAATGATAAAAACTTTTTAAAAGAGATGCTTACTAAATTTGTTCGAACAACATCCGAAGGGCTTCAATCTATGAAACAAAGTCAAACAGATGAAGATTTAGAAAATATAACTGCACTTGCTCACAAATTATCCTCACCCTGCAGACACTTGAGCGCTATGAGATTGTTGCATTTTCTTAAGAAAATTGAAAATGATTCGAAAGGGAATCATTCACATGAACACTTACATGATTTAATCAGTAATGCTTGCATTGAATTTGAGAAAGTGAAACAACATATTTCCAATCATATTAATTCATTGGGTTAAACTTAAATCATTCACAGTTTGTTCTTATACCAAAAACTTCCAAATGGATGATAAACCATTCAAGATTTTTGTGGTTGAAGATAACGAGTGGTATAACCGACTACTTGTACACACGTTATCTCTAAACCCTGACTATGAAGTGTTTGGTTTTTTTAATGGAAAAGATTGCCTCAATCGACTTAATGACAATCCCGATGTAATTACGCTCGATTATAGATTGCCAGATATGAGTGGCCTAGATGTATTAAACCATATTAAAAAAGAAAATGAAGAAATTCAGGTTATCCTTATTTCAGAACAAGATGAAATAGAAGTTGTGGTAGAACTTTTAAAACTTGGAGCCTATGATTATATTGTAAAAACTAATGATATAAAAGAAAGGCTATTAAATACCGTCAACAATATCAGAAAACGTTCAGGTTTAAAAAAGGAAATATCAGTCCTAAGAAAAGAAATACAACATAAATATAGTTTTCAGAATACAATTATTGGCGAAAGCCAGCCAATTAAGCACATTTTTGACCTTATCAATAAAGCGCTGACAACAGATATCAGTGTCATAATTACAGGCGAGACTGGAACAGGAAAGGAACTAGTAGCGAAAGCAATACATTTTAGTTCAAAGCGTAAAAACAAACCATTTATTCCGGTAAATGTAGCTGCTATACCTAAAGAACTCATTGAAAGTGAAATATTTGGCCATGAAAAAGGTGCTTTTACTGGAGCCTTGTACCAGAGAATTGGTAAGTTTGAAGAGGCAAATGGAGGAACTCTTTTTCTGGATGAAATTGGAGAAATGGATATTACTTTACAAGTAAAGCTATTACGAGTTTTACAAGAAAAGGAAATAGTTCGTATTGGAAGTAATAAGCCAGTTCCTGTTGATTGCCGTATAATAGTTGCAACGCATAAAAATTTGAAGGAAGAAATAAAGAAGAATAATTTTAGAGAAGATCTTTATTACCGACTTTTTGGATTACCTATTGAATTGCCACCATTACGTGACAGAGGTAATGATGTTCTAATACTTTCTAAAAACTTTATCGAAGAATTTTCTAGACAGAATGGATTAGCTTTAAAAAAAATCTCTGTCGATGCACAAAAGAAATTGCTTAGTTATGCTTTTCCGGGAAATGTCAGGGAGCTCAAGTCGGTAATTGAGTTGTCAATTATTCTATCCGATTCTGATGAAATTCAAGCTTCGAACTTGTTTTTTGGTGCAGAAGATGTATTACCCAATGTAATGCAGGACGAAATTACCTTAAAGGAATATGAAATAAGAATTATAAATATCTTTCTTGAAAAATACGATAACAATATCAAATTAGTGGCCGACAAACTAGGAATTGGCGTTTCAACAATTTACAGAATGCTCAAAAAAGAAGAAACAACACCTTAATAATTTTTTAGTCTGCTATACTTTATAAAATTTATCTACTGTATCTCCCTTTCTTTAAACCGGTAGAATTTTTATTCCAATCTATTTTCCCTTTTGCACTTCAACTTGTATTGAATTAAAAACATTATTTATAGCAAAGTCTGTTACATAATGAAATGCTTAGGTACTTATTTTTTTGCCAAAATGAGAATTTTACATTCAAAATGAAACTTTTCAACTGAGCCCCCTTCCTATAATCGTCATGTTTACAACTATATACGGCTTTAATTAAATTATGGCATTGGGTTTGAATATCCCGGTATGAGAATAAAAAATGATAACAATGAAAGCAAGGGTTATACTGGTTGTATTTATATGCTCTATATGGAATCAGCTTATGGGCCAGGCTCTCAATACAGGCGAATATGCCTTGGCTATTGGAGTCCGTGCTGGGGAAACATCAGGCATTGATCTTAAATACAATAGCAAAAGCAGTTCATCAATTGAAGTTGTTCTGGGGCTTTGGAATGATGCTGCCAGCATTACTGGTTTATATGAAAAAAATGCAGATGTTTCGAATACCGCCGGCTTGAGATGGTATTATGGAGCAGGTGGACACATTGCTTTTGCGACTGAAACCTACTTCGTCAATACCAGGAGATATGTATCAGGCGAGGACGTTGGGCTCGGGGTTGACGGTATTTTTGGACTTGAGTATAAAATTCCGCCAGTACCCTTTGTTTTAAGCATCGATTTGAAACCTTTTATTGAATTTAAAACAAACGGAACGGCCTTTCTTGCTTTTGATCCGGGTATAGGATTGAAATTCACATTTTAAAAACTTTTAAAAACAGGAACTATGAAAACAAGTATTAAAACAATTGTAGTAACAACGGTCATGGTAATGACTACAATATTATTCATTGGCTGTCAGAAAGATTCAATGGATGTAATGACTTCTCAGAATGAATATAGTGAGATAGCTATCAGAATGACCGATTCGCCAGCTATTTATTCAGCAGTCAATGTTGATGTTAAAGCGGTCGAAATTCTGTATAAAGATACCGTAAGATATAATTGTAAAGATACTGCAGATCGGGATGATAGTATAAAATATCATTGTCAATGCCAGGATACATCAGAACAAAAGTGGGTGAAATTAGTGACCATTGCTGGTATTTATAATCTTTTAAAGTTTCAGAATGGAATCGATACAATTATTGCTTCAGATCAAATTAAAGCGGGCAATATACTAGAAATGAGATTAATTCTGGGTAATAATAATTCACTGATTATTGGCCCAGATACATTCCCACTTATAGTGCCAAGTGGTATGGAAACCGGATTAAAATTAATAATAAATAAAACTGTCTCACCCAATAACAAATTGGAAATTTTGTTCGATTTTGATGCCAACTCATCCATAGTTATTACTGGCAATAAAAAGTTTATACTTAAACCAGTATTGAAACTTAAAATGTACTCATAATAAAAACTAAAAAAATAAATATTATGGAAAAGTTAATGAATAAAGCACTTATAATTGTCAGTATAACGTTTATCACATCGTGTATTTCGCCTGCAAAGCTAGCTAAAATTCAAGATGAAGATAATAGTTATAAAAGACAAGTAGGTGAATTGGAGGCAAAAAATTTTGAATTGGTAAAGACCAATGATAGTATTGTTCGACAATATGCTGCAGCACAAAAGCTCAGTAATGAAGAGCTTGATCAGAAACAAAAGCTATTGGATCAGAACATTTTGCAACTTGAAAAGAACCAAAAATTAATGAGCGAACTGCAAAATGAGGCAAAGGTGGAACAGGATGAAATGAACTCAATGCACGAGGAAATATCAAAGGCATTGAAAACTTTCTCACCCGAGGAATTAACTGTGAAAATGCATGATGGAGAACTCTATGTATCCATGTCAGACAAATTGCTTTTTGCAACCAGAAGTGATGCAATTGATAAAAGAGGCAAGAAAGCATTAAAAGTATTATCTGAAGTCCTCAAAAGGACTACAATGGAAATCATGGTTGTAGGATATACTGATGCAATTCCAATAAATAACAAGTTATATAAAGATAACTGGGACTTAAGTGTAGCCAGGGCAACCAGTGTTACAAGGCTGTTGATTGCAAGTGGAATAAATCCTTCGAGGGTAATTGCTTCGGGCAGAAGTAAGTTTCATCCTATAGCTTCGAATAAAATCGAAAGCGGCAGAAGATATAACAGAAGAACTGAAATTGCGCTTCTTCCAAGGTTAGACAAGCTGAAAGCCCTATTAAATAAGAATATTACTGCACAAGCATCTTTACAATACAGTAAAATGGCTATTAAATGATTAATAAATAAAACCCCAAACTAATAATATAAATTAAAATTAAAAATTTAGGAGGTAAAACTATGAAAACAGATGATTCATTCAATCAGGGAAACAAGTCTTATGAAGAAACTGGCTCAAATTTAAAAGACACAAAGAAAAAAGGTGGAAATGTAACTAGAGTTGCTTTAGTAATATGTATTCTTCTCTTATTGGGCATAAGTGGAGTATTTATTATAACACAGCAACAAAATATGAGTAAAATTGGCGAGCTCAAGGCCAACAAGCATATGATGGCAGAAGTTATTCACATGCGCGATTCAACATTAAATGATTATGTAAGATCATTCAATGAAATTGATAGTAATATTGAGTTTATCAGGAGAAAAGAAAGAATTATTCATAATGAATCAGTAAATAATGAACTCCAAACTGACCGAAGAAAGCAAATATTGCAGGATATCCAGTTTTTAAATTATTTACTCGATAAAAATAAAAAGCAAATCGCCGAATTAACCCAAAGGCTTAGTAAATCTGGTTTAAAGTTAACTCAATTTGATGCAAAACTAATTTCTTTGAATAAGATGATTACTGAAAGAGATACAAACATTGCACAACTTAAGCATGATTTAGCTAAAAAAGATTTTGAAATTGCCCAACTAAACTTGAAAGTGAACAATATGGATGACCAGATAAAACAACAAACAAGTCAGATAAGTAACTTGGGTAATAAATTAAATTATCTTGATACAGAGGAAAATAGGGCATACTTGATTTCTGGTACTTTTAAAGAACTGAAGGGAAAGGGAGTAATAACAAAAAAAGGAGGTTTCTTTGGACTAGGTGGTTATACCCAAATGACGAGCAATTTGGCGGAAAATACGTTCGAACCTATTGATATAAGGAATACCAAATCAATTAAAGTTAGTGCCAATAATGCCGAATTTATTTCGAATCATCCCAAAGATTCTTACGAATGGGTTAAAATGGATAATAAAATCCAAAAAATCGTTATTACTGATCCAAATAAATTTTGGAAATATACAAAGTATGCCGTTTTAGAAACACAATAATAAACTAATCATTTGACTAGTGTATAACTATTTTACCTCAAGAGGATTACGGTCATTTCGGTGAAGGTTGGAATACAAAAGTACTGGCGTTAATGATTCCGAGTTCTGAACCGGAATGACTAATCCTTTTTTTAATTATTTCTTATAGCCAATGAGAATATACAAAAAAATACAGTGAAATATTTAATTGAATTATTTAAAATTACATACAACTTCAATTAACACACTATGCGGGTTATAAAGGTTTTCGATGTTCAATAAGTTTTTGTTATATTTGTATAATCAGTTAAATATTGCATGTAAAACCAGCGTTAGTGTGTTGCTGGGAAAAGTTAACGACAATTTTAATCAATATGTATTAAAAAAATGAGAAATCTATCTATTGTTGGTCATATCTTTTTTGGTATAACTTAAGTCGTCATTTACTCAAATGAATTTTAAAGTAAAATAGTCCCACAAAACGCATTAATTATGAAGAATAGTATACAAAACGGTTTCTTATTTTTTATACCCTCGTTAATCTGGGGATCAACTTGGTATGCCATCAAATTTCAATTAGGTATTGTTGATCCGATTATGTCGGTTGCATATCGTTTTTTTATTGCCGGAGTTATCCTTATTATTTTCAATTTGTTGTTTAAACATAATCTACGTTTTGGATTCAATGTACACCTTTTATTTGTTTTACAAGGATTTTTATTATTCGGCATAAATTACTGGCTGGTATATCTTGCTGAAATTCAATTGACCAGCGGTTTAATAGCCGTAATCTTTTCTCTGGTAGTTTTTACAAATGCTGTTTTTGGAGCAATATTTATCCGATCAAAGATTACCTGGAACATTGCATTTGGTGGAATACTTGCAATATTAGGAACTGCTCTTATATTTGAAAAGGAAGTAAGTTTGCTTTTTGGTAAAGCAGTGATTCTTTCTGCTATCATAATGAGCTTAGGATCAGTTATTCTGGCATCCCTCGGTAATGTGCTATCGGCATATTCGCAGAAGAAAAAATTACCACTTTTGCAGGCAAATGCCTTTTCAATGATTTACGGCGCATTGGCCGTTTTTATTATAGGATTGATAATTGGTAAAAAATTAAATTTTGAAACAAGCTATTCTTACATATTATCTCTATCATACCTTGCAGTATTCGGATCTATTATAGCATTTTCAGCATATTTGAAGATTATAGGACGTATTGGCCCGGCAAAAGGATCATATGCGCTTGTATTGGTTCCTGTTATTGCTATGATTTTCTCTACTATTTTTGAATCGTACAAGTGGCAAAAAGGTGCACTTTTGGGAATGCCAATACTTATTATCGGAAATTTGATAGCGATGGACAAATTAAAAACTGTGAAATTATTTAAACGAAACAAATAGTATCAAGGCAGAAAAAATATTTGGTTTCACTTATCATTTAAGTGCTTTAAATAGGAGAAGAAACTTATTTTGTCGGGGTGGCCGGACTCGAACCGACGACCTCTTGGTCCCAAACCAAGCATACTACCAACTGTACTACACCCCGGAGCTAAAATTTATACACAAGTGTTTTTTATTTAGCGAGCGCAAATGTATAAACTTTGCTGAAATTATTCGAACTATTTTTAAATTTCTGTAATTTTTTTGTTCTATTTTATCGAAAAAATAATTTACACTTAGTATAACAGGTACTGTTTTAAGCTTTTGAATTTTATTTGATTAAAGTTATTTCACAACTCCGAATTAAATTACAAAATAAATCTTTTGATTTCCCTTTCCATTTGGATATTCTTTTATTTAAACTGAGAATTTAAGATGAAATCATTATTGGGTTAAACCATTCATAAGATATTATTAAACAATCAAATAATATTTTTCAGAAGAAAAAAATAATTTATTTCGTAAATTTACGATTAACGTTTCGTATATTTGCGAACAACAATAAAAGTACCTATTCATTTAATGAAAAACATTATTACAAATAAGAAAAGACTAGAGGTTCTTATCCCCTTACTATTACTACCAGTATGGTATCTTTTATATCATTACCTACAACCATTAACCGATAGGCTTATTTACGATATAGTTGGAATGGCAAAAGGCACACGATTAACCGAAGCTATTCGCTTCTTCGTATTCGAGTTGCCAAAAGTATTGATGTTATTAACCCTTATAATTTTCTTTGTAGGTATTGTCCGGTCTTACTTCTCACCCGAACGTACTCGCAAAATTCTCGAAGGGAAGTCTCAGTTTACAGGTAACATACTTGCAAGCCTTTTAGGAATTTTTACCCCATTTTGCTCATGTTCCGCAATTCCATTGTTTTTAGGCTTTGTAGAATCGGGCGTACCGTTGGGCGTTACATTCTCATTTCTAATTGCAGCCCCAATGATTAATGAAGTTGCCGTAATTCTTTTATTTGGTTTATTTGGCCGGAAAACTGCTTTAATATATGTTGTTACAGGTTTAGTAATTGCCATTATTGCCGGATGGATTATAGGTCGCTTAAAACTCGAAAAATGGGTTGAAGATTGGGTATACAAAACAAAACTGGGGACAAACTCAATTGAAGAAGAAAAAATAACTTTTGCTGACCGCATAAAATTTGGGTACATGGCAGTAAAAGATATTGTAAGCAAAGTATGGATTTATGTTGCTATTGGCATATTAGTAGGTGCAGGTGTTCATGGCTATGTACCTGAAACTTTTATGGCTTCACTCATGGGCAAATCAGCATGGTACTCAGTGCCATTATCAATTTTAATAGGTATTCCTTTATATTCGAATGCTGCCGGGATAATTCCCATTGTTTCGGTTTTAATTGAAAAAGGCGCATCACTAGGAACAGCATTAGCCTTTATGATGTCTGTCATTGGCTTATCGTTGCCCGAAATGATTATCCTTCGTAAAGTCCTAAAATTACCTTTGATATTTACTTTTATTGGCGTCGTTGCAACAGGTATTTTGATAGTTGGTTTTTTATTCAACCTAATTTTTTAAAAATATTTCTAAATATTCAAATTGAACCATTAACAAATTTAAATTATGTCACATCCAAAAAGCACCGATTATAAAGAAGATGAAATTGCCCTAGCCCGCTTCGCTAAAGCTTTGGGTCATCCAGCACGTATTGCTATAATGAAACATTTGGCATTAATGGCTGATTGTTGTTTTACTGACATTCTGAATGAATTGCCTATTGCACAATCTACCGTATCACAACATTTAAAAGAACTGAAAGATTCAGGGCTTATTCAGGGCAACATCGAACCACCCAAAGTAAAGTACTGTGTTAATAAAGAAAATTGGAAAACAGCACAGGAATTATTTTACACATTCCTGGGTAATCCAAAAACCGAAGACAAAAAGATAGAATGTTGTTAAACCAATAAATACAAAAATATTATGATAATTAAAGTATTGGGCACAGGTTGTTCAAATTGCAAGAACCTTGAAAAAGTCACACAAATAGCGATTTCCGAAATGGGTATCAATGCAGAAATAATTAAAGAGGAAGATATTCAAAAAATAATGGCATATGGTATCATGCGTACTCCCGCTTTGGTAATTGACGAAAAGGTGTCTTTATACGGCCGCGTTCCATCCGTAAAAGAATTGAAAGAAATTATTGCCAAAAAAATGAACCAATAATACAAAAAGTTATAATTATAAACAATAAAACCAATTGAATCATGAAAAATCTAGTTCTCGCATTTACACTACTATTTTTAAGCTGTAATAGTTTTAGCCAGCAAAATAAGACCAACACATCAATATCAAAAGATGTTAAAATTCTTGTGTATTTCTTTCATGGTACACACCGTTGCTCAGGCTGCATGAATGCCGAAAAAGGCACTGTTAATGCACTAAATGCATTATACAAAGCACAACTCGACAACGGTACAATTAAGTTTGAATCTATTAATGTTGAAGAACAAAAAAACAAAGCATTGGCTGAAAAATATGAAGCAGCCTGGAACAAATTGATATTTGTTAAAAACGATAAATCCCATCAAGTAGTTGAATTAACTGAAAATGCTTTTAACTACGGTATTGACAATCCAACTGAAATGAATAAGCTAGTTAAGGCCACAGTTGATAATATGCTGAAATAATACTTATGGAATATTTGCAGCATTTACTTGAAAGTAGCACCACTCCAATTTGGACAGCAATTGTTCTTGGGTTAATGACCGCCATTAGCCCATGCCCTTTGGCAACCAATATTACTGCAATTGGTTTCATTAGTAAAGATATTGAAAACAAACGGAGGATTTTTATAAATGGCTTGTTGTACACATTGGGAAGAGCTGTAAGTTATACATCGCTTGGTATTATATTATATTTTGGTGCAAGTAAATTCCATGTAGCTAAATTCTTTCAAGTATATGGTGAAAGGTTTTTAGGCCCCCTTTTAATAGCCATAGGTATTTTAATGCTCGATATTATTACAATCAAGTTTCCTGCATTCAATAAGCTGGCCGATAGGTTTTCAAACAAAGCTAAGAAAGGAAGTAGTTGGAGTGTATTTTTATTGGGAATGCTATTTGCCCTTGCTTTTTGTCCTTACAGTGGTGTTTTGTATTTCGGCATGTTAGTACCCATTTCAATTGCCAGCCTCACTGGACTATACCTACCTTTTATATTTGCAATAGCAACTGGGTTACCTGTAATTATTATCGCATGGTTATTAGCATTTAGCGTGTCAAGTATTGGAGGCTTTTACAATAAACTTAAAATTTTTGAAAAGTGGTTCAGGTTTATAATTGCTGTAGCCTTTATCATTGTTGGTTTTTATTATTCTTACATCTTTTATCTATAAAATAAAGAATTATTAAACATTAAATAGTTGAAATGAAAATAGCAAAAAAAAATGAGATGAAAGTTACATTAACCATAATGGTGTTGGCGATGACGTTAGTAGTAACATTAGTAAGCGTATCGATAAATTATGGCTATCATACCGGATTTATTGTAAAATGGATGAAATCATGGGGTCTTTCTTTTATAGTTGCCCTTCCTGTGGTAATGCTCATTATGCCAGCAATAAAAAAATACATTTCAAAATATGTAGTTCATTAACCATTAAAATTGAATACTATGGAAACTAAACAAAATGAAAAAAGCTGTCAGTGTGGTGGTGGTGAGATGCTTGTAATGGCTTGTTCCGGCGCATCTGATATTGGTTGTTTGTCCGACAAAGTCGCTCGTCAATTACGTGATAATGGCATTCGTTCCATGAAATGCTTAGCAATGGTAGCTGCCGACAATCAACCACTTATTCAGTCTCTCAAAACTGCAAATGTTCTAATTATTGACGGTTGCTCAATTGATTGTGGCAAGAAAATAATGGACAAAGCAGGTTTAACCAACTATGCATATTTAAGGCTTACCGACCACGGTTTTCAAAAAGGACAGTCCACTGTTAATGATGAAAATATTAATGTGGTTTATGAAATTGCTAGGACTTATTGTTAGTCCCTGTTTTAAAATTAATTCTAATGAGCAACCACTAAATGCAATTGCTTCCAGACTATTTGTATATTAATTTTGTTTAAATTAATATAATGTTAACTATAGTTTAGTTCTAAACCTTTACAGGTACTACTTCCTAGATAAAAATTATCAATTCAAACATGATAGCTTTTATCTTTCTTTTTGTATGTTTATTGTATATATCAAAAAAAATAAGGCAGTCAGCTAAATGCTGAACTGCCAAATTTTACTCGTAGCGCGATCCGGGGATGATCCGGAGACCTCATGATTATGAATCATGCGCTCTAACCAGCTGAGCTACCGCGCCATTTCTTAATTAAGGTAATTTATTCTATGCTAAAAGTATTTTAATTCAATTGTTTAATCAAGCTATTAAAGCAATTCTTTTAACAAACAACAAATTCCCATCAACTAAATTTGAGGGTGCAAATATAAATCTTTCTTATTTTATGAACAAACCATTTAAAAGCTGTGGATAAATATATTTTTATTTCTGTAATATATTTATGTCTTTTGCGCTGTATATAAGTATTTTAAATGGAGATTTTATTTGAAGATAATCACCTTATTGCTGTTAATAAACTAGTTGGAGATATTGTTCAGGTTGATAAAACCAAAGACAAATCGCTGGAAGAGCTTGTTAAGTCTTACATAAAGAATAAATACAATAAACCAGGGGAGGTTTTTTTGGGTGTAGCACATCGTATTGACCGACCTGTAAGCGGATTAGTATTATTTGCACGTACCAGTAAATCGCTCATTAGGTTAAATCAAATGTTTCAGGATAAACAAGTAAAGAAATTTTACTGGGCAATTGTTAAGCAAACTCCACCCGAATCGGAAGGGACTCTTATTCATTATATTATACGCGATTCGAAGAAAAATAAATCATTTGCTTACGAAACTGAAATTAAAGATTCAAAAAAAGCTATTCTTCATTATAAAACTATTGATAAATCTGATAATTATACTCTTCTGGAAATTCAACTCGAAACTGGTAGGCATCATCAGATTCGTTGCCAATTAGGTAAAATAGGTTGTCCAATTCGAGGTGATTTAAAATATGGTTATTCACGTAGCCTCGACAACGGAGGTATTTGCCTTCATTCAAGATATATGGAATTTGAACATCCGGTTAAACCGGAAATTGTCAAAATTACTGCCGATCCACCAAAAGATAATTTGTGGGAATATTTTTTCAACAGGAACAAAAACAGGTAATTTCAAAATGAGAAGGCTTTTAGTGTATATATTTATTTCTTTAATGTTATCAAAAGCCTTTGGTACAAAGAAAATATCAAAAGAAGATTATATTGACAAATACAAACAAATTGCAGTTTCCGAAATGAAACGAAGTGGTATTCCCGCAAGTATTACGCTTGCTCAGGGCATGCTTGAATCGAACAATGGAAATAGTACTCTGGCAGTAAAGGCCAATAATCATTTTGGAATAAAATGTCATAAAAACTGGGATGGAAAAACTATTTACGAGGACGATGACCAGCCACACGAATGTTTTAGGGTTTATTCATCAGCAGAAGAATCTTACAAGGACCACACCGATTTTATTATAAACGCCAACCGATATAATAATTTATTTGAACTAAAATCAAATGATTATAAAAGATGGGCAAAAGGTCTTAAAAAGGACGGTTATGCGACCAGTCCAACATATGCAAAAGATTTAATCCGAATTATTGAAGAAAATGAACTTTACCGACTTGATGAAGGTGATTTTTCACATCCAGTAAAAAAACTAAAATCACATAAAAATAATTCATCAACCGATGCTGACTTTTATGTGGATATTAAACGTAGAAAAGTTCTCGAGCGGAACAGAATTAAATATATTGTGGTTGAACAAGGTGACGACTTTAAAAAAATTGCCAAAGATTTGGACCTTTTTCCATGGGAATTGCCACGTTATAATGAGCTTCCAAAGGATACTTCACTTACACCCGGTCAAATACTTTATATTCAACCCAAACGACGCAAAGCTGAAGTAGGAGAAGATTTTCATACTGCAACACAAGATGAAACAATGTATTCAATAAGCCAGTTATATGGAATAAAATTGAATAAATTATACAAAAAAAACAGGATGAACCCAGGCCAACAACCTCAAGTTGGGCAAAAAATATGGCTCCGTAGCCGAAAGCCATCCGAAGATGGTCACAAATGTTTTTTATTCTAAATTAAAATTACCAATTACATTTTGTTTTTTATTTTTTAATTGATAACTTGAAGTTATTCAATATCCA
This sequence comes from uncultured Bacteroidota bacterium, assembly GCA_963701015.1. GTDB lineage: Bacteria > Bacteroidota > Bacteroidia > Bacteroidales > DTGW01 > MFD09286-c1. The sequence goes on along the minus strand of OY969556.1, from coordinate 72,652 downwards.
ACGATGTGTGTAAATGATTCCGTAATTATTTAAAACACAAAGTTTTGTAAAGATTTATAATAAATTGGATTTGAAAAAAGGAATGATTTTGTGCGAAAGAATAATAAAAATTGGAGGAACAATGAAAATTAAATAATAACCAAAACTTTAAGTTATGAAACTAAACTCCTTTACCCCAAAAGCATTGCTATTGCTATGTGTTTTTTTTGTTATAAATTATAATTCTGCAATTTGCCAGGAAATAATCCATGAGGGATTTGACAATGGCACTACACCGCCGGATGGCTGGATTTTTAATATTAGTAAAACAACTTATACTTCTGCCACAGGCTCAGGAGAAAACCCTCCATCATTACAATTCAATGCACTTGGACAATTTATTGAAACAACTGATTTTTCAGGGGCTAACGAACTTTCATTTTGGTTAAAAGGTTATAGCACCGATGTTGCATCGGCATTTGTTGTAAAATGCAAAGTTGACAATAACTGGAAAATAATTGATAGTTTGGTAAACTTGTCACATAGCGAAAAAACTATAACTATTCCTCTGCCATCGGGCGCTTCAAAAGTTCGGTTTGAATATGATAAAAGTGCAGGAAACCTGGCATTTGATGATGTTGTTATTAGCTATATCGACTCATCGGAATATTCGAATCCACCAATATTTACAAATTCTTCTCCAATTGTCTATTTTGTAACCGATACAATGGCCAGCATTAAATTTTCGGCAAATAAAATGGGAAGATTACTATATATAGTATCAAGAAATGATTCACTTCCAATATTAAAAAATGATTTTCTTCATCATGAAAATATGAGCAAATCAGAACTATTTAAATTTGGAGACACTTTAATCAATGATACCGTTCATGTTTTAAAATTTTGTGGATTGCAAAAAAACACGGAATATACATTTTATTGGCTTTTATTGCCTATTAATTTAGATACGAGCAAAGCCATAATTTATAAATCGACTCTAAAAACAAAGTTCGATGATGTTGATTTGTTTTTTTCCGAAGTTGACAGGGGAAGCAGTAATAACAAAGCTATTGAATTTTATAATCCCCAAGATGAACCAGTTTGTCTTGACAATTATAGAATTTCCCAGGCTTCAAACGGAGGAGGTTGGTCAAAATATTTCATTTTTAAAAGTGGCACATATTTAGCTCCTCATAAAACTTTCGTAATATTATATTCAAAAGCCGATACAGCGAAAATAAATAAACAAATTGCTGATTCAATTACCTCAAACACTGTCGTTAACTATACCGGAAATGATGCACGTGGTTTACAACGTACAATTGATGAAGGATTAAGTTGGGAATTCATTGATGTATATGGTGATGCATTAAATAATCAGGTTTTTACCATTGCAGGAATTGAAAATGCCGCTTCACCTCATAGTGTATTGAGAAAAACAAAAATTCGAAAAGGAAATCCTGATTGGAAAACCTCAGCAGGAACAGATTCATTAAATTCTGAGTGGATTGTTATGCCTAAAGATTATTTTTACGATTTAGGTTTTCATTATATTAGTTTAGCTCAAAAGGTTATACTTACTTCAATTTTTTCCGAATCACTTGAATTTTCTGTAATTGACACAAGCAAACTTTTAGCTACTTTAACTGTAAAGCCAAATACTGATTTGGCAGATTTGAAAATACAATTTGGAGCGAATGAAAGCACCATAATTGAGTCAAGTATTTCAAATTCTGTTAATTATACCTCACCATTTAATATTTGTTTAAAAGATAAGAATACAAGTGATTCATCAATATGGAAGATAATAGTTTTGCAGGATTCTGCACCCAGGATTAAAAAAATTACAAAAGATAGCCTAAATAATAATCAACTTAATGTATGGTTAAACAAGAAAATTGCCTTCCACCCTGATAATCTGATACCAGACATAAAGTTATTTCAGAAAGAAAATTTGAACAATGTAATTCCATGTACATTTGAATTTGATTCTGCATTATTGAAACTTTCAATTATTCCTGAATCGTCTCTAATTGGAGGTAGTAAATATATTTTATCAATTGATTCAATTTATGATTTATATACAAATAAAATGGAACCCTATGAATATGAGTTTATTTCAGACAATGTAAATACAAACTTTGATAATACGGAAAATTATAATGAAATTAATATTTGGCCAAATCCTTTCAATAGCTTAGTGCACATAAAAATTAAGGGGTCAAATGAATTTTATAAATTGAGCTTAATTTCATTAAATGGTAAAGTAATGATGGATTTAATTGTTAAAAATAATTTCATTTATGATTTAAATTCATTATATTTATCTGAGGGAGTTTATTTTATAAGGGATAATAATGTTAAAAATCCGTTAATAAATAAATTTCTAACAAAAAAGAGATAAAAAAATAAAGGTACTGTTTATATAAAAAAAATATTATTACTTTTACAATATTAGAACCAAACTAAAAAACAAAGTGGATATGAAAAAAGTGTTGATTATACTGATGTTAGGACTATTTGTAGTTGCTTCTTTTTCTTGTTCATCAAGTAAGAAATGTCCTGCTTATAGCAGCATATATAAAACCGAAAAAAAGACGAATTCGTAGTTTAAGCAATTACCAATCAAAGCATTTGTGGTTAATTTGCAAATGTTTTTTTAAGAATAAAAATTGCCGGGCGTTTATGAATGTCCGGTTTTTTGTTTTTCCATTCTCTAATTGTTGCTGTTTTAATAAACTGTGAAGGCAAAGTTAAATCGCAGGCAATACAAAATAAGGTATTGGGTTCACAAATCGTTGTAATATCTTCAATCAATTGGTTGTTTCTGTAAGGTGCTTCAATAAATATTTGCGTTTGATTTTCCTGATACGATCGCTTCTCAAGACTTTTAATCACCATTACTTTTTCATCTTTTTTTATTGGTAAGTACCCTCTAAAGGCAAAATTCTGGCCATTTAAACCTGAAGCCATAAGAGCTAGCAAAATTGACGATGGCCCTACTAAAGGTATGACTTCAATATTCTTTTCATGCGCTAATTTTACTAAAGTGGAACCCGGATCGGCAACACAAGGAACACCAGCTTCAGAAATTAATCCTATTGATTCGGTTTCAATTGGCATTAAATATGAACTTATTTCAACTTCATTAGTATGTTCATTAAGTAATTTGAAACTTAACTGGTCAATTATAATTTCAGGCACAAGTTTTTTAAGGAACCGCCTTGCAGTGCGCTCTTCTTCAACAATAAAATACTTTAATTGGGAAACTAGTTTTCGATTCAATTCAGGGAAAACTTCATTTGAATTTTCCGACCCTAAAAAGGAAGGTATTAGGTATAGTTTTCCTGCCATATATTTTTTTGACAAATGTAAATTTTTAACATTCAAATTATTAATTGATCAGAACAAAATTAAGTTTTGAACATAAAAATTATTATAACATTGCAAATTTAATTCAAACTATTTCCGTCTTAAATTCAGTATTGATATAATTGCAAAATATTTCATTGAAATGAAAATTTATACAAAAACAGGGGATAAAGGCCAAACATCTTTGATTGGAGGCAAACGGGTTCCCAAGTATCATATTCGTATTGAAGCTTATGGAACAGTAGATGAATTAATAGCATTTACAGGTCTTTTACGTGATCAAAATATCGACGGGCACATTCAGGATATTTTACTGCAAATTCAGGATGATTTAATGGTTTGTTCAGCAATTCTTGCTTCGGACTGTGATGATTGTTCGGCCAAAATTCCAACTTTAAAAAACGAAAATATTTTACTATTGGAGCATGAAATTGATGCCATGGAAGCAAACCTTATTCCATTAAACTCGTTTATTATACCTGGAGGACATCCGGCAGTTTCATACTGCCACGTTGCCCGAACAGTTTGCAGAAGAGCGGAGAGGCTGGTTATCAGACTAATGGATGAATCACTTTTACCTGAAGTGGTAATAATTTATCTAAACCGCTTATCAGACTATTTTTTCGTTCTTTCGCGTAAAATAGCTTCTGATTTACAGGTTGTTGAATACAATTGGACGCCAAAGTTGTAAATGTTGTTATTTTTTATAATTTTGCGTAACTTTTTAAAAAGCATAATTGAATTAAAATTTTTTGCGTATGTATTGGACGTTAGAACTAGCTTCGAAACTTGAAGACGCCCCCTGGCCGGCAACCAAGGAGGAGCTCATCGATTTTGCTATTCGTTCCGGCGCACCAATGGAGGTTATTGAAAACCTTCAGGAAATTGAAGATGAAGGCGAAATCTATGAAAGTATTGAAGATATTTGGCCAGATTATCCAAGTAAAGATGATTTCTTTTTTAATGAAGACGAATATTAAAAAAGGCACTTTCTGAGTGTCTTTTTTAGTTTACTACTTTGGTTGTTTTGATTAGATTACTTCTTCAATATTGAATTCGAATTTTTTCAAATCATCCCAAAAAGTTGGGTACGATTTAGATACAACTTTTGAATTTTGAATTTCCACATCGTAATTTAACAATACAACTGGTGCAAAGGCCAATGCCATTCTGTGGTCGTCATATGTTTCAATAAAAAATTTATTCACATTAACCTTTTCGGTTCTACCATCCCATGTTAAAGTACCATTTGATGTATAATCAAGATTTATGCCAAATTTTATCAGTTCATTCTGTAAAGCTTTAATACGGTCTGTTTCCTTTATCCTTAAACTTTGTGTTCCGGTAAAACGGAACGGTACTTTAAGCATAACACAAGTTACAGCAAGTGTTTGAACTAAATCGGGCGTTTCAATAAAATCATGTTCTAAATACTTAATAACATTGCCTGTTTTGGTAAGTTTTATTCCATTCTCAAAATATTCTGTATTTATTCCCAAGTGTTTAAAAATATCCGCAACTCGGGAATCGCCCTGAAAACTATTTTGTTGTAGTGAATGAATAAAAATTTCGGCTCCATTTGCAAATGCAGCAATTTCGTACCAATATGAAGCGCTGCTCCAATCTCCTTCAACACTTATAGGTGAAGGTTTATATTTTTGTGGCTCAATTTTAATAATATTCCCAATTCTAGTATGCTTCACGCCAAAGTACTGCATCAATTGCAAAGTCAAATTTATGTAGGAAGATGAAATAACATTATTTTCAAGTTCAACCAATAAATCATTTTTAAACGATGGGGCCGAAAGCAAAAGTGCGCTTATAAACTGACTGCTCACGCTCCCATCAATTGCAGTTTTACCTCCTTCAATCTGTTTGCCAATAATTTCTAATGGTGGATAACCTTTCTTCTCAAGATAATTAATTATTGCCCCAAGTTTTTGTAAAGCCTCAACAAGATTGCCAATTGGCCGGTTCTTCATCCTTTCGGAACCAGTCAAAACAATTCTTCCTGGCTGTGAAGCAAAATATGCTGTTAAAAATCGCATTGAAGTTCCTGCGTGACCGATATCAATAATATCAGACTTCCCTGAAAGAGCTTCAATTAAAACTTTTGTATCATCGCTGGGAGAAATATTTTGAATTGGGAACTTTTCCACGCAAAGTGCTTGTATAATCAAAAGCCGATTACTGATACTTTTTGATGAAGGCACTGTTACTTCACCTTTTAATATTCCTTTTTTACTTTTAATTAAATAATTCATGGGAAATATTCATATAAAGTTGCAAACCTAAATGAAATTTACAAAAATGCCAATAGTTAATTTTCTTAAATATTATATAGCATTCATTGTAATATTTTGAAATTGTTTACCTAGTTAGTATATTTAACAATAAATTATATCAGAATGAAATTAAGTGGAAATACAATATTAATCACTGGTGGCACATCAGGAATTGGTTTGGGGTTCGCTGAAGAATTCCATAAGTTAGGTAATAAGGTAATTATTTGTGGAAGACGGGCTGACCGGTTTGCAGAAATTACAAAAAAATACGACGGCATAATAGCAAAACAAGTTGATATTTCAAAGGTAAGTGAGCGTGAAATGCTTGCAAATTGGGTAATTACAAATTATCCTGAAATTAATATTTTAATTAACAATGCAGGAGTTCAATTAAATGCAAACTTTTTAAAAGGTATAGAAATAAATAAATTAAACCAGGAAGTTGAAACTAATTTTACAGCACCTATGCACCTTACGTCATTATTTGTTAAACATTTAATGCAAAGGCCTTCGGCAGCAATTATTAATATTTCTTCAGGTCTGGCATTTGCGCCACTTGCGTTTTTGTCAGTTTATTGCGCGACAAAGGCTGCAATTCATTCTTTCACAAAATCATTACGGTTCCAATTAAAAGATTCTTCAGTTAAGGTTTTTGAAATTGCTCCACCTGCTGTTGACACTGAATTAGGTCAGGATAGAAGAACTGATAAATCACAATCGCACGGAGGCATATCGGTTAGTGAATTTTTATCAGAATCAATGGACGCATTAAAAAACGATATTTATGAAGCGCCTATTGGATCAGCAAAAGGTTTAAAAGAAGATAGCGAAAAAATGTTTTTAATAATGAACCAAAGATAAACCCGATGGAAATTGACAATTCAAAAGTTGTTGTAAGGGATAGAAAATTGATGTATATCATGGCTATCAGCTTAATACTATGTATTACTTTCATAATGCTTACAGATTATTTTGATAATCCAATTTTTGGAATTTCACGTGATATATATGCCTTAAGTTTGGCTACAATATATGTGCTGATTAATGTTTACAGGTTTTTTTTAGATTTAAATTTCTTAAGTTTCACGTTACAAGGTGAAAAAATAATTATTCACTATTATTCACTCAGGCCCTTTATGCAAAAACACAGAAGTATTGAAATTCCTGTAAAAAGTCTCATAAAGTTTGAAGTACAAAAAAGTTTCATGGGAATAAAAAAACAAATAATATTTTATCAACGGGTTAACAATAAATCTGCCAAATACCCTCCAATTTCTATATCTGCACTCAATAAACAGGAATTTTCCGACTTAATTTCATCATTAAATTCATTAACGAAAATTAATTGACACAGAATTCTGAATGCCCGAAAATTCTTTACTATACAAAATCGCTATAAGCCTTATCCCAGGGATTGGTTGTGTTAATGCCAAACGCTTAATTGCTTATACCGGATCAATTGAAGGTGTTTTTAAAGAAAAAAAACAGCATTTAATAAAAATTCCGGGAATTGGCGAAATTTTGGCCAATGAAATTGTAAACGCTGATGTTCTACAAAAGGCTAATGACGAAATAAAATTTATTGAAAAACATAAAATTAAAGTTTTATTCTACCTTGATAAGGATTACCCTTCAAGGTTAAAGCACTGTGCAGACTCTCCAATTTTATTATATTCTAAAGGAAATGTAAATTTTGATAATCCAAAGGTTCTAAGCATTGTGGGCACACGTCATGCCACAGATTATGGAAAAGATTTTTGTGAAAAACTAGTGGCCAATTTAGCCAAATCACAACATAATCCTTTAATTATTAGCGGACTGGCCTATGGTATTGATATTGCCGCACATAAAGCAGCATTAAAACACGGATTGCCCACGGTTGCGGTTCTGGCACATGGTTTAAAATCAATTTATCCGGTCGCTCATGCGCGTTATGCTAAAGAAATTGCCGGCAATGGATCACTTGTAACTGAGTTTACAAGCGATGTATTTGCCGATAGGGCTTTTTTTGTCAAAAGAAATCGCATTGTAGCTGGTTTAGCCGATGCAACTATTGTAATAGAATCGGGCGAAAAAGGAGGGGCGCTAATTACTGCAGACCTTGCCAATTCTTATAACCGGGATGTATTTGCAGTTCCCGGGCGTATCAATGATACAATGTCAAAAGGTTGTAATAAATTGATAAAAACCAACAAAGCCATTTTACTTGAAGATGTCGGGGATTTAGAATACCAGTTGGGATGGGAACAATCAAAGAATAAGTCAAAAGTTGTTCAACGTGAATTATTTGTTGAACTCAATGACGATGAAAAAATAATTATCGAAGCCATTCGTAAAAATAACGAAATTTCCATTGATAATCTTTGCTTTGAAGTTTCAATGCCTGTTAGCAAAGTATCGCCACTATTATTAGGTCTCGAATTTTCTGGTTTAATCAAAAGCCTTCCCGGTAAGGTTTATAAACCAGTATAAAACATTTAAATTCAAATTTCAACTAATTTTTGGCTGCATTTATAAATGCATTTATATTTTCTGTTGAGACCGATGGTGGCATACCTCCTCCACAAGAAAGAACAAGCCTTGAATGATCGTTTGTGCTTTTAAGCAATTCTTTTACAGCATTTGTAATGTCTTGTGGTTTACCGGCAGCAAGAACATCACGCGGAGGAATATTTCCAAGAATTGTTAAATTGTTGTTTGTAGTTTGTTTCAAATCGTTTAAACTCATATGAATACCGGGATTATATAAATTTATCCCAAGTTCAGGATAATATTTAACTGACATTGTACAATCGGCATCATTGTGAAAAAGTTTAATACTTACAGGTTCGTTATACAATTCCTTTAAATAAGGATAACCAAATTCTTTAAATTCATCTTCACCTATAAAACCAACTATATCATCAAGCATCATAATGCCATCAATAGTTGGTATCGTTTTTCTTTGCAATTCGTGCCACAATTTCAAAAAATCGGTAATAACGCGCAAAAGTTTATGAACTCTTTCTGGTTCCATCATCATTGTTGTAAGCAATTCAGTTGTACCCATTAAAAATGATGCAATATTCAAAGGCTCGCGCGAAACTGAAAACCTGATTTTATGACCTGCTGCTTCAATAGCTGGCCGTGCCATTACCAAACGATTTAGCATAAAAGGAAGCATTCCGTCAGTTGTGCAATTCGGAACTGTAAGTTTATCAATATCTTCAGGGGTTAAAATAATTTTATCAGCAAACGGGAATTCGTTTTTCCAGAATATACATTTTGCACCAAATGCTGATGGCTCGGTACACATTCCATATTCACTCCAAAATCCAGGAAGAAACATTATATCTGGAAAAGTTTCAATAGCTTTTAAATTTGCCTTCAACCAAATTTCATCATTTGTGAAATAATCTAAAATTGAAACTCCATACCAATTCGGCAACCAGGGACAATCAATAATAAAGCCTATAGGCAAAGGTTGAATATTTTCTCCCTTAATAACCGAATTTAAATCGTTCCATTGTTTGTCTGTCATGTCATTTATATTTGAAAGCTAATATAATATTATAAATCGGAATATGAAAAAACTAAAAAATACCCCGGAAAATTAAAATAAAACTATTAAAATTGTTATGTAAATATGAAATTATTATACGTGTAATAATTAAATTGAAAATTTAAATTATACCCAGTTGAGAACTATTAAAGATGTTATAAATACAGGAAGAATGTTAGTTTCCGATGGAGCATGGGGAACATTTCTTCAAATGAAAGGATTAAAACCTGGTGAATGTCCTGAAATGTGGAACCTTACCAGACCAAACGATGTTCTTGATATTGCCAAAAGTTATATTCTGGCAGGGTCAGATATGATTGAAACAAATAGTTTTGGTGGCAATTCATTTAAGTTATCATTGTTTGGCTTCGAAGATAAAGTTTGGGAAATAAACAAAGTTGCAGCAGAAATTTCAAAGCAAGCCGCCGGGAATGACCGATTTGTATTAGGTTCAATTGGCCCAACCGGGAAAATGATAGTAATGGGTGATGTTACTGACGACGAATTTTATGAATCGTTTAAATTGCAAGCCAAAGCTCTTGAAGCTGGCGGGGCAGATGCGATTGTTATTGAAACCATGAGTGATATTACTGAAGCAATTAATGCTGTTAAAGCTGCAAAAGAGAATACCAATTGCGAAATAATCTGTACGTTTACATTTGAAAAATCAGCCGAAAGGCAATACCACACTATGATGGGTGTTACGCCTACTCAAATGGTTGAAATGCTTGTTGATTCAGGCGTTGATATAATAGGCGCAAATTGCGGTAATGGTATTGCTGATATGGTTGGAATTACTGAAGAAATTAGGAAAACAAACAAACAAATTCCTATATTAATTCATGCCAATGCTGGTTTGCCCGTATATAGTGAAGGGAAAACTATTTATCGTGAAACTCCTGATCAGATGGCTGGATATGTCAGTCAACTGATAAGTGCAGGTGCAAATATTATTGGCGGTTGTTGTGGAACAACTCCTGAGCATATAAGCAAAATTGCTCAATTTGTTAAATCTAATTCATAACAAAATAATTAATGGAAACTTCTGAAATTTTAGATAAATTATTTGAATGTATTGAGAACGGAAAGGTTAATAAAAATGCACCTTATCCGCCACATATGAAAGGACAGGATGGTGCTGATGAATTAACTAAATTAGCTTTGGAAAGTGGTATTGACCCAAAAGATATTTTAAATAAATCATTAATAAAGGCAATGGATAAAGTGGGAGATAAATTCACCCAAAAGCTAATATTTGTTCCACAAATGCTTATTGCAGCTAAGGCTATGAATGCTGCTCTTGCACATTTAAAACCCTATTTTCAATCAGGTGAGGTTAAACGAAAAGGTAAATTTATTATTGGAACAGTTGCAGGAGACATGCATGATATTGGCAAAAATCTTGTAGCTATGATTGTTGAAGGTGCCGGTTGGGAAGTTATTGATTTAGGCGTTGATGTTAGCGCTGCAAAATTTATTCAATCTATCAAAGACAATAACGGTGCTGTAGTTGGATTATCTGCATTACTTACCACTACAATGCAAAATATGGGTTCTATTGTTAAGGAAATTAAAGATATACATCCAGAGACAGTTTGCATTATTGGCGGCGCGCCTATAAATGATAAGTTTAGGATAGAAATTGGTGCTGATGGATATTCTCATGATCCGCAGGGAGCTGTTACTTATTTAAATTCATTGGTGGCTTAAATAATGCAAAATCAAAATACAATTAGAAGTAGCAATCAATCTGTTGATCGTAAAGTTCTAAATGTAAACCATTCCAATATTTTAAAATCAATGGGAATGGAATTGAAAGATGCCGATTCCTATCTTTTAGAATTACTTTACGAACAGGTTCAATATTGTATAAACACTAGTTCACCAAAGTTTTCTTACAAAATCTTCATCAATCCAAATTTTCCCGGGAATGGAATATTATCAATTGAAAATGTAAATTTTAATATTGGTAAAATACTTGAAAAGTATTTACATCATTCTGAATTGCTTGCTTTTTTTGTTGTTACAATTGGAATTGAAATTGAAAAATATTCAAAAGAGCATTTTAGTCAAGACAATGGATTGGAAGGATTAATAGCTAATCTCATTGGTTCGGAATTGGCGGAACAAGTTGCTGACATTTGTCAATTTGAAATTGAAAAAATTGCAACAGATTTAGGTTTTAAAATCACCAACCGATATAGTCCTGGATATTGCAATTGGAATGTTAGTGAGCAACATCATCTTTTTTCATTGTTAGGCAATGATAATTGTGGCATAAAACTTAATACTTCGGCATTAATGATTCCTGAAAAATCAGTCAGTGGAATTATTGGATTAGGCAGCAAAGTAAAAAGTATGGGTTACAAATGCCATGCATGTAATGATGAAAAATGTCCAAACAGATTATTTGAAAATAATTAGAAAATTTGAATCTTATTAAATAAAAAAACCATCCTTTTGAGATGGCTTTTTCTATTTCAGTTATGCTTAATTAACTTTTTGTATAATCCATTGAGGCAACTCTTTTATATCCTTTAAAGCGCCATTTTGCATTATCTTCAGCAGCTTTAAACAACTCGTCTGCTTCAGCAGGAAATGCTTTTTTCAAAGATGAGTAACGCACTTCACTCATTATGAAGTTTTGGAATTCGCCCCAATTTGGCTCTTTGGAATCGAATTGGAAAGGATTTTGCCCATTTTCTTCCAACCGTGGATCGAAACGGTACAAATGCCAGTAACCGCTCTCAACAGCCAATTTTTCCTGATGTTGTGATTTTCCCATTCCATGCTTTAAACCGTGATTGATACATGGCGAATAAGCTATAATTATTGAAGGTCCAGGGAATGATTCTGCTTCACGAACAGCTTTAAGAAATTGGGCCTGATTTGCACCCATTGAAACCTGGGCAACATAGCAATATCCATAACTCATTGCCATCATACCAAGGTCTTTTTTGCGAATTCGTTTACCCGATGCTGCAAATTTAGCAATTGCGCCAACTGGTGTAGATTTTGAGGCTTGACCGCCAGTATTAGAATAAACTTCAGTATCAAGAACCAGAATATTAATATCTTCACCTGATGCAAGAACGTGGTCTAAGCCGCCATAACCAATATCATAAGCCCAACCATCACCACCAAATGCCCAAACCGATTTCTTAATAAAATATTGATCGAGTCTGGCAATTTCAGCTGCTATTGGTGCTTTTTCACTTTTTAAAGCTGCACGTATCTTTTCAGAAGCAACTATAGAACCATTAGCATTATTTTTGTTTGTAATCCATTCACTAAAAGAATCTTTGGTAACTGCCGAAACTGTTTCCATATTTTCTTTCATCATTAGTTCAATTCGGTCACGAATTTGTTTTACACCTGTTGCCAAGCCAAGACTATATTCAGCATTGTCTTCGAATAACGAATTTGCCCAAGCTACACCTTTACCTACGCTATTTACAGTATAAGGAGTTGATGGAGCGGAACCTCCATAAATAGAAGAGCAACCTGTAGCATTAGCAACAATCATTCTATCACCGAAAAGTTGAGTTACAAGCTTGATATAAGGAGTTTCACCACAACCTGCACAAGCACCCGAAAATTCAAATAATGGCTGAGCAAACTGCGTATTTTTAATAGCAGCATCTTTAGGCAAAAGAGTGTCTTTGTATGTAACATTTTTAGTAATGTATTCCCAACGACCAATTTCATCTTCCTGGCTTTCGAGAGGCTTCATAACCAAAGCTTTTGTTTTTGAAGGACATACATCGGCACAATTTCCACATCCGGTGCAGTCGAGTACGCTTACCTGTATTTTATATTGTAAGCCTTCGAGTGCTTTGCCATTTGCTTTCACCAATTGTGTTCCAGAAGGTAAACCGGCAATATCCTTTTCATTAAATAAAAATGGACGAATTGCAGCATGAGGACAAACGTATGAACATTGATTACATTGAATACAGTTCTCAGACTGCCATTCGGGAACATTAACAGCAATACCACGTTTTTCGTAGGCTGCAGTACCAGCATCAAATGTACCGTCTTCACGGTTAATGAAAGCACTTACAGGCAAGTCATCACCTTTTAAAGCGTTCATTGGGAAAACAACATCTTTAATAAATGAAGGAACATTGTCATTTGTTTTAAATACAACTGCCGGTTTCAGGCTTTTCCATTCTGCGGGAACCGGAATTTGTGTTACAGCTTCACCAGCATCAACAGCGGCATTGTTCATTTTAACAACTTCTTCGCCTTTTTTACCAAAGCTCTTAATAATTGCCTTCTTCATTTCATCAACAGCTTTTTCGTAAGGAATTACGCCTGATATTTTGAAGAATGCACTTTGCATAATTGTATTGGTCCTTGTTCCTAAACCAATTTCCTCGGCAATTGCTGTAGCGTTAATGATATAAAATTTAGCATTGGCATCAGCCAATTGTTTTTTCATGTGATCGGGCAAATGCTTTTTGGTTTCTTCAACATCCCAAATACTATTCAATAGGAATGTTCCACCATTTTTAAGTCCTGCCAACATATCATATTTATCCAAATAGGAAGGAACGTGGCAAGCAACAAAATCAGGACTTACAACTAAGTATGGCGCACGAATAATTGTATCACCAAAACGTAAATGTGAGGTTGTTATACCTCCTGATTTCTTTGAATCGTAGGCAAAATATGCCTGACTATATTTATTGGTTGAACCGCCAATTATTTTTATTGAGTTTTTATTGGCTCCAACAGTACCATCTGATCCTAAACCATAAAACTTAGCTTCGAAAGTTCCGGGTTTAATAACATTAACTTCAGGTTCAATTGGCAGTGATTTGAATGTAACATCATCAACAATACCAATTGTAAATTGATTTTTAGGTTCGTTAGCTTTTAAATTCTTAATAACTGATATTATTGAACCAGGAGTAACATCTTTAGAACCCAATCCATAACGTCCGCCAACAACAAGTGGAGCATTTGTAGTTCCATATAAAACTTCTTTAACATCCATATACAATGGATCACCATTTGCACCAGGTTCCTTTGTACGGTCTAATACGCAAATACGTTTAACCGATTTAGGTAAAGTCTGTAAGAAATGTTTTGCTGAAAATGGACGATAAAGATGAACAGAAATCAATCCTATTTTTTCACCTTTAGCTGTATAATAATCAATTACCTCCTTAATAGTTTCAGTAACCGAACCCATTGCAATGATTACATGTTCTGCATCTGCTGCACCATAATAATCGAACAAATGATATTCGCGGCCTGTAATTTTTTTAATTTCATCCAAATAGCTTTCAACTACATCAGGAACAGCTGTATAAAATTTATTAGCTGCTTCGCGGGTTTGGAAATATATATCAGGGTTTTGAGCTGTTCCCCTTGTTACAGGATGTTCAGGGTTTAATGCTCTGTCTCGAAACTCTTGTAAAGCTTTTTTATCAAGAAGTTTAACTAATTCATCTTGATTAGCAGCTTCAACTTTCTGAATTTCATGTGAAGTTCTAAAACCATCGAAAAAATGAAGAAATGGAATACGTGATTTAATGGCTGCTAAATGTGCAACCGGAGCAATATCCATAACTTCCTGAACGCTTCCTGTTGCCAACAAGGCGAACCCGGTTTGACGTGTACTCATAACATCGCTATGATCACCAAAAATATTTAATGCCTGAGCGGCTAAAGCACGAGCTGAAACGTGAAATACACCGGGAAGCAATTCACCGGAGATTTTATACATATTGGGAATCATTAATAATAATCCTTGAGATGCTGTATAGGTACTGGTTAAAGCACCCGACTGCAATGAACCATGAACTGCACCTGCAGCACCAGCTTCACTTTGCATTTCTACAACTCTTACAGTTTGGTTGAAAATATTCTTTCTTCCGGCTGCTGCCCATTCGTCAACGTTTTCAGCCATATTGGAGGAAGGTGTAATAGGATAAATTGCAGCAACTTCGCTAAACATGTATGCTACATGTGCTGCTGCATAATTGCCATCGCATGTAACAAATTTCTTTTCTGCCATTGAATTTATATGTTAAGTATTTAAAAAACAGTGATTTAATAAAATTAAAAATTAAGTTACAAAATTAAGTCAATTTACTTTACGTTGGATACCGTAATAATGACTTAAATCTAATATATATTCATTTTAAATAACAACTTGATTAATTTAATGCGAATTAGTTTTTACGGTCAACTTAGAATATTTATAATTTTTAAATCATTAGATATAAATTAGGATAATAAGATGTTTTAATTCTAAAAACAAAGTAAATTGTTCACCTCGTTTGAGTCGAAATAAAATAAAAAACCCCTGAGAAATTCGATTCCCAAGGGATTTTTAGCATTATTGTAATTCTTTATTAGCCGTTCATTGAAACTAAAAATTCTTCATTTGATTCCGTTTTTCTTAATCGGTCGACTAAAAATTCCATTGCTTCAACAGGGTTCATATCTGAAAGATAATTTCTTAACACCCATATTTTATTAAGCATTACTTTATCTAATAGTAAATCTTCACGTCTGGTACTTGATGCATTTAAATCTACAGATGGGAAAATACGTTTATTTGAAAGTTTACGATCAAGCTGCAATTCCATATTACCAGTACCTTTGAATTCTTCAAAAATAACATCATCCATTTTCGAACCGGTTTCAGTAAGTGCAGTTGCTAAAATTGTAAGTGAGCCTCCATTTTCAATGTTTCTGGCAGCTCCGAAAAACCTTTTGGGTTTATGCAAAGCATTGGAATCAACACCTCCCGACAAAACTTTACCCGATGCAGGTGCGATTGTATTAAATGCCCTTGCCAAACGTGTAATAGAGTCAAGTAAAATAACTACATCATGGCCACATTCAACCAAACGTTTTGCCTTTTCTAATACAATATTTGCAATACGAACATGTCGTTCAGCGGGTTCGTCAAAAGTAGATGCAATAACTTCTCCGTTAACGCTTCGAGCCATATCGGTAACCTCTTCAGGTCTTTCGTCAATTAATAAAATGATAAGGTAAACTTCGGGATGGTTTTCAGCAATTGCATTGGCAATATCTTTAAGTAATACTGTTTTACCAGTTTTAGGCTGAGCTACTATTAAACCACGCTGTCCTTTGCCGATAGGCGCAAACATGTCAACAATTCTGCATGAAACATTCGCATTTTTTTGCGAAACCAATTTAAATTTTTCTTCCGGAAATAATGGAGTTAAATAATCAAATGGAACCCTATCACGAATAAAATCAGGGTCACGACCATTGATTTCTTCAACCTTAATTAAAGGAAAATATTTTTCGCCTTCTTTTGGTGGACGAATAGTTCCTTTAACTGTATCACCAGTTTTTAAACCAAATAACTTTATTTGTGATTGCGAAACATAAATATCATCTGGTGAATTAAGGTAATTATAATCGGCAGACCTTAAAAAGCCATAGCCATCAGGCATAATTTCAAGAACTCCGGAAGAACTAATAATTCCTTCGAATTCAAAGGTTTTGTCTTCGCGGCGGCGTTCAAAAACTTTTCGCTGTATATTTTCCTTTGATTGCTGAGGTTCTAAAGTTTCTGTAACAACCTGGCTTTCATCTCCTTCTTGAATTGCATTCGATTCAGTAGCCGGAAAATCAGGTAAATCATCCAATACTGATGAAGTTCTTCCAACTTGTGTTACATTTTCAGTTGGTATTTCTTCTAAAATTGGAACAACCCTTTTTTCTACCCTAATTGTTTTTATTGGCTCTTTAACTTCAACTGAAGGCGTAGCTTCAGTTTCATAACCTTTTTTACGCCTTGTACGTTTTTTGCTATCAGCATCATCAGACACACTAATTTTAGAAACCTGTTTTTCCGATCGCTTATTGGTTGCTTCAATCGCCTGCTGATCCAATATTTTATAAATTATATCCTGTTTTTTCATGGCCTCATATTTTTTAAGGCCCAGAGATTTAGCAATATCTTTCAAATCAGAAAGATCCTTTTCATTCAATTCAAGAATGTCGAACATAAATATGTATTTGGTTTAAATATTCAGAATTAAAAAAGATTATAAGACGTAAGAACAAATTTATTATATGGAATTGTAATCTGGGATATTTGTTGCAATTATAAGCAATAACTATATAAATACAAAATTTTTTTTAGGAATGTATAAATTATTTACCAGATAAAGTTAAAAAATTAACATAAATTAGAAATGTTGAAGTTTTAATGAAGACTAAATATTGACCAATACATTCAAAGCCAGACTAGTAAATGGATAACTGAAATTACTGAAATAACCCAAAACTCAATGCGACAACTAAAAATCATCAAACAAGTAACGAATAGGGAAACCCCTTCCTTAGATAAATATTTACATGAAATTGGTAGGGTAGAATTAATTACTGCAGAGGAAGAAGTAGAATTAGCCCGGCATATCAGGCAAGGTGATGAAAAAGCATTAGAAAAACTGGTAAATGCAAACCTGCGTTTTGTAGTATCTGTGGCAAAACAATATCAAAACCAGGGATTAAGTCTGCCCGATTTAATTAATGAAGGAAATTTAGGTTTAATTAAAGCTGCTCAAAGGTTTGATGAAACAAGAGGATTTAAATTTATTTCGTATGCTGTTTGGTGGATTCGGCAATCGATTATGCAGGCATTGGCTGAACAAGCCAGAATTGTCAGGTTACCTTTGAATAAAATAGGATACATTAACAAAATAAATAAAACTCTAGCCGATTTAGAGCAAAAATTTGAAAGAGAACCTTCTATTCTTGAGGTAGCACAGGCGCTTGAACTTGTGCCAGGTGATGTAAAAGAAGCAATTCGAACAGCAGGTCGCCATGTTTCAATGGATGCTCCAATTGGGCAAGATGAAGAAGGAAGTATGTATGATATTTTATTGAATTCCGACGCTCCCAGTCCTGACAAGGGACTTGTGAATGATTCCCTTAGAAAGGAAATTGAAAGAGTTCTTTCAACATTGGGTGAAAGGGAATCGAATATATTAAAATTATATTTTGGTTTGAATGAAAAACATCCGCATACATTGGAAGAAATTAGTGAGGAATTTGGTTTAACCCGTGAACGAGTGAGACAAATCAAAGAAAAAGCTATTAAAAGACTAAAGCAAACAACCCGTTGTAAAAACCTTAAAACTTATTTGGGTTAAATATTCTACTTCTGCAATCAGCGAATCGAGAAAATTAATAAATTTTGTTCAACAGGAATTGTTTAGATTTATTCAATTCCTGTTTGTTTTTAGAAATAAATTATAAACATAACTGAAAGGTTGAATTATTGTTATTTATATTTGCTTTGTTAAATAATTGTTATGAGTATTATACTTTCACCTTCAATTCTAAATGCTGACTTTTTAGACCTAGGCCGTGAAATTGAAATGATTAATTCCAGTCCGGCTGATTGGATTCATTTGGACATAATGGATGGATCATTTGTGCCAAATATAACCATAGGTCAACCAATAGTTGGTGCAATACATAAAATTGCAAAAAAGCCCCTTGATGTTCATTTAATGATAGCGCAACCTGACCGGTTTATTGATGAATTTTTAGAAGCCGGGGCTGAAATCCTCACTGTTCATTATGAAGCATGTATTCACTTAAACCGCACAATTAATTATATTAAATCAAAAGGAATAAAAGCAGGTGTTGCAATTAATCCACATACATCAATACATGTCCTTGATGAAATAATATTGGATGTTGACCTGGTTTTGAACATGACTGTTAATCCAGGTTTTGGAGGGCAAAAACTCATAACTGGCTCAATAGATAAAGTGAAACGTTTAAAAGATTTAATACTTGCAAAGAATTCGAAGGCACTAATTGAAATTGATGGCGGGGTTGAATTATCGAATTTAAAGACTTTTAATTCTGCCGGTGTAGATGCATTTGTTGTCGGAAGCGCTATATTTAAATCTGACAACCCTTTCGAAACTATTCGAAAAATGAAAAATCTTTAAATATTAATAATTCTCAATTATCTTTTTATTCTTACTTCAGCAAAATGGAAATTGGCAAACAAGATATCAGCAAATTTATAGTTATTGGCGACAGGGTATTGATTAAACCAAAATCGTCACAAGAGCATACCCGTGGAGGACTTTACCTTCCACCTGGAGTTCAGGAAAAGGAAAACATACACTTTGGCTATATTGTTAAAGCCGGTCCCGGATATCCAATTCCTGCAATTAGCGAATCGGATGAACCATGGAAAAGCAAATCAGATGATGTGAAATACGTTCCTTTGCAGGCAAAGGAAGGCGACCTTGCTTTATTTTTGCAAAAAAGTGCTTATGAAATTGAATTCAACAAACAGAAGTATTATATAGTTCCGCATTCTGCCTTACTTTTAATAATAAGGGATGATAGCTTATTTGAATAAGCTAAAAAATATAAAACTAAATGAGCTCACAATTATATTGCAAGCTCATATATTATTAAAATTCCTTGTTTTTATTATACCGAAATTGAATTACTAATAAAATGAAAATGTGGGCCAAACCTTTCAAATGCCGATTTGTCAAGCATTTCCTGATGAATTGGATGCGCAATGCTGGTTAGTAATTTAGCTCGTTGTTGAAGTGATTTGCCATATAAATTAACCGCTCCATATTCAGTAACTACCCAATGCACATGATTACGTGTTGTTACAACTCCTGCTCCTTGTATTAGCGTTGGTGCAATTTTACTTAAACCTTTATTTGTTACAGAACTCATTGCAATAATTGCTTTACCTCCTTTTGAACGAGAAGCTCCATAAACAAAATCAATCTGACCTCCTACTCCTGAATAAAATTTAGTTCCAATGGAATCTGCACAAACCTGACCGGTTAAGTCAATTTGTAATGCTGAATTTATTGCTGTTACTTTTGGATTTTGCGCAATAATAAAAGGATCATTGGTGTACCCAACATCCATCATTAGAACTTGTGGATTATTGTTTATGAAATCGTAAACCCTTTGTGAACCCATTAAAAAGGTAGAAACAATTTTACCTTTATCAATATTTTTATCAGCACCGTTTATTACGCCTCTTTCGACTAATGGCAAAACTCCGTCTGCAAACATTTCGGTATGGATACCCAAATTTTTATGATGCCCCAATTGTGCTAAAACAGCATTTGGTATAGCACCAATACCCATTTGAAGTGTAGCTCCATCTTCTATCAATTCTGCACAATGTTTCCCAATAGCAGTTTCAATCGGATCAGGGTTTGAAAAATGAGCCGGTTCAAGCGGAGTATCGTCTTCAACAAAAATATCAATCATGCTCATTGGAATCATTGCTTGTCCAAAAGCCCTGGGAACATTAGGATTTATAACCGCAATTACAATCTTAGCAATTTCAACAGCAGCTAAAGTAGCATCAACTGAGGTACCCATTGAAACGTATCCATGTTCATCAGGTGGACAAACTTGTATCATAGCAACATCGCACGGCAGATAGCCATCGCGGTACAAACGCTGCGTTTCACCTAAAAAAACCGGGATATAATCGGCATAACCTGATTGAACTGCACATCGAACATTTGCACCAACAAAAAAAGCATCATGTTGAAATATACCTTCGTATTCTGGTTCAGCATAAGGAGCCGGCTCGGTATGCAAATGGTGTATTTTTACATTTCTTATTTCACCTCGTTTTCCCCTATTACACATTGCATTTATTAAGCATTGCGGAGCGCTAGCCACACTACTTAAATGAACATGATCGCCAGAATTTACAACCTTTACGGCTTCAGATGCGGAAACAGTTTTATAAGAATTAACAATCATTATTTAGTGTTTTTAATGTTTTGACTGTATATTTTTTTGAGGCGTCAAAATTAATTAACGAAATGAATATTTAAAATTTTTTGTGTTATTATTTTCACAATAATTAAAGATCTAAATATCTTCTTTACTTACAGGAATAACTATACTTCAACTTTTATTAAAATGTAATGGATATTTTGCATCCTTTTTGCGTAATTATTGAATAGATTTTCTCTATCAAATAAAAATTTAAAATGCACTTATTTTGAGATAATAAAACAAAATACCTATATTTTATTCAATATTATGAGACCTTTTATCGTTTCTTTGCTAAAATTTAATTTAGAAATTTATAATAAGTCAATGAATAGAATTTTAATTTTTGCAACCATTATATTTCTTAATTTCAATGTTATTAATTCTCAAATTTCAATTCCTGGGAAACCAGAAAGTTTCGAATTAACAACCAAAAACAATATTCATATTCCTCAGAAAGAGCTTTCAGCAATAGATATCAAACAACTGATTGCAAATGATGCGAAAGCGGGTATTGACAATAGATATGCAATACGGGAACAAGTTGATGTAAATGTTAAAGACAGCGCATTAAAAACTATAATTCCCGGTAAAGGAACAATTTGGCGATATGAAGTAAAGGCTGAAAATGCATTAGGCATTGGAATAGATTTTTCAGAATTTTTTGTACCCGAAGGTGCGCGATTGTATATTTATAATGAATCCAAAACATTGGTATTCGGTGCATTTTCAAAACTTAACAACAAATCACGCCAAAGTTTGACTATTGCCAGTTTTCCTTTCAACAATGCAATTATAGAATATTTCGAACCTGAAAATGCCAAATTTAATGGCGAATTGGTTATTGGTTCAATTGGTAAAAGTTATAGATCATTAGATTTAACTTCATCGTCAAATTTAATAAACATCAATTGCCCTGAAGGAGCCGACTGGCAAACACAAAAACATTCGGTTTGTAAAATTGAATATCATGATAATGTTTATGACTATTTGTGTTCAGGAGCATTAATCAACAATACCAATAATGACGGAACACCATATTTTTTGACTGCCAGTCACTGTTTAACTTCAAATGCACTAGCAGCAACATTAGTAGCCTATTTTAATTACGAATATTCCACATGTTCAGGCGGAAGTATTGTGCAGCAAAACCAAACACTTTCAGGAGCTTCGGTGCTGACGTATTATACACAATCGGATTATACCTTGTTGCTTTTAGACGAGATGCCAACTGCTGATTATCAGGCCTATTTTGCAGGTTGGGATGCCTCAGGTCGGATGCCTGTTACTTCAGCCGGGATACACCACCCTACCGGACTTCCTAAATGTATATCACTTGCAGCTAATCCTGCTGTTGTGTACAACAATTCAATAACATGGACATCAACAAATGGGCCAAATTTTACAACTAATCCCAATACCCATTTGAAGGTAGTGTTTACTTCTGGTTCAATTGCTGAAGGCTCTTCCGGTTCACCCTTATTTGATGACAACAAAAGAATTGTAGGGCAATTACATGGTGATGAAAATGATAATGTAACCTGTTATTACGGTTTATTGTCATTGTCATACAAATCAACCACCGGTACATTACCTACTTTGAAACATTTTTTGGATCCACAGAATAAAAACACTTTAGTAATGAATGGCATGTTATGGCAATCAATACCAAAAGCCAATTTCTCAGTAAACGTTAACAAAGTTTGTATAAATGCACCTGTTAAATTAAATGATAAATCATCATATTATCCAACTTCATGGAAATGGAGTATTACACCATCAACTTATTCATTTTTAAATAATACAACCGATTCTTCTGAATTCCCGGTTATTGATTTTATAGAACCTGGTAATTATTCAGTATCATTAAAGGTTTCAAATTCAAACGGATCGGATTCTATTACACATGATAGCATTATAAATGCAGGAAATAATATAAATACTATTTTTAATGTCTTTCCGGAAGATACTACAATATGTGGGTATAATCTGAACAATACTTTAATAATGGTTTCAGGTGCATTAAATTATTCTTACAGCCTCAGTGATACAGATAGGATAACATACTATATTAAAGGTGACAGTATTGTTATCTCAGCTATTCAGTCAAAAATAAAAGATGGTTCGTTCAATACCTTAATTAAAGTTACAGGCCGATATGGTTCATGTGTGAGTTATGACAGTATAAACTTAAAGGTACTAACACCATCAAATGACTATTTAAGTAATGCAATTGCTTTAAAGCTTGGTGAAAACGGGCCATTTTCGAATATATGTGCATCAACCGAGTATCTAGAACCAAATCCACCTGCAACAGGTTGTTATTCGCAAAAAAGTTGGTGCAATGATTCAGCAGGTTCTGGATCATTTATTCACCATACTATTTGGTTTAAAATAGTTGCTCCTTCAAATGGTATAATTACAATTGATTCACATGGATATGATGACAAAATGGCCCTTTATAGCGCTGAAAATGAAGATTATCTGCTTCTTGGAAATCAGGCTTCATATAGTATAGTTGCTGCAAATGACGATCAACTTGAAAGCAATAATCCAACCTATGCATTAATTGAAAAAGCTAGTGTAACAGCTGGTAAAACATACTGGCTCCAAGTTGACGGGAAAAGTGGAGCAATGGAAAGTGTTTATTTAAACTTATATAGTTATGATATTGAAGTTGCACCAAACCCTTCACATGGAATATTTAACCTGACAATTACAAATCCATCTTTAGAAAATTATGGGGAATTAAAAGTGTTTTCGGCAATGGGACAATTAATGTATGTAAAAACCATATCATTTGCTTTATCTACTTCAGCAATAACCTATCCACTGGATATTTCAACGTATTCATCCGGTGTTTATTTTCTTTATTTAACAACAAATATTGGTGTTATGAAACGAAAAATTCTACTGGTGAAATAAAATTATTTTTCATTTTTAAGTGAATATTTCACGCCTTTTTCGGAAATATTAATATCAATAACGTTCAGTGAAGCTAGGTTTATTAATATTTTTTCAGCTTCATATTTAGTTATTTTTGAAATCCTGATAAATTTCGATAAGGAAATATCACTATTTTCTGAAAGGTAAGACAATAGAATTTTTTCATTTTTCGAATACTCAATATACGTGCCTTTCACTTTTTCTTTACGTTTCCAAACCTCAAGCATTACACGGTTTATTAAAATATTCTGATCGTTCACCCTTGTATAGGCCCACCAATTATTGCTTTCATCTTTTGCATAAACTATTTCATTTATTTTCGGGATGGTAATTTCAAGAATAATTTTGGTTTCAATTTGCCATTTTTTTGCTGTAAAAGGAACTGTTGGCTTACAATACATATCTGAAGCAGCTTCAATCATGTAATATTCTTCATCGGAACGGACTCCTGCAATTGATCCATTATCTTTTACACCAACCAATAATTTTCCACCTTCGGTATTGGCGAATGCTGAAAATGTTTTAGCAATTTTCCGTGAATCATTAATCTCAAATTTAAAATCGAGCGTTTGATGCTCGCCCTCGGCAATCAATCGCTTTATATAATTTATATCGGTGCCGGGCAAATTGTTTTTATTCACTGAAATTTTTTTAAATCAAATTTTTTAAACTGAACTCTTATCTTTTAGTCTGAATTTATAATTCAGTTCTGGGTTCAATAATCCCAAAAATATTAATAAATATTCTTTTGCAATTACCTTATGTTAATAAACTGTTCTAACTGTACTTTAGTTTTTTAATTATTTTTGTTGTTTCAAATAAATTTAAATGCCTGATATTATACAGCTTTTGCCCGATTCAGTTGCAAACCAAATTGCCGCCGGTGAAGTTATTCAACGCCCGGCATCGGTAATTAAGGAATTGGTTGAAAATGCCGTAGATGCCGGGGCAAATAGTATTTCAATAATTATTAAAGATTCAGGAAGAACCCTCATCCAGGTAGTAGATAACGGCTCAGGAATGTCAGAAACTGATGCCCGAATGGCATTTGAACGCCATGCTACTTCGAAAATAAGAAAAGCCGATGATTTATTTGCCATCCGTTCAATGGGTTTCCGCGGTGAAGCATTGGCTTCGATAGCGGCTATTGCTGAAGTCTCGTTGCAAACAAAACGACAGGATGATGAATTGGGCACTGAACTTATTATTAAAGCTACTGATGTTATCAGCCAGGAACCGGTCGCCTGTCAAGCAGGTTGCAATTTTGCAGTAAAAAATTTATTTTTCAATGTTCCGGCAAGGCGCAAATTCCTTAAATCAGATACCTATGAATTCCGTTTAATAATCTCAGAAATTCAAAGGGTTGCATTAGCTTTTCCTGAAATTGAATTTAAACTCATGCACAACAATACCGAGATTTTGCAATTGGTTTCAAGTAACCCAAAACAAAGGATAATTCAATTGTTTGGCAAAAACCAAAACCAGGCTTTGGTTGATATTAAAACAAATACAAGCATAGTTAAACTTTATGGTTTTACCGGGAAGCCCGAGTTTGCAAAAAAATCTCAAGGTGAACAGTTTTTCTTTGTGAATAACAGGTATATGCGACATCCGTACTTCCACAAAGCAGTTATACATGCTTATGAAAGAATTATTGCTCCCGATACTTTTCCTTCTTATTTTATTTTTTTAGAAATTAACCCGGAGAACATCGATGTAAATATTCATCCAACGAAAACTGAAATTAAATTTGAAGATGAACAATCAATTTGGCAAATTATTCACGCTACGGTAAAAGAGGCTTTGGGTAAATTTAATGTTGTTCCTTCAATCGATTTTAATAATGAATCGGCCATTGAAATTCCGGTTTTAAATAAGAATGCCGAGGTGAAAATTCCAACAATTCATTATAACCCAAATTTCAATCCTTTCGATTCAGATGCAGAAAATAAAACACAGCAATCCAGACAAAAACATGATTATTTTAAACAACAGAATTTAAAAAACTGGGAAACGCTATATGCAGGTTTTGAAAATGAAAAATCAAACCTGGATAATAGAAATGAGCAAAATTTGTTCGGCAATGAGGATGCATTACAAATTACAGTGCCAATATTTATGCAATTGAAGTATAAATATATTCTAAGTCCTGTAAAATCGGGCCTTATGGTAATTGACCAAAAACGCGCACATGAACGAATTTTGTACGAAAAATATTTAAAAATTTTATCGGGTTCGGCAGTTATGTCGCAACAAACAATTTTTCCGCAGGTAATAGAATTAAGTTCCGACAAATATAATTTGTTGCTTGAATTTATAGATGATATTAATTATAGTGGTTTTGATATTCGCGACTTTGGAAATAATTCGGTGGTTGTAAATGGCTGTCCTGCTGATTTGGTGAATCCGAACACATCAGAACTTATTGAAAAAATTATTGAAGGAATTGAGCAAAATCCTAAACCTCAAGCTGCAAAAGCTAAAGAACATACTGCATTGGTGTTAAGCAAAGCATCATCAATAGGTTATGGCAAAGTATTAACCAATAACGAAATGCACGATTTGGTTGAAAAGCTTTTCCAATGTCCGAACCATAATTTTTCGCCAGATGGCAATGCCATTATTTCAATTATTTCAATTGATGAAATTGAACGAAAACTGAATTAATATTCAAAAATTGAATTCAATATTATATTAGAATATTCTATTTCTTTTTAAAATTTTGCAAAAATTTTCCAACACAACTTTCAAATCAGGATATCCTATTTCCTGTAAATCATAATAAACTCTTGTGCTTGGTTTGTTAATTTTAATAATGCGCGATAAATCAATAGGTGTGCCAATAATTACTGAATCGCAGGGAGTATTATTTATAGTTGCTTCAAGGTCTTTAAGTTGTTGTTCGCCATACCCCATTGCCGGCAAAAGTGTACCAATATTCGGATAAGTATTAAATGTGTCTTTTAATTTGCCTACTACATAATCGCGAGGGTCAATCAAAACTGAAGCTCCAAATTTTTGAGCAGCAACAATTCCGGCACCAATTTTCATTTCGCCATGCGTTAATGTTGGGCCATCTTCAATTACCAAAACACGTTTGCCTTTTATTATTTCAGGATTATCAACACGTATTGGAGATGCAGCCTCAATAATGGTAGCTTTTGGGTTTACTTTTACAATATTTTCCCTAACCTTCACTATGGAATTATTATCGGCCGAATCAATTTTATTGATAATTGCAACATCTGCAATTCTAAGTGTAACTTCTCCCGGATAATACATTAATTCATGACCGGGGCGGTGCGGATCAAGAACAGTTATCATTAAATCGGGTTTGTAAAACGGAAAATCATTATTGCCACCATCCCACAAAATAATATCACAGCCATTTATATCATTTTCGGCACTTCTCAGAATTGCTTCATAATCAACACCGGCATATATAACATTTCCACGACTAACATGTGGTTCATATTCCTCCATTTCCTCAATTGTACAATTGTGTTTTTTTAAATCATCAAGTGTTGCAAAACGCTGGACTTTCTGTTTTACAAGATCGCCATATGGCATTGGGTGCCTTATAGCAACAACCTTTAAACCATTATTCATCAAAATTTCAATTATTTTCCTTGATGTTTGGCTTTTTCCACAACCAGTCCGCACAGCTCCAACTGCAATAACAGGTTTTGTGCTTTTCAACATGGTCTCTTTTCCACCTAACAACATAAAATTTGCACCACATGCATTTACAATAGCACTCACTGCCATAACTTTCTGATAAGTAACATCACTATATGAAAAAACACAGGTGTCAACATCAAGTAACTTAATTAATTCAGTCAGTTCCTGTTCAGGAAAAATTGGTATACCTTGCGGATATAATTCCCCAGCCAGTTCCATGGGATAATTTCTTCCAGCAATATCAGGTATTTGTGCAGCTGTGAATGCAACAACTTTGTATTCACTTTTATTTCTAAAAAAAGTATTGAAATTGTGAAAATCTCGACCCGCTGCACCTATGATTAATATTTTTTGCGTTGCCATAAATTTATATTTTACTGTTTATTACAAATTTACCTTTTAAATCAATGATTTTATTGTTTTAAAATATATTATAAAACATGTATGCCTTTTAAAATAAAGGAAAAATAACTCTTGTAAGTGAGCATGTAAGCAATTTATTTAATAACTTTAAGTTTTATAGATATAAACAATACTTAAAGAAAACAACTTGAATTTTTTGGCCCATATATATTTATCCAGAGATAATGAAGAAATTCGTTTAGGGAATTTTATTGGTGATTATGTAAAAGGTCGCGATTATGATAAATTTCCTGAAATGGTGCGAAAAGGGATTATTTTGCACCGAAGAATAGATTCATATACCGATTCACATCCAATTGTCCTTCAACATAAACAATTGTTTTATTTACGGTATCATAAATATGCTGGTATAGTAACCGATATTATTTACGACCATTTTCTTTCACGCGAATGGGACAGATTCTCTGATATAAATTTTGATGAATATGTCGATTTTATTAACACGTGGCTCTATGATTCAATTGATATAATGCCTTTGGAAATGAAAAAATTTGTACCAAATTTTATTCGGAACAAATGGTTGCAATCGTACCGAACAGTTGATGGAATAAAAAGCGTGTTGATTGGAATGAGCAAAGGCACATCATTACCTGCTGAATATGAATTTGCTATAACAATTTTAAATAAGCATTATATAGAATTAAAACATGATTTTTTTAATTATTTCCCTCAGCTTGTAGATTTTGTTGAAGAAACATTGCCAACAATATAAACTTTTGAATTAATAATTAGTCAGAATAAGAAATATATAAGTTTCAAAATAGATTCCATATAAAATTATTTTCATCCACTGTAAGTGCTTTTAAAACATGGCTTACAGAATTATATTCATGCTTTGTGCCAATTAGTTTTTCTGCTAAAACTTCATTCTTTGAAATTGAACATTTATATATAATACCGTTTTCAATGTCTAATTTTATTTGAATATTTTCATCATTTATATTAAATTCATTACGAAATTGGAATTTTGGAGAATATCCAAAATTCCAGTCCCATGGTTTATATTTATTGGCAGATAATTTTTCTATTAATTCAATATCATTTGTTGTAAGCTTTACCAAAGGACAATTTAACTTTTTAATGAGGTGTTGTGCAAAAGCATCAATGGGTATAGGTTTTGATAAAAAATCATTCAGGTTGGCAACTTTGCTTCTGATTGATTTTACAGCATTATCGGTATATTTTCCGGGAATTATTTTCAACCCTTCTGAAAGTTTATTTAAATCAGAATTTATGAGCAATGTTCCGTGGTGCAGCACCCTGTTTTTATAAACATGTTCGGCATTTCCAGATATTTTAAAGCCATTTATGCGCAAATCATTTTTACCTTCGAATTTAACATCAATTCCCAAACTTTGTATAACTTCCATTATAGGCTTTGTAAACCTTCTGAAATCAACTAAATGGCCTTCTTTTCCATTCGCTATAAAGCAAAAATTAAGGTTGCCCAAATCGTGAAATACAGTTCCGCCTCCTGAAATTCTTCGTATAACAGCTATATTATTTTCTATAACATACCGATAATTTATTTCTGCCATTGCATTTTGATGCTTACCAACAATTATGGATGGTTCATCAATATACAACATAAATATATCTTCATTGTATTCTTTCAGCAAATATTCTTCAGTAGCAATATTAAAATAGGGATTTGTATTTGTGTTTTGGATGAAAATCATAGTTTGAAATGCAAATAATATAATTTGCCAATTTGCTTTTGTTGTAAAAATAAGTTATACAGAATCTTTTTTTACAGTTTTTAAAATTTTATTCATTGCTATAAATACTATATAGCCACATAATAATCCAATTATTAGGCCTCCTAATATATCGCCCGGATAATGCACCCCCAAGTACATTCTGCTATATGAAATTATTGCAACCCAAATAAAAATTCCAATTGTAAAAATTTTATTCCTAAATAAAAGTGAAAGAAATAATGCTAAACCAGAGGAATTGGCTGCATGCGATGAAACAAAACCATATAATCCACCTTTATAATTATTTATAATATGAATTAATCCCTGTAATGATGGTTCATGCGTTGGTCGCGGCCTTTCAACCAAATTTTTAATTAAATGTGATGAAATTTGATCGGTTAATACAACAAGAACTGCTACACTTATAAATATAATCCAGCTTTGTTTTCGGTATTTGTAAATTATATAACCAATTACCAGGATGAATGGAAACCAAAAATATTTTCCACTTGCCTGCCACATAAATGCATCCCAAAATGAATTGTGATGGCCATTTATAAAAAGCAAAAGTTGGGAATCAATATTTTTTAAATAATCAAGCATTCAGTTATATTTAAGAATTCAATTCTTTCCAAAGCAAATCTTTCAATTCCATAAGCCCGGTATTTGCCAGTGACGAAATAAATACTGAAGGAATATCGGGCAGTTTGGTTTTTAGTTTTTTAAGTGCAGTTTCATCAACTGTATCGCATTTTGTGATTGCCAACACACGCTTTTTATCCAATAGTTCAGGATTAAATTGTTCCAACTCATGTAACAATATTTTATATTCCTTTTTAATACTTTCACTTGTTGCTGGAATCATAAACAACAGCATAGAGTTGCGTTCAATATGTCTGAGAAATCTTAGTCCAAGTCCGCGACCTTCACTGGCGCCTTCAATAATTCCAGGAATATCAGCCATTACAAATGACTTGTGGTCACGATAATTTACAATTCCTAAATTCGGGACAAGAGTAGTAAATGCATAATCAGCAATTTTAGGTTTTGCAGCTGTAACAACCGATAATAATGTTGATTTCCCGGCATTCGGAAAACCAACCAAACCAACATCAGCCAATATTTTTAATTCTAAAATAAACCAACCTTCAATTCCCGGTTCTCCTGGTTGGGCATAGCGCGGCGTTTGGTTGGTTGCCGATTTAAAATGGGTGTTCCCCTGCCCTCCCCGACCACCTTGTGCAATTATTTTTTGCTGGTTATGTTCGGTAATTTCAAAAAGTATCTCTTGAGTTTCGGCATTCCGGGCAACAGTACCTAAAGGCACATCAAGTATAATGTCTTCGCCTTCAGCACCCGTCATTTGCGACTTTGCACCGCTCACACCGTCCAAAGCATGGACATGTTTACGAAATTTAAGATGCAACAATGTCCATAGTTGTTTTTCACCTCGTAATATAACATGACCGCCTCTGCCTCCATCGCCACCATCAGGTCCTCCTCTTTGTATGAATTTTTCACGATGAAGGTGAGCGCTTCCGGCACCTCCTTTTCCTGAGCGGATAAATATTTTTACATAATCAACAAAGTTTTCGTTCATTCGCCTTACGGTGGTGTGTTTTATAGCGGTTTGTTATTTCAACTTTTTTAAATTAATTTCAAATATCGAATGTAGAATTTCAAGAATCTTAATGAATATTTCAACATTCGATATTTATTATTTTATGCGCCAATTGCTTTGCAAAGCCTGTCGAATATTTCATCAATTGATCCCATTCCTTTAATGCCAAAGAATTTACCCTGTGCTTCATAAAATTTAATTACTGGCGCGGTTTTAGCATTATATTCATTAATACGGTTCTCAATAATTTCAGGATTTTGATC
This sequence comes from uncultured Bacteroidota bacterium, assembly GCA_963701015.1. Taxonomy (GTDB): domain Bacteria; phylum Bacteroidota; class Bacteroidia; order Bacteroidales; family DTGW01; genus MFD09286-c1. The sequence continues at coordinate 41,042 of OY969556.1, read as the reverse complement.
ATCACTTCTACCTGAAGTCAAACCTCTGTTCAAAAGGCGTTTTACCAATTCATCTTTTTCAACTTCGAGCGATAACATACATTTGATTGGAATTTTTCTTTCGGCAAGCATTTTATCAAGCGCATCTGCCTGTGCTGTGGTACGAGGAAAACCATCAAAAATGAAGCCTTTAGCATTTTTATTGGCATCAATTTTTGTAGCAATCATACCAATAACAACTTCATCAGGAACCAGCGCACCTTTGTCCATAAATGCTTTAGCTTCGGTGCCAAGCTTGGTTTTGTTGGCAATTTCAGCCCTTAAAATATCGCCGGTTGATAAATGCACCAATTGATATTTTGCAATTAGTTTTTCACTTTGAGTTCCTTTACCACAGCCAGGAGGGCCAAATAATACAATGTTTAGCATAATCTTAAAAATTAAATATTAAACCTTATTTAGTCAAACTATATAAATCTTTCAAATTTCTTCCCATTCCATTATAATCCATGCCATAACCTACCACAAAACTATCATCAACCGGTAATCCTTTATAATCAATATTTATATCGAATTTGTGCGCATTAGGCTTATAAAATATGGCTGCTATTTTAATATTTAATGGGTTTTGCAGTTTTAATTTTTCAGTAAATCGAATTAAAGTAGCGCCTGTATCTACGATGTCATCAATAATAACAATGGTACGATTTTCAATCGGTTTATCCAAACCGAAAATTTCTTTCACTTCACCGGTTGATTCCAGTCCATTATAAGAGGCAATCTTTACAAATTCAACTTCACAATTGAAGTTTAGTTTTCGCAGTAAATCGGCTGCAAATACAAATGCCCCATTTAAAATGCAGATAAAAAGCGGGTTTTTATCTAACAATTCCAAGTTCATCTGGTCTGCAATTCTTTCAACGGCAGAAATTATTTCATCTGTTGTAATTGAAATTTTAAAGGTTTTATTGTTATAAGTTACTGTATTCAAAACAATTAATTTTTACTTTCCCATTCTTCCATCTCCAAATTGATGAAGTATTGCACCATTGCCCTGAATTGCGATTCAATAAAATCAGGATTTATAGCCTGCTCTGTAGCCCATTTGCGTCTTATGTCAATCATTGATTTTACCCGGTCTTCTGCCTTTACTGATTTTGTATCAGTTTTAAATTTTGCAGCAGATTTTACATAACCGCCTCGCCTCGCAATTAATTTAATAATTTCACTATCTATTGAATCTATTTCAAAACGTACATCCTCAATGGTTTTGCAATTTTCAGGTTCATTTCTCATTTTAAAATAATTTAAAATACTATTATCTTCACATCGAAAATAATGAATTGCGAAATTAACAATTATTGAATAATATTATGGAACCAAAAGTAAGCATTATTATGGGCAGTACTTCCGATTTACAAATTATGGAAGAAGCTGCAAAAATTCTAAACGATTTTAAAATCCCCTTCGAAATAAACGCCCTTTCAGCTCACCGCACTCCTGATAAGGTTATGGCATTTGCAAAAGGCGCTTATGACAAAGGAATTCGTTGTGTAATTGCCGGCGCTGGCGGTGCAGCGCATTTACCCGGAGTAATTGCTGCCTTAACGCCAATTCCGGTTATTGGCGTACCTATAAAAGCGAGTATTTCACTTGACGGATGGGATTCAATTCTTTCAATTGTGCAAATGCCTCCGGGTATTCCTGTTGCTACCGTTGGTTTGAATGGAGCTATGAATGCAGGTATCTTAGCGGCTCAAATTTTGGCTGCAGGCGATCCCGAGCTAATGAAAAAAGTTGTAGAATTTAAATTGAACCTTGCAAAAAAGATTGAAAAAGCCAATGAAGAACTGGCTAAGGTAAAATTTGAACATAAAACAAATTAATTTTTAAAAGAAAAACGCAGAATGTTTTTTAATAATAGCATTCTGCGTTTTTAATATAAATCAATAAATGTTTAATCTGTAGGCAACTTGCCGCCATTAGCAGCAAGGGCTTTCGATATTTTTTGTTCCAGTTCCAGCATTAATTCGGGATTATCTTTTAAAAGGTTTTTCACGGCATCGCGACCCTGACCAAGTTTAGTTTCGCCATAACTGAACCACGAACCGCTCTTTTTAATAATTTCAAGTTCAACACCCAAATCAACAATTTCTCCGGTTTTACTAATTCCTTCGCCGTACATAATATCAAAATCGGCCTTTTTAAATGGTGGGGCAAGTTTATTTTTCACAATTTTCACCCTTGTCCTGATACCCATTACTTCTTCGCCTTCTTTTATTTGTGTGCTTTTACGAATATCAACCCGAATTGAGGCATAGAATTTAAGGGCATTACCACCGGTTGTTGTTTCAGGATTACCAAACATTACGCCAATTTTTTCGCGTAATTGGTTAATAAATACACAACATGTATTGGTTTTATTGATATTGGCAGTCAATTTTCTTAAAGCTTGAGACATTAACCTGGCCTGCAATCCCATTTTTGAATCGCCCATATCGCCTTCAATTTCAGCTTTTGGTGTTAAAGCGGCAACCGAGTCAATAACAATAATATCTATGGCTCCAGAACGAATAAGTGAATCTGCAATTTCCAGAGCTTGTTCTCCGTTATCTGGTTGCGAAATCAATAAATTTTCAATATCAACACCAAGTTTCTCTGCATAAAAGCGGTCGAAAGCATGTTCAGCATCAATAAATGCTGCTATACCGCCGGCTTTCTGTGCTTCGGCAATTGCATGAATTGCCAGAGTTGTTTTACCAGACGATTCAGGACCATATATTTCAATAACCCTTCCGCGCGGATAACCTCCAATTCCAAGAGCTACATCAACACCCAAAGAACCCGATGGAATAATTGGCACATCATTTACAGGCTTATCGCCCATTCGCATGATTGTTCCTTTTCCATAGTCCTTGTCTATTTTGTCAATTGTAAGCTGTAAAGCTTTTAATTTTTCCTTATTTAGCTCTTTTTTAGCAGGTTCCTTTTCCATTTTTAACTATTTTTTCTGAAACGAATTTACGGAAAAATGCCAAACAAGCAAATGAAAGAAATTAACAAAATACATTTCAATCTGATATTCAATTTAATATCGAATATATAATTTTACCAATTCACAAAAAAATGATTCCGATAAACCTAATGTTAAAAATCTCTGCCTAAATTTCGTATGCATTATTATTCTCTATCTATTGACCAATCAATCTTGAATAGATTAATGCATTTGAATGATTAATTATTTGAATTGATACAATTTTCCTATTCAAGTTTTCACTATAAAATATGTTTGATAGGTTATAAAACTATTCAACAATAAATTTATTGGTAGAATTTGAGTTATTGCCGGATAATTTTAAAAAGTATATACCTTTTATTAATCCTGAAATATCTATTGATTGATTCGTAATTAATTTATCCTTCTTAATTATTGTACCTGTTATATCAATGATTTGAAAAGATATAAACGATTCCCTTGTTTGAATAAATAGTTTATTTTTTGCCGGATTGGGATATACTGAAAAATTTGAGTTTTCCTTCAAATCTGGTATGTCAACAAATTTTTTAATATTAAACTTAATTACCGATTGCGTTATTGCGGTTCCATTTTTTTCTTTAGTTTCAAAAATAATTCTCACTTTTCCAGTCTTTCCTGCAATTGGTTTTAAAGTTAATTTCACGGTACTATCTTCTGGTGTATAAATTATTTCCGGATTTGGAATTATTCCAACATTGCTACTTATTGCACTTACCGCTAAATCTTTGTTTAATTTATCTGAAATTTTAAACGAAAGTACCTTAGCTGATACGGTATCCATTATTTCAAAATAATCAGTATCAAGTTTTTGTAATGAAATTTGCCCAGTATCATTTATATAATAAATTGATCGAATCATCACATTTGCAAAATCGGGAAATGCATATATATGATTAATGCCAGGAATTAAAACCAAAAATGCTTTAGCGCCATGCAAATTAAGACTATCATAAATGTCTTGAACTGAAGAATAAGCATATTCATCATTCATTCCAATTGCAAGTGTTATAGGCACTTCTGAATTGAAATTTATCGTTTTTGGATCAGCTTTCAATGTGTATGGAGCCCATGGAAAAATACCTTTAAACGGATATAATTTCATTAAACCATTTCGTAAAGCATAATCGCCATTACAAGACATTCCGGTCAGATAAACTCTAGTAGTATCAATGTTGTACATTGCTTTTGCAGAATCTATACAAGTAGTAACTACGTTCCACTGGTTATCAGCAATCCATTGCTGTGATACATTAGGACAAACTACAATCATTTTTAAACTATCTGATACCTGTTTAAATCCGTCTCGGTATGATTTTGCATCACCCATGCAAGGTTGTAATGCCACAATTAGCGAATATTTACTTGAATTATTATAATCTGATGGGACTGAAATAAGCAAACCACGTTTAACATTGTTCACTACAAAGCTGGTATCAACAGTTTCAGCACCTTTAACAATTGTACTCATTGAGAATAGTAACACCGGAAATAAAATTAAAATTCGTTTCATATTTTTCATTTTTGGGTTATAATTAATATTAATCCTGTTTGTTTCGGAATTTAAACATTGACAATTATAATATGCTTATACCATTACTTTATAATAATAATATAAATGAGTATCACAATCAAAGTTTAAATTCGATATGATTATTTGCAAATGAAAAAAAAGGATATTTTAGATTCGATTAAAAAAGTAATAAATTGGTATCAGTTTTTTAAAAAAGAGGTCTCACTTTCTTCTAAACTCAATTTATATTCTTTTGGTGTAATATGTAAATATGTTTTAAATACACGATTAAAGGTTGCTTTGGAATTAAAACCGCAATTAAACGCTATTCCCAAAATGGTCAATTTCTTATTTTCTTTAATTCGAAGTTGTTTTTTAAATTCTTCAATACGATAGCTATTAACAAAATCGAAGAATGTTTTATTAAGCTTTGAATTTAATAGGAATGAAACTTGAGTGATAGTTAAATTTGAAATTTCTGAAAGTTTTGCTATGGTAAGGTCCGGATCTAAATAAAGTTTTTGGACAGACATTATATTTAACAAGTGGTTAAGAGTCTCATCTTTCTCTTCATGAACGACAACTGTATTATCATTAATAATAAAATTGAATGAAGAGAATACTTGTGTTTGCCTAATTCCAAAAAATCCCCAAGTAAAAATTAGAATTGAAGCAAGGCAATAACCAATAGCCTCAGATGTTTTAAAAGTAGTAAAATGATAAAATTCATTGCTTATAATTAGTATATAAACAACAATATATGTAATCATAGCTCCTACAATAACAAGCTTAAGCCATTTCATATCAATATTAGATTTATTTGAAAAATATTTTTCTAAAGTTTTACCATATTTTGTAATCAGTTTAATACATATAATTAAATATGAAAAAATTACTATAATCATACACACCAACAAAAATTGATAAATATATGTATGAACAAACGATTCAGTTTTTGCCATAATAATTTTTTCATTTGCCGAATGCCTATAAAATGCAAAATAATGATATATAAAAATTATAAAAAATGAAATTAATTGAAGCAAATATTTCAATTTAAGTCTGAAACGTGGTGTCGTTTGTGATTTAGTATAAAGCCACAAAAATGGACCATGTAACATTACCAAAGGAGAAGAAATATTAATAAGAAAGGAGTATTTAAACTGATGTTCCTGATTAAAGCATTCAAGAAAACTGAAAAAAATATTGATACTGATTATAATAAATGAAAATGCAAGGATATTATCTGAAATGGATTTATTTTTTTTAAAAATCAGTATTAAAGCTAAAAACAACGATTCGAAAATTCCTAAAGTAAAGAATGTATATATCATTTAATCATAAATATTTATGTATTTATAAATTAAAATTAAATATTACGTTTATGGTGTTTAATTATTTATCAAATACTTGTAATATCTGTTCTGCATGACCCTTAGTATCAACTTTTTCAAAAATGTGTTCTATTTTACCATTTTCAGATATTACAAATGTTTTTCTTAATATCCCTTCATAAATTTTACCGTACATATTTTTTTCACCCCAGGCACCATAAGCTTTAATAACATTCTTATCAGTATCTGAAATAAGAGGAAAAGGTAAATCAAACTTATCTATGAATTTTTTATGCGATTTTTCATCATCAGCACTTACACCAATAATTGCAAAACCTTTTTTCAGCAGCTCACTATAATTATCACGCAAATTACATGCTTCAGCAGTACATCCAGGAGTATCGTCTTTGGGATAAAAATAGAGAATAACTTTTTTTCCCTTATATTCTGCAAGATTTATAAATTTTCCGTCCTGATCTGGTGCATTTATCTGAGGTGCAGCGTCACCAACTTTTATCTGTGCCATAATATTAAGAAGTTTAAATGTTTGAATAATTTTGTGTGGAAATTAAAACACTATAAAAATAAAATTGTTTTTTAGATTAATTAAACATAATTCGCAATCATTTTTTCAACATGCAAAACAATTATTTTTTGCAATTGTTCTGCTATTATGTTTTAACAATGCCGGTTGCCAGCGCAGCATTTCACCTCAGGCACAAAGTGCAATAGATTTATTTACCAATAAACAATTTGTTTCTGCGAAAGAAGGATTTCAAAAACTTTTGGAACGTTTTCCTCAAGATCCGCTTTATCACTACTATCTGGGAGCAAGTTTGTCGGAGTTGAATATTCAACCATTGGAAGCAATTGATAACCTTAAATTTGCAACACTCAAAAATGTCAATATAAATGCATGGTTCTATCTTTACCGGGAATATTATCGTTTATTTAAATTTAACGAAGCTTTAGATGCTTTAAATGAATTTAAAAAACGTGCCAGATGGCAGGATAACTACAAAATGGGCACATCTGGTGAAATTGAGAAAGTAAATTCAGCTATAAAGTTTTTCGCAAAGGCAATTCAACCAATGGTTATAGACAAATTTCAAGTTCAAAATGATAGTGTTTTAAGTATTATTGCAAAAAAAACAGGATTAAAACTTTTTAAAATAAATAAAGTCCCAAAAATTAACAATCCAATAACCATTTTCATCGATTCTACATTAAATGTTGACCATTATTATTATTTTTCCGCAAAATCAAATTCAAACTCAAATTCCACAGAAATTTTCAGAATAAAATTAACAACTGATAATTTGTGGAGTGAGCCAGAAAACCTTGGACAAAAAATTAATTCAGGCTTAGATTGTGATTACCCGTTTTTCGACGAGCAAACCAGTACTTTGTATTTTGCTTCAAAAGGCCATAATAGTTTGGGAGGTTTTGACATTTTTAAGTCGAATTATAATAATAATAACGAATGGTCGGAACCTGAACAATTATCATTTCCAATAAATTCACAATGGAACGATTACAATTTATTTGTAACCTCAAAATTCATTTACTTTGTATCTGATCGTGAAAACACTTTGGGATTTTCAACAATTTATCAAATTTCAAAACCATTGCCTGTAGTAGCTTTAAATATTGAACAATCTAATGAGGCCGAAATAGCTAAGTTGAAAATAAATGCACCCGAATTACAACAAAAAGAAACATCGAAACACGAATATTTAAATAGGTTGACTAGTAAAACTGAAACTAATTCCCCAATTTTTGAAATAGTGCAAAATGCTTTAGATTTACAAGTTAATACCGATTCGTTAATAATAGCGATTCAGAATAATAAAAGAACTCTTAATGAATTAAAGGATAAAGAGCAAAGAGCAATATTATTTTCTGAAAATTCAAAAAATGAAAAATTAATTTTAAAGCAACAACATCAAATTAACGAATTGTATAAGCAAATTACAAGTTATGAAAATGAATTAACCGCTAACCAAAAAATTAAAAATGAAGATACGCTTCCATCTATAATTAAATTTTCAATTGGTGGAAAATCAATATATTCCAAAGAAAACCCTTTCCCTCATGAAATTGAAATACCAAAAGGAGTTATATATAGAATTCAATTAGGCGTTTTTAGCAAACCACTTGATTATTATCATTTTGGAGGAATGAAACCTATTACAATTGAAATATTGCAGGAAAATAAACTTTATAAATACTATGCAGGCGTTTTTCAACGTTTTATAGATGCCGACAACATATTGTTGAAAATTAAGGAATTAGGCTTTAAAGAAGCGTTTATTGTAGCTTATTTCGATAATCAAAAGATACCGTTGGAACGGGCAAAAGAGATTGAAAAAGATAATTAATGTCATTTTTACACATAAAAAAATATTAACATTAATTGTTGATAAATTGTTTTTAAAATTTTATTATATTTGATATTAGAACTTATAGTTTGATGTAATTTTATTTTGCGAGAAAAAATTACACTTTATGAAAAACATGGATAAAATTAAAGAACCACAGAATTTTGAAGAGGTAATTGATGGTAAACCCGGGTTGGTTAACTATTTGACATTGCACAATGATGAAATTCATACATTTGAATATGTAATAGAATCATTGATAGAAGTATGTAACCACAACATGGAACAGGCCGAACAATGCACATTTTTAGTCCACTATAAAGGGAAATGTGATGTTAAAATAGGCCAATTTGATTTATTAATACCATTTAAAAAGGAATTAGTACGTCGTGGATTAAAGGTTAGCATTAATTAATGATAATCAAAGGATTGATTTCGTTATTTCTTATTCAAACTGTTTACCTCATTTTTGTTTCCAATTAATAATTAATTACCTATTTTATTAATAATAGGAAATTATCATTCCTTAAAATTAATTTGACCAGTCAACAAAAGTTTCAATTTATTCATTGTATTATTCCTTTGTTAACTTAAGAATCATTATAATTATTAACATTAATATAAATTATAAATTTTATTTAATGTTTTAATTACTTTGAAATTCGAAAATTGAAAATAATTTTTGCTATTCTGAAGTGTTTTTATACTTTTGTGCACGCTTATAAAAGGCGGAGAATAATTAATCCATGAATCCGGAGAGGTGGGTGAGTGGCTTAAACCAACGGTTTGCTAAACCGTCGTACTTTGCAAAGGGTACCGGGGGTTCGAATCCCCCCCTCTCCGCAACAATACCTACTAAAAAATTCAAAAACGCTTAAATATCACTATTTAGGCGTTTTTTTATTTTTTCTCAATCAAATTAATTCGAAAAATACAAATGTTAAGGTGACCTTTTAGGTTACTATTTTAATTAAATATAAACCGAAATTTTTCATCTTGATAATCCTAAAATTTATTGCTTTGGCGACCTGGGTACCGAAAATAATTTAAAATATTTCGGTAACGAATGCAATGTAATGGCCGAAATCCTTTTCTTAAATCACGATTTGTTTATTTCAAGGCAAATGATTACGGACATTTCCACCGGTTCACGCCCAAAGTGAATTATAGTAATTCACAAAGTCTAGTAAATTTTTGTTATATTTGTTTAACTTGACAACTATTGCAAGAAAATCACGCACGCAACTTAGCCGCGAACCTTTGATATATTGCAAAAACAAATATCTGGATATATGAAAAAGTTAATAATTATCTTATTGTTTGTTTCAGTTAAATACAGTTACAGCCAAACAACTATTGGTTTTTACAATACAAATTCTACATGGAATATAGCTTATACATATCCACAAGGCAGTTTGCAATACCCTGACTTTGTTTCTACTGTGACAAATATTTTTGGTTTTGCTGGAGACACATTAATTGGAACAAAATTATGGAATAAAATGTATTTAAGTGGAGACAGCGATTTCCTAAAGTCTTCGAACCCAAAAAAAATAGGCTATATTAGAGTTGAAAATAAAATGGTCTTTTATATTGATACTTTAAATAAGTTAGATACGCTATATAATTTCAATATGCATATTGGTGATTCCATTAGATATAGTCTTCCGCAAATGAATAAATATTTTTATATAACAAAAATTGATAGCATATCAATTTTCAATCAATATTATAAAAGATATTTTTTTAATAAATCAAACGGTGGTTTTGGAGAATTGACTGAAATTTGGATTGAAAATATTGGTAGTATTCATGGTCCATTATTTCCAGCATCTCCGCGATTATTTGAAACAGAGATTCCAGATTCAATGAATTTAACATGTTCTAAAGTGAATGATTCTGTAGCTTGGCATAATTTAGATTATAATGATTGTTATATTAAGATAGTTTTAACTGTTAAAGAAATATCAGAACTAAATATTAAGATTTATCCTAATCCAGTTATAAATGTTTTAAAAATTGATATTCCAGAGGCCACAGATAGAAAATATCTTGTTTCAATATATGATTTAGTTGGTAAATCTATTATAAATAAAGTTTATAATAATAATGGTCAAATTAATATTAATATGACAGATTTCCAAAATGGATTTTATTTGTTGAAGCTTAAATCAGGAGAAAAAAATTTTATGACTAAATTTATAAAGCAATAATGCACGAACGCTCAACACCATTCACACCCAATGCGGATTATAGCGGTTTGCTAAGTTCAGTGGATTCTAATTATATTTGTATAGCTTGGCAACTATTGCAAGTAAATCATATACTGCGGTGTAGTTGGGAAACGTTGGGCAAAATGCAAAAGCTGAAATCAAAAGTTGCAACGAAATTTACAAAAGATTACATTTGTAAAATAAGGAATATAATGAAAAACACAACTCAATATATTGTTGATAATCGGGGAATAAAAACCTCAGTTATAGTTCCATTTGATAAATGGGAGAAAATAAATAATGATTATGCTAAATTACAAAAGAAACTTGAAGTTTTTTTAGCTATTAGGGATGGATTGAGTGAGATTAAAACTGCAGCAAAACACGGTAAAAAGTTACAAACTCTTTCTGATTTTGTAAATGAAAGTAATCGTTAAGATAACAAAGAGTTTTCAACGACAAGCAAAGCCTCTATTAAAGAAATATCCTTCTTTGACCAAAGAATTAATAAAACTTGAGAAAAAATTGTTTGAAAATCCAAAATTAGGTTAACCACTTTGACATGACTCCTTTAAAATACGATTAGCCGTAAAAAGCAAAGGAAAAGGCAAAAGTGGAGGATTGAGAGTTATTAGCCATCTTGATACAGAATTGATTGGATTTATTGAACAGGATGGAGAAAGAGTTATTGTATACTTGATATCTATATATGATAAAAGCAAGATAGCTTCTATAACAGATAAAGAATTGAATGATTTTATAAATAGTATTGAATAATAATGCACTTTGTCCAACACCGTTCACCTCTAATGCGGGTTATAGCGATTCACAAAGTTCAGTATGTTATGATATATTTATTCAACTTAACAAATACTGCAAATAAAACCCCTTCTTTACATAGCCGAGAAACTTTAGGCTTAATTGAAGTCGATTTACGTAAGGATATAAATCAAATTTCAAAATTTATTATATTTACAATAAAAAGATATGCTTACAAAAAAAATATTAAGTAAAACAGTAAATGAATTACCCGATTCTTTTACAATAGACGAATTGATAGATCAATTGATATTTATTGAAAAAGTCGAAGAAGGAATTAAGCAATCTGAGTCAGGCAAAGTAGTCTCAAATGAAGATGTCAAATTAATAATTGATAAATGGTCAAGATAGTTTGGACGGAGATTTCTATTGAAGACTTAAATGAGATATTTGATTTTATAGCTGATGATTCGGTTAAATATGCGACAATTACAGCACAAAAGATTTATTAAAGGGCACAAGAGATAATTATCAATCCATATATAGGAAGAATAGTTCCAGAATTTAATGATAAATTTATTCGAGAGTTAGCGGTCATGCTACAACATATGATATATATTAAACAAACTTTTAAAATCTATTTCTATGAGACAAATAATAATATTAATATTTGTTATAATCTGCGTTTCATGCAGCAATATCAGTAATTCGTCACTAAAGAATAATCCAACGGGTATTTTAGATATGCTTGATGATAATGATTCACTTAAACAAGACAATGTAAATAATAATTCAAAAAATCTTGACATTCAATATCCCGGTAAATGGATTTCGTCATCAAACTTTCCAAAGGATAATGATTTCAAGATTCTCAAAGATATAATTACTGATAGTAAAAAGATTGATGATATGTGTGACTATTTTCATGCAAAAAAAAGCAAAGACTTTATTAAAGACAAAATGATGATTGTTTCATGTTCTCCTAATCAAGAAAAATGGCATTATTATTTAATAAACATAGATAAGTTAAGCATTAATAAGATTAATCTTAAAGATGGAGAAATTACACATCCAAAAATTGACAAATTGACAAAATAGGAGAATTATTATATAAAAATCTAAAAGCACGAAAGCTCAACACCGGTTACACCCAATGCGGGTTATAGCGGTTTGCAGGTTCAGTGCTTTCCAATTATATTTGAAAAACAGTATAAACTCTGCAAGTAAAACCCTTACTGGCGATTGTCTTCGAACGTTGGGTACAATGGTCAGGAAACGCAAATTCAAGCATTTTACTTTTTATCAAAAGTTATTATCTTTGTGTTATGAATAGTATAAAAACAATAGAAAAAAAGATTAATCAGTTATCTCCAAGTTTGGTTACAAAATTGGATGATTACTTAGACTATTTATTATCACAAAGGAATATAAATAAACCATCTAAGATATTAAAGCAGGATTGGGCTGGTGGATTAAAAGATTATAAGAAAAAATATTCTTCCATTGAGTTGCAAAAACTTTCCCTTCAATGGAGAACCCTATAAATTTCCTTGTTGATACAAACATTTGGTTGGAAAGACTTTTGGAGCAAGACCAATCCGACATAGTAAAAGTATTCTTAGAGACAATTCCTTCCGAAAACCTATCAATTTCTGATTTTTCATTACATTCAATAGGAGTTATTTTAACTAAATTAGAGAGGTTTGATATTTTCGATAAGTTTATTCTCGATTTATTTTCTAACGGCGACGTTTCTTGTTTAAGCATTAAGCCATTAGAAAACATTAATGTGGCAAATTATATAAAAGAAATGAGTTTAGATTTTGATGATTCATATCAATTTGTTATTTCTCAGAAATTTGAAATTCAAATTGTAACATTTGATAAGGATTTCAAAAAAAGAGGAATCAAAACATTGACTCCAAAAGAAGCTATAGAAAAGTTTAAGAAAATGAAAAAATAACCACTGCCGCCAACGTCAGTTACACCCAATGCGAGTTATAGCGGTTTGTAAGTCCAGTGCTTTCTAATTATATTTGTAGTGCTATTAATGTTGCAAGTAAATGCCGCAATTTACATAGCCGGGGAACCTTGTGCACAACTTTTGATGCGGCAATAAAAATATAATATATGACAAAAGAAGAACTTGAAATAAAAGAAATTGTTGACAGAGAAACAAGAGCCTGGGATACCCAAGATGTTGAAATGTTAATTTCAATATTTCATCCCGATATGGTTTGGCCGTGGCCAAAAACATCTTCGTCACATGACCCTTTAGATTGGGAATTAGTTTTAGGTAAATTCAACAAGATAAAATGGAGCAAAAACTGGCAGGATTTATTTGATAATTATACCTTGATTCATAATATTAGAGACATAAAAAAGATTGTTGTCTCAGACGAGAAAGATGGCGCCTTTGCAGTTGTGGATATTGATTCATTGTGGATTGATAAAAACAATAATAAAAATCATTGGAAAGGACGGGTCTGTAAAGTATATACCAAAATACATGATCACTGGAAATTGATTATGCATACGGGAGTATTAGAATATTGATTTTTAGAGATTAAAAAGAGACTTAAAAGAAAAAAATTAAAATAACCACTTTGCATAACACTGTTCACACCCAATGCAGGTTATAGCAGTTTGCAGGTTCAGTGCTTTCAAATTATATTTGTCAGCGGGTTTTATATTACTGGTAAATCCCGTACCTTACATTCGCGGGCAGTGTAAAAAACTAACAACTACAACATTAAAATGAGGAATGATGAATTTTAACGAATTATTTAAACAAATAGCAGCGGAAGAAATTAGTGAAATGTTCAACATCTTCACATTGGTTGGAAAAGATTTTTATGCCGTTACTGCAGGAAAAAACGATCATTATAATTCTATGATAGGCAGTGGTGGTGGATTTGGACTTTTATTTAAAAAACCAACCGCTTGGTGTCTTTTCCGAAAGGACCGTTATACACTTGAATTGATTGAGAAGGAACAAACCTATACGCTATCATTTTTCCCCGATGAATATAAGGATCAAATGCTGTTTCTTGGACGTGAATCAGGTAGAGACAGTAATAAAATGAAAGAAGTTAATTTAATAAATATTCCCACTCCTTCGGGAGACATGTCATTCCAGGAAGCCAGGCTTATAATTGAATGTAGGTTAACTGCTATTACCACACCAAGCCCCGATGATTTTTACTCCCGGGAATCACGCGATTATATTGATGAAGCGTACAAAGATGCAAATGAATACAGGAAATTAGTATTTGGGGAAATTACAAATGTTTGGATAAAAAAGTAGCTATAATTATATTTATTGACAAATAATTCCGAACAATAAAAACTGATTTCGAAAATAAACTATAAACATCAACCTGCCAACACCCGGTCACACCCAATGAGGGTTATAGCAGTTTGTTAAGCTCAGTGAGTTTTTGATATATTTATGCAACTTAACGTATATTGCAGGTAAATCCTGTACTGGCTGTTAGCCCCAAACATGAGGTACAAGACCGAAAACAGAAAAACACCTTCCATTTTTTAGCTTAAATCTTTAACTCTACAAATTCTCTATTATATAAAAATTAAGACCTTACAATTGTTAGTTACAAAAATATACTTTCACACCAAAATTGAGACAGATCGATTCTTATATATTAAGTAAGTATATTACTTTCTTTTTAATACATTTGATTGAGAATTAATGAGAAAAATTAATATGACATTTTTAGATTTAGCTGAAAAAATATTAAAAGAGGAAAAGAGACCTCTTAACTCAATTGAAATTTGGAATTTGTCGGTTTCTAAAGGGTACGATAAAGAATTAAGAAGCGAAGGGAAAACTCCTTGGGCAACAATTGCGGCAAGAATTTATGTGTATATTAGTGAGCACAAAGAATCAAGTCTTTTTGCAATAACTGATTCAAGACCGAAAAAGTTTTATTTAAGAGGAGTAAAATATAAAAATGAAGATTTTGAAACAGACATTACTCCCCAATCAAAGAAAAAATATACAGAAAGAGATTTGCATGCATTTTTAACATACTATGCATTATATTATCTTAAATGCTATACTAAGACCATAAATCATCAGAGATCTGATAAAAAGGAATATGGAGAATGGATGCATCCTGATATAGTTGGATGTTGTTTTCCCATTGATGATTGGTCTCCAGAAGTCATTGAGTTAAGTAATTCAATCGGTAACGTTTCAATAAAATTAATTTCTTTTGAATTAAAAAAAGAACTCAATTTTTCAAATCTTAGAGAAGCATTTTTTCAAACAGTATCAAATTCGTCATGGGCAAATGAAAGTTATCTGGTAGCTGCAGAAATAATGAAAGATGATGATTTTATGAATGAGTTAATAAGATTAAGTGGTTCATTCGGAATAGGGATTATACAACTTGACTTAGAAGATCCTGATAATTCACAAATATTATTACCAGCAGAACCTGAAGAAAACCTTGACTGGGAGACTTTGAATAAGCTAACAATGAATCCAGATTTCAAAGATTTTATCAAGCGCATTATGATTGATATAACAAGTAAAGAAATTAGAAAAGAGAAATATGATAAAGTATTTGAAAAGGAAAAATTAATTGAATTGATAAATAAAAAGTAATTCTAATCATCACTTCCTTAAAAATAATACTTAACACAAAAATCAAAATGCAGCTATAATTTATTATTCTTCTTAAAATTTGGATTGTATGCTTGTTAATATTTTAGTTGATAAATAATGCTGGAAATCATACTGTATTTTGAGTTTATATACTAATTTGGACAAAAATTGTCAAGAACTATTCTTTCTATGAAAAAAATAGAAACATTTGGAGAAAAACTTCGAAATCTTAGAGAGTTTAATAATATGCCTTTAAGAAAACTCGCTGCTCTACTTGATATTGACCAATCAACATTAAGTAAGATAGAGCGAAATGAAAGAAATGCCAATTCGGATTTTATTAAAAAGCTTTCAACTATTTTCGAAATTGATAAAAATGAATTTCATATTTGTTTTATAAGTGATAAAGTAGCATATGAATTACTTGAAGAGGATAATCCTAAAGATATTTTGAAAGTTGCTGAACGAAAAATTGATTATTTGAGACAATCAAAAAAGCTTGCAAATGTTTAATGAAACACTTACTATTAAATCAGAAGTAAATGAACTTCTATATATCCGACAAAAAAAGATTTTCAGTGAATTTGTAACACAAAAACCTTTTTTAAAGTGGGCTGGTGGTAAAACTCAAATGATTAATGATATAATGAGATTTATTCCTAAAAAATTCAATAAATATATAGAACCATTTATTGGTGGTGGAGCATTATTCTTTAGTTTAAATCATCGTAATTCAATAATTTCAGATTCAAACGAAGAATTAATTATTACATATAAGCAAATAAAGGAAAATGTTTACGAAGTAATTAGTATTCTTGAGAAATATATAAATACTGAAGAATTTTATTATAAAATACGTGCATTAAATTCAAAAATGCTTTCAAATAGTGAAAGGGCAGCCAGACTTATATTCCTTAACAAAACATGTTTTAATGGATTATATAGAGTTAATAAAAAAGGAGAATTTAATGTACCTTATTGCAAAAAACAGGGAACATTTTTAAATAAAGAAAACCTTCTTTCAGCTTCGGAATATTTGCAAAAAACAGAGATAATTCATTCCGATTACAAACAGATTCTGTTTAATTATGCTGAAAAGGGAGATTTCGTCTTTCTTGATCCACCATATCAACCTGTTGGTAAATATGCGGATTTTAAAAGGTATACTAAAGAACTTTTTTATGAGAATGATCATATAGATCTAGCTAATATATTTAAAGATCTTACTAATAAAGGTTGTTTTGTTATGTTAACGAACTCTGACCATCCGTCGATATTAGAGTTATATAAAGATTATCATATTGAAAAAGTTGCAACAAAAAATCAAACTTATTTGAGTTTTAGTTTGAATTAATTATGAAAGAAAAAATATCACAACACGAACAAGTGATTCAAGTTATGGCCAATAATGGCGGTTATGCTACACTTGGTTATTTATACCATAACGTAAATGTTTCAAATTGGGGTACGAAGACTCCTTTCAAATCGATTAACCGTATAGTCCAAGACGATAGATATTTCTTCAGAATAAAACCAGGGCTTTGGGCATTAAAAGAAATGCAAAAAGAAGTTCTAAAAACACTTTCAATCTAAACAGGAAAAGAGACGAAAACCGAAGAATTTAATCATTCATATTTTCAAGGATTATTAGTCGAGATTGGAAATAATAAAGGTTTTCAAACATTTATTCCTAATCAAGATAAGAATAGATTATTTCTCAACAAACCCTTAGGTGAAATTTCAACGCTTGATACTATTCATCAATTTAGCTACGATTCTTTTGTAAGAAGAGCAAGAACTGTTGATGTAATCTGGTTTAATGAAAGAAAAATGCCATCATTTTTTTTTGAAGTTGAACATTCTACTGATATTTATAATTCTTTGATTAAATTTTCTGATTTAAAAGATTTTTTTTCTAGTTTTTGCATTGTAGCTGATATATCGAGAAAGCGTGAATTTGATGGAAAAATTTCAGCTACAGTTTTCCAAGAATTAAAAAAAAGAATTTCATTTATGAGTTATGAAGAACTATCTGAAATTCATACAAATACATATAAATTGCTGAAAGCACAAGAGAATTTCACTTTTTTAAAACCTTAAGAAATGAAAACAATCTCAACAACTGAAAATGATTCTAATATATCAGAATTTGATGCATTAGAAAAGATTAAAAAGAACTTAATTGATAATAGTTTACTCTCAGAAAATGAAGTTAAAGTAACTGATCAAAAACTTGAAATATTTAATCTTATTAGTTATAGCGGTAAATATTTTAATAACAAAATAAATAGTTGTTTTATAAGAACTTTTAATCGGACTCCGAATCTAGTATTTGTTACTTGTGAATATACATTCGATACAAAAGCTACAGAAGCAAAAAAAGTTGAAACTTATTTAAAAAAGTTACTGACAAAATTGGGATTCAATCCAATAAAGGTTGATTGACTCAGATATACAAATTTAAGCGGATATAATTGAATCTGTCGCACCAACGCTATAGCAGAAAATCTCGTAATATTAAATCCAACGCTTATAACTTCTGTTTTAAACCTCAATATTTATCAAAAACTATTACCATTTATAGAGCTACATCCTGAAGGTATATCAAGGCAGCAAATTATTAATTACTTACAATCTATTTCCACGACAGACATTGGAGAATCAATGATTCCAAGAAGGATATCAACAATTTTAGCTTGGTTAAAAACGCTTAACATTATTGAACAGAAAGAAAATGAGAAATACTACTTATTAAAATCAATTATTACCACCATACCAATTATTGACTATAATGATATTGATCAACCTATAATACCTTCAACTGCTGATCTGCAAGAGTATGAAACAGTTGAACAGAGGGTTTTAACAGCAAGAGATATGATTTTAATTTATAAAAGCCAAGCAAAATTAGATAGAGCAAATAGTTCACATGCACAATTAGTAAATCTTGTGGCAGATAGAATTAGATCTGCTGGAGGTATCCCAAAATCAAATCAAATAATTGATTTGGCAACTACAATGAACGAAGACTTTATCTTTGAGATGAAGTCAACTAATGAAAATAATGTTAAGGCTCAAGTAAGAAAAGGCATAAGTCAATTGTATGAATATCGCTATTTGCAAAATAAGCCTAATGCAAATTTGATTCTTGTGGTAGAAAGACCTTTAGAAGGTGATAATTCTTGGATGATTGATTATATGGAAAATGATAGGAATATTCATCTTGTTTGGGACGGTGATAATAATTTATATGGTACAGCTAAAACTAGAGAACAATTAGGATTTTTAGGGCTAAAAGCAAGTTAATAAAAGATTTTTATAATCTATTTCTAGATATATAATAAAAAGCCCCGCTTTCGCAGGGCCTTAAAACTATTCTTTTTCAAGTTTTATATCTAAGAAGGCTAATTCACCATTAACAATTGTTATGCTTCCTGTTTGTACTTTAAAACCTGGTTTTATTGCAGTATAATTATACGTACCATCGGGTGCGCTTTTAATATTCGCACCACCTCCGGCTGCTGTTTTCTTTACAATGGTACTTTGTCCATTGCTTGAAGCCGCTTTTAAAAATCCATTACTGGGTGTTAAAGTAACGGTAACATTTGCCAAAGCTTCACCTGTTTGGGCATTGGTAGTTTTAACCTGTGCAACCAATGAACCCGCACCTGTATCAATTATTTTACGCAGGTTCCTGTATTCTTTATAAAAATTAGGTTGCGAAACCTTCACCATTTCAACCAGGGTATCAATCTTATCAAAGTTGGCATCAAGGGTATCAAATAAAACACCAAGTTGGTCAGTGGCCTGTTTCTTATCGGCAATACCAATACGGGGTTTAGGAATGGCAGCATTAAAGTTTGTAATGGCTGTTTGCAATGCAGTTAAAATTGCAGCCGTTACACCCTAAGTTGCCAATGCGGAAACATTCGTGTTAGCCCTGTCATAAATAACCTGGCCGCGATCCTTTAGTACCGTATCAGGGCTTTTTTTCAAATCACTTTCGGTATAGCCTACTTCAGCAAGCAAAACCGGGTTATTTACATTGGTAGCATAAGCTACAACCCTGCGGTCAACGTCAATTGCAGCCGATATAAGTGCTGCCCTTAGTTGATTTTTGTTTACTGTAATACCTGTTTTATCAAACTCCTGCAATTCACGTATAGCTTGAATTTGAGTAATCCCCGCTTGTATTGGGGTAAAGTAGGTTGCAAAATTCGGCAGTGTTGTAGTAATGGTTGAATTTGCCGCTAAATAAACACTTTCTCCCATTGCCATACTTAAATGGCTTTCTTGTTTGTTGTTCATAATTTTTCAATTAATAGGGTTAATAATGATTTTAATTTCAGAGCTTTATATCTTAAATAGATAACTCTTAAGAGGCAAATTATAAATTGTTAAATTTAAAAACAAATAAATTCCACAATATTTTAATTACAGTTTCTCGTAAGGCAAATTCAAATGCTTAAGCATCAGGCACAGCTTCTCAATTATCAATTTCAATTTCTCACTTGTCAGCCACAGCTTCTCTGTTATTAACTTCAATTTCTCACGCAACAGATTCAATTTCCCGCTTGCCCGATTCAACTCCTTAACTGCCAATCTCTATTGCTTGTTCGCCAGTTTCAATTTCCCGGTAGTAAATTGCTATTTCTCGCTCATCCTATTCAATTTCCCGCTGGCCAATTATTAATTCTCACCCATATTATTAAATTTCTCGTTTGTCAGATACTTCCGAACGGGTAATGAAAGGCATTCTGTGGTATTGTTATACAATAAATGAGGAATTAAAGCCTGTTTTGCAAGCGCTTTAATCAAAATTCAAATTACAAAAGCTTACAACTCCTTTCGCTCTTCCCTATTCTATAACTTTACCCGGCTTTGTATGTTAATTTCAATAGATGTACTTAACAATAATTAAAAAGCAAAACAATAAATTTTGATGTAACTTTAATCTATCTTCAAATTATTCAAAAATGGATTATAAAAATATAGCTAAAGAAGATATAGTACTTGAATTGCAGAAATTGCAAAACGATTATAATTCATTAAAATTATCAAATAGTGTTTTATTAAGCCGGCTTAACCGTATCGATTTGGCTTTATTTGAAAGTGAACAATATTTTCGTCATGCTTTTGAATATTCTGCTATTTCTATGTGCCTGGTAAATATCGATGGTAGGTTTATTAAAGTTAATAATGCATTTGAAAAGCTGTTTGGCTATAATAAAGACGAAATTATATCAATGAATTTTAATGATATAACTCATCCTGATGATAGTGCAATAGGACCTAAATTTTTAAATAGTTTATTAAATAACGAAATTGATACAGCTACTTTCGATAAACGATATATGCATAAAAATGGAAATGTGTTGTTTGTTTACATATCAGTTTCAATTATCAGAATTCATGATAAAGAGCCCTTTTTCATAAGTCAGATAATTGATATAACAAATCAAAAAATTGCTGAAGATAATTTAGTGAAAAGTAAAGAACGATATAAGCAATTTTCAAAACAATTCGAAGCAATTTTAGACCATCTTCCGGCATTAGTTTTTTATAAGGATAAAGAAAACAATTTTATTCGTGTAAATAAATATATGGCCGATGCTTTTAAAAAAACAAAAAGTGAATTGGAAGGCTTAAACTTAACAGCACTTTTTGATGAAGAAGTTGCCGGTAAATATTTTATAGAAGATATTGAAGTAATAAATAGTGGAATTGCCAGGCTTAATATTCAGGAAAAATTGGAAACTCCTGATGGTATAAAATGGGTAAATACAAGTAAAATTCCCTTTGTTGACGACACCGGTAAAATTTCGGGTATAATTGGAATTTTAACCGATATTACTGAACACAAACAGGCTGAAATAATTATTTTACAAAAAAACCAGGAATTACAAGAGTTAAATCAAACCAAAGACAAATTTTTTTCAATAATTGCGCATGATTTAAAAGGCCCCTTTTCAGTTCTTATTGGCATAAGTGATTTGATTATTGATAATATTGAATATTATGATAAACAGAAAATAAAATCTTTAATTATAAGCTTAAACCTCGCTGCAAATAATACTTTCAAATTGTTGCAAAACCTTTTGGAATGGTCGCAGGTGCAACGAGGTAAAATAAAACCTGAGTTAATGGAACTCAATTTAAAGGATATATTAAGTTCGGCTAATTCATTGTTTTCTGATATGGCAAAGAACAAAAAGGTTTTATTCCAAAATAATGTTACTTCTGACTTTCTTGTTCATTGCGATTTAAATATGACAAACACAATTATACGCAACCTGGTTTCAAATGCTATAAAATTTACATCAGAACAGGGTGTTGTTACAATTTCAGCTAAACATAACGGGCAATTTGTCGAAATACAGGTAAAAGACGAAGGGGTTGGAATACCTCCTGAAAATATTCCTTATTTGTTCAGTATCGAAAAAAACATTTCAACTCGCGGTACCAAAGATGAAAAAGGTACAGGCTTAGGATTACTCCTTTGTAAGGAACTCGTTAAAAAACAGGGTGGCACAATTTGGGCTGAGAGTATTGTTGGAAAAGGCAGCACTTTTTATTTTACATTAAAGAAGCTGAATTAATTTAATTAGCTAATTCTACTTTAACAGATTCGAAAACCAAACTGTTTTTACCCTTAATCCCTAAAGGGAACAGTTTGATTTTTCAGCTTTCACCCTTTAGGGTTTGGGGTTAATAAAGCTGAAAATCATAGAAGACAATTAATGTGTTAAAGTAGGACTAATCTGTATTATTTATATAATTCTCTTTCGGTATGGAATCCATCAATTATAATTGTATTGGCCATGTTTGCTTTGTCAACTGGTGTTGGGTTAATTATAAATGAGGGTACGTTTTTTTTACCATTATAAACTGTAGTTATTGTTTGATAATTAATATCTCCTAATATCATAGCCGTCATTAGTGCAGCTTTTTCAGCCAGAACCCGAATTGGTTTAAATATAGTTAATGATTGTTTTCCCGAAATTATATTTCTGCAGGCAACTAAATCAGCATCTTGTCCAGTAATATATACTTTCCCGTCAAGATTCTTTTCTTCCAAAGCTTCAATTGTCCCCAAGGCTAATTCATCATTCGCATTAAATATTGCCACAGGTACTGGCCTGTTTGAGTTTAAGTATTCCTTAACAATTTTATACGACTCCGCCTTATTCCATTGGCTGACAAAAGTATCACATACAAAACTTGCATTACCGCTTTTTATAAATGAATTCATAATTTTCAATAAGCCTGTATGAATATCAAATGAATTTGGATCAGTTTTAGGACCGCCAATGTTCATGAAATTACCTTTATTTACATAGTTTGTAATGTAAATGGCCATAATTTCACCTATCATTTCGTTATTAAATGAAATATAACCATCTAAATCACAATTTTTGATAATTCTATCGTATGCAATTACCTTTACCCCGTGTTTATGAGCATTCTCAACAATTACTGAATCTTTATTTCCATCAACCGGTATAATTACCAATGCCCTGATACCCGATTTTATTAATTCATTTACCTGTTCAATTTGTGTAGCACTATTATCTTCAGCATCTTTTACTATTACATTATATCCTATTGCTTTTGCCGACCAAACAAAATAATCACTGTCAATATCCCAGCGGGGAACATTCAATTCTGCCATAGAAAGCCCTATGGTGCCATTTCTTCCTTGTGCTTTAATACTATCGACATAGTACAATTGATATAGCAAAAAAAATATTAGCATTAAAAGTAATTTAGGATAAAACCGATTACTAATTCCTGCTTTCATTTGATTCTATTAACTTATTAACCTTATTTAAAGTTAATGAATTATAATACTAAAATGGCTATCATTTTTGAAAAACTTATTCTTGAATTTAGTTAATGAATTATTCATAATCAGCTTTATTTTACCTTAATTATAGAATGAACCGCACTTTTGCAAGCTACAGTGTATCTAAAATTAATCACTCAAATCTAAACTGTTTACCCAATGAATTGGGAATTAAACACAGTCGAAAATAATTGAGACTGCTGATTTTCTAATTGGTTTCTATGTGCTGGCGGATGACTATATTTTAAATCAAGTTGTAAATTGCTTGTATAATTAATATCTACTTTTTATTACACTTAGTCCTTTTAAATTCTACTATTGAGTTTGGTTCGTGTAAATATATATTCTATTATACATAAAATTATTTCAAATATTCTTGTCTAAGTGTTTCATTTATTTGTTAATAATTTTAATTAAAATAAATGATATGGAATATATATTAATTGGAATTGTAACCTTAGTTGGAGCCGGATTAACCCTATTTTCAGGATTTGGTCTGGGAACTATACTAATGCCGGTATTTGGTTTATTTTTCCCAATAGATTTAGCGATTGTTTTGACTGCAATTGTGCATTTTTCAAACAATTTGATAAAATTGGGTTTTTATTACAAGCATATCTCCTGGAAAATTATTGTAAGTTTTGGGATACCTTCAATAATTGCATCCCTGGTTGGAGCTTATTTGCTTACAAATTTATCTGCATTAAAACCAATAATTATTTATACTATTGATTATAAATTATTCCTGGTTACTCCAATTAAATTAACAATAGCAATAGTTTTAATAATTTTCTCATTATTTGAATTAATTCCCCGACTTTCGAATTTGAATTTTGATAAAAAATATTTGCCATTGGGTGGCCTTTTAAGTGGTTTTTTTGGAGGATTATCTGGTCACCAGGGAGCCTTACGTGCAACTTTTTTAATTAAAGCAGGCTTAACAAAAGAAATGTTTATAGGTACTGGCGTTATTATTGCTTGTATGGTTGATATGGCCAGGCTTTCAATTTATTCACAAAGTATACTTAAACATATTGATAAAGCAAAATTAATGCTATTAATAGTTGCTGTATTTTCAGCATTTATTGGTGTTTATTATGGCAATAAATTTATAAAGAAAATAACAATAAAATCATTACAAATTATTGTTGCAAATATGATAATATTGTTTGCAATTTTATTGGGTTTAGGAATTATATAAACCCTGTTTTCAACACCAGTTATATTCAAAAACAAATTTAACTGCTTTTCAAATTCAGTATATTCTTATATATTAATAATGGTGATAATTTCAATGTCCAAATTTCCCGAATTATGCCATACTTTAATTTAGGATACAAAGGTTTTATTAAATTCCTTCGAACTAGAATATATCAAATACATTAATTCATGCTCAGGTTATTTTAATTTAACAATCCTTTATATAATACAAGAGCTTTTTATCTTATATTTGCAGAACCTTTTTATATGAAATTCGTTTAAAACATAAATGAAAAAACTTATCTCCATATCATTTGCTTTACTTATCCTGCTTTCCGGGATGCATCTCTCTATTGCAACTCATTTTTGCGGAGGTAAAGTTGAAGCTATGAATTTGTCATTCACAGGTGTAAAAGCTACTTGTGAAATGGAGAATACGAATCAAAATTGCCCAATTCACAATGGTATTTCTTCAAACTGTTGCCGTAATGAAATTTCTTATTTAACTGTTGACAACAATTACATTACTTCGTCACTTAAAGTTAAAGACTTAATAAAAAGCCTTAAACAGGTATATAATTTACCCGTAAACTTATCTTTTAATTCATTTGATACTTCAAATTCTAATCAAAATAACGTATTCCCTCCCGGCTTTTCTTTGACCAGAGCGGTTAGTCTGGCTAAAATTTGTATTTTCCGAATTTGAGATTTACACTACCTATTTTGTTTTGCAAAAAAGCTATTTAAGCTATTTTGTTAAAGCCTTATATATTATACTAATCTCAAGTTTCACAATTAAATTTATTATAATGAAAACATTAAAATTCATTGTTACTGCTATAATAGCGGTATCATTAACTATATTCTCAATTGCCCAAACTAAGGATAATTCTAAAATGGCATCTACAAAAACCGAAACAATTAAAGTGTGGGGTAACTGCGAATCATGCCAGGCACGTATCGAAAAAGCTGCAAAGATGGAAGGCGTTTTTAAGGCTTCGTGGAACAAAGACACAAAACTTCTGACTCTTGTTTACGATCCATCTAAAGTAAAAAGCGATGATGTTCAAAAGAAGATTGCATCAGTTGGTCACGATACTGAAAAATTCAGGGCCGACGACAAAGTTTATGCAAATCTTCCAGGTTGTTGCCAATATGAAAGGAAATAACAATTAATCAATTTACTAATGTGCTGATATGCTTATGTGATAATGAATAGATTTATTCATTGTTTATAAGTCAGACTATTACACTGAATTAATTTGCCATTGGCAGATTGTTTAATTAGCACATTAGTACTTTATCTAATTGGCATATTAGCACATCGTTTAATTAGCACATTAGCACATTGTTTAATTAGGACATTAATCTATGATTAATAAACTTTTAAAATATTTTCTTGAAAACCGGTTGGTAACCTTCATCCTCCTTATTGTTTTTGTGGTGGGAGGTTTGGTTACCACGCCGTTTAGCTGGAATACAGGCATATTACCACGAAACCCTGTACCGGTGGATGCAATCCCTGATATTGGTGATAACCAGCAAATAGTTTCTACCGAATGGATGGGATGTTCTCCAAAAGACATTGAGGACCAGGTTACCTATCCGTTAACAACTTCCCTTTTGGGAATACCGGGTGTAAAAACCATTCGCAGCACCTCAATGTTCGGAATGTCATTTGTATATATAATTTTTAAGGACGGAGTTGATTTTTACTGGAGCCGTTCACGTATTCTTGAAAAGCTAAATTCTCTCCCTGCCGGCACATTACCATCAGGGGTAACCCCAACCCTTGGGCCAGATGCCACTGCTTTAGGACAAATATATTGGTACACCCTCGAAGGTCGTGATCCAAAAACTGGCAAACCAAATGGAGGTTGGAGTCCTCAGGAATTGCGAACCATTCAGGATTTTTATGTGAAGTATGGCTTATCAACTGCCGAAGGGGTTTCGGAAGTTGCTTCGGTAGGTGGCTTTGTAAAAGAGTATCAGGTTGACCTTAATCCAGATGCTTTAAAAGCATATGGAGTATCGGTAATGGATGTGATGAATGCTGTTAAAAATAGCAACCTCGATATTGGTGCTGAAACCGTTGAATTAAATAATGTTGAATACATTATCCGTGGTTTGGGATATGTGAAAAATCTGGGAGACCTCGAAAATTCTGTGATAGCGGTTCGAAACAATGTACCGGTACGAATAAAAGATGTAGCCCATGTTGAATATGGCCCGGCACCTCGGCGTGGCGGACTCGACAAAGGTGGCTCGGAGGCTGTTGGCGGTGTAGTGGTTGCCCGGTATGGTTCAAACCCAATGGAGGTTATAAATAATGTAAAAGATAAAATAAAGGAGATTGATGCAGGTTTGCCACAAAAAACACTGCCTAATGGTAGCGTTTCAAAAGTAACGGTTGTTCCATTCTATGATAGAACAGGCCTTATAAAGGAAACCATAGGAACGCTTGAATCGGCACTTTCACACGAAATACTAATCAGTATTATCGTTATCATCGTACTGGTAATAAACCTTAGGGCATTTATAATTATCTCTGGCTTATTGCCTATAGGTGTTTTGATGACATTTATATTGATGAAATTTTTCGGTGTTGAAGCCAATATTGTTGCTTTGTCTGGTATTGCTATTGCTATAGGGGTTATGGTGGACATTGGGATAATTTATGTCGAGAACATTGTGCGGCATATGGAAAACTTGGCTCGAGAGAATGAGCGAAGCGGGAAGCCTGGAAACCATGATTTGCATGGTAAACAATTGCAACAGTTAATCCTTACTGCTACAAATGAAGTGTCGCCTGCTGTGATGACTGCCCTGGCAACAACAATTGTAAGTTTTCTTCCGGTTTTTGCAATGCAAGCCGCCGAAGGCAAACTATTCCGCCCCCTGGCATTCACCAAAACGTTTGCGCTAATGTCGTCATTCCTTTTAGGAATCATTGTTTTACCAACACTGGCACATATAATTTTTGCCATTCGTTTCGATACCAAAAGGATTAAAAGAATTTGGAACGGCAGCCTGATTGCGACAGGTTTGTTTTTTACAATATTTTGGGGAACATGGACTGCACTTGCCCTTGTAGCCTTCGGTATAAACAATTTGATGAATTATCGATGGCCGGAGAAACGCAAGGCATTTCCCAATTATATCAACATTGGAATTACCTTGTTGGTTGCTTTATATTACCTGTCTATCGAATGGTTGCCGCTGGGTGCACATAATAGCACGTTTGTAAACTTTCTATTTGTGTCTGGCATTGTTACTGTAATTCTATCAGCGCTTATGTTAATGGTTCATTTTTACGAACAAATTATTCGATGGAGCCTGGCAAACAAATGGAAATTTCTTTCAATTCCTATATTCACACTGTTCTTTGGTTTGTTAACATGGCAGGGGGCTGAAAAGGTTTTCGGGTTTGTTCCAAAGACAATGGAAACAATAGGATGGAAAAGTTTTAGGCAAACATCTTTCTGGCAAGGCGTTGATAAAACATTACCAGGTATTGGAAAAGAATTTATGCCCTCGCTCAACGAAGGTTCTTTTCTCCTAATGCCAACCAGTATGCCCCATTCAAGCATTGAAATGAATTTACACTATATCGAAACACTCGACAAGAGGCTATCAACTATTCCTGAAGTTGAAGTAGCTGTTGGCAAATGGGGTCGCGTAAATTCAGCGCTCGACCCTGCACCGGTGCAAATGTTCGAAAATACAATAAACTACCGTCCCGAATATATTTTGGATGGAGACGGACATCGCATCCGGTTTAAAGTTGACAGGCAAGAAAGCTTTGTTTTACGAAATGGCAAAACTTATAACCCTGAAAAAGAAGGGTTCAGGATAATACCAGCCGATAGCTTAGTACCCGATGACAATGGCGAATATTTCAGGCAATGGCGACCACAAATTAAAAACCCTGATGATATATGGAAAGAAATTGTAAAAGTAACCAATATACCGGGTTTAACTTCTGCACCTAAATTACAGCCAATTGAAACAAGGTTGGTAATGCTTTCAACAGGTATGCGTGCACCGATGGGCTTAAAAGTTTATGGCCCCGATTTAGAAACGATTGAAAAGGCAGGTATGCAATTTGAACATGCCTTGAAGGATGTTCCTTCGATTAAAGCTTCTTCGGTATTTTACGACCGTGCCGTGGGTGCGCCTTATATCGAAATAAAGCTTAACCGTGAAGCTATGGCAAGGTACGGTATGTCTATCAGTAATGTTCAGGAAGTTCTGCAAGTTGCAGTAGGAGGCATGACGTTAAGCACCTCGGTTGAAGGTCGTGAACGCTTCCCCATTAGGGTTCGATATCCTCGTGAATTACGGGATAATCCGGAAGATATAAAAAGAATCCTTATCCCATCAATGAACGGTACACAAATTCCTCTGGGTGAAATCGCCGACATCAATTACACGCGTGGCGCACAGATGATTCGAAGCGAAAACACATTTTTGGTTGGCTATGTCATTTTTGATAAATTGGAAGGTAAAGCCGAAGTGAATGTAGTCAATGATGCGGCAAAAGTATTGAAGCGTAAAATTGTATCGGGCGAATTGAAATTGCCTGCAGGGGTTTCTTATAAATTTGCTGGTAATTATGAACAGGAGATTCGTGCTACCAAACGACTGGCAATTGTAGTACCTATTAGCTTAATCCTGATTTTCCTGTTGATTTATTTTCAGTTTAAGTCGGTCACCGCTTCATTTATCCAGTTCTCAGGAATATTTGTTGCATTTGCAGGCGGCTTCATTATGTTATGGTTATACGGACAAGGTTGGTTTATGAATTTTCCGGTAGCGGGAATAAATTTGCGCGATTTATTCCAAATGCACACCATAAACCTTAGTGTGGCGGTATGGGTTGGGTTTATAGCTCTCTTTGGTATTGCCACAAACGATGGAGTAATTATGGGAACATACATTCACCAGGTATTCGAACAGCGTAAACCAACTACCTTGTATGATGTTCGTGAAGCAATTGTTTCTGCTGGCCTAAAACGAGTCCGCCCGGCAATAATGACAACTGCAGTTGCGGTAATTGCTTTGTTGCCTGTGTTATCATCTACAGGTAAAGGTTCTGATATTATGATACCTATGGCAATTCCAATGTTTGGAGGTATGGTTATTCAGGCAATGACCATTTTTGTGGTACCACTATTTCAATCTATGTGGAGGGAAAGGACTGTCAGACGGATTAATAATATATCAGTTCAAATAATTAACAAGGAGGAAGACAATGAAAATTAAACAATTAAAAAAAATACTCCTTTTACTCTTAGTGCTTTGCAGTAATGTTATTGTTAAATGCCAGCAACCAACTGATTCGCTTATGCAATATCTTGAAATTGCAGCTAAAAACAATCCGGTTGTTTTGCAAAAGTTTAACGAATATCAGGCTGCTTTACAAAAAATTCCACAGGTTGGTAGTTTGCCAGACCCTGAGTTAAGTGCTGGTGTTTTTCTTAGTCCAATGGAAATAATTAGTGGAAAACAAGTAGCCGACTTTAGGTTGATGCAAATGTTCCCATGGTTTGGCGTCATTAAAAATGCCAAAGACGAGATGAGTTTAATGGCAAATGCTAAATTTGAATCTTTAAGGGATGCAAAACTGCAGGTTTTTTATGATGTGCAACGGAACTGGTACGAATTATATAAAACCGGACAGGATATTCGTATTTCAGAAAAGAACATCAGCATACTCCGAACGATTGAACGATTGGCATTGGTAAAATTCAGGACAGCTTCAGATATAGGAGGTGGAGCATCTTCATCGTCAATAAGTTCAGGAACATCAACTCAACTTCAAGGCTTATCTGGTGTATCTTCGGGTATGAATAATATGGGAGGAAACTCTGGCACAGCATCATCTCAGCCCTCAGCTTCCATGCAAAGTAGTTCTAATATGGGTTCATCTTCCGGTGGTTCTGGTTTGGCCGATATATACCGTATTCAAATAGAAATCGGCGATTTAGAAAATAATATCGCTTTACTCAAAAACCAGCAAAATACAATTACCGCTAGGTTTAACAGTTTCCTGAACAGGCCGCCGCAATCTGCCGTTGCAATTCTGGATACCTTGAAGCCAGACACCTTGAGCACTACATTAAATGCAGTTTCTGATAGTATGCTAAAGAATAACCCTATGCTTGGAATGCTTCAATTTGAACAACAATCGTTTGATGCCCGGAAGAAAA
Source organism: uncultured Bacteroidota bacterium (assembly GCA_963701015.1). Classification (GTDB taxonomy): domain Bacteria; phylum Bacteroidota; class Bacteroidia; order Bacteroidales; family DTGW01; genus MFD09286-c1. The sequence continues at coordinate 9,941 of OY969556.1, read as the reverse complement.
TGGTTACACGCATGGGCTACCCAATGGTAGGATTAGGTGTCAATTATTCTTTAATCAACAAAAGTGATATGTCCACATCGCCCATGAACGGTAAGGATATGATTATGCCAATGGTAACGGTTACCTTACCTATTTACAGGAAAAAGTACAAAGCTATGCAAACAGAGGCAAACCTTATGAAATCTGCCACAGCACAAAATTATAATGCAACTGCAAATAATTTGCAAACAGAATATTATGAGGCTGTTCAATTATATCAGGATGCACAACGAAGAATGAAGCTTTTTTCAATCCAATATAACCTGGCAAACAAAACACTTGCTATTATGCTGAAAAGCTTTGCAACATCGGGCAGTGATTTAACAGACATTTTGCGTATCAGGCAGCAAACGCTCGATTATGAATTTAAACAGATAGAAGCCGTGGTCGACTTAAATACTGCAATTGCATGGTTAAAACGGTTGGGAAATTTGGAGGTACAATAGACATATTTGAAAATAAATAGAAATACAGTTGAAGTAGATAAATATAGATATAGCTTATTATTCCTTTTTTTCTATTGTATTTCAATGGTTAAATAATAAAATTATGAAAAAGAAAATTATATTATATTCAGGAACCTTGATAATAGGTATGTTACTGGGTTGGTTATTTTTTCATTCACCACGTAAAGGTGAAGAAAAACAACAATCTACGGAACAAGATGGCAAATCAACTATTTGGACTTGCGCCATGCACCCACAAATACGTATGGACAAACCCGGGAAATGTCCTATTTGCGGAATGGAATTAATCCCATTAAGTCAATATGAATCTTCTTCTATTGACCCTGATGCCATTCACTTTACCAAAGAGGCTGCACAACTTGCCAATGTAGAAACATCAATAGTCTCTTATCAAAAACCTATTAAAGAAGTTCAACTTTATGGGAAAGTTCAGGCCGATGAACGATCATTACAAAACCAGGTTGCACAGATACCCGGCCGTATTGAGAAACTTCTTGTAAACTTTACAGGTGAAGCTGTGCGGAAAGGCCAAACTCTTGCGCTTATTTATTCGCCTGAACTAGTTACAGCGCAGCAGGAATTACTCGAAGCTGCCAAAACGAAGCAATCACAGCCTGAAATATATGAAGCTGCAAAAGAAAAACTTCGTCAGTGGAAACTTACAGATAATCAGATTGCAGCCATTGAAAATTCAGGCACTGTGAAAAACAATTTCAATGTTATTTCTAATACCTCAGGGGTTGTTACTGCAAGGCGGATTAATTATGGCGACTATATTGCCCGTGGAACAGTTTTGTATGATATAGCTGATCTTTCGCATGTTTGGGTAATGTTTGATGCTTATGAGAACGACCTCCCTTTTATTTCTGTTGGAAATAAAGTAAATTTTACAGTTGAGGCGTTACCCGGCAGCAAATTTACCGGAAATATTATTTTCATAGATCCTGTAATTGACCCTGTAACCCGTGTGGCTAAAGTAAGGGTTGAAATTAATAACCAGTTAGGATTCCTCAAATCCGAAATGTTTGTTAACGGTATTGTAAAAGCCAATCTCGAACAATATCGAAATAACCTGATAATACCACGTTCTGCTGTGTTATGGACAGGTAAACGCTCTGTTGTTTATGTAAAACAGGCTGGAACTGATGAACCTATATTCAAAATCCGTGAAGTAGAACTCGGTCCCATGCTTGGAAATAGTTATGTTATAACAGATGGACTTAAAGAAGGCGAAGAAATTGTTACCCAAGGCACATTTAGCGTAGATGCCGAAGCCCAGCTCGAAGATAAACCTAGCATGATGAACCCTGAAGGAGGAAAAACAAACACAATGCCCGAAATGGATATGTCAGGCAATGCAAAATCAAACAATTCAGAAAGTAAGTAATTATGAACTTTGGTTACACAAAACAACTTAGCTATGCCCACATTTATAAAGTTTATGGCACTAAACCAACATCCACTTGGGTTTTATTTTGACAAATTACCCATAATTAATTATTTATAAAAGCCAACATATTTAATAATTTTGTTGAAACTTAAATTTATACGACATGAATTTATCTTTTTAGAATATAGTTTGTTTTAATAGCATTAAAATTAATTCTTTAAAAAAAATGAACTTATGGAAAATAATAAATTTAATTATTCGAAACTATTTATTACCCTTGCTATAATAGGCAATGTAATGTTTTTCTTATGGATTTCTTTAAATGGTATTAAAGAACATTTTCAGGGTACTATATATGAAAAACTTTCATATATAGGTTTAACGGGGCTATTAATATTGAACTCCATATTATTGGTCCGGTATTTTAAACGGTTAAAATAATTAGTGACCTTTCATATTTTTAAGTTTTGAAAAACATTTTAAAAATAAATTAATTATGGACAATGAATTTAAGTCGATAGATGAGTATATAAATTCATTCCCGTCGGATATAAAATTGATTTTAAATGAAGTCCGCTCTACGATTAGAGAAACAGCTCCAAAAGCTGTAGAGTCAATTACCTATAAAATGCCTACATACAAAATCAATGGAAAACCTTTGGTATATTTTGCAGCTTTTAGAAATCATATAGGGCTATATGCTACTCCAACCGGGAATAGCCAATTTTCTGTTGAATTAGCTAACTATAAACACGGAAAAGGCTCAATACAGTTTCCGCTCAATAAACCTATTCCGTTTGATTTAATAAGACGTATTGTTGAATATAAACTTAATGAGAATAAATCGAAAAAATAGTGTCATGAATTTAAATACACACAATTATTTGACCAAAATTAAATACTCTATATATTCAAATTTATCTGTAATTTAAAAAAAAGATATTAAATATATATTTACCACCATAACATTACATGTGGAACAGAAACCACTTCAAAAACGGGCAAAACCGAAAAGCCATATGAGTAGGATTTTCAATAAAATAGTAATATGACAAACAATAGTGTAACATTGCACAGGATAATTAAAACAACTCCTGAAAAAGTATTTCGTGCTTTTACAGAACCTGTAGCTTTATCATTTTGGTTGCCTCCATACGGATTTTTATGCGTTGTTAACCATTTGGAACCTAAAATTGGCGGAAGTTATAGAATGTCCTTTATCAATTTTTCAACAGGCAATGAACAATCTTTTGGAGGAATATTTTTGGATATAAAACAAAATGAATTCTTAAAGCATTCCGATATATTTGACGGCCCAAATATGTCAGGAGAAATGGCAACATCAGTTTGGTTCAGGAAAGTTTCCTGCGGCACTGAACTTAAAATTATTCAAGATGGTATTCCTTCAATAATACCAATAGAAATGTGTTATTTAGGTTGGCAAGAATCGTTAGAAAAATTAATAAAATTAGTTGAACCGGAGATTCCAAATGCATAATTTCTGTATAAGTTAGCACTTCCAATTGAGTTAACCTCCTTTGGCACCATCAACTTGATATATAAAATTGGATAGTTACTATGAAAAATTATATAAATTTAACAAGAATGCAATGCGAAGAAATACTTAAAGTACTAAAAATCCGTTTTGCACAAAACATGAACCGTCATAACAATATTCAATGGGAAAAAATACAGACAATACTTGAAGACAATGTTGCAAAATTATGGTCGTTGAATGAAATGGAAAGAACTGGCGGTGAACCGGATGTAATAATATATAATGGAGAATACTTTTTTTATGATTGTTCATCTGAAAGTCCTAATGGCCGTAGAAGTCTTTGTTACGACAACGAAGCATTGGAATCAAGAAAGGAAAACAAACCTAAAAGTAGTGTTATAGATATGGCTACAACAATGGGTATTGAACTTTTAACAGAAAACCAATATAGAGCTTTGCAGGAGCTTGGAAATTTCGACCTGAAAACCCAGAGTTGGATAAAAACACCAGTCAATATAAGAAAACTTGGCGGTGCCATCTTTTGCGATCGCCGTTATGGAACTGTGTTTACATATCATAATGGTGCCGAATCGTATTATGCAAACAGAGGTTTTCGCGGTTCACTAAAGATTTAAATTTCAAAGTCAAAAATAATTTCAAATAGGTTATATAATAAAATGAAAAATAATTTACTTTTAGAATTGTATGAAATAATGTTTAAAACATAAACAATTCCTTTAACATCATTTAAATTTTAATGGATTATTGGTTAAAATTACTTTAGTTATACAATAAATTTAGTGAATGAAAAAGTGCATTATTTTTATATTTATATATATATCGTTTAGTTCAGCATATTCTCAATATTCAGTTATAATTTCAAGAGTAAAAGGTGTTGTTTTAGATTCTGCAACCAATGAACCTGTTGAATTTTCACCTGTTCAAATTAAAAATAAAAGTAATTCCCTCACATTAACAGATGCTTCAGGGAATTTTACCCTAACATTAAGCGATTCTGTTGCAACAATAATTGTTTCCTGCGTAGGTTATAAACCTGTGGAATTGCCAGTACATATAGGCATGCCCAAATATATTATAAAATTACAACCAACTGTTCAATCAATAAATGAAGTGGTTGTTAAGCCTAAAAAAGAAAGGTATAGAAATAAAAATAATCCCGCAGTTGAAATTATTGAAAAAGTCATTAAGAATAGGCCTTTGAACCGAATGGAAGATATGGATTTTTATTCTTATGATAAATACGAAAAAACGCAATTATCTTTAAGTGATTATAGCGAGAATCTCAGGAAAAACAGATTGTTGAAAAATTTTCAATTTGTATTTGATAATTTTGATACTACTTCAATTCCGGGTAAAAAAATTCTTCCCTTATATTTAAGGGAGACTTTAGCCAATGATTATTATTTGAAATCAATTGGAAAAGTTAATGAAGTTGTTTTTGCCGAGAAATCAGTCCATTTAGATGAATATATACATGAAAGGACACTTAACTATGCTATACAGTTCCTTTACCAGGACATCAATATATACGACAATAATATTATGCTCTTAAGCAATCAGTTTTTAAGCCCAATTTCAAATATAGCACCTACTTTTTATAAATATTTCATTTTAGATACTGCCATGGTTGGGAAAAGTAAGTGTGTAAGAATGGCATTTTTTCCCAGAAACAAGGCTGATTTTCTTTTCCAGGGCCAAATGTATGTTATGCTCGATAGCACTTACGCAATTCGCAAAATAGAAATGACGGTGAATAAAGCAATTAACCTGAATTGGGTAAAAGAATTACTCGTGGATCAGGAATTTGAAAATAGCGAATCAAAAGGTTGGGTAATAACAAAAGACAATATATTTATCGATTTTGGCTTGTCGGCTAAGAAAACAGGAGTATTTGGACAAAGGAGCGTATTGTTCAGACACTATAATTTTGATATGGCTAAATCTGATAGTATTATTAATTCATTGAACAAAATTGCTGAAAAAAATCCCGGAAAATTTGATGATACCTATTGGGAAAAAAACAGGTTTAAATCGCTGAATATACATGAACAAAAGGTTTATGGAATTATCGACAGTCTGAAAAAAGTGCCTGCATTTAAAAACGAAATGAATGGGGCAGTCCTTCTGGTATCAGGCTTTTACGGAACAAGAAATCTTTTTGAAATTGGTCCTATAAATACTTTTTATAGCTATAATCCAATTGAAGGTTCACGTATAAAATTGGGTGGCCGCACTACCGACCTGTTTAGCAAAAAAATAAATATCGAGACATATGGAGCTTATGGCACATTAGATAAAAAATTTAAATATTATGGATCACTCTCCTACTCTTTAACGCCAAATTCTGTTTTTGATTTTCCCGTTAAGGATTTAAAAATAAGTTATCAGAATGATATTAAAATTCCCGGTCAGGAATTTCAATTTGCCCAGGAAAACAACATCCTTTTGTCGCTTAAACGTGGAGCGAACGATAAAATGTATTACAACCATACATTCAAACTTGAACATAACAATGAGTTTGCTAATCATTTTTCATATATGGTTGGTTATGAATATACGGATGAAATACCTACCGGGAATCTTTTTTTTAATACACAAAATTCTACAGGCAGCATCAATAAATTGCAGTTTATAAATCTTTCCCAAATTAATATAAATTTGCGTTATGCGCCGCACGAAGAATTCCTTCAGGCTATATTATACCGGCATCCTATTGTAAATAAATATCCTGTATTTCAATTGCAATATTCCGGAGGAACTACAATTACTGGGAATGATTTTGATTATCAAAAAATAAGTTTAAATATAAGCGAACGTTTTTATCTATCTTTTTTAGGATTTACCGATGTAATGATTGAAGGTGGTAAAATATTCGGTCAGGTTCCATTTCCGTTATTAGATGTTCACAGGGCAAATCAAACATATGCATATCAGGCGAACTCATATAATCTTATGAATTTTCTAGAATTTGTAAGTGACAAATATGTTTCAATAAATGCACAACATAGTTTTAACGGTTTTTTCCTGAATAAAATTCCAATTATTAAAAAGTTGAAATGGAGGGAAATAGTTACATTAAAGATGTTATATGGAGGGCTAAGTAGTATTAATGACCCAAATAAAAACAGCAATTTATTAAAATTCCCCATTGATGATGCAGGCATACCAATTACTTATACATTTGGGAGTGTTCCTTATACCGAAGCAAGTGTAGGAATTTCAAATATATTTAATGTTTTCAGAATTGAATTTGTACGTAGGTTAACCTATCTTAACCATCCCGGAATTTCTCGAAACGGAATAAGATTAAATATCGATTTTGACTTTTAAATATCAAAATACCTAAAATTATATATATAAAACCTGATGAAAATAATTGTAAATAAATTATATTTAAATTAAAAAAGTGCAATTTTAAAAATTATAAACTATTAGGCAATATAATACTTTGAAAAAAATAAGAGGAATTTATTTTTTTAATATAATAATAATTGTAGCAACATTTGCATTTTTTTTTGTAACAAATTCATCGTGTTGACAAAGTAAGAAGAAACATACCAATAGTAAAATGAATGAATATCAATTTACAAATGAACTTATAAATGAGAGCAGTCCTTACCTGCTTGAGCATGCCCATAATCCTGTTAATTGGTATCCATGGGGCAATAATGCTTTAGAAAAAGCTAAAAAAGAAAACAAACCACTCATTATAAGCATTGGTTATTCATCATGTCACTGGTGCCATGTAATGGAACGCGAATCGTATTCAGATACGGCAGTTGCTAATTATATGAATAAATATTTTGTTGCTATAAAAGTTGATCGTGAAGAAAGACCTGATATAGATCAAATATATATGAGTGCTGTTATGCTGATTTCTGGAAGTGGGGGTTGGCCATTAAATGCATTCGCATTACCCGATGGGAAACCATTTTATGCTACTACTTATTTGCCCAAGAACAATTGGCTTGATTTACTAAAACAAGTAGAAAATTTATATCAAACACAAAATGAAAAGTTGGCGGTACAAGCCAAAAATATAACAGATGGTATAAACCAAACAGAAGCTGAATTTAAGTCCGTAGATAAAATTCATAATTTCGAAATAAAAAATTTCATAAATATATTTGACAAATGGCAACCTGTAATTGATTATCAGAACGGTGGATTTAATGGATCTCCTAAATTTCCATTACCTGTTGGATGGGAATTTTTGCTTCAATATAATTACATAACAAAAAATGAAAAAGCGTTAGAAGCTGTAACTTCAACGCTAAACAATATTGCAATGGGCGGTATATATGACCAAATTGGCGGTGGTTTTGCACGATATTCAACTGACAAATTTTGGAAAGTTCCACATTTCGAAAAAATGTTATATGATAATGGACAACTTATAAGCCTTTATTCACATGCCTTTCAAATTACAAAAAATTCATTGTATAAAGCAATTATAGTTGAAACACTTAATTTTATTAATAGGGAATTGACAAATTCAAATGGCGGGTTTTACTCCTCGCTGAATGCCGATAGCGAAGGAGAAGAAGGTAAATTTTATGTTTGGACATATAAAGAGATTACCGAAGTTTTAGGCATTGAAAATGCTAAAATTATATCAGCCTTTTATCAGGTTACTACTTCCGGGAATTGGGAAAATGGACAAAATATTTTATACGTTAAGGAAACAAAAGATTCTTTTGCACATAAGTATGGAATTTCCGAAAATGATTTCGACAAAATTCTTATTGATTCAAAAGAAAAGTTATTAAAAGCAAGAAACAAGAGAATAAGGCCATCAACAGATGATAAAATTTTAACTTCGTGGAATGCCTTAATGTTGAAAGGTTATATAGATGCTTATAATGCATTGGGAGACGAAAATTATATAAATATTGCCATAAAAAATGCAACATTTCTTGAAATTAATATGATTAAAGATAGTGTGCTTTTAAGAAATTATAAAGATGGCAAAGCCAATATTGTAGGATTTTTAGACGATTATGCATTACTTGCCCAATCGTATATTGAACTATACCAGGTTACCTTTAATATTCACTGGCTAAGCCTTGCAAAAAAATTAACAGATTATTCAATTAACCATTTCTATGATCAAAACAGCGGAATGTTTTTTTACACTTCAAACCAAACTGAAAGCTTAATTGCAAGAAAGTTTGAAATACCTGATAATGTAATACCTTCATCAAATTCGGTTATGGCAATGAACTTATTTTTGCTTGGCGAATATTTCGATGATATTAAATATACTACCCTATCCGAAACAATGTTGAAATGCGTATTAAATGAAGTATATACAGGTGGTGCATATTATGCAAATTGGGCATCACTTTTAGGAACATTTACAGTTCAACCCTATGAAATTGCCATTATGGGAAAAGATGCATTACAGAAGAATTTACAAATGCAGCAACATTATTTACCAACTGCTATATTTATGGGTGGCAATGATGAAAACCTTCCCTTACTTGAAAATAAAAAAATCAGTGGTATAACAAGAATATATGTTTGCAAAAATAAAACATGTATATTACCTGTTGAAGATGTGAATGTTGCATTAAATTCTCTGAAAGAAAATTAAAATTATAAAACAAAGAGAAGCAAATATTTATTTAAGAAGTTTAGCAATTAATTTTCATATTTATTATTATACTAAATTTTTCTTCACTTAATTTATACAAGAACATCTATAACACGGTATAAAATTTATTCTATACTATAAACAAAATATTCAGCCTTCATTCGATAGTTCCAATAAATATTTGGTGTTTGCGTATATTTAATTTTGACCTTAAAATTGCTATAATTTACAAAAAATATAAAAAAATCAGCTTAATTGCTTTTTAAACTCCAATGGATCTACAGCTAATGACTGCATTGCCGAATTGGGAAAAGCTCCAATCATAATGTTATCATTTTTAAGTTCGTGCATCCAGTCTAAAAACTCACCAATTCCCATACGATTAGGTTCATAACCTTCCCAATCATCAATTGCAAAAGGCATTGTTGATTCTTTATCAGGCCAAACTGCAACATAACTTTGTTCTTTTGGATCCTCAAACATAGCATAAGAACCGTCAATTGCCTGCAACATCCATACTTGTTTGTTAAGCAAAATACTATCGACTAAATACTTATATCGTTCCTGATCCGACATATTACTTTTTGCTAATTCATCCATAATTATTGGTTTTGATGCGTTAATTCATTTTTCACAAAGTTCGATAATTATTTATTAATTTTAATACAACTAGTTAAATTCTATTGTTAACCATGTTAACTTACATATAAGTTTATACTATTTAGGAAAGATTAAGTTTTATACACAATTTAAAAGTATATATTGCTTGTCTATAATAGCAATGTAAATTAACTTTACAATAAGTTAAATATATAAAGGAGGAAAAACTATGAAAGAACTAGTAGTAAAAAACATAAATACAATAGAAGGTGAAAAATTAAACAGGGGAATTGGCAACGAATTTACAGTAAAACAGGTAATTCCCAGGGC